>KL662191.1:0-16580 GCA_000733415.1 [Leptolyngbya] sp. JSC-1
CGGTTCCAAGGCCAGGAAGCGATTTTGCAGCAGGGACAGTTACGCTTTGGCCAAATTCCGTTTCAGCTCAATGGCAAAATTCACCTGGAGCGCGGCTTTGACCTCAACGCTAAAGTAGAATCCGTGGATGCGGCTCCGTTCATGCAAACCTTGCAGCTCGAAGTACCGTTTCCGGTAGAAGGTGCGCTCAAGTCAAAGGATTTGCGGCTGACTGGGTCGTTTGATCGTCCGGTGCTGTCGGGCAGGGCGCAGATGGCGAAACCGATCAAGTTTGATCGCCTCACAGCCGCTGCAATGGAAGGCCATTTCACCCTATCACTGGCCGAAGACTATCTCCAACTCCACGAAATTCGCCTTTTGCCTGTTACCGGCGGCTCGATCACCACTCGTGGCGAAATTTGGCTGGAAGAAGACAATGCCAAAATTAGCGCTGTGGTGCAAGACCTACCCGCCGATGCGATGGCTCAGCTTTATCAGATTCAGTTGCCCGAAGGCCAGCAGTTGGGACGCTTCAATGCTCAAACCAAGGTTACGGTAGTCGCAGAAGCACCCAGCTTAGTGACAAACTGGCAGCTCAGTCAGGGCAGCTACCCGGCCCAGGGAGAAGTCACACTCGCCAAGGATGTGCTCCAACTCCGGGACACTCAAGTTCAGGTAGGAGACGGCAGCCTCAAGGCCGAGGCCAAGCTACAGCAGGGCCGCTGGCAAGCTGCGCTCATAGGGAACCAAATTCCGCTTCAGCCGTTTACGCAATTGCCCGGTCGTCTTCAGGGTCAGATCAACCTCGCGGGTAGTGCCACTGATTTGAGTCCAGACACGATTCAGGGCAACGGCGACTTAGCTGTTCAAATGGCCGAGGGTACGGTGGCCGCTCGCCTCAACGCCAATCAGGGCCGCTGGCAGGCTCAAGTAACCGGTTCGCAGATTCCCCTCAGTATGATTGCTGCCAATTTACCTGGTCAGATCGAAACGCAGGTGGCATTGCAGGGCCGTTTGACTGAACTGCATCTAGGTCGAACTGAGGCAGAAGGAACGGTGCAACTCACTGCTCTACAGGCAGAAGAATTTGCAGGCATTGAGTTTTTGAATCATCCGCTGAAGGCTAACTTTGCCTGGAACGGGGAAAAGCTGCATATTCAACAGGCTGAAGCTAAGAACGCTGCCGTGAGCGGTTGGATTACTCCGAAACTGGACGGCAACGAGATTACAGATATTGCTGCTCTTGACTTAAACGTAAATATTCAAGAGTACGATTTAGCGACTCTGCCAATCACTCAAACCTCACCGATACCGATTAAAGGAAAAGTCAGCCTCAAAGGCACAATTACGGGAACGCCCAGTGCACCCCAGGTCAATAGCGAGGTCAAACTCGATCGGCTTGCCCTACAAGACTTTCAGTTTGAACCGCTGCATGGCCAGATCCAGACTCAGCCAAACCGTCAGCTTCATCTAGACTTGCGCGGCCAGCAGGATCGGATTGCGCTGGTGCTCGACCCCAACTACCGTCCGGCTTCCTTCGCCATCAAGCTGGGTCAGGCCATTGCAGAGGGCCGCTTGCTTGATCAGCGCCTCGTAGCCCAGATTCGTAATTTTGCGCTAGAGAAACTCAACCTGTCGCTGGCGGACCTGGGTAAAGTCCAAGGGGTGTTGGCCGGAGACGTGAATGTGGATTTGGCGAATCTAACCGAACCGGCAGTATCGGGTAGGATCGACATCACCCAGCCGGGAATTGGTCCAATCAATGCTACTCCCCATCCCAAGCATAAAACCAGTGGTTCTTCAAACCCTGCGGAGCATAATCGTTTCACGGGTGTGGTTGCCTATCAGCACGGTCGAGCCTCGCTGGATCAAGCCGTTTTGCAGTTGGGCAGCAGCCGCTACGCCATTACCGCCCACGCCCATCCTGCCGCCGCTCAGTGGAGTAGTCAGGTGGCGATCGAGCAAGGCAGTTTTCAAGATCTGTTAACTCTGCTTACGCCAGAAGCCCTCACTGCTCTGGTCGAGAAGTTCACGAGCCGTCAGTCTGCCTCTCAACCAACCTCCCAACCGTCTCCATCTCAAACCGAAACCGCCCCACTGCCGCTGACTGTTCCCAGCCTCGCCGATCTCGTCACGCTAGAAGGCCAGTTTTCCGGTATGGCCACGGTTCAAGGCACACCTGCTGGAATTGCCGCTCAATTTGGCCTGCAAGGGCAGGATTGGCATTTGGCCGACTACCGAATTCGGCAAGTCACCGTTGCTAATGCCCAATTCAGGGGGCAAACCCTCCTATTGCCAGCGGTACAGGCCGAAGGTTTCACGATTGGGCTGGGGGGAAGGCCACGGGAGTTTGATGGACGGTTTGGCTTTACCGGACAGGTGGCTCCGAATGCGGTGGCGGGGAATCTTCGCCTCGATGGCATTGCCCTACCCCAGGTGCAAAATGCGCTCAATTTACCCATGCGGCTAGATGGTAAAGTTCACGCCGTGGCGGCGCTCTCCGGTAGCCCCCGCCAACCCAACCTGACCGGCGAACTGCACCTAGAAGGCGTGAATGTACGCGACATGGCAATTCAGGAAGCCAAAGTTGGCTTCAGCTACATTGACCGCCAGTTTCATCTGGAAAGCTGGCAGCCACATGAACCGGCCACTGCTGAAGCCACAAATCTGCATGGTTCAGTAGATAACCCATAGATGACTAGCAAAATGGCCAGTACGATGGCCAGTACGATGGTCAGTCAGCTTTAGCTGGAAGCGCTGGTGTAAAACCGCAGAGCAAACCGCCAAAACGAACGGGATACGAGCAACAGAATCACCGCCAGAACCCCAGCGCCAACAATCCATCCCATCTGGGCGCGATTCAGCAGCGCTTCGGCTGGAACAGTGGTCAAAAACGCCACAGGCACAATAAACGTGAAAAAGAACCGATAGGCGACCGGATACGCCGCCATTGGGAATCGTCCAGCTTCTAGCAATCCCCGCAGCACCTCGGTGACGTTATAGATTTTGACAAACCAGATGCTTGTTGCACCTAGCATGAACCAGAGACTATACAAACTCAGCAGCCCAAACACCAATGGCACAATGCTGACCAAATAAGCCTGACCGGCAATCCCCAAACGACTACCGGCATAGCCAATCACCACTAGCCCAAAAATCAAATCCGGCAATCCCCAAGGCGAGACCGAGCGAGTAGATAACCAAAACTGGGAGCTAATCGGCTTTAGCAGTACAAAATCGAGCGTACCTTGCTGTACATGCTTGACGATTTGGTTCAAATTAGGCGCTAAAAACGTGGTAGAAAATCCCTGTAGAACCGTGAACACCCCCAGCACAACGAGCGCTTCTTCCCAACTCCAGCCTGCAAAAGTGTAGTCAGCCTGATAAAACAAAAACAAACTGAACAAACTGCCCGCTAAACTGCCCAAACTGGTCAAGGTAGCAATCACAAAATTGACACGATATTCCAACTCAGCGGCCAGCGCCGTTGAGATAAAGAGTTTGAGAACTTGCCAGTATCGCTTCATTGGCAGTGAGTTAAAAAGAATCAACAGCCCAAATCAGCCCATAGCTGCTGTCCTATTCATGTTACCAAACCAATAAATCCTGAACCTGAGCGCCATTCCAGAAAAGTTGCCTCACTGATTTGACTGACAAATCTTTTGACTATGGTGGTTGAAACCTTCTTCCTCACTCTGCTGGCATAAAGGGAAATGGCTCCGTAACCACGAAGCTATCCGACACATCACCGCTGAATAGGTTCTGCTGACGTGGTCCGAGGTCAAGCTTGCGAACACCGACCTCTGGCGAAAAGTCAACGTTTTTCAAATCCACCCAAAAAACATTTGGTGAAACCACCGACTCAAAGTAATAGAGTAGATCCTTATGATCAGCGACGACACGCCAGCGGGTGGTGGAGAGATTGGGCTGGTCATCAATGCTGACCCCATAGGGGGCTGAGACATTTCGGATCACGCTGAACACGGCAGCGGCAGCAAGACGAGCATCGTCAAACTTGTCCACAGCGTTGATCAAGAAACTGGCGCGAGCAAAGCGGTCCTCCGCACGGCTGGTACCGGGCAGAAATGTCAGTCCGTCCACGCGCGACCAATACTGCGTAATCGCAAGTTGATCTTCGAAGATTGGCTCATTCGTCATCACCTGGTACTGGCGACCGTGGTGAATCCGCAACTCGCCATCGATCCACTCCAGAATGGCACTGTCGCCCGAAGCATCGGAAAGGGACAGATGCGTAGTGGCCATCCGTCCTGGCTGATCGGGAACTTCGCCTGTGGCCACATGGATCGGGTTAGCGCGCAGGTGCTCAACCGCCTCCGCTACAGTGGCAAAATTGTCGAGAAAATACTGCGGCCAGATCGACAAGGACAGCCGAGGTGTGCGCCCATCGTCCTCAGGATAAACCGATCGCGTCATCCAAAGCGCGTTGACCATCAATCCCGCTTCGTTCAAACCGTCAGAAGTTGCGATCTCGTACCCGGTGACTACAACGCTGCCATACTTGGATGTCCAATTGACAGAACGTGGACCAGCCAAACCATTGCGTTCAACACCGCGAGGCAGAATCCACATGTTGCCATTCCAGTCGAGCTTCCAATCCATAGACCGTCCTGTCAGCACTCGACCTTCAGGTCCGTGGTAGACCGCGCGAGTACAGGCCTCAGCAGATGTACCCGTGAACAGCATGATGGTCGAAGCAAGAACTAAAGACAAAAACCGCGTGTAAGTTGACATGGATTTACCCTGGCTCACCTTCAAAGATATGCATCAAGACGACTAATTAACATAAGTTCAAATACTTAATGTAACTCCTCGAATAATGTTTAGCTGCTAGATCAGAAATTTTGCACAAGCGGACTTCGTTGCTCTACTCTCGCTAATCCTCATCTCCAATCAGCCTGCCGCTAAGGCACCATTGCCACTTTGATCACCTGTCGCGCTTTCATGGCTTGAAACACCTGCTCTAGCTCGTTCAACGGACGGTAATCACTAATCAGTAGCTCGAACGGAAACCGGCGGCTATTCAGCAGTTCTAGGGCGGCCCGCACGTAATGCGGCGTACTGTGGAACACGCCTTTGAGGGTGAGTTCGCTGTAATGGAGCTGTTCGGTGCTGACGGTAATCGTAGTATCGCGGGGGCAGCCGCCAAACAAATTCACCGTGGCTCCCGGACGAGCGCAAGCAATCGCCATTTCCCAGACTGCTGGAGAACCCGTGGCTTCTACCACCACATCGGCTCCCAAACCTTCAGTGAGCGCTTTCACCGTGCCAGGAATGTCATCTGTCTGATGGTGATTAAACGTTTTGACCGCTCCTAGCTGTTCGCCAATCTGCAAGCGCGAGTCGCTGCCGCCAAACAAATAGACCTCCGCCTCCTGCTCCACCAAGGCCGCCACAAACATCAGCCCAATCGCCCCATCTCCCAACACCGCCACCCGGTCTCCCGGTTTGACATTAGAGCGGGCTGCCCCATGCAAAACGCAGGCTAACGGTTCGGTCATGGCGGCAATCGCGTCCGGCAATCCGACTGGAATCGGCAGCATGTTCTGACGCACGATCGGGGCTGGAATTCTGAGATATTCGGCAAACGTGCCGTTGTTGAAGCTGAGGTCGGTACACAGGGAATATTCTTGCTTTTGGCAGAAAAAACAGCTCATGCAGGGCGCGGAATTGTTGGCCACGACCCGATCCCCAACCTGCCACCCGGTCACTCCCTCTCCAACAGCGACGATCTGTCCGGCGGCTTCGTGCCCAAACAGAGTGGGTGGCTTCAGCATGCGGGCATGGCCTCCCCGTCGCCATACTTTTAAATCCGTACCGCAAGTCGTGGCAATATTGACCTGGATCACGACCTCTCCTGCGGCTGGCGTGGGCGCTTCCACCTCCTCTAAACGCAAATCTTCCTGACCGTACAATAACGCTGCTAGCACACTGACCGTTCCTTTGATTTCAGACCTCCCTGATTTTATCGCTGTGTGGGGATCAATCGTTGGGTGTGGTGTCAACCTGATGGTTCTAAACCAATCGCTAATAAACCGCCAATAAAAAAACAGGGCGATCCACCCTGTTTCGTTCAATTTCAATTGAGATTCCAATTCCAATCAGCAGTAAGCCTACAGACCTGTGCCGATGCCGTAGGTTTCCTTCATGCTTTCGTACCAGGCAGCCGAGTCGGGGCTGGTGCCGGTAGCACCAAACTCATCCGTAACCGGCGTTCCAGCTTCTACACCTTCGCCAGGAATTCCGTACTCACCCCGGATGGCTTCAGCCCAGACTGCAACTTCGGTGCCGGTAGTAATGCCTTGAGCATCGGTGATGGGGGTTTCGGTGGGTAGGCCATACTGCTCGTTGATCGCCTCCAACCATGCTGCCGCATTCGGTGAGGTTCCCGTAGCCCCAAACTCATCGGTGATGGGTGTATTCTGAGCCATTGCTGGCAGACCAGCCGCTGCTACCACTGCACCAGCTCCCAACATCACAAAAGCCAATTGAATTCTAGAGCGCATTAGTTATGTTCCTCCAAAAAGTTGTCGTCCAGACTGAGCAATCTAGTAATGGATTGAATGCCGCTGAGGAGTGACCGCTCAGATCAGCGCTAGCCTATTTAGTAAACTAGCCAATTAGTCAGCAAACTACGGTAGATTTACTAAATTTGCCTCCTACAGCGTATAAATCGTTATAGCAGTCCTGGATTTCGGTCAAGCAAGATTATAGTGACTAAAAAGAAAAAATTCAAAGTTTCAGGCCAAATGGAGTGATCGCTATCGCAGCCTTAACCAACTTCGTAAGGACTGATCGGGTTGCTCTGCATCTGGAATAATGTCATGTTTGAAGTAGTTGGGCATACACATCGTCCTCAGTGTTAGCCCACACAGCGTCCAGCGATGTTTGACTCACCTATAGCCAAAAGTCAGCTTCATCATCAAGACTATCTGGAGCTAGAGGTCAATGCTGAAGACCGCCATGAATACATCGACGGTGAAGTAATTCTCAGGCCCGGCGGCACCCCAAATCACAATCAGATGTTGGCAACTTCTATGCTGCTTTAAACTTTGCCTTCAAACGTCAACCCTATCGCGTGTTTGTCACCGAATCAACGGCTTTGGATTCCCAAACGGCGAATCTACACCTATCCCGATGTCATGGTGGTTCAAGGCGAATTGCAGCTTCAGGAAGGGCGGAAAGACACGATCACAAATCCGATGTTGATTGCCGAAGTATTGTCCGAATCGACACGCAGCTACGACAAAGACAGCAAATTCGCGGCCTATCGCACTATTTCTAGTTTTCAGGAATATGTTTTGATCGACCAAGCCACCCTGCACGTTGAGCAGTATTACAAAACCGAGCCGCGCAAATGGATTTTTGCTGAATATGACGGTGAGGAAGCGGTTTTAATGCTGGCAACCGTTCCGTTTCAGATCACCCTAGCCGACCTTTATGACACCTTTATGACACCTTTATGACAAAGTGGATTGGCAACCAGAGGAAGCAACCTAACTCACCCGCACGTGAACGGCGGGCTAATAAATAAGTACACTGTAGGCGAACCCATCCCATCAGGAACTGCTATGACCTCATCTGCCACCCTCGCCCAATTTGACCTGCCGCAGGCTTTGAGTAGCGAGTTACCTGCCATCAGCGGCTGGGAAACCGGAATTCAATCGGTCGTAAATTACAGCGAACCCGTATTTCTCACCAATACTAATTTGCGGTTAGAAAACATCAAAGCGGGATTTGCCTGCGCCCTTCACATGCATCAGCCCACAATTCCGGCAGGATGGCAAGGGGGATTGATCAGCCATTTGCAATACATGTACGAGCATCCCCACGAGGGCGACAACCACAATGCTGACGTGTTTGCCTGGTGCTATCGCCGCATGGGTGAGTTTATTCCCCAGTTAGTCCACGAAGGCTGCAATCCGCGCATCATGCTCGACTATTCCGGCAACCTGCTCTGGGGCTTTCAGCAAATGCAGCGGCATGACATCCTCGACAACCTCAAGCGCATCACCTGCGATCCGGCTTACCAGCCCTATGTGGAATGGTTAGGAACCATGTGGAGCCATGCGGTCGTACCTTCAACGCCGATTCCCGATATCAAGCTACACATTCAGGCGTGGCAGCACCACTTTGCCGCCATTTTTGGTTATGATGCCCTGCGGCGCGTGCGCGGATTTTCACCGCCTGAAATGCACCTGCCCAACCATCCCGATACCCTCTACGAATACATCAGAGCACTGAAGGAATGCGGCTATCAATGGCTGCTGGTGCAAGAACATTCGGTGGAAAACCTGGATGGTTCTGGACTGCGGCACGAGCAAAAGTACGTCCCCAATCGCTTAATTGCCCGCAACTGCCAAGGTGATGAAATCAGCATCACGGCCCTGATCAAAACCCAAGCTTCCGATACCAAACTCGTGGCCCAGATGCAGCCCTACTTTGAGGCGAAAGGGCGAGATCGGCAGGCTATCGGAAGTACCCAAATTCCGTCCCTCGTGGCGCAAATTGCCGATGGCGAAAATGGCGGTGTGATGATGAACGAGTATCCCCGCGACCTGTTTCGCATTTACTACGACATCCGCGATAGCGGCAGCAACCACAGCGGCACCGTGCCCATCAACGGCACCGAATATCTAGAGCTAATCGAGGCAACAGGCCTCACCCCAGCAGCTTACCCAACTTGCCAAGCGGTACAGCAGCACAAAATTTGGCAGCGAGTAGACCCAACCCAGGCCACGTCAGCCGCAGTCGAACAGGCGATTATGGAACTGAAACAGACCGACCCGCACTTTCACATGGATGGCGCATCCTGGACTAACAGCATTAGTTGGGTGAGCGGCTACGAGAATGTGCTAGAACCCATGAACCAACTCAGCGCCGCCTTCCACCAGAAATATGATTCGTTAGTGGCCCAAAATCCTGCCGTGACGCAGCAATTCGATTACCAGCAAGCCCTACTCTATAACTTGCTGCTGCAGACGAGCTGTTTTCGTTATTGGGGGCAGGGCATCTGGACCGACTATGCACGGAACTTATATCAGCGCGGTCAAGCACTGCTGGCTTAAACAACTGGCTTAAACAACTGGCTTAAACAATGTGCCGCTGATCAGGATGGTTGATAACGAGCTGAGCCTTCAGAATCTCAGGCCAAATTAAACCTGAAACTCTTGTTCGGCCCAGTTCCAGCCATCCCGTACCGCGTGTTTGGCATCTTCCCAGGCTAGACCAGAGGTGCCATAATTTTCTTCGTAACTGCGCCGCAGTTCTGGTTCAATCTTGTCGTAAGATTCTCCAGTTTCCGCATATTCGACATAGCCCTCGTAGCCCGTTCGGTATGCCGGCTGGTAGTCCTCGTAGGAGAAACCGGAATCGTAGTACGGCTGAGATCTATAATTTTCCCGCCAATACAGATCGGCACGATAGAAGAAATCATTGCGTCGAGCGCGCTCCCAGGCATCTCTGACTGCGTACTTGGCATCATTCCACTCCACACTAGAGCCATCATTCCGGCGTTCGTACTCTCGCTCTAGTTCTGGTTCGACCTCTTGATAGGTTGTGCGCTGCTCAGCATAGGCCACATAACTCTCATAGCCCAGCTGATACGCTAACTGATAGGCTTCGTAACTGCGCTCTGGATGCAGCTCGGTTCGGTTCTGATGCCGTTCTTGCCAATAGGCTTCTTCAATCGTCGGATTTGTCGCCTCGGCTGCACTCTTACCCACCAATCCGCCAATCACACTTCCCACAACCGCGCCCACAACCGCCCCAATCGGACCAGCAGTTGCTCCAATTGCAGTTGCAGCGGCTCCCACGGCAGCAGCCCCTACTCCAGTTCCAACCGGATGAGCACCCGGTTCACCTGTGATCGGATCAGGGTTAGCGCTCGCCGGTTCAAAATCTTCGAGTTCAGCCATAACTTACTCCTGAGACAAAATTTGAGCCATAAATCTGTTCCTGGCTGTTCTTAAGCTACTCTTTTGCAGCTAAGATTACCGTCTCTCCTAAGTTAGAGGCATCTGCCTACTGTTAGTAACAAGCGCTGTTAGAGTACAAATACATAAGAGTTGCTACTAGAGTTGCTACTAAAGATAGAAGCAAGAAAAACGCAGACAGAGGAAGATACACTCTGGTGTAAATTGCTGTCCTTAAACCTATGCTGCTACAAATTAAACAAGACGATACTTTAATTGAAGTCCTAGATCTGGAGGCGTTGATCAGCCCCACCCACAGCACCATACCGGGGCGAATCCAGTCAGGGCAGGAGGAGCAAGACCCCGAAGAGTTTCCGAAGCAGGATTTGGTGTTTCCATCAGGTGAAGCACTGCCAAAATGCTGGCTAGATGCAGACTATAACCTCAAGAGCAACTGACAACAGCCATTTCCACGATAACTCATGCGAGATGTGTTTAGATCCAGCCTAGAGAGGGTGGATCAGGTAACGGGTCGGGCAACGGCTCTGGGAGCGGATCAGGTAACGGGTCGGGCAAGGGTTCAGGTAATGGATCGGGATCGGGCAAAGGAGTAGGAGCCGGAACAGGTGTTGGTATAGGCGGATCTGCGATTTCCATTGACGAAATCCTTGCCCCGTAAATGGTTGTAAAAGTAAAAAGCATCTATATTACCTGGGTTACAGCGATTTGATCTTAATCTCAAGCTCCAGTCTATTTTGACGATGGCTTCCTAAAAGAAATTTCAGCTTTCTTGGGCCGATAATCAGGACAATCAACAGCCGCTTCTGTTAACACTGTACAGGGATGGACTGCACACCTTAACTGCAAATTCTTGGCAAAGAAATAGCAATTCTTACAAGGAATTGACGTATCCAAGCGACCATGGAGTTGCGTTTTCCATTTTCCCTAGTCATAGCCTCAATCCACGGCTCGCATAGGTTCCAACATCTTTGGTTATATCAACACCAACTTGTTTTCTCGTCATCCGGAAGGGAGATTACGGCGGTACGATCACCATTTGCCAGTTTGGAATTCGCCTTGAGAAACTGGCCCTAGGTTTTAGATCCCCGCTTTGATCTAGATTGAAATCCAGGCTTTGCTTTAGAGTCAGGCTGAATTCGACTGTTGCCTACTGTCTTGGGCACTGCACCGGAGCGGACAATCTGATCTTGGGTCTGCTGCCGCAGCTTAGCGTCTTCGTCGCCGTAGAAGAAAGATAGCAGTACGAACCGCTGCCCTTGAGTGACGGGGGTTGCTTCGTGGAGGAGCGAGCAGGAAAACACAAGCGCATCCCCTGGGGTTGGTGCGTAGAGGTCAGGCCCATATTCGGGGAAGCGCAATTCTCCTCCTGCGTAGCCTTCATTTAAGTTCAGGGTGAGGGCAAAGCGACGATGAGCTGTTCCCAAAGCGGTGTTGTCGCGATGGGGTTGAAAGAACCCCTGATTAGTGCCTTCGTAGCAAGCGACCACATATCGCTCAAAGCAGGTGACGCTAAACTGAAATGCTTTCTTAATCTCTGGTAACACGCGACGGCTAAGTAGTTCATTAATTTCGTTCACCAAGTCCGGATTAGCAATCAGCCAATCACGCCGCCGCTTGATGGCAGGATCCAGTACCACTACCGTTTTTTCGCCTTCCTGCCGCATAAATCCAGATTCTCGACCCCCATCTGCCTGGTAACAACGGATCAAGCGCTGGCAGAATTCAGCAGATAAAACCTGGGGAATCAGCAGAACTGGTGCTTGTTGTCTGATCACACGGGGAGCACTGGGCGAAGGCAGCGTTTCTAGATAAGCAAGAACCTGCTGAGCATGAGATCCATGGGACTCTAGAGGGAATAAATTCAGAACGCGCAAATTTTCATTCAGCATAAAGGTAGTTGGATCATAGGTAATGCCTTCTCCACCAGGTCCTACCTGACAAAGGCCATACCGGATGCTAACCTCGCCCGAAAAATCCCAAAGCCAGTGAAAGAAGCCAGACTGGGCTACCTTTTCCTCCAGGACTCGGTCGTTTGGATCAATGCTAACCCCAAAGAAATGGATGCCTAACTGCTCAAACCGAGATTTCGCCGCACAAAAATCTGCCAAAGCCGCCTTCACCTGAGGATTGCGAGCACTGCCAAAAAAGAACAGGACGGCCCGATAGCCCCCCATCAGAAAATCCTGAGAACTGGCTGAAGCAGCAGATGTAAACCAGGGCGCGTGATCCCCAATGGCTAGTGCAGACATAGACTTCTTAAAACCACCAACTCAGGCTACCCATCCAATCAAAGCAATCCCTAAAGTATGCCGAGGTAGTATGGCGCTGTCAACTTGTTCAGATCTCAGGCAGAGAGCACTGCCTCTAACGGCACCAGCCCAGGGGGGGCAGGCTCAAACGTCCCCACCTCCAAACCAGGATTAGACCAACTTGGCAAAGCTGCCGGATTAACCACCCGCAAATTGACCCAAATTGTGTAGGAATCTGAAGTTGCTGTCACAATGGATTCCTTGCCGGCCTGAGCCAACTTCCAAGCTAGATCAAAGGCGTGATGGCGCTGGTGATGATTAAATTTAGATACATGTTCAAACAGATTACGGCGGAATCGCATTCCAGTCCGCACCTGACCTTCTCGCCAATATTTGAACTGCGAGACAAATTGCTCATTAATTAGTAGCGTTTCCATACCCCAACCCTTATGCTCAATCTAGATTGTGATCACTCTGGTGCTCTTTAACACTGTCTGAGGTTGTAGATACGGAAAGAAAAGTTGGATCTTGAAGTAGCGCTTGTAAGTTATTTGAAATAAGCCCTCACATAAGTGTATTCAAGACTACAAACCTAGATTTCAGATCATTGAGCAACACCGAGGAAGACCAAATCTATATCACAGAGGGAACACACCTAATGCATTACGGTTAATTACGATTTTAAGCAATCCACCGAACCCACTTCCTCGCACCTAATCCTGTACCTAATCCTGTACCTGATCCTGCACCTAACCTGTCAATCTGCTACACCTAAACTTAGGGTCATATCAACCTTAAAAGCACATCGTAAGAATTTTTCTCTTAGCTGAACAGTGTAAGGGAAGAAAGTGAAAAACCAGTGGAAGAAAAGATTTAGACAAGCCGCAGAGACTGAATCCTGACCTCCTCTTGCTGATTTGGCCTTTTGATTTGGCCTACAGTATTCCGCGGCCCACTCCTTCCATCTACAGCCCATCTACAGCCCATCTATAAGCCTCACCTCAGCCACAAAACTCAACATTCCGAAAAACTACAGAGGTTTTTCAGCATCACTTGCTGCTGGTCAGTAATTTCTGACTCCAAGTGTCGCCCCTTCTATCGTATAGTTTCTAGAATCGCGTAGTGTTTGTCCTGGATTTGGCTAGTGAAAATTTTGGCGAACGGCAGATGGGCACCATCCCAGACCGACGAGCAAACGGAGTCAGGGCTAGAGGAAAGATCTTTGAGTCCAATAGCTCTAGTTTGACGAGTTTGAGTTCAACCAAGAATTTGACAGATTTGATCAAACAACAGGGCTGCGACAAAACCTCCGCTTTGACAAACTTCTGTGGGGAGCATTTCGTTGTTTTGTATTCTTTATTTGAGTACCGCCATCTCTACTGTAACTAAGCTGTTCAATAAATTATGCGATATCGTCCTTATACCATTGCCGTATCACGCATCGGTCAGCGCTCAATTCTCAATTAGTCGCAAATTCAGTTACCGCAAATTCAGTTATAGAGCTGGTGATCAAACTGGTCAAGAACTGGTCAAGAATTGGCCAACACGTTAGCGATTGCAACCTTTTTTAGCCCAATATCCGCCCAATATGAGAATTCTATTAGTCGAAGACGATGAAAGCATTGTGGAGCTGGTAACTGCCATCTTGAATGAGCAGAAGTATGTCGTCGATGTAGCGACAGATGGTGAAGCTGGATGGGAACTGATTGAGGCGTTTCCCTACGATCTAGTGCTTTTGGATATTGGTCTGCCTAAACTGGATGGAATTGCGTTATGCCGCCGTTTACGCAGCCAAAAAAAGCAAGTTCTGGTGATGCTGCTGACGGCCCAAGATACTACAACCGACAAACTGCTAGGGCTAGATGCCGGTGCTGACGATTATGTTGTTAAGCCCTTTGATGTGAGAGAATTGGCGGCTCGGATTCGGGCACTGTTACGGCGAGGCAGCACCAGCACAACGCCAGTGTTAACTTGCGGCAATCTCCACTTAGACCCCAGCGCTTGTGAGGTGACATACAACGGCCAGTTACTCCGCTTCAGCCGCAAAGAGTATTTGCTGCTAGAGTTATTCTTGCGACATCAACATCGGGTGTTTAGCCGCAGTGCCATTGTCGATCAGATCTGGTCCTTCAGCGAAGATCCGCCCAACGAAGATACGGTAAAATCTCACATCAAAAGCATTCGTCGCAAACTGGATGCCGTTGGTGCGGGTGATCTGATTGAAACTCTCTATGGCCAAGGCTATCGGATCAATCCAGCCTATCTCGCTGATTTTTCTGACCATAAGTCTGACCATAAGGCAGTTGCACAATCTAGCGAGCAAGCGGTACAGGAATCTACACCACAGCCGCAGCAAGCTCTGAACCATTCAGTTACAGCGATTTGGCAACGCACAAAGGGCGTGAACCTTGAGCGGGTGCAACGGCTCGACCAAGCCGTTCAAATGCTGAAATTGGGCAGCTTGTCCCCAGGTTTGCAGCAGCAGGCCATTCAAAACGCCCATAAATTAGCTGGCTCTTTGGGAACGTTTGGGTTTGAGGAAGGCTCTCAATTGGCACAGCAGCTAGAAAATTTACTGGAAGCCGGTATGCCCCAGTGGACGCCCACTGCTCAAAAGCGAGCCGTTACCCGAGTTGAACCTTTGGTTCTAGCCCTGAAACAGCTTCTAGAAGCCGAGGTTATATCCCCTGAATCAGCCGTGGCTGAGCCGGTAACTCCAGTTGTTGAGGCTAGTCAAATTCAACCCTTGCTCCTGATCTGGGAACACGACCAAGATCTGATCGAAGCGATCACGGCCCAAGCTCCTACGTATCAGTTGCGTACTACCGTTGTCACCACGCTAGCAATGGCACAGCACCAATGCCAGCAAGAGCGTCCGGCCGTTGCACTGATTGACTTCTCCCTGCTGCGAACTGCTGCTCCAGATCAGTCGAGGCAAGGTTTATTGGCAGAGCTACAGAAGCCACCTGCGGTTCCCATCGTTTTACTGTCTACAGAAGATAGCTCAAAGGCCCGCGTTGAAGCTGTCCATGTTGGCGGACAGCTATTTCTCAAGAAACCCATTCAGCCGGCGACGATTCTGCAGGCCATTGGTGATCTTGTATCCACTCCTCCGGTGCAACGACCTAAGGTTCTGCTGGTGGACGACGATCCGCTAGTAGCGCAAATCTTGTCAAGCTGTTTGGAGCCGCAGGGTATTCAACTGATGAGCCTACAAGACCCCACTCAGTTTTGGGAAACACTGAAGCAGGTTCACCCCGATCTGCTGATTTTGGACGTGAATATGCCAACTATTAATGGTTTAGAACTTTGCCAAACCGTTCGCTGCGATGGAGAGTGGCATTGGTTGCCGATCATCTTCCTCACGGCCCGAACCGATCGGCAGACCCGGAGGCAGGTGTTTTCGGTTGGTGCTGATGATTTGATCTTGAAGCCTATTGAACCAATTGAGCTACCCAACCGTATCCTAAATCGTCTGCAGCGTGTTCAACCTGGCCATAGTCAAACTTACAGCCCAAGTCATAGTCAAAGTCATAGTCAAAGTAGCTCAGACGCCACAACCTCCTCTGCTTCGTATCAGGCATAGTTGTGAGTATTGCCTAGTTTGGCTTTGGGCCAACCACAGATTGCACTACCATAGGAACCCCACCTGCCTGATGATATCGATCAGCCCAAGTCTTAATCAACTCATCTAGCTCCTGGAGAGCTTGGTCAATTCGCTCGGTTGGAATATTTAATTCTTCTAAAATCCGAACTGCATTCGGTTTGCGTTCAGCCCAATCTCTCATCAAGCTGAAGTAACGGGCTGTATTTTCCACAACAGTGTAGGCTCGCTCTTTTTCATCAACCGGCGAATAGGAAGTGCGGATTAATGCGTAAAATGGCACTCCCCAGGGAGAGTCAATCCGGGTAACGGTTCCAGCATGAATCAAGCGGCGCTTGATGTGGTCGGCCATTGCTTCACTCAGAGGCACTTGATGGTCAGACGGCAAATCCTCCTGAGAGCGGCTGTGCAGTAGTTCTAGCAAATCCATAAACTGGATGCCGTTGATCAATCGGGCCGGCGGCAAATTGTCCGGCAGTTTTTCCTCAATCAAGCGCTTTTCGGACAAGGTTAAACTGTTGCTGGAAATACGAGGCTGACCCGGCTGCCAAGGATGCAGTTCCAGCCACAGATAAGGAAACTGAATCAGGTAGCGTGGCTCGTGTGACCCCAACATCTTCAACAGCTTACCTTCGCTGAGGGCACGCTCCACCTCTTCCACAATCACCTTCACCCGCTTCGGTTCGATGTGGTGCAGTTGGCCGGTCAAGCGCAGATTCTGCCCTTCTTCAATGTAGGTGGTGTAGATGGCACATTTAGCAGCGGTGGCGGCGGCATCTAGGAAGGCCCCATGCC
>KL662191.1:17930-60662 GCA_000733415.1 [Leptolyngbya] sp. JSC-1
CGCTTCGGTTCGATGTGGTGCAGTTGGCCGGTCAAGCGCAGATTCTGCCCTTCTTCAATGTAGGTGGTGTAGATGGCACATTTAGCAGCGGTGGCGGCGGCATCTAGGAAGGCCCCATGCCGGTGTCCGCTGGTGTGCATGGCACTGAAGGCAAGATGCAGCATGATCTGATCCAGCGCGCTGGGACCAAAATGCTTGATCAGTAAGTCTTTAATCGGCAAGTCTTTAGCAGGCAAATCGTGAATCGGCGAGTCTTTGACGGGCAAATCGTGAATCGGCAACGAGGATGAATGAACATGGCTCGTTGCAGCCACCTGAGCTGATGCAGCATCGCAAGAATCAACTGCCTTTTGATTAGAGACCTGATTGGAAAATTTATGAACTGACATAATTGATGCACCAGGAATTAGGTGAAATAGGCAATGCCCCAACTCAACAGAGAAACTCAGTAGGGATAGTATCCACAGATATCCTCTCCCCAATGATAAGTTTCAAACGTGAAAAAGTCGTGCAAGCAAAAGCTTTGCCCTATCTTCTTTTTCTACTTGTCAACCGAGAAATTGTCAGTTTTTAACTAACGCATTTGTTGTGATCCAAATAACCGACGTGACTTTATGTTCTATGTAGGGATCGGAATTTCCCGACTTTTGCACCTTTACTGTTTAAACTTGAGAACTAAATTGAATCAAGTTTGTAAATTTGGGAAGCTATCGACCAAAGATGTTAGACAGGTAAATTAGATATTTGGCTTGGCTGCAAATTCAACTATATGGGCAAGCTAAGCCGATAAACAGCTTTTAAATTTGTCAAGTCACACGTAATTCTTGCTAAAGCACAAGTTTAGTTTTCAGTATGGCTAATTAATTTCCCCGACACTTTTTCTCCCACCGTTCTCAGGTGTTGCTCCCTCCCGCCATTCCCTGGCAAAGGAGCCATTACTTGGGAGGTTAGAGCCGTCTAAAATACTCGATTGCAGGCGGTTACCCCAATTGCGGTTACTCCAATTAGAGATTGCCGATCACAAGAGTTAGGTTTTGCTTGGTTCTAGGTTGCCTCAGAGCTGAACTATCCGGGTTCTAGTTGACTACTCTTTGCCGACTTACCGATCTACACATCGATACATCGATATCAATGAATACTTCCCTCCGTGTCCTATTCGTTGAAGACTCCGAAGCCGATACTCAAGTTGTTCTGCAAGAACTGTGTAAGGGTGGATATGCGCCAATCTATCAACGAGTGGACAGTCCAGTAATGATGCAATTAGCGTTACAGCAAAGTCAATGGGATGTGATCATCTGCGACTACCTGCTGCCCAGCTTTAGTGCGCCTGACGCGCTGCAAATCTTAAAGACTTCAGGACTTGATCTGCCCTTTATCGTCCTCTCTGGTCTAATTGGAGAAGATGTTGCCGTTGAAATCATGCGGGCCGGCGCTAACGATTACCTGTTTAAGGGACATCTGAAGCGACTGGTACCGGCCATTGCGCGGGAGTTGCGGGACGCAGAGATGCGACGAGCCAAACGGCAGGCCGAAGCCTCTGCCTTCCAGCTAGCAGCAATTGTGGAAGCGTCAGAAGACGCGATTATCAGTACCGATCTGCAAGGGCGAGTTTTGACCTGGAATCCGGGAGCTGAGCGGCTGTATGGTTACTCAGCAGCAGAAGTTAAGGGCAAATCTCTGCTCGATCTAATCCAGCCCGATAGCAATTTACTTTCTGCGGCGACCCAGCATTCAGGCACTAGGGCGATTGACTGCCGCCAAGTGATTCAGCAGCGCAAAACCGGAGAGTTGATTGAAGTTTTGCTGACAGTCTCTTTAATCAGAGAAGCCAACAGCAGAGTCGTTGGTTTCGCCGTGGTTGCTAGAGATAACAGCGAACGCCAACTCATTCAACGAATGAAGGATGAATTTGTTTCGATCATCAATCACGAGTTGCGTACCCCCCTTGCGTCTCTGCAAGCCTCAATCGACCTGCTGTTGACTGGGAAACTGGGCGACCTCTCGCACCAAGGAGTTCGCATGCTCAATATCGCAGCTAAAAATATTGATCGACTGGTCCAGCTAACCAGCAACATCCTAGATTTTGAAGGACTCAGCTCAGGCAAAATCACGATTTTGAAGCAGCCCTGTGACATCGGTGAGCTAGTGAATCAAACCGTCGCGACGGTACAGTCAACCGCAGGCCAGCAAGGCATTGAGCTTTTGGTAACCACCCAATCGGTATCGGTATCGCTAGATGCTGAACGCATCAGTCAGGTCTTGCATCACCTGCTAATGAACGCAATTCGGTTCTCTAACGCAGGAGGGCGCGTTTGGCTAGAGGTGGAGCTACGGGACGATGGTAAGGTGGATGCGCTAGCACTATCACATCGTAAGGCGATCAAAAAGCCCTATGTGCTTGTGAAGGTAAAAGACGAAGGACAGGGAATCCCGGCTGATAAGTTAGAAGCTATCTTTGGGCAATTTCAACAGGTAGATGCATCGGATACCCGACGTCAAGGCGGAGCGGGGTTAGGCTTGGCGATCTGTCGCAGTATTATTCAACAACATCAAGGAACGCTCTGGGTTGAGAGTACGATAGGACAAGGCAGTATTTTTTATCTAGCATTGCCCGTGCAGCGCGTCGCTGTTCAAGCCTAGCTGGGAACACTAGAGGCAATTCATTGTTGGGAGGTGCTGAGTGACAGGTAAGCGCGTTTTAGTCATCGATGACGAAGATGATATCCGTGAGGTTGCTCAAGCCAGTTTAGAAATCATGGCCGGATTAGATGTAATCGTGGCTTGCTCCAGCCAGGAAGGCTTGAAAAAAGCTGAAGCTGAACAACCAGACGCCATTTTGCTCGATGTGATGCTGCCCGATATGGATGGGCTAACCGTGTTCAAGCATCTGCAAGCAAATCCTGCAACTCGTCATATTCCAGTCATCTTACTGACCGCTAAAGTTCAAATGTCCGACCAGCGCCGATTTGCTGAATTAGGGGTGAAAGCAATGATCGCTAAACCCTTTAAACCCGCCAAATTGGCCCACCAGCTTCTAGAAGTCTTAGGCTGGAATTCCTAGCGCTGACGCTTCTAGCCTTAGCCACAAATTGTTAAATCTTTAGCTATATTTTTTGGCTTTTAGCTTTACTATGCTACTTTCGCCTATTTACCCGACTTTTTCACCATTTCAATCTATGATTACTGATGGTTGCTTGAATTCTATCTGGCTGTTTGATTTTTCCATAGCTGTTTGAACGACTGACCTGTGTCAGAAAAAACAGACCGCTACCTGGACTCCCAACGGCTATTTAAACTTCATGAGGCTGAAAGAGCGCTCTCAGCAGAACAGCGCATTGATTAGGGTTAGAAAAATCGGGTAGGGCACTTAACAATTAACCAGCTGCTTCACTAGAGTGGGTCACTCAGCCATCGACCCTGATTTCTCTGACTGTAGGTCAGTAGTAGTGCATTAGGCATGACGACGAACAAGCTTTATACTCATAACACACTGAGTTCCTACTATGGCGTTTCACCCACTGAAAGGACCCTCGATATCAGCCATGAGTTGCGCACTCCTTTAACGGTAATTCAGGGCGCTCTCGA
The DNA here is from genome assembly GCA_000733415.1 of [Leptolyngbya] sp. JSC-1. Classification (GTDB taxonomy): domain Bacteria; phylum Cyanobacteriota; class Cyanobacteriia; order Elainellales; family Elainellaceae; genus Elainella. Next base: position 21,516 of record KL662191.1, read on the forward strand.
TTTATTAGATAGTGGCAGATTGGGTGTACTGTCGGCTAAAGGCCAGCGGATGGTCAAAATAGCGGCCAATAATGTGGACCGATTGATGCGGTTGACTACGGCCATCGAGCAGGAATCGGAAGGGCTGATTAGCCTGGTATCTGCGGAAGAGTTGGCCCGACTGCGGATGGAGCGAGATTTGCAGCTTGCCCTCCCGTATCAACAACTGCGATTGCAATATCAGCCAATCGTCACCCTAGATAATGGCACAATCACAGGCTTTGAGGTGCTCTCGCGCTGGCATCACCCAACCCTAGGCACCATTTCCCCAATCCAATTTATTCCTATTGCCGAAAAAACCGGATCGATTATCGACATTGGCGCATGGGTGATCCGGGAAGCTTGCCACCAGCTCCAATCTTGGCAACAGCAATTTCCAGACCAGTTCAAACCATTAACAATCAGCGTCAATCTGTCCTGTCAACAAATCGCCTGTGCCAATCTGCCGCAGCAAATCGAGCAAATTCTGCAAGATACCGGTTTGGCTGCTCAGAGCCTAAAGTTGGAAATTACCGAAAGCTCAATCATGAGCGATACAGAAGTGATTGAACTGGTGCTAAGCCAATTAAAAGTATTGGGCGTTCAGCTTTATATCGACGACTTTGGTACGGGCTATTCGTCGCTGAGCCGATTGTTGGAATTGCCGCTCGATGTTCTGAAGATTGATCGGTCATTCGTGCAGCAGCTTTCGTGCGAACGGGGCGAATCCCTGGTCAAAGCAATTACCAATTTAGCCCATAGCCTGGGCATTGACGTGATTGCCGAAGGCGTTGAAACTGAGGAACAGGCTCTGAAGCTACAGTCGCTTGGCTGCCAACGAGGCCAAGGGTACTTTTTTGCTAGACCCCTAGATGGCAGCACAGTGCCTGGTTTAATTTGCAATTTACCAGTTCAATTATCTTGAAACTGAGATTAATTTAAAATATTTTGGACGCCATTGAATTTGATACTATTGCAGCTATCATCTTCAGATACTATTGACAGATGTCATTACTGAGCGCTTAGTATTGGCGCTCAGTATCATCCAGATTGTGTACTTGGTAGTGCGTATAGCTGTAAGTATCTGGCTGTAAGTATCTGATAGTGTAACCACTGCCTGTATAAATCAACTGTGGCTAGAGTTGGCTAGGAGAGTGAGTTTGCCGAAGATCTCAGCTTTTAGGAACTTGCTGGTGTCTGTTATGGTGTGTATGTTCTTTACCAATAGCGTCACCGAGTCCTGCTGGAATAGTGTTTGATGAACCGATGGATCAAGCTCACCATCTCAGCTCAAACCAAATCAGTTCAAAAGAGAGCATTCTAATCATTGATGATACTCCAGCCAGTCTGAGACGGTTAGCACGTTTGCTTGCAGAGACGGGGTATCACGTGCGCTTTGCATCCAGCCTGGATTTTGCGATCAAGGTGGCACAAACCGGTTGGCCTGATCTGATCTTGCTGTCGATTCGATTGGCGGAATTAGATGGTTACGATATCTGTCGCTGGTTGAAAACTGATCAGCAAACCCATAACGTACCGGTAATTTTTCTGGCTCAATCTGGGACAAGCCTTGATAAGGCGAACTTGTTTGCCTGTGGTGGGGTTGACTATGTCACCTACCCGTTTACAGTCGAGGAAGTTCTGCTCAAGATCGAAACCCAGCTAGTACCTCGCAGATTACAAAACCAGATTCAGACCCGGACCATTCAATTGCAGCAAGAAATCAGGCGACGAGAGCAGGCTGAACAAGCGCTAGAGCAGTACTTGCCAAAACTGCTGCTACTACAACAAGTCACCGAAGCCATTCGCTCGCCTACAGTAGACCAATTGATCTTCCAAACCATCGTAGAGCAGATTGGACGTGGCCTTCAGGTGAATTGCTGTTCGATTCACATCTACGTTCCGCCGCCAATTCCAGAAATTCTGCTGATCGCCGACTATACTGAGCCGAACCAGATTACAACCGAGGCGATCGATCTGATTTTGCAGGAGCGAGAGTTTATCGCAACGGTGCTTTCCCAAGATCAAGCTGTTGTCTGCGCTGATCTAGCTAGCGATGAACGGTTCCGGACGTTCCAGCCTTCGGGCCATCTGGCCCATGTCCCGTCTCTGGTAGCCATTCGGACCTCTGCTCAAAACCAGGCTAACGGAATTTTGCTACTCCAGTGCAACCAACAGCGTGTATGGACAATCGATGAAATTCTCCTGCTAGAAACGATTGCAGCCCAGATTGGCATGGCGCTAGCCCAAGCAAAATCGGTTGAACAAGAACAGAAACAGCTAGAAGCGCTGGCCTATCAAAATTCGCTGCTGCGACAGGAAATTCGTGAACGGCGGCAGGTTGAAATGACCCTGCAAGCCTCCGAGGCAGAACTGCGCGGTTTGTTTGCTGCCATGATGGACGTGATTCTAGTCCTGGATCGCCAGGGGTGCTATCTAAAAATCGCGCCTACAAGCCAGGAAAACCTCTATAGACCAGCCAGCGCTTTACTGGGCAAGACGCTGCATGAAGTCTTTCCAAAGAACCAAGCGGATCGCTTCCTGAGCTATATCCGATCCAGTTTAGAAATGCAGCACGCTGTAGACTGCGAATATCGTCTGGTGATTCAGGAGCAGGAAGTTTGGTTTAATGCCAAAATTTCTCCGAGCGGGCCAGATACGGTGCTTTGGGTCGCGAGAGACATTACGGCCCGCAAACGCGCTGAGACAGAGCTACTGCACAAATCGGCTGCATTAGGCAAATTTAGCAACCATCTCAAGCAACTGCACCGTTTGAGCTTGACTGATTTTGAAACCATCGAAGCCCTCTGTGCCGACTACCTCAAAACCGGCTGTGAACTCTTGGGGTTTTGCTGGAGCGCAGTTGGGCAGAGGATGCAGAACGCTTGCAGGCTGCTCGCTGTTTATTCGACTTTGTCCACTGCTGATGGGGCCACTGCTGATGGGGCCACTGCTGATGTGAAACGAATGCCGCTAACGACAGGCTTAGAATTTACGTGGCAAACCATCTACTGTGATGTCGTGTTGCAACGCCAACAAACCGTTTGTTATGAGCATGTTAGTCAAATTGAAGCAATGCGCCACCATCCCATGTATCAGGCATTCAAGCTGGAGTCCTACATTGGCACTCCCATCTGGGTGAATGGAGAGATCTACGGCATCCTCAGCTTCTTCTCAACCCAGGTGCGAACTCAAGGATTTAATCAGCATGAACGAGAAATCATTGAATTGATGGCGCAGAGCATCGGCAAATTTATTAGTGGGCATCAGGTGCAAGCCAAACGGCAGCAGGCCGAGGAAGAGGTGCAGTTACTGTTTAATGTCACCCAGGCGATCACCGCCGCTCCAGACTTTAACCGCGCTTTGTATGCTGCTGTGCGGATTCTTTGTGAAGCAACCGGCTGGATCTATGGTGAGGTCTGGCTCCCCTCGGCTGATGGCCGGGTGCTGGAGCGTAGCCCAGTGTGGTACTGCAATGCCGCCGCCCATAGTCCGACCGCAGTGGCCTCAATGCAGCGTCTGCGGCAGTGTTCAGAAAAAGTTACGTTTCAGCCCAATGAAGGGATTGCAGGTCGGGTCTGGAGTCAGCAGCAGCCAGAATGGACCTTCGACGAAGCACCGGAAGAGGTGATTTTTGACACTAATTCCCACTCTCAATATCGGTTTCAACTGGTAAATCACTATGGGGTCAAGGCCCGTTTGGGTGTGCCTATCACCGTCACCTATGAGCGGAGTGGATTAGCACAAACCGAGACTTCTCAAGCCAAGCATCCTGGGGTAACCTCTTCAGTCGTCCAAGCAGCCAACGGCTCAACCGTACTGGCAGTGCTAGTATTTTTCACCACTGAAGCCCGCAAGCAAGAGCAACGGCTGATTCAGTTGGTGTCGGCAGTGGCGGCACAGTTGGGAACGGTGTTGGCTCAAAAGCAGGCTGAAGCTGAACTGCAGGCGCTGTTTACTGCAATGGATGAGGTGGTGCTGGTCAGGGATGCGACTGGACGCTGTCTGAAGGTGGCTTCTGCCAATCCTAATTTTGACTATCCTTCGGCTGATCTGCTGGGTAAGACGCTACACGAAACCCTACCGCAACCGCTTGCCGATCAATTCTTGCAGGGCATTCGCTCTAGCTTAGCAACGGGCAAAACTGTGCGGCTGGAATACATGCTGCAACTGCCTCATCAAGTGGCAGATCGAGACGGGCAGCGAGGAGGACATCGAGACGTATGGTTAGCGGCTAGTATCTCACCGCTATCGGATGAGTCGGTCTTGATTGTGGCACGGGACATAAGTGATCGCAAACGGATTGAAGCAGCCCTGGAAAAGGCAAGGGATGCCGCAGAAGCCGCAAACCGGGCTAAAACTCAATTTCTGGCGAATATGAGCCACGAGCTACGCACCCCCCTCAACTCAATCCTCGGCTTTACTCAGCTAATTAGCCAAGACACTAGACTCAACTCAGAACAGCAGGAGTATCTCAACATCATTAATCGCAGCGGCCAGCACCTGCTGGAATTAATCAATGACGTTTTAGAAGTTGCCAGACTAGAAGCCGATCGAGGCCGCTTGCAGGCAAGTCCATTCGATCTCTACACCTTACTGGGTAACATCGAAGAAATGCTGCGGTTGACCGCGTTAGACAAACAGCTTGAGCTAACTGTTGCAATTGCCCCTGAAGTACCCCGCCAAGTGATTGCCGATAAAAGCAAGCTGCGCCAAGTGTTACTCAATCTGCTAGATAACGCAATCAAGTTTACGCAAGCAGGCCGTGTATCCTTGCAGGTAGGTTTGGGCAACGCGTCTAGTAGCTCAAGGGCATCCTCGGCGTTACACGGGCCAGATCATGAGTCAACTTCACCTAGACAGTGGTTGCACTTCGCAGTGGTAGACACAGGGTTTGGCATTGCAGCCGAAGAGATGGACTGTTTGTTTGAAGCGTTTGTACAGACCGAAGCTGGACGACAATCGAACCAGGGAACAGGTTTGGGACTGGTGATCAGCCGTCGCTTTGTCGATTTGATGGGGGGCAAGCTTCAGGTTCAGAGTATACTTGGGGCAGGATCTGTGTTTGAATTTACGATTCCGGTGCATTTAAAAACTCAAGATTTGTCGCTGCCGACCCGATTGCGGGCAGACGATCCGTCTATAGACGTTGAGCCAAGCGGGGTAGACTACTTATATGAAGGCTTATATGAAGGAACCAATCAATCTCTGGTCTATCAGGTGTCCGCTTCCGATCTGGAAGTGATGCCTCCAGAGTGGATTGCTAGTCTTCGTCAAGCAGCTAGCGGCTGTAGCGATCGGCAGGTCCTTCAATTGATTGAGCAAATTCCGGCAGCTCATTCTGATTTGGCTAGAGGTTTAAAGGAATTGGTTTATCACTTTCAGTTTGAAGAAATTGTTGAATTAATAAAATTTAAGCCCCAATGAGTTCAGTTCCCACAAGTCATACTGATTCTCCTGGAATCAGAGGTACAATTCTGATTGTTGACGATACGCCTAACAATTTGCGCTTGCTTTCTTCGATGCTGACCAAACAGGGTTATGAGGTCCGCAGCGCGATCAGTGGCTCGGTTGCATTGATGGCCGTCCGCACCGTACCACTCGATTTGATTTTGTTGGATATCAACATGCCGAAAATGAACGGCTACGAGGTTTGTCAACAGCTCAAAGCCGACGAACAAACTCGCGATATTCCAGTCATTTTTTTGAGTGCGTTGGGTGAACCATTGGATAAAGTGCAAGCCTTTCAGGTCGGCGGCGTAGATTACATCACTAAACCGTTTCAGGTCGAGGAGGTGTTGGCTCGCGTCGAAAATCATTTAATGTTGCGCCGGATGCAGATTGAATTGCAGCAAGCGAAGGCCGATGCATTGAGAGCACTCGCCCAAGAGCAGGAGCTGAACCGTCTCAAGTCAGAATTTGTGGCAATGATTTCCCATGACTTTCGCACGCCTTTGACGAGCATCCAAGGCTTTGCCGAACTCTTGCACTACGGAGGGGACACTCTAACGGCTGAGATGCAGGAGCGCTATTTCGACAAAATCAACGCTGCTGTCGAGCATATGCTGTATTTGCTAGATGAGGTGCTGATGATTGGCCGGATCGAGTCTGGAACTACCCAGTGCCAGCCGGTCCCGCTGGATCTAGAGAAATTCTGTCGGGAAATCTACAAGTCCTTAGAATTGAGTGCCCATCATCAGTACAAAATTCAATTTAGCTATACAGGTGATTGTAAGCAGGTGAATATCGATCAAGTATTGCTAAATCGAATTTTAACGAACCTATTGTCAAACGCGATCAAGTATTCTCCGGAGCATAGTCAAATCGACTTCAATGTTTATTGTGACACCAGAAACGCCGTATTTGAAATTAAGGATGAAGGAATTGGCATTCCTTTAGAGAACCAACAGCAGTTGTTCAAAACATTTTATCGCTGCAATAATGTTGGACAAATTAAAGGAACAGGCTTAGGATTGGCAGTTGTAAAACGCTGTGTGGATGCCCATCAAGGCCAGATTCAGCTAGAAAGCCAAGAAGGAGTGGGAACCACCGTTAGGGTACAGCTGCCCATAGAAATGAACAATGCCGTATATGAATTGCAAAACGTGACGTAATCACCTGCGATTGCGCCTGCTATCGCAATCCCTGTGCCTGAGCATAGCTAAACGGTGACTTAATCCAGTCATTTTCTTGAAAGCGGCTGTAGCGGAACAGGTTGAGCATTTCCACCTGGTCATTCACGCGTCCCAGAATCAAGCGGCTAACCAGATCGCCGATGATAGGACTGAGTTTATAGCCGTGACCGCTAAAACCAACTGCACAGTAGAGGCCGGGTGCATAGTCCAAGCGATCGATGATTGGCTGGTAGTCGGGAGTAACGCCCCAAATGCCAGAATAGGTCTCCACCACGGGTACAGTAGCTAGTCTCGGACAACGGCGAATCAACTTGCGATGCAGTTCTTCGCAGATGTGGGGAAAAAGCTGGCCCTGAAAATCTTCCGCGTTCTGAAGCGCAAACTGAGCGTGGTACTTGGGATCCGAGTTACCGATGCGGGTATAGGCTTGCTCGCCATCCGAACGAATATAGCAAAGATTGATCAAATCGGAAATCACCGGATGAAAGGCTGCCAACTCAGCCGGACGTTCCACCACCACTACATGTTCTACAATCGGCGTCACCGGAAACTCCAGCCCTAGATGGGCAGCAAACTGACGCGCCCAAGGCCCAACACAATCCACTACGGTGCGGGTTTTGATTTCGCCGTTTGGCGTTACTACCGCCTCGACTCGGCCTTCTACATCCAGCTTGATTTCTAGCACCGGCGTTTGGGTCCACACCTCAGCGCCCAGATCCATCGCACGCTTTGCCAAAGCTACCGTCGTTTTAGGCGGGCTGCCATAGCCAGAATTGGGTTCGTAGGCCACGGCTGCCACATCGCTTAAATCCAGCAACTCACCACAAACCGCCTTAACCTGCTGAGCATCGGTAAGCTGCACCTCAATGCCCATTTGCTGATGCATTTGCACCACCTGGGTCAGGGTTGCCACATCGGCTTCACCCACCAAAACAAAATAGCCACACGGATTAAAGCCAGCGTCGTAACCGCCAAACCGTTCAGCAAACTGGTGAAACAACTTTTGGGACTGCTGCGCTAGCTTAGCCAAAACCGGATGGGTATAGTGGGTACGAATAATGCCGATTCCTTTCCCCGAAGCACCATTTGCCAGCTCTTTTTGCTCTAGCAAGATGACTTTTCCCACTCCTTTCTCTGCCAAATGCAGGGCAATTGATGCCCCAATGCACCCGCCACCCACAACGACAATATCTGCTGTTTCTGTCATTGATCCATATCACGCTACTGAACGGTATTCATATCATTGGTGCTGTACGCAGGTTCTCTGGCTCTCTAAATCCCCCACTTATGGGGAACTTTGAGCATCAGAAAAGGGGACTATATAACATCTCTAATATTACGGTAGACAATCTAGATACATCTCCACATCCCAATTGCTGGTGGTTGACAAAAACTTTTCCCATTCGTCTCGTTTGTACCAGTGATAAAGCGGATACATTTCTCCCGGCATCGCTGAGCGAATTACTTCATCTTCCGCTAGTCGTTCTAGTGCTTCTCCCAGCGACATCGGTAATTTCTTCACCTGTTTACCGGCTTCCATCGCTTCATAGAGATTACGATGTTCGGGTTCACCCGGATCGAGAGTGCGTTTAATGCCGTCATCAAACGCTTTCAGCAGCGCAGCGGCCATCAGGTAGGGATTCACCATCGAGTCTACAGCCCGATACTCGAACCGTCCTGGTGCCGAAACCCGCAAACCGCAAGTGCGATTTTGGAAGCCCCAGTCGGCATACACGGGTGCCCAGAGGCCCGTATCCCAGAGGCGACGGTAGGAATTCACCGTAGAAGCGCCGATCGCCGTCAGTGCCGGCAAATGTTCAATCACGCCGCCGATGCACTGCAACCCCATCGGACCAGGTTTGGTTTTATGCTGTTCCGGCACCGGCAGAAATGTATTTTCGCCACCTTTGTTGTAGGTAAACACTCCAGCCAAACCGGGCAGTGAATCAAACCCAAAGGACTTGATCGTTTCGTCGCCACCCCGCCAAAGCGACAGATTATGGTGACAGCCCGACGCGGACACACCCATAAACGGCTTCGACATAAAGCAGGCAATCAGGTTGAACTCACGTGCGACTTGAGCACAAATTTGCCGATAGGTAGTCAAGCGATCGCAGGTGCGCAGAGCATCATCGAAGGTGAAATTCAGCTCTAGCTGACCGGGGGCATCTTCGTGATCGCCTTGAATCATGTCCAGACCCATTGCCTTCGAGTATTCAATGACCCGCAAGAAGACAGGACGCAGTTCCTCAAACTGGTCAATGTGGTAGCAGTTGGGTTTAGTGACACCTCCAGCGGGCTGACCGTCTGGGCCTTTTTTCAGCCACATCATTTCCGGTTCGCAACCGTGCCGCAGTTGCAGGCCGTGTTCCTGTTGAAACTGGGCGTGGATGCGTCTCAGGTTACCGCGACAGTCTGCTGTCAGGTAGGACCCCGGTTCGGTCGGCTCTTCTCGGTTGCGAAAACAGGTACAAAACACCCGCGCCACGCGCCGATCCCAAGGCAGTTGGCAGAAGGTTTCTGGATCGGGAATCGCAACTAGTTCTGACGCTTCGGGACCATAGCCAATGTAGTTGCGGTAGCGGTCAACATACAGATTCGCCATCGAACCATAGACAAGCTGAATACCCCGATCAGCAATGGTTTCCCAGTGATCTGACGGTACGCCTTTGCCGACAATCCGACCCGTAACCGAAACAAACTGATAGTAAATATATTGAATGCCTAATTCATCGATTTTTTCGCGTACCTGTTTGACCAAATCAGCCCGATGCTCCGCCGCGACATAGGCTTCTAAATCAGTCAGAGCTTGAGCTGTGTCAGCTTTCACTAGAACTTCAGTCACTGTGCTCCTCCAGTATTAATAATTTGCAATTTTGAATTTAGCTATCGCAGGGGGAATGGTTTCCAGGGAATCCAGTGGGACCAGAGTTGCAGTAACGTACCATCCGCGATCAAATCCGATAAAGTGGCGTTGAGGGCATCAACTAACTCAGGCTGACCTGGACAAACCGCAATGCCAAAGGGAACTTGAGTTGGAACGCTGAAGGCAATTTTTAAGCGGGGGTCTTCCTCAGCAGCAACCAATAGCACTAGTTCATCGTCAACTAGGGCATCAATTTCGCCGGTTCGCAGTGCCTGCAACATCTCTGGCAGAACGTTGTCGCTGCCTGGAAACGGCACAATTTGGGCGTCAGCAAAACTGGCTGCCAGCGCTAAATTCGTACTGTCGGCTAGTCCCCCCACGCGCAGTCCGGCTAATTCGGCTGGTGAACTGGCGGTACTCTCGACCCTAACTAACACCGCTTCATCAAAATAGCCATAGGGACGGGTAAAATTGGCCCAGGTTTGGCGTTCTGGTGTGATGGCTTGGTTGAACCAGACGAGATCGTATTTCCCGGTTTGCAGACTGGGGTAAAACTTTGCCATTGGCAAATTATGCCAAACGGGATTCAATCCCAACCGTTGACAAACTGCCCTTGCCACATCCGGCTCATAGCCCAGGTGCAGCCCATCAACCACATAGCTCATGGGACGGGCGTCAAAATCACTGGCAACAATATTTAGGGTGCCGGGTATGACAGTTTTAATGGGAGGAGAGAGGAGATCCATGATTAAGTTTGTACAGATTCTATTGGCACATTGCTCTATCGCTTATACACTTACTGTTTCTCTACTCGTATCAACGTTTGCATCAACCAAGGCGTCCTGACAATAGTCACTTAGAAACGGGGTGCGATATCCGTCTTGTGTCCAGAGAATAGGGAAAAAGCTTTCATCCATTGTGGTTTCACCAATGCGCTTGTAGCGTCCGTAGATGTATCCTACGTTGGTGGAGCAAAACTGGGCATCGGCAGACAAGGTGTGAATGCCAATACTGCGGCGAACTTTATCGGAGTAGGTATTTTTGCCGGAGCCGTGCCACATCCAGCCGTGATGAAACACGCAGCCGCCGGCTGGAATCTCGACTTGCACAATTTCTGGTGCCTCAATGCCTGCCTGTTGCGCGGCTTGTCGCATGGTAGAGCGATACTCTTGAGCAGGGGCATGAAACTCACCGATCTCTGTTACTAATCCCCAGCGATGGGAACCGCGCACATACTCGATCGTACCCGCATTGGCACTCGTATCGTCTAAGGCAAGCCAACAGGTAACCATTTCGGGCGGGTCGATGTAGCTAATGTAGGTGGCATCTTGATGCAGCGCTACTTCTTTGCCGCCGGGAGGTTTGAACCAAAGGCTGTCCTGGCCAATTCTGGCTCCCCGCCATCCGCCTAACAAGGCGCTAATCCGGCCAATTTCAGCTGAAAGTACCACGCTCGCCATCCGGCGGTCGCATTTCCAGACGTTGCACATTTCTCGCGTCACGTCCAACAAGCTCAAACCCGGTCGCCAGTACCATTCATCGGGATAGATGCCCGTCTCGAACTGGCCAGCAAACAGAGGATCAATCCTGTCTACCAACCGAGCCACCAAAGCAGCATCAATCAATTTTTCAAAGACTAAAAATCCGTCCTGACGAAATTGCTCGATCTGAGCATCTGTGAGTTGAATTGGCGACATCATAGTTCGGCTGAAGCACTGTATTTATAACGTTTAACTTCCCTGCCAATCTTCTTAAAAGAATGCTTAAATCTAGCGGCTCTAGAGGCGTTGAGATAGCCTGCCGTCAGGCATAGCGGCTTCTCGTAGAGCGACCGCAATGCAGAGACAAGATTCACCTAGTAGTAATCCTATTGGGCGTACAAACGTCTCAACTGCAGCAGGCAAGCTAATTCTGAATCTGTTCTGACTTGTTATAATAACTCGAGCTAAAGCAGAAAAATGTATCTGGAACTACGGAGACATTACCAATAAAAATACCAATAAAAAAGGGAAAGCAATTGCTTTCCCCAATGGACGTTTAGCTGTCAAGGAGATTCACCTAGAACGATAACGACTGGAAAACCGAGATGAACGTTTTGCAGAACGATGGCGCGATTTGAATGCTTTAGCTCCAACGCCAATCATGCCGATTAAGGCCAAAGGACGCAGTGATAGCTCCGATGTGGGTTGCCGTCGAGCGGTCTCGGGCATTTGCTTTGGAGACTGAGAATGGGACAAGCCAGCTAGGGAAAGGGCACCGGCCAGAATAATTGCCCCTAATGCTGCTGGGCTTTTTGCCGCCGAATCTTGCTTCATCGCATAGGACATGTAAATGAAGTACAGCAAGATCAGTGCAGTCAAGCTAATTAAGAACCCAATCATGGCCGAATTATTAGCAAAAGTGTAGATTGGGCCTTCTGCTTCGCTAAATTCTTGAAAGGTTTTAAACGGACTGGACATATCCTATCTCCCTATTCAGTTGCTAGTTCAGTCGAACTCATTGGTGTAGTTGCGGTCGCTGGCTTCGTCTGGGTCACGAACGTCATCGTGGCGTATTCGGGATAGCCTTCCACCCCTAAATCAGCAAGATCCAACCCTTCGATCTCTTCCTGACGCGACACTCGCAGTAGGTTCAGCTTCTTCAGCACCCAGCTCGTGCCATAACCCGGAATGAATCCCAGCAGCACAATGCAGACCAACGCTCCCAGAATTTGACCAAACAGATTGATCGAGGGAACGCTCTCCCCCTGGGGGAACCCAGCCGCTGCAATTCCGACCACCACACAGCCAAACAACCCACAGAATCCATGCACCCCGACAGCCCCCACCGCATCATCAATACCCATTCGCTCGATCATTAGAGCAACTTTGGGCATGAGATAGGCACCAATAAAGGCGATCACAATCGCGAGAGCCGGATGGTAGACATCCATGCCACCGCCCGCAGAAATGATTCCGGCTAGACCACCAGAAATGGTGAAGAACGGATCGGCCTTTGAGGAAATGTAGGCAGCAACTAATCCAGATGCTAATGCTAGCGTAGTCGTTACCCCAATCGAAGCGAGAGTCATGGGAGTACCGTAAATAGTTGTCTCTTTCTCATAGCCAGGTAGAAAGATCATGCAGGCGGCCAAGAACGCATAAAAGCCAACAAAGATCAGCATCAGCCCTACCATTGTCAAAGGTAGATTATGGGGTAGGATTGGCCTCGGCTTGCCGTTTTCATCAAACTTACCAATGCGGGGACCTAAGTTCAGCAGCACTCCTAGTGTAAAAAATCCCGACACGCCATGCACCACAGCCGCACAGCCAAAATCGTGATAACCAAACTGCGTAAACAGCCAACCAAACGCACTCCATCCCCAAGCGGCAGCAACCACCCAGGTGAAACTACCCAACACAATCGACATGATCAGGTAAGCGCCGATCTTGACCCGCTCGATCAAGGCCCCGGAAAGAATGGAAGCCGTTGTCATGGCGAATAGGGCAAAGGCAAACCAAAATACACCCGTCAAGTGATCAGCCGTGTTGGGGCCAAGGGCTGGCGACCATGGGTAGGACGCCTCTACATAGGGCATGGCCGCCTTGACGGTTTCATTCACCTCAGGATTGGTCCAGGGTCCTAGAATGCCGCCTGTGAGGGGAAATAGCGGGAAGGCATTGTAGACCCACCAACCAAAGAGGAAAAAGGCCAACCCCACGCTAGCAAGCGTCATCAGGTTTTTGACCATCGTAGCGAGGACATTTTTGGTGCGAGAAGCACCGCCTTCGTATGCGAGGAAGCCGGCATGAATCAGCAGCATGAATACAGCAGCCCAATAGTAAAAGGACTCTGATGCAAACGTTCCAAGGAATTCTTGCGCTTCAGGAGACATAATTTACGGCGATAAAACGGTAGTTAAATGGCGCTGAAAGGGCCGAAAGATAGGTGAGAAGAGGGAAAGTACGTCAAAGGGGAAATGAGAGGAAGATCAACAACGCACCCACTCCCTGTTCGTCAACTGGATAGGGATACAATAATCAACCTCCACTGCATACAGCTTTCAAGAAGAAGCAATAATAGGAAAGCAATAGTTTAGAAAGCGATAATTAAACAACAGTAAAGACGACTTGTTATAACAAATTTGTATTCAAATTGACCGTCAGCTAGTTTTCTCTTTTTCAGCGACACAGGTCTAGTCGATGCTTGAATCATTCGCTCTAACCGCGTAGCATCTCGCTCGCTGAGTCTGTCCAGAATTTTGTGCCAATCCGATTGTCTCGGCTTCGTCACTGCTCACCCGCACATCATCATGCGACGAAACGCTGTGATTCAAATCGCTTGCATCGAAATTGAAACCGCTAGATTGACTCTATCGCTTTTGCCTTTTTCCAGCAGCTCAGGAGGTAATCTTCGATACATTCAGCCTGTCCAATCGCCGATTGAGTTTGTTTTTCTCTGTCTATTGTGGTGTGTCTTACGACTTTTCTTAGTTGTGATTCAAGGGGTTGCTTCCTGTTTGAATCTCTGATATTGGATCTTTGATTACAGATATTGGATCTTTGATCACAAATGGCAATCTTGCCACCCCTTTCCCACTTCCCCCTATCATTTACCCCTCTATGACTGGAACAAAAACTTGGCATTCTGACGAATTTTGGGGACTCGGTTATGATTTCGATCCCCAATGGTTACTGACCGACGCTCAGCGGCAACTGCAAGCCCAATTGATTGAGCTTTGCGCTACTGTGCTGCGGCCCAACGCCATCGACGCGGATCGGAATTTGACCTATCCCCGCAAAAATTTCGAGGCCCTGGCATCGCTGGGACTGCTGAGTCTGTTCGTCCCAAAGGAATGGGGTGGTCTAGGCGAAAACCATGTCTGTGCTGCGATGGTGGTGGAAACGATTGCCCGCTACGGCTGTCCCAGTACGGCCATGTGCTACACGATGCATCTGGGAGCAGTGGCAGCGCTGCTATTTCGGTCACACAATCAGCCAGAGTTTCAAGATTTGTTGCAGCGGCTAGACCAGGATGTACTGATCGGCTCGCTGTCCTATTCCGATCCAGAGACGGGGTCCCATTTCTGGTATCCAGTGTCTTCTAGCGCCACCCAAGTCAATGGCGGCTGGCAGGTGCATAAAAAAGCCTCCTGGACCACTTCTGCCGGTTTTGCGGACTGGTATATCGTGCAGACCACTAGCCCTGACTTTGACGGCAACTATGCCGATCTGTCCTGCTTCTTGATCATGGGGGATGAAGTCAAGGCCGAACCCCACAAGTGGGATGCGCTGGGATTGCGCGGGAATCAGTCCGGCACACTGCTGGTGGATGGCGTCACCGTACCTCTGACCCGCATGGTCGGCCCTCAGGGAGACGGCACTGCATCTAATGATGAAATTGTCGATCCGTTTTTCCTGCTGTGTTCGTCCGCCTGCTGGAATGGAATTGCCATGGGCGCGATCGATCTAGCCAAACGCCATGTTACCCGCAAAAAGCACGTGGATGTGGGGATGCGCGTGGCCGATTATCCGACGATTCAGGATTACTTTGGGGAAGCGATCATCGACACCAACGCCTGCCGTTCCTTTACCTTCTCGATGGGCAAGCTGATGGACGACCTGACCGACAACTGCGACTGGTCGATTCATGCCGATCTGACCGCCCTGCCCCGTTCGACCTATCTGGCCTGGTACTGGCAAATCAAATTCGCAGCGGCTAAAAATGTGGCCCATGTGGGTGACAAAATGCTGCACGCCTGCGGTGGCTCTGGCTTCAAAAAAGATATGGAAATCGAACGCTATCTGCGCGACGGCAAAGCGGGCTGGGTGATGGGTCCGACGAACGAGGTGCTGCGTCAATTTGTTGGCAAGCTGGCGCTGCTGGGGTTTGAGTCGCTCGACTACTGGAACCAAACCGTCAACGAACGGGTGCTGCAAAATGAAGTCAAGAAGCTCGACGCTGAAGGTAAACGCAAGTTAGCCGAACAGTTGCTGCGCGAGGCTGAGGCGATGCCGTCCTCGAAGGTCTTAACGAGTAGTGGAGTGTAAATCGCTGCTTGGTATGGGAGGTGAAATGCAATGCCGATGAAAACTCCTGCGGTTGCTGAGTTTGACGCTGATTATTCTGATCTACCGGCTCCGTTGGGGCGCGTGGTGGCCGAGTACCGGGTCGAGGCGGCAACAGCACTGGCCTATCGGGTGCAGGCGGGGCAGTATATCCAAATTATTGATGTGGAGGGCAGTCAGTGCTCGGATTTTTTGGCCTTTGCCGGCGAACAGTTCGAGCAAGAACTCGATGCTACCGTTACCCGCACGCTGAATGGCTTGGCAATACCCAGGGCCGGACTGCACGGCAAATACTTCTCCCAAACCATGCAGCCTTTGTTCGAGGTGATTCAAGACACCTGTGGACGGCACGATAATTTTCTGCTGGCCTGCACCGCCCGCTACTACGAAGATGTCGGCTATCCTGGCCATCCGAGCTGTAGCGAAAACTTCAATCAAGTCTTACAGCCCTATGGCATTCAGCCCCGACCCGGCTGGAGTGCGGTCAATTTTTTCTATAACACTGCGGTAGACTGCGAGGGCGCCATTGTGGGCGGCGAATCTTGGTCTCGTCCGGGCGATTATGTGCTGCTGCGGGCAGGCTGCGATCTGCTCTGCGCTAGCTCCTCCTGTGCCGATGATGTAGACCCAACCAATGCTTGGAATCCGACTGCCATCCATGTGCGGATCTACGCCGCCAGCGAGGACTTTCCTCAAGCCATTGGTCGCAGGGTTTCGCCTACGGCTCCGGTGCGCCTGAGTCGCGACAGTGCTTTTACTCCTCGCATTCGTGAGCTGACCAATCATCTGGTGGAGTACAACGGCTTCTGGGTGCCCAACAGCTTTGCCAACTACGGTCCTCAGGCCGAGTACTGGGCGCTACGAGAACGGGCGGTGCTGCTGGATCTATCCGCTCTGCGCAAATTTGAAATTCACGGTCCAGATGCCTGCGCTTTGCTGCAAATAGCCTTTTCACGGAATGTGGCGAAACTGGCAACCGGACAGTCGGCCTATGGCTGTTTGCTCAACCCCCACGGCGGCATCATCGATGACGGGATTGTGTTTTGCTTCGGGGATGCCTACCGCTATGTGGGCAACTGCGATACCGACGCGGATTGGTTGCAGCGGGTCGCAGACCAGTATGGGTTTACAGTCAGCATCGAACGAATGAGCGATCAACTGCACAATCTGGCTCTGCAAGGTCCGTTGTCGCGCGACATTCTGCGCCCGCTCGTAAAGTTTGACGAGCCATTCACCACGCTGGATCAGCTGGGCTATTTCCGCTTTGCAACGGGTACTGTATCGGGTACTGTATCGGGTACTGTATCGGGTAATGGCACGATGATTCCGGTTCTGATTTCTCGCACCGGCTACACTGGCGAGTTGGGCTACGAGCTGTTCGTTCATCCGGATCGGGGTGCTGAACTGTGGGATCTGCTGATGCAGGCCGGTCAGCCCTACAACCTGCTGCCGATGGGCATGCTCGCCCTCGATTGTGCCCGCATCGAAGCTGGATTGCTAGCCGCAGGCCGAGAATTTGACGATCTCACATCTCCCTACCAGGCTGGAATCGGCTGGGCCGTGGCGCTGAAGCAGCCAGATTTTATCGGTAAGGCCGCCTTGGAACAGATCAAGCCCCATCCGCCCAAAGTTGCAGTTGGCCTCGTGTTGGCCGGGAATGAAGTGGCTGCTCACGGGCAATCGGTCTATCCAGTCGGGGAACGCTGGCGAGTCGGGATGATTACCAGCGCTACATTTTCCCCGATTCTGCATCAAAGCATTGCCCTCGCCCAGGTTGCGCCTGAATATGGGGCGATCGGCACCGAGCTGGAAGTAGGTTTCGTGGATGGCATGAAACGACGGGTGCGGGCGATTGTCGGACCGCTAGCAGCTTATGACCCAAGCAAATCCCGTGTGAAAGCATGAGTGTGAAAGCATGAGTATGAAAGCATGAGTGGACCACCTACAGTTCTGGTAGATTTGGCTGGATTTGACGGCTTGCCCGTGGCACGGGCGCTGTTCGGTTCCGCGATTGATCGAATTGCTCCGTTTCAATCGCTGGAGAGTTTGATTGGCGAAACGATTCCCGTCTCGGTGCTGCGGCTATGCGAAAATAACTTTCGCGTTCGTTTGGCAGAATCTGACCTGGCAGCGTTCACGGCAGCGTTTCAGCTCCATCAGCAGCAGCAAGTTTGGCTAAAGCAATTCGATTGGTTGGGCAGCCTATTGCTTCCAGACCAGATGCATCTCCTAGCGCCCCTAATCACCCCCAAACCGCCCCATCGCATCGCCGGGTTACAGCCCAACTGTGCCGCACCTGGCAGAATCAACAATATCTCTGTGCTAGTTTGGCGGCATGCCATTCAGGCAAAGCCAGCGGTAGAACTCCATTTAGCCAGCGAAGATAGGTCCACCGTCGAGTCCCTACTGCCGTTGGCCGTTGGGGATCTCCCCTAGCCCTCCTTGCAGAAAGCTACTATGTACACACAAATCGAGTCGGTTAGGATTCGAGGCTTTTCAGCCCCTTAAATTCCCCAAAATTGGGAGACTTCCGAACCTAATTTGGTCTGAAGCATGGGGAAAATTGGCCTGCCGTTGACTCAAAGTCTTCCATTGATGAAAGATTATAGCCGTGCGGGCATCCCAGAAAAGGGAGCTGAGAGGACTTGTGTATACACCATAGCTTGCAGCAAGGGGGGAACCGTATAAGTTAAAAGCTATGTCTAGACCGATCGCGGCTCAGCCGCAGTTGCCTCTCCATTTGATCATTTCCGAAAAATTGCGGGAACAGATTGCCAGCGGCGAGTTTTTACCCGGCGAACAGCTTCCCAGCGAACATCAACTGATGCTGCATTACCACGTCAGCCGCATTACGGTGCGGCGAGCGATTGCCAATCTGGTCAGTCAGGGGCTAGTGGTATCGCATCGCGGCAAAGGGGTGTTTGTAAAAGAGCGCCGCAAAATGACCCGCTCGCTGTCCAACCCATTGATCTTCTTTGACGAAGACATGGCCCAGCAGAATGCCTCCGCCTCGATTCGTAGCCTTTCGTTTGAAGTCTTGCCGGCTGCGCCTACAGTGGCGGCCAACTTGCAGCTTCCGCCGCATCAGTCAGAGGTGTACTGTCAAGAAAAAAGTAATTTTAGTAGATGAAATTCCGGTCGCCATCGATATCACCTACATTCTGCTGGAACTGGGTCAAACCTTCGCCACCGAATTGCAATCGAGCTTGATCTATCCCACCCTCGACAAAAACGGCGTCCTAATCGAACGGGTAGAAGCGCTATTGGAATGCACCCATGCCAGCCACGAAATCAGTGAACATCTGGAAACTACGCTGGGCGCGCCGCTGTTGGTGAATCGCTATGTCGCCTACACTACCGGAAACCAACCGGTAATTTGCGGAGAGACTCTGTCGCGGGCCGATCGTCTTTCCTATTCGGTGGTATTGAAGAAGTCGTCGATGTAGACTGCAATCTGGATTCAAAGCGTAACTCGTGACACAATTCCGCAATTCTCTACTTGTTATAACTAGTTGCATCTTTAAGATTAATCATCATGTGTGGTATTGCAGGGCTGATTTACTACAACTCAGCACTCTACGATAGTCTGGGTTCAACGTTGCTTTCCCTGATTCAACCTCTGGAAACTCGCGGGCCTGACTCGTGCGGTGTGGCGCTCTACAGTGGGCAGGTTACGGCAGCGCAGATCAAGCTCTTACTGCATGGCAATTCCTCAACCCCATGGCTGCAGGTGCAGCAGTGGTTAGAGCAGCAGTTGGCGGCAATGAATTCTCCGGTAGATTGTCAACCGATTCCCGAAGGGTTGCGGCTCGTGATCGATTTAGCCAACGGCAACTTTGATCCGGCGCAGTTCAAGCAAGCTTTGCACAGCCAGTTCCCGATGCTGCATGTCGTCGGCATGGGACAGGCAATGGAAATCTACAAAGAAACGGGCGCGATCGAACTTCT
This sequence comes from [Leptolyngbya] sp. JSC-1, assembly GCA_000733415.1. GTDB lineage: Bacteria > Cyanobacteriota > Cyanobacteriia > Elainellales > Elainellaceae > Elainella. Next base: position 41,030 of record KL662191.1, read on the forward strand.
CAACCGCAAATATAGCCTCAACCATTTTTCCGGTACGCATGGCATCGGCCACACCCGCATGGCGACTGAATCGGTAGTCGATACGCACCATTCCCATCCCTTTACCAGCAGCTATGATCTGGCGCTTGTGCATAATGGGCAGGTGTCCAATTACTATAAACTGCGGTTTCAGCTAGAGCGAATGGGAGCCATGTTTGAAACCCAGAACGACTCAGAAGCGATTGCCCACTACATTCACTATCAGTTACTGCAAGGTAAATCCCTGGAAGCCGGACTGTATCAGCTTTTAGATGACATCGACGGCACCTATACGTTCCTGGTTGCCACCCGCGATAAAGTGGCTCTAGTGCGCGACAAATTCGCCGCCAAACCCGCCGTGATCTACGAAACCGAGGATATGGTTGCGATTGCTTCTGAATATCGGGCGTTGCTCAATCTGCCTAGCTTTGACTCTAACGCCACAATCCGCGAGCCGAGTGCGGGTGAGGTCAATATCTGGTCAGTGCTGCCTACAGTCAAGGAAACAGCAGAACGAACGCTAGTTAACCGCTAGATGAGCAAGTAATTGTGCATATTTCAATCACCTCATCAGATAAAAACTATGACCGAACAGGGAATGCTAACTGGTACTTTGGTTGACTGTAGTAAGCTAACCACCAGAGAAATTAACCAACAGTTGCGCACATTGGCGACTGAAGGATTAGAGCAAGTGACGCTAACTAACCCAGCCGGACGCCACAACCTCGCTGTTGGAATGGACACCTGCATGAAAATCCAGATTGCCGGTCCAGTTGGCTACTACTGTGGTGGCTTGAGCGAGCAGATTCATCTTGAAATCGACGGCAACTGCGGTTGGTCGGTGGGGGAAAACCTGATGGCAGGGCAAATCCTGATTCGAGGCAGTGCTTCGGCCAATGCAGCAGCCACCGCTAGAGGCGGCACGATTTGCATCTTGGGCCATGCTGGTCCCAGGGCCGGAATTTCCCTCAAAGGCGCAACTGTGATTGTCAAGGGCAATGTCGGTCCCAGCAGTGCCTTTATGATGCAGCAAGGCCGGATGATTATCTGCGGCGATGCGGGGGCTAACCTAGCTGACTCGATTTACCAAGGCGAGATTTTCGTCGGTGGCAGAGTCGCATCCCTAGGAGCCGATGCTCGCTACGAACCAATCACCGGCCAAGACTGGCAGATGCTCGCTCAGGAACTCGGCCCATTTGGCCTTGATGCCCATACCTACAATTTCAAAAAAATTGTCTGCGCCGAGCAGCTCTACCACTTCAAACCACGGGATTTTAGCAAATGGAAAGACGCCTATTAACGAGGTTCAGTAGATCGCAAATTGTGATTGATCCCCCCTTGACCTCCTTCTGAAAGCTACCGTGTACACAGATCTCGATGGTGCTCCGCACCGCCCGGAGGGCGATCGCGAATCAATGCAAGGGATGATCCCCCTACATCCCCCTAAACCCCTACGGCGATGCGCCTTCGGCGTAGATCAAGGGGGGCTTCAATTCCTGATTGGTAGGTGCTGCGCACAGGCTTCGCCTCTTCCCCCTTGATTTAAGGGGGTTAGGGGGGATCGAACCCAAGCATGACGAGGCAACCTGGCTCATTTTCAATCTACTGAAGTTCTATGCAAGAAAACATTCTCTATACCAGCAGTACCTTTACGCCTCAAGTGATCGATGCCATCCAGCAGCGAGCTGAACTAGGGCGTTACCATATTCGTGGCTTTGGTGCATTGCGTAACGTTCCGCGGCTCGATGATTTAATATTCCTGACGGCGTCTCTAACTCGGTTTCCGCTGGAGGGTTACCGAGAAAGATGCGAAACCAAAACCCTACTGGGAACCCGCTACGCCAAGCGACCAATGGAATTGGAAATTCCGATTACCATCGCTGGCATGAGCTTTGGGGCACTCTCGAAAAATGCCAAGGTTGCGTTGGGACAGGCGGCGACTTGGCTGGGTACCTCTACCACAACGGGTGACGGCGGTATGTTGCCCGCAGAACGAGACGCGTCAGCCAAGCTGGTGTATCAGTGTTTGCCATCGCGCTATGGCTTTGATCCGAGGGATTTAAGAAAAGCCGATGCGGTCGAGATTGTAGTGGGGCAAGGGGCAAAACCAGGCGGCGGTGGGTTGTTGCTGGGTCAGAAAGTGAACCAAGTGGTGGCCGGAATGCGGACGCTACCCGAAGGCGTGGACCAACGCTCACCCTGTCGCCATCCGGATTGGATTGGTCCCGATGATTTGAAAATCAAAATCGAAGAGCTGCGCGAAGCCACCAACTGGGAAATTCCAATCTATGTCAAGATGGGAGCCACGCGCGTCAAGGACGATGTCAAGCTGGCGGTGAAGGCCGGAGCCGATGTGATTGTGCTCGATGGCATGGAAGGCGGCACGGCAGCAACGCAAAGCATCTTTCAGGAACATGTCGGCATTCCAACCCTACCGGCGATTGTACAGGCCGTTGAAGCGTTAAAAGAAATCGGCGTGTATGGCGAAGTGCAGCTTTTAGTCTCCGGCGGCATTCGTTCGGGTCCCGATGTGGCGAAAGCGTTAGCCCTGGGAGCCGATGCAGTCAGTATCGGTACAGCTAGTCTGATTGCTATGGGCTGCAACAAGCCAATTTACGTCGAAGACTATCAGGCATTGGGAACGGCTCCTTACCATTGCCACCATTGCCATACGGGTCGTTGTCCGGTCGGCATTGCCACCCAGGATGACGAGTTAATGGCGCGTTTACCCATCGAAGAGGCCGCTACCTATGTTGCCAATTACTTACAGGCAATGGTGATGGAGGCCCAATCGATTGCTCGCGCCTGCGGTAAGTCAAACGTCCATAATCTAGAGCGCGAAGATTTAGTAGCATTGACGCTAGAAGCATCTGCGATGGCAAAGGTACCGTTAGCGGGAACGGATTTTATTATGGGTCAGTGATGGCATGATTGATCGACTGGGCCTGAATCGCCGTAATTGCAACCGTGTTGACAATATCTGGAATCGTGCAGCCGCGGCTGAGGTCGTTAACCGGCTTTTTGAGTCCTTGCAGCACCGGACCGATGGCAACCGCATTCGCAGAACGCTGAACGGCTTTGTAGGTATTGTTGCCCGTATTCAAATCCGGAAAAATGAAAACCGTAGCGTGTCCGGCTACTTCGCTGCCAGGCAGTTTGGTTTTGGCAACGCTTTCGTCAATCGCGGCATCATACTGAATCGGCCCTTCGATTTTAAGGTCGGGACGCTGTTGACGCGCAATTCGAGTTGCTTCCTTCACTTTCTCTACTTCTGCCCCTTGACCCGATGTGCCGGTAGAATAGGACAGCATTGCCACCAACGGCTCCACGCCAAACTGCTGCGCAGTCATGGCCGAACTGATAGCAATGTCAGCCAACTGCTGCGGATTGGGATCGGGATTCACGGCACAATCACCGTAGACCAGCACCCGGTCTTCTAAGCACATGAAGAATACGCTAGAGACAATCGATACACCGGGTTGGGTACGAATAAATTCCAACGCCGGTCGGATTGTATGAGCCGTAGTATGAACCGAACCGGACACCATTCCATCTGCCATGCCCTTATAAACCATCATCGTCCCAAAGTAACTAACGTCCTTCATGATGTCGTGAGCATAATCTTCTGTAATTCCTTTGTGTTTACGTAACTCATAATAGGTATTGCCATATTCTTCTTGCCATTCTGATGTCAGTGGATTGATAATATTCGCCTGCTCCAGCTTCAGTCCTAAAGCATCGATGCGCGTGCGGATTTCCTGTTCATCGCCCAGTAAGGTAATATCCACCACGCCGCGCCGCAGCAGGATTTCACTGGCTCGCAAAATCCGCTCCTCGTTGCCCTCAGGTAAAACAATGTGCTGGCGCGATGCCTTCGCCCGTTCCACCAGCTCATACTCAAACATGATTGGTGTCATGCGGGTTGAGCGGGAAACGGCGATGCGTTCGGCTAATTTTGCCGTATCCACATGAGCCTCAAACAGTCCCAACGCAGAAGCAATCTTACGGGCATTGTGGGGCGTAATCTCGGCACGCACTTCGTTGATTTGGGTGGCAGTCTGGTAGGTATCGGTGGCGACGCTAAGAATCGGAGCGGTCCACCGCGCTCCCTGAATCAATTGCTGAATTCGCGGATCGAGATCCAATCCACCCGTCAGCACCATGCCTGCCACATTGGGAGATTGACTCGAGAGCGTAGAAGCCAAGCAGCCTAGAATCACATCCGAGCGGTCGCCAGGAGTAATCACTAGGCTACCCTCCTGAAGCCGTCCCAGAAAATTGGGCAGCTGCATAGCGGCAGCTTTGACAGTCATGACTTCGTGATTCAGTCGTTCCGCATCTCCGTGGATCAGCTTGGCATCTATCGCTTTGGCGATTTCGGCAATGGTCGGCTTAGATAGCATCGCGTCATCGGGCAGCACAAAGATGGGATCGGCAAAGGTCCAGCTGACCTGCAAGGCTGCTTTCACCTGTTCTAACTGATCGAGCGCAACTCGGTTGATGATCGTAGCCACCATCGCACACCCTTCTTGAAGAAAGGCTTCTCGTTCGGTGAGTACGGTGTTGACTACCTGTTCAGGCGTTTTGTTGGCACCATTGGCAACCAGCAGAATTGGTGCAGCTAGGTGGTTGGCGACTCGGCTGTCAAAATTATCGACAAAGGCCGAATCAATATAGCTGGAGTCAATCCCTTCGCAAACCACAAAATCACACTGCTGTTCCAGATGTTTATACGCCGAGATTATTTGTTGTAGAAGTTGACCGTACTGCCCAGCCGCAATTAACTGCCGTACTTCCTCATCCATCAATGCATAATGAGCGTCGTAGGAACAATTTTGCGGATAGCGACTACGCACCAATTCAATATCGTTGTCTCGCTCTGTACCGCTATGGATCACCGGACGAAAAAATCCCAGGTGCTGTACCCGTTTCGATAGCAGTTCCATAATGCCGAGCGCCACTAGCGCCTTGCCGCTGCCAGGTTCCAGTCCTACGATGTACAGATTTTTGAGCATGCTGTTTTCCCGTTTTGCTAGATTCTAGCCGTGCTTGGATATCGGCCTTTCCAGACACTCTACGTCTCCGTCAGTACCCTAGCGCAGAATTGATCATCCTGAGTGTATAGAGTAACGCAATCAACTACTGCAACTCATGCAGTGTAATTCCGGCTTCAGCAGCATTCCCCAGCGGGCGTTATAGGGATGCACCTGCTGCACAACTTCTCCATCGCGATACACCGGATAGCCCGCATTCGCCCAGGCAAAAATCGAGCCGTCCAGGTTCCACACTTGACGGTAGCCCATCTGCTGCAGTTGGTCTGCCGCTTTGGCCGAGCGATAGCCCACCGAACAGTAGGTGACAATCGGCGTGTCCTGCAACCATCCCCGGTTGGGCAATTCCTCCAGGTTTTCTGGAGCTAGAATCGCGTTAGGCAAGTGGCTGATACCGTATTCTTCTGGGGTTCGGGTATCGAGGAGGAGCGGCTGGGGCGATTGCTGTAACCAGTTGGCCAATTCAGCGATCGAGATCTGCTGCACTTGGGGGAACTGAGCCGAGATCAGGGTTTTAACTGCGGTCCAGCTAATGGTTTGGAGTAATCCCATCCTTGCTGCTCCTAAAACTCACTCAAAATCACCCTACCAAAGCAAAAGACTACCAGATGCCTGTTGCTGATCTGATAGCCTCAATTGAAGTAAATTTAGGTATTGCCGTTGCAGGCCCAAATCTATTTGGGGCAGTTGGTTACAGAAGTAACACCAGCGACAGCAGGATAGTTACCATCACCTTTGGGATTGACACAAAGTACCGCGATGGTTGTAGAGTTACCAGCAGAATCCTTAGCGGTAAACACTCGGCCAGAAACACCTTTGAGAGTATTACCTTTGGTAGCGTTAGGATCACCAATTGCTTCAGCAGAAGCGTTCGCACCAGTGGTCACGGTACCTACTTTGTAGTCATAAAATTCGGTGTTTTTGGGAATACCTAACTCAAGCTGCTCGGTGGTGGTGGCGAACTGGCCCTTTTCCAGGAAGTAAGCTTGCTGACCCCGGTTCATCGAACCCACGTAGGTGGTTGCTTCAGACTGACGGGCTTTGTTGGCTTGGTTGAGGAAAGAAGGCAGAGCAATAGCAGCCAGAATACCAATGATGATGATAACAACCAGCAGCTCAATCAGAGTAAAACCTTCGTTTTCTTTTTTCTTTGCTGAGCAGGTGCTGCAGAAACTTGGCTTTGAGTTCGGATTTCATAGGTGGAAATGTCTCCTTGAGTTGCGGGATACTGATTTCTAACTCCTGGGTATAACTTGCCCATCTTGGTTTCGTTTCATATCACCAGGGGAGAAATTTTTTCTAACGGCGTTCTAGCAGCACATACAGGAATGCATCCAAGCGATTCAATAACTCTCTCACAGCTTGAAATGCCGTTGTAGCGGTGGTGGGTTCCAGCGTCACCGGGTTGACCGGACGGATCTGGCGATAGCGCTCGGCAAGGGTTTGGATCGGTTGGGGACCCTCCCACAGGGGCAGCAGACAGGCCGCCGTGCTGGCTTCTAGCAGCACCGGAGTCAGGGCAGGCAACTTCACGTCACGGCTAATTTCAAACGGCTTGCCAGTTTGAACCGCTTGAATCAACTCGGTTTTTAGCGCAGGGGTTTGCAGTTGGGGATGCAGATGCACCATCGCGCTGCGCCAGTCGGCCTCGCTCCATTCGTCAACAGAAGTACCAACTGGGCCTGGATGGGTACACCAGAAATCCATCAGACGGTGAACCGAATGCAACAGCTCAAACACATGTAGCTTGTCCTGAACTGTGGCCTCGGCTAGACTGACACTCCAGAAGAAGGGCAAATTCTCCGGCTCGTTGAATAGTTCTGTGACATCCCAGTGCCGCCAGTTCACCATGCTGACAAACTCCAGGTTGCTAGCAGCGAGCAGGTTGAACAGGTCTGAGACGGTAAACCCCTTGTCGCCAGCCAGCAGCTGATTGGCATGAAGCCGCTCCTTGAGATCTTCGGAGTCTACTGGTTTGCCTCTAAAACTCGGTCCCCAAGACTCAAACTTCAGCCGCGTCTCGTCCTTCAGAGCTTCCATTGTTTCGATCACAATCTTCTCGGCTAGTTCGGTTTCTTCATGCATGACGCCCATTAACCGAAATAGAGCTTGGGCTTGAAAGTAGGGAGCACGTTGGTACATATGGTGCAGGTTAGCCCGGAGTAGACCGTCTGGTTTAAGGACGGATTTCATTGCTTTTAACCCTGCTAAGGGATTGGGCAGCAAATACAGCACCTCATCGCAGTTGATGTAGTCAAACTCCAGCCCTAACTGAGGTACTTCTTCAATCGGTAGAGCATGAAATTCAACATTGGTGAAGCCGTGATATTTCAAACGCTCGCTTGCCAGGTTAATCGACTCCTTAGACAGGTCAATTCCAATGATCCTGGCTCCAGGATTGGCTTTTGCTAGAACTAGCGACTTGAACCCAGTGCCGCATCCCGCATCCAGAATTAATTTATCCTCAGTGTTCATGACTCGGCGATGGCGTAGATAGTATGGCGTAACCAGGTTGAGGATAAACAGGGCTTCAGGATTCCCATCGGGTGGTGCTTCTAACGGCTTACGCGGGAATGGAGCCTGATCAAACTGACGACGCAATTGTTCTAGCTCCTCGGTGTTCTCGGTGTTCTTGGGGGTCATGGTGAGTCTCCTCAGTCGAATCGATCAGCTTAGAGGTGGGTGGCAGCGGTTTCGGTGAAGCTTCGTAGTTAGCTTGCCCATTCACCAGTAGAATCCGAACGATTGGAATAAAAATTGGCTAAATAGTTGGTCAAAGCAGCCCTAGAGTTCCGTAGTTTTTACTAAGTCGGTTAAAAGCGTTAACATAATTAGATTAAGTAAATTTGCACTTACTGAAGGTTAAAACGAGGTCGCTTGGTTGCACTTCTAAAGATTCCGTTTGCTGACATCGCCTCCTTTCCGGCAAAGCGCTACAGGCTGGATAACGGCCTTTTGCTGATTCATCAACGAGTCACAGCGGCTCCAGTTGTGACGGTGGATGTATGGGTCAAGGCAGGGGCTGCGACTGAACCGGAACCCTGGTCCGGGATGGCCCACTTCCTAGAGCACATGATCTTCAAAGGCACAAATCGTCTGCTGCCTGGACAATTTGATCAGATTATTGAGAATCGCGGTGGCGTAACCAATGCCGCTACAAGCCACGACTACGCCCACTTCTTTGTCAGTACGGCTGCGATCGATTTGCCCGATACCCTGCCCCATCTGGCTGACCTACTGCTCCATGCGGCCATTCCCGATGCCGAGTTTGAGCTAGAACGGGATGTGGTACTGGAAGAAATCCGCCAGTCATTTGATGATCCTGATGGCTTGGGCTTTCAGGTGCTGCTGGAAACGCTGTATCAATCCCACCCCTACGGGCGTCCAGTCTTGGGAGATGCGGCCCGATTGGTTGAACGCTCGCCTCATGAAATGCGCTGGTTCCATTCGGCTCACTATCAGCCAGAAAACATGACGGTCGTGGTCGTGGGGGATGTGGAGTGGGAGACCACACTAGAGCTAGTTAGCCGTGCCTTTACCGAGTTTCCTAGCCGCGCCGACTGCCCCCATCCGGCGATTAAACCCGAACCACCTCTGACCGGAATTCGCCGCCAAGTGCTGGAGTTGCCCCGGCTAGGGTTAGCTCGCTTGATGCTGGGGTGGGCCACACCGGGCATTGAATCCTTGCGCTCTGCTTACGGGATGGATTTGCTTTCGGCACTGTTAGCGAGTGGACGGACTTCCCGTTTGGTGCGAGAACTGCGGGAAGAGCGATATCTGGTACAAGATATCAGCAGTGGCTTTTCGCTTCAGCGCGATTCTAGTTTGTTTACACTCACAGCCTGGGTCGATCCGGCCCACCTCGATCAGGTGGAGGCGATCATTGGCGATCGGTTGTCTGAATTGGCAACGGCCCCGGTGGGTGAGGTGGAATTGAAGCGCTGTCAGCGGCTGCTGTGTAATGATTATGCCTTTTCGACAGAAACGGCGAGCCAACTGGCTGGTCTTTATGGCTACTATAGTGTGATTGCCCAGCCTGAACTGGCAGTGGCCTATCCCCAGGTGATCTCGTCTTTCCAACCCGAAGAGTTGCAGCAGCTGGCCAATCAGTATCTCTCACCGTTGCGCTATGCTGCCGTTGTCTTGCAGCCAGCCTGAGCAGCAAGCAAGTCTGACCCAGAAGGCAGTGAGACTGAATGGGCTTGCCATATTGGCCGGCAGTAAGTTGCCAATGATTGTTAAGATTAGTTCATGAATTGGGGCTTGAGTTTCTCAACCCCAGCTAGAAGATGTCTGAGAAGTCTTGAAGATGCTCTATTGGCCTCCTTTTCTGAGCTGTCCACAGGGCTATGATTGCCCAACTGATGGTCCTAGTGGATATTTCAAACAGGAAGCGTCCATTTCCATCTCTCAGCATGGGGAGCGGTTTGGGCTATCATTTACGTCTTTTCACACATCCTTAATTAACTCGGCAGCTAATTCTATATGGTGCGATTTAGCTGAATTCGCTGAATGAATCAAAACCTGCATCAATCCCCGGATTGATCCCTGGACCAATCCTCGCATCTACCATCTCTGCACCATCCCGTAGGCATCCAACCGTGCATCTCATTGGGCATCTGGCAATTAGGTTCAAATGCAATTGTGTTCAAATACTGTGTACAGATATTGATTTAGCCCTTGAAACTACGCGCTTGCTACGTCTAAACTTCACCCACTAATTTTATTCAAACCTCAAAACTCATCCCTTTAGCCAATGACCATTCACCAAACGATTGAGCATTCGTTGCAAGATAGAACGATTCACCGTGCAGTATTGCATAACGGCATGGTGGTTTTAGCGGCGGCAAATCCAGCGGCAGATATTGTAGCAGCGCGGTTATATGTGCGGGCAGGTGGCCGCTACGAACCCCTATATCAGGCCGGATTGTCCCATCTGCTGGCATCGGTGATTACCAAAGGCACCGAGCGGCTCTCGTCTCAGCAAATTGCCGAACATGTGGAGTCAGTGGGTGCCAGCCTAGGAGCCGATGCTGCGGCAGATTATTGCCTGATGAGCTTGAAGACAGTTTCTGGCGATTTTGCGGAAATGCTGGAACTGTTGGCCGAACTGGTGCGGTCTCCCTCCTTTCCGGAAGACGAGGTGGAATTAGAGCGCAAGCTGACGCTGCAAGGAATTCGCTCGATGCAGGAACAGCCCTTTGCCGTTGCCAATAGTCAATTGCGGCAAGCCCTCTACGGTCAGCATCCCTATGCCATGTCTAGTCTGGGAACTGAGGAAACCGTCGCTCAGATTGACCGAGCCGCTCTCCAACACTATCACCAAACCTATTTTCACCCCGGCAATATGGTGATTAGCATCGTGGGACGGATTGATCCCGACGCTGCAACTGCATTGGTGAGTCGATGCTTTGGCGACTGGCAAGCTCCACAGGTGCCGCTACCAACATTGAATTTACCGCTTTTGAGCGCGCAGCCCCAACGAGTGATAACCGAGCAAGATACTCAGCAGGCGATTGTGATGTTGGGGTATCTGGCGGCATCGGTGCAGGATGCGGATCACATTGCCCTGAAGCTGCTCAATACCTATTTAGGCAATGGCTTATCGAGCCGGCTGTTTGTGGAACTGCGAGAAAAGCGGGGTTTAGCCTATGATGTGTCGGCATTCTACCCCACTCGGGTGGACACGTCCTACTTTGTCACCTACATCGGCACGGCTCCCGACAATGCGGCAATTGCTCTAGAAGGGCTGTATCACGAGGTGGAGCGCCTCCATAAAACGCTGCTGACCCCCGAGGAACTAGAGGCGGCTAAGAATAAACTGCTGGGTCAGTATGCGCTCGGCAAACAGACAAACGCCCAGATTGCGCAGATTTTCGGCTGGTACGAGATTCTGAATCTCGGCATTGAGTTTGACCAAAAATTTCAGCAAGCAGTGGCGGCGGTCACAGCTGAAGAAATTCAGCAGGCGGTACGGCGTCACTTGAATCAACCCTATGTGTCAATTGTGGGACCATCAACGGCGATTGAGCTAGCGACAACGGCTGCGGTTGGTTAGGTCCACGGCTGCTTTCATGCATTGCTGCTTGCTGGGCCGAGGTTTGGCTGCAGCCGGTAATATAGCTGAAGTGAGTCGCTGGGGTATGAAGTTGCTTGTCAACCCTCAACACTTCCCTCCAGCCAAACCGATACCGATCCGCCTTTGCAGTGAAACTGGCCCCAGCCATACTCGTTGGTGTAGACTGGTTCCCTGATGTGTTCGGTTAGATCATAAAATTCAGCGTTGGGTTTGCCGACCTCCATCCATTTGCTGCCTCCCCAGCCGTCGCTCATGAGCACAGCCATCGCCTGCGGGTGCTCCTGATTGCCCAGCCGGGTCCAGCCGACTATGCTGGAGTGATCAAAATAGTCGTATTGGTCGCCGTGGGCGTGGTGCTGGCGAGCATAAAGGAATTTGTCGAGTAGCCAGCGATGGGAGTCGAGCCAAATTTCATGCTCTTGCCCATCTTGGCCTTGGTCGCGGTAGTGGGCACCATAGTAATCAGCAGAGAAAATGCAGGGATAGCCCTCTCGGCGTAGCAGGATAATGGCATAGGCCAACGGTTTAAACCAAGATTCCACTACGGATTCCATGGCCTGTAGGGGTTGGGAGTCGTGATTTTCCACAAAGGTGACGGCTAACGCCGGCTGTTGCTGCATCAGGCTACCGTCGAGAATCTTGCTCATGTCGTAGTAGCCTCCAGCTCGGCTGGCTCGGTGAAAGTTATAGTGCAGCGGCACATCAAACACCGCCATCCGCCCTCCAGTTGCGTTGATGTACCAGTGCAGTGTTTCTATATGTTCGGTCCAGTATTCACCCACCATGAATAAAGGCCGCTGGACATGCTGCCGCATCTCATCCAGCCATTGGGCAAAGAACCAAGAGGCAATATGCTTAACGGCATCAAGCCGAAAACCGTTGACTCCGGTAGTGTCGAGATACCATTTTCCCCAGCGGATAATTTCTTGCCGCACGGCTTCGTTATCGTAGTCAAGGTCGCAGCCCAGCAGAAAGGCATAGTTGCCCTTTTCTAAGCTGACAAAGTTATCGAAGCTTTTGCCTTCTAGTAAATAGACAATATCCTGCTGATCGGGTTTGTGATTGTTGTAGTTCACAGCATCAAAATGCTGCCAGTTCCACTCCATCGCCGAATATTTACCCTGCCGTCCGGGAAAGAGAAACCGGGAATAGATTTCAATTTCTTGAAGTGGGCCGATGGGCTGCATACGGTTGTCGCGCGAAAAGGGTAAGCCCCGCACTTTTTCGGTGGCGTCGCCACCATCTTTGTGGTTGAGCACCACATCGGCATACACCTCAATTCCAGCGGACTGCAATGCTTTAATGGCACTCAGATATTGCTCTCGCGTACCGTACTTAGTCCGCACCGAGCCTTTCTGGTCAAATTCTCCTAAATCAAACAAATCGTAGAGGCCATAGCCCACGTCGAAACTTCCCGCACTTCCTTTGCAGGCCGGCGGCAGCCATACCGCAGTAATTCCAGTTTCGGCCAGTTCTTTGGCTCGGTCCTTGACGGTTTGCCAGTGGGTACCGTCGTTGGAACTGTACCAATGAAAATCCTGCATGATGGTGCCGTTAAGGTCTGACATGGCGGCTTCCCTACCTGGTTGAGTACTATTCTTTCCTCACTATAAAACTGTTTAAACCGAACGAATGTAGCTTTTTGCGACGGCCAAGCACCAGTAGTTTTCCTTAAACAGTCTAAGAAGTTAAATCTAAAAATTAAGTATAAATAATTACTTAATAATGTATTTAGTAAGTAGTTAAGCGTAGAAAATGTTTCAAAGCTAAAACTCTGTAAAACATTCGGCATCTTGGCTGAAAAGGAACCATCGTGATGGGAATGTTAGTTGGATGACGTATGTTTCTTAACCGAGGCAATCAGGATGAAAACTTCTTTATTGACGGGGCTGCTATCCCTTTCCCTTCCGGTGATTGGAAGCACTGTTCTAGCTTCAATCTCACCTGCACAAGCAGCTTCTCTGAGCTTTGATCAATCAAAATTAAAACTCTTTGATGATTCAACGCCAGTTAATTTCAACATCACCCTAGATGATCTGGATGGTTCAGGTAAGGTTCAATTTAAGGTAGATGTGGCAGAGGGCTTTTTTGCCGATATTCGGGGCATCTTCTTCAATATCAAAGACGAATCTCTGCTAGAAGGGTTGACCATTACGGGAGGATCCTACATCACCCAGGTGGCCAAGCAGGCCAACTCAGTCCTGGACTTAGGCGGTGGCGGTAACCTGAACGGTGGCGGCAGTGGTAGCAGTGGCGGCAAAGGCGGTGATAAGGGCGGTAAGGGCGGTGGCAAACCCCAATCAAATTCGGATGGTCAATCGGCTGGCCTAACGTCTGGCGCAAATGGATTTGACGTTGGCATAGAGATTGGCACTCAGGGAACCGGCAAGGACGATATTCGTTCGGCTATTTTTACCATCTCTCACGCCACGCAAAAGTTGAGTCTGAGCGATTTTGCTGAGCAGGGATTTGGTATCCGCATGATGAGTGTGGGCACTAGCGCCAACAACCGAGAAGGCAGCAGTAAATTTACAGGTATTGCCCCATCCATCACCATGCCCAAACCGGCAGAGCCAGAGCCTACACCAGCCGCAGACAATCCCGAGCCTACCCCAGAACAACCCACTCCTCCCATGGCAGACAATCCCGAGCCAGAGTCCCAAGAGCCTGATATCAAGCTTCCCCCGGTTGCCGTCACGCCTCCGGTAGAAAAGCCAGTTGAGGAGCCGGTCGAAGTTCCAGAGCCAAGCACTGCTTTGCTCGCCTTGGGTGGCGTGGCAACATTGAAGTTGCTGAAGCGTAAGCAGGCCAATCAGTAGCCTGCTTTGTCAGGTCTAGAGGAAAATTCAGAATCACGGGTGCAAAGGAGCCAGAATCCAGGAATCGACCTACGATTGCCTGTTTCTGGCTCCTAATTGTTTTAGAGGGAGGAAGTATAGCCGTCGCCACGACAATTAGGACAGAGATATTGTTGTGGGCATTTTGCCTACCGCCAGCGAGACGCTTGCACTGCATATCGTTCAGATCATTAGATTGACTTATAGCTTTTTCCACTTTGGTAAGGTACGAGGGGTGTGGGGGCTTCGCCCCTCCGCACGGCCCCTGCACCCCATTTTTTGTACTTCATTAGCCTGAAAAAGGCTGTAGTTCTAGATAAGAGTTCTAGATGAGACATGAACTCTAACTATCACGCTACAACTTCACTACAATCTCGCTACAATGGCGATGGCGTTCACCCAACTCTCTGTTTATGCAGTCTACTCGCCTGACCCAGCAAGTTCAGTTTGTTTTAGAAATTGACCGTCTGAAACAAATTCTGCGGCAAACGCTGCTCACCGATGGTTCCCGTCAGGAGAATAGCGCTGAGCATTCTTGGCATATTGCGATCATGGCATTTGTGTTGGCAGAGTACGCACCCGCCGGAACAGATCTGCTCAAGGCAATCAAAATGCTGCTGATCCATGACTTGGTCGAAATCGATGCAGGTGATACCTTTTGCTATGACGTGCAGGGGCATTTAGACAAAACCGAACGGGAAAATCAAGCAGCCGAGCGCATTTTTGGCTTACTGCCACCCGATCAGGCCAAGGAACTGCATCAACTCTGGCAAGAATTTGAAGCGCAACAGACCGCCACTGCCAAATTTGCTGCTGCTCTGGATCGCCTCCAACCTGTACTACACAACCAACAAACGCAAGGCGGCACCTGGAGACTACACCAAATTACCCGCGACCAAGTGATGACGCGGATTGCTCCAATCGAAACAGGTGCTCCCCAGCTCTGGACATTTATGCAGCAGGTAATCGAGGACTGTGTGGCGGCTGGGTATCTGAGTTGTCCTGGATAGTCAGGGGATGGGAAATTCCCACCCCAATCAGCATGCGTCTCAGTTATGGCTTGAATTTTTCCGTGATCCGGCGCATTGCCTCATTGACATTTTCGCGACTGTTGAAGGCCGAGATACGAAAATAGCCTTCTCCGGCAGCTCCGAACCCGGCACCCGGTGTGCCCACCACATGCACCGTATGCAGCAGTTTATCGAAGAACTCCCAGCTCGATAGGTCGTTGGGCGTTTTCACCCAAACATAGGGAGCATTGGTGCCTCCATAGACCTGAATCCCTGCCGCGGTTAGCTGTTCGCGAATGATTCTGGCATTTTCCATGTAGAAGCCAATCAACGCCTTGGTTTGGGCTTGACCGGCCTCCGAGTAAACCGCCTCGGCTCCGCGCTGCACAATGTAGGAGACGCCGTTGAATTTGGTGGATTGCCGCCGGTTCCACAGTGACCAGAGCTGGACTTCGGAGCCATCTTTGGCCTTAGCGATGAGGGTTTTGGGCACTACGGTAAAGGCACAGCGCGTGCCGGTGAATCCAGCATTTTTCGAGAAAGAGCGAAACTCAATCGCACAATCCCGCGCTCCTTCGATTTCGTAGATCGAGTGGGGTAGGCTGGGATCGGTAATGAAGGCTTCGTAGGCCGCATCAAAGAAAATAATCGAACCGTTCGCTTTGGCGTAATCGACCCATGCCTTCAAGTGTTCTTTTGTAGCCGTTGCGCCAGTGGGATTATTGGGAAAACAGAGATAGATTAAATCCACTCTTTGGCTAGGAATCTCTGCTGTGAAATTATTGTCCGCCGTGATCGGCAGATAGGTTAATCCTGCGTATTCTCCTCGGTCGTTGACTTCGCCAGTATGACCCGCCATCACATTCGTATCGACATAAACCGGATAAACCGGATCGGTGACGGCAATCGAATTATCATCGCCAAAAATATCGAGAATGTTACCGCAGTCACACTTGGAGCCATCTGAAATAAAAATTTCTGAAGCATCCACATCGCAGCCCCGTGCTTGGAAATCATGGGCGGCAATTTTCTCCCGCAGCCAAGCATACCCCTGCTCTGGACCATAGCCCTTGAAGCTAGCGCGGTCTCCCATTTCTTCTACCGCTTTGATCATGGCCCTGCGGCAGGCTTCAGGTAAAGGTTCGGTGACATCGCCAATGCCCAACCGAATGATTTGCGCCTCTGGGTTGGCCTCGGCAAAGGCATTCACCCGACGGGCAATTTCTGGAAACAGGTAGCCAGCCTTGAGTTTGAGATAGTTGTCGTTAACGGTTGCCATACTGGATTGCTGCCAATTAATAGAACATCGGCAAAGAATGCCGTTACCCAGTGTACCGCTAACGACCTAACCGTTACGCAATTCTATTTTGCCTCGCCCGTACCAGTAACCCATGCTTGGGGGCAAAAATCATCGCTAGGACAAATAACAGCGTCTGTACCACGACAATACAGCCACCTGTCGCTCCGTCGATGTGATAGCTGATGTAGGTGCCAATCACGCTTGAAAAAACGCCCGACAGCATCGCCAAAACCATCATCCGGTCAAACCGATCGGTAAGTAGGTAGGCAGTTGCACCCGGCGTTACCAGCATTGCAACGACCAGGATAATCCCGACGGTTTGCAGTCCAGCTACAGCAGTGAGGGAAAGCAGGGAGAGCAGCGTGTAGTGCAGTGCACCTATGTTTAAGCCGATTGAGCGGGCGTGAGTCGGGTCAAAACAAAATAGCAGTAGATCTTTGCGAAACAGAGCGATGGTTACTAGTGTAATAGCGCTGATAATAACAGTCTGAATAATATCGGCATTAGAAATACCCAGGACATTGCCAAACAGAATATGAGTTAAATCAACGCTACTAGGTGTTTTAGAAACCAGCACCAAACCCAACGCGAAGAAACCCGTGAAGACTAAACCAATGACCGTGTCTTCCTTGATGCGGGTTTGGGCTTTGATAAAGCCGATGGCTATCACCGAACCGACACCAAAGATAAAAGCGCCAATCGCTAAGGGAATTTTCAGAACATAGGCAATTACCACACCGGGCATCACCGCATGGGAAACCGCATCCCCCATCAACGCCCAGCTTTTTAGCGTCATGTAGCACGACAGGACCGAACAAACCAGCCCTACCAAGGCACTAACCAAAATCGCCTTGACCATGAATTCATGCTGGAGGGGTGCGGTGAACCAGTGCAGTAGATCCATTAGCGTTCCTCCTGACTGCCTCGCGCTAGGCGGCTTTTTGTGAAGGGCAAATCGGCTAAGCCGCCACCAAAGGTGCGGGAAAGATTCTCCTGGGTAAACACCTCTGAGGTATCGCCATAGGCCAGAATGGTGCGATTGATCAATACCACCTGATCGCAGAAAGTGGTAATCGAAGCTAAATCGTGAGTCGAGATCAAAATCGTGTGGCCCTGCTGACGCAGTTCCAGCAGCAGGTCGATCATCGCCTTCTCGGTTTTGACATCAACGCCGGTAAAGGGTTCATCGAGCAGCAAGACCGTTCCCTGTTGAGCCAGAGCGCGAGCAAAGAAGGTGCGTTTCTTTTGACCACCGGAAAGTTCACCGATCTGCCGGTCTCGCAGTTCCCAGATTTGCAGCTTTTCCAGGCTTTCACGCACGACCTGCCGATCGCGAGCGCTGGGGATCCGCAGAAAGTTCATATAGCCATAGCGGCCCATCATCACGACATCGTAGACGCTGACCGGGAAGTTCCAGTCTACTTCTTCGGCTTGAGGTACATAGGCAACCACGTTCTGTTTCTGGACACGACGGACCGGCAAGCCATTGATTAACACCCGTCCTGTAACTGGCTTGACGAAGCCCATGATTGCTTTGAATAGCGTTGATTTTCCAGCTCCATTCATACCAACCAAACCGCAGATCGAACCCGCCTTGAGCTGCAAGGTGGCTCCATGCAAAGCCACCTTCCCGTGATAGGCAATCGTCAAATTTTCGACATCAATGCTGGCCGCAGGAGCATGGGCTGCGGATGCCGCCGAGGAGGAATGAGCGGAAGCATGGGCCGGGTAGGAATTGGCTGGTGAGGAATGAACTAGATAGAAATGGGTTGGATAGCGGTTGGCTGAGTGCATATCAACTTCCTTGCAGTCCTTGAATGAGCGTGGTGACGTTATGTTCTAGCAGTTTGAGATAGGTCGGGGCCGTTCCATCAGGCGAGAGCGAATCGACGTAAAACACACCGCCAAATTTAGCCCCCGTTGCTTGAGCGACCTGCTTTTGGGGTTCATTGTTGACCGTGCTCTCGCAAAATACTGCCGGGATCTGATTGGTTTTTACTGTGTTGATGACCCGTTCGACTTGCCTGGGAGTCGCCTGCTGCTCAGAATTTACCGCCCAGAGATAGACCTCCTTGAGGCCATAGTCCCGCGCCAGATAGGAGAATGCCCCTTCACAGCTCACCATATAGCGCTTCTCAGGCGGCACGGCAGCGATGGCGTTGCGTAATTTCTGATCGATAGCTTTGATCTGCTGGCTGTAGGTTTCAGCATTGGCCTGATAGGTTTCGGCATTGGCCGGATCTAGCTCAGTCAGCGCCTTGCGAATATTTTCGACATAGATCAGCGCGTTTTGAGGCGACATCCAGGCATGGGGATTGGGCTTGCCCTGATAAGCATCTTCGCTAATCGCTACCGGCTGCACGCCCTCACTCAAGGTGACTCGCGGCACTCTAGGCAGGCTGTTGTAGAAGCGATCGGCCCAACGCTCCAAGTTCAAGCCGTTATCGAGAATCAGGTCAGCTTGTTGCGCTGTCGCTAAATCGCTGGGAGTTGGCTCATAGCCATGAATTTCAAAGCCTGGTTTAACAATCGATCTCACGACAGCCTTGTCACCGGCCACATTCTGAGCCATGTCGGCAATCACCGTAAAGGTCGTCAGGATCAATGGCTGCTCGTCTTGCTGTTCGTCTACGGGCTGATTGGCCGCCGTCACTTCTGCCTCAGACCCGGAATTGGCCTGCGGTTGAGTAGCATTCAGCGTGCATCCACCTGCCCATAGCCCCAGCATCAGCACCAGCGAAACGGACACATGTTTGCCGAAGCGACGACTGGAATGATTGTGAAGCAAGTTACACCAATCGTTGAGTCGAGTTCCCATCCCAACGCCTTTCATAATCCTTTCATTTTCTACTGTACTACGGACCTGGCAAAAGTGAAAGAAAAATGAAATCGACGTTCCGTTCTCTGCCAGTTTGGCTTATTCTGGCGTTGGTGTGGCGGAGTTGTAACCCTTCTCAAGGCTCATCTGTTCACACTTCGTATAGCTCTAAAGGTAGGCCATCCGGGTCTTGGAAGAAGAGAAAGCGCCTGCCGGTCAGTTGATCGAATCGAATTGGCTCTATAGCAATCCCAAATCAGTTATGAGAATCTAGAGGGGTCAATCTGGGTTTGGAAACTGTTCGATGCTAGAAGATCTCAATGCCTTCATTCACTCTAATCCTGATGCCCGTGAACTCAAACGCGCTGTTGCCGTTCAGATGTTTCTTAAAGGCTATAAACACCGAGAGATTGGCGAGAGTTTAGGGGTAAGTTCCGGCTTCGTTAGCAAATGGACTGCCCGATATGAGCAATTTGGGGTGTCAGGCTTACAATTGGGCTATGCTGGCTCGGTTGGGTAT
>KL662191.1:62407-82456 GCA_000733415.1 [Leptolyngbya] sp. JSC-1
CTAACTGGAAAATTACTTGTATTCGGTTTGCTGCCAATGATCCCAAGCAGAACCCGATTGAGGATATTTGGTTACAGGCGAAGCGATTCATTCGAGAGTACTATCACTTGTGTACATCGTTTAATGTAGCTAAGTTCTTATTCGAGTTTGTCACACATTGTCAGATCTTTAATTTTCACAAGCTTTTTACCTATGGCTGTTTCTCACAACTCATTTAGGATCGCTATAGTTCAACACCTTTGGCCTGCAAATCGGCAGCCACCGACTCTAAATCATCAACCGCGAAGGCTAGATGGCGCAATCCGCAGGCTTCTGGCCGACTGACTCTAGGCGGCGGATCAGGAAAGGAAAATAATTCAATGGCGGTGTAGTCGTTTACCTGCAAATCCAGCTTGTAGGAGTGGCGCTCGGCCCGGTACGTCTCGCGGATGATCGGGAAGCCCAGAATCTCTACATAAAATCGCTTTGACGTTTCGTAGTCAGAACAAATTATCGCCACATGATGGATATGGAGCAACACTGTCTCATCCTCCTCATCCTCACTCAAAGTATTCAGAGTTGCAGTCATCGCCGATCATGACACATTTGTTGCCTGCATCACGGGAGTAAAAGAACTTGTAAATAAATCCTTAAAGTTGCGCTGTTTAGGGAAGCGTTAATAGACGATTATTTTTCTCTTAATGTTAGTTCGATATGCTCCGAGGCAGAGTCATCCTGTCATTACTATTATGATTACTCGCCGATTTCTCAATGGCTTCAATCGCAAGTGGAAGAATTTTATTTCCCTATTTATCTCTAGCCTTACGATCGTAGTTTTATTTACTGCCTGTGTAGCCGATCCCAGCCAGATGCAGAATAACGCTTCAAGTAACACAACTGGCACCGATAGCACAGAAACCCTCACGGTTTACACAGCTTTAGAAGACGACCAGATCAAAGAGTATTTGAGTTCGTTTCAAGCGCAACATCCTAACATTAAAGTTAACATTGTCCGCGATTCGACGGGAGTCATTACCGCTAAGCTGTTGGCCGAGAAGGAAAATCCTCAGGCGGATGTGGTTTGGGGCACAGCAGCCTCTAGCCTCCTCGTTGCAGATCAGCAAGGCATGTTGGAACCCTACGCACCTGCCGGATTAGACAAGGTGACTCCCCAACTGCGCGATCCGCGTAACCCACCCCACTGGGTAGGCATTGATGCCTGGATGTCTGCCTTTTGCGTCAACACGGTTGAGCTAAAGGAAAAGAATCTGCCGATGCCCAAATCCTGGGCTGACCTAACCAAACCGGAATACAGAAATCAGATTGTGATGTCGAATCCGGCGTCTTCCGGAACTGGATTTCTGTCAGTCTCAGCAATGCTGCAAATGAAGGGTGAGGAAGAAGGTTGGAAGTATCTGGATGGTCTACACCAGAATGTAGCTCAGTATATGCACTCCGGTTCTCGGCCCTGTAAAGCTGCGGGTGCAGGTGAATATCCCATCGGGATTTCTTTTGATTACCGAGCTGTGAAACAAAAGAACGATGGCGAACCGATCGAGCCAGTATTCCCTACCGAAGGCTCAGGGTGGGACATTGAGGCGAATGCACTAATTAAGAAAGCAAATATCAAACCGGCAGCAAAAACATTTTTAGATTGGGCCATCTCAGAGGATGTTTCTAAGAAATATGCTGAGAACTTTGCCATTACTGCTGTCAAGACTGACGTGCCCATTCCTCAAGGCTATCCAGCTGATCCCCTCAAGCAGCTCGCCAAAAATGATTTCAACTGGGCTGCAACCAATCGCGACCGGATTTTAGAAGAGTGGACAAAGCGCTACGATGCCAAGTCAGAACCAAAGACTTAGAAATCGGAGATGACAGTGCTTCCCATTTACTACTCCCCTGATTAGGAGAATCTGATGAACCCCTCTGAGCAACCTGTGGCAACGACTAACAGTCCAGCCTCTGTTTCGGTTCCGGTTTCGCAAAGTGTATCGGGATATCGAGTAGATGGACAAGCTGCCGCTCAACCTGCCTATTTGCAGCTAGAAGATATCAACAAAAGCTTCGGCAATTTTGTGGCGCTGAAAAACATCTACCTGGATGTTTATCCTGGCGAGTTTGTTTGTCTACTTGGTCCGAGTGGTTGTGGCAAAACGACTCTGCTGCGAATCATTGCTGGGTTAGAGGAACAGACGAGTGGGCGGGTGATCCAGGGGGGCAAGAACGTTTCCTATCTACCGCCTGCTAAACGCGATTTCGGGATTGTGTTCCAATCCTACGCCCTGTTTCCCAATCTGACGGCGACCCAGAATATTGCTTATGGGTTGCAGAACGCCAAGTTACCCAAACCCCAAATCGAACGGCGGGTGACAGAATTGCTAGAAACAGTGGGTTTGTCGGGCATGGGTCATAAGTATCCCTCCCAACTGTCGGGCGGGCAGCAGCAGCGGGTGGCGCTGGCACGGGCCTTGGCTCTCTCACCGGGACTGTTGTTGCTGGATGAACCGCTGTCGGCTTTGGATGCGCAGGTGCGGGTGAAACTGCGAACAGAAATTGCCCAGCTTCAAAAGCGGCTGGGAATCACAACCGTGATGGTGACTCACGATCAGGCAGAAGCATTGGCGATGGCGGATCGGATCGTGGTGATGGATAAGGGCTACATTGCGCAGGTGGGCGCACCCTATGCGGTGTATCAGCGTCCGAGCAATCCGTTTGTGGCCAATTTTATTGGCGTGATGAATTTCCTGCAAGGAACTGTGATTGCTCCCGATCGGGTCCGCTGCGGCAATCTTGTCCTTCAAGCAACTCAGAATGGAGCGGAAGTGAATCAGTCCGTCAAGGTGGCCATTCGGCCAGAAGAGATTCGCGTTCTCACCGATACGGAGGCTCAAGCCAATCCACAAAACCTGTTGAGCGCCGAGGTGCAGAGCATGGAATATCTGGGCACGGGCTATCTCGTTACCTGTGTGCCAGATGGTGATGCTAAAGAAACGCTGCTGATTGATGTTTCTACGTTTGAAGCTAGAGGCTTAGGACTAGGCCAAGGGTCCAACCTCAAGCTCTATTTGCCGCCAGATCATGTGCAGGTGTTTGCCGTTTAATTTGCAGTTTGAAGAGGCTCGCTATGACTTCCACAACGCCGCGTCGGTTCCGCTTGCCGTCTCTGATGGCCTTGCCTAAACGCCAGCAGATTGTCACAGGCGAAGACTGGCTGATGCGGTTACTGTTGGCGCTAGGGACCCTCTGGCTGCTGGTGGGCGTGGTGCTGCCGCTGTTTCCGATGATCGGGCGCAGCTTCCGCGACACAAACGGGAACTGGATTGGCTTAGCCAATTACGTCAAGTACTTGACCACACCGGCACTGGCAGCCTCGTTCACCAATAGTTTGTTCGTTGCCGTTGCCAGCACATTCTTTTCGGTGCTGCTGGCGTTTGTCTATGCCTATGCCCTCACCCGCACCCAAATGCCCGCCAAACCTATCTTTCGAGTGCTGGGCATGTTGCCGCTCTATATCCCGCCGCTGGCTCACGCGATTGGCCTGATTTACCTATTTGGCAACAAAGGTTTAGTCACCACCGGCTTCTTTGGGCTGCTACCGCAGTTGGATATCAATCTCTATGGGCCAGTCGGGATCATCATCGGTGAAGTGCTGTACTGTTTTCCGCAGGCACTGGTGATTTTGATGACGGCCCTCAGTCTTACGGATGCCCGCCTCTACGAAGCGGCTGAGGTACTGGGCAGTTCATCGTTGAAGACATTTCTGACCGTTACGTTACCCAGCATTAAGTATGGTTTAATCAGCGCTGTTTTCGTTTGTTTCACCCTGGCGTTTACAGATTTCGGAGTTCCCAAAGTCGTGGGCGGTAACTACAATGTACTCGCAACGGACATTTACAAGCAGGTGATTGGTCAGCAAAATTTCTCAATGGGGGCGACCATTAGCGTTTTTCTGTTGGTTCCTACGGTGATTGCCTTTATCGTAGATCGGATCATTCAGCGGCGTCAGACTGCTCTAGTGAGCGCTAAGGCAGTACCACTTCAGCCCAAGCCCAATTTGCTTCTAGATAGAGCCATGTTTGTGTTTTGCAGTTTGCTGGCCGGATTCGCGCTGGCTGTGCTGCTGGTGATCATCTTTGCGTCGTTGGTGCAAGTCTGGCCCTACAACCTGTCCCTGAGCTTGCAGAACTACGACTTCAGTACTGTCGGTGGCGGCGGCTATGGTGCATTCTGGAACAGCATTCGCATGTCGGTGTATACGGCAATTTTTGGAACAGTCGCTGTGTTTACAGGTGCCTATTTGGTTGAGAAAGGCAAAGGTGTCAAGTGGCTGCGTTCCATCAACTACTTTTTGTCTACGATTCCGCTGGCGTTGCCTGGGTTGGTGTTGGGTCTGGCTTACGTGTTTTTCTTCAACAACCGCATCTGGTGGATTCCCTTTACTCAAGTAGCCATCTATAATCCGTTCAGCTTCATCTACGGCACGATGGCGATTCTGGTACTCTGCAACATCATTCACTTTTACACCGTTTGTTTTTTAACAGCCAATACGGCCCTGAAGCAAATCGATCCAGAGTTCGAAGCTGTGTCTGCCTCCATGCGCGTCCCGTTCTACAAAACCTTCTGGCGGGTGACGGTGCCGCTGTCGCTGCCAGCAATTCTAGAAATCGGCATTTACTTTTTCGTGAATGCCATGATTACTATCTCAGCGATTGTCTTTCTCTATCCAGCAGACCTACCCTTGGCCGCTGTGGCAATTGTGAATATGGATGATGCTGGAGATACGGCTGCTGCTGCCGCCATGTCTACGCTCGTAGTTTTGACCAGTATCGGCGTGCGAATTCTCTATTGGTTTTTCACCAAAGGATTACAGCAACGAGCACAGGCGTGGTTACAGCGGTGACATCAATTTACGACGCCATTTTGAGTATTTAAGGTGAATTTTGAGGAATGCCAATGGCTAAGGTTAAACTAGTAGTTTGCGACATGGCTGGTACAACCGTGCAGGACAACGGTGAAGTACAGCGCTGTTTCTTGGAAGCGGCAGCAGCAACTGGCCTACAGGCCGATCCAAACAAGGTACGGTTCATGATGGGCTGGTCGAAGAAGCTGGTGTTTCAGACCCTATGGCAAGCGCAAATAGAAGTTGAGCATCCCGATTATGAAACTAGGGTGAATGAATCCTTTAACCAGTTCAAATTGATTTTGGAAGACTACTATCGCACTCAAGCGGTTCAGCCAGCGGAAGGATGCTTAGAACTGTTTGCTTGGCTGAAATCGCAGCATATCAAGATTGCCCTGACCACAGGCTTCTATCGAGAAGTGACTAACATTATTCTCGAACGGCTGGGCTGGAATCAGGGATTGGATGCGAATTATGTGGGATCAGCCGAGTCTACGATTCAGGTTTCGGTGACGCCTTCTGAAATCTACGCCAACGAAGGCCGTCCAGCGCCGTTCATGATCCAGAAAGCGATGTACTATTTGAAAATACAGGATCCTAAAGCCGTAGTTAATATTGGCGATACACCTTCGGATATCGAATCAGGATACAATGCTAACTGCTTGCTTTCCTTCGGTATTACCAATGGCAGCCACACGAAAGAACAGTTGGAGGCTTATCCGAACGACGGCTTACTAGCATCACTGCATGAACTGAAAGATCGAATTGCGAGTTTATAGGTTTGAACATGACCAATCACACAGAAGTAGCGATTATTGGAGCAGGCATTGTGGGCTTGGCGCATGCGCTGGCTGCCGCGAAACGAGGGTTACGGGTGACGGTGTTTGAGCGCAATCCGCAGGCAGTCGGAGCATCGATTCGCAACTTTGGCATGATCTGGCCAATTGGTCAGCCTACCGGAATGCTGTATCAACGAGCGCTGCAATCACGGCAAATCTGGACTGAACTTGCACCCCAAGCTGGATTTGCCCTAGAGGAATGTGGTTCACTCCATCTCGCCTATCGCCGGGATGAATTGGCCGTATTGGAGGAGTTTGTGGCAACGCTGCCAGCAGACCATCAGGCCAAACTTCTATCTGCCTCGGAAGTGACCGCCAAAAGCCCAGCCGCTATTACCGACAGCCTACTTGCGGCCCTCTGGAGTCCCACCGAATGCACCGTCGATCCGAGAGAAGCGATTGGAAAACTGCCGGTATACTTGACCACGCAATTCAAGGTTGACTTCCAGTTCGGCAAGGTTGTTAACCAGATTACCTATCCTCAGCTGATCGCAGGCAGCGAATCCTGGACCGCCGACCGAATTTTTGTGTGCAGCGGTGCCGATTTTGAGACGCTTTACCCAGCGCTCTACGCGACCAGCGGCCTCACTAAAGTAAAACTGCAAATGATGCGCACCGTGCCCCAACCCAACAACTGGCGCATTGGTCCTTCTCTCTGTGGTGGTCTCACCCTCACCCACTACAGCGCCTTTGCCCACTGCCAATCCCTATCCGCTTTGAAAACCCGCATCGAGACGGAGACGCCGCACTTCCCTAAGTGGGGTATTCATGTGATGATGTCGCAAAATGCTAGCGGAGAACTCGTTCTAGGAGATTCCCACGAGTACGGCTTAAATCCCGATCCATTTGACCGGACCGAGATTAATCAGTATGTGTTGGACTACCTGAAGCAATTTGCCCAAGCCCCAACCTTTGAAATTGCCGAAACCTGGCATGGGGTTTACGCCAAATTACCCGGCAGAACCGAATTTATCGCCCAGCCGGAACCAGGAGTCACAATTGTGAATGCCCTGAGTGGTGCGGGGATGACGCTTTCGTTTGGGTTGGCGGAGATGGGGATGGGAGGATGAGGGAGATGGGGAAGATAGGGAAGATGGGGGCTGTTTAGAATTTTGGGTCAATCCAGCATTTGACTTCCACTTCTCCCAGCCGCGAATCGATTGCGGGCTAATCGGGGAAGTCTGCTATAGGCGCAGCCTTCTGACAGAGTAGCAGACCAAGCAAGAGGTTTAGTCCCCTACCCTGCGGAAACGCAAGCGTATGAGTGGACTTGCTTCATTAGCCCGCGATTCATCTGCGGGCAGGGCAGGCAACGAAACGACACAGAACCATTTACAGACCCGAAAGACGGCGTCTATTGGTTGAGTACTCTAAACGTTCGAGGGCCGCTGCTAATCTCCTTAAGCGTTCAGGATAAGCGTTCAGGCTAGTTTTAGGTGATTGTAGAAATGCCGCCCGCAGGGCGATTGTTTAGGTTGAGGGAGGCAAGATTCGCTCCTTGAATGATGCCGATTAGCTCATTGCTCTGAGATGCGGATAGATCGGCGTAAATTCCAATTCCGGAGAGTTTGCCAAGCGTGATCGGCTGTAAGCTGTAGTCAATCCCTCCCTTGAGCTGAATTCTATCCTGACCATCCTCAAAGTCAGTGATGATGGCATAGTCATCGCGGTCAGAGTCGCGCAGTTTTTTACTGGCATAGAAGACTCGCTGATTATTGCCCAAAACAAAGGTATCTCTGCCTGCACCGCCTGTAAGTCGGTCCACTTCTCCTTCCAGAGGTGCGAGCTGATCGCCATCAAAGGTGAAACGCGGATTAACGCCGCCAACGCCACCAATCAAAATATCATCACCCGTTCCGCCTAATAAGCGATCATTATCTACACCACCGTTCAGTTTGTCATTACCGCTGCCGCCATTCAAGTAGTCTCGATTGTCGAGCACCAGAACGGTTAGCTGAGGAGGAATCGGCACATCGGGAGGGGGAAACGCATTGCCGTAAAGTTCATCATCCCCACCCAATCCAAACAACCGATCGTTGCCGCTGAGTCCGTAGAGACGATCATCGGCTTGAGTGCCTCGCAATCGGTCACCAAACGGACCACCAACCTTGTCAACCATTAATCGCGTCTCCTGACTCAGACATAGGACCTAATGGTTCAACTGTACGAGAACATTTCGGAATCTAATAGTACCGACATGGGTACTCTTGCGGTCTCAAACGTTCATGCCTCAAATGTGTTATCTTCCGTCACGATTCTGCTCACTCCCCAGCTACTGAAACAATCGTTCTAGAATAGAAGCAGTGACACTGTTAAGAACTGTATAGGATTTTCATGGTAGATCAATTAGTGCGAGCCACAGCAGCCGATAACGGCATCCGCCTTGTTGGCGTCATCACCACCCGGCTCACCGAAATTGCCCGACAACAGCATCAACTTTCCTACGTAGCAACGGCAGCGTTGGGCCGTACAATGGCCGCTGGGTTACTGTTGGCTTCCAGCATGAAGCGGGCCGAGGCGCGGATCAATATTCGCGTCAAGGGCAATGGTCCCCTAGGCGGCATTCTGGTAGATGCGGGCGTCGATGGTACGGTGCGGGGCTATGTGGACTATCCTGAGGTCGAGTTGCCTCCGAATGCCAAAGGCAAGCTGGATGTGGGTGGAGCCGTTGGCCACGAGGGCTATCTCTATGTGGTGCGGGATGTGGGCTATGGCTATCCCTATTCCAGCACGGTGGAACTGGTGTCGGGTGAGATCGGCGATGACCTCACTCATTATTTGGTGAATTCCGAGCAAACTCCCTCCGCTCTGATTCTGGGCGTGTTTGTGGGAGCCGCGGGCGTGACGGCAGCAGGCGGTCTGTTAGTGCAGGTTTTACCAAAGGCAGCACGAGACGAAGCTCTGGTTAGGACCCTAGAATCACGGCTCTCGACCCTGACTGGATTCACGCCTTTGCTGCAAGCAGGCAAATCGCTGCCGCAAATCTTTGAGGACTTGGTAGGCGATATGGATCTGCAAATTCTGCCCGAAACCCAACTGGTGCAATTTCAATGCGGCTGCACCTATGAGCGCGTTTTGGGAGCCTTAAAGATCCTGGGCGAGGAGGAACTCAACGACATGATCGAAAAAGAAGGCGGAGCTGAAGCCACCTGCCATTTTTGCAATACGGTCTATCGGGCCGGACGCTCTGAACTCGAACAGTTGATCGAAGAGCTGCGGATAGAACGGGCCGAGGCTTCTCCCTAGATGGGTTAATCCCTTGGAACAGCTAGCTAGGACGATGCACAATCGTTTCTACGGTCCTGCGGCGATCGCGTGGGTCAATCCCAACTAAACGGATGTAGTCGTGCATGTGGTCAGCAAAGCAGGCTTCTAGGGCGGCTCTGGCTTCGGCTGAATTGCGCTCTGGTGGAATCACGTTATAGCACTGCCAGGAATTGGTCCGAAAACGTCGGGCATCCACGGTTTCAATGCCCAAACGCTGCCCCCGATCCAGAATCTCTTGCAAAACTCGCAGCGCATCTGGCGGTAGACCACCGTTGGTTTGGGGAGAATTTGCCTGGGTTGGCTGATTCTGAGTTGCATAACTATGACCATTGCTGGGTGAATAGCTAGACGAAGCAGGAGCAGCGCTGGATTGGGTTGGCGCATAGCTAGACGGCATCGGCTGCTGGGAGTGGCTGCCCTGAGGAGAATGGCCCTGGACGCTATGGTAAGCCTGCACCAACCGCAGTTCCTGAATCCGCTGCTGCTCTCTCACCAGTAGTTCACCCAGCTCGATCAAATGAGCGAGGCTAAAGTCGGGTGGACGAAATTCAGGCAGTCTTTCGGTACTGTTGACCACTCGAAGCGAGACACGCTCGATGCCGATCTGTTGAATGAAATTGCGTACCTGTTCGTCATACAAGCGGGAATGAAGCGCGCTATAGAAATCGATTGCCTGATCGGGAAAAGTATCGACAAGCTTTTCAATATCGCTGCGAGACACACCATCGCCGGCAAAGATACCGCTGACAATGCCAATTCGATCAGCCCGGTCCGGCTCCCAGTAAAACTTTTCCATACGGCCATCACGGACTAGAGGCGCATACAGGGTTGAGAAATCATTGCCGGTGACGATAATTGGAATTCGCTGAATCGGTTCGGCATCGTAGCTGCCCGGTAGCTGCACGTTGGTGGGATTATCGGCAATATTCATCAAGGTTCCGGCCACAAGCTGGGTGTTGACCGTATATTGCGTGAACTGATCTACGCGACCCATTCCCGCATCAATGTCATTAATCATCAACACGGCCATTTTGCCGTTCACCTTGACGGCCTCTGCTGCTTCTCGATAGCGTAACCGAATCAGCCGTGCCGGATCGCCTGCATCGGGGCTTTCCAACTCTCCTGCCGACATATGCACCGGAATCACGCCCATGCGCTCAAATACTAACTCACACTGAAACGATTTGCCTTCACCTTTGCGGCCATGAATGCCTAAAATCAGAGGGACTTTCACACCAGGCAAATCCAAGTAGTTCTTGGTGATGTGAATTGAAAGCTTATCGAGAAATCGAGGGGCAAGGTAGTAACTCATAGGGAAGCTAGCTCATGGTAGAAGAAATTACCCGTCCGGGTACTGCCAGTCACTCAGGCTATCGCCCAGAATGAGGATGCGATGGGTGAGATGAGGCGAATTCCTCAACCAACCCAAACAGTGATTAAAAGTGTCTCAAGGAGAAATTATGCAACTCGTCATCTCGTTGAACAACCTGCAAAAGGTAGAATTCAAATCCGATCCGAATAAGTGCAATGTTTCATTCAAGAACTACAGATCTGGATCAAGCAATGCGCTGCTGATTACCGATGTTCCCGCAGGTGCTGGAACCATGCTGGGTGCCGTTCAAAACTCCAATCTCCAGGTTCAACCTCCCTTCAATCAGAATCCACCGGTTGTCATGATTGAGCATAGTGCCATCTCTGCTGGTGCTGGCGGAGTGGATCAGGCACAATACGCGGGCAGAATCGAACTGCGTGAATTTGTCTAGAATCTTTGAAAACTAAGCCTGAGAACCAAAATTGCATTGGGATAAGTATTGCTATAGCAATTAATAGAAATTAACAGTATTTATCTCATTGTAAATTCTGAGCGCAAATCCATAATCACCGTTCAGTGATAGTTCAACACACACAACACACAGGAAGAAGTTATGCCTAACCTAACATTTGATTACGAAAAGATCCAAAAGGTTGAGTTTAAAGGTAACCAGTGCAACATCGGAGTAACAAACTTTGACGGAACTGGAACCGCACTGTTAATTACTGATGTACCTGCCGCGGCTGGTTCAATGATTGGTGCGTTAAGCTCATTCCAATATTTTGTTGAAACTCCAGCAGGCGGTGGATTAAAACCTCGCGTGTATGTCGAACTGACCACTCCGGTTGCGGGTGGAACAGGCTTCAAGCAGGCCAAATGCACCGGCAGAATCGAATTACGCGAATTTAACTAGAAATAATCTGGTGCCGCCTAACGGTAACAGACTTTAGCAAACGGTAATCAAACAGTAATCAACGGGAGGTAGATTGATTTACCTCCTATTTCGCTAATTGAGATTGTCAGCAAAAAGATGTTGAGGTAATTAAGGTAGATTACGGCGGCAACGGCATAGTTGGCGCTTTCAACAACAGTTACCAAACAGTTACCAAGATGAAAGGAGGTAGGCTATCCCACCTCCTATTCTCAATTGGGGTTAGTTCGGATCACCAAATAACCACGCTGACTTTGGATTCAGCTTTGAGCCTGAGTTTTCAATTATTTTGTTAACTCAAAACTTAAAACTGCGTGCTACGCCACCAAAACTCTATTAGTAGCGGTATCCGCCTGCATTAGGCTTGTGCACAATAAAGCTCATCACCTGGCACTGCTTCACGTTGTCGAAGGCAACGACGCGGATATAGCAGTTGTTGTATTCAGAGCGGCACTGCTGCACCTCGTTGAGGACTTCTTGCGGCGATCTAGCGTTGAACAACGGCAGCTTCCACATCGTCCAGTAGTGGGTTTCGGCAGCGGAGTCTTCGTTGAACTCAACGCAAGGAATGTAGCCTTGATCGATCGTGTATTGAATTTGACGAGCAATTTGGGCATCGCTGAGCGGAGGCAAATAGGAAAAAGTTTCGTACCGACGCTCTTTGGGTAAAGTTTTCATGACTTCCTCAAGTAAAGAATGAATCAAGAATTGTCAGGTTCAGTTCCGGATTGCTCTGGGTGAGTTTCCGAAGAAGCTGGATCGAACTGCGTCATGCGTTCTAGCTGTTGACGGCGCTGCTGCATGTTGGCTTGCTGAATTCCAGTCCGCACCATCTCTGGCAGAAATTCACACACCTCATTGGCTAGATGTTCTCGAACCGTGAGAATGCGAAACGCCAAACTTTGCTCCTCCCGAAACAGATCTTGAATGTATGCCTCGCCATCCTGAATTCGCTCTTTGGTCGAAAATGTGTGCAACCAGAGCGCTCTTGGAGGATCGGTTTCATTCAGTTGAGCAATCACCGTCCGTACAGCTTGATACGTCAGGTAACTAATAATTACCTTCGTTGTATCCTTAGCAATCTGCTTCAAATCCATAAAGAAAGTAAAAGTAAAAAGGTAAAAGCCAAAAAGTAATCAATTTTTCCTTTTACTTTTACCCTTTTACTTTCCATTAAATGGTGTCTTGCGCCTCGAATTCGAACTTGATTTCCTTCCACAATTCGCAAGCAGTTGCCAGTTCAGGGCTCCAGCGGCAAGCCTCACGGATGATATCGCCACCCTCACGCATCAGGTCCCGACCTTCGTTCCGAGCTTGAACGCAGGCTTCTAGCGCCACCCGGTTTGCGGTTGCACCCGGAGCATTTCCCCAGGGGTGACCCAGCGTACCACCACCGAATTGCAGCACAGCATCATCACCAAAGATTTCTACCAGAGCAGGCATGTGCCATACGTGGATACCGCCCGACGCAACGGCCATCACACCCGGCATCGAAGCCCAGTCTTGGGTGAAGTAAATCCCCTTGGAGCGGTCTTGCTCAACATAATTTTCCCGCAGCAGATCTACGAAACCGAGGGTAACGGCCTTGTCACCTTCCAGCTTACCCACAACGGTGCCGGTGTGGATGTGGTCGCCGCCGGACATCCGCAGACATTTTGCCAAAACGCGGAAGTGCATGCCGTGGTTCTTCTGACGGTCGATCACAGCGTGCATAGCGCGGTGAATGTGGAGTAATATACCGTTGTCACGGCACCATTTAGACAAAGTTGTATTCGCGGTGAAACCGGCAGTCAAAAAGTCGTGCATGATGATGGGCATGTTCAACTCTTTGGCATATTCCGCCCGCTTGATCATTTCTTCGCAGGTGGGAGCCGTCACGTTGAGGTAGTGCCCTTTGATTTCACCCGTCTCTGCCTGAGCTTTGTGAATCGCTTCAGCAACAAAGGTGAAACGGTCGCGCCAGCGCTGGAACGGCTGCGAGTTGATGTTTTCGTCATCTTTGGTGAAGTCCAAACCACCGCGCAGACATTCG
The DNA here is from genome assembly GCA_000733415.1 of [Leptolyngbya] sp. JSC-1. Taxonomy (GTDB): domain Bacteria; phylum Cyanobacteriota; class Cyanobacteriia; order Elainellales; family Elainellaceae; genus Elainella. The sequence continues at coordinate 75,671 of KL662191.1, forward strand.
TAAACAGCCCGACCGTAGTTCTTTGCCGACAGGCCCAGCTTCGGCTTGATCGTGCAACCCAGCAGCGGACGGCCATACTTGTTAATCTTGTCGCGCTCAACCTGGATACCGTGCGGCGGACCTTGGAAGGTCTTGAGGTAGGCAACTGGGATGCGCAGGTCTTCCAGACGCAGAGCTTTCAGCGCTTTGAAGCCAAACACGTTCCCCACAATCGAGGTCAACATGTTGGTGACAGAGCCTTCCTCGAACAGATCCAGCGGATAGGCAATGTAGGCGATAAACTGATTGTCTTCACCAGGAACCGGCTCGATATCATAGCAACGACCCTTGTAGCGATCCAAATCGGTCAACAGGTCAGTCCATACGGTCGTCCAGGTTCCGGTAGACGATTCAGCCGCAACTGCTGCTCCCGCCTCTTCATAGGGAACTCCAGGCTGAGGAGTCACCCGGAATGCGGCCAAAATATCGGTGTCTTTGGGGGTGTAATCAGGCGTGTAGTACGTCAGGCGATAATCTTTAACCCCTGCCTGGTACCCAGCTTTGGTCTGGGTTTTGGTTTGAGAATAAGACATGTTTCCCTTCCTATGAATCACTTCGATCCGAACTTGTTCAATCGACTGGTTTAATCGAACAGTCGTTCAACCCGAACGTAAGAACCCTGCCCTGCCCCCTTCACTGCAGGAGCAAGGAAGCTGGCGCAGCCTCAAGCAACAGCAAATACTGGTGATCAAGTCCGTGCGAATTAGGGCAAGAATTTACCCGGCATTCTTTAGGTTATCTTAATTTTTTGCCCTGTTCGTGGGTTCAATCAAAAATATATCAGGAATGTAATAAGCCCATCTTTGAATCTTCTTAGCAGATGAATAAAAATAATTTATGTTTGTTAAATAAAGTAACGATATGCACAGACATGCCAAGAACCTGTAAAATCTCAGCACAAAACTTCATAGGTTTTCAGTCTGTGTAGAGCAGTCACTCACTGTTTGATGAAGCTAGGTTATGAGCTTGAGTGGAAGCTAGGAGGCTGAGAGATTGGCGAGGGCATCTCACTTGGCAGAGACAGGAGGTGCCCCATACAGCAGAATCACCATAATCTAATCACCAACCTCACTGTTTGCTTCCATATTTGCTTCCATAACTTCATGAACAGATGTTAAAGCGAATAGGATTGGCTTCCATAGGACTATAGAGGTGAATTCACGCAAATTGGTCTTTTCCTCAAAAAGTTTTAATTTTTGGAGATGAATTCTACTGACCTCTGCCATCTCCTCCTAACCGGAGGTTAATCTAGGTTAGGGTCAACCAAAGCAACGGGGCATGCTATGAGAGAAAGGCTGTATGAAGTTTTCCTCGCGTTTTCAAATGTTTATAGCGGCTGGATTCTCTGGAATCTGTTTCTTGCGGTTATCCCATTGGTGCTGAGCTTCTGGCTGTTCCGCCGACCAAAAATTTCTCGCACCTTTGTTTGGTGGCTCGTTTGGGTCATTTTTTTAGCGTTTTTGCCCAACGCTCCCTACCTGCTGACCGATATTATTCACCTGATTCGCGGTACCCGGGCCGGAATCTCGATGTGGGTAGTCGGCCTGATCCTGATTCCGCTCCATATCACGGCAATTTTAGGCGGTTTTGCAGCCTATGTGGTGTCCCTGATCAATCAGGGCTACTATCTCCGCAAGCAGGGCGCGAGCCGAACGATCATCTGGGCAGTAGAACTCTTAATGCACCTGCTCTGCGCAATTGGGGTCTATATCGGGCGGTTTCGCCGCTTCAATAGCTGGGATCTCGTTACCGAGCCAGGTAACGTCTTGATTACAACCTTGGATGATCTGACCAGCAAACAGCCGGTAGCAGTGATGGCGATTACTTTTGTGATTCTAACGGTGTTCTATTGGATCATGAAACAAGTGACGCTGGGGCTGTACTTACGCTACCGCTACTGGCGCATGGGTAAAGAAGTACTGGAGTAATTCAGAGTTGGCTAAGGACCCCAAAGCAAACTCTCGTCAACCCGTTCTGCGCCGAGGTCAGCTGATCGAGTGGCAAGACAAGCGCGGCTTTGGCTTTATCAAACCGGATGATGGCAGCCGCCGAGTGTTTCTGCATATTTGTGATCTGAAAGAGTCCACCCGTCGGCCTCAGGTGGGGGATGTGATTTACTACCAGCTCGGACAAGATCGGGATGGCAAACAGCGAGCTTGTCATGCTTTTATTGAAGGAGCCAGGGTCAAGCCTTGGTTGCGAGTTTCGGAGTTGGAAAGCCGTTTATCGCAATCGCTGCCTCGACCTGCTTTAGCGTTAGAACTGGTGCTATTGTCCTGCTTGCCAGTTTTAGGTTCCGCGCATTTTTGGTGGGTAACGGCCAATCCGATACCGCTAGTGCTCTACCCGCTAATGAGTGGGTTGACCTTTGCCCTTTACGCCCATGACAAATCGCGGGCACGACAGGGCAAGTGGCGAGTCTCAGAAAATACGCTGCATTTGTGTGAGCTGCTGGGCGGCTGGCTGGGAGCCTTGATTGCTCAACGACGCTTGCACCATAAGAGCCGTAAGCGGTCGTACCAGCTTATTTTCTGGGCAATCGTCATCTTCCATCTAGCGTTTTGGTGCCATTGGCTGTTTTTAAGGCGAATTTCGATGCGGTAGGTTGGCTTAAGCTTTGTCCTGCTTGATGCTGAATAAATGGCAGTTAAAACCGCCGCCATACAGACTAAGTCGGTCCGCACCGACTCATCGCCAAGTAGTTGTTGCTGAGGAACCCGCGAAGGCGGGTTTTGTCTGTGTAGACGCAGTTTCTAACCGCCAGTATTTGGATTTGTCGTTCGATCAGCTAAACCTCGACTAGCTGCGGTTCATCTACAGTGTCAGCCTGCCAGCCGTACTGGCTCAACCGCTCGATTGCCTGGTCGATCAAGGCTAGCCCCTGCTCCAGGTTTTCGATTACCGCCAGTTTGCCGCGCAGCTCTGCCGCATCTTGAAAGCCTTTGGCGTACCAAGTCATATGTTTGCGGGACTGCCGGATTCCCCGTTCGCCCTTGTAGTCCCACAGCATTTCCAGATGGTCGCGGGCGCACTGAAGCCGTTCAATCGGAGACGGAGGAGTCCGCGGTTCGCCAGTCTTGAGGAAATGATCGACTTCGCCCACCAGAAACGGATAGCCTAGAGTACCGCGCGAGCACATCACCCCATCCGCTCCCGTCATCTCCAGACACCGCACCGCCGCCTCGACCGAAAAAATATCGCCGTTGGCAATCACCGGAATCGACAGCACTGCTTTGACGCGGGCAATCCATTCCCAGCGGGCCGGTCCGTTATAGCCCTGAGCGCGGGTGCGTCCGTGTAGCGTCAGCATTTGGGCACCGGCATCCTGCATCCGCTGGGCAAACTCGACCGCGTTGATTTCCTTATCGCTCCAGCCAATCCGGGTTTTGACCGTGACCGGCACATCTACGGCTTTCACCACCGAGCGCACAATTGCTTCCGCCACGTCCGGTTGCCGCAGCAGCGAGGAACCACCGCCATTTTTGGTGATTTTGTTCACCGGACAACCCATATTGATATCGACCGTATCGGCTCCTTCTGCAACCGCCATCTGAGCCGCTTCTGCTAAAAAATCGGGGCGACAGTCGAACAACTGGATGCTGATGGGCCGCTCGTTCGGGTCAATTTCCATGATCTTGGGCAACTGCTTGACATAGTGCAGCCCGGTGGCATTGACCATTTCGGTATACATCATGGATGTAGGAGCATAGCGCCGCACCAACCGCCGAAAGACCAGATCCGTCACGCCCGACAGCGGAGATTGCAACACCCGACTATTGACCTCAAAATTGCCAATCTTCAGCGGGGTAGACAGGCGAGCCTTCAGAGCAGGAGACAGCGTAACCATGATTGACATTAGATTAGAAGAAACAGTAATTGCTGAATTGGAAGAATTGTCACAGTCTTCAATTCTGCTTCAGATCTAATCCTAGACAGAACCGCCTCTGCTTGGGCAAAAATTTATAAATAAACGAGTACAATTTAGCCTTGCAGTTTGCCCCACAGTCCCATTGCTCTATGCCCAAAGTCCTCAACCCGAACGAAACCTATACGTTCACCCGCTACACCGAACTGCCCTACGACCGATAGGACATTTTGGCGGATTTGCACTGCACGATTTCGAGTCAATCCCTTAGCCAATCTCGCCCAATTCCTCAGCCCACTCCTAGCCCAGCTTGAGTTCAATCGAAACGCCCTTGAGCTGTTCGTTGGGATGGGCTTGCAGATAAGACTGCACCATCTGCTGACAGGCTTCTAGATAGCCAAAGGCCACCGAGAGCTGCGGCCAGGATGGCGTTTTGCTGAACTTGATGCCCTGAGCTTTAGCCGCTTGACGACAGGCTGTATAAGAACCATAGCGCCGCTCTAACTCGGCTCGCTCGATTGGGATGGGAGCCGCAGGCAGCAGGGCCGCGACCTCAGTTCCGGGTAAGGCCGCCCTCGCGGGTACCGTTTCGACTGGTTCGACCTGTTCGCGCAGTCGATTGACGGCTACCTGGGCCACGGTAAAAATGGCCGCCGCGTTCTGGAGATCCTGCTGCTGATTTTCTTTGAGCTGCTCTAGCAGTTGGTTGATGCGTTTTTTGCCCATGAGGTTTAATCATCCAGCAACGAGCGATTGATCGATGCCGGGTCTTGATACATTTGCGGATTCTCGCGCCGGTCGGCATCAGTTCCGTAAGGGTTGGTTCGATTCGCTTGATCTGGTAAGGCTTGAGATGGAGGCTCACCGAGCAACGGCTCCTTCTCATCGCGCCAGAACAAGATGATAGCTTTCAAAGCTTGGATAAACCGAAAGAAGCGGTTCGGCTGGGCCATAAAGCCGACCGGATTGTCAATGTCGGCAATCGCATCGTAAGCTGCGGTGAGCTGATCGAAATGGCCAGACATGATTTGAACTTGCTGACTCAATTCTGCTACTACCTGTTGATTCTTGACGGCTAGCTGCTGTTTGTCTAGCTCAAGCTGGTTAATTAGCTGCTGCATCTGAGCAACATTGGCTCTGAGTTGCAGAGTTTTCTGCTTGTGCTCTTCGTTACGGCGGACTAGTTGGGCACGACTGCGGTTGGTGAAAATCAAACAGTCCCGCATTTCGGTATAAAGCTGCTCGGCTTCGACGGGAGGAAGTTGGGCGATGGTTTTAGGAAAGTCAGTCGCGGGACGAAAGCGGGCAGAGGATTGCTGAGGAGTTGCCATTGCTGCACCAATACGGATAACACACAGATTCAGTGACTGAATGTCACTCTGACTCGATCCTGACACAACAAAACAGCCATGATAGGCGTAAAAACTCTGATTTCACAGAACCTTGATGAAGTCGATGCATAGGTGATCTGCGTTGACCTGATCTCCTAACCCGATGCCGAATCGTTTGCTCTCCAAGCGCTCAACCACTGCATTGGCCTCCGCTGCAACTTCTGTAAATCTTTTTCCAGGTCAATCTCCGCTAGGTTGGCACGATAGCGCTGGTCGGAGGTATGGGTCACAATCACTGGGGCATGTCCAAATTGATCGGCAGTTAGATCAATGATTAATTCGTTACCTTTTACCCAACAGTGATTACACCAAATTCCGTCGCATCCAAGCATTCCCACCTGGGCTTGGGGAGTGCCATCCATGTCTTGGGGCAGGCGTCAGCTTTCCGGTTGCTTCTTTGACTGCGATGGATTCAGCCTCAGTAGACTCACTCTGCCACAGCGTTGCCAAGAATGCTTCGACTCCATTCTCAGTGGCTGACTCCAGGTGTGTGGGATTGAGCTTGGCATACTCAAAGCCAAAGGCCACCAGTTCTCTCAGGCATTGGGCATCGAACACTGCCTCCTCTGAGAGTGATTCCACATTCGTCGCCGCCTGCACCAAGTTGTGGACAAAGCGCAGTGCCCCCAGTGGGTTCTCTACTCCATCGAGCAGCGTATCGAGCGCTGTCATCCCGCGTTGCAGTTCGGCTCGAATCTCGGCATTGGGTCTGGGAGTGCTGGGGTCACTCGGTAACTGTGCGCGCCACAAGGAATCGAGGAAATCCGGGGTGGTGGTGGTGGCGGTATCGGGAGCCAATGCGAGTTTGAGGGCGACATAGGTGCGCCCCAACTCCAAATATCATTTCAAATCACCAGTGTCTCTCAAACTAAAGTCAGCAGAATCTGAACGCAAAGAATAATCAACTGATTAGAAGTCACACATATTGATTATTCAGTTGAAGAAGGAGCGCATAGACCAAAAATACTGCATTGAACATAACTCACTGGGGCAACCTTCGGCAGGAATGCTCAACTTGCCGGCAGGACAAAGCTAGGAGCTAGTAGTTTTGGCTCAGTGGGGTGTACCGAGCATTCAAGCATTCTAAATTGAGAAGAGCTGATGTGGCTGTGGAGGCTGCAACTAGCGCAATCTGACCAGGCTACTCAATTTGATGCCGTATCAGTAAACTTCTTGAATTAGTTTTGATTTGTACAACAAAATGTAAATTTAACGCTGAGATTAGATGAGGTTTAGATGAAGTTTGATTGTGTCTTGGGGTGCTGCAACTAGCGCAGCGATGTCTCTAGGGTGCATCCCAGTTATGTAATAGGTAGAAATGCTTAACAGGTCAGTTCAGAGCATCTCCATTATGCTTAAGGAATTAATTGCTGACCTCTGAGGTGCAACGAATGGACGCCGATAAATTGCAACAAATCCAAGACCATGCTCGTGCCATTGCCGCCTTGCTATATGAGGAAACAGCACCGGAACAATTGACGACGCTAGAAG
>KL662191.1:87242-163730 GCA_000733415.1 [Leptolyngbya] sp. JSC-1
CCCCTTCGTTAAGGGGGAGTTGAGGGGGAGTCTCGCAAAGGAATGATGGAGTCAAGAAGACTTCTCAGACATCCTCTTACAGCCTTTTTCAGGCTAGTGAAGTCCGAAAAACGGGGTGCAGGGGCAGTGCCCCTGCGTGGGGGCTTCGCCCTCACACCTCCCGTACCTCACATGAGTGAAAAACGCTTATCTTCTTGCTCCTACTTTGCATGAGTTGTCAGGTGAAAGAGCGAGAAAATTACTTAGAGCAGCTTGGTTTAAGTGCATTCTCAGGGTTAATTTAGAGGGCTGTTCAGAGTTTTGGGTCAATTCAGCTTTTGACGTCGTACTTCTCCCACCCGCGAATCAATTTGCGGCCTAATCGGAGAAGTCTGCGCCTACAGCAGCCTTCTCGCAGAGTAGCAGACTAGACGGGGGATTAGTGCACTTGAGTGGGCCTGCTTCAATAGCCCGCAATTCATCTATGGGTGGGTCAGGTACCGAAGCGAACAGAAACATTTACAGATCCTAATTCAGCTGCTCATAAGCGGGGAAAAGTTTAACTGGCAGAGTCGGAACGTGGTGCTCATAACGTTCCTAGTAGTGTTTTGGCGACATTATTTGGCGACATTATATCGACACCATTGCTTTAGGTTTTTCAACTTCGTGTCGAAGTGATTAAGCCTAAGGCTACTGTTTGGACCACAGAGGTATAGTTCTGCCCTATCTCCTCAAACTGTAACCCACGGCTGACAGCTGAATGGACTCCAGTTGTAACTCTATTTATTACTCTGATCGGCTACTCTACTTGTTCAAAAGGACCAGATTCTAACCTGGAAAATACTGGATCCATAGCTTTTCAGTAGAGCTTTTCAGGCGTTTTTAGCAGAAAGTACTTGCAAAACTCTAGAGTTGTATGTAATTACACGAACTATACTGCTGACGAAATGAACTAGTTCAAAAGATTTTTGGCCAGAGTGCAGTGCGTATAACTTTTGAATAGTTATTAAGTTGAAACACGCAAAAATTGCGATTTGATTCTCCGTTCTACGACTACTTGCTAAGCCAATAAGATTTGTCGTAGGAAAACATTGAATTAACTGAAGTTACTCTACCTTTGAACCTATTTTCCTCTACCGAATTGAGTCTAAGTTTGGTAATTGCCAGTACTACAGCGATGGTTCTACAGCGTGAAAATACGCAAAATTCAATGCCTTAATGAACTACTTGAACCAGCTTGAACTGGGGCGGTGAGTGTAATAGATTAAGTTCACCTTTACAATAATTTCGCCCAATTTGGCCTCCACATGAGCGTTGATGAAGCTCTAAAAGTCATAGAGCAGGTTTTGCTGCTGAGACAATTGAATCCAATCGAACGATTTATCTTTCAACAGTCATGGTTGGGCCGGAACTACCAAGATATGTCGCAAGATTGCAGCTATGGCACAACTTACATTAAAGAAGTTGGCTCCCAACTCTGGCAGGATCTTTCAAAAGCAACTGGTGAAAAGGTAACTAAAAAGAATTTGCATCTTGTTTTGCGACAAGACAAACGCCATTTAGCGGAATTTAACCAAGAAACCATTCGTAAGACGCAGGGAACTGTAGATGAATCCGTCGCAGCATCTGGAGCCATACCTGCAGCGACACTTGCGGCTGAATCAAACCTCAGAACCTTCTTGGAATTTCCTTCAGGACTGGTACCAACAAATTCTCCTTTCTATGTTGCTCGTCCTCCTATCGAAGAACTGGCGCTGGCAGAAATTACCCAACCGAGTTGTGCCCTGCAGATTAGAGCGCCCCGCCAAATGGGAAAAAGCTCGCTGCTGACCCGGATTCTGGCTCACGCGGCGGTACAAGGCTGTCGGCCCGTTTACATCGACTTTCAGGAGGCAGATAATGCGGTGTTTGAGTCGCTGGATCGGCTACTGCGTTGGCTTTGTATTAATGTCAGCAGAAAGCTGGATCTGAATCCAGCCCTTGCAGCCTATTGGGATGAAAGTATGGGCAGCAAAGTTAGCTGTAGTGTGTATTTTGAAGCTTATTTGCTAGAGCAAATTCGGGCACCAATTGTGCTGGGGTTAGACGAAGTGAATCGGATTTTTGATTACCCCACTGTAGCGGATGATGTTTTGTCGATGCTGCGCTATTGGCACGAGCAGGCTAAACAAGGAACGATTTGGCGTAAGCTGCGCTTCATTGTTGTTCAAAGCACAGAAGCGTATACTTCCGCTGATTTTCAGCAATCTCCCTTTGATGTGGGACTGGCGCTGACTTTATCTGCCTTTACGCTGGAGCAGATGCAGGATTTGGCGTTGCGCTATGGCTTACTGTGGGCATCGGAGATTGATAGCCCGCAATTAATTAGTCTCTATCAACTGCTAGGAGGGCATCCCTACTTAACGAATTTAGCGTTTTATCATCTGCATCGTGGTGTGCTCACCTTAGGGCAACTGTTGGATACTGCCGCAGAACCTAGCGGAATTTACGGCCAATATCTGCGAGACCATTTGGCCATCGTACAAAATGAACCTGCTCTGGTGCTAGCCATGCAGCAAGTGCTCAACTCCGACATAGGAGTTCGCTTGGAGACCCTTAAGGTCGCCTACCAACTCGAAAGCTTGGGGTTAATCCAGCTAGATGGCACGCTGGCGAAACCAAGCTGTGAGCTTTACCGCCTTTATTTTAAAAAGCACTTGGCTGATTGTTCTGTGCCTTGTGCTTAGCAGATTGGAAGATAGGATCCAAGCCACTACTTGGTGTCTGCGGCTTCGGGTAAGGGTCGTGGCTGATAGGGCATGGGAATGTACTGAACCGAGGGTCGCCCGGTCATAGGTTGAGGATACAGCTCCATGAGATTGTAGATTTCTAGAGGTAGTCCTACCGTAATCGGCAAACCCAATTCCTTGGCTTCTTCAACTAGGATGGGATAGTCGTGGGTGACTCGGCCTGTGGTCAACGCCTCAATAATCCGGTCAATATTTTCTGGATTGATTTTCTGCTGCGGCACCTCATCCTCTAGTAGAGCACGCACAAACCGCTGCACTTGTCGGATTGCTTTGCGGGCAATATCGGCTGTGATCAGAGTCTGGTCATCAATATCACTCACGGGTTTATCTTCCACCACCCGCAGCACACTAGCCGCTGGCGTATTGCCAAGCTGAGGATCGACCGGACCAAGGACAGCATTTTCATCCATGACGATTTCGTCGGCTGCCATGGCTAGCATGGTGCCACCACTCATTGCATAGTGGGGAATAAATACAGTCACTTTGGCGCGGTGACGCAGCAAGGCTCTGGCAATCTGTTCGGTAGCAAGCACTAGCCCGCCCGGAGTATGCAGAATCAGATCAATCGGCACGTCGGGGGGAGTGAGGCGAATGGCCCGCAGCACCTGTTCGGAATCCTCAATATTGATAAAGCGAGAGAGGGGAATCCCCAACAGGCTAATGGATTCTTGACGGTGAATCATCAGGATCACCCGGCTGCCGCGCTGTTGCTCCAAGGCTCGAATGGCTGCTAGCCGACGAGATTCTACGATTCGCCGCTGAATGACCGGCTGCAACGAAGAAATGAGAATGAAGATCCCAAACAGGTCAAAAAAGCTCATGCAGACTCCTTCCCGATTCGGCACATCAAAGGTGATTAATGGTAACTAACACCCTGAAGTAGGAAAATGATGACCTTCAGGTGCCAGATCTGCCAATCATTAAAGCGGACAGACCGCCAAACAAAAACTACCTAAAGAGGAATCATACAGGGGTTTTTAGCTGAAAGCGAGGGGAAGGCAAGCCAGTTGTCAGTTCCTGTAATGTAGGCTCACTTAGGCTGTATAACCTCAAGTTTTGCTTGGTCGGTCTAGTAAAGTTGGGAACTTGTACTGATTGCTCAACATAAGGCTAGACATGCAGCAATTTATCTCGTAAACCTATATATTAGGCAGCCTATGAAGCAGCCATTCAAAAGTTTATCCGCTCAATTCTATCCTTTTTGTTCCTTTAGCAATTCTTAGAATCGTAATTCAATCTGTTAACCCGTAAAGATCGCAACGTAGGCTTGGCAAGGCAATGGTTAAGCTATCAGCGGGAGTACCTGCAACTAAACCCTTATCTTCCTATACTTCGGTGGCTTTACAGATTCTGATCTATTGAATCAAATCTCAGTAAGTTCACCATGAACATGCTTAATGGCTGATCTGGGAGTATCAAGTGGCTAAAGCCTTTTTAATCCATCGTTTCAGCCAATAAAGGCAGCTAAAATCGTGCAGATCTTGAAGAAACTTTAAGCAATTTCGACGTAGCTTCACTAGAACTTTATAGTGCTATTTGCTACAAGTTTGAATAATGTATTTAGATAGTTACGGGATATCACTGTCTTACTCAGTAGTATTTTGTCTTAGTTGTGTTCTCCTGTGTAGTGTTTTGCGAGAATTACCAGTTTTAAGCAGATGGACGATGAAAGACCAAGTCGCAGATCAGACTAGTAGGGCAAATCCCTCAAACCAAGTCTGCTCAGCCAGTGAATCCAATGATTTGGCGCTCCTGTAGTCCTAGCGTTCTGCCGGTGGCGAGCCAGATGGTTGCGCTCTGCCCACGGAACGCGCAGGTATTCGATCAATGGATTAATTGGGCTGCCCAACTTTGGGTGGACTTACTGAAGCTGAGCAATCTTGGCACTATTGGCTAGATAGTAGGCCAACTTTGAACGGGCTGCTAATTTAGCCCTGACTATTTTGCTTTTGTTTTTCTGATTCTAGTTTTTCTGATTCTAATTTTTCTGATTTTGGTGTTTCTGCTTAGATTTATCTAACTGCTGGAGGGAGGCATCTATCCTGCTAGCGCACCCATTTCTGCTGACTCAACTTGCTGTCGGTTCAGGGTGGGTTAAGAAGTGCCACACTTCTGCGCCAGTTTTGTTTTATCTAGCCCAATCTCTTAGCTCGAACAATCGAAGGAACTCATGTTGAAACCAACCCGAATTGCCGATACGGCTTCAGTCAATCAGTTGATTAAGCTATGGGCAGCTCGATATAGGCCCGATTTATCAGTTCTGCCGACTGAGAAGGGGCAGTTTCCCATCGCTACCTTAATGGAGTACGCAACTGAAGCAGGGCGATCGCAAACGGTTGAACAGGCAAGGCGACTGCTGAAACTCCACTGCCAAATCGCTGGATTAAAGACCAACTCGCTTTTCTCCTACCTCCCCAATATCATCAACCTAGCCGAAGCACGTCAGTTTGCTGACTCGGTTGAGCAGGTCTATAGCACTATGCTGGAGGTGTATCTGCAACAGCCGCCTCCTAGCCGCTATCTCCGCTTCATGACTGTCTCTAGCGATGTGTTCAGTAGGCTGGCTCTCTCGGCGCTGATGTTGCCCACCATAATTCAACTCGCCGAGGCTGTAGAACCCGCCATACTTCAGCTTCAAGCCCAGCATCTGTGTTCTTCCAATCGCCGATCGATTGGATTTATGACAACACAGTTTCACTTCAGTACGCGAGAACTGCTGAAGCACCTATCTCCTTGCGAACAGGTGTTGCTTTCACCCTATCTCAAGTTTGTAGAAGAGCAGGTCTGTATTCCTTGGCAGCGGATTTGTCAGGCTGCAGAACACTACTCAACGGTTTCGCCAACTTTCGTTTTGGTTGAGCAGATGTTACCGAATAGCCAGACGATTGCAGAGGAGGTGTACCGGCAGGCTAGTAGCCTTCACGGTCAGTCTTGCAGTCGGCGCGGAGTATTTAGCAATCCAGAGATTGCTGCGTCCACGATTCGCGACCTCAATATGATTCAAGCCTACTTGTGGCTCTGCCTGCTAGAGAATGATCTGACCGCAATTGAGCAGGATCTGTTGCCGCTCTGCCAAATGGTGTTTCCAACGGTGGGAGTAAGCTGGACCTTGGTTGAATCGGTACTCCAGCTTCTAGTCCAGGAGATTCAGGCGCGAGTTAAGCCCGATCAGCTGAGTTTGTTGCTCCCCTACACGCGAGCACTGCAAGCCCGGTTTGCAGCTGGTGTACCAGAACTGCCTGAGAAGAAATTACTTTATCTGTAGAAAAACAATGTGACAGGATTGACAAACAATCGACCTATGGGCGTCATACGGTGGCCCTATTCTAATCTCATAGGTTTCTAGCACCATCCTCAGACCAATTCATTTCCCCGGTTTCCGACACCGGGGTTTTGCTTTTGTTCAGCGATCTGGGTTGTGTTGGGTCAGCGGCATTGTCTGGTGCTTGTGAGTCGGTACCCAGCAGCTGGCAATTGGCATTCGCCACCCTGTACCAAAGGCACGATCGGTGATTTTGAGGCCGGGTGGGGCCTGTTTGCGTTTGAACTCGGCTCGTGTCACTAGCTTGATCACCTGATCGACGGTGGCTGCATCCTGTCCAGACGCAACAATCTCAGCGGGAGACTTGTGTTGCGTAATGAACTGACAGAGAATGTCATCCAAAATATCGTAGGGCGGTAGCGAGTCCTGATCAACCTGGCCCGGCTTTAGTTCGGCACTGGGCGCTTTGATGAGAATCGAGGCTGGAATCAGTTCTGACTGAGCAGGGTTTGATCTGGGATGGAAGGAAGGTTCTAATTCTGAAGTGCTCTGGCCCGTTTGATTCAACCAGCGGCAGATGGAGTAGACCCGCGTTTTGGGTACATCGGCAATAGCGGCTAGACCTCCGTTCATATCGCCGTATAGAGTGCAGTAGCCGACGGCCAACTCTGATTTGTTGCCGGTAGAAATCAGCAGATGCCCGAATTTATTTGAGATTGCCATTAGTAAGTTGCCGCGAATCCGAGACTGGATGTTCTCCTCGGCTAGGCCAAACTCGGTGCCGGCAAATAGCTCTGCAAAGGTCTGATCGTAGGCTTTCATCAAGTCACCAATTGGCAAAATTTGGGTTTGGATCCCAAGGTTTCTTGCTAGCTCCAGCGCATCCTTGATCGAATGGTCGGAACTGTAGGGAGACGGCATCAGCACACCCAGCACATTGTCTACCCCTACTGCTGTCGCCGCGATCGCCGCCACTAAAGCCGAATCAATACCGCCACTCAGACCCAGCACCACTTTCGAGAAACCGCATTTGCACACATAGTCGCGGACTCCCAGGACCAGAGCCGCCCAGATTTCGGCATCTGCCGTTGCGGGTTGGGGCGCAATCGATCCGGCACAAAGGTCGCTCTTCTTTGGGTCAAACTCCACGATCACGAGATCTGAGGCAAAAGCGAGGCCCCGGCAGACTAGGTCTCCCTGCCGGTTAAATCCAACGCTACTGCCGTCAAAAATCAAATCATCGTTGCCGCCTACCTGGTTGGCGTACAAAATTGGCTGTCCGTAAGTTTGGGTAGCCTGCCGCAAAATTGCCTCTCGGAGCTGCTGCTTAGAAACGCTGTAGGGAGAAGCTGAGAGGTTGACAATCAAATCGACTCCGGCTGCTACCAGTTCGGCGAGGGGATCAATGGCGTAGTTGCGCTTACCCCAGAAAGTTTCATCGTTCCACAGGTCTTCGCAGATGGTGACACCAATCCGCACCCCATCTAAGGTAAAGGCGCGAGTTTCGCTGCTGGGTTCAAAGTAGCGGTCTTCGTCGAAAACATCGTAGGTGGGCAGCAGGCGTTTATGAAAGAACTGCTCTACCTGGCCGTTTTGCAGCAGGGCTGTACTGTTAAATAGGGGTTTGCCACCAGTTTGCAATGCGTAAGGATTAGGTGCCACCGTGCCAACTAACACCGCTATCTCTGTTGGTAGCGCTTGGGCGAGTTGAGGCAGAATCGCCGTCATTTCGGCTACAAAGGCAGGCTGCATCAGCAAATCACGGGGTGGATAGCCGCAGAGGGAGAGTTCTGGCGTCAGCAGCAAGCGCACTCCCTGAGCCGCGGCAGTTTGAGCGGCGCTTAAAATCTGCTGGGTGTTGTACGACAGATCGCCGATGGTGGGGTTGAGCTGGGCAATGGCAACTTTCATATCCGGCAAGAGGTTGTCCGAAGATTGTGTAACGATTATTCAACTGTATCGATTGCCAGCAAACTGTATCCAGGAGAGCGGCTCCCTGGGTTAATGTTCCCCTTGCCCATCACTTCAAGGTTGGACGATCACTTTTTGATTTGCCAGAAGAAAAACTGCTGACTGGGCTGAATTTCTACGCCTTCGACAGCATTTTGGGCAAACACGTAGTCCCTGTCTTGCCAGAGGGGAATATAGGGCACATCTGCGGCCAGCAGGTCTTGTAGTTCTTCAAATTGCTGTTTGCGAGCAGCCGGGTCTTGTTCGGATCGCTGTTGTTGAATCAATTGATTGGCTTTTTCGCTGTAGTAGAAAGATCCGCCAGTTTGGCTTTGCCCTGATTCACAGCCGGTGGTGGCGTTGCCCTTCTCACAGGACATGAACGGTTCAATAAATGTGTCGGAATCGAAATAGTCGGGGTACCAGTCGAGCAGCACGGAAGGATAGGTGCCCTTATCCAGGTTGTCAAATAGGGTAGCGGCTTCTACGCTTTTTGGTTCAATCACCACCATGCCGTCCATCTCTTTTTCAATGGCGGCCTTAAGCGTATTGGCAACCAGATTGCGCTTGGTTGAGCTGGAGGAATACCAGATTTCTAGCGTCAGCGGATTGGACGCAGAAATGCCCGCCTCGGTGAGGAGCGCCTTAGCTTTTTCCATGTTGCCATCGCCATACTGGTCTTTGAACACGGGCTTGTATTCGGCAGAACTAGTAGACAGCAGACTATAAAGCGGTTCGGCCTGCCCCTGAAACACCCGCTCGTTTAGCAGCTCTCGGTCGATCATGGCGGCGATGGCCTGCCGGACTCGGACATCATCCAGCGGCTTGCTCTTCTGATTCAGCACCAGGTAATTCACCACATTCGATCCAGCTTCGATCACCTGCCAGCCGCCAGACTGAGCATTTTTCACCAAATCTCGAATTTGATCGGGATCGAGGGTTTGATAGGCCACATCGATGCCGCCGGTCTTAAAGGTGTTGTAGAGGTTGGCTGGGCTGGCAATGATCTGAATGTCAACACCTTGGTTGGCAGGTTTTTCACCCCAGTAGTCGGGATTGGGATCAAGGCGGATGGTGTCGGGGGAGAACTGGGCCAGCTTGTAGGGTCCGGTGCCCACAAAGTCGTTAGGTTTGAATTTGCCCGCACCAATTTCATAGGCTTTGGGCGAAACAGGCGTCGTGCCATAAAAGGCCAGCAGCGATGGGAAGGCAGAAAATGGCTGCTTGAGTTTGATGGCAATCTCGTTCTCGCCGGTCGCTTCGATCGATTCCACCCGGTCTGCCAGCAAAAAAGTAGCCCGCCCCTCGTTCTCCATAAACCGCTTGATGGAAAACACCACGGCTTCGGCGTTGAGCGGCTCACCATCGTGAAACTTTACGTCAGCGCGTAGGGGAATCGTATAGGTCAAGCCATCTTCGCTCACCTCGGGCAGAGCAGTTGCGAGCTGGGGCACGAGTTGGGTGGTGCCGGGTTGGTAGGTATAGAGCCGGTCGCCCAGATTTTGCAGCAAAATTCCTGGGAAGACTTCGTAGGCATCAGCTGGATCCAGGGTGCGGGCTTCCAACGTCGTGCCAATCGTTACCCGGCCATCGCCTGTGGCTCCGGTGGCAGGAGCGTTACCTGTAGAGGTAGACTGTCCCCCGCCGCAGCTCACGGTCAGCAGCAAACAGAGGCTAAACAGCCCCACAAGCCGCAGTACCCGTTCACGCCATAGCGCCGACCACCATTGGCGCAGCTTGCTGCTCTGCAAATTTCTCTGCATCCCATCCACTAAATTTTTCATGCCAACCCTCTCCACCTTACTCAGAATCGGCTAGTTCTCTGCATCAGCATTCAACTATAGCAGGCATAAAGCAATCCTAAATTTCAAATCAAATCAAATTGAATAAAACAGAGGAAAGGCTTTGGCTCCCTTGGGTTTTACGTAAACGCGCTGCTGTGGTTCTAGCTGAAGGGTGTCGAAGCGGTCGCGGGACAGGTGAGCCGTCACTACCTGAGTGTCATCCAGCGTCAGCTCGGCCTGCACCTCCCAACCCAAATGGATCAAGCGGCTAATTCGGGCCGGTACGGTCGTTTCGTCAGGTTGCAGCTCAATCACCACATCGTGGGGGCGCAAAAACATTTCGGGATGGGCTGATTCAATGCCATTCGTTTGAAATAGACGCGATGTGCTGGGCAGCACGTTAACCGGGCCGATAAAGCTCATGACAAACGGGCTGGCCGGATGGTCATACACCTCGGCGGGTGTGCCAACTTGCTCAACTCGCCCGTGATTCATCACTACAATTTTGTCGGCCACCTCCATTGCTTCCTCCTGATCGTGAGTGACAAACACTGTGGTCACATGCACTTCATCATGCAGCCGCCGCAGCCAAACTCTCAGGTCTTTGCGCACTTTAGCATCGAGGGCACCAAACGGCTCATCCAGCAGCAACACCTTGGGTTCAACCGCCAGCGCTCGTGCCAGCGCCACCCGTTGCCGTTGCCCACCCGAAAGCTGAGAGGGATAGCGATTGCCCAAACCTGACAAATGCACCAGCTCCAGCAGTTCTTCGACGCGGCGCTTGATTTTAGGCCGAGGCATCCGGCGGATATCGAGACCAAAGGCAATGTTTTGCCGCACGGTCATGTGTTTGAACAAGGCATAGTGCTGGAACACAAAGCCGATATTCCGGTCTTGTACCTTTTGCTGCGTGGCATCCTGTCCGGTCAACAAAATCCTGCCGCTGTCCGGGGTTTCCAACCCGGCAATAATCCGCAGCAAAGTCGATTTTCCCGACCCCGATGGTCCCAACAACGCTACAAGCGAGCCAGTCTCGATTTCCAGATCGACCTGGTCTACCGCCTTGAAGTCACCAAACTGCTTCGATACCCGTTCCACAACAATACCCACTGCAATGGCCCTCCTGCCTATGACTTGCGCATGACTTGTACATGACCTGAACACAACTCGATTGTGATCGACCGGTAACCAAACCCTAGTTTCCCGATGCGATTACTGTAGAATATCATGACTCGTTCGATCTCGATCCCTTGATCTAAGGCTGCAAAACTTTTCTACCTCCCAAACCCGCCACAGTTGGTATGATGCTTTTCATCTTCCGCAACATCAACCGCATCGACCCTTCATGTCAGATATGTCAGACCTCCATGTTTCCTGGACGGAATACCACCAAAAAATTGAGCAACTTGCCGCAAGGATTTATCAGTCGGGCTGGGAGTTCAACCAAATTATCTGTCTGGCTCGCGGAGGGCTGCGAGTCGGCGATATCCTATCCCGGATTTTTGATTTGCCGTTGGCAATTCTGGCAACATCGTCCTACCGGGGGCCAGGCAAGCAAAGCCGCAGTTCGCTGACGTTTTCCCGCGATCTAACCATGACCACCCCCAACTTGGGCAGCCATGTGCTGTTAGTAGATGACCTGGTGGATTCGGGCGAAAGCCTTAAGCGCACCTTAACTTGGCTAGATCGGCACTATGGCTTTTATGTTGATGAGGTTCGCACAGCAGTCCTGTGGTATAAAGCTTGCTCTATGATTGCGCCGGATTATTACGTGGACTATCTCAGCGACAACCCTTGGATTCATCAACCCTTTGAAGTTTATGAACACATGAACCTGGCCGATTTAGCCACTACTACTTCCGGGGAAATGACAGCGACATCGGTTGCCGATGAACCAATTGATTTAATTTCTTGAGATTAATGTTGATGTTGATTGGATCTACTCAATTTGGTTAGCGAGTTGTGTGTATAAATCTGCTTCAAGTATTGCCATTCATGACGTTACTGCAACAACTCACCCACTCGAATCGATTGGCAATACAATAGCAATACATGTTGTTTCTAGGACGTTTTGAAGAAATCTCCGAGGATATTTGCTTGGAGTGAGACCTGGAGTTATTAACCCATAATCTGTAACGTTTTTTGTTGTTTTTTTTGCGGCATGACTCTATCCGCACGCTCTAAGCTTTAGCTTTCGCAGGATTGCGCTAAATTATCCTAATTACAGGAGCTGATGTTTATCTTAATCCCTCAGCTCAGGTGGAGTGTTTTTGCAGGTCTCTTGCCGCTCTCAAGGGTGCTTACCACCTATCCGAATCGTCAGAGTTTCTAAATTTCAAAGCCCCGAAGGAGTTTTTGGATAGGCTCTTAATGTTGTCTTTATGCTGTAGCCAGCAACTATAAGGCATCGTGAGTTCAATTTTGGGAACAATGACGAGACAATTGCCGAACAGCTATCAAACAACCACCAAACAATTACTAAGAATTGCTTAAGCCTTTGCTTGATGTAATCTTAAACACGAATCCTTGTCATTCAAGGTTGTAGTGTGCATTAGTTTAGGTGAACCATCGCTCAACTTCAGCTTATGACCAGTCACCCAACAGATCTTTGTGCTCATGTACATGTAGAAGACGACCGCACAGGTACGACGGTCTCTACACTCAAGCGGGCACTTGCCGACAATTTATACTACATCCAAGGTAAAGACGAAACCTTTGCCACCCTGTACGACTACTACATGGCGCTGGCCTACACGGTACGGGATCGTCTGGTGCATCGTCGGATTAAAACGGCCCAGACATACTATGAGAAAGATGCCAAAATCGTCTATTACCTCTCTGCTGAGTTTCTAATCGGTCGCCTGCTGCTCAATAACCTGATCAACCTGGGGCTGTACGACCAGATCCAGCAAGCCTTGAAAGAATCTGGCCTCAATCTAGAGGACTTGATCGACCGCGAAGAGGAGCCGGGTCTCGGCAACGGAGGCTTAGGCCGGCTCGCTGCCTGCTTCCTCGATTCATTGGCCACGCTGGAAATTCCTGCCATTGGCTACGGTATCCGCTACGAATTCGGCATTTTTGACCAGTTGATCTGCGATGGCTGGCAGGTCGAACATCCTGACAACTGGCTGCGCTTCGGCAATCCCTGGGAAATTGCCCGTCCTGACTATATGGTCGAGGTCAAATTCGGCGGCCATACCGAAGTTTATATAGACCAAGAAGGCAAGACCCGCAGCCGTTGGTCGCCCCGCATCACCGTATTCGGCACCCCCTACGATACGCCTGTCCCTGGCTATGGCAACAATACGGTCAACACCCTACGCCTCTGGTCGGCCAGAGCGGGCGAAGACTTTGACTTTCACGTGTTCAATGCGGGCGATTATACCCAGGCGGTAGCAGCCAAGACTTTCTCAGAGAACATCTCGAAGGTGCTCTACCCCAACGACCACACCCCCCAGGGTAAAGAGCTACGCCTGCAGCAGCAATATTTCTTTGTGTCTTGTTCATTGCAGGATATCATCCGGCTGTATTTGCGCAAGCATGACAACTTCGATGCCTTCCCAGATAAGGTGGCGATTCAGCTCAACGATACCCACCCGGCCATCGGTGTAGCGGAATTGATGCGGCTGTTTCTCGACGAGTATCAGCTTGAGTGGCACTACGCTTGGGATCTAACCCGTCGTACCTTTGCCTACACGAATCACACCCTGCTGACCGAAGCCCTAGAGCGCTGGCCGGTTAGCCTGTTTGGCCGTCTGTTGCCCCGCCATCTGGAGATCATCTACGACATTAACCAGCATTTTCTCGATGAAGTGCGGCTCAAGTACCCCGGTAATACGGCGAAACTAGCCTGCATGTCGCTGATTGAAGAAGGGCAAGAAAAACAGGTGCGCATGGCCCATTTGGCCTGTGTGGGCAGCCACACGGTGAATGGTGTAGCCGAGCTGCATACTGAGCTGATTAAGCAGGACTTGATGCTGGATTTCTATGAGCTGTGGCCAGAAAAATTCCAGAACAAAACCAACGGCATTACGCCCCGCCGCTGGCTGCTGATGAGCAACCCCAGTCTGGCTCACCTGATTAGCGAAAAAATTGGCGAGGGCTGGATCAAAGACCTGGACGAGCTGCGCAAACTCGAGGTGTTCGTTGATGATCCCCAGTTCCGTGCCCGCTGGCGGCAGATCAAGCAGGAAAACAAAATCAATTTAGCGACTTACATCCAACGCAACAATAATTTGGAAGTGGATGTAAACTCCCTGTTTGATGTGCAGATTAAGCGGATTCACGAGTACAAGCGGCAGCTCCTCTGCGCCATGCATGTCATCACCCTCTACAATCGCCTGAAAGCTAACCCCAGTATGGACATGCTGCCCCGCACGTTTATTTTCGGCGGCAAGGCGGCTCCAGGCTACTTCATGGCGAAGATGGTGGTGAAGCTGATCAACTCCGTGGCCGAGGTGGTCAACAACGATCCAGATGTTGCCGGACGCCTGAAGGTAGTGTTCTTGGCCAACTATTCGGTATCGTTGGGTCAGTTTGCCTATCCGGCTGCCGACCTGTCTGAGCAGATTTCTACGGCAGGCAAGGAAGCCTCTGGGACGGGCAACATGAAGTTCTCGCTCAACGGCGCATTAACGATTGGCACTCTGGATGGCGCGAATGTAGAAATCCGCGAAGAGGTGGGCGCTGAAAACTTCTTCCTGTTTGGCCTCACCGCTCAGGAAGTAATGGATCTAAAAGCGCGAGGCTATAAACCCACCGAATACTATCAGTCCAATCCAGAGCTGAAGCTGGTGATCGACCAAATGGCCTCTGGGTTCTTCTCGCCCAAGGAGCCAGGACTGTTTATGTCGATTGTGGATTCTCTGCTGCATAGCGACGAATACATGCTGCTGGCTGACTATCAATCCTATGTGGACTGTCAGGAACGGGTAAGCGAAGCCTTCCGCGATCAGGACAACTGGACCCGTATGTCGATCCTCAACGTGGCTCGGATGGGCAAATTCTCCTCTGACCGCACGATTGCCCAATACTGCCGCGATATTTGGGATGTGGAGCCGATGCCGATTGATCTGGGCACCTATTCCCAAGCGGAAGCCGGATTGAAGGTAACCAGCATTCCGGAAACCACCTAAACGCTGATTGGACCGCCAACCGACAGCTCAATCAGTCCTACCATCCCTTTTCAATCATTTGAGAAGGGATTTTTTAGTTCGTTCTTCGTTTCGTAGCCCAATCTTGGGCATGTGGAATTGGTTATGATTAGCCCTAGATAGTGACTCAATTTATAACGATGAATTCTCAATCTACTTCTGGGCCAATTAGTGTACCAACCAGCAAATTGTCAACCTCAGAATCAGCTTCAGAACCAAAATATGGCGAACGTATAATCGCTGCTGGGGAACTAATCACCTTTCCCAATCCCCGCATTGGTCGTCGCTATACGATTGACATTACGCTGCCAGAATTTACCTGCAAGTGCCCGTTCTCTGGCTACCCTGATTTTGCAACGATCCAGATTCGCTATGTACCTGATCAAAAGGTAGTGGAACTAAAAGCAATCAAGCTTTATATCAATAGCTATCGCGATCGGTATATTTCTCATGAAGAATCGGTGAATCAAATCTTAGATGATTTTGTGGCTGCTTGTGACCCGCTAGAGGTAACGATCAAAGGAGACTTTGCACCACGCGGTAATGTTCATACTGTGGTTGAAGTCCAGCATTACAAAGCAACTTGATTCACCAATTCTCACGCCATCTTTGCTAATCCTGTAGATGACGCTTTAGGAACGCAACTATTCTATCCCATGCATCGACAGCAGCAGCTTCGTTATAGCGGGTGCCTGAGGGATTGGCAAAGGCGTGATCGGGGCACATCCCCTTAATGAGAGTGGAACATGCGTTGACTGTAATTATGGGCTACGGCCCGCTGCACTCGCATTTCCGTAAAAAATCCGCCGATAGGACACCAAATTTTGCTCAGCGATTGATCTATCCAAAGTGCAGTTGATCCAAAGTGCAGTTGATTTGCTTGATTTGTTCAAGTCGTCAATGTAGATAAGTAATTCAACTGAATTAAAACCAAGCTCAGAGTGTTGTCGCCGCTCTTCGGGCGGCGACAACATCTCCTTTGGGTTTCATGTTTAATTATGTTGTTCTACTTAGGAGCTAGGACAAGACAAACTGCTTCCACCTCGTGAACCGGACCAGCTTTGATGCGTGATCTACCGGATAATTGTGTGATTAGCGACTTCATCAAGGGCGAAGCTGACGCTCAGACGCAAGCAACCTCTACCCAGGACAGTCAGATCGATGGAATGTGACTAGACTAAGAGAGATGCCTTTGATACCGAGAAGCTTTATGAATCCATTGACCCAACTGTTGCATCTCGTCGGTTCGGGAGCTGTAGCCTACATCACGGCCCGCAACTTGCGTGATTCGCGGACTCGGCCTGATATGCTGGCGGGCTTTCAATTGGCAGAAGGTGGCGCAGTGCCGTATTTAGAATCGTTATCCCAACGAGCCGCAGCGGAAGGCGATGCTTGGTTGGCAGAGAAGCTGGCCATTCATGCGCAAGACGAACGGCGACACAGCCAGATTTTTGCCCATGCCCTAAAGCAGCTCAACAAACAGATGATTGACTTTAGCGCTTTGCCCAAGCAAACGAGTACAGACAAAGCCTCAGGAACCAGCGAAACAGCCAATAACCGCCGCAGTCCCTTCTTGGCGGCCTATTATGAAGGCTACAGCAGGGATGATCTGGCTCCGCAGCAAATCGATTGGATTGTGTTTTTTGCCAGTACCCATATTCTGGAGCTTGACGCCAGCAAAGAGTTTGCCCGCATAGCGAAGGTTTTACCCGACAGCGATTTGGCCAGCGCCAACTTGAAGAAAGGCTTACTGAGCATTGCCAAAGACGAAGAGCGGCATGCCGCCTATTTACGAGAAGCGATGCAGCGACGTCTGCCCTACGCTGAAGTTTGTGTCCAAGTTGATGACTGGCGACATCGCAAAGTGAATGCCATGCTGGCAATGGTGAGTAATTTATTCAAGCAAGGGGGTGAACTACCGTCGCTGACACGGGATGGTGCTCCGGTTGAGGTGGCTGAAGATCAAACAGAAGATCAGACAGCCGGAAATCAAAGCAAAAGCCAAAGCATCGAGAATCAGAGGACCGAAGACCCCAAAACAGATTCAGAATTAGCATCTGTGTAAACCGGATTTGGGTGAATCGGCTCTGTATAGTATCCAGACAATAGCATCCAGACAATAGTGTCCAGTTGTGCGGTGTGTTTCTCATGCGTTTCAATCGGGTTTTGATTTTGTCAATTCTACTGACTACAGCAGCCTGTAATGCAGCTGTAACGGAACCATCCTCGCAGTTACAAGGAGAGCCATCCGCTGCTAATCCTACTGACAATTCTCTCAATGCTCCTGCATCGATTGCTCGTGTTCCGGCCAATTCCCTGATTGCTACTCGTCCCCTGACTCCAACGCCGATTCAGATTGCGCTAGCCGATCTGCCTCCCCCCTTTGCCACGGACAGCGCTTCCAAATCCCCGAATGTAGTTGCTATTCCAGCTCAGCCTACGCTGAACGTTCCAGCAGGCTTTGAGGTGAATGTATTTGCAGAAGGACTGACTCGACCTCGCTGGCTGGCCTTGACACCGAGGGGTGATGTGTTAGTGACGGAAACGGGCCAGAACCGCATCACGCTGCTGGGTGATCACAATGGTGACGGAGTCGCAGAGGTGAAACAAACCTTTGCCAACGCCGGGAATGGCCTGAATCAACCCTTCGGCATGACCTTTGCTGGCAGCTATTTCTTTCTGGGCAATACCGATGGGGTGCTGCGCTTCCCCTACCAAACCGCTCAAACCCAGATCACTAGCATTGGCGAGAAAATTGCCAAACTGCCTGCCGATGGCTACAACAACCACTGGACACGCAATGTGCTTGCCTCACCCGACGGGCAAAAGCTGTATGTCTCGATTGGCTCAGCGTCGAATGTGGATCGAGAACCACTGCCCCGCGCCTCGGTACAGGTGATGAATCTGGATGGATCTAATGTACAAACCTTCGCGACGGGGCTGCGGAATCCGGTAGGGCTGGCCTTTCATCCGGTGAGTCAGGAGCTATACACCACCGTGAATGAACGCGATGGCTTGGGAGATGACTTAGTTCCTGATTATCTGACCCGCATCCGCCAAGGTGAATTCTATGGCTGGCCCTATGCCTACCTGACGCCCGACCGACTCGATCCGCGCCAAGTAGATGGTAATCGCAGCACCAATCCCGGATTGGCAAGCCAAACCCTTACCCCAGATGTGCTATTCCAGGCTCACTCAGCGGCACTGGGCCTGCAATTCTATGATGGCACTACGTTTCCAGAGCGCTATCGCAACGGAGCCTTTGTAGCGTTTCGCGGTTCCTGGAATCGGAATGAAGGCACTGGTTATAAAATTGTGTACGTTCCATTTAACGCTAATCATCGTCCTGTAGGACATTACGAAGATTTTGTCACTGGCTTCCTTACCGATCCAGCCGGTCCTACCACTTGGGGCCGTCCAGTTGGATTGCTGGTGCTACCCGATGGCAGCCTGCTGTTTACCGAAGAAGCCAACGGACGCATCTATCGAGTCCAGCATCGATGAGCAGGGTACGCACAATACAGCACAACACAGGATACAGTTGAACCCAGTTAAAAACAGTCTCGAAGATAGAGCCGCACTCAGCTAATTCTCAGCTACGATCGCTAGCCTAGATAAGTAGGTCAACCAGTAGGTCAACCCAGCTAACTAGGTTAGCTGTTTTGCCCCTATTTCCGTCTGCCCCCTTCCTCCAAGGATAATTTCATGACTGATTATTACAAGCCCGAACACCTTGCCCAGTTTAGTCAAGTCAGCCAAGGCAATCCTGAACTGGCCGAAAAATTCTTTGCCTACTATGGGGCTGTGTTTGCCGAAGGTGCTTTATCAGCGCGGGAAAAAGCCCTGATTGCCCTTGCTGTGGCCCATACTGTGCAGTGCCCCTACTGCATCGACGCCTACAGTAAGGAATGTCTACAGCAGGGGTCTGACCTAGAGCAAATGACGGAAGCCTTGCATGTGGCTACTGCCATCCGGGGTGGAGCCTCACTTGTGCATGGCATGCAGATGCTCGATCACGTCAAGCAAGTTGCGATGTAGTAGGGACAAAGCATTTCGATAATTGAGACTCAATCAGACAATAATTGGTTTGCTAAATGCTTTGCCCGTACATTTTAAGTTTTGAATTTTGAGTTTTGAATTTCATGGTTGAAGCGTTCTCCCCCCCCGAATTGGATCTTGACAGCACCGCAGCGGGTCCTAAACCGACTACTTCGCTGATGCGTCGTCGATTGCCGTTGGCCTCTCCCCAGTATCAGATGCAGAGGCTGGTCGAATTGGATCTGTCTCATACGGCGTCTCAAGGCAATTTTTCAGTTCAGATGGCTCAGCAGGGATGGTCAACCTTGCAGCCTGCACAGTTGGAAATTTTTCAAATCAACATCGGCAAACTGTGCAACATGACCTGCCGCCACTGCCATGTGGATGCTGGACCGGATCGCCGCGAAATGATGGATCGCGAGACCGTGGACGCCTGTCTGCAAGCGTTGGACCAAACCACGGCTCACACAGTAGATATTACCGGCGGCGCTCCAGAGCTAAACCCCCATTTTCGCTACTTGGTGGATCAATGTGTAGCGCGGGGTAAGCATGTGATCGATCGCTGTAATTTAACGGTGCTGTTGCTGCCGCCGTTTCAAGACTTACCAGAGTGGCTGGCAGAACGAGGCGTGGAAGTGGTTTGCTCGTTGCCTCACTACCGCAAGTTTAATACCGACAGCCAGCGCGGTGACGGCACGTTTGAAAAATCGATCGAAGCCCTCCAGCGACTAAATGCAGCCGGTTACGGTCAGGGTGATCCACAACGCCAGTTGACCTTGATGTCCAATCCGGTGGGGGCGTTTTTGGCCAGTGGTCAGGCCAAGATGGAGCAGGAGTGGAAAGCTGGATTGCAAAAGAACCACGGCATCCAGTTTGATCGGTTGATTACCCTCAACAACATGCCAATTTCGCGGTACTTGGAATGGCTAGAGCAGTCGGGCAATTTACAGCGCTATATGGAATTACTGGTCAGCCGTTTTAATCCAGCAACGATTGATGGGTTAATGTGTCGCAACACGCTATCGGTTTCCTGGGACGGACGCCTGTTTGACTGTGATTTCAACCAAATGCTGGATCTAGAAATTCGAGATCCTGCCGGCAAACCGATCCATATCCGTGACTTTAACCCCGCCCAACTCGCCCAACGGCAGATCATCACAGGGCGTCACTGCTTTGGCTGCACAGCAGGAGCAGGCAGCTCTTGTGGAGGTGCGATTGAACCATGATGCCTGCGCTACAAAATCACTAAAACTACTCCAAAACTACTCCAAAACTACTGAATTCACTGTTTAACACCAAAGCAGCAACACCAATCTGGAGTCACAGAATGCAATGACCCTGCAGACTCCAGATCGGTGTATTTAGCTGTGCCAGAACCAATTAGCCGGATGCCTAATCGATTCAACCCGCTTGCTGCATCTCATTTTGCAGCAGGTTCAGCAGTTTATAGTCGCCTCGAGCTTTAGCGGCTTCAATTCGTTGCTGCAATCGACGACGGATATGCATTTGATGGGTCTGCTCATATTCTGCAAACTGAGCTTTGCTGGTCTGCCATCTAGGATTGGTGGAAGCCATAGCCCGTTTAGCCGAAGCTTGAGACAGAGATGTCACTGGAGATGTCACTAGGCGAGCGACCGGACGAGGTGCAGGCATGGTTTGACCTGTTTCAGTCGTGCGATAGGTCGCGCCTCGATAAGTGAGAGTATGAACCGGCTGAGGTACCGGAATATGGCGAGGATAACTAAACGAAAAAGCTTGCCCCCGATAGGTGCCTTGAATTGGGCTATCCACCATATCCACAGGTTGGGGTTCGCGATTATAATGTGCTCCACGATAGGTAAGCTGCATATTAACTCCCGGAATGCGTCATTCAATCAGGTGTAGAGAGGCGCGTTCCTTCAGGAATAACTCCTTACTTCCGTCCCCACCCTAAACATGGCGGGCAGAGATGAACGAAATATCTTTTATTTCTGTATCTTATTTTACTATTTTGCCAACGAAAAGACAATTTCACTAAATGTAACCCAAGGCTAATCTTCATGGAACTACGGGTCTGCCTAAAGAATGATTAAGGATTTGGAGTGTTAAGGGTTTGGCAGCAATGTTGAACACACATTTCCCTAGCCTCAGAGCGCTGAAAACTAAAGATTGTTGAAAAACTATGCCCGGTCGTCGCATTTCACTAGAAGATGGTATTCACTAGAAATCCGTGTAAGCCTTATAAACAAACGCTTATGCTTACGATCCCTTTAGAAATAATTAAGAGCGCTTTATGGAACGTCGTAAATTGTTAACTGCGTTAGCTCAAGGGGGAATTGCCGCCACAACCGTCGGTGTTGTTAGCAGCTGCAACAGCTCCACACCAACAGCTTCAAGCGGCACGGCTACGTCCGATGCTTCACTGCCCACCGTTGAGTGGCAAATGGCGACAAGCTGGCCGGTTTCCCTCGATACGTTGTTTGGTGGAGCCAAGCTGTTTGCCGATCGGGTAGCAGCAATGACGGGTGGTCGGTTCAAGATTACGGCACGGGCAGCGGGTGAGCTGGCTCCGGGGCTGGAAGTACTAGATGTCGTTTCTCAAGGCGCTGTGCCCTGCGGCCACTCGGCCTCCTACTACTATGTAGGCAAGAGTGCGGTGATGGGCTTTGGCTCTAGCTTGCCCTTTGGCTTTAATGCCCAGCAGCAAAATGCCTGGCTGTATGAGGGTGGCGGCTTGAAACGACTGCAAGAAATCTATGCCAGTAAATTCAATGTAATTCAGTTCCCAGCGGGCAACACGGGTGCTCAGATGGGCGGTTGGTTTCGCAAAGAAATTGCCCAACTCAGCGATCTGCAAGGGTTAAAAATGCGGATTCCGGGTCTGGGTGGACAGGTAATGGGCAAGCTAGGCGTGACGGTGCAGACCTTGCCGGGTGGCGAAATTTTTCAGGCCCTACAAACCGGAGCCATTGATGCGGCAGAGTGGGTCGGCCCCTATGACGATGAAAAGCTGGGATTGAACAAAGTAGCGCAATTCTACTACTATCCCGGCTGGTGGGAACCGGGCACCACTCTGGAAGTGCAGATCAACCTAAACGAATGGAAAAAGCTGCCGCCTCAGTATCAGGCTGCAATTGAAACGGCGGCCCACGAAGCCAATATGATTACCCTGTCGCGCTATGAGTCCCAGAACAACGAAGCGCTCCAGCGTTTGATCCAGGGTGGGGTGCAGTTGCGCCGCTACAGCGATGAGATCATGACCGCTGCTGAACAAGCTTCGTTTGCTCTCTACGATGAATTTGCGGCCAAAGATGCTGATTTCAAATCCGTATTTGACGAGTGGAAACAGTTCCGCAACCGGGTTTACGCCTGGAATAAACTCAACGAAGGCAACTTCGAGCAGTTTACCTATTCTCAGTTAAAGACCTAGACGAGAAGAAACAGCTCAGCCAAACCGGAGTGCAGTTAGCGTTGGATCAGCAGGCATCAGGTAACGGGTTGACTGCCGAATCAGATGCCTGCCAAGCCATGATTGAGCCATTACCAAAGCAATTACCAAAGCAATTACCAAAGCAATTACCAATCAGCCTACCAACAAGCCTAGCGATCAATCGGTTCAACTAGGGTCAATTTGAATGCGGGCGCGTTCCTCAATGCGGTAAACAATGCCTTGGGTGGGCTGCACTTCGACCCAATCGGGCACAAAGCCGTTGCAGTCAAAGCTAATCGAAATTGGATCGAGGGGGCAACGGAGAGTGGCTGGATCGGGATAGGCTACGACAATTTCACCCCGATATCCACTGTAGGTTTCAGTGACGCGGTAGATGCCGGGGCGCAGCAAGGTGGCGGCAAACCTATCTTCGGCATTGAGTTCGCGACTGTCGAACTCGTGGCTATCGCAACCCTCACTGCGGCGCAGCACCACCGAATAGCCGCCTACACCCCGTGAGACATGAAACACGGCATAACCCGCTACATTGATGCTAAACTCGCTCATCTCACGGGCATTCAGGGCTGCCAAATCAATGTTCACCTGCGTTGCCGTTGAGCATTCATCAACGGTCAGCACCAGTTTGGCCACGGCTTGGCCGTCCCGCAACACAGTGCCTTGATATTCACCCGGTTGATCAAATCGATGCACAACCATTCCCAACATCGACAAAGCACCACTATCAATGCTGGTCCCTGTAAATAATCGCTGATTGATTATGGCTTTCATCATTACGCTCCTACATTCGCTGACAAAATCATCTCTACATCGTTCACTTTTACGGCAAAGTCGCGGACCGGGATCTTGACTGGGATCAGCGTCAGGGCACCCGTAGGCGGTGAGATTAGCTGTTCGCTCAGGATAGGCAGCGGGTCTTCAAATTCATGCAGTGGATATTGGTTGGCAAAATAGTCAGCAATAAACTGGGCAATCGCGTTTAGTAAACCGAGGCTAACGCCGAGCAAATTCGATAGCCACTCGCCAATATCGTCAGGTAAATCCAGAATGGCGCGAACTAGGTCAATAATCGGTCCCAAAATTGCCAGAATCAAATCCTTCGCCCAGCCCGGTAACGGTCCCAGCAAACTGTTCAAGGCGGCTTTCACGGCATTTTCCAACAGATCGCCAACCGTATCGGCAAGATCGAGCGGATCCAGATCGAGCGTGATCGGATCGATAAAAATCTGCCATTTGTTCGGAATCGCCGGGTCTCGCTCTTCCGCCTCTAGGTCTGACATGCTAGGGGTACGAGCCGGATCGACGCGATACTTTGTCAATAGCCGCGCCGTTGCCGACACTTCCGAGGTAATGCCACTCAGGGGCAGAGTAATGCCGATATCAGGATTGGCACTAAAAATACAGAGGCGAGGTGCTCGCAACAAACAGCCCCCGAAGGGATTGGGAATAATGCAAAATCCGCCAATGCAAATCTCGGGAATATCAAAGCCAATTCCCGCTTCTAACGTGTCCCACTTGATGTCGAGTTCGCTAATACTAACGCTGTTGTTGTCCCGCAGGTCAACCATACCGCCTTCTAGATGGGCCGCAACCGCATAGCTGGCCGTAAATCCACCAAAATTGGCGCTGTCGCTTCTAGCAAAGCTGAAGTTGTCGCGCACGATTGTGAAAAGCTGACGAAATGTATTCTCTGACGCTGCAATCGTTAAATCACTCATGGCATCACCTGCAAATCTACAAATAGCTTGAGTTGGTCATCTTCGATCGCCGGATTATGGGGAATCGCTGGCGGTTTGGGCATGATCAGGGGCATGATGGTTCCGGGGAGATTGTTCAGTGTGGTCAGCAAATCCAGCACTAGTTCTTTCGCTGCTGTATTCACCCGCGGCAAAATCACCAACTGCAGCAGCAATTCCAAATAGCATTCGATGTTGCGTTCCAATCCCTCTGGCTTGACATCGACAATCTCTAGAGCGTCTACCTTCGCCAGCAGGCGCTGCTCAGAGCCAGACAGCACAACTTCCACATGCCCAACCACAAACAAATCCAGGCAGAAGCAGTTGAGTTTGCGGCTTGGCAGCACCACGACTGGATTCCGTTGCGCGGCCAAACTCGTTGTATTGGTTTGATCAGGACGGACTGCATCCAAAAAGTCTTTTTCGGGGCAGCCCAACCCACCGCAAACCGATGCCCGAATGGCAAACCGCTGTTCCTTTAGGGGGGTCTCTAGTTCAGGCGGCAGCTCAAACAATCGGCCTGGATGCAAATCTAGCTCTGCTTTGACGAGCTGAACGCAAAAATTCAACCCAACCTGTACGCCATAGCTAGTGCGGGCACCCAAAACCGGCAGCGGATCTTCGATCGTGAAGATGGGATTGGGGCGTCCGCCATTTTTCTTGTTGGCAAAAAACGAATCATTAATAGAGGAGTCGAAATCAACCGGAACACACCAGAGGGCGCGATTAGAAGCCACCGCAGCTGTGGCGTAGTTGAACAACGAGGGACGTTTTCGCATGATGTGTCGGACAACCCGGTTGACGCCTGCTTCATTGACTGAACCATAAAGGTCAGAATTATCTGTAAATGCCATAAATCTCCTTGCACAATTTGCGTGAACAGCAAGTTAGTCAGCAAACAGAAACGAAATCTCAAATGCATCATTCACCCATCTATTCACTGTGGGTTGCTAGTCATGCCTCAAGTAAGAACCACAAAGGATTCCCCCTCCACCTCCGGCACCTCCCCTTGGCACAGAGAGGATGGATGGGGTCCGAATCTGTAGCCAAACTTTAGAGAATTGATACAGCCTTTTTCAGGCTAGTGAAGTACGAAAAACGGGATGCAGGGGCAGTGCCCCTGTGTGTGGGCGAAGCTCCCACACCCCCATACCTCACATGAGTGAAAAACGCTGTATGAGTTTTTAACTGGGTTGAATGATGTCTTGATGCTGAAATGCAAAATTGAAATTCAAGCGCGGTTGATGCATTGATTCAATATTATGTTGATAGGAAAATGATAGTCATAGCATAGTCATAACAACGTGCAGCGATTTACCGTAACTCAATGCATTTCCTGACTGGTGTATTCACTTTAAGCAACTTGATCAATAGCCGGCATTACCCAGATGGGTACTTATCCATCTCGTTGGAAAGTAAACATGGGGCAACATTAAAAACTTATAAATCTGCTTCCTATTGCTTCGCCAGCCACAGACGGTTTTCTACTTCGGTTGGGTCTGCCCGATCTTCGTAAGCCACACTCAGCTTGTAGCCGCGCCGCGTCAGGATTTTTTGTAGTTGCTCCGATGGATTGAGCAGATAAACCGGATCATAATCCGGCGCGATTTTCAGTTTTCTTGGTTCGGTGACCACTAATTGCAGCTTCACGTCTGGCTCTAGCCACGCACTAAAGGCCAGCGTGTCCGTCACTGGACCATCGCTAACTACAAGCGGGTTTGCTGCCTGATTGATCAGCTCAGCAACCGGGGGATAGTAGCTGCTGCGGGGTACACTTTTATTCCACCAAACGACGGCTTGGGAACTGGCCATACAGGCCGCCAATCCTCCGGCCACTAACACCACCATAAACCCGCGCCAAAGCTGCTGCCGCCAAGTTTTTGCCCACACCGCCTGCGTCGCAAATACATAGGCATAGGCGATCTGAATCCCCAGGAAGCAAGGAAACAGATAGCGAATTCGCAGCGAACGCCGCCCGCCCAAAATCAAATCTGGTACAGCTAACACCGTAAACGTAACGCCAATCAACAGCAGCACAAACAGCCAAGCTCGCTTGGGCGCAGAACGATAAAATACATAAAGCGCAATCAGCGTGATGATGACTAGGAAAATATTCGCTCCACCCAACTCACGACTCAAAAACGCCAAATTGAGATTAAGAAACCAACGATCGAAAATATAGCTGGAAGAATAACCATCGTTGAGGGAAATTGTAGACTGTTGGACCTTTTGCCAATTGCGGACCAGAATCAGCAGCCACGGCACTAGACTGAGACTACCAGCCCCAGCTGCAATTAAATAGGTTCGTTTCATCGGCCATTGCTCGGTCAAGAAAACATATAAACCTTGAGCCATCACAACTAGGCCAAACAAAAGCTGGGTATACAGTCCGGCAGCTACCGTGAGGCCATAGGCAATCCAATTTCGGCGGATGTTTGTTCGCAGCGTTCGCAGCAGCACCGCACTCGACAGTAAAACCAGCACCGACAACAGACTATAGGGTCGGGCTTCTTGAGCATAGAGCACATGCACCGGCGTCACGGCTACCAACCCCATGGCAATCCAGCCGACGATAGGCGCACCAAATAGTTCGCAGCAGAGCCAGTAGAGGCAGGGCAACACCAGCACACTAAACAGCGCTGTCAGAAACCGCATCGCAGCCACCGAATGACCAACTAGTCCAACCCAAGCCCGCGCCAGCAAAAAATACAGCGGCGTGTGTTCAGCGGTTCCTGTGAGGGCGTTCCAAGTGTCATCCCAGCCCCTTTCTGGACTGAGCTGCTGAAACTGGTGGAGTTGGGCCGCCGTAATCACATCGCCAGTAAACAGCGTCTCAATCAGTTCGGTTTTGGTATAGCCCAGTGTCCGCAGGGATGAGTTGGTTTCGTCGATCCAGTAGACCTTTTTATCGAGGTTATAGAAGCGAAAGAACACGCCCAGTGCGATTAACACCATCACGCTGTACTTGAGCCAGCGCGGTAGCGAGCGTCGTTTTTCCCGGTCTAGGTTTTCTGGCTCTAACGGTGCGTCTGCCCCCAGTCCAACCTCACTGTTCATACCGCCAAACTCGTTTAAGACGATCGGATAAAGTCCACAAAAGTTTACAGGATTAAGGGACATTTTGCCTGCCAAGTTTTAAGTTTTGTGGCTTACAGCGGTTGAGATTTAATCGTTTGACCGGCAACCCTTTTACAATTCAGAGCTTACAATTTCTGCCTATTCCTTAGCCTTTCACTTAGCCCTGAATCAGCCTCCTTAGACGATGCTCAGCAAACGATTGTACGCCACTTTATTTCCCGGATTAGTTTCTGATTCAGTTTCTGGATTAGCTTCTAGATCATGGCCTAGCTCGCGCCAGCAACTGCGATTTTGGTTAGGGGCCAGTCTGCTTGTGGCCGCGGGGTATGGAATCTGGGGCTGTCAAACAGCTTGGTGGGGACAATATGTGGTGCAAGACGACGCCCGACAGCATTTGTTTTGGCTGCGGCAGTTTCTGGATCCAGAGCTGTTTCCCCAGGATCTGATTGCCGATTATTTCCAGTCGGTTGCGCCCTGGGGCTACACCCTGTTCTACCGCATGTTTGCAGCCGTGGGGATTGATCCAATCTGGCTCGGTAAAGGCTTGCCGCTGGTTTTAGGGGTGCTGGCCACACTATACGGGTTTCGAGTCTGTATGCAGCTACTGCCCATGCCGTTCACGGGCTTTCTGGCGGCAGTGCTGCTGAATCAGGTGTTTTGGAGCCACGACGATTTGGCATCTGCAACCCCCAGAGCCTTTATGCCGCTGTTTTTTCTAGCCTTTCTCGACTATCTGATGCGGCGGGCGCTGTGGCCCTGCTTGGTGACGATTGGGCTGGAAGGGTTATTTTATCCCCAGTATGTACTGGTATTCGCCGGAATTCTTTGTTTACAACCCCTACGCTGGCAAAATGGCCTGAGGTTGACTCAGAGCCGCCCGGAGTACCGATTCTGTTTAGCGGGTTTGCTAACCGCAATCTTGGTGCTGCTGCCCTATGGGCTGACTACATCACCGTATGGTCCTGTGATCACAGCTGCCGTTGCCAAACAGCTTCCCGATTTTGCTCCAGACGGACGCGGGCGCTTTTTTCTGTCTGACCCTTGGATGTTTTGGCTATCGGGCAACCGCAGTGGCATTTTTCCCACCCTAAAGCCGCCCTTGCTAGGATTGGGGCTATTGCTACCAGTCATGCTGGGACTGGCCCACCTCTCTAAATTCATGCGCCAGCAACTGCGACCAACTCGCCATATCACAGCCAATCTGTGGGTGCTGGTACACATCGTGATAGTGGCTCTGATGCTGTTTGGGGTAGCCCATCTGCTGCTGTTTTACCTGCATCTACCCAGCCGCTACACGGCCTACACACTGCGATTGGTGCTGGTGTTTGCCACCGCTATTAACCTGACCCTATGCTTAGAAGCTGGCTTACGCTGGCTCCAGCAATACCCAGTTTCCTGGCCTCGTCAGATGCTAGTTTGGGGTCTAATCCTGGCGTTCGGTGGCCTGCTGTGGCTCTACCCAACCTATGCCGAAAATTTTCCCCATACGGGTTACAGAACGGGTACTGCCAAGGCCCTGTATCAGTTTTTGGCACAGCAACCCAAAGATAGCCTGGTGGCCTCCCTGTTGAAAGAAGCCGACAATCTACCCACCTTTGCCCAACGCTCGGTATTCGTTGCGCCCGAATATGCCATTC
Organism: [Leptolyngbya] sp. JSC-1; assembly: GCA_000733415.1. Lineage (GTDB taxonomy): Bacteria > Cyanobacteriota > Cyanobacteriia > Elainellales > Elainellaceae > Elainella. The sequence continues at coordinate 116,076 of KL662191.1, forward strand.
CTTACCACATCGGCTATGCCACTCAATTTCGTCAGCGAGCCATCGATTTGATTCAAGCCCAATACACCTCCGACCTAGCTACTCTGCGATGGTTTATCGAGACCTCTGGCGTCGATTTTTGGCTGGTCGATGCCAACTCCTTTAATCCTGCTGCTCTACCACAGTGGATTCGCCAATACCCGCGAGCGCTGCAAGCCGCCTTAGACAACCTGAAGCACGCCCCGCCCCTAGTGCAGCAACGCCTCAACGCTTGCACAGTTTTACAAGAACGAGATTTACAGCTGTTACAAGCAGCCTGTTTGCTAGAGCCGCATAATGAGTACAATACTGAGTGAATTTGCCTAATCTTGTGAGCGATATCTTGAGCGATAAGCTCCCTCAAAATTATCCGGCTAAGCTGATTCAGCTCTAGGCGAACCAAGGCCATGCCCCAAACACCAATCTCCACAACCCATTACTTCACATTCGAGGAATACCTTGCCTACGACGATGGCACCGAGCGGCGATACGAACTAGTAGATGGAGAGTTGCTAAAAATGCCTCCAGAGAGTGATGACAATAATGACATCGCTAAACGGGTGTTTGTAGAACTGCTGAAACATGTTCCGGTTAACCGAATTGGCTATAAAGACACCGAAATCGAGGTGAGCGGACGACGAGCCAAGTGTCGTTTGCCGGATCTGCTGGTTCATACCGAAGAATCAAAAGCCGCTTTGGCTGGAGCCACCCGGGCCACCCTCACCCGCGACATGCCGCCCCCAGCTCTAGTGATCGAGATTGTTTCCCCCGGTGCTGTCAACCGCTCTCGCGACTACCGCCACAAACACACTGAATACGCAGCCCGAGGCATCGCCGAGTATTGGATCGTTGACCCGGAATTGCAACAAGTCACAGTTTGTCAGTGGAATGACGGCCAGTACGAAGATACCGTGATTATGGCAGACCAACGGATCGCATCCAGTATCATTCCAGCATGGACACTAACGGCCAATCAAATTTTTGCCAGCTAAGTCATTGACAGGCTCTACAAAACCGAGGCGATGCAGCTATTACAGCAGCCTAATGATTCAATTTTGTGATTCAATTTTGCACTGGCACTGCCTGCATCCTGATCCCGCATCCTTTATTCTTAAAGAAGGTTAAGCAGCAATCGCTTTTTGAGTGCATGAATATTACAGAATTTTTTCAGCAAAGCGTTGGCAAATGGGTTTCGCAGCGCAGCAGTCACCATTTGCTCCAGAACCAGACCGAGAACGCCAAATCAGATTTGATGGTCGAAGCCTTGGCGCAGGATGATCCGGCGGTGATGCAGCTCTGTCAGCAGTTGGGGGTCGATCCGGCTCAGGTACTGTGTAGCCTCAAGATGAACTGGAATGGCATTGTGGATCGCAACCCTAAACCTCAGGTTGGCTCTAGTCTGCTGGTGATTGTGCCCGATACGGCTGACTCGAATCAAGGCAAGCTGTTGCGGCAGGCTAGCAATTCGCCGAAACCGATGATGGGGCGCTACGAAATGGGTGACAATGAGGTGTTGACCCTCACCAGCGAAGCAGGCGATCTGTACGCGGAAGAACGGATCTGGTTCGCTAATCCCAACTTTCGGTTGCGGACTAGCGCCGTAAAGCGCAACGGCAACTATACCTCAGCGGCCTTTTGTTCGGAGATTCGTTTAGGTGGCGCAGCACCCGCAGCAAAACCAGCAGCGGCGGAAGCAGCAAATTAGCTCGCAAGTTACAATCCGTTTGGGAAAAACTCTGGGGAGTAGAGGCTTGGCATAACACCAGTTCTCGGTTTTAAGTTTTATTGGCAATAGCCTGCGCGGAGCGCGTAGTTTTGAGTTGCACAATTAAAAAGGGCAGGATTGACCTGCCCAAGGATTTCCCCAATTAACCATCCAGCTTTTTCTGGAGCAGTTGATTGGTCAGCTTCGGATCGGCCTTACCGCCGGTAGCTTTCATCACCTGACCGACAAAGAAACCCAGCAGGTTTTTCTTGCCACTGCGATATTTTTCTAGCTCATTCGGATTGGCGGCAATTACCTTGTCGATCTCGGCTTCGATCAGATTGGGATCCGAAATTTGAATTAGCCCCTTCTGCTCCACCAACTGTTTAGCCGAGCCGCCCTTGGTCAGCAGTTCCGGCAGAATATCTTTGCCGATTTTATTGCTGATGGTGTTGGCTTCGATCAGCTTGATCATTTCCGCCAGCGATTCGGGCTTGAGCGGAATTTCGCTGATACTAAGCTTCTCGTTGTTGAGGTAGGCGCTGATGTCGCCCATGATCCAGTTGGCAGCGGGTTTGGCACCGGCTCCGGCAGCTACCACGGCCTCAAAGTATTCCGCAATGGCACGATCGTCCGTCAGCACGCGAGCATCATAGGCCGATAAGCCCAGTTCTGATTCATAGCGATGCCGCTTTTGGGCTGGCAGTTCGGGCAGTTCCGCTTTCCAGGTGGCTAGCTGGTCGGGTGAGACTTCAATTGGTCCCAGGTCGGGTTCGGGAAAGTAGCGGTAATCGCTGGAGCCTTCTTTGACCCGCATGGTAAAGGTGCGCTGGGTCGCTTCATCCCAGAGGCGCGTTTCTTGCACAATCCGCTCGCCCGATTCAATCGCCTCGATTTGGCGCTCAATTTCGTAGTCGATTGCTTTTTGGATGGCGCTAAACGAGTTCATGTTTTTGATCTCGACCTTCGTGCCAAACTTGTCGGAACCCATCGGACGCACAGAAATATTTACATCACAGCGCAGCGAGCCTTCCTGCATGTTGCCATCACTCACGCCCAAATAGCGCATAATCCGGCGCAGCTCCTGGGCATATTCGGCTGCTTCCTGTCCCGACCGAATATCGGGTTCCGAGACAATTTCGACCAGCGGCACGCCCGCCCGGTTGTAGTCCACCAGAGAATAGGCCGATCCTGATAGCCGCTCGCTTCCGGCATGCACCAACTTGCCCGCATCTTCTTCCATATGCAGACGGGTAATGCCGATCCGCTTCCGCACCGGATTGCCTTCGGCATCGACTAGCTCAATCTCTAGCCAGCCATGTTCGGCAATTGGCAGGTCATACTGGGAGATTTGGTAGTTCTTGGGTAGGTCGGGATAGAAATACTGCTTGCGATCAAATTTGCTGTAGGGCGCGATCTGACAATTCAAGGCCAAACCAGCCTTGACCGCGTATTCCAACACCTTTTCGTTCAGCACGGGCAGCGTTCCCGGTAGCCCCATACAAACCGGATCAATATTCGTGTTGGGATCGGATCCAAATTTGGTTGAACTACTGGAAAAAATCTTGGTTTCGGTACTGAGCTGACAGTGGGTCTCTAGACCAATAATGGCCTCGTACTCAGTCTTGGCAGCTTTTTTTGCTGGAGTTGCAGTAGTCATGGAATCTTGCGGATAAGCGTTGATCGAATCGCGTGATCAATATGGAATGGCTTTATTGTAGCGGCTTATCCGGGCCAGTGATCGGGCCAGTGCCGGGCCAGTGATCGGACCGGTGAACAGGGTAACCATCTCTGAGAAGGGTAACAGCTCGACTCACCACAGCCCAGAGCAGCAGATTTCCGGACAGCGAGATGGATCAGCCACCGCTATTGCAGGGTGGGCAAATTCTTCATCCGGTCTTAAGAGCCTATTCGAAATTCCCAAAGGGGGTTTGAAATTCAAAAACTCTGACGAGTTTTCGCATAGGTAGAAAATACGCTAATAAGGTGCGGTTGCAAGATGGACTGACCGACTGCGCCATCTAACCTGCACCTTATCAAAAACTATGAACAATACTGCGCCAAAGGAACAATACGACGCGAAAGCTAATTAGAGACCAGACTCAAATTCCCTTATGCCTTGGAGCGAAAGCGGCGCTTCTTCCGTCTTGCCAGTGCTTTGCGTTTTTCCTTTTCTAACGGCGTCTCAAAATGTCGATTCTTCTTCATGTCAGCAAAAATATCTGCCTTGGACACCTGACGCTTAAAGCGGCGTAGGGCCGACTCGATCCCTTCGTTCTCTCCCAAAATGACTTGAGCCATGCAGAAATTCCTCATTCATAAACAGCAGCAAAAATCTAAAGCCTAAAGGAGCTTCCAACAGAGCAAGGCAGTTCCCTGATCTGCTGAAAGCTCCGAATATCTTGATTAGCCTAATGTCGGCCTAAGCTCAATAGTGGCTGTAACAGCAACTAGTAGCGACGGTCGTTCCGTCTGCGGTTGTTGCCAAAGCTACCGCCTGCCGGACGCTCTTCGCGAGGCTTAGCTTTATTGACCTTCAGGTCGCGCCCCATCCACTCTGCACCGTCAAGCGCATCAATAGCAGCTTGTTCTTCCGCATCCGATGACATCTCGACAAATCCAAAGCCGCGCATCCGGCCAGTTTCACGATCAGTTGGCAACTGCACCCGCGTTACGGTGCCGTACTCTGAGAAGACCGTATTAATATCTTCTTCAGTGACCTGATAAGACAGGTTTCCAACGTAGATTGACATAAACCGCTCCATGTAACAGTACAGAGAATTAAATAGTCGGAGCGTTGATTGTCAACCTTGTACAAATGCAACTTAGCACCGAATATGGCATCTCGACCTTCATCCTAGCTTGAAATGAAGGGTTTGAGATCAAGAATATTGACTACACCTGCCCGTAGCAATTAGCAGAAGCAATTAGCAGTAACAATTAACAGTAGAGCGGCAGGTGCTTTCCCCAAACCCGAGACAGAAATTTTTAAAGGTTGTTTACAATTCAGAGATAATAGAACTCAATGCAAGGTCGTCATCGAAGGCAGCCAATGATTGCAGCTAATCCTGGCAATTAGTGAATTTAATTGAGCGAGTCAGCGCAGTTTATGCCGAGATCGACGATGGTGCAGGTTGACGTTGGGGTTTGATGACATACCTTGGGTATTGATCTTCGCAGTTACGTATATCTGGACAGCTTGCAGCCGCAGCACGCTGCCTATTTGGGAACGCAAGCACTGGGCTTTTTGCCATTGCCGGGTGACTCTTCGCTGTGGGTTGAGATTTCCCCTGGGATCGAAATCAACCGCCTGATGGACACTGCCCTCAAGGCTGCTGTGGTGCGTCCGGGGGTGCTGGTGATCGAGCGCTTGTATGGGTTGCTGGAGGTGCATTCGAGCCGGCAGAGCGACACCCAGGCCGCAGGGCAAGCCGTATTAGAGGCCATAGGAGCCGATCGCCGCGATTGTCTGAAGCCGCGCATTATTTCTAGCCAAATTATTCGCAATATTGACGCTCACCACACCCAGTTGATCAACCGCACCCGCAAAGGCAATATGTTGCTAGCAGGGCAAACGCTGTATGTGTTGGAAGTGGAACCCGCCGCTTATGCCGCCCTTGCTGCTAACGAAGCCGAAAAAGCCGCATTGATCAATATTCTGCATATTTCTGCGGTGGGCAGCTTTGGGCGACTCTACCTGGGTGGGCAAGAGCGAGACATCATTGCTGGCTCCCGTGCGGCGGTGGCAGCCATCGAAAATGTGGCCGGTCGGGCCGAACGGGCCGGCGGCAGGAACGAGTAGCTGGGACTGTGAGATTGATGTTGGAGGCACAGCGAAGGAAGGCAATCGAGATGGCAAACGGAGAGCATCTGGCAGTCCTGCACTGGAGCGCCATCGATTGGGGTAAGTGGCGTTCCCACTATCCGCAGGTGGAACCCGACCTCAGCCAAGCCGACTTTCGCGGCAGAGATCTGAGCGGCATGAACCTGAGTGGAGCTAACCTGTATCGCGCTTATTTGTCCAGCGCCAACCTGACGGCCACCATCCTCAGGCAGGCCACCCTCACCAGAGCCAATCTGTTTGAGGCGAACCTCACCGCCGCCGATCTGACCGAAGCCGAGCTAGTTGATGCCAATTTGATTGGAGCCACGCTGACCGGAGCCGACCTGCAAGGAGCCAACCTGCGCACTACCGACCTGCGCGAAGCCCTCCTAGTCCATGCCAACCTCAACCATGCCGACTTGATTGGAGCCGATCTGCGCTCTGCGATTTTGCGCGATGCGGATCTGGGAGACGCCAATCTAATGAAGGCCGACCTCAGCCGCGCCAACCTAAATGCCGCTAACTGCTGCAACGCTAACCTCAGCCGCGCCAATTTAGTCAAGGCCGAACTGATCGCCGCCCACCTGATCAAGGCCAGCCTCTACCGCACGATTTTTGCCGAAGCTCACCTGACCAGGGCTTTTTTGATCGGTGCCACCCTCGTAGAAGCCATCTTTGAGCACGCTGACCTCAGCTGGGCCAACCTCAGCCGCGCCAACCTCAGCCATGCCTGTCTGCATGCCGCCAACCTGCGGGGAGCCAACCTCAGCCGCGCCAACCTCAAAAACGCCGATCTCTCCTACGCCAACCTGCACGGAGCCAACCTCTTCAAAGCCGACTTGACCGGAGCCAACTTAGACGGGGCGGTGATGCCGGAGTGAGATATCTCTCCGTTGGCGGGCAGGTTTTCCGATCCCCGTGGTTTTTGATTTGCGCTAGCGTAGGGGAGAAGAGCTTTAATTCTATGGAGTGCCTGTGTTGCCCCTCAAGCAGTCCGTTCTCTGGAGCAGTTTAACGATTCTGGCGTTGTTGCCCCTCGGTTCCTGTGCCAATACGCCTTGGGCCGCTCAGTTAGAGCAGGCGCTATCTGCCGATCCCCGCTTGCAGGCGAGTACGGTAGAAGCTAGCCCGGAACCAACAGCCTCGCCAGCAGGGGTACAGTTGCCAACGAACTTTCCAGCCGAGATTCCTCGCTATCCGAACGCCGAACTGGTGGCGGTTGGCGGCGCAAGCTCGTCCGAGGATGTCGTCGTGGGAGCCAATCAGTCAACCGAAACCCGCTGGCAAACTTCAGACGATGCAGCTCAAGTGCGGCAGTTTTATCAGGAGAAATTCCAGGCTGAGGGATGGCAGCTCGCGGCTGACACGGCTGAGAGTAGCGATCAGCCCATTGCAGCAACACGCGACGGCTTGAAGGTGCAAATTGCCACAGTCGCTTCAGGTGGCCCTTCAGCCAGTACTTCCGACAACTCTTCCGGCAATACCGAATTCACCATTGAGTATCAGTTTGGGGAGGTCACAGTGGGTTCGATTCCTAGCCCCAGCGAGGCAGAAACCACTGCAGACGGCGAACTGCCCCAGCCCGGAGACCCAAACTTCATTGGGCCAGTTTTGCCGGGAGAAATAGCGTCGGAGCCAAGCGCCTCACCTGCGCCTAGCAATGGTAGCTTTTCCGACCTGAGCCAAGCACCTGCCGAACTCCAGCCCTACATCACCGATTTAGCCAAACTGGGTGCATTTTCTAAAGCTAGCGGTGAGTTCAAGCCGAATGCAGAAATTTCCCGACGCGAGTATGCCCGCTGGTTAGTCACCGCCAATAACCTGATCTATGCTAATCAGCCCGCTCGCAAAATTCGCTTAGCCGCCGCAACCGATCAGCCCGCCTTCCAGGATATGCCCACCTCAGATCCGGATTTTGCCGTGATTCAGGGATTAGCCAACGCTGGCGTCATTCCCAGTCCGCTGACGGGCGATACCTCCAACACCACCTTCCGGCCCGATGCGCCTCTGACTCGCGAAGACCTGATTCTATGGAAGGTACCGGTCGATACTCGCCAAGCGCTACCCAGCGCTGCGATTGACACGGTTCAACAAGCCTGGGGCTTTCAGGATTCGGCCAAAATTGATCCCAAGGCGATGCGAGCCGTACTGGCCGACCACCAGAATGGTGACTTGTCGAACATCCGGCGTGCCTTTGGCTACACGACCCTATTCCAGCCCAAAAAAACCGTCAGTCGAGCCGAGGCAGCAGCAGTGCTGTGGCAGTTTGGCACCCAGGGCAGCCATTTGTCGGCAAAGGATGCGCTCCAGGCAAATCAACCAGCAGCCCAACCATCAACAGAATCAGCGACTCAGTCAGCCCAATGAAACGTGGCTGACAGGTCAAAGCGTGTGATCAATTCAGCCAGATGACGGCAGAGCCAGATGACGGCAGTCGCCATGTAAGTAGCACAGAGAAACGTCTCCGCTCGCTTGTCGTCGCCTGTCGCAATTGCGCGATACTGTTTGAGCTTAGCAAAGCAATTTTCAATCAGATGTCGGGCTTTATACAACTGCTTGCCAAAGTACGCAGGGTCGTCCTCCCCCATCTCCCCCATCCCCCACCCCTCTGACACGCTATCGTAGAACCATGACCATCCCCTGTCTCTCTACGGTTCTACGGCAGCTCCGAGGTTTTCACCAATCCCTTTCAGTTTTTCAATATTCCGGTCGGGCCGTGCAGTTGGTTTGGACCACCGATCACCTGCTGACGATTAGTCTGGCCATTTTGACGATTTTGACAGGTTTACTGCCCGGTGCCATTGCCTACTTGGGCAAGCTGATTGTCGATGGAGTAGTGCAGGCAGCCCAGTCTGGTTTAGCAACAGATCGCTGGCGGACATTTCAGTATGTAGGGCTGGAGGCCGTGGCGATTGTGCTGCAATCGGGCTGTCAGCAGGGGATGCTGTTGTGTCAGGCATTGCTGAAACCGCTGTTGGCTCACACGATTGGCCTGCTCATCCTAGAAAAAGCCCTGACGTTAGAGATGAGCCACTTCGAGGATGCCGAGTTTTATGACAAGATGACTCGCGCTCGCGAAGGTGCGGCCTATCGACCCTTGAATGTGGTCAACCGCACGTTTGGCTTTGTCAAAGATGGCTTGTCGATTCTCACCTTTAGCGGCTTGCTACTGCAATTTTCTGGATGGGCCGTGCTGTTACTGATGGTGGCGGCCATCCCCGCTTTTTTTGCCGAAACCCGATTTGCGCGAGACAGCTTTCGCTTGTTTAGCTGGCGGGTACCCGAAACGCGAGAGCGTCATTACCTAGAGGTACTGCTGGGGCGCGAAGACTACGCAATGGAGGTGAAGCTCTATCAGTTGGGCGACATGCTGGTGAGTCGCTATCGGCAAATCTTTGAGCGAGTGTATGCCGAAGATCGAAACCTGAATGTACGCCGCACGGTTTGGAGCTATTTGCTGGGGTTGATTAGCACTGCTGCTTTCTACGGCACCTATGTCTGGATCATCCTCGAAGCGATTGCTGGACGCATTTCGATTGGTGATTTGACCATGTATCTGGTCGTGTTCCGGCAGGGGCAGTCTACCTTTTCTCTCATCCTCAGCTCGATCAGCGGCATGTATGAGGACAATCTGTATCTAGCGACGTTGTACGAATTCCTAGAAGAACCGGTTCCAGACCCGCCCGGATATGCTGCCTATGGCCCCCAGCCCGACGACGGCATTCGGTTTGAGAATGTCAGCTTTACCTATCCCGGCAACGATCGGCCTGCCCTCAACAACGTCACGTTTCATCTAGCACCGGGCCAAAAGCTGGCAATTGTCGGCAAAAACGGCTCTGGCAAAACAACCCTGATCAAACTACTGACGCGCCTCTACACCCCCACATCCGGACGAATTCTGCTAGACGGACGCGATCTGCAAGAGTGGGATATCGACGTGTTGCAGCAGCGCATTGGCGTGATTTTTCAGCACTTTGTCCGCTACCAATTCACGGTGGGAGAAAACGTGGGCGTAGGTGATGTGGCAAACCTGATGGATCAGCAGCGTTGGGAAGTGGCGACCGATAAGGGAACGGCACTTCCCTTTATCGCAGAACTGCCGGAGCAATTTTCTACTCGCCTGGGCAAGTGGTTCAAAAGTGGCCGCGAGCTTTCCGGCGGTCAATGGCAAAAAATTGCCCTGTCGCGAGCCTTCATGCGCGCCAATGCCGACATTTTGATTTTGGACGAACCTACATCTGCCGTGGATGCGGAAGCCGAAGCCGAAATTTTTAGCCGCCTCAAGGCACTGACGCAAAACCAGATGGCGATTTTGATTTCCCACCGCTTTTCTACCGTGCGCATGGCAGATCAAATTATGGTACTGACTGAGGGAAAAGTGCTAGAGCAGGGCACCCACGAGGAATTAATGCAGCAAAACGGACGCTATGCCCAGCTTTTTGCCCTACAGGCGGCTGGCTATCGTTGATTTAGCTTACTTCAGTGGAAATTGGGCTGTCAGCAATGCCTTGGCTTCGGCTCGGCTGTGAATTTCGCCATCTAGGGTGGCATTTAGCAACTGGTCCAATATCTGCTTGTACTGCCGTCCGGGTTTGTAGCCCAGCGCTTTTAGATCATTGCCATCGAGTGGAGCCTTCACCTGCGACCAATGGATCAGGTATTGCCAGATTTGGTGGCGAATCGGTCGCGGTACGCTCACAGCTACCAAAATCAATGTGGGTAAATCGTACTGACTCAGTTCTCGTACTACCTGACTTGGACGTTGGCAGTGAGAGAGCGCCGCGACAATCGCGGTTTGATTTTGATCCAACGCTTGTAATCGCTGCACGCTTTCGGCAGGCAACTGGAAGTTTGTAGCAACCTTGACTCGCGCCTCAGTTTCCAAATGGAATAGCATCAGTTCCAACAAGATCAGCCAATGTTCCAAGTTGGCGAGTTGATAGTGCTCCGCACCGCCTAGAGGATGAATAAAGTACCTCAGCCAACGGTCTACCAAACGCAACTGCCACCAGAGCGTATCGTTTAGCTCCAAGTCTGGATGAATGCAGCAAATCGCGCCCAAATCCGACAGTAGCTGAAGTGCAGCTTTCCAGTAGCGGGCTTCCAGGATATAGCGTAACTCTTGCCGCAACCGGGTTTGTAGGGCTGGCGTTTTCTCCACTTCTGCCTGAATGCGGTGGTAGATGCCGCTAGCAATAGCAGTGCGAATATAGCCCTCGGTCTGGGGATCGATCTCAAAGCCCAAACGAACCGCAAACCGCACGGCTCGGTAGATGCGAGTCGGGTCTTCGATAAAGCTGTTGGCGTGTAGAACCCGAATCTGCTTGGCTCGTAGGTCTACTACTCCGCCAAAGAAATCCAGCAGTTCCCCCATGCGGGGAGGCGTCAGCCGAATGGCTAGAGCATTGATCGTAAAATCGCGCCGGTAAAGGTCTTGCCGAATCGAGCTGGCTTCCACCTCTGGGTTGGCCGCCGGATAGGGATAGAACTCGGTGCGGGCCGTGGCAATATCAATCCAGAGGGAATCTAGCACCGGATCATGGTGCCACAGCAGCGCCGCCGTTTGAAACCGACCGTGGATTTGCAGCCGCGCTGCTGGGTAAAGTTGCTGGAGCGCTTTTGCCATTGCTACTCCTGCCGCCTGATCTGCCGCACGGTGAAACCCATCGACGACTAAATCAATGTCATCGAGCAACAAGGGCTGGCCGGGTTTTGCCAACAGCAGATCGCGCACCGCACCCCCCACTAGATAAAGCTGCCATCCCCGCTGTTCGGCCTGTTTCGCCGCTTCTAGCAGCAGATCCCACAGAGCCGGAAGCAACCGCTGTCGCAGCAGAGTTTGCACCACTCCCGGCAGCAGGCAGTAATCTCGCAGCGTTTGTTCAGCCTCCGGAACTGCTTGGTCTTGTTCTCGTAATCCAGCTTGATGCAGTTCGCGCAACACATCGGTGCGAGTGACGATGCCAACCAGCTGACTGGCATCCAAAACCGGCAAACGACCAATATCAAACGTCATCATCAGCGATTCGATTTCCGGCAGCGGCGTATCGGGCGTAATTGTTTTCAAATTCGTGGTCATGTAGCCCTTCACCGGTGCATGACTAAATCCGTGATGCAGGGCAATATCCAGGTCGCGTCGCGAAATAATCCCCACGAGCTGGTCATTGGCATCCACCACTGATAAACCAGAGTGACCATAGCGCAACAGAATCCGCTGGGCTTCGGCAATCGTGGTTTCGGGGCGAATTGTGCGGACTGGAGACGACATCAAGTCACGAGCGGTAGGTGGTTGGGGCACCTGCCGCCGGAGTGAATCAATCAGCTCTTGCAGCACAGCTTCTGGATCGGCTCCGCGTAAAGTCATGGCAGCCGCTCGACTGTGCCCCCCTCCGCCCCATTTCTGAAACAGCGCTCCCAAATTGAAGCTTTGCATTGAAGCAGCCCCAGCACTGCTGCGTGCCCGACCAATCACCGTCAGCCGTTCTTCGGTTTCGCTAATCGGATAGCGTGCTGCCAACAGCAACACATCCACTTCGGTTAGGGTGAGTAACCGCGAGGCCAGATTCGACAGTCCCGCCACATAGGTTTCTACCGACAGCAGTACCCAGGCCAGACAGTAGCCCCGCAGGGTTTCGGTTTGTAGGTTCTCTAACGCCACTGAGAGTAAATCTTGCAGTTGGGGAGAAAGACCCGGCTCCACATATTCGGCAATCGCTCGCAAATTCGCCCCCTGCTGCATCAGCCAAGTCAAGGCCGCCGCATCCCGCACAGTAGCGTGATCAAAGGTGAGTGAACCTGTATCGACATGCACCCCCAGTGCCATCACGGTAGCTTCCACCGGAGACAGAGAAATCTGATGTGCCTGAAGCTGTTCCGCCACCAGCGTGGTCACTGCCCCAATCGCTGCGATGCGTCGTTCCGTTGCTGCAATATCCGACTCGGCCTCTAGATGATGGTCGTAGACAATCACCTCCACCCCTGGCAGATCCAGCCATTCCGCCGCCTTCCCCAACCGATCCCGCTGCTGAGCATCCACCACAATTACGGTGCGAATCTGCTCTGGCGTTACTGACCGGCGTTCAATCAAAGCATATTCATCCCGATGCAGCGCCAAAAAATCGCGTACCGCTGGGTGCGCCCCACCCGTCAGCACAATCCTGGCTCCCGGATACAGCCGCGACAAACCCACCGCTGCCCCCAGCGTGTCAAAATCAGCAGTGATGTGGCAAAGAATTAAATCCATAACTCAAGCCTGAAGCACCAGCCCAAACTCAAAACTCAAAACTCAAAACTCAAGCCACTGCTACGCAGAAGCAAGCTACAAAACTTCCCTCCCGGCTTCATCCTTCCAGAGCGTGTCACTTTCTGATAGCTTACTAGCATGGGCAATGCGTTGGCGCATCAATGCCTAATTGCTGTATTGTCCGATGCTGTACTGGGAGGATAACAATGTCCATTCTGTTCCAACTTGCTCTCGCTGCTCTAGTGATTCTGTCGTTCGTCATGGTCGTTGGTGTACCGGTCGCCTATGCCTCTCCCCAGAATTGGGAGCAATCTAAGCGCCTGATTCTGCTAGGCTCTGGTGCTTGGGTCGTGCTGGTGCTGCTGGTGGGTGGATTGAACTATTTTGTCGTCTAAGCTGGAAACAGACCCGGTTCACTCGCTCGGCAAAATGCTCGGCAAAATGCTCGGCAAAATGCTCGGCAAAATGCTCGGCAAAGTAGAGATTTAATAATATGACTGTTTTTGAGGGTACTTTTACTGACACTGGTTCCTTGCGGTTTGGCATTGTCATTGGTCGGTTTAACGATTTGGTGACCGGCAAACTGCTGGAAGGGTGTCAAGATTGTCTCAAGCGTCATGGGATTAACCCTGACCCCCAGGGTACTCAGGTTGATTATGTCTGGGTTCCTGGTAGCTTTGAAATTCCTCTACTGGCGCGGCAACTGGCGCTAACCCATCGATACGATGCGATTATTTGCCTGGGTGCAGTGATCCGGGGTTCTACCCCCCATTTTGACTATGTATCGGCAGAAGTGTCGAAAGGCATTGCTGCAGTTGGGCTACAAACCGGCGTCCCCATCATCTTTGGTGTGCTGACGACCGATACAATGCAACAGGCCCTAGAGCGGGCTGGCATTAAGAGCAACAAGGGCTGGGAGTATGCCATGAGCGCGATTGAGCTAGCTAGCCTAATGCGGCAAATCAAGGCCATTAGCCCAGACGTGAACGGCAATAGCCTATCGGGGAGTGCCAATCCTCAATCTCTACCGGCTGCCATGAAGCAGGCCAATCCACCCGAGTTGGAGGGTTAACCTAGAGCTAAGCTCTCGATCGGAGAAACCGCAATGCTGACGACCGCTCCAACTATGCCTCTTGACGCTTTCCTAGAGCGTCCCCCAGAGCATACTGAGTATGGGCAGCTAATCGAGAAAAAACATCTGACGGCAAAAACCGGACGAATTCAAGCGAAACTAGCCTACTATTGGCGGACTCATTTGCTCAGCAGCAATCAGGGTGGCGAAGGTTATGTCGAACCCCCCTGTCGCACCACGGGCCGGGTCCGCTGTCCGGATGTGGCCTATCTGACACCGGATCTGGTAGCCCAGCATGGCGACTTCAAAGTTCTGCCCCAGAGTTTTTCACTGATTGCTGAAGTCATCTCCCCCACCGACGAAGCCGAAGAGGTGTTTACTAAAGTCAGAGAATATCTTACTTCACAGGTTATGCTGAGGCTTGGTCAGTGATGCCAGAAAGCCAGTGGGTGCTGGTGATCACGGCCAACCAGCAAATTCTCTACAGCCCTGAGCAGACCGCGGCTACACAGCAAGCCTTGCCCAGTTTTACTGTGGCAGTAACTGAATTGATTGCCTAGCAACCGCTGCTAGAAACCATCGCTAGAAACCATCAACGAACTCTTGACAGATCTGGCAGAAATCGGGATACTAGTAAAGGTCACAAACACGCGGGTGTAGCTCAGTGGTAGAGCGCAACCTTGCCAAGGTTGATGTCGTGGGTTCGAATCCCATCACCCGCTTCCAAACAGAATTTCTCAGTTTACCCTGGAAGATTTTTAATTGGGAAGTTTTGGCTTATTCAGGATGCTAAGCAGTCAAGCGTTTCTGATTACAGCCCTCCTAATCCTGCCCTCTAGTTAAACCGACCCCAAGCAAAACAAGTTGGGGTCAATTAGGGCGTAGCTATCTACCCAGCTTTCTGCTCGTGATAGCTGGAAATGTGCTCGTATACCTCATCTGGAAACTGTAGATCCCGGTAGACATTGCAGGCATCCGGATCGTCTGGATTAGGACAGATCGGAAACTCTTGTTGGCTTTGCCATTCTAGAATCCGGTCGCGCTTGGGTGGGTTGTAGTCCTTTCCCTGCACCTGCTGCACGAGCGCTTTCGCCTCAGTTTCGCTAAAATCGGAATCTTTTTGCAGATACTCAATCAGTTCCGCTTCGCTGATAAAGTGACGGGCAATCATAGCAAAGGTCAGGCGGCCATAGTGACCGATATCCTGACCTGCCTCTAGTGCATCTAGCAGGTGGGCCATCATACTGCTTTTGCGTAACGCTTCGATTGACATAACGGTATTGCTATATTGCTGAATTGGTGTTTACTTCAACGGCCTAGTGCAACAGTCCTAGAACTGTTATAAAAACTATGCTTGGCTTCGCCGTCTGTCCAAAGCGTTATTTAGTTCAATTGTACTATACAACCAAATGGTGACTTTCTACCTGACTTTTGGGTGACAGGACCTGACTTTCGATTCCGGCAACTCTGATTAGATTGAAGAAGATTGAATGGATGAGAAGCTGCTAGGAACACAGACCCTACCCTGACCCCAGGAAGTACACCAATGACAGCCACGCCCCAATTAAACCAGGATGTATCACTCGAATTTCAACGGTTTTTGCAGAAAGTTCGTTTGCTTGATCTAAAACCGATTGCGTCTCAGCTCATACAAGCTCAGCCCCAACGTGCTCCTCAAAGCATTGTCCGAGCCATTGCCGATTATCTTGAGTTTCTGTACCTTGTTGATCGCCATCCTCACCTGCAGCTGGTTCCGACGGTTGAAGTCGATGAAGTTTGGCATCATCACATTCTTGATACTCGCAAATATGCAGGAGATTGCCAGCTGCTGTTTGGTAAATTTATTCACCACGCTACTTATGTTGGCACCTACAGCGAGGAAGAACGTCTGGCACAGTTGCAGGCTTTTACTCTAACGCAGACACTATATCGGCATTATTTTGGCCGCACAATTGGGTCAATTCCAGCCGACTGCGAATTGTGGGTAGATAATACTTCCCAAAACCGCTCAGCAGTTCAAGCCACCGTGAACCGTCTGCCGGATGAAGTATTTAACCTGATGAAGTATACAACCTGATGGGACAAGCAAGGTAGTTCCTAACTCACCCTTGGCTGTTGCTAAATGGCCCTTTTGCGCTGCCACAATTCCAAGCGATAGAGCATCCAGTAAACGCCAGCAAATAAAACAACGGCTAAGACTCCGAACAGCAGTAAACCCTCTCCTTCATGCCAATAGAGAAAAGCTGGCTGGTCCTTGGGACTTGCTAGAGTGGCCATGATCGCTATCCGTATACCATTCACGCTAAACCCTATTAAAGCGGCAGCGAGAAACGCTACGATTTGCTTAGCTCGACGAACTGGATAAAGCGTCAGGCAGATCACGGCCATTCCTACCAGGTAGATTGAGCCTTCTAGACCAGAGCAGTTGTCGTAAACTTCGATCGTGCCCGCAGAAGTTGTGATCCAAACATCCTGATGAGAAGCTGCGAAGCCACTATAGGACAGGAGTAAGGTGGCAAACTTTGCCGTCAAGGGAGCAATATCAACCAAGTTCAGCAAAATACCAGGAACGCCCAAGAAAAACATGATGGCTAGCTCACGTCGGTATTGCCATAACCCTCGAAATCCAGAAGCAATTAGGGCTACAGCTAGAGCTGAAACCAAAGGAAACAGACGTAACTCTAGCTGCTGATTACTCGAAAGGATGACACTCCGCCAAACCAGCCAGCCGATTAGCCCAGTTCCGGTAAAGCTAGCCAGCAAATTGTGCTGGTAAATGAAGTTTGGATGATTTTCCCAAAGCAGTGTGGCAGCCGCTAGCAGAAACAAAATGCTCATACCGAAGTAAGCAATGTCTCCAGTGCGCCAGACAACGGCTAGATAAATACCAAATAAGCAAGCAATCAGGGCCAACAAGCCGTATTGAGGATGCTTGAATAGCTGTGTGAGGTTAAAATCTGTCATAGGCTGGTTTTATTTTTTCGGCTGCACTATTAGCTGCGCCAGCAGAACTGAAGTAAACTACGTTGCTGGGTTAGACAGCTCACGGACCCTCATCCCTTTCATACCATCTCCCCTTTTCTACGAAAAAACACGTAAAAGGCGGGTGAAGTCAATGCAACAAATTGTATTTTTACAATGAAGTTCTGATAGCTTTAAGATAACGCTTGGAATTTCTTAGCACCGGGGATTGATGGCTGTTAACGAGGGGTTAACGAGAGAAGATTTGATTAATAAATGCCAGAATAACGCGAATATTTGAAGACTAAAGCTAAATACGAAATTTACATACAAGAATTATTTGAAGATGAGATTCTTGATTCTAAAGATTTTTACCCAAAAATAATTCCAAAACAACAAATTTCTGGAACTAGAATCAGAATCTAAATATATTTTCAACAGTAGTTATTTAACAAAAACAGACAATGAGATAACGCAAATATAATTACACGAAAAATCTACACTTATGTGTAAGCAAAGAATATATAAAACTTTAAAGTATTCGAAGAAGCTGATTGAGCTGATTGAAAAGGATCTTGTCGTTTGGATCCGCCCCCTTTTCTGGGATGGCCGTAGGGCTATAATTCCGTACCAGCGGGGAACTTTGAACAGCGACGGTTCGGGAAAGTTCCCCAGAATAGGGATGTAGGGAGCTTCTCAAACAGCTTCTAACTGCTGATAGGCATCCGTGCTACAGGATCACCAAATCATTGCATTGGATTGACCCACCTAATAGCTGATATGCAATAGGCGATGAACCTGAATGCGGCAAAGTGTAGTTGTTTTTTAGTTGTGAGTGTGCCAACGAAACCGCTTTGCCGCTTTACGTCTACAATCGCTGACAAAAAAGGGGAGCATTCCTGCTCCCCCTCGCAATGAACAGACTACTGATAGGTAACGAAGCTTACATCAGACCGAGCTGAGACAGAATGCCTTGACCAGTCAAAAGCTCAGTAGCCAAACCAATTACAAAACCCAACATTGCCAAACGACCGTTCCATGTTTCAGCAAACTGGGTAAAACCGAATTTGGGTGCTTGATTTTCCATGACTGCTAGACCTCGTTAATATCAACCTTGTTGCTACTAACTTAACATAACTTTTTAAAGTTTTGCAACGATTTGTAAACTAATCGTAGGCATAGAGTTGAGTCATGCATTAGTTGAAGTATCTGCTACCACATCCCAGCCTTTAGCTCGATAGCCAAACTGAAACAGGTCGGGATGCAGCAGTTCAGCCAGAATTTCCAAAGAATCGACCAAGCGGGGACCAGAGCGATTGAAGTAGTGATTGCCATCGGTAATGTAAACGCGCCCGGTTTGAACCGCCTTTAGCTTGGCCCAATCGAGGTGCTGCGCCAGTTCAGTGGCATCCTGGCGGGTTCGCTCCAAATCAAACCCACAGGGCATGATCACCAAAACATCTGGATCTGCCTCGATCAAATCGGACCATTGCAGCCAAGCCGAATGCTGTCCTACCTTGCCAAATAGAGGAGTGCCACCTGCCAGCTCTACGAGTTCTGGAATCCAGTTTCCGGCTCCCATCAGGGGATTGGCCCATTCAATGCAGGCAACCGTCGATCGCTGGTCGGCAGGTAAGGATTGAGTGATCTGGCTGCAATGATTGACGCGCTGCTTGAGCGCAGTTAAGGCCGGATTCGGGTCAATGTCTAAGGCATTGGCAACTCGTTCAATGTCAGCCCAGACTTCGGCTAGGGTATTGGGCTGGAGGGAAATAATTTGCGGCTGCGAGTGGGTCAGCGTCGCTACGGCCTGTTCCACATCGGCTAAACTGACGGCACAAACTTCGCATTGAGCTTGGGTCAGAATGTGCGTTGGTTGTAATTCCTCTAGCACATCGGTTTTGACACGGTAAACGCTGAGGGCTGACTGTAATAAATCGCTTACCCGGTCGTGAATTTGACTGCTCGTACCTTCGGGGTCAAACTTCGGCTCGGTACAGACCGGACGCGACTGCACCTCGATTGGATAGTCACATTCATGGGAGCGTCCTACCAGGGCATCGGTGAGGCCGAGTAGGGCAATAATTTCTGTGGCGCTGGGGATTAGGGAAACGATGCGGGGGGTGAATGTCATGGCATTACATTTGGCTCAAAGCACACTCCCATTCTCGCTTGATTTGTCTAGCTGGGCAGAAACACCTGATTGGTGAAGCTACCGTGCAATCCATAGGGAATATGGTGCTTGAGGCGCAGAATAGCAACCGGCTGACTCAGATCTTGCGCATCTAAAATTACCAGTTCCGAGCATTCCCGTGCCGCGTTAAAGGTGAGCAGCAGCAGCCAGCCCTCATCTTCCGCGGCATTGGGGCTAGAGGATCGAGGAACAAACACGGGTTCGCCGCCAAAGCCACGGGGAGCTGCACTCCAGAGCTGACGCTCGCCAGTTTCCAGGTCAACCTTAATCACGGCCTGTAGGGGGGCATTGCCAGTTGGATCATGGGCCGCACCGAGATAAACATAGCGATAGGAACGACCTACTTTGTCAGGATGCAGGGTGGGAAACTCGCAGCAGCGCGATTCCAGCAACTGCCGCTCTACGGTCTCGGTTTGCAGGTTGAACTGAAACCGCCAGAGCTGACCGGGATCGAGTTTTTCAAACCGGACTTGCTGATAGTCTTCGTCAGCGTCGATCGTGGGTAACGAAGCGTAGCAGATCGAATCGACGTAAAGATATCCATCTTGCTCAAAGGCATTGGCGTGGTGAAACACAAACCCCACTTCGACAGGAATGCGCTGGACCGGATCACGACCATTACGGGGAATCACAATCACTTGCGTGGGTTGGTGTAGCCGAGGTTGCAGGCATTGTCCGGCCCCTTTGAAGCCCAGCAGATAGGGCAAGGGGTTAAACGCCATTGGTGCTTGGAAGAAAACGCAGTAATTGGGCGTGATCGCAAAGTCGTGCATGAAGGCGAATCCGGGTACGGCATGGGCATGTTGCCGCAAGAGCTGACCCGATGGGTCAAATTCGTAGATCGTGATTGTGCTGGAAAGTCCGGTCTTGACCGAGAAGTTGACTAAACAGGGAGCACCGCCATCTATTTCACAGGCGGGATCGATGCGGGGGTGGGCAGCAAAGGCATTACCGGGCTGCAACACACCGTCGAGGTAATCAATTCCGATTGTGTCAAGCGTGGCCGGATCGAGCCGATGCGGTTCAGCCGCTTCCCACAAAGCTAAGAGCCGGTTGCCCCAGTAGATCACGTGCGTATTGGCAATGTTTTTCAGCCGCAGATCGAAGGCATTCGCTAACCAGCCGCCTGGTTTTTGCGTCCCGAACACCCCCCGGTAGAGAAACCGACCCGCTTCCTGTTCTTCTAAAAACGCCTGAGTGCGCACATAGCGATTGCGGAAATGGGCACGCCCGTTGATGAAGGTAAAGGCTGAAATCATGCCATCCCCATCGAAGGGATGATGCACGCGCTGGCCGTTGATGTCGAGCAGACCGGGGCCATTGCGGAATAGGGTACCCTCTAGGTCGGGGGGAATCTGGCCTTCGATGTCATCGATCCAGTAGTCGGACTCCTGCGTCAGGGAGCGATAGCCCTTCTGCCAGTCCTGAAGCGTGTAGGACATAGCCAGACTTTGATCAACTTGTTCGGTCGTTGGGAGCGTGCTGCGTTCCCCTAACTGAAAACTTTGCATAATCAATCTCAATCTAGAACTCTGTTGGATATACGAATGGATATACGAAGAAAACAAGAATTTGAGAAACCCAGCACCAGGGAAAATCCCAGCCATACCAAATGCTGGACCAGGCAAGCTTTGCCCAACCAAAGCAGGCACTGCTAACGACGAAATTCAGGCACCAGCTCATGATCGGCGGTGGAAAGCGGCTCTACAGAGGGGATCGCAGCAGGCGGCAAAACGGGAGAGGATTCTTCATCTAAACTTGGGAGTTGACTTTCCTCACTACTGGGCAGCCAGCCTAGAAACGGCAACGGCAGCAGCGTACTCAAGTTGGTAATCACGACCAGCAGCCAGAGCTGGGAAAAGTTGGTTTCCGTGATTCCCAGCCACTGCATCAACAGTGCTCCAGAGCCATAGGACAGGAGTCCTGCCAGGTTTGTTACTGACATTAACAAAGCAAACAGCGTTGCTTCCACCCCCGGCGGACAGAGTCTTGCAGCCAAAACCAGCACCGGCATGTAGGCAATTTGCCCCATCACGGTCAAAATCAGGCTGTCTCCTAAGCTAAACCAGTGATCGTCAATACCCAGGGCGCGGTTTGTGTGCGTCACCAATAGCAGCATCGTCATGCCCAATACGGTCGAGATTACCGTTGTCCAGCCGAAGAACACCCGCAGTGGCATGGCCCGAAAGAAGCGCTGAAATAGCCAAATACCCAGCAACGAGGCGACGCTCGTCACCAAGCGCACTCGGCCCAAGAATTCCGGCTGAAAGCCCAGTTCGTTAGTGGTGAAGAAGAAAAAGGCAGCATCTGCAGTGGGAGTGGCCTGCCAGAGAAACAGAAACGCCGTGGGTAGCCAAATCGATTTTTGGGTAATGGCTGTGCGCAGTTGTTTCACCTGCTGCCAAATTACCGACCATTCGCTGCTCGCCTCAACCCGCGACTCACTAATCCACCAAGCTACCAGAGAAATGATCAGCGGAAAGGTGGCCGTAATGCCAAACACGATGCGGTTGCTGAAATGTTCGAGCAAAAAGCCACTGAAGTAGGCCGTGATTAATCCGCCCAGCGCTGTAGCGCCCCAACAAATGGATTGGAGGGAACCGGCTTCCTGCACCGATTCCTGACGGGCACGCTCGACCACTAGCGAATCCACAATCACATCGCTAAAGGCTACCGACAAGGAGCCGAGAGCAATCGCAACGGTTGCGGCCCAGGCCGTATGCACAACCGTCGCCAGCATCACCCAGGCCAAGGTGCCGAGCAGCCCAGACAAAATCAGGTAGGGACGCCTGCGGTAGCCCAGAATCGGCAAGCCATCGGAGATGAACCCAAATAAGGGCTTGATCATCCAGGGTAAAGCTGCGATGCCCATAAAGGCCGACACTTGAGCCGGACTCAGCCCCAACTCATCCTTGAGGAAAAAGCTCACGGCCAGCCGTGCCAGCCCCAAAATGCCTTGAACAAAATAAACCAGCAAAATGGCGGCCAATTCTGGACTGAGTTCATGCCCAAACAAGAGCTTCTCGCTTAGAAGATGTTTGGCTTTCGTGTAACCGGGAAGTCCACTGATCATCTAGATGAGATGTTAAGAAATATCAACTGCCTTCTATGATAGCCTTCTCGGTTTTTCTGTCTAGGCTGGCCTGATCTGGATTGCTGATTTCGAGCAAATGTACTAGTCTTATTTCAATAGATTGCGGTGAGGCGTTGCTATGGTTCAGTTTGCTTACACCATTCTCTATGTCAAGGATGTCCCCCAAGCTGTTGCGTTTTACCACAAAGCGTTCGGGTTGCAGGCGCGGTTTGTGCATGAGAGTGGGCAGTATGCGGAGCTGGAAACAGGTGGTACAACCCTTGCCTTCGCGACTAACGACCTAGCCAAGTCTAATCTGCCGCAAGGGTTTGTCGAGAATAGTTTGTCTCAGCCACCGGCTGGAATCGAGGTGGGATTTGTCACAGCGGATGTACCCAGTGCGTTTGCTCAGGCAGTTGAGGCTGGCGCAGTCGCTGTTGCCGAACCAAAAGTTAAACCCTGGGGGCAAACGGTTGCCTATGTGCGAGATCTAGACGGAATTCTGGTCGAACTTTGCAGCTCGATCGGTCTGGAATAGAAGCGGTTGTAGGCACTGCCCAATCAAGTAATAAAATCACTAGGCGCATAGGTAATCTGGCTAGCCAGCACGTTTTTAAGCACAGCGAGCGGTTGACTACCGGCTGTGATGACCGTATCTAAGCCCTGCTGTTGGAATTGCAGCGAATTGGGGTCAATATTGCTATCCAAAGAAAGCAAGTCAATACCGTCCTGGAAATCCTTGATTACGGTCGTGCCGCTCTTGAATTGCAGAAAGAAAATATCGGCACCGGGGCCACCTGTGAGCTGATCATTGCCATTGCCAGCGACCAGAAAATCGTCGCCTTTGCCACCATCCAGCTTGTCGTTGCCCTCGCCGCCTTCTAGATAGTCAGCATCTGCTTCGCCAAACAGCCGATCGTTACCGTTGCCGCCATCCAGCAAATCGTTGCCCGCTCGGCCCGATAAAACGTCGTTGCCTCGCAAGCCGGTAATCTCGTCGCTGCCGCCGGTGCCATCTAGCCGATCATCTCGATTGGTGCCGCGAATTTCCTTGCCGGAGCGAGACGCGGGGACAAAATCTGCCGGATAGGAAATCGTTCTCGCCTCAATCCCCAATAAGACCGCCAACTCAATGCCTTTCCAGGAGACGACCGTATTGCTGCCTTCTTGGACGATGCGCAGGTGTTGCGGTTCGATCCCAGCCGATAAACCGAGCACATCTACCCCATCTTCAAAGTCGGTGATCAGGGTACTGCCCGGTTTAATCCGCAGCACAAAGGTATCGGCACCCCGGCCACCCGTCAGCCGATCGTTGCCGTTGCCGCCATCCAGCGTATCTTTATTAGCCCCACCCAGCAGGATATCGTTATCGCCGCCGCCTTCCAGCACATCATCGCCCAAGCCGCCTTCCAAAATGTCATTGCCCCGAAAGCCCTTGAGCAAATCGTTGCCGCGTAGTCCCAGGAGTCGATCATTGCCGCTGTTGCCCCGTAATGTGTTGTCGAACCGATCGCCGCGAATTGTGCGTCGAGAGGTAATGAAACGGGACTGAATGTCCTGGTTGTTCCTTGAGAGGGAATCGTCCTGCCACGCCACAACATAGTCCGCTGTGGGTGCAACTGCAATGGCTGGGAGAGATTGATCATTGGCCTCTTCCCGGTTGACCTGAAATTCGCCGCCGAGCCGCCTACCGTTTTCGGCAAACCGCTGCCCAAAAATGCCAACCCCATCTCCGTCCTGATTTTCGCTGGCCCACACGACGGTGAAGTTGCCGCCTGCATCGACCCCGACGGCTGGCGTGGTCTGATCGCCACGAGTGGTTTGGTTGACGCGAAACTCATGGCCTAGCGGATTGCCGCTGGCGCTGTAGCGTTGGGCATAGATGCCATAGCCATCCTGGTCAGAACTGCGGCTGTCGCTCTGCCATGCCACGACGAAATCCCCGTTGTCATCGATTGCTACAGATGGGTTGAGCTGGTTACCATCTGTCTCGGTGTTGACCTGAAATTCGATTCCAACTGGATTGCCAATGTTGTTATAACGCTGACCAAAGATGCCGGTACCGCTGCCATCCTGCCGTTCGCTAACCCAGATGACAACAAAATCCCCCTGCGCATTCATGGCGACGACCGGCGCGGTTTGGTCGTTTTCGGTGCGGGTGTTGATGCGAAACTCGTTGCCAATCAGTGCTCCGCTGCGGTCAAACCGCTGTCCTACAATGCCCGTGCCGTCATCATCGCGTCCAGTCGTGTTATTGTCCTGATCGTCGCTTTGATAAACTACGACAAAATTGCCGCTGCCATCGATAGCTACATCCGGGTTGTTCTGATCCTGGAGCGTGCTGCGATTCAGCCGAAACTCTGACCCCAAGCGCTGACCTCTAGCATCGAACCGCTGAGCAAATACATCCTGCCCGCTGCCGCCAAACGACTGCTCGCTAGCCCAAACCACGACAAAGCTGTTATCCAGGGTCATGGCGACTGCCGGATCGGTTTGATCATCAGCCGTGGCGGTGTTGACTTGAAATTCGCTGCTAATCGGCCTGCCAGAAGCATTGTAGGCACGGGCAAAAATGCCGGTACCGTCCCCATCTTGATCCTGACTTTGCCAAGTGACGACAAAATTACCGAGGGAACCAATAGCAATGTCGGGCTTTTCTTGATTGCCGCTGACATAGGTATTGACGCGAAAGTCGGAGCCGGATGAGTTAGCGCTCATAGTCTTTCTCGATGCGGGTGCAGCACCATGATAGATGCCATATCTAGAGTTGAACCGCTTTGTTAAGTAATATTTTGGCCTAGATGTAGGGTAACTAGAATAACAGGTCTAGATTTATAGTGTGCCTCTGTGGTTTTCAGTACAGGTGGGGTTTTGCAGGATTGGATTGCGAAATTTGCTTAACTCAGCGGCCCCAAAGTTTCCATTGGTTTAGCAAAGGTTCAAGGTAACGCCGCAAACCTGACTAGTTAAACTTTTTCCTGATAAATGTCCTCTTCTGGCCTGACCAAAACCGAGCCGGGATGTTATAAGTTAAAGTGAGATTTTTTAACTAAACGTAAAAACAGAGTTGTTTACTGAGAGGACGATCCGTGGCAGTCGAAACGATTGAACAACGTTCTACAGCCCGAAAGCTTGCTCCTCGCTATCGGGTTTTGCTGCATAACGATGATTTCAACTCGATGGAGTACGTGGTGCAGGTGCTGATGAAGACGGTACCAAGCCTGACCATACCTCAGGCCGTCAACATCATGATGGAAGCCCACACCAACGGGATTGCCTTGGTAATTACCTGCGCCCAAGAGCATGCTGAGTTTTATTGTGAAACCCTGAAAAATCACAGTTTAACTAGCACGATCGAGCCAGACGAATAGGGCTACCCAAGCATGTAGCCAAAAGGCTAAAGACTTCGGCCAAAAGCCAAATCAGATCATTCAGTCGGGACTCTTTACCGCATCTTGAAACCGCCATTAGACCAGCTCAGGAATTTTCCAGCACCGCTGCGGATTGTGGCGTTTTTGCTGCTGTTGGGAATAATTTGGCTGCCGTTTGCGATCCCAATTGCCCTGTGGAGCCGCGATCCAAATCAGACTACGATTTGGGCCATGCTGGTGCTGTTTGTTGAGTTCCTGCTGCTGGTGCGCTGGTGGGGACGACAGATTCATCATGAGCGGCAGGTTTTCCAAACCTATGGCCTCACCCTGAACCGAATTAGTTTAGTAGAAGGGCTGCAAGGATTGGGTTGGGGAACCGCAAGTCTGCTGCTGCTGTTTCTGGTTCAGAGTTTGGCTGGCTGGGTGAGTTGGCGTCCGCCGCAGGTGTCCTTTGGGCAAATTATGCTGGAGGGCTTGCTGGTGGCTCTGGGCGTGGGTTTGGCCGAGGAGTTGGTGTTTCGCGGCTGGATTTTGGACGAACTGCAGCGAGACTATAGCCCTGGGGTGGCGCTCTGGGCCAATAGTGGGGTGTTCGCGGCGCTGCATTTCATCAAACCGCTGCCAGAAATTATCCGCACCTTTCCCCAGTTTCCCGGTCTGGTGCTACTCGGCGCTATTTTGGTCTGGATGAAGCGCTCTACCCGGTCGCAACAACGCACTGCTGTTAAACTAATCACTCACAATGGACGTTTGGGCCTGCCGATTGGTTTTCATGCCGGTCTGGTTTGGGGCTATTACCTGCTGAAAGTCGGCGGGTTAGTAACGCTAACCAATCGGGTTCCAGCTTGGGTAACTGGCATCGATGAAAATCCTCTAGCTGGGCTGGTGGGACTGCTGTTTTTGGCGAGCCTAGCAATCTATTGGCGGCGGCGATCAGCCAAGAGTTGGGCATAGGAAAGCGGTGAGACTGTGGTGAGAATAATGTTGCGATGCATTGCAGTCTGTTCTGAGCAGTCTCAGCTCTGGTATCGTAACCACAGATTTGCTTTCTTGAAGTAGCCTAGAGGAAAATGCAGTTTCCGGCTGCTTGCTTCTATCGTAAAACCTATGGCAAACCGATCTGATTCCTATTCGCTTCCGCCCGTTGTTCAACAAGTTGCTACGGCATTTCGCCTCGTGGGCTGGATCAGCTTTTGGACACAGGTTGTACTGGGAGTGGTTTCTGGAGTCGTTTTAATTTTTGCGGCAGGCAGTTTTGGTGCTGCTGCTCCACAGACGACAACCATCGGTCCGGGAGGGGTACCCACTACAGTTCCGACCGGCGGCGCGGTGAATCCGGGGACGGGGGCGGGTTTGTTTTTAGCGGTGTTGGGTCTGCTGGCGCTGTTTGGCGGAGCCTACTGGGCCTTTCGCTACACTCGGCTTTCCCGCAAACTGAGAGCGGCTCGACCAGAGGAGCGGCTGAAGCGGGGTGATGCGATCCGGGCACTCCGGCTGGGGCTGTTGATTAATTTGGCAGGAATGCTGCTGACGATTCTGGGAGCACAGGCGATTGTAGGTTCCCTAGTCGCTAAATCCTTTGCTCAAGGGGTGGGCATCTTTACCGGCAACTTTCAGCGCTTTATCAATCCCTTAGATATTTTTCTGGTGCAGGCCAACACGAACACCATCATGGGGCATTTTGTCGGTCTGTTAGCAACGCTGTGGATTCTGCGTTCGGTGAATCGGCAGTAGAAGCATAGAAGCGAACTATGAATAGAAGACATAGATATTTTGCTGACACCAGAGGGATTGGCAGCATTTCAACAGCAGTTGGTTGGTAGAGGCTTCATGGCAGCATTTCCAGGTGCAACCCGTAAGTTTAAGGATGCTCAAACGGGTGTGGAAATCGAAATTCTCACCTCCGGCAGCTTTCCAGGGGATGGCAAGCCTAAGCCTGTTGCCTGAGAGATTTAGCCGATATACAAGATTTAATTCGCACGTTTACATTACCAGTAGAACTGGCAGAATCGCTTGATGCTTCAGTGCGTGAACAGTATGTAGAACTTTGGGATGACTTGTATGCGTAGCACAGGATTGAAAAACAGTGAAAGCTGACAGAGGTGTAGCAATGATTACCACACCTCCTAACAGACATTAGGTTTTACGCCCGGTCAACCTAGATTGAACAAGTCAGATCGCCCGCTTTCTGACTAAACCGCAGGTTTTCCTGATAATCAACTGGACAATCAATTACCGTAGGTACTTCCTGAGCCAAGGCTTCCTTCAGCGTGGGGATGAAATCGAGTGTGGATTCTACCCGATAGCCTTTCAATCCCATACTTTCAGCAAATTTGACGAAATCGGGATTGCTAAAGTGAACAAAATTGGATTCACCAAAGTGATTATGCTGCTTCCATTCGATTAATCCATAGCCACCATCGTTGAAGATGATCGTGACAAAGGGAGTTCCGACTCGCAGTGCCGTTTCCAGCTCTTGAGCATTCATCATAAACCCTCCGTCACCGGTGACAGCCACAACCCTACGGTTCGGATGCACCAGCTTGGCGGCAATTGCTCCCGGCAAGGCAATTCCCATCGCGGCGAAACCATTCGAGATCAGGCAAGTGTTAGGCCGATCGCAGTGGTAGTGGCGTGCCATCCACATTTTGTGCGCGCCAACATCCGAAATCACGATATCTTCCGGTCCCATCACCTGCCGCAAATCGTAGATCAGCTTCTGCGGTTTAATTAGCGTGCTGTCGTCATGGGCATATTCCTCGTAATCTGTCCAAATTTCATCGCGCAGGTGAATTGCATAGGGATCGGATTTGCCAGTCCGGTCAGCTCGTTTGAGGATTTCCTCTAGCGAATCAGCAATATCGCCTACTACTTCGGCTAGCGGAATATAGCTGCTGTCTACTTCGGCAGGAGTTTGATCGATATGGATGATTGGCGTTGTCCCATCCGGGTTCCAGCGCTTGGGGGAATACTCGATCAGGTCGTAACCAACGGCAATCACCAGATCGGTATGGTCAAAGCCGCAGCTAATGTGATCCCGCTGTTGCAGTCCCACCGACCACAGCGCTAATCGATCGGTGTAGGGAATCACGCCCTTGCCCATGAAGGTATTTGCCACCGGAATATCCAAAGTGCGAGCAAATTTTGTTAATGCGTCACTCGCCTGAGCGCGAATCGCGCCATTGCCTACCAAAATGATTGGATTGACCGCTTGAGAAATCGCCTCAGCCGCCCGATTAATACTTTGAAACGAAGCGTAGATCTTTTCGCGTTGATCAATCCGCAGCGGGTTGCCCACCACCGACATCGCGGCGATGTTTTCCGGCAAATCAATATGCACAGCTCCCGGCTTTTCAATCTGAGCCAGCTTAAACGCCCGGCGCACAATTTCTGGCGTGTTGCTAGGCCGCACAATTTGAGTACTCCATTTGGTGACTGGCGCAAACATTGCGACCAGATCCAGGTACTGGTGCGATTCGATATGCATCCGGTCGGTCCCCACCTGTCCGGTAATTGCCACCAAGGGTGCCCGGTCGAGGTTAGCATCGGCTACGCCAGTCATCAAGTTTGTAGCGCCCGGTCCCAGGGTCGATAAGCAAACACCTGCCTTTCCGGTGAGCCGTCCATACACATCGGCCATAAAAGCAGCGCCCTGCTCGTGACGAGTTGTAATGAACTTGATTGACGAGTGCTTTAAGGCTTGCAGCACATGCAAATTTTCCTCTCCAGGCAAGCCAAAGACATACTCGACGCCTTCGTTTTCCAAACAGCGCACAAGTAGTTCGGCTGTATTCATTTCAGTCATGTAACGCTCCTATCCAGACTTCGTTAAGTGTTCAGTTTTGAGGGTTGGTGGCGTGGCACACAGCACGTAGTTTTAAGTTAGGGAAGCTTATTTAATCCACACGGTTTTAATGTTGACGAATTCGCGAATTCCTTCGGCCCCCAATTCGCGCCCATAGCCCGACCGCTTAATGCCGCCAAAGGGAAGCCGTGGATCGGATTTGACCATGCCGTTGATGAACACGGAGCCTGCTTCGATCTCGTTGATCAGGCGCTCGCGCTCAGTTTCAATTTGTGTCCAGGCACTGGCACCGAGACCAAAGGGAGTGCTGTTGGCTAGCTGAATCGCGCTGTCTAGGTCGGGAACACGGAATAACAACGCCACCGGACCAAAGAATTCTTCCTGGCGAGCCGGACTATCGGAGGGCAGGTCAGTCAAAATTGTGGGCGGATAGAAGTTGCCATACTGAAGTGAGGGTATCGATCTGGTGGGGACGGTATCTGGATCGCCGCCAATCAGGAGTTTGGCTCCAGACGCAATGCAAGCTTGTACCTGTTGATGTAGCTCGTTCAGGATTGTGGAGGTAGCTAGGGGGCCAATGTCGGTTTGTGGATCAAGCGGGTCCCCCAGTTTTAAGGCAGCGTACTGGTGCACCAGCCGTTCAGCAAACTCATCGGCGATCGCGTCGTGGACAATAAACCGTTTAGCAGCGATGCAGGATTGGCCGTTGTTGATCATGCGAGCAGTGACGGCAGTTTTGGCCGCAGTCTCTAGATCGGCACTTGCCATGACAATAAACGGGTCGCTGCCGCCCAGTTCTAAGACCGTTTTCTTGATTTGCTTGCCGGCAGCACTACCCAAACTCGCGCCTGCGGCTTCGCTTCCAGTCAAGGTGGCAGCTTTGACCCGCTCATCGGCAACAATTTGCGGCACTTGATCCGCCCCAATCAGCAAAGTCTGAAACACACCTTCTGGGAAGCCCGCCCGCCGGAAAATTTCTTCAATCGCTAGAGCCGACTGGGGTACGTTAGAGGCATGTTTAAGCACACCCACATTTCCTGCCATCAGGGCTGGAGCGGCAAACCGAAACACCTGCCAAAAAGGGAAGTTCCAGGGCATGACGGCTAGGATCACACCCAGGGGTTGGTAGCGGACAAAGCTACGACTGGCATCCGTTTCGATCGGTACGTCCGCCAGAATGGATTCGGCCTGATCGGCGTAGTAGCGGCACACCCAGGCCGATTTCTCCACTTCTGCGATCGCAGCGGCGATGGGTTTGCCCATTTCCAGGGTCATGATTTTGCCGAAGCACTCTTTTTCATCAACCAAAAGTTGAGCAGCCCGGTGCAGCCATTCAGTTCGTTGTGCAAATGAGGTATGACGATGCTGCTCAAATGCCTGCTGGGCCAGCGTCAGCTTAGAATCGATTGCTTCATCCGTCAACGCTTCAAACACTTTTACCGTTTCTCCGGTTGACGGGTTAACGGTTGCAATAGCCATACGGAATTCTCCTGCTGAAACAATACGGAAATCAGACACAATTCACCCAATGCCTGATTCCAACCGCAGGGCAGCAGCGTTTACCCAATGGGTTAGCAGCTATCTCGCTATGTCATGCAGAGCTTCAACCAGAGGGATCGATGCTCTTAGACGCAAAACTCCTGTGGGTCAGCCAAAGCCCATAATTCTGATTGTGTGGGCTACCCTGCTCCCCCATTCTAGTGTCGCCATAGGTGGGTCAGGTGAATTTAGACATATCTGGAAATATTCTGAATTCAGATGGCTTCAAGCAGCGGCCAAAGTCCCCTCAAGGCTCAGTCGCACAAGTAAGTAGGTAAGCAGGTAAGCGTTTGACAAGCGCTCTGTTTAGGTTGTTAATTTGATTGTGATGGAGCGATCTGGTGTTCCGATCCCAACTGGTGGAGACACTCAGATGCTAGCGGTTCTCACCTGAAATGGCTTCTCTTAATGGCTCCATGGCTTCTCTCAGGGGAACCGCGCCCACCCAAACAAAACTCGCCTTCGCGGGTTAAATTGCCAAGTTGAGATTGTCCTATGCTTGACCTACCTCCTCTGACCAACGAGACCTTTTGGGCCATCCTGCGGGATGAGATCGACAACGCGACAGTCAATCAGCTCGTCTGGCAATGTTTGGGCTATCGTTACAATCCTGAGACAGGCTGGGACAATACTGCTGTAGCAACAGATTGGCGGCAAGACTACCCGGTACCGCCTGATTTTGTCGAGAGCCGCCCAGCCACAGTCAAGCTGACCCGCTCGATTCCCCCAGAGAACAAGCAGCTTCTGAAAGAGGAGTTAGGCTTTAGCGGCTACAAAGTGGATGAGCTGATTCCCCGTAAAACTCGCCGAGCCACAATGGTTAACTGGCTGCTCAGCTACCGCAAATCTAATCTGCAACTTCAGTAAGCCCTCACAGCAGACCGTTTTAGGGGACACCGCAAAAATCGTCACACCTCTTGTCGCTCTTACAGGTTGGGTTGAACACACTTGAGGTAAGCGTTTAACTGTCCCTGCCCTGCAACCCAGTTGTGGGGCTTTTATGTTGCAGCCCAGTTGGACTGAACATGTTGAACTGAACAAGTTGAATCCAACAAGTTGAATCCAACAAGTTGAACCGAAACTGTCTGCAAACGAAGGTTTAGCCACAATTCTACCGGCTTCCTTGAACTGCCTACTCACCTGTTTGCTCTAACAATTTGCTCTAACAATCCGCCCTCAGCGCTAGTCACCGCAAGGTAGAACTGACTGAAGAGACTGAAGCTGGATAGCGGAGGTGCTGTACGAAATCTCCCAGCCCTATTCGGTATAAAACTGCACAAAAATTGATAACTAAGCAAAGGCTGCCCAGAAACGTCAGGATGAAGGTGGGGGCCATCACCACGCCAATCGCAAACCAGCTAAACACATGCAGCAGTAGCGCCAGAGCATACACGCTAGCAACCGTAGCCATCAGATGTACTTGAGAAGCAGGCCGACGGAACCCTACAAGCAGCATAGTTTGCGAAGTGGCGAGCAGATTCGCAGGCACCAATGCGGCACAGATGGCAATACAGTGGCTGCGGGAAAATTCAAACAAAGGGTGGATATCAAACATTTAAAAATGGCTCTTCAAACGGCTTGTCCTCTAGGATACGTCTGAATGCTAAGCAATGAGTCTTCAATTGTGAGTATTTGCTTTTATATGAAGAAAGGTTACAAGAATCGATTGGCTGCCACTTCATCTCAGTTCGCATCGAACTTTGAAAGCAGCAATGACATGGGTACCGACCAAACCTCTTGCCGACAAATTTCTTAGGTGCTGAAGTGAGTGACCCTAATTTCGTTAGGTTCGATACTTTTGTGCTTCAGATTCGTTTCATTCAAGCTGCAAGTAGGAGATTCCCACCCCGTTACATCTCAGGCCACCCTCTGCCCGGTTTGGTATAGCAGCTAACCACTTTTGCCCATTTATCAATGGTTTTCGCTCTTGAGGATAAAGAAAATCTTTTACTCAGGGGGATCCCTGGAACAATTGTCTACTCTGGTAGGTGCGAACCTGATAACAGCTATGTAAGCTACCCAGGTATAGACCCCAATCAAGAATCCTTTTGGGTTCGGAACCTTGTCCAGAGTATGCGGAGAAAAGCGGAGTCGTTATGGCACAAAGTTTTGGTCTGATCGGTCTGGCAGTGATGGGGGAAAACTTAGCGCTAAATGTCGAGCGCAATGGCTTCCCGATCTCGGTTTACAATCGCACCGCTGCAACCACGAAGAAATTTATTGAAGAACGAGCACAAGGGAAAAACATCAAACCTACTTTTTCGCTTGAAGAGTTTGTGCAATCACTAGAACGTCCGCGTCGAATCCTGATCATGGTGAAGGCGGGTGCCCCCGTTGATGCAGTCATGGATCAACTCAAACCTCTGCTCGAAGAAGGCGACATGATCATCGATGGCGGCAACTCGCTCTATACCGATACCGAGCGGCGCGTCAAAGATATGGAAGCGCAGAGCCTCCGGTTTATTGGCATGGGCGTCAGTGGTGGTGAAGAAGGAGCACTGAATGGTCCCAGTCTGATGCCAGGGGGGACCGAGGCGGCCTACAGAGAAATTGAACCAATCGTCACCAAAATTGCAGCTCAAGTGGATGACGGGCCTTGCGTCACCTACATTGGTCCGGGTGGTTCAGGACACTATGTCAAGATGGTGCACAACGGCATTGAATATGGCGACATGCAGTTAATTGCTGAAGCCTACGATTTGCTCAAGAACGCTCTGGGCTTGAACCATACCCAACTGCATGAAGTATTTGCCGAGTGGAACACAACCCCTGAACTCGACTCGTTCTTGATTGAAATTACTGCCAATATCTTTACCAAAATGGATGATGAAACCGACTTGCCACTGGTCGATGTCATCCTTGATGCAGCAGGGCAAAAGGGAACAGGCCGCTGGACGGTAGAAACTGCCCTAGATCTGGGCATCAGCATCCCCACCATTATTGCCGCAGTGAATGCCCGGATTATGTCTTCGATCAAGGAAGAGCGAGTCGCAGCCTCTAAGGTGCTCTCTGGCCCTTCGGGTAAATACGATGGCGATACGCAAGCTTTCATCACCAAAGTACGCGATGCCCTCTATTGTTCTAAGATTTGCTCCTACGCTCAAGGTATGGCACTAATTGGCAAGGCTTCGTCTGCCCTGTTCAACTCCCAAATTGATCTCGGCGAATGTGCGCGCATCTGGAAGGGGGGTTGTATTATTCGAGCTGCCTTCTTAGGTCGAATCAAGCATGCGTTTGACGAAAATCCTACCCTGCCTAACTTGCTGCTGGCTCCAGAGTTTAAGCAAACCATCCTCGATCGTCAGGACGCTTGGCGAGAAGTGTTGATGACGGCAGCCAAACTGGGCATTCCAGTGCCGGCCTTTAGCGCCTCCCTCGACTACTTTGACAGCTATCGTCGCGATCGTTTGCCACAAAACCTGACTCAAGCTCAGCGTGACTACTTTGGTGCCCACACCTACGAGCGCACCGACAAACCCAGAGGCGAATTCTTCCATGCCGCCTGGTTCTAACGCCTAGGGCATTCGTTCAACTTCACCTAAATTTCCAGTTGCTACTGGGCTTCCCTCTCCTATGGTGATCGGCTGTTCAGTCAAACGTTCTTTCACCAAGGAGGGGGTTGTTTATGCCAAGAATTAATCGTTCAGGTAATGAGTCAGATCCAATCGGCTTCAGTCGAGCAGCGCGTTTGTTGGAGCAGGTGCAAAGACCAACTGAATCTTGTGAGCGGAAAACTGGCAGAAATACATAAGCCAGCTAAAAATTCCGAGTAGCTTACAGCCCTCTTCCAGCTCGTAATGACCAAACATTGTTTCTGGCGTTTGATCAACAATAGTAGAGAGGCCGAGAAAAGCAACGGCCAAACAAAGGAACACCGGACGAGAGCGTAAAATCAGCTTTCTAAAGACCGTCACAAATGCCACAAACACCAATGCGTAAACCATAAAGACCAGCAGCTCGGTAAGATTTTGAACTGCTCGTGGAACTACAGCATCAGGGCCATACAACACTCTGCTAAACCGCTCGTGAAGACGAAACTGATCGTCGAGCAGAAACTGAGCCGACAACAAACCAGAGAAAATCAAAAACGCAACCGTTTGGGAATCGGCGGGCTTTGAACCGCCAGCTCGAATAATCGAGGCAGAAAAGAAGCAAATCGCAGTGGTTGCACACCAGAGCAAATTGCCAATCTGAGAGAAGAAGCCAATAAAAGCAGATTGACCACTAATTTCTGCCGGATCGGATACGAGTTCAAACATCGTAAATCCTACCAATTGGCCAATCCAAGCAGTTACGATCATAAACCCAATTATGGGCAGATAGAGTTTCAGAAGAGTCAGCAATGAGATCTTCATGAGCACCTGGCATGTAAAAGTTAATACTAAGTTAACCTATGGTTAAAGCTTCTCCGTTGCTTAGCAATCATCCGGAGCGCGATGACAAGTAACCTCAATCAGACAAACAGAAGCAAGCTGAAAGTTGCTTACTTCTGAAGGGTTAACAAAAGATTAATAATTTGGATTGCCAGGTCAGAATTAGCCTGAGTTAAGTTCTGATCACCAGCATCTGATTGCCGCCTTTTTGCAACTCATACGCAACGGTTTCAATTGCAACGACATATCCGGAACTGCTTAATGCCTGCATAACTGGGGCAAGGTAGGGCGAAGGCTTGAGCATCAGCGTCAGCAGAGGAAAAATGCGGACTTCGGGAGCTAACCGCAGCATTTCCTGAATCGAGCGCAGGTGAAACTCATAGCTCAACTGATCTGAATAGAGAAACAACAAGTGAGAGCAGAGAGCTAAAGAAAAAGAACCAGACGGAAAGGGCAGCGTTGGTAGCTCTCCGATTTGGTAGCGTCCCACAGCCTTACCGCTATCGTAATCTTGCAAAAATCTATGCAGTACTTGAATTCGATTCGTGCGCAATGCTTCTGGTGATTGATGGTACGTCCACACCCAATCGTCTGGCGTAGCTTTGACTTGGTTGATGATGTCATCTACAACGGCGTTGAAGCGAGCCTGAATTTCTGGTCCTGAAAAGGTATAGATTGGATCAACCGAAACGACATCGTAGCCCTGTTGAGTTGCCTCTGCATTAAAGCTGGCTGGCCCATCACCAATCCCAATCACCTTTCCATTCAAATCCGTGGGAGCCAGATTAAACATTTTGACATATTCATCCCAGGATCGCCCGAATGGAACGACCTTCTCCAAAATCATTGCCATAGGAGTGCTTGCTCCCTCAACTGATAGTTATAGCCTAAGCCGTAACGGTCATTTGGGCCATATCTTCGGGTCGTAGATGATCGTGCACAATCGCTCCATCACGGAACCAAACAATTCGACGAGTCTGACGGGCTACTTCGGGTTCATGCGTTACCATCACCACCGTAATGCCACTGGCGTTCAGTTCCGAAAAGATGTTGAGAACTTCCTGAGTAGTTTGGGAATCTAATGCGCCCGTTGGTTCATCAGCTAATAACAAAACCGGACGATTCACGATCGCTCTAGCAATCGCTACCCGCTGCTGCTGCCCACCGGAAAGTTGGTTTGGACGATTGTTTAACCGATTTGCCAACCCAACTCGGGTTAGTGCTTCAGCCGCCCGTTCCCTCCGTTCCTGGGTGGGAATTCCAGCGTAGACCATTGGCAGCATCACGTTTTCCATCGCCGAGAGCTGCGGTAGCAGATGGAACTGTTGGAAGACAAACCCCAGCTTGCGATTGCGGGTATGGGCTAGTTCCGGATCGGATAAACCGGCAACATCAACTCCGTCCAGGTAATAGCTGCCAGATGTCGGTCGATCCAGGCAGCCAATTACGTTCATGGCCGTGGATTTACCTGAACCAGAAGGTCCCATAATGGCGCAGTATTCACCCTTCTCAACGGTCAGATTGACATCATTGAGGGCATGAACTTCTGTATCGCCAGTTCCATAGGTTTTATGAATATGTTCGAGCCGAATAACAGGTTGCATGGGAAAGGTTTGAGTTTTAGATTTTAAGTGTTGAGTGTTGAGTTCTTAATTCAAAACCTACAGCGTTTTTCACTCATGTAAGGTACAGGGGATATGGGGGCTTCACCCCCAGGTAGAGGGACTGTCCCTGCACCCCGTTTTTCGTACTTCACTAGCCTGAAAAAGGCTGTTGAATTCAACATTCAACACTAAATTAAGCGCTTCTCAAGGCCACAATCGGGTCAAGTTTGGCAGCCTGACGAGCTGGGAACACACCAAAGAACAAGCCAATACCACCGGAAACACCCACAGCCAACACAATGGCAGCCGTAGAAACACCCGCCTTCAAAGGTGTGGTTGCCCCAACTAGCATGACACCTCCAGCGCCAATAGCAGTACCAATGATGCCACCAATGGCCGATAGAATAATTGCTTCGATCATAAACTGCATCAAGATGTCTTGCTGAGAGGCTCCAATCGCTTTGCGTAGGCCAATTTCGTGGGTCCGCTCTCGTACCGACACCAACATAATGTTCATAATGCCGATGCCGCCTACAAATAGCGAGATTGCCGCGATAGCTGCCAGCATGAGAGTCAGGGCACCCGTGACGTTACCCACAATTTCCAGAGCATCTTTTTGGGAACGCACAGTAAAGTCATCTTCATCTGTCACTTTGTGTCGGAGTCGCAGCAGGTTGCGCAGCTGGAATTCAGCCGCACTGACCGAGGCTTCGTCTCTGGCTGCTACAGAAATGAAACTCACTTCGGTGCCGTAGGGCGAGGTGTTGCCCGTAATCCGGCTGGACATCGTTGTAATCGGAATATAAACCGCATCATCCTGGTTGTTGCCCAGAAACGCGCCCTTCGATTCCATGACGCCAATTACCTGAAAGCTGAGGTTTCTGATCCGGATCTGCCGCCCAATCGGTTCAGCGTCTCCAAAGAATTTTCTGGCAACATCCGACCCCAATGCCACCACCTGGGTGTTGCGCTGCACATCCAACTCACTGAAAAAGCGACCTCGCTCCACATCAAAATCTCGCACGGTGAGGAAGTCAGGCGTCGTGCCCATCACAAGCGAGGTGCTGCGTCTATTGCTGTAGGTCAGCGTTTGTTGGGTTTGCAGTTGAGGAGCTACCGCACTTACGGTTGGCACCTGGGAAGAAATAGCTTTGGCGTCTTCTAACGTTAGAGTTCGCGGCAAATCCAGGGTGCGGTTTTGCGCTTCTTCGCTGCCTGGAATGATAAACAGGACATTTGGCCCAAGCGACTCAAACTGTTCCGAAGCATAGCGCTGTGCACCCTGGCCCACTCCCACCATCGTAATAACAGACGCATTACCAATGACGATCCCCAACATGGTCAGCGCACTTCGTAATTTGTTGGCAGTTAGAGTTTTTACTGCCATTTTGGTGCTTTCAACAATATTCATAGTTCAAGTTACTCTTGCGGTTTGCCCCACTCAGAGCCTTTTGGAATATCGGTAAAAACTCGCTCTCCAGGCTCCAAGCCCTCTAAGATTTGAGTTTGATTATTCACGGCTGTACCGAGCGTCACGGGCCGAAATTCGGGTTGGTTTTCGCTACCGGGCACTAGCACGCCGGTCTCACCATCCTTGGTGACAATTGCCACAGTCGGCACCACTACTGCATTCGCCAGTTCATCTCCCAAGAAAGTGACGTCTGCATTCATGCCAGACAAAAGCTTGTCCTGGCCGGTTTCTAAACCAATCCGGACTTGGAAGGAGGTCACGTTTTGTTTCACTACCGCTTCTGGTGCAATCAGTCGTACCCGGCCCCGAAAAGTCTGATTTGGAAAGGAATCGGCTCTAATTTCAACTGGCTGCCCTACCCGCAACTGGTAAATATCGACTTCGGGCACTTCGGCCAAAATTTCTAGCCCCTGGGCAATCGCTACAATCGCGGTAGACGTAGCAGAGGTAACTTCCGACGCCGACGTGGTTGGCGTCACAAAGGCTCCCTCATCAGCAAACTTCTGGGTAATAATCCCATCGAAAGGCGCATAGAGGAACGTGTCCTGCTTTTGCACCTCTACAGCCTTTAAGTTGCCTTCTGCTTCTCTTAGGTCAGCTTGGGCAGCGGCAATGTCTTCAGGACGGCTACCGCTACGCCAGTAGTCAAGGTTGCGCTGCGCTTCTTGAAGCGTGGCCTGAAGTTGTTGAACTGTAGCTCTGGCGGTCTCGGCTTCACTGAGAATTTCATCGAGCTGATCGCGGGAGATTGCGCCTTGATCAGCCAAACTTTGATTGCGTTCAACCCGTTGTTCGGCTAGAGCCAGTCTTGCCTGAGATTCTGTGACTCGCGCTTGGGCCTGCTGGACTCGGGCTTCAGCCTGGGCAATTTCTTCTGAGCGGTTACCAGCCCTCACCTGCTGGAGTCTTGCCTCTGCCCGTGCTACTCTAGCTCGCGCTTGCAGCAACTGAGCCTCGATTTCGTCATTTTCCATCCGACCAATTAGCTGGCCTTTTTTAACCCGGTTCCCCTGCTGAACAGACAATTCAGCCAAAATTCCTGGGTTCTTAGGACTGAGGTTGACGGTCTGAACCGGCTGCACAGTGCCGCTGGCGGTGATGCGCACCTGAAGCGCTTGCGATTCTACGGGTACGGTCATGGTGGCTAGGTCAACCGGAGTGGAGCGACGTTGGATCACACCATAGGTGACTGCGCCTGTGCCAATTAAACCTGCTGCCGCGAGTCCAAGCAGCCAAGGATTGGGCTGTCGAATTTTACCGATTAAGGGAAGTTGCATGGTCATGGTTGCAGAAGCAAAGAAAATCGAAGAAGGAAGCAGGCAACAGGTGAAGAATTCATCCAGAAACTTAGCCGCACCACTTGGGGCAGTACTGGCAATTCGATTGAATAGAGATTTCAAAACAGAGATTTCAACAGAAGCACCTAATGGGATTTGTGCAGCATAGACTGCTTTTGTTCTAACTCCCAGCGCTCATCGAGTAGGGGCAGTTCTCGCTCCAGAAAGGCGTGGATATCGCGCATTTCTTGCAGGCGCTGTTGCAACGGAGAAGGCATGTCCTTAATCAGGTCTAAGCCTTTTTCAGCCAACTGGCGAAATGCAATAATCTGAGCCATCCGCTGCTTGGTCATCTGCGACCAGGCATTCGGCTTGATTTGAAAATAATCGCGCCGTTCTCCTGGTAGACTGACCCGCTCAATTAGACCAATCTGAATCAGCAAGCGGGTCATAGTGCTAATCGAACCTTTACTGGCTTGCAGCACTTCTGCCAATTCCCCATGCGACTGCTGGGGTGGGTTAGAAATCAGCAGCCAACCAAAAATGCGCCCTGACATCCGTGGCAGCCCAACAAGTTCAAACATCAGGCCCACTTCTTCCACAAAGTGCATTTGCTCAAACGGCTGCTTCTGGTTCAACTCTTCCGACGAATCTGTAACATTACTTAACTCTAAAGCTAACATATTCTAAATGTTCAGTAAACATTGAACAAACCGAACAAAAAATAGGGATTTCTAGATAGAGACGACAGACGGCAACATTTTTAATCTCTTTGGCTCACGAGGCTGCTCTATCTCAAGAGTAGGCAAAGCAAACTGAATCAACCTCGTCCGATTGGTCGATTCAGTCGTAGGAGTTTCCTATGGTTGGTCCTTGCAGCCAAATGGCTAAGCCATTACCATGCCACCGTCGATGTTGATCACTTGCCCTGTGATGTAGGCAGCTGCGGCGTCGGCAGCTAGGAACCGAATCAAACCGGCCACCTCCTCAGGTTGGCCATAGCGCCCTAGGGGAATCAGCTTCAAAATTTCCTCGGCAGCTTTGATATCAGCCGTCATGTCGGTAGCAATGAATCCGGGTGCTACTGCGTTAACCGTGATGCCCCGACTAGCCAACTCTTTAGCCACAGTTTTAGTGAACCCAATCACGCCGGCTTTAGCAGCACTGTAGTTGGCCTGTCCTGGATTGCCCATTTCGCCTACTACAGAAGTGATATTAATAATCCGACCAGCACGCTGTTTCAGCATGATTTTGCTAATCGCACGAGTGCAGAGAAAAACGCCAGTCAGGTTGAGGTCAATGACGGCTTGCCAATCTTCTAGCTTCATGCGCAGCAGCAGCGTATCGCGGGCAATCCCAGCATTGTTGACCAACACATCCACACGGCCATATTTCTCCATGACGGTATTCACCAAGCTATCGACTTGGTCTGTCTGCGCTACATCGGCTTGCAGCGCCATGGCCTGACCGCCTGCGCCCGCGATTTCTGCTACAACCGCATCTGCTGCTTGACTGGAGCTGGCATAGTTGACAATCACGGTAGCGCCTTCGGCGGCCAAAGCAATTGCGGCAGCTCGACCGATGCCCCGTGAAGCACCTGTCACCACAGCGACCTGTCCCTGTAACCGAGCTTCTGAA
This sequence comes from [Leptolyngbya] sp. JSC-1, assembly GCA_000733415.1. GTDB lineage: Bacteria > Cyanobacteriota > Cyanobacteriia > Elainellales > Elainellaceae > Elainella. Next base: position 157,243 of record KL662191.1, read on the forward strand.
GATGCTGCCATGAACCCTACCTCTGAATCGCATCAGCCAACAATCTACTCGCCAGTTGATGGTCTCCTCCATCGCGCTCTGGCATGATCCAAGCTACAGCAGAAGGGGACAGAGAGCAAATCCAGCCAAGATGGGTTAGCCGCACCCAATCGGATCGGTTCTTGGAGCGCTGAAATTGAATAGCTTCTGTAGAATGAGGTGAAAACTCAACCTAGACCACGTGCGAGTAAAGGTTTATGACAACTAAAAAGCAGTTTGGCAGTTTTCAAGAGTTGCTAACCAAGTCAGACATGCCGCTGTTAGTGGATTTTTATGCCCCTTGGTGTGGGCCATGCCAAATGATGAGCGGCATCCTAGAGCAGGTGAACGCACAGATGAAGCAGCACCTGCGGATCGTCAAAATCAACACTGAGAATTACCCGCAATTGGCGTCTCAGTATCAGGTGACTGCGCTGCCTACTCTAGTTCTGTTTAAAGAGGGAGAACCAGCCCTGCGGATTGAAGGGGTTTTACCGGTCGAAAGACTCTTGCAGAAGCTCCGCTCCTACACCTGATTTGGTTGGTGGCTGCTTTGTAGACGCCAGTTTTCGGCAACGATACAGGCGATAACGATAGCCATCAACGGCACGAGATTTGGATACTGCAGTACAGGCTTGCGCCTTGAGCACTTTGTCTAGAGGTTCTTCCGGAATCTCTTGAAAATTGAGCAGCCATAAGTCTAGGGGACGCGATAGTTGGCTGAGGGCCTGTTCTAGAGGTGTGATGACCGAGTCCGGATTTTGAGTCTGATGGGCCAGTAAAAACAGAACTGGGTTCGGGGGCGGCTGTTGCTGTAGCTCTAGCGCAATTCCCATCATTCGTCCGGTTTGACCGTGGGTTCGGTGTGGAATGGCAACTAACGCCGGATACTCGGTTTGATCGCGAATCGTGGCAGCTACCACATCCGGACGGTGGGTTTTTTGATAGCCTAGATTCGCCAATACCGTCAATGCTCCGAGCAAGCTCAGCAACCAGATCACCACGACCGTTTTGCGATTGCTGACCCGCAGTAAGTTCAGTAAGGCTGGAGGCACACTCACCGCCGGGGACTGAGCAATGCGAACGGCAACATCCCAACTGCTGGCCAACCCTGCCCCAAGCAATACCACAGCACCTGGGAAAAAGACAAAATTGTAGCGAAACGCGCTAGTCAAGTCGGCCTCAAAGAAATAGGTGATGCTGAAGAACAACACAATCGCCCCGACGACAAACACGCTTAAAACCAGCACCCCCAACCGGGGTTCACGCTGCAAATACTGGACTTGTAACCCTCGATAGAGCTTGGGAACCGTCCAGAGCATCAGCAGTACCAGAGCAACTCCAAACAGAGCCTCCAGCCACTGGGGATCTGTCTGAATGGGCAACAGATATAGCATCGTGATCCAGCCTGCCAGCGCTTGCCCCACTGGATCCAGCCAAGCCCAGCCCGACCGATCGCCCTGGTAAATCCAACGAGTCAACTCACCTTCTTGCAAATTCTGCAAAATTGGCCACCAAATCAGACCAGCAGCGGCAGTACCAGCAGCCACAATCCACATGCGTCGCCAATGCACTGAAGGATACCAAATTCCCCCTTCACGCCAACTCTGCACCAGTCCCAGACAGAGAATCACAATTGCCTCTGCCCCCAACGTGAAGGCAAAGAAATAATGGGTCGCAATGCCTAACCCATTGATCACAATCCAGCTCAAGCATAGCCAAATGGGGAGAATGACTCGGTCCCGTAACTTACGAGCCGCGATTACTAAGCAGCATAGCGAGAGCAGAATCACCAAAATGGGCAGCGTATAGTGCCTCGCTTCTTGAGCTAGATAAATCCCAAACGGAGAAACCGCCATTAATGCCGTAGCCGTTTGCGCCACCACCCGTGACCGGAAGGCTAACCAGCTCAAGCAAAAAGTTACTGGAATCGTAATCGTACCGATCAGGGCGGCTAGGGAACGAATTCCCCAAGTGGAAATTATTCCGTCTGAATTGGTTGGAAACAGGCTGAGCCAAAAATGGCTGAGCACAAAGTATAGCGGTGGATGATTACTCTCACGAAACAAATGTGAGATCACATCTTTCACTCCATTGCCGGGAGTAGGTCTCAAAGGCTGCAACAGGTTTTCCGTTGTAATCACCTGATCAAGCGGAATATCGGAAAATCCATTGCCTAAGCTAAACGCAATCGTTGAGAACTCATCGGTCCACAGAGGTTTGTCTGTTAAATTGGCAAAGCGCAAGCTTAAGCCGAGAAGTGTCCAGAAGAGCACCAGCAGAACATGCAACCAAGTAGGAGCAGTTTTCACCCCACAGTTCCTCCCCATAACTGAAGCCAGAATCGGGGGCTGTACCAAAAGCCTTGGCTCAACAATTCTGTTACTGGGATTGGGCAGAGTCGAATCCAGATAGCTAAACCCTGAACATTCGCTTCAATCATCGGAAGTGATACTCGACTTCAGCATTAGCAAGTGTACCTACTCCAATCATCGGCTATATAGTTCTGGTGGGACCATTGCAACGTTAGCCATAGATCCAGTCCAGTCTGCCAGACAAAGGGGCGAGATGTCACCCCATAGACAGGAATTTCCAACGCCAAGATTTTTATGCCTACAAACTACTCATAAACCTGACTAAAAACGCTGCTCTTCTGCGTGCAGAATCTTGAGAGCCTCAACCAGACGTTCATAGTCAGCCAGACTGTTGTAGAGCTGAACGGAGATCCGAATTAGCCGCTCGTTCCGCCAGGGAATCACCGGAATTTCAATCATGAACCGCTCGAATAAAGCGGTTTGCCAGCTTGCTGCTGTGGCCGAACCTGCGGGCAGAGGGATGGTAGCCATTGAACCAATCAGTTCGTCTGGACAAGGAAGCGTCACTTGTAATTGCTGGCAAAGTAATTGTCTCACAGATAGAGTCATGGCTCGATTCCGGCTGATCAAAGCAGGCCAGCCGCCGGGAAACATTGCACTTAAGCATTGGATCGCGGTTGGTACACAAAGATAGGCAGTCGGGTCAGCAGTTCCTACCCAGTCAAATTCCAGATGAAATCGACTACGGTCAGTTCGAGGCGAATTGGCACCATGACTGATCACAAGGGGTCGAATCCCGTCCTGTTTATCCTGCCGCACATAGAGAAATGCAGCCCCTTTGGGCGCACAGAGCCACTTGTGGCAATTGCCCGTGTAATAGGCAACCCCAAGTTCTTGCAGATTCAGAGGCACCATCCCCGGCGCATGGGCACCATCTATCAGAACCTCGATACCTTGGGCGGTCAACTGTTGTATCAACTGCCGAATCGGGAAAATCAGGGCAGTTTGGCTAGTGATGTGATCCAGAAGCACTAATTTTGTGCGTTCCGATACGCGGGACAACACAGCTTCGGTAATTTGCTCAATCGACTCTAGCGGAAACGGGATCTCGGCAATCACCACCGTCGCTCCAGTTTGTGCCGCCGTAAATTTCAAGGCATTGCAGGAAGCGTTGTATTCATGGTTGGTAGTGAGCAACTCGTCTCCAGGTCGAAAAGACAGCGACCGCAAAACTGTATTCACTCCCGTTGTGGCATTGGGAACAAAGACCAATTGATCGCTGTTAGCTCCCACAAAGGCAGCCAACTCTTGCCGAGCCGCGTCGAGTAAGGCTTCTAATTCCAACCCCAGAAATCGTACCGGCTCCTGCTCCAGCCGGGTTCGATAAGCCTGCTGCTGCTCTAGTACTAGCCGAGGGCAGGCTCCATAGGACCCGTGATTTAAGAAATTAATTTGAGGGTCAAGGCACCAGTGGAAAGAGAAGTTTTGAGTGTCAAGTTCTAAGTTTTGAGTTTCGGAGGTCACAGTACTGCTCGCACGGCTGAAACTACCCGGCAAGCTACATTCTAGTTTCTAGCCCAAGCAACTCAAAACCCTGAATCCTAAACCTAGAACTCAAAACTCAAAGTTTCTTTAAAACTCCCCAGGCTGGATTCGAACCAGCGACCAATCGGTTAACAGCCGACCGCTCTACCACTGAGCTACTGAGGAACGCGAATCTTATAGTAGCTAAAAATGTTTGATTTTGGCAAGAGTTTTGTCCATTTTTTGCCAACTTTTTCAGCTCCCCATTTCAGGGCGATGGTGCTCCGCACCGCCCGGAGAGCGATGGTGCTCCGCACCGCCCGGAGAGCGATGGTGCTCCGCACCGCCCGGAGAGCGATGGTGCTCCGCACCGCCCGGAGAGCGATCGCTTTTGCCCAAACGCAGCTTGGCTAGTTGAGCCTGAGCCGACGGATCTATCGTATTTGCCAAAAACCGGCGGGAGGCATGTTTCTGCTTGCGCAAGCTTTGCTGTTTGCGTCGGACTCGTTGGGTTGCTAATTCTACCTCCACCCAGAGACGCTGAGCTGAGATCCATTCTGCTCCATAGCCCATAACCGTCAGCTGCTGAGCACGATCCGACGTCGCCACAATTAGTCTTTGCGAGTATTTGCGCGGATCTTTACGATAGGCCGCACAGGCTTTTTCAATAAACGTATCCGCAGTTTGGCGGTAATCGGTATAGCAGATCGAAAGATAGCTAGTTACAATTTCACGATTACCCGGAGAATCGCGCAATTGGGAATCAAACACAACTTGGGTTTCGTAATCCTGCGCAGCGCTATAGCTCAGCAACACCTCGATCAATTCTCGTCGGGCCGTTTCCAACCCTTGTTGCTCGCGCAGGCGAGTCAGATGCTGCCAGGCACCAATAACGTTATAGCCGTCCACGAGTAAAAGGGCTTGGGGGGTTGAAGATGGCATGATCTAGCACATTGGATTTACAAACCAAATTGATTAGGCAAAATCTATCAATTAATAAAAAGATTGCTTCTTCTTAATTATTGCCCTTCTTTGTTGCATTATGTAAATCTTATGTGAATTTCGCTGCTAGCTTCACCCCACTTGCTGCATCAACCGCTGCTTTAAGCGGGTTGGCTCTCCTCGGTCAACCACCCGTCCAGCCTCTAACAAAAATGCGCCATCGCAATAGTCCAACTCTTCTAAGCGATGAGTAACCCACAGGGCAGTAATCCCCCGTTGTCTGACAAGCTGTCTAACTTGCGCCACCAAGCTAAGCTGACTGTCGGCATCGAGTAATGCTGTAGGCTCATCCAGCAACAGTACTTCACAATGCCGAGCAATGGCTCCTGCAATAGCCACTCGCTGTTTTTGCCCACCGCTGAGTGCGTAGATTGGCCGCCGCTGCAGGTGACTCAAGTTAACAGCCCTAAGCGCTTCCTCAACCCGCTGCTGAATCTGGTCGAACGACAACTGTTCAGCTACTAGTCCAAAGGCAACATCAGCTCCAACCGTTGGCATCACCAGCTGATGATCTGGATTTTGAAATACAAAGCCAACTGGATCCCCGACCTCAATCTGCCCTGCCTGAGGAGACAGCAGACCTGCCAACACTCGCAGCAATGTTGATTTGCCACTGCCATTGGTTCCCAGCAACATCCAGAATTCGCCTTTAGGAACTTCCAAACTACAGTCCTCTAAAACCGCAGTCTCCTTTGACCAGCGAAACTGTACGTCCTGAACCACAATTGCCGCATTTGCCATCTTTGCATCCAACTATGCAGGGGTGACTCACTCTACCGCTACTCTGCGCCTACTGTGCGAGCGTCGTGAAAAATCCGGGCGGCTTACCTGATGCCGTTGCCGTTGCTGTTTTTTCTGCCATTTGCACAGCGGCAATTTCACTCACCAATACCCCAATTGCTTTACCCGCCTGCTGCTCACAGGTTAACTCCAAAGTCACTGGATTTCCCGTCCGCACTGCATCCAAAACTTGCTGATATACAGCTTTCGCATCTGCTTCTGCTTTGCGCTGCACCGAGAGCGTGATGGGCGAATTCTTTAGGGTTAGATCAATTACAAACATATCGAGTCCAGCGTTTAAATTCCATTACCTATACCAATGTACGCTTTCCCTGCACCAACCGTGGGTGAAAGTGAGACCAACCCAACCTCCGAAGCTTTTGTAAAGTTCTAGGATGAAAAATCAGAAGACCCTCAGTATAATGAGGAGACAGTAAAGAAAAGTAAACACTGTTCACATTCCATTGCGTTTTCTACCTATTTGTGGTGCTACTGCAACGGTAGATGCAAGGATCAGAACAGCGGAACTCATTTCCTACATTTTCTCAATTTATAACGGTTTGGAGATCAAGCTATGACCATAGCAATGGGGAGAGCGCGAGCAGAGCGAGGATGGTTCGACGTCCTCGACGACTGGCTCAAGCGCGACCGTTTCGTCTTCGTCGGCTGGTCCGGCATCCTGCTGTTTCCCTGCGCCTACCTCGCGCTCGGCGGCTGGCTGACCGGCACCACCTTTGTCACCTCCTGGTACACCCACGGCATCGCGTCCTCCTACTTGGAAGGCTGCAACTTCCTGACCGCCGCCGTCTCGACTCCCGCTAACTCACTCGGCCACTCGCTGCTGTTTCT
>KL662191.1:166559-260917 GCA_000733415.1 [Leptolyngbya] sp. JSC-1
TTCTTCATGTTGTTTGTGCCGGTGACGGGCTTGTGGATGGCGAGCATTGGGATTGTGGGGTTAGCGCTGAACCTGCGAGCGTATGACTTTGTGTCGCAGGAGATTCGTGCAGCGGAGGACCCGGAGTTTGAGACCTTCTACACGAAGAACATCTTGCTGAACGAGGGCATCCGGGCGTGGATGGCTCCTCAAGATCAGCCTCATGAACGTTTTGTATTCCCTGAGGAAGTTCTACCTCGTGGTAATGCGCTGTAATTGTTACTCCGGTGTAATTGTTACTCCAGGTCGCTAGTCGCTAACTTGGCTGGGTATTGATCTGATGGCAATTCATCTTAGAGCCTCTGCTGATGCAGGGGCTTTTTTACTGAAACATCAATCGCATCAATTGCTGATACTCAGCATTCTGATTTCTCTTGATAATTCTGCTACCCGAATCAGGAGCAGTATGTTACTCTAAATGAAGCAGTCGCCGCAGCGCGATTTGTCTAACTTCAAACCCTTGAGAATGTGTCCTTTCAGGCAACAAGGAGGTGATGCCCATGCAAGACAGTAGTAAATGCGTGGGTCATCAGGTTGAAGTAAGCTGGCTGTGTGCCGGAGCTGTTCTCTAACTGTTGAGCTGTCCCTTTGTAAGCTTTGCTTGTTAGAGAAGCTAGATTCAGCTAGAGATCCTTCCGGCAGTCTAGTTTCAACCTGAAGACCCTACTAGACCGCTCTCGCTTCCTAAAGTGTGCAAGGTTAACCTGAATCACTCCTGGCGGGAGCGGATAGTTTTAGGAATGTTTGGGAAAACTAATCACGTATCAAGATTGAAGATTGAAGCAGTAGTTTGCATGAGATTTTTGTTAACCTTCCTTGATTATTCAAAACCCTCATGCTTAGAATGCTACTGTAGACTTCTAAGTCCCTTGAAGTTAGGTGTGAGGACTCTAAAATGCTATCCAAAGTTCTGTGGAACTCTGTGTTAGCTACGCCTGCTCTTGTAGGTGCAGCTTTAATTGTTTCTTCTTCTGCAATGGCAGCAGAGACCCAATCTGTTAGCCAGTCTGTTAATGAAGCTGATGCTCTGCTATCTGAAGTGCAGATTTCAGCTGATGCGCTCAAAGTTGAGGCCCCTGCAGTATCCGCAGCAACCGAAATTGCTTCGGCTGAGGTTCCTGCTTCTGCGTCTCTGATTACAGAGCTACCCTCTGCAACTCAGGTAGCTGAACAGCCTGTCGAGGCAACTAACCAGGTAGCAGTTAGCGAAGCGCAGCCTGCTGAGGCTCTTGCTCCCGCTCCGGCTGCTGTAACTCCGGCTCCGGTGCAAGTGGCTCAAGCTGCCCCTGAAGCCAATACCTCTGTCTCTTCGCTCGACCAGATCATGCAGTATGGCAGCGAAGGCAACAATTCTCAGTCTCAGGTTACTTCCATTACCCAGCTTTCCGACGTTCAACCCACCGACTGGGCCTATCAAGCCCTCCAGTCTCTGGTTGAGCGCTATGGCTGTATTGCAGGTTACCCCGATGGGACCTATCGCGGTCAGCGGGCCATGACTCGTTTTGAGTTCGCTGCCGGTATGAATGCTTGTTTGGATCGAATCAGCGAACTGATTGCAGCCAGCACTGCCGACTTGGCTACCAAGGAAGATCTGGCTACCCTGCAGCGTCTGCAAGAGGAATTCGCGGCTGAACTGGCGGCTCTACGCGGTCGGGTAGATGCCCTGGAAGCTCGGACCTCTGAGCTAGAAGCCAACCAATTCTCTACTACCACCAAGCTGAATGGTGAGACGATTTTTGCAGTTGGTGTTCCGTTCTCGGAGAACGAGTTCCGCGATGATGATGACGATCGCGATGTTGTCGAGAATGACCAGGTAATCGCTGGTTATCGGGTTCGTCTAAACTTTGATACTAGCTTCACCGGCGAGGACTTGTTGAGAGCACGTCTGCAAGCACGTGACTTCGGCGACTTTGACTCGTTTGGTGACAATACTAGCTGGCAGTGGAGCAGCTCGGCTGGTGATGACACTGTCAAGCTAGACGATTTGTTGTACACCTTCCCACTGGGTGATACCGCTCAAATCATCATCGGTGCAAACAGCATTGGGGATTCTGACTTTGTGGCCACCACGGTTAGCCCCTTTGACAGCGGCGGCCAAGGCTCGCTCACGAACGGTCTGGGTACACCTCCGCAGTACAACTTCATTCCTGGTGGTACGGGTATTGGTGCCATCTTCGGCTTAGGCGATAACTTCAGCATTGATATTGGTTACGGTGCCGGTAATGCTGGTGATCCTAGCCCTGGTAATGGCTTGTTCAATGGTGACTATGGTCTGATTGCTCAATTGAGCTTCTTAAGCGACTTCTTGGATGCAGCCTTCACCTACTCCAACAGCTACTCTCGAGATGGCTTTGGGGATGATGGTGGCTTCAACCTAGGTACCTATGATGGTGTCTCTGACGGTGATGACACTCGTCCCGAAGTTGCTAATATCTACGCCGGTCAGCTCAACTTCAAGTTCGGCGGCGTGGAAGTTGGTGGTGGCGTCATGTACATGCCGGTGCGTGTGCTAGGTCGTGGTGACTACGATGTTTGGAGCTACCACGGTACTTTGGCCTTCCCTGACCTGGGTGGCGATGGCAACATGCTAGGATTCGTATTTGGTGTACCTCCTCGGATTGCCGGTATCGGTAGTGGCGGTGGTCTGTTCGGTCAGCTGGGTGGCGTACCGGGTAATACCCGTCAGGATGCCTCCTTCTTGGCAGAAGCTTTCTACCGCTTCCGGGTGAATGACAACATCTCAATTACGCCGGGTGTAATCTTCCTCAACGACCCAGGCAATGACAACGGTCGTCAAGACACCTTTGTGGGCGCAATTCGTACCACCTTCACCTTCTAATTCAGTTTATTAAGCTCATTCAGTTGAGCTGTAAGGCCCCAACTCACAAAAGTTGGGGCCTTTTTGTTTTGATCTAAACTTTCTTGCTTAAACCAGCAAACTCCGGTGGAGAACCGGGATATACTAGAGAAGCAGTCCATCTTTTCTGACCCGTGGAACTTTCCTGTAAAAGCGAATATGCCCTACTCGCTCTGTTAGAGCTAGCTGACCACTACAGCGAGCATGAACCTCTTCAAATTCGTCAAATTGCTGCTGAACAAAGCATTCCCGATCGCTATCTTGAACAACTGTTAGCAACCCTACGGCGTTCGGGTTTGGTGCGCAGTCAACGAGGAGCGAGAGGAGGCTACATATTAGCCCGCGAACCCTGGAAAATTACCCTTCTCGAAGTGGTGAGTAGTATTGAAGGAACTGATATACAGCCATCTGAGCTAGATCGAGAAGCCAAATCGCTTGAAGGCTTAGTGATTCGTGAAGTTTGGCATGAGGCTGGACGGGCTGCAGATGCTGTACTGCAAAAATATACGCTGCAAGATCTAGCTGAAAAGCGAAACAGTCGCCAACAGCTTGATCTGATGTACTATATCTAGATTTAGCGTTTTAAGACTATGCGCATTGCCCAAAACATTACTCAACTAATTGGTCATACCCCGCTTGTTCAACTGAATCGGATTCCGCAAGTTGAAGGTTGCGTGGCTCGAATCGTCGCCAAGTTAGAGAGCATGAACCCGTCTGCTTCGGTTAAGGATCGGATTGGGATCAGCATGATCGAGGCGGCAGAACAAGCTGGATTAATCACGCCTGGGAAAACGGTATTGGTCGAACCAACCTCTGGAAATACCGGCATTGCATTGGCGATGGCAACCGCTGCCAAGGGCTATCGCCTGATTTTGACCATGCCAGAAACCATGAGTTCAGAACGGCGAGCCATGCTGCGGGCCTATGGTGCACAACTCGAGCTGACCCCTGGCATCGAAGGCATGGCAGGTTGTATCCAGCGAGCACAGCAGATCGTGAATACGCTACCGGATGCCTATATGCTGCAACAGTTCAACAATCCGGCCAACCCAGAGATTCACCGCCGCACCACGGCAATCGAAATCTGGGAAGACACCGATGGTCAGGCCGATATTTTGATTGCTGGCGTAGGTACAGGTGGTACCATCACGGGCGTCGCAGAAGTGATTAAGGCGAAGAAGCCTGAATTCAAAGCCATTGCCGTAGAACCGGCAAACAGTCCTGTGCTTTCAGGTGGCAGACCTGGCCCTCATAAAATTCAAGGGATTGGGGCTGGTTTTGTGCCCCAGGTGCTGCAGGTGGACTTGATTGACGAAGTGATCACGATTCCAGATGACGAAGCCATTACCTACGGTCGGCGGCTAGCCCGTGAGGAAGGATTGCTCTCCGGTATTTCCAGTGGAGCAGCCATGGCAGCCGCCATCCGGGTTGGGCGTCGTCCTGAGAATGCAGGTAAGCTGATTGTGATGATTCAGCCGAGCTTTGGCGAACGGTACCTGAGTACACCGCTGTTTCAAGACCCCGAGCTAGTAGCTCCAATGACAGTGGGTTAGAGCAGGTCAAACTTGTCAAAAGGACAGCCTCCAGACTCCAGGCCGGATGCCGATAAAATAGGCGTATGGCAGAGAATCACTACGATACGCTAGAAATTCACCCAACGGCGAGTCAAGCTGAAATTAAGCAAGCTTACCGCCGTTTAGCGAAACAATTTCATCCTGATACCAATCGAGCCGTTGACGGTCACGAACGGATCACTCGCATCAATGCTGCCTACGAAGTGTTGAGTGATCCCAGCCAGCGGCAGTCTTACGATCAGTGGCTCAGCTACGGTAATTGGGCAAGATTTCAGGCCACTGAGAATGTAGCCAACCGTCAGCAGCGGGCTAGAGCCGCCCAAAAGAACTATCAACACCGACAAACCGGGCGAGACAGCGACGAGCAATTGCAGCGATGGTTGCATCAAGTGTATCAGCCGGTGAATCGGATGCTCGGTCAAATTTTGAGTCCGCTACAGGATCAAATCGATGAGTTGGCAGCAGATCCATTTGATGACGAACTATTAGAAGAATTCTTGATCTATCTGGAAGACTGCCGCGACTATTTGCAGCGAGCACAGCAATCCTTCCGCTCGATGCCCAACCCATCGAACGTAGCAGGCGTAGCCGCCCATCTTTACTATTGCTTAAATCAGGTAGGCGATGGGATCGACGAACTAGAGCGCTTCACCACGAGCTACGACGAACATTATCTCCACACTGGACAAGAACTGTTTCGGATTGCTTACGGTCTACGACGAGAAGCCCAAGCTGCGATGAAAGACATTCAGTAGAAATCACTGAAAGCCGGCCACAAAATATTATTTCTCGTCCCAATTTCTCGTTTCATCGCCATCTCGCTAAGGTCGTTCCCAGGGTTTTTGCGTCACAATGGTTAAGGACTAAATCCGCCGGGTTATTCTGTCTTACCCATCATCTACTCTTCTGCTTTATGCCTTTACCAGTTGTCGCCATTGTAGGACGCCCTAACGTAGGGAAATCGACCCTAGTAAATCGTCTTTCTGGCATTATGGATGCTATTGTTCATGACGAGCCAGGAGTGACACGAGATCGCACCTACCGTCCGGCCTTCTGGCGCGATCGAGATTTTTTGGTTGTTGATACAGGCGGTCTAGTCTTTGATGACAACACAGAATTTCTGCCACTGATTCGAGAGCAGGTGATGTTGGCATTGGCAGAGGCTAGCGTAGCGGTGATGGTCGTGGATGGTCAAACAGGCTTAACTACCGCTGATGAAACGATTGCGACTTGGTTGAGACAGCAGCCCGTACCCGTCCTGTTAGCCGTCAACAAATGTGAATCGCCAGACCAGGGATTGACTCAGGCTGCCGAGTTTTGGCAATTGGGCTTAGGCGAACCCTATCCGGTTTCAGGCATTCACGGTAGCGGCACCGGCGATTTGCTCGACGAAGTGATCAATTACCTACCGCCAACCGATGCGCTGGAAGACACCGAAGAAATCCGCGTCGCTATTGTGGGCCGTCCAAACGTCGGCAAATCTAGCTTGCTGAATGCCTTCGTTGGCGAGCAACGGGCCATCGTTAGCCCAATTTCAGGCACCACCCGCGACACTATCGATATGATCGTTGAACGGCAGGATCGGCGTTATCGATTGATTGACACGGCTGGGATTCGCAAGAAAAAGCAGGTGGAATACGGTCCAGAATTCTTTGGCATTAACCGTTCCTTTAAGGCGATCCGGCGAGCCGATGTGGTGCTGCTCGTACTGGATGCGTTAGATGGCGTCACCGAGCAAGACCAGAAGCTAGCCGGACGAGTGGCAGATGATGGCCGTGCCTGTGTGCTGGTAGTAAACAAGTGGGATGCAATCGAGAAAGACTCCCATACCATCTACGACTATGAGCGGCTGTTGAAAGAACGGCTACATTTCACAGATTGGGCTGAAACCATTTTTGTTAGCGCCCACACCGGCCAGCGAGTCGAGAAAATTTTAGATTTGGTGGACAGCGCCGCTGAGCAACACCGCCGGCGTGTCAGCACTTCAGTCATCAACGAAGCCTTAGAAGAAGCCTTGAAATGGCACACTCCGCCCACTACTCGACAAGGCCGACAAGGAAAAATTTACTACGGCACCCAAGTCGCCAGCCAACCGCCCACAATCACGCTATTTGTCAACGATCCCAAGCTGTTCAACGAAAACTACCGGCGCTATATGGAGCGTCAGTTTCGGCAGCAGCTCGGCTTTCAGGGAACACCGATTCGCCTATTCTGGAGAGGCAAAAAAGTTCGAGAATTAGAGCAGAGCGCTAACCGTGCCACCAAAGTGAAATAGCTGGCGAAATAGCCATTCAGCCGCAGGTGGGAAAAACTTGAGTTGCGAACGTTGATGAGCATTGAACTCAATTGAACTCAATCGTTTCAGCCAGCGCTCAAAACTAGAGACCGAACTAAGATAAATCATGGATTTACTGCGATCGCTCCCGATTGGACTTTACTTGGAACAGCCGGTAACTTGGCTGCATCGCATTGATGCCCGTGTCAAACTGGGTTGGCTCATCAGCTTTATGTTGACTCCGATTGCGGCTAATCCTGCTTGGCGGTTGTCTCTGGTTGGTTGGCTCTTACTGCTTACCGTACTGACGATGCTGCCCTTTCGGGTTTGGCGACAGCAGATGGGATTGGTGTTGATATTTAGCCTGCTGCTGTTCCTGATTACGATGCTGGCTCCCGATGGCATCAAGGTACCCAATCAACCCCGATTGCCCGAAAACGAATTTGCACTATCGCAACCTATTTCCCCAACTGCAAGTCCCACGACAAGCCCCACGACAAATCCTACTGTTAGTCCTGCAATTGGCTCTGCTACGAACCCCGCTACAAGCGCTGCAACAGCTTCATTGCCCCAACCTACAGACTATCGATACGTTCTAGTGGATCGTGGCGTTGTTCGGATTACCCGTCGGTCATTAGAACTCGCGATTCGAGTTGGCACCTTGATGTTTACACTCATCTACAGCACGAATCTTTACTTGCTGACAACGGCTCCTGAGGAAATCACTGCTGGAATCGAGAATTTGCTGCATCCCCTACGGCGATTCAATTTACCAATTACAGAAACGGTTTTGACGCTGACCTTGTCACTACGGTTTATTCCCCTCGTGCTAGAGGAGGTGCAGAATCTCGTGCGCTCAGTCCGCACTCGTGCCATTAATTGGAAGAAATTAGGCTTCCAAGGCAGCACCCAGGTTTGGGCAACGGTTGCCGAACGACTAGTAGATAATCTATTGGTGAGAGCGGAGCAGATTGCAAGCGCCATGCAGGTGCGGGGTTTTACTACGCCGGATCAGCATCAGGTTCGCTGGCATCGGTTTCGCTTACGTGTGTGGGATTGGTTAGCGGTTTTAGGAATTGTTTTGTTCTGGATAGCTCGGTTTCTCTGGGGAGGCAACTAGATTAACCTCCTGAGCGATTAACTGGCATCAACTCGATCGCTCTAACTCGAGCCAATCTAATCAAGTTGAAACCAACTATTTAACCAACAATTGGGCTTTTTGTAGCAATGCGGCACATTTTCCCATACAGTAGGGAATGAAAACTATAGAAACTTTCTTATTTTGAGTTTATGGGCAGTGTTGAACAACTTCTACTGTGATAGGTGGTTGAAGCAAAAACGGCTAGCTTCAACTAATCCAAATCGAGATTCTAAGCAATGCAGCGTCATTCAAGCTCTGATTGCACTGGTAGAGCAGTCAAATTTTTGCTGATCCCTAAATTGCGAGATCATGCTTTGAGCAGTCCATGAAGCAAGTAGATTGTAATTTTAGTCATTCCAGTAATTCCAACCGTTATTTTTTAACTCAATTGCGTATGTTCCGTACTCCACCGGAGTCTGTTTATTTTTTCTTTCGGTTAGGGTTGACCCAGGTTCGGCATTGCTATGCATCTCACCAATTCAGTGTTCAATCGCTTCCATCCTTGTTCTTCCTGATGCAGCCTAAAATCGAATGACTATCGAAACTTACCTAAATCATCCGACCCTGGGCTTGCTGTTCAGAATCTGTCTGCTGGAAGAGAATCGTGAACTCTTTGCCACCCTATATGCCCAACGCCTGTTTTTCCTTGTTATTACTGAAACAGCAGGAATTCGATTTGAACCCATTGGTCGTACAGATGCTCGTCTATTGGTAGAAGGGCGACTAAGAGAGCTGCGTCGCACGGGACAGGTGCAAGCGTATAACCAACTTCAAGCGATTCACAAACAGACCTTTGCATGAGTTTGGCATGAGTAGTTTGGCATGAGTACGGTTTCAATTGAGCAATTGGCTGAACGGTTAGAACAAGTTCGCCTGACGTTACCGGGGACAGTCAAGTTAATTGCGGTGACAAAGCAAGTGCCAGTAGAAGCAATTCAGGCAGCCTATCAACTAGGTCTGCGCGATTTTGGCGAAAGTCGGATCCAGGAAGCAGTGGTAAAACAAGAGCAGTTACAGCATTTGCAAGACATTACCTGGCATTTGATTGGGCATCTGCAAACCAATAAGGCCGCTAAAGCGTTAGATCAGTTTCAATGGATCCATTCACTTGATAGCCTTAAATTGACGCAACGACTGGATCAATTAGCGGCAA
Organism: [Leptolyngbya] sp. JSC-1; assembly: GCA_000733415.1. GTDB lineage: Bacteria > Cyanobacteriota > Cyanobacteriia > Elainellales > Elainellaceae > Elainella. The sequence continues at coordinate 175,599 of KL662191.1, forward strand.
GTCTGCCTATAAAACCCAAACTCTGTCTTCAGGTAAAAATCGTTCCTGATCCCAACAAATATGGCTGGACTGTTCCAGAACTATTAGCCGCTCTACCAGAGCTAAGCCAGTGTCAGCACCTTGAAATTGTGGGCCTGATGACGATTCCTCCCTACGGCCTGCCTGACGCAGAAACACTAGCCATTTTCCAGCAAGCGCGCCAACTAGCCGAGCAAATTCGCCAGCAATCCAGCCTGCCGATTCAGGAGCTATCGATGGGGATGTCGAACGACTACCAGCTAGCAGTACAAGCAGGTGCAACCATGGTTCGGCTTGGCAGCACCCTGTTTGGCAAAAGAACTTAACATCTGCCTCCATTTTCGCCCTGTCACAACCTGTGGCCAATTTTTGTGACTCTAAAAACGCTTTGTTGTTCTAACACTGTGCGTTTAAGTCGCTCGCCCCTGCAAGCAGTGTATGCGCTCTGAAGCTATAGCCGTTGCCACGACAATATCTCTTCTGGCAAACACTATACAGAGGAAGTAAAAGAACTTAAATCGATGTAACAGTCTTTGAAGAATCCGTTCAGTCAGCTTGACAGTTGGTTTGACGTCAATTGGACAGTTTTGAGCTGGCCTAAACACAGAGGATTGGTCGAGTTTCCCGTCTTGGGGAATTACTGTTTCGTCAACGGCTTGCTTCAGAGACTTAGCTGCAATCAGCACCAGGATCTTTTGACAGCTTTGCCTTTGCTAATTACCCATGTTTCGTGATTGATACAGTATTACTTTTATTTGTCATTTTCTAGCAATTGGTTAAAAGCGAATGGAACCCTATGTTGGAATTGATGGTTTTGATATATAGTAATAGCTCTGCATGCATCGAGGCGCTCACTTAGGTGGCTCTGCCTGTAGGGTGCTTAACCCCCTGTTCTGAGTTTGTCGCGCTACATGTGGTAAATCTGAAATTTTTCTTGTATGATCCAAAATGTTGGGGTACACTACTAGGGGCAAATGGAGAGGCAAGCGAAAAGGTAGCTGAAATTGGCTTTGTTTTTCGTTATTCTGGTTTTCTCCGGGCCTATTATTTGGCTTATTCCCGCTTAGATAAACTGTATATATACCGGCCTAATGCTTTTCTCGATTGATCGATTGATCTTAAGGATTACTTTAGGTTCAACGGATTTAATATTGGAGCCGAATATCATACTATTGAACAGTGCAGGCTCGATGGTTTTCAACTCTATTAATTTGCTTGAAGCTAGATAATATACGGATTACTGAATTGCTTCGATGAATTTTGAAGTAGTTTTGTAGCCGAAATTTTTGGCGTCCTTGGTGCTCGTAACTATAGTTTTAACGGTTCTGTTTGACTACTTTTGTTAAATTTTGGTTTGGTTATTGATTTCGGGGATTTGGTTGTATACTGTTGACTCAATTCTGAATCGGTTGAAGCGAAACAAGCAAAATAAATTAAATACAGGACTAAAAAATACTCAATGAGTTGAACCTGTGGTTTAATGAGTTGCGCTTAAGGCATTACCTGAGAGTTGAGGTAAAGGAGTAGCCTTAAAAGTACCTCCAGTTCGTTATCTTCGGTATGAACCATATGCACGGCTAGAGGATGTTGCTTGGGCTAATCTGAGGTTTTTCTAGTTAACCTTAGTTGTGATGGAGCGTGAACAGTGAATAGTATCTTTTCAAAGTTGAGGGATTTTGTAGGCATGACTGAACCTGTAGACTACGAATATGATTACGAAGAAGTAGATGGAGAAGAGTACCAGAATCTCTATCAGGAAGAGCATCCCCAAGTTACCCCAGAAGAAGAACCGCGGCGACGGCGGATGCGGGAGAGAACGATGCTTTCTAGTGACTCTACTACTACTAATATGGGTATAGGTTCATCTATGAGTAATGTAATTGGAATGCCAGGCGCGGTGAACGGAATGTCTGAAGTTGTGGTGATGGAACCTCGAACCTTTGAAGAGATGCCCCAAGCGATTCGAGCGCTACGTGAGCGGAAATCGGTAGTGCTGAATCTGACGATTATGGACCCAGACCAGGCTCAACGGGCTGTAGACTTTGTGGCAGGCGGTACTTATGCTATCGATGGTCACCAAGAGCGCATTGGCGAAAGCATTTTCCTATTCACGCCTAACTGTGTACAGGTGAGCACTCAACTTGGCAATGGCAACGATCTCAACGCCACTCAACAACCAACGATGCGTCGTCCTGTCAATGCCAACTCTGCCTGGATGACAGACCAGGTTCGGATGGCTTAGGTTATGTCCACCTAATCAATTCGTCATCAGCAAAAGTTGAGCGCTCAAAGCTCTATAAGACGAGATCTGATTAAGGAGTATTCATTCAGTTGTCCATTCAATTGGGAATTATTGGCGGCGGGGTAATGGGAGAAGCTCTCTTATCCCGCCTTTTGAGCAACAAGGGCTATTCACCTGAGGCTGTACTGGTAAGCGAACCGCAAGCACAGCGTCGCTCTGTTTTGGCCCAGCAATACGGCATACAGGTGACAGCTGAGAATCAAGACTTGATAGCCGCGCCGATCCTGCTGCTCGCAATCAAGCCTCAGGTATTTGATGCGGTTGTAAATCAGCTTGAGTCAAGAAATCCAAGTCAGCTTGTTTTGTCCATCATGGCGGGGGTGACACTACAGCGGTTGCAGACTGCCTTTCCAGGCCAACCCATCGTCCGCTCAATGCCCAATACACCTGCTACGGTGGGAGCCGGAATGACAGCAATTGCCCCAGGTCAGTTCGCTCAGCCCAGCCATATCCAGCTTGCTCAGCAAATTTTTGCGGCTGTAGGTGAAGTAGTAGAGGTGCCAGAATCCTTGCTAGATGCCGTAACGGGGCTATCGGGTTCGGGACCAGGCTATGTTGCTGTGATGATTGAGGCCTTAATTGATGGAGGAGTCGCAGCTGGATTGCCGAGAGCCATCGCGACTCAGCTCGCGATTCAAACCGTGCGCGGTACGGCAGAACTGATACACACTCAAGGCATCCATCCGGCTCAGCTTAAGGATCAGGTCACTAGTCCAGGAGGAACCACAATCGCGGGCATTGCTTGTCTGGAGCAGGCAGGGTTTCGCTCCGCTCTGATTGAGGCGGTTAAGGCAGCTTCCCGTCGTTCGCAGGAGCTTGGTCAGTAGCTTGGGTTAGCTTGACCTGCTTCGAGATGATTGGCAGCCTTTGATACTGCGATTATGGTTGGTCAGTTAATTAGACCTGAACCCAATTAGACCCGAACTGGTTGGGTCGAAATTGCGTTGAGAGGTGGCGGTTTTGCTTGACACTGAGTAGAATGAGTTGAAGATCGGGGTCGTTGGTGATTCAAGTTTGACGTTTTTGTCAAGCTTCAGGCAAGATTAATTGCAGAATATTCAATCGAAGTCGGGGTGCCTTGTTCTTTCCTTAACGGTCAAAGAATTGGGATGGACATACCTCAACTGCTGATCAAGCTTTTGATCGCGCTGTTTTGTGCTGCAGTAGCTGATGTACTGATACCACGTCGCGTTCCTGGTGGCATCACTGGGTTAATTCTGATTGGACTGGCCGGCATCTGGCTAGGGGAATGGGGCTTTGCGCTGCTCAAGCGGGAATTTGGCCTGAGTTGGGCTGTTTTATACTGGCAAGTCCAAGATGTGTTGATCGTTCCCGCAGTGATTGGTTGCGCCATCATTCTCTATGTTGTGACAGCATTCATGCGATGGGCGCGATACGGAAGCTGATTGGCTGTGTAGCAACATACACACGTTTTTTGTCGTCATTCCGGTAGACTCTGGGGGAAGAGCCAATTGAGAGAGACGTAGCAACCTTTGTGCTTAGATAGCCTAGTGTGTTTCCAATTTGTTTTCCAACTTGTGTTTCCAATAGCAGGCTTGGAGAGGGTTACAGGTCAGCAACTCAGATTTACTAGTACTCAGGTTCACTAGGGAGAAAGCAATGAGTGCCAACTCAACAACCCCAAAGCAGCAACTTTTTCATGCCACTATTTTGACCTGGGCAATTGCAGGCCAAGCAAGCTTTGCCTTCTTCAGAAAAATCAGGTTGATGTTTTTATACCTGCGACGCAATGTGATTGCGCAATTGCAAGACCCCCAGCCCCATCCGCTCAAACGACCCAAAGTCTTGGCTGTCATTCCCCATATTGCTTCACCGGCTGAAGCGCGAGACCGCCACCGAGCAACGGCAAAAATCGAGAAGCTAGGCCATACGATTGATGGCCTGCTGACAAGCTTTGCTCACTGCGAATTAACCATTCTAATCAGTACAGTTCCCGGTCGGCATGTTACAGCCCATTTGCCGGAATACCAAAAAAAATGCGTTCAGGTGCTGGAAGTTACAGATTGTGACCCGCTCTATGTGGGCTTTAGGGCACAGGACGAGTTGGTCCAGCGGCTCGATCACTTTGACTGGTTTTTGTTTCTCGAAGATGACATCGTGCTTCACGACAGTTTTTTCCTGGAGAAACTAGAGCAATTCAACCAGCGCTGCGGCTATTCAAATGCTGTGCTGCTACCCAATCGCTATGAAATTTGGGAAGGCACAAAACGCTATATTGATTTGACTATTGATACTAAGATTGCCTGGAACAAGCTGTCCCAGGTTGAGATCGAGGGGGTGAAATACGCAGAATGTACCAATCCTCATTCGGCGCTTTACTGTCTGTCGCAAGCCCAACTGCAGGCTTGGGTCCGGTCAGGACGCAGATGGAAGTATCAAAACTTGATGGTTGGCCCCCTGGAGTCGGCAGCTACGTTTTGTTTACTAGAATGCTTCAGGCTCTATAAGCCTCACCCCATGAACTTAAATTTCCTAGAGGTGAGGCATTACGATACCAAGTACTCCAGACTGCATCCCGATCCATCCCCCTATGCCCTCTCCCCGGTTCGCCAGCCGGCGCTAGTAGGAGCAGGCTCAGGGAGGAGTTGAGAATCTGCCCGCCCTACTTCAGCAGACCCGAATGGCCGGGAATTTCGCCCACTGGCTCGCAGCGACCTCCCAAATATTTAGCGAGAAACTCTTCGGCAATCGCATAGAAGTGGAGCCGATTTTCGGGACGGGCAAAGCCGTGACCTTCATCCGGGTAAAGCACATATTCAACAGGTTTTCCGGCTTGCCGCATCGCTTCTACAATCTGATCGCTCTCGGCCTGCTTGACTCGCGGATCGTTGGCTCCTTGACCGATCAATAGAGGCCTTTGAATCCGGTCAATGAAAAACAGCGGCGAACGCGATTTGAGGAAGTCGGCTTCGGTTTCCATATTGCCAATGCGGTGATACATCTGGGCTTTGATTGGCTCCCAGTAGGGCGGAATACTCTGCAGCAAAGTGAGGATATTACTTGGTCCGACAATATCCACTCCGGCTGCAAACACCTCTGGCGTGAAGGTGAGGCCAACCAAGGTAGCATAGCCACCGTAAGAGCCACCCATTATCGCAACCTTATTGCGATCGGCAATGCCCTGATCTACCAACCAATTCACAGCATCGAGCAAATCATCGTGCATCTTGGCCGCCCATTCCCGATTGCCCGCATTCAAAAACGCTTTGCCGTAGCCGGTTGAGCCACGGAAGTTGATCTGCAATACTGCGTACCCCCGATTGGCGAGCCACTGCGCTTCCGGATCGTATCCCCAGGTGTCGCGTGCCCAAGGGCCGCCATGCACCAGCAGTACAGCAGGCAGGTTTTGCGCTGGAATCCCCGCAGGTGTGGTCAGGTAGCCATGAATCGTCAGGCCATCGCGAGCCGAGTAGGAAATTGGCTGCATCGAGGCCAGCGCCAGTTGCTCTAATTCTGGCTGATTGCTGAATAGAAACGTGCTGGTTTTAGAATTGCGGTCATAAATGTAGTAGTAAACCGGGCCATCATCAGCGGTGTAGCTGACCAACCAACGATCGTCAGCTAGGGTGCGGCTGCCAATGCTGAACTCACCGGGACGAACCTGGGCAATGGCTTCAAAGTCAGCGGCAATGCTGTTGTCTAGAATTTGCCAGTTGAGTTTGTCGCGGTAAAAGGCAACGGCTTGTAAGGTATGGTTGGTCGGATGGGTCACAACACCACCCACGTCGTACTGTTCATCTGCGGCAATCACGGTTTCTTGCCGGGTGGCTAAATCGAGCGCCAGTAACCGTTGGGCATTTGCATCGTGGCTGCCAACAAGATAGAGCGTTTTGCCATCCGCCGAAAAGCCAACCGGGTAGCCTTCATCATCCGCACTCCAGTGGCGCAACAGTTCCCACTCCTGATCCACCGTAGCTCGGTAGAGCAAATCCGAACCGCCATCCGGGGTAGCCGCCACCGCGACGCGAATTTGCAACTCAGGATCAGCCATCCAATTGATAATGTTGCCCGGATTCTGAGTGTCAAACTCGACGGCTCCATTGCTGAGGTTCACCCGATACACATCAAAAATTTGCGGATCGTTCAGGTTCATGCCGACCAAAATCTGATCGGGATGATCCGGATCTAGCTCGATGGGTTCAGCTTTGACACCCTGGAAGGGCGTCAGATCGCGAACGATATTCGAATGGATACTGACGGCATAGCAGTGGAAATTTTCGTCTCCGTCTGCATCCTGCATATAGATCAACTGGTTGCCATCATAGGTCCAGAAATAGGCACGTATACCTCGCTTTTTATCTGCTGTAAGCTGTCGATCGTCTGTTTCTCCAACAGTACGCAGCCAGACCTGCAAGACATTTTTGTCGTCTGGAGCGATGTAAGCCAAATATTTGCCATCCGGCGATAGGCGAGGGCGGGCGCGTTCTGGATTTCCAAACAGCGTTTCCCGGGGAATTAGGGGCGGGAGTTGGGCGGTGAGGGGGTCCGTAGTGGTTTGCATGATCAACTGTTCGCTATCAAATGTCACTTTTATAAAGCTAACAAGTTTCAAGCGAACCAGTTTCAAACAAACCAATTTTGATTTTGATGAACTAACAAAATTCCAACTGCTGGCGGCGGCTGGCGAGCAAATGGCTACCGTTGAGTGCGGTGCCAGCCAGGTGCTGCTACAGGCTCTGGATTGTTTTCGGGTTGAGACTGGGCTTCTAGCATTACCAAGATGTAGGATTCGATCTCTAGATCGAGCCAGCGGCCACGCAGGTGAATTGTAGTCGTTGCGGTTAAAGAAACCGCATCTTCAATGATTACCGCTTGGTCAGGAAATAGTTCTCGGCTTTCTAGCACGGCTTCAACAATGCGGTGAATTGGCTGGGAGAATGGGTTTACTGGCGAGGACGGTTTTGCATCATCTGCATCGATGGCTAAAAGCTGATCACAGATCTGCTGTGCAACGCTGTTGGCTAGAATTAGAGCACCTTCTACATTTAAGATCAAAATGCCCATTGGTAGACCTTCCAGCCCGTCTTCATGCATCATGCTCTATACCTCTTTGTGGTGCTAGTTGCGATATCTTTTGCCGTATCGTCTTGTTTCGTTGCCGATTTCTCAATGCGTTCTAACCGTCTAAATAATGGCAACAGATAAAGACATTTTATATACACCCTGATATTTATTGAAACTTGAATCAATTTTTCAATCTATTTGATTTTAGTTATTCAATTCATGATTTACCCATTCACTGGCATCCCGTTTAGCATGGATGCTTTTAATGTGTTTTTTAACCGTATCTTCGGCAATATGCAGCTCAGCCGCAATTGCTTTATAAGAATAGCTAGCTCGTTTCAGCAACCAGACTTGAGTTTCTCGGTCAGTTAAGCCATACTTGCGAGCTTCTGCTCTAGCGCGATGCTCAGCCGATTGGTGCTGATCTTCCAACGTCACAAACAGATGGGGCTGATCACCATAACCCGATGCTAACCACCAAGCGCGAATCCGGATCACACCAGCCTCATCGATTTTGATTTCGTCTTCGATGAGTTTAAGCTGGTCTTCGATGAGCGTTTGGCAACAGCGCCAAATTTGTTGCGGCACCTTAGATAAGGTTTGCGTCAGTTGATGGGTTAACTGATGGCAAATCTGGCTGGCATTGGTGTTGGAAACCACTAGCTCTCCTGTATCGGTGAGAATCATGGCACCATCGATCTGGCTTTCGACTAGGACTTGAAAGAGTTGGCTAGGAGACAATAAGGTTGAAGGTTTCGCAGTCGATCTGCGATCAGGATAGGTTACAGTGTTCATCATTTTGGGGGCTGTAAATGAACTTGACACTGCCTCAGAAGGCGAATCTATTTAAATCAAGCAATCAAGTTGATTTCGTTTTAGCTTTCCTCACACCATGATCCAATTAGTTCGATTTAATCAGTTCACCAACAAAGGCGATTGCTGCATAAAATTGCATTATCTGCATAAAGCGGTCAGGATTGAGTCGTAGATGCTGTGGATACTGATATAAGCCACTACAGTCACAGAGGGGGAAATTTCGGTAGAAATCTACGCCGATTGGCTGAGTTCATCCTCTGTGCGACCCGTTCCCGAACGGTAAAACTAAACTACAGTCGATTTACGCACTAATCCAGGTTTCTTCTGCTGGGGAAGATTACTTTTCAAGTCTTGCAAGAATTGAGTGTAATTGTCTGTCTGTTTCCGTAATCATCTTCTCCGCGCTTGAGGTTAGGGAATCAGGACAATTTGATCGAGAAAGAGAGCTTAGGATGGATAGATGGGTAAATGGGAGCCTGAAGAATTTCATCAAAAATCTCATCAAATCATCAACGAAGTAGGGCTTAGGGTTCGACCCGCACTAATGTTCCTACCTTGATCAGTTCATACATTTTGATAATATCTTCGTTGCGCATGCGGACGCAGCCATGCGAGGCAGCTCGACCAATCGAGGCAACATTGGGCGTACCGTGGAAGCCAATCACGCCGTTCGACATTTCGGCAAACCCAATCCAGCGCAACCCTAAGGACCCATCGATGCCGGGTGGTTCAATTTCGCCAGTCCAAGGGCTTTGCCAAGCCGGGTTGACAATCATCTCGAATACCTTAAACTCGCCGGTCGGAGTCGGAAATTCTGGCCGTCCAATTGCTACTGGATAGCTGGCAATTACTTTCTGACCTTGATAGACATAGACTTTGCGCTGTCCCAATCTCAGCACCACATACACGGTCTGGTCCTGTGGCTCATAGCGAGAAAAGTCACCCAATCCAGGCAGGGTGGGAATCACTGGGTTAGGAGCAACAATGCGCGGCTGAGGGGCTGGCGGCCATGCAGGGGCAGACGGCCATTCCAATGGCGGGGTTTGACCATAAGCTGGGGTTTGACCAAATGCCGGTTGGCTTAATCCCAAAGCCACAAACGAACTGAGAGCAGACAGGTACAACGACAGGGGTAAATAATCAGGCAGGCGAGCGCAACGTTCAGTCATAGGGAACATAGTCAGGTTGGGTGGTAATACTCTCTGCTGGCAGCAATTCAGTCACCCTATCTGTTCTAAAGCCTTTGCTGGATGTAGCGCAAGATCCCTTGGGCAATCCCGGCAGCAATTTGGCTGCGAGTAGCAGCGCTATTCAATTTGGCGGCATCCTCCTGGCCGGTAACAAACCCCACTTCGACTAAGACAGCGGGCATTGAGGTCCGGGTCAGGACGTAAAACCGCGCTTGCCGCACACCTCGGTCGTTCATCCCTGTCGCGTTGACTAAACTGTTGTGAATCGAGGCGGCTAGGGCTGCTCCCGTATCGTAATAGTAGGTTTCGATGCCATTCACATCCGGACGGCTCATAGAAATAGCGTTGGCATGGATGCTGACAAACAGATCGGCATTAACCGATTCGGCTAAGTTGACTCGCGGCGCTAAATCGATTTCTCGGTCATCTTGGCGAGTTAGAACGGCTTGCACACCTTGGTCTTCTAACAGCGAGGCAACCTGTTGGCTGATATCGAGCACAATGTCTGCTTCATGAATCCCGCCAATCCCAACCGCGCCCGGATCGCGTCCGCCATGCCCCGGATCGACGATCACTACGACCCGACCCGACTGAACGCGAGGCAACTGGACTGGAGCCGATGCCTGAGCGACCCCATAGCTAACATCAAAAATATTGGTTGTGGCCCGAATCCGGCTGAGTTGCTGTTGAACGACCTCCGCTTCTGCTTGGTCTACAAATAACCCAGCCTGAATCACGCGCTCACCGGCAATCGTCGTCCGAAAGGCGTCAGGTACAACAGCCCGGACCTGCCGCAATAAGCTATCGCTGCTGCCCTGAACGATGAGGCGGTAATTGTAGCCTGTTCGGTTGGAACCAGAAGTTAATCTGGCGGGAAACGATGAACTAGATGACCGCACAAAAGGCCGAGTGATGGTTTGCTCAAGATCCCAAATCGCGGCTTCTAGATTAATTTCCTCGATCTGCTGCTGGATCGCTTCTGCTTCTGCCCGCGTCACAAAGAGGCCAGCTTGAATGACACGGCGACCGTCTACCCAAGCGCGAAAGGCATCGGGTACCACACGACGAACCTGGCGTAACAGGCTGTCACTGCTGCCTTCAACCACTAGACGATAGCGAAATTCCTCCTGGCTTGAGCTAGACGCAGGACGACGATTGCCAGAGTTAGAGCGATTGGGGCGAGTAATCGGAGGACGCAAAGGGGCTTGGGCGACTGGTGAAGCGAGCGCCGTTTGATGAGCTGCTGGGTTTGGAGCCTGGTTTGTCTCAATTGCTTGAGCCACAGGCATCAGGGCCAAACAGTCAACCAGCACAGCCGTCATCATCATCAAAGCCGACACACGAGGCATGTTCTATCCCATTCCCTAGAAAAGAGTCTGTCAGTATTTGTCTGAGTTGGGTTCCAGTTTGTTCCCAATTGGTTCCCAGTTGGTTCCCACAAGTGCCGCGAGGAGTCTAACAGTCGGAATAACAGTCGGAATTATCCAAAGTGGAGCTATTAGTATGTTCGTATCTATATATTCATTTCCACATGTAAACTTCAATCGAAACTCAGTCCTAGATTGTCAACTCTAGTTTCCGTTCTGTGTAAACCTGCGAATTTCAGCTATTTTCCAGCTAGGTTTGCTTAAAACGACACCTGCTCATACCCTGATTCTTTTAGTGGCTGCAATCAGCAATTGCGACCAATAGACAACACCCAACTCATTTCTCTGCTGTCAAACCGGATTCATTATCCCAGATTGCCTGAGCGATTGGATCAAAAGTTGGGATAACTAGGGTTTGGTGACGGTCTAATGCTTGTAGCAACTGTAGGAATTCATGAGCGAGCTATTTCGAGGATTTGAGCAATTGTTAGAGCTAGCCAAAGCGCTGGAAGACAAACTGGAAAAAGGCGAAATCAAAGCCGATGTGCAGATCAATACTCGTCCCCTCAGCAGCATTCCTCGCCAAGGCAACATTCCCCGTGGTGCAAGCAGGGCCGGTTCTGGTGACAATGTAGGTCGCTCCAACATTCCGCCTGATCCAGGGCAGCCGCCTGTTGCTAAGGAAAATGCTCAAGCTTCAGATCAGACGAATTCAGAAACTGGCTCCAATGTTTCGCTTCAAGATGTCGGTGGGCTGGCCGGAGTGTTGAAGGAACTGCGGGAACTGGTGGAAATTCCGCTCAAGCGCCCAGAATTACTGGCAAAATTGGGACTGGAGCCGCCCCGTGGCATCCTGCTGGTGGGGCCGCCTGGAACTGGCAAAACCCTGACGGCCCGTGGTTTGGCAGCAGAACTGGGCGTCAACTACATTGCCTTGGTTGGTCCGGAAGTGATGGGCAAGTATTACGGCGAGGCCGAAGCCCGACTGCGCAGCATTTTTGAGAAAGCCGCCCGCTCGGCTCCCTGTCTGATCTTCATCGATGAGATTGATAGTTTGGCACCGGATCGGGCCAAAGTGGAGGGCGAAGTGGAAAAGCGGCTGGTCGCTCAGTTGCTTAGCCTCATGGATGGTTTTGCCCAAATGCAGGGGGTGATTGTGTTGGCAGCTACCAATCGTCCCGATCATCTTGATCCGGCACTGCGGCGTCCGGGCCGGTTGGATCGGGAAGTGCAGTTTCGGGTACCGGATCGGGATGGGCGCTTGGAAATCCTTCAGATCCAGACTCGCGCGATGCCATTGGATGAGTCGGTAGATTTGGCAGCGGTTGCCGATTTGGCCGTGGGAATGGTCGGTGCAGATCTGAAAGCAGTCTGTCAGAAAGCTGCCTATTTAGCGCTGCGACGGCAAGTGCCCGACTTGCAAACGGTTCCAGACACCCTCACCCTGACCCAGGCGGATTTTTTGCAGGCGCTCAAGGAGGTAAAGCCCTCGGTGTTACGTTCGGTGGAAATTGAGTCACCTCAGGTGAGCTGGGAAGAGATTGGCGGCCTGGAATCGGTGAAGCAAACGCTGCAAGAGTCGGTTGAGGGGGCGTTGCTGTATCCGGCTCTGTATCAGCAGACCAAAGCCAAGGCACCGCGGGGCATTCTGCTGTGGGGGCCGCCAGGAACCGGCAAAACTCTATTGGCAAAAGCGGTTGCAGCCCAAGCTCGTGCGAACTTTATCGCGGTCAACGGTCCGGAATTGCTCAACCGTTGGGTCGGAGCCGCAGAACAGGCGGTGCGGGAACTGTTTGCCAAAGCGAGACAAGCTGCGCCCTGCGTCATATTCATCGACGAGATTGATACCCTTGCGCCAGCACGGGGCCGCTTTCAGGGTGACTCTGGCGTCAGCGATCGGGTGGTAGGCCAGCTTTTGACAGAGCTGGATGGCCTACAGGGCTGCCCGAATGTGTTGCTGATCGGAGCCACCAATCGTCCCGATGCCCTTGATGCGGCACTGCTGCGGGCCGGTCGGCTCGATCTCCAGCTCAAAATCGATTTGCCAGACCAGCCTAGCCGGTTGGCGATTCTGCAAGTCCACAATGCCGATCGACCTTTAGTGGACGTGAATCTAGCAGACTGGGCGGCGCAAACCGATGGTTGGAATGGTGCAGATCTAGCGCTGCTCAGCAATCAGGCGGCCTTGGAGGCGATTCGGCGATATCGTGCTCAGGCGGGAGATACTCCGAGTGCGATTCAAATTACTACGGCTGATTTTATGGCGGCCTATCAGATGCTGATGAATCAACGGGGTGGAATTGGTTGAGGAGCCAGGAGCCAGGAGTCAGGAGTCAGGAGTTATTACTTCGGCAGGTTTAGAGAATGCAGGAAGGAGCATACCGGCAGGCATATCCAAGCCTTCGCTGCCCCCAACCCCCCAATACTAGGGGCTTTGAAGAGTTACGAGCTGGTTCTCCAAAAAATTGGGAGGCTAGGGAGGTATGTTTTCACGTTGCCGGAGTAATAGGAGCCAAAAATTATGGGCAGTAGTTGGTTATTTAGTTGCGAATGGCTAAGGAGCAGAATGTAATCATTGCAGTATGCAATCTGGAAATAGGCATTGGATGATTAAAGGTGACGCTAAAATAGCTATCGGAATACAATTTGGTTGATCTAAGAGTTTAATATGAGTACACAGAATTTAGATGCGGTAAAACAAGAAGCTCTGAAGGCTTTATTGGCTAGTTTTGCAGCTCAGGGGCATCCAATCGAATATGCCCAATATATGGCAACGGCTGCGATTTTCCAAACTGATTTAGAACTGCGCAATGCCCAATTGATCAACCTGTTGAGCTGGTTGAAACAAAATCATCAACCGATTTACACCGAAGCGGTAGCGCGATTAGAAGAAACGCGGATTGAATTTGAACGTCGGGTGAAAGATGATTGACAGATGACTAATGGAAATGCTGGCGGTTAAAACCGCGCTTACAAAAACAAAACCTGCCTTTGCGGGTTACTGAAATCCAGATGCAAAGGCCAACTTGTTTTGTTGCTAGTGTTATTCCAAAAGCTGCTCTCCTACGCCATAGGTAGAAGCATTGTTAGTCAGGGCTGCTCTAACCGCTGCCAAATCTGTTCGGGACTGCGTTGTTCCCAACCATCGTCGAACCAATGCTCGACACCAAACCCAGTTGCCCGATTGCTAGATGGCAGGGCCGCAATTAAATAATTTTCGATGTAGCGTCGCGCGATCGCTGTTTCAAAGACTGAAGACCAAACGATATCGAGTTGATGCGTTTGGCAGAAGTGACGTAGCTGAACTGGAGAACCGGCCAGCGGAGCCTTGATTACGAATAGGCCACGCCAACCTTGGTGATAGCAGGTCTGAAGCTGCTCCAGAGTCGTCACCGATTCATCCAGGGCAAGGGGAGTGCTGTAACGCTGGCTCAGTTTTAGCATCTGGTCCAACTGGGTTGGCGGCAGGGGTTGCTCGATTAACTCGATGCCGTAACCGTCGCAGAGTTGCAGCCATTGACAAGCTTGTTGCCAGGTGAGGCCACCGTTGGCGTCGAGTCGCAGATGGGCTTGATTGGGCAACAGGCTAATCAACTCCTCAAACAGTTCTAACTCGTCCTGAATTGCTGCAACGCCGATTTTCCACTTAAATGTACTGCCGGGTGATGCTGTAAAGAGTTGAGGAGTATGGAGTGCTTCAGCCCCTGTTGGCAACAGAATACTGATTGGTAGCTGCGGAACTGAATGTGGCGAATGTGGCGGCGGCAGGACCAGTCCCTCCCAGGCAGATTCAAACCCAAACTGACAAGCGGGCAATGAAGCGGGAATTTGCTGGATCTGGGCATGGGTGATTTTGCCAGGAAGTGCCTGACAAAAGCGGAGTACATCTAAGCAACTCTCGCTGCCAAACCATTCGATCGGCGCAATCTCGCCCCAGCTCACCCGGTCCGCTCCCTCTAGACGCAAAATAACGCCCTGTCGCACTGCCCACTCACCGTGATGGGTCTGCAATGGGCGTTTAAACCGACGAGCATAGGGACGAAACTCAAACCGAACGCCGTCAAACAAGGATTTCGGGTCCCTAAATTTCCGAGCGGTTGGTCTTCATTTGCTCTTTTGCTTTGGCAGCACTCTTCTTTAGCGCATCCAGACGAGCTTCGTACTTGCGGCGCTGCTTTTTCTTAGGCGTTTGCTCGATCAGCACCTTCAGGGCACTGCCCAAACTCTTGTAGGCGTTGGGCAAGGTATAGCCAAACCGAGTCGCCAGAGCAATCGCTTTTTCATCGGCCTCGATTGCCTCGCGCAGGGTTTTCTCACCGTTGTTGCGCTGATACAGCCGCCAGCCTGACACACCGCAGAGCAGTAGGGCCAACAGCAGCAGCAGCCCATCCTGCACCCACAACTCGCCCACAGCGCCACCCAGACCAATGGCCAGCGCCGCCATCTCCCAACCGTCGCGGGGAATCGTATCGAGCTGAATCCGGCCAACCTCATGCCAAAACAGCAAATTCCGCTGGTCGAGGGCCAACTGGTCCCATTTAGCTAGATCCACCTGAACCTCGACCTGATCGCGGCCAATTTCTTCGCAGGTGATCAGGGGTGGGTTCACGGCTGTGGATGCTTCAATCGTGACCCAGCTTTTCAATTCAGGCGGAAGGAGACTTTTGAGTCGCCGCAGTTCGCTTAAGTCGGCGCGGGCAGTAGTGGCGTAGGAGGTCATAGACACTCAGGCAATAGATGAATAAATAAAAAAGATACCGTTACATGAAGTATAGCGATTCTAGCGGATCGCCTACCGCAACGGGGGCAAAATTAATCTTCCTGACTAAGCAATGCTGCCCCGCTTGCGAGCCTCCTTATAGGATGTGCCAATATTTCTCAAGCCAGCCCGAATCATCTGCTGCTCTAGCAAAGCAAAAAACCTAGCTCGATCAGCTCCCCGTACCACAGCCTGATTATGCGCCTCGGCTAGCGCCACCGGATAGCCATACCCTTTCTGCACCTGGGTGAGGGTCAAACTCAAGGCGGTATCGAGCAGTTCGGCATCCTCCGCCACCCAAGCCGGAAATTCGACGCGGGCAATTTCCGCTCCCATATGGACATAGCAGAAATAGACATGGTGGTCGCCATAGCCTTCCAGGATTTTGGCCGAACTGCGCCAAATCGCCCCCCGCTGACCGGGTTCCAGCACCAGCCCCCAGAGGGCCGTATCCCGTAGTGGCGAGAATACTTGACAGGGAGCCTGTTCGATCTGTCCTGGGCAATGGGTCTGACAATCTGGAGCCAGATAGGGACAGCTCTGGAGCCGCAAAAAATTCATCGATTCGCCACTGCGAGCCGCACTCAGGTAGCCCACTAACGGAATTCTCGCCGCCCGTAACCGCTGCCAAGCCGCCAAAATGGGCGGCAAAATCTGCTCCCGCGCCTCCGTTGGCAAAGCCTCCAAAAACCAATGAATCAGCGAACCATCCACCATCGCCAAGCGAGGAAAAGGGGGGAGGGGGGAGGGGTAAGGGGTAAGGGGTAAGGGGTAAGGGGTAAGGGGTAAGGGGTAAGGGGTAAGGGGTAAGGGGTAAGGGGTAAGGGGGAGTTTTGTGAGTCTTGCGCCCCATCTTCCCCATCTCCCCACCTCCCCACCGCTTCACCCAACTCTGCCAACACCACCGCCTCAGAAACCGTGCGTCGATAGCCCATCCACTCCTCGGTGCGGATGCCCCACTGCCGCGAAATATAGAGATCTTCGGGTCGGTAGAATACCTCTGGGACGCTATCGAGCAAGGGATGGCGGTTCTGGCCGTAGTGCAACACCACTCTGCCGACATTGATCAGATAGCAGTAGGCAATTTCGTGGTGGCTGGGGGCGATTTGCGAGCCATCGGTGGCAAAAACCGTGTGAATCGCGGGAGCGGCGGCCAATTCAATTTGAGTGTCGAGCGGCTCGATTGGTTCGGCAGCCGTAAATCCTAAGCGCTCGCGCCAGAGTTGCTGCATCGTCACCAAGTCGGTCTGTCGCTCGGCGGCTTGAGCTAGAATGCGCTGGGCTAGCTCTAACCGTTGCCGGGTAGCGGCGGCTTCTTCGGTCAGGTGTTGACCAATGCCCTGCATTTGGCGGGCTAGTTTCATCAGGTCTAGCATAGGTAATGCGGCGGCGAGGGAAATTATGGCGAGAGCAGCTTACCGGGTTTGCAAGAGGCTGTGATTCATACCTTACACCGAACAGATGTACTTTGTATCTAGGTGCAACACTATATCTAGCTGCCAAATCATCTAGGTGCAACATTGGAAGTTGCTAGCAGCGAGACAAATTGCTGCCTGACTCCAGGGGTAAACTGGAAGGCTTGGCATCAGCCAAACTAGTTACGAGTAGATTTCTTGGATAAATTTCTTGCAGTCCCAATGTGCAGTCCCAATGACAGAACCGCTCACGCCTGAAGTAAGTCCCCTGCCGCGTCCCAAAGGTCCCCTCGTGATCATTGGTGGGGCAGAAGAACGCGACGGAGAGGCCAAAATTTTGCGAGCGTTTATCCAGCTAGCAGGCGGCAGAAGCGCTCAGATTGTGGTGTTGACCGCAGCCACCAGCGAACCGATCGAGGCGGGTGAAACCTATATTGAAGTGTTTGAGCGGCTTGGGGCTAAAACGGTGTGGGTCGTAGATACCCGCGATCCGGATGACGCCAATCAGTTTGAGGCTGTGTGGGCGATTCGGCAAGCAAGCGGGATTTTTTTTACCGGCGGCGATCAGGCCCGGATTGTCGAGCGCATCAAGGGCACGATTCTAGAGGATGCGATTCAAAAACGCCATTCCGAAGGAGCCGTGATTGCTGGCACCAGTGCCGGAGCTGCGATTATGCCCGAAGTAATGATTGTGCGAGGCGAGTCGGAAACCAGCCCCCGCAATGATGCCGTTATGCTAGGAGCCGGGATGGGGTTTGTCTCCGGCATGGTCGTGGACCAGCACTTCGCCCAACGGGGCCGCTTGGGACGCCTGTTAACGGCCCTCGTGCTCCAGCCCAGCATCATTGGCGTTGGCGTAGACGAAAATACGGCTTTAATTGTGAAGGGCGATGAGTTTGAGGTGTTGGGCGAAGGAGCCGTCACAATTGTAGACGAATCCGAGTTGACCTACAAAAGTGCCGATTTTTCTGTCCCCGTAGGGGCAGTTGCAGGCTGGCATCAGCACTCCCAGCAAGTTGCAACTGGACCCAATCAGGTCATGTCCGTATTTGACATCAGGCTTCATATTTTGGCTGAAGGCTGTCGATTCAACCTGAAAACTCGCCAACCTATTGTGGCAAATATGGCAACGGATGAAATGGATTAGGATAAGTCCGGATGGTTAAGACTCCGAACGGATGAAACGGATAGAACAAGCTCGGATCCACCGTTCGGCTGAGCCGCTCACGGCGAAGCCCATCCACCCCTACGCGGCCACATTAGCCCGACTTCCGGGGTGGGCTTTGCACGGAATTGGAGAGGCTGATCCGGTCGCTCAGTTGGCGCAGATTGCGAGCTAGTTCTGGGTCGGCTTCTTTTTGTTGAGCAATTTTTTCGCAGCTATAGAGTACGGTCGTATGGTCCTTGCCGCCGAAGACTTCGCCGATTTTGGGCAAGCTGAGGTCGGTGTGCTGGCGCATCAGATACATACAGATCTGGCGGGCTACGCTGATTTCGCGGCGACGGGAGGCACTTTTCAGGTCTTCAATCGAGACGCCATAGGTTTCGGCTACGGCATTCATCACGGTCTCCGGCGAGGCTTCCACCTGATTGCTGGGCGGATTGAGCACCGGAGCGATTGAATCTACCGTCATCGGTAGGCCAGAGATCGACACATAGGCCACGGCTCGGATCAGCGCTCCTTCTAGCTCTCGGATGTTGGAGGTGTAGCTGGAGGCGATGTATTCAATCACCTCGCGCGGCAGGCGCATATTTTCGTATTCAGCTTTCTTTTGCAAAATTGCCATTCGGGTTTCTAGATCGGGCGGCTGAATGTCGGCAATCAGACCCATCGAGAAGCGCGAGCAGAGCCGTTCCTGTAGGCGAGGAATGTGGTTGGGCGGACGGTCTGAGGCGAGTACCACCTGCTTTCCGGCTTCGTGCAGGGTGTTGAAGGTGTGGAAGAACTCCTCCTGGGTGTATTCCTTACCTTCGATGAATTGGATATCATCTACTAGCAACACATCCACATCGCGGTAGTGCTCGCGGAAACTCTGCATACTGTCCTTGCGAATGGCTGAGATCAGATCGTTGGTGAATTTTTCGGTCGAGACATAGAAAATCCGAGCGCTAGGATTGATTTCGAGACGATAATGGCCGATCGCCTGCATCAGGTGAGTTTTGCCCAATCCGACTCCGCCACAGAGAAATAGGGGATTGAACTCACGTCCGGGAGATTCGGCCACAGCTAACGAAGCAGCATGGGCCATGCGATTATTTGCCCCGACCACAAATCGGGAAAATACATATTTCGGGTTCAGCTCGGTTTGCCGCAGGCGCTGGTTCGCTGCTGGTCCGACAGGAGGAGTTTCGCTCGGCAGGGGCCACAGCACTTCGGTGGCGACGGAGCTTTCGGCTTCGCTGCTGGCCTTCACCGTGATTTGGATCTCTACCGGATGGCCCAACAGGTCCTGCACCACATCGCCAATCGTTTTGACATAGTACTTTTGCAGCCAGTTGCGGGCAAACGGATTCGGCGTGCAGATCACCAGGCACTGCTCGTCTAAGCGCTCCACGGTAGCCGGTTTAATCCAAGTTTCAAACGTGGGGCGACTGAGTTGGAGCTGTAACCGCTCCAAAACCTGATTCCATAAATTTTCCAGGCTAGTTTCCACTACTCACCTCGACCCTAGTTGTCACATGATTAGGCGATTTAACCGGTGGTGCTCCGCACCGTCTAGAGGACGATCAATCAGACTGGGGACTCCTATGCGCTCGACCGGACGAAAGCGACATAACCGTATACTTGTCTCTCAGGAATCTCAACAATTCTTTACTTTTTCTTAAGCTTCTCTCAAATGATGAATCCAATCAGCCGTTCGGGCGGGTCAGGGGCAAATTAGCCGAATTTTCGGTAAGGAGCCTCCATCTAAGCAGCTCTCATGGGTGATGGAACGGGTAATGGTTTGCCTCGGTGCTAGAGACTGAATCTAGACCAATCTAGACCAATCTAGACAGACACCCAGACATGCCGGTAGCGTGATCGAGCCGACAACACTGCTAGATGTTGCGTATAGAATGCCATAAAAATCCAAATCTGGGGATAGTATTTTGCAAAAATGGGTAGGAGAAGCTGAAATTCCCCTATCGTTGCGGGCTAATCTACGCGCTCTAGCTGCCACAAAATTTGATTGCCCTCCCGCCGGACGCGAGAAATTACCCAGTTGCGCCAAACCCAATTGTCACCCCGGCTAGTGACTGCACTGGCGTTGACATCCATCAAATCGGCCAACTCAGAGCTGGTGATCAGGTATCCCTGCCGCGCGATTTCGTCGGCCATATGTAGGGTGTCTACCACATTTCGCAGTTGCGCAACTTTGACCTCACGCGGTACTTCGGATTTCTCTGACTGTAAGTCAGTACCATCTGGAATCGTGGAATCGACCATATCTGGGTTAGCGTCTACAGCAGAGGCAGAGAGTTTGTGACTGGATTGTAGCGTCTCTGACGCATCCGCGTGAGTAATTGGAGTGTCAAATTCGCTGCTTTCCCCACTAGCTACCATAGGCATGGCCTCAACCGAGTTGGGGGGCCATCCTTGCTGGAGGCTGGGCGAATTTCCCAGGGCAAAGGCGCGGGCAATTTCGTCACAACGGTCGTTACCCCGATCACCTGAATGACCCTTGACATAGCGCCACTGCAAGTCAGTCCCCTGCTGGGCTAGCTTTTCTTGCAGCGCATCTAGCACACGCCACAGGTCCTGGTTCAGCACAGGTTTGCCGGTAGCCGTCTTCCAACCCTTTTGTTTCCAACCCTTCAGCCACTGGGTAACGCCGTTTTTGACATATTCACTGTCGGTGTAGAGGGCAACACTGTCGCTGGGAGCAGCGGCTAAGAGAAACTCCAGCGCCTCAATCGCAGCCTGCATTTCCATTCGGTTATTGGTGGTTTGCGAAGCGGCTCCGCCCATTTCGTGCACCGAGCCATCGCTGAAGTAGACCACCGTTGCCCAACCGCCCGGACCCGGATTGCCCGAACAGGCCCCGTCGGTGTAAATGCTTTGAATCGTTTTGGTTGCAGCCATGCAGTTTCTTTAGGTTTTGCGGATAGCAGTATAGGTTCAAAGCAGCAAAAGCACAATCAAATCAAATAAGTTGCAAATAAGTTGCAGAGTAGCCAAATAGCAAACTACCCCCAGACAACCTGGAGGTAGACAAGGAAACCGTTGATTGGGTTTCTATTAGTTTAGTTTCGCTAACTTGCTGCTACTCCACCTAAACGGTAGCGGGTTCTGGCTCGGAAGCGGCAACTGGCTGCACCTGACCAAGCAGTTGATGCAACTCTTCGCCTTCGATCACCTCGGTGTCTAGCAACTTGGTGGCAATCGTTTCCAGCAAGTCTCGGTTGTGCTTCAGGATGTCCAGTGCCTGCTGGTGGGCCTTCTCGACAATGCCCTTCACTTCCCGGTCGATCGCCTCTGCCGTTTCCGGACTCACCATCCGACGCGGATTCATCCCATCAGCACCGAGGAAGTTGTTTGGCTGCCCCTGCTGATAGGCCAGAGGACCCAGCACCTTACTCATGCCGTAGGTCGTTACCATGCGTTCGGCCAAGTCTGTGGCCCGCTGTAGGTCATTTGAGGCACCCGTGGTGATGCTGCCAAACACAATCTCTTCAGCCGAACGCCCGCCCAATAAGGTAGCAATTTGGCCTTGCAGTTCCGCTTCGCTCAACAAAAACCGGTCTTCGGTCGGCAGTTGCAGCGTATAGCCTAGCGCCGCCATACCGCGAGGCACAATCGAAATTTTCTCGACTTTGCTGCCACCAGGCATCAGGGTACCCACCAGCGCATGACCAACTTCGTGATAGGCGACGATTTTCTTTTCTTTATCGTTCAGAACGCGGCTCTTTTTCTCTAAACCGGCCACCACCCGCTCGATTGCCTCATTGAAATCGGCCTGAGCCACGGTGGTGCGGTTGTTGCGGGCCGCCAGTAGTGCCGCTTCGTTGACCAGGTTGGCCAGATCCGCTCCAGCAAAGCCCGGTGTGCGGGTAGCAATGGCCTTCAGGTCCACATCTTGGCCCAACTTGACGCCTTTGGCATGCACCTCCAGAATCGCCAATCTGCCGCTCAGATCGGGCCGATCGACCAATACCTGACGGTCAAATCGACCGGGGCGCAGCAGAGCCGGGTCCAGGCTTTCAGGCCGGTTGGTGGCCGCCAGCACAATCACGGTTTGATCGCCCGCGCCAAACCCATCCATTTCGGTGAGGAGCTGGTTCAGGGTTTGTTCCCGCTCGTCGTTGCCGCCATAGAAGCCGCCGGTAGCACGGGATTTACCAATCGCATCCAGCTCATCAATAAAGATGATGCAGGGAGCCTGCTTCTTGGCCTGCTCAAACAAATCACGCACCCGCGACGAGCCGACGCCCACAAACAGCTCCACAAATTCCGAACCTGAAATGCTGAAGAAGGGCACTCCAGCTTCGCCCGCTACTGCTCGCGCCAGCAGGGTTTTACCAGTACCCGGCGGACCTATCAGCAGCACACCTCTGGGAATTCTGGCTCCAATCTGAGTGAAGCGCTGCGGATTTTTCAAAAAGTCAACGATTTCAACCAGCTCGGTCTTGGCTTCTTCCACGCCAGCCACATCCGCAAAGGTGACTCGGCCCGAATCGCTTTCAACATAGACCTTGGCCTTACTTTTCCCAATCGATAGAGCACCCTGCGGGCCACCACCCCGATTGATGAAAAACTGCCAGATGGCCACAAAAATCAGCGGCGGAATCACCCAGCCCAGAACATTGGTAAACCAGCCGTTTTTGGGAGGTGGAGCCGCGGCAAACTCGACACCATTTGCTTCGAGCAGCTTGGGCAGCTCCAGGTCAAAAATTGGCGTCGTGGACAGCACCTGTCCAGGTTGATCGGCTTCGCCCTTGAGCTGGTAGCGAATTTCGTTCTGCCCCACCGAGACTCGCGTCACTTCCTGATCCTGCACCTGATGAATAAACAGACTGTAGGGTACTCGCGGAATTGATGGACCAAATAGGTTGGGCAAAAACAAATTAACAAGTAAAAACAGCCCAGAAATCAGCAGCAGAATATTGCCAATCTGCCGCGAACGAGGGGGCTGAGGTTGGTCTTTAATTGCCATAAATCTCAACGCGATTTTCTAAACGTCGTTTGGGCGTAGCGAAGACTAATCGGACACTTCAAGCGTTCTATGAGGGTTCAGTTTCGGGATTTCAGGTTTGCATCGAACCTACCAACTCAATTTTCAAGACTTGAATATTCCCGCTCTTCACATTGCAATGGCGCAGCGCTCGCCAGTTCCAGTTGGTTAACTTCTTTGCAAAGCTACACACTAATTTTAAGTTGTTGACTCGCGTCTCAGACTGGACTTCTGGTAGAATTCCGGCGAGATTCTACGCCAGTCGAGATAGGGATAGCCGACTAGCAGAGGAGACCTCCTACCTCCTCACGCCGTCTCCATCCACTCAAACACCTGGTTCAGTTGTTGAAGATTAATCAATCCGTATTGCCACAGAATGATCGGCAGCCAGTTGGTCTCCGACTCTGGATGGCGTAAAGCTAGGGCAATTGCCGAAGACGGAATCGCCAACTCCTCTTGCAAAAAGGTAATCAATCGGGCCTGAGTAGCGGGATTAGAAGTCATCGCACAACTCCTATTAACAAATGTAACATTTATGTTAAGTTTTATGAAATAAATTCAGAATTATTGAAGCTAATTATAGCGAGATTTGCTCCAGGTGGAACATGGATCCTGAGAAAGAGTTGAGCAAATTTGGCGGTTGTAATCAGCCGGCTCAAGCCAGCTTTGACCACCATTAAACCGGAAATAAATAGGCTGAAGATAAGAAGTAGTCTGGCTGCCATTTTCTCCAACTCAAATGAGAACAATCTGAGAAGCCGCTGGATATTCATTTAATTCTGCGGAAACTCCGCTATACTCTACTGTCGTTTCGTTGATCTGGTTTCTTGCCGTTTCGGGCGGACCTCAGCCATGACTAGCCTATCGAGCAAAATCGAGGCGATTCTCTACCTCAAAGCCCAGCCCCTGTCGATTGCCAAAATTGCCGAATATGCCGACTGTGAACGAGCTGAGGCAGAAGCAGGACTGCTAGAGCTAATGTCCGATTATGCCCACCGCGACGGTGCCCTAGAGGTGGTGGAAACTCCGAACGGCTACTGCCTTCAGCTCCGCGAAGCCTTCCATGATTTGATCCAGCGGCTGATTCCGGTCGATTTGGGAGTGGGTGCCCTGCGGACGCTGGCTGCCATTGCCCTCAAAGGGTCGATTAGCCAAACCAAGTTAGTGGAATTACGCGGCTCCGGTGCCTATCAGCATGTACAGGAGCTGGTCGGCTTAGGATTTGTCAAGAAACGCAGACAGGCCGATGGCCGCTCCTATTGGCTGCAAGTCACCGAAAAGTTTTATCAGTATTTCCAGGTTGAACAACTGCCCCAACCCACAGCCACAGCCGCTCCAACCGCTTTTGCCCCTGAGGAATTTCCATCCGAATCAGAACCAGAATTGGACGCCGAACCCACCGAACTGGCTGAATTAGAGCCGTCTAATTTATGAGTTTTATCAGTCGTTTGCCGGACTCGCATCAGCTAAATAGTCACACTGGCAAATATAAGTGTCAGAATAGATAAAAGTAGCTCATGCAAACCTTTAGCTTTTTAAGGTGACTATGGTTTTTAACCCTGACAGTTTTGATTTCTTCGGTGGTGACACTGAGGAGGGTCAGGCAAATCAATTGCTGAAGTACCTGCAACACCAATCCCCTGAAGTATTGGCACGAGTCGCCAAATCTGTTAGCCCCGAAATCAAGCAAATTATCTCGCAGAACGTACAGGGTTTGGTCGGTGTACTGCCGTCGGAAGCCTTCAACGTGCAAATTACGACGGACCGAGAAAATTTAGCTGGGCTGTTGGCCTCTGCCATGATGACTGGCTATTTTCTCAGTCGGATGGAGCAGCGGATGGAGCTAGAAGCAACGATTAAAGGCTCGGTTTCCTTCAGTGCAGACTTTGGCGAAGGCGAAACCGTGTCACCTGAGAACTGACGCTTGCAAACTTCTCTACAACTTACCTAATTCTCTCCGCTGGAAAGGCAATCGGTCGGAGTTGCACTGTCTTGACTTCATCCTGACGGCGAATTTCGATTGAGAGTGGATCACCCACCTTCACTAGCTCGATTTGCTGCTGCACTTCGGATGCAGTGGCGACGGATGTGCCGTTGATCTTGACAATAATATCTCCGGGCTTCAGGCCGGCAGCGGCGGCAGGCGCATCCTCCATCACTTGAATGATTAGAACGCCCCGGTCGCTGGTCAGCTTTAATCCCGTATCTGGATCGCTATTGATCCGCTCTTTTAGGGCTGGCGTTAGGTCCACCATCTGCACACCCAGATAGGGATGCTCGGCCTTGCCCTTCTCAAACAACTGCTGGGCAATTTTCCAGCCGGTCTCAATTGGAATGGCGAATCCCAAGCCTTGGGCGTTGGCTCGAATCGCCGTATTGATGCCAATCACTTCCCCCCGGTCGTTCAGCAGCGGCCCGCCAGAGTTGCCTGGGTTAATCGCCGCATCGGTTTGAATAAACTGCACCCGGCGATCGGGAATGCCCACCTGGGAACTGGATCGGTCAATGGCGCTGATAATTCCAGCAGTCACAGTATTGTCGAGACCGAGCGGATTACCAATCGCAATCGCCCACTGTCCGGGCACCAGATTTTTGGAGCTGCCCAGCGTCACCGTGGGTAAATCCGCCGCCTCAATCTTAATCGCCGCCACATCCGTAACCCGGTCGATGCCAACCACCCGGCCATCCAAACTCCGCCCATCCTTGAGCGTCACCTTCACCGTATCGGCCCCCTCCACCACGTGGGCATTGGTGATCACATGACCATCCCGACTGACAATGAAGCCAGAGCCGGTGCCCTGCTCCACCCGGTCCTCCGGCAATGGCAGTTCCTCTTCGCCAAAGAAACGGCGGAACAGGGGATTGTTCAGCGAATCCAGCGAGCGGGAAACCTTACGCGAGGCATCGATCCGCACCACCGCTGGACCCACCTTTTCCACCGCGGCGGCAATAAAATTTTGGTTCACAGGTTCAGTCCGTCGCTCCACCATCGGCGGCTGGCTGGCCTGATAGATCACGGGAGCCGGAGACTCAGCCGTATCCGAATTGGCTGGGGAATTAGACTGGGTTTGGGCCAAGTAGCGGCTGCCTGCCCACCCTGCCCCGCCGCCAATCACTAACAGCGTTGCGTAGAGAACAATCTGTCTACTTGAGACCATAGTTCCTTGTTTCATAACGGTAAATCGATCCAAAAGCCACGCTTGAAGAAGTTTATGTATGATTTGTCTCTAGGTAGGAGGCTAAGGCTTGGGAACCCATTGCTCTGATTAAGGAGGCTGTTCTAGCCGCTACTGCCTAGCCAAAGGAGCAGGGAAAGATGGTGCCCTAACTCAAATGCAAGCCAATCTGGCAAAACCAATCCCGCGATAATTGTAAGAGCATAATGGTAAGAGCAATTAGTTAAATCGATTTTTATTGTTCTATCGCTTCAATCACTTCATGGACTGCAACAAACTCAGAAATCATCACGTCGGTCGCGTTAGCGGTGCGGAGCACTTAGGCAGCGGATACCAGCAGCGCCCTCGGCAGGATTGGCAAGCTGGCTATTGTTTGAGGCTATTGTTTGAGGCTAGGTTCTGAGGCCAGGTTCTGAGGAGTAGGCTGACACCATGATTTCTCTGTATAGCTCTAGTGTAGCGGGATTGATCGTGCTAGGAGGACTCCTGTCCCTAGCCGTCACTCCTCCGGTTTTGTCCCAGCCCAAGCAGCAATCGGCCTGCCCCGAACCCGCCCTGTCGCGCCTATCGCGTCATCGAGTTGCCGCTGGTGAAACGCTAGAGAGCATCGCCCAGCAGTATAATCTGCTGCCTACAACCCTGATGGGGTTCAATCCCATCCTGCGGCAGGGTTCCGCTCCCGTGGGCACCGAACTGGTGATTCCGCCCTACAACGGCATCCGGGTGACTGTGTCGTCAGGTAGTTCCTGGCGCGATATCGCCAAACAGTACGGCGTGCGGGCCGATGTGCTCTATGAAGTCAATGGTTGTCAGGATGCGCCATCGGTTGTATTTGTGCCGGGGGTCAACTGGTCGCCGGTGCCAACTCCAACCGCCACGGTGCCCTCCAGCCCCATCGAGCGCTATCCGCTGCCAGAAGTTGCTTCGATTTTGCGGGCCTATGGTTGGCAGATCGGTCCCACGGGTTCACTCGTTTTCCATAGCGGTGTCAGTTTGGCTGCCGACGCCGGCACGCCCGTGTTTGCGGTAGGTTCTGGTACGGTCGCCTTTGCGGGAGAGCAGGGTGGTACCGGCAATTTGGTGGTGATCAATCACGCCCAGGGGTTGCAGACCCGCTATGCTCGGCTGGATTCCCTCAGTGTTAATGTAGGGCAGCAGGTGCAGGCCGGCACCCAAATCGGCACTGTTGCTTCCAATCTCAATTCAAGCGAACCCTACCTCCAGTTTGAGGTGCGCTCCAACTCTCGCCTCGGCTGGGTTGCCCAAGATCCGGGAGCCTATATCCAGGAACTGAGGGTGGGCCGCTCGATTAGGCGGTGAAGAGGGTGCTAAAGACTCAGTCAAGGCGGCAATGGCAGCCAGCGCCAATTCCTTCTACCTCAGGGGAGTCTTTTTGCCGCTCAGGTTTTGCTAGCTTAGAGGATAGCTGATTTTTCTGGCCGTAGGTCAGTACCGGGAAGGCTCCTTCCCCAATTCTTTGGAGTAAAGTTGTGCAATTAGAGCAGCAAGTCATTTTGATTACAGGCGCATCGACGGGAATTGGTGCCGCTCTGGCGGTTCTGTTGGCGTCGCGATATCCGGGAATTCGGCTGGGATTAGCCGCCCGCAGCCTGGAGCGATTGGAGACGGTAGCGGCCACCTGTCGCCAAGCCGGAGCCGAGGTTTGTGTCGTGCCGACCGACATGGCTCAACCGGAGCAGGTAAAAGCGCTCGCTGCTAAGGTACTCCAACAATTTGGCCGCGTTGATGCCTTGGTGAGTAACGCTGGCTATGGCCAAATGGGACCCATTGAACTCGTCCCGACCGAAGCGGTCGAGCAGCAGTTTAAGGTGAATCTACTCGGCGCAATTACGCTGATCCAGGCAGTGATTCCGGTGATGCGCGCCCAAAGAGGTGGCCGAATTATTACCGTCAGTTCCCTGGGTGGACGGGTTGCCTTTCCCCTGGGTGGTCTCTACAGCGCTTCCAAATTTGCCCTAGAAGGACTCAGTGATGCCCTGCGCATGGAGTTGGAGCCATTCAACATCAAGGTGAGCGTGATCGAACCGGGTCCGGTCGCAACCGATTTTTTTGAAGCAGCCAATCAGCAGCTCGAAAAATCAATCGCCAATTTAGCCGAAACTCCCTACGGAGCGGCAGTACAAAACCTAGACTCGCTGAATCAACGCCTGACTCGCCAAGCCTGGAGTCCGGAACAGGTAGCAGATGTAATTATCAAAGCATTGCAGGCAAACTATCCCAAACCGCGCTACATTGCCGCAACCGGAGGCAGTATTCTACTCTGGCTGATGACTAAGGTCCTGCCTACTAAAGCGGTGGACATTTTCTGGCAGCGCTTTTACGGCGTTCACTTGATTAAGCAGCAGTGGCAGCAGCGGGCTTAGGTGTTATGCCCACCATTGACTTGCAGAACGGTGCCGGTAACAAAGCTGCTAGCAATTGGGGATAGTAGAAAAGCAACAGCCCAGGCAATTTCTTCCGGTTGACCGAAGCGACGAAACGGAATCTCTGCCGTAATTTTTTCCTTGACTTTCTCAGGAATAGTACTCGTCATTTCGGTTTCAATAAAACCTGGTGCTACTGCATTGGCACGCACTCCATAGCGGGCAGCCTCTAGAGCAAGCGCTTTTGTCAATCCAATTACCCCTGCTTTGGAGGCAGCGTAGTTGATTTGACCAATGTTGCCGCGCTCACCTGAGATAGAGCTAATACAAACAACTGAGCCTGCTTGCCGCTCATACATGCCTGGAATTACAGGTTTCAAGGTATTGTAGACACCCTTTAGGTTCGTTTCGATCACGGCATCCCAATCTTCAATCGTCAATTTTGGGAAAAAGTTGTCACGGGTGATGCCAGCATTGGCGACCACACCATAGATCGAACCTAGCTTTTGCCCCACCGTTTCGGCCACCCGTGCCATTGCAGTGGGATCAGTGACATCCGCTTGCAATGCCAAACTATCGTCTTCAATCGGAGGTTGACTGCGACAGGTGTAAGCAACTTGAGCACCTAAGTCTTTGAGCAGTTTGGTAATCGCTGCTCCAATTCCTCGATTGCCACCTGTAACCAAAATAACTTTGTTCTCTAATCCGAGGGTTTTCATTGGTTCCTGCTGAGTTCGTTTCTTCAAGGAAAGCTACTTACGCCAATCGCTCGATTGCAATTGCAGTTCCACCGCCACTGCCATGACACACGGCAGCCAATCCAAGCTGCTTGTCTTCTCCCTGGAGGGCATTGACCAGCGTGACCAAAATACGTGCTCCAGACGCTCCAATCGGGTGCCCCAAGGCAATTGCTCCGCCATAGATATTTAACTTGCTATAGGGCACTCCCAAAACTCGGTTGAACAGAACATTGCTGAGGGCAAATGCTTCGTTGTTCTCAAACAGGTCAAAGTCAGCGACTCGCATATTCAGTTTGTCCAACAATTTTTTCACGGCATGAATGGGAACCTCTGGGTATCGCCAGTTTTCTCCACCCGCCCAAGATCCTTTGATAATCCGAGCGATCGGCTTCAAGCCATGTTTTTCCACCGCCTTTGCACTCGCCAAGACAAGAGCAGCTGCACCATCCGAGATCTGGCTACTGTTACCAGCCGTAAACACTCCATCTGATTTGAATACTGGTTTGAGTTCAGCCAACTTCTCTCGCGTAGTATCAGGACGAATTCCTTCATCTTTCTCTACAAGCTGCACCCCTTTTTTCGTTTCAATCTCAATTGGCGCAATCTCTCTGGCAAGTAAACGTTGCTGAGTAGCTAGAGTAGCTCGCTCTTGAGAATACAGGGCAACCTCATCCAATTCATCTCGGCTTACCCCATAGGCGGCTGCCAATCGCTCAGCTTGATCGCCCATCTTTTCGGACGTGATTGGATCGGAAAGTCCGTCACAGACCAGCAGATCGATGAGCGGTTCAGACGGATTCATCAACAGTTTACAGCCCCATCGGACGCGGTGCGATAGCATTAACCCGGTTTGGGACATGGATTCTACACCGCCTGCTAGAACGATGTCGGCTTCTCCCGCTGCGATTGCCGTTGCCGCGCTCATCACACTCATCATGCCAGACGAACATACCATATCCACAGCGTATCCATTTGCAGTTTCAGGAAGCCCAGCCTTAAATGCGGCCTGACGGGGCAGTAATTGCCCATGGCCAGATCGAAGCACATTACCAAAAACATACAGATCGACAGATTCACCAGATAGCCCTGCCTTTTCTAAAGCAGCGCGCATGGATGTTGCGCCTAAATCGACCGGGGAGAGATCCGCTAAAAGCCCTCCAAATCGACCAATGGGTGTGCGTGCTGCTGAGACAATATAAGCTTGTTGCATCATTTCACTCCTTATGAGGTCCCGATCAATTGATAAAGTTAACTCGTACAAATTCTCATCCTGCAACGCTTCGCACTGTAACTAGCTAAAGAATCTCACAGCAATTAAGCATCCGGCCCGCTGGCGGAAGATGCTCGCGCTACAGATTTATCAAATGGCTTGGTTAACTTACTGTTTTATGTTCAATCGTTTTTCGTGAGCATTAGTGACAAAATATCTAATTTTTGTATGGCTCACGTTCCTTCATATCTTGCTTTCAAAAACTTCTTAGCTTATTACTTTCCATCCTCAATCAGCCGATTGATAAATTCAGAAGTACTATCTAGTTTGCTTTTATAGTTCAAAACTTTCTGCAGCTCAGGAGACATTTCGACAAGCTAAAGCTAGGACTGCTCTGCCCTTGTCGCTAAAAACTGCCTTGCTTGCTTCTTTCCATCCTCAATCAGGTAGTTAATTCGGTCAGGATTGCGATCCAGCTTACTTTCGTAATTGAGACTTTTCTGCAAATGAGGGGACATTTCGATGAACGGAATATAGTAAGGTTTGTCGGGTTTTTCCACAAAAGAGCGAGGAATTTTGATTGGTGCTGTAATTCCCAATCCCTGAAGATATTCCTGCGTGAAACCTCCTTGCAGGACAATGTTATTGAGTCGTTCAATGCTGAGGAGACTTTGGAATAACGATACATTCCCTTCTAATTCATTACGACGATCCAAAATATCATCCACCGCAGTCGGAATCGTTTCCCTGCGAGTTGGATTCAACTTAATCACCCAAATTTCCTCAGGAATATTTGCAACACCCACATCTTCGGGATCGATCAGTTCGGTGATTGGCGGATTGTCCGAAAAAATACCATCCCAATAGGCATCTTCGCCAATTTCAACCGCTGGAAAAATGTTAGGAATAGCGCAAGAAGCTAGGATATGTTCAACTTTGATTGGTTCATACAAAGAATTAAACATCCATAATTTGCCAGTCAGAATGTTGCTTGCACCTAGGAGCAAGATAGGAGCTTCTGGCTGCACACCCCAAGCAGCGACTTCCTTGAAGTCTATGTGCGTCTCCAGCAACTCCCGAAAGTCGGTAAACCGCCTCCGCAGACCGATCGTTGCAAATGACAGCCACTGCTTCGCAATTGTGGACGAGGGGCTAGTATTGAAGACTGGCAATAGCCCTTTGTTCGTAAATTCAAGCGTTGTGATCAGAACGTCGTTAAACAGGCGTTCTTGCGGGGTTTGAGCTGTATTATCGCTCCAAAAATCGACTAGCTGCTTAACCGGATCTTTACCTTTCTTGAGCGCGTACCAAACTAAAGCTGCACATAGTGCACCCCCTGATGTCCCGCTGAGGCTAACGATATTGTACTTATCCTGGATACCACTCTCGAACAGGGCTTGAAGCGCCCCGCTAGTAA
Organism: [Leptolyngbya] sp. JSC-1; assembly: GCA_000733415.1. Classification (GTDB taxonomy): domain Bacteria; phylum Cyanobacteriota; class Cyanobacteriia; order Elainellales; family Elainellaceae; genus Elainella. The sequence continues at coordinate 207,570 of KL662191.1, forward strand.
AGGCAGCGTGACTGCCACCACCCTGACAGGCGATTGCGATCTTAGTCTTCATGAACAATACTTCGCTTCTAGAATCAATGCCAACTATAGTAGGTCTAGGACTGAATTGAATGTCGCTACCGCAACAAGAAACCTCAATAATCAAAATGAATGAGGCTGCAACTAGTATCGAAGCAGGTAATGAAATTGTTACAGAAAACACAAAAATTGGGAGATACTATGAATATTCTCAAGCGCATATTATCCCAGTAGCTAAAGCTAGCCTAAGCCATAAAAATATGAAAGTGATATGAAAATGATTGTCAATCACATAAGTTCCATAGAAAGCTTTTGATACTCCATTGTTCAGAAAGTGAAAAGCATGAGAATTTGACTAATTTTTTGAGTGGTATATTGGTTTAGTTAGTATATTGTTGAAGAACGTCTTCCCCCATCTATTGCCAGCCAGAGTAATTCTGTAGAATTTTTCGTGAAGGAATGACCGATGGAAGAAGCAAACTTTTCAGAAGGCATTGCTAAGCCCTGGATTGAACTCAATAACCTCTGCTGGAATTTTGTATATGAGGCTACGTTCAGCACCCTTGCCCAAATTCCTTTCCTAGGCTTAAACCGAGATTTTAACCATCAACTCATGCAGACCATTGATGCATGGGTAAAACTCTATCCAACTAGTATCAACTATCAATTGGTGCTGACTGAGATCCAACTGACGGCCTTCGAAGAGTTGCTCCGCGAGTTGACAGCTTCAGCAATGAAAGGAGAACCCATCAAAGACTGGACTCAATTACAGCAACTCTGGAGCGGTATTGCAGATCGGGTGTTCGAAAAAACCTTTTGCTCAGAAACCAATCTCAAAGTCAGGGGGCAGTTTTTGAACAGCCTCAATCATTTTCAACGTTCTCAGCAGCAGATCTTAGAAAGGTGGATGAAGCTGATGCATCTGCCCAGCCGCAGTGAAATTGACGAAGTGCATAAAAATATCTACGACTTGCGGAAAGAAGTGAAGCGCCTGAAGCAGTCTCTAGCTCAGCATGAGGAGCTAACGAGCACCTGTGCCCCCCATCTCTCCAATCCTCTTTGAATGACCAGAAATCATGTTGCCGTTTTTTATGAGGCTAATCCAGTTGCAGGATGCCGCCGTCAAGTACACTGTCAAGTACACCGAAACTGCTAAAAAAGTAGTTGCAGGAATAGACAATTTCAGCCACTTGAGTGAGGCAGACATTGAGATTGGTGTCACTCCTAAACAGGCGGTTTACCGTGAGGATAAGCTCGTTTTATATCGGTTCCAGCCACTAGTGGAGCAACCTTTACCAATTCCTCTCCTAATTGTCTATGCACTGGTAAATCGGCCCTGGATGGTTGACCTGCAAGCCGATCGTTCGCTGGTTGCCAATCTGCTTCGGTTAGGGTTAGATGTTTACTTGATCGATTGGGGTTATCTCACGCGGGCCGACCGTTGGTTGACGCTAGACGACTACATCAATGGCTATATTAACAACTGCGTAGACTTTATTTGTAAGCAGCATTGTCTGAACCAAATCAACCTGCTGGGCATATGTCAGGGCGGCACCTTCAGCCTCTGCTATAGTGCCATCTACCCAGAAAAAGTAAAAAACTTGATCGTGATGGTGACACCGATCGATTTTCACCGTCCCGATGCGCTTTTGAATATGCAGGGGGGATGTACGTTGGGAGTAGAGGCTTTAGATATTGATTTAATGGTAGATGCTTTGGGCAATATTCCTGGTGACTATCTCAACCTTGACTTCCTAATGCTCAAACCCTGGCAGCTAGGCGTTCAAAAGTACCTAGATTTACTAGAAATTATGGATGACAAAGACAAGCTGCTCAACTTTCTGCGCATGGAAAAGTGGATTTTTGACAGTCCCGATCAGGCAGGTGAAGCGTACCGACAGTTTCTCAAGGATTTTTATCAGGGCAATAAGCTAATCAGGGGTGAAATCGTCCTGGGAGATAAACTAGTTAACCTGAGCAACATCAGCATGCCAGTTTTGAATCTATACGCCGAAAAGGATCATCTGGTAACTCCAGCCTCTTCTCTGGCCCTCGGCCAATATGTGGGAACGCAGGACTATACAGTTCAATCGTTTGCCGTTGGACATGTGGGCATGTATGTCAGCAGTAAAGTACAACAAAAAATGCCACCCGTGATTGCAGAGTGGCTAAAGGAACGTGTTTGCTGAACTGTATACAAGTCAGGTCAGAGTCACTACTTGCTAATGGTTTGCTGCATGACTTGCTGCGCTGCCTGAAAATAGCTTTCCCAAAATTGCTTCTGGCTTTCTACCGCATACTGGAATGTCACTTGTTGAGCATCAATCACAGAATTGATCAATTCCCGCTGAGAATTCAGAACTTTCTCGTAGTTTGCAGCAAAGGCTCCTTGGGGTGTTTCACTCGGAATGGTACCCATCCAGGCATCAACAATTTTCTTCTGCGACTCTAGCCACTGATTCTGGGACTGATTCCAGAATTCCGCAGCCTTTTTCTGCATCTCACTCCACTGAGCCTGTGAATCTGTAAAAAAGTTAGTACTGTCCATCACGGTTGCCTCCGTTATGCTGGTTTGGAAGGAAATGGCTTCTAGTGCGTTCAAATGAAACTTCCTTCACTGTACGGGATGTTTCAACTAAACACAACGGCAATACTTTATCCTCTTATCAATACCCTCTTATCAATTTATCAATACCAGTCTCGATAGACCACAATATTGATCCAGCAATTGTCAATTTGTCTCTCGCGACCATAGCGCAAACTATTGACCTTGTAGAAGCTGCCTACTCATCAATCTGCCAAAGTTCTTTATTGTAACCTTCATCGAGTACTTTCTGCGGACGTAACACCAGAGCCAGCTTGCCCAAAATTGGCTGTGATGGTGCCTCTTCAAACCAATCCAGTTGAATTTGTCCAGCCTCATCCACAATGAAATAGCTCTCTAGATTCCAGTCCCGTTGAGCGCGATCGACCAGCAGCAGCACTTCTTCGCTTTCACTATCGTCTAGATTGACTCCAGGAAGCTGCTCACTTTCAGCTAGGAGCAAGACCGGGTCTTCTGCTGTTAAGACCACCTGCCATCCAGGTAGGGCAGCCCAAGCCCCCGTGCCCGCAAACTTGACGATATGAAACCGACCTTCGGACTCCACGATTGGCACTGCTTGCAAATCCGCTGTTGTCAGCGGCAGCTTACCGACCACCGGAATAATCCGCCCCTGATCGCTGGCCGACTCTAGCCGGTAGAAGGGTAACCGGGGCGCGGAACGACTGCGGCTAATGCTGAAGTCCGTCAACAACTGCTCAACTTGCTGGCGGGCGGTTTCGCTTTTGGCAAATCGCAGGGCTTGGGCAATCAGCCGAGAGCGAGCCTGCAAATCGGCCTGCTGGCGGGCTAGCTTCCAATAGAAATGGGCCACGGCATCATCGGGATAGTCAGCAAATGCCTTGGGCGGACGAGACAGGCGGCTATACTCCTTCAGCGCCTTAGCAACCTCATGGGCACCTTCCGAATCGATGCCTTTTTCCACCAACAGCGTGGCGGCGGCTACCCGCTCTGATTGGGTCAAAATCCGCAGTTCGTATAGCGAATCACTGCCCGTCTGCTCAAACCGCTCCAGTACCGCTGCCGCTGCATTGCCACTCACCAGGGAAGCATACACCTGGGCCGCTACTATCACCTGATTTTGCTGGCTCGGCTCGAACCCGGTTTCTTCAAAAATTTGCTGCTGGCCCAGCCCCGCTTTCTGCAATTGCTGACAGGCTTGCCCCCAGGCTACCCAGTTGCCCTCCTTCCGCCGTAGGGATTGCAGCAAGGCTTTGGTTGCTTCCTCGCTCAGGGGTTCACTGGTGGGCAACGGGTTGGGATTGGAGGGAGGGGTGGAAGCCATAGGACGAAGTTTGCTGCAATTCGGTACAATCCCTCATTTTAGAAGCAATGGCAGAAGTGGGTGAGCTGTTTTGCCGCAAAATTTCCCCAATCTAGTTGACGAATTACTCAGTTCGCGGCATCATGGTAAATGCACAAGGGGCTATAGCGCAGTTGGTAGCGCGTCTCAATGGCATTGAGAAGGCCAGCGGTTCGAATCCGCTTAGCTCCATTTTTTAGAAGAGATAGTTTCAGCTAATTGTTTAGCTCAAGGACAGTTTTGCACTATCGCTGAGTTGAACAATTGATACAAGGTGTCCCTTGGGGACGTTGTTTCCCAAGGAGCTTGTTAAAAATTCTGTTTTGCTTGTATTCGACCGTTCGGACTTAAATCACGATGGGTCGATATTTGACCAGGCGTTATGTCGCACTCGATTGGGATGAAGCAGTCAGATTAGCGGGTCTCGACCAAACGCCGATCCAAGAGATTCACGCGCTTAAAGTCGGCAGTCCACCAGATTGGGATAACGTACCGGATGAATTTAAGGCTGACCTGGCAGCATTAGATCGGTTGGAAGACGAAGCATTATGGAAAATTGCCACAGCCCGAAAAACGTCGGAAGAAATGACGCGATATGATGAGCTGTTCAACCCACGGACTCAACAATGGTCAGAGCATTTTGCCTGGAGTCTGGATGCAACAAAAGTACAAGGAACGGCGATTGGTCGAGCAACGGTAGCCGCCTTGAGAATGAATAACCCTATAGTTGTTGCTGCTCGCTATCGGTGGGCTATCAATGACTGGCATCCTCCTCAAGATTTGTAATCTTAAGCCTCTCAAAAGCCTCTCAAACCGTTCCGCGAAGATCAGAAGGTTTCGTGAGGGTAAACAGAACAAAGTTTTTCAGATTTATTCCCTGTACTAGTGGTTTGAGATAGGTTTATAACCAGAACTTATAAAAGCCTAATTCTTCAGCTTTGCTGATAAGCTTTACCTGAGAAGTAGAGATGGCAGGAGGCTCTATGACTTAACTAGTAAGCATTTCAGGCTATGATTGCATTGGATTAGAACTCAGTACTGTGTTAATGCTTGTAGATAGAACTTTTGGTCAATGAAAGCTTGCTAAAGCAATTTGAGGTGTAACCGCCCCAACGATAGAATCGGCGTTTGAGCGATCGCTTTGGACACTAATAGCTTGTCAAAATTGCCACTTAAAGATTGTTGTTCTACGTCTTGGTGCTTTATGCACTAGATGACTATCAAGCTCCTTCTACAATCAGATTTGAGTCCCTTCTAGTCTTTTACAAATCTAATCTCTGACAAAACCTGCCTGGATGCCTTGGGCCGGATCGCGCAGTTTTACTCCTTTTGCAGTATAGGCGCAGGGCAGCTCAATCGCCCAACACAGTTCTTTGCCGGGTGGCGAAAAATAGCTAACATCATTGACTTGCTTTTGAACTGCATCAATCTGCATCAGCGGCGGTGGCATAATAAACCTGGTGTAATCTTTTTTTACACTAAGCACGCTAAAGAGGACTGCCGCGGTGATTAGCCCGGTTGCGAAGAACGGTACGGAAATCTTCAGTCGGCCTAAAAACTCGCTTACCTTAAAAGATTGTAAATAGGTTGAAATAGCCAAGGCTGGAACAATAAATAGATAGGGGAGAACGAATCGATTAAACGGAGCTGTGAATAGAAAAAAGACGATTCCTGTTACGGCTAGAGCAATTAACCAACGCGACACAACGCGATGCCGATTCTTGCCCACAAGCAGATAGATGGCCGCAGCAATGGTGCTCACAATTAGCGACACCATCACTTTATTGCCAAACTCTTTGAACCAATGCCCCAGCGCCCAAGCTAGAGGACTCACACCTTCCGGCGGCGTACCATACCAGCTAATCCAGCCGTGAGTAGATTTGGCGATGGATTCAGAAGTTTCTAGATCGGGAGACCAAGGCAGATCGAGACAAAACGCTCCAGAGGGATACAGCGGACAGCCAGAGGTAATAATACCAGATAGGAAAAAGGGAACTAGCAATAGACCAAACAAAGCAGCTATGGCAATTTGGTGCAACAACCACCGAGGATTAAATGGGTTTAGGCTGTATCTGAAGATGAACCATAATCCAGTCACAAACAAAAGCGGTAAGGCCGTCAGTTTGATACTGACGGCTCCTATTGCTAGAAATAAGGAAACGGTTTGATTATTTTTCGTGTATTCTTGGGTTTCGTTAGCAGCAGTTTCAGTCAGTAATACAGTCCACGCAGCCACAATGACCAGAAACAGCGAAGGAATATCTGGAGAAGCAGAAATCAAAATAATTGACATGAAGTCAGTTGCCAGAATAATTGGCAAAATGCAGCCATAGCAAATTACAATCCAACCATCGGTCAACAATTGGGCTTGCTTACGCCAAATTCGAGATAAACTGAGACCAAACTGCAAAACCGCCAGCAGAAAAATTAGGCCATTGGCGACCGTACTGGCGCGAGCCGCAAGAATGTCTGGGTTCAAAGGTGCGGCAAAGGCAAACCAAGCAGAGGTGAAACCAAAGTTAGCAAATAACAGGGCAATTCCTGGCACGGTGCCAAACTCCGCCAGCCAACGAATCACGCTGTAGTGATAAAGTCCTGTATCTTCCCAAATAACGGGTTGGGATACAAAGGCAGCAACTGCTATTGCAACACCAAAGTAAATCACAATTTGCCAGATAGAGATTTGGCGATAGAACGTTGCTACTTCCGAACGAGTTGATTTTGATCGCAATGCCAGCAGCAAAAAGCCTAGGAAGAACCCTCCACCCACCCAGGGAGACAGGGGCAGGAATAAGCCCGTCGTCAGCAGAGCCAGGGCAAGCGCCAAAATACCCAACCAAACCGCAATCACCGCTCGATCGCCCAATCGTGCAATAGGATAGGCTCGCAGGCCATTGAGTAAACCCAAGCCAATCCCATAGCATCCAATCAGCAATATTGTCCAAACCGAGATAGAGTAAAGCATTTGGTTTCCTGCAATGGCAAATTACACTCAGGCGAGATTGGGAACTTCAGAAGGAGATTGTTGCCGTTCCCAAAAGAAGCCAAAGACGTTGGCAACCTGCGATAGGAACAACAGCAGACTCAAAAAAATAGCAGATTGGGGAGGTGTTCTCAGGAATGGATAGGTCAGCAAGTTGATATAGAAAGAAAATGGTTCTACTTTGATAGAGGCGTGACTACGTTGGGCACGCACCTGATGAAAACAAAATGCTCCCCGTCCGTAATTGAAATGCTGGCGCCAAAACCGTTTGAGTGTTAGGTGATGGGCATGATAGATTTGCACATTGGATGCATATCGCATCAGATAACCTTGAGCCAACCAGCGATCGCAAAATTCTCGATCTTCGCCAGCCGCCAGGGGAAAGCTAGTATTAAACCCGTTCATTGAACGAAACCTATCAGCAGGTAAGGCGAAGTTATTAGAAGCAAAAAATTGAGCTGTGTTCTGATCATCCGCAGTTTGTTTATGGTTGTAATACTCGTAGAGGTAATCGATCAAAATTTGGCTGGCTGTGGAGTATAAATTGTCTGGCAGGGCGTTGAGCGTTTGTCCGCCAATCAGAGCATTGGGTGTTTCTTGAAATTGCTCGGCTAAAGCGATGAGCCAATTAGAGATTGGGGCGCAGTCATCATCAGTAAACACCAGAAACTGACCTTTGGCAATGGCAGCTCCGGCGTTGCGAGCGCTAGCGGGTCCGGCATTAGCTTGTCTAAGCAGCGTTAGATTGAGTATGGTTTGAAACGGCATGACCACCGAGTCGAGCGGCATCTCGCTGCCATCATCCACCACGATTACTTCAAAGCGCTCCTGCGGGTAATCAAGCTGTGTCAGGGCTTGCAGGCAGTTACGCAGCCGGTCAGGGCGATTATAGGTGGGAATAATGATAGAAAATTGGAGGGATGACATAGGCTATAGAACAAATCAATCACGAATGGATCTTTATTCAGTATTCAACAAGACGTTTTTACTTTCTTAGTAAAGAGTGAGTACAGTATAGTTAAAAGTTTATGAAACAAGGTAGGAGAGCAGAAGCGAATCAGTCCAATATAAAACAGTGCCCCCAGTAGGGCGCTTATCGGGACAACTAGAATGTACAGAGATGTAAGCGCCAGTAGCCAGTTTCTAAGTAGAAATATAAACCCTGCCATCGCCATCGCGCTTAATAATGGTGCAATGAACTGCTTAACGTAAACCAGAACAGGTACATGAATCAATCGACTAACCGCCCACTGCCCAATGGGGAAGACCACATATCCCCGAATCACAAAAGCCGCAGCTACTGCAACAATGCCCCAACGCACTGCAATTGAGAAGCCGATTAAATTCAATACTACGGTGAGTAGCGATAGCCATAGACTCCAGCTTGGTTTGCCCATCGCCATAAATACCGAACTCTTGAAGAAACTAATCGACTGAAAGATACCGGCCAGCGACAGCACCTGCAAGACTGGAATCGAGGGTGTCCATTGCTCGCCAAATAGCATCACCACTAGTTCGGGTGCTAACACCAGCACGCCCAGGAACACAGGAAAGGCGATTAAACTAGTCAACTGGGTGGCCGTGTAGAATGCCTGCCGAAATTGCTCTAGATCACTTTGCAACCGGGAGAAGGTTGGTAGGGCAATTTGTTGACTGGTTTGTACTAACAACTGCTGCATCACGCCCAAAATTCGGTAGGCAATCGAGTAATAGCCCAACGGCACTGCGCCTAAAAAATAGCCAATCAGCAAATCATCAGCACGGCTATTGAGAAAATTCAGAAAGTTGAAGCCTAAAATCGGCATACCGAAGCGAAAGAGCTGCCAGAAATGGGGTAACGAAACTTTGAATCGCGGTCGCCAATCGCTAGCTTGCCACAGCACTAAGACCCCAGTTAACTCCTGAATCACCTGCTGACCGACCAAACTCCAGACCCCAAACCCAGCCAGCGCCAGTCCGATTCCTGCGGCTCCTCCTACCAAGGTGGCTACTAAGGCGCGAGTAGCCGTCGCTCTGAAGTTAAAGGCCCGTTCCAGTAGAGCTTGCTGCACGTTACCGCAGGCAGTGATCAAAAACAGCAACGACAAAACTTGCAGAATGGGTGTGAGCTGGGGCTGTTGAAACTGGGCCGCCACCCATCCAGCTGCTGTTAAGCCAAATGCTGTCAGACAGGCTCCGATTGCCAGATTCGTCCAAAAGGCAGTGTCAATGTGGTCTGGCTCCAAATCTTGGCGCTGAATCAAGCTTTGGGCAAAACCCTGCTGCAAAAAAATCTGCATGAAGGCTAGAAAAATATTAGCTATTGCCACCAACCCAAAGGCTTCCGGAGTGAGCAGGCGAGCCAACAAAAAGAAAACGAGCAGCGACCCGACCTGACTGCCCCAGTTTTGCAGTGCCGACCACAGAACGCCCTGAATTGCCTTCTCCCGGATGCTCATCTCTGACTCATCTCTGACTCATCTCTGCTTGATTCCTGCTGCCAATGCTTCGGGTAGTTCAACCGCCGTTGCTTGAGGATAGCGCGAACGCAACCGTTGATAAATCTCGATGAAGCGTTCGGTGCATTGAGTTTCGCTAAAGTGTGTCAAGGCTCGCTGCCGACCGGCCTGCCCCATCTGTTCTGCCAAATTGCGGTTCAGCAGAAGCTGCCGTAACGCATCCGTCAAGGCTGCTACATCACCCGGCGGCACCAAGAAACCCGTCACACCAGCGTCAACGATTTCGGATTGCCCACCCACCGCACTGGCAATGACTGCCGTACCGCGCATCATCGCCTCAGTCGAAACATTGCCAAACGGCTCTTCCCACAACGAGGGCACCACCTGCACCCAAGCGGTCTCGAACCGATGCTCCATTTCAGCAACCGGCAAATGCCCCAGCCAAGTGACGCAATCGGCAATTCCCAGTTCGGCGGCCAATGTTTGGAGAGCCTGAGCCTCGCTGCCCTGTCCGGCGATCAACAGCTGGGACTGAGGAACGTGAGCCTGGGCAAATGCTCGCAGCAGCACCTCGACTCCCTTTTCGGGCACCAGCCGTCCGGCAAATACCACCGTTGGCGGATCGGATAAAGCAGGACGCATTGCCCGTTCGGGCACACCATTGTGAACCACTTCAATGGGCTGAATTCCTTCGGCTTCTAGCTTGGCTTTCATGCCATAACTCAAGGCCACCACCAGATCAAACGCCGACTTCCACCGCTGCCAAAGGTGCCGTTGCAGCATCAGCGGTAGCCAGGACTGGGGCGTCAAACAACCCATCTGTAAACAGGCTCGTCCTGCTGTGAACGAACAGGCTCGACCATCAGGCAACACTTTGGTACCCAACGGACAAATTGCTTTGTATACGGCAGTTTGATACAGACAGGGAATATTTTTTAACAGCGGCAAGATCAAGGGCGATAATTGCCACATGAACATGCGCACATGCACCACATCGGGTTGAAACTCCTCTAGTGCCCGCCGCAGCGCCCAATAGGCTGAGGGGTTAATCGTTTGGGAAAGCACTTGCAGTTTTCCGGTGGTGCCGAAGCAGTTGTAATCAGCCAAAAGTGGACTGTTGGCCACCATTTGTGCCCGGCTAGTCAGCAGCCACACCTCATGGCCCCGCTCACGCAAACCTCGGCGCAATGAGAGCATTTGCAGCTCAGCCCCACCCGTTGCTGTCCCATAGTCATGCAGCAGCAGAATTTTCATGCCCCTCCTGTGGTGACGAAATGCCCTGCCACTGAATCGTCTCTGGGGAAGCCAGATGCCGTTTAGCGTACTGGTCAGTCAAGTAGCGATTGAGCCATTTCTCGATCGGAGCGAGGAGTCCGTACATAATCGCTTTTTCTAGCCAACCACTGCGGATGCCCAAGGTGAGTGCCCGCACAATCGGCATCAAGATCGTATGCCGCCGTCGCCAACCCAGCGCCTTATATTTTTGCTTGAAGTAGCTGCTGTCTTCGGTCAGATTCCATTTTTGCCGCAGTCGGTCTAGGCTGGCTAATTCCCAAGCATCGCTCCAGCGCAGCATATAGAAGTGCAAATCGCTCCACGCTAAGGGCGAGGTTGGCACATAGGTAGCGAGACAGTCCGGCTCAAAATACACCGTACCGCCTGCCGCCGCAACGCTCATGCAAAAGTCTACATGTTCTTTCGTGTTCAGCATGGCCTCATCAAACGGACCCAGCTTGTCAAAAATTTCTCTGCGCACTAAGGTACAGTGAAATTCCGATAGTTCGGTTTGAGTGCGCTGAAGCTGAGACCGTACCGCTGCTACCTGCTGACCCTGACGATACATCTTTTCGCGCAGCCGGTTTCTGCCTTTGACATCTCGAATGATGCGCGCTTCGCCGCCTGCAAAATGAATGATTTCGTGTAGTGGCAAATGCTGACACATCAGTGGCCCTACCACGGTCGCGTCAGTTTCTTCAGCACAGTTGACTAGCGCTTCCAACCAGCCTGGTGTCACCACCACATCATTATCGATGAATACGACATATTTGGTATCTACTTTGGCTAAGCCGAGGTTTCTAGACCGATTGGGCGTGAGGTAATAGTCGGTGCGAATTAGCTCAAATCCTTTTGCTGCTGCCTGTTGCTGTAAGTATTGCTGCAGGTTAGACGGTGAGTTGCCATCAACGTACACCAGATTGTATGGCATTGTGGTGTAGGCAAAGATGCTCTCTAACGATTCTTGGGTGTAGCTGAATCGCTCACGAGGCGTAACAACAATGGTAACTTGCGGCGTGGTCATAATCTTGGCTCAGATATAACTAGTTTGGCTGTGAACTGGAGGATTTTTGTTTTTCAAACTGCAACCTGGCTTTCAGCAAGCTGTTGTTTAGCAGTTGTCCATTGTTCTTTAGTAAACTCTTCGTGATACGAGCGCTCTGTATTTACTGCCCATAGATCATGCTTTTCACCCAAGATATTCTGGACAGCCAGCATAGCGGTCAGCATCGAATGGTCTTGGTTATTATAGCGGTGCATCCCATTCCGTCCCACCGTTTGCAAATTCTCAAAGGTTGACAGGTAATCTTGAATCACCTGGAGATGCTGGCGATATTCACCGTCATAGACCGGATAGGCTTTATGTTGCCGAATCACAACTCCATCTTCCACGTCTCCAGGCTGAATGCCCAGCTTTAAGCTGATCGCCTCTTGGGTTGCTATCTCAATCAACTCGGCATCTGATTTCTGCCACAGTTCGTCGCCTTCGCTGCAAAAATATTCCATTCCCAGGCAGGTTTTGCTCGGATCAGGGACCATTGCCATGCTCCAGTTCTTAAAGTTCTGAATACGTCCTACTTTAAACTCTGGACTGTGGATGTAAATCCAATTATCTGGGAAAAGGTGCTCACGCTTGACTACTAGGGCCACGATTAGGAAATCACGATACTTTAAGCCACGCGCTGCTTGCAAAACTTCAGGCGGCGGTAGCGGATCAAGGCAGTTCAGCAAAGCCGTGATTGGCATACTAGAAATAAAGTGATCTGCAAAGATCTGCGTTGTTTGATCACCCTGTTGAGCCGTGATGCTCTTGATTCGATTCCCTTGCCGCTCAATGCGCGTAATCGATGTATCCAGTTGAACTGTGCCGCCTTGTTGTTCAATTAGTTCCTTGCATCGTTCCCACATCATTCCTGGGCCCAACACCGGATAATCAAATTCCTTGATCAAGCTCTTGGCATTTTGGCTGCCAAATACGGCATTCAGTACGGCCCGCTTCAGCGACATACCCTGGATTCGTTGAGCAGCCCAATCGGCCTGAATTTTGTTGCAAGGAATTCCCCATACCTTCTCCGTATAGGTTTTGAAAAATATGCGATAAAGGCGTTCACCAAAGCAGCCAATCACCCAGTCTTCAAAGGTTTCTGGCTCTGGAGTTAGGTTTAATTTGTCCCTAATTTTGGCTTTGAGGTAACTCAGAAGAATCAAAACGCTATTGACTGCTCCCAAATTAGATAATGCATTAAATAAGGAAAGAGGATAGCTATAGAACTTACCTTGATAATAGATACGAGATAAACGAGGCACCTGAATAAATTCATCTTGCAGAATCTCATACCAAAATTGCTGTACCTGCGGCACTTTAGTAAAAAAGCGATGTCCACCAATGTCGAACCGATAGCCTTTGTAGGTTTCGGTGCGGGAAATGCCTCCCACCAGATTAGCTTTTTCCAAAACAATTGGCAGAACTCCGCGTTTAACAAGCTCATAGCCAGCGGTTAATCCGGCTGGACCTGCACCGATAATTGCGACATGGTAACGCACTATTCCAAAATCTCCTGATTTAAGATGGCAAGGACTCAACAACATTATCGAAGTCAACTCGTGTTCGTTAGAACTGATCGAATTGATTGAACGCATCAATCGATTTCATTGGATTGCGGTCGATTTTGACTGAGCTATCAATCTACTGAGCTATCAATCTACTGAGCTATCAATCTACTGAGCTATCAATCTAAGGCTCAGAAATATGCATCAGTTTAGGTTTTGAGATTCTATGTTTGACAAATCCGTGATAGCGAATTGTACCGATTGCGAAAGCCAGCCCACTGTATAAGAAATAGAGCCAGTGCCAAACGATTGTCTGGCAAGCAAACCAGAAACCTCGTTTTCGTTGAAAGAATTGGTATACAGGAAAGTTGATAGCGAAAAGAATACAGCCCAACCCAATAGCAATCCAAATCGCGGCTCTCCACCAGAATACGGCAATAATGGCAATCAATAGGCCATAGGTCAACAACAAGCTGACGCGGCTAGAAACTTTCAAGTTCAAGTCGTTGATAAACTGTCGATCGCGCCAAAGCAGCTCTGTCCAGGGCAAAGCTCGATAGAAGAACTCGGCTTTCAAGAGTGAACTAGACCGCCAACACTTCAAGTGCTTGACCTGCACATTTTTACACAGCCGGATTTGATACCCTGCTCGCTTAAGCCGATACCCCAACTCGATATCTTCTACCGAAGGATAGCGGTATCTTTGATCGAATCCGCCTACCTGCAAAAAGATATCGCGTCGAATTGCGCCGCAGGCACCCCAAAACGTAGATGCCGTTTCGTTCGATGTTTGATGTGTGTAGTGGTGAAACAAGTTCTTGTACTGGGACAAAAAATTAGTTTCTCCTGGGGCATCATCATAGGAACCAATTAACGCCGCCAAATCAGGGTAATTGCGAAAAACAGCAACCACTTGCTCCAGCGTATCGGCATGGACGGTGACATCTGCATCTAGAAAGAGCAGAATATCGCCCTTAGCCACACTTGCGCCTAGATTGCGGGCCCGTGCTGGTCCTCCGGGCGTGGGAAATTTGAGAACTTTAGCTCCAAATTCTTGAGCCAATTGCTCAGAGTGATCGGTGCTACCATCGACAACAACGATGATTTCCACAGCAGCAGGAATGAACTGTTTCAGGCTCGCTAAACAGCGATGAAAATTCTCACCGCCATTGTGAACTGGAATTACAATTGAAACAGTGGGATCTACGATGGAATCTGCGGTTATGGAGTTGGTGTGAGCTAAAGCTTGATCCGTCAAATTCATGAACGCACCTACTCTGCACAGCAGCAATTTAGAAGATAGTAATGCTTACTCTTACTCCAGTTGAAATTACTTCAGATGGGATACTGAAGTATCGAAACATCAGTGGAAATTTATTAAGTTCAGCGAACATCCTCAATTTACAAACAGACTTTTATGACGGTCATGAGAAACTTTTCATCTTTATAGATTCTTTAAATAAAGCTTCGAAATCTAGTTTTGAAGTAGCTATGTCATCAATTCGTGACTAGTGCTTGTGATTAATACTGCAAATTTCTATCTTTAGATAGTTGTTTTATTTACTCTTAAGATATCGCTTCTAAACAACCAGAAATTGTTCTGTCTCGGCCTCGCTTTGCGAAGGATCAATTGATCAAGCTCAAGTACATCACCAAACTTGATCGGTCGCATGTTCAAACCAACCCTGTCCACACTCTTCGCTGTCGTTCGCGCAGCTCAACCTGTTAGTCGCGGGCAGCACTCTCGCCAATTAATATCCCTCGCTGACGCTATGCTGGAGGTATAGAATTCGGAGGTACTTCCTTCTTCATCGCTCCGCTTGATATTCATTCCCTGATTCATGTCCTAGCAACTGAAGGCGCGGTATCTATTCCTTTGTTGACCGAATCAGCGAGGCAGGCGCTTCAGCAAGCAGCAGAGGGCTTTGACTACGAACCAGAGGTGAAAACCATTGGCACTGGCGACCGCATTGTCAGAACTGACTATAGTGCCTGTAACCAGTTTCCCGAAGTTGGGTTATATCCAGAATTTAAGCAGGCATTTCAGAGCTTGATCGATCAGGCGTGCGTTCGGCTGGATGACTATCCATTCAGTACCCCCTTGCAATTCACGGAACTGGTGCTGCAACGGTATGCCCCCGGTCAGCTCGGCATCACTCCCCATCGAGACAGTTTGAGAGCGATTAATCTGATTGCCCTGGTTAACCTGAGTGGGCAAGCTGAGTTTTATCGCTGTGATGACCGCCAGGGGACAAATGCTGTTTTACTCGATACCACTCCCGGTCATGTAATTTTCCTGCGTGCGCCTGGTTTCCTTAATACATCCATGCGTCCATTTCATTTTCTCACCAACATTCGTTCGACCCGCTATAGTTTGGGACTGCGACAACGGATCGAGAACAAACGATAAAGGCAATCAGAATGAGTTTACTCTTGTGAGGGTATAACGGTCACGAGTTGAGTACTTTGGTCGATTGTGACTTTTGCTATGCCGAATTGCTCGATGACCCAGGCGTTTGTGAGCAGGTGGGTGCTGATTTCGGCGACTCGATATTGGCTCGGTTGCGAGGATAGGGCGGCGGGTAGAAAGGCTGACCCATTTGCTGTAAGAACGGTAGATACACTTGTTCAATATAGGAAGCGGGCGGACTCCAGGGAACAAATGTGCCGCCCTTCAAGGTGACGATTGACTTGCCTTGAATCAGGGCTAGCGGCAGCAAAACGGTTTGCAAAATTAGGGTGACGGCCCCAGCGGATCCGGTTCCTAAGGTTTAAGCCACATCAAAGCTGTAGAATCCAGCTTGTACGGATTGGTTAGGAATGAATTCTAGCTGGGTTGAACCGACAGAATCGCCACGGACGTTTGCCTGACAAAGCGCTGCGGCTGTCCGCACTCCGGTGAGATGCTGGATTGCCAATCCTGGCTTTTCTCGGTTTGCTCGAATATGGTCGATGCGAATCGGTTGTCCGGTAATTGCCGCTAAACTTAAACTAGTACGAAGGATTTGTCCTCCGCCTTCGCCATAGGAACCGTCGATGTGAAGCATTTTCAGTGACAACTTAGTCTAGTTAATCAGTGTCTAGTCAATCAGTTAGCAATCAAGGTTACACTCAAAAATCTCCAAGAATAGAAGCAAATGTGTTTGTATCTTTTGTGCGGATTGCCTTGTGCAGGGAAAACTACTTTAGCAAAACAGTTGGCGAAGGAAAAAGGAGCAATTGCACTTTCACTTGATCATCTTGTTCTAACACTTTTTCCTGAAGAGGATACCTTTGAAACTCATCATAAGTATGTTCAAAGAGTTGAAAATACCTTTTTCCCTATCGTAGGTAATTTGCTCAATCAGGGTTGTAGTGTTGTTATGGATTTTCCTGCTCATACGAAAGTTGAACGTGATAGTTTACGACAGATTGCCACCCAAGCTAAAGTTAAAAGCTATTTGTATTATTTACAGGCAGATTTAGAAACGATTAAAAAACGCATTCAGCAACGTAATGTTGCTCTAAAGGACGGTGAATACTTTATTCCTGATTGGCTCCTTGCTATGATTATTGAGAAGTTTGAACCACCAGATCTCTCTGAAGAACCAATTGAGGTCTGGTTGGAGTGGTAATAACAGTTTATATGAGTTTCAGATAAATCCTGCTATATATCCAAGATTACTTGCACCATCCAGCCCATGTCTGTTTTTTCGAGTCGAAATTAATGCAGAATTCTAGGTCTTCTTCCCAGCCATAGCCGTTATGAATGCACCACTGCGCCCCCTGCTCCACCACCTGCCGGAACTCATTACGGGATAGTTTGACAAATCCAGTACTGCCAACGCCTGCCGGAACTCGCTCGTACAGCTTATCGACCAGTTGTTTGATGTATGGTTTGACGTCTTTGTAATCCAGATTTGTCGTCACCAGCCGCATACCGCAATTAATATCAAACTAATATCAAACCCAATGCCGCCCGGAGAAATCACGCCACCCTGGTCCACATCCATAGCCGCAACACCGCCAATCGGGAAGCCATAGCCAAAGTGACCATCGGGCATACAAAGAGCATATTTGGTGATGCCGGGTAGGGTAGCCACATTGGCGATCTGGTCAAAGACCGCATCATCTAATTCTCGAATTAGCTTCTCAGTGCCATAAATCCGCGCCGGTACCCGCATTCCGTCTTTGTACGAGATTGGGATCTCCCAAATCACATCTCTCTAGAGGTTTATCCCTATACTTGCCAGTCGAAGTTGGCAAAGGTACCTACCCGTAGAAATCATCACTACTATTCTGGAGAATTCAATACTTGCTCGGCTGTGAGCGCAAAATCTGGAAATGTAGGAGAAACGATTCGTTCACCATCTTTGAAGCTGGCTTCCTCATAGGTGTCACCCTTTAGTACAAGCACCATGACTGTCTGCCGATTTGGATCAATCAGCCAATATTCTGGAATCTTCCTTGCCTGATACTGGGCGCATTTGTTTCGTAGCCGCGGTCACACTGGGTTTTACCAGGGCTGACAACTTCCACGACCAGAACAGGGGATTGTCTGTTCCATCTTCGTAGGTCAGATAATCTTCAAAGGTCATCCTGGGTCTGGTCTCAGTCGTCATCGGCGCTCTCCAGTTCAAGCTGATTCTGCGGGCAGATGCCTACGAGCGCATCGAGCATAGCGAGTTTCCTGAGTTCGCAGAATTGGATTTTACCTTGCTGCATCAGTGTGTTTTGTTGGCCCAAACCTCTAGATTAGAAGCGGCTAAAGAGTTCCGTTGAGGTCTCAGCAGAGCATAGACTTCTACGATGTTGTGCCAAAGAAAAGCAGCCGCTGTTTTTTGTCTGCTCAGAGTGGGGTATTATCTTGCTTTGGAGTGTTTGTTAAGACAAGGTAACATTTAGAAATTGGCTCTCGTTTTGACCAGTTAGGGGAGGTAGGCAATAGCACTAGTCCTTATAGTAGGGACATTTCATCATTGGAAGTACTGAATTGAGGGCACTAAGGACGTAGAATCACTGTCAGTTAGAATCACTGTCAGTTAGACAAGCCAAGCGACGCAGTTAGGAAGGTGGGGAGTGTGAGTGTAAGTCAGCGAATTCGCAGGAAGGGCAAAGTTAACCTGTTAGGCAACAACCGCAACTGGGAGAACTATCGGGACATTCTGATTGTTCTGCTGCAAAAAGAGCTGAAGGTGCGGTACAACAACAAGCTGCTGGGCTATCTGTGGTCGATTGCCAATCCGTTGGCGGCGGCGGTGGTTTACTTTGTGGCGTTTCAGATTTTGATGCGGCTGCGCGTGCCGGACTACCAGTTGATTTTGCTAACGGGCGTGTTTCCCTGGCAGTGGTTTACCAACGCGGTGGGGTCGGCGTCGAATGTGTTTGTCGGCAATGCTTCGATTATTAAGAAGGTGAACTTTCCCCGCAACATTGTGCCGCTCTGTATGGTGACGAATCACATGATCCACTTCATCATGTCGATTCCGGTGATCGTCCTGTTTCTGTTGTTTTATCAGCGGGTGCCTAGCCTAACTTGGCTTTATGGAATTCCTCTATGGCTAGTGGTGCACTTCTTTATGGTCTACGGCATTGCTCTAGGTCTAGCGTCGATTAACCTGTTCTTCCGGGATTTGGAACGGCTGATGAGCATTGTGCTCAACTTCGCGTTTTACCTGACTCCGGTACTGTACCCCCTCGACCTGATTCCAGAGCATGTGCGTCACTACATGTTCTTGAATCCGGCGGCTCCCCTGATTGCTGGTTGGCGCGAGCTGCTGCTCGATGGCAGAGTCGAGTGGTTGTTTTTGGCCGTGAGTGCGGGTTATGCGGCGCTGTTTTTTGCGATTGGTATGGTGATTTACCGACGCCTGTCCTGGAAATTTGCAGAAGTGCTATGAGAGAACCGGTGATTAGTTTCTACAACGTCAGTAAGTCCTATCCGCTCTACGGCCATATTCGCGGGATCAAAAACTTTTTGTTTAACTTTCCCAAGAGTCTGACCTCGATGCGGCAGGAGCGGTTTGAGGCGCTGTCGAATATCTCGTTCGAGGTCTACGAAGGCGAAAATTTCGGCATTATCGGCAACAACGGAGCCGGAAAAAGCACGACTCTAGGGCTGATTGCAGGCGTCTTGAAGCCGAACAAAGGTCGGGTGGTGGTGCGGCGTCGAGTTTCGCCATTATTGGCGTTGGGAGCGGGCTTCCATGCTGAACTGACCGGGCGCGAAAATGTGGAGCTGAATGGTGTGCTGCTGGGTCTAACTCGCAAGGAAATCCGCCGCAAAATGGACGAAATTATTGAGTTTTCGGAGCTGGGCGATTTTGTTAACCGCCCGGTGCGGGTTTATTCCAGCGGCATGCTGGCGCGGTTGGGCTTTTCGGTGGTGGCCCACTTGGATCCCGAAATTCTGCTGATTGATGAGGTGCTGGGCGTTGGCGATATTCGCTTCCAGAAGAAATGCCTCGACAAGATGATGAGCTTCAAGGACAGCGGCGTCACTATGGTGCTTGTGACCCATTCGGTCGCCAGCGTCATGAACATCTGCGACCGCGCCATGTGGATCGATAACCATCAGGTGCGGATGATGGGCGACCCGGCAGAAGTGGTCGAAGCTTACTGCGCCGCCTCCAACGTCCCAATCAACACCAATGCCGTCAACAAAGCCGCGCTTTAATTTTGCCGCATGAGAAACTTTCCCACCCAGTACAATCTGCAAGCCGACGACGTTCTGTATTTTTGCCATATTCCCAAGACAGCAGGCATGACCTTCCGCACGATTGTGGAGGACCAGTTTCATTGCAGTGATGTCTGCCCAGCGACGCTGAATGCCCAGTTGGCCAAAATGTCACCAGAGGAGTTGCAGTCCTACCGGCTGTTTCGAGGACACCTCGGCTTTATCAACCTGCCGGAACTGTTGCCAGGGAAACAGGTGATCAATGTCACGGTGCTGCGGGAGCCGGTGGCGCGGGTGATTTCCCATTACGAATACATTCGCCGCATGCCGGGGGATCCTCACTACGAAGCGGTGAAGGACATGACGCTGGAGGAGTTTGCCCAAAAGCTGACGGCAGGCAAGGTGGGTAAGAATATCCAGACCTATCATGTGGCGAAAACGGCCCAGTTTAGTCTGGAGAGTCTGTCGCCGCAGGAAACGCTGGATTTGGCGAAGGCGAGTTTGGATGACTTTGCCTTTGTCGGACTGGTGGAACGGTTTCAGGATTCGCTGTTTTTGCTGTCCTACCTCTTTGGCTGGAAGCCGATTCTAAATAGCCGCAAGGAAAATGCAGCGGGTAAGCAGAAGGCGGTCCAGGAGATTCCGGCCAGCACTCTAGAGGTGATTCAGGCCAATACGCGATTGGATGATGCGCTCTACCGGCATGCCAAGGAAATTTTTGAGGTCCGGTTCGCGGCGATGCAGCGCGATTTGATTGACCGCTTTGGAGCTGAGGTGGTGCCGGAATTGGTGGACCAGCCGGACCCGCAACTCTCGTCTGAGCAGCTAGCCGCCCTGCTGGAAAAACACTACGACCAACGCTATCGGGAGCTGCATCCCAAGCCGCCCAAGGTTGCCCTCTACGATTTTTGTCAGCCGCTGCGGGGCACGGGTTGGCAACGGCGAGAGTATTTTGACCAGGATCCGCTGGCCTATCGCTGGATTGGTCCTACCCCGTCAGCCACGCTCGATATCCCCTTCGATACCAGCACCGACGCCTATCTGGAATTTCAGATGGTGGGTCTGACGGTGACGCTGCCAGAGCTGATTAAAACCCTGAAGCTGGAGGTGAATCAACAGCCGCTGCCCTATGATTTGCTGTTCAGCAACGAGGGGCGGCAGATTTTGCGGGCCTATGTGCCCCAGTCTGTCTTGCAAAGCCAGCGGCCCTTTACCAATATTCAGTTTGAGGTCAGCCGCACCATTTCGCTGAATTCGATCAACCCGCTGAATCCCGATACTCGCTTGGTGGGGTTGGCCTTCAATGTGGTGCAGCTTTTGCCAGCCGCTAAAGTGACCGAACTGAGCATCGTCGCACCGCAATTCCGGTTTGCCCCCTGGCAGGAAACGGTGGCATTTATGCGGCAACAAGCCCCGCCGGAGGAACCGGTTGTAGCGCCTACCGTGTTTAGGATCCAACTGCCCAACCCGATTACGGACTACAAGACGTTTCTCAAGAAGGGCGGCTTTCCCTGGCTGATTCTGCACAAGGGCATGGTGGAGACAGTTGATACTGTGCTGTTTAAGCTGGTCGGGCAGGGGTTTGCGCCGGTCTATGCCAATGAGGTGTTTGTGATCTTCTCCACCCATCGGCATTTGCCCAAACTTCCCTATACCAGTCCCCATGTCAAGCCGCTGTATGTGGACTACCTGAAACGCCAGTTAGCAAAAGTAACCAAACCGATTTGGCGGCGGGTCGTGTCCTCCGGTCAGAAAAATCAGGCTCAGACCAAAGCCCAGCCGAAACTGAACGCGAAGTGACAACTGCAATCGAGAAGGCCGATATGGGTTCTAGTCAACCGCTAGTGGTGAATTTAGCCTTTGTCGGCCAAAAACCAACCGGCTTAGCCACCTATGCCATCAACCTAGTCCCCCACCTCCAGGAAACAGCCCTCGCCCTCTTGGCCTCAGCCAGCTTTCTACCGCGGCTGCAACAGCTCACTCCCCCACCCTCCCCCACCTCCAGCCTCACCTACTACGAAGTCCCCGCCAACCTAACCTATGAGCAGGGCAAACTCGGACATTTTCGCCGCATGGCCTGGACCCAGTTTGCCGTACCGCCGATTTGCCGGAAATTGCAGGCGGGGCTGTTGTTTTCGCCCGTACCCGAAATTCCGTTAGGGCTGCGCTGTCCGGCGGTAGTTATGGTGCATGATGTGATTCCGCTCCGGTTTCCCCGCTTCACCTCGCCCCTGACCCATTATTTCCGCTACTATGTACCGCTGGTGTTGCAGCAAGCCCGCCATATTCTCTGCAACTCGCAAGCTACGGCTCAGGACTTGATCGATTTCTATGGTGTGCCGGTCAGTAAGATTACGCCAATTCCCTTAGCCCACGACAGCGCTCATTTTCGTCCGGTGGGTGCAGGCGAATCCACCCCTGAACCAGACCCTGAACCAGACCCTGAACGGCCCTATTTCTTCTATGTGGGACGGCATGATCCGTACAAGAACCTGCATCGCTTAATCAATGCCTTTGCTGCGCTGCCCCAGGGTCAGGACCACGAACTCTGGATTGCCGGATCCGCCGATCCGCGCTTTACCCCCAGCTTGCAGACCAGAGCCAGAGAATTGGGCCTTGCCGAACGGGTGCGGTTTTTGGATTACGTCGCCTATGACCAACTGCCTGTGCTGCTGAGTCGGGCTTTGGCAATGGTGTATCCCAGTCTCTGGGAGGGCTTTGGCTTTCCGGTGCTGGAGGCAATGGCCTGCGGTGCGCCTGTAATTACGTCTAATCTGTCGTCCCTGCCGGAAGTGGCTGGCGATGCGGCGATGCTGATTGATCCCTACAGCGAAGCAGCCCTGACTGCCGCGATGCACCAAGTGGCTAGTGATCCCCAGACCCGGACCCAACTGCAAACCGCCGGTTTAGCTAGAGCCAGTCAGTTTAGCTGGACTAAAACCGGACAGGCTACTAGCGCGGTGCTGAGGCAATTTCTAGGATGAAGCCACAGAGCATTACATGAATATTTAAGTCCATCTGGGTCGAGAAGCAGCAAGCAGAGCAACAGAAGGATTTAAAATTCAGAGAGCCATAATTTTTGACAATTTGAGATTGCCCTATGACAACTGCTGTAACTTACCCCAATGCGCCCGATGTCTCGGCAGACGATTATGTTCTGATTGGTCTGGCCACCTGCTTTATCAAAGCCGACGGT
The DNA here is from genome assembly GCA_000733415.1 of [Leptolyngbya] sp. JSC-1. Lineage (GTDB taxonomy): Bacteria > Cyanobacteriota > Cyanobacteriia > Elainellales > Elainellaceae > Elainella. Next base: position 230,590 of record KL662191.1, read on the forward strand.
GAAGTCTGCCAGGTCAAAATTGCGGAGCCGATTCCTTCGGCAGCGCTAGAAGCTCTCGTCAAAGGCATTCCCACCTCCTATGAACTGGCAGTTGCCACTACCCTGGGAGCCGTTTTACCCGCAGAAGAGCCGCAGCTCCCTGCCGATTTTCCGCCGGAAACCCAATTCTGCGATGACTTTGCCTACCGGGCCATTGCCGCCGCCCGCACCTACAAGAGCCGTCCCGAAGCCCAAACCCACGTTCCTCTGGACACTCACAAAACCGACTTCAACTATTCCACTGAGCGCAAGCGCGTCCTCAACTCGGACCGCATCGTCAAAACCGAAGACAACGTCAAGCAGCACGCTTACACGCATCAAGTCCTGTAGTTCATTTGATTTCTGGTTGATCTATGTTGAAACTCTATGGCGGTGCCCGCAGCCGCGCTTCGATTGTGCGCTGGTATTTGGAAGAACTGGGAATTCCCTACGAGTATGTGGTGCTGGACATGGCAGCAGGAGAACATCGGCAGCCAGAGTACTTAGCAATCAACCCAATGGGCAAGGTGCCTGCGATTGTAGACAGCGATTTTCGCCTCTGGGAGTCGGGGGCGATTTTGCTGTACCTGGCGGAAAAGTATGGCGCACCGATGACGCTGGAACAACGCGCCGAGGCGAATCAGTGGATTTTGTTTGCCAATGCCACCCTCGGTCCCGGCATTTTCGTCGAAGCCAGCCGCGAAAAAGAGATGCCGCGCTTGTTTGGGCCGCTGAACGAACGCTTGCAGCAGCAGCCGTATCTGCAAGGAGAGGAATTCACCGTGGTAGATGCTGCCGTTGGCTCAATGTTGGCCTATATGCCCCTGATGTTGCAAATCAACTTTGAAGGCTACCCAGCTCTGCAAGCCTACGTCAAGCGTCTAACCGAACGTCCCGCTTTCCAGAAGACGATTGGGGCGCGATAAGGGGGTGCAATAAGGGGGTGCGATAAGGGGGAACCGTGAGCAATTTACTTCTCAAGAAAGATGTGCTCCATTTAACATCGTCGCTAGGCTCATGAACGGATGAATGGTGACGAAAAATGCCTCACGTTTTATTAGTCGATGATGAAGCTGCCCTGCGCGATAGCCTTTCCTACGCATTGCAACGGGAAGGGTATGAGGTGACTACAGCAGCGGATGGATTGACGGCGCTGAAGCAATTTCACAAGCAAGTGCCGGACATTATTCTGCTCGATCTAATGCTGCCAGAAGTGGATGGCATGGAGCTGTGTTGGCGGATTCGTGCCTTTTCCAACATTCCCATCGTCATGCTGACCGCGAAGGATCAGGATTTTGATAAGGTGCGGGGGCTGGAGGCCGGAGCCGACGATTACATTACCAAACCGTTCAACACCCGCGAACTGATGGCCCGTATCAAAACCGTTTTGCGTCGCCATAATGCTAGCCAATCCTAAATCGGTGGGCTGAAATCGGTATGGGCGAATTGCTGCAAAAGGCGCGGTTTCCCGTCTGGATTAAGCGAAACTCCTTTCAGGCCAAGCTGTTTGTGTCCTATCTGTTGCTGACCGGGCTGGGTACGACACTGATGGCGGGCTATCTGCTGTGGTCCTTTCATGCCTACCACATGCGCACCCGGCAGACGGATCTAGAAAACTGGACTGCGGCCCTGAGTGAGAGTGTGGCTGACTCGCTGGCTGAACAAAACGTTGAGCGCGTCAGGCTGCTGGTGCAACGGTATGGAGCACCCGAAACCGTAATACTGCGAGTTTTTACCCCTGAGGGCCAACTGCTAGCAACTTCCAATCCCAACGATGTCCAAGTGACGGATTGGCTAAGCGTACCTGGGGTGAAGGAAGCCTTGCAGAATCAGACCACGAAGGGCGTGGCCAAGGGGGTTTTGTCGAATGACGACCGGCTCTACATTAATCGTCCGATTATCTATCAGGGGCAGATGCTGGGTGCGCTGCGGATGTCGATTACGCTGCAACAGTTTCAGCGCCAGTTTGCCTACCTGGTTTGGACCGTGTTGGGCGCGCTGTTGTTAACCGTTCTGTTGTGCGCCATTATTAGCGATCGCTTTGCGCACGGGCTGGCTAAACCGATTGAAATCATGCGCAACTTTGCGATTCGCATGGGCAGCGGTCACTTTGGCGACAAGCTCACGATCCGGCAAAGCAACGAGTTGGACCAGCTAGCGCTAGAGCTAAACCGCATGAGCGAACGGTTGGCTTCGTTAGATCAGGAACGGCGTGCCTTTCTAGCCAATGTCTCCCATGAGTTGCGCACACCCATCAGTAATGTCCAGGTAACGGTTGAAGCCCTGCGCAGCGGAGCCAACGAAGAACCCGAACTGCGCGACCGTTTTTTTCAAAACATTGAGGATGAAACCCGCCGTTTATCCCGATTAATTCACGACCTGCTGGATCTGGGACGACTGGAGGCTGGAGTGACGCTGCTAGAACGGCAAACCGTCGTTTTGCGTAATTTGATTGATCGGGCGATTCGGGCTGTGGAGTCGCGCATGCAGGCAAAAGGCTTAGGGATTCAAGCAAACATTGCCGATATTCAGCTTCAGGGCGATCCAGAACGGCTGCTGCAAGCTCTGCTGAATATTCTGGATAATGCGATCAAACATTCCAAATCAGACTCGCAGGTGCAAATTTTCGCCTATCGGGAAGGAAAACAAGCGGTGATAACGATTCAGGATCAGGGTCCTGGAATTGCTCAGAATGTTCTGCCCCGCATTTTCGAGCAATTCTACACCGCTGACCCTTCACGCAAAGGCAGCAGCACCGGATTAGGCTTAGCGATTGCGCAACGAATTGTGGAAGCCCACGGTGGTCTGATTACCGCCAGCAGCGAAGTGGGGCAGGGAGCCAGGTTTACGATTCGGTTGCCGATGGAGTGAATGGGTGAGTGAGTGGGTAGGTGAGTGGGTAGGTGAGTGGGTGAGTTAGGGGTTCATAAAAGCTTCGGGCTAGTCTGCTTAACCGCAAGATCTTCCACCACAGCCCATGCACAAACTAAACCTAAAACTGCAAAACTCACCCTCACCCCTCATCCCTCACCCCTCACCCCTCACCCCTCACCCCTCACCCCTCACCCCTCCACTCACTCCTGCTAGCAAAAAACCCAACAAGAAAGGGCGCAATCATCCGCAGGGGCAGAATTTTGGCGGCACGGGTGGCGGCGATGGCAGCATTGGGCATGGTGCGGTTTTCGGCGGTGCTGGGATCTTGAACGACAGCCAAACCCCCATAGGATTCGATTTTGGCTAAACCCTGGGCACCATCGGAACTAGCTCCGGTTAGGATCACACCAATCACGCGCTCGGCGTAGGCATTGGCGGCAGACTCAAACAAAACATCGATGGAAGGGCGGGCGTAGGTAACGGGAGCTTCGGTGGAAAGGGCAAAATGACCGGGTTCAATCAGCAGATGGTAGTCGGCGGGAGCCAGGTAGATGTGCCCAGCCACAATCGCCTGTTTGTCTTCGGCTTCAACCAGGGGCAGGGGACTCTCGTGTTGCAGAAAGGCGGCCAAATTGGCATCTTGGTGGCGGTGACGGTGCTGGGCGATGGCAATCGCGGCAGGAAAGTTTGGCTGTAAGCCTGACAAAATTACCTCTAGTGCCCGTAATCCGCCCAGCGACGCGCCGATCACAATCAGCTCAAAGGCGGTTGCTGGGGTGCGATTGACCAGCTCATGCCGGTCTGAGGTTTCCTGGCTTGAGTCTGGCCTCAACCTGTCGGGCTGGGAGCGCATCAGGCAACCCTCCGGTAGAGCTTTTCCTGGGCGTCCAGTTCCTCATAACAATGCTCAAACGGAGTCAGCTTCAGGGTTTCCTGTCGCCCCAAGCCCAATACCCCAAACATGCGCAAGCTTTCATACAGCAGCTTATGCACCTGCTCTTGCAAAACTTGGTTGAAGTAAATCAAGACATTGCGGCAGAGGATGACGTTGAACTCATTAAAGGACGCATCCGTAACCAAATTGTGATGGGAGAAAACAATGTTGGCTTTGAGAGACGAACGGAAAATCGCATTGTTGTAGGCGGCCGTGTAGTAGTTGGAAAAGGCGGACTTCCCCCCGGCCTGGAGGTAGAGTTGGGTGTACTCCTGCATCAAGTCGAGCGGAAAAATTCCCGCCTTGGCCTGCCGTACAACCGCTTCGTTCATGTCAGTGGCGTAAATGCGGCAACGGTCATACAGCCCTTCTTCTGCTAACAGAATTGCCATCGAGTACACCTCTTCGCCGGTAGAGCAGCCCGCATGCCAGATGCGGATGAATGGGTAGGTGCGCAGCAGGGGCACGGCTTTTTCCCTGAAGGCAACATAAAAGCCAGGGTCGCGGAACATGGCCGTGACATTCACCGAAAGCCCCATCAAAAAGCGCTCCATGCATTCGGGGTCATGCAGCACCTTTTCTTGCAGAGCCGAGATGGTGGCTAGTTTTTCAGCCCGCACCGCGTTCCAGATCCGGCGGCGCAGGGAGGCGATCGCATAGTCGCGGAAATCAAATCCGTAGTAGCGATACACCCCCTCTAGCAAGAGCTGGATCTCGATCTCTTCCAGTTCGTTCGGGTAGGTTTTTGGCGGCTGAAGCGACATGTGCTTACCGATAAAGCCAGACTCTTAGCAACGATAGCAGTTGCTCGGTGTCTACGGGTTTGGTGATGTAGTCAGAGGCTCCGGCTTCGATGCATTTTTCCCGATCGCCTTTCATCGCTTTGGCGGTGAGGGCAATCATCGGCAGCGAGGCAAACTGCTCCATCTGGCGGATCGCTTGCATGGTCTGGTAGCCGTCCATTTCAGGCATCATCACGTCCATCAGCACAATGTCGATGTCCGGGTGGGTTTGCAGCATGGAGATGCCGTCGTTGCCATTTTCAGCATAGAGCACCTGCATCTGATAGCGCTCTAACAAACTGGTGAGGGCAAAGATGTTGCGGACATCATCATCCACAATCAGCACCTTTTTGCCGGCCAGGATCGGGTCGGTTTGCTGAAGCCGTTCCAGCATTTGCCGTTTGGGGGCAGGCAGGTTGGCCTGAATGCGATGCAGGAATAGGGCGGTTTCATCGAGCAGGCGTTCGGGCGAGCGCACGTCTTTGATGATCACGGTATCGGCGAGGCGACGCAGTTGGGTTTCTTCCTGCGCTGTTAATTCCTTGCCGGTGTAGACAATGATCGGAATCGAGATGGTGCCCCCGTTTGGCTCGGTTGAGGCCGCTACTGGAGATCCAACGCGCCGAATTTGCTCGATTAACTCAAAGCCGCTCATGTCGGGCAGGCCCAGATCCAGCACAATACAGTCGAAGCGGTTGGTTCGCAGCGCTTCTAGGGCTTCTGCTCCCGAACCGACAGCGGTACTGGCGACATCGCTATTGCCGATCAGTTCCATGATGCTCTGCCGCTGGATCTCGTCGTCTTCGATGATCAGCAGGTTTTTCACCGGACGTTCGATGAATTGCTTGATCGTGTTGAGGGCCTGGGCCAGCACCTCGGCACTGATCGGCTTTTGCTGATAGGCGATTGCCCCCTGCTGCAAACTGCGCTGAAGTCCTTCTTCGACCGACATTACATGCACCGGAATGTGGCGCGTGTTGGGGTCATGCTTGAGGCGATCCAGCACCATCCAGCCATCTAGAATCGGCAGTCGGATATCAAGAATGATGGCAGCGGGCTGAAACTCCTTCGCCATTGCCAGTCCGGCATCGCCGCGAGTCGCCACTAGTCCCTTGAAGCCCTGTTGCCGCACCATGTCGAGCAGAATGCGGGCGAAGTTGGTGTCATCTTCGATAATCAGCAGGGCGCGATCGCCGGGCTGAATGATTTCCCGATCGTCTTCTAGCTCGTTCTCCATCAGCAGCGTCACGGTGGTTTGCATCTGGGATGAAAGACCAGGTTGGGCTGGCGTGGAGTCTGGGGCGGGTTTGGAGGTCAACAAGCCATCTCTGGCGCGGGGACTGCCGGCAGGAATGTAAGCCTGGGGTAAGTAAAGGGTAAAGGTGCTGCCCTGACCCGGTGTGCTGGTGAGCCGAATCTCGCCACCCAAAAGCTGGGCAATTTCGCGGCTGATCGATAGCCCCAGTCCGGTGCCGCCATACTTGCGCGAGGTGGTGCCATCGGCCTGCTGGAAGGCTTCAAAAATCACCTGCTGCTTGTCGGGAGCAATGCCAATGCCAGTATCACTGACGGCAAAAGCAATCACCGTATCCGCCCGATTCAACGTTTCATGGTGAGAACTCCAGCCCTGGGTGGCGACGCTGACGCTGAGGCTGACGCCGCCCTGCTCGGTAAACTTAAAGGCATTGGCCAGCAGGTTCTTCAGCACTTGCTGCAAGCGTTTCGGGTCGGTGTAGATTGCTCGCGGCAGATTGTCCGCAACGTTGATCGAAAAGTCGAGTTTCTTGTCGATTGCCACCTGCCGGAAGGTGCGCTCCAGATAGGTTTGCAGATCGGTGAAGGGCGTCTGATCGATCTCGACTGACATAGTGCCAGACTCGATCTTAGCCAGGTCGAGAATGTCGTTAATCAGCTCCAGCAAATCGTTACCAGCCGAGTAGATGGTGCGGGCATGCTCGATCTGCTTGGCTGTTAGGTTGCCATCTCCGTTTTCGCTCAGCAGCCGTGCCAGAATCAGCAGGCTATTCAGCGGCGTCCGCAGTTCGTGGGACATGTTGGCCAGGAATTGAGATTTGTATTTAGAAGTCAGGGCCAACTGTTCGGCCTTTTCTTCTAGCGACTGCCGCGCCTGCTCGATTTCCTGGTTCTTGCGCTCCACCTCGCGGTTTTGCAAAGCCAGCAGTTCGGCTTTTTCTTCTAGCTCTTCGTTGGTTTGCTGGAGTTGCTCTTGCTGACTCTTCAGCAATTCTTCGGACGCCTTCAGCGATTGGGCTTGCTGCTCTAGGCGCTTGTTGGTTTCGGTTAGCTCTTTCTGCTGGGTTTGCAGTTCTTCGGCCAGGGACTGGGACTGTTTCAGCAGTTCCTCGGTGCGCATGCTGGCGGCAATCGTATTCAGCACGATGGCGATACTCTCGGTCAACTGGTCAAAGAAAGTGAGGTGAATTTCGCTGAAGCGGCGGAAGGAGGCCAGTTCAATCACCGCTGTCACCTGACCCTCAAACAGGACGGGCAGAACCACCGCATTTAAGGGAGTGGCTTCACCCAGACCAGAACTGATCTTGATGTAATCGTCGGGCACCTCGGTGAGCAGAATTCGCTCTTTCTCTAGGGCGCACTGACCCACCAGCCCTTCGCCCAAATGGAAGCGATTGGCCAGATGCTTGCGTTCCCGGTAGGCGTAGGTGCTGAGCAGCTTCAGGTACGGCTGATGTATTTCGCTGGACTCCATCAGGTAGAACACGCCATGCTGGGCCGAAACCAGGGGAGCCAGTTCGGAGAGGATGAGCTTGGACACGGTTTCCAGGTCGCGCTGCCCTTGCAGCATGCGGGTGAACTTGGCCAGGTTGGTCTTAAGCCAGTCTTGCTCGGTGTTCTTCTGGGTAGTTTCGCGCAGGTTGGCAATCATCTGGTTGATGTTGTCCTTCAGGACGGCAACTTCCCCTTCGGCCTCGACTGCAATCGAGCGGGTCAGGTCGCCCTTGGTCACAGCGGTGGCTACTTCGGCGATCGCCCGGAGCTGCGTCGTCAGGGTGGCCGCCAGTTCGTTCACGTTGTCCGTCAAGTGTCGCCAGGTTCCAGCCGCACCGGGTACCTTCGCCTGACCACCCAGTTTGCCTTCGATCCCCACCTCGCGGGCCACTGTTGTCACCTGATCGGCAAAGGTCGCTAGCGTGTCGATCATCTCGTTGATGGTGTCCGCCAGGGTTTCGATTTCGCCCTTGGCTTCCAGCATCAGCTTGCGCTTCAAGTCGCCGTTGGCTACGGCAGTCACGACTTTGGCAATGCCGCGCACTTGGGCCGTCAGGTTGCTAGCCATGAAGTTCACGTTATCCGTGAGGTCCTTCCAGACGCCAGCCACCCCCATCACATTGGCCTGTCCGCCCAGTTTGCCTTCGGTGCCCACCTCACGGGCCACCCGCGTTACCTCCGAGGCAAAAGAGTTGAGCTGGTCCACCATCGTGTTGATCGTGTTCTTCAGGTCGAGGATCTCACCCTTCACATCCACCGTGATTTGCTTCGAGAGGTCGCCATTCGCCACGGCCTTTGTGACTTCGGCAATGTTGCGCACCTGCCCGGTCAAGTTGCTGGCCATCGAGTTGACGTTGTCGGTGAGGTCTTTCCAGGTACCGGCCACACCCCGCACGTAAGCTTGGACACCCAGTTTGCCTTCCGTTCCCACTTCCCGCGCCACCCGCGTTACTTCGGACGCAAAGGAGCTAAGCTGGTCCACCATGGTGTTAATCGTGTTCTTCAGCTCCAGGATTTCACCCTTCACGTCCACGGTGATTTTCTTGGACAGGTCGCCGTTCGCCACGGCAGTCGTCACTTCCGCAATGTTCCGCACCTGGGCCGTGAGCGAGCCTGCCATCGAGTTCACCGAATCAGTCAGGTCTTTCCAGGTACCCGCGACGCCAGGAACTTGGGCCTGCACGCCGAGTTTGCCTTCGGTGCCCACTTCCCGCGCCACCCGCGTCACCTCCGAGGCGAACGAATTGAGCTGGTCCACCATGGTGTTAATCGTGTCCTTCAGCTCCAGGATTTCACCCTTCACGTCCACGGTGATTTTCTTGGACAAGTCGCCGTTGGCTACTGCCGTCGTCACCGCCGCGATGTTGCGCACTTGAGCAGTCAAACTACCCGCCATGAAGTTCACGGAATCGGTGAGGTCTTTCCAGGTGCCGGCCACGCCCCGCACATCAGCCTGCACACCTAACTTGCCTTCCGAACCCACTTCTCGCGCTACTTTAGTCACCTCCGAAGCGAAGGCACTGAGCTGGTCCACCATGATGTTGATCGTGTTCTTCAGCTCCAGGATTTCGCCTTTCACCTGCACAGTAATTTTCTTCGAGAGGTCGCCGTTAGCGATTGCCGTTGCCACCTCAGCAATATTCCGCACCTGTCCGGTCAGGTTACTGGCCATCGAGTTGACGTTGTCGGTGAGGTCTTTCCAGGTACCGGCCACACCCCGGACTTCTGCCTGCACGCCCAACTTGCCTTCGGTGCCCACCTCACGGGCGACCCGCGTCACCTCTGAGGCAAAGGAACTGAGCTGGTCCACCATGGTGTTAATTGTATTTTTCAGCTCCAGGATTTCGCCCTTCACGTCCACGGTGATTTTCTTGGACAGGTCGCCGTTCGCTACAGCGGTTGTGACTTCGGCGATGTTGCGCACCTGCGCTGTCAGGTTGCCGGCCATCGAGTTGACCGAGTCAGTCAAGTCTTTCCAGGTACCCGCCACACCCCGGACTTCCGCCTGCACCCCCAGTTTGCCTTCGGTGCCCACCTCACGGGCGACCCGCGTCACCTCTGAGGCAAACGAGTTGAGCTGGTCCACCATGATGTTGATCGTGTTTTTCAGCTCCAGGATTTCACCCTTCACGTCCACGGTAATTTTCTTCGAGAGGTCGCCGTTCGCTACAGCGGTTGTGACTTCGGCAATATTCCGTACCTGAGCCGTGAGCGAGCCAGCCATGAAGTTCACCGAGTCGGTGAGGTCTTTCCAGGTGCCGGCCACGCCTCGCACTTCCGCTTGACCGCCCAGCTTACCTTCCGCACCCACTTCCCGCGCCACCCGCGTCACCTCTGAGGCAAAGGAGTTGAGCTGGTCCACCATGATATTGACAGTGTTTTTCAGCTCCAGGATCTCGCCCTTCACATCCACGGTGATTTTCTTTGACAGGTCGCCGTTGGCTACTGCCGTTGTGACTTCGGCGATGTTGCGCACCTGCGCTGTCAGGTTGCCGGCCATCGAGTTGACCGAGTCGGTCAGGTCTTTCCAGGTACCCGCGACGCCAGGGACTTCTGCTTGTACGCCCAGCTTACCTTCGGTACCCACTTCCCGCGCCACCCGCGTCACCTCCGAAGCAAAGGAGTTGAGCTGGTCCACCATCACATTGATCGTGTCCTTCAGCTCCAGGATCTCGCCCTTCACGTCCACAGTGATTTTCTTGGAGAGGTCGCCATTTGCCACCGCTGTGGTCACTTCCGCGATGTTGCGCACTTGAGCAGTCAAACTACCCGCCATGAAGTTCACGGAATCGGTGAGGTCTTTCCAGGTGCCGGCCACGCCCCGCACTTCCGCCTGTCCACCCAGCTTACCTTCCGCACCCACCTCACGGGCGACCCGCGTTACTTCGGACGCAAACGAGTTGAGCTGGTCCACCATGGTGTTGACGGTGTTTTTCAGCTCCAGGATCTCGCCCTTCACATCCACGGTGATTTTCTTCGAGAGGTCGCCGTTCGCTACAGCGGTTGTGACTTCCGCGATGTTGCGCACCTGCGCTGTCAGGTTGCCGGCCATCGAGTTGACCGAGTCGGTCAGGTCTTTCCAGGTACCCGCCACCCCAGAGACCTGAGCCTGCACGCCCAGCTTACCTTCGGTACCCACTTCCCGCGCCACCCGCGTTACTTCCGAAGCGAAGGAGTTGAGCTGGTCCACCATCACATTGATCGTGTCCTTCAGCTCCAGGATCTCGCCCTTCACATCCACAGTGATTTTCTTGGACAAATCTCCATTCGCCACCGCTGTGGTCACTTCCGCGATGTTGCGCACCTGCGCTGTCAGGTTGCCGGCCATCAGGTTCACCGAATCGGTCAAGTCCTTCCAGGTGCCCCCCACCCCAGGAACCTGAGCCTGCACGCCCAGCTTACCTTCGGTACCCACTTCCCGCGCCACCCGCGTCACTTCCGAAGCAAAGGAATTGAGCTGACCCACCATTGTATTGACGACATAGGCCGTTTGTAGAAACTCGCCTTGCAGGGGTCTGCCTTCAATTTCGGTGGCGATTGCCTGAGTCAGGTCGCCATGCGCCACTGCCCGAATCACCCGTGCTGTTTCTGCGGTTGGCTGCACTAGATCGGTAATCAGCGTGTTGATCGAGTCCACCGAAGCTCGCCAAGAACCCCGCGCACTGCCTAGGGAAGCCCGCTCATTGATTTTGCCTTCCTTGCCAACGACCGTACTGATGCGTTCCAGCTCATCGGTCATCCGTTCGTTCATCTCAATGATGTCATTCAGGGCATCGGCGATTTTGCCAGCTATTCCCGTCTGATCAATCGGCATGCGAACAGAGAAGTTTCCTTTTTTAACCTCGGTCAATGTCCTGAGAAGCTGTTTGAGGTCGAGGCTATCGGTATCGCTGGGTGCTTGTGCAGTGGGCATAGATCGATTCCTTGCAGAGAAGTGAGACAAGAAATTAGACAAACAGTGCTTGCTCTGCACCAATTTCAGAGCGAACACTGTGAATGACAAATAGCGATGTGTAGTAAGTGACTCAGGTATGAGTTCTACGTGGCGGCAGATAAAGATAAAACTCTGGACTGGTTGGACTCCAAAAGTTGTACCCGCTCTATCCTTGTCCAAGAGCAGACATACCCGCCTTCTACCTTAAGATGTATGGCGTTGCGCTTTCCCCTACCGAAAGATAGATGTGGGATTAGATACTTGGGGAGGCAGGAGGCAGGAGGCAGAAGGCAGGCTTTCCAGATCTGGAGAAGGGGTTAGTCTATTTACAAAAGTGGTCAAGCTTAAACCGCCCAGCAAAAAGGGCACCTTGAACCAGTGCCCTACTACAATCGATGCTTGCTGAAACTTATCTTGTCAACCGAAATTTTTTGTAGATTATCTAAAACCAACCGAGGCTTGCCACACAAACGCCAGCAGCAGGAAAAACACGGGAATTACCGGCAGCACGTCAACCAGGGGGTCAAAGATCGAATAGGCTTCAGGTAATTTCGCTAGCAAAAGTGCCACTTCCATGAATCAATCTACCTCTCCAACACGAATTTCATAATTGCCACAGATCTTAACACGTTTCAAGAGCCAAAAATTCACGGCTGGGGCAACAGGAATCCTACGCCCGGTTTGCGGATCATGTAGCGAGCTGTATTTTCGGACGGAGAGCGATACAGAATCAAGCCATTGCTGTTGGGCAACAAGTAAAAGCGATAGACGGCTTGGGCACGGGCAAGCTGCTGGTCTCGTGGAATTCCGGCATTTTCGGGGAAGTAGCCAGCTCGTTCTACAACTTGATACCCCTCCAGAATTTGAGTTGCTGTGTCATAGATCAAGCGAAAATCACCCTCGAAGTTAGGATCCACTTCCAATTCGGCTAAAGTCCCAGTCGAGAGGGTAATTTCCGTTTGACTTTCCCAGTCTGATAGACGAGTCAGCGGTAAAACCCCATGCCGGATTTCCGATTGGGCAACAGCGACTTGCCCCCACAGCACAATGCTGGCCAGTAGCGACAGCAGTGATAGGACCGGGGACGATAGGGCTGATAAATTAACCTGCGGTGTAAACTTTAGTTGACCGAAGCTTGGCTGAACGTTTGGCTGTGCGAATTTCAAGGGACGGAACTCCTTTTCAACCTGATGATTCAGAGGCTATTGCCTAATCTGGATACTACTCTTTTTGCCGCTCAACTTTGGTGATCTGCTACCAGGCTTAGTCCAGGCTTAGTCCAAATTTAATTTAATTGATTCACCAAATTTTTGTTGCCAGCAGTTAGAGAGTTAGTCTGTAGCCTGACCAGAGAAAAATTATAGGAAAGAATAGGCAAGAAATGGCTGTCGGGTGAGGTGATTGATTGCACCAAAAAGAAATCAAAAAAAGAAATCAAAACTGAGTCGTGAGCAGGAATTTACTAGGAATTTACTATTGACTCTAGCATTCTCAAACCGTACTAGTGCTCATTGCAATTAAACTGCGAATTCAGCCAACCAGAATAACGATTGAGCTGCTGACAATTAAGTCTGTGAACAGCATGGAGTCTACCCTACGGTACTGGACAAAGACTGAAAAAGCAATTAGCTTGGTCACAGCATTGATTGCAAGTCGAGGCTAACCATATTTGTTGGTATCCAGGCAAATTAACTTAGGCGACTATCTGATTTCGTACAAGCACGGAGGGAACGGGCTTGACTCAACTCCGCTGCTGTTTATTCACGGCTGGGGAGTTTCAACTGAACCCTATCAAGAGATTTTGGATCAGTTGGCTCAGCACCATGTTTTAATTGCACCAGATTTGCCAGGAACTGCCGACTCGAAAAGCGCTCAACCGCTAGAAGATTATCAGAGTTATGCCAAGGCTCTGTTGCTACTGCTAGACGCGCTGAACATTGAGAAGGCTCACGTGATTGGTCATTCATTGGGCGGTGGCATTGCAATTATGATGGCAGCACTTGCCCCTAACAGAGTTAGAAGCCTTGTTTTGGCAAATAGCACAGTGAGGCCAGCTGATCCGCTCTGGGAAATGCTAGTGCGACGGATGCTTGAAATTCTGATGCAGTTCTCAATTAGTAAGTTGAAGCTGCAACTCATCACCGTTCCTCAGGTCTTACTCCATAATCTTCTATTTAACCCCCATCATCTGATTCATTCTTTCAATCTCGTCATTCAGAAAGACTTGAAGACCTTGCTCTCCTTGATTCAAGCCCCTTGCCTAATTTTATGGACAGAGCAGGATTTGACAACGCCAATTACGGTTGCCCATCAGCTACTGGAACGCATTCAGCAGTCCAAGCTTGTGACGATACCAGAAGGATTTCACGAATGGTTTTTGTTGCATCCTAAAGAAGCAGCATCAATCATCACGAACTTCATCAGTCAGGTTGAGGAAATATCATCGTCAGATTGACAAATTAGATGCCTACCATTAGGCTAGAGCAGTTCAAATCGCCTGTTTTGCGCATAACTTGTCTCCACAATTCCTGATCGGTTCCCTGTTGCATGAAGAATGGATAGAACTGTTGTAGAGATATACCATAATCATGCCTAAATCATATTACGTTTCAGGGCAAGGGAACGATAACAACACGGGTTTGAGTTCAAATTCGCCCTTTCGAACGCTACAGAAAGCAGCCGATCTGACTCAACCCGGCGATACAGTCTATGTAATGAATGGCACATACACCCACGCAGATCCCTTTGATAGTGTTCTGAATATTAGAAACTCAGGAACAGCAAATGCTTGGATCACATACAGGGCTTACCCGGGCCATGTTCCTAAACTAAAATCTAATAACTGGAATGCGATTGAAGTGCAGGGAGCAGCCTATATTGTTATTGACGGATTAAAGCTAGAAGGTAACAACGACAACATCAAACTTGGATACGCACTTTCCCAAAAGAACAATCTCGGTAATCCAGCAACATCAGGCAATGGCATCGGCATTCGGCCCTCACGACAGGGACCTAGAAAGAACCCGCATCATATCATTATTCGCAATAACGAAATCTCCAAATTCGGTGGAGCAGGACTCTACACCAACAGTGCCGATTATGTGACGATTGAAGGCAACAGGGTTTACAACAATGCCTGGTATTCGCCCTACGGCAGCAGCGGCATCTCGGTAGGCGGATGGAATTCCGATAGCTCGACTGGCTACAAAATTATCATTCGAGGTAACAGCGTTTACGGCAACCAGCAGCTCGTGCCCTGGTACAAAGTCGGACAAATTACCGATGGGAATGGAATCATTGTAGACACAGGCCGCAACTCGGACAACGGCGTTCCGGGAGGAGCATATACAGGTAGAACTCTAATCGAGAACAATGTGGTGTCTAGCAACGGAGGACGTGGCATTCATGTGTACAAAAGCGATCATGTTGATATCATTAACAACACCGCATTTCAGAACTCGCAGCATCCGGATATAAGAGACGGAGAAATTACTGTAGTTGAAGCCAGCGATGTGCAGGTTCTCAACAACATCATGTATACCAAAACTGGACGCCCGGTGAACATTGTCAGTAATGCAACTAAAATTGTCTATGACTACAATTTAGTTTTCAACAGCACTACCTTCACGAGTCTTGGTAACAACAACATCGTGGGTCAGGATCCGCTGTTCGCTAATGCTTTGATTGGTGATTTCTCTCTGCAAAGCGGTAGCCCTGCCCTAGATAAGGCAGGTGGACTAACGGCTGCCAAAGACCGCTATGGTATCAATCGTCCGCAGGGAAATGGTGTTGATATTGGAGCAATTGAGAGACCGATGGGTGGAAGTCCATCCTTAATGACAGTGAAACAAGGTACAGGCGGTACTGATAGTTTAACGGGAACAGCACAGAACGATCGCCTCAGCGGATTGGAAGGGGATGATCGGCTGATTGGACTAGATGGCAATGACCTGCTGCAAGGCGGCTCCGGCAATGATCTGCTCTCTGGTGGAAATGGCAATGATCGGTTGATTGGCAATGGCGGCAAAGACCAATTGATTGGCGGCGCAGGGCGTGACATATTTGTCCTGAAGCGTAGAGATGGGCGCGATGTGATTCAAGACTTTAGAGACGGTTTAGACAAAATTGATCTCATAGGCGATCTGCGCTTTAGTAATTTGACTGTGCGGACTCAGGGACGCAACACGCTGCTGCAAGTCGGCCAAACGGACCTTGTTCTAATTCTCAATACTCGTCTGAATCAGTTCACAACGGCTGATTTTATCTGACTCAGGCGCTGATAGAGCTGTTGCCTAGGATTGTGAACTAGCTAGTGTTGCTCGAACTGTGTTGCCCGAACTGTATTGCCCGAACTGTATTGCTCGAACTGTATTGCTCGAACTGTATTGCTCGAACTGTGTTCCCTGGACTCGCTTCACCAGAGTTGAACTTTGCCTCAAACCTCAACTCAAATGGCATCGGAGACAAAAATTGTCAGTTAAGGTAGCCCGTAAATTTACTCACGGTTTTAACTGCTTATCCCGCAGATTTACGGAGTCAATCTGATCCCTGTATCCATTTACTTCATTAGAACTTCACATAACAGCCGAGATTAGCTAACTTGCAACCAATTAATATAAAGTTATCATGAAGCACGTTCAGGAACCTCTATTGGGTCACAGGAGACATGTTAGAAAAATTACGTGTTACACAACGCTGCACTTTCACTCGACTGTGAGGCAGGTTGGGGTTTTGCTCTACGTTCCGGCCAAGTTTCCAGCTTTCGGCTTTAGCATTTGCTATTAGACCAAGGCTGGATGGACGAGAACTTGAGGACTGTTGATGCAAACTTGGTGATTGAGTCCCTGCTTTCAGAGCTGAGTCGGTTGAGAGTGTTCCGCTGAAGCTGATGTTTACAACAAATTTTCTGTTTGACTCTGTTACGGTCAGCGCATTCCGTTCTGCGAGTCAAAGCAGATTCGTACAGTTTTTGGATCCATGCCGGTTCATACGGAATCTGGCGTGAGGTTTGTGCAGCCTAATCAAATAGTTTCGGAATTAGATGAGGAATACTTTTGTGCAACCTGAAGTTTCCGTGATCATAACTGCCTACAACACGGCAGCATATATTGAAAAGGCGATTAAAACAGCACTGTCGCAGACGCTTAAAAATATCGAAGTTGTTGTTATTGATGATTGTTCTACAGATGCTACTGTTGAAGTGGCTAAACGCATTCAAGATGGGCGGCTAACAATAATAACCAATTCCAGGAACATGGGAGCAACAGCCTCCAGCAATCGGGCAATTCGAGCCACATCTGGCAAGTGGGTTGCTGTTTTAGATTCAGACGATTGGTATGCGCCAGAGCGATTAGAGCGGTTAGTCCAGGTTGCTAATGCCCAAAATGCCGATGTGATTGTAGATGACCTGTTTCTGATTCGTGACGGTGAACCCGCTCCTTGGAGTACGCTGCTGAGCGAAAGCGGTGAAACAATCCCTCACGTCTGTCGAATTGATCCTGTCTTCTTCGTCAAAACGGATGTCTACGGCCAGCGAGGGCTGCATCTTGGGTTAACCAAGCCCCTATTTAAACGAGAATTCCTCTTGCAGCACAGCATCCAGTACGACGAAACTCTGACTTCTGCCTATGATTTTTGGATCGATATGGAATGCTTTGTGCATGGCGCAAACTTTATTTTGGTGCCGGAGCCATACTATTTCTATCGCTCTCGTCTAGGGTCTTCCGTGAGGAGTGATCGGATTCCTTGGTTAGATGAGTGCTGCCGCAAAACCGCTGACTTTATGCAGCAAGAATTAACCCAGCAATTTCCAGAACTAGTAGACGCTTTAACCCAACAGCTAGCAAATTTTGAGCGTATTCGAGCTTATTACCACATCGTGCAACCTCTCAAGCAAGGTCGTCTGCTAGCAGCCTTGACTGCTCTGCTCAGAAATCCTACTGGCTTTGCACACCTGCTAAATCAACTGCCTGCCATTCTAGACCGAAGAATCCAATATTTTGTCTTCAGGAATGAGACGGCATTTGAAATGTTGCCACGTCGCCAGAAAATGCAAGCATGACCATCAGAGCTAATACCTCCACAGCTGGCTATACAGTCATCTCATTCTGCACCCACTCTACCTACCTATCCAGGCTCAGCATTATATGCCAGGGCAACGCCAACTCATTGGAAACTCTTTTTCTGTAATCCTCGGACGTCTCACTCAAGGTGTAACTAGCTTCGTCATTACAGCAGCAATTGCTCGATCGCTTGGTTCACAAGCGTTAGGGCAATATCTAATTGGATTCACTTACTATTTCATTTTCATGAGCATTATCGCTCAGGGGTTCAGAACACTGTTTATTCGTGAACTCTCACGCAATCCCTCTGATGCTCCTATTTGCTTAGTTAGTGGCACCCTTTTACAGCTGGTCGCTAGTTTAATTGGTTACATTCTATTATGCATAACCATTTTTTTGTTTCCCTATAGTGATGAAACATCGACAGTTTGCTATATTATTGGTTTAGCGATTATTCCCTTCTCGCTCTCCAATATTCCTGAAGCAATTATGCAGGCTCAGGAAAAGATGCATCTGATCGCTATCAGCACTGTTCCCATTTACATCCTGCGAGTCGGAAGCATTATTTGGGCGATGGAGTTAGGGTTTCAAATCAACCAAATTGCTCTGATCTTTGTGCTCTCAGAAACTCTAATTCTATTAATCGAGTGGGTTTTAGTGCTGAGGCTAGTGCGGCCGAATTGGCGAGTCAACTGGCGGTTTATTCGTCAGACAACAGGCTCAGTCCGAACTTTCTTGGCGCTATTTGCGATTGATGTGCTCAATTCTCGGCGACAGCTTTTGATCTTGTCAGTATTTGGTAGCGAAGCACTTGTGGGGCTGTTTGGTGGTATTTTGCAATTTATGATGCCATTTGACATTGTCAATCAAGGAGTCCTCAATGCCGTTTTTCCGAGACTTTCCAAGGCGGCAAGTTCAGGTGGAAGCGGCCTGCGGCGTCCGGTTGAGCTGCTGCTGGAAGTGTCCCTGTGTCTTGCTGTGCCTTACGTGATTGGCTTGTTCTTTATCGGTAAAGAGCTGTTGGCCCTGGTCTATCAAAATCGTGAATTTGCCGATACCAGCATTCCTCTGAGCTTGGTGGCTATCTCATTGATTGTGATTGCGCTGTGTTCGCCCTTGAGTCAGGCATTGGTGGCCGGTGGTCTGGAGCGAATCAACCTGCGCGAAGTCATTGTTAATGCCTTGATTGGTGGAATAATCAGCATTGTTCTCATTTCCCGCTATCAACTGATTGGCGCAGCATTGACACCCATAATCACCGCTTCGATCAGCTTGGGTCAATTTGCCTATTCGGTTCATGTTCGTCTATTCCAAGTCAATTTATGGGCAGTGATACGGCGTCCCCTGTTCGTAGGAGGATTTATGTTGCTCGTATTTATGGGGCTACAGCAGTTAGAGCAAGATGTTTTATTGAAGGCGGCAATGGCCACCGGTCTCTATAGTTTGTTGATCATTGGTATGGGCATCCATCTACTGGGAGGACCCAACATAGTGTTAGCCAAACTGTTGACAAAATACCAGAAATCATAGATCAGATGACTTTTGCGACGGAGATTGTCATGGAGCCAAGAGGAAAACAATTAGTCGAACGGTACAAACAGAATTACAGCATCACAGACAATTTTGATATTAGCGAACAGATGGTGCTGGCCCACTGGGAATTAGAAAAACAGTTGACCAAAGAACTGCTCAACTCAACGCTAGAAAACCGCTGGCAGGTGTTTGAAAATTCCTATACGCCGCTCTACCAAGGGCTGGAGTGGCTGAATCGGGATCGCCAAGGTCAAGACGATGCCACAGAAGACTACGAAACCTGGGCTAAAACGATTGGTGCACCACCTCAAACTGTTTATGAAATCGGGTCAGGGCAGGGACAGTTGATTCAGTATTTGGCCAGCTGTGGTTTTGACTGTAAAGGGACCGAAATTACCAGGGAAGGGGGACAAAAGCATCTGAACAATCCGGCTGCCAATATTCAATGGGGGCAATCCGATGGCGTTCATTTAGAACGATTTGAACCGGGTGGCCGTTACGATGTGGTGCTCTCCAGTCAGGTGATTGAGCATCTCCACCCAGATGACCTGAACGCCCATTTCAAAGGCTGTTACAAGATTCTCAAACCGCAAGGCCGCTATATTTTCACGACGCCCCACTGTTACACGGGGACCCATGATGTTTCCTCCGTTTTCAACTACAACGTCTCCAGGGGCATGCATTTGAAGGAGTATACCTATGCTGAATTACTGAAGCAATTGCAGGCGGCTGGCTATCGCCAAGTCTATGCCTCTATTCCCCTCAAGTTTCGGCGGCTATTTGCCAAGCTGCACCTGCAGCAAGACGCGCAGATGATCAAAGTGGGTGAGGTTTATCTGCAGCTGCTGTTAGTGACAGAGGCAGTGTTGGGCTTGGTTCCCCAGCGCAAACTGCAGCAATCGCTGAGCAAATTCCTGAAGCAGCTCTTACTGTTCCGAGACAACATCTTCCTGGTTGCCCAGAAATAAGACCCATGCTCAGAGTTGCCTTATTACATTTTTGCTTTGAAGATTACACAGTTCAGTTAGCCAATGCCTTGACTGAATTCGCTGAGGTAATTCTAATCCACCCTGAGCAACTTTCGGCTCTGCATCGCAGCCACCTGAATGCCAAGATTAAAACCGTTGGCTTCTGGAAACCTCGCATTCGGGACGGACGGAATCTCTTGGTGCTGCGGCAGATCAGACAGATGCTGCAGGACCTCCAGCCTGATGTACTGCATGTGCAGGAAACCAACAATTCTTGGTATGACCTGTCGCTGCTGTTTGGTCAACTGCCGCCTCTCGTCACCACCATTCATGATGTGTTTCGGCATCCCGGCGATCAGGATCTGAAATTTGGCTCCGAATACACCCGCCGCATTGCCTACTACCGTTCTCAGCATCTAATTGTGCATGCGCAATCTATCAAAGATGTCCTAATCAATCCGTTTAGAGTACCCCAACACCGCATCAGCGTTTTGCCGCATGGTGAACTGGGCAGTTTGTATACATCCTTTGCAGTCTGCCAATATGAGTCTAGTTCTGAGAACATAGCCCATACTATTAACCATTGCATCCGTGAACCCTATACGTTGCTATTCTTTGGGCGAATTTGGCCCTACAAGGGGCTGCGGTTTCTCTTGGAGGCCATGCCGCTGGTAGCTCAGCAGTTTCCTCAGGTAAAGCTCGTGATCGCAGGTCGGGGCGACCCGATCGAGCGGTATTTCCCCAATGGTTATGATCCCAAGCGCTACGAGCTTTTGAATCATTTCATTCCGTTTGCAGCCGTAGCAGAGTTATTTCAACGCAGTACTGCCGTGGTTTTACCCTATACCGAATCCTCTCAAAGCGGTGTTGCGGCCATTGCCTATGCAACAGGAACCCCGGTGATTGCGTCTCAGGTGGGTGGATTGGCCGAAATGATTCGTCACCAGCAGGACGGTCTACTCGTGCCAGCGGCAGATGGGCCAGCTTTAGCCAACGCCATCAGTGGCCTCTTGGGAGATCCTGACCTGCAAAATCAGTTGCAAACCGCCGCCTTAGCCCGTTGCCAAACCGATTTGAACTGGTCCACCATCGCCGCTCAAACGGTTGAAATTTATCAAAAAGTTCATCAAAAAAGCTGTCAGGCGGTTTGAGTTCTCTGAGCCAGGGTTCTATCTACATGAAAAAATTGCTGAGTGTTGCCGAACCAATTTTCACCGTGCTGGCGCTCCTGGTCTACACAGGAGGTCCCTTGGTTGTCATCCTATCAGGCGGCAAAAGTGAAGGGCAGCAGGGATCAACGCCCGATTTCATGCTGGTAAAACTTCTGTTTCAGCTGATCTATATCATCACGTTTCTACTGCTGCTGCCGCACTGGAAGCGAGCGCTCTATATCCTGTTCAAGGAAAAGACGATCTTGCTGACAGTCAGCGTCATCTGGGCGTCAATCTTCTGGTCTTCCTCACCTGCGCTCACAATCAACCGAGCTATAGCCGTCACGGGTACAACCCTATTCGGAGTCTATCTCTCGACTCGTTACAGTCTAAAGCAACAGTTACAGTTACTGGGTTGGGCCTTTGGTTTGGCAATTGGGTTGAGCATTCTGTTTGCTGTAGTATTGCCCCAATATGGCATTATGGGCGGAACCCATGCCGGAACATGGCGGGGCATCTATACCCATAAAAATGGTTTGGGTGCCATGATGGCTTTGAGCACTACCGTATTCCTGCTGTTGGCGGTTGGGTTCAGGGCTAGCCGCTGGCTTTGGTGCGGTATGGGGGCTTCGTTTGCGCTATTGCTACTGTCCAAATCTTCGTCGCCCTTGGTGCATTTGCTGGTGTTGCTGCCTGCTTTTATGATCTTTCGCACCTTGCGCTGGTACTACACCCTGCGAACCTTTGCCCTCAGCTTAATCGCGGTGGTTGGGTTGAGCCTGACGACGTTGATCCTGCTGTATGCAGAAAGCTTGGTGCGATTACTGGGCAAAGATCTCACGTTCACAGGCCGCTCAAAGCTATGGGTCTACAGCTGGGATATGATCCAGCAACGACCCTGGTTGGGCTACGGCTATGGCTCACTCTGGAAAGACTGGTACAGCGAAACCAGCTATGTTTGGCGAGCAGTGGGTTGGGAAGCCCCCAGTGCCCACAACGGATTTTTGGAACTCTGGTTGGGGTTGGGCCTATTGGGAGTCAGCATTTTCCTGGTGCAGTTCCTGACGGGCTTGGCAAGGTCGGTGGCGCTAGTCAGCCAGAGCCGAACGCCGGAATTCTTTTTGCCGCTGATGCTCCTCCTGTTCACAATTCTGGTCAATCTTACCGAAAGCACATTCTTGGACCGCAACACTATTTACTGGGTGTTGTATAGCGCAGCCATTTTGTCACTAGTTGTTCGCCATCAGCAGGAGCCACTCACCGCTGCCAAGCTACAGTGGCAAGATTGTCATGCCTGATTGGCTCTGATTGAATCTACTCGAAGCTGAGATAAAAAACTTGATAAAAATCAAATAGAGCTATCTGAAAATGAATACGTTTGCTAATCGAAAATTCGTCAGAGTATTAATGTTAGGCGCAGGGTTGGATGTCCAAGGCGGCATTACTTCGGTAGAAAAGCTGATGCTAGACTACGCGCCACCGGAACTTAGAATTCATCATGTGCCTACGTTCGCCAAGGGGTCTGCAACTCGCAATATCGCCGTTTTTTTGGGCGCGATTGCTACCCTGATTCAAGCGTTGAGCCGCAATCAGACCGATCTGGTGCACATTCACTTTTCCGATCGAGGCAGTACGTTTCGTAAGCTGATTCTGGCCTTTATTACCCTGTGTTTCCACAAGCCGTTCGTTTTGCATTGTCACGGAGCGGCCTACCGAGAATTTTATGCCCAGTTACCTCGCGTTGCGAAGAGGTTGATTATCGCTGGGTTCAGTCAATGTGCAAAGTTTATTGCCCTGTCCGAAAGCTGGCGCAATTTTTACTCAAAAAGCTTTCACCTCAGCCCAGATCAGATGGTCGTGCTGCCCAATCCGGTAGTGCTGCCAGCCGAAGTGCCGGATCGCAGTCAGCAGCAAACCATTACCTTTGTGTTTTTGGGTCGGATTGGTGAGCATGGGGGTGCCCTCGATGCGGTGCGTTCAGTGATTGCCTTTCCGCGTCAGGACAAGGGGGCTTTTGATCTGATTCGGGCCTTTGCTGCCCTACCTGCATCGGTTCGTGCTCAGGCTCGACTGGTATTGGCTGGGAATGGAGATGTGGAACAAGCCCAAACCCTAATTGCAGATTTAGAACTTGCCGATCGGGCGGTGGTTCACGCTTGGGTCAATCCAACTCAGCGCGATCAGCTGCTCGCAAATGCCAGTGTGTTCGTGTTGCCGTCCTACAACGAGGGGCTACCCATGTCGATGCTGGAGGCGATGGCCTGGGAATTGCCGGTGATTGTGACGCCAGTGGGTGGAATTCCAGAAGTGATCACATCAGAACGAAATGGCTTATTAGTGCAGCCAGGCAATCTGACAGAACTGACAGAGGCAATGAAGCGATTAATCCAAGATTATCAACTGCGGAACGAACTAGGCATTGCAGCACGAAATACAGTTCGAGCATTAGATGTAAAGCACTACATGCAGTCAATGCTGAAACTTTATGTTTCGACCCTAGAATGTTTTGACTAAATAAGCGTAGATTTTGCAAATTTGAGCATACGGAGCAGTATACGATGAGATACAATTTTATTGGTGTTGATGTAGATGTGATCACCTACAAGGAGTTGTTTGCTAAGTGTGAGCAATGGCTACAAGACAAATCGGCTCGCTCGAAACATGTTGCTTGCGTCAATGTCAACTGTGTAGTTGAGAGTTACCTAAACCGCGAGATCAAAGAAATTTTTACGAAAGCCGATATTGCCGGTCCAGACAGTATGCCGTTTGTCTACTGGATTCGGTTGATCACAGGTCGAAAGTGCGACCGGCTCTATGCCCCCGACATCATTCTCAATCTTTGCCGCATTGCAATTCAACGGGGATACCGGCTCTATCTCTACGGTGGGGCGGAGGGAGTTCCAGAAACAATGCAGCAATTTTTGCAAAGCAAGTTTCCTGGGCTGCAAATTGTAGGCACCTACTCGCCGCCATTCCGCCCGCTCACACCGCAAGAAGACGCCCTGGTGTGCGAGCAGATTCGTCAGGCCAATCCAGATTTCATCATCGTTGGTTTGGGATCTCCCAAACAAGATCAGTGGATTCAGGATCATCTCAGCAAAATTCCCGGCACGATCATGATTGCCTCTGGAGCTGCCTTTGATTTCTTTAGTAACCGCATTCCCCAGGCACCCTACTGGATTCAGCGGTCCGGATTTGAATGGCTGTTTCGGCTGACACAAGATCCAAAGCGACTGTGGAAACGCTACACCGTCTACAACTTCGTGTTTATTTGGAATTTCTTGCTGCAACTTTTGCGCCTGAAACGCTTTGACAGTATTCGTGTTCCTCAAAATAACTAGTTTCGTTTGAGTCTTGCTTGGCTAGCAGATGCCTGTTTGGGTCGATCCGTTCACCACAGGTGCAGAGTCCGTCTGTCAATTTGCGCAGACCTACCCGATTTACTCAATAGAGGATGAAAGCATGAAAAGAGTGACTGTAACTGGAGCTGGTGGCTTCATTGGTTCTCACTTGGTCAGCCGTTTGAAGCAAGAAGGCTGCTGGGTCAGAGGCGTAGATATTAAGTATCCAGAATTTAGTAAAACCGACGCGGATGAATTTGAAATTTTAGATTTACGTAAGCGCGATGATTGTTTGCAGGCGATGCGGAATGTAGACACCGTATTTTCTTTGGCTGCCAACATGGGCGGAATTGGCTGGACCCACACGGCTCCAGCGGCAATCATGCACGACAATCTGCTGATCTCGACGAACACCCTAGAAGCCTGCCGAATCAACGACGTTGAAAATATTTTCTATGCGTCTTCGGCTTGCGTTTACCCCAACTACCTACAGGAAACCAACGATAGTCCTGGTCTGAAGGAGGACAAGGTCTTTCCAGCCGACCCTGACATGGAGTACGGCTGGGAGAAACTCACCTCCGAGATTCTACACGAAACCTACAAAAAGTCTTACGGATTGAATATCAAAATCGCCCGCTTCCACAATATCTACGGTCCGCTGGGCACCTATGATGGAGGTCGGGAAAAGTCGCCTGCGGCCATCTGCCGCAAAATCGCCAAAATTCAAGGAGTAGAGGGCATCATCGATGTCTGGGGCGATGGTACCCAGGCTCGTTCCTACTGCTATGTGGATGACTGTGTCGAAGGCTGTCTACGGATTATGCGCTCCAATCTCGATCGGCCAATCAACTTAGGTTCGGATCGGATGGTGACGATCAATGAGCTAATTGACATTGTGTCGGACATTGCGGGTAAGCGGGTGCATCGCAAATACGATTTGTCTAAACCCGTTGGCCCCAAAGGCAGAAACTCAGACAACACGTTGATCCAGGAGCTATTGGGTTGGGCACCCAGTATTTCCCTGGAAGTCGGTCTGCTCGAAACCTATAAGTGGATCAGCGCTCAGGTCAACCAGTTTTGATCAACCAGTTTTGATTAGGAGCGAGGAACCTGGAGCTGGACCACAGCCGTCAAATCTTATACCCATAAGCGAGAACTACGCACGCTATTTAGGCGGCTAAATTTCTCCTCCTGGCTCCGTTTCTATCCTGATTGCGGTTCCACCCATGCCTCAACATCAATTCACCCGCCGTCGTGCGCTGTGGCTGGGCTTAGCAGCCCTCACGGGATTGGGCACCAGCACCGTTGCTCGAACAATCACGACGGCCCAAACGGCGCTGCGGAATAGGCCGGTCGCGTCGCCAGATCAACTGGCGCGTCAGACACAGGTCACGGGTGAAGAATCGCTGCGCCAACGGGCTAAAGCAAAGGGTTTAATTTATGGAGCCGCTGCCCGTCGCGCTAATCTATTTACCGATCCAGCGTTGGCCAAAGCCTACCAGGCCGAGTGCGGCATTCTGGTGCCAGAATGGGAGCTAAAGTGGTCCTCTGGCGATGCGCGGCTGCGTCCAACCCTGCAAACCTTCGATTTCTCGCGCTCAGATTGGATGCTCAGGTTTGCCCAATCCCACGATATGCAAATGCGCGGCCATGTCCTGGTTTGGCATTTGGGTTTACCCGACTGGTTTGAGGAACAGGTGAATCGCCAAAATGCTGAGCAAGTGCTAGTACGGCATATTCAAACTGTAGCGGGTCACTATGCCGGTAAGCTGCACTCCTGGGATGTCGTGAATGAAGCGATTGAACCGAACAATCGGCGTGCCGACGGCTTGCGCATCACCTCCTGGCTGCAACTGCTCGGCCCCGACTATCTGGATTTGGCGTTTCGGGCGGCGGCAGCGGCTGATCCCCAAGCTAAGCTAACCTACAACGATTACGGCTTAGAATACGACCGGCCCGATCACGAAGCCAGACGCAGAGCTGTGCTCAAGCTACTAGAGCAGCTAAAAGCTCAGGGAACCCCGATCCATGCCTTTGGCCTTCAGGCCCACCTAGAAGGGCACGAAACCCGCTTTAACCCCAACAAGCTGCGGCGATTTCTGGCCGATGTGGCTAGTTTAGGGTTGGAGATTTACATTACCGAACTGGATGTAATCGACAACCGATTGCCGCGCCATCCAACGAACCGTGATCGTCTGATCGCCCAAGCCTACGAAGATTTTCTGACGGTAGCTCTGGATGAACCGGCAGTGAAGCTGATCGTCACCTGGGGCTTGAGCGATCGCTACACCTGGTTGAGCGATTTTCACCCCCGTTCCGATCGGGCGGCGGTGCGGCCCTTGCTATTGGATGCTAACCTAAACCGAAAGTTGGCCTGGCACGCAGTGGCTAGAGCGATTGACCAAGCTCCGTCTCGTTAGCCAACTGAACTTAATTTTGCAAGTTGAACTTAGTCAAGCATTAACCCAATATCATCACCAGAGTTCAACACGTACTCCCACACCCCGCTCAGTTCAATTCAGTTCGTCCCGATAGGGATGCCACTACGGCAATCAATTCAATCGGCTCAACGGGTTTAGTCAAATAGGTTTGAAATCCCGCCATCAGGGCAGCGGTGCGGTCTTCGGGACGGGCGTAGGCCGTCAGGGCAGCAGCAGGCAGTTGACGGTAGGCTGAGGTTCTGATCCGACGAATCAAGCTATAGCCATCTTCATGAGGCATGGCAATGTCGCTGATCAAAACATCGAATTCGGCCTGTTCGATTGCCTGCAGAGCTTCTTGAACCGAGGCAGCGGCTGTTGTTTCGGCCCCGCAATGCTGCAACACCGTCGTGAGCAGTTGACGCGCGTCTGCTTCATCGTCCACCACCAAGACCCGCACACCATTCAACTGCGCCATACACTCGAACGGTGCACTGCGGCGCGGGGTAGACGTCAGGGCCGGTTCGCTGTGCTCGATCCGAATTGTATTTAAGGGCAGGCTAACCGTAAAGGTAGATCCCTGCCCAACTCCCGGACTCTCGGCTCGAATCGTGCCGCCATGCAGTTCGACTAAATGCCGCACAATTGCTAGGCCCAAGCCCAAGCCCCCATAGCGACGAGTGGTGGTGCTGTCTGCCTGCCGAAACCGATCGAAAATAAACGGCAGAAAGTGGGGAGCAATGCCCTGTCCCGTATCTTTTACTACAATTTCCACCTGAGAGTGGTGCCGCTTCAAAGCCACATCAACTCGGCCTCCCCTCGGCGTAAATTTGATCGCATTGGAGAGCAAATTCCAGACAATCTGCTGCAGCCGATCCCGGTCACCTAAAATTGGCCCTACTGTGGAATTCAAGTCTGCTTTGATTTGAATTGCTTTTGCTTCGGCAGCTAGATACACAGTATCGATGGCGGCAAAGATCACAGCCGTCAAATCCACTGGACAAACATTCAGCCGCAGCTTCCCGCTCATAATCCGGGAAATGTCGAGTAAATCTTCGATTAGCTGAGCCTGAGTTTCAGCATTGCGTTCAATCGTTTCCAAGGCACGGGCGGTGGTGCCTTCATCAAACTGACGGCTCCGCAGCAGTCTGGCCCAGCCCAGAATCGAGTTGAGTGGCGTGCGGAGTTCATGAGAGCAAATCGACAGAAATTCGTCCTTAATCCGGTTGGCTTCTTGAGCGGATTGGTAAAGGCGCGTGTTTTCGATGGCCACAGCAGCCATCTGGGCTAACTGCACCAATACAGCCTGATCGCTTGGGCTAAATTCTTCGCCAGCTTTGTCAGAAACATGAATCAAGCCAATGTTGATCCCTTTACGTCCCACTAACGGCGCAGCTAAAACTCCCCGCATGGGCGGATGTTGACCAACCCGACGGCTAAAAGCTCGCCAGATTGGATGGGAGGTCAGATCGGCTTGGGACAAATTCAACGGTTGGGTGATGTGATGCACCAAGGTAAAAATGCCGCAAGAATCGGGAATTTCATGGGGCTGTCGCCAATTTACATGCTTATCTGAGTAGGCAATCACTTCCGTCGCCTGTCTGCGTTCCTCATCTAATACCAGACTGATAATGGCTTGATGGGCATTAGTCAACGAACGCGCCTGTTCTGCAATTAAATTCAGCGATTCATCAAGCGAATTGGCGGAATTGATCGCTAAAGCTGCTGCCATTAAGCCTTGCAGTTGAGCCACATACTGCTGCGAGTCTTGCACAGCTTTGTAGAGCGAGGTCTCGGCTTGCTTGCGGTCAGTGCAGTCTCGCATCACCTTGATGAAGCCCTGCAACTCTCCGCTTGAGTCATGTAAAGCTGTGACAACGCCCGATGCCCAAAAGCGAGTACCATCTTTGCGACAATGCCAACGCTCGTCCTCGGCTCGACCTTCAGTACGGGCAGTGGCTAATTCCTGTTGTGGCGCTTGAGCAGCAATATCCTCTGGCGTGAACAACAGGGCAGTAGGTTGCCCAATAAATTCTGCTTCCTGATAGCCTAGGATCCGCTCAACTCCAGCATTCCAGGTGGTGATACAACCATTTGGATCCAGTGTAAATATTGCATAGTCTTTCACTTCAGCCTGGATCAACCGAAACCAGGTATCTGGATCAAGGCGAATGCCGTTTGGGCCGCACAGATGCTGGCTCGTTAAGTTAGTAAGCTGAGTTTCCAATTCAACTACGCGCTGACGGAGCAGGTTGAGTTCAGCAATCGACTGTTGAATTTTTGCTTCATCATTCATTGATGCACCTCCTCCAAACCAGCAGCAGGTTAGGCAAATTAAATCTGCTGGGGAAGCGGTCCAACCCCAGCAAATCGACAATCTCACCTATCCTTCATTCTGAGAAGTAGGAGACACTGTAAACACTATCACTAGATATAGAGGCAGATCGCTCCAAGGGGGAATTCTGCTCCGCTGCTTAACAATCTCGATTGGGCCGGCCCAAGTTAGCTACGGCGGCAATTAAGCGCTCAACGTCAAAGGGCTTAAATAGATAGTCCTGAAACCCAGCAGCCAGCAACTCGGTACGGTTCCGTTCATTGGCGGCAGCGGTTACAGCAATGGCTGGAATCTGTCCGCCCTGTTCGGGTGTTAACGTTCTGATTTGCCGAATCAGCGTCCGCCCATCTCCATCAGGCAGCACAATATTACTGATCAAAACATCGCTTTGCTGGCGTTCCAAAATCTCTAACGCTTCACGGACTGAGGCCACAGCAACCACCTCGGCACCACCATCTATTATCAGAATATCGCTGAGTAACTGTCTGGCTGATGGATCATCCTCTACAAGCAGAATCCGTAATCCTGCTAGTGCAGGTGCGTTTGCAGGAGACTGGAGGTTGGCAGGTGAAGGATCTGAGGTTAGATCTGAGGTTAGATCTGGGGGTAACTCATTGGGCAACTCGTTGTTCTGATTGCAGTTCATAAAGCCATCTGCACTAGATTTGCACTGGAACACACTATTCAGAGATACGACTCCGGAACACGATCCTGGAACGCACTCTAATTTATCAAGCTGTTGATTAAACGAACTTGATTAAACGAACTTGATTGAACGAACTTGATTAAACGAACTTGATTATTTAGTTAACCTAATTTCAACGTTTGCGCCAGGTGGATGACTACCCTCACTTCACGAGTAAACCTTTATGAGGAGACAAACCAATTACCAGTAGTGGTCAGCGACCAATCCAGTGATTGAGCAAACCGATAGTGCAGACCATTAATCCCTCAGCAGGCCAAATGCCTCATCTTTGATATAGCGATCCTAAATGAGTTGTGAGAAACAGCCATAGGTAAAAAGCTTGTGAAAATTAAAGATCTGACAATGTGTGACAAACTCGAATAAGAACTTAGCTACATTAAACGATGTACACAAGTGATAGTACTCTCGAATGAATCGCTTCGCCTGTAACCAAATATCCTCAATCGGGTTCTGCTTGGGATCATTGGCAGCAAACCGAATACAAGTAATTTTCCAGTTAGAGTCGTCCAATCCTTGATTGAG
>KL662191.1:262414-590104 GCA_000733415.1 [Leptolyngbya] sp. JSC-1
TCTCTCGGTGTTTATAGCCTTTAAGAAACAATCTGAACGGCAACAGCGCGTTTGAGTTCACGGGCATCAGGATTAGAGTGAATGAAGGCATTGAGATCTTCTAGCATCGAACAGTTTCCAAACCCAGATTGACCCCTCTAGATTCTCATAACTGATTTGGGATTGCTATAGTTGATTTTGCCCATCTACCTGATCAGCTTTTCGTTGTATGACTGGTTTGAGATTGAATCAGCTTATTCCCAAACGCGTTCATTATAAAATCTAGGCTAAATCAAACAATTAGTTCCTCATTAAGGTCCATAACCATTTGAAAGATATTCAATAATTGTTGAATTTGGTGTGCTCAAAATGAGCAATCAGTAGCGTCTAAGATCATTTTACGGACGCGCTCGGCTGGTACTCTTTCACTTCAATTGGCAATATCACCGTGAATGTAGAACCAGTCCCAACCTGAGACTCTAACTGGATCTCGCCCTGCATTAGCTTCACGAGTTGAGCCACAATCGCTAGTCCTAAGCCTGTACTGTCTGAATTGCTAAACGAATCAGGAGGGCGGAGCTGTACAAACGGATCAAAAATATGTGTCTGTTCTTCTGGTGCAATGCCAATTCCCGTATCAATTACAGCAACTTCCCATTTTTCCTGATCGAGGGTACGAGCCTGAATTGTAATGTTGCCCGTTAGCGTATAGCGCACTGCATTACTCGCCAGATTGATCAAAATTTGCTGCAAGCGCAACGGATCCACCACCACCTGGGATGGAGCCATGTCATAGTCCACCACCAATGTCAAGCCGCGAGCATCAGCCAGGGGTTGAATTACCTCAACCACAGAGCGAATCACCGAACCCACCTCGGTTGATACTAATTGCAGCGGCATCCGGCCAGCCTCACAGCGCGACAGCTCCAGCGCATCGTTTATCAAACGCAACAACTGCCGACCATTGCGCAACACTCGCTCAATATGCTCTAAGCTGGGAATCATATCCCTAGTTTGAGCTTGGCGCTGCTGCCGCAAAAATAGCTCAGAGTAGCCGATAATTGAATTCAAAGGGGTTTTTAGCTCATGGGTCAGTATCGACAAGTTATCTTGGTTGGCTCTTGCTAAGCGAGTCAGCTCCTGATTGGTCAATGCTAGCTGAGATTGAAGCTGTTCGAGTTCCTGCAGCCGTTCCTGCACGTAGCTTTTAAAACATTGAGCGATAGCTGCATCCACTACTGCATTGATCAATGTCATAGCCCGAAACAATTCTTCCGGACTGCCTTGCAACAAATCTTGCCGCAGGTTCGCTAGAATAGCAGAGCGTAATAAATGATACTCACGAGCAATTTCGGTGGGATCAAAACCTTGTTCAGCTCGTAATGCTCCATGCTGTAAACTGGCGACTGCCAATGTTTCTATATCATTTTCTTCTTCGTGGGAAAGAACAGTTGTCAAAGCCATCAGGACATGCGGAATGTGATCTCGAATTGCAACCGCAGACAGGTGGTCCGTGCTTTGAATTTGCCGATCTCGCTTGACTGCCTCAACCCATTGGTTTGCAATCGTTTCAGCACGCTCTTTCAGTAATTGGCTAAAGTCCATGATTGAGAAAAATTGAGGAGCTGCACAAATGATTCCACTTGATTCAGTCTAGCGGTTTTGCGGCCCAATCGCTTCAAGAGATTAAGCCACTTGTTCTGCCATTTAGCTGCTATTGAGCTACCATTGCTTTGACCAAAATTGCTTTGACCAAAACAGTAACTTTAGGCGATCGTGACCCTTCCACATCGGAGCTGTAGATTGCTACTCAGCAAGAGCGGTATCCCAGGATGCGGGAACCAACACCACCACGATTACGTCTCTAGTCTTAGCGTCTCTAGTCTATAGACTCCTAGCTTAATGGCTTCTAGCTTAACGGTTAGACTGTTGAGGTGGACCGCTGAAGACTACCCATACCGCAATTTTAGAACTCGATTTCTTGTGACCCAATTATTTTGTAAATGCGCAATAATTGCTGGATCCAGGCACAGGCTAGCTCTGCTTGTAGGTTACAGCTCAAATCCACTCTCGACTGGCCTCAGAATTGGTCTAGAATTAGCTCAAGATTAGCCGCCAACTTCTCAACATAGCCAAGTCAATGAGTGGTAAAAGTAAAATTTTTGCAGTAGTCTGTGAAGAGTAAGTAGAGTATCTTAACCTGTCCGGTTCGATCAGGTTGTTTCGATACGGTTGCTTGATGATTGAATCAATGCTGCTTCAGCGCAGCGCTAGTTGAAGTTTGGTGTTCCCTGGCGTCTCACATCGCAGAACGATCCCTACCGCTCTACCATTTCGTTGCTGTATTTCAACCCTAGTTCTTCGGAAGCTGCTCGCTTCCGTGGTCAGTGTTGAATTTTCGGGGTGTCTACCAGCTACAGGGTGCCTATTCCAGGTTCTCAGGGCAAGCTGTTTCATGAGGTAGATACCATTATGATGACTAGGAACATCCGCAAAGAGGAAATCGTTTGGCTGTATGAATTAGGTGAAAGGAATTTCAAGCGACAAAACCTTAGAGGCAAAAGTTTTCGCGGCGAAGACCTCTCTGGCACAGATTTCACTGGTTCAGATATTCGAGGAGCTGATTTTACCAATGCGGTGCTCACAGATGCATGTTTTGTCAATGTAACGGCGGGTTTGCAAAAACGCCAGGCCATATTCCTCCTGGTTATGCTGATTAGCTTGGCGCTGTTATTGGGAGTAGCGGCAGGTTTGGTGGGAACTTTAACCGAAGCGAGATTTTTTGCAGGTCAGCAGGCTGATTTGGCCCATCTTGCCTGGGTTACCCCAGTTTTAACGATCACGTTTATCGTTGTCTCCCTGGTTCGCGATATGCGATTGGGCTTTGTTATTTTTGGTTTTGCCCTGTTGGCCGCAACGATGGTAGCGTTTGTCAGCTCTGCAGCAATTCCAATCATGGGCAGTATTGCTTTGGTGATCACAGTTGATGCGTTGATTACATCTGCCACAGCTGCTGTTAGTATTTTGATGCTTGCAGCCGCGCTAGCATTTCGGATTGTAGTAGCGCTGGGTGTTGCATTCGCATTCGTGGTCGCTGTTGCATTAACTCTTGCATTAACAGCTGCATTCGCATCGAGCGACATTGCACTGATTAGTATTGCATCAACTACTACGGTGGTTTCATTGATTCTGCCATTAAGTGGCTATATGGCGTGGCGCACGCTAAAAAACCGTCGTAAGCACATAATTACCTGGGAACTAGCTAATTTTCTGGCAACCCGCTGGGGTACCAGCTTCCGAGGCTGTGATCTAACTAATGCAGATTTCACCAGAGCCATCCTCAAAAGCACAGATTTCAGTCAAGCAGATCTAACGAACACCTGCTGGGACCGCACTATCTGGCGTGGCAATTCGGTTAAATAACGTATTCAGAGCTAACTACCTATCCAAAGACTCGTCAGGTTTTTGAAATTCAAAAACCCTTCGGAGTTTTCGGATAGACTCTGCCCAACGATAGGGCACTGGCTCGTTCATTGAAAAACGCCTGCCTAACTCTGGAGTTTTTACGTCCAGGGTTGGCAGGTTTTTCACCATATTTAGATGCTCAATTTTAGATTTTGGATTCATGGCACTTTTGTGCTGCGTGCATGCTGCGTGAATAGGTATAGCTACACTAGAATTGTAGAAATTAGCAGTAAACAAGCAAAATTTAAACACATCCCATAGGGCAGGTGCCCTGCTAGCGAACCAGATGTGACGCGATGGGTTTGCCGAACCACTGCGAATCATTGTTGACCAACTTACAGCGTTTTTCACTCATGTGAAGTATAGGGGGTGTAGGGGCAGTGCCCCTGCACCCCGTTTTTCGTACTTCACTAGCCTGAAAAAGTCTGTAGCATGGTGGTTTCAAGTAGCCAGTTACCGCGTCTTGATTAGATTGCTCACCGAAGGAGATGGTTCCAAGTTTCTAAAGATATTGGGAAAGAAACGATGGTGCTGAGCGTTTAAGCACGCTTAGACACAGCCTTTCGGCAAAACTAGCTCTTACAGCCTTTCGGCGAAATTAGCTCCTATCCTTGAGCCTTGCCTCCTCAGCAAACCTCGCGACGATTGAGGAGGGCTATAGACTGGTTTTACCGTGGTTTTATCGAGATAGATTGGGCCAGTTTAAATTCAAGCTAAATTAGGCTCCGTGAAACTTCTTACGACAGCAACATTTAGTCGGTAAAAACTCGGATTTCGATTTTAAATTTTTGATTTAACAATGCTAGTTTTAATTAATTTTGAATGATTAGTTAAAATTCAAATTTCCGTCATTTTACCTAATAATAAAAATCGAACTTCTTGCTTAATTTAAAAAAATTTAGCCTCAATCCCCCCACTTTTTTGCTTAGAAATAAATGCCGTGTTCCTACGGTGGGCGTTGTTTGCTGAGAATTATTACACCTGAAGTAATGAAATCGCTGGATATTAGCTGAGCAAAAGCAAACAGGCTGTCTAAGAGATTTCAAAAAATGAAAACCTACACCTTTTGATTCTGCTCTAATCGGCTGGTAATCATTCAATTTTGCCATGCATTTCTACTATGCTTTCATCTTCTTCTATCAATAAAGGTGCATTTTATCTGGTGGAAATTGAATGCAAAACGTTAGAGAGAGCAAAGGAAATATACCTGATCCGACCGGCTGTTTTTAGTTGCTTCGTTCTCTTCTCAAGACTTCTTGACCTATGCGCATTTTGATTTATTCCTACAATTATCATCCTGAACCAATTGGTATTGCACCGCTGATGACCGAGCTAGCTGAAGGATTAGTAGCTAGAGGTCATGATGTACGGGTTGTGACAGGAATGCCTAACTATCCCCAACGCCAAATCTATGAGGATTACAAGGGCAAACTATACTGCACTGAAGAGCGCAACGGAGTCATCATTCAACGGAGCTGCGTCTGGATTCGGCCCAAACCGGGCTTAGTTACCCGTATGCTGCTTGATGGCAGTTTTGTGGTTAGCAGCATGGTGCAGGCATTGCGTGGCTGGCGACCGGATGTAATTTTGCTGACGGTACCGCCGCTGCCCGTTTCAGTGCCCGCTGCTTTACTGGGATGGATCTATTCCTGTCCAGTTGTGTTGAACCTGCAAGACATTTTGCCGGATGCGGCTGTGCATGTCGGGTTGATTACTAACAAACAGGCCATTCGGGTGTTTGAAGCGCTGGAAAAATTCGCCTACCGCACGGCCAGTGTAATCAGCGTGATTACTGACGGCTTCACCGAAAACCTCGCGGCTAAAGGCATTTCCAGAGACAAAATTCGCTGTATTCCGAATTGGGTAGACACCAAGTTCATTCGTCCGTTGAGTAAAGAAGGCAATGCTTTCCGCCAAGCCTATGGCCTAGAAGACAAATTCGTCGTGATGTATTCCGGCAATATTGCCTTAACTCAAGGATTAGAAACGGTGATTCGGGCAGCAGCCCAGTTGCAGCATATCCCAGAGATTGTGGTTGTGGTTGTGGGTGAAAAGCAAGCCCTGTCTGCGCTGCGTCAGACCTGTGAAGCGTATGGGGTCCATAATGTGTTGCTGTTGCCGTTTCAGCCGAGGGAACAACTGCCGGACATGCTGGCTGCCGCCGATGTAGGATTGGTGGTGCAAAAGCGCAATGTGATCTCGTTCAATATGCCTTCAAAAATCCAGGTGTTGCTGGCGAGCGGTCGTCCGATTATTGCGTCGGTACCACTGGCTGGAACGGCAGCTCGTGCGATTCGTCAGAGCGGTGGCGGGGTGGTCGTAGAGCCAGAGCAGCCTGAAGTGTTGGCTGCTGCCGTCCAGGATTTGTATCTCAATCCGGCAAAAGCAAATACATTAGGACAACAAGGTAGAGCCTACGCCACTCAACATTATTCCTTTGATAAAGCCCTGAGCCGCTACGAGGAGTTGTTCTACGATGTCATTTCTCCTTCTGGTTCTCCAGCAAAAGCCTTACCTCAACTCACTACCGACAAGTCTGTAGCTGATGCTATGCCCATCGAACTTCAGTAGAACCTATTCCCAGTCCGTTCCAGCAACTTGGTTGGATGGACTATCACTTAGTCATTTCAGGCTGAACCAGGCAGATTCAACCGCAATCGCTGTCAGCTTGTTTTTTAATGGCAGCAAACTGACTGAGTTGAGTCTTGATTGCGTCTTGCTTGAGTTCTGGTTGAACCGCTAACACTATTCAGAAGCGATCATTGTGCACAAATTATTAGAGAAAAGGGCACCTTTGGCCGATAAATAGTCCCTGTCTTGTTCAGTCAAACCAAGGTTATCGCAAAATAGCGTTTGCTCGACTTTCGCAGTCCGCCAGTCTGTTTCAGTCAAGATGGCTTCACCCAGATCGGCCCCGATCAAATTAGCAGCAGCCAAGCTAGCTAGGCTTAGATCGGCCAAGCTCAGATCAGCGCCGCGTAGGTCGGCATCTCGCAGGTCAGCCCCATTCAAATTAGCTAACCGCAAATCAGCACCCCGCAAATCGGCCCCGTTCAGATTCGCTCGCTTCAAGTCAGCGTTGCGCAGATCGGCCTCTCGTAGATCCGCTCCCCTCAGGTCCGCTTCACTTAAATTAGCGCCCATCAACTCGGCACTCGTGTTGGGGTTGGTAGCTCGCCACTGGTTCCAAGCAGTAATGCTATATCTGAGGCGGGCAACTTGTTCAGCGGTAGTCTGAATCGCAAGCTGCTTTGCGAGTTCCCAGGTGATTGGTTGATTCACTGTCCAATTCTGCGTTACGTCTATGTAAAAGAGCGGAAGGGACCGATAAACGGATGAAAACCTAGTATCGATAGATTGCTCATTGTTTCCCAGAATAACACCCCTCTTTCAAGCCGTATAGTCTAGAATCTGGGGCAATTACTGTGAAATTTCTATGAAGTTGCTTAAAGTTTGAGCACATCTGATAGTCTTGAGTAAAGCTGCGAAAGCTCAGTAGGATTACAGAATTAATCTCTTTTTGGTATATTATTTGACTAAATAGTTCGCTGGATTGCGTCAAGTTGTTGATGGAAGTCAGTTGAACCTCTAGTTGAACCTCTAGCCAACTCTGGCTACCTCTGAGCTTTTGTTTGTGTGGATTCCCTTATTCAATAGAGTTTAATAGCTATTTACCCGATTGTCTCAGGAAGTTTTGAGATTTCAAAGCTCTGACAGGTGTTGGGTAGGCTCTAAGTCTCGGTCTTCCAAGGCTCGACAGCTAGATCGGGCATGTAAGAGGAGCTGTATGAAAAGCACTTAGCAGTTGACTGTTGATGGCAAATGGAATTCAGTCTCACCTGAGTTTCAGTCCATACGGTTGATGCAAAGTTGATGGGCAAAGGGTGAGTATCCAAGCTTGAGCGCTGGTCAAGGCTTCGAGTTGGGGACCGGACACTCTGCCTGAATACGACAAGGCTAGAAAGTCGTTGAAAGAATTTCACAAAGCTTGAACAGGTGTGCTCTTGATGGGACACTACAGATTTTCTAAAGAATATTCCTTACCTCAACTGTTTGCTCAGTTGGTTGAACAGCAAGCGGATGGTTGCTTACATCTTTCGGGTGGCGTTGTCTCCTGGTTTATCTACTTGAAGCAGGGCAAGCTGCTCTATGCCAGTAACTCCATTGATCCGTTTGGGCGATTTGACCGGTATTTACGCAGGCTCAGCGTGCAAATTCCGTCGCTGGTGAGTGCGATTCGGATTCAGGTGCGCTTGCTATTTGAAGCGCCAAAATTATTGTCTAATGAAGATTCCAGCCTCTGCCGAGATTATCAAGCTATCAATTGGCTGGTCGAGCAGCGCCATCTCAATTTAGCCCAAGCTGCCATTTTGATCGAAGAGTTGGCGAAGGAAGTGATGGAATCGCTGCTCTCGGTGCAGGAAGGAGACTACGAATTGCTGACAATTGAGCATCTTCCTGTTTTTTGCCAGCTGGATCTGCCGTCGTTGTTGGAATTTTGTCAGAGTCGCTTACGGCAACGGCAGGCCGCTGGACTAACAGCCTCCTCCAGTCGCCCCACCTCATTCAACCCTACCAGCCCCTACTCCCTGTCCACTCTAGCCCAACAGTCGGCTACCGCCATTCGACCCGTTCACCAGCCGGTTGCAGAGAAGGAGACAACGGGCCGTCACACCCTGCCTCGCAGCAAATCGTCTTACACCATTGCCTGCATTGATGATAGTCCCGCCGTTTTGAAGTCGATCAACTCGTTCCTAGACGACGAAAATTTTTCGGTAATTATGATCAACGATCCGGTGAAGGCATTGATGCAGATTATCCGCAGCAAGCCCGATCTGATTTTGCTGGATGTGACGATGCCCAATCTGGATGGGTATGAACTCTGTTCCTTACTGCGCAAACACCCCAGCTTTCGCCAGACGCCGGTAATTATGGTAACGAGTAATACAGGATTTCTAGATCGGGCTAAAGCCAAGCTAGTGGGAGCCTCAGGGTATTTGACGAAGCCATTCACCCAGCCAGATTTGGTGAAGATGGTATTCAAACACCTGACCTGAAGATAGGCGCTAGCAGGTTGGGCCTTTCAAACTGAGTGGTTTAGCTAAACGTGTTTGCTTGGTTATTCATCTGAATCTCTCACTTAAATTTCGTTTATTTGCGCTATTCCTTCAACTCAATATTCAAAATTCTATTTCACAGAGAGCACTGCGTATGAGCACCGTTTTACTCGTGGAGGATACTCCCTCTGAACGCCAGCTACTCAGCCATTACCTTCAACAGGGTGGCTATCGCGTTATTGATGTGGACAATGCCAAAGACGCTTTAGATAAAGCGATTGCCCAGAAACCCGATGTCATTGTGACTGACATTGTCATGCCCGGTATGAGCGGGTTTGAACTTTGCCGTAGTCTCAAGCGCCATCCTGCAACAGAACATGTGCCGATTGTGGTTTGCAGTTCCAAAGATCAAGACATCGATCGAATGTGGGGACTCAAACAAGGCGCAACCATTTACATCACCAAACCCTTTACTCGTGAACAATTAATCCATGCAATTGAATCCCTCGTCCACTGAAACTCGCGCTACTCTGGCGATTCCGACTTCTCAGGCCGAAGCCACCTATCTCAAGTTTCGCCTTGATGCAGAAACTCCAGCGGTAATGGCTGTACATTCGATTCAAGAGGCGTTTATCTTACCAGCCCGTCAGCTAACCACCATGCCCAATATGCCGGCTGCGGTGTTGGGGTTAACGAATCGACGCAATCGCGTGCTGTGGGTGGTGGATTTAGCGCAGCTGCTAGGTTTGTCGGTGCTTGATGCTACCGTGCAGTCGTACAGTCTGCTGCTGATTCAGGTCGGTGTGGTGCAACTTGGCTTAGCGATACAGCGGATTGAGGGCATGGTCCGGTTTGCTGCTGATGCCATTCAACCTCCAATTGGGCAGATGAGTGCACTGTTGTTGCCCTATTTGCAAGGCTGTGCCCTTCAGCAGCAAGAAGATAAGCAGGACGTTGTATTGGTACTAGATGCAGAAGCGATTGTGCAAGCGCCAATTCTCAACCAGCATTCAGAATAAAAATTTAAGCAGAATTCAATTCAGAAATTCAGAGGCAGCGCAGTCAATCCAAGCATAATCATAAGATTCTCAAACTAATCTGCTTTCAATATCGCTCCTTGATCACCACAGGCTTTTCTATGACCATACAATTTCGTAAATCTCCTAATGCTCAGTCTGGGATCAATAACGGATATTCAGATCGATTAAAGGACTTTGCTAAGGCTGTAGATGAAGATATAACTCAAACATCACCACCTGCTTCACGAGAGCGTTTTCACTGCCTGAGCCGATCAGATCAGTTGCCGGTTCGGCGTAAAGCACTGCTAGCCCTGATCGCTTCTCAGGTATTTTCGACTGTGGGATTAATGGCCGCCAGTTCAATACCATTAATTTGGGCCGGACGGATGTACCTGAAGCAGCAGGCGCAATCCGAACTGAGCCTGAGCGAGCAGGCGTATCAGCTAGAACTCGATCAGCTTGCTGCTAAGATACGAGCAGAGGCCAGTCACCCAGTTCTAATGGCTGCCGCTAGAGATTACGAGGCCAGCCGGCCCCTATCACCAGAGCAGGAGCGCGCCGTAAGAGACCAGCTCAAACAGGTGATGGCAGCTCGCGGTATCCAATATCTGACGCTGGTCGGAACCGATAAACGCACCATCGCCAGTACCAATGCTGAACGGAGTGGGACAGCGTTTGATCCAGATGGTTTGATAAGTCGCGTGCTAGTCAATCCCCAAGAACTAAAGACAACTGCTGTAGTCAGCCCGCAGCAATCGCTGCCGTTAGCCAATCAGAATGGATTAATTCGCTATGCTGTAGTACCCATGCGCGATCCGGAGACGCAGGCAGTCTTGGCCGTTTTGTTAGCCGGTAATGTGCTCAATCAAGAGGGAGGCATTGAAACCCGAATCGGGTTTGATCAGGGTTACAGCGCAATTTACGCCCGCCAACCCAATGGGTTTGATCTCGTCACCAGTACCCTGTCGGAAAGTCAAATGCCTGAAGGAACATCAACCGCTTTAGTTCCTTTACCCGATACCACCCTACTCGAAGCCGCGACCAGCGCACCAGCTGGTGAAACCTCCACCCCCGTCAGCCAGCGTTCAGAAATTGTCGGACGCCCCTATACGCTAGTGGCCAAAGCCATCTCAGATGGCAAGGGAAATCCGGTGGCCGTTTTGGTACATGGCAAATCAGAGGCATCGCTGCTGCAACTGCTGAAGCTGATTCTGGGGTTACAGCTTGCGGTCGGAGCGGTTTTACTATTGCTGAATTTACTTTTAGCGAAATGGTTAGGAAAGTCGCTAGTAAAGCCAGTCGAGAATCTATATAGTATTGTGCTTCAGTTCATTCAAGGAAATCGAGATGTACGGGCTGAGGTATATGCGCAGGATGAGATTGGCGAATTGACTTTGGCATTTAATCGGTTGGCTGAAAGCATTGATCAGTCAGAAGCACTGTTACAAGGACAGCATTACTCGCAGCAACAAGAAACAGAACATGCTAGGTTACTCACAGCTGTAATGATGCAGATTCAGCAGTCGCAGGACATTGAAGCGATTCTGAATACGGCAGTTACAGGTGGACGATCATTGCTCCAAGTAGACCGCGTCGTAATTTACCGCTTTAATACCGACTTCACTAGCGGTGAAATTGCGGCTGAATCAATAGGCGAAGGTTGGATCAAAGCATTAGGTAAAACGATCTACGACCCCCTCAATCCAATCTCGCTAGAACGCTACCGTAGCGGCAGGATCTCGATGGTGGAAAATTTGGCTGAAGCCAGCCTGTCCCGTTGCCATTGCGAAATTCTAGAGCGGTTAGAAGTGCAGGCGAACATTGTGGCACCGATTCTGGTGGGCGAGCAGTTGCTGGGATTGCTGTGCGCGCATCAGTGCAGTGGGCCGCGCCGCTGGCAACCAGCTGATGTGGAATTAATGCAGCAGCTTTCGACCCAGGTGGGCTATGCCCTCAACCAAGCCACGCTCCTCCAACAGCAGCAGATGATTGCCGAGCGCGAGCGGTTGCTGAATCAGGCTGTGTCTAAGATGCGGGAAACATTGGAACCGCAGGAAATCTTCAATACGGTCCTGCAAGATACTCGCCAGAGCTTAGCCGCAGACCGCACCGTGGTCTACCTATTCAACCAAAACTGGGAAGGCACGATTGTAGCCGAATCGGTGGCGGATGATTATCTAGCGGCCCTAGGTGCCCAAATTGCCGATCCATGTTTTGCAGATAAGTATGTGGAGAAATACCGCAAGGGCCGAGTCCAGGCCACCAGTAATATCCGGCAAGCCAACCTGACCGAGTGCCATATCAATCAGTTAGAAGCTTTTCAGGTGAAAGCTAACCTGGTCGCGCCAGTTCTGGTCAAGGGCAAGCTGTTGGGGCTGCTGATTGCGCATCAGTGTAGTACACCTCGGCAATGGCAGGAGGCTGATATCCGCTTCATGCGGCAAATCGCGATTCAGTTGGGGTTTGCGTTGGAGCAGGCGAATCTATTTAGCCAAAAGGAACAGGCCCGTCTAGAAGCCGAAGCCCTGTCCGAACAGCGGCAGCAGCAAAAAGAGCTATTGCAACAGCAGATCGTGAATTTACTCGGTCATGTCGAGGGAGCAGCTGGCGGCGATTTGACGGTGCGGGCCGAAGTCACAGCCGGAGAACTGGGCACTGTGGCCGACTTTTTCAACGCCATTATCGAAAGCCTGCGGCATATTGTCACCCAGGTGAAGCAATCGGCAATGCAGGTGAATACTGCCCTCGGTCAAAACGAAGACGCAGTACAGCGCTTGGCCGACGAAGCCCAGCAGCAGGCCGAAGAAACGACGCGGATGCTCACTGCTGTGGAACAGATGACTGCCTCGATTCAGGCGGTTGCTCAGAGTGCTCAACAGGCCGCTCAAGTGGCCCGAACCGCATCAGTGACGGCAGAAACCGGCGGCAATGCCATGGATTTAACAGTGCACAACATTCTCAGCCTGCGGGAAACGATTGGGGATACGGCAAAAAAGGTGAAACGACTAGGCGAATCATCCCAACAAATTTCCCGCGTTGTGTCGCTGATCAACCAAATTGCCCTGCAAACGAACCTGCTTGCTATTAACGCAGGCATTGAAGCGGCACGGGCCGGAGAAGAAGGGCAGGGATTTGCTGTGGTAGCAGAAGAAGTGGGCGATCTGGCCGCTCGCTCTGCCGAAGCGACGCAAGAAATTGAGAAAGTCGTGGCGGCAATTCAGCGGGAGACCAGCCAGGTGGTTGAAGCCATGGAACAGAGCACGGTGCAGGTGGTGGAGGGGACACGACTCGTTGAAGCAGCCAAGCACAGTTTGCAAGAGATTGTGGAGGTGTCGCGGCAGATCGACCAACTGGTGCAGTCGATTTCGGCGGCTACGGTTTCCCAGGTGGCGACTTCCGAAGCGGTTTCCCAGGTGATGCAGCAGATGACACAAGTGTCAGAACGCACCTCCGATTCGTCACGTCAAGTTTCTACCGCAATTCAGCAGACGGTCGCCATTGCCCAGGAATTGCAACAGTCGGTTGAGGCATTCAATGTCAGCTAAACATCAATTCTAAGTTTTGGGTTCTAAGTTTTGAGTTGCGAAACCTTCATAACCCAGCTAGTTAAACATTGTCAGCTGTAATGCAGTTCGAGGGATGTGGGATTAAACCGCAGCACGCAGGAAGGACTATGAGTATGGAGAACATAGATCGGGAGCAAGAAATCCAGCGACAGTTTCTCGATGAGGCCCAGGAGTACATCCACACGCTGGCAACAGCGTTAGCAAGTCTATCTCAGGGGATCGAAACGGAAACAATCAATGCAGCGCTGCGAGCGGCCCATTCAATTAAGGGCGGAGCGGGCATGATGGGGTTTTCCACCCTCAGTAACCTGGCCC
Source organism: [Leptolyngbya] sp. JSC-1 (assembly GCA_000733415.1). Taxonomy (GTDB): domain Bacteria; phylum Cyanobacteriota; class Cyanobacteriia; order Elainellales; family Elainellaceae; genus Elainella. Next base: position 275,816 of record KL662191.1, read on the forward strand.
ATCGGCTCGAAGATTCCCTCAAGGTGCTGAAGATTCAGAGAAATGCGATTACGGTCGATGCCGACCTAGACCATTGGCTGCTGTTAGCAGTGGAACGGTTGCAGCAGGTGAGCGAGTTCGCCCAGCAGGACCTGCCCCTCGATCCGCAGTGGTTGGCCGAACAGGTCAATCCAGTATTTGAGCAGCTTCACGACCGCCTCGGAGAGCCAGAAGCTGAGGATGCCTACTCGATTTTGTCGCCAGAAGACGGGCAGGATGTGCTGCCGCTGCTGTTTCAAACCGAGGTTGAAGACAGTTTGAATCGCTTGGAGCAGGCGTTGCTTCACCATGACCCTGGCTTGACAGAACTGGTCAATAGCCTCACCGAAGAACTGGGCGGTATTGGGGAAATGCTTCAATTGACGGCATTTGTACAGCTCTGTGAGTCGGTCAAGCAGCACCTAACCGCCGTACCTGAACGATTGGGGGAGATTGCCCAGGCAGCCCTACAAAGTTGGCGCCGTTCGCAAGCCCTGATTCTTACCCAGCACCTGAACGAACTTCCCGATCGCCTCACAGTGGCTGGAATCTCACTGCCGTCTCCAGACTCGACCGAGGTACTGACAACAGTGGAGCACCTCACCAGCAAAAGTTGGACAACTGATCGGGGGGCATCCCCAACCAAGGAACTGACTGCTGCCCTCAGACCGGAAATCGAGGAGCCAAATGGCAACCCTGGGCTTCCTGATGCGCAACCCATTGTCCACACGACCGCTCCAACCGATCCAGACGTTTTGCCACCCTTGATTAGCCCCATCACTTCAGGCGGACCAGAGCTTCAACCCAGTCCAGAAGCAAAGCCGAATTCACCAGCACCTGACGCCTCAGACAATACCGTCCGCGTTTCAATCAAGCAGCTCGACCGGCTGAATGACTTGTTTGGCGAATTAACTATCGAGCGCAACAGCCTTGACCTCAACCTGAAGCGGCTGCGAGGTTTGATGCGCACCTTGACCCAGCGACTGCAAACTCTAGAGCAATCCAATACCCAGCTTCGAGATGTCTACGATCAGGTCGCAGTTGAAAAACCGAATGGGACCAATACACTGCTGTTCTCTTCACTGGCTGGGGGACTGGACGATGTCGCTGACTCCCGCCTCACTCAAGCTGGCCTTGTGTCCCGATTCGACACCTTGGAGCTGGACCGTTATGACGATGTACATTTGCTCTCGCAAGAGGTGATAGAAACCATCGTCCAAATTCAGGAAGTGGCGAGCGATCTGGAACTTGGCCTCGACGAAGCCGAACAAACGGCCCGCGAACTCCACAAAACCGCCCGCCATCTGCAAACTCACCTGACCCAAGTGCGGATGCGCCCCCTCTCAGACATTACGGATCGCTTTCCTCGCGCCCTGCGAGAGCTGGCGTTGCAATACGGTAAGCCCGTGCAGTTCCAGGTCGAGGGAGCCAACACCCTGATCGATCGCCATATCCTCGATGCTTTGAATGAGCCATTGCTGCATCTGGTGCGCAACGCTTTTGATCACGGCATTGAACTCCCGGAGACTCGCCAAGCTTGGGGTAAACCAGAACAGGGAACAATCACCATCCGCGCCTTCCAGCAAAACAACCGCACTTGGATTACGGTAAGTGACGATGGCGGCGGTATTCCTCTCGATAAAATTCGTGCCCGCGCTCGCCAGATGGGGCTTGATCCAATGCTGTTGGCGGCAGCCAGCGACGAGGAGCTGCTGTCACTGATTTTTGAACCGGGCTTTAGCACCAGCGAGCAGGTGACGACCCTCTCCGGTCGCGGTATTGGCATGGATGTGGTCCGCCAGCGGTTACGACAAGTGCAGGGTGAGATTAGCGTCGATACCCAGGCTGGCCTTGGTACCACGTTTACGCTTTCAGTGCCGTTTACGCTGTCGGTGATGCGGGTGCTGATTGCTGAAAGCAATGGCTTTTTGATGGCTTTCCCCACCACCACAATTCAGGAAATGGTGATGCTGGCCCCAGAACAGGTGATTACCACAGCCGGCAATCTAGCCTTTAGCTGGCACGACACAATGGTGCAGCTGATTCGTTTGAAGCAATGGCTAAAATTTTTCGGTCCCCGGCCCCTCGATAATCTGGAGGGAACAGCCGTGATCAGCCTACCTACCGTTTTGTTGGTCTCCCAGGGCAGCCAGATTGTGGGCTTAGAAGTGGATCGCTGCTGGGGTGAACAGGAGGTGGCGATTCGCACCATTCAAGGTGGTCCGCCTCTGCCTGCTGGGTTCAGTCACGGCACAATTTTGGGCGATGGGCGAGTGGTGCCGCTGGTTAGCGTACCGGATTTGCTGCGCTGGTTAACCACCTGTCAACGTTCCCAGATTGATGCGTCTACTGATGCTGCTTCTGTCCCTGCCACTCCGCCTCAAGCGCTGACCTTTCCCCGGTCCTTCCAGGCAAATTTGCTGCCTGCCACTGCGCGTACTGTATTGATTGTGGACGATTCGATCAATGTGCGGCGGTTTCTGGCTCTGACTCTAGAAAAAGCTGGCTACCAAGTGATCCAGGCCAAGGATGGGCAGGAAGCGTTAGACAAACTAGCCAGCGACATTGCCGTCCAAGCGATTGTTTGTGACATCGAAATGCCCCGATTGGATGGCTACGGCTTCCTAGCTCGTCTGAAGGCCAACCCCGCCTACGACCAACTACCCGTTGCCATGCTCACCACCCGCAGCAGCGACAAACATCGCCAGCTTGCCCTCAGCCTGGGTGCCACGGCCTACTTCTCTAAGCCCTTTAACGAACAGGTGCTACTGCAAGCGCTAGAGAAAATGGTAGCTGTGGGCTAAGCTTGCCTCTAGCGGATTTGCTTGATTCGGCAACCCGCCCGTGACGGTTGCGAAAGTTGATCTAAAATAAAGGCACCCAGATAGAAACGCCAAATTTGAATTAGGTTTACCTGAAGTTCTGTTTTTCTGTCCAGTTCTTTGAGATCAAGACCTTAATGATTCAGCGTTTACCTGAAGCAGCAAGGACACTGCATGGGTGAGTTTGCCGGATTGCGCCAACGGGTGTTGCATTGGTTAGCCAGCAACGTGCCTGAGTCGCGGGTAGAGCATGTGCTGCGCGTTGAGCAGATGGCAGCTGAGCTAGCTCGTAGGCATGGGGTGGAAGTGAGCAAAGCAGCCCAAGCCGGGTTGATGCACGACTTAGCCAAGTATTTCAAACCACAAGTTCTGCTGGAAATCGCCCGCGCTGAGGCGCTAATTACCGATCCGGTGGATGAGTTGAATCCCCATTTGCTGCATGCCGATGTCAGTGCGGTGGTGGCCCGCGACGAGTTTGGCATTCGCGATCCAGAAGTTTTGACAGCCATTGCCAACCATACCTTGGGCCGACCAGGGATGGATCACCTGAGCTGCGTTGTGTTTTTGGCCGACAGTCTAGAGCCGGGACGGGGCAGCACACCTGAGCTAGACATCCTGCGGCAGGTGAGTCAACAGGATTTGCACAAGGCCGTTTGGATGACCTGCAACCATACGCTGAATCAGTTAATTGCCAGCCATCGCCTGATTCATCCCCGTGCCGTCGCCACACGCAATTGGTTTTTGCAGCGAGCGCGCCCAAAGGCAGAGGCTTCAGCGAGTTGAGTTTTGTTTGAAGGAGGAGTTAACCGATGCACCTAAACGTGAATAGTCCGAAGTTTGGTTACGCTGTTCATCAACTTTTTTAACGATTAGTCAAGGAGAAGATCTGTACTGCATGAACTCTATTCCAACCCCATCTTTCCCCAATCCAATCAATTCGAGTGCTGCCCTTCAGCCCGCCCGCACCGAAGCAGAAAGCCGTCAACTAGCACTGACGATTGCCCAGGCCGCTGATGATCGCAAAGGTGGCAATATTGTGCTGCTCAAGGTGGCCGACGTGTCCTACCTGGCCGACTATTTCGTTATCGTCACCGGCTTTTCTAATGTGCAGGTACGGGCCATTGCTCGCTCGATTGAAGACAAGGTAGAAACCGACTGGCAGCAGTTGCCGCTGCGAATTGAAGGACAAACCGAGGGAAGCTGGGTTTTGATCGACTACGGTGACGTGATCGCCCATATCTTCATGCCCAAGGAACGCGAGTTCTATAACCTAGAGGCATTTTGGGGACATGCCGAACAGTTGCCGTTTGCCCTATCGAGTTCGCCAGAGATTCGCTAAATTAAAGAAACGAGTGCAGCCCCATTTGTTTTCTTGAGCCATGAATTCTTCTGCGCCTGTCTGTCCGGTTCCGGCGGAGCAACAGCCCATCAATGAGTATCAGGAGCTAAAGGAATCCTGGTTTTTCCGGTGGGCCACGTTGGAGTTGGGTAGCTACTTGAAGCCGATTGTGATTCTCTGGGTCGTAGGCTGGCTGTTGGCTGCTCCGGTTGCCGCAGTCAGCTTTCCCCCGACGAAATATCCGCTGCAATTTTTCTTGAGTGGGGCCGCAGGAGCAATGGTGCTGCCGCTACTGGCGTTGATCCGGCTCTATCTGGGCTGGATCTATGTCTGTAATCGCCTGCTGCAACCAACGGTATTTTATGAGGAGTCGGGCTGGTACGATGGGCAGGTTTGGCAGAAGCCGGAAGAAGTGCTGCAACGCGACCGGCTAATTGTTACTTACCAAATTCGCTCATTGCTGCGGCGGTTGCAGTTAACCTTTATTGTGATCGCGTCGCTGTTGCTGGCCGACGGCATGATTTGGATTTTTTTGTGATTCTAATTATCAATTTTTCTATGCCTGTGGAATTTTTGGATCAACTGCTTGCGTCTGCGCCCGGAGTGTGGCAAAGTCATAGCCATGACTAGGGGAAAACGTACACAATCCGCAGAGTTAGAAGTCCGGCTCCTACGAGAAGGCATTGTTGAATCAGTTCATCGGGTTCAGGCTGTTGTTGCAGATAACCGAGGCCGGACGCTGTCAGTCGCAGGCAGTGCCGAAGCCGCCACGTTTGTTCGGTCTGCTCTGAAGCCGTTTCAGGCGCTTGCGGTCACTACAACCGGCACGCTGGAGCGCTATGGTCTCAACGATCGAGATTTGGCAATTATGTGTGCCTCCCATCAGGGTACAGTAGCCCAAGCTCGACAAGCCTTTAATATCCTCTGGCGCTGTGACATTCCACCTTCGGCCTTGCAGTGTCCGATTCCTGCTGGCAAGCGCAGCCCGCTAGAACACAATTGCTCTGGCAAACATGCAGGTATGCTGGCCGTGTGTCGTCAGCGCAATTTCCCGTTGAGTACCTATCTACAGCGCAATCATCCGGTACAGCAGCTTATCTTGACAAAGGTGGCCGAACTGCTGCGGATGCCGCCCGCCGAATTTATTAGCGCCCATGACGATTGTGGTGCTCCCACCTACTTTATGCAGTTAGCCCAAATGGCGACGCTCTACGCCCGTCTTGCTTCGGGTGACAATCTCGACATGGAGCGAATCGTTAGGGCCATGACACACCATCCCAGTCTGATTTCGGGCAATGGCCAGTTTGATACCGAACTGATGCGTCTCTCAGAAGGAGAACTAGTCAGCAAAGCCGGTGCAGAAGGCATTCAGTGCATTGGGCGCATCGGCGAAGGGCTAGGGTTAGCGATCAAAGCTGTCGATGGAGCCAAGCGCGCCAAGCACGCGGCGGCTATCTATCTGCTCAAGCAAATGGGCTGGATCACGCCTGCCTTAGAGGAACGTCTGACCGAAATCTTCATGACCTTAGGTGACTATAAACGCCTAGAAGTAGTCGGTGAACTGTCGATGCTGTAGGCAAGATGGCTTTGGCTGAAATTTGAACACCATGCACGGCAAGCTTTCTTGGTATGCTGAAAGACTGAACTCTTTTGCATTTCCCTTATGCCTGCGCTCACCAGTTCACCTGCTATCACGGCTTTCCCCCTCACGGCTGTCGTGGGACAGGAAGCAATTAAGCTCGCCTTGCTGTTGGCTGCGATTGATCCAGCACTTGGAGGTGTGGTGATTGCCGGACGGCGCGGTACAGCCAAATCGGTAATGGCCCGGGCAATCCATGCGCTGCTGCCTCCGATTGAAGTGGTAAAAGGCTCCTGCTGTAACTGTGACCCAACCCAGCCCAACGAATGGGACAACGAAACAATCGCCAGATTCGCTAGTGAGTTGAATTTCTCAGGGCTGCCAACCGAGATCATTCCCGCCCCATTTATTCAGGTTCCTCTGGGTGTAACCGAAGACCGGCTGTTGGGATCAGTGGATGTGGCTCAGTCGATTAAGCGCGGCGAAACGGTATTTCAGCCCGGATTGCTGGCCGAAGCCCATCGAGGGGTGCTGTATGTGGATGAAATCAACCTGCTCGACGACCAGATCGCTAACCTGCTGTTGACTACTCTGAGCGAAGGCCGTAACCAAATCGAGCGGGAAGGTATCAGCTTTCAACATCCCTGTAGGCCGCTGCTGATTGCCACCTACAATCCGGAAGAAGGCGATCTGCGCGAACATTTGCTCGACCGGATTGCGATTGTCCTCTCTGCCGATGCCGTGCTGGGATTGGATCAGCGAGTTGAGGCGGTGGATCAGGCCACGCAGTTTGCGGAATCGCCGCAAGCCTTCTTGCAACAGTACGCAGAGGACATCGACGGTTTGAAAACTCAGATCGTCTTGGCACGAGAATGGCTCAAGGATGTGCAAATCCAGCCCGAACAGATTGCCTACTTGGTTAATGAAGCGATTCGGGGTGGGGTGCAGGGCCATCGGGCCGAACTGTTTGCCCTCCGGGTTGCTAAAGCCCATGCTGCTCTTGACGGACGTACCGCCGTAAACGCTGAGGATTTGCGACGAGCCGTTGAGTTGGTGATTGTACCCCGATCCACGATCGTGCAGACACCTCCAGAAGAAATGCCGCCCCAACCGCCACCACCGCCGCCGCAAGACCAGCAGGAGTCGGAGCAGGATCAGGACGAAGACGAACCCGATGAGCCGGAAGATGAGCCACCCGAAGAACCGCCCAGCATTCCAGAAGAATTCATTTTCGACCCAGAAGGTGTGCTGCTGGACCCATCGGTGCTCTACTTTGCCCAAATGGCAAGCCGACAAGGTAAATCCGGTTCTCGTAGTACCATCTTTTCGGAAGATCGGGGCCGCTACATTAAGCCCGTCTTACCGAGAGGTACGGTGCGGCGAATTGCGGTGGATGCAACCTTACGGTCAGCCGCTCCCTATCAAAAAGTGCGGCGGCAGCGCTATGAGCAAACCCATCCAGCGTCGCGTAAGCGGGTGTTTGTGGAACAAGGCGATCTGCGAGCAAAACGGTTGGCCCGCAAGGCCGGAGCGCTGATTGTCTTTGTAGTAGATGCCTCTGGCTCGATGGCATTAAACCGAATGCAGTCCGCGAAGGGTGCTGTTTTACGCTTACTAACCGAAGCCTACGAGAATCGCGATCAGGTGGCCCTCATTCCGTTTCGGGGGGAACAGGCCGAGGTGCTGTTGCCTCCTACCCGCTCGATTACTGCTGCCCGCCGTCGCCTAGAACGCATGCCCTGTGGTGGTGGCTCTCCGTTGGCGCATGGATTAACCCAAGCCGTCCGGGTAGGTATGAACGCCAAACAATCCGGCGATATTGGTCAGGTAGTGATTGTGGCGATTACGGATGGTCGCGGCAATATTCCTTTGGCTCGTTCCCTGGGTGAACCGCTACCCGATGGCGAAAAACCGGACATCAAAGCCGAATTGCTGGATCTGGCCGACAAGATTCGCCTGACTGGATTTCAGCTTCTGGTCATTGATACTGAAAACAAATTTGTCTCGACCGGATTCGCCAAAGAAATCGCCAAACACGCGGGTGGCAAATACTATCACTTGCCCAAAGCCACCGATCAGGCAATCGCAGCCATGACCAAAGGAGCCTTGCGCGATATCACGGGCTAGCAAGCTCTAGCATTCAGCAACAGGTTAAGTACTCGTCAATCGCGCCTAGGGCGATCAGCGTACTTCTCTGAGTTGGGGATAGGTTCAGAGCGCCGGTAATATTCATGCCTTCGTAAAGTCTGGGTAGCCGCAGGGTTTTTAGCTCCTTACCGGTTTCTACCTGCCAGAGTTTGATCGCCTCATCGTTGCTACCGCTGGCTAGAAGCTTGCCATCCAAACTAAACGCCACCGACCGCACCCGATCTGCGTGACCTTCGAGAGCCTGTAAGCACTGACCTGACTTCACATCCCACAGCCGCACCACCCGATCATCGCTGCCGCTCGCCAAAATGCGGCTATCTGGACTAAAGGCCACCGAGCGAATCCCATTCTTAAAACCATCCAGTGTGCTGAGATTTTTGCCGCTTTTCACGTCCCACAGCCGCACCATTCGACCGACACTGCTGCTGGCCAGCGTCTTGCCATCGGGACTAAAAGCGACTGACCGAATCCAGTGAGTATGGCCTTTCAAGGTATTCAGACACTGATAGGTACGCACATCCCACAGTTTGACTGTCAGGTCGCTACTGCCGCTGGCGAGGGTGTTGCCATCCGGGCTAAAGGTAACCGACCAAACCCAGTCGGTGTGTCCAGATAGAATTGCTAGACATTGCCCGGTCATGACTTGCCAGAGCCGAACTGTTCTGTCGCTGCTGCCGCTGGCGAGTATTTGCCCATCCGGGCTAAAAGCCACTGAATGCACACCATCCCCATGCCCAGAGAAAATCTTCAGGCATTCCCCGGCGCCCATATGCCAGAGGCGAATCGTGCAGTCCTCACTGCCGCTGGCAAGCAGACGGCCATCGGGGCTAAAGGCCACCGACCAAACGCGGCTCTTATGCTCCGATAACTCAATTAGGCACTGTTCGGTCGTCATATTCCAAATTCGAACTGTTTGATCCTCACTACCGCTGGCCAGGGTTTGCCCGTCCGGACTAAAAGCCACCGAGCGAATGCCGCGAGCATAGCCCTGTAGGGTTTTCAGCCGTTGCCCGTTCTTCACATCCCACAGTTTCACGGTTTGATCATCGCTACCGCTCGCCAGAAGCTGACCATCGGGACTGAATTTGACCGAGCGCACCCAGCTTGTATGCCCATGCAGCGTCTTCAGCAGTTCACCCGTTTCCACCTGCCAGAGCCGCACGGTTTGATCTTCACTGCCGCTGGCCAAAAACTGACCATTTGGACTAAAGACTACTGACCAAACCCAGCCGCGATGCCCTTTTAAGGTGCGCCAGCATTCCCCAGTCTCTAGAGTCCAGAGGCAAATTGTATGGTCACTACTGCCGCTAGCGAGGGTTTGTCCATCAGGACTGAAAGCCACCGAACGCACGCCACGCAGATGCTGCTTCAGCACTCGTATACATTCTCCTTGCCCCACATCCCAGAGACAAATTGTGTGGTCACTGCTACCGCTGGCTAGAAGCTGCCCATTGGGACTAAAGGCCACCGAACGTACCACGTTGGTATGCTCTGTCAGTTTGTGGATGCATTCACCTGTCGCAACCTGCCAAATCCGCACCGTGTGGTCATCACTGCCACTGGCTAGAAGCTGCCCATCGGGACTAAAGGCGACTGAACGCACCCAACTGGTATGGTTTTCCAGAATTCGGTTACACTGCCCAGTTGCCACATTCCACAAGCGAATCGTTTTGTCTTCACTGCCGCTAGCGAGCGTTTGCCCATCAGGACTGAAGGCTACCGAACGCACCCAGTCCTCGTGCCCTTGCCAGGTGGCGATCTGTTCGCCTGTGACTAAATTCCAAATGCGGATTTGATTATCAGTGTCGCCAGTGGCCAACCGTTTGCCATCTGGACTAAACGCCAGCGACAGAATGCTGCCCAACTTTTCGGCGAAAACCGATTGGGCTAGATCGGCTCGCATAAAGTTGACGCGATGCAGCTCGATGTCTTTAAGATAGGCTTGTCGCACCGTCAGTCGAGAAAAATTGCAGTCGCTTAGGTCCAAACGCATTTGTCCCATGAGGTTCAGCAGATTGCCCGCCATATAGCCCGGTTTGAGTGAAGCCTGCTGCTGTTCGGCCACCAACTGCAAAAGGCGCTGTTGAACGGCTACCTCGTTGGCGAAATTAGTGGCTAAGCGTTCAATCAAGGGCTTTAAAATCAGCCCAATTTGCCGCTCGCGGATGTAGTCTTTTGCCTCGGCCTTGATCAAGGCGTGACTGTTGAGTAGCTTGATTTTTCCAGAGCTGATTTCTTCATAAACACGCTCAACCAAGCGATTCGCCACATATTCCATCACGACCGGCTGAAGCGAAAATAAGGCTTTATCCCGTTCGACCAACGAGCGGCGGCTCAGAGATTCCAACGCTTCTAGCAATCTGGGTTGAGCTACGGGCGGCACCATGTCATTGCGTAATTCTGTCAGCGAGGTTGGTTCTGCACTCAGGGCTAGCCAATACATGATGTGCCGTTCTAAGCGAGAAAGCCGCTCAAACTGCTGCCGAAGCAGATTCGAAATATCGCCAAATACGGCAGTTCCTTGGTTCAAAAATTCGGTTAAACTGCCGCCAAACACTTCTTGGATTGTGACTGAAGCAATCTTGAGCGCCAGAGGATTGCCGCCATAGAGCTGGTTAATAGTAGACCAAGCCTGGTCTGACTCCGCAAAAAGCCCCCTTTCCTTGAAAAAGTCGCGGGCTTCAATGGCTGTTAATCCTTGCAGGTGAAAGGCTCGGACTTTTCTGCCTTCGAGTTCGGTAAATTCTTGAGTTTTTTCGCTGCTGGTAGCTACCAAACAGCTCTGATGCTCGGTTTTAGCAACGAGTCGCAACAATGTGCCATAGTCCTGATAGCCCTCCTGATAAGTACCGGCCAAAGCATCGCGCCGCAACGTGTGCTCGATACCATCTAGGATCAACAAACAGCGACGGTGTTGCAAATAGCCAAGCAGCTGCACCATGCGCTCGTCCAGGTTTTCAGAGAGTCTATCAACCTGCCCATCGCCAAGTTTTTGCAGTAATTCTGCCAGAATTTCGTTCGGAGGCGGGGTGTGACTGAGCGAGCACCAAACCACCTGCTCAAATTGGTCTTTGACTCGCTTGACAAGTTCCGCCACCAAACTTGTTTTGCCAATTCCACCACTGCCTAGCACCTCCACTAAGCGACAGCGCTCCTTAACAACCCAGGCTTCTAGTTGATCCAATTCTCGACTACGGCCATAGAAAGCATCAACCCCGGCAAGGCTTTCAAACACCATCTCCGGTATATCTGCCCATTTTGCGGTCTGTTTCGTGGATTTGGGTGCAGATACTGACCTTGATAGATCTTTTGGATCTTTGGCTGGTTCAGCCTGCAATTGAGACGGGTACTGCTGCTGATATTGAGACATCAATACTTGTAGAAGCCTGGCTAGCTTGCCCGGTCCCCTGCCGAGAATATTAAACTTGCGGTAGACCTCACCCAATCGTTTTCGAGCAGCGGCGGCGTCAATTTCCAACGCCACAGCAATGTCAGCCATAGAGTTGCCTTCTAGGGCAAGGTGCAGGACTTGAAACTCCGTATCTGAAACACCACGGCGACTAACGAGCGTTCTTAAGGCGTCTTGGGGGATCACTGTAACTAGCTCGCATTGCTAAAGGTTCAGTTCAAGGCTGATACTCATTTCTAGCACAAATTTTCTAGCACAAATCACTTATGTGATTCACAACTTTCTCTACGATAGTGCGTATTGTGAGATTTCTGGATGAATCTTCCGTGAAGTCTGACCTGCCAGTAGATAATTCAATCAGATTATTCTCAAGGCGGCAAAAACGATTTGCCGCCTGATTCGACCATTAGCTGAAAACAAAGTGCTATAGTAAAATTGCCTCTTTCTCACAATTTGGTTGATATTCTCACAAAAGTGAGATATGGTTATGACGTAACCCATTCCATCCAAGTTTTCATTCAGGCAAAGGCGGTTATGAGACAGAACCTGCGCCAGTGCACTAAGCCAGAACAGCCAGAACAGAATGAATGGAATGTGGTGTGAGATCGTATGAGATCAATGGTTTTTCCTGGCAGATTTTTATTAATTTTGCTGCGGCAGCGACGGTGGGAGTGCTGCCTTTTGATTGAAGGTAAACAGTAAGAGAGTAGGCAGTAAGGCGTTGCCAACAACAATTTTCTCACTTGAGTGAGAGTGTGGATTGAAATGCTTCACATAGTCAAATGCCTTCCTCAAGGAAGGCAAATTTGACATCCAAACATCCAATCAGTTTTTCATTCGAGGTAGGTGCGATTATGAGTAGTCTATTCCTTCCTTCTAATTCCCAACTGCTGCCTGAGCCTGCCTTGGGAATTACAGATCGACCGATTGCCTATGGTCAGAATGGGCGAGTCAAGTACAAAGGAACCTACTGGTCTGCCCAACTGTATCAACCGGAGCCAACGACGGTAGTCTCTGTTGGTGAACCTGTGAGCATCATCGGAATACGCGGAATTACCTTACTCGTGACGCCAACCGCATCCTGAGGGCGCTGATCATGATGGGAAGACCACCCGAGTATAGTCCGTTGCTAAAGTTTGCAGGAAATGTACTCAAATATTATTTGCTGAGCTGGCTTTGTTTTGGAGTTGTTTGTATTGTGCTCGCTGGCCTTGGGGCATTCGAGGCGATTGCCTTTCTGGTTGCGACAGTAGCACAGTTCCTGCTACGCCTAGTGGTTTTCATCTTTTGCCTAGTCGTAGTTGGAGTTGTGGCTGAAGCTTGGAAACACTGGTGAGGTAGGGGCAAACTGACTTGAATGCTTGAATAATCCTCAATCCTTGAGGCAATACGGATTTAGGGATTGGGCTGTCACCTGCTATCCGTCATTGCGATTTGCTTTGAGGCTGACCAATGTTCAACGACGGGTGACAGTTTAAGTTAGGTTTTTCTAAAGCTAAGACTGGACGATGCTTAGGGATCGGTCTGGAGCGTCTGCGGTTGCAAAAATACCATCATTTGCTCTAAACCCCGCTGAATCCGGCGAGTTACGGTCATGGGGCTGACGCCAATCCGCTCGGCCACTTCTTTGCGAGACAGTTCATTGAAGAAGACAAATTCGATCGCAGCTCTGGTCTTATCTTCTAATTGGCTCAGGGCACGCTGGAGCTGCTGCCGATCTTCTTCTAGCCGCTGGAGCGCCTGATAGCGAGCATCGGGCAGGGTTTCACCCAACGTAATCGAAGAATCGACCTGCTGGCAAACGGTAGCATCTAGGCTGAGGGGTAAACGATTCTTAACGGCTAGCTTGATTTCGCGCCACTCATAAGCAGAAATTCCCAGTGCCTCAGCAATTTCCGTGTCGTTTGGCTGATAGCCCAGTTTCTTAGCTAAAGCTACCCGAACTTTCTGACCTTCTTTTTGTAGATCTTGCCAGCGTCTGGGCACCTTAATAGAACTACCCCGGTCGCGGAGAAAATGCAGCATTTCACCCCGAATGTAAGGCACCGCAAACGAACTAAAGGCGCAACCTTGACTGGGATTAAACCGTTCGATGGCCCGGATCAAACCGAGATAGCCAATTTGCTCCAGGTCTTCGTAAGGTTCGGCACACTGATGACTGACTCGATGAGCAATCTTACGAACCAAGCCAGCATTCATGCGCACCAGTTTGTTACGGAGTGCTACAGAAGGATTTTGCTGATAGGCCATCAACAATTCCATGCAGTTAGAACGAAGAGAAGATTGAGTAGCCGTCATTTGAATGAACCACCTTGTATCGGATTTAGGCTCATTGTCGGCAGAGAAGAGATAGCAAACCATCGTTATTCCACGGGAATGAACGGAGGCCGCCTCGATAGGATCAGCAGAAATACTGACCACTTACTGAGCCACTACGGGATCTTTGAGCAGACAGCGGCGTTTCACACGCAAAGATTGGCACTCGTTTCGGGATAGATCACCTAAAATCGAGTCAGAACCCGATCCGCATAGTGATTCAGCAAACGGGACTGTCAGTTAACAAGTTTGTTAACAAGGAACTATCTATGAGCAATTCCAGTAACTTTCGGAGTGCCATTCGTCAGGCACAGGGACAAGCCCTGATCGGCCCCAATGTAATTTCCAACGCGCTGCCCTACCTCGGCGGTGGCCTGATTCTCACAGCGGTTGGTATCTACGGCGGCTTGAGGGTGATTCAAGCGAATCCGGCACTGTTTATGCCGACATTCATCGGGGCGCTGGTCCTTCAGTTGATTTTGTTTTTTGTGGCTAGGGGAGTTGCCGAAAAGGGCAATAACAGCACCGCCTTACCCCTGCTGGCAACCTACAGTCTGCTAACTGGATATACCCTGAGCGGCATTGTCCAGGTGGCGCTGGGGACTCAAGGCGTGGGTGTGGCCGGTATCGGCATTGCGGCCCTTGGCTGTGGTGCAACGTTCATTGTGGCACGTCAGATTGGTTCCAACCTATCAGAGCAGGATGGATTAGCATTCGGCAAAACGATTCAGATCGGGATTATTGCCCTCCTGGTTGTCTTGGTGCTGCAACTGCTGTTTAGCTTGTTTGGCGTTTTTACTCCAACTTGGTTAGAAATCGCCATTTCTGGGCTTGGAGTCATGTTGTTTGCTGGTGCCGCTGTTGTTGATTTCTTTGTGTTGCCGCGCGCTTACCGAGATGATCAGTATCTTCCGGCTGCGCTGTCGATGTATCTCACCTACATCAACCTGTTCATCTTCATTCTGCGGCTTTTGATCGCAGTCAACCGCGAGTAGAACCCGTTTTGGGATAGATTACATACATTTGAAGATCTAACGATCAAGGACTGAGTGGAGATTCTGCTCAGTCTTTTGTGTTTCAATTGGATTTCAGGTTAATTTTCAGTACAAACGATTCATTTCCTTTCCCCATGTCTCGCTCCAGAGCGCTCCAATACTACGTTTTGTCCCGGCTGCTGCTAGCTCCGCTGATGATTTGGACAATCACGACGGTGATTTTTCTGCTGCTACGGGCCACCCCAGGCGACCCAATCGACTCGCTGCTAGGCCCCCGCGCCCCCGAAAGTGCCAAGGCAGAACTGCGGGCTAGTCTAGGGCTAGATGCGCCGCTCTGGTTGCAGTATCTCCGCTACATGGGCAGTTTGCTGCGGTTTGATCTGGGCACTTCGCTCGCCAGCCAAGGTCAATCGGTTTGGGAAATCATTCAGCAGCATTTTCCGGCCACAATGGAGCTAGCCATCTTCAGCATGCTGGTGTCCGTAGTAGTAGGAGTGAGTGTCGGTGCTTTGGCGGCCTCTAAGCCGAATACGCCAATTGATGTGGGAGGACGTTTGTTTGGTATCTTTACCTACGCCGTCCCGATGTACTGGTTTGGCATGTTGTTGCAGTTGGTGTTTGCAGTTCAGTTGCGCTGGTTTCCGCTAGGCACTCGATTTCCGCTCAGGATGGCTGCGCCTCAAGGTCCGACTGGCCTATATGTAGTTGACAGTCTGCTGCACGCCAATTTCGAGCAGTTTTTTACCAGTTTGTACTACTTGGCCCTGCCTAGCCTCACCCTCGGCCTCCTGCTCAGCGGTATCTTTGAACGCATGGTGCGGGTGAACCTGAAGCAAACTCTAAAAGCAGATTATGTCGAAGCAGCGCGAGCGCGGGGCATCCCTGAATCCCGTATTGTGGTTGCCCATGCCCTCAAAAACGCCTTAATTCCGGTAATTACTGTGCTCGGGTTAACCTTTGCCTCACTGTTGGGCGGTGCAATTCTCACAGAAGTGACATTCTCCTGGCCGGGTCTAGCGAATCGACTCTACAGCGCCATTTCTCTGCGCGACTACCCGGTAGTACAGGGCATTATGGTGTTTTTCTCAGTGATTGTGGCCTTGGCTAGTATTTTGATTGATATTCTCAACGCCTATATCGATCCACGGATTCGGTACTGAGAAAGGATTTGGGAAGTTTTGAGTTTTGAGTTTTGAGTTAATGCCCCTGCATCAATCTGGAGCAATGGCGGAATCGGCTGGCTGGCTGGTATCGGGTGAAGGCTTGGTTTTTTCCTCAGCTTCAGGTTTTTGAGTTTCCGGAGTCAGCCACACAACCTGCCGCTGCTTGGGGTTGAAGCGAATATTTTGCTCCTGCATGACGGTCACTGCCTGCTGCGGGTCAAAATGCCGATCAAAGTCTTCCTGCAGACCTGCGACCTTTGTGCTGGCTTCCTTGACTTCGGCTTCTAGTCTGACCAAATCGGCCTGTTGCTGAGTGTTGTAGGGAATCAGCCGAGCTAGGGTAATGATCGCGGTTGTGGCAAGCAGCAGATTTACTCCTAGTTTTACCGTAGTTTCAACCGCCAAGGTATGGTGGGGCGAACGCTGAGGCAGCCGACGGGGCTGTCTGCGAACTCGATGCCGACGAGAGGGATTTGGCGAGGGAAATGGATCATGTTGAGGTTGCAATGCGTTCATAGTCGTCAAACCCTGCTCTCAAGAGGGGCAATTTTGCAAAGAAATAAATCGCAAGCGCCAAAGGATGCACCGTTAGCCCGTTGGTTCTAGGCTTCAGGAACTGCTTGCAAACAAGAGGTTAACGCAAAATTTTTAATTTGCAAGCTTATTTTTTGAGCTGCACGCCTATTTTATTCGCTCAAGAAATTTCTAGCTCAGTACTAACACAGTTCTGAGACTTTGTTTCAACTTGAGAAAGTATTTTTGCACAACTGACTTACTTTTGGCAGTCCTGTGAGTCAGTCATCAAAAGACAGTTCAGACGCTACAGGCGGGCTAGAGCAAGCCTATACCAGTGGTAACCATGAAAACTAGAAGCCAAAATTTTCTTGACTCCTGACTGAACTTTACAATTTCTTTATGCTGCTTTAAATAGAACAGAGAGTACAAATCGCTGCATCGACCTAAAGTGCTCGATTTGAACACTAGGCGCGATCCAGAGACTGACTCCCCGTTTTGAATTGGCAAAATATCCCGCTGGCTGTTCGTTGCTGCCTCTAAAGCTTGCTTTGCAATCTAGAGCGCATTTCGTCAAACCAGCGGTAGCGATCCCTTTGCTGATAGCTCTGATAGCTCTATTTATACAGCTCGGTGGAGAGCCGGAACGCCAACACAGCCGGGATCAGGGCAATGACTAGCGCAACATAGACTTGAGTATCTGATATAGACATGATTTAGAAAACTCCTAAGGTCATGTGATATATGGCAAGCGACCATGCCCACTTCTGGATGAAGTAAGCATGGGCTAACGTCATTAAATGTCAGATAAATCTGGGCATTGTGGAACCCTTTGTCACATGATGTAACAAAGAACGGACGTTCTAGAGCATGGTTTGATCGCCGTTGTTGCTTTCTAGATCTTTCTAGATTCTGTGTAACTGGGATGTAACTGCCTATTGCAACGCTGTAGACATCGAAAACTAGAATCAAGGGTTATCCTGGGAAAACGGAGATTTCAGCAATATGGTGTTGATCCTGGATGTGCAGCCTCATGATTTAACACCTTTGCTGGAGTCAGGTTCAAAGTCTGATCCGGCTTTAGGCTTCTCGATTTTTGTTCTTCATCCTCAGTAGGGAGAGCCACTCGTTGGAAGATAAACGACCTACCCGGCTTCAGTTTGAACGGCAGCTCAGGCGTGTCCAGCGCGATGTGCTGCGCATGGGTGCTTTGGTGGAACATTCTTGCTGGTTGGCACGGAAGGCTCTTTGCGAGCGTGATTTGGAAGCTGCTTATCAAATTTCAGTGCAGGACAAGCAAATTGACCAGCTTTACCGCCAGATTGAGGTCGATTGTGTCAATCTAATGGCGTTGCAAGCTCCTGTCACGCAGGACCTGCGCCTGTTGAGCGCCTTGATGCAGCTGATTCGCGATTTAGAACGAATTGGCGACTACGCCGAAGACATCGGAGAAATTGCCGTCAAGCTGTTTCCCTACCCAGTGCAGCCCTGTATGGAACGGGTGCAAATCATGCTGGATCGCTGTCGGGCGATGCTGGCCATGGGGTTAGCGGCCCTTTCCGATCTGGATGCCGAATCGGGACTGGACATCAAGCTCAAGGACGATGCGGTTGATTCAGATTACGAGTCACTCTACAACTTGCTGGTTCACCACACGGATATCACCGACACGATTGAACCTACCGTGCTGCTGGTTTTGGCCATTCGCTATCTAGAACGCATGGCTGATCATGCCACCAATATCGGTAAGCGAGTCGCCTACATTGTGACCGGGAAACGGTGAAGCATAGCTGAGGATTTTGTCAAAGCAATATCACTCAACAGAAAAATTTCTCAGATGGACATGTTTTGCGTGAAAAGTGTTAATAAAATGAGTAAAGTGCAAAAATAGACGAAATTTTGGCACTCACTTCAGACCTCGTTCACTCGACTCGGTGTTCGTTAGCCTGATTTCTTGGCTGTATCAGCATTCTGTAGGGCCGATAATTCGGCAACTGTCGGTTGGCGCAACCTGCGACAGAGGATTGCAGAGGCGGGTACAGATTTCTGGAGGGATAGTCTGAAAGCGCATCCCCTTTGCCATGCAGACTAAGGAAGCAGAGATAAGCCTGAACCGTTCACACTCGGAACATTCATGCCTGAACCGTTGCAGCAGCTAAAAAGACATCTCGGTTGACGAGTGAAGTTAGCTGACACGCTCTGTTCACCTTAAGGGCAAAACGTAAAGGAGAGTGCTGGAGAACCGCAGCCTAGGCGATTTGTGTAGACTGTGGCGGCTACTGCACCCATCTCTAGGGCGGATTATGATTGGGTGTCCAGAATCGAGAATCATTTCGGCTGGCTTAGCGTATAACGATCAGGGTCGGATGGAGCTTAAATCATAAGGACCAATCGCTACATGGAATTTTCGATTGCAGAACTACTAGCCAATTTCACAGACGACAAGTTAGTTGCTCCTAAGGCTCTGGAGAAGAAACTCAACTGCAAAGATGAGACCAGCCAACGCTTGTTGCAGATTGTTTTAGATGCACTGGAAAAAGCCAATATTCTGGTGCGGGAGCGGGGCAAATACCGCCGCATCTTTGAAGACGATGTGGTGGAAGGCAAGCTGCGCTGCTCGAGCAAAGGGTTTTGTTTTGCGATCCAGGATGTGGAAGGTTCAGAAGATATCTACATCCGCGAGAGCCATTTGAATACAGCCTGGAACGGGGATCGGGTGCTGGTGAAAGTCACCAAAGAAGGCACGCGGCGACGCAGCCCCGAAGGAGAAGTAAGGCTGATTTTAGACCGGGCAAATTCCTCGGTGTTGGCCCGAGTCAAACAGGCAGAAAACGGCTATCGAGCTACCCCCCTGGATGACCGGCTGCTGTTTGAAGTCGAGCTGAAAGAGAACGGTGTCAACTTAGAAGAAGCGGTAGACCAGCTCGCCCATGTGGAAATTCTGCGTTACCCGCTGGGCAACCATCCACCCCTGGGACGGGTGGCACAGATTCTAGGCAGCGATGCTGAGGCGGCTTCGGAATACGATATTGTTTGCTGCAAGCATGATCTACCGCGCCAGTTCTCAGAAGCGGTGCTGGAAGAAGCCAAATCTCTACCCACAAAGCTACGCAAAGCTGATCTGAAGCAACGGGTTGATCTGCGCCCACTGCCCACCATTACAATCGATGGTCCACTCAATCCCACCGGACCGGCAATCGACGATGCCCTGACGCTAGAGGAACTGGGAGCTGATCATTGGCGATTGGGAATTCACATTGCCGATGTGTCCTACTACATTGAGCCGGATTCCAGGCTGGATATCGAAGCCCGCCGACGGGGCACCTCAATTTACTTGGGCGAAAACGTGCTGCGGATGCTGCCTGAGCGAGTGCATCAATGCTGTTCCTTGGCAGCAGGTCAAGATCGGCTGGCCGTCTCCGTGCTGCTGACCCTGACCTCGGATGGACAGGTGGTGGAATTTGAAATCCAACCCACGGTGATTCAGGTGGATCATCGGCTCGATTATCAGCAGGCGCAAGCAATTGTACAGCGGCATGACTCCCCGGAGGATTCTGCCACTCGCCCCGCGGCCTATCCCTTGCCGACCCTAGACGAACTGCGCGAGTTCGAGCCGGTGTTTGAGATGCTGGACCAGCTCTTCATCCTCAGTCAGGCGATTCGTGCCCAACGGTTGCAGCGGGGTGCCTTTGACCTGAACCTGCCGGAAAAAATCTTTCCCAATGAAGCCAACCCAGAGCTGAGCAAGTTTCTCTCCACTAAGTTCCAATACGACGATGAAGGTGCGCTGGGCGCAATGGTGGTGTCTTCGCTGCTGCCCGCCCGCTCAATTGTCACCGAACTGATGCTGCTGGCCAACCAAATTGTTGCCTCTCACCTGTTGGCGCTCCAGGTACCGGCAATCTACCGAGTGCACCGAGCACCGGACCCCAGCGATGTGCAGGAATTGCTGAAGCTGGTGAGCAACATGGGCATCGACGCCCACCTGGAACAAGAAGATGTGGTGCATCCCCGCGACTATCAGCGCTTGGTGGAACAGTTTGCTGAGTCTAAAACCGAAAAGGTGCTGACCTATCTGCTGCTGTCTACCTTTAAACCCGCTGTCTACAGCACAACCCCCGGTCAACATTTTGGACTGGCGCTGGATGATGGCTATACCCACTTCACGTCGCCACTGAGACGCTATCCGGATCTGCTGGTGCATCGCGTTCTACATGCGGTGTTTGAGCATGGCCGCGATCGTCGCAGCACTCGGTCCAAAGAGAAAGTCGATCTGCGCCACAGCTCTTGCCACGGCCAAATTAACTGGAATGTATTGCCTACTGATATCCAAACTGAACTCGAAGAAGCCTTTGCCGCTGTTGTGGTCCACCTGACTGAGCAAGAGAAGCTGGCCCAAGAAGCCGAAGCCGACCTGGAGGGCCTGAAGAAAGCCGAATTTATGCAGCAGCATACCGGCAAAATCTTCCACGGTTTGATTACCGGCGTCCAGTCCTACGGCTTCTTTGTGGAAATCGAAGAGCTGTTGGTGGAGGGGCTAGTGCATGTCAGTTCCTTAAAAGACGACTGGTACGAGTACCGCTCGCGGCAGCAGAAACTCGTAGGCCGCAAAAACCGCAAGCAGTACAAACTGGGCGACCGGGTTGAGGTGCAAGTCAAGAGCGTTGATTACTACCGTCAGCAGATTGATCTGGTGGCCGTGGGTGGCGGCAGCGAGGCTCCAGACGAAGATGAACCGGAAGAAGTGGTGCTAGAAGACGAGCTAGAGGACGCCAACGAGCCGGAAGAAGTGGAGGCGTATGATTAGGAGGTAGGGGCAGAAGCCTGCCTTAACTGATTCTGATATCTCCTGCTATCTCATCTATGCCATCCAATTCCCAACTGCCGCTGATCCTGGGGGTGACGGGAGCCTCCGGCCTGATCTATGCGGTGCGTGCCCTCAAATTTCTGCTAGAAGCCGAGTACCCGATTGAACTGGTCGCCTCCAAATCGACCTACATGGTTTGGCAAGCCGAGGCAAACCTGCGGATGCCGGTCGAAGCAATGCAGCAAGAGCAATTTTGGCGACAGCAGACCCAGGTTCCAATTAGCGGTAAATTGCGCTGCCATCCTTGGGGCGATGTGGGTGCAAACATTGCCAGCGGCTCGTTTCGCACGTTGGGCATGGTGATTCTACCGTGCAGCATGAGTACGGTCGGCAAACTGGCGGCGGGCCTTAGTTCGGACCTGCTAGAGCGAGCGGCTGACGTGCAGCTAAAAGAAGGACGTAAACTGGTAATAGTTCCTCGTGAAACGCCGTTTAGCCTGATCCATTTACGCAACTTGACCACGCTAGCCGAAGCTGGTGCTCGGATTGTACCCGCGATTCCGGCCTGGTACCATAACCCGCAAACGGTTACAGACTTGGTGGACTTCGTCGTAGCCCGTGCCCTAGACCAGTTGGATATTGCCTGCGTGCCGCTAAAGCGTTGGGAAGGACATCTAGAGTCAGTAGAGTCAGATCAGGAGTAAACAAGCATGGTACACAACGGCAGGCAGCACGCACCCGACTGAGTCCTCCGCACTCGGTTCTCAGCAGTTTCCAGGGAGAACGGACCCATGATACGAGTTGCACTACTACTGTTGATTGTGGCTGCACTAGTAATTTTTGCAGCGCAAAACCTGACGCCCATGCCGTTAGTGATTTTGGGCTTTAGAATTACCCTGCCGTTAGCTGCTTGGGTGCTGGGAGCCATGGCAGCTGGTGCCGTGACAAACCTGCTGTTATTCGGATTTTCCAGCCTCTCACGCAGCGCATCTCGACAAACTCAGCCAAGGGCAACTCGCTCCCCCTGGAGTTCAGCTTCTTCCCGCAATGCTGGTCCAACCTCCCGATCCAGAACTGCGGGCTTCAGTGGCGGCAGCCGGCCCAGTGGCGATGATTGGGAAACCAACGCCAGAGATGAGTGGGATGAATGGGCACAGGAACCACCTCCACCCCGCTCCACCGCTAGTTCAGCTCCTAGAACCGAAATTCGCGATACAACCGATGAAGATTGGGCCAAGTGGGAAGGCTATGAGCAACGCCCACCCCGCGATGCCGTGCGCCAGTCGCCGCATCAGCCGGTTGATCCCTCCATGCCACCCCGTCGCACCGACTTTGAAGCTCCACAAGCTCCCAAAACCCAGCAGCAAACGGGTTCGGTCTATTCCTACAGCTACCGAGAACCGCAGGACACCCCTCCGCGTAAACCCAGCGAAACCCGCAAGAACGAGATCTACGATGCCGAATACCGGGTGATCATTCCGCCCTATAATCCGACCACGCCAGCCCCAGCGCCGCCACCCCCACCGCCACCTGCTGCCACAGACGATGACGACGATGACTGGGGCCTAGACGATGACCTGAGTGAAAAGCCCAAGCCGTAAAATTCAGCAAAACTTAGTCCAGCTTCAAGAAAACAAACTCGTGGAAACAAGCTTTTGGATTTGGTTGATTGTTCTGATTGCAGTTGCAGGGATTGGTTTAGGCTCAATGCTGTCAGCCTACTGGGGCAAGGACAGTGTGGCCGTTGTGTTTCCTGAACCAATTGCGGCTGACGCAATGCCCCTACCCACCCTCATCCCAGAGGCGGCCACTGCCTTCCAACAAGGCTGCGAAGTCTATCGATCTGGACAGTATCGACGGGCGATTACCTGCTTTAACCAAGCCCTGCAACTCGATCCCCAGTTGGCTGAAGCTTACTACAATCGCGGACGCGCCAGCGCCAATCTGCGCCGGGTTACAGACGCGGTTGCCGATCTGGTTAAAGCCAGCGAACTTTACCTAGAACAAGGCAATACCGCTCCAATCGCTCAGCTTAAACAGGACTTAGAACGGCTGAAGTCGCAGAAATAAAGGGAATTAACTCAAAGCTCTGAGGTTAGGTTTCTGGGGGAAGGGGAATCTGTTCCAGGAAAATCCTGCCTTCTTCTTTTTGGCTTTTGCGAGCTTGCTCAATAATCTGATTAAACTTTGGATTCACACTCAAGCTAGGAGTTTCTATATCGATATCTTCAATAGGGAATAAGGTAGCAACAGGTTGCCCATTACAGGTTAGAACAAGAGGCTGTTCGCTTTTACCGTAATTTTCCAGGAGAGAAGCAAGTTCACTGATTTCTACTGTTTTCATAGTTCAACTATTTCCCCACCGATACGAACTTGGTTGCCTTCCTTAATCCCAATAGCGCGAATGTCTACTACAGACTCTTGCTCATCCACATCGCAGTACACTCGCAGATTACCTATTCGTAATTTCCAAATCGCAAGTGGGTTTGGACACAAGGTTTTGATTCAGAGTTTCAAGCCAACTACCGCTGCTGAACAACAACGTTAAATTAAATTACAGATTCAGTTTGCTACAACCCATTGGAAGTGACTACAAATCACTACACTGATATTTAAGTTTTGCTAGCATCTCTTCGCTAACCCTATTGGTAATCGCTCCTTTATGTCTGCATCCTACCCACTGCTGCTGCGTAACGGTCGTCTCCTGCAACTTGATGCTCCGATTGAAACGGTTGATATTGCAATCGATGCCGGGGAAATTGCCGCGATTGCTCCTCGGATCGAAGCAACGGCCCAGCTTGAGCTAGACCTGAACCAGAAACTCGTCAGTCCACCGTTTGTTGAGTCCCATGTACATCTCGATTCGGCCCTCACGGCTGGTCAGCCCCGCTGGAACCAGAGCGGCACCCTATTTGAAGGGATCGAAATTTGGCGAGAGCGCAAGCAGGATCTGTCTTTCGATGACGTGAAGCAGCGGGCGATTGAGACCTTGAAACAACAGGCGATGCAGGGCGTGCTCTATGTCCGCAGCCATGCCGATGTGAGTGAAGCCAATCTGGTGGCGCTGCAAGCTTTGCTGGAAGTGCGCGAGGAAGTGAAAGACTGGATGACGCTGCAAGTTGTGGCCTTTCCGCAAGATGGGGTTTACGGCGGACCGCAGAACGAAGCGCTGATCGAAGAAGCCTTGAAGCTGGGAGCCGATGTGGTAGGCGGCATTCCCCACTACGAGCTAACGCGGGAAGATGGTGTTAAGTCGGTGGAGCGGATTTTTCAGTTGGCCCAACAGTACGACCGCCTGATCGACATCCACTGTGACGAAATCGATGACGATAACTCTCGCTTCCTGGAAGTCGTAGCTGCCTGTGCGATTCGCTCGGAGATGGGGTCTAGGGTGACGGCTAGCCACACGACCGCCTTTGGTTCCTACAACAACGCCTATGCCTATAAGCTGCTGGGATTTCTGCGCCGCACGCAAATTAACTTTGTCGTCAATCCTCTGATCAACATCACGCTTCAGGGCCGCACCGATACCTATCCCAAACGGCGAGGATTAACCCGCGTCAAGGAGCTGTGGCAGCAGGGCATGAATGTCAGCCTCGGCCATGACTGTGTGCAGGATTGCTGGTACTCGCTGGGCACGGGCAACATGCTGGATGTGGCATTTATGCTTGTGCATGTGGTGCAAATGACCGGCATGACCGAAATCGACGCCTGCTATAACATGGCCACCTGGCATGGTGCGACAACCCTGAATCTGCAAGACCAATACGGCATCGAAGTCGGCAAACCCGCCAATCTAATCGTGCTGGATGCTAACGATCGCTATGATGCGATTCGACGACGGGCGATGGTGCGCTACGTCATTTCACGAGGGCAACTGCTCGCCTCTACAGAGCTACCCGTGATGGAATGGAGACGGTAATTCTCAGGGGGTTCAGTCTAGCTTCAGCCCAACAGTCGGGGCGTTTCGACCGAATCCCGGAAGCGCTGCACCGACTCGGTAAAGGCAATCGGCAACACCACTTCCACATTCTCATGCGGACGGGGAATGATCACCCAGGATTCTAGCGTGCCGCCATAGCAGCTCTCAGCTGCCTCCACCCCAGCCGCCATTGCCGTTTTGACCTCGGACACATCGCCGCGAATAATTACACAAAAGCGAGCGCTTCCACAGCGCAGATAGCCCACTAGCGTGATGCGACCCGCCTTCACCATGGCATCTGCTGCGGCCAATATTCCTGGAAATCCTTTTGTTTCAAGTGCGCCAACTGCGACGGGCATCGCTTCTTCCTCGCTAAGGGGTGAGATGAACGTGATCTATTCTACTGGAGTGTATAGCCCCAGTTCTATTGAATCGATTGGTTGTGTTCAATTAGAAATTGAAAAGCAAAGATTAGTAAAATAAATCAATCTTGGTTTACGTTGCATTCCAAAAATACTCGATCACATCCAGCGGAACTGCTCGACCTGATCGGTGTAGTGAATCGGCAGCACCGACTCCACATTTTCGGGCGGGTTTGGAACAATGTAGTAGGTGACTAGTTTGCCGTTGGGAGGCGCTTTGTCCGCTGCTTCAATCCCAGCCTCCATCGCTGGCCTGACTTCTGAAATCGGTCCCCGAATCGCAACGACCTGTTCACCGCTTTCGGCAATGTCGTAATAGACAATCGTGACGCGGCCTGCCTTGACCATGGCATCTGCTGCGGCCAGCACTGCCGGAAAGCTCAATGTTTCAATTACACCCACAGCCTGTGGCATGGTTTTGTCCTTTTACCTTACGGATACTTATTACCTTACGGATACTTAGTTTTATGGAGTTGATGGATTGGTTCTTCCCTCAGAATACTCTGAGAGGTGAGAGGTATGAATGCCGCTGAACCAAATTTCTGAGTCATGCAAGTGCAGCTTTAGGATAGACCCATTCGGCACCGAGAAGGAACCAATGAATCCGTAGAATTGCCGCATCCGTTTAGCGCTAACTTCCGTGGAGTGGGTGAGGATGGCCCACAGCACCGCCCGCATGAAGCGCCCATGACTGAACACAACTACAAATTTTGGCCCCGCTGTCGCTAACTGCCGCAGCTTTGCTTGCACATCCTGAACCCGCTGCATTAAATCAGCAAAGGATTCGGCTCCTTCACCATCCACATACAAGGGGTTACCTTGCTGCCAATAGGCATCACTGATGGGGCGGCGCTCGTCTACCGTGGTGTTTTGGTAGCGCTTGGGTGCGAGATAGGTAAATTCCTGCACCTGCCATTCCAGATGGTCGGCGTCCGGGAAGCGTTCGCGGGTAGGCTGGGCGGTTTGCTGCGTCCGGCGGTAGGGCGAGGTGACAATCAAATTAGGAGCCTGAGCAAACGCTAACGCCACCTGCTGTGCCTGATGATGGCCGCGCTCAGTCAGGGGCGTCGTGGCTGGATTCGTGGTGGGCAAGCCAGCATTGGCCTCGCTTTCGCCATGACGAATAAACCAAACATTGATCATGCTTCAAAACACTCCAGGATCAGCAGGTTCAGGCAAAGCGGTTGCCTAGATGGGAATAGCAGCATCGGAACTAGCGGGGGAATAGAGACGCAACGGTAGAATAGATGATGACACTCCGGCCATTCAGGTTAGGAGGAAATAAACAGATTTGGTGGAATTTCGCTGGCAAACCATGCATGACCCCGACGCGAGGGTTCTACTGGGTGGACGCTATCAGATTAGCAGCTATTTAGGCGGTGGAGGGTTCGGTCAGACCTATCTGGCCAAAGATACCCATCTGCCTGGTGATCCTGAATGCGTTGTGAAGCATCTGAAGCCGAGGCTGGTTGACCCATTAAGTTTAGAGACTGCCAAGCGATTGTTTGAAACCGAGGCGCAGGTTTTGTATCGCCTCAACGACTATGCTCAAATTCCCCGCCTGCTGGCCCATTTTGAAGAAGGGCAAGAATTTTATTTAGTCCAGGAGTATATCGACGGCGATAATCTCAGTACCGAGCTGATGCCGGGTCAGCGGTTGCCGGAAAGTCGGGTGATTCCGCTGCTGCAAGACATTTTAGAAGTGCTGGTGTTCATTCATCAGCATCACGTGATTCACCGCGATTTAAAGCCCTCTAATCTGATCCGGCGTCACCGCGACCAAAAGATCGTGCTGATCGATTTTGGAGCCGTGAAGCAGCTCAGCACGCAGATAATTCAGGTGCAAGGCCACACCACCCGCACGATTGCGATTGGCTCTCCGGGCTATATGCCGAGCGAACAGATGGCGGGCCGACCCAAGTTTTGCAGCGATTTGTATGCCGTCGGCATGATTGGGATTCAAGCCTTGACGGGTGCCCATCCGCGCGAGTTGCCCGAAGATCCCCGCACCTGCGAGCTGCTCTGGCATGACCGAGCCACCGTAAGTCCCGAACTAACCGCCATTCTCGACAAGCTGGTGCGCTACGATTTCCGCGAACGGTATCAGTCGGCACTAGAAGTGCTGATCGATTTGCAGCCCTTTGTTCCAGAACGGCCCTTGCCCCTGTTGGCTGATCCCCATCTGCTAGCCAGCATTCATACTGCCGCTGATGCCAAGCTTCAGGTGGCCAGTACCACCACTAGTAGTGGCGCTACGCTCTATTCCGAACGCCGCCTCGACTATAGCCGCCTGCAAGAGCTGTTGCTGGATCAAGACTGGCAAGCTGCCGACCGGGAAACCCATCGACTTTTGCTAGCGCTGTCTGGACAAGAAAGGGGGCAACTTCAGTTAGAGGAAATCCGCTGTCTACCTTGTTTGGATCTACATGCAATCGATTACCTTTGGGTGAATCACAGCAACGGCGTGTTTGGATTCAGCATCCAGAAAGAAATTTGGCTGAATGTGGGCGGCAGCACGGATGGCAACTATGAAACCTGGGACCGCCTTTCGCAAAGTCGTTCTAAATGGCGGGTCAATACGCCCTGGCAGCGGTTTAGCAGTCGGGTGGGCTGGCGGGTGAAGGAGCGCTGGATTGACTACGAAGACTACACCTTTGCTCTAGACGCACCTAAGGGACATCTCCCGTCTTGGCAGAGCAACATCACGATTTCTACCTTGTTTTCCCGCATGGAAGTATGCCGGCCCTATGTCCCGCCAATTGACATTACCCGACAGCCTTAAGGCAGATTCAGCTCAGACGAATTTATATCAAATCTAAATTAATGCCCCTGATGTGGATCGCTGGTATTGGACAGGCGTTTTGCAAAACGCCTCTACTCAATTGGGATTTCGTTTTGCGGAAATTTAAATTAATGCCTCTGGTTGGATCGCGATATTGTCTAGGCGTTTCGCAAAACGCCTCTACTCGATCGGGATTTCGCGCATTGTGTCGCCAGGTTGTGGGTGCTCTGACGATACGGTCTCATCGCCAAACCATGCTTGGACTTGTTGCCGAGCGGTAGCCTTCACCTCTGGCGTAATCGACATCGCAACTGTGACTAGGGCGCTGGCAATCGTCCCCAAATCATCGGTGTAGCCGACAAAGGGCATAAAATCCGGCAGAGCATCAGTCGGTAACACAAAGTAGGCCAGCGAGGAATAGATTACCATTTTGGCCCAGAGCGGTGTTTCGGGACGTTGGGCTGCATAGTAAAGCGTCAGGGCTTTTTCCACAACATTGCGCCCTGCCAATATCGCGAACTGATTCAGCTTGCGCCAAAAGTCTGGTTCGGAATAACCCGTCTCAGACGGCTCGGTCGGATTTACCATTTCCGTTGCGTCCTCAAAGCTACAAATTCATTGGTGCATGTTTTCACTCTAGCGTGTGGCCATCAAGACTCAGTTTCGCGCTTAGGCGCTCTTCACCTCAGTCCAGTATTTTTCGTATAGGTTGATGGCATCACCCACTGGCTGAATCCCTTCGCCTGCTTTGACCACCTCGGCTGAAGGATAGAGGAATGGGTTGCTTTTCACCTCAGCAGGCAATAGTTCAAAGGCGGTTTTATTTGGAGTGCCTAACTTGAGCTGGGTTGCAGCATAGGCGCCATTTTCGGGTTCTAGAACAAAGTTGATCCAGGTGTAGGCGGCTTCGACATTGGGAGCTTTAGCGGGAATCGCCATTGTGTCAGTCCAAATCGAGGTGCCGCTTTGAGGAATCACATATTTAAGCTGCGGATTCTCGATCGGCAACAGGCTGCCTAGGTTTGAATAGGCCATGCAAACGGCTAAATCGCCGCTGATTAGCTGATCCTCCCAGCCAATGGTTTTGAAGCTAGCAAGATGAGGCTTGAGTTCTAGCAGCTTTTGGTAGGCGGCTTCTATCTGAGCTGGCTCGGTAGCGTTGTAGGAATAGCCAAGCGACTTTAGCACAGCTCCCATTGTCTCCCGCACATCATCCAGCAAGGTAATTTTGCCAGAGAGGGCGTCTCGGTTTTGCCAAAGAAAGTCCCAATCGGTTGGCTCAGTAGAGACCACCTTAGTGTTGTAGAGCAGACCTGTTGTTCCCCAGTTAAACGCAATACTATGGGCTGAATTCGGATCATACGTCGGACTCTTCCAGCGGTCCATAATATTGTCGAATCCCTTGAGTTTAGATTGATCCAGCGGCAGCAGGAGTTGACTGTCAATCATCTGCCGCACCGTATAGTCTGAGGGAAAAATCAAGCTATATTGATCGCCCCCTCCGGCTTGCAGCTTGTTCAGCATCATCTCGTTGGAATCATATACATCGGCTATGACCTGAATGCCTGTCTTGTCGCGGAAGCGTTGATAGAGTTCGTTGCTGGAGTAGTCGGCCCAGGTGTAGATATAAAGCGTTTTAGAGTCGGTTTGGGCAACCGGAGACGAAGCAGTCGATTGCTGGTTGAGAGTATTGCGAGCACAGTTGGAGAGGGCCACCGTTGAGAGGGCAGCAGCTGAGACCTGGAGAAAGCGGCGGCGAGTCGGATGCCGTCTGCTCTGGTAAATGGAAAGGAGGGAAGAGTTGGAGTTGCGTGAGTTCTGATGAGTCATAGGTCAATCTAGAAAAACTATTGATGCAGCTCTGCCGATCTGGATAGAGCCTTTAGAACCTATCTGAAAACTTGTCAAGGTTTTTGAACTTCAAAACCTCGCGGAGTTTCTAGATAGGTAGCAGTACAAATCTATGGAAACTATTGTGGCCACTTTGCCTATCTCGCTACCATTTGCAAGTTTTGTGGGGGCTAGTAACAAATTAGGCTGTGAATGGACAGTGAATAGACAGTGAATAGACAGTGAGTTGATAGGTGACGAGTAATAGCCAGCTAATAGTCAGCAGTTGGCTAGATTACGACAATTAGCTGAATCACTAGCTGCAGCTACGAGCCACACTGAGATCGCCTGTTTGGCTTGGCTGAAGCAGCCTAGCTTGCTTTTCGTGCTTTACCGAGCCGTCCTCAATTTTGCCTTAAATTTATGCTGGCGTGTTGAACCTTAGTAGATTCAACAATATAGATGCTTTTGATGCCCTGCCCAAGCTTCCGCTTTTTAAGCCAGCGAATCAGCAATTTTACCGATCCCACAACTTTCCTTAATGTTTTCGCAAAGTTACCACCTTCACCGCTGAGTTCCCCTAACCCCAGCTATAGAATCAGGGACGAGGCAAGTTGTTCTATATCCCTGTTGAGTATCTAGTTCACTTTAGAGTGAGTTCACCTGAGTTCCGTAATCTGTCACTGTTTGGTTAGGCTGTCATTGCTATTGTCGTTGAGTGCTGTCTTGAGTACTGTTGCGGTTTTGCCCGGGTAGCACCAAGAGCAAACTCCATGACGAGTTATGACCTATTTACGACCGTACTGTCATCGAGATCGGTAGTCTTGAGCAAGTTTGTTTTTATCCCAAATTTGTCTCTGCTGTTAAGAACTCGGTACATTCGCTGAGGTTGATCAGAATAGCTCTTAACTTAACTGTGAAGAGAGCCTGGTTTTGTTGGCGGTATGCTAATTCAGGCTAATTGCTTAACAAACTAAGCGAGCTTCACAACCTTTCAGAATCCGATTTAACATCCTATTAATTGATGTTGCGAGGAAATCTGAGAAATACCTGATAGTCAATTCAAAATTGAACTGACATCAGAATAGGGAGCCTACCATTAAGCTAATACATTGATAACAGATTACAGCCCTTTAGTAGATCGATATCAGAGAGGGCTGTCTTTCTCTTCCATAAGATGTTTCAGAGTCTTGGACTATTAGAGTTTTTGGCCGTAGGAATCTACTGAGCTAAGGAAAATATCATGGCCCAATTAGAAAAACTCTTGAAGATAAAGTTTGCTTGGTCAAGCAGCAAGAGTGAGCTAATTGCCGTAGGGCATAGTGCAGACCATAGATATCTACGGTCACAACTTTGTTTTAGTCAAAATCAATAATCTGATTTATTCTGCATTACCTAATTCCTTCTTTGCAGGGTTGCCGATGTCTGCACTGCAAAGTATCAAAAACCCACAGCTTCGTTCTCCACGAATCGAAAAAACTCCCACTCGATTGGAGGGGAGCCAAGCAGTTTTGTCAATTTTGCAATTTTGTTCTATACGTTTTGCAGTGTAGGAGAAGCCGCCAAATAGCCGAGCTGCTCTAGGCAGGCCAGCACCTTCGCTGTGCTCTCTTCAATTGTTTCCTGCTGAGTTTGGCAGTTTACTTCTGGATTGAGGGGTGGTTCATAGGGGTCGTCGATGCCGGTAAACTGCTTGATCTGACCAGCTCTAGCTCGCTTGTAGAGACCCTTGACATCCCGTTCTTCACAGACTTCTAGCGGAGTGCTGACATAGACTTCCACAAAGTCGCCAATCTTTTGCCGCACCTCTTCACGCACGGCCCGGTAGGGAGAAATAGCAGAGACCAGCACAATCACACCATTACGGGTAAGTAAATGGGCCACAAACCCGATGCGGCGGATGTTTTCGTCCCGGTCTTCCTTACTAAATCCCAAGCCCTTGGTGAGGTTTTCCCGCACAATGTCGCCATCGAGCACCTCAAGCTGATAGCCGCCAGAGCGTAGCTTTTCCTCTACTGCCTGACAAATCGTCGTTTTTCCTGCCCCGCTCAAGCCCGTGAACCAAACTGTTACGCCCCGCTGCCTCATGCTAAACCTAACCTCCAAACTTACGTCATCACGTCTAACTGTTACCACGTCCAACCTAATTCTGGCCCATCTGCCTAGAACGCCAAGTACCATGCGCCTAATTTTCTAAATCTAACGGCTCGAATCGGTCAAAACAGAACTAGGCAAGACGCAATTTTACACTATGGCTGTCACACAAGGCAAAACTGAGGCGAACTGAGCCAGTAGAGATGAGCTACGCAGGTAATGCTGTGAGCAGATGCTGTAAACATGGCGATGAACATCAGACGTAATGAGTCGCGATTTATTCGCTCCTCGGTTCTATTGATCTTTCTGTCACATCTGATTGCAATTTTGATCTGCTGTCTCAGTCTGATTGGGACAATCGCTTCACGGCTTCACCCCCTAGCAGTTGGTCAGCTTCTCGCAAACACTGGGGAATTTTGTCAGCATGGGGGCTGTTGGCAAGACACTGGCGCAGATCGAACTGCTGGACTTGAGTCGCTTTGTTGCCCGGGAACCAGTGGTCCGCATGGCCTAACAGGTTATAGCGCATCTTACCGTAGTCAATCAGATCATAGGCGAGGGCCAGATTTCGTAACCACAGAATCACGGGAATGTTGATCTGGCCGGGTGTGTCCTCTGGCTGTGGCAAACCCAGATGCCAAGTTTCAAGCCATTCTTGACCCAGGCGGTCAATCGCAGCTTGCTCTAGACGCTGGATGATCGGCGGCAGGATCTGATTGGCTTGATCGAGTAGCTCCAGGGTCTTCAGGTGCTCATCGAAATCCTGTGGTCGAGCGGCTCCCACACTCAGGGTATGCACTTCGGGGTGGCTGAGACAAAACAAATCGTTAAACACCATTGGGCTGAGGGGTGCACAGAGATCAATCAAGCGCTGCGAAGGCTGGTAGAGCAATCCACCTTTGTTGGAGGGGCTGATAATGAAAACGCCCATATCGTGGCGAGTCGCGGCTTGAATGGCTGGCCAGTTGAATTGATTAATGAAGTACCAGTGCAGATTGACGTAATCAAACCGGCCCGTTTCGATCGCTTGCACAATCACCTGAGTGGGCGCATGGGTGGAAAATCCGACATGGCGCACCTTGCCTTGGGCTTGCAGTTGGCGGGCCACATCCAAGCAGCCCCCCGGACACAGACTATACTCCAGCAGCTCAGGGGTGTTGATTCCATGCAAACCGAGTAAGTCTACGTACTCTAACGTCAGGTTTCGCAGCGATTGTTCGACGGTGCGGCGAAATTCGTTTGGATCGGCAGTGGGAGCAACTTTGGTCTGGACGATCAGCTTTTCTCGCGGCAATTGGGGCAAAACTTGGCCGAGCTGAAGTTCGGAGGTACCGTAGCCTCTAGCCGTTTCGATATGGGTAATACCCAGCTCCAGCGCTCGCCGAATTGTGGCTTCGAGATTGGCCTGATTATCGGCTGGAATTTGCTGCAAGGGAACATCTTGCCATTTGTATTGGTAGCGCATGCCGCCACAGGAAAACACGGGCATGGATAGCTCTGTGCGTCCAAATCTGCGATATTGCATAACTTGAGGAGATGAAAGGTGACAATTCCGATGGCGTCAGCTCCAATGGGCGTCGGCCTGAACTAGTTGAAACTAGCCTAAGTTGGCTCAGGCAGCACGCAACTCTGATAAAACTGGCAATAATAAAGGTAGCTAATCTTTCTCGAAATCACAATTGGGATCGAATTGTCGTCAAGCCGCGTTTTAGAATAGGTCAGCTCGCTTACTGAACCTTGCTTTTGTGAACCTGTATGGATATCTCAGAACTCGATGAGTTAGAAAATTCGATTCAAGATTTGTTATCACTAGCCAAAATCGAGTTAGAAGAGAAGCGGCTGCAACAACAGCGAGAAGCCCAAATCCAGGAGGAAATTAGCAAGATTAAACAGCGTCTCGAACCGTTGCTCGAACAGGTTGAGGTCATGCTTCAGCAGTTGACTGCCGATGATTTCGCTGAGAGCGTGACCCGCCGCAAGCTAGAGGAAAAAGCCGAAGACCTGCGGCAGCGGTTAGCCAATGCTCCAGTGTTGGCGGCCCAAGTGATTGATCGGCAGATGATCCTCAACGAAGAACGGCTGCTCGATGAGCGACTCGCCGAACAAACCAACCGCTGGCGACAGGCTCTCAAAGATGATTTGCTGGAAATGATCGCTGAACAAACCGATTTTTTCAGCGCTACCGACGCCGCCATTGCCGTTCGGGGCTATGTGCACGACCTGAAGGCGATTGGAGCACTCGAAGCAGTTGTCGATACCCTAATTACGCAGATCAATACCTACAGCGAAGAAGGTCCGGTAGCACGGTTACGCGGCAGCCATGAACAGACCCTGAGCTTTATCTACAACAAAGCCCTTGAAAACCGGGCGCGAGTCGATCGGGCACCGGATGTGCAGCCCCGCGTCCGTCACCGCAGTTCCGAAAAACGCCCCAATCCCTATGGCCAGTTGGAAGGCAAAGTCGTAATTTTTGGTGGCCATGACCGGCTGGAAACCGCCATTCGCAATCGCCTGCGAGATGCCAACGTCAACCTGGTTTGGTGTACGGCTCAAGCGGGGCCGCAAATCGCCGAACAGGCCGAGACCCACATTGCCAATGCCGATCTGATTCTAATCCTCACTGGCTATACCAGCCACAAACTCACCGATAAGGCGATTCATGCCGCTCAACGAGCCGGTAAACCGACTGAAATGATCAACACTACCGGCGTAGTCCGAGTCCTAGAAGCGATTGAGTACGGCCTCAAAACCAAACAGCTTGCGCGCCGCCTCAATCATTTTTCTAAACCTGCTTAGCAATGGCGTCTTAAATTTCTCTCACGCTTGGCTGTCCATCTTTTACTTCGCCCACCAGAATAATATCGGCCACGTTGACGAACAAGCCGTTATCCAAGACGCCGGGAATGTTGTTGAGGGTTTTCTCCATCTCGGCGGGATTGTCGATGGCGTCGAACTTGACATCAATAATCATGTTGCCTTGGTCGGTGATGACGGGACCATCTTTTTTGACCGCCATCCGCAGTTCCGGCGTGCCGCCCAGCTTCTCGACCGCTTTGGTCACAGGTGAAATGGCGACTGGCAATACTTCTAGGGGCAGGGGAAAGGTAGACCCGAGCCGCTCTACCAGCTTGGAGCTATCCACAACCACAATAAACAAATCGGCTAAAGAATCGACGATTTTTTCTCTGGTGTGAGCCGCACCGCCACCTTTGATCAGGTTTTTGTTGGGATCCACTTCATCGGCCCCGTCGATGGCGATGTCGATTTTGTCAATTTCATCCAGAGTTGTGAGGGGAATGCCATACTGCTTAGCCAACACCGAAGCCTGGAAGGAGGTAGGAATGCCTTTAATGTCTTTCAGCTCCCCAGATTGGAGCCGCTCTCCCAGAAATTGAATCGCAAAGGCCGTGGTTGAACCCGTTCCCAAGCCCACAATTGAGCCAGACTGCACTCGGTTCGCGGCAGCTCTGCCAACTTCTTGTTTCATCAACTTGACGGGATCGAGTCCTGCGGTCATGACAAATTTTCCTCCAATAAGTCTGCGAATTAAGTCTGCGGATACGACTAACGGTTTCTAGCCCTAACTAGCATGACTTAAAAGGACTCCCAGCTCAATCTAGGTGAGTAAATTTGCCGCAGAAATTTTGTTGACTGGTAGCTAGGCCAATGCCCCGACTCCAGAAATCTTCACCCAGAGTCCACAGGTATTCCCCTGAATTGGATTGGTTCGGCTTGTAGGAATGAAGTAGGGGAAGGGCTATTCTACCCTGGCTGGCTTGGCTAGCCTGTCTAGATTTTTGTCTGATATCGATTATTGGATCAGGAATGAGCTTGAGCATGGAACTCGATCAAGATAGCAGTGCCGCTAATTTGGAACTTTTGATTCGGGAGGTTGAAACGGTTAGTCCCAACCTGATTAGTCCGAGCGGGATGCTGTCGCTGCAAGACACGCAACCAAAGGAACTAACCGGAGCCGTATCCCAACAGCTTAACTTTACCTATTGGCGCAATCAGGGTGACGCACTGCTGGAAGCCGGAGAATGGCAAAAGGCCATTGCCAGCTACACTCAGGCCATCAAGTTCGACCCCAACGACCGCGCCGTTTTACAGGCTTACTGTTTTGCCCTCGATCGGCTGGGACGCCACGAGGACGTGATCAAAGGCTACGAACGCATCCTGAAAAAACGCCCCAAAGATGCCCTCACCTGGTACAACCGAGGCGTAGCCCTGCGACGACTGCAACGCCAGCAAGAAGCCCTCAAAAGCTACAATCAGGCACTGCGCATCAAGTCCAATTTTCCGCAAGCTTGGTATAACCGCGGCTGTGTTTTGGCAGAATTAGGCCGCCACGAAGAAGCCTTAACCAGCTACGACCGTGCCCTAGAGCTGAACCCCGACAAGCTAGAAGTGTGGTACGACCGCGGCTATTCGCTGGCTGAACTGGGCCGCCATGAAGACGCTGTGGCATCCTATGATCGCGCTTTAGCCGGAAATTCAGCCAATGCACCAGCCTGGAATAATCGAGGTGTATCCCTGAAGCAGCTCCAACATTATGATGAGGCGCTGGCCAGCTTTGACCGGGCGCTCGAACAGGCCCCGCAACTCAGTCAGGCTTGGTATAACCGGGCTTGTGTATTGGCTGCCCTCAACCAGCATCAGGAGGCAATTGCCGCCTTTGACCAAGCGATTCAAATCGATCCGGGCAAGGCAGACGCCTGGTTTGACCGAGGTAAGTCTCTCAGCCGTCTAGAACGCTACGAAACTGCTGTTGTCAGCTTCGATCGGGCGATTCAGCTTGATCCCAACAATGCTCAGGTCTGGCTGGAGCGCGGTGCGGTTTCGATCCGGCTCAAACGCTGGGAAGATGCGGTTGCCAGCTATGCCCAAGCGTTCCAGTTACAACCTGAGGCTATCGAGATCAGTAAAGCCGTGTTGACGGGGTATGACCGGGTAATTCAGGCCCAACCTGAGACGGTTTCAGCCTGGTACTGTCGCGGTTTTGCCTATCTGCGGTTAAACCAACTGCCAGCGGCGGCGGCGGATTTTGCGCGAGTGGTATCTCTCCAGCCCAATCATGGCGAAGCCTGGTTCAATCGCGGTTTGATCCTGAAACAACTCCAGCAGTGGCAGGCCGCTATCCTCTGTTTTCAAAAGGTGGGCTTGATCGATCCCGATCGGATTGAGGCGTTGATGCATCAAGGCGTGGCGTTACTCCACCTGAATCAGTACGCTGCTGCGCTAGAAATTTTGGATCAGGTCGTGACCCAGTCGCCTCAGCATCCCCAAGCTTGGATCTATCGTGGCCAAGCTCTGCTGCAGCTCAACCAGCCCGACGCAGCCGTTGAAAGCCTGGATCGCGCCCTCACGCTTGAGTCTAAGCAGGCGGAGGTGTGGTGGCAGCGGGGGAATGCCTTGCGCCATGCCAAACGGTTAGCAGAAGCTATTCACAGCTACGACATTGCCCTGCAGCTCGATCCGAATCAGGCGACAGTTTGGACAACCCGTGGTATCGCGTTATTCCAACAGGCCAATTACACCGAGGCGATCCGCAGTTTCGATCAAGCCCTGGTCCTGCAAGCCAACCTCTATCCAGCCCTGCTACTACGAGCGGTTGCCTTACTGCGGACTCAAGCCTATGCTGCCGCTGTGGAAAGCTTTGACCAAGCCGCTACCCTCCGACCTAATAACGCCGCTATCTGGAGCGACCGAGGTACGGCATTACTGCAATTGAAGCGGTATCAGCAGGCAGTAGCCAGCTACCAGCAAGCACTAAAGCTGGAGCCGCAGCAGCCACAGGTTTGGTACAACCAAGGCATTGCGCTAGAGCAGATAGGCCGGCACGAAGCTGCACTCAAGAGCTATGACCAAGCCCTCAAATTTAAGCCGAATCTATATCAAGCTTGGCGCAACCGGGGCCGAACCTTGGCTCATCTGAAGCAATTCCGCTCCGCCATTATTAGCTTTAACCGGGCACTCAAACTCAAACCAAATGATTATGCCACCTGGCAAGAGCGCAGCAGGGTCTTGATGCAGTTAGGGCAACTGGAAGCCTCGATTGGTAGCCTAACCCAAGCGCTGATGAACTAATGGCTAGCTGCAGCCAACCAATCGAAGCATCTCTTAGCGAAACATGCTGCTGACCGAGCTATCTTCGTGAATTCGCCAGATGGTTTCACCTAGCAAATTGGCGACTGAAAGCATGGTGAGCTGCCGGAACTGTTTCTCTTCAGGGAGGGGAATTGTGTTGGTCACAATCACTTCCTCAAATAACCCTGCCGAAAGCCGTTCTACTGCCGGGGGCGAAAATACGGCATGAGTAGCGCAGGCATAGACCTGACGTGCGCCTTCTTTCCGCAGCAGCCGAGCGCCTTCGCAAATCGTGCCAGCCGTATCAATCATGTCATCGACGAGCACTGCCGTTTTGCCAGCAACATCGCCAATTACGTTCATCACTTCAGCCACATTGTGTGCCTGCCGTCGTTTATCAATGATGGCAAGCGGTGCATCGTTCAGCTTTTTGGCAAAGGCTCTGGCACGAGCTACACCACCCACATCCGGAGAAACCACGACAATATCGCTCAAGTTTTTGCTGAGTAAGTAATCCAGCAGCACCGGTGAGCCGTAGACATGGTCAAACGGAATGTCAAAATAGCCCTGAATCTGAGCGGAGTGTAAATCCATCGCCAGAACCCGATCAGCTCCAGCTTCGGTAATTAGATTGGCAACCAGTTTGGCCGTAATCGATTCGCGGCCTGCGGTTTTACGGTCAGCTCTAGCGTAGCCATAGTAGGGAATGACTGCCGTAATCTGGCGGGCTGAGGCGCGACGGCAAGCGTCGATCATGATCAGCAGCTCCATCAGATGGTCGTTGACCGGAAAGCAGGTAGGCTGCATCAGGTAAACATCACAACCCCGGATCGATTCTTGGATCTGAATATAAATTTCGCCATCCGCGAATCGCTTCCGGACCATCGGCCCCAAATCCATGCCCAAATACCGAGCCACCTCTTGGGCAAGGGGAATATTGGCGGAACCCGAAAATAACCGAAGGCGGCTATTGTCTTCAACAGGAGGAAGGGAAAAGGAAAAAGGAAGAGTTGCAGAGCGGGTCACGGCAAGTCCTCGACGCGACTGTCATCGAAATCTTACATCATGGAACAGAAAACAACGGATCGTGCTTTCTCAGAGATAAATAAACCTAATTAAAATAGGGTGCTGTCCCAGTGATGGACAGTTCGCTAAAAAAACTCGCTATTAAAACGGTATAAATTCTAGCATTAGCTAAATGAATCGTGGGCCAACGTAGCGATTGTCTTCAAAAAAGCCAGCAAAAAGCTCTCAGTATGTCATCTGCTAATGCAAAAAGGGGCCAGTAGGATAGCTCTTTCCTACAGCCCCTCGTGCAGTTGTTGACGTCAGTGCTGTGAAAGCGCTGTAAAAGCTCAACGAGTTTCTACAGATCGCCACCCCGAAACGCCAAGACAAAAATTACGGCTGGCCCTGCAATCACGATCAGCGCCAGCATGGTTAACTGGGCGATCGTTTCCCACTGAATGCTACCGACTAAATTCGTTAAGAAGTCCATTGCTCCTCCCAAACTAACCCAAACGATTTATAAATGTGATCTAGATAGCGATATCCGCCTTTCATTTTACCTGGTAAGGGTTCCCATCTCAGCAACAAGATTACAGGTTACTGACACTGGCATCGAATCAAACTGCTGCGGTGACAGAAAGCTAGAGTAGGGTTGCAAGGTGCCTGCTGTCCTAGTTGAATTCTTGTAAGAGTGGGTAGGCAGTTCCGGTAGCAGATGGACAAAAAGGAATTTGTATGGCGACGTGGCGTTGTGTCAAACAGTGTGGGGCTTGCTGTCATTTGGATCCGAGTGATCGACCTGATCTGGATGAATACCTGATGCCCTCAGAGCTAGAGTTATATCTCAGCCTGGTAGGTGAAGATGGCTGGTGCATCAATTTTGATCAGGCGAGTCGTGAATGCCGCATCTATGCCAACCGCCCCCGCTTCTGCCGAGTTGAACCAGAAGTTTTTCACGATCTTTACGGGGTTGAGCCGGAAGAATTGAACGACTTTGCAATTGACTGCTGCCGTCAGCAAATAGAAGGAGTATACGGCCATCGCAGCCTAGAGATGCTGCGGTTTGATCGAGAAGTTGGCATTTAGACGGGTCTCTAAGCTCCTGTCTCTAAGGTCCTATCCAAAAACCCCTTCGGGGTTTTGAAATTCAAAAACTCTGACGAGTTTTCGGACAGGTAGTAAGCC
Organism: [Leptolyngbya] sp. JSC-1; assembly: GCA_000733415.1. GTDB lineage: Bacteria > Cyanobacteriota > Cyanobacteriia > Elainellales > Elainellaceae > Elainella. The sequence goes on from KL662191.1 coordinate 316,255, forward strand.
CGTCTCTTTAAACTCATCAAACTCATCAAAAAGCAACTTGTCAGAGAACCGCCATATCCAGTTGCGCTTCTACCCTATCCTGGAGATAATAATGAAAAGAAAATGAAAGCCGATCCCCTAATTGCGCGTGGAACACTCACTCATATCTCGAACCTCAACGGCAACGCTAGAAGAGGCTCTTTCCCCATCGTCAACCGAACTAACTGCTTCTGAGCCGATTCTGACTGGATTCACTACCTCGCCCAGTTTAGATTCTGATTCTGCCGATGTCTCTCCAGCAAGTCAATCTCGTTGGACCAAAGCAGAACCCAGTGCCGAACTCAAGATTTTCTGCTCCACCTTTTTGACCATCTTTTTGGCCGAGTTGGGGGACAAAACCCAAATGGCGACCCTGCTGATGACGGCAGAATCTCACCAGCCCTGGATCGTATTTGCAGGGGCCGGTTCAGCCCTAGTCGCCACCAGTCTGATCGGGGTTTGGTTAGGCTGTTGGCTAGCTAAACGCGTCTCGACCAAAACGCTGGAAAAATCTGCGGGCCTTCTATTGCTACTGGTAGCAGCTCAGTTGGTTTGGGAAGTTTTTCATCTGTAGAGTAGCGGTAAACCAAGAGCAGTAACCGGAGAAGCGTATGGATTGGCACCTACTGGGACTTAGCTTTGTGATGGTGTTCATCTCAGAACTGGGTGATAAAAGTCAATTAGCTGCTATTGCCCTTGGTGGTAGCTCTAAATCCTTACGGGCTGTATTTCTAGGAACCGCTGCAGCCCTCTTGTTGGCCAGCTTTTTGGGCGTGATTTTAGGCGAAGGCATCTCTCACCTCTTACCCATGCACTGGGTCAAAGGCATCGCCGCCGCCGGATTTACAATTATGGGACTGAAACTGCTGCTGGCTAGGAAAGAAGTAGACGAAGATAGTGTTGAGTGTTGAGTTTTAAGTTTTGAGTTGGTTACAAGTAGATCAACTTAGTAGATCAACCTAATTAATTTGAAGCTCCGTAGTGCAAGCGTCTCGTTGGTACGGGCGAGGTGCCCGCACCATCTACCGTTTAATCTGGTTGACCTACTTAGACAAACGCTTCCGCATTTACCACATAATCTCGAGTTGGTGTCAGTTTCCAGGTGCCGTCGCCGCTGAGTTCCAAAACAAAGTCGTGATACTTCAGCAAGCTGGTTCGATGACCAACACTAACAAACGTAGTGCCCATGTCGCGTAGCTTCTGGTAGAGCCGCTGTTCGTTGCCCCAGTCGAGGGCGCTGGTGGCTTCGTCGAGTATGGCATAGTGAGGCTTGGTCAGAACCAAACGGGCAAAGGCGAGGCGCTGCTGTTCTCCCAACGACAAGACATCAGCCCAGTCTAGCTCTACGTCGAAACCGCCAACGCGATTCGGTAAATCTGCCAGGTTTACTTGCTCTAATGCTGCATGAAGCTGTTTGTCGCTGGTTTCTTTGTCAAGATTGGGATAAAGGAGTTGATCGCGCAGGGTACCCAGCACCATGTAGGGACGCTGCGGCAAAAATAACATTTCCGATAGGTCGGGCCGCACAATCTGTCCGGTGCCAGTGTTCCACAGGCCCGCGATGGCCCGCAGCAAGGAGCTTTTGCCCACTCCGCTATGACCAACAATCACCAAACCCTGTTCAGGCTGCAACCTCAACGATACTTCACGTAGCAGCATGCGTTGCCCTTTCGGCGTCGCCAACGAAACATCTTCTAAGGCAATATGGGAATCTTCTAGGGTGTGGATCGCACTCAGCTCTGGAGGTGGAGGTTGGTCTTGAGCATCCAGCGCTTGGGTAAAGGTTTCGAGACGGTTGATTCCGGCTGCAAAGCTACTCAGCTCATTCATTTGCAGCACAACCAGAGCAAAAGCGTCAAAGATTTGGCTAAAGGCAAACCCAGCCTGAGTGATATCGCCGAAGGTAATTTGCTGAGCAAAATACATGGGTGCTAATATCACGGACGGCAGAATGTAGGTGGCATAGCGGTAGGGGACTCGGAAAAAGGCCAGATTTCGCTGCCAGCCTACCAAAAAGCTGAAGTTGCGTAGTACTTCAACAAACCGACGACGCAATTGACCTAACTCGTTCGCTTCTCCTTGATAAAAAGCAATCGATTCGGCGTTGTCTCGCACATGCACCAACCCATAACGGAAGTCTGCTTCTCGTCTGAGTTGGTTAAAGTTGAGTAGAATCAATCGTCTACCGATCAGCGTGGCAACTAGCGTACCGATGATTGCATAGGCGACCAGAAAAACAGCCAGGAACTTCGAAAGAGACCAAAGGATTCCTGTGAAGGCTACTACGTCAATCACAGAGCTTAGAACCAGCAGCAAAAAACTGAGACTGGTTGCTGTAAACGATTTAATATCTTCAGAAATTCGCTGGTCGGGGTTGTCAATATCTGCTTCAAAATTGATCTCGTAATAGGCGCGGTTCCGAAAGTATTGTCCCAGGAATTTTTGGGTCATCCAGTCCCGCCACCGCAGTCCCAATAAATCTCGAACATAGGGATAAAAGGCACTGATGGGGGTTGCGACCACAAAAACGCCAGCATAAACGAAGAAGAAGCGCCAAAATGTGGGTTGGTCTCGTTCTGACAACGCGGTGGTAAAGAAATTACCCACGTAGCTGATGATCACGTTCATGCCGCTGACCGACAGGGACAGTAGCAGCAACCCCCCCAAAAATAGCCACTGCTGCCAACGCTGCATCAGTTTGCCACGCATCAGGAAAAAGATAGCGGCTGGAATCAACAACGTTGCTGCCACGATAAAGATGGCAGGCGGTCTAGTAATAGCCTGAATCAGGCCAACCAATCCACCAGCTGTTTGCTGCATAAATTCAGGAAACAGAGCCTGAGCCAGCAGCACGCCTGCACTGACAATCACAACCAGTAACCCAAACAAAAACACAATCAGCGACATCAGCAAAACAAAGAACAGCTTGCCGCTGTGGGGAGACATGGGAAACCAGTACGGCTGAGCAATTTTGATAAATCGGTTCCAGAGCTGGCGGTCAAACCGATTGAGGCGTTGGAGCGATGGACGGGATGAAGGTACGGCGGTCATTCAGCTTCTATGGGTGTAGGGGAACGAGGATGGGTCATTAATTGCACTATTCTAGGTGCAGATTCAAGCTGGTCCAAAGTGATTATCAACTCAGTGATATCTGCAGATAATCAGCGGCAAATGAATAGCAGGTAATTAGTCGTTGATTCTAAAACAGACTGAGCTGAGTTACCAGAGGCGAATTTGTTTCTAGCCTGTCCCAAGGCAATGACGGGACGGGAACCCGCTCCTGTTCCAACAAATGTTGAAAACGGCGCGCTGTGGTAGGTGAACGCTGCTCAACTGGACAATGAACAAAAAAATACACCTGCTGATTTTGCTGCAGCCACTGCCCAATTTGCTGACTCCACTCCTGCAAAAATGACTGATTGTATTGCGCTTCTGGATGGCTGATGTAGCGGATCAGATTAAATGGCGCGGTGCTGACGGGCTGGAGTGGTACCTTGGGCTTGCGGCGCTCAGAGTCGATTTGGGGATCGTCAGGGCAGGTGTAAATTGGACGAGTATCCAGCAGAACGCGCCCCACTCCCAAGGATGTCAATAGCTGATTCAACCGCTCATTAGGCTCAGCCTCAAACCAGTTCAAATGACGCACCTCAACGGCTAGATTCACCTGATCCCGGGGCATGGCGGCCAGAAAAGTTTGCAAGTCATCAAAGGCATCTGGACTGTAGCTAGGCGGCAGTTGGGCAAACACCACCCCGAGCCGATCCCCCAACCCCTGCATTCGCTCTAGAAAAGCGATAGTCTCCGCAATTGTGGGAGCCAGTAAGCCCTGATGTGTCAAAGTTTTAGACAATTTAGGACAGAATTTGAAGCCTTCAGGGGTGGCAGCAGCCCAGCGGCGAACCGTTTCGGCACCGGGAATCGAGTAGAAGGTGGTATTGCCTTCAACCGCAGTGAACCGACGGCTGTAAAGATGCAAAAAATCAGCTGCTCGACTACCCGGTGGAAACAGATCTCCCACCCAGTCCTTATAAGCCCAAATTGCACACCCTAGCCAAAATTTCATTCCTCCTATACTAGAACATCGCGGCCTTGAAGTTGGTCGGAGAGAAACTGGGCGACAGGATGGATAGTGATTGGCTTGTTCCAGGTAATCGCGTATCTATGGGAACGACCACTCGCAACTGACCAACGGTGAGAAAGATTAGAACCGCCAGTTTGCTTCACGGGTAACTCAATCCAAAATTCGCTGCCTACACCCAATTGGGAATAGCACTGCAGGTCGCCACCATGTGTATTGACAACAATATCGCGGCTGATAAATAACCCTAAACCGCTGCTTTGATCGCCTTCAACAGATTTAGTGGTAGAAAACGGCTCAAATAACTTGTCTTGGATTACATCAGGAATGCCGCCACCGTTGTCGGCAATGCAAATAATCACCCTCGGATTCCCACCCTGTGGATCGGGAATTTGCAGCGTGCGAATTGTCATCTGCGGTCGATAAGCTGAAGACTGTATCAAATCGTTATTTTGGTTTTGCTCGTTGTTTTGCTCAGCTAGCTGTTTTTCTTCTAAAGCGTCGATCGCATTACTAATCAGATACAGAAAAACCTGATTAATTTGATTGGGATAGCACTCAACGGGCGGCACGTCTCCGTATTCGCAAACCACCTGGATGCCACGGCAGTTGGAGCGAGGCTTGAGCCGATGTTGCAGAATCAACAGCGTATTGTCGATGCCTTCATGCAGATTAGTAGGTTGCATTTGTGGAGCATCGGGACTGGAAAAGCGCTGCAGTGCCAGAACCATTTGACAAATTCGCTCACCTCCTAATTGCATAGCAGCCAGCAGTTTGGGAAAATCTTCTGCAATAAAGTTAAGGTCTAGTGTTTCTAGCGCTTGCTGTAAAGCCGGACTGGGAGTGGTATGTTCCTGCTGGTACAATTCCACGAGTTCGAGCAACTGCTGAGCATACTGATTGGCGTGGCTGAGGCTGCTACAGATGAAGCCAACCGGATGATTAATCTCCTCGGTCAGACCTGCCATCAGTCGCCCCAGACTAGACAGCTTGGCTTGCTGCATATGGCGAGGTTGAAGTTGGTGAAATGCGACTGCGAATGCCTGAGCTTGCTGCTGGGTTTGGACAAACAGTTCTGATTGTTGCAGGGCAACCGCAAGCTGGGTGGAAATTTGGGTCACCAATTCAATTTCCTGCGGCTGCCATACTCGCGCCGTTGCACACTGATGGAGACAGAGCAATCCCCAAGGGTGATCTTGCAGCAGCGGTACGGTTAGACTGGCCCGAACTTGAAATCGAGCGAAATCATCAATCGGGCCTATCCGTAACCCAGCCGTATGAATATCAGCAATGGCATCAACTTGACCCGATTGAAGCGAAATAGCATCAAGTTCGCCAAAGCAATAATGTTGCACCCTAGCCGCCAAAATTGATGGAAATTGCGGCAAAACCGATTCAGCAATAAATTCTCCTCCAGTCAGGGCTGGATCAAACCGAAAAATGGCAGCCCGATCAGCTTTTAGCAGTTGCCGTACTTCCTCAACGGCAGTTTGAACAGTAGTATCCAGGTCTAGACTTTGGCGGATCTTAGCAACCGCTTGAAATGCAGCTCTAGACTGGTCAAGCAAATTACTCGGCTCAGGAGCAGATTGGTCACAGGCAAGAGCTAGGAGTTGCTGCATTTGCTCAAAAGCAGCTTGGTCCCGGCAGCAAGCTCGCAACTGGTCTAAATAGGCTGAATTCATATGGGCTGGTAAATGTGAGAAAGCAACGGAAGGTTTGAGCGGATGCCGATTAATTTAGGTGCAATCGTTCGGGTGCAATCGTTCAGGTGCAACTGAGACAAAGTATGGCAAATCGACCGGGATGACGAAATTGGTCAAAACCCCTAAGTTGAAAGTTCGCTCAAGCCGTTAGGCTTCCGTAAAAATCAGGAACTAATTCAGCAATTTGTGGGATTTGCAGAGTCTGGAGCAGGCCGCAGTTAGGGAGATTCATCGAGGGGATAGGAGTCAGGAAACATGCCGGTTTCTAGGTCCATTGAGGAGCAGAATTGCTAGGGCAATGGGAACACGCAATGGGAACGCGGCCTCAATCCTCGGTTTAGCCTACCGTTCTAGTAAATTGGGAATGCCGTCACAGCCGCCGGGAATTGTAGCTCGAGTTGCTGAACCACCCCAAGCACAGCAGTAATAGCGTTGCTCATCCGAAAGCCGCTGCACGCCGGTCAAATCAGCTCCTTCAATCACAGCTCCAGTGTGAGCACCAGTCGTGTAGTCTGGAATGTCGGCTCTGGTGCGGGGTGAGGCCGTCGCTACGGGACCATAGAACAGACGGGTACCCATCATATCTGAGCCAGCCAGAATTGCCTCACATAAGATTGTGCGAGCAAAATTGGTTTTGACCAGGTCACAGTTGCGCAAATTAGCCCGGATCAAGTTAATGTCGCTTAAATCAGTCCAACGCAGGTCGGTGCCCGATAGGTCGGTGCCAGCTAGCATTACACCCAGATCGATCACCCGCACCCCATAGTTGCGGTCTTCGGCATAGCCGCCCGTTCCGTCGAGAATGGCCCGCCCGAGCCGCCGATCGCGCTTCAGCGGAGTCAGGAGGCGAGAGCGCGACAAAAACCGCAGCACTTTGGCTTTACCACTCGCATCAATGCTGCTAAGAATGGCCGCCGTCCGTCCTTCTGCAACCGCCCGTTCTTGGGGCCAGTCTTCGAGCAATCCTTCTTCATCCAGCACTAGCTCTGAGATGCCCTGGAAGTAGGAGTCGATCGTTTGCTGTTGCGTAATGATGTTTTGTTGAATCGTCAGATCTTTAGAGATAACGTACTGACGCCAAGCAATATACACCGCCAGGATTGCAATCAAGATCTGCCCAACCGCACCAAACACCTCGCCTAAGGCTCCGATGGCCTCCCAGTTGAGATTCTGGTACCAAGGCAAAAACCGGTTTCCCCAACCGCTCAGGCGCAGCAAACCAATTCCAGCCAGGGTCACGCCGAGAATGCTGACAATAATTCGTCTTTCTTGAACCGAGAGCAATTCGTTAACTGCCCTAGATCCCGTTGCCCAAAGAATTTGCAGCGACAGCAGCAGGGCCACACCTGCGCCCGCCAATCCCATCCAAAAATTGTCAACCGTTAGCCCGACCAGCATTAAAACCAGGGCCAATAAGATCAGTAGCGTCACTGGAAGCGGTTGCCGCTGGGGTGCCAAACGTGGCGCATAGGGTTGAACAGAACTACTCGCGGCAAAATCGTCTTGAGGGGAAAGCTGAGCTGGCGAAACGGAACGCTCAACGGGTTGGACTGGCATGCGAGTAGACGAGCTAGTGTCCATCGAGGATGATTTTGCACCGTTGGCATCCGCAGAAATTGAATTGGCCGCTGAGCGACGCAACTGAGCTGGATTTCCTGAGGTCGAATCGTCTGGTGAGACTGGGAAACGGGGATCCGGGGTCATAGAAAACTTCGGTTAGGATGCGCTAGGTCAACCTTGAGATAAGGCATACCCTAACCATAGGATAATTCCTGTTTCCCGATCCTTTAGTTCAGTCGTTCAATAATTCCTGGCGTCAGTTCGACTGACCCCCATCCTACGGGCGAGGCATGGTGAAAAAGCTGACGGATTCGCTGGCTTCCCGCTTGATTTGGCCGCTATAAATTGCTTGATGAAGTTCTTCTAGCACAGATAAGTCAGCTGATTGATAGCCACGCACGGCAATCACCTGGCGAATCAAACCTTCAGACTCAACACTGAGGTAGCCAGTCTGGAAAGCGGATTGAACAAGGCGGTTGATCATGGAGCGCGACATGGCAATGATGAACCCTGAGCAACATCTACTCCTCAATTGTTGTTGATCGGTTTGCGACCTAGATTGATTGAGATCGATCGAATGAAGTGATCTAGAATTTCTCCTCATGTGAGAAAGGTCACTGGCCCAGTCCTACAAGTGGCATTTTTCCATTGATTCAGGCTGCATTTTTCTTTGAGTAAGCCAAAATGAATTGCTTGGGTTATCTTTGACAAATGATTTTTGGTTTAGAACATAGAAGCCTTATTTAAGCAGAGCAGCTTGTGAGCCGAGAGGAGTGAAGTGAATGACCAATTTAGACAGTACCTGGCAAGCTTCTGTAATCAAACTGGCCCAGTCAGGCAATTCCCGCGCCATTGCGTTTTGGCTGAATCGCTACTTGGTTCCCCAGGGAATTTGTGCTCAGGTGGAGACCCATCCATCTGACGGTCTGCTGCTGCGGGTGGTCTGTCGTCAGGTTCCCGATGGAGATCGGTTGGTGCGTTTTATTTGCCACCGGCTCTGTAAGCTGGATTCTCCAGCGATTCAGCGGGTACAGATTACGGCTCAGATGGTGGGATCTCCCCAAATTCTTTGGCAGAAGTCGGCCCGGATTATTCCCCCCTCGGAACGGCAAAATCGACAGCAATCAACCGGGAATGTCTATGCGTTCCCCCAATCGGCTCAGGCCCCCACAACATCCACGGTTACTACGGCAAGTTCTGAACATGCTCCCCAATCGGCTGGTTCGAATCGCAGTTCCCAACTTGGCTTGCGGTTCCGCTGCTTACCCACCCATTGGGCCAGCATTTCCCGCTTTTGGCAGAAACCTGGGCAAAAAACTGGACAGAAATCTGGGCCATCAGCGACGCAGATTAAATTCAGCTTGAGCAACTTACAGACCACTACACTGAACCTGACCGACCGCTCGATTCACTGGTTTATGCAGCAAAAGCCAACAACTCGTGCTGTGATGCTGGGTGGCTCTGCCGTTGCGGCTTTCTTGTTGGGCTGTAGCTTTGAGCTAGCCGGATACTATGCCAACCCCAGCGCCTTCCAGCAGTCGAAAGCGACCTTAACCCGGATGCTGCGTTCTAGTGCAGTGCTAACCGGGTCGGTGAAAACCTCCTCCGAGCGGATTCCGGTGATTCAACAACCTGTATTGAATCCCGATGACCCAACCGTGAGCTTGATTTTTACCAACAGCGCCACCCTGACTCGTGTCCCCACTAGCCAACTCACCTCCGCTCCAGTTAGCCCCAGCCCAGTTCCGCTCGTGACAACGATCGAAAGCTATCGGTTAGCCGACATGATTGTGACAAATTTGAACAATCCACTTGGCCCAACGGCATCGGAGCAGCAACCCGCTGAGCAAAAAAGTCAGACTGAAGGACAAACCAGCCAAGCCGAGTCACTCCCGAAAGCTACTGAAGAGAGTGAGGCATTGTCTGCTGATGCTGAGCCTGATGCTGAGCCTGATGCTGAGCCTGATGCTGAGCCTAACATGGGAGCCAATTCAGAGGATGATGGCCTTGCCCCAACCGACGAAATGGTACTAACGGGTTTACCAGAAGACGACACGACAGATGATTTGACCGGCAGCGATAGCGAAATTGAGCGAGCCAAGTACGCAGCCGAAAATTCCGACGGTTCTGAGGCGGAGGCAGATCAGGCTGCAGCTGAGGATACCAGCCGACTCAGGCGTAAGAGCAAACCGCTGATGCCCCAAGAGTTGCTGGCTAACGGCATAGATGTAGTCAATGTTGCTAGTAATGCCGTGGTTGTGGAGGGGATAGACCCACTCACCCAGACGCTTGAGCTGCTGAAGCAAAACGGAATCTATGCCGTTGGTGCAGGAGAGGATTTGCCATCGGCCCGGCGTCCGCAGATTTTTGATGTCAAGGGGCAACGGATTGCCTACTTGGGCTATTCTGACTCTGCAACTCGGCCTGTGAGTGCGGGCACGGCTGGGATTAATGTCGGCGTCAGTCAACAAATGGAGGAAGACATCAAGGCCATTCGGGATCAGGTGGATTGGATTGTCGTCAGCCTGAACTGGAATCGTGAGCTGCGGGCCTACCCAGAAGAGTGGCAGGTAAAACTTGCCCATACAGCAATCGATCAAGGAGCTGATCTGGTGGTGGGCTATGATGCCAACGTCACGCAAGGAGCTGAAATCTACAACGGAAGACCCATTGTTTATTCGCTCGGCAGTTCGGTGGATGAATACAACGACAAACCCGCCGGTAACTATGACACAGTTGCGCTCAAAGTCAGCTTGAAAGAGCACATGATGGAGCTGGAATTTTTGCCGATTCAGGTAAAGCGCGGGCAGGCCGAAGTCGCGAAAGGCGAGTTGCAAAAGACGCTATTGCAATATATGGAACAGGCATCCAGTTTGTTTGATCATCCGCTCCGGTCCTCAACCAGCCTCAACTCCCAACTGCGCCTCTCTTTGCCCAGCGCTCCAGATGCCGAGATGCAGACCGATCCCTTCATTAGCTACCCGGAATCACCCGCTGCCACCGAAGCCAAACCACAGGAGCCGCAATAGAGGCTTGAACCTAGAATAGGGAGAGTAGCATCCAACTCAGAACCACTAATCCAGGAATCAGTCAGGAGATGAATCGGTGTTTGCAGTCACCACAGAGCAGCGACAATACAAGACCTATATCTTGACCGATCAAAGCAGCTCGGCCTGCTTAGAAGTAGTACCAGAACGGGGAGGCATTATTACCCGCTGGCAGGTGCAGAATCAGGAGTTGCTTTACCTAGATGCTGAGCGATTCAGCCACCCAGAGCAGACGGTCCGAGGTGGAGTGCCAATTTTGTTTCCAATCTGTGGCAACCTACCCAACAACCTCTATACCTACGGCGGTCAGCAATACAGCCTAAAGCAGCATGGATTTGCTCGCGATTTGCCCTGGCAAGTGACTGATCAGGCTAGTCAGGATGCAGCCAGTATTACTTTGCAACTCACCAGCAACGAGCAAACACGACAGAGCTACCCATTTGACTTTCAGCTCAACTTTACCTACCAACTACAGGGACATTCGCTAATCCTGCAACAGCGTCACACCAATCGGTCCGACCAGCCAATGCCGTTTTCAACCGGGCTGCATCCCTACTTCCTGGTAGGCGATAAAACTCAGCTTCAATTTGAAATCCCAGCCGTGCAGTTCCAGGATCAGCAAACCCAAATGCTGCATCCGTTTACAGGCAACTTTGATTTTGACCGAGATGAAATTGATGTGGCCTTTCGCCAACTGGGTCAGCAATCGACGCGGGTCACAGACCACCAGCGGCAGATCCGCCTCATGCTCGACTATGATGCCACCTACTCGACCTTGGTGTTTTGGACAATAAACGGCAAAGACTATTACTGCCTAGAGCCTTGGAGTGGGCCACGCAACGCTTTGAATACCGGAGAGAATCTGGTGCAGCTAGAAGCGGGTGCTACGTTAGAAACCAGAGTGCAGCTAAACGTAGAGTTCTTGAAATAACTGCTTCCGCCTGACGGTTGCCAAGCTGTTGGGTAGGGTGGGTACTTTGCTCATCCACAAGCTAGATAGTTCTGCTCCGTACATGGAATAGTTTGCTGTCCTTCTGCTGCACGACTGCTGCCCTATCTAGGTGTGCGGTTCCCAAATATAGTATTTTCTCAGGCACTTCTCTAAATGCTGGACCTGGTTCTGATGTCTTAGGGTAGGTAGCAACGGTAAATGCTTTAAAGCCCAGCAGTGAATTTGGGTTTGAATCATGTTCATATGCACAGAAGGTAATTTCGATATGGGAGCAAATCTTCTATATTCAGCTTGGCTAATCTTGATAAATTTCACTAGTTCCCAAGGTAGGGATAGTATGCAGATTTTGTAAATTTCGCTACGGTTTACAGTACACACTATCCATTGTTCCCGGCTGATCTTGGGAGGCAACAATTGTCAAGCTTGCAGGAATACAGGTTTCAAGGTTTATCCCTGCCAGATGCCAAAAGAATTGATTATATTTAGGAAGTCTGGAAGTCTGGGAGCCAAAAACAGCTATCCCGCGACAGCAGATTGATTTGACTAGGAGGCTCACGTTGTCCTTTTCTACTGACGATTTTGCCAAAGCGCTTGAACAACACGATTACCAGTTTCAAAAGGGCCAAGTGGTTCGAGGCAAGGTGGCAAGCTACGAATCTGACGGTATTTATGTAGATATTGGTGGCAAAGCTGCGGCGTTTCTGCCAACAGAAGAGGCGTCTCTAGGACGGGTTGCGAATCTGGCAGAAGTTTTGCCCCTGGGTGAAGAGCGTGATTTCATGATTATCCGTGAGCAAGATGCAGACGGACAGGTGACGCTTTCACTGCGGCAATTGCAGATGAAGCAAGTCTGGCAAAATTTGGCTACCCTGCAAGAAGAGAAGCAAAGCGTTCAAGCCAGAGTCAGTGGAGTCAATAAAGGTGGCGTCACGGTTGACGTGCAGGGTATTCGTGGATTTATTCCCCGCTCCCACCTGGTTGAACGAGATAGCCTGGAAGCTCTGATAGGCAAGGCATTGACCGTCAGCCCGATCGAGGTCGATCCGGAACGCCGACGATTGGTGCTCTCTCAACGGTTGGCCACTCAGGCCGCTAGTTTGAGCCAGTTGGAAGTTGGACAGTTGATCGAAGGGAAAGTGTCTAGCATTAAGCCGTTTGGCGTGTTCGTCGAGTTTGCGGGCACTTCTGGCTTACTGCACATCAACCAGGTCAGTAAGAACTATGTTGCGTCGTTAGAGGCGCTGTTTTCCCACGGGCAGCCCATCAAGGCATTGATTATTGATATTGACAGCATCAAGCGCCGGGTCTCGTTATCGACCAAAGTGCTAGAAAACTATCCAGGTGAAGTGCTGGAAAATCTAGCTGAGGTAATGGCCACTGCCGAAAGCCGAGCTGAGAAAGCCCGCGGTTCCCTAGAGAAATCAGTTTAAGCCTGTTGATACCTAGCCTGTCCGCAGTTCTTCCTCTAGCATCTGGTGATAGATTTGCGGCAGTAAGTCCGTCATGCTGTTCGGTTCAATCCCATAGCCGAGACTAGTCCAGGTGGGAGACAAAATTGCCAACACCTCCTCTAGCTGGCCCTGACGTAACAGTTTAACCAGATCCACCCCCCAAGCCTGCGGATCGCTGAGCCAGCGATACACCACTTGATCCTGAAATTCTGGTGCAAAACTAAACTGCCGGGAGAACCAAAATCCAGGCGGCTGGGGATGATACTTGGCAGCTTGTTCTAGCCAAGTAGTGGTGATGAACTGATAGCGTCCGGCTGCCGTAGTGCAATTGCCAATATTGGGGCCAGCCACAATTGGCATACACAGATCAGGATGGCGGCTGAGGTCGCTGATATGGTCACCGCCGTACAGGATCGAGTAGGGACGGGGACTATTGGATTCTGCCGCCGAAATCGTTCGCATTAAGGCTCGGATGTGGGGATCGCCTCCCTGCATCACTAATGGAGCTGGCTGGAAATCCCAAACCGGATCGGTGGGCGGAGTTGGTTTAGAAAGCAAGAAATGTCCAACCGTAAAGGTGACGCCAATTGCCAGTAGGGTTGGAATAAGGCGCTGATAGTTTGGCTTCGGAGTCTTTAGCGGCTGGCTGACCTCAGTTGAGGCTTGGGTTGGAGGATGCGCGTCGAAATTCACTCGTGCAAGGGTAAAACAGAAACTTATGCCACATTAGCAAATAGCGCTTCAAATGGTTGGGCTGTGGCATCAGGCTTGGCAATGATTTCCACAATTTTGTTGCGAGCTGCTGGTTGAAATAAGCTCTCAACGCAAACTTGCGCCACTTTGGTACGCGGAATGCTGCCATCAAATAAACTATCTGCCTTTGCCATCACAATTGCATCCGAGTTGTCTTCATTTTTCAAGCCGCCAGGACGCACAATCGTGTAGGTGAGGCCGCTGTTTTGCAGATACTCTTCAGCGCGCTTCTTCCAAACCAAAATCAACCAAAACAGATTTAACGGATGGAAAAGCTGGGAGGTACAGAGAGAAGAAACCATGACGAAATGCTCAAGGCCGTTTGCTTTCGCTGCATCCACCAGATTTTTCGTGCCTTCGTAATCCACCTTGTAGGGGCCGGTAGGGTCAAAGCTAGGGGCCGCTCCAGTGGCCGAGATCAGCACCGTACTATCGCCCATAGCGGCTCGGAGACTGTCTGGCTGCAACACATCTCCCACCACCAAATTAACTCCGGGCGGCAACACTTGGGCAGCTTTCTCTCGATCTCGCACCAAGGCAGACACCGAGATACCCCGTTGGACTAGTTCTTTGACAATTCGTCGTCCGGTTTCGCCTGTAGCTCCTGCAACAAATGCTTTCATCGTGATTTCCCCTGAACTCAAAATGATTTGATCAGTTTCATTATTGGGCCACATAGTTCTAAGGCCCACTCTTCAGCTTACATCGCAGACAAAGCGCCCTAATCTGGCTACAGCCGGATCTCCGTGAATCAACCGGCTTTGAGGCAAGCTTCGGTGGACCTTCGACTCGACTTTCCGTAGATTAATCATGGTTAGGTTTACGGTAGTAAGGCTATGCTGAGCGAGTTGAGCACCATACTGCTATTTACACTCTCACGCTTGGGCACTTATAACCATCGATAGCAGTCTAAGGGTTTCGGCGTATCCATTTCTTCAGATGAGAATGGCTAGAATTAAGTGTTCCTTTTTGGATGTTCGGTTAGGATATCCATAAGGTGAGTCGCTGAGCAACCATTGCAGAAACCATTGCAGGACAGTCTATTTATGCAGGCAAATTCGGCTGAACAGTACTCCCCTGAAACCACTCCCGCCATTTTGGGCGCGTCTTCTGGTGTGATTGAAAGTGCTGCTTTGGAAGGATATACCCACGACAACATTCACGGCGAGCAGAAACCTTTCTGCTTTCATGGCTCGTTTGCGAGCTGTATGGAAATGTATGCAGATGCTGCAAAGGTAGCTAGCTATTTAGATGCGCATCGGGCTTGGTTCCCTCGCTGTGCCCAGCCCATGAGCACCGAATCGATTGGGGAAAACGGCTATGCTTTAACCATTGGTCGCTATGGCTCCTTTGGTTACGAAGTCGAACCCAAAATTGGATTGCACCTGTTGCCACAAGACCACGGTGTTTATCGGATCCAGACCATTCCCGTTCCCAATTACCATCCGCCTGGCTATGAGGTTGATTTTCAAGCGGCCCTGCAACTGGTGGAAACTGCGCCGGATGCTGCTTTGATCTCAAGTTTCAAACGGGCTAACCTGGTTCAACCTGAGCGCATTACCCATGTTGAATGGGAACTAGATCTAAAGGTTGTAATTCAGTTTCCCCGTTTCATTCATGCCTTGCCCAAATCACTAGTGCAAAATACGGGTGATCGGTTGCTGAATCAAATCGTGCGGCAAGTTTCGCGGCGTCTCACCCAAAAAGTTCAGGAAGATTTCCATACTACGACTGGGGCCGCTTTTCCAAAAAAACATCGCCGTTTACACTGGCAGCGAGATCATGAAACACCCCTAGAAGATACCTAAACGATCTCCAAGAGATACCTAAAGTGATATCTAAAATGACGTTATAACTGACCTGATCGCCGTTAACCGGTGAAGCTGATGCCAGCAAGATCAAAATAATATTCAAAATAAAGGGTGGAGCGCTCCACCCTCTTTTTGTTGGAAAGTTTGTTGAAAAGCCTGTTGAAAAGCTTGTTGAAAAGCATTAGACTTCCTGCCTGAATTTCTGATTCTAAACAGGCGCACCAAACACTTGAGTCCAGTAGTAATTCCAGTTTTCATTACCGCTGTCGCTGGCCAAGAAGTAGTAGCCAATTCCGATTTCTGTTACATCTGGATTAAGCAAGTTAGCGCGATGCCCGTTGCTATTAATCCAGCCCTGCACCACCTCAGTAGCGGTTTGATAACCAGCGGCAATATTCTCAGCGACAACAGACCAACCGTAGCCCGTAGCAGTCACTCGTTGAGCAACCGACGAGCCATCAACTCCAGTGTGGCTGACAAAATCCTGGAAAGCCATATTCTCCGAATGGGTTTGGGCAGCCCTACTTAACCGACTATTTAGAGTAACAGGCGCGAGGCCATTTTGCTGCCGGAAGTTATTTGTTAGGCTAACAATCTGATTAATGATGCTGGCAATAGAAACTGTTGCAGGAGAGGAAATGCTGGTTGTGCTGCCGGTTGGAATGCTTGGAGTAGTTGTCAGATTGAACCGGTAATTGCTTGCTCCTGATCCTGTTGTGCCGATTTGAACAAAATAGGTTCCAGCAACTGCATTAGGAACGTTGATCAAATTATTATTTCTAGATCGAATTTTAGTTCGCTTGAGAATTTCATTGTTATCGATAATGCCATTCTGGTTCTGATCGCGAATCAGGTTGATCTCAATACCACGACCTGTACTTCTAAACTTGAGATTCAAACGGTGTGGACTATTTAGCTTAAAACTAAACAAATCGATTCGGTTACTGGCACTGACTCGGTTGCGGATCGGTTGATTGCTAGAAATCGCTGTTGCTCCACTGAGACTGCGGCCTAGTAAATGATTTGGCATGTTTCTCTATAATTAAGGGCTGGTTAGAGGACGTGTTGTAGTTCTAGTAAGCAAAAGTGACATTCCAACAGTCATCCTAGAATCTACTGAGATTGACTCAGACATAAAACCGATACGGACAGAGAACAATATCGAGCACAGAATTTTTCAGGGATAACTATTTGGCAAGCACAGTAGCTCCAAGGTTTGATCAACACTTGATCGCCAGGAATCCCACAGAGCCATATTGATTGCCTTATAGGGCTAGCTGCAACGGCTAGCTGTATTTCGCTAACCAAACATCGTAGTTTCCTTGATTTTGACTGCCGCTAGTTGGGAAGGTTCCCTGGGTTTGGCCACTGACATACAGCGTACCAGAACTGTCAGTAACAATTGCATAAGCTTCATCGTCTTGAGGTGTGCCCAGTTGAGCCGTGCGGGTCAGGCTACCATCGCTGTTGATCTGAGCAAGCCAAGCATCCGAGCCACCCACCGCATTGCTAAATAGGCCGGTATCAGTTTCGCCGGTCCAGTAAATTCTGCCAGCCGAATCGATTGTGACAGCTTGGGCCGAGTCTAGCCCTGTGCCGCCCACCTGCTTCACCCATTGCAGAGAACCACCGCCGTTGGTGAGGATGTATTTGGCAATAAATCCATCAGCTTCACCGCCTCCATAGGTGTTGGCAGCCAGACTGCCCGAAGGCAGCGTGCCTCCAGTTTGACCCACGATATACAGCTCAGAACCGTTGACGGCAATGGCGCGAGCATAGTCAGTTTCTGCACCGCTGCTTAAGGTTTGATTCCACAATAGATTGCCGCTGACTCGATCAAACCCAGCAACAAAGGCATCTCCGCCCGTCAGATCCACATCATTGTTACTCGCCAGACTCAACGTGGCATCTGTAATGCCCGTGATGTAAATCGTGCTGTTGGCGACTGTAATTCCCGATGCAGCAGTGGTTTTCGTTTGCCGAAATTCGGCGATACCGTTACGACCAAAACCGCTGACAAGGTTGCCGTTACTATCGTATTTAGCAATGAAGGCATTCCCTTGACTGAACGGAGCCGGTGCCGCTTGACGAATGCCGGTAACATAGACATCGTTTCCGTCCAGAAAAATACTCGACGCCGCATCAACAGCGCTGAAACCCAACAATGTACTCTTGATTTCCCGGATCCACTGCTCTTGGCCTGCACTGTTGTATTTCACAACAAAGCCATCGCTATTAAACCCGTTGATTGAGGCTCCTACAATGTAGTAATTTCCAGTGGTATCAACCGCAATATCCGCAACGGCTGTAGTGCCGGAAAGTGACAAAGCCCGCTGCCATTCTAAGGTTCCATCTTTCCGATATTTTGTCACGAATCCACTGCCGCTGAACGCATCCGAGGCAGTGCTGACCCCAGCTACATAGATATCACCCGAACCATCAACCGCTGTACCAAAAGCATAGTCATTACTGCCAGTGCCGAATTGGCGAATCCAGGTTGGGCTGGGAAAGGGAGCGGTCGGTGTAGGAGTCGGGGAGGGAGTCGGAGCGGGAGTCGGAGCAGGAATTGCACCCGAACTGACAGACGCATTCAGGCGATAGCGATTGTCTCCCTGACTGTGATAGACCCGTACATAATAGGTGCCGCCGTCGAGTAGCAGGGACAGGGTACGACTGCGGCCACTGCTGCGGGCATTCAAGATGTTGATATGCTTTTTGATTTGCTGGCGAGTGAGATTACTGAATGGGGTTCGACTAATGGCTCGGAGTTGTTTGGGCAATCCTTTAAGGGAGAACAACTGGAAGGCTACCCTTGAGCGATTGCCAATTCCGTTTGTACTGAGATTGAGCGTGCTGCGGCCTGCGAGTCGAAGTTTATAGAGATCATCCGGGTCTGCTCTGCCGACCGAGTCCGAAAAAACTTGCAAATTACTGGTGAGATTACGGATGACTTTAGCGCCCTTGATGGTGTTTTTTGCCCGATCAAAACGTGCCATAATCTAATTTTTCGTGCGACTGAAAACAGATTTAGCAGTAAATGCAGCAAGATTATAAGAAGAATCCGAAACTGATCCTGAATTGGCATCAGTTAAGGCATTCCTCCACAGGATTACTGCAAGATGTTCAGTCTAGCAAAGGCGAAGACGGATTTTGTGATCTCTCCAGAGACTTCGCAGGATGTTTACAAACGCTAGCTAGCCGCCATGCGATTGGTGCGGAAGGTAACATTGACGCCTTCGTTGGATTGTTCTAGCACTAACAGCGGCGTCGGTTTGGCCTTTTGGTCCCAGTGCAGGCGGGCGATCCGGCCTTGAATGGTGGGCTGCCAGTGGTCGTCGCCTTCGGGACTCATGAATTTCTGCATGCAGTCAATAATTTGACTGATAGTGACCGAGGTGGGCTGGGTGGGCAGCTTGGTTAGTTTAATCTGAATGCGAAACAGCACCCGCTTGACGCTTTTCTGCGAGCCAGAGAGGTCGTACTCCACATCAAAAATCTCATCGACCTGCCGTCCCGTACTGGCAATTCCCACTAGGCCCTGTTCAGCTTGCGACGGACGCAGCGCAATCGAGATCTTCTCTTTCACCTTGATCTTGATCTGGTTCATGATTGCAAAGTGGAATTGCTCTTCTTCCATCCGCATCCGCAAGTAGTCCAGGTTGAACTCGCGCGAGTGGATCAAGTCTGGATTTTTTTCCATTTTGCTGATGGTGTTTAACGCCAGTTTCAGCTTTTTCTGAAGTTCTCGGTTCTTGTACTCTTCAAATCGTTTTTGCTTCTCTAGTCGATTTGTTTTGAGTTTGGTGTAAACAGCCAAACCGATCAGCAGAAGTCCCATTACCCCTGAGGTGAGCATCCACGGGTTTTGCAATAAACCCATTTTCGGTAGAGAAGCTTTTGGAGTTTGGGCTAACCGAGGTACTACAAGGATGACATGAGCTGACATCATAGCTGCCGCTGTGTAAGGTCAAAAAAGTCAGGACTGGTCCTAGAATGCCCCCTGAATGGCCGAATTCCACATCCGAAACGACACCATCATGACATCACCCGTGGATAAAACCAATGCTCAACATTCAAATCAATCGCGATGCCGAGGCGCGGTTAGCAGAGCTAGGCTTGCGTCCATCGTACCCGATCGCCACGGGCATCGAGATAGCAGAGATAGGGGTAGTTGCGGTAGCGTCCTAATCCGCCGGCCCACCAGGGATCCAGCGTTCGGTAGATCTGATCACCCGTCAAACCGTCACAGTAAAAGGCGATGGCATCTCCAATGGCGTGACGATGGGGTGAAGTGGCCCTGTCAGTCATAGCCTCCATAGGGTGATACCAGGTGATGATGTGAAACGGACGGCCTAAACGATCGTAAGCTTGCTGGGCAAGGTCGGCGATCCGGACAATGGCATCGACGGTGGCTTGGGTGGTTGGTAGATGGATCCCAGCTTGGGTAGCTTCTGCCCAGGTTAGACATCCATTTTCCACAATTGCGGCGTGCATTTGCAAGTTGTTGAGAGTCCAATGGGTGGGGCGGGGCGGTAGAGGCAGCGGATCCGGTTTAGGCATGGCGTCGATCGAATCCCGCCGAGCGCTTTCTAGCCGCTGCACTTCATCCAGGAGAACCTGTAGGGTTTGTTCCCGTCCTTCTAAGCCTTGCCACATCTGGACGAGCCGAATTAGGGCCTCGCGCTGAGCGTCCGTTTCCTGGTAGAACATGGGAATACGCTTGACGAAATCGACCAAGGCGCGATCGAGCTGGGTAGCCACCGTAATCAAGGCATTGCGGTTGGGATTACTTGCCGCCAGCACTTGCGAATCTAGCCCCAGTTCTTGCAATGCAGCGCTGCGCGATTCCAGCCCATACCAGAGCCGGTAGGTTTCAGTAAGAGCATTGCGCTGATCGCCTTTGCCTTGATAGGACTGACCAATCCGCTGCATCCATGCCATTAAGCCCGGATCGATCATGCTGATGCTGGTTTCGGCAGTGGGGGCGGATTCCAATCGAGCAATTGCCGCTTCGCGGGAACTGCACTGGTACCAGAGTTGGACAAGTCGCAGCAAGGCTTCCCGCTGGTGAGGATAGCCACCATAGTTGGCTGGAATTTGCTGTAGAAATTGCAGGAGCGGCTGATCGAGCCGGGTTGCATCGAGGCTAGCTAGGGTGGGATCCGACTCGTCGCGCTCTAACAGAGCCGCTAGGGTAGATTGACGAGTGTCGAACTGCCGCCAAATCCGAATCGCCTCCAGCAACGCTTGCCGCTGATAGCTGATGCCCAAGTAATAGCGGGGAATTTCGCTGGTAAACCGCAGTAAAGCCGGATCGAGAAAGGCAAAGCTGGGCGGTAGGCCGGCAGTCTTACAGTCAAGTGTCCAGTCTTCTAAATAGGCTTGCAGCAGTTTGCTGTCGCTAGTTGGCTCTAGGCGCGCGGCGGCTGGATCGCTAGCAGGTGGCACATAGCCATTGGCAAGCATTTCAATGAACCGATCGGCATAGCGGCCTTGATCGGCATCCCAAAGTTCGTCGCCTTTCCAGCCCTGGGTCGCGAGTCGCTCGGTGATGCTGCGGATGGTGTTGGCCGCGTACTGCACCTGCTCAGCGAATGTATTGACCTGCTCTAGCGGAATTCGGTTGGCGGGGGAAATGCCCAAGCCCACCTCCCCGTCCCTGAGGGTAGGGCGGGCCTGTGCCACAAATAGAGCGGCCAAAATCGGCTTGTGGATGCCGGTACGAGTCGCTTCACGGAGATAGTAGTCATTACGCTGTTCGGCGCTTAATCCTGCCATAGCCAACCTGGGTTTGAGCAACACTAAAATACTCTGCTAAATGGTAGATGAATTTTCCGGATCGGCATCAAGATCTTTTGACTCTGTTACGGTTGCTCCGGTAGGGTTGCTGCATCGATTAGGAGTGGTTGGAGACTGGGCACAGAATAAAAGCATGGGCCGGAGGCAAAACTGTGTAGACTATTCGAGCCGAGAAATTGATCCTGTACGTGATCCTGTACGACTTAGACAAACGGTTCAACGTGCAGCCAGTGCGGGAGCGCCAGTTTTTCTCAGAATGGCAAACAGGATTACCAGAACCAACTACATCAGAAAAGCACCGGTTGGATCGCGCTAAAACGCCGGTCAAGCTGCCAGCTAAAGATGAAACCCTGACGGTACAAGGCAAAATTGATGTTTTAGTCATTCAGGATCAACTGTGGATTTTGGTTCTAGAGTCAAAACAAGCAGGTTTTCTCTGCAACCTGGAATTCCGCAAGCCCTCGCCTAATATGTTGGCATCGCCCCAGCCCGAACGACCCGCCTACGGAATAGTATCTAACGGCAGCAATTTTATCTTTCTGAAGCTGGTTCAACACAATGGGCCGCGTTATGCTTTGTCAAATGAGTTCACATTAATGCGTTAATGCGGGAAAATGAGGACTTTTACCAGGTTTTGCGTATCTTAAAGCGACTCGCCGCAGTGATTGGTGATAAACGAAGCAATTGATTCATCAACTAAAGTAATTAGCAAGTACTATAAGCTTTTTCGACACTCAATAAAACCATAGAAACCGAAAACCTATGAATAACTCAGTAGAGTGTTTAAAAACATTCAGAATGCATCTCAGTATACGAATAGCTAATATTTTGTTATCTTTTACCCGGTCGATCCAATCGCGTTACTTATACAGATTAGAATAATTAAAATATACTTGGATTTCTATTTAGCCCAGTTAGCCTGTTTATTGCATACATTACAAAATGCAAACATTGAAATGCAAAACTAAAAGCATAGTCGAATCGAATTTTCGTTCATGTCTCACCGTTATTGGCTAATAAGCTTGACGAGTTTGGCGTGATCCAAATCTCTTAAACCAGAACTTGTAGATATGCAACAAAAGATTAAACTTTCTTGCAGCTGAATGAAAGAAATGACTCTGCCAAAGTACTTGAAATGCCTATCAATTCAAGCTTTTGCTGTTTTCTTATCTTTACTTGACATGCTCTGATTCCCTAGTTCCCAGTTTCCCTATTTCTGCGACAATCAAGAGCAGCCTTACCAACCTCAAATTCAAGCCCTTAGCCTGTCTTTAGCCTAACTATAACTAGAGTTGCTTTACAAAAGCTGTCTCACAAATGCCTTAGCCTCCTTGGGAAAACGCAAATCAGCATAACGGAGATCTGAGTTTATGAAATTGGCCTACTGGATGTATGCCGGACCGGCGCATATTGGGACGCTTCGCATCGCCAGTTCTTTTAAAAACGTTCATGCCATCATGCACGCCCCCTTGGGAGATGACTATTTCAACGTCATGCGGTCCATGCTAGAGCGAGAGCGCGACTTCACGCCTGTAACGGCTAGCATCGTGGACCGGAACGTTTTAGCTCGCGGTTCTCAGGAAAAAGTGGTCGAAAATATTACCCGCAAAGATCAGGAAGAGCATCCAGACTTGATTGTGCTGACGCCCACCTGCACCTCCAGCATTTTGCAAGAAGATTTGCAGAACTTTGTGGACCGGGCGCAACTCGAAGCCAAAGGCGATGTGCTGCTGGCGGATGTGAACCACTACCGTGTCAATGAACTGCAAGCCGCTGACCGCACCTTGCAACAAATCGTGCAGTTTTACATCGATAAAGCCCGCAAGAAAAACGAACTGCCCCAGGGAAAAACCGAAAAGCCCTCGGTGAATATCATCGGCATCTCGACACTGGGCTTTCACAATAATCACGATCGTACCGAACTGAAGCGCCTGATGGCCGACTTGGGGATCGAAGTGAATGCGGTGATTCCAGACGGAGCTTCGGTGCATGAGCTGAAGAACCTGCCGCGTGCCTGGTTTAACCTGGTACCCTATCGGGAACTGGGTCTAATGGCGGCGAACTATCTGCAAACCGAGTTCAATATGCCGGTTGTGGATATTACTCCGATGGGCGTGGTAGAAACGGCTCGTTGTATTCGTGTCATCCAGAGGGTGCTAAACGAGCAGGGGGCGAATGTAGACTATGAGCCGTTCATCGATGAGCAAACCCGCTTTGTGTCGCAGGCGGCTTGGTTCTCGCGTTCAATTGACTGTCAGAACCTGACGGGTAAAAAAGCGGTCGTTTTCGGTGACAACACCCACGCGGTAGCCATGACCAAGATTCTGGCTCGCGAGATGGGGATCCATGTGGTGCTGGCGGGAACTTATTGCAAATACGACGCGGAATGGTTCCGTGAACAGGTGAGTGAATACTGCGATGAGATTCTGGTTAGCGACGACAATGCCGAAATTGCCAACGCGATTGCCCGCCTGGAACCGGCTGCTATCTTCGGCACTCAAATGGAACGGCATGTCGGTAAACGGCTCGACATTCCCTGTGGTGTAATTGCCGCTCCAATCCATATTCAGAATTTCCCGGTCGGCTACAAGCCTTTCCTGGGTTACGAAGGAGCAAACCAGATGGTGGATTTGGTCTACAACTCGTTTACGCTGGGCATGGAAGACCACCTGCTGGAGATTTTCGGCGGCCACGACACGAAGGAAGTAATCACCAAGGGCGTCTCTGCGGATTCTGACCTCAACTGGAACCGAGAAGCAATGGCCGAACTGAACAAGGTGCCTGGGTTTGTGCGCGGTAAGGTGAAACGCAACACCGAAAAATTTGCCCGCGAGCGCGGCTTTAGCGAAATCACGCTAGAGGTAATGTATGCCGCGAAGGAGGCTGTAGGCGCATAGGATTGCCTGTAGTTTTGCGTTGTCTCAGGTATGCGAGAGGTGGCTGCAAAGTCGCCTCTTTTTTGCGGGTGGCCGCCAATACCTCCTGAATCAATGGGAATTCTAGGAGCATTCGGAGCGGAGGACAGCCAGAATGACTCTTTTCAAGAATCGGTACCGCATTGAATCTGCCCGTTTACCTAGTTGGAATTATGGAGGAAGCGGCTGGTATTTCATTACCATTTGTACCCACAAACGCCTGCATTTCTTCGGCCAAATCATAGACGGAACAGTTCATCTGTCAGCAATGGGTGAAATCGTGGCGGAGGAATGGCAGAAAACATCACAAATTCGCCCCAACGTCATTCTGGACGAATGGGTGATTATGCCAAATCATTTTCACGGAATCATCGGCATCCACAACCAACCCCCCGTAGAGACGTTTCGGCGAAACGTCTCTACCAATGAACCGAAATTGCAACCGAATTCGTTGGGTGCGATTGTTGGTCAATTCAAATCGATCTGTACCAAACGGATCCGGGCCGCCGGGTTTTCTGAATTTGGATGGCAAACCCGATTTTATGACCGAATCATTCGGGATGAATCGGAACTGAACCGGATTCATCGGTATATTCGGAATAATCCAAGCAACTGGAAGGCCGATCGACACCATTCGAAGGCTAGGGATTCTATTAGGTAGTTTTATCCAAATACAACCGAATAAATTCCTCTGCGGCCTCTGGGTTGATTTTCTCCAACGCATCCCGGATGGCCAAAATTGAATCACCCGCCGGATCGACGACCTCATTGACCCAGCGATGAATGTTGGAATGAGAGATGCCGATGATGGTAGCCAATTTGTTTTGAGAGATTTTGTAAGTTGTTAAAACTTGCTTCAGGGCTACACCTGCCTTAGCCATGCATAGAATTCTCAAAAATTAACGCAAAACTGTCCAAAAATGAACGATTTACTGTAATATGGTCTTGTCCAAATATGGACTATTAAAAGGGGTTGATTAAACCCTTGTGAGTCAGCACGTAGCAGCGACCACTCCGTTGTGCTGGCCCTTGTCCCAATTTGCACTGGAGACTCAAATATTATGACCTATCGGGAGCAAATCACTCCTTGGGTTGTCGTGCGTCTGTTGCCCACAATGCAGCGCTGCACCCTCGCCCGATTCCGAAGCCGCTCGGATGCCGAAAGCTATGCCCAAACCCTACGAACCTCAATCCCGGATTTCAGATTTTGGTAGTGTTTGGTTCTGGTGGCTCCAAATCACCGATATAGAGGACTCCTGTTGTACCAATTAAAGTTGTAGTAGCTTGCATATTCCCAATCAGGAGGGCCGCATGAGTCGGCAATCGATTCTTAAACCAGGTCAATCCTACACCTTTCGCAGCTATTTCGAGTGCCCTATGAGCCGGATGATATCTTGGCTGAGTTTGGCTACCGGCTCCAACGAGCACCGCTGCATTTGCCCCAGTCTACTGCTCCCGCCACCCAACTGCCGCTCCTCAAGGCCAAGCTAGAACAGCGCCTTACCTATGTCAGTTTGACCAGCAAAACGGCTCGTCGGGAAACTTTAATTGCGCCAATTCTCTTGGAAGCGGCTGAAGTTACAGGAGCACAGGTGCGAATCGAATATCCGCTGAATGTTAGTGAGGTGCTCAAGGGTCACTCAACTATTATCTCTACCGCAATTCAAAAGTGATTGTACTGGAAGCCAAAAATGCTGATTTAGCGAGGGGATTCACTCAGTTAGCTGTAGAGTTAATTGCGCTCGATCAATGGTTAGAAAATGACCAACCGACTGTGTTGGGAGCCGTAACCACAGGCGACATCTGGCAGTTTGGACAACTTAATCGGCAAGAAAAGCTGATCATTCAAGGGATCAAGCTGTTTGTGATTCCCGATGAGCTAGAGGCCGTCTTCCAGATCTTGCGGGCAGCGCTGGAGTAGCTGTTGACGAGAGCTATCACCAGAACATGGCGAGAACCATCGAAAGGTAGACGTGAACTGGAACCTATCTCCACTAGAGTGGACGGTATGATCGAGTAGTTCCACTTCGTTCTTCCAATTCCTACCTGCCCTATGTCAACCCCTAACAATCCAATTGACCAATTCAACCAGATGCTGACTGCGGTAACTACCACCGCCGAAACCACAATCATGCCAGTGCTACAGGAAATGCTGGAGCAGGGAACCGAGACTGTGGGCCGGATTGTTACCCCGATTGCCGAAAATCCGGTTGTGCAATTCGCCACAAAAGTACCGGGTGTCAACTGGTTGATGGCCGCCTTGGGACAGGTGAACGTGGAAAAGGTGGAGCGGGAAGTGGCAGCCCTGCGCCAACAGTACCCGTTAGAAACTTCTGGTGAATTAGCGCAGCGGATTATTGCCGATACTGCCATGAAGGCGGCTGGAGCCGGTCTAGTCACGAATGTTATACCGCCTGCTGCGATTAGTCTGTTGGCCCTTGATATTGCTGCGGTAACCGCTCTACAGGCCGATATGGTCTATCGAATTGCGGCAGTATACGGGTTTTCGCTACATGAGCCAACCCGACGCGGCGAAGTTTTAGCGATTTGGGGTTTATCCACCGGGGGATCAGGCGTGCTCAAGACCGGGTTGAGCTTGGTTGAAGCAATTCCGCTGGTTGGAGCGGGCATTGGGATTGCCAGTAACGCTGTGTTGATCTATTCCTTGGGACAAATTGCCTATCGGTTTTATGAAGCGAAGCAAGCAGCCCTTGCCAAATCAGCTCAATCCAAACCAGAGGATGTAGTCAGGCACTCCGATACTCCGGTTTGATAGGCAAGGCGAATAAATTTATTGCAATCGTAAAGCCTGATGAATTCAGATACCCGTTATCCCGCATTGGTGGTATGGTGATACTGCATTGAGATCGGCTCTGGTGGGGAACAGCCATCAGACGTAAGGGGGAAAATCCGGTGCAAGTCCGGTACTGTCCCGCAGCTGTGAAGGAAGGTGCAAGTAACTTTCCTAGTCAGAATGCCCGCCGATTTGATTCACCGTCTCTCATCTGCGAGGTATAGATGATCTTGACTTCTGCCTTACTTGCTAGTAACAAAATTCAAATCTGGCCTGTCTTACGGTCAGGGCATCGCTGCACCATCTCGTTTCCGAAATTTTTTGCGCCAATCCACGAGTAATAGAACCAGTGCTATATTGAGCGATTACTTGCTAGCCGCTTTTGAGCTGACAAATTCGGTTGCGATTAGTGAAGCGCGATGGGTAAATTAGTTATTCAGCATAGTTCACGAATCCATACCCTAGACGATGCAAGCTAATCAAGCAACATACGCTTGCGTGTGTGCACAAGCATTCTGTCTGCTGCTAGCGAAAAATTGCCAACCATTTGCTTAATCATCTGTCGCTTGATGATTTGTTATTAGCTCTAGTCAGCCATTCAGATTGTTCAAGTTGATGCGGCAATGAAAATCAACTAAAAATTAATCCAAAATCAATTAGAAATTACGCCTAGTTATCAGTTTTGTTTGTTCAATATCATCAACCATGACTCACCATACTTTGTTTGTTTGCACTCTTTGTCGATTTTCTGAAACTAATCAGCCACAGCCTGAATTCCATGGTGCTGGATTAAGTGGAGGCGAACAGCTATTTAACCAGATCACGGCGGCAGTAAACGAGTGTGATTGGCGTGAGCGCATTCAGATTCAGCCAGTGCGCTGTATGGGCGTCTGTAGTCGCTCCTGTGTAGTAGCATTTGCGGCGGCTGAGAAACTGACCTTCATTTTTAGTGGCCTGTCGCCTCAGCAATCAATTCCAGAACTGATACAGTTTGGCCGCCAATATACCCACCATCCAACCGGCAATGTGCCCTATGGAGAGCGGCCCGCCGCCATGAAACGCGGACTAGTAGCAGTATTACCGCCGGTACCGCCCGATTGACCTGAACAAGCTAAAAGCTGCTCTATTGCCTACAAACATCACACCGAAAACGGGCAGGATACCCGCACTAGCACTATCTTTATTTCATTGGGTGAATGACTGATCGTTTCCCTAGCCACATTCCCTAGCAAGCGGCAGTGGTACACTAGCAACCTCACTAGTAGGTCGTTGCTTAGGTGGTCGCTGTGCCCGTGAAAGCCAATCCTCAAAATCAAATGAAGCTATCCCAACTGCGGATTTTAGTCGCGGTTGCTGAGCATGAGAACTTCACGGAAGCGGCCCTGCATCTAGAGATTTCCCAGTCGGCGGTCAGCCATGCAATTGCAGCCCTAGAAGACCATTTGGGCGTGGTGTTATTTCTGCGAGGCCGGCATGGAGCACATCTGACCCCGATTGGAGCCGAAATCGTCAAGCATGCCCGCGAAATTGTGCATCGGGCCGATCAGATTAGCAAAGCGGCTGAATTAGCGAGAGGATTGCAGGGCGGACAGGTGCGGATTGCCTCGTTTCGCAGTGTGGCAACCCATCTGCTGCCCTCCGTGATTGCCGACTTTCATCAGCGGTTTCCGGCCATTGCCGTTAGCCTCACCGAACATGATGATTACCCGCAAGTCGAGCAAGCCCTGCGCGAAGGACGAGCCGACATCGGTTTTACCTTAATTCCCGTACATGACAGCGATATTGCCGCCTGGGAAATTCTGAGGGATGAGTTTGTGGCCCTCCTGCCTCCTAGCTTTCACCCCAAAGGCGAATCATTCTCCTGGCAAGACTTGGTGACTCAACCGCTGATCATGCCGCCTAGGAGCGATTTAATGATGCAGCAGTTGCACAATCACATGGAAGTACAGGGGTATCTGCTCCAGATTGCCTACGAGGTAGGAACCGATGCCACCATTGTCAGCCTAGTGGCACAGGGGTTAGGTGCGACAATTCTGCCTCGTCTAGCGGCTGAACCAATTCCGGCAGCAGTGCAGATTTACAGTTTGCCGGTGCCCCTTTGGCGAGCGATTGGGGTAGCCGTCCTTGCAGAGGCTCTGCACCCGCCTGCGGTCTATGCGTTTCTCGACATTCTTAAAAAGCGGAAAGCAGCTTGAGCTGAAAACATCTACAGCGTCTGATAATGCCGCTCCTCTAGCCAAACGCGCATTTCATCCATCGATGCTTGCCGAACCAACCGGTTCGTCACCGGATCATAGGCATGCCAAACCACTTGGCCATTGCTGTCTTCACTGCGCCACACATGCGGTTCAGTCGAGGTGCTGAAATAGGCCACCAGACTTTGCCAGATGTGGTTTAACCGAGTTTTTAACCTCAGAGATAAAGCTTTAGAGACAGTGTTAGCCGTCGGCTCAGTCAGAAATTCGAGTGCTTGGTATTCTTTCCAGCTCAGTTGCGATTTCATAGTCTAATCTCTTTTAATTCATGATTTGCTCTTGATGCTTCTAGTCTAAAAAACTGTAGCTAAAGATACAAAAACCAGCCTTTATTGCTTGCATGAGCAGGTTTGATGGTCGCTGAGCCGAGTGTTTTCTTGAGCTGAGCACTAGCCACTATGAGTGAATCATTCTATGCTGAGCTAGAAAATTGTCATATCGTCACTAACGGCGGAATGTTTCTGCCGCCGCCTACAGGTGTACAACCGGCTGAAGTCGTGCGATTAGAGATTGATCAGGTTGGAAATCAGGGCAGGCAACCGCTGAATTAGGAACAACGAAGCTTTATGTTCTTGCATCTACACCGTTTGATTGTCCTGCTGATTGGTCCAATCGTGCCCGTCTTCTCGCTTCTGATTGCTGGTGCTACCATTCCAGGAGCAGAGTCAACAGCAGTCCATATTACAACTCCAACCGGCAGGATTCACGGCACACAGCTCGTTCCAGAGTCTAACCAGCCCCCCGTGGTCTTGATCATTGCTGGTTCAGGGCCAACCGACCGTGACGGGAATAGCGCTGTCCTACCCAAACCAAACAATAGCCTCAAACTCCTAGCAGAGGGATTAGCGGAGTATGGAATTGCCTCGGTTCGGTATGACAAGCGTGGTGTAGCAGAGAGTGCCTCCGCAGTGCGGGAGGAAGCTGATGTTACCTTTGATACGCTTGTAGAGGATGCGGCCCTTTGGGTTCAACAGCTACAGTCCGATTCTCGCTTCTCCAGCGTTACGGTGATTGGTCACAGTGAAGGCTCTCTCATCGGAATGATAGCGGCGCACAAAACGGAAGCAGATGCATTTGTATCCATTGCGGGACCGGCACGCAAGGCGTCTGAGGTCTTACGAGACCAACTGCGGCCTCGCCTTTCAGATCCTCTATGGCAAGAGAGTGAGGGGATTTTGACAGCTCTAGAACAGGGAGATACTGTAGCTGCTGTTCCCCCCCAACTGGAGGTACTCTACAGGCCGAGTATCCAGCCCTACCTAATTTCCTGGTTTCGCTACATCCCTGCTGAGGAAATCCAACGGCTCACAATGCCCGTGTTAATCGTGCAAGGCACTACGGATATCCAGGTACCTGTTAGTGAGGCTGAGGCTTTGAAACTGGCTAAACCCGATGCAGAGCTTGTGATTATTGAAGGCATGAATCACGTCCTGAAGCTAGCCCCGTTGGAGCGCGAACAGCAGCTAGCGACCTACATGGATCCAAGCTTGCCGGTAGTACCGGAGTTGGTTGAGTCCATTAGTCAATTTATTCATAGCCGTGTAACAACCAAATCAATCAGTCAAAGAGACAATGCAAATGGAAGTCACTACCTGGTATTTAGAAATGCTGGACCCTGAACAGTTGCGGTCTTCGCCACCGGGCAGCTACGAATTGCGAATCGAGCAGGCCAAAATTCCATCCCCGGAGTTTAGTCGATTCTTGTATACGAGTGTAGGGGCAGGCTGGTACTGGCTAGATCGGCTGAGCTGGAGCTATGACCGCTGGATGGCCTATCTTGATCGGCCCGAATTGGAAACCTGGGTCGCCTACATCGCCGGAACGCCAGCTGGCTACATTGAGCTAGAAGCCCAGGCCGGAGGGAATGTAGAAGTTGCCTATTTCGGGCTGCTGCGGCAATTTATCGGCAAACGGCTGGGCGGACATTTGCTCAGTATTGGGGTGGAAAGGGCCTGGGCGATGGGTGCTAAGCGGGTGTGGCTGCATACCTGTAGTTTAGATGCGCCTCAAGCGCTGGCCAATTATCAGGCTCGCGGCTTTCAGATTTATAAACAGGAGAAACATTGGGAAGAACTGCCTGAGCCGCAGCCAGAGTGGGCAGTGTATGATCAGGCAGGTTGGACCAGCAAATGAGTAGCATGAGTATGCCAGTTTGCGCTACTGTTTAGAGGTGAATTTATTAAGGAATCGTTAATCAACTCTTATTCTCGTATTCGCGGTCTGTTGCCGAAATTAGGTGATTACCTGTTCTACTATTCTTCTACTCATCGAAAGCTTCCATGATGCCAAATTCTGCCGATCCTGCCGTCGAACTTCCTTCGTCTGAGTCCGTCGAGCTGTCTGATGCATCCCCCATCGAACCGCGACCCGATAAACCCGAAGAAGCCTGTGGGGTGTTTGGCATTTACGCACCGGGAGAAGATGTAGCGAAGCTGACCTATTTCGGGCTATATGCCTTACAGCATCGGGGTCAAGAGTCTGCTGGAATTGCCACCTTTCAGGGCGAGCGGGTCCACCTCCACAAAGATATGGGCCTGGTTTCACAGGTATTCAACGAACATATTTTGCAGGATTTGCCGGGAGATTGGGCCATCGGCCATACCCGCTACTCCACCACCGGCTCGAGTCGAGTGGTGAATGCTCAGCCGGCGGTTGTAGAAACCCGGTTAGGAACGTTAGCCCTGGCCCATAATGGTAATTTGGTCAACACTGGCGAACTACGGGAGGAACTGCTGAAGTCGAATGTCCAGCTTCTAACTACAACCGATTCTGAGATGATTGCCTTTGCGATTGCTGAAGCAGTTAATGCCGGGAAAAACTGGTTAGATGGGGCGATGAGTGCGTTCCACCGCTGCCAAGGTGCGTTTAGCCTTGCGATCGCCACACCAGAGGGCATCATGGGTACGCGAGATCCAAACGGTGTCCGTCCGCTGGTGATTGGCACCCTGGAAGGGGTAACGCCGGATGACCCAATCCGCTACGTGCTGGCCTCCGAGACCTGCGGCCTAGACATCATCGGAGCTGACTATCTGCGCGATGTCGAACCTGGGGAGCTAGTCTGGATCGACGAAGCGGGACTGGCCTCCTTCCATTGGGCCACACCTCAGCGCAAGCTCTGTATTTTTGAAATGATCTATTTCGCCCGTCCAGATAGCGTTATGCACAATGAGAACCTCTACAGCTATCGGGTGCGGATTGGCCGGCAGTTGGCGATCGAGTCGCCTGTGGATGTGGATCTAGTAATGGGCGTGCCCGATTCGGGAGTTCCAGCCGCGATTGGTTTCTCTCAAGAGTCTGGGATTCCCTATGCGGAAGGCTTGATCAAAAATCGCTATGTGGGCCGCACCTTCATTCAACCCACTCAAACCATGCGCGAATCGGGTATTCGCATGAAGCTGAACCCGCTCAAGGATGTGCTGTTGGGCAAGCGGGTACTGATAGTAGACGATTCGCTGGTGCGAGGCACCACCAGTCGCAAAATTGTCAAGGCGCTGCGAGAAGCAGGTGCCACTGAGGTACATATGCGGATTTCTTCGCCGCCGGTCACTCATCCCTGCTTCTACGGCATCGATACCGACACGCAGGATCAGCTGATCGCGGCAACTAAGTCGGTAGCAGAAATCGCTGAGCAAATTGGTGTTGATTCGCTAGCTTACCTGAGTTGGGAAGGGATGCTAATTGCTACCAAGGAAGACCCGAACAGTTTCTGCTCTGCCTGCTTCACGGGTAACTATCCGATTCCCGTTCCAGAGTTGGTGAAGCGCTCGAAGCTAATGCTTGAGAAACAAACGGCTTCAGCTGCTAGCCACTGAACACTAACATCAAAGCAAAGTAGGCAAGTCACAAACCTGCCTACTCTGAAGACTGCCTAAAGAAACGCTGTAAACTCTATACCTTCGAGCTTTACAATTAGTCCTGACCGGTTACCTTATCGACGGCTTTACCAAGAGCGCGCTGTACCTGCTCAGCAGCGGAAGTGGCTTGACGCGAGTTCTCAGGACGATTCATTTGATGAACATCAGCATCTTTCTGCACTTCATTCAGACCTTCGTTAGCTCGCTCAATCACTTTGTCGGCATCTAGTGCATTTTCAGGTCTCAGCGAATCTTGCGACTCTTTATAAATATCGTTGAGGCGGGTTTCACCTTCACTCGGCTGGCTCGGCGTGCTTCCAATTGCTAGAGCTGGAGTGGCGTTAACAAACAAAATAAGGGCGCAGGCAAAGGCAATAACCAAACCGCGAACAAAGCGAAGAGCAGCAGAAAAACGACGGTTGAAGTTCATATTATTCCTCCAAAACTATCAAAGAATCGAACAATGTGTTGAGTTAAAACTTCAGCTTAATCTCACCTGAAGTTACCCTTACTCCCAGTCAGAAATAACCGATTGGAGGTTTTTCTAGCTTGGAAGCTTCCTCTTTTATACTCAAAGGTT
Organism: [Leptolyngbya] sp. JSC-1; assembly: GCA_000733415.1. GTDB lineage: Bacteria > Cyanobacteriota > Cyanobacteriia > Elainellales > Elainellaceae > Elainella. The sequence continues at coordinate 349,828 of KL662191.1, forward strand.
AGCCACTGCTGAATCGCTCTGCAGACTGAGCTTGCTAACAATCCGTTGCAATCAAATCTCACCCTTTAGGTAGAAGAAGAATGGATACATTTAGCTGTCTTTGTTAAATATGCAACCGGTTTCAATAAGCATTAAAAAATGTAAATAAAGGCTGAAGTGAGAAGTAACTAGAGAATGCAAGGAGTGAATGATTTTATGGCTAATTGAGAAATCTCAATTAGGGTTTGCTAACAAAACAGCCAAAGAATTGTCGTACTTCGTTTTCAAGCAGAAACAGGTCTACTAAAGTGCAAGGGAAATGGGTGTTCCTCTCCATGGTTACCAGTGTTGTCTTACTTAGATTGATTTCGAAACTTGAGTAGCTTCGAGCAGCAGCGACCGGGTTAAAGTCTTGCCCTGAGCATAGTATCAAGGCTCAGCTATTCAATTTGTTCAATTCATTTGTTCAATTCAAGAGAAATAGTTATGAATTTTGAAATTAACGATCGAGTGAAATCTAACGATACCTATCTAGAGGCCAATGCCGAGCATATTGATCCGGCCATTACCGAGAAAGCATGTCGCATTAGGATCTGATTTTCGTTAATGGCTCAGGCGGGATAGATTTACTTGACCTAAATTTGAACTGATACGCGGGCCAGTATTCCCCTTTGCCCTAGAGCCTTTTCGATGAATTCTCAAATTCCTATTGGAAAATTCTATTCACAAAAACATCTTCTTCCGGGGCAGCCCACAAGCGTGAACTTTTTTCTCTGCAGAAGAAAGCCTGCTGAACTGTATTAAGTATTGTCTAAATGCCCAGGAAGAAATCAACCACAAGATTAGGAGAGCTACAAGGCACCATTTGCACGTTTCTAGCTCCTCTAGGACAATACCTCGATCACCAACGCAGCAATCGAGGTAAATCAGACGGAAATAGTTTAATGCTTAGCCAAGCCCTAAACTGAATTTGATTCTGTCGCCCCATTCAGGGAAGTCAATCAGCGGATTGCGGTTCCCCTGCTTTTCATAGATGGCCGCATTGCGATGCTTCTCATACTCGGTTAGCGGAAACTTAGCGTGCCATTCCAGCAGGGTTTCAATCCGCTCAACTTTGTATTCGTTCACAGCATTGTCGATATCACCTGGATAGCGTAACAAGAAATAAAGCGTGGCCCGTGCCACTGCTCCTTTCCCCTTGCTGGGTTCAAATTGGCTGCCAGAAAGTTTGCCGCACCCATCGCGGATGATGTCCCGCTCCTCATAGTCATCGAAATCAATAAACGGATGGTTGCTGCGGAAACTGTTGCAGCGAACTTCACAAGCAAATAAATGGTGCAGGTCACCGCGCATCGGTTCAGCCCTGTTGAACCAGGATTGGGGCACTACATGCTCACAGTTGTATGGTAGGCTCGCCTCCAGCAGAGCAAGCTCTTGGGCATATCGCTCTTGGGTCAAGGTCGATTCCCGCAGTTTCAAGTCATGTTCCCGCAATGCCCGCAGTTGCTCAGTGCGAAAGTCTTCTCGAATCAGGTCTGCTGGATCAAAGGTTTGGCCGGAATAGATGCTGCGAATTTTGAGGTCAGGGTGCAGGTCAACCCAGGGATAGACATGGCTGCTAGGCTTGTAGTTCAGCTTCTTCCTATGGGTGCGGCTGAGCAAATCGCTCAGTTCCTGATACAGCTCATCGGAATCAAGCGAATCAGCGCTGTCGATCAAGTCACCATAGTAGGCATCTCGATCCTGTTCATCTTGCTCCTGGTCGTAGTAGGGTTTTCGAGCTGCCTCTCGCAGCTCCGCAAGGGCTGCTTCCAAGCTGTCGTCTTCAGCCTGCTGTCCTTGCGAGCCGTTTCCGTTAACCGAGTGGACTGGGCGGCCCGTTGCCATGACTGGTTGCCCTAACTGCACAGACACCTGCAGTGGAATTGTCCAGGTTGCAGTACCATCGTCCGCTATAGAAACCGCCAGTTCTGTAGCATCAGCCTCTACTTTGGGAGCAACAGGCGGAACAGGGTTAGCTTCAAACATTTGTTTTCTCAACTTCTTGGCAAGGCTAGAAAGGGGTTGAGCTTTGATGTGCTTAATGATTCGACTAATTCGCACCCCTTCGTTTGCTTTCCAGGCGATCCTCTGTTCGCCCTCCTCCTCCTGCCAAACCTGACCATCAATGTTGAGAATGCGCCCCCGATTATCGCGCTCCGGCACGCCTGAGTGGTGCAGAGCCACAACTTCCCATTGGTCATTGAATACAGGGGAACCAGAGGATCCAGGAGCCGTATCGGTCTGATAGTGCAGAAAGTTCGGCAGGACATCAATGAGCTGATTTTCCCGCAATGCTACCTGCTTAAGTTCACCGCTAGGATGTTGAATGATGCTGACAGACTCACCAATGATGATTTTGCCTTCTGCTTCGATTAGGCGATACCAGCCGAAGTGGCTGAGGTCAGCGCCACTCCGATTGACCCTTTTGACCGCAACTAAGGTATAGTCGAGCAGTTCATCGGTAATAAAGAAGGTATTGGGATCCAGGTCGAAGAAGACAGAGGTGAGCGGTTTACCGTCTAACCCAAGTTGGTAGTTAAACTCAACGTGGCTAGAAGAAGCCTCCTGACGGCTGGACAGAACATGGTTGTTGGTTATCAAGAGCTGCGGTGAAACCAGAAAACCAGTACCATAACCAACCAGCCTGCCACTCGCGTCTTTAAGCTGAATTCGGCCTACGGACCGGGCAATCTGAGTACCCTGCTCTAGATAGCTGACGCGCATCAGGTCATTTTTCCAAAGGAGTCGCTCTAGGTCAAATCTGCTAGCAGTTTGGGGAACAGAGGGCAGGGGCTGCCTACCATCGATCAAAGCTTCTGCCGTGAATCGTTCTACTCCCAATCGCTGTAGCCGCTTTTGCACCCGTTCCGGGGAATCTGCCTGAAGCAGTTCACTCGCATCTAGCTTGCTCTTTATTTCTTGACGTTTATCCTGCCGTGCAGCATACCGTTTCTCGGTTTCTGCAATTACGCTTCGTAGCTCTATATCAATTTTCATAGCAATCCTTAGAGTTGTTTGCTGGAACATGTCCTTGTCATCTGGCAGCACCCTTGGGGATTGGCAATGCATTCAGCGTTCTGAGTCAGAGTAGGCAACACAGAACCTATCTGGCAATGGAATTTTGAACTGAATATACCGGTGAAAGATGAATGGGCGTGCTCATTTCTTGGCACCAGAATGCGTATAATTTAGCGCTGACGTAAAAAGTTCGGTCTAAACGTATACCTTTCTTAAGGTGTGTATTGCTGCCTACAGTCTGTTTAGAAGCAAGTCCATTCAGCCAGCCATATTTATTCTGCAAGTGGCATTCAGTCTTTGACATTACCCGCGTGGGTACTTTAGAAAACTCTGCCGCCGATCAGGATGATGAGGTTCGATATGCGCGGCTATCCGCAAAGCGGTGATTGAGTTTTTGCAAGTAGGCGAAACGAAATCGTGAAAAGGCCATAGAACGCATTCAAATCACTGGCGCTAGCGAATATCTATTGCACCGGAAGCCGCTCCAAACTAGCTGAACCCTGACCACGAATATCACAGGCGCGTTCTAGTGAACCTATCGTTAGCTGACTCTGCAAAGAAGGTCATTCCGCTCGTTCACAAAGTCATTCATCAGGATTTTGAAATTGAAGCACACAAAGAAATCATAAGAAAGCATCTCTCAATAGTGAAAGGTACTTTCTTATGTAGGTGATTAGTAATACAACTCAACAAATCAAATGATTAAACAGCGAAAATTACCGAGCTGCCGTAGGCATGCCTAGAATATCCTCGATGCGCGGCATTTCCTCTAGCGGAATCACGCGGCCCTCATCCTCAAATCCAGCAATTTGGTCAAAGTTGAGATAGCGATAGAGATCAGCCGCGAACGGATCGATTTTGTTCTGGACGATCTCCATATATTCCTCAACAGTCGGGACTCGTCCCAGCAGCGCACACACCGCCGCCAGTTCCGCCGAGCCGAGATAGACTTTAGCATCTTTGCCCATGCGGTTGTTGAAGTTGCGCGTCGAAGTCGAGAAGACCGTGACACCATCGGCCACGCGAGCCTGATTGCCCATACAAAGCGAACATCCCGGCATCTCGGTTCTGGCTCCAGCAGCAGCAAAAATGCCGTACATCCCTTCTTCCCGCAGCTGTTTTTCATCCATGCGGGTTGGTGGACAAATCCACAGCCGCACCTTCACCGGACCGGCCCCTTCCAGAATTTTGGCGGCAGCGCGGTAGTGGCCGATATTGGTCATACAGGAGCCAATGAACACCTCATGAATCGGGTCGCCGGCACATTCCGACATTAGTTTAATGTTGTCCGGATCGTTGGGAGCAGCCACGAGCGGTTCTTTAATCTGATCCAAATTGACTTCGATCGTTTCTACATATTCGGCATCTGGATCGGCTTCCATCAGCGAGGGATTGGCCAACCACTGCTCCATCTTCGCCACTCGGCGCAAAATCGTGCGGGCATCGCCATAGCCACGAGCCACCATATTCTTCAGCAGCGCCACATTCGAGCGCAGGTATTCGGCCACCGTATCGGGGCTGAGTTTGATTGTGCATCCGGCGCAGGAGCGTTCTGCCGTGGCGTCGGTTAGCTCAAATGCCTGCTCTAGCTTCAGGTCGGGTAAGCCTTCCATTTCCATGATCCGTCCGGAGAAGACGTTCTTTTTATTTTGCTTCTCGACGGTGAGGAGTCCCTTCTGGATGGCGACATAGGGAATGGCATTGACGATATCCCGCAGCGTCACACCGGGCTGCAACTGACCCGTAAACCGCACCAGCACCGATTCGGGCATATCCAAAGGCATGACGCCCAGAGCCGCCGCAAATGCCACCAAGCCAGATCCTGCCGGGAAGGAAATTCCCAAGGGAAAGCGGGTGTGGGAATCGCCGCCAGTGCCTACCGTGTCGGGCAGCAGCATCCGGTTCAGCCAGGAGTGAATGATGCCATCGCCGGGACGCAGCGACACCCCACCCCGTGCGGTAATAAAGTCGGGCAGTTCGTGGTGGGTTTTGATATCGACCGGTTTGGGATAGGCGGCGGTATGGCAAAAGCTCTGCATTACCAGATCGGCGCTGAAACCAAGACAGGCCAATTCCTTCAGCTCATCGCGGGTCATCGGACCAGTGGTGTCCTGGGATCCGACCGTGGTCATGACCGGCTCACAAGAGGTCCCCGGACGCACTCCTGACAGACCGCAGGCTTTCCCGACCATTTTTTGCGCCAGCGTGTAGCCCTTACCGGTGTCGGTAGGCTGACTGGGACGAATAAACAGCGGACTCGGCTCTAGACCCACCGCGGCGCGGGTTTTGTCGGTCAGGGTGCGGCCAATCAGCAGCGGAATCCGACCGCCAGCTCGCACTTCATCCAAAATCGTGTCGGGCTTGAGGCTGAAGCGGGAGATCACCTCGCCTGCTGCATTGGTCATTTCACCTTTGTAGGGGTAGATGGTGATCACATCGCCGGTTTCCATCTGGGTGACATCACACTCGATGGGCAGTGCCCCCGAATCTTCGGCGGTGTTGAAGAAAATCGGCGCAATCTTGCCGCCCAGAATATAGCCACCAGAGCGCTTGTTGGGCACAAACGGAATGTCATCGCCGATATGCCACAGCACCGAGTTGATTGCGGATTTACGAGACGAGCCGGTTCCCACCACATCGCCGACATAGACCACCGGATGCCCCTTTTGCTTCAGTTTTGCAATGGTATCTAGTGCACCGGGCATGCGGGTTTCTAGCATCACCGTGGCGTGTAGGGGAATATCGGGGCGAGTGGTGGCGTGGGGAGCCGGAGACAAATCGTCGGTGTTGGTTTCACCGGGTACCTTAAATACCGTCACCGTAATTGCTTCCGGCAGCTCCGGTCGGCTGATAAACCATTCGGCATTGACCCAGGAATTCATCACCTGCTGGGCATAAAGATTGCCGCTTTCGGCCAGCTCCTGCACATCGTGAAACGCATCGTATACCAACAGAATCTTGCTGAGGGCACAGGAGGCTTCGTTAGCAATATCAAGATTGTCGGATTGCAGCAGATCGATCAGCGACTGCACGTTATAGCCGCCCATCATGGTTCCCAGTAGTTCCACAGCCTGTTGCGGCGACACTAACGGACTGGTCACCTCGCCCTTTGCTACCGCCGTCAAAAAGCCCGCCTTCACATAAGCTGCCTGATCCACACCCGGTGGAATCCGATTGCGCAGCAGGTCCAACAGCATTTCTTCCTCGCCTGCCGGAGGATGTTTCAGCAAGTCGCACAAAGCCGATGCTTGTTCCGCAGACAAGGGCAGGGGCGGAATTCCCAAAGCTGCCCGCTCTGCAACATGTTGACGATAAGATTCCAGCATTCTATTCACCTCTCCAGCCAGCAGGATAACGCAGTCAAAAATGTCTGCTCCAAAACAATTATTTAACCTTATATGGCTATCTCTACGGTAGCTTGTCACACACTTGACTGGGTTGGCCGCGCCCTCGGCATCCTCAAATGCAGCCACAGCCATACGCTCAGACCTAGCTCAGACCTAGGACATCCCGCATTGGTGTCCCGCATTGGTGATGCTTGGCACCTGGCAGAGCAAGAGCGATACAACCATCACTCACATTAGCAACTGAGAGATGCGCCTTGCGTGAGAGGAAACCGCTTGTCACTCCTTTTTAGGCTAGGAAAGCAATTGATAGCTCTATTCAACCGCAAGGGATTCCTATGCAGAAAATTACCGCATTTCTGAAACGGCTCTCGATGGGTAGCCTTCTCACGATCTTATTTGCCATATTCGTGTTGTTTATTACAACCGCCTGTAGCACGGGGAATGAAATGGGCGCGAAGCCTGATAATCCCGCTGTTCAAATGGGTGGACAAAACAACCCCTACAAAATGGGCGGCGATAGCTACACCAAGTACAAGATGTCTACCGACCCTGCCGCTCACCGCAACGACCAATCCAGCCTGCCGCTCGCGCCGCTTGTAGCCGTAGCTGAACCCAACGGAGCCGATGGCTTGCTCTATCCTGGACCCGATAAGGCTAAATCTGTTGGTAGTGTCAATGACTTTGTCAGCCCAGAGCGACAAAAAGAACTATGGGATCCGGGCCAAATCCCGGCCAAACCGCAGCCTTCGATCAACCGCTCGGATCCGGATGCAAAATTGCTAGAGCGAATCGGCCAAAGCTTTAAGGATGCGTCCCAGTTTTTGAACGAAGGTACTGAAGTGATCGACCAGCCCCATTCTTAGAAATCCAGGGCAACTGAATTTGGTGATTCTGGAGTGCAGGCGTCTCGCTGGATAGTCAAGCTGCCTGCACTTTAATCATTCAAGCTTGCACTTACCCTCTGATTTGCGCCATCATCGCCTTGTCATTCCAATAGGATGAGACCTGCTGAATCTTATCGTCTCGTATCACAAACACGCTAATCCCTTCAGCTATTCCTCGCTTGCCGCTCTTGCCCTCAGCTCGCATGGTCCATTTGACGGCAGCTTGGTTGCTATTGATAAAGACATGGTCCTGCGAAAGCTGGAGTTCTTTGAAAGCGAGCGTCAGCAGGCTAAAAAACTCCTCAGCGTTTTCGCGCGGCTTGCTGGGTGGATTGCCAATCGGATCGTAAATCAGTGCATCCTCAGTGAAATTCTCAGCCCACGCTTGCGGGTTCATGGCTTGAAGCTGGGTAAAGTAGGCGTCTACTAAGGCTCGAATTGTTTCTGGCGGCATGGCAAGTTTCTCCGAGTTCTACAGCGACTTACTAGATACTTAGGGCAATAGGCCCACTCTACAACAGACGCGGTCAGCAAACCCATTGCTCTCCTGCCAAAATGGCAGCAATAAACCGACCTGCCCCAACAGGGTACTTGACGGACTTCTGTAGACTTTGCTACGGTTAGCAGTAAGTTAATTTTCGATCACAAATCCGAGAGTTTATGCTGCACTCCAGCCAATACTTTTATTTTTGGTTTTTTGCGGAGGTTCACCAGGGGTGAGTTCAGTTCCTTATGAACCTCTTGGTGAACCGCAGAACGAACTCTGCGGTTTTTGTTTTATAAGTCTGTTTTAGTTTACTAGTCCACTGATTGACCCACTCGACCCCAGCCTGAGGACACCTCGATGACTCACTCACTCGCAAATTGGTTTGGTTTTTACTTTTTTTGGACCAGGAAAACATCCGGGTGAAATGGTCATGCAAATGCTCAGGCAGCCCGGAACCGCAAGGAACCGGGTTTTTTAATTCTGATTGCTTCCCTAATTCACAGCAAATCTGACCAATCGCCCTAATTTGAATACAGGTGTTTCGCAAAATGGCTCTACCCATTTAACCGCTGGATTGTACAGGCGTTTTGGCAAAATGGCTCTACCCATTTAACCGCTGGATTGTACAGGCGTTTTGGCAAAACGGCTCTACTGATCGATTGGATTTGATATCAATACTCAACCCCTGAAACTCAAAACTAACCACAAGGATCCTTCCATGCAGAAAGCAAAACTCACCCTCAAAACCAGCCCCGACCACCAAACGATTGTGCAAATCTCTGAGCAGGTCAGCGTCGGTGGCAGTGATCTTCTGATAGTAGGTGGCCCCTGTGCCGTTGAAAGCCAAGCCCAGATGGAAGCGGTTGCTAGCCGGCTGGTGATGGCTCCGGTGCAGGCCATACGCGGTGGGGTGTATAAGCCCCGGACCTCACCCTATGACTTTCAGGGGTTAGGACTAGAAGGACTCAAAATCTTAGCAGCAGTGCGGGAGCGTTCTGGGTTGCCGGTGATCACCGAGGTGATGGCGATTTCCCAAATCGAAGCGATTGCCACCTATGCTGACGTGCTGCAAGTGGGGAGCCGCAATATGCAAAATTTTGACTTATTAAAAGCTCTAGGTGAAATTAATAAACCCGTATTGTTAAAGCGCGGTTTGGCGGCGACGATCGAAGAATTCGTGATGGCTGCCGAATATATTCTGAGTCATGGGAATCCCAACGTAATCCTATGCGAACGCGGCATCCGCAGTTTCGATACCTACACGCGCAATGTGCTTGATTTGGGTGCAGTGGTGGCCCTGAAGCAAATCACCCACCTGCCGGTGATTGTCGATCCCAGCCATGCAGCCGGAAAGCGGGAGCTGGTGGCCGATCTGGCTAGAGCTGCGGTGGCCTGCGGTGCTGATGGTGTAATTGTCGAATGCCATCCAGAGCCAGAAAAATCCGTATCTGATGCGCGTCAGGCCTTGTCGTTAGACGAAATGGCCAATCTAGCCGAGAGCTTATCTGCGATTGCCGCTGCTGTTGGTCGAACCATTCCATCCAGAGCCGGGACCTCATCACCCCGGCTTTCGTTTGTCTGATGGGTTCTCCTCTGCCTCAAAAACTAGAGCGCAACAGCCGCCCAAAAATATTGAAGTTTTTGTCTAGCCACCCGATCAGGCTGAGGCCACTAGAGAGGGCTTTGGGTGGGTTGGAGATCAGCGTATCTTGCTCAATCAAGCGCTGAAAGTTGATTTCCACCTGGCCCTGTCGCTCGGTTTTGCCATCGGGTTGGTAGAATTTCACCCCTGCAAGCTGCATGACTTCGATCAGCTCTTGGGCCAGCACACCGTAGGCAATCGTGGTGGGATGGATGCCATCGAGGGAAAAGATTCCGCCCTGACGGCGTCCGTTGCGGTCGGACTCAAAAAAGCGGGAATCGGGCGGCGGCGAAAGGGCCATCAGAGCAGGCGGCAGCACATAGGCTCCTCCTACCTCCTCCCACCAAGAGGGTCGAGCAGCGGGATCCTGGAAATAGCGACGATAGGCAACCCGATCCAGCAGCCCCGCCAAGTCAAACAAATACCAATCTCGGCCTTCCTGACGGGCTTGCTGCACCGACGCTGTAATCATGTCGTTGTACTGGTCGATGGCGCTATCGATGGCGCGGGCTTCCTGACCGGTAATATTGGGATTTCGCCTCGGATCAAAACTGTTGTTGTCTAGCCAGGGATAGGTGTAGTAGGGGAAATAGCGCGAACCCGGCTCGATTTTACCGCCGACGCCACGAGCCAGGGGAGCAATCGTCACATGGGGAACGGTGGCAACAATGATATGACGAGCGCGAATCTGTTTCAGCTCGGCCACAATTTTTTCCCACTCGGCCTGAAAGTGGATCGGACGCCAGACAGTGTAGCGGTCGTTGCGGGCCATGTCATCGTAGCCGACATCGCTCCAGGCCACGTTGAAGGTGAGGATACTGCCCAGGGCGTTGTTGGACCCAATCATTACGATCAGGGTTTCAATGCCATCGCCGTTGCCGGTTTCCAGCGTTCCTTCAGCTCCCAAAGCGGCAGCAGCTCGCAGGGGAGACAAAGCACGGTCGCTAGCATCGCGAGCCGAGTGCAGCACCCGCAGAGCCGCTCGTTCGTTGGCATTCTCGACGATTTGATTCAAAAAGTCATCCTGGGGTGGATTGGCTTCGATCACATCCAAACAGAGATCGGCGTTGCGCGAGAGGGTATTGCGCAGATCCCAGCCATAAACCGCCAGATTGTGATTCATCGGCTGTTGGGGGTCCGGTAAAACCGAGCCTTCTCCTCGCTCCCAGTAGTCCTCCACCTGGTCGAGAAACTCGCGCACCACGATTAGACCAGGCGCAAACTCCCACCAGTCCAGCGTGTCGCCAAAGCGCTTCTCTAGCTCGCGCACCAGTCGCTCTAGGTTCAAGGGCAGGCCGTCACCCGGTCCACCATAGCTGGGGAACCGGAAGGTTGTACCCCCCAATTCCTGGGCAATTAGGGCCGGATAGGACAGGTGAGTATTAAAAATAGCGCCACTCTGAAAGCCTTGGGTGAGGGAATCACCAATCGTGACCAGGCGATGGCGGGGACGACCCGACCGATCCACCTGAACCGGAATTCCTAGCGTGGGATCGGTGACAGGACGGCGAGCCTCGGCGCGAATAATCACATCTGAAGGCGTTTCGGTATCGAGCATAGCAGGGGTGACATTCCGGTGCATGGCGGCTCCTCAAAGCTGTCTGAAATCTAGCCTATTTTGGATAATTCTGGCGAAAATGCAAAATCAGGATAGGTAAATGCAAAACCTTCATAAATCTCAACGAAACTGTATCGATGACTACTGGTTTTCTGAAGCAGACTTAATACCTTAAAGTAAGACGAATAATTAAGACGAATAATATAGACGGCCACTTCTGTTTCCACCTACGGTCATCATCCACACTTACTATCTACAGCCACCACCTACACTCATTGGTCACTCATTAGCCACTCATTGGTCACTATCAATCATTGATGGCCGCTACAGCTTACAGCGCTTCTCAGAGCAGCGAGCTAGTTGATTTCGCCCATGATGCTGCCTGCCTGCAATTTTCTGCCAGTTTGAACCATCTGCTTGCAAATATCCTCTAACAGTCTGCCTGCATCTGCTTTAGCGTCCTCCTATCCTATTTGCCACCCATGAATTGTGCGGTTCTGTCTGATCAATTTTCTATCTCATCTCATCATTTCTATGCTGGCAAAGTGTATCTGGTTGGTGCCGGTCCTGGCGATCCCGGTTTGCTGACCCTGAAGGCAAAAGTGCTGCTCGAACATGCCGATGTTGTAATCTACGATGCTCTGGTTAGTCCAGCGATTCTGGCGATGATCAACCCCCAAGCCGAACAGATCAATGCCGGAAAACGGCGGGGACGGCACTCGTTGCCCCAGGAGGAAACCACCCAGCTTTTGATCGAAAAAGCCAAAACTCATGCGGTCGTGGTGCGGCTCAAAGGCGGCGATCCGTTTGTGTTTGGTCGGGGTGGCGAGGAAATGGAGGATTTGATTCATGCCGGTGTATCCGTAGAAGTAATTCCAGGTATCACATCTGGTATTGCGGCTCCTGCCTACGCAGGTATTCCCTTAACTCATCGCCGATATAGTTCTTCGGTTACGTTTGTCACCGGCCATGAATCAGTCGGAAAATATCGGCCTCAAGTCAACTGGCAGGCCATTGCCCATGCCTCAGAAACGATTGTGGTTTACATGGGTATTCACAATCTGGGTTACATTGTGGAGCAACTCACAACGGCAGGACTCAGTTCTGAAACGCCGGTTGCGCTAGTTCGCTGGGGCACGCGACCAGAGCAGGAAACATTGCTGGGTACGTTAGCGACGATTGTAGAGCAGGCCATTAGCAACCAGTTTGAAGCCCCTGCCATTGTTGTAGTCGGTGAAGTGGTAAATCTTCATACCCTCCTGAATCAGGCAGAAATAGCGCAGTGCATTTAATCTCATCCTGAGTTTGTGACCAATCAGGCGGCTAAAGCCACGCCTACACAGACCAAACCTGCCTTCGCGGGCTACTCAACGGGCATTCGACGAAGCTCAGCCGAATCGCCGATTTGATTTGTATAGCAGCGGTTACTCTACGAGAAGCCGCTATGCCTGATGGCAAGCTATCGTCATCGCGTCTAAAACCGCCATAGCCAAAAGATTTGTCAGTCAATCAGAGCGTTGTGTTTTGCAGCATTGAGCTGAATTAATCTGAGCTGGATTAATCTGACGTTACGCAACCTTTGCAGAGAGTGTCATTTTCACGAATGATGAAATTTTTTGTACCAACTTCTTGTAACGCAGTTTTTAATCAAAACGAATAGCTGTTTAGAAAGATGTCAAACATGCAAGATCAAACAAAATACAATGCAACTCTTACATCGATCCCCAGAAATGGTATTGAATTTGTGAAATCAAACAATTACAGTGGCAACTAGCGAGATGGACAAACCTCTATGACAGCAAAAAAGAATTTAGTTGTGATTGGCAATGGCATGGTTGGCCATAAGTTTCTAGAGCTGATGGTCGCCAAACAAAACCATCAAAATTGGAATTTGATTACCTTTTGTGAAGAGCCACGAGTGGCCTACGACCGAGTCAATCTCAGCAGCTTTTTTGCCGGCAGAACAGCGGGTGATCTGTCTCTGGTTCAACCTGGTTTCTATCAAGAAAACGGCATTCAAGTTCACCTAGGGGATCGAGCTGTTGCGATTGATCGGGATGCCCAAATTGTCATCTCGGCCAGTGGCTTAGCTGTACCCTACGACAAACTCGTGTTGGCAACGGGTTCTTACCCCTTTGTGCCGCCCATCACCGGAAACGATACAGCCGGAACCTTTGTCTACCGCACGATTGATGATCTAGAAGCGATTGCAGCTTACGCGAAACAGTGCTCGACAGGCGTGGTAATCGGCGGCGGATTGTTGGGATTGGAAGCGGCCAATGCGGTCAAGAATTTAGGGCTAAATACCCACGTTGTTGAATTTGCGCCCCGCTTAATGCCGATGCAAATCGATGATGCTGGCAGCGCCATTTTGAAGCAGAAAATAGAAGCCTTGGGCGTTACGGTTCATATCAGCAAATCCACCACTGAGATTGTCAGCGAAACTGGCAAGTTAACCAAAATGCGGTTTGCCGACGGCAGCGAACTAGCTACCGATTTGATTGTGTTTTCCGCAGGCATCCGACCCAGAGATGAACTGGCGCGGCAGTGCGGGCTAGCGGTGGGTGAGCGAGGCGGAATTGTGATTAACGAAGCCTGTCAAACCTCTGATCCAAATATCTACGCAATCGGCGAATGTGCACTTTATCAAAATCGCATCTACGGTCTCGTCGCACCGGGTTACACAATGGCCGACGTGGTAGCCGCTACCTTGAGCAACAGCGCCACGAGCCAGTTTACCGGGGCCGATATGTCCACCAAACTCAAATTGCTGGGGGTGGATGTCGCCAGTTTCGGCGATGCCTTTGGTCGGACAGCCGGCGCTAGGGAAGTGACCATTACGGATACGGTCCAGGGAATTTATAAAAAGCTGGTGCTCAACGCCGCAGGCGACCACATTTTGGGCGGGATTCTGGTGGGCGATGCCTCGGCCTACGGCACGCTGCTGCAGTTGATGCAAAACAACATCGCGCTGCCACCCCATCCCGAAGATTTGCTGCTGCCACCCCGCACTGGCCAATCTGCCGCTATTGGGGTTGATAACCTACCCGATTCGGCCCAAATTTGCTCCTGCAACAATGTCAGCAAGGCAGCAATCTGCGCCGCGATTCGCGAGCATCACCTGACGGATTTGCCTAGCGTCAAGAAATGCACGCATGCTGGAACCGGATGCGGCGGCTGTGTGCCCCTCGTCACCGATTTGCTCAAATCCGAAATGCGCAAAGCCGGACTAGAGGTGAAAAATCACCTGTGCGAGCATTTCCCCTATTCGCGTCAAGAGCTGTATCACCTGCTGCGCGTGCATCAAATCAAGTCCTTCGACCAGTTGCTGCACCAGTTCGGCCAAGGCCGGGGCTGCGAAATCTGCAAGCCCGCTGTCGCGTCGATGCTAGCTTCTACCTGGAATGAACATATTCTGGAATCGCAGCACCTGAGTTTACAGGACACCAACGATTATTTCCTGGCGAACATTCAGAAAGACGGCACCTACTCGGTTGTGCCCAGAGTGCCGGGAGGCGAAATTACCCCCGAAAAACTGATTGCGCTGGGGCAAGTGGCTCAAGAGTTTGGGCTATACACCAAAATTACCGGCGGCCAGCGGATCGATTTGTTTGGGGCACGGGTGGATCAACTGCCGCAGATCTGGCGACGCTTGATCGATGCTGGCTTTGAGTCGGGACATGCCTATGGCAAAGCATTGCGAACCGTGAAATCCTGTGTTGGCAGTACCTGGTGCCGGTTTGGAGTGCAAGACTCGACCAGTTTGGCAATCGAGCTAGAGTTGCGCTATCGCGGCCTGCGTTCACCTCACAAGCTCAAGTCGGCCGTGTCAGGCTGCACGCGCGAATGTGCCGAAGCTCAAAGTAAAGATTTTGGCGTCATCGCGACTGAGAAAGGTTGGAATCTCTATGTCTGCGGCAACGGCGGCATCAAGCCTCAACATGCAGTGTTATTAGCGGCAGACCTTGATAAAACTACGCTGATTCAATATCTTGATCGGTTTTTGATCTTCTACATTCGCACTGCCGATCGCCTAGAACGTACCGCCACCTGGTTCAACAAATTAGAAGGCGGTCTGGACTATCTGAAGCAGGTGATTGTGGAAGATTCACTGGGCATTGCCGCCGAACTGGAAGCCCAAATGCAGTACCTTGTCGATACCTACCAATGCGAATGGAAAGCGACGATCGAGAATCCAGAAAAAGCAAAGCGCTTCCGCCATTTCATCAACTCGGATCAACCCGATCCCAGTCTGCTGTACGTCGAAGAACGGCAGCAAAAACGTCCGGCCACCGCAGCCGAGAAAGCCCTACTTTAGATGGCTTCCTGCCTCCAGCCTCACCTGATTCCTAATTCCAGTCAACCTCCCCAGAACGCTTTTTGGAAACAATCATGATTCAGACTATTGTTCCTACCCAACCCAACTGTGAAACGATTCAATGGATTTCTATTTGTACTCTAGAGGACATTTATCCCAACACGGGTGTATGCGCTTGGGTAAACGGTGAGCAAATTGCGATTTTCCGAGTTGTTGGCAGTGTGAATGATACGAACAATAATCAAGTCTATGCTATCAGTAATTACGATCCCTTTAGCCAAGCCTATGTGCTGTCGCGGGGGTTAGTGGGTGACCGCAATGGTGTACTAAAGGTTGCTTCGCCAATCTACAAACAAAACTTTTGTCTCACTACGGGCCGCTGCCTCGATGACGAAACTGTCTCGCTGCCAGTTTTTCCGGTCCGGATCATCAATGGGCAAGTGGAAGTGGGAGTCTTCGCTCCCCATCAGGAGAATGCTGAAATATAGGTTCGCCATATCGATTGCCACTCGATCAGTTCTTGCGTCTGTGGAGCATTTGCCCCTGATTATTTATGCTGGCGTAGATATGAGGATTGTTCATTCAAGCGGCTTCTAGTGTCTGGGTATGGGGGGTGTGGGGGCAGTGCCCCCGTTTTTCGTACTTCCCTAATCTGAAAAAGGCTGTACTTGATACCAAATATTGGTCAAAATATGATCTAACCGTTGACAATCTAAGGTTAATGCCAATGAATTCCTTGTTGCTGATTATCTTGGCAGCCCTATCCGGTATCGCTATTACCTTACAGGGGCAGTTTATGGGATTGCTGGATAAGGGCATAGGAACAAAGGAAAGTATCTTTATTACCTATGGCATTGGTGGAATGCTTGCAACACTCATGATACTAATAACCCAGGGGGGAAACCTGCGGGCATGGCATGGGGTGCCTTGGTACGCCTTTAGCGCTGGAGCTTTAGGGCTAATTATTGTTGGCACAATCGGCTATGTGGTGCCTAGGTTGGGATTAGCACCTGGATTTACTCTAATCGTGGCATCACAGTTTATATCAGCCGTGTTGATTGACCACTTTGGTCTGTTTGGGGCAAGCGTGCGAACTTTAGATGGCACAAAATTGTTAGGAGTTGCGATATTAATGATTGGTGTGTGGTTGATTGTTAAGTAGGAGTGGGGAGTGGGGAGTGGGGAGTAGGGGGTGGGGAGTGGGGAGTGGGGAGTGGGGAGTAGGGGGTGGGGAGTGGGGAGTGGGGATGTAGAAATTAGAGACTAAGATATAGAAGTCAGAATATAGGAGCCAAAATAATTCTTGAGTCTGTAAATTGCTTTGTGTTGGTTAGCGACCTAATCCATCCGTATGTAAACAGTGGGCGAATAGACTAAGTACACTGTAGGCTTTGCCTTCCTGTAGGGTAGTGCACTTACATCTTGACAGAGCCTGCTACCCTGCGGGAACGCTATGCATAGAACAGCCGTTCTTCATTAGCGTGCACTTAGTTGAAGGTGGAAAAACCAAAATCAGAAAACCCAATTGAGACAAAATTTTCGACAGATTCAACAATTATTAAGAAAAATTTGATTCACCCCCCACTCCCCACTCCCCACTCCCCACTCCCCACTCCCCACTCCCCACTCCCCACTCCCCACCCCTTAATCAATTTCCCCTCGATATAAATATCGTCCTCGCCGCACGGTAGCCAATACATCATCAGGCGTGACGCGAGTGACAATCGAGGCAAGAATATTGCGGCTAGCGCGGAGGTGGGGATTGGTAAAATTGAGCACTACAAAATCGGCAGGCAATCCTTGTGCCAAATATCCACAGATTTTGTCTTGCAAAACTACGCCGACGTTACTTGTTACCATCTTCAGAATCACTTTTGGATCGGGCCGTACAGCGTCTCCAAATTGACTTTTGGCTATTTTGTAAGTAAAATCTAGTTCCGGTAACAAATTTGGGCTATTCAACAAGCCGTTATCAGTACCTAGCAGCAAATTTGCCTCACTTTCAATCAGTTTGGCAACGGGTGGTAAAGGTAGCCCTAAATTGGCGTTAGCACGAGGATTTAGAACAACATTGGCCCGTTGGGCTGAAAGCAACGCCAGTTCTGCATCATTTGCAACGGTGGCGTGAATAATCAAATCAGGTTGATAAAGGTCGATCGCGCGTTCCAAGTCACCTCGTCCTGCCATCGCTAAGCTGTCCGCTCGATAGGCATCGTTCTCCAGACAGTGAATGGCTCGCAGTTTTTTATGTTGCTGAGTGATTTCTCGGATCTGCGCCCAAGCCGGATCGGTCAAATCGTTCATCGTACTTTCTGAAAAACCATCGGCTATCGCCAGAATTGCTTCCAGTTCCGTGACGGCTGCGGGCGGGAGACTGCTGCAATTCTGTTTTAGCTCGGCCTGTGTAAACGGGAGGGCGTTGAACTGTCCCAGAATGATGGAGTTCACGCCTGTTTGCTCAGCGGCTCGTTGCAATAGCTGACTGCCGTAAACCCCTTGCTCGCGAAAATCAATATGCCCAATAGTGCCGGTTCGGGCCATGTAGTGTAAGTGATTCGTGATATGAAACAAATGCTCTGCTTCCGAACGCTTGGCTAATTCTCGATACTTGTAACCATCAGGACGAAAAAATCCCTCCTCTAAGGTCATCCCGGTTGCTCCATCCGGTAGGCAGGTGTCACCAATGTGGGTATGACAATTGTAAAATCCTGGCACAACCACCAGAGCGCCCTGATCGATGCTTTGGCAGGGTTCTCTGAGCACTAACTGCTGAACTGTATCGCCATCTACAACAAAGCGGTCACACCAATAGGGTTCGAGGTCAGATCCGTAGAGAACAATGCAATTTGATAACTCAATCATAGTTCACTGACTTCAGCTCGGTGCAACCTTCTATCTTCAATACTTTATCCTAGAATTCTCCTGTCATATCATCGGTCATACTTCAATTAAGCGCACAACCGCTAGCTAAACCCGGTTCAGGCTTAATTACCTGCTCGCTCAGTTTTACTGGTGGTTCACCAGATACGGTTTTGAGAATTATTGTGGGGACTTGATTATAAGCTGGATTAGAATTGGTTGATGGTATACCCACGGTTGCGGATGGCTGAGCTGGAGTCGTAACTATCTGAACTGTTAAATGGCTTGCTCCTTCTGGCTGCTGAATTTGAACAACAATAGGAGGTGCTTCAGGAGCCGATGGTGGCACAACCAGTGGCGATAGGGTTTGCAGCATCTGAGAGTGATATGCCTTACCCAGCAACAATTTGGATAGCTGGGGCAGGCTGGTCAACACAATTGTGAATAACGCACTTGTCATCAATAGCGCAATCAAGAGCAGCTTTCGTTGTCGCATCACAGATTCCTGTTGTTGAGTGAGCGAACGGTCGCACA
Organism: [Leptolyngbya] sp. JSC-1; assembly: GCA_000733415.1. Lineage (GTDB taxonomy): Bacteria > Cyanobacteriota > Cyanobacteriia > Elainellales > Elainellaceae > Elainella. The sequence goes on from KL662191.1 coordinate 368,496, forward strand.
CTAGGAAAAATCTGGGAATTTGGGTAGGAGATTCGACGGGGTTCATAGGCCGCTCAACTTCATAAACAAATGGGTTTGATTTTGTGTGCCTCTATTCCAGGAATGGCATCACTGACCCTTGAAGTTAGATTAGTAGATTAACTCACTTGAGTCAGCCTGAAAAAGTTAGATTAACTCAGTGATTTTCAGCCATGTTTTTACGGCCTATTCTGCATCGATTCGCATTAGGTCAGAAAAAGTCAGAAAAGGTCGGTTGTTTCGGCCATACGGTTTTCAGAGCACTATAATTTCGCCACAATTAGGAAGTAGATTAGCCACTTCGGTGAACCAATTAGCTATTTTGCTCTGTTTGCTTTTTGTTTGCTTAAATTGATGGCCTAATTCACTGAACTGTCTCAATCGCTTTAATCAGATTCTTATGCAAACGCCATCTCGTATTCCCTTTTTCTCGTCATCGCAGTCGGTGTTGTGGCGTCCCACAGCCGCCCTTGCCAGTGTCAATGCCGCCATTACCTTGAGTTGGATTATCTACCGAGTGCATTTGGCGGGATTGCTCACCCAAGCAGGATTTCCCAAAGGTCTCGCCCCGGTCTTGCTTCTGATTGAATCCCTGCTAGCAATTGTGGTGGAACCCTGGGCCGGAGTCACCTCGGATCGCACGCCCCAACGCTTCGGGGGACGGTTCTATATCATTCTGCTGGGAACCGGCATGACAGCCCTGTTATTTGCCTTACTGCCAGGAATTGTCAGGCTGGTGCAGCCAAGCGCATCGGCCAACTGGTGGCTGCCGGGGTTGCTGATCGTCTGGGCGATTGCCATCAGCATGTTTCGCAGTCCGGCCCTGGCCCTACTTGGCCATTACGCTATGCCCAAACAGTTGCCCCTCGCAGCTAGTCTGATTACCCTGGCTGGAGCATTAGCTGGGTCTGCCACGCCCTTGGCCAGCGCCTGGTTACTCAGTCAGGGCGCTACTCTCACCTTCATTGGCGCTGCCATTCTGCTTTTAATTACCGTTACCTGGCTCAAAACTGTGCAGCCGAGTGATGTGACCAGCGCGCCCGATGTATTCCCAACTGCGCCTTGGCAGTTTACGACGCTGGCGAGACTGTTTGGACTGGGACTCACGGCTACCCTCACTTTTAGGTTGGCGGTTGAGCTGTTTCCCAAAATTCTCAAAGCTGCCGAAATTCAGCCACCCCTGTTCCTCGGCATTTTGTTCGTTAGTTTGGGCTTTGGTGCTTTGCTTGCAGGCCGTTTGGCAACCCGTTGGACCAACCTAAAAGTCATGGTGATTGGCTTGGGCCTAACCGCGGCTTGTCTAATTCTGATGATCCTGACTCGCCAGCCCAGCATCGCCTTATTGACAGCAGTAGCGCTAGGACTGTCCTTCAGCTTCATTTTCAATGGCACTTTACCTTTCGTGCTCAATACCCTTTCTCTCGATCAGGCAGGCTTGAGCGTAGGTTTATTTTTTGGTGGGGCTGCCGCCGCTAACAGCCTCTACAGCGGTTTGGTGAGTCAAGCTCGCTTTTTGACACCGACAACGGGCGTAGGTCTAGCGATTATGGCTCTATTGGTTGCTGGATTCTGTATTTTGGGTTCGTCTCCCCCCCGAACCCAGCATTTCTCCTAACCGTTTTCAGGATTAGCGAAGCCAAACTGCAATCTTTGCTTCTGATGCCAGACTCAATTAAGTGCCATTAATGCCCCTTAAACTGACCTCAAGCTAGCGCAGCTGAATACCCCGATAGGCGCAAGTATCTACCCCTTCATAGAAATCTTCTGCGCCGTCCTCAAACTCGACCAGTAGGTTGTACTCGCAGCCACGGTCGAGATTGACGTTCCAAGCCCGCCCCGGTGCCAAACCACGTCTACCACCCAAAACAGCCACATCATCGGGTGTACTAACGGGGAACAGGTGCAGATACAGGATGTCTCGATCTGAATTGTTAAACAACTCAAAATTGTGATCGTTTGGATCAATCCAAGCCTCTGCTACTGGACGAACCACAGGCGTCACTTGCGCAACAGCAGTGGAGTGCACAGTCGAGCGAGTCGAGTTAGGATTACAGGGTAAACCAGTTGCGGTGACAAACCGGCGCTCACCTGTATCCAGCGAAGTCACAACAAAGCAGCCAGATCCAGTTGAAATACGAGGGCGATTAGCTTGGGCCTGTCCAGCAATCAAAAACGGTAATGTTGCACTAGCAAGCAGCAGACTAGTGGCGGTGAAACGACGCCAATTCATACGGCAACTCCTTCGGTTCAATCTTAAATGGGAGAGATGTTATACAGCAGTTCTAATTCAGTGCTGTAGACGTGCAGAATGGACAGCCCAATGCGAAAAATAGACAGCTCAAGCAACAAAGGCACCCCTAGCCCCTGACGGGACGATGCGAATGATCCAATTTCACAACTGTCCAATGCCTCTACCCTACGTTGCCCACAGCCTCTGATCAGGAAAAAAACAGCGAAATTCCAGATTTTTACAGTTTTTTATGCTTTTCCAGGAGGAAACTGCGATCTTTGAATCATTGGGATCAATTTTTGTGATCAATTTAGCTTCAGCTAGCCTTGAAGAGAGATACTAACCAGAGCACTTTATAGTCAACATAGTTAACTTTATAGTCAATCTTATGGTTAATCTTTACAGCTAACATTGCTATCCTACAGCGTTTTCCACTCACGTGGGGTATAGGGGATGTGGGAGCTTCGCCCCCACGCAGGGGCACTGCTGCACCCCGTTTTTCGTACTTCACTAGCCTGAAAAAGGCTGTATCTATCCATCCACCCATCGACCCATCCACATGTTTAACTTTGAGGGAAAAACCATACTTGTAACCGGAGGCAGTCGCGGCATTGGGCAGGCGGTGGCGCAGGTCTTTGCCCATCACGGGGCGCGGGTTGCTATCCATTACCATCAGCAGCGGGAGGCAGCCAAGCAGGTACGAGCGTCCTTACCTGGCAGCGGCCATTGCCTGATTCAAGCCGATCTTGCTAATCCAGTCGCAGTGGAGCAGATGATCAGCTTTACCCTCACCGTATGTGGGCAGATTGATATTCTGGTGAATAATGCTGGAATGTATTTGGAACATCCGCTTGATCAAACTGATTACCAAGATTGGACTGACATCTGGCAACGTACTGTAAACGTTAATCTACTCGGAGCTGTTAATGTTAGCTATTGCGTAGCTCAGCATATGATCAGTCGTCGCCAAGGGCGCATTATCAACATTACCTCCAGGGGAGCCTTTCGCGGCGAACCAACGGCTACGGCCTATGCCGCCAGCAAAGCCGGACTCAATGCCTTTAGCCAATCTCTAGCCCAACACCTTGCTCCTTACAATATTGCGGTAACTGCCGTAGCTCCCGGCTGGGTTGAGACCGATATGTCTCGCAAAGCATTGGATAGCCCTGCCGGGGACGCAATCCGCCAACAAAGCCCACTCAATCGGGTGGCTCGCCCGGAAGAAGTGGCCCAAACAGTGCTGTTCCTCGCTTCCGAACCGGCCACCTTCCTTACCGGCACAATTGTCGATGTGAATGGAGCCAGCTACTTGCGCTCGTGAATCCACATGGGCCTAATGCACCACGCTACCCATACTCAACGCCATGTCCGTCAGGATGGTTTGAGCACTGCGCTCTGGTTCTCCAGCGGGTGGCTTGCGCTGCACATAGGAGCCGTCGGGCTGTAGATCCCAAGCTTGGCGGTTATCCGAAAGCAAAATTGCCAGAATTTCTTGCAGATCCTTAGCAATCGCCGGATCGTCAATTGGCGTCACTGCTTCAACGCGGCGGTCGAGGTTGCGCGTCATCCAATCGGCACTGCCAATGTAGAGTTCTTCTTCACCATTGTTTTGGAAATAGAAAATGCGCGAATGTTCTAGATACCGGCCCACAATGCTAATCACGCGAATATTTTCACTCACATGAGGTACACCTGGACGCAAACAGCAGATGCCGCGCACAATCAGGTCGATCTGCACCCCGGCTCGTGAGGCTTCGTAGAGCGTAGCAATAATTTGCGGATCAACTAGCGAATTCATCTTGGCAATAATCCGGCCCGAATTGCCATTTTTGCAATGCTCAGCTTCCCGCCGAATCAAAGCCGTCATGCGGTCGCGCATATTTACCGGCGACACCAGCAGCTTGCGATAGGCTCGTTGGCGCGAATAGCCGGTCAAGTAGTTGAACAGATCGGTCAGATCTGCACCCAACTCTTCTCGGCAGCTTAATAGCCCCAAGTCAGTGTAGAGGCGAGCCGTTTTGTAGTTATAGTTGCCTGTCCCAACATGCACGTAGCGGCGAATTCGGTCTCCTTCTTGTCGCACCACCAGCACTACTTTCGTGTGGGTTTTCAGCCCCACCAAGCCATAGACCACATGCACCCCAGCCTGCTCCAACCGGCGTGCCCAATTGATGTTATTCTCCTCATCGAATCTAGCTTTCAGTTCTACCAGCGCCACCACCTGTTTGCCGTTTTCGGCTGCTGCAATCAATGCGCTGACAATCGGCGAATCGCCCGACGTGCGGTAAAGCGTCATTTTGATCGCCAGCACATCTGGATCGTGGGCTGCAAATTGAATAAATCGCTGCACCGACAGCGAAAACGAATAATAGGGATGATGCACCAGTAAATCACCGTTGCGGATCACCGTGAAGAAATCTCTCTCTTCCTCACCCTCGCCGCTTTTCGTGGGATACTCACCAATTGAGCGCAAGCGCGGTGGAATCACAGGCCGACGGGGTGAGTCTTTCAAATGGGGCAGGGGAAGCGCCATCAGCGCCATCAGATCCTTGAGATTCAGCATACCGTCAATCTCATAGGTCTCGCTGCTGGTAATTTTCATTTCCTGCATCAGCGTATCTCGCACGGTTTCCGGCATCGCCGTTTGCACCTCCAGCCGCACGACTGAACCGCCTAAGCGTCGTTTGCGCAGCTCCTGCTCGATCGTCAGCAGTAGATCATCTGCATCATCTTCGGCAATCTCTAAATCGGCATCGCGCGTAATCCGAAACAGATAATACTCCTGAATGTTCATTCCCGGAAACAGCGATTCCAAGTTGTGCCCAATCACCTGCTCTAGCGGCACTCCCATCCACAGACTTGATTTACCATCGACTTGGCGCAATTCAGGCGGGAATGTGACAAACCGAGGCAGGCTGCTGGGCACCTTGACGCGAGCAAAATGCTCTTCTTCGGTTTCTGGATCCTTGACTACGACGGCCAAATTGAGGCTGAGATTGGAAATAAACGGAAACGGATGGCCCGGATCTACCGCCAGCGGGGTCAGGACTGGAAAAATTCGCTTTTCGTAAAAATCCTGTAGATAGAGTCGCTGTTCTTGGCTCAGGTCGATGTAATTGAGCAAATAGACCCCATGCTCGATCAAAGCTGGCCGCAAAACCTGCTCAAAATGGCGATGCTGTTCTACTACCATCGGACGAAGTACTTGACTAATGGCATCAAGCTGCTCTGGAGGAGTGCGGCCATCGGGAGTAAGGGTACTCACACTTGCTTCCACCTGCTGCTTCAGGGCGGCGACTCGCACCATGAAGAACTCGTCCAAATTTGAGCTAAAAATAGCCAGAAACTTTAGCCGCTCCAACAGTAGTGTGCGAGCATCTAGGGCTTCGTGGAGGACGCGACGGTTAAACTCTAACCAACTTAACTCTCGATTAAAGTAATACTGCGAATCGCGCAGGTTAATCTCGGGGACCGTTTCTTTTGCTCTTGCCATAGGTTTTTGAAGAGGCGGGGTACCGCAAATTTTGCCAGAAAGTGAGCGTAAGGAGAAGTGTTCTAAACGACATCAGACAACAATTAATTAATTATGAATCTGATTATCTAAATTAAACCCCTCACAACCGGCTTCCAATTTTGGCCTATTTTTATTTTAGGGCCTATATCCTCTCTGAACACGACTTGCAGATTCTGATCGGAAAGGTTAAGCTATCCCAGAATTGGTGAAAGACCTATCTAAAGACCTATCTGTGTAATAGAGTGGAATGTCTCAGATGATTACTTCAATAAGTCGAAACGGTCTAACTTCAGTCATCTTGGGCACCGAGTTGGTAAATGCCTTTGACACTTTGAGTGTACAAGCCGGTGGATTTGGCAATACCCGTATTCAAAATGGGATTGCGAGTTTTGTCACTACTGGTGGTGCAGTCGATCTCGATAGGACTAAAGTTGAAATTATTCATAGTGGTGGTTTGACTCTCAGAGCAGGCAGTGCAAAGGTCAATCTCACTGATTTTGTGATTTTGTGATCATCAACTTAAACGGTCAGACGATATTGACCAGCTTAGTGATTGTGAATGGGGATATTGTGACTCGTGCTCCATTGTTCAATCTAGAGGCTGGCAGCATTGCCCGAGGAAACAGGGACGCAATAATGCTCGATGTCAATAACGTTGATGTCACCCTCAGCGATGCTGCTGCCGGTGTGCTCAACCAGATATTCAACGTCACAGGCTTTAGCATGATGTCAATGCATTTACTACTGGGTTGAGTATTGGCACAGCTCAAGTCGATGCGTTTGTTGTCTAAGACTGATGTCTAAGTCTGCTCTCGGTTCTAAAGCTACTTCGTGTTTCTACCTTCACTTTTTAGCGTTTGACGGGTACACCTTCCAGTACGGGGACTAGCTTTAAACCATAGATTTCTTCAAAGCAGGATCTCTTCAGGTTCAGACTCCAAAGCTCTAGCTCGCAATCATCTTCTGGGTCAACTGCTGTGACATGCAGCCGGATCTCTTGAGGCAGATATTCGCAGCGTACTTGCTGAATCGCGCCGATCTGTCGCCGATCCAGTGCGACTGCTAACCGCAGCAACGGGCTGAGTTGTTCGACCACCCGGCGATGCTTTTTACTGCCGATGCTGCGAAAACTGTCGTGCTTCTTCTTCGGTCCACTTTTACGGTGATAGCGAGCTAGATTTGCTATTGTTTCAATTTCTACATCTGTGTAACCGAGCAGTTCACCATAGCGAATCAGGTAATAGGAATGCTTGTGATGCTCAGAATGGCTAACAAAATGTCCGCAGTTGTGTAAAACAGCGCTGGCCCAAAGTAATTCTCGCTCTGCTTCACTCCAGTGATGCAGCCGCCCTCGCAATTGATCAAACAGATCGAGAGCAAAATCAGCGACTCGCCTGCCGTGTTCCAAATTGACATGGTATTTGTGAGCCACCTTAAACACACTGCGCTGCCGCACCGATCCCTGAAATCGCAGTCGATCCTCGATCAGCCCGTGGGTCAGCATCCAGTCCACAACAATGCCTTCCCGCAGTGCGCGTTCGCAGATCGTAATCTCCTCTAAGCCCAGTAAGGTCATCGCCTCTTGCAAAATCACCGCCCCTGCCACAATAATTTCCGAGCGGCGATCTGACATGCCTGGAATGGCGGCTCGTTCACTGTAGTTGAGTTTGCGCAGACGGTTAGTAATCTCTCGCAAGTCTTTGAGACTGAACTGATAGCCATTCAGCGGCGACGGAATCAGCCCCAACTTTTCGCGGGCATGAATGGCGGCTAGGGTTTCAATTGTGCCAGAAGTACCCACCAAGCGAGGGTGTTCGCCAGGTTGTACCTGAGCGTTCAATTCCTCCACTGACCGCTCTAGCATACCCCGCACATAGGCTTGCAGGTAATTGAATTCGCTGTTGCTGATTGGATCCGTATGCACTAACTCTGCTGTCAGCCGCACTGCGCCAATTTTGGTACTGCTGAGGGTGCGGGGTTCGTGACCGTCTCCTAAGATCAGCTCAGTTGAACCGCCGCCAATATCGATAATCACATGGGGCTGGTTGTTAAACTCCATGCCCGACAGCACACCCAAGTAGATGCGCCGCGCCTCTTCCTGCCCCGAAATTAGGTCGATGATTAAGCCCAGTTCCTTTTCCACCTCATGCAGAAACGTCTGACCATTGGGTGCTTCCCGCACCGCACTGGTGGCCGTGGCAACAATTTCTTCCGCATTGAGGGTCTTGGCAATTTCCTGACAGCGGCGTAAAGCAACAATTGCTCGCTCCATGGCTTCTGGAGTCAACCGTCCTGTTTGCGGTTCCCGGTCCCCCAACCGCACTGTGGCTTTCTCGCGGGCAATGATGGTAAAAGCTGGAATAGCCGGTTCAACCTTGACGACCGCCATGTGGATCGAGTTGGTGCCTACGTCAATTGCAGCTAAAATTCGGTCCTGTTTTGGAGTAGGCAATGGGGCGAGTCGCGATTCCTCGCTTTTAAACAGTAGATCAATCATGCTCGATGCAGGAGAAAAACAAAGAACTGGAGATGCTCGCATTTATGTCTCCACTCCCACACTGAAAATGGAGCAATGGATAAACAAATGTCGCCTGCTTCAACCCCATAGCCGGGCTTGAATTAAGATTCAACGGCTGTCAGTTATTGGAATTGAACTGGGAACAGAACAGACTGGGAACAGAACAGGCAGTTCAGGAACTTCCAAACAATTGCTTAAATTTTATCGCGACAAAGCAACATCCCAACCGCTGCCTGCAAAATGTGACATTCGGTGAAGGAATGCTGGGCGAACTTGGTGGATGCGAAGTAAAGGGATGCTAACTAAAGGCAATCAGGTTAAAGCAATCGAACTCTTTGTCAGGTTAGTTGAGGTAAACCTGCCCTCCCTGATCGATGTAAACCGAAGTCCGATCGGTAGCAAAGTCGGGTGTTTCTCGCACTCGCATCACTAACGTGCCTCTGGGCGAATTGGGATGCAGCGTCACCTGTAGAAAGCCATTATCAGCCCGGCGAAATGTAAATGTGGTTGGTACGCTCAGTCGTTCCAGCGTCATTTCCGAGCGGCCCGGCAGGGTGCGAAACTGCGTGTCTCCAATCACCTGATAGTCAATCGGCGAGCCAGTTTCGTTGATAAATCGGATGTTGACGCGGTTATTAACCGGCATTACAGAGGTATAGGGGATTTGTACCCCAGTAAAGCCCGTGTTCGGATCGGACTGAGCAATGGTAAGCGCAGGAGCTGGGGCGGCAGCAGGTAAGGCCCAGCTCAGATTGTTGCCCAGGCAACCTACCAACGTCATCCCACCCAGACCCAACAGCCAAGATCTACGGAACCCACGAAATAGTTGCAGCTTACGAACGTTAGACAAAGGGAGAAGAGTCATAAATGTTTGAATTGTCAAGAATTATTGAGTTTATTAGAACCAAAACGCCGATTCAGCCAGCTCAGAATGCCGCTCAACAGCGCCCCCGCCATCAAAATTCCGATTGCAGGAGTAAAAACAGGCTCCCATAATTGATACCAAAGATCCAGCCCTAAAGGTAAATTAAACGCATGACCGATCAGGGCAATGGCTAACCAGAAAAAGCTAAATAGAACCAGAAAAATGTTGGCTACAAGCGCGAGATTCAGCCACTCTAGCAATTTGTCTTTCATAGATTTTCAATTTCTAAAACGTATTAACTTGGATAGGTAGTAAATTCAGAAATCATGGAGTAGCGTGACTGGCAATTCAGCCCCCTGAAACAACGTTGTGGCCGCATTATTTTGTTCAGGAATAGTTTAGCAAAATCAGCAATCAAAAAAATAATGGCTGTATCTCACAGGGGAGACAGCCACATTTGTAGAAGCAGTATTAGAAACTCTAAATCGAGTCAATTCGGATTAGCTTTCGATCAGTTCCTCCGAGACTTCCTCTAAGTTGTCTGGATCTACGTAGTGGCATGTGGCGTCATCAACACAAATCAGTGCCCAACCGGACTGATCAACACCCATAAACTTATATAAACCTTGCTCAATGAAAAAGCCTTTGTGATTCCGGGTCTCTGGCTTCACTTCGACGTTATTACCATTCATAGTTCCCAGCTCCTTGATCTTAAAAGAAGTTGATTTGAGTCATCAGGATGACTAATCTCGAACTTCACCAAATCTTATCATTAGATTTTCGATTCTTTTGTTAATAATCTTAAGCAATGATTAAGGCATCTATATATATTCGGAATTCCCGTTATGATTAAGCTTCCTTAAACAAAAAAAAGCCAACCTAAAAATCTGAGGCTGGACAGCTTGATTTAGCGTGCTTTAAGTTTAAGATTTATAATTTTTGCTCAGAGAAAACTGGGTTAGCTATCAAAAAGCCAGCTTTTAACCCGCTGCAAACTCTTCCAATCAGGCTTTTTGCTTAATCCATCTTCAAAATTCTGCTCAACTTCCTGACGCAGCTCTGGAACCGCCATCACTAACTGACCAGCTACTTCTACATGCTGTCTAACGCCTTTTTGAGCGGTTTCTAGCATTGCCATTGCCAAATTAATCCGAGCCTGCGGATCTTGCGGGTTGAGCTTCACCGCTCTCTGTGCGGCTTTGTAAGCCTGGGATGGCTTGTTGTCCAACAGATAAAGCCAAGCCAAACAAGTCCAGGCAGAGCTACTCTTTGGCGTCCGGTCACAAACTTCTTTGAATAGGGGAATTAGGGATGCTGGATCCTCGCCCGCCCGATAGCGTTCAAGCCCTTGATCAAATAATGCTTCAACTGTCGTCTCTGTCATGTGCCGTCTCTAATTCAATTGCCCAGTGGTCTAGCATAGCAAACTTGGCATCTGCTAAAGCCGATAACCTACCAAACCAAATTCGCTAAAACAGCGGGCAGACTGAACTGACCCGCCGTCAAAAAATCTCAAACTAATTGAACCAATTGCCCAACCACGCTTGTGCTCAGGCCGAGAAGGACTTACCGCAGCCGCAAGTTTGGTCAGCGTTAGGATTTGTAAACTGGAAGCCACCGCCAATCAGGGCGTTGCTGTAGTCCAGCACTAAACCATACAGGTACAGCATACTCTTGGGGTCGCAGACGACCTTAAAACCCTCGTAGTCAAATACCTCATCTGTGGCCCGAATGTTGCTGATGTCCTCAAAATCCATCGTGTAGGACATGCCAGAACAACCGCCCTGACGGACACCTACCCGCAAACACAGGTCCTTTCCCTGCTGATTGCGCAGAGCCATGACATGCCGCAGGGCTGTCTCGGTCATCATGATTCCCCGTTGTTGAGACTGAGCTGTTTGTGTCATTGGTTGATAAAACTCCCTTGCGTTGTCAAACCAAAATTCAGGTCAAATCAGAGTTGAATCTGTACCTATTACAGAGTGCATCAAAGTCAAATCTGTCTACACTCGGTACACTAATCTTTAATCTGATGGTAACGGATTCCGCAAATTCTCTGCAAAAGGAAGCTGCTGCCAACCCACTTTTAGGTTTTCCTCGTATGACTGCTTTTAATCGTTCTACCCGTCGTCGTCTGCAACAGCTCCGCCAAGTGCCAAGCGTTTGGGAGGGCGATCGCCGCAAGCTTTCACCGCGTTTGATGCCGGGTTCTGACGCGGATGCCCCCCGCCAAGGCGACTGTGTGCTCTGGGTAGATGGCACTGAGGGGTTGGTACGAGCCATGGATGTCGTGTCCTCGGATGCGGGACCAGAAGCAGTTGTGCGTACCTTATTGCAGGCGATGGAATATCCCCAAAGTTCGGTGATGCCTGCCCGTCCCCAGAAGATTGTAGTGCGAGACCGGGAATTGCAGTTCTTTTTGCGGGGTGTGTTGCAAGAGCTAAACATTATAGTCGATTATGCTCCAGAACTACCGCTAATTGACGAGATTTTTGTTGGTATCCAGGGCTTAGCTGCTGACAGTCCACCTGAGTTGCCGTCAGCCTATGCCCAGCCGATTTTAGAGGCCGCTCGCCAGATTTGGGATAGCGAACCCTGGACCCAACTCGATGAGGAAAAAATTATTGCGGTTGAGCTCAACTATGGCGATGTAGAAACCCTCTATGTCTCGATCTTGGGGATGCTGGGCATGGAGTATGGGATTTTGATGTACCGCTCCCTAGAGTCGCTGAAAAAGTTCCGCCAGCAGGTGCTCACGGCTGATGACACGCCCCAAGTTCTAGAAGAAGCATTTTTAGAGCAAGATTGTTTGTTCGTCACCTTCGAGTCGTTAGAGGATGCGGAAGCTGATGCCCGTGATGACGATGAAACCTTGACCGCCCTATTTGTTGAAACCGGAGTTCGGCCCAGCTTTGGCAATTTACACCCGCTAGAAGGGATGCGTCCGCTGCTCCACGACGAAGAGGCGCGCGTGCTTTTGGTGGCGCTTCAAGCCTTACAGCGCTTTTTCCAGCAGCACCTAACCAAGATGGACGAAGACAATTTTCCGGCTGTCAGCAGTCGCTATCGTCTGCCTGACCCAGATCAGCCCAGCCACAAACTCAGTGTCAAGGTATCTACCCTGCCGGATGTGGCCGAAGAACTCTACGAAATGTCGATGGAGGCGGAACTCGGTGAAGACGGATTCGGCATCGCCAATATCCCGGTATTGCGCCATGATCTGATTCCCGATGACGCTTTCTACAGCCTGGGAGCCATGCCGTGGGAAACGCTCGATATGCTGCGGGCTGTTGTTCAAACCCATCAAGAAGCAGAAGCCAACTGCGCTAGAACCGCTGACGGATTTCCCGTAATCCTGATTCAAACCTCGCGCCCCAAAGCCAAAGCCCTGATCGAAGCGCTGCAGGCTGCCGGTGGACTGAAAGGGATCTGCTTTAATCCGGGCGAAGATCCGCTCGGTGATGAACAGTATGACCTGGGCATTTTGCAAACCAATAACGGTGAGTTGCATCTGTTTGGCGAATTCTACGAGCAGGATCCAGTGCATATCCAAGCCCGTAAAAAGTGGGACCAGCGCTGCAAAAAAACCAAGGGACACTGCGGTCTGGTGATTGCCAAGGGCTTGAAGGGTTCGTCGCGTGGCAATCCCCAACTCACAGACATGATGGCGCTGTTCGAAACGCGGGCTATTTCTGAGCAGGAACTGGGGCTAGGATCACTCCAACTGATGCCCTATTTGGAATAGCGAATAAAGAACTGTTACAGTTCCTCAATAAAATTGAGCTTGGGCGCAATCTCGATGATAGGATTCCTGAAAAACGTTCAGAGAACGATTCATGGCAGAAACTCTTACTGGACAAACCCCCATTTTCGGCGGCAGCACAGGCGGGCTGCTGAGTAAAGCAGACGAAGAAGAAAAATACGCAATCACCTGGACCAGTTCTAAGGAACAGGTGTTTGAAATGCCTACCGGCGGAGCTGCTGTGATGCGGCAAGGTGAAAACCTGCTGTATTTGGCTCGCAAAGAGCAATGTATCGCTCTAGGGGCGCAGCTTCGCAGTAAGTTCAAGCCCAAGATCGAGGACTACAAAATCTACCGAGTCTTTCCTAGCGGTGAGATTCAGTACCTTCATCCTGCGGATGGCGTCTTCCCTGAGAAGGTGAATGAAGGCCGCGCAGCGGTGAATAGTGTGCCTCGCAGCATTGGGCAAAATCCTCAGCCTGCTACCGTTAAATTCACTGGCAAAAACACCTACGATCCCTAATTCCCTTGAGTTAGGTCAATCGTTTTTCAACTTCAGTTTCAACTTCAGATAGTTCATTGAATTCATTTTAGATAGGTCAATGATGGGGCAATTGCAGCCCCATTTTTTGTAATTATCTGCCATTGATTGTTTGAATTATTATCATCAGTGTTCATCAATTGTTTGTCTGTTTGTTTGTTAGTTGTTCACCAACGGTAAGCCTAATTGGATCAATCAACTGGCAAAGAGCAACCAAATTCCGGCCAAGGCAATCAGTGCTCCCAGAATGGCGCGAAAACTGACACGCTCGCCGGTGAGCATGGCAATCGGAATGATGAACAGCGGACTCGTAGCGATTAGGGCTTGGGCAATCCCAGTTTCGGTGAATTTGAGAGCTGTTTGTTGCAGCCAGATGCCCAAATAGGTACCTGCAAAAGCTGCCGCTGTGATTACCGTTAGAAATCGTCCCGAACGTAGTGGCTGGAGGGCTTGCCAGGATGGGTGTCTGCCCAACCAAAGTAACAGCACCGTCACCGCCGCCGCCAATCGAATCAAACTGCTCCAGAGTGGACTCACTGCCGTTTCTGCCAAAGCCGCTCGTGACAGCACCGCCCCGCTCGATTGAGCCAACGCCGCCAGCAGGCCCAAAATCACGCCGCGCTTGAGATTGAGATTGAGAACTGCTGTTTGTTCTGGAGTACGCTCTACAATCACCCAAGCTACTCCCACCACCGTCAGCAAAATCCCCAGCCACGCGGTCAAGCCGAGCTGCTCATCTAGAAATACAAACGCTAGGCAGGCCGACAAGGGTGGTGCAATTGCCTCTAACAGCAATGCCCGTCGCGCTCCTAGATTGGTCAAGGCGGCAAAAAAGACCGAATCACCGAAGCCAATGCCCACGGCACCACTAAGAAACAGCAGCATAAAGCCATTCCATTCCAATTGGGGTGAGGCATCGCGTCGCAGCACCAGTGTCAGCAAGATCATCCCAACTGCTAGGCTGCTTTTGGTTAGGTTCAGCCACAGGGGCGACATCTGTTTGCCTAGTCTGGCATAGATGAAAGAGGCCAGTGCCCACAGCAATGCCGCACTTAGGGCCGCCAGCTCACCGCGAAAGTCGGTTAACAGCATTCGTTGCCGTCCAGATTACGCTGCATTTCGACACCAATGGTATGAGCACTAGGGTCCGTACTTTGCAGCAAGGCATGGGCTACATGCTTCTGATCTGCATGGCTGCGATTTTGACTGAGTTTGTATTTGCCCTCCAGGCGGGTAATCGCCATCTCGAAGCCAACGATTCCTTGCATCATCCCCTCGCGGTAGCGGTCTGATAAACTGTACCACTGCGCCTTATAGTCGGCACTATAGGTATCGAGCATCGCCTCGATCATCTGATCCATCAGTTCTGGTGGATCGTGGCGCGTGATGATTTTGGGAACTCCGTAGGCATGAACCGCGATGTAATTCCAGGTGGGCACATTTTCGCGCTGCTCATACAAAGTCGGAGAAATGTAGGCGTGCGGTCCGGTAAAAATTACCAAAGATTCGCTAGTTTCAAACGCCTGCCACTGCGGATTGGCTTTAGCCAAATGACCAGCAAGTTTCACAACCTGGTCTTGCACGGACACCACCATCGGAACATGGGCCGCCGCTAGCATCCCGTTCAGATTAGAAACAAGCGTAGCGAAACTGTTGGCCCGCATAAAGCCAACTAACTTCTCCAGATCGCCTTCTCGAAATGCTGTGGGAATATACATGCGGTTTCAGTGGCAACTAGCTAATGCTAGCTTACGGTTCAGCTCGATTAGGTAGTGTGTCAGACTAGACGGCAGCAATGAGATGATGGTCATGCTACAGCAGCATTATCCTGACCAGTACGATGCGGTGCAAGCTGTTTTAGCAGAGCTTTAGCGATTGGCAATAGACTTGGCCACTAGCGCGGCTGTTTCTGCGGGATCAACCAGGGTATTGGCACAGAGAATCCCCGAAGCGGCCACGGCGGGTACTCCAATCCCTGGCATTGTACTGTCCCCAACGCGATAGAGGCCAGCAATCGGCGTGTGGCAGCTTGGAAACATCGCGGTTCCGGCGGCAATGGCAGGGCCATAGGTACCTCGATATCGCCGCAAATAGTAGGCGTGGGTAAGGGGAGTGCCGATTAACTCTAGAGTGATGCGCTGACGCAGGTCGGGAATCACTTTTTCCAGCGCCCGAAACAGCGGCTCGGCTTTCTGGCGTTTGCGAGTCTCGTAGTTAGCATTGCGCTGCCAACCAGCGTAGGGTTCAAGCGTATAGGCATGAACGACATGGTGCCCCACAGGCGCTAGATTGGCGTCCCACACCGACGGAATCGAAATCATACAGGTGTTGCCCGGTGCGGTGATATCCTGTGCGTCGTGAACCACCACATGATGGCCGGTTAATTCCTGCAAGCCATCGGCTCGGATACCAAGATGCAGATGCATAAAGCTGTCTACAGTCGGCGTTTCTAAGGCAGCTTGGCGATAGCCGTCCAGCAAATCCTCGGGTTGCAGCAGTTGGGCATAGGTGTCCCAGATCGTGGCATTGGAGATGACAATCGGTGCTCGCAGTTCCTCTCCCTGCTTCAGCCGCACGCCAATGGCCTTACCCTGTTCGACTAAAATCTGCTCGACATGGGCATTCAGCCGCAGATGTCCGCCCCATTTCTCCAGTCCTCGCACTAGCGCTTGCACAATTGCTCCACTGCCGCCAATCGGATAATCGATAACTGAGTTAGAACGCTCGCCCAGCATAAAGGCCACCTCTGGCGCAACTGTGCCGTCAGCCTTCAAGCCTGACAGCAAAAAGCACTCCAAATCGATCAACCGCCGCACCCAAGGGTCTTCTACCCAGCGATCCATCACCTCGCCCACCGACGCCTGAATATTGCCCAACTGCGGCACCAGCTTCAGCGTAGGCCAAGCATAGCGACTCAGCAGCACCCAAACCAACTGCCAATCGGCCCGTAGTGCCAGGGTGGGAATTTCACACAGTCCCTGATAAAGCTGTAGCAATTCCTGCTCGAAGGATTCGTACTCGGCGGCTCCCGTAGGCGTAACTTGGGCAATCGTCTGACGATAGCGGTCGGCATTGCCATAAATCGGCACCGTGCCTTCAGGAAAATGGTAGTGTCCCAATGGATCGTAAGCTATGGCGTCTACTGGTTCCTCAATTGCAGCGAGTACTTGGCGCAGCGGATTCAGAGATTTGGGATCGCTCAGCCCAGCATAGAAGGAAGGCCCGGAATCGAAATGAAACCCTTGTCGCACAAAACTGTGAGCCGCTCCACCCGGAATGGCATGACTTTCGCAAACGATAACCCGGCGTCCGTACCGGGCCAGCAGTGCTCCGGCAGTTAATCCCCCAATGCCGCTACCAATTACTAATACATCTGCATCCTGCATGTGTGCATTGCCTTTGCTGTTGAGTGTCCAATCGATTGAATCAATAAATTTCAAGCCATAGATTTCAAGCAACTATCGCCCTATGAGTTCTGCCCTTGATTACGAGCGCATTGCTCACCTCTACGATTCATATTTGCAGTTCACAGATGACTTGCCTTTTTTTCGGCAACAGTGTCAATCAGGTGCTGTGCTTGAATTGATGTGCGGTACGGGACGCATCTCGATTCCACTGTTAGAAGCAGGAGTCAATTTAACCTGCACGGATGCTTCACCCGCTATGCTAGCCATTTTTCAAGATAAATTGATGGCAAGAGGGTTGAGCGCTCCTATTGTACAAGCCGATGTCACTGACCTCGATTGGCAATTGGTATTTGATCTGGTGCTGCTGCCGTTCCAAAGCTTCCATGAGCTGTGTACCGAAGTTGAACAGCGAAAGGCACTTGCAGGAATTGCTCAAGCATTGAAACCAAATGGGCACTTCATCTGCACGCTGCATAACCCCAAGGTTCGGCTTCAGGCGATTGGGAAGGCCGTTAGCCATTATGGTCCTTTTCCACGGGTCGATGGCATTGGTTTCGTTAGCCTGTCAGTCGATCTCAACTACGATCCCGCCACTGAAACCGTTCGTGGATGGCAAACAGTTTATGAGCTGGACGCCGTAGAGCACCCAATAGCAGAGCACCGATTGGCAGTGCAGTTTCGCCTCATCACGTTAGAGGACTTTCAAACCCTTCTAGAATCATCTGGTTTTTTGATTGAGGAGGTATTTGGGAATTATGATTATTCGCTCTTTGCCCCAGAAACCAGCCCATACATGATTATTAGCGCTCGTAAGATTAAGACCTTCTAGAGCATCCATGTTTTGATTGAGGGCAAATAACGAGCCGCTAGAATCCCGCCCAGGAACCCGAATAGGTGAGCTTCCCAGGAAATCCCAATCGGTTTGGGAAAAATACCAGGAATCAGATGCCAGTAAAACGCGCCCACCGTGAGGGAAAGAATCAGCGATAGCGGATCCTCGTCAAAGAAGCTGACAAATAGCAGAAACCCTAGGTAGCCAAAGATGATTCCGCTGGCTCCCAGGTGCACCATTTGTACCGCATACAGGTGATCTGAGGAGAGGCGGTAGGCTTGCGCACGGCCAAACAGCCACACCCCAATCCCGCTCGTCAGCAGCACAACTAGTGTCACCGCCCAAAAATCCGCTTCGCCTTTCAACAGCAGCAGCCAGCCCAGCGCCACAAAGCCGAGTGAATTGCCCATCAAATGGGCCACATCACCGTGCAGCAGTGGGCCAAAGAAAATGCCCAGCAGGCCGATCACAGTGCGGGGACGAATTCCGAGCCAATTCAGCGCCCTGCCCGGCAGCAGCCAGTTGAAGGCATTGATGCTCCAGGTAATCAGCAAAGTTTCGTACAGGATGGCAAACCGGGACTGCCACTCTGATGGGTTGAATCCCGGGGCCAGGATACCGCTCATGCCTGCTCCTTGCTGCCCCTATTTACTTGCTCTATCTTTAGCTTGCTGGCGTAGTTCGAGCGCTTGGGGATCGCTTGGTGCGAGCTGGAGTGCTTTGTTAACCGCCGCTAGGGCTTCGTCATACCGCTGCAGGTTATAGAGCGCCTCTGCTTTGGTGAGCCAAGCCTCAGCCGAGTTGCGTTCTAACTGGATTCCCTGATCGAGAGCAATCAACGCTTCTGCTGATCGCCCCAATTTTTGCAGGGCTACGCCCCGTTTCACCCAACCCAAGGCAAACTCCGGCTTGGCTTCGGTCACCTCTTCATAGAGCTTCAGCGCCTCATAGGACCGATTTTGCAACAGCTTTGCGTTGCCTTGGCTCCATTTTGCTTCGGCATAGGTTGGGTCATAGGCCAGCGCATCATTGCAAAAGACGATTGCCTCTTCTGGACGTTCCAGCAGATTTAGAGCCTCACACCGTCCGGCATAGGCCGGAGCATAGTTGGATTGCAGCTTGATGGCCTGATCAAAAATGGCAATGGCTTTGTCGTACTGTTTTTCTTGCAGCAACCGATTGGCTTGTTCGACCAGCGCGCTGGCTGCTTGTTGCGGATCGTCGGGCAGAGGAGAGTTCTGACCGGTCACATCTTGTCTAGAGGACGATGAATGCTGGCCCAAAAACGGATTGCCCAACTGGGGTAACAGACTTTGCGCTAGAGCTAACGTGAGGCCAAGGCCAAGCAAGCCAACCAGCGCCCAAGGCTGAACCAACCGCTGAGTGATCCCAGACAATGCTGGTCTGCGAGCAGTTGCAGAATTGGCTCCAGAAAAATGAGGACGGCCTACCGCCTGGGTCAAGCCCGTTCCAGATGACTGCATCGCTTGCAGCGTTGATTCGTTGGGTAACCAGATTGCGGTTGAAATCGGTTCTTCTGGCGGGGCTGCATTCCTACCGTTGCTAAATTCAAAATTGGATTTTGACCATTGCCCACTAAAATCCGTGGCTGTTTCGATCTGGGGCGTAGTTGCTACTTGATTCGCGGTTTCAGCCCCGCCCATCGCTGCTTTAGCCGATCGAGGCGGTTCGTATTCGGTTTGGTCTTCTGCAATCGCCGCAGGTAGGCTTTCGAGCGCTGCCAATGCCTCGGCGGCATCTACATATCGCTCCCGAAAGTCGTAGCGAATCATTTGATCGATCACCTCGATCAGTTCAGGGCTGACGTGATTGACATGGTCATGCCAAGCAATTTCACCGTTGCTGTCTTCACCTAAACATCTTGGATGCAAACCCGTCAGCATCTGCACCGTCAGAATTCCCACCGCATAGACATCGCTGCAGAACTTGGGTCGGCCCGCTAGCTGTTCGTTGGGCATGTAGCCCTGAGTGCCGATTGAAATGGTCAGGTTGGTCAGTCCCGTATCGGGATCAGCACTAGGTGCGCTCACCTGTTTGACAGCCCCAAAATCGATTAGAACAACCTTGTGATCATGGCGGCGGCGGATTAGGTTCGAAGGTTTGAGGTCTCGGTGGATCACCTGCTGCTGGTGCACAAAGGTCAGCACTTGCAGAATATCTTTGGTGAGAGCAACGGCTCGACCCTGGGACCAGGGTTTGCTATCCACTAATTCCCGAGTCAGGGGTTCTCCCTCAATAAATTCTTGAGCTAAATAAAATTCTTGACCTTCTTCAAAGTGAGCTAACAGCCGTGGAATTTGGTCATGATTACCCAGACGATAGAGGACCTGTGCCTCCAGATTAAAGCAACGCCGCGCCATTTGCAGCGTATCGTCATTTTTGCTCTGCGGCCTCAGGTGTTTAATCACACAGCGTGGATGGCCCGGTAAATGCAAATCCTCCGCTAGGAATGTACGACCAAATCCACCAACTCCTAGCTGGCTAACAAGCTTGTATCGTCCACCCAGAGGCTTATCTTGGGTTATCCGGGGCATTGTGCGGCTCATATTAAACAGAGGTCAGAAGGTCAGTCATAATTCAGTCCTGATGGCAGTTTGAGTCGCGCTGGCTTAAGGCTGGCCTAAGACAATATATCCATTGTTAACAGGGACTGTCTCTATTGTCTCGAAATTGTCTCGACTGCAGCCCAAGACTGGTGTTCATAAGGCAAATACACTACTCGTAGATACACAGACTGTGGACACACGAACTGTAGATACACAGATGGCTTTCAAAGCGATTTTATAAATATACAAGTAGATACGATCTGTAGCTGGATTTGGTTTTTCAACTGTAGATGCAGCTATGGTTCAGATTCTATACCAGAAGTCAAAACACCCTTTATTTTAGAAGCTTACCAGTATTGCTAAGGAGGGAAAGCTTTGCTTTTTATACCCGATCCTAATCTTATACTCGTTTTCTGGTTTTCACAGAGCTAGCCGCAAGGAATAGATTTCGGTTGATTAAGCCCCCTTCCATACGCTTCCTGCGAGTTAAGCCGCTGCTGAATTCAAGCTCGTCCTAATTCAGGTCTAGTACATTACCTTCCCGGTGCTTTTGCCTGACTTCCGGGAAAATTACTAGCTCTGAATAGCCAGTAAGGCCAGTAATGCACTAGGAATCAGAAATAATTCGTCACGAAACGAAGGAAGCTTCAGAAATCGTTTGTCAAAGCGCGCTCGTTTCTCTCACTTTACCCAGCTACTGGTTTTGATTGACCTCACGCATTTAACTCCCTAATTAATGGTACAGGTAGCGGCCCCAAGGGTAATCCGTAGAAACCAACTCAGACCAAGTATTGAAATCTGCATCAATATCTTTCTGTGATACCAAATTTGCTTTTGTCGTCAAGTATGCCAGGTCACAGTAGGGTTACAGAATTGAAAAAATCAGAGCTGCGGCCCAATTTTTCGCCGTGTTACCCGTTAATCGTCCACTACTTCTACCTGATCCTTACGGAAATCTATGATTCCGCTCCTGCTTCTAAACCCGAACGATAGACTGAATAGAAAACAGACTGCATGGGGCAGTTTTTGTGCTGCAAAACACCCTTCCAATTTGCGTGATTGTTGACGCTAATGACCTATGAATTTTCGATCTGATCTGCCAGTTAAAAATTCAATCAAACATCCAATCAGAAATCCAATCAGAAATCTAATCAGAAATCCAATCAGACCGTTTGCTATGGGGCATCGTTTACTCGCTGCGTTGCTGATCGGTTGTTTCAGCTTGGCTGCGCTTTGGCTCCCTGCTCGACCTGCGGCAGCGGCAGGCTGCACACTCACGGCCATTGTTTGGGAGGGTTACACCGATCCCTCGTTTACCAAGACCTTTGAAGAACAAACTGGCTGTAAGGTAAAAGCTACCTATGCCGGCTCCAGCGATGAGATGTTTGCCAAGTTCCGGGCTGGAGGTGGACGCACCTACGACATTATCTCGGCCTCTGGTGACATCACTGAGCGACTCTACAAAGCTGGCTTAGTTCGTCCTATCGATACCGACAAACTGCAAAATTACAGTTCGGTATTTCAGTCGTTTCAGGGCGGCAAGTGGAACACGTTCGATGGCAAACCCTACGGAGTTACATTTGCCTGGGGACCGAATGTTTTGGTTTATAACACTAAAGCCGTCAAGTCCAAGCCGCAATCCTGGGATATTTTGTTTGACCCAGCCTACGCTGGCAAAAT
Organism: [Leptolyngbya] sp. JSC-1; assembly: GCA_000733415.1. GTDB lineage: Bacteria > Cyanobacteriota > Cyanobacteriia > Elainellales > Elainellaceae > Elainella. Next base: position 390,410 of record KL662191.1, read on the forward strand.
TTCCCTGCCCGATAACCCGATGACCATTGCCGATGTAGCCCTTTGGCTAGGTAAGAGTGATCCCTACGATCTGACGACTGCCGATCTGGCCGAGGTGAAACAAACGCTGCTGGAACTGCGCCCCAACATTCGCAAATTCTGGACCACGGCTGGAGAACTCGCCAACCTGTTTCAGTCGGGTGAAATTGTCTTGGCTCATGCTTGGCCGCTCACCTACACTCAGCTCAGTGAAGCCGGATTTCCGATCGGTTCAGTTAGTCCCAAAGGTAAGCTGACTGGTTGGACCGATTCGTGGATGATTTCTAAAAACTCGCGCAATCCCGAAGTAGCCTATCAGTGGATTGACTATATCCTCAGCGGTGCCGGCCAAAAGGGCGTAATTGAGGTAACGGGCTATTCGGGAGCGACAACCCTGGGAGCCGAGGCTGTGGGCGAAGCGCGAGCCCATGAACTATTCATGGATAATCTGTCGCTGCATTCTCAGATCAATATGTGGCAGAGCGTCAAGAATTATGATCAATGGGTGCAGCTCTGGAACGAAATTCGCAGTTAGGCTCGGCTGAGCATCCTGGCATCCTTTCTCTTCTTCCTCGGTATGAGTGTCACCGAATTAGCGCAGCGTCGTCGTGCTCCGGCTCCAGTGGGACTATATGCAACTCTCCTGCCGCCCTTGCTATGGATGACGCTGCTTTATTTTGTGCCGCTGACGCTGCTGATGTCCTACAGTGTTTGGCGCTTGGAAGCGTTCGATATCGTCAAGGAGTTCAGCCTGACGAACTTCAAAACCATTTTTACCAATAGTGCCTACCGTACGGTCATAGGCCGCACTGTGTTAACCGCCTTGGGTGTGACACTGATTGATATCTTGATTGCGGTTCCGCTGGGCTATTTTATTGGCCGCTATAGTGGCCGCTATCGTTCCCTGCTGACTCTGCTGGTGATTTTGCCGCTGTGGTCTAGCTACTTAGTGCGGGTGTTTGCTTGGAAAATCATTTTGGGTTATAACGGGGTGCTCAATAATGCTCTAATTCTGCTTGGCATCCTGTCAGAACCCAGTCAAATCTTCCTCTACAATCAGTTCTCGACCACGCTGACGTTTGTGCATATCTGGTTGCCGTTCATGATTTTGCCGGTAAGTACTGCCTTTGAACGGTTACCGCACAATTTGCTGGAGGCGTCTGCCGATCTAAATGCTCGCCCTTGGACAACATTTCGCCGCATTGTCTTGCCTTTGGTAACTCCAGGCATCCTGGCGGGATCCATTAGCGTATTCTCGTTGACTATGGGAGATTTTATTACGCCCAGTCTGGTAGGCAGCCCAAACGGCATCATGCTCGGTAATGTGATTTCCTCCCAATTCGGAGTGTCCTACAATTGGCCGCTGGGTGCTGCCTTCGCCCTGATCGTAATGCTAATTGTCTTTTCGGGCTTAGCCCTAGTGCTGCGACGTGGTGGCCTCGATAGTCTTTGAGTTCAGTGTTTGAGTTACCCAATCCAAATTAAGTGCAGAGCGGGAGACCTCTTCTACCACAGCTTGCTGGCTCTGTAGAGTCAAAAAATGATGTAGAGTCAAAAAATAAAAAAGGGAGTGTCAACACGACCCACTCCCACACCACATTTAATTCACTCCTAGAGCATTGCTCTTTGATTGGCTGTCTGAGCAGCTCACGATCGACTAGAGACCAGTCATTCAATTAAACCAAAACTGGAGACCTTAATAGGTCAGCATTAGCTTTCAGTTTCAGTGTACTCGGGAAAATAAGTCGGCCAGTTTTCGCGATCGGATTCGGGAACCGTATAGCGAATTGGGTTAGCACAAGCGGGGGTGTTCTGGTTAAACCGGCAAACCCAGTTGCCCTTCCCCAACTCCTGATCAACTCTAGGAGGCTCTGTGCAAACCGGGCCAGGGTTATTCTTGCAAGCCCAGCCACCCTCTTCAGCCGTGCCAATTTCCCGTGGAGGATTCTCGCACTGAGGGTCCAGACTGTTCCGGCAGGCAAATGTGCCAGGTTCACGTTCGTAGTAGATTGCTTCTGCCTTGGGAGCAAAGGCAATTGGCGCGAGCAGAATACCAACTCCGGCAATGCTCGCTGACAAAGGCAATAGTTTTTTAATCATTGCTTTGGGTGTCAGGGATACCATGATCTATTAGTGGACTAAATTAGCTACATGATTAGCTACATGAAGCTAGTCAAAATCTAACGTCAGATAGCGTGGTCTGTAATGGTGGTTTTACTTAAATTCCTTAAGGTGAGTGTATTTTTTTAACTTACGAATGCCTGATCTACGTAGATTACTCAATCTATGACCTTGATTTCACTGACTTTCCAGTAAAACAGTGTCAGGGTTTTCCACAGTTGACCTAGATTATTTTGATGCTTCTAGTTCTAGCTTGCCTGTAGCTTAAATAAAAAAATCCTGCTAATAACAGAATGCCCATAGCGGATTCTATGACCAATGAAGTAAACAGCCGAGTTAACCCTACTCACGTCAACTCTCCAGTCTCACCTCGGAAACCTGCTCAACCCTGGCTATTGGCGGTTTGGGCCGTGGCTGTCTATGCTTTTCTCTATTTGCCCATTGTTGTCCTGATCGTGATCAGCTTCAATGACTCGGCAATTTTGTCGCTGCCCTTCAAAGGAGTGACTTTTGCCTGGTACAGGCGTGCCTTCGAAGATACAGCCATTCGCCAAGCGTTGCTCAACTCCCTCAAAGTTGCCGCTGCTGCCACCCTCCTAGCTACTGTCTTGGGACTCTCTGCCGCCTTCGCCATTTATCGCTACCGGTTCTTTGGCAGAAACTCCTTTCGTATTGCCCTCAACCTGCCAATTCTGCTGCCAGGTATTGTCACAGGTGTGGCGATGTTAGCCTACTTTTCCGATTTAGGCTGGGAGTTATCGCTGCTGACGGTGATCATTGGTCATGCTGTGTTTGGCATCCCCGTCGCCCTCGGCCCCATTCTAACTCGCCTCGGTCAGTTTCCTCGCAGTTTAGAAGAAGCTGCCTACGATCTGGGCGCAAAACCAGCTCAGGTATTTCGAGATGTGATTTTTCCCTATATTCGCAGCGCCGTCATCTCAGGTGCACTGTTGGCATTTACCCTCTCCTTTGATGAAGTAGTGGTCACGATCTTTCTGACCGGGCGAGACAACACGCTGCCAATTGAGATTTGGGGCCGATTGCGTACCAACATTACGCCAGAAATTGCTGCTGTTGCTACGCTGATATCAGTCGCCTCTGGAGCAATTGTGCTATTCAGTCAATGGGTGACTGGGAAGGAGCCTTAGGTCTGTCCAAATCGACAGCCACAAGAATGTCACGCTAGTAGAACACAACCATGAAAGACAGTCTTGTCTATCTTGATCGCGTCAGTAAAATCTACGCTACATCCAAAGGAGAATTCCATGCTGTGCGGGAAGTGACCATCGATGTGCAGCCTGGAGAGTTCTACTCTTTGCTAGGCTCCAGTGGTTCTGGTAAGACAACAACACTGCGCTTGATTGGCGGGTTTGAAATTCCTGAGTACGGTCAAGTTTACATCAACGGGGAAGACGTTACGGCGCTACCCCCTTATCGTCGCAATGTACACACTGTGTTTCAAAACTATGCGCTGTTTCCCCATCTGACCGTGGCACAAAATATTGCCTATCCATTGAGTATTGCTAAAATCCCTCAGGCTGAAATTGGGCCACGTGTGGCAGAAACGCTGCGCATGTTTCGGATCGAAGGGTTGGGAGATCGGCACCCGGCCCAGCTCTCTGGTGGACAGCAACAGCGAGTCGCCCTTGCACGGGCCTTGATTAATCGCCCCAAAGTGCTGCTGCTCGATGAACCGCTCTCGGCCCTGGATGCAAAAATCCGGGAAGAAGTGCGGCAAGAGCTGCGGGAACTCCAGCGCCAGACTAATCTCACCTTTATTTATGTCACCCACGATCAAGAAGAAGCGCTTGCCCTCAGCGACCAGGTCGCGGTAATGCACAACGGTCAAGTAGAACAGGTCGGCACACCCAGACAAATTTACGATCGCCCCGCTTCGCTGTTTGTGGCCCAGTTTATCGGTAAGGCAAATTTTCTCACGGGCAAGGTCATCGAATCATCTGACTCTTTGCAAGTTGAAGTTGCAGGCACCGTAATCAAAGCCGTCGCGCCCAGCTACAAACCAACCCTTGGCGAAACCGTTACCTTAATGATTCGTCCAGAACAGTTGCAACTAAGCGCCAATGTTGGAAATGCCGACAATAATGGTGAAAACGCCAATCAAATCCCTGGCAAAATCACCCACATCACTTACATTGGCCAACTTCTACAGATCCAACTCGAAACGCCAATCGGCGCTTTTACAGTTACCCAATTAAGTGGAACTGAGCCATCTGGAGAAGTTGTTCTCAATTGGCAGACTCAAGACTGCATCATGATTTCACCAACCAAAGCCCAAACTGTTCTGTAGCGCTTCAGCATCCCAATCTCCGATGACACAAATCGCACATACGCCTTGAGAAAATTTACAGTTCCTTGACTCCTGCAATCACGAAACAGGCGAGCGCTTCACAATAACCTTTTCCGGTAGAGATAGCATGAGATCAGCCGATTGACGGCAACAGGGCGCACACCAATACGAGTAAGGTGTTGTGAAGGATAAGCGACGTGGCAATTTTTCAAGGAACCAATGCAAATGATGTTCTGATTGGCGGAGCAGAAGACGACGTTCTGTATGGCTATCGAGGACAGGACTCTCTCAGCGGAGGTGCGGGAATTGACAAGCTGTTTGGCGGAGAAGGTGTAGACACGCTGAATGGTGATAGTGGCAATGATGAATTATTTGGTGAAGCCGGAGATGATACTTTAAACGGTGGAGCGGATAACGATAAAGCACTAGGCAGTGAAGGAAACGATACCATTAACGGTGATGCTGGTGATGATGAACTGCTGGGTGAAGCCGGTAACGATAGCCTTAGTGGTGGATTAGGCAACGATATTCTTTATGCCAGCACCGGCGATGATTTGCTGAACGGCAATGCAGGCGATGATCAGCTCTATGGCGAAGCCAACAATGACGTGCTGTTTGGGGGAGCGGATAATGATACTCTCTACGGCGGCGACGATCAGGACCAGCTCAACGGCAATGACGGTGAAGATATTCTCTACGGTGAACGTGGAGATGATATCCTGTCCGGTGATACCGGAGCCGATCAGCTATTGGGCGGAGAAAACAACGACATCCTCTCAGGCGGAGCCGATAACGACCGCTTGTTCGGCGAAGGGGGTGACGACACGCTGAATGGCGATGCCGGGCAGGATCAGCTCTCTGGTGGTGATGGGCAAGATAGCCTATTCGGCGGTGAGGATGACGATCGCTTATTTGGCGAAGCCGGCAATGACACGCTCAATGGCGGTACGGGCACCGATCTCCTCAACGGTGCAGAAGGAGATGACGCTCTAAACGGCGATGATGGTAACGACACGCTCGATGGTGGACTGGGCAGCGATCGCCTTGCTGGTGGTGCTGGTGAAGATAAACTCTTCGGCAGCGAAGGGGATGACAGTCTTCAGGGCGGTGAAGGAAATGACGAACTGCAAGGTGAGACCGGCAACGACACTCTCTCAGGTGAAGCTGACAATGACAAGCTGTTTGGCAATGACGGCAACGATGCGCTGAACGGCGACGCAGGCAGCGATGAACTTTACGGAGCCTCTGGAAATGACCAGCTCAATGGCGGCGCAGGAGACGATCGCCTGTTTGCCGGAACCGAGCAGGATACTCTTGAGGGGGGCGAAGGCAATGACCAGCTCTACGGTGAAATTGGCGACGATCAGCTATCGGGCGGGTCTGGCACCGATCAGCTTTTCGCCAGCGAAGGCAACGATACCCTCAACGGTGGTACAGGTACCGATCAGCTTTACGGTGAGGCCGGGATCGACAAACTGATGGGTGGGGCAGAGAACGATGTCATATTTGCTGGCAGCGAAACTGACAGCCTCGATGGCGAAGACGGCAACGACCAGCTTTACGGTGAAGCCGGAGAAGATACCCTGTTGGGGCGGTCTGGTGACGATCGATTAGATGGAGGAGACGGTAACGATGGTTTATTGGGAGGCGCAGGGAATGATCGGATGGTTGGCAGCCTTGGGCAAGATACGCTTACGGGCGGAACCGGCAACGATCGCTTTATCTACAACACCGGCGCAAAGTTCAGCCGCACCGCAATTGGAGTTGACACCATCCGAGACTTTACCCATGGCAAAGACAAAATCGTCCTCGACCGAACCACATTTACCGCTCTCAAATCAATCAATCAGCGCCGCTTTGTTCGCACTGATCAGTTCGCCGTCGTTGAGCGCGACGGATTGGCTGCGGCTAGCAAGGCCCGAATTGTTTATAACGCCACAAATGGCAAACTCTTCTACAACGCCAACCGAGGCGGAGCCGGATTCGGCTCAGGCGGACACTTTGCCACCCTCGTCAGCCAACCTAATCTAGCTGCTACAGATTTTCTGATCGTGACGTGAAGCAGTAGTTCTGTGGAATTGTTGCGTGGTGTCGCAATAGGTTCGCTAGCTAGGTTTCTGGAGCCATTTCCGTTAGCTCAATCACATTACCGTCTGGGTCTTGCGTAAACAGGGCGGCTCGTCCGGAAGCGCTGAGTTGAAGCAGATAACCGTGCGCCGTGAGGTGGGCTTTGGCGGCTTCTAGGTTCTCGACGGCCAGCGCCAGATGGGGATTGCGCCCCCACTTTTCAGCATTTTGTAAGCTGGAGGCAAAGGCCGTATCCACAATTAAATGCACCTGCACCGCTCCTAGCTGATACCAGGCTCCGGGGTACTTGAGGGTGCGGTTGATTTTAGCCAATCCCAACACCTCACCATAGAAGCGCTCTGCCCGTTCCAGGTCACTGACTAAAACGGCAGTGTGCAGGTAATGGGTGATTTTCATGCTCATCGGCTCCCCCTGGTCTTTAATCTAAAGCTTTTGAACCTACAGTCTTTAAACCTACTCTATCGGGTTGCAGGCTGGTTCTGGCGATCGTCCTCATAATATAAACAGGCGATCTCCATTACTAGACTTCTATGCTGACCGCTACTTCACTTGACGGCCTATTGAATCGGCGCTTTGCCCAAAACTTTTTCCCGATTCCCGCCACAAATCAGTTTCCGCTCGGCACCGTAGCACCACCCTTTGAGCTGCTGAATGTGACCACCGGGCAGAAAATTCGTTTAGCGGATTATTTGAGTTCCCCTCTACCTCAAGCCCGCAATCAGGGAGTCTTGTTGGCCTTCACGCGGATTTTCAGCGAAAAGCACTACTGCCCACTTTGTTTCCCTCACATTATGGAACTGAATGCCGCCTACGAGCAGTTTGTGCAGCAGGGCATAGAAGTTTTAATGATTACCAGCACCGATCCACAGCAGAGCCGGATTGTACTGCAAGATTTGGGCTTAAAAATGCCGCTGCTCAGCGATCCGGGTTGCCGCACCTTTCGCCGCTATCAGGTTGGTCAAGCACTTGGTGCTCCTCTGCCGGCTCAGTTTCTCCTCGATTGTCAGGGCAGAATTCGATTTCGCCATTTGTTTTCGTTTATTGAACCCAACGCCAGCGTTGAGCGGCTGTTGACCTTTCTTGAAGCCAATTTCCAAGCCAAAGACGAGCTTTACCTGCGCTAGCCGGATCCAATCGCTCCAGCGAACCCAGCTTGAATCAAGCTCAGATCAACAAGCTCAGATCAAACTGCCAGCACCGCATCGGTTTGGATTGAGTTCATACCAGAGTAAACCAACCCGCGCTGCATATCCAGCGTCAGAATTGTGCCATCCCGAATAATTTGGGTGGCATCCTCTACGCCGACAATTACTGGCACACCGAGGCGTAACCCAATCACCGCTGCATGGCTGGTAATGCTGTCTTCTTCGGTGACAATGCCCGCCGCCTTGCGAATCACCTCCACAAAATCAGCGCTGGTCTTGGATACGACTAAAATTTCGCCCGGATTGAAATTTCCCAGCTCTGTAATGCTGTGGGCCACCCTAGCTCGTCCGCTGACTGAGCCTTGCCCGATGCCCGTTCCCTTACCCAGCACAGCCGTTACTAGCTCAACTTTAATCAGGTCTGTGGACCCGGCGACGCCCTGGAGGGTACCTGCTGTCGTTACAACCAGATCGCCTTGCCGCAGTAAACCTTTTTCTTGGGCCACATTGAGAGCCGCCTGAAAGGTTTGCCCGGTCGAAGGCAAATTCAGCACCAGCAGCGGACGCACTCCCCAGACCAACTGGAGTTGACGGGCCACATCCACATGGGGAGTAACGGCCAGAATTGGCTTGTTGGGACGAAACTTAGACACATTGCGAGCGGTGGCCCCTGTTTTAGTCAGCGGCATAATCGCAGCGGCCTGGAGCTGTTCGGCAATCTGCCCAACTGCTTGGCTAATTGCATTGGGAATCGAACGCCTCGGCATATCCTCAAAGGCCCGGTTGGCTGGCTGTTCCCGTTCAATCCGTTCGGCAATCCGAGCCATTGTTTCGACTGCCTGGACTGGGTACTTGCCGACAGCTGTTTCATTGGAGAGCATCACCGCATCGGTGCCGTCTAAAATTGCGTTCGCCACATCAGAAATTTCGGCTCGGGTTGGGCGAGGATTGCTCACCATGCTATCGAGCATCTGGGTTGCCGTAATTACTGGAATGCCCAGACGGTTGGCGGTTGCAATCAGGCGTTTTTGCAAAATTGGCACATCTTCCGCCGGTAGCTCCACGCCCAAATCGCCCCGCGCCACCATCACACCATCGCAGAGCGACAAAACCGCTTCCATCTGCTCAATTGCCTCGTGCTTCTCAATCTTAGCGATCACCGGCACACTCTTCCCGGCACTGGAAATCAGCTCTTTAATTTCTAGAACATCCTGAGGGTTGCGGACAAAACTCAGCGCCACCCAATCCACGCCCTGATCCAGACCGAACATCAGATCTTCCTTGTCTTTATCCGTCAGGGCACGAATCGACAGGTAGACGCCTGGGAAATTGACACCTTTGTTATTGGATAACACGCCCCCAACCACCACGCGACAGTGTAATTCTCCTTTGTGCGGCTTGACATGCTCCACTTTCATTTCCACCCGACCATCATCTAGCAGAATGGTTGCTCCTTCAGGCACTTCATCGGCCAGAGGTTCATAGGTGACCGAGCTGATTTCTTGGGTTCCCGGCATCAAACGGCTTGTCAAAATAAACGGATCGCCCTTTTGCAGCGTAATAGCGCCATTCTCGAAGCGACCTAAGCGAATTTTCGGACCCTGTAAATCTTGCAAAATTCCAACCGGCTGATTCAGCTCAAACGAGACTTGGCGGATCAGCCGAATGTTGCGCTGGTGATCGTCATGCGTGCCGTGAGAAAAGTTGAGACGCAACGTCGTTGCCCCGGCTTCAATCAGCTCGCGTAAAACTTCCGGACTGCTGGTTGCAGGACCGATCGTTGCCACAATTTTAGTTCGACGTAGGGTGGGTTGTGATTGCATGATTGCTCTAACCGGGAAAAAGGAGCCAGTAGACTTACACTCGCTAGCCTGTGCGGCGGCAACAGGGATACTATCACGTTTAGCGAGTTCCTTAACCAAAATGTGTTGAAGATGCGACATTATTAGGATGAAGAGTTTTTGATTCTTTCGTAAAGCGTCGCATTCGTTTTATTCCATCCCGGTTAATGTCTCCTGCTGGCTTTCCAGTTTAAGCTGGCACTTGGATAGAATTTATGAGTCAAGACAAGGAAATCAAGACAAGGAAAACAAGAAGCAATCTGGTGTGACTGGAGAACCTACAGGAGAGACTTGAAAATGTGGACTGCTGTGATTGTTTGTCTATGCTTTGTAACGGCGTTTGTGCTAGCTAGCCTGGTTGAGTACTGGGTGCACCGTCTGATGCATGCTTCTCCTAAGCTCAAAATTAGCGAACGGCACCGGGAGCATCACCGTAAAAATGACGGACAGGGCGTGCTGTGGGAGTTTTTGGATTATGTCAAAGGCACCGCAATTGCCATGGGTCTGATGTTTTTTGTCTCTTGGCAAGCTGGCTTGGCTTGGATGCTGGGGGCATTGGCGTTTGCTGCTTTTTCGTCCTATGCCCATCAACTTCAGCACGAGAATCCCACCAAGTGCTTTTGGATGAAAATGCCGGTTCACTATGTGCATCATAAATATGGTATGTGGCACCACAACTTTGGCTTGGCGGTTGACTGGTGGGATCATGTATTTGGTACTTATAAAGCTGTAGACTGGTTAGCCGAAGAAGAACTCAATCAGCCTGAGCGGGGTCTGTTGGCACTGCGTTGGTGGTAAACCTGCTGGTAGTAAACCTAAGAAAAGTCCCCTTGACAGAGGGTTTAACTGCTCAAGGGGAACAACACACAGGAACTCATTGGTAAAGCTGGCACTAAGCGCAGGCAGTGCTGAAGAGACCGCTGCAGAAAGTAATTAAATTTGAGAAGGAAATTATTAAGAAGCTTATTTAATAAGCTCCCTGCTTGTTAAAGACAGCGGCAATAGTTTTGCAAATCAACAGAATGTCATAGAAGCAAGACCACTTTTCTTGATAAGCCAGATCCAGTTTGACAATGTCTTCAAAATCTTCGACGTGAGAGCGACCGTTGGCCTGCCACTCGCCGGTAATGCCTGGTTTAACGAATAAGCGCTGAAAGTGATGAGACTCGTATTCCATCACCTCATCAACGGTGGGTGGTCGCGTGCCAACCAAACTCATTTCTCCTTTCAACACATTCCAAAATTGGGGAAACTCATCCAAGCTAGTTTTACGCAAAAACTTACCAACACGGGTGATGCGAGGATCATTACGGTTCTTAAAAATATTACCTTTTGCTTGATTGCTCACTAGGTGCTTGAGTTTATCGGCACCGACAATCATGGAGCGAAACTTCCAAATCCGAAAGGTGCGACCATATAAGCCACAGCGGATTTGGCTGTAGAAGATGGGACCAGGGTTATCTAATTGAATGGCAATAGCAACTGGAATAATTAAAATGCCAACAATCGTTAGCCCAACCAAAGCACCAATAATATCTAGCAGGCGTTTCCACTTGCTGTTGACAGAAGGATGAACCTGCCGAGGAGTCGGAAACATCTTTTGGCGGGCAAGCATAGGTGAAACTCGCGAGGAGGAACGCAATGGGCAGGTTGTGATGATCACAGATCGCAATTGCTCCTTGACCGGTAGACCACACGTAGAACTAACCATCATCCACTGCAACTATAGAGGCAGGCCAGATGCGAATCAGTGCGAGTGCAGAGGGATTGTTGGAATCTTTGAAATCCTTTGAGTTTTCATGAAGTTCCGATTTAAGTCGTTTTTATTACAACCCTAGTTCAACAGAGCAGCCAAAGCCGAGCTGATTGCCGATCACATCTATCCGAAAATTCCACTCATGCTTAGTTCTATTCATGAAGATTGAGCAAGCAACACTCAGCGAATTGAGCTGCGTTCGCTATAACTAGAGGCTGTGCAGTTTAAGGTGTTGCTCTTCAATGGCAGTGAACAAGTCCAGATTGGCAAGCTGGCTAGGAACAAACCAGCGGCGACAGAAGCGCCAAAGCCATCGAGGCTGGAGTGGGGTTTTGCTCGGTTGGGTCAGCGGCAGTCTGCTGGCCAGCATGAACCAACCCGCAGTGGCTCAAACCAATGCCTACTGTCAGCTCAGTGCCGAGGAAATTACCCAGACGAGTGCGGTGCATCAACTGGCCCTGCAAGGAGATCAGGCAGCCCAACAGCGCTACCAAACTTTAGTACGGCAACATGCAGAGCAATTACAGCGGTGTCGTAGTCAAACCTGGCCACAGAAACAGGCCATTTGGCTGCGGCTTTATCCCTGTGATGCGGTAGATGGAGTGCTAGAAGAAGTAATGGACCGCATTGTCAGCCGTGGTTACAACGAGGTATTTCTGGAGGTGTTCTACAACGGTCAGGTGTTGCTTCCAGCAGCCCAAAACTCGACCCGCTGGCCCTCAGTGCTGCGCACTCCTGGCTATGAGACCAGAGATCTGCTAGCTGAGGCGGTGAGGCTGGGCCGGGAACGAGGGCTGAAGGTCTACGCCTGGATGTTTACATTAAATTTTGGCTACAGCTACAGTCAGAGTTTGGAAACCCAGTCTGTATTAGCTCGTAATGGCCAGGGAGCCACAAGTCTCACCTCCCGTGCTCCAGAAGCAGATGGTACCACCGTGAACGCGGACGAATTGTTTATTGATCCCTACCATCCTCAGGCCAAGCAAGATTACGCCCAACTCCTGCAAGCCATTCTGCAACGGCAGCCAGATGGCGTTTTGTTTGACTACATTCGCTATCCCAAAGGAACTGGCTCTGCTTCAGTGGCCAGTCGGGTGCAGGATCTCTGGATCTACGGAACCGCAGCTCAGCAGGCGCTCTACCAGCGTGCCCTGAACCAAAAAGGTATGGAGCTAATTCAGCGGTTTTTGACTAAGGGCCACGTTAACTCCACCGATTGGTCCGATCTCGCCGCCCGCTACCCCATGGAGCCAATTCCCCTCTGGCAAGGACTCACCCCAGTCAATGATGCCCCTATTAGCCATTGGCAAAACGAGCTTTGGCGGCTGACTGTAGCCCATGCCATCCAGGGTGTACTTGATTTTCTAGCAATGGCGACTGCATCGGTACAGCAGCGGGGGCTAAAAGCTGGTGCTGTGTTTTTTCCAGAGGCCAACCAAACCGTTGGGCAGCAGGGCTATGATTCGCGCTTACAAGCCTGGGAACGCTTTCCTCATACAATCGACTGGCACCCAATGGCCTATGCAACCTGTGCCGATGCTAGCTGCATTGTTGCTCAGATTCAGCGAGTTGCTGCTCAAGCTCCGTCAGGCACCCAAATTCAGCCTGCCCTAGCCGGCTCCTGGGGACAAACCCTCAACCAGCATCCACCCCTGGAGCAACAGATGCAGGCTATTCGGCAAGCATTTCCCCAACTTCAGGCCGTTAGCCACTTTGCCTTCTCCTGGCAGGAACCCGCCTTCGATCACAATCGCAAATTCTGTCAGCTTCGTTAGGGATTCCTGCTATGGTGTTGGATGGCTTCCATCGTCGGGCACCCTACAAAGTGTCCGTCTTTTCCTGATCTAATCCTGATCCAAACCTGACCTCAAGTTTTTCCTCGCCATGAAAACAGGCAGCTTTTTCTCCCAGTCCTACAGTGCGCTGATTCTGAAGATCACTGGTCTGATCCTGATTCTAGGAACCCTGTTAGACTACATTGTCTTAGCCGTGCCACCTAATTTCTTAGATAGCGAGTGGTTGGCAACTTTGATCAACGAATGGGTTTCGAGAGCCACGGTTCCCATCCTAGGATTGGCGCTGCTGTTTCTAGGCGTGTGGTTTGACCGCGATTCAGAATCTGGCCTCAAGGGTTTCCCTAAACTGGCTCTTGGTTTATCAGCTCTGCTGGGCGTGATATTTCTGCTTTTAGCGCCGCTCTATTTCAATAGCAGTCGCCTAATGAGTGCCGCTCAAACCCGACAGATTAATCAGCAGGCAGCCCAAGCCGAACAGCAGCTCAACAACCTGCTAGAGCAGCAGCGTGCTCGTGTTGATGCGATTGTTTCTAACGAAAACCAGTTGGCTCAGTTACAGCAACGACTCGATAGTTTGGATTTACCTGAAGATCAGCAGGCTCAGTTACAGCAAATTAGAACCACCCTCGAGAAGGTGAAATCCGATCCTAAAGCGCTGGATCAGGAGGTTGCTAAAGCCCGGACGGAAGGTATGAATCAAATCCAACAGAAGCAAGCCGAGGCGTTAGGCGAGCTACAGGCAAAAATGCGGCGAGATCGGCTGCACACAACCCTCTCCAGCCTGATCTTTGCAGCAGGCTACCTGATGATTGCTTGGGCTGGGCTGGGACGCAGTAGCTCAAAAGCGCCCAAAGTGAAAAAACGGCGAGCACGCTAAAGCGATCCTGATCAAGCTGCCCTGGCTGCTCAACCACCGGGCTGTTCATCCACCTGACTAATTCGGCGCAACTGCAAGACATCGCTCATCTTGCGGATTTGGGTGAAGATGCGCTCAAGCTGTTCGTGGTCGATAATGTCAATTCCTAAATTAATGACCGCTGTTTGTCCAGGAAAGGTTTTCACCTGCGCACTGCGCACATTAATGTTGTAGTCACTCAACCGCGACAGAATATCTTTCAAAACACCAACGCGGTCGATGACTTCGATTTGTACTTGTACCGGATAGGTCTGGGGACGAGAGTTGCCTTCAGTCGTATTCCAACTCACCGGGATCAAGCGCTCTCCAGGAACATTTTCGGTGTTGCCACACCCCTGGCGATGGATCGAAATGCCGCGACCGCCCATCGTAACTACACCAATAATCGACTCTCCGGGTACGGGATTGCAACACCCAGCCAAGCTGTAGAGCAACCCCTCTACTCCTACGATGGGAGAAGTTTTGCTCCGGGCTACTGGCTGTACTGGGGTATTGCTTGTGGCTGGATGTAGCAGAGTGTTTGTACTCTCTTCTTTGGGAACCGCGACAATCGGTTGACGGGCCTTGATGGCCTCACGCAGTCGGTTCAACACCAGATTTAGCGTAACTTCGCCGTAGCCCAAAGCTGCCAATAAATCTTCTGGGGATTGGTAGTTACAGCGTTCAGCAGTGGCCTGCATTGGCTCAGACTTCAGCAGTGCTTCAAAGCCCCGTTTGCCCAGCTCTTTCTCTAGCAACTCCCGACCACGCAAAATGTTGGCATCTCGATGGGACCGCTTGTACCACTGGCGGATACGGTTTTTAGCACCGGGGGTAACGGCAAAATTGAGCCAGTCTAGGCTGGGATGAGAATTCTTTTGGGTGATAATTTCAACAATGTCACCATTTTTTAGCGGCGTGTCTAAAGTCACCATCCGGTCGTTTACTTTTGCTCCGGCACAGTGATTGCCCACTTCCGTGTGGATGCGATAGGCAAAATCGATTGGAGTTGATCCTTGGGCCAGCGCAATCACATCACCGCCCGGTGTGAAGACATAAACATCATCATCAAACAGATTGCCCTTGACGCTTTCCAGGTATTCCTGGGCATCCTTGAGGTCGTTTTGCCATTCTAGTAACTGCCGCAACCAGGTAAACTTCTCGTCGTCGGTGGACAGTTTGGCGTAGCTATTGCCAGTTTCCTTGTACTTCCAGTGAGCAGCAATCCCGTATTCCGCGACGTGATGCATCTCCAAGGTGCGAATCTGCACTTCCAGCGGTCGGCCCGTGTTGCCAATCACAACGGTATGCAGCGATTGATATCGATTGGGTTTGGGCAGGCCAATGTAGTCTTTGAAGCGACCTGGAATAGGCCGAAAGGCATCATGTACAACCGCCAAGGCGCGGTAACATTCGTCGTTCGTTTCCACAATGATGCGAATGGCGGCAATATCATAGATTTCTTCAAAGCTTTTCTGCTGCCGCTGCATTTTTTCATAGATGCCATACAAATGCTTCGGGCGTCCGCTAATGTCATAGCAGTGAATCCCGAGTTGATCGAGCCGTTCCTGCAGCGTGGTGGCAACCCGCTCTAGGCGTGCCTCTCGATCGATACGCTTATCGGCCACTAGCTGCCGAATGGCCCGATAGGCTTCTGGCTCTAGATACTTAAAGGCCAGATCTTCCAGTTCCCACTTAAACCGTCCGATTCCCAGTCGGTTCGCCAACGGCGCAAAGATTTCCCGCGTTTCCAAGGCAATACGGCGACGCTTCTCATCCGGTAAATACTCCAGCGTGCGCATGTTGTGCAGCCGATCGGCCAGCTTGACGACAATCACGCGGATATCCTGCGCCATTGCCAAAAACATGCGGCGAAAGTTTTCAGCTAGCCGTTCTGTTTTACTGGAGAAGTTAAACTTAGAGAGTTTGGTGACGCCTTCCACCAGTCGTCGCACTTCGATGCCGAAGCGTTGCTCAATTTCCTCAGCGGTAACGTCAGTATCTTCGATCACATCGTGCAGAAAACCAGCCGCAATCATGGCGGCACTGCCTCCCAAATCGCGCAGTAGCCCCGCTACGGCCACCGGATGGGCAATGTAGGGTTCACCAGAGGCTCGGTATTGCCCTTCGTGGAGACTGTAGGCAAAGTTAAACGCCTCGCAGATTAAATCGGCATCGGCCAAAGGAGCGTCTGAGCTGCTACCACTCGACGAGCGATACTCTAGCAAACAAGCTTGCAGCCATTCAGGAAGTGCAATATCAGTTGGAAAAGTCAGAGTTGCTACGTTCATGCTGTCAAGCCCGAAGTGGGTAAAGGAGCCAAACTATTGAGTGAATGTTTGCTGATTCTAAGGGATTTGAGCGAGTTCCGAGTAGAAAGCGATTCTAAAACCTGCCTCGACATTGACTTCAACATGGCTGGAGATCAAATGCTGGGATCCGCTGGGATCAGGAATTGAAAACCGGCTTTGTCTACTGCAAGTGTTTAGAAATGAAGACTTCTACGGCTTATTGCTCAGATGAATAACAAATCGGTTCTGCCTGAGTCTGAACCACGTTCAACAAATTGACTGTATAAAAAATTTAATAATCTAGCAGAAAGCTAACCGGTTGCAGAGCGGGACTTACCAACGATGTATACAGAGTACTTAACAATACTTTAACCCAAATTGATCAATTCGTTTCTATTGATTTTGGTTATTCATGGCATTAGCATTTGATTCGTCCTATCGGCAGTTCCAGCAGCGTCTCCAGCAGCTACAAATCCAAGTCGTTGACGCCTCTCCACACGAATTACGAGCAGCAATTGCTGAAATTCAGCAGATGTTCCAATTGCAAATTGTGCCGTTGGTAGAAACGATTGAGGCATCCCTGAGTACGCAGCTTCAATCCATTCATACGGAAATCAATAAGCAATTGAGGTTACTCGAAACCGATGGGGTGTTTTTGCAAGCTGCGCGGCAACCCACCACAGCCCAACAGCGAAAGCAGCAGATCAACCATCGCCTAGACCTATTGTTGCAGTACTGTGCGGCTAGTTTGGCACTCCAACCCCAGCCAGATGTGTTTTCAGATGCGTCAGCAAGTACACCAGAATCGTCAACCAAAGTTCCACCGACCGAGAGCAATTGAATCCTGTCCCTGCTTTCCAAATGCGTCATTGAGTCGATAATATGATCTAGTGCAGAAGCCTCAGTTATTTAGCATTACTAGCAAGGGTAGAACACCATGACTCCATCTTTAGTAAATTTCTTCTACAGCCTGCTGGCAGGTGTGGTAATCGTTGTGATCCCCGTGGTCGTAGGACTTGTCTTCATCAGCCAAAAAGATAAAATTCAGCGTTCCTAGCTGCATTCATGGGATGAATTGAGGCGATGAGGGGAATAGCTTTGCTGCCCCTTGTTGCTTATTCCAGTTTTAGTTAGGAGTGAAATCCTTGGCTGTCTTGCTGATGACTTATTTTGTCGGCAGGACAGCTTTATGCCATTTGAGTGTGAATTTTAATTTGCGGTTGGTTTGGGCAATTAGCCTGCTCGGTGCTGAGTTTAGCCCTAAGCGCTATTTCTCTATCGGGCGTCAGAATTGTTAGATTAACTGCCTTTCACCCACTGGATTTGTGGAATTTTCAGTGGAGAATCTGTTCTTGGACTCGCTAACATAGGGACATACCAACGGAGAATAGCAATGTTAAATTGGAGCCTCGGACTTGGTGGCATATTAGGCATTACCCTTGCTCTAGCAGGAGTGGGCCTCTACTTTCTGCGCACAGTTCGTCCGAATTTGGCTAGAGACCATGACATTTTTTTCGCGGCAGTGGCCTTGCTCTGCGGTGGCATTTTACTCTTCCAAAGCTGGCGACTTGATCCGATTCTGCAATTTGCCCAATTCCTATCAATTGGTTCTGCAGTGTGGTTTGCCTACGAAGCTATTCGTTTGAGAGGGATCACGACCGAACAGGCCAAACGGGCAACGCCAGTTGTAGATGACGAACGTCCAGTGAGTCGCGTCTATCGGGCCGAGCTAGATGAATTGACGCCGTTAGAAGAACAGCGCAATGTAACTCGTCGGATTCGAGGCAGTCGTGATAGCCGCTCAGGTGCGGATGAATACGGAGAAGATATGCGTCGTCGTCCAGCTGGTCGAGATGATCGGTCTGGCCCCAACGATCGCTCCCGCAAACCCCGCTCCTCCCGGCCCCTGCCACCTGAACGGTCCGATTGGGGTGATAATTGGGACGACAATGCCAACTCGTCCTATGGTAGCGGCATGGATGACACTGGTACTGGCATGCGGGAAGTGATTCGAGATACCAGCGTTTCGTCGCGTCCGCCTAGAAATAGCCGCCGCCCTTCTCCTTCGCCCCGGCGTCGGTCTGGATCAGATTCTGATTATGTAGACTACCAACCGATTGATTTTCCAGACGATCGGCCCGACAATCCTCGCGATGACTGGCAATAGTTGACCCACTTTTAGTTTGCTCAACCTCCTGAGTTTGGTATGCCATAGCTTTGATGTTCTCCTATTCTGTGAGGCTCAGAGCTTATTTTTTTAGAGCCTATCTAGAAAACTCGTCAGAGTTTCTGAGCAAACCTCTGGCTTTCCAGGTAGGTGGTAAGAGGTTGCCTGAATCAGAACAACTAGAGAGAATAGTTTTTGTTTGGCCGGGTGTGAGGAGTCCTGTCTGGTATTGCGGGGTGTGAGGAGACGAAGGGATAGGGTGATATGGTCAAAATTAGCTGCTTGGAATCTATAATCGACAGCCACTGGTATCTGCAACGATCAGGGCGTTGAATCGCAGACGGAGCGACTATCCCAACAAAAACCCAAACTTAGCCGAGCCGGGTCAGGTAGATAGAATTATCACCATTGTTGCTGATGACTGCTATAGGTTAAAACAGGCAGTAATGGAACTGGATTTGTCCACGTCCGATAGAGCAGCCTCACACATCACAAGTCAAGCCACGGTTAAAGCATGAACATCAATCTCCGTCTCATCACCTCAGGATTAGCCATTGTTGGCACTTCTTTAGGTATCAACTTGCTCAATGCCTTCTCTAGTGTTGAGTTGTTGAATCCAGTGACCTTGGGCCGTGCATCCCATCAAGCCTTAGCTCAAGATGTGGAAGAAGATGTGAACGTCCGTGTGTATCAGGCCGCCAGCCCTGCGGTTGTTTCAATTGAAGCTGGGGATGGAAACGGCAGTGGCACCATTATCAGCCCGGACGGTTTGATTTTGACAAATGCCCACGTGGTTGCCGGTGCACGCACGGTTCAAGTGATCCTACCCGACGGCACTAAGCTGCAAGGCGATGTGGTTGCCTTTGGTGAAGCGGGTTTAGATCTGGCAGCTGTGCAACTACGTGGACAGCGCAACCTACCGACGGTTCCGATTGCCGACCCTGCATCTGTAGCTGTTGGACAACGGGCCTTTGCGATTGGCAACCCGTTTGGTCAGTTTCAGGGGACGTTCACGACTGGCATTGTCAGCCGCATTGATAGCAATCGAGGGTTAATCCAAACCGATACGGCAATTAATCCTGGTAATTCAGGTGGGCCGCTGCTGAACAGTCGCGGCGAGTTAATTGGCGTCAACAGCGCCATCTTTTCCCCTAGGGGAGCAGGGGGCAATATCGGGATTGGCTTTGCTATTTCGGTGGATCGGGTGCAGCCGTTCCTGACGGCGGTTCGCGATGGTACGGCTCCACGCACAGCTCAGCAATCGCCAATGCTGGCAGGAGGACAACCGGCTCAGCGGATCACACCAAACACACCCATAGTTGGTCAGTTGAGTCAGGAGAGCGGTATCCTACCAGCAGACAACAGCTATTTCAATGCTTATACCTTTGAAGGCAAAGCTGGGCAGCAGGTAGTGATTGAAATGACAAGCAGCGAGCTAGATGCCTATCTAATTCTGCTGGCACCGGACGGTCGGGATGTTGCTCAAGATGATGATGGCGGTGGTGGCTCCGATGCCCGACTAGTTACATCCCTGCCGGCTGACGGCACCTATACGGTTTTAGCCAACACCTATCGTGCAGGACAAACTGGACGTTACAACATTCGCCTGACAACGGGTGGTAATCGTTTAGAACGGTAGAGCCAGGCTATTAACTACACTTAACTACACTATCCGAAAGCTCATCAGAGTTTTTGAATTTCAAAACCCCAAAGGGGTTTTCAGATAGGCTCTTAAGCCAAACTTTATAGCAAACAAGCCCCAAGTTGGTTAGCAGCGAAAGCTACCGCCCTGGGGCTTAAATCTTAAATTTTAAGTTTGTGACTTTATGACGGCCCTACCGCTGGTCGAATTAATTCATCACCAGCCATTTCTGTCCGTTCAAGCGCTGCACCGTATAGAGCAACAGCAAATCTAAGTTCACTTTGCGCTCATCAATCATAAAGGACTCGATCAAAGTAGGTTGAGCGCCATTGCCTGCACAAGTGAAAAACTTAGGAGCCTGAATATCTTCCTTCGAGAAGATGATGTTGAACTGGCGCTGTCCTCCCTGCCAGTGACCAATCACCTGCCAACATTCATCGTCACCCAGAGCTGCAATGGGCAATTTACGCTTTTCAAACTTAAGGTCTAGGTCAGAGATTCCGACTTTAGCCAAGGTTTGTTTTAGTCCCGGCAGGAAATGCTGCTCAATAAACTCTGGAAACGGTTTGTCTTCCAGAGCGGGTGGCTTTTCCTTTCTGGGTGGCTTTGCTGGTTTCTCCCCAGCATCGGCTTTGGGTGCCCGTGCCGGTTTCTGAGCTGAAGCCTCAGCAGCATCTGGTTTGGCTTCTGGATTAGGTGCAGGGGCAGAAGCTTCAGTTTCAGGAGCGTTGGGAGTTGTTTCGTCTGACATGGTTTAGATCGAAATCTTACAGAGCGGCTATCGCAACCCGGAATCGCACATCATGCTAATTCCGATTATGTTTATAGTAATCGGTTGCCGCCCCTTGTTGGGTGCTCTAACCAACGAATCGAATTGCTTTTTCCAATCGCGAATATAAAGCTGCAGCATTAATCGCAGCAGGACTCAACCTCCGGCTACGGCTGGCACAATACTAACTTCATCTCCAGTGTTGAGAGCTGTATTAGCTCCGTCAAGGAACCGGATGTCTTCACTGTTGACATAGAAATTGATAAAGCGGCGCAGATTGCCCTGCTCATCGCAAAGTCGAGCTTTGATCCCCGGAAAATCTTGCTCTAGAGAATCCAGCAGCTCAGAGATCGTCTTACCTTCACATTCGATCGTAGCCTGATCGCGGGTGAACTTTTGGAGGGGAGTCGGAATCAGAACTTTCACAGACATAGCTTTGGGATAGGTTTGAGGTTTGAGTTGAGGATTCTGGGACAGGTAGTCAGTTTGAGTTTTGAGCCTTGATAGCTGGATGTTGCAACACAGAGCATGCACACAAATCAACCATGCCAACTGAAAAACTAGAACTCAAAACTAAAACTTTATCTAGACCAGGACTTGCTGCCATTCCAACCGATCAAGGGTTTGAGCACGCTCTAGGGCACGCTCAAAGCTATCGAGTTTGGGTTCGATCGTCAGCGGTTCACCAATGTAGCCCTGCACCGCTTCTTGCGTTTTCAGTCCATTGCCCGTGATATAAACCACGGTGGTTTCGTCAGTATTGATTTTGCCTGCTTCCACCAATTTTTTGAGAACAGCAATCGTGGTACCACCAGCAGTTTCGGTGAAGATGCCTTCGGTTTCTGCCAGCAGCTTAATGCCCTCAACGATTTCTTGATCGGTGACCGATTCGATGTTGCCGTTGGTTTTGCGAGCAATGTCTACGGCATAAACCCCATCCGCCGGGTTGCCAATTGCAATCGATTTAGCAATCGTATTTGGCTTAACAGGAGCGATAAAGTCACGGCCTTCCCGGAACGCCTGAGCAATCGGCGAGCAGCCTTCTGCCTGAGCACCACTAAACCGGACAGCCTTGTCCTCCACCAACCCCACTTTGATGAACTCTTGGAAGCCTTTATAGATCTTGGTGAAGAGTGAACCAGACGCCAACGGAGCTACCACATGGTCGGGCAATTCCCAGCCCAACTGTTCGGCCACTTCGTAGCCCAGTGTCTTGGAACCTTCTGAGTAGTAGGGACGCAGGTTGATGTTGACGAAGCCCCAGCCATGCGTATTGGCAACTTCTGAGCAGAGGCGGTTGACTTGATCATAATTGCCCTGCACGGCCATCACCGTCGGGCCATAAATCAGGGTACCCAGCACTTTACCTGCCTCTAGGTCAGATGGAATGAAAACACAGCAGTCGAGTCCAGCGTGGGAAGCAATCGCGGCAGTTGAGTTTGCCAAGTTGCCGGTGCTGGCACAAGAAACGGTTGAGAAGCCCAATTCTCTGGCGCGAGTCAAGGCTACCGACACAACTCGGTCCTTAAAGCTGAGGGTAGGCATGTTGACCGCATCATTCTTGATGTACAGCCGCTTCAAACCCAGGCGACGCGCCAAACGATTGGCTTGCAGCAACGGTGTCATTCCGGTTCCCACATCAATCGGAGTATCGGTTGCCACTGGTAGAAACGGACGATAACGCCAGATCGAGTTGGGTCCGCTCTGAATACTCTCACGGGTCACTGTTCGCCGCAGCGCATCGTAGTCATAAACCACTTCTAGAGGACCAAAGCACAACTCGCAGACATGTATAGCTTTGGCTTCGTATTCTGCACCGCATTCTTTACACTTCAGGCCGGTAAAGGTGGCGGCGGTTTGGGAACAGGTGGGAGCGATTGCCTGGGTCATGGGGTATTCCTTTGGGTTCAGCTTCTCAACAGTGGGATCAACAGTATTGATAGGTAAATCTCAATCTGGATGAGGATTTGAAGGATTTTTATCCAATTGACGATTGATACTAACACAGATGATTAACCGAGTCAAACATATCCGACTAATTTTGTCGGGTTTAAAAAAGAAGTCAAATAGGTTTAAGTCTTAGGCCGAGAGTAAACTGCTCCCGGCTCCTAATTCCAATGCCTAAATCAAAGAAGAAATGAAGATCCAGAATTTCTGCTCACTGCTGAGCTTTTGATTTCTGAAATTCAGTTCGTAAGTAGTCTGTAAGTAGTCTGTAAGTAGTCTGCAAATGAGTCAGTCAATCTCATGATTTGAACATGTAGTGCAAGCGTCTCGCTTGCTGTGGGCAAAATGCCCACACTCCCTTGATTGTTTAATTGGGTTAAATGACTTTAATCTGGGAATGCCTATCTAGAAACCTGGATTGGACTAGGGCTGATAGATGCGGGATGCCAGTCTGTGTTTGCGCTCTACCCCAGCGTGCCTCGCGTGACGCCGAGTTGACTCTGTAGTTTTAATTCGCGCCAAAGCTGCGTGCCTTTGATGTCACCGCGCAGTAGCTTTTGATAGTAGGTGATAGTTTGCTGCACCTGTTCGGGGGTCTCATTGACAAACTCGATGCGGAAATAGCACCCGCCAAGCTCAATCAACCGCTGCACATACTCGGCTCCCGTTTGGGCTACACCATTAAATACCGTGTTGCGACAGCCAACATCAGCTTGCAGAATGTGCTCGGTTCCCATACGGTCGCGGAGTTTCACCGCATGCTGCTCGCAGGGACGCCCGCAATTAGTGTAGTCGGTTCCTTTGGAGAGGAAGGCACAAAACACGCAATGCTCCATATGAAACATCGGCATGTGCTGGTGAATCGTAATTTCAAACCAGTGGGCCGGGCAGGTATGTAGCAAATCTTCAAGCTGCTGATTGTTCAAATCATAGGAGGCCGTCAGTCGCTCCAGGCCAAATTGCTTGAAGTAGTCCGCTGTGAGGGGATTAGCCACATTGAGGGAAAAATCGCCAATGCAGCGCTCTTGAGCAAAGAATTTGAGTTGGTCATAATTGCGAACGAGATAGCCCTTGGCCTGCGAAGCGCGCACCTGTTCCAGAATCCAGCTTTCGCCCGGCTTAGTGATTCGCGGTGGAGCAACATAGAGCATGCTAGCAGGATTATCAGCAACCATCTGTACTGCTTGGCGATAGCGGCGCGGGTCTTCTAGCTCACAATATAGGGTAGAAATTCCCGCCTCGATTGCGGCCTTCAACTGTTCCAAATTACGTACCAGAACGATCAGCTCTGGAGTGACGGGGTTAGTTTTCGTTGCAACCTGGGTAGTATCCGGAGTAATGTTTGCCAGTAAGTCGGCCAAGGTCGCTTCTGGGTTGAGCCGCCAGCGTTTTGGTTGAGCACGGAGCGCGTCAAGTTGGGCCACTACTTCCCGCCGTAGACGGTTTAGTTCGCTAATTGGCAGCATTAGATGGCCGTGCAAAAAGGAGACCAAAGATTGTAGATAAAAGCCTGTGTTGCCTAATCTCCCCAACTGTTCCTGTAAGCGTTCACGACTGAGGGGCTGGGTATGAGCGGTAGCCAGGGGCATAGTGGATTCTATCTGCACCCGATGACCTTGTGAATCGCGTGCGACTAGGATAAGAGGTTGGCCGCTTTCGCCATAGACCTCTAGATTGAGCGGTCGTTGAAACTGGGGAGTGTCACTGCTGAAGCTCTGCCGCAGTTGCCGATCCAGCTCCGGATCGCTAGTTTTCCAGAGTTTATCGCCAACTCGAATCCGTCTCAGATCGACGTCCCGACGGCCAAAGCTGAGCTGGGTTTCTCTGCCCCGTTGTTCTATCGCATAAATGCGTCCGCCCTGTTCGTTGGCTTGCGGATTACCGTGATCGAACACGACGCCATCGCCCGGTTTTGCAGGAGCCTGGAGCTGCACACTAACATAGTCTTTGCCAACCTGTTTTACTTCACCCAAATATACGCCGCGCTTTTTCCCAAATCGAGCATGTACTAAGGCTTGATTATTGATACCATCAAACCAGCCGGTATATAAACCACGAGAAAATGCCATTTCTAATCGATAGTGTTCCTCCGGTGTAGCCTGATAGTGATTCGATTCACGGCTGGCCTGATCAGATTGAAATGATGCCATTACCCGATCAATGGCCTGACGATAAACTTGGGTGACATTCGCAACATATTCAGGCGTTTTCAATCGGCCTTCAATTTTGAGGCAACTTACGCCTGCTTGAACCAATTCTGGTAGCACTTCTAGCCCCGCTAAATCCTGGGGACTCAACAAGTATTGCCGATCGCCTAAAGGAACTGGCTGCCCGTCTGCTATCAACTGATAAGTCATGCGGCACGCTTGAGCACATTCACCCCGATTGGCTGAACGTCCGCCTAGGGCTTCGCTGGTCAAACATTGTCCAGAGTAGGCAACACAAAGTGCTCCATGCACGAAAACTTCTAGCGGTAGTGATATTTCGGCATTGGCTAACTGCTGCTGAATTTTATTGATTTCTTTAAGGGAGCACTCTCGCGCCAGCACTACGAGCTGACAGCCTAATGCTTGGGCAAACTCAACGCCTGCAGCACTGGTAATGGTCATCTGAGTAGAGGCATGAATAGGAAAATCAGGCGACAGATGGCGAATCAGCCGACAAATTCCCACATCCTGCACGATGATGGCATCCACACCGCTAGCAATGATCGTGCGTAAATAGTGCTCTGCCTCAACTAGCTCCTGCGGAAATATCAACGTATTCAACGTTACGTAACCTTTGACGCCACGCCGATGTAGAAACGCCATCAGTTCCGGTAAATCTGCCTCGGTGAAGTTATGGGCACGCATGCGGGCATTGAAGCGGTCTAACCCGAAGTAAATTGCATCGGCTCCGTTCTCGACTGCTGCTTTGGCGCAATCCCAGTGTCCGGCGGGAGCTAACAGCTCTGGAGCCAATCGGGTAGCATCGGGTTGGGTAGCGGTGGATCGAGCAGAGTGGGTGGGGTTCATTGGTGCTGGCAGAGTTGGAATGCGGAGTCCATTAGCTATGATATCGAGTCTGGTAGGGAAGTGCTTGGTTGAGCCAAGTCGCTGGCTGGAAAACACGCCTTAAGGTAGTTCTCTTAAAAACAGAAAATCCTTAAGCTGACAGCAAGCTAATAGTGAATTGGTTTGTAAATTAAGCGAGTACAACGTATGAATGATGCTAATCACGACCAGGTAACAAATCCTCAACCATCTAATTCAGAGGCCCAAGATTCAGAGATCAAGGACAATCGACTGATCGATCCACGAGAGTTAGTATACCGGGGTGGATACAGTGGCAATCCGCGGGAAATTGTTGAGAATCCTGCTGTTGCGCCCGAAATGGTGGAGCAAGCACCGGAAGATCTGCGGGATGATTTGATGCCGAAGGAAAAAAGTGAAGATGAGTAGGCCAGAGTTCTTCATCTTTTAACTTCTCTCTGGAGTCAGGTCCCAGTCTCTCTCTTTAGTAGGTCACAGTCAGGATGCATCCCTTGTTACAGTGACGGTCAGTGAATTTGGAGGATAACAATGACCTACACCGCATCAAATTCTCATACTGAGTTAGTGCAAGCATTTCAGAATCTAGATGTAGATCAACAGCTAGCTTTGTTCTACTTCATCTACAAAGAAATGGGCGGATCTGTTACGCCTGCGGCTCCAGCAGCTAGCACCGTTTCTCCTGAGATTGCCGAGGGTTTGTTCAATCAGGTGAAAGAGTTGTCCCATGAGGAGCAGTTGCAGCTTCAGCGGGATTTGATTACTCACAAAAATACCCAACTTACCCGCGAATATGGTGCTCTCAGCGACACAACAAAGCTTCTATTCTGGTACCTGCTGGCCCAGGGCATGGACAACGGCACCATCATTCCGATGCCGGCTGACTACCAACTAAGCGGTGAGGCTAATAATCTATTGACTCAGATTAAGGGGCTTGAGTTTAATCAGCAAATTACCTTGTTCCGCGACATTGTTTCGCCGATGGGCATTGCTCCTACAGCTACAGGAATTGAACAGGATCAGGCCACAAGACTATAGGTTCAAGCCTCCAGGTTTTAGGATGACTGTGACGTAGGAGTTCTCCCAGCAATGAATTGAATTAGGACGGACTCCATCATTAAACGTCATCAACTTGATAGGATCCTTGCTTAATTTCTGGTGGTAGGTTATGTACCTGCTATGGATGCGTTTATATGTCATCCCGGAATTCTTCCGTATTAGCAAGTCAGCTGCTTGCCACCAGTAATTAGCGGCGTCCCCGTTCTTCCAATTCCCGACGTAAATTATTGGGCAGGAGACGTTGTTTGTTCTGCTTCTTTTCTTCGGGCGTCTGATTCGGGCGGTTGCGGTTGCCCTGTCTAGGCGGTGGTGCTACAGCGGGAGGTGGTGCATCAATTGGCTCGGTTGACTCAGTTGGCTCAGCTGAATTGGTTGAATCTTCTGAAGTCGAATCTGTTTCCTCAGTTGGTGGAGAGGGTTCAGCCTCAACTGCTTCTGGAGATGACTCAGTGGCTTCGGGACTCGGCTCGAGTGTCTCTAACGGGCTGGGTGAGTTTAGAGGAAATTCTGGCTCGTTTCGATCTCTATCTCTTGATCTAGGGATATTGTCAATGGTCTCTGGAGCAGGTGCCAATTCTTCTTGGTCGGGTTGGGAACCTTCCGTAGGTGAAAGCACAGCATAAACAGCGATGCCTGCCACTGCCGCAATCGTCAGCAGCCCAAAAATTAAACCACCCCGCCAAGGTTTGTGTCCGGGAGGGGGTGCGGTTGGAGCGCTAGGATCAGGAGCCGGCAATACAATATAATCTGCCTGATCCGAATTAGAACGGGAATTTTTGACGCGGTTCTTATTCTTAGAGCGATTCGCTTTCGCTGGATTGACCTGTGGAGGCGGAATCACAGGCTGGGGTTGGGAACGAGGCTGACGCCGAAACGGACCAGAGCTATAGCGGGGACTAACGGCTACAGTTGCTGCTGTGGATGTGCTAGAACGGCGACCTGAATTGGGTGAGGCAATTGGCGGCAGGTCAGGAGATGCCTCCGGCAACAGTGCCAGCCAATCCGACACCGTGCTGGGACGGTAGCGAGCTTCAACCGCCATGCCGCGCATTACAGCCTGGTTCACGGCAGCACTCAACTGGGGCTGCAAGTCACGAGGAGCAGGCATTGGTCGCCGGTCGCGGAGAATCGAGGCGATGGGCACCTGGGCGGTCAGTAAAGCATAGAGAGTGGCAGCTAAGCCATACACATCCGTTGCAGGAGTGCGCCTTTCCTGCATCACATACTGCTCAATCGGCGCATAGCCTTCTGAAATTAGGCTGGTATGGGTCTGGGTTTTGCCATCGGTAAATTCGCGGGCAATGCCAAAGTCAATCAAAATCACTTCCTGAGTGCCCTGCCGCAAGATGATGTTTTGGGGTTTCACATCCCGATGCAGCAGGCCGTTCTGGTGCACTACTTCCAGAGCTGCGCCAATCTGACGGATGTAGTGAACCGCAATCTCTTCTGGCAAAGGATGATTAGGGAAAACAATTTGCTCCAGAGTCTGACCAGGGATATAGTCCATCACCAGATAGGGCACATCATCTTCGATGAAAAAGTCATTCACCCGGACAATATTGGGATGGACACAAAGAGCTAATCGGCGTGCTTCGTCGTGAAACTGCTGCTCCATCTTGCTGAACTGGGGATGGTTCTGGTTCACCATATTCAGCGTTTTGATTACCACAGGTTGGCCCAAATAATGGTGCGTGGCTCGAAACGTGACCCCAAAACCGCCCTGGCCCAGTAGCTGATCCAAAGTATATTTACCGCCCTGCAAGGTTTTACCCAATAGCGTGTTCATACGCTCTCAACTCACTCAATGGAGCATTTTAGATTTAGGACTTTATTTAGGATACGCGAATCTCTTCGGCACTGTTAGTTGGCTTAGGACACACCCTGAGCTGCCATAAGCACCCAAACCCTATCCCGCTGGGCAACTATACCTTTCTCCTGATCCTCAAGCGAATCCGGAATTCCCCGATTGGGGGATGTAGATTCATCACAAGAGGCATATTTTAGATATATAAGCCTTGTTCTTAATATTTATTTAGGAGGCTCACAATGTTAGTCGCTCTAGCTGGATTTCTCTTCCTGGGTGGATATGCATTAACCTCGGCAATCTTTGTTTCCCGGATTGGTGAATTTGAATCGGCAAGTAAGTAAGATTGAAGACTGCGTGTCATGCCCATTGTCTGCAATACATCTGCAATACATCTGCAATACATCTGCAATACACCCGCAATACGTTTGTATGCATTTGTAACCCATTAAAATCTGCGCCAGTAGGGTTTACCTTTCAAAAAAATACCTACTAGGTTGCCAATCAGCATCGTATAGGACGGTTCTAGCAACTCGGTTGGAATCGGCAAAATACTCCTCGCTAGCAAAATCAAAAACAGGCAGAGCACCAGTGCCCACAAAATGCCTGAGTCGATTACAAGCTGAGGATAGATAATTTCTAAAAATATAACGGCTAATGCGCCTAAGCCAATCGCAATCGCCAGTTGCATAATGATGTTTAACGGTGGCGAGAAGAGCATTCGCAGCGCAGCATTAATTAATGGTACATACCTTGAGCTGACAACTAGAAGCAATTCTAGGACTGAGGCCCAAAATAAGGTCAGCAAAGCAATTAAAAATAGGGGAACCCAAGGCAACTGCCTCAAGCGTCGCAGTGGATTATTCATAACAAAACCGTGCAGAATGCCCTGATTTTAGCTCAGAGGTTTGCTAAAGGGTGGCTGAACCTGATTCGCTGACCATCATTCGATGCTAATGCCGCGAAAGGTAGCAGGTCGGGTACGGCTGACCACAGGAGCCTGTTCGATACGGCGAGCCTCCACCTGATGCGCTCGAAAGTAATTCTGCCAAAGTTCAGGGGCGTTGAGGGTTTCACCGCCATGCTCGGTCAGACGTTTGCGAACCTGGCACAGCACGGGTGTATTGACACAAGCTCCAGCGATAATCACCTGTCCTTTAGTTAAGGCGGGCAATTCCTTGAGCAAATCTCGTCCCGCTGCTTCCACGCCATATTTGAGACTGTCCTGATCCACCGGATTGACAATTCGCATAATAAACTGACTCATGCACTGGGACAGCACATCCGAGTCCAGCTTGCCTGGACGCTGCGTAATCAGCCCGACGCCGAGGCCAAACTTACGGCCCTCGCTCAAAATCGTGCGCAAAATCATCTTACAGCGAGATGGCTCATGGGCAGGGGCGAAGCGGTGAGCTTCCTCGATCAAGATAAACACCGGGTAGGGCAGGTAATTTTCATCATCAGGGGCGATCAACTCCTTCTGGGTATTCATCCGAGCCTGATTGGCCTGTCGCAATACCGTGGCGCAAATCACCTGCTGCTCTTCCTGGCTGATCTCGTTCATTTGCAGTACTGTCACCTGCCCTGGCTCAAACAGATCTTTGGGTGCCAGATGGTTCATCGTATGAAAGTAGGGCGACCGCGCCAATTTTTCTAGCTTCCATTCGATTGCCGGAGCCGAGGAGCCGATCTTTTCATTGCCTTCTTCGTCCTGCGTCCGGTCCGCCTCGTAAACTGCTGCGATCAAATCCGCCACACCCCAGCGATAGGTGCCGAGTTTGTGCCGCTTCAAAATCCCAAAGGCTTTGTTAAGAATCGACTGTTGCCGGTCGCTCATCTCGGGCAGTAGGGTCAGCACATCGTAGTAATCCAGTGACGAAATTCGGATATGGATATCTTCCGGCTTCAGAATCTGGACTTTGGGCGCATATCCATCTGCCGTCTGGAACGCCGGGTGGCCTCGCATTTCGGCTAAGGTCCCGTATTCTCCGTGAGGATCAAAGATCAAAACGGCAGCGCGGTTATAAGGCAACAGCAGTTCTTCCACCAGCACCCCTGCCGTATAGGATTTCCCCGAACCTGTGCCAGCCAAGATTGCCATATGGGTGCTGACCAATTCTTTCACGTCCAGCGCCACCGGCACTGCGCCCAGATCCCGCAGCAATAGTGAACCAACATGGGCCGATCCCACATCCGCTGGCTGTTTTTTGCTCAGCACTCGTTTGAGGCTATCGTCGCTGGCTAGGTAGACTTTTGCGCCCGGGTCGGGTGTGATACGCGGATTGACAAACCCAATCCTGGCATCGAAATAGCCGATCACATCCACTGTCACTTCGTAAAGCTCTGGATTGGGATGGACAAACCCAACTAGAGCCGCAATTGCCTCTGGACTGATTTCGGTATCGGCAAAAATCCGATCGGGCAAATGCTCGATCAGGCAGCGGGCAGAAATTTTGCCTAGAATTTGCAGCGTTCTAGTTTGGAGCCGATCCGCATCCATCAAAGTCACTTCATAGTAAACAAACTCACCGATTTTGACCTGACGGTTATCTGCCGTGATGAACAAATATTGATTGCCATCCTCACCCGGCCCTTTCACTGTGCCAATCGTTTGGGGAGATGACAAAGAAACAGCAATGGAAGTCATAGCGTTTAGCAGCGACAGGAAGTGGATCAGATGGAGAAGGTAGGAAAGGGGAGGCAGATGGGGAAGGTGAGGAAGTTAGAGATGACGAAGAAGTTCTCCCCCATCTCCATTCCTCCTTGCCCTCGTAATACCACCCATGACATTACAAAGATGGCAAAAAGGTGAAGCCAAACGTAGGGAAATCACGGATAACCTCTGCTGAGGAAGCAGGTAATCTTGAGGTATCGATTCAAATCCATCAGGGGTAATCACGCTTTCAAGTCCAACTTTTTCAGTGAAATGACTGGGAAGCTATGGGGTGAACTTAGTGAATCAACCGTGAATCAACTAAGTTAGGGTCTGATCAAAGATTAATCGGAAACTGACTAATGATACACATGAACTCTAGATTTTTCATCTCGCCTGACTGAAATACCTGATGTTTTCAAGGTTCATCGCTTTAGTGGTGTGAGCGATTGGGGCAAGCCTGCTGACCTGAGTTGACCTTCACTATTCTTCAACTCTGTGATTAGGGGTATCGGGGGCAGTTGAGTGAAAAAGCTCGAGTTGAAATGAGAACTAGCCACGTTTGGGGTTAGTCAGGCTCAGGCAAACAAGCCCAGAACAATGTCCGAAATTCAAGGTCTAGCATCCAAGTTCCAAAGCCCAAAGCGAATAGCAAATAGCTGGCAGCGTTCAGCAAGGTTTTGTGAAGATGCAGATTTGTAGCTCTGTTCAGTCGCCATCGAGGGGAATTCTTGAAATCAGTAGCAGTCCACTCTAACTGTTTATCTAATTTTCCTGAGTTAGATATGGCCTTTCATTCTCCTATTCCCCAGCATTATGAACCTCAGATTGACCCTCGAATGGAGCGAGAGGGAATGCAAGGACGTGGCCCATCGATTGCACAGCTTCAACAGCAACTCCAACAGCATCAACAACGCCAAGCGCTGATTGACCAGATGGTGCGAACAATGCGCCACAATCGGGGTCTTGAGGAGGTCTATCGGTTGGCCGTACATGGTTTGGTGCAGACGCTACAAGTCAGTCGAGGACTGCTGATTCTGTTTAAGTATGCCGATCCCCGTTATCGCCACAGCACTGTTGGTAGTGTCGCCAGGACAAAGGCGAGTGTGGTTGTAGAATCCTGGCTATCAGAAAATTTTTGTGCGATTGACAGCAGTTCAAGCGACAGTAGCTCTGACAAAAGAGATTTTGAGACAGCCAGCTCCGATCCCGAGCAACTTGTCACTTTCTGGGCCTCTGATTGTAGCCTCTGTCAAGCTATTTTGACTGGACAGCCGCAAGTTCTGTTTAACGAACAGCCGGGTGAGCGATCTGGCTTAGCCCAGCAAGCAGCTTCCCTGTTCCGGTTAAACACACTGCCCACGCTGCTGATGTTGCCGCTAGAAAGCCAGAACACGATTTTAGGCTGTTTAGTGCTACAACACGAAACTCACCAAGACTGGTCAATTGATACGGTTGATTTTGTGCGTTTGATCGCGGCGCAACTCAGTACGGCAATCCTTCAAACCCGCAGCTTTCAGCAGGTACAGGCTGTGGTGCAAGAGCGGACGGCGCAACTTCAGCGTAGCCTAGAGGTGCAGGCCAAACTCTATGAAAAATCTCGACAGCAGGTGGAGCAACTGCGGAAACTGAACGCGGAACGAGAAGAATTTCTCAGCACCATTAGTCACGAGCTGCTGACGCCATTAACTAGCATGACTTTAGCAATCCGGATGCTGCGTCAAGCCGAATTGGATGATGCCCGTCGGCAGAAGTACCTCGATATCTTAGAGCAGCAGTGCGTTCAGGAAACTCACTTGATTAACGATCTGTTGGCTCTGCGGAAGCTGGATTCTGTTCCCACCAGCGTCCAAGCCCAGAAGCTGGATCTGCGTCAGTTGATTCTGACCCTAACCGAGGCAATGGGATCCACTTGGCAAGACAAGGATCTGAAGCTAGATTTGGATTTGCCGCCCCGGCCGCTGATCTTCTACAGCGATGGCGACAACCTGCATCGCATCTTGATGGAATTGCTCACTAACGCCAAAAAATACTCAGAACCTGGCAGCACGATTCACTTGAGACTCACCTACGAAGGCGATATCACGGCTCGACAAGTAACGATGGTGGTCCGCAATATTGGAGCTGGCATTCCGCCCGATGAATTGCCCCATATTTTCGACAAATTCCGTCGCGGTCAGGGCATGACCCAACAGGCGGTTCCCGGCACTGGATTAGGATTGGCCCTGGTCAAAAGCCTAGTAGAGCATATGGAGGGCACGATTACCGCTGCCAGTCGTCCGTTAGACCATAGCGCCATTTGGGAAACCTCATTTACAATTACCCTGCCGCAGGCCAAGGATGGTTGTATTCATGCCAGTGCCTGAAGGGGTAGAGTCTGATATGATTTGGCGAAGCGCATTTTATTCGCATCTAATCGTCTGCCTAGGAACTAAGCTAGAAGCAAAAGCCACATGACCGAAGTGACCGGCTCGATGAATATGAATGAGGAGTTGAACCTACTGGCTCAAGAGGAAGCCGTGGAAGCAGATTGGCAGGAAAACCTGTCGTCGGATGTAGAGGTAACAACTGACCGGGCGGAGGGGCGCGAGCGCCAGATTTCGGCGCGGATTTGCCTCCCCTATTCGATGGAGCAAATTTGGCAGATTCTCACTGATTATGACCATCTAGCTGACTTTATTCCCAATCTGGCCAAAAGTCGCCGCATCGATCATCCTCAAGGCGGGATTCGGATCGAGCAGATTGGCACTCAGGCTTTGCTACGGTTCAAATTTTGCGCCCGTGTGGTACTCGATATGGTGGAACGGTTTCCCCATCAGCTTGATTTTCAGATGGTGGAAGGTGACTTCAAAGCCTTTAGCGGTAGGTGGATCTTACAATCCCTAGCCGATGGCACCGGCACGGAGCTTTGCTACCAAGTGACAGTGCTGCCTCCTCGTGCTATGCCCGTTAGTCTAATCGAACGCCGCCTCAAGAGCGGTCTAGTAATTAACCTATCGGCTATCCGCTGCCGTGCCAATCAGTTGTTCGGATAATGTTCGGAATACTCGGAAATTGACCCTGAAGTCTATAAATATTTCGCAATCTGCTTTAGATCCACATTGCCGCCGCTGATGATCACGCCGATACGAGCATTGGTTTGATCAATCATGCCTTCCAGCAGGGTGGTGGCAGCAAGTGCGCCAGTGGGTTCCACTACAATTTTGAGCCGTTCCCAGAGGAAGAACATGGTGCGCAGTAGCGCCTCATCTGGAACAGTTAGCATCTCATGCACGTACTGCAAAATTAGTGGAAACGTCACCTGGCCCGGTGCAGGCGTGCGGGCACCGTCGGCAATGGTGTCGGGGTTGTGAACTGTTTGGATCGTTTTGCTGTAGAACGAGCGGGTGACATCATCGCCGTTTTCTGGCTCAACGCCAACCACCCGACAGTTAGGAGACAGGGCCGCAGCCGAGATGGCGCATCCCGATAGCAAGCCACCGCCACCACAGCACACTAGCAGCAGATCGAGTTCACCCACCTGCTCAAATAATTCCTTTCCTGCAGTTCCTTGCCCTGCCACCACATGGGGGTGATCGAAGGGAGGCAATACTACTCCGCCTCGTTCGGCTGCGAGCTGACGGGCTAAGGCTTCACGCGACACCTCCGAACGGTCATAGAGCACCACTTCTGCCCCATAGCCACGAGTTGCGGCTTGTTTTACGGCTGGAGCATCTTCCGGCATGATGATGGTAGTAGAGATGCCAAGCAACTTCCCGGCCAACGCTACCGCTTGGGCATGATTGCCAGACGAATAGGTTAAAACGCCCCGCTGCCGCTGTTCCGATGAAAGTTGGGCTAGGGCGTTGTAGGCTCCTCGAAATTTAAAAGAGCCGGTACGCTGAAAGTTTTCGCACTTGAAGAACACCTGATTTTGAGTGCGCTGATTGACGGTGCGAGAGGTAAGTACGGGCGTGAGGTGAGCCTGCCCAGCCAAGCGCTGAGCTGCTGCTGCAATGTCTGTGTAGGTGACTGGGTAGGTGATTGGTGTTGTGCTTGGCGCTTGAGGAGAGGGATCTATGTGCGTCACGAATTTAGCCTCACAAAATCTAGCCTCATCAGGTAGCCCTGCAATGAACTCAATCAATTGAGTAGGTTGAGTTATTTCGTGTCGTTTCCTCCTTAGCGAATTCCCGGCTCGATCTGATTTAGCGGCACAAAGCATTCCCTAGGCAGCAGAATTGGCTTGGCTCCAAAGATTAGCTTGCCCCGCAGGCTAAACCGATCCAGCGCTACCCCAATGGGCCGCTGAATTTCGTCCGGATGCACTTCGTAGTAGGTTCGGTAGATGGAACGCGCAGCTTGCAAAAGCGCCGGGTCAAGCAAGGCCGAGAGGCTGACGGACTCAGCCGCATTCGGCAACCGGCTCTCCGGCTTTGAGGTTTGAACCATGAATCCCCCAATTAAAATTGGCTAAACTTCATGCCGCTTTAACGCTAGACGATTTTAAGCATTACAGCATCGTAGGCAATGAATTGTTACATGTTTTCAGAAGCTGTGCCACAAAATCAGGTAAAGAAGGGCAGGAGCCAGGAGCTAGGGGCAGACATAGGGGTGGGGTTTGCCGACATGTTTGTCAACAGAGTATGATCTTTGCTAAACCTGCTCATACAGAAATCAGGGGACCGCAAAATCCTGACTTCTGGCTTCTGACTTCTGTCTCCTGTCTTCTGTCTTCTAATTCAATTATTCGATGATTGCTCGTAGACGGGTGCCGCATTGAGTTGACCCAGTGCGACAGGTTCCAACGCCTCCTCATGAGCGTCATGAGAAGCAGGTTCCTTAAGAGTGAACGCATTTAGACAGGCCACAATTATGGCAGTGACGCCCAGCACCTGAAAGAAAAT
Source organism: [Leptolyngbya] sp. JSC-1 (assembly GCA_000733415.1). Taxonomy (GTDB): domain Bacteria; phylum Cyanobacteriota; class Cyanobacteriia; order Elainellales; family Elainellaceae; genus Elainella. The sequence continues at coordinate 426,625 of KL662191.1, forward strand.
CCGGTCGCCAGCCACACCCTGGGGCAGCAGGCTATACAGCGTTAGATAGGCAACTGCGCCCACATTGCCGTAGGCTCCTACATTACCGGCAATTTGTCCAGTGATGCGCTTCTTGACTAGAGGCACAATTGCAAAGGTTGCGCCTTCAGCGGCCATGACAAAAAAGGAAGCTGCCATGGTCACAAGCACCACTACCACGAGGGCAATGCCTTGGCCCAAGCTGCTAAAGACCAAATAGCCGATGCCAGTTCCGGCTAGTGTGGCGGCCAGCGTCCATTTGCGGCTACCAATCTTATCAGAAATCAAGCCACCACCCGGACGCGCCACCAGATTCATAAATGCATACATACCGGCTACTCCTCCAGCCACCGCCGCCGTGAGGCCAAAGCCGCGCTGAAAATAGGTGGGCAGCATCGAAACTACCGCTAGCTCTGAGCCAAAACAGGCTACATAGGCTAGTTCTAGATTTGCCACTTGGGAAAACTTGTAGCGTTCTTCTGCTGGGTAGCGCAACCGCCCGGTCATTAGAGGTTGATTAGCTTTCCAAATGTTGTAGGACTGGAACAGATAGAGACCAATCAGAAAAATGACAATTCCAATTAGCGCATTCGTGCTAATCAAATTCACCTTGGTTAGCCGCCAAGCAATCAAACCCAACGCACCCACCAGTGGAATATTCATCAGCAGCAAAAACCAAAAATCGCGCTTGCTTGTTACTTCCATGCCAGCACTGCTAGGCGGACGCTGGTAAACCTTTCCGGGCGGAGTGTCGGACACATTAAAGAAGTAGATCACGCCATACACAGCAGCAGCAATTCCGGTTAAGGCAATTGCCAAGCGCCAGTTCACCTGCCCTGCGGCCAGAAATGCGGTTGCTGTCGCCACGGTGGGTAGCGTAAAGGCTGCCGCCGCCGAACCAAAGTTGCCCCAACCGCCGTAGATGCCTTCGGCCAAGCCGATCTCTTTAGCAGGGAACCATTCCGCCACCATTCGAATCCCGACCACAAAGCCACAGCCCACAATGCTGAGTGCCAAGCGGCTGTATACCATCTGTTCAAAGTTTTGGGCTAAAGCAAAGGCGAGGCAGGGAAAGGCTGCATAGATCAACAAACAGGAATAGGTAATCCGTGGCCCAAATCGGTCTAAGATCATGCCGACAATGATCCGGGCTGGCACTGTCAAGGCGACGTTACAGATCGCAATCGTCCTCAACTGCGCTTCGGTCAAACCAAGCTCGGCTTTGGCAGCAGTTGCCAGTGGGGCAAAGTTGAACCAAACGACAAACGTTAGAAAGAAAGCAAACCAAGTCAAATGTAGAATTTGGTATCGTCCATTAAAGGACCACAGTTTAGGCATAGGTCTGTCAAAAATTCAGTAATGAGCAAGCGTGCTATCTGAGCGAGAGAAAATAATAGCTTCGGCAAAGACTGATGAGTAGATGTAGTAACTAACCAGCGAATACCACTGATACGATCAGCAAATCAGCAAAGGGAACAACCGTAATTCCGTAAATACAGCGTTTTTCACTCATGTGAGGTATAGGGGGTGGGGGGGCGAAGTCCCCACGCAGGGCCAGTGCTCCTGCACCCCGTTTTTCGTACTTCACTAGCCTGAAAAAGGCTGTATTAGATATTTGTAACTATTTGATTCCGTAAACTATTGACAAGAGTGTTCAAGATTGGGAAAGGGTGGTGAATTCGATTAGACTCCAGCAGGTCGGATCGCTGAAGCCAGACGAATGTAAAATTCCTGCCTATGACATTAGGTTAGTCAGGCCATTCGCTTCACTTTGTGTTCTTTGGTACAAAATCATTGAGGTTGATTGATAACCTGCATAGACCGAATGCGGTTTCTGCAAAAAAGGCTCGCTGACAGAAACCAGCAATTTTTGCAAATCAATAAGTTGAGGCTAATTTCTGTATCTAAAGCTACATTTTGTCGATAAACTAAAGAGTGGATGGCTCATTTACAGTTAAGGACGCAAGGCAATGAAATGGCAAAATCGGATGCTGGCACAGGCGCAAGTGCATCCGGATCGTTGGATTATGCTGATTTTTGTGGTGGCGACGGCTGGAATGTTTAGTCTGATTCCCCTCGTTCTGAATGCGGAGATCGCGAATTCGCCAGCCAATCATTCGGCCCTTGCTGGTGAATCAGGACTGTGGAGCGCCCTAGGTGCAAAAGACTAGGCTAACGCTTGCAGCAGCGCATCTCCCATCTCCTGACAGCCGACTAGCTTCATTTCAGCAGACATGATGTCGCCTGTGCGGTAGCCAGCATCTAAGACCTTCAAAACAGCTTGCTCCATGCGGGTCGCAGCTTCGGGTTCGTTCAGCCCATAGCGCATCATCATTGCCGCACTCAAAACCTGAGCTAACGGATTCGCCTTGTCCTGTCCGGCAATATCGGGGGCAGAGCCATGCACGGGTTCAAATACTCCTGGACCAGCAGCTCCCAGACTGGCGGAAGGCAACATGCCAATACTGCCGGTCAGCATCGCCGCCGCATCAGACAAAATATCGCCAAACAGATTGCCGGTAACAATCGTGTCAAACTGCTTCGGTGCCCGGATGAGCTGCATGGCGGCATTGTCTACATAGATATGGGACAGCTCGACATCGGGATACTCAGCAGCTAACTGGGTAATGCGGTCGCGCCAGAGTTGGGAGACATCCAATACATTGGCCTTATCTACGGAACACAGTTTGCCGCCGCGTTTGCGAGCTGTCTCGAAGGCTACCCGCCCGATCCGGTCAATTTCGCTTTCGGAATACACCATAGTGTTGACGCCACGCTTTTCGCCGGTTTCGGTTTCAAAAATGCCTTTGGGCTGGCCAAAGTAGATACCGCCCGTCAGTTCCCGCACCACCATAATATCGACCCCTTCTACGACTTCCCGCTTCAGGGAAGAGGCGTCAATCAACTGAGGCAAAATGCTGGCTGGACGCAGATTGGCAAACAGTCCTAACCCAGCCCGCAACCCCAGCAATCCGGTTTCAGGCCGCTGATGGCGCGGTAGGTTGTCCCATTTGTAGCCGCCAATCGCCGCTAATAGAACGGCATCGCTATTTTTGCAGACGGTCAGCGTTTCATCGGGCAGGGGATTACCTGTGGCGTCAATCGCTGCGCCGCCCATCAGCGCTTCTTGAAACTCGAACTTAATGCCGAGTTGCTCACCCACTTGCTTCAGTACCGCCACCGTTACGCTCATAATTTCGGGGCCAATGCCGTCGCCGGGCAGCAGGGTGATGCGATACTGTTTACTCATGGTGTTGCAGAAAGTAAAAGAACAATCGAGATAGCGGTGAGTATTTTATCTCAAATTCAGCCCCCTATTGTGAACCCGCTTAACTGAATAAACTGGCCTTACTCTTGCTGCAAAAACTGAATCTGTGGCAGTAGCGGGTCTTGGACTACGCCAACGCCGGTAAACCCCCAACGCTTGAGTAAACTCTTGAGCTGGGTTCCGGGAATCGTCTCGACGGCAAACCGGTCAGCGACGCCAGAGCCGTGGGTGTTGAGGTAGCTGAGGGCATCGGCATATTCGCGAAACATCAGCAGAAAGCCGGGATCGGGCAATTTATCTGGATCGGTAGCCCGAGGCCGCGCCACTAGATACTGACCGTCAATTTTTGAGCGGATGAGATAAAAGGTTTCTGACAGCATGATTTGATTGTCTCATACCGATTTTAGATTTTAGGTTTAGGTTTTGAATTTTAGATTAGAAAGCGCTGGTATTACCGGCTTGCAGCCTCGTCATCCGCAGTATCTAAATCTGTAATATCTGAATCTGATCACTCATTACGCTAATTTGATCAGAAGATATATTGAGGGAGATGCCGAAATTTCTGAACTCTGACTCAAGATTTATAAATAGCATAAACCAGTTCATTGGATTCTGCCTCGGCAGCTCGTCCAGGTTTAGGCTCTTATATTAACTGATTTGTTAAAGCTTTAGTTAGTTTTATATAACTCTATCAATACGTGTTGAGTCAATTCTCATGTTCTACCTATCGTCCTCAGTTTAATGAATCGCTGATGCGATTGGCTGATGCAATTGGTCAGGCTGACAAGAGTGTCACTACAGTCAATGACTGCTCTACCCTGCTTTCAATATCATGGTTGGCATCAATTTTGTAAAGCTTCCCTTAAGCAAACCGCAGTTTGTGGTTAACGTCGCTTATCATCGTCTCATTGCTGGAAAGGTTCTGGAAGGGTTGTAGCTGCGGGTGCATGCCCCTGGGTGCATGGGATGGCAGAGATCTGATAGGGTGGTATGTATCTAATATGTATCTCAATTTATATCTATGTGCCATTCTTCGAGTTGATGTGATACTGGAAACAGAGGATGTAAGAATGTTTCTGGCCTGCTGTCGAAGTAAGTCAATCTAATTATTTCAACGATCTGTAGTGCAAGCGTCTCGCTGGCAATGGGCAAGATGTCCACACTCCCTGATCGCTTAATTGGGTTGAATTACTCATCTACTGCCCATCTACTGCCCAAGAAGTCAAAGCTGGAAGAATTCTGGAAGAATTAAATATTAATAACAATTTCTGCTTAACGATTAAGCAGTTTGCTGTTTTTTGCTTAAAGGTGAGATCACAATCCACTTTTGTGAGTATCATATTGCGGTTAATCGGAATCATCTGACCTCACCACAGAACCATAAGGCCAAGGGATTGAAGGCGCGGCTGCGGTTTTGGCGTGCTGTTCTGCCCTGGGCTGTACTATCACCTGTGCGAGCACTGAATTCAATGAATACCTTGCTTTCTCTTAGTCTCAGCATTCTACCTGCTGTACCGCCTACTGTACTATTGATTGTACTAGGTTTCGCAGTTTTTAGCCTTACAGTGCTCAGTCTAGGAGCGCTTTGGTGTTACGGCTATGGGATCTACGCTGCGATTGATTATTTGATCCACGCTAGTTCTGCCGATTTTAGCTCGCCGGAAGCGCCAGACTTTTCTCCTAGGCTCACGGTTCTCAAGCCCCTCTGTGGTGCGGATGCCGCCACCTACAGCAACTTGCTCTCGTTTTGCCAGCAAGATTATCCGGATTACCAAATTATCTTTGCGGTTCTGAGCGCTGCTGATCCCTGTATTGAGGTGGTACAGCGACTGATCCGGCAGTTTCCCGAACGAGATCTCCAGCTCGTCATCAGTAACGGGGCAGTTGGTCCTAATCCCAAGATTGATAATTTAATAAACGCAGCCCGCTCTGCCAAATACAGCCTTTGGGTGATAGCTGACAGCGATATTCGGGTTGGGTCAGATTACTTGCAGCAGATTGTCCAGCCGTTTCGGTATCCAGGGGTAGGTATCGTAACTTGTCCCTATCGGTCCCAGGCTAAAGGATGGGTGGCAACGCTAGAAGCATTAGGAGCTGCGACTGAGTTGCATCCTGGTATCTTGATGGCTCGCCGCATCGAAGGCGTCCATTTTGCCCTAGGTTCAACGGTTGCTATCCGCCAAGATTTGCTGACCCAGATAGGGGGCTTTGAAATCATTGCCGATGATTTGGCTGATGATTTTCAGTTCGGGCGACTGCCGGCAACCCTAGGCTATCGGGTGGTGCTATCCAACTATGTGGTTGAGCATGAACTAACAGCCCATTCAACCTGGGGGGCGCTGCAACGACAAATTCGTCAAGCACGGGGCATGTGCGTTTCTCGTCCCGGTAGCTACATGGGTCAGATCATCACTTCGGGGACGGTGGCTAGTCTCTTGCTAGGGCTATTGGGTGGCTCGATCTGGAGTTGGACATTACTGGCTCTGGTCTGGCTGGCTCGCTTGGCGCTCGCTTGGGTGGTTGGCAGCCTCTGTTTGCAGGATCGCTCTACTCAACGGTATTGGTGGCTGCTGCCAATTTACGACCTGATTAGTTTTAGCATCCGGTTGAGCATCTGGGGCTGTGCTCTAGTGGGACATGGGGTAGGCCAAATTGCATGGCGCGGCCAGCGGTTTCGGTTCTTGTCAGACGGTAAAGTACATACCATCGCGGACTTGACTGGGCGACAGCAGAACCCACAAAATTCGCAAAAAGCCTATGCGCTACCGACCTTAGAAGAACCGACTTTGAAGGAAATTTAGCCCGCTGCCAGCTTTCAAACTCCACAAACGGAACCGTCGCGTTCAAGGCTTCGACTACTCGATCACGCCACTGCTGCCACTCAGCTTCTGACAACGCATCTCGCAACACTTCCTGCACCATGCGGTGAATGCTATAGCAATAGTCGGTTTCTAGGCGAATCAACGAATAGCGGCTCAACTCTGCCAACAGCTCCGGCAGCACCAGCTCATCTTCAGCCGCATCTACCAGCGCAGAATTTAGCAACTCGCCCAAGTGGTCTTTGCCCCAGATCAGCAGCTCATAGGGAATATTGTCGGGAGCCAAACATGCACTCAGGCTCAGCAGGTCTGCCACTGCGGGGCTACGTTGCTTCAGCGCCTCAAAGTTGATCGCTCAAGTCGTCGCCGAGTCAGGATAGTTGCCCACTTCCGGTTTCTGTTTCTCCAATACCTGCAAGCGTCGCTGCTGATAGGAACGCAAATAGGCCGCAAAACTAACGCCCTTGGTCAAAATGTAAGCCACTGCCTGCTTCAGCGCTAATGGTAAATTGCCCAACGCTTGTGCCAACTGATCTACGGTTCGTCATTCTGGTACTAACCCGAGCGCTTTATAGTCAACACCCTCACCCCTCACCCCTCACCCCTCACCCCTCACCCCTCACCCCTCACCCCTCACCCCTCACCCCTCACCCCTCACCCTCACCCCTCACCCCTTACCTAAACACTATTCACCATTTACTGCTCTCCTTAGTAACTCAGCTGGGTCAGTGAGTGAAAAAGTGTGATCGCTTCTAATCGGCTCATATCGCCTAGCGCGATCGGGTTAGCACGGTTCTGTGCCTATTGTTTCATGCCCGATCCCACCTATTGCAAAGTCTGCCGTGGCTGAATGCAGATGCAGTTCGAGTCAATTTGCGGTCACGGTTGGCAGCAGAGCCTCGGCGGCAGTCGAATGCCAGTACTAACGTCTCCATCAACATCAATACCAATATCAACGAATGTACTAAATGAATCGTTAAAGATAGATGATACTTTTAGAATACTATTAGAATACTATTAGAGTGACTGAATCTGCCTATGCTTTCAATCACTGAAAGAGGATACAATCGTTTATAATAAATCGATTGGCAGGTTGATTGCAACTCGAAAAGGCCGTAAACTCAGAACAACCACAGCCCCTATTTCCTGGCTCCTGATATAGGATTACTATAGCGGCTCTAAATTAGTGATTGAATCGGCTATGACCATTGGCATTTGGGTATTGGGTGATCAGCTTTCGTTGACTCAGGCCGCATTGCAGGGTGAACGGGCACCGGTAATTTTGATTGAATCGAGTCAGCATGTCCAAGAACGCTCTTATCATCGGCAAAAACTGGTTTTAGTGTGGTCAGCCATGCGCCACTTTGCGGCGGAGCTGCGGCAGGCAGGCTGGGATGTCAGCTATGAAATCGCCGAGAATTTCGAAACGCCTTTGCGCCACTGGATCAAAACGCATGGAATTACAGAGCTGCGGTTGATGCAGCCCAACGATCGTCCCTTTACCCAATGGCTTGCATCGCTCGAACTGCCGTGCAAAATCACCCTCGTCCCCAACAATCTATTTCTGTGGACGGCGAATCAATTCCGGGCTTGGGCAAAAGGCCGCAAAAACCTGCTGATGGAATATTTTTACCGGGAAGGGCGACAGCGCTATCAGATATTGATGCAGGGCAAGCATCCGGTCGGCGGCGTTTGGAACCTAGACAAGCAAAACCGCAAGCCGCCTAAAGGCAAACTGAATCCTCCCAAGCCCCTCTGGTTTGAACCAGATGCCATGACCCAAGATGTCATAGACTGGGTGAAATCTGGCCATTTTTCCAGCTACGGGACCGTGGAGCCGTTTCGTTGGGGCGTGACTCGCTCACAAGCCTTGCAGGTGCTGGATCATTTTTTGACGACCCGTTTATCGATGTTTGGTCCCTACCAGGATGCCATGCTGACTGGCGAAGAAACGCTTTGGCATGGGCTGCTTTCGCCCTATTTGAATCTGGGACTGCTGCATCCGCTGGAGGTAATCCGGGCCGCTGAGCAAGCCTACTACGACCAGCAACTTGACCTTAACAGCGTTGAAGGGTTCATTCGACAGATTCTAGGCTGGCGGGAATACATGCATGGACTGTACCACTACGTAGACGATGACTATCCCCAGCGCAACTGGTTTAACCACACCCAGCCACTGCCGCCTTTTTTTTGGGATGCCAGTCAAACCGATATGAACTGTCTGCACCAGACACTTCAGCAAGTGGAAGCTACTGCCTACGGTCACCACATCCAACGCTTAATGATATTGAGCAACTTTGCCCTAATCGCCGGACTGTCGCCTCAAGAGGTTGAGAACTGGTTTCACGCCGCCTTTATCGACGCCTACGACTGGGTGATGCAAACCAACGTGATTGGTATGGGGCTATTTGCAGATGGAGGTATCTTGGCCTCTAAACCCTACGCTGCCTCGGCCAATTACATTAACAGAATGAGCGACTACTGCAAAACCTGTGCCTACAGTCCCACCGTCCGCACTGGAGCTAGGGCCTGTCCGTTCAACTTCTTCTACTGGGATTTTCTGGACCGCCATCGAAACAAACTCCAATCTCAGGGCCGCATGAGCTTCATTCTCAAAAATCTCGATCAGATGCGGAGTGAGGAGTTGGAGGAGATTCGGCTGCGGGCAAGGGAGTGGGGGAATGAACATTAGCAATATTAGTAGGCAATGTAGAACGAACACAAAAAAACACGAAGAATTGCTCTCCGTGTTGTCAGTTGAGATGGGTAGGTAGGGCAAAAGCTTTAACCGAATCGACCGCTGACGTAATCCTGAGTAGCCTGCTGTTTCGGAGCATTAAAGATACTTTCGGTGCGGTCATATTCCACCAAATAGCCAAACCGGCTGCCGCTGTCACCTGCCTCGGCGTTGAAGAAAGCTGTATAGTCTGCCACACGGGATGCTTGCTGCATGTTGTGAGTAACGATCACAATCGTAAACCGCTGTTTGAGGTCATGCATCAGGTCTTCGATACGCAAGGTGGAAATTGGATCAAGCGCAGAACAGGGTTCGTCCATCAGGATGACTTCTGGTTCAATGGCAATGGTGCGAGCAATACACAAGCGCTGTTGCTGACCACCAGATAGGGACAAACCGCTTTCCTTAAGCTTATCTTTGACCTCGTCCCACAGAGCGGCACCTCGCAGCGAACGCTCCACCAATTCATCCATATCGCCCTTATAACCATTGATACGAGCACCAAAGGCAATGTTGTCGTAGATGGATTTGGGGAACGGGTTGGGACGCTGGAACACCATACCAATCCGACGCCGCACTTCCACAGGGTCCACCTTCGGGTCATATAGATCCACACCCTGATAGGTGATTTTTCCTTCAACGCGGGCACCCGGAATCAAATCATTCAAGCGGTTGTAGCAACGCAAGAGCGTACTTTTACCACAACCCGAAGGGCCAATGAACGCAACGACCTTGTGTTTAGGAATGTCTAGGAAAACGTTGCGAACAGCCTGGAAGGAGCCATAGAAAATCGAAACATTTTCAGTGCGAATAACAATGTCGCCAGCAATAGAGTTGTTAATCGCATCTTGTTGAATTGAGGGATTCGTCATAAAGCATCAGGGGTAACTTGACTATAGGTTTGAGGGATGAATTCAGAACAGGTTAAAGGACTGTTCTATTGAGCTTGGCGAACTGTGGGCTGTCAATCGAATTGTAAGCAGATCAGTTGAGTGAAACTTCCTACAGATGAGCTAAACCAATTGGATGAGGCAAGTCACTGAATTGTTGCACCTCCTAGTAAACCTTACGGCTAGTCAGACTGCGGGCCAAAATACTGACAGTCAGAATCAGCAAAACCACGATCAGCGCAGCAGCCCAAGCCAGTTCGTTCTGATTTTTGTAGGGGGCAATCGCGTAGTTGTAGATTAGCACCGAGAGCGTCGCAATCGGCTCGCGCAGGCTGCGAGCGTCAAACTGGTTGAACAGAGCCGTAAACAAGAGCGGTGCTGTTTCACCCGCAGCCCTTGCCAAGGCTAGCGTTACTCCAGTGGCAATAAACGGTAGAGCCGCGGGAAGGATCACATTGGTGACTCCCTGGAAGTTGGTCGCTCCAATGCCTACCAGTCCCTGCCGCACTTCTCTCGGAATCGACTTCAATCCTTCTTCTGCCGTGCGGATAATAATTGGTGCCATCAGTACCGATAGTGCTACACCACCGGCAATCGCCGAAAAGGTGCCCATCAGTACTACTACCACCCCGTAAGCAAACAAGCCGGCAATAATCGAAGGCACACCGCTGAGCACATTGGTACAGAACCGCACAAATTGGGACAACTTGTTGCCCTGGCCAAACTCTACCGTGTAAATTGCCGTCAGCACCCCAACTGGGACACTGATCAAAGCACCAATCAAGCAGGTGAGCAAGGTACCCATAATGGCATTGCGAAAGCCTCCTCCATCGACTAGTGGCGGCGGCGGCAGTTCGGTAAATACAGAGGGAAAATCCTGCAGCAGGCGGCTGAGGCCATTCTTCAACAGCATGAACAAAATGGAAGCCAGCGGTAACAGGGCAATGGCAACACACAGCATTACCAAGCCCGTCATGACTTTGCCAAATAACTTGCGCCCGGATGTAACTCCCTTGTCAAACTCGCCGGTTGCAATGTCGTAGGGGTTGTCATTTTGAGGACGACTGGACTGATTCGGTGAACTCATAGGGTAAAACAGGTACAGGACTCAGGTTCAATCAATCTGCCAGTTGACAATCAACTGATCGCTCAACCGCCTACTCCACTTGCTGAAAGCGACTAACAATCACTTCGGCCAGCATGTTAACGATCAGCGTCAAAATCATCAAAATCAGAGCCTGATAAAACAACGCAGACCGCTGCAGGCCGCTGGCTTCTCCAAATTGGTTAGCAATCAAAGCCGAAATAGTAGAAGCGGGGGCAAATAAAGACACATTCACCCGGTTGGCATTGCCGATCAACATAGCGGCGGCCATCGTTTCACCGAGCGCCCGACCCAGCGCCAGCATCACCGAGCCAATAATGCCCGACAGTCCAGCGGGTAGCAAAACCTGCATGATTGTCTCCCAGCGGGTTGCTCCCAACCCATAAGCCCCTTGACGCAACTGGGGTGGCAGCGAAATCAGCGAATCGCGAGAGATGGCAATGATGGTAGGCAAAATCATAATCGCCAGCACCAAGGCCGTGGCAAACATCTGCCGGGTTGAAGGCGGGGTAGAAAAGAAAGGAATCCAGCCAAGAGCATTGTGAATTCCCTGAAGCAACGGCAGAATAAAGGGCACGAACACGAAGATGCCCCACATCCCGTAGACCACACTCGGAATGGCGGCGAGCAGCTCAATTACAAAGGCGATCGGGGTAAGGATGCGGCGGGGCAGAAAATCTTCGCTCAAGAAAACAGCAACCCCAACTCCCAGCGGCACAGCAAACAGCAGCGCAATAATCGAACTAACGATGGTGCCGTAGATCTGGGGCAGCGCTCCGTAGAGGTCTTGGACCGGGTTCCAAACTTGGCTGAACAGAAACCCTAGGTTAAAGGTGGCAATCGCCGGAAAAGCAATCGACAGCAGCGAGTAGGTGATCCACACCAACACTGCCCCGATGCCAACTGACAGCAGCACCGTCAGCCAGTAGAAAATTCGGTCTATCAGCCGCGGCGCATGGAATTTTTGCGAAGATTCAATCAGGGTCTCTTGATTGGAAATTGTCGGCGAAGTCATGATGGTGATTGCAGGAGGACAACAGAACGAAGGAGCATATATCGGCCCAGCGCGCCATCTACTGAGTAGTTTCCATAGGATGCTTCTTAAACTGAATCAGGCGATCCGAGTAGCTGCGAATCACTTCCAGAGCAAACATAGGCGTTTCTTGAACCGCAAATAGAAAATGCTGCTCGTCCATATACGCTACTTTGCACGGCGTTTTAGCTACTGCCGTGGAAACTCTAACTCCATCAGGATGAACGAGTGCCCCTACCCCGAACACATCTCCAGCCGTAATGGTCTCTTTGAGCTGGCCATCGACATATTCTTCAACTTCCCCTTCTAGGAGACCGTACATGTAGTCCCCTTTCTGACCTGCTTCAAAAATCACGTCGCCAGCTGTAAAAATCTTGGGATCAGGCTGACGCTGAAAGATCTGAACGGTCATGGCAGGTTCTAGCGGTGTGTGTAGTGGCATCGTTTCCTCGATTCAATCTGGAAAATGACAGGATAATAGAGTGCAAAAAACTAAAAAACTAAAGTCAATTTTGAAATCTACGAATTCTGAGAATCTCGAACACTCAATATCGATGCTCTAGATTGACCCAATGTCAATAGCTAAAGCCACAATTGAAACAGCAGCGTAAAACCCTGAATTCAACTCTTTGTGCAAAAGCTATGCAAAATCTACCAATATTACTTTGAATTTCCACGTCGTCTATCCTACAGCGCGTCTTAAATAAGCCTTAAGAGCATGCTTCAACCAACAAAGAGCTTACCAGAATGAACCAATAGGTCAGGAAATCAAGAGGCTTATAAAGATTCTGGACCTTTTTCCTACATATAGTGACTCCTACATATAGTGATTCCTACACACAGTGATGTAAACCGAGGTCCCTGATATCAAGAAGATAGAAGCAGTCTATCAGCATTCTTGCAGAAAAGATGCAGGCAGCAGCACCTCTTTAGAAGCTGGGAAAGGCAGCCATCAACTAACCTTTCCCAGGCTATAATCGCCTATCTGTTACAGAAACACATATCTGTATCTTCTGTATCTGCCCTATTGGATCTTGGCCACCTCGGTTTTCACCCGATCGGCCAGATCGGCCTCTAGAGGAATGTAGCCTAGATCGTTGGCAGCGCTCTTGCCGTCTGTCAGCGACCAGCCAACCACACTTTTCAGGGCTTCTTTCTTAGCCGCATCCTGGTACTCAGGGTAAAGCAACAGCCAAGTTAGGGTCGAGATTGGGTAAGCATCAGGGTTCTCTGGATCGGGAACCAGCAGCGCGAAATCTGCCGGAACCGTTTCACCCTTGAAGGCCAAAGCGCCCGCTTCAGGGGTTGGCTCTATCATATTGCCGGCCTTGTTCTCGATCGCAGCCATTTGCAGGCCGTTCTCCTTAGCGTAGGAGAATTCGGTATAACCAATGGCACCAGGAGTCTGCTGGATTTGCGCTGTCACGCCCTCGTTGCCTTTAGCACCCGTTCCAACCGGCCATTCCACCGATTTGTTCGCGCCAGCCGTCCAGTTGGGGCAAGCAGCCTGCAAGTGGTTGGTGAAGGCAAATGTGGTGCCACTACCGTCTGAACGGTGTACAAACTGAATGTTGGAGTCGGGCAGGTTAACTCCGGAGTTTTCAGCCGCAATCGCCGGATCGTTCCACCGGGTAATTTCGCCGGTGACAATGCCGCAGTAGGCATCACGGGAAAGCTTCAGGCCATCCACACCATCTAGGTTGTAGGCAAACACCACGCTACCCCCCGTCATCGGCACCTGAATCGGCTCAGCTCCAAACTTGGCCTTAAATTTTTCCCGTTCCTCTGCCTTCAGCGGAGCATCAGTGGCTCCAAAGTCTACAGTTCCGGCCAAAAACTGTTCAACCCCAGCACCGCTGCCCACAGACTGATAGCTGATCTGAGTGTTGGGATTTTGCTTGTTGTAGTCGGCAAACCAGCGCTGATAGAGCGGAGCAGGGAAGGTCGCACCGGCTCCACTGAGGGAGACAGTACCACCACCGCCACCACCAGCCGTTGGAGACGTAGCCGTTGGTGCAGATACATCGGGATTGGAGGGACCGCAGGAGACGGCCAGCCCCATCGAGACACAGCCAATGGCTGCTATAAAAGCGCGACGTTTGAAGCGTGTTAGGGATGTCATGCGATCTACCTAGTGATTGAAACTTCTAAATTTTACAGATCGTGTCGCAAGCATCCTACTGCCTGATCATAAAGGGAACATCCAGCAAACGGTTAAGGGAAGGTTATCTCTCGATAGAGAAAAATAAATTCACCCATTAGGGTGAGTCTATACCCAGGGTTGGCAGGCTTCTAGAATTTAGTTGACACAGAGTAAAAATTTCAGATCAAGAAGCGTAACAATCCTTAATAATCACTCTACGATGCGAGTCACTACTGACTGAGTTAATCAGAATTGGCCAGAATCGGCAAAACCGGTCAACAGCCCACGAGATAGCTGAAATAAAACGGCCACAATAGAAGCAGATAAGCTCTAACCTCAACTTACCCAATCCAAACTTACTCAACTTAGTCAACTCACAAACAGGACGGAAACCAGTCAAGGTAGACCTTAATGCTAGAGGTGATTTGATGATTTATCACGTGATCTACGACGGAAACTGTAACCTATGCGTCAATTCGGTTAAGTTGCTGGAGCAACTTGATCAGGGCAAGCAGTTTCGCTATGCGCCCATGCAGGACCAGACGACCTTAGCCCAATTTGGCATCACGCCTGAGGATTGTCAGTTAGGCATCATTTTGATTCAAGCAGAACCACCGTTTCAACGCTGGCAGGGTACTGCTGCTATTGAGGAAATTGGTTGCCTCTTGCCGCTGGGCGATGCCTTTGTGAGGGCCTATCAGCAATTGCCCGGTGTCAAATGGGTTGGTGACCAACTCTACGAGCAAATCCGCGATCATCGCTACATGCTGTTCGGCCAGCGACCTACCTATCACTCGCCCTATACCATTGCTTCAGATGGCTTGTGCGCAGACGGAGGTTGCGCTGACCCAATCAATTGAAGCGTTGGCTGGATATGACTGAACAATTCACCCACGAATAATTAATTGGCGGCTACTAACGGCTACTACTACTAACGGCTACTAATTGGATCACGACTTCTCGACTAGGCTTTGTCCAAAAGGGTGCAATGTTTCTGTATGATAATAAAGCTTATTTTTTAAACAAACTCGTTTGGGAGATGCCGCTATGTTGACTCTCAAGATTGTGGTGTACATTACAGTACTTTTCTTTGTCGGGCTGTTTGTGTTTGGCTTTTTGTCGAATGACCCCTCCCGCAACCCCAAGCGTCGCGATCTGGAATAAATTCAAACTTCAGGCTGTACGCCTGTCAGACCATAGACTTCTGGAACCTACACGCGAACAAGGAGTCTGATGAGCCTGTATCAGGGACGGTTAAAGTCCTGCTGTTGGGCTTGCCGTCTACATTGTTGCGATTAGAGTATGCCCTATCCGGTTTCGCCGCCTGCCCTACCTCCGGTCGTCAACGTCGTACTGCCTGAGGAATCCTTCCATTCTTTGTTCAATCAAGATTTTGCAGAAGCCGCTGCCTCAAATAGCCCTACAGAAGCGTCAACAGGTTCTTTTGTACCTGCAGATACCGCTACCTGTGTAGAGAACTGTGGCTCGGTGGTGCCAGTACTAGAGCCGGTTTCGACTGCACCTAGCCTGACCCCAGCCGCAAGTTTGGGTGGTCCCATGACGATAAACCAACCGGATAGGGCAGTTCAGTTTAGCGTTGCGCCTGAACCACGGCCAAGGGCCACCCGCGCGGCTCAAACGGTGATTTTGCCGCTGCCCGAATTGGATGCGCTTGTACTGGCTAATACAGCTCCAATCCCCAGAACGCAGCAGTATACAGCGCCTGATGCGCTGCCTGCCGTTCCAATCGGTTCACCGGATTCCCAATTAGCGAGGACGGTACCGGAGCCTTCTCCCTCAGAACCCCAGGAAACAGATGGGCGCGCACCATTGCCCGACGCTCAACTCCTCGACGCTCAACTCCGTCCAGAACCCACTGCCGTTCCCCAGCCTAGTCAGCAACCTGAGACACTTCGGCTGGATCTGCCGATTCCTGCACCTGCACCGTTAGAGGTCGATCCTGACCAGCCGACAACAGAACCCTTGCCCAATCCAGTACCCGATTCTGATGGCGAGGTGCTAACAATTCCAACGCCACCCCAGCCCACGCCAGAAGCCCAACCCAGCCAGCCGACACCGGGTGCGAGTCCTGGTGAAGGGGTACCGATCGATCCACAGGCGGTTGGGGAAGTGCTAGAGGTGCAAAGTGACCGGCAAGAATTTGACGAGCGACAGCAGATTTTTATCGCCGATGGCAATGTTAGGGTCCGGTTCCGTCAAGCGGTATTGACGGCGGATCGGGTACAGGTCAATATTCCCAACCGGGTTGCAGTAGCCGAAGGTAATGCAGTCTTAACTCGTGGCGATCAGGTGCTGCGCGGTGCCCTCTTTACTTACAACTTTGGCCTCAATCAAGGCGCGATCCAAACCGCCCGAGGCGAGCTACTGATTCCGGCAGCAGAGCGGGATTTTGATCCGACCCCGCCGGCTATTGGTTCGGCTGCGGAGCAACCTGCGACTGAGCGGCTCTCTACGACTCAGCCGTTGCAGGTGTTTGGCGGCATACCCGGCCCGGCGTTCGGGTTGAATCTTTCCAGGCAGCAGCAGGGACAAATCAGCCGGCTCCGGTTTGAAGCCGATCAGGTGGACTTTTTTGGCGAGAATCTGGAAGCCCAAAATGTTCGGATCACCAACGACCCCTTCTCACCCCCCGAACTCGAGCTGCGATCCAGCCGAGCCACCTACACCCGCCTTTCCCCGACCACTGCCGAAATTCGTGCCCGCAATCCGCGCCTCGTGTTTGATCAGGGCTTTGAGCTGCCGCTGTTGGTCGATCGATTGGTACTCGACAATCGCAGACGCAGCTCTGGTTTATTCAACTTCGGATTCGACGAGAGAGACCGGGACGGTTTCTTTATTGAGCGCACGTTTGATATCTATTCCACTCCGCTGGTCTCATTTAGCCTGACGCCTCAAATTCTGGTGCAGCGAGCGATTGACCAGGGCAGCTTTCCCGATCCCGATCACTTTGGACTGATTGCCAATCTGGATTTTCGCTTTAGCCCCAACACCACTGCCCAAGCCGTTGCTAACTTTAGTAGCCTGGATTTGAGTGAAATCGAAGATCGGCTGCGAGCCAGCGTGCGAGCACAACAGCGCGTGTTTAACCACACTGTGGCGCTAGAATACAGCTACCGCAACCGGCTATTCAACGGCTCGTTGGGTTTTCAGGATGTGCAAAGCAGCATTGGTCTGGTGATAAATTCACCTCGCTATGTGCTGGGAGATAGCTTGATCAACCTGAATTATCAAGGCAGTATTCAATATGTCAATGCCCAAACCGACCAGGGAGACCTCTATCCGCAGCTGCGTCAGGATCGAGATTTGAGCTGCATCAATCCAGATGACCGAGATACAACTGGTAACGGCTGTGTAGACCTAACACGCTATCAGGTGGCGGCCACCCTGAGTCGATTTTTCCCGATCTGGTACGGGACTCCACTTCCTCCTACCCCTACCGAAGGGCTGCGCTACACACCAACTCCGGTTGTGCCCTATCTGGGTGTGTTTACCCAATTGCAGGGGGTCTACAGTGGCTATAGCAACGGCGACACTCAGGCCAGCTTGCGCGGTAGTGTTACTCTGTTGGGACAAATCGGTCGGTTTTCACGACCATTTTTGGATTCCACGGAATTCAGTTTTGGCTATTTCAACACGCTGCTAGAGGGCAAATCGCCCTTTTTGTTTGACCGAGTCGGTGACTCACAGTTTGTGATTGCTGGCCTGACCCAGCAGATCTATGGACCGTTACGAGCTGGAGTACAGATTGCCTATAACCTCGATACTCAGGATGAGATCGATACAGTATACAGATTGGAATACCGACGTCGTACTTATTCCATCATTGCCACCTATAGCAGCGGCAGGCAAGAAGCAACCCTCAGCTTTCAGTTGAACGACTTTAATTGGACTGGCGATCCGGGTCCCTTTTCTGGCTCAGGCGGCAATACGGTTGAAAGTAGCGTAATTCAAGGTATCAACTAGATTGCAATTAACCCCTTGAACTAGCGGATAGACGTTGGCTGAATGAACGGGGAAACGTTGGCCGGGTGGTAAGGACTTATGCAATAGGAAATGGAGTGTAAGCAGCTTGCCCATTACAGGTGAGGCATCGGTTCAAGCAGACGCTGATTGGGCGGAACGTTGAGCTTGTTACTGGCTCTGTTACTGATCCTGTTCCTGAGCTAGCTCCTGAGCTTGTCACTGCCATGGGTGAAAGTGAATTTTCGTGCAATTCCGATCCATTGCCCCAATTTCCCGATTAAAGTTTGTTAAGAACCCTTTTTATCCTGTGGGTGGCATGACTGAGCAAGCCAAAGATGTAATTGCTGCAAATGTGGCTGAGTTAATGACTCGCTACAGTTTTGATCCAGGAGGCTATGGGCTAGAGCAGTGGATCGAACAATGGTTGCGGCAATACCCAGCAGAATGGTTAAGTCCGGCTGTAATCGAGGCACTTTATCAAGGTCGCTATAAAGCTGTTTCTGTCTGGCAAATTTTGGAACTGTGGCGACGGCGTGGCAGACCGCTTCAGCACTTCAGCCGCGAGTTTGAACGGATGATTTCGGGTCGTTCGCTGCAGCTCTTGTTTACCGAACCAAGGTTCACTGAACCGCTCCTCACGATTCCCCAACCTGTTTTAGTAGGTGCAGAAACCAACGGCAGCCATTCTAGATACCGCTCGGCGGTTGAACCAAGGCGGCTCGTACCTCAAGACCTGAACGTAGATGCCGCGGCGCTAGTATTTCCGGTCCGCGCCTCCTCCCCTTCAGCCGAAGGGCCACCTGCAATCCAGCCTTTTCGACCGTCCCAGCAGTTCCAGTTAAGCTTGCCACCAGAAATTCGCCAGCCGCTAGTCAAAGCACCAAGTCGTACACCGATTCAACGATTTGTGCCAGTACCGAAATCGCCGGAGATTGACGATCGATTACACGATAAGCTGAGGTCTATTGCCCAAGCGCTGGTTGCTGCCAATGCTCAAGCCTACTCGACGGCTCTGGCAGCTAGCCAAGATACGCCTACATCGGTTGAGCCAGTTGCTCAGACAACACTAGAGACTGAAGAGGCTGAAACCGATCAATCAATCCAAGACAATACTCAGCTCGACTCTTGAGAATCGGACGGTGTCGTTACGGTGTCTTTAGCTTTGGCTCGCTCTTCTTTCTTTTTGCGATCGGCCTTGAGGATATCATCCAGCACAATCTGAGCTTGGGCAATTTTATCCAGATTGCTGCGATACAGCTCCAGGTCTTTCTGCATCTTGTCGCCAGAGAGGTTCAGCGCCTCGCTCAAGGTTTGCAGGGCTTGGTTACGCTTGGATTCATCCTTGACCAAACTGGGGTCCATCAGCTCCAGCAGCGTGTATAGGCCAATTGCAAACAGGCGACTGTACTTGAAACTGGAATTACCTGCTACTCCTCGCAATGCATCATAGAGAGCACCTGCTGGTGCCATGTTCAGCTGCTTGACTTGCGACAAAAAAGTATCCGCCGAAGTGGCAGCGGCTTCAGCTTGCAGTTGCTCCGCATCGCGGCGATATTTCTGGGCATCATCCTGCAATGCTTGACACAGGGCATTAAAAATCGAAGCTTTATCGGCCTCAGGTCGATAGCCCTGCATAAACCGATCAAAGGCAGTGACCACGCCCAGACCATAAATTGGGTCATAGCGATAATCCGCATTGACCGAGAGCAGGTGCATCTCTACCATCAATTCATCAACAACCCGCCGATAGATCGAGTTAATCGGGCGGGTATGAAGCGTGTAAAAGGCTCTCTTGGTTTCGGAAACTGTGCGGACGTTACTACTCACTGGCTAAATCTAAACACAATGTGATTTTCATTATCCCACAGGACGGCGGGGATGGGGCAGAAGCTGTCGATTCCCAGAAATTTCCAAAGTGGTACGTCTGTTCGAGCATTCCTCGCTTACCCTAGAGGAGAGAATTTCAGCACCCGCTATGGCTTACGAACCCCTGCACCACAAGTACCGTCCGCAAACCTTTGCTGAACTGGTTGGACAAGCAGCAATTGCCACCACCCTGACCAATGCCCTGCGCCAGCAAAAGATTGCCCCGGCTTATCTGTTCACCGGAGCACGCGGTACCGGCAAAACATCCAGCGCCAGGATCTTGGCTAAGTCACTCAACTGCCTCAAATCAGCTGTTCCTACAGAAACGCCCTGCGGTGTCTGCGAAGTTTGCCGTTCGATTGCCAACGGTTCCGCCCTAGACGTGATTGAAATCGACGCCGCCAGCAATACCGGCGTAGACAACATTCGGGAGTTGATTGAACGGGCGCAGTTCGCTCCAGTGCAGTGCCGCTACAAGGTGTACTGCATCGACGAATGTCACATGTTGAGCAACCAAGCCTTCAATGCGCTGCTGAAAACCCTGGAAGAGCCACCCGATCGAGTCGTATTCGTGTTAGCCACCACCGACCCCCAGCGCGTGTTGCCCACAATTATTTCTCGCTGCCAGCGCTTCGATTTTCGCCGGATTGAGCTAGAGGCGATGGTGCACCACCTAAGTCGGATTGCCGACAAAGAAGCAATCGACGTTAGCCCAGATGCAATCCAGCTCGTGGCCCAAATCGCCCAAGGCGGTCTGCGCGACGCTCAAAGTATGCTCGATCAGCTGAGTTTGCTAGAAGGCCGGATTACCGTAGAGCGGGTTTGGGATCTGGTCGGTGCAGTGCCAGAACGCGACCTACTGGCATTGGTGCAAGCTCTGACTCAATCTGATGTCACTGCCGTGATCGATCAGGTACGGCGGTTGCTGGATCGGGGTCGCGAACCCTTGATTGTGCTGCAAAACCTAGCCAGCTTCTACCGCGACTTGCTGATCGCCAAAACGACCCCCAACCGCAACGATTTAGTCGCCATTACTCCACCCACCTGGGCCGAGATGTGCCGCTTTGTGCAAGCTATCGATCTCAGCCTGTTGCTGAAGGGCCAGACCCATCTGCGCGAAAGCGAAATTCAGATCAAAAACACCACCCAACCGCGCCTCTGGCTCGAAGTCACCCTAATGGGCCTGCTGCCCACCGAACACCACCAATCCCCTACTTCCCCCGCCCCCTTCTCCTCTCCCCCACCTCCCGTTCATCTGAGCGCTGTTGAAGCTTCATCTCCTCCTCCCCTATCCCCTTCTCCCCCTGCCTCCGAGGAGCCGGTCGTACCAGAAACAGTACCCGCGATCCTGTCGTTGCCTCAGCCCAATCAGCCGGAGATCAATTTAGAGCAGATGTGGCAGTCGATCATTGAGGTGTTGCAACCACCGGGTACCCAGGCCTTGTTTCGGCAGCAGGGGCGTTTGCTGACTCTAGAAGCTGAGAAGGCCCGGATCGGCATCAGTTCCCAGCCATTATTCAAAATGGCGCAGCAGCGGGTCGCCAATTTGGAAGCAGCCTTTGCCAAAGTTGCCCATCCGGTGAAGGTGAGCCTAGAAGTGGTGCCTTCTAGCCCGTCTGCTGATGCGTCTCCTCCTTCTGCCAATTCCTCTCCAGCCGCTACCGTACCCCCAAGTCGTCCGTCGGATAATTTAGCTGCCCCAGAATCGAGACCCATCAGTACACCCATGGCGCGGGAAACGCACCATTCAGGCAGCCGTAATCGCAATGCTGACACCAGTAATGGCAATCATTCTGATCACAGCACTGTCGCAGATCACGGTGCTGTCGCAGATCCGCCGCTTTCCTACAATGCCAATCCAGTCAATCCAACCTTAGTTACTTCCTCCCAGCCCCCTGCTTGGCAAGAAGAGGATGAAGTTAGCCGGGCAGCCAAAAGTTTGGCTCAAATGTTTAACGGCCAGATTGTCAAGGAAACTGATGAGTTGGAAGCGTTAGCACCCGAAACCTTGAGTCGGGGCCAAGTGGCCGCCCTCCAACCGGATGTGGGGGATCCGGATGATGATGTGCCATTCTAATCCGGCAGCTCAGCAGCAGGAATGCTCCTCAATCGCGACGAGCCAAAATAACCGTTAAAATAGCGGTGTCTAACTAGAGTGTTTCTCTAGCTTGTGCCTTTCTGGTATTTGTGATGGTTGGAACCTCAGCTCCACTGCCCCCTGCTCTGGCCCAAATCGTCCAGCGTTTTCAGCGGGTTTCAGATCCGAAGCAACGCTATGAGCAGTTGATCTCGTTGGCGAAACGGCTTGACCCTCTGCCCGAAGCAGCCAAAATCCCAGAGAACAAGGTATCTGGCTGTGTCTCGCAGGTCTACATCACAGCGGATCTGGTGGATGGTAAGGTGAAATATCAGGGCGATTCGGATTCACAGCTCGTCAAAGGCTTGGTGGCACTGTTAATCAAAGGGTTAGACGGCCTACCACCCGAAGAAATTTTGCAGGTGACGCCAGACTTTATTCAAGCCACTGGGCTGAATGTCAGCCTCACACCGTCCCGCGCCAATGGTTTTTACAACATCTTCCGGATGATGCAGCAAAAAGCCTACCAATTGCAGGGCGCGGCTTCGTAGAGATTCGTTTACCATAGAATGCAAACTAAACTGATAATCATTCTCGGATTAGGGGCGTTTAGCTATGATTGCAGTTGAAGCGAAAGATACAGTTCCCGTCACAGTTCTGACTGGGTATCTGGGAGCTGGTAAAACAACGCTACTGAATCGGATTCTGACCCATGAGCATGGCAAAAAGGTGGCGGTGATCGTCAATGAATTTGGTGAAATCGGGATTGATAACCAGCTTGTGGTCGATACCGATGAAGAAATTTTTGAAATGAACAACGGCTGCATCTGCTGCACGGTGCGAGGCGACCTGATTCGGATCATTGGCAAATTAATGCGGCGGCGCGACAAATTTGACCATCTGGTGATTGAAACTACCGGCTTGGCCGATCCCGCTCCAGTGATCCAGACCTTTTTCATGGACGAGGATGTCCAGTCCCAAACCGAGCTGGATGCCGTGGTAACGGTTGTAGATGCCAAGCATATTTGGCAGCATTGGGATGCCGACGAAGCCCAGGAGCAAATTGCCTTTGCTGACGTGATTCTGCTCAATAAAACTGATTTGGTCGAGCCAACCCAACTCGATGAATTGGAACAGCGCGTCCGCTCGATGAATCCCCTGGCGAAAATCTACCGCACCCGCAATGCAGAAGTGGAAATGAATGCGCTGTTGGGCGTCAGTGCGTTTGACTTGGACCGAGCGCTGGAGCTAGACCCGGAATTTTTGGAAGAGGCTGAGCAGGGACATCACCACGAGCATGAGCATGACGAAACTGTGAAATCGGTGGGGATTGTGGAAGCGGGTGCCGTCGATGAAGTCAAGCTGAACCAGTGGTTGGGCTATCTGCTGCAAACCCAAGGTCCAGATATCTTCCGCATGAAAGGGATTTTGAATATCGATGGCGAAGACCGGCGCTTTGTCTTTCAGGGGGTCCACATGCTCTTTGACGGCAGACCCGATCGGCCCTGGAAACCTAACGAAACCCGCCGCAATGAGCTAGTGTTCATTGGACGCAATCTCGATGAAGCACAACTGAGAGAGGATTTTCGGGCGTGCCTGGCGTAAACAAAGGGGTAAGTAAAACAGCTAAGCAGCAAACGGCGAACAGCCAAGTCTTTACGCTGCTGGGGCAGCACAGCCTATCCGACTACGTTACGGCGATTGCCTGGTTTCCTGAAGCAGTCGGCTCAGCGGTTAACTACCTGGTCGCCAGCTCGGCAGCCGGAGAAGTGGCACTCTACCAAGTGGGTACCCAACTGGATAACACCATGCTCCAGAGCGCGACCGATCAGTCTGTGGATTGTTTGGCTGTCTCTAGGGATGGGCAGTTTGTGGCAGCGGGTGGGCAAGATGGGCGAGTCCAGATTTGGCAGGTGGAACTGGCTGAGTTATCTTCCCCTAAACTAACGCTGATCGCCAGTTTGGAAAACGCGCCAGCTTGGGTAGATCGGATGGCCTGGAATCCGCAGCAGAATTTGTTGGCGTTTAGCTTGGGACGCTATGTGCAAGTATGGGATGCTGCCGCTAATCAGGTGGTGACGACGCTCAACTTTGAAAACTCATCGGTGCTTGATATTACCTGGCATCCGGATGGCGATCGGCTAACGGTGGCAGGCTACCAAGGCATCAAAGTCTGGTCGGCAGCCGATTGGGATGATGACCCCTACTTGGTCGAAATTCCTTCGGCGAGCACGATTGTGGCCTGGTCACCCGATGGTAAGTACATCGCTTCGGGTAACATCGACCGCACCATTTCCGTGTTGGAATGGGAGAATCCGGCTATGCCCTGGTTGATGCGGGGCTTTCCGGGCAAGATTCGGCAGTTGGTCTGGTCCGATACAGCCCTCAAACGGGGCGCTCCCTTGTTGGCCTCCTCCAGTTCTGAAAGCATCGTCGTTTGGGAAAAGCATCCCGACGAGCGCGTAGGTTGGGAAGGGCAGGTATTGGGACAGCATGATGCTCGCATTGAGGCGATGCAATTTCAACCGGAAACATCGACTTTAGCAACGGCTGGAGCTGATGGCTGGGTGGTGCTATGGCAAAAGCGGCGGCTGGGGCAGATGCTTGACGGAGCACCTGACGGGTTCTCTAGCCTCTGCTGGCATGCCAAAGGATACCAACTAGCGGCTGGCGGTGCCGCAGGCGAACTCGTGGTATGGTCAAAAGGAACACGAGGACAGGGCTTCGGGCAAAAGTAATGCTGTTGAAGTGCTATTAGAAGTGCCATTAGAAGAGTGCCATTAGAAGTGCCATCGAACTGAATCGCGATGCCATTCTCCCTGTGGTTTCTGGTTTTTTATTCTGGTTTTACCTATGGAAAGTACGGCTTGGATGGATTGGTTGGCAGGTGGCCTAGCAGCAGTCATCTTACTGGGTGGATTAGTCATGCTGTTTAGCGGCGTTTCGGCCATGAACCAGCGCAAGTAATACGCCAACAAATTAATCGCAGTCCTGTGGCTCAAAGCCTCGCCGCCGCAAGTGTTTTTCCCAGTCCCAGGCATAGAGCAAAAAGTTTTTGGCGTGTAGATAGCCCAGCCGGTAGAGGATGCGCTTTTTCTCATCGGTCAGGTTGAATTCCGTGGCCGTGACGTTGGCCTCAGTGACATCAATTTCAATCACCCGGTCGCGGCTGGCTTGATTGAGGTGATACTGGTCCCGTGCCACCATCATGGTTCTAAACATCGCGCCCAGCATATCAAACGGACCCGTGATTGGTTTGTCACTGCGATTATCCTGCTCGACCAAGCGCAAGCCAAAGGTAGGCCAACGTGGGCATCGTTTGGTCGGCTCGGTTGGATTGGGTTTGAAATCGTAGATCCAGAGAGGGAAGTTACTGAGAATGCCTCCGTCCACAATCCGGCGAGCGTTTGGATCTTTAGGGCTTCCTAGAATTCCCGGCTCAAAGAAAAAGGGAATACTCATCGACAGACGCACCGCTTCTGCCACTTCAAACTGGTTGCAATCGGTCAGAGGAGTAGCAAGCAGCTGTTTGAGTGCCCGGTATTGGGGATCGGCTATATCTGTGCGATCCAGGTCGTCAGGCAATACCAGCATTTCACCACGGCTGATATCCGAAGCTACCACTTTCAGATCGCGCTCGCTGTCTGCCTTCACATCAGCAAACGTTTTCAGGTTGCGTCGGGCTAAAGTCTGGGCGATCCAGTTGCGAAACGGTGCAGAGGAATATTGTCCCAACTGCCGCGAGAGCAGCAGCAGCAAAATCATTCGGATTGGTTGGCCCAAATCGTTGGCGGGGTTACCGTTCCAAATCAGCCGACTCGTTTTCTGAGTGAGAAAATCCACATAGTTGAGGTTGCCGATAATCTGCTCTAGTTCCTCAATCGGAAAATCAGCCGCGACTAGGGCAGCAGTAATGGCTCCAGCAGACGTACCTGCTACCTTGCGCCAGCGCACACCTACATCCGCGAAGCAGCGTAGTGCGCCCAAAAAGGCAATCCCACGCACGCCCCCACCCTCAAACACGCCATCAATATAAAGCTGACCGTCTTGCGGTGGCGGCAACCGGCGGCGAATGTCAGTAACTTCAGCCTCGGTCAGCCGCAGGTTCGGTTCTTGCAAAATCTCAGCCGGATTCCAACCCGCCATTGCGCTCCTCCAATTTGAGTATTCTTCAATCTCCTACAAAAAATTGCAGCTTAGTTACAAACGCCCTCCTGACTTGAGCCAATTGTGTTACCATCTGTAAAAACTTTCACTGAACTGAATCACCGATGGGCAAGGTTCTAGTTTTGAACGCCTCCTACGAGCCGCTGAACATTACCAGTTGGAGGCGCGCCGTTGTCTTGCTGATTAAGGGAAAGGCAGAGCAGGTTGAACACAATGGAAAGTACGTGTATCGGGAGACACCCTTACCCAGCGTAATCCGTCTGCGCCACTATGTCAGGGTTCCCTACAAGGAAATTCCCCTAACGCGCCGCAACATCCTGCACCGGGATAGTCACTCCTGCCAATATTGCGGCTACACTGGCGATGATCTGACGCTCGATCACGTAGTGCCCCGGTCACGCGGCGGCGAAGATACCTGGGAGAATATGGTGACGGCCTGTGTGCGCTGCAACGTCAAGAAGGGTAACCGCACCCCTAAGGAAGCCAACATGATCCTGCGGCAACCGCCCCATAAACCTTACAGTGGTCTTTACTTTGAAGTAACGAAACACGTCAAAAGCGGCGTACATCAAGAGTGGCAGAAATATGTTATTGGTTCCTAAACCCCCAGATTGTCAATCCAATCTGGGGGTTTAGATTGTTTGACTGAGCCTGTCTGAGTGTTTTCTGCAAAAGTTTATTCTACGAAAGTTGATTAGGTAGCTTGACAGTCCTGGTTTATTACTGGTCTATCACTGATTCATTTCAAGCCTGTGGCAGATTTGGCTCAATCATGCTTCTTGCTTGCCAGATCTATCTCCAGATCTATCTAAAGACGGGAATCTCAACTCAGTCCGGACGACTGCTGCAATTTTTTGCAAAGATCGTAAGGGTAGGCATAAAGCAAGACAGAATCCGTATCGATCAAATCAGCATCGATCACGACGGACTGGGGCAATACTTCACTTCTGAATCAGGTAGAACCGTTGTTGCAAATCCTGCTGCTTGCATCTCACACAGTTCGTACAATCGAGCATATGCAATTGGATTCTCCACAATCATTTAATAATTTGGCATTAATCATGGAGTCTGCTGTCACTTCCGATCTTGACGTACACATTGAGTCTCCTAATCGATCGATCAGCATGGACCGAGAGCCTGCTGTACCCAAAGCCAGTATGCAGGGTTGGATGACGTCCCAATCCCAGACAGTCACCGAGCAGAAGGTAGAAGAAATTCGGCGAGTGCTCGATCAACATCGGGGAGAGCGCCATTTGGTAGCCCTGCAAGATTTTCCCGATCCGGATGCTCTCTCTTGTGCCTGGGCTTACAAGCTGATTGCCCAGCAGTATGACATTCGCAGTGATATTGTCTATGCCGGGGCACTGAGCCACCAGGAAAACATTGCGCTTGTCCGTTTAACCGGGCTACCCGCTCAGCGCTGGACGCCACAAAACTCGAAAGAGAAAGACCTCTCGCCCTACCAAGGCTGTGTCTTTATTGATAACCAGGGCACAACAACCCAACTCTTACCGCTGGTGCAGCAAGCAGGCGTTCCCATCGTGGTTGTGATTGATCACCACACAGCTCAGGGAGAGTTGAATGCAAAATTCATCGATCTACGCCCTCAGGTCCGCGCTACCTCTACGATCCTGACCCAATATTTACAAGCTGGCCTGCTCCGGCTCGACACCAGCAACAGCGAACACATCAAGTGTGCTACTGCTCTGATGCACGGTCTCCGGTCAGATACCAATCGGCTGATGCAGGCTCAGGAAGAAGACTTTTTGGCAGCGGCTTACCTGAGTCGGTTTTGCGATGTCCAGCTGTTAAACTCGGTGCTGCAGGCATCGCGCTCGAAGCGGGTGATGGATGTGATTGAGCGATCGTTGCGGAATCGGGTTTTGCAGAACAACTTTTCGATTGCGGGCGTGGGCTACCTACGCTACGACGACCGGGATGCCATTCCCCAAGCTGCAGATTTTCTTGTTACGGAAGAAAACGTGCACACGGCGGTGGTTTATGGGATTGTCCACGATGAGGATGAAGAGCTAGAGGTGGTGATTGGCTCGTTGCGCACCTCCAAGATTACGCTCGATCCCGATGAATTCATCAAAGAAGCATTTGGGCAAGACTCGCAGGGCCGCTTCTTCGGCGGCGGACGCTCAATGGCGGGTGGCTTCGAGATTCCAATGGGCTTTTTGTCGGGCTTCAACGAAAATTCGGAGTATACCCGCATGAAGTGGGAAGTCTTTGATGCTCAGATTAAGCAAAAGCTGTTTCGCTTGATCAACCCGGAGAATGGAGTGATTTCAACCGTGTGAGGCAGCCCGTGCAGTCTGGCCGACGGAACCAGCAGACACGCTATGGTTTCTGCCATACTACCAGCAGCACGCCACAGACAATAAAGCCTAAACCAACTACCCGCTCAACTGGGATGGTTTCGCGAAACATGAAATAGCCCAACAGTACCGAGAAGACATAGCTGAGGGCAATAGCCGGTCCGGCAATACTGAGATTGACTCGCGTCAGCAGCAGGATATAGGCAATGGCTCCTAACCCGTAGCACATCAAGCCGCCGATTAGCTCAGGGACAGTGAGGATACCGAGAATGTGACTGATCGCGTTTTCGGCACTGACTTTGCCGAGCTTTAGAGCGCCCGTTTTTAACAGGAACTGTCCGGCCACGCTAGCCAGAATCGAAATCAGCAGCAATCCAAACTCTTGCAGCGTCACAATTAACTTCCTCGTTTCTGCGCCAATTCTTCAGTAGTGTACAGGTTTTTAGATTCGCTTGAGATCTGTTGCTTTAAATCGCTAGCAGTTTGTAAACCAGTGAGAGTAGAGTAGATTGGGTGTAAAAGGTCGCATCGTTAAATCTAAATACAGCTATGGTGAGCACCGTTCAATCTCCCTACAGTGACGAACAGATTGCCATTTGGCTCAGGGGATTGTTGACCATCGCATGGGCCGATGGCAATTTTGATCCTCAAGAACAAACCCTAATAGCAGACTTGACGCAAGAATTAGCGCCTGCAACTGATCTAGGCACTGTAGAACCGATTCAGCCCCAAGAGTTGGCAGTCATTTTGGGCAAAGATGCTAAAACTGCCGAAAACTTCATGCGCACGGCGGTGATGGTCGCCATTGCCGATGGCACCTACTCCAACTTGGAAGACGACATTCTGCATCAGTTTTGTGTTGAACTGGGGTTGCAGCCCAAGATTTTGGAATCACTGCGATTGACCCTTAACCATCGGCCTGCCGCAGACGATACTGCTCTGTCCGAAGACGCCCATCTCGCCCCGCTCAGACCTCTCCAGGAATGGTTGGATCATCTCGAAGTTCATGATCCACGCTTAGCCCGCTTTCTCTGCAAAATGATTCCGCCTCAGTGTCCGTTTGAGCGAGATGTGAAGCTGTTTGGGCGCAAGGTGGTCCACATTCCGCCGATGTGCAAACTGAATCCGCTCTACGACCAGCTCGTGGGGTTACGCTTCCGGGCGCTGTCCTACCTGGCCGATGAGTGCAAGGAGGATGTGTCAAAGTACTGCTAGTGGCTCGCTGCTTCGGGGTAGATCAGGATTTTGAATGTTTCCGGTGTCGGGGAAACGGCTTTTTCGACCGCAGCAGCCAGATCTTTCAAAGGATATCGATCGCTCACCAAGGCATCTACATCGATGCGCTGGTTGAAGACGATATCTGCCGAGAGGGCTTGCAGCCGATAGGAAGAACTGTAGCTGCCAATTAGATCGATCTCTCGTCGGTAGAGGATGTTGGGATTGATTGGAATCTCGACCTCATCGGGAAACTCAGCGAAAAACAGGATCTTGCCACCCTTGCGGGTGCAGTCCAGCGCTTGGAAAAAGGCCTTCTCGCTCGGCACCGCCAGCAGCGTCACATCCACGCCCATGCCGTTCGTCAACTGCTGGATTTTGGCCGGCAGGTCCGTATCGCGGGCATCAAAGGCGACCTCTGCACCCACACTCACGGCCTTATCGATGCGGCTTTGAATCAAATCGGTAGCGATGGCACGAGCACCAAAATACTTGACCAGCATGATGAACATTAACCCAATCGGGCCGGCTCCTGTGATTAGCACCGTTTGACCGGGAGCAATCTGAGCCTTTTTCACCGCCTTGAGGCAGCAGTTGGTTGGTTCTACAAAGCTGGCCTGCTCAAAGGTAATGTGCTGCGGGATTTCGATTAAACCGCCGTGCCGCACAATATGGCCGGGCACCTTGACGTACTCAGCAAAACCGCCACCGCTAGGCGTAAAGCCAGCAGTCGTGGTGATGTTTTTGTAGGTGTCGCACATCGAGTAGTTTTCGTTCAGGCAATAGGCGCAATGCATGCAGGGAATGTGATGCAACACTACTACCCGTTGTCCTACTTGCCAGTCCTTCACCGCTGAACCCACGGCAGCAATCGTACCAGCCGTTTCGTGACCAAAAATTCGCGGTGGCTCATAGAGCGGGTAGAGAATTTTCTTAATGTCTGACTGACACAGGCCCACCACCTGAACCTGAACCAGTACTTCGTCGTCAGCCATGTCTGGAACCGGAATTTCTTCGTATTTGAGCTGCTTAACGCCGCGAAAAACTTGTGCTTTCATAACTCTGCTTACCAATCCCCTGGGTTTAACTGTATCAGGGATTGGTAACGGGGTGCGCAGAAGCTAGATACGACGATACAGTGAACCAAAGGAGATGCTGAGCGTTACTGAGGTTGGCATGTATATTCTGATTGGCGGAGCCGGATTGATTGGGCTGAATTTGGCGCAGAAATTGGTGGACTTAGGCCATACCGTGGCGCTGATTGACATTGATCCAACCGCCTGTCGCTATGCCCGTGAGCAGATGGGCGTGATGGCGTTCGAAGGCAGTGCCGTCAGTACTGAAACGCTGCTAGAAGCAGGCATTCGCAAAGCCGATGCGGTGGCAGCCGTTCTGCGCAATGACGCTTTAAACCTGGCAATGGTAGCCTTGGCGAAACACTACGGCGTCTCGCGGATTTTAGTGCGGATGCGGCATCGTGACTTTGCTGAACCCTATCGGATCGCAGGGGCCACGTCGGTGATTAGCACAATCGATTTGGCTGTATCGACGATGGTGAATGCAATCGAATACCCAGAGGTGGAATCGATCATGCACTTCGAGCAGGATCAAATTGAAGTTCTGAAGCTGCCAATCCCAACGGGATCGCGAATTGCCGGACAAAGCCTAGCCCAAATTGCTCAAGATCCCTGTTTCCCCAAAGGCTCGCTAATTATTGGCTATCAGGCCCAGGCCCATGAAGATTTGGTAATCCCCAACGGCAATACGGTACTAGAAGCTGATTCCACCGTGCTGATGGTGACAAAACCTGGTGCTCTGCATGAGGTGATCAATTTTGTTCAGGGATGTAATCCGTAGAAATTAGAAGATCTAGCCTATAAGACCTAGGTAGTTTCTTTTTTAGAGGATTTTTTGCAGAATATTTCCAAAATTTCTGAATGACTGCTATTTTCAGGCATCAAAATTTCTCCGTGAATTTACGCCACGGTTTGCCCTTAGTTGAAGATTTTGTTCCGATTGTACGGCTGTAGCTTGACCGCAAAACATCCTAGGGCACTCTGGCCTCAGGTAGATGGCGCTTCTTGCCCCTTCAGATTGATCGCCATTGATCGAGATTCAATGAACCTTTGTTTGCCTAGCTCCTTGCCCCGATGGTGTTGAAATTTCTTGCGCTTGCTTGCAATAGACCTATGGCCTGTCCTTCTATGCGCACCGCTTTGGTTGTAATCGATTCTGCGGTTGACGACTATCACACTCTGCTCCAGGGTGTCCTCCCTGATACTGAAGCACTGCTTCTGCATGCCCATAGCGATGGCGTAGCCCAAATTACGGCAGCCTTGGCAAACTACACTGGCATCAAACAGTTGCATATTGTGGCAGCTACCCATGCCAACGGCCTCCAGCTCGGTTCCGGCTATTTGACACTGTTTAATTTGGATCGCTATGGTTGGCAATTGCAACAATGGGGCGATGCGTTCGCAACCAATGCCCGAATTTTGGTTTATGCCTATGGGGAAGTTCAGGTTGCTTCTTTTTCTGCTGGGTTTCTGAATCGCCTTCGCCTTTTAACCGGAGCCGACATTACTGTATTTGAACCTGCTGTGTTTGAGCCTTGTGACCATTCGGTTGGGTTGGGGTGAGGTGAGGAAGGGGCGCGGCGAGGGGTCAATCTTCCTCAAGCAGCAGGATCTTCTCATCGATTTGTTGCAAGCGCTCTTTCGCACCCGTTTCTGAGACAATGCCTCGCCGCAGGGCTTCACTCAGCGCTCCTTTTTCGACCAGCAGCAGGCGTTTGCGGATGGCATCTAGTCCAGCAGGGTCGCGTTGTCCAGTCGTGACTTCCACGGCCCAGCGGTCATACAGATCGCGCAGTGCTCGTTCTGCTCTTGCTACCTGAACTTGATACATTGAGCGCATTTCTTCGTAGATCGATTTGGGTAACACGCCAGTTCTTAACATACTTTCCAGTTCATCCTGAGCGGCTTTAGCGGCGATCAATTGTGCTCTCAGGGTTTCAGTTTGCTGCCGGGCTGGAGAGGCTACTCCCAAGCGCATGCGTTTGACAATCCAGGGTAGGCTGAGTCCTTGTACTACCAGAGAAAACAATACGGTGCCAAACACAATCGCAATTAAATTGCTGCGTCCGCTGATCGTTAAAGGCAAACTCAGCGCCAGTGCCATTGACAGCGATCCCTTGATGTTGCCAAGAAACAGCACATGCTGCCACCTGAGCGGCACTGGACGATCCACCCGACGCACCAGCGCCAGCAGCGGGTAAACGGCAAGTAGGCGTCCCACCTGATAGGCCAGCACAGCCAGCAGCACCGCTGGTAAAGTTTGCCAAAAAGCAACGGCTTTGAGTTCTAATCCCACTAGCAAAAAAATAAAAGTATTCACACCAAACCCGGCATATTCCCAGAAGCTGTAGAGCGTTACCCGACTCGAGGCCGAGACCCGTCGCGACAGCCCCACATTGCCCACCATCAAGCCTGCCACCACCACCGCTACAACACCTGAAACTTCTAGCCAATGCCCTACTTGATAGGCTCCTAGCGCCAGCGCCACAGTCAGCAAAATGCTGCTGAGGTTATCGTCCGAACGGGCCAACAGGCCAGCACTGAGATAGCCGAGCGCTAACCCCACTAGAGTGCCGCCAGCAATCACCACGACCATCTGTTGCAGACCTTCTGGGAACGAGACACTGCCCGTCAGGTGGCTGAGCAAAATCAAATTGAACAGCACCAGCGCCACGCCGTCGTTAAACAGGCTTTCTCCTTCCACAATCGTGATTAACCGCGACGGCACAGTAATTTCTTTGAATACCGCAATCACCGATACGGTATCCGTAATCGCCAAAATCGTGCCCAGCAGCAGGGCCGGAATCCAATCCAGTCGCAGACCAAATCTGAGGATTGTTGCAGTCACCCCAGCGGCGACCAGCACACCCGGACCCGCCAACAGCACAATCGGTTTAACCGTACTACGCAGCCGGCTAATATCGGTGTTGATCGCCGCCTCAAATAGCAAAATCGGTAGGAACAGGTTCAAGATCAGCGACGAATCGAGGCCAATGCTCTGGGGCAGAAAATCGGTGATCGCTAATCCAGCCAACACTAGCCCGGTGACATATGGCACTCCCAGGCGTCGCGACAACAGCGCTACCGCCGTAGCTACCAACAGCAATACAATCCCGCTGCTGACATAGGCAGCAATGCTGCTCTCAGCCTGTAAACCTAACTCAGCCGCATCGACGGTCAGGAGAGGGCCGGCTAGCAGCGGGGATACCGTGGGATAGGAGATCAGATAACAGCTCGGCATGAGGCATCAGGAATGAAGAACGACGTTCATAAACATTCAGTGATCATGATTGATCATGGCTGAGTCTGAGCAAAACGGGCGCAGTAATCTAAAAATCGAGTTGGAATTTCTGGCCGCCCACCCCAATGCAAATGCACGTAGGACGCATGAAGCTGATGCTGGCACCACCCTTCCTGGCTCACGGCACTGGCGGGATCGTATCCCTGAATCTGATATAGAGCTGGCTGCGGCAGCAGAGTCAAACTAGAGCGATGAAACTCATGGCCCCAAACAGTAGTGCCGATTGGCATCAGAGGGCTATCTTGCTGAGCCAGGGCGCGGCGGTAGCCTAAGGTGAGCCGTTTGCCCATGACTGCAGTTGTGGGTAGTACGCCAACCATCTTCCAGCTCTGGTCCTCGAAATCAATCAGGGATTTGGCTAGATACATCAGGCCACCACACTCGGCATAGGTCGGCATACCGGCCAGAATTGCTGCTTTTACCGCCTGTTGCGCCGCCCAATTCTCGGATAACTCAGCTGCAAACAGTTCGGGAAAGCCGCCTCCAAAGTAAAGCCCGCTGGCTCCAGGTGGTAAGTCCGGATCGGTCAAAGGACTCCAGAATAGCAGCTCTGCACCCAGTTGGTTCAGGAAATCTAAGTTATCGGGATAGTAGAAGCTGAAGGCTCGGTCGTGAGCGATGGCGAGGCGGAGAGGGTGGGGGGTAGGGGGTAAGGGGTGGGGGGTGGGGGGTAAGGGGTGGGGGGTGGGGGAGGACGCAGTGGTAAGGAGGGGCAGGAGGTGGGGCCAGTTGAAGGATTGTTGTCCTAAGCTGGCTAGCTGGTCGATCAGGCGCTGGAGTTCTGGAAGTTCGGCGGTGGGAACTAGACCGAGGTGGCGGTCGGGAATAGTGATCGCATCATGGCGATGCAGGATGCCCAGAATGGGAATGTTGAGCGGTGCGAGGGCCGTTTTGAGCAGATCGAGATGTCGTTCGCTGCCTACTCGGTTCAGGACTAAACCAGCAATCTGAAGCTGGGGATCAAACGAGCGGTAGCCATGCGCTACGGCAGCTATTGAGCGGGAGAGGCGACTGCAATCGAGGACCAGCAGAATCGGTAGATTGAGTAAGCGGGCAATATGGGCAGTGCTAGCCCAGTCATCGGCACCGCTCGCTCCATCAAACAATCCCATCACGCCTTCGACTAGGGCATAGTCTACCTTTCGGCTGTGGTTACTGAAGCACTGCTGAATGTAGGCTTCAGAGGTAAGGACGGGATCAAGATTGCGGCAGGGGCGTCCGGTTACAGCCTGATGGAACATGGGATCAATATAGTCTGGTCCCACTTTGAAGGATTGCACCGACAATTGCCAGCGCTGCAGGGCGGCTAATAGGGCGAGGGTGACGGTGGTTTTACCAGCACCGCTTCGTTCTCCAGCAATCAGTAGAGCCATAAAGCAGGCAATTATTCTAAGGTTTTCCAGAGTTGAACTTAGATTAAAGATTGGCAAAGTTCTACTGAAGTTAGAAGATTCTACCTGGGTGGTGTTCCGTAGAACTTGCTATAACTCAGGAGAAACAACAGAAGTCAAGCATACGGTTAGCGAGGAAACAAACATTGAACAGCGCATTGAACCATCCAGAGGAAAAGCCCACAATGTTGGTGGTTGGAGGAGCGGGTTACATCGGTTCTCATGCGGTGTTGGCGCTTCAGCAGTCCGGTTACAACGTGATGGTCCTGGACAATTTGGTCTATGGGCATCGAGATTTGCTAGAACCACTGCAGGTCAAGCTGATCGAAGGGGACATGAACGACCAGCCTCTGCTAGATTGGCTGTTTACCGCCCACAAGATTACTGCTGTGATGCATTTTGCTGCCTACGCCTATGTGGGTGAGTCGGTGACCGATCCGGCTAAATACTATCGCAATAATGTGGTGGCAACGCTGACGCTACTCGAAGCCATGCTGGCGGCTGATATCAAGACTTTCGTTTTCTCTTCAACCTGTGCCACCTACGGGGTGCCCAAAATCGTCCCGATTCCTGAAGATCATCCCCAGTCGCCGATCAACCCCTATGGCATGACCAAGCTGATGGTGGAGCGGATTTTGGCAGATTTTGACCATGCTTATGGCCTCAAGTCGGTTTGCTTTCGCTACTTCAATGCAGCAGGGGCCGATCCCGAAGCTCGCCTAGGAGAAGATCACGATCCCGAAACTCACCTGATCCCGCTGGTACTGCAAACGGCTTTAGGCAAACGTGAATCCATCGCTATCTTCGGCACTGACTATCCTACCGAGGACGGTACCTGTATCCGGGATTATATTCATGTCACCGATCTGGCAACGGCTCATGTGCTGGGGTTGGAATATCTGCTCAAAGGCGGCGACAGCGATGCTTTCAACTTGGGCAACGGCAGTGGCTTTTCAGTAAAACAGGTGATCGAGGCGGCCAGACAAGTGACCGGACGCGAGATTAAAGCCGTTGAGTTAGAGCGCCGGCCTGGAGATCCACCAGCTCTGATCGGCAGCAGCGCCAAAGCCAGAGATGTTTTAGGCTGGCAACCTCAGTATGCTGATCTCCACGAAATCATTCGCCATGCCTGGAATTGGCATCGAAAACGGCATGGCTAGTCTACACCTTAGCGAGGAGGACGACGACGCTGCAGGAAGGGCGGAATATCCAAGCCAGGTTTCGTAGTACCGGGCGGCTGTTGCGTTGGTGGAGGGGCTGCGGGCGGCATAGCCGGTGGCGACGGCGGATTCACTGGCGGCGAAGAGATAGCAGGTCGTTTCATCGGCGAAACGCGAGTGGCCTGCTGCACCGGCGGAGCCTGCACTTCAGTCGAGAATCCCGTCGCGATTACCGTGATGCGCACCTCTCCCTGCAAGCGATCATCCAAAACCGCTCCAAAGATAATGTTGGCGTTGGGATCAACCGCTTCATAGATGATTTCAGCCGCTGAGTTGACTTCATGTAGGGTCAGATCACTGCCGCCGGTGATGTTGAAAACAACGCCTTTAGCACCATCAATTGATGACTCTAACAGCGGTGACGAAATCGCTGCCGTAGCTGCTTCTCGCGCTCTTGACTTGCCAGACCCGATACCAATGCCCATCAGCGCCGAACCTGCATCAGCCATTACAGCCCGCACATCAGCAAAGTCTACGTTGACTAGACCAGGAATGGTAATAATATCGGAAATGCCCTGCACCCCTTGCCGCAAGATATCATCTGCGACTCGAAAGGCTTCCTGAACCGGCGTTTGTTCCGAGATCACGGAGAGCAACTTGTCGTTTGGAATAATAATCAGAGTATCGACTCGGCTTTGTAGCGCTGCGATGCCTTCATCGGCTTGACTGGTGCGCCGCTTACCCTCAAAGGTAAACGGTCGAGTCACCACACCCACGGTCAAGGCTCCGACTTCTTTTGCTACCTCTGCTACGACTGGAGCCGCACCCGTTCCGGTACCTCCTCCCATCCCAGCCGTAATGAATACTAAATCAGCATTTTCCAATGCTGCTCCAATTTCATCCCGCGACTCTTCCGCCGCCTTTTGGCCAATTGCTGGATTGCCGCCCGCGCCTAACCCACGAGTCAACTTTTGGCCCACCTGCAAGCGATTATGGGCCGAAGCCAGGGTTAAAGCTTGCGCATCGGTATTAACCGACCAAAACTCAACGCCTGCTACTCCGCTCATAATCATGCGGTTCACGGCATTACATCCGCCACCACCAACTCCAATGACTTTGATTTTGGCTACGCTGCTCGGCACAATTTCATCACTCCTCGTTTCCTCGGCCAAAGAGCCTCTTGGGTCACGAACTTGACCCAAGTGTATTCCAGAGTTTGTAAAAGGATTTGTAGCATTCATCGGTAGTGAGAAATTGACTTGATCTTGATCGGCGTCGGGTTGATCTGCGTGGTTAGCCATCAATTCGCTATTAAACGTCATTGGATAGGGGGAGACGACTGATACAAAGACTTTTTAACTCTAGATAACTATAGGCTATGTTGCTAAAAAAACCAAACTGGATTTTACAGTTTCTTGGGGTTTGACACCTTACTTAGCAAAGCACTGGCAGTTAATTTTTATGAAAGCAAGCAAAGTCTCTGCCTTGTCAATAAAAATGGATTAAGCAATTAAAAACTAGAAGAGCAGCCGCTGCACCAAACCGGGAGCTAATCAAGGGTTGGTACTGTTTAATCGCTTCCGCCAGCCGTTTCGTTGACGGCGATCTTCTATCGTCCTACTTCGGTCTTTCAAAACCTTTTTTAAGCTGCTTCTTTCGATGAATCTGAACAGCCTTAAAACAACCCTACTCCATCACAATTTTTTCTTGAACACTTATGCTGAAGTATTTCTTGAACTAATTTCTGGAGAGATCATTTTACTGATGGTTTAGCCCCAATTCTTTCGAGTCATTCAAGTTAGCAGAAACGGTTTGGCATCCTCCTTTGACATCTTCTTGATAAACTCCTGGCTCAACAATTAGCCAATCTCGAGGTAGAACATTTGTCCTGTCAGATTTAAGCTAGGGAACTGGATAAATCTGGCTTGCGCTAGATTAGGCACTCATCGTAGCAGAAGAGCGCTGTTACGCAACGGGATTCTAGGGTTTCTTCCACTTTGGTAATGATTCTTAGTTATGATTCTATTCTGCTATCGCAGCCGAAATCAGGAGTGAGATCAGTTTTCTTTCTGCTTTGCCCTAATCGCGCTGGGTACGAGTTCCAGCATCGGTGTATCCGGGTTGCTTAGATCAATGTAGGCAACTTCGTCTACATCCATGTTGTCTGGTAACTTCCGCATCCGGTCGAGTACTTTTAGCTGTTCTGCAAAGCGAGAGCTGAGTGGGCCACAGTGAACGATGCCAAGTTCGGTGTGCAGAATCAAGTTACTCGGTTCCCGCCAGTCAATCATGGAGATTTTCACGGGACTCCGGCTAACTCTCTCGTACAGACTGGGCCACTGATCGGCGAACTGTTCCTGCATACCAATTACCTTTAGGGCGGGTAATTTAGGAGACTGGTTGAAGGTGGCGTATTTTTCATAGGGAATCCACGTGCCTGCCTGATCGAGCAGCGCAATTGCAAACAGATTATCAAAGGTTTTGCTTTGGGGCAGCGTTGCCAAACTATTCGGACTGCTATAGACCGTGGCCACCGGCTGCCTTTCCTGAATTTGCACAATTAGACCAGGTGGAAACAGGCGGCGAGATACAGTGGCATCTGTGATTGGTGCTTCGGCTTCCAGCTGACGGGCGATTTTTTCCGGCTGCACAGCCAGCACAGACTGGGGATAGTTAATCTCCAGTTTGGACCGCAAGGCATCGGGAGCCAGGGTTTTGTTCCCTTCGATGATCACTTGGCTGGAATCATGCAGCATCCAGTCGGGTAGGGTAACGAGCCAAACCACTCCAATCGTTAAACCCGTCATCGATAAAATTTGCCAGCTTGTTTGCAGAAAGCGGGAGCGGCGTTTGCGACGGAGCTGGCGTCGCCGTTCGGTCAGCTCTTCAGAAGAAATGGATGAAATATCGGTATCGGTCATGACCGCTTTCGATCACTCTCGTTCAGGTTAACTGCATTAAACCGTATTCCCGCGCTCCTTGCTCAGCCTTTCGCTGTTCCGAGTGCCAATCCAAGTTTGGGGGGTTCGGTGAGAATGCCTCTCAAACTAACACAAAATATGGTTTTCGCTACCGTTGCTATAAAAAACTGACAGTAGTCCTTAGTTATCAGTTATTCAGGATTAGGATCGGCTAATCACAAAGAATCGATGACTAACAACCAACACCACCGCCAGATTTTACCGAAACTTCACTCAAGCCTACGAAACATTTCTACATTCGGCCAGTCCAGCATGAATAGTGGATGTAGGGGTGGATAGCATCGCTGAGACAAGTAACTGAGACGAGATTGAACCAATTTGCATGGTGAAACCAATCGTTTATTTGATGATTCCTTTTCTCCTGCCAGGGTTGGCGGGCTTGCTCGCGGCTAGTTACATTGCTGAACCACTGGGATCGGCGATAGT
This sequence comes from [Leptolyngbya] sp. JSC-1, assembly GCA_000733415.1. Lineage (GTDB taxonomy): Bacteria > Cyanobacteriota > Cyanobacteriia > Elainellales > Elainellaceae > Elainella. The sequence continues at coordinate 466,603 of KL662191.1, forward strand.
TGCTAGCTCTGCCCCTGTTGCTACACCGGAACTGCTTGAGCAGAGCTGGAGTGCCTATCGCCAGCGCTTTATTCAGGCCGATGGGCGAGTGATTGACTGGGAGCGGGACGCTCGAACCGTATCAGAAGGACAAGCCTATGCGATGCTGCGGGCCGTGTTTGCTAATGATCCCGATACGTTTGCGCTGACTCTCAAATGGGCCGAAGACAACCTGCGTCGAGTGGCTCAATCTAATGGTCAACCAACGGATTCGCTCTGGGCCTGGAAGTGGGGCCAAAACGATCAAGGTGAATGGGGCATTTTGGATCAAAACTTTGCCAGCGATGCCGATCTCGATGCAATTACAGCTCTGATTTTTGCCAGCCGCCGCTGGAATCGACCGGACTATCTAGAGTTAGCCCACACCAAACTTAAAGATCTGTGGACACTGGCAACCCTGACAACAGAATCGGGACGCCGCCAGCAGCGCTACTTTTTACCTGGCCCCGTGTCGTCGTTCCAGCCAAAGCCTGATGTAATTTATTTGAATCCGTCTTACCTAGCGCCCTATGCGTTTCGGCTGTTTGCCCAGGTAGATCCCGAACGTGACTGGCTCAGTTTAGTAGACAGTAGTTATCAGGTGCTGCAAGATTCGACCCAACTCTCGAAAGTAGGTCTACCGAGTGATTGGGTGGCTTTGCATCTAGAAACCGGACGGTTTAGCACAGCTCCGGTTACGGCTCGGTTGCGCAGTACCTATAGCTTCGATGCCTACCGCGTCTGGTGGCGAGTGGCGCTCGATGCCGAATGGTTTGACGAACCTAGGGCCAAAGCTTTCTTGGAAGAGCATTTGCAGCATTTGCAGCAGCTCTGGCAGACGAATCAACGCATCCCGGCCCGCATCAATTTACGGGGAGCTGCCACCGCTCGTTACGAAGCCACCAGCCAATATGCCATGCTCTATCCCGCCTTTCGGATTGTGGATGCTGAGATCGCTGAAGAGATTCGGCAGCAGAAGCTGTTAACCACCTACAACAATGGCATCTGGGACAACGACTCGGCCTACTATGTGCAGAACCTTGCTTGGTTGGGGCTGTTTCCTGCCGCTGAAGTTGATGAAGATTGGCTGCAAGCCGAATAATGCAAACTCACTAAACCCCACAGCCACAGGGTAAGGGAGCAGGACCCCCACTGCGGTTGACAAACAGGTTCATTTCATAGCGATGATTGCCGTTGGTGGGGCCTTGAGCTTTTAGATAATAAGTTCCAGGTGCCGCACCTCGCACCAGCGTTGTGGCCGTCTTACCGACTCCAATGGTCGTGAGCTGTCTGCGTCCGTTGGCGGAAATCGCTTTACCCGTGCTGTCGAGTAGTGCCAGTTTGAGATTCACATCCGAGCGGTTGAAAAAATTTACTTTGATGCGGCTGGTTTGGCTGACATTGATGCGGAAGAAATCATTGGGATTGCCTCGCCCGACCGAGTCTTTCACGGTTCTTTTGCGGCCTGGAAAGTCGCCTAACAAGGTTGCAGTTGCCAGAGTACCGTTGCTGGCTCTGGTTCGCGTCGCCATAGCATTCTGCTGCCTCAAATCGGGCCGCTTCACTGTCTCCAGGGCCGAAATACTACCTAGAGCTTGTAAACTTTGCTTTTGCTGTGCCATTGACTTTTCTCAGACTCTCTCAAAAATGAACCTGCTGCTCAACCGACCGGCGCGGCTTCGCCAAATTAACTCATCCCCAGCCGCGTTGAGTTTGATGCACGATCGCCAAGTATCCCATATAGTCGTCACTCTGGTACTGGGTTTCAAACGTATGCACGGCTTCACTAATATAAGTTTTGGCTAGTTCCACAGCGCCAACCGCCTCGTAGTATAACCCCACATAGAGCTGACTGTAGAATTTGCTCGGTGCCTCTGTAGTTCCTTCACTAGTTCCTTCACTGATTCCTTCACTGAGAACTGAATCCGGATCAACTACACCTGCAAACAGTTCATAAATCAATCCCATAATCCGCCGGAAATCATTGCGCACGGGCAGCAACGCTCTCTTGGCAGCCTCGACTCCCTCCAACTGCGCCATGCACAAATACCGCCATACCGTTTCTTCCACATCTTGAGCATTCACTGTCAGGTCAATTTCAAACTGTCTCGCTCCTTCGGCAAAGCGATTGGCATAGTAATAGGACAATCCCCGCTGCCACAGGTAGGGCGTGAGTCGGGGATCAAGGCGCTCAGCTTGGTCGAAATCCTGAATCGACTCGGCAATCTGCCCTAGCTTAAAGTGAGCCATCCCCCGCTGAATGTAGGCTTTCGGCTGGTTGGGATTAGTTCGAATCCACTGATCCCAATTCTGTAATGCGTGTAAAAGAGTTGGTGAAATCATGTCCTATTCCAGCTTCAAGAGCTGATTCAACTTTTTCGATAGGAAAATCCAGAGGCTGAACTTGAGCAGCCATCGTACCCAAAACCGCGTTTCAATCAATTCGATAATCCGCTGGCCCCGATCCAGCAGTTGGGCTTTTACAGCGCGGCGGGTGACGGGTGAGACCTCGGTTAAATTGACTTGTCCCAAATCGGCAGGCGTTGGGTTAATCGTTTGTCCGGCGACAAAGTTTGTCAAATAAAGCTGTCCCTCGCCTTTGGCCTGCTGATGCAGTTCTTGCAGTTTCTGCAGGAAAAAGGCAGCTTTACGGCGGCCCACATTGTAGTCAAACTCGCGGAACCGCTGATCCAGAAATCCTCCGAAGGCAAACAGTTGCTCACCCGCTAGTTCCACATCGCCGGAAGTAATGGCGTAGACCGTCATCACATCCCTACTGCCCAAATCTTGCACCTTTTCCAGCGCCTGCACTAACTTCAGCCAGCTTTCGGCCACTTCCTTTCCATCAATACCGTTTTTGTCCGACGCATATACCAAGCGGTCGTATTCTTCGGTAAACTGCTGCCGCAGCCGGTCCCGGTCATTCATGATCTGCTGTCGCTGTTCCTCAGGTGTGCCTTGGGTGTAGAGCACTTCCAGCAAATTATCGGCCACGCTGCTAAACGCGGTCCGCAACTGGGGTGATTTCAGCAGCACATCGCTGAGTTCCTTGGCTTGGCGTTCAAACTGGCGGATGGCTTCGTTGATTTTGCTGGTGGCAATCCAGTTCTGGAAGCGAGCTTGGGTAAAGATGGCACCGGCTAGAGCTGCGCCAGTATTCAGGTAGGTGGCATTGTCAGCTTTGATGTTGAGATTTACAGTCGAGCTTTTGGCTCCGGGCGAAATATAGAGATAAAAACGATTGTCGTGATCGAGATGTTGCTGATCGATTTGGTCAACTAAATCTTTGGCGAGGCCGAGCGGCTCGTTTTCAAATACACCGCCATCGGTATAAACAAACGAGTAGAGGTGATCTGGCGCTAGAGTGGAACGGGCGAAGCTGGGATCACTACCCTGCCGCTCGATTTCCATCAGCCGAAACGCGAACGGAAACGCCCCCGACGACCGGGCGATTTGCTCTAGCTGCCTCCAAAGCCTGGGATTATCATCCTGGTCGCCATCTTTGACTGCGTAGGTAAAGTAATCCTTGTGACGAGTATAGGTGAACATGCGGCGGCTGCGATTGTTGGGATTAGTCACATCGGGGAAATCGGTGACTTCTACGGCATAGTCAATCCCCTTCAGGTTCGACATGGCTAGCCCTAAACGGATACTAGCGGCGGCGGCCGGATGCCGCTGTCGAGGGGTGGGTTGGCCGGAGGCATAACGCTGCATCACGTATTTGTAGCCAATTTCAGCAATTTGGTCTGATGACAGAATCGAAAGATTGGGATCTTCGGAGGGGCGCAGGTTGAGCAAACCGCTGATGTCGATATCCTCAACCCAAGGGCCATAGAGAGCGTTGGCATAGGGTTGGCGCAAGGCTTCGGCCTCAAACATCAGTTTCTGGGCCAAAATACAGGCGGTCATCGCTCCGGCTGAGGCTCCGGTGATCACGTCGATTTCAATCCGCTGCGCTTCGGTGGTATCGGGATGGCTATTGTGCTGCGCGATCGCTTCGATAATTTCGTACATCACCCCAGCTTCATAGCTGCCCAACGATACGGCTCCACTAATTGCGACTGCAAGTTTTTGCGGCATGACTCCAGCTCCTACCCCGCCCTACTTTCCCAATATGCCTCCAAGGGGGACCGCCTGAGAAGATCTGGATCATCTGCACCTCTCCCCGACTCGGGCTGGGTTGCACTATCCTAGTTTTTTGAGGTATCCGATCGCACGCAATTATGGCAGGACATAGTAAATGGGCCAACATCAAGCGGCAAAAGGCACGAGTCGATGCCGTTAAAGGCAAAACCTTTGCCAAAATTTCTAGAGCCATCATTATCGCCGCTCGCAACGGCATTCCCGACCCAGCAGGCAATTTTCAGCTGCGCACAGCCATCGACAAAGCCAAAGCTGCCGGAATTCCTAACGACAATATCGAGCGGGCCATCGCCAAAGGAGCCGGTAAGCTAGGTGCAGACGGTGAAATTGAAGCGATTCGCTATGAGGGCTATGGTCCGGGCGGAGTGGCAATTCTGATCGAAGCCCTCACCGACAACCGCAACCGCACCGCCGCCGATCTGCGGGCTGCCTTCAACAAACGAGGCGGCAATCTGGGGGAAACGGGCTGCGTCGGCTGGATGTTTGAGCAGAAGGGCGTCGTCACCATCTATCGACCCGGAACCGGCAAAATTAAAGCCGTTGCCATCGACGAGGAAATACTGCTAGAAGATTTGCTAGACGCCGGTGCCGAAACCTACGAACTGACCGACATTGAGGACGACCTTCCTGGAGCCGAAGTATTCACCGATCCGGCTGACCTCGAAGCCTTAGGTCAGGCTCTACAAGCCAAAGGCTACACCGTAACCCAGTCCGAGCTGCGCTGGATTCCCCAAAACAGTGTGGAAGTCACCGATCCAGACCAAGCCCGTGCCCTGCTGCGATTAATGGATGCCCTGGAAGACCTCGACGATGTCCAGAGCGTAACGGCCAATTTTGAGATGGCGGATGATTTAATGGCGGTGAGTTTGGTCTAAAGCGAATCGGAACACTGCCCTAGCGCCTCAGCTTATCCTCCCCATTTCATCCGTTGCCATCTCGCTCGCTTGTGACCTGGGTGGAGTGAGGCGATTTTTCTGGGCGGAAGACAGTACGGCGGGCTGTGTGAGTTTGGAAGCCGCCTACTTCTGATAAGGTGTAGAGCGGTCTACCTTTGATTTCTTCGTAGATGCGGCCAATATACTCGCCCAAAATGCCGATGCTAATCAGTTGCACCGCTCCTAAGAAAAACACCACGACCGTGATAATCGTGTAGCCGGTCAGGGGCGAGTTCGGGGCAAACAATCGCCAATACATTACCAGTAGCCCCATCAGTAAAGAGACGGCAGCGGCGGCTAGACCGAGGTAGGTGGAGAGCCGCAGAGGTACTTTAGAAAAACCCACGAGGCTATTGATCGCCAGGGCCAGGGATTTGCCGAAGGTATATTTGACGTTGCCAGCATGGCGAGGTGCGCGGTCAAACAAAACGGCAGTCTGCCGAAACCCGACCCATGCCCGCAGTCCTCGGATATAGCGATTGCGTTCCGGCATGGCATTGAGCAAATCCACCACTCGCCGATCCATCAGGCAAAAGTCGCCCGTATCGATGGGAATCTCGACATCGGCTAGATGATACAGAACACGATAGAAGCAATGGGCCATCAAGCGTTTGAACCAAGGTTCTCGCAATCGTTGAGTACGCTGAGCATAAACGACTTGATAACCGCGCTGCCACTGCTGAACTAGCTGCGGAATTAGCTCTGGCGGATCTTGTAAATCTGCATCCATCACAATCACCGCTTCTCCCCGCGCAAAATTTAGGCCAGCCGTAACAGCCACCTGATGCCCAAAGTTGCGCGCAAAGCTGAGATAGCAGACCCGCTCATCTCGTTCATGCAATTCCCGAATCAACAGCAGCGATTGGTCGCGACTGCCATCATCCACTAAAATCAGTTCCGTTTCACCGTCGAGGCAGTCCAACACCGAGCACAGCCGCCGATAAAGTTCGGGAATGGTGGCTTCTTCGTTGAAGATGGGGACAACGATCGAGTAGCGGGGCATAGAGGAAAAGTTTTGAGTTTTGAGTTTTAAGTTTTGGTGGCGTAGCCTGTGCGTTTGGCGATAGCCTGCCGTAGGCGTAGCACGTAGTTTTGAGTTTGGGGAATGTGGCTTAAAGGATGTTTGAAAAGCTTAAGTAATTCAACCAAATTAAATAACACAGCGTGCGAGTGTCCCGGTGCGAGTGTCCCGCTCGCGGCGGGCAAGATACCCCCACTACAGGCTAAAAAAAATTTGGTTGACCTGTCTATTTAGTCGCAACTACGGCCAGATTCCAGGCGTAGCGTTTCAGCCAGGGAAATTTCTTCAACACGGCATCCAGCTTTTCTAGCCGCAGATAGGTTGGTTGGAGGCGCTGATGTTCCAGAATAATTTTTTCCAGTAACGCTCTTCGTTGGGGTTAACGCGCTCAATCAGGTAAAACTGCAAGAAAATCCAAAGCGTGGCGAGCCAGAAGGTGTCGTAGTGAGTTTGGGTGAACAGGGATTTAACATAGCGAACGAGGTTGATATCGAGCGGCGTTTCGTCTTCGGTGCGGACTTTGGTAGCAATGCGACGATAGACGTTGATAACCGGGTTGTGCTTGAGCGGGTCCCAAAAGCAGAGCTGCCCGTCCGGTTTGAGTACCCGATAGGCTTCCTGAATCGTCAGTTGGGGATCGGGGATGTGGTGCAGCAGATTCGAGGCATAGACAATGTCGAACGTATTGTCGGGAAAGTTAAGCGCCATCGCGTTGGTGACTTGCCCTTCCACCTGCACCCCGTTGGCTTCCGCCAGCTTTAATGCCACCTCCACCATGCCAGGAGAATAGTCTGCTGCCATGCAACGAGCACCCTTGCTGGCGAAATAAACGCTATTTTCACCGGCACCACAGCCCAAATCCAGCAGGTATTTGCCGCGCACATCGCCCAGATGCTGCAAAATAAACCGATTTTCCGGCGCGGTACAGGCTTCAAAATAATCGCGGACCCGAATCCCTTCTACATCGATGGCAGCGGCCCAGCGATCGTGAAAGTCCTGTTCTTTGCGGAGAATTTCGTCTTGCATAACCCGACTCAATTCAGTTCCATAACAGAATATCGCACCCCATCCGACTCTGTACTGCTGACGGCTGAGCAAAACGCTGCCTGAACTGCAAAATCAAAAGGGCCACAGCACCGCCATGCCCCCAATCAGATTCGACGTAAATCAAGCCAGTGAAACAAGCACCGCAACAAGTCCTAGGCTCCCATCCGGTTGATGATGTTCTGCACAATCTGCATGCCGGTAACTGCCTGCCAAGCGAACAGGAGCACTAACACGAGATTGAGTGTAATGTGGCCGTAGCGTGCCCACTCGTGCCCCTTTTGCATGTAGGGTGACAAGGCCGCAGAGGTAGCAATCAACCCGGTCATACTCAGACCTGTCAGCAGGTGAGGATTAACAAACAGCTTGCCGCTGTTAATGTAGGTGGCTCCCATTGCGCCGATCGATCCCACGACCATCAAGGCCAGCAGAATCGAGCCAAGCTGATAATGGCGGATGTTAAACCGACCTTTGATCAACGCTTTCTTTTGCTCTCCTTGGGCATCGCGGGTGCGGCGAATTTGAAAACCTAAATAGCCAGCGTAGAGGGTCATAATCAACAGGACCCACATCAAAATTGGGTGAGCAAATTGGCTCCAAACCTTAATGGTCTCTAGAATCTCAGGGTTCATGGTGTTCTGCGTCTCTAGGGTGAGGATCTTCAAATCTTCAAAAAATTAACATAGCCATTTGCCCAGTTCAGTTGGGCTGACTACCAGTCTTAAATAAATATTAAGTTATATTGCTTAAAATTTGCGATCCAAATACTTCAATAAAGACTGACGCATCACATCCACCGGAGCTGGCTGCTGTAGCCAAAGTTGGAGAGCGGCGGCTCCCTGCTGCACTAGCATTTCCAGGCCATCCAGTGCTATCGCTCCCTGCTGCTGAGCCTGCTGAAGAAAAAGGGTTGGGCGCGGTGTGTAGATCAAATCGTAGGCAATCGTTCCGGCTGCTAGAGCCTGGATTTCTGAAGCTGTTAAGGGAGTTGCCTGGTCCTGAGGATGCATGCCGATAGGGGTGGTATTCACCAGCAGCGACGCTTCTGGCAGCAGTTTGGGTAAGCTTTCCCAAGCGTGAACTGAAAGGAGATCGGCTATCGGAGAGGTTTGCCAGCTTTGCAGAAATCCCTGTAATTTCTCAGAATTGCGTCCCACTACCTGGATCTGCCGACAGCCCAAATCCACACAACCTGCAACTACTGCCCGTGCTGCGCCGCCATTGCCCAGAATCACTGCCGTGGATTGACTCCAGTCGCGCTGCATTCGCCGTAGGGGAGCCAAAAATCCTTCTACGTCCGTATTAGTACCAGACCAGCCTTGTTCAGTTCGCCAAACGGTGTTCACCGCTCCGATGGCCTGGGCCACGGGCGACACTTCGCTCAGGAGCGGTATAATCGCCTGTTTGTGGGGAATCGTGACGCTGAAGCCCCGCAGCCCAATTGCCTCGAAGCCCTGAATGGCCTGCTTGAGATGCTCTGGTGCAATCGCGAACGGCAAATAGACAAAATCTGCCCCGACTTCCGCAATCGCGGCATTATGCATCACAGGTGAAAGCGAGTGGGCAATCGGATAGCCAATTACGCCCAGCAGTTGGGTAGTGCCAGTAATCATGTAGTCGAACTAATCAGCATTAGTAAAGAGTGGAAAAAAGTGGCCGACGGGTCCCTGACCTTGACCGATGCGGAGGGCATAGTGCAGGGCTGTGGTGACGTACTGCTTGGCCTGCTGAACCGCCGCAAACAGGTCCTCGCCTCGCGCCAAATTAGCTGCAATCGCTGCTGAAAGGGTGCAGCCTGTACCGTGGGTATCGCGTGTATCCACAGTTTCGGTCCGCAGCACTTCGAGCCGTTCACCATCAAACCAGACATCGATACCGCGCCATTCTCCGGTCATCCCGCCGCCCTTCACCAGTACCGCCTTGGCTCCTAAGCGGACAATTTTCTCGGCTGCGGCCTGCATCTCATTCAGCGTCGTAATTTCTAGCCCGCTCAGCATCTGGGCCTCATAGCGGTTGGGAGTGAGAATCCGAGCTAAGGGAATTAACTGCTGCCGCAGGGCGGTGACAGCATCATTGTCGATCAACTGGGCACCTGTGCGGGACACCATCACCGGATCAACGACTAGATTGCGCATCAAGTCAGGCTGATGCGCAATCTGATTGGCGACCGCTGTAATAATGCCTCGATTCAGCAACATGCCGGTTTTAGCCGCCTGCACGCCAATATCTTCAACAACGGCAGTGATTTGAGCAATCACGGCTTCGGGCGGCAGAGCGTCTACGCGGATCACGCCTAATGTGTTTTGAGCGGTAATGCAAGTAAGGGCACTCGTTCCATGTACCCGATGGAAGGCAAACGTGCGCAGATCGGCCTGAATGCCTGCACCACCCCCACTATCGGAACCTGCAATGCTCAAGGCTACAGGAACTGCTGCCGAAAAAGAAATAGTCATGACTGCCAGCTAAAAATTGCCTGATTAAACTCTCGCTTCCAGCAGTTTCAGATATTCGGTATTCACGCCCGACTCGCGAATCAGCGCAATTTTACCGGTACGAGCAATTTCACGAATGCCAAATCGGTTCAGGACCTGCACAATCGCTACCATCTTGCCCGGATCGCCCACTACTTCAATGGTGAGGGAATCTTCGGCCACATCCACGACCCGCGCCCGAAAGATGTTGACCAGCTCCAGAATTTCGGAGCGATTCGAGCTAGTAGCATTTACCTTCATCAGCATCAGCTCCCGCTCGACACAGGGCACTTCAGTGATATCTTGCACCTTCAAGACATTGATCAGTTTATAGAGCTGTTTTGTAACTTGCTCAATGGCGCGATCATCGCCCGGCACCACCATCGTGATCCGAGAAATGCCGACCTGCTCAGCCGGACCCACCGCCAAACTCTCAATATTGAAACCACGACGCGCAAATAGCCCAGAAATGCGGGATAACACGCCCGCCTCATCTTCAACCAAAACGGAAAGAGTGTGCTTCATGGATGCAGGTAGAACAGCAAAAGATTAGAGGACGACTGACAAACCAGAATGAGACAGCGGCCGAGACCAGATTTCAAACCCGATCAGGCAATTTCAGCCAATAACTCAGCGGCCAATCACAAGCCATAAATCCAAGCTACGAGCCAATAGTAGTTCTCTATCATAGCCTGACTTGCTGTCTCTGCGATGTCTCTGTTAGTTGCGAATCTATCTACCGCAAATGCAAAAACCGTGGAAGCACCGTGCGGCTCAAATTAAATATCACAAATAATACCAGTATTTATACTGGGCTAAATTTATTCTCTAGCTTGAGCTATAACTGCGATTCACTCTAGTCGAGGCAGGTTATGATCAGAGGCTAGTGCTGAATTCTCCATATTTAGCGTCACTAGATATATGAACACTCTAGGTCTAGACAGTCATCGAATAAACTCTGGATGGAACTGGTCCAATCATATCTACCTTTCAGTCCCCTTGCTGCTCGACCGGTTTCTAGCTCTGAGCTGGCCCTCCTTGTAATTCTTTTACAAGAAACGGGTATGTTCCATTATGGGTAGCTAGTCCTCGCAGGAACTTCAGGAATGTAAGGAGAAAGGAGACGCCTCGGATGCCATTTACCGCTGGGAATGAATTCAGGGTCAACCAAATCACAGATCTTGAGCAAACTACGTCATCGACCAACATTTTTGAGAATGCCGAGCGGCCCATGCAGACCATTGGCATGGATGCTAATGGCAACATTGTCGTCGTTTGGTCGAGCCTGGGGCAAGATTTACCAACTCCGGATGAAGCAGATTTTTGGGGAGTTTACGCTCGGCGCTATGACGTAGTGACCGGCCAGTGGAGCAACGAGTTTCTGGTGAACCGCGATACACCTGCTGAGGGCGACCAACGCAGTGGCAGCCAGCTTGCTCCAGCAGTGGCGATGGATGATGAAGGGGATTTTGTCATTGCCTGGTCTAGCAATAGTTTCTATCAAGACGATGTGAGTGGCTACGGCATCTATGCCCAGCGCTATGACAAATCTGGCAATCCGCTAGGCAGCCAATTTCAGATCAATACCACAACAAACTCAGATCAGTTTGATACGGCAATCGCAACGGACGCAGATGGCGATTTTGTGGTCACCTGGACGAGCCGCAACCAGGATAGTCCCGGTAGTCGCGGCATTTATGCTCGACGCTACAGCAAAACGGGAACGCCGCTGACCGGGGAAATTCAGGTCAATACCTACACCACAAACGATCAAATTCATTCGTCAGTGGCCATGGATGCCAATGGCAATTTTGTGGTGGTTTGGGCTAGCGACGGTCAGGATGGCGACTCTTGGGGCATTTTTGCCCAGCGCTTCAATGCCGACGGCACTAAAAACGGAGCTGAGTTCCGCGTTAATACCATTACTACTAACTTCCAGCGCTATCCTAGCGTGTCGATGGATGCTACCGGCAATTTTGTCGTCACCTGGACCAACAACAGCGGCGCGTCTAATGGCGGAGAAGATATCTACGCCCGTCGCTATAACAGTAGCGGTGCAGCCCAAGGTGCGGAGTTTTTAGTCAATCAAACCACTGCGGGCACCCAGCGATTCTCCCAGGTCAAGATGCTAAAAACAGGTGGGTTCATCATCACCTGGACTGGGGAAGACTCTGGGGGGACCGGCATCTTTGCGCGGCGATACGGGGCCAATGGGCAACCGCTCTCGGGAGCAGATGGGAATCAATTTCGGGTTAATGCGACCCAAACAGGTCTGCAAAACTTTGCGGCAGTTGCAGCGGATAGTAGTGGTAACTTTGCAGTAGCTTGGACGAGCGATCACGGCGGAAGCGAAGATGTTTATATTCGCCCCTATTCGGTTACTCCCTTACCCAACAATCCTCCCACTAATATCACCCTCAGTAACAGCGCCATTGACGAAAACGTTGCTGATAACAGTTTGGTTGGCACCTTCGCTTCGGTTGATCCAGATGGTGATACGTCCTTTTCCTATGAGTTGATTGGGGGAACGGGCAGCGCTGATAATAATGCCTTTACCATTGTTGGTAACGAACTGCGCATCAAAAACTCTCCCGATTTTGAAACCAAATCCAGCTACTCGATTCGGGTCAAAACTACCGATCCGGGCGGTCTTAGCTTCGAGAAACCCGTAACCATCACAATCAGGAACCTGAACGAGGCACCGACGGGCATTTCAATCGACAGCAATACCGTCAATGAGAATGTACCTGTGAACACCCTGGTCGGTAGATTATCAACTACCGATCCAGATGCCAATAATACTTTCTCCTATCGCTTAGTCTCAGGGGTGGGCAGCACCGACAACACTCTGTTTGAAATCTCCGGCAATGAGCTGCGGATCAAAGCCGTTCCTAATTTTGAAGTCAAGCCTACTTACTCGATTCGGATTCAATCTTCAGACCAAAATGGCCTCACGGTTCAGAGACAGTTCACTATCAATGTTCGAGATCTGAACGAAGCACCCACCAATATTTCGATTAGTAAGAATAATATCAACGAGAATGTTCCAGTTAACTCAGTCGTTGGCACTTTCTCTACAACCGATCCGGACGCTAATGATACCTTTACCTACGAGCTAGTAACGGGACAAGGTGGCGTTGACAATAATGCCTTTACGATTGTTGGCAATGAGCTGCGAATCAAGAACTCTCCTGACTTTGAAACCAAGCCTAGCTACTCAATTCGAGTCCGTTCCAGAGACAAAGGTGGCCTCGCAACTGAGAAGATTTTCACAATCAACATCAATGATCTTAACGATCCGCCGACCAACGCAGCGCCAACTAATCTGAATCTAACGCCTGCCAATATCAACGAAAACGTTGATCCTAATGCGCTGGTCGGTACTCTATCTACAGTTGATCCTAATCCTGGTAATACCTTTACCTATACCCTAGTAGCTGGGGCGGGCGATACAGATAATAATACCTTCACAATTTCTGGAAATCAGCTTCGAATCAAGATATCGCCAAATTTTGAGCAAAAGAGCACCTATTCAATCCGAGTCAGAACTACCGACCAAGGTGGCCTCAATTTTGAGAGAGCACTGACGATTAATATCAATGACTTGAATGAGGCACCCACCGATATTCTGCTTAATCCGGATACGGTAGATGAGAACGTGCCCGCCGGTTCGTTGGTCGGCAATCTCACCACCTTAGATCCGGATAGAAACGAAACCTTTACCTACCAACTCGTAGCCGGTCCGGGCAGTGCCGACAATGGAGCATTTACCCTGACAGCCGACGGAAAGCTCAGCATTAAAGCATCGCCCGACTTTGAGCTGAAATCCTCCTATGCAATTCGCGTCCGGGTGACCGATAAGGGCGGAGCTACTCTGGAGAGACAGTTTGTTGTCAATGTCAAAGACCTACCCGATATTGATGGCACCCCCACCAATCTCACCCTCAGCAATAGCGAAATTGTCGAAAATTCACCAGCCAATTCCGTTATTGGCACCCTAATCACCACCGACGACAGCAATGGCCCTTTCACCTACACCTTGGATACAAGCTTTGGCGATGGTGATAAGTTCACAGTCAATAACGACCGGCTGATCCTCAAACCCGTTCCCGATTTTGAAACCAAACCGCAGTACACGATCCGAGTCAGAACTACCGACCCCGATGGCCGCAGCCTCACCAAGCTGTTAACCGTCACCGTCAAGGATATCAACGAAGCCCCTACGAATCTGACTCTCAGTGCCAGCACCATCGACGAAAATAAACCAGCAGATTCGGTTGTAGGTACCTTCACACCGACTGATCCCGACGCCAACGAAACCTTCACCTACTCATTGGTAGCCGGCCCCGGCAGTGCCGACAACAGCGCTTTCCGTATCGTCGGTCGAGAACTGCGCCTGATCAATGCACCAAACTTTGAAACTAAACCCAGCTATTTAATTCGCGTGCAGGTGAAAGACAAGGGCGGCTTGGTGTTTGAGAAGCCCTTCACGATCAATGTCCGAGATGTGGGAGAAAGGCCGACCGATATTCGGCTCAGTGCTACCAGTATCCAGGAGAATAATCCGGCAGATGCCATTGTGGGCCGCTTCAGTACAGTTGACCCCGACCCGAATGAAACCTTTACCTACGAGCTGGTTACGGGTACGGGCAGTAGCGATAATGCTGCCTTCCGAATGGTCAACAACGAACTGCGGCTGCGCAATCCAGCCAATTTTGAGACCAAGCCTTCCTACTCGATTCGGGTCCGCACCACCGACAAAGACAAACTGACGTTCGAAAAGACGTTCATCATCAGTGTTACTGACGTTAACGAACGACCAATTGACCTGACCCTCAGCTCCACCATTATTGACGAAAACAAACCAGCGAACTCAGTAGTCGGTAAATTCACAACCATCGATTCTGACAAAAATGATTCTTTTACCTATCAGCTTGTTGCAGGGCAAGGCAGCGCCGATAACAGTGCTTTTACAATTGTGAATGGCGAGCTGATTCTCAGGAATCGTCCCGACTTTGAGACCAAGCCTTCCTACTCAATTCGGGTCCGCACCACCGATTCCAAAGGTCTCAGCCTTGAAAAAGTATTTACCATCCGGGTCAGGGACTTAAATGATGACCCAGGTACCAATCCACCGCAGGACATTCTGCTCAGCAATAACCGCATCAACGAAAATATTCCGGCGAATTCCGTTGTTGGCAACTTCAGTACGATTGACCCTGATCAAAATGAAACCTTTACCTACACGCTGGTCAATGGAACAGGTAGTGCCGATAATAATGCTTTCACGATTGTCAACAACCAGCTACGGATCCGGAACATCCCTGACTTTGAAACCAAACCCAGCTACTCGATTCGAGTCCGAACTACAGACAAGGGCAACCTTCCGTTCGAGAAGGTGTTTACGATCAACGTCAACGACCTACCCGAACTGCCGGGAACCAATCCGCCCCGCGATCTGCTGCTCAGCAATAGTCAAATCGACGAGAACATTCCAGCTAATTCGCTAGTAGGCCGATTCAGTACGGTTGATCCCGACATTGGTGATAGCTTTACCTACGAGTTGGTTTCTGGACAGGGCAGTACCGACAACAATGCCTTCGCCCTGGTCAATAATGAGCTGCGCCTCAAGGGGGTTCCCAACTTCGAGGCCAAACCCAGCTATTCGATCCGGGTTAGAACCCGCGATAAAGGCAATCTGACCTTGGAAAAGGTGTTTACCATCACGGTCAGAGACTTGCCTGAAACACCTGGAACTTCAGTACCACAGGACATTCGGCTATCCAACAATCGGATCAATGAGAACGTTCCGGTCAACTCGCTAGTAGGCAATTTCAGCACTGTCGATCCAGATACAGGTGACAGCTTTACCTACACGCTGGTGACTGGCACTGGTGATACGGACAATAGCGCCTTTACTATCGTCAACAACGAACTGCGTCTGAAAGCTAGCCCCGACTTTGAAACTAAACCCAGCTATTCGATTCGAGTTCGAACCACTGACAGAGGCAACCTCTCGTTTGAGAAAGTCTTCACGATTAACGTGATTGACTTACCTGAGAATCCAGGCGATACAGCTCCTACCGATCTGCTGCTCAGTGCTAATACCATCAACGAGAACGCTCCGGTAGATACAGTCATTGGTAAGCTGAGTACGGTTGACCCTGACCGAGGAGATAGGTTCACCTACGCGCTCGTACCCGGTTTTGGCGACAACTCGGCCTTCCGCATTGTCGGGGATGAACTGCGGATCACAACCTCACCCGACTTTGAAACTAAGCCCTCCTATTCGATCCGGGTCGTGACGACTGATTCCGGTGGCCGCACCTTTGTCAAAACCTTGACGATCAACGTCATCAACCAGAACGATGCTCCGATTGTCACCCCCTCGGCAGGCAGCCTCTCCTACCGAGAAAACAGCGGTAAGGTCGCGGTCGATCCGGGCGTTAGCCTCACCGATATCGACAGTCCCAACCTAGAGGGCGCAACCGTACGGATTCTGGGCTATATACCGGGACAAGATAGCCTGGAACTCGTCGCTCAAAATGGCATCACCGCTAATTTCGATGCCGCCAGCGGTGTGCTGACCTTGTCCGGTTCGGCTCCTCTCGCGAGCTACCAACAGGCACTGCGGTCAGTGACCTATCTCAACAACAGCCAGAATCCCACTCCCGCGCCTCGCACGATCGAATTTACCGCCCGCGATGGTTTAGCCACTAGTCGGTCCGCTACCCGCACAATTCAGATTGTTCCAGTGGACACGGCTCCTACCGTCACTAGTTCTGGTGGGCGACTATCTTATTTAGAAAATTCGGGTGATGTCAGAGTTGATGCAAATCTTACCGTCAGCGATGTCGATAGTTTAAATTTAACGAGTGCGACGGTGAAGATTATTGGCTATGTCCGCAATCAAGACCGTCTCAGTGTTAATGCCCCTGCCGGCATTTTCAGTAATTTTGATGTCAATACCGGCACCCTGACCCTGACTGGAGAAGCTTCCATTGCCAGTTACCAAGCTGCCCTCCGGGCCGTCTCCTACCTGAATACCAGCAGCAATCCCAACACCGCACTGCGCACCGTTCAGTTCAGCGTCCGGGATGGATCAGCCACCAGCAATTTGGCCTCGCGCTCGATTCAGGTGGTTCCAGTTAACTCGGCTCCAGTCGTGACGGTCTCTAGTGGCAATCTGTCCTATCGGGAAAACGCAGGTCAGCAGGTGATCGATCCGCAAATTCGGGTGGTCGATGCCGATAGCCAAACCCTGACAGGTGCGACCGTGAAGCTGCAAGGCTACCGGGCCGGACAGGACCGCCTCAGTGCCGCGAAGCAAGCGGGCATTACGAGTAGTTTCAATGCGGCTACTGGCGTTTTGACCCTCAACGGCACAGCTTCGGTGGCAGCCTATCAGTCAGTATTGCGTTCCGTTACCTACAGCAACAGCAGCAATAATCCCAATTTGGGACTGCGCACGGTTCAGTTCAGCGTCAAAGACAATAGCACCACCAGCAATTTGGCCGCCCGTTCGATTCAAATCCTTCCTGTCAATGACGCGCCTGTCCTGCAACCATCGGTTCAGCAACTTACCTTCACCAGAGGTTCAATTTTGATCGATCCAAAACTGAACCTGAACGATGTAGATAGTTCAGTTTTATCCGGTGCGACCGTGCGCATCCGGGACTACATTGCCGGAGAAGATAACCTGCTGTTCAAGGACCAGAACGGCATCACAGGTAGTTTCGACCCGGTAGCGGGTGTGCTGCGCCTGTCCGGTTCAGCACCAGTCGTCTCTTATCGTTCGGCACTGCGGTCGATTCGGTTTGCCAATAACCGACCCATTCCCACGGGAACACCTCGCACGCTGGAGTTTCAGGCCACGGACGGCGTATCTAACAGCAATCCAGGCCGAGTTCAGATTCAATTTGCTCCCACGGGCAATGTTCCGACGATTGACTTGAACGGCACAGCGGTTGGGGTGGACTATGGCAGTACGTTTGTGATTGGCGGTCCGCCTGTAAATATTGTGGCAACGGATGCCCGCTTCACCAGTCAGAACTACCCGGTCCTGACCTCGGCTGAGGTGACGCTTGCCAATCCGCTGGATGGCATCAATGAAAAACTCTCGGCAGTGACGGCGGGAACCAATATTGTCGCCAGCTATGATGCTAACCGTAGCGTTTTGACTCTAGGCGGACGCGGCTCACTAGGAGACTATTTGCAGGTTCTGCGCACGGTGAAATACGAAAACACCGACCCTGCAATCGACACCACCACCCGCACTATCCTATTCCAACTCCGCAACGGCAACAGCATCAGCGAACCGGCCCAAACCCGCGTCCAGATCAGTTCGATCAAGCTCAGCAATGGCACCCTTGGTCCCGATGGCTCGTTGTTTACTACTCCGGCCACGGACTTAATCGATGCCTTCGCCAGCGACGATTCGGTGGTTTCAATTCTGGCGAACTTGCAGCAAAACGACTCGATTAAGGGCGGCTTAGGACGCGATACCTTCACCCTGCTCGACGGTAGCGGCATAGCCATCATCGATGTTGACAACCCGGTAAATCAAGTCGGCGGCATCCTGACGGGCAATACCGTGATCAACGGCTTCGAGGTGTTCCGCCTCACGGGGTTTGCGGGTACGGCCACCCTGATGGGCAGCGATTTGCAAGATGATAGTTTGTCCGGCGGTGTCGGCAATGATGTCATCTTTGGCAAAGCTGGTAATGATGTGCTGGGCGGCAATGCGGGCAACGATCGTCTGGACGGTGGTCCTGGTGACGATCAGCTAGAGGGCGGCCTCGGTGATGACCTGTACATTGTGGACAGTCCCAATGATTTTGTGATCGAGCGGCTTAACGAGGGATATGACACGGTAGAGTCCGGAGTAAGTTTGACGCTTGGCAATCACCTGGAGGCACTGACGCTAACGGGTACGGCTACAGTTGGTATTGGCAATGACCTGGATAACCAACTGACTGGCAACAGTTTAGGCAATCGACTCAGTGGTGAGGCGGGTAACGATCGGCTGGTCGGGGGTGATGGCAAGGATGTACTGATCGGGGGCGATGGCAACGATCGGATGATTGGTGAGCAAGGGCGAGACCGGATGATAGGCGGCAGAGGCAAAGACACCTTTGTGCTGACCAAAGCACGCCGCAGCAGTCGCGAAACGATCCGTGATTTCCGTTCGGTGGATGACACGATCGAGATTGTTCGCAGTGGTTTCAGTGACTCGCTCAAGTTGGGCCGGGTCCGCGCCAGCCAGTTCCGCCTGGGTACTGGAGCTGAGGACAGCAGCGATCGATTTATCTATAACCGCAGGAGCGGCATGTTGTTCTTTGACGCGGACGGTGTCGGCGGTGTTGGCCAAGTCCAGATTGCTCGCCTTACTAACAAAGCCATCCTCAACCGCACAGATTTGATTGTGGTCGATCTCTAGTTCTGATTTTAATTTTGACCATTCTGAGCAGATCGCAGCACCAGCACCGACTTCACCGGACGCCGCACTGGATTGCCTTTAGCATCGAGCTTGCCGTGCACGGTGGTTCCCTCATAGAACAAAGCCGAGGAACTGCCTCCATCTAAATTCAGGGCAGCAGTAACTCCCAGGCTTTTGAGGAATTCGGCCATCTCCGACAACGACAGGCCCGATGGGTTAACGCCTGGTTTCTGCGCCGCCATCACCCAGAGTATATCTCCGTCTGGAGTCAAACCAACTGCGGTTCTGGCGTTTGGTTGGCGGCTGCCCAGTGCATCTCGGATTACAGTACCTGTGGCATCAGTTGCAGTGAAGCCTTCCAACTCAGAGGTTAACTCAGGCAATAACTGAGGACCGGCCCCCAAGGCATCGAGCAGTTCACAGTCCGTCGGGATCGGATCGCGATGCAAGGCAATCGCATAGCGCAAGTTCTGGATACACCGATAGCGCCGCAACTCACTGCGGTTGAGAATCTGATCCATGTAAGGAATCAAATCAGGATTGTTGACCAATCGCTCGTTTTGCCTCGGATCGGCCACCTGTTGTCCCTGAATCGTGACATAGGAGGTCGATTTCTGGTTCTGCGGATCAAAGAAACCACCGTTGAGCACAGCAATCGCATCGTACTGTTGAGCAAAGGTTGCTAGATCGGCGATTTCTAGAGCCACGGCAGGTACAACCTGATAGGCACTGGCCGGAATCCGCAGAACATGCACTTCACTGGTTGGCAATGAGGTTACTGTATAGTGCAATTCAGCAGAGCGGGAAGCTGTCGGACTGGAGGCCATCAATGGCGATGAGGATAACTGCACCGCACAGCCTGCCAAACCAACTACGCCAGCACTGATTAGACCTAACAATACTGTTTTACTCATGAAATTTGGGAACGGCAGAAATATCGTCTGAATGCTAGGTCATCGTAGCCAGCCAGGATTTCTTTGATCGTCATACCAGCATCCAAAACCTCAAAGGTATAGCCATCGCCACGACAGATAGGACAGCAATATCTCTGTCTCTCTCTTCTGGCAAACACTATAAATTCTAATCCAGCCGGAGGTTGGCAATTGCAACGGTAGCGATTTCAACGAGATTGGATGATTTCACGATTTGCCCTGCTAATCTAGGGGATTTGGCCAAGACAATTGCGAGAGGGCCAGGTTGCATCAGGCGTCGCTGTTGCTACATCTGCCACCAGCATAACTTTGCCATCTTTATCTCTGACCCAGCCTTGTGCTTCAATCACCGGTAGATCAACGGCGGTTGCAGTGGCTCTAGAAATAGCAGGCTCTCGGTTCATTGCTGAGCCACTACTTTGGGGCGCAATCGCCCAATCGGTAATTACAGCCTCACTGCCGCGCAAATCGGTTGGGTTTGGAGGTAAGCCACCGCGTCCAGTCACCACAAACTCGCCTAATCGGTTGGCAACCGGACCTCCGGCTCGACAGCCCTGAGCGATCAGTTGGGACGCATCCACCAGTGTGCTGGGTAGCTCGATAATTCCCCTGGTCGGATCAACCGTAGGAGTACTGATGCTGATTTCACCGTCTACGCCTGTCTCGGAGGTGGCGGTGATGTCGCTCTGGTCGGTGCGCTGATCGCGTGCAGTGACGCCAAGAATCCCTTGCGCGTTGATGTTGATATTGCCGCCATTATCTCTGCTAGCATCTGCGTCAATGTCGCTATTTTCAGCCGGAGCATTCAAAATAAAATTCGCGTTGATATTAATATTGCCACCATCACCACGGCCACTTCTCAATCCGGCTGTGGTGGAAATTTCGCTGCCGCGCCGCAGCACCAGCAAATCTACGTCATCTAACTCTATTCTGGCTCGACTACCTGACTCGGTTTGCGCCCTCAGGCGTCCCTGATTGTCTAGCAGCACGCGATTTGCTCCGATGCGAATGCTGCCAGCGCCAGGGGATTCAGGGTTAAGACTGCTGACCGTAATCAACCCCTGATCGCGAACAGTGAGATTGGGCGTGCTGAGCCGTAAGTTGCCACCGCTGCCAGTTGCACGTCGAGATTGGGGCGTACTAAATTCCCGGACGCCACCCGAAGTGGCCGCAATTCTGGCCGGGAATCCACCTTGTTCCGAAACTCCACTGACTTCAATCGCTTCGCTGGCTCGCACATCGATGTTACCTGCTCGGCCCGATCCATAGGTTGTGGCTTGCAAAATTGCCCCATCCCGAATCCGCAACCGCTGAGTTTGGATCCGAAGTGTACCGCCATTGCCGCTAGAGCCAATATCCGTACCGACAAACAAACCGCCTGATATTGGAAGCCCTTCGTCTAAAAGTGGACGACCATTAGCATCGAGCGGGGTACCAATTAATTCGATTGTGTTAGCTCGAATTGTCAGATTGCCTGCATTACCTGAAGCAAATGTAGCTACACTAATTTGTCCGCCTGAGCGAACTTGGAGACGTTCGGTAGAAAGGTTTAGACTTCCCGATGGCCCGGAACCACGAGAATTTGCAAAAATCAAGCTTAGCGGGAAATCCAAAATTGTAGGGGACAAGGAAATGTCTGCAACTGTAATTGATTCAGCTGCATTGACTGTGACATCACCACCTCGTCCACTGCTATAGGTAATCGACCCGATCTGACCTCCTGTTTGAACAGTAAGACGGCTGGTTGTAAGGTCTATGTTTCCTGCTCGTCCAGAGTCGAAATTAGATGTGCTCAGCAGACTATTCTGCTCGATGACGATTGAATCAGTTGCTGTTAACGACAATGCTCCACCTACTTGATTGGGAGCGGTAGAAGCAGAGAAAGCAAAAGAATCACGCAGTTTGATTTGTCTAGCTTGTATATGAATTGCTCCTCCACTTGCTCCGCTTGTATTCACCTGAAGCACATCGAATAGCCGTACATCACCAAACGGATCGATTGACTGATATCCCAAATCCCAACCTTGCGGAATCGGTGTGAGTGAAACTTGTCCTACGCCTGCCACACTGCCGATTTCAATCCGTCCCCCGTTTGTCCTGATACTGCTGCGTCCTGTTAGTGTTACATCACCTCCAACCAGCGCAAGCGTTTGATCAGGATCGACAATTAAGCCTGCAATCGGAAAACCAAAAGAGTCTTCGAGGGGATTACCCGCTGCATCGGTCTGGGGAGCAATTGAACGATTCACAATTCCACCAGGATTAGGGCCAAACTGCAAGCCCACCGGAACACTCACAGTTAGCAGCGGATTCGTTTGGGGACGGACGGCGCTAAATTGAGTGCCATCAGCAAAATTGATGCTGTCGGCAGTTGTGGCGATAAACGATCCACCGACTTGCAGCGAGGCATTTTTACCGAAAATAATCCCGTTGGGATTCAGCAAAAACAAATTGGCTGGACTAATGCGATTGTTGGGCTGGAGGACTTCGACTAATCCATTAATCCGGGAAAGATTTCGGCCCGTGACGCGAGTAAAAATATTCGTAATCGACGCATCAATTCCTTGAAACGACGCCGCTTCATCAGGCGCAACTGAAAATTCTCGAAAGCTATGAAATAGGTTGCTACCGCGCCGTGTGCCTTCAGTAATCACAGTGCGGTTACCAGAGCGAGTGACTCTAGAAGGCTGGGATAGGGTCGAGTCTGGAACAATTTCCGCGACTGTTGGACTGACCCACCCAGCCCCAATCATGACACTTCCAACCAAGCCACCCAACAGGGAAAATTGTTTCATGGCGCTACGAGAACAAGCAATCTAGCTCAATTCTCTGATCAGAAGGTCGCATTCAACCGGCGAGGTTAATTAGCCTTTATTGGCAGGACCACTTCCCGGCGGCTTCGGCTTGGGTGGTTTTGGTCCAGATTGTGGTCTACCCGTACCCGGCTTGGGTTTCTTTGGTCTGTTATTTCTGGCAGATGACATACCCGATCCCTTTGATGGTAAGGTTAACTATCTCTAGTAAGGCTGATACAGTGGGGCTGTGTCAGTACCCGCGTGGGTTATTTTTTGCGGCAAGGGAAACGCATGAACGTTGCAACCTGGAATGTCAATTCAATTCGGACGCGCTTAGACCATTTGATTCGTTGGTTGGAGAGCAATCCGGTCGATGTGCTGTGTTTGCAGGAAACCAAAGTCACCGATGCAGAATTTCCCACAGCGGCAATCGAAGCCCTTGGCTATCAAGTGTACATCTCTGGGCAAAAATCCTACAACGGGGTGGCCCTGCTCAGCCGTGCTCCGATAGAAACCGTGACTGCGGGATTTGCACCATTGTTAGGCGACACGGTAGCCGATCTCGACGAGCAAAAGCGGGTAATTAGCGGTGTGGTGTCGGGGGTATATGTTCTTAACCTATATGTGCCCAATGGCTCCGAAGTTGGCAGCGACAAGTACCAGTACAAACTGCGCTGGCTGGCAACCCTGCGAGATTACCTGAAAACACTGCTCTTGCGACAGCCCCACATCCTCGTTTGCGGCGATTTCAATATCGCGCCCGAAGACCGAGACATTCACGACCCAACCGGACGGGAAACCAGAGTCATGGCCTCCGATGCCGAACGACTGGCCTTACAGCACGCCATATTCGACCTGGGATTCGTCGATGCCTTTCGCCAGTTCAGCCAAGAATCTGAGTTCACCTGGTGGGATTACCGGGCCGCCGCCTTTCGCCGCAACATGGGTTGGCGCATCGATCACCATTACTTATCCCCTCAGCTCAGTCCACGTGCCAAAAACTGCCTGATCGATAAAGCACCCCGCAGTTGGGAAAAACCCAGCGACCATGTCCCAGTAATTGTGGAATTGGAGGTCTAGTTCATCAATGCTTGCCCAACAGCCGATCGCGCAAATGCTTGATCCGGTCGCGTAACTTAGCCGCCTCTTCAAATTCGAGTTTTTTGGCGGCTTCTTTCATTTCTGCTTCGAGTCGGACAATCAGGTCGGGAATGTTTTCCAGCGGTAGATCATCGGCCTGTTCGTAGGCTTGGTCTAGCTCTTGCGCCGTGAGCCGACGCGACACCTCCAAAAATTGCAGAATTGCATTACTGGAGCGTTTGATGATCGATTTGGGGGTAATGCCGTGCTTTTGGTTGTACTCGAGCTGAATTTTGCGACGACGTTCGGTTTCACTAATGGCTCGTTCCATACTGTCGGTGAGGTTGTCGGCATAGAGAATTGCCTGCCCCCGCACATGGCGAGCGGCTCGTCCGATCGTCTGAATCAGCGATCGTTCGGCTCGCAAAAAGCCTTCTTTGTCGGCATCCAGAATCGCCACCAGTGACACCTCTGGCAAGTCCAATCCTTCCCGCAGTAGGTTTACCCCGATCAAGACATCAAAATCGCCGTTGCGCAGATCCTGAAGAATCTCGATGCGTTCGATCGAGTTGATTTCAGAATGGAGATAGCGGACTCGAATTGCCCGTTCTTGCAGGTATTCCGTCAAATCTTCGGCCATGCGTTTGGTCAGCGTAGTCACCAACGTTCGTTCGTTGAGCTGTACCCGCTGTTGAATTTCATGCAGTAAATCGTCTATTTGACCATCCGTGGGCCGTACCGAAATTTCTGGATCGACCACACCCGTAGGCCGAATCACTTGTTCGACTACTCGCCCCGTTCCGGGAATATACAGTTTACTTTCAACCTTGCCTTCGGTCTTAACTTCAAACCGACCGTCCGAGACCTCCAGTTCCCAATCTCCCGGCGTGGCCGAGACAAAAATACACTGCTTCACCTTCTGCCAAAATTCTTCCGCCTTGAGGGGACGGTTATCTGCGGCGCTGGGTAAGCGAAAGCCATGCTCAATCAGCGTCAGTTTGCGAGAGCGGTCGCCGTTGTACATCCCGCGAATCTGCGGCACCGTGACGTGAGACTCATCGATCACCAGCAGCCAATCGTCTGGGAAATAATCGAGCAAGCATTCAGGCGGTGAACCGGCAGGACGACCGGCCAAGTGACGCGCATAGTTTTCCACGCCGTTGCAATAACCCACTTCCCGCAGCATTTCCAGGTCATAGCGAGTGCGCTGGTCAAGCCGTTGGGCTTCCAGCAGCTTATTGTCTTTTTCTAGCTCAATCAGCCGATCCTTCAGCTCTTGCTCAATGGCGTTGCAGGCTTCCTCTAGCCGCTCATTGGGAGTAACAAAGTGGCGAGCCGGATAGACATTCAGAGCATCCATGCTTTGCAGCGTTTCGCCAGTAATCGGATCAATGTAACGAATTGCATCAATTTCATCGCCAAAAAACTCGATCCGAATCAGGCGATCTTCGTAGGCCGGACCAATTTCCAGCACATCGCCCTTCACCCGAAACTTGCCTCGCCCCACATCCAGGTCATTACGTTCGTATTGCACGGCTGCCAAATCGCGCAACACCTGCCGTTGGTCTATTTCCATCCCAACCCGAAACGGAATCGAAGCCCGCAGGTACTCCGAGGGAATCCCTAAACCATAAATGCAGCTAATCGATGCCACCACAATCACATCCCGCCGCTCAAACAGTGACCGCGTAGCCGAGTGCCTCAGCATGTCAATCTCATCGTTGATTGAAGCGGTTTTGGCGATGTAGGTATCGGTGACTGGAATGTAGGCTTCTGGTTGGTAATAGTCGTAATAGCTGATAAAGTACTCAACCGCGTTATCTGGAAAAAATTCCCGCAGCTCATTACACAACTGTGCTGCCAGGGTTTTGTTATGGGCCAAAACCAGCGTTGGTTTACCGACATTTTGAATCACCCGGGCAACTGAGTGGGTTTTTCCAGTTCCCGTTGCCCCCAGCAAGGTTTGGAAGCGATGCCCTGCCTGCACATGTTTAGTTAGCTGCTTGATTGCCTTGGGCTGGTCTCCCTTTGGCTCAAACGGTGCCTGAATGTTAAATTCTGCCATGCTGCCTTCTGGATGACATTACGCCTCTTCTATGATGACGAATTGTAATCATAGCTGGAGCAGCAATTGGTCGCTGGGAACTCTAAACTCAAGAGTAATGCGGATTAGCTTCTCTTATATCAATCGCCTCGTTAATAAAAATCCTTGAATTGTATCCAATGAATCTTGTTTCAATGGACTACAGCAATCAACAATGGCAGCCCTGGGGTATCTACACAAGCCAGTCTTGCAGGATTTCGAGCCAACTTTGGACCAGACTGCGGCAATGGAGCAGTAAGTTACGTTTTTGACATCAACTACCTCTCAGGAACGCCACATCGTAGCGCTAGCCACAGACAGCTATAGACATGAGTTCCATAATATGTGATTCTCTACGTCAGCCATCTGAAAATTCGCCACTCCTACTGACCTCAGGCCAGAAGAATCGGTTCCTGTTCCCTATCCTCGGCGACTTTCGCTGCATCTACTCGCTATGCAACTATCTCCCTACACGCAATACTACATTCGCAAGCTGCTGCGTCAGTACCTTAGTTACATTCACTATCCTCTAACCGGCGTTGGAGTTTGCAATTTTTTTCAGACGGACCTAAACCAATTGCTGAAGCAGCTCTATTCAAAAGGGTTCGAGTATGGCATCAAGATTCAGGAGTTGGAAACTCTGATTCATCTGCATCAAGCCAGCGAACCACAGAAGATTTATCCTTACGAAACCCTTTCCGAGATCGAGCAGAAGATTTTTTGGATCCTCGGCCTCAAGTTTTTGGCTATTTTACCCTCAATGCCGCTGACCGTTGTGTCAGAAGCCTCCGCAGCCTTGTTCCATTTCGTCTTGAATGGCCAACTTCACCAGGGCATTCGTCACGCCGATGAACTCTATGGTATGGTGCTGGAGTTTGGTGCTGTTCGTCTTAGCGAGACGGAGTCCTCACAAAATTTAGAAGCTTATCGGTTGCTGCTTGAACTCACCGATCAAAGCATTCCCTTCATCTTGACTGTATCTGAATTTCGCCACGGCATCTGGGTCAGCCTGCGCGCACCGTCCTACCACACCCTATTCAAACAGAACACCCCGATACTGAAGAAAATCGCCTAGGCAACCGCCCACACCACATCCAAACAGGTCACATCCAGTGCGCCTAGCGCTCAAAGCCTCATAGAGCAAGCCCAAATTGGTTGTAAAAACGGCGGCCAGACGCTCGTGTATTTCCTGGCTTCTGGCTCTTGACTCCTCAATCATTTCACAATCCATCTGATCTACTGCCTCTTGGTTCCCTGCTTGCTCGACCTCTTGACAGTAGGGTATTGCTGTCTGCTTAAGTAAGTGAAAGGCAGCATTGGTAAGCGTTAACGCTGAGAGCGATTCAACCTAGCTTCTCCCGCAGCCTTAAGCTCAATTTACTGGAGGGGGTGCGGTGGAAAATTGGCAAGCAATCATGGCGACGGTCACCTTTCTAGGGGTGATCCTGTTGTTGATGACCGAGTGGGTTCACTTGACGATTGCGGCATTTCTGGGAGCAATGCTGCTCGTCTTTACGAACGTAATGAGCTTGAATGAGGCCATTGGCTACATCGGCAACAGCTACCCAACGTTGGCCCTGTTTTTTGGCGTCATGGTGCTGGTGCGAGCCTTTGAGCCGACAAAAATCTTTGACTACCTGGCTACCCAAATCGTCATTTCGGCTAAGGGGCAAGGCAAACGGCTGCTTTTGGCAATTGTGGCGATTACCACCCCCATCTGTGCAATTCTGCCCAATGCCACAACGGTAATGCTGCTAGCCCCTCTGATTCCGCCAATGGCTGAGGAGATTGGGGTGGACTTTGTGCCGTTATTAATTCTAATGGTATTTGTTGCCAATAGCGCTGGCTTATTAACTGTGGTGGGCGATCCAGCAACCTATATTGTGGGCGAGGCCGTGAATGTCGGCTTTGTGGAATATCTACAGCGCTTAAGCTTAGGTGGGGTTTTGGCAATTATCACCCTTGTGCTCATGCTGCCGTTTTTGTTTCCTGACATTTGGCGACGACAGCTGGGAGATTTGGACCATTTGCCCCATCCAGAGATTAACCATCCCCGTGTGCTCACCGCTGGGATGATTATTGTGGCACTCGTGCTGCTGTTTTTTGTGATCGGCGAATTTATGCCCGTGCCTGTGTCGCCAGCAGCAGCAGCCTTGATGGGAGCGGCTTTAGCATTACTGCTAGCTCACCAGAGCAAAATTGATACCGTCAACAACATTCTGCGCGATGTGGACTGGAGTACTCTGCTGTTTTTCATGTGCATTTTCGTGGTGATTGGCGGACTGGAAAAAACGGGCGTAATCAGCAGTTTGTCAGCCATCCTCGGAGTTTTATTGGGTCAAAACATTTTGCTGGCTGCTCTGGTGCTCTTGTTCTTTGTCGGGATTGTTTCCAGTGTGGTACCCAATATTCCACTAGTGGTGGCAATGGTGCCGCTGCTAAAGCAGTACGTCGTCAACGCTGGGTTAGCGGGTCCAGAGATTTTGCAAACTGGTTTTGCAGGTGATTTACCGCCAACTGTTTTACCGTTGTTCTATGCCATGATGTTTGGAGCGACGCTGGGAGGAAATGGCACTCTAGTGGGTGCTTCGTCTAATATCGTGGCGGCTGGAATTGCAGAAATGCACGGACGCCCCATTCCCTTTAAGCGATTTCTTCGCTACGGGCCGCCGGTAGCTTTGATGCAGCTTCTCGCCGCTGCCTTCTATGTGGTAGCCCGGTTTTTTGTCTGGCAATGACTTCAGCGATGGACGGCCAACGGTGTGTTAGGCGCTTGATTAAGAATCTGGCAGAAGCTGAGATAGGTATCTACCGCCTTATGAAACTCTGCTTCTGCCGCTGTCTCGCTTGTGGCTTCAAAGGTCACTATGTCCTGGATGCTGGAAACCCGGCCATACCAAACCTGGGAATTGGGATCTCGGTTGAGAATGGTTGTGTATCCTTTGTAGCTCAGATTCATTGCACTCACCGGAATTGTTGGGAATTTGATGATTGGGATCTTGAGATCTATTGTTGGGATCTTGACTGGCAGAAGCAGCTAATGGCAGCGATCCTAGGGCATCAGAGAAATGAAACCCTGTTTCAGCAGACAGACTTTGACCAATGCTGCAAAAATTCAACTGCTAGTTTGCAAGTCCAATTGCTTACTCCAATTGCTTACCCCGATTGACTTAGTAAACTGCACTGACTACCGTACTAGTTCGGCTGACACTTCTTATGAACTCCTCCTCACAACATTACAAACTGAATAGAGTGACAAATCTCTTACAAAATGTAGGCTTAATAGTAGTTTCTATACCTGCCAACCGACCAATTATTTAGTTCTATTTGCTGCACCGAATAAATAAATTTTTCAACTGCAAAGCTGTAAGTTCTGCTTATAGGATTGCCTGCTACTATCAATGAGTAATTGTTGAATAAGATTGCTAAATAAGCAAGGCAAATCAGACAAAAAACAGATTGATTAGAGACAAGTTTAATACAAAATGGTGAAACGCAGATTAGTCCAAGTTGAGATTAGTCCAAGTTGAAATCAGCAAGCCAGTGGAGAGCAAGATCTCAGAATAGATTGCAACCGTTGAAAACCTAAAAAAATGGAAATCTGAGGATTGCTTGCCCATTTCTTGCTAGCTTTCCGCGAACCTAATTTGTCTTCAGATAGCTAGCAGTCTAACCGATTCTATTCCTATTAGTTCGGCTAGTTGTTAAAGCTACATCAAAAGTTTCGGACAATTGATTAAGCAAAAGTAAGGAGCGTTGATTAGCGCCGTCTTGCTCTGGAGAGTGCATTCTAACTAAAATTGCCCGAACAATGACATCCCCTATTCGGGTAAATTTAATCTCTGCTTTAGATGATTTTTCAACAGGGCTTCGGCCTGGTCAGGATGCTGATGGATTAACATTAGCAACTCATCAGATTCTAAATTGACCAATTTGGCATAAAAGCGGATTTCTCCTAACACTCGTGCCTCGCTCTGCCGCAGATACATTGCCAGACAGTTCAAGGCTTGAGTTGTGCGTTCCTGCTGGCGAAAAAAGGCCAGGGATGAGAGCAGAGCACTTTCGTATAGGGGTAGGGGAGGTAGATGGAGCGGATCGCCGGTTTCAAAACGCATAGACGCAGCGGCAGCAAACAAAGTTCCATTATAGTGAGCTGAGTCCTTCAATTAACCCCCAGCACAGGTTTGTTAGGAAATCTAAATCTAATGTCTCCAGCCGATCACTACTGCGGTGATAGTGAGGATTGCGCAGATTGGCGGTGTCGGTCACCATAATCGCACGGTAACCCCGGTCCCAAAAGGGAGCGTGATCGCTGCGGCGAGTATCGGGAACGATTTTGCCTCTAGCTCCAGCCGGTAGCCACTCGCAGGGCTGTCCAGTGCGACGAATAGCCCGGTTGAGGCGTAGTAAATCTGGAATGGTCCGCCAGTTGCCAATCAAACCGACAAAATTACCACGATTCGGATAAAAGTACTGCAATCCAGGCGGGTAAGACTGGGAACCCGGCACATGGCTGCAATAGCCCAGCATCTCCAGAGAAATCATTAGGCGCAGGGACTGTTTTTGCTGATGCAGATCGACAGCATAGGCAGTACTACCAACTAGACCAAATTCTTCCAAATCAAACGCAACCAAGCGTAGCGGATAACGAGTCGGTTGATGAGCAAAGTGGCGGGCCAACTCCAAAAGCACGGCGATTCCTGTCGCATTATCATCGGCACCAGGGCAGCCAGGAACCGCATCATAATGGGCGCCAACCAGTATTGGAGCCACTGCTGAGGATGAAGCGGGCGAAGCAGGCGGCAGGTTGAGGATTAGATTCTGGTGCCGTTGCCCCTGAAACTCGAAGCTGTGCTGTTCAACCGTTCCCCATTGGCTCAACTGCTGCTGGATATAGTGCTGCACATAGAAATGGCCGGCCGTTGCCAAGTAGGGATCGCGCTCACGGGCAACCTGTTGCAGGTGCTGAGTCAATCGTTGCTTGAGCACCGCAATTTGTAGCTGGTTATCTGGCTGGTTGTTTGGCCGATTATCGGCAGGGTGAGCTGGAGTCTGAGCCATTGTGCCTACTGGTCGTTCCAGTCGTTGGGCAACCTAGAGTGAAAACAACAGCGATACAGCCATGAACAGCATAATTGCCGCCATTCCGACTGCCATGCGTCGAGCCAGCCGCTGGGGAGCAAAGCCGATTAAAGGCAGCAAATTCCAGCTAATCACTTCCAGCAAGGCAATCACTAAAACTCCGATTTGCAGCGGTTGACTGATCGACTGAATCGCAGCTTGGAGACTGGTGGGTGCAATCACGCTGAGTAGCAACAACAGTAGCCCCCCGACCGCCACTACCGCTCCCAAGAAGGCCAAAGCCAGCGTTAGCCCCAGCAGTAAATAAATCCCGTCCTGTTGCCACCTTGCTCGATGCTGCATGCTTACCCCCTCAAAATCCCCAGGTTCGTTTCGGACCAATATCTAAATGAATAATATTTGGCATCGCGCTATAGATGCCCATGCCTCCACTCCACCACAGCATCAGCGCGTTGGCAACCCATCTGCCACTGAGACCTGGTACCTGTACATCTACAGCTTTGCCATAGAGATGTTGGCTGTTTGGCACTCCACCCACGGCTTCGTTGATCGCAGGCGGACGGTACCAGGAAGTAACAATAAACGGCCTACCGATCTGGTCTCGCGCTTTTTGCAGTTCTCGTGCTAAGGCAATGATATTGTTAACAATCGTCACATTTTCGGGAATGCGGGTGGCATCTTTGGTGGCCTCGCCCCAGGTAAAGCTGCCGCCGGGAATGATGGGCTGATCGGTGTAGAAAGTGCCGCGATTGCCGGGGAGTTTAAACGGAATGCCTTGATAGGGTGGGGGTGTTGGCGCTGGTGGCGGTGTTGGGGTTGGAGTCGGCGTGGGTCTGGGCGTGGGTCTGGGCGTGGGTGTGGGGCGAGGAGACGGAATTGGGCTTGCAGGTGGATAGACAATAGCGCCATTGCGAATCACCTGGACATGTCTGCCAAAAACGTACCAAGTGCTGAGCCGCTGAATGTAGTCTTTTTCGTACTTCAGTGCAAATCTGAGATGGCCATTGAAACGTCCCTGGGCATCCGCATAGGCATAGGAATGCAGCCGCCAGACGGTTCCCCTAGCCACTGGATGCTTGTCGGCCTCGCTGAGCTGCTCTGACGGTACTGGGCGTCGCTTGAATAGGGTAGGGACAATCACCTGCATCAACGGTGTGTTGAGATCTTCTGGCGGGTAAACGATTTTGTCATCAAACTCAACATAGGCGTGCTGGTCATAGACAAACCAGGTGCTGAAGCCACGAATAAAATCCTCTCGCGAACGAATCGCAAATTTAATGTGGCTACTAAAATCTCCCTGACTGTCAGCATAGGCATAGGACTGTAGCTCGATGCTTCGCCCTGCTTCAATTGGATAAATTTCTGCTGGTGAGAGCGATGAAGACTGCACCGGACGCCGTTTTAGTACCGTGTCGCGAGTGATGCGCAGAATCGGCAGAGACATCTGATCCTCGATGGGATAGACTATTTCGCCATCCTGCTCCACCTGAGCGTGGAGGCTGTAGACGAACCAGGTGTTTAACCCACGAATGAAGCTGTTCTTGAGCGCAAACTTGATATGACCTTGGAAGGTTCCGTTCACATCAGCGTAGGCATAGGACTGAATTGGGAACGTGCTTCCGGCTGTCACCGCATGTAGCTCCTGGGCCGTCAGGGTAGACGCCTGCTCTGGACGAAGTTTAAAGAATGTATCTTTATTGACTCTCAGTATCTGCTCAGCCATGCAGCCAATCTCGAAAAAGCTCTCGAAGAATCTATGCCGCTATTTAGATGCGCTGGAATTACACCTGCGCGAGCGGGGGATTGCCCCGAGTATGGCACGACCTAGCTGCCAGTCGCCAGGGTGCCAAACTCCCTCTCAGGAGCACTCAAGATTCGTTGAGCAAGATTAGTTAAGGCTGAGTACAAGCTGCAATCCCGGTTCTGGACGAGCAGCTTCGGGTAATGGCTCTGGCTCCTGTCGCATCGCAGGGCAGTAGCGAGCATAGGCACAGCGGTTACATTGGGTCCCAGGTACAGGCAGCCAGCGGCGGTCGCGTCGTAATTCAACCGCTAACTCGCTGATCACCTGCTCAACGCGCTGTCGATGATCTGGGGTCGCTGTGTAGCTAAATTTCTCACCGGTGCGCAAGTACAGCAAACTAAGCTGTTTTAGACTGCGCTGATAGCGCTGCTCCAGAGCAAGATAATACAGTCCGATCTGCAAATCAATTTCGTCTGGCTCAATGGTTTCAATCTCTTTGGCTGATTTATAGTCGATCAGCTCCAATCCATCGCCGCAGTAATCCAGCCGGTCATACCGACCGGACAAAACAAACTCCAGGTTTTCCACCTGTAAACAGCCCTGAATCCGTCCTTCTACGGCCAATGGACGCCGCATAGCTGACTGGCTAGCAATAAAAGAATAGTAATAACGCCGCAGAATTGCTCGCCCTTCCGCAATTTGATTGGAAGTCAGGTCACCAATTTGCTGATTCCAACAATATTCGATCCAATCGAGCCGAGGCACTGGATCCTGATAGTGCCAATCTTGATAGATCTGGGCCAACGCTTGGTGCAGCGAAGTTCCCAAGGTTGTTGAACCATAAAAACCAGACCCATCTAATCGGCGTTCGTAGCGGAAATAGTAGGCGCGGGGGCAGCGATGATAGGTCTGCAACTTAGCTGCGGATAGGGTATAAGACATAAACCTCTCAATAGCTTTAATCGCTTATAAAGAGCCAACGCTTGGCAAATCTGAGCTTTAGAATTTATTTCAGAAAAAGTCCGCCCTCCGTTCTCAGCGCTGATCAACCCAGAAGAGGTAGGTAGCACCCGCAAACAGCGAGATTACTGTCTACGGGTGCGGTCTGTCGGGCATGACGCTACTATAATGGCACTAGATGTGGAATTCGACCACCTATTTTTCATTAGTTCTTCCTATATATAGCGTAAAGCGGCTGAAATTCTGCTAAGAGAGAATTTTGCGTTAGCCTAAACACCCCCCTAAACACCCCTGCAAATCGAATTAGTGTATCGCAAGCTGAGATAGTGGCATGAAAAATGGCATGAAAAGGTTGAAATTTATCTATGGTTTAATAGGGAAGCTTTAGTACGCTCAATAAAGCGAGGAAAGAATGCAAAGCAGTGGAATAGGTGTGATTTATTTAGCTCTAGGTGAACAGCACAAGGACGAGTGCCGCAAATCTGTTTACTATTTGAAGCAAACTAATCCAACGATTCCGGTTTCTGTCTTTACTGATTCATTTGATCGCATTTTGGCTGAACTAGGTGTAGAGCAACAGTTCATTCGAGTTGCTGATAAAAGTCCCTTTAAAGTCAAAGTCGAAATTCTCAGGGACTCCCCTTATCTAAAAACGCTTTTTTTAGACACAGATACCTATGCTGTTCAAGATATATCGGAACTTTTTCACGCTTTAGACACTAACGACTTCTTGATTGCTAGGGCACCTCACGTTGATTTTGATGCCACTCCACCCATATTTCTGGGCTATTACAACCCAAATCCTTCTTTGCTCAATACTGGTGTGTTTGCCTATCGAGCTTCTAACGCGCTTGAACAAATGCTTTTGGATTGGCGGACTGCAATCATTGCTGAAGATCACTTAATTAAGGCTGGAACTTATTGCGATCAGCATTACTTTATCAGGCAGATTGCCCCTAAACTTCTATCAAGTTTCTATAAGCTGAGTTGTCAGATTCTGGATAACTGTATTTATAATCTTCGGCCTTGGGCTGTTGTGCCCTTTTATCAAGCAAACAGCTTAGCAAAAACAAAAATCATTCATGGTCGGGCAGATCATATCAATAGTTTGTTCGCGCGAAATGGTTTAGACATCAAATTAGAAGCTTTGATTGAGCAACTGTGGGGGATTCCTGCTTACTCGGTTAAGGGCATCGCCCAAAAGGCTTGATACGAACAATTTATTTGGCTCAGCTTTGTTTCGTCAATTGGGGCTTCACACAGAGACTGGCAAATTTAAGTCTTCTGCTTGCGGCCCTACGCGATAACCTTAAGAAAGATTAACCGAAGAGTATCATGGGTTAAACCATCACCTGATTCTTCCATGCTGAGCCGAATTAAAGATATTGCGTCTAACCTTGCGCCTCGTCTGATTGAAATTCGTCGTCATTTGCATAGCAACCCTGAGCTGAGCGGGCAGGAATATAAAACCGCAGCCTATGTGGCTGGCGTATTGTCGTCCTGTGGTTTGCATGTTCAAGAAATGATGGGGAAAACAGGCGTTATAGCTGACCTAGCAGGAGCCGGCGACGATATTCGGATGCTGGCGATTCGCACTGATATGGATGCCCTGCCGATTCAAGAACGCTCAGGATTGGATTTTGCCTCTCAGCAGCCTGGTATTATGCATGCCTGCGGTCATGATGTGCATACGACAGTTGGGCTAGGAACCGCGATGGTGTTGTCTCAGTTGGGAGAAGCCTTGCCAGGAACCGTGCGATTTTTGTTTCAGCCCGCAGAAGAAACGGCCCAAGGCGCAAGCTGGATGATTCGGGATGGGGCCATGACCAACGTCAGTGCCGTATTTGGTGTGCATGTGTTTCCAACTATTCCAGGTGGGTCGATCGGCATTCGCTATGGCGCGTTAACAGCTGCCGCCGATGACCTAGAGCTAATCATTACCGGCGAATCGGGACATGGAGCGCGTCCCCATGAAGCGATTGACGCTATTTGGATCGGAGCGCAGGTGATCACTACGCTACAACAGGCAATTAGCCGTACCCATAACCCACTACGCCCGGTTGTGCTGACGATTGGTCAGATTCAAGGCGGGCGAGCACCCAATGTAATTGCAGACCAAGTGCGGATGCTGGGCACCGTGCGTTCGCTCCATCCTGAAACAAGTGCTGCTTTGCCAGCTTGGATCGAAGGCATCGTCGCAAATGTTTGCCAAACCTATGGTGCGAAGTATGTCATGAACTACCGTCGAGGAGTGCCGTCGGTGCAAAACGATCCGGTTCTGACTCAGATCACCGAAGCCGCCGCCGAAGAAGCTTGGGGTAGCGAGCGGGTCGAAATTCTGCTAGAACCTTCGTTGGGAGCTGAAGACTTTTCCCTTTACCTAGAACATGCACCTGGCACCATGTTTCGACTGGGTGTGGCCTTTCCTGACCAACCCAATTACCCGCTGCACCATCCCCAATTCCATGTCAACGAAGCTGCGATTGTGACTGGAGTGGTGACGATGGCCTATTCAGCCTACAAATACTGGTTCCATCGTTAGGCAGATCCGTCTTGACAGTCAGTTTCTATAGGCTGAGAATACCTGTCAACTGAGAACCTAGCAGCACAGCAAGTAGCCTTGGTTTGAGGAGCTGTTTGCACAGGGCTTTGCAAACAGCTTCTGAGCGTGACTTTGAGCGCAATTCTGAGCATTATTCTGTTCAAATCTCTCAAAGCTCAAACCTCTCAAACTTCGTTGACACATCAGGCACAACCACACACAGGGAGACAAATGGGTTATGGCAGCATCAGAACCGCTAAAGGGAATTGAACTGATTGATTGCGCTAAGGCTAATGCGAAACAGGGCATAGAGGTAGCCGCTAACCTCTGTGGCTATGGAGACGATTTGATCGAATTTCGCCAACAGCTTCATCAGGCTTGTCAGCAGATCGGTGTAGAAATGACAGAACTGAGCGATCTGATCACCGAGCAGCAAACTGTTCTGCAAACGGGCGGCATTGAAATCGCTCCCGATACGGCTTCTGAACTGTAAATGTAACCTTAAATGTAGCCTTGTGTAAAAGTGACCTTGAGCGCGAGAATTCCACAAGCACCAGATTGAACTACGTTGGTGATCAGCCGCATAGCGATCTGACACTAGATTGATTAATTTGGGAAAGAACAGGAATTCGTCCGGTTAGGCGAAGTTTAACGATTGCAAAGGCATTGCAAAGGCGTTGAGTGTGTCCTACTTAGACCGAATCCTTGGCGCTGCTGTTTTTGATTTAACGGGTTTGCCGAAGGATTACTACATTTCTGCTGAAAGTGCTGATATTAGCTGGGTTCAGTCAATTTTTCAAGCATTGGGGCTACAGGCGCTGCTGACCTCCTCGTTTCAGCTAAAGGAATTTCGCCATGCCGTGATCCACGGTGCCCACTGTCATGCGATTGTGATCCGACAAACCAACTGTTACCTAGCTCTGCTGATTCGGCAAGGTGAGACACCGGTATCGGAGGATTGGATCCAATGGGCTGTCAGCTTTGATCCAGCTTTGCTAGCCGATGACCCTCGCTTCAACTCAACCTGACTTGATTCAACCTGACTTGATTCAACTAACTTGCAGGTCAGTTGCTTAGCGTCGTCAAGCATTCAATTCCTATTCATTAGCATTCAATTCAACTGGCGTTTACGACTGCCCAACAGCCAGCGGTTGACGATCGACCGGTAATCCTTAACAATGGGGAGTGTAGAGTTAAGTTTTGTAAAGAAAGCCATGACTCAACCTCAGCCTTCTGCAACTCCTAAGTTTGAAGAACCTAAATTTGGGTTCAATTCCTATGCTGAGCGCCTGAATGGTCGGGCTGCCATGCTTGGTTTTGTGATTACTCTGGCAATTGAATATTTCACGGGACAGGGATTACTATCCTGGTTAGGACTCTACTAAATTTGAATCAAATTGCTCCATTTTGTATGGGTTCAGGTATTCAAAGACAAAGCGACCCAAGCTGCCTGACTTTCCGCAAGGATTGTCAACAGTTTGGGCGCTCTCTTTCTCTGGGAAGCTCGCTTGATCAACAGGCATGACTGGATTGCACGAGTGGATAGTCTTGCTAATGGTATTTTCCCCGTGCCGTTTTCTCCGTGCCGTTTTCTCCGTGCGTTGCTATCAGTTCCCCAAATGAATCTTTAGTCGCGTCTGGCACCAGCTAGAAGCACCATTGCCCCGGCCATCAGCGGCAACAGCAGGTAGATGGGTAGGCGAGCATCATCCATGCCTCCTGCTGGAATTGCGTCTATTGAGTCAGACTCGGAACGGCTTGGGGGCGATGGCTGCGTGGCAGCCTGCTCACGATATATTGCCTGCACAATTGGAGCAACTTGCCGACTCCAGTAGGGATGGGTAATTTGCTGGGCTTGCAGCAGCGCCGTTTCATATTGGTGGGCTTTGAAGGCGGCTTCGACAATTTGCCAACGGCTCTGGTTGTTCAACCACTCTTGTTGCCAACCGCGAATTTTGTTCTGAGCTTCGCTATAAAGCGGGTTATCGGGCGTGATTGCGCCGGCCGTTTTAAGGGCGTCCTCGAATCTGCCCTTGGAATCGCGGTAATATCCTTCAGCAACTTGCAGAATTTGATTTGACCATTGCCAAACCAACTGCTGGACTTGGGCAGCGACAGCGCTATCTGAGATAGTCTGCACCTCGCTAATAGCATCCTTCAATTGACCGGCACTGGCTTGACTTTGTGCTCGGTTGATCACAGCCGTAGTTAAGGCGCGTTGACACTGGTCCTGTAAAACGATGGCTCGGCTATGAAACAAGGACTCAACTGGGATTTGCTGAGTTTCCTGGATGCAGCGTTGGTGGTCTCCTGCCGCCTTGAGGTACTCAACTTGAGCCAAAATAGCCTGATGCTGCTGCTCGACCCGCTGCTGCTGATCCAGTTTGACTAGCCAGTAGAAGCGAACTGCGAGTGAGCCAGTAGCCAGGAAGACCGAACCCGTCAAAACCATAGCCAAACCAATTCGAACAGATCGCAAATGATCGGAAGGAGGCGGCATCGGGGTACGCATAGTGTTCTACCTCTCTCTAAGCTTGTTCTCCTGCTCTGGACCAATCCCTAGGCAAGCTGAGCAGAAGTGACAGGAGTGACCAGCAGCGTGATTCCATCTCGACCAACCACAACCACCTGTTCTGAAGGTTCTGCCTGGACATACGCATCTGAATAGAGTCGAGCTGGCCAAAAACTAGCTCGATATTTCACGCGCCCCCGGCGATTAGGCGCAATCATCTGGACCACTTCACCAATACCAGGTTGGGCAAATAGTTCGATTCGCTCTGAGGTCTTCGACATAGCCATAACTGCATTACCTTTCACAAACTAAGGGGGACTGATTTGGACCGGAAATTAGCAGATGGGAAATTGCGGATTTCGCCCCATTCTCTTAGCCACAACCCTAGGGGGGCTGCACATCGACTGAGTTATTCCGCTGAATTGCTGTTGTCTTCCGAATTGGGTTCTGGCCGATCGGAC
Source organism: [Leptolyngbya] sp. JSC-1 (assembly GCA_000733415.1). Lineage (GTDB taxonomy): Bacteria > Cyanobacteriota > Cyanobacteriia > Elainellales > Elainellaceae > Elainella. The sequence continues at coordinate 505,865 of KL662191.1, forward strand.
CTCCTAAAAGTTCAGTAAATCAATTTTGACCACTTTTATGATTTCTGTCAAGATATCAAGTTGATACTATTTTTAATATCAAACCGATATGCTTGTTGCTGGATTTCTTACAGCAGTGGGCTTGTTACAGAGGAAGTGCAAGTGGCTGCGGAGGCTGAGCCTGTTGCCGCTCGCTTCAGGTAAAGTCAGTGCATCAAGCAGCTCAATAGTTATGTAATCTTTTGAAGCATCAGAAGGCAGAGCAGCCCGGAGGGATTTACAGGTGTGCAAATAGCCTCTAGCCCAAGGTTCTGAAGGAAATTGATATCAAAAATTATATCTCGCGTGAAAATGGGCTTCTATGTTCAGAGACTGCTCACCCCTGTTACATTGCTGGCTTTGTAGCTAGCCTGAATCAGGCAAGAGCTTGTATCTCCAAACTCAGGCAACTCCACGATCGAAGACTGGCGTGGAAGCTCAGGTCAAAGCAGCGGCTGGAGAAAGTTAGACAATGCTCTTGCCATTGCGGGATTGACATTGATATCTTAAGTTGATATCTTAATGAACTAGCTGAAGTATAGACGTGTCTTTTGTCTACTCTCATGAGTTGCAGGTCTTGGATTGCATATCTAAGCCTGGAGGCAGGTTATAGCTTAAGTGCACGGTACGTCGTGATTGGGGAAAGCGTTTGATGCCTTTCTGCCGCTATTCCCGCAGAACATCGCGGTAGGATAGGGAGATGTTTGCTAGTGGGGTGCCTTCTAGCAAGGTTTTTAGATAGTTTGCATTTGAACTACCTTTGGCACAGCGTTTTAGCGTTGCTTTGGAGTTCGCTATTCAGCTTCGTGTTCTCTCCCGGTCAGTCCAGTCAGGCTTCTTGGTCAGACGACGTGCCAAACCTGCCTAGCCTTCAGCATCTACCAACGAATGTGCATCTTTTTTAATGAGTTACCAGATGAACAGCAAAATACCGTTAGAGCTATCTTTGCCGATCCACCACCGGATATTCTCTGGTTAAATGTCCTGATTTTGTTTGATGTACTGCATAGCGAAAGCCATGTCAGTAATGGTTTTTTGTGTGTTGCGCTAAACTTGCATCAAGAAATGAGGCGGGGAATCTTCCCATACTCTGGTCAACAAGGGTGTATCAGTCGCCATACTGTCAATGAATTGCGGAACTATTTGCGTGGGGTAGGAGTTGAACCCAATTAGCTATGTTCAAGTATAAAAACTATATCGCCAAAGTAGAAGTGGATACAGAGTCAGACATGCTCTATGGACGAGTCCTCAATATTGGCGATGAAACGGCTCGTGATATCATTACGTTTGAAGGTAGAACGGTACGAGAGGCCGAGCAGAAATTCCAAAGAGCCGTTGATACATATATAGAGTTCTGCAAAACTCAAGGCATAGAACCCAACAAGCCATTTTCAGGGAAGCTGCCCTTTAGAACAACACCGGAAATTCATCGAGATATCTATATTGCTGCTACACGAGCGAACAAAAGTATTAACGCCTGGATGGAGGAGACCCTCAGTCAAGCAGCTAAGCAAGCCGAAAACCCAGTCCATTCCTCTACTGAACGGCAGCAAGAGTTTGAAATTTCTTTCGCAGAGTACGGACGGCTACTAACCGACCTGCGAAATAAGATTATGCGTCTTAAAACTATTATTGAGCCTTACCTGCAAGAGAAAACCACCAGTACATTTGCTCGTCTGTATGGAGAACTGAAGCCGGTCTTAAAGGACAAAGAATTAGCAGACTTACTAGAAAAAGTAGAAACAGCTCAAGAATACTTGAAGTCGGTTCAGTCACAACAGGCTGCTTTATTTGCTCTAACGGAACAATCGGTAAATCCAGCATCTGGTTTGACTCCGGTTGATTTGGATGGAGGGATTGGCTTAGAGGATGCAGAGAGAAACACGGAAAAAGATGTGAAAACACTGTCAGTGCAGTCGGGAAATGGTTGACACAGCTCTCTGTTTCCCGAATATTAATAACTGGAGTTGTGGCCCGAACGAATGTCGCGAGTTATTTTGGTCAGCTGCGATCTTCTGCTTCCTGATCTGGAAGCATACACTTTGGCTATTTCTGGCATAGTTCAGCAATGGCAGGGAGAACTGCGGCCCCAAGCCCTATCGCAAACGTTAGATTTTATCGGGCAAGAATGGTTTGATATCTTGCGAGATGCCGAAGCAACCACGGCAAAGCTGGTTTGGCTAAAGAGCTTTATTCAGTTCCCGGCCAGGTATCCAACCCAATTCACGCCTCGTCAGATTGATTTTAGCGAACAGGATTTGCTGAGATTGGAGGTGCAGGAAGCTGAGCGATTACAGGTGCCGCTCGTATGTTTCGAGGCTGGAAAGTATGAAGCGCTTTGTCGCCAACTCGGCAGCAGAGTTTATGTGGTCGATATTGACAATTTGCCGCTGCTAGCTCTACACCATCAGCTTCAATTCAGTAGTCACTCCTCGTTCTCACCAACCACAACGCCACACCACCCGGATCCGGTGGAGAATTTGCCGGTGCCGACTGTAGAGAACGAACTACCCATAATTGATGCGCCCACTTCTACGCTTGAGTTTGAAGAAGAAGTGGCTGTTAACGGCGCGGATCCAACTCCACGATTGCGAAGTCCCCAAACCGAAACCAATCTTCAGGTTGAAGAACAACCAATTTACCAGTTGGATTCGGAGGGTAGGGTAAGACCTACCCTTAATCGTTCTATCCCTCCGGCTGATACCCTACCGCTGCTGATTTTTTTCCTACTGGCTAAGCTCTTACCCCATCGTCTAACCCACGACTCTCATTTAGATAATCTGGCTAAACAGAACATAGAATCTCTATCCCAAATCTTGTCAGTTGATCTAGCAGCAATCGTTAATCAAGTGGGAGTAGGCGTTCTGGAGTTACTGCAACCCAGTTTGGTTCTCCAGCCTGTTGCGGCAGCCACTGTTAGTAATGGCCCAACCAACGTGCCAATTACAGCAGCTAGTACTCCAGTAGAACCATCGCTAGAGCAACAGGTTAGCCCGTTAGCGGCTGAAATTGCAAATACCAGCTCGGTTGATTCCAATCCAGAGGGGCCAGATATTCAGGTGCTTGACAATACTGGCTGGCTCGATGCGGCTGTAGATTTGGTTGCGACTGAGAACCCAATTGATCAAGTTGCCCAACTCTCGGAAGTGCAGCGATTGCAGCCCAATCGGTTACCAAACCAAAATCAAGGCCCTGCTGACAACCGATCTGAAATTAATGGTCCTGGTGAATCATCTCGAATACCGGATACCAGAGGAGTTGATCCAGCGCGCCCGTTACGGCCTCCACTTAGGAGGGGTTTGCTTGAGCCGACGCCACCACCTCAGCCATCTCAACCGTTGCGCCCACCCACACCCGTTCCCAGTGTGCCATTTGTGCCCAATCAACCGCCCTCCGATCCGCCATCGGTTCCGGGCAATCCCATCGACGAAACGCCCAATGGACCGCCAATTCCACCAACCAATGGTGGTGTGGAGCCGAGCGATCCAGATCAAGGCAATCCTCCCAGCGAACCAAAATCCCCAGATGGGACAGACGCCGGTGAGGCACCTGCTCAACCTCCAGAAGCTCCGACCGAGCTAGCAAATCCTGTAGGTAACACGAGCATTGCAATCGAAGCTGGCAAGTTCACAATCCGAAACTTTGGCGGCGTGGGGCGGGGTGTCACACCGTCTGCCGATGTAGTGCGCAACCTAGACACGCTCAAATTTAGCGGTTCTGGTCTCACGCCTGAGAATCTATTGCTGAATCAGCGTGGGAATGACTTAGTCATCACATTTGAGTCAGTATCAAAATTAGAGATAACGCTAAAAGACTTTAGAATAGACAATTTAGATAATCTGACAACCGCCACCTGGGCCTCAATTACGATTGGTAATATTCTATTTGAGGCTCAAGACCGCATTGAAGATAGTTTTGATGTCATTGATGCCGAGCGAGCGATCGAGCAGGTACTGCGACCAGATACGGTTACATTCCTCAATCTTCTCGACAACCAAACTCAAGGCCGGGAGAATTCTAACGATGTGATCGACGGTCTGGAAGGTAACGATCGCCTCTTTGGGCTAAGCGGTGATGATAAACTGCGGGGTAGCAGTGGCAATGACGAACTCTATGGCGGCAGTGGCAATGACTACTTGCTGGGCGGAATCGGCGACGATTTGCTTGATGGCGGCAGCGGCAGAAACGTGCTGAATGGCGGAGCAGGGCGCGATCGATTCTTGCTGTCTCCCGACCTTGATCCTGGCAGCGTTATTGAAGATTTCCAACTCGGCACAGATCGGATTCAGTTGACCGGTGGTATAACCTCTAGCCAAGTCACAACCCAAATCGACGGCGATAACACACTGCTCCTGGTTAACAATCAACCGCTCATTACCCTGCTGGGCGTACAGATTAGCAACCCTGGGCTTTTATTTGGCTGAGGGTAGATGAATTAATCCAGCAAGCCAACCTAACCATTGAGCGAATGCTACAGTCCGATAGTGCAACTAGTGCAACCATTTTGCTGGCAGCGGGCAGATGCCCGCACTCTCTTGCCGTCGATTAGAAGTCGATTAGAATCTATTGCACTGCCTCATCGATCGCATCGCCTACATCATCGGCAGTATTACCAACTGCTCTACCAGTGTTATCAGCCGCCTCATCGACCGCATTGGCCGCATCGTCTACAGCATGACCAGTATCATCAGCCGCCTCATCCACTGTATTGCCTACATCATTACCTACATCATCGGCTGTATCATCCACAGCATTGGCGGCATCGTCCACAGCGTTACCGGTTGCATCTACAGCATCGTCTACAGCGTTGCCCGTTGCATCTGCTGCATCATCGATTGCGTTACCGGTTGCATCTACAGCGTCATCCACTGCATTGCCAGTCGCGTCAGCCGCATTATCCACCGAATTACCAATGTTTTCGAACAAATTTGCCTTGGCGGCTGGAGCAATCACCCCCGCGAGCACAAACGCAGAAAGACCAGCAAAAATGAGCGATTTCATTACTGTACCTCCTGATTGGTCCTGATTAGGTGTGAGTAACTTCTGGGTAGTTCCTATCTGTTCCAGCTTACACAATCGATAGGACAAGCCACCTGTCTCATTTGGCGGAGATTGGCAGAGATTGGGAAAGAATGTGATACCTTACGACTGAAGGTTTTTGAGTCTTCCGACCGAGTGTTCCGAACTAGGTGTTCCCAAAGTATTTCTAACAGAGAAGCGCGTATGGTTAGACGACTTGTCCTGCATGGCAGCGTTGGCATTTTGACAAGTTTGGTGGTTGCGGGTCTGAGGTCTGCTTCTGCAGTTGAGCCATCCTGTCAGAACCGATTAGAGGCCAACTCCCATCAGACCAATGTGAGCAATGTCAGGAATTCCGCAAATCCCATTTTTTGGTCATGGGGGGTGGCGGTGCTCCCTCCTATAACGAAATTGCGTTGGAAAAGAATGTTCTGTACTTTCAGCGCACCCTGCAAACCAACGACCAGCGGCCCATTTTCTTCTACTTCACTGGGCATGGCTACCGCAATCCGCGCAATTTGGACAATAATGCCATGATTCTCTGGCAAGAGGAATTACTCTCAGTTCAGCAATTTGCCGCATCACTAGACCAGTTGCCCCAAACTGTTCCAGTCGTAGCCATGATGTCCCAGTGCTATTCCGGCTCCTTTGCTAATTTTATCTACCAGGGAGGTGATCCCCGGCGGCCTGTAGCGCTCCAGACTCGCTGCGGCTTTTTCGCCACGATCAAGTCTCGTCCCTCGGTGGGCTGCACCCCAGAAGTGAACGAAGCCGATTACCGTGACTACAGTTCTAGCTTTTTTGCCGGACTGAGCGGTCCTGACCGCACCGGACAGCGAGTTGCTTCTGCCAATTACAACCGCGATGGGCGGGTTTCCTATGCTGAGGCTCATGCCTTTGCCAAGGTAGATGAGCAGTCTACCGACCTACCTGTTTCAACCCTAGAAGTGTGGCTCCAGGAGCAGACTGGCCGCAGCCAACAGCAAATTTTAACGCTGACTTCATCCACTACTGCATTCAACTATTGGCTGTTCAACTCCCAGTTGTAATCTAGATAGCTCACCCGATAGTTACCTTGCTGTAAGTAATGGCGATCGGCAGGGCTGATGTAGCTGCTAATAAAATTCAGCGCGGCCCGCTGTTTTTCATTACCAGAGAAACCATCTGTTGCGTATTCAGCAATCCAATCCTCTCCAAACCAATCAAAGATCGCAGAAATGGAAACCTGATTGGCCTCACGGTTGATTTGCAGCCCTTCAGGACTATTCAACCAGCGGCGCACCTGGTCTTCGAGTTGGGCATCCAGAGTTTCGCCTCTGTAGGGTTCGGTGCGTAACGGTGGGCAGCTAATGGCTGTGCAATTTAGCGCTGCATGAATTCGAGGTTCCTGATAGTTTTTGCGCAGCGTTTGGTGCTCAATCGCGTCCAGGGTTTTAGATTGGCCTGCTACTTGAAACTTACGAATCCGCCAGACGCCTGGAATATCGCGAATACTGGCTTTGAGTGGCCGCTGGTCGATAATCGATTCCAGCGTAAAGGCATTGTAGGCATTGATCAGGAACGCAATCTGGTCGGCCTCGCCCCAGGCAGCAAAAGTATCTGGATCGACTTCACCAAGAGAGCGATTAAAGGCTTTCAGTGGTTCAGGATTAACCTGGAGGCCACGATAATTCACAAATCCCTGTTCATTCACATAGCGATGCAAAATGGCGTCATAGGCGTCGTAATTTAAGGGTACAGCAGTGACAGCACGACTCGTTTGCCCATTGGCTGGCGCGGACTGCGGTTGGGATGCAGGCAACAAGGACGGTAAATTTGCAGAACACCCAACCAGAACAGTAATGATGGGCAGAAAAATCAGCAGGGCTTTGTCTGAAGTCATGGCTAGTAGTTTGTTGGATAGGGTGAATTCTGCATATCTCTGCATATCTCTATTGAGGTTCAACTTCCTGAATTGTGCCTGAGCTTGACCTGAGCATTGGCTGAATTACCATCCACAGCCAGCCTAAAAGCAACGGTGCCCAAAGTATGCCGCGTTCTAGCGGCAGCAGTAGCCAATCCCGATTTCCCAATGCCTGTCGATGCGGCAAGACAAAGTAAATAAATGCAGATAGGCTGACTAAACGAGTACCCCAGTTACGGCTAGCGACTGCAAACGGTATTAGCCAAGTGAAATACCAGGCATGAACAATTGGAGATAGAATTAACAACGCAAAGAAATACCATTCTGTAAATATCAAAAAGTACTTGGCCCGCAGTAGTAGCCAGCCAATCACCAAACCAAGGGGAATTGCATAAAGCCAATTTTCCCAGCGAGCCGGTTGCCAAATTAGACTAACCCCGTAGGGAATTAGCTCCGCACTGCGCCCATGCGACACAAACACAGAACCCGTTGGCACCAACGTACAAACTCCACCCTGACAGAATGGAACAGCCGCCAGCAGTAGGGGCAAACTGCCACAAAGCATCACCCACCCGACTGATTTAACCTGTGCGTATCTGAAGCGGGGATACTTCAGCACTGGTTGCCGCAGGGTTTGCTTCAGGGTTTGCCAGATCACAAAGCCCAAAAGCGGCAGTGACATCCACTTAATTGCAATGCTGAGGCCAATCCAGCCAGCGCTCGTGAGTTTGCTCACCAGAGGAGCCATGCTCCAGCTGCGCCGACTGCTTTGTGGCTGTATGGCAGAGTCAAACATCAGCCAAGCCACCACGATGGGCAGCAGAAACCAGCTATCGTAATGGGCCGCTCCGGCAAAGGAGTAGATCACCAGGGGATTCCAGGCATAGAGCAGTGTAGCGGCATAGCCAAAACGACGACTGAGCAGCCAGCAAATCAGCAGATCCACACCAACAAACGCCAGTTTGAAGACCAGGACACTGGGAGTGATTGAGGCTAGCATCCAGAAACCGAGTTGGGCAACAGGTGGGTAAATGCTAGTGACATCGGGGTGGTTGATCAGCGGCCACCAGTCGGTGCGATAGGCCGCCAACTCTGGTGCATTGGGAGCCAACTCATAGGGGCTGAATCCCAAGGTTTGGAGGTAGCCTTCCCAGAGATAGCGCCACACATCGTCACTAGGATACATGGGCAGCAGCAGCAGGCGGGATATCAGGACTACGGCCCAAAACCAGCTAGCGCTAATTGCCCGCACACCCCAACTGCAAGCAGATCCTAGCCCCAACAAGCTAACGCCCAGCCAAAATTGGGGCATCATTTCCGTCTGCTGAAAATTGCCAGCTGGCATCAACCAGAGGCAACCTGCCAGGAGCAGCAGGGAACTCAATCCTAGCCCTAACGAACGAGTACAGCAGAGCCGCCTCAGCTTTTGGGCGTAGAGAACTGCTAGCGTACCCAGAATTACCAGACCGGCCTGCAGACTACCCACCAGCGTGCCGGAGATCTTCGAGCGTCCACCCTGACGAGGCCGATATCCAACCGGCAGTTCACAAATGCGCAGTCCTGCCTCAACCGCCCGCACCTGCATTTCCACTGTCCAACCAAAACCCCGATCCTGCATCTCGAACTGCTCCAAGGCCGAACGCCGAATTAGCCGCAGCGGGCCAAGATCCCGGTAAGACTGCCCCCAACCCAATTGGATCAGAAAGCCAGCCAATTGGCTGCCAAAGTTTTGCGCCGGAGTTAAAACAGCGCGTCCTGCCGCAGTAGCTCGCCGGTTGCCTAAAATCAGGTCATACTCGGCTGTGGTAGCCATAAACAAGGGCAACTGGGATAGGTCATCGCTGCCGTCTCCATCGCAAAACAAAATCCATTCAACCTGGGCCGGCAACTGCTGGAGTCCGCGCCAGCAGGATTGGCCATAGCCAGGTATGGGTTCGGTGACCACTTCTGCACCGGCCTGCTCGGCAATGGCTCCACTGCCATCGGTGCTGCCATTATCCACAACGCGAATCTGAGTTAGTCCATAGGACTGGAGGGCTTGAATTACAGCAGCAATTGTCTCGGCTTCATTGCGAACAGGAATCAACACGAGTACGGGCAAGGCTTGGCAGCTAATCATACTTTAACCCCAGGTGAACGCCTTAGATTAACCCGCAATCACTCAGCTTGCCTAGGCAATCGATTGGCTGTCCCGATTAACCAACATTGGGATGAGATGCGGCTGAGAAAACCCTGAGAAAAGGGGCAGAAGGCCAATCAGTCATTCGCTTTTCCCCTGCCATAGCAAAATCTAGTGGCAAGCCGCCGGAGATTGGGTAAAATCGCTATGATCAAGGAGAAGTGATTGATTTGCTCCTAATTTGCATTTGGTTGCATTTGATTTGCATTAATTTGGAGGCACTCCAACGGTTTACACACGTCCCCTAGCTCGCTTAATCGAGCAATTGCAGCGCCTGCCCGGAGTTGGACCCAAAACGGCTCAACGTCTAGCGCTCCATATCCTCAAACGTCCAGAAGCCGATGTTCAAGCCCTGGCCCAAGCGCTTTTAGAAGCAAAACAGCAGGTTGGTCTTTGTTCGGTGTGCTTTCACCTGTCGGCTGAACCCGTCTGCGAAATTTGCCGCGACCCTAACCGCGAGCAGCAGACAATTTGCGTTGTGTCTGACTCTAGAGATGTGATTGCCCTGGAACGAACTCGCGAGTACAAAGGCAAATACCACGTTTTGGGTGGATTGATTTCGCCGATGGATGGTATCGGTCCCGATCAACTCTATATCACCCAGTTGGTTCGCCGTGTTAGTAAGCAAGATATCAAAGAAGTGATTTTAGCGATCAACCCCAGCGTCGAAGGAGAAACTACGACTTTGTATATCGGTCAGCTCCTTAAACCATTTACGAAAGTAACGCGAATTGCCTTCGGTTTACCGATGGGTGGTGATTTGGAATATGCCGATGAAGTGACGTTAGCCAGAGCCTTAGAAGGGCGGCGAGAGTTGGATTAGGGTTGAGGGTTGAGTTGATATTGAATTCACTTGATTGTCGGTTGACCTATTAGATACAAATATTCTAGCTATAAAAAACGCCCTCTGGAGAGGACGCTTAATCAATGCTTCAGTATCAATCGCTTCAGTACTAATAGTTGGAATCAGTTCACCATCAGGTTATTAACCCACTCATCAACCCACCAGACTAGGCGCAGTTACGGCAACCGGAGTGGCTTCACCCATCGCTAGATCCAAGGGGAAATTATGTGCATTTCGTTCATGCATCACTTCAATTCCCAGGTTGGCGCGGTTGAGCACATCGGCCCAGGTGTTAATCACATGTCCTTGGGAGTCCAGGATCGAATTATTGAAGTTGAAGCCATTTAGGTTAAACGCCATTGTACTAATTCCCAAGGCTGTGAACCAAATCCCTACCACTGGCCAAGCTCCCAGGAAGAAATGCAGCGAACGCGAATTGTTGAAGCTGGCATATTGCCAAATCAACCGGCCAAAGTAACCGTGAGCCGCAACAATATTATAGGTTTCATGCTCCTGGCCAAAATGATATCCAGCATTGGCTGACTCATACTCGGTAGTTTCCCGAATCAGACTAGAGGTAACTAGAGACCCGTGCATGGCACAGAATAGGGCACCGCCAAACACCCCGATCACACCCAGCATATGGAAGGGATGCATCAGGATATTGTGCTCAGCTTGAAACACAAACATGAAATTAAACGTTCCGCTGATGCCTAAAGGCATACCGTCTGAGAAAGAACCTTGACCAATTGGGTAGATTAAGAAAACCGAAGTTGCTGCTGCCACTGGAGCACTGTAAGCCACACAGATCCAGGGCCGCATCCCTAAGCGATAACTCAACTCCCATTGGCGTCCCATCCAACAAAAGATACCAATTAAGAAATGAAAGACAATCAGTTCGTAGGGACCGCCATTGTAGAGCCATTCATCCATAGACGCGGCTTCCCAAATTGGGTAGAAGTGCAGCCCGATGGCATTGGAGGTCGGCACCACTGCCCCTGTAATGATGTTATTGCCGTCGAGCAGCGAACCGGCAATTGGCTCACGAATCCCGTCCATATCAACGGGTGGAGCGGCAATGAAAGCAATGATAAAGCAAATGGTTGCAGTCAGTAGAGTGGGGATCATCAGGACACCGAACCAACCCACATACAAACGATTGTTGGTGCTGGTGACCCAATCACAAAAACGTCCCCACAGGTCGGAACTTGTTCGTCTCTGTAAGGTTGTAGTCATAAGCAATCCTCACTTGAATCACGGCAAGTCAGGACATAATCAAACTTTGGTCAATGATTTTGATTTGTTCAGTTTGATTCAGTTATTCATTCAGTTGTTCATTCAGTTGTTCAGTGATGCAACTAATTACCAAGTACTAATTACAAGTGCGTTGAAGCGCAGTAACAATAGCGTTACTTAATTCTTATCTTAATCAGAACATTTAAAAGTGATCCGCAAATTAAGTTAACTTATGTTAATAATCTTCTTGTCTATGCTGATTGACATGCACCCCTCTTTTTACGTTAGCAGCAGAAAAACATAATTGATTTGTCAACTGCAATGGTCAGGCAGCTTTAGAGAGCCTAGGAGTTTTCTTTGCAGCAAAGGATGTTGAAAGTATCGAATGTGCTAGATTAGCCTGCTAAATTCCCCAATCCTGGAGGACGTTCAAACCAGATCCTCCCCAGGATTAGAGGCTAGGGAGACAGATTGAATAGCATAATCGCCCCTGCCAAATCGGACATCAACATCAAGCCTTAAAACCTTCTTAACTGCGCTGCTTGGTTGAAATACTGCCGATCGATGCCGTTAATTAAAATCACGGCTGTTAGCAGCGTCGTAAATGCCAGCATAAACATAATCAGCATTTGATAAAGAGACGCATTCAGCGGATCAACGCCGCTCAAAATTTGGCCGGTGATAATTCCGGGCAAGGTGACAATGCCGACAACCAACATCGAATTTAAGGTTGGAATCAACCCTGCTTTGATCGCTTCACGGCGATATAGCTGGGTGGCTTGGCGAGGAGTGGCTCCTAAACTGAGGTGGGTTTCAATGTCGAGTTGGCTGTTGTTGAGGGTGCTGACAAATCGCTCTCCGGCCAAGGCAGCGGCGTTCATGCTGTTACCTAACACAATCCCAGCCAACGGCACAAGGTACTGCGGTTCATACCAAGGTTCGAGGCGCAGCACTAGGAGGTTGACGTAGGCTAGGGTGAATCCCGTGCTGAGGACCAGCGAGCTGCCCAGGATTGGTACAAGCTGAGGTAGCTTGCGGCTGATCCGGTTGCGAGCCACGACGGTTGCAATGATAGTCATAGTCAGCACAATCGCGAGTACAGCCCAGGGGTTCCGCAGAGCAAACACCAGCGCCAGCAGGTAGCCCACCACTAAGAGCTGCACAATCGTCCGCCCGGTCGCTATGAGCAAGCTGCCAGTCAAGCCCAAGCGCTGCCACGCCGATAGAGCCATTGCCAGGACCATTAGCCCCAAGGCAAACCCCATGCCTACCAAATCCAGCTCAATGAGATTGTTCATTCTTTTCAAGAGGAGATTACAATAAACAATGAAAAATCACAAAACTTGAAGATAATTGGAGGATTTTCCGGTCTGGTTAAAACTTAGAAGTAAATTTGAAGAATTCATGCATTCTTCTGCCCCCTGGAGTGCCTATGAGAACCCTACTAATCTGGCCTATTCTGCCGAATTCCTTCTGGTCTTATCAAGCCACCCTCGACTTGGCTGGGCTGCGAGCTACCAATCCACCGCTGGGATTGCTTACGGTTGCTGCCCTACTGCCCCAAGACTGGGAGTTTCGCTTAATTGACCGCAATGTCCAGCTCGAAACCGACGCGGATTGGGAATGGTGCGATCTGGTGATCATCTCGGCAATGGTGATCCAGAAACAGGACTTTCAAGATCTGATCCGCAAAGGTGTAGCGCTGGGTAAGAAAGTCGCGGTAGGCGGCCCGTTTCCGACCTCGGTACCAGACGTGGCGCTAGAAGCCGGAGCGCACTACCTGATTCTAGACGAGGGGGAAATCACGATTCCCATGTTTGTCGAAGCATTGGCAAACGGCGAAGAACGAGGCGTATTCCGGACGTTGGAAAAACCCGATGTCACCCAAACCCCGATTCCCCGCTTTGATTTACTCAACCTCGATGCCTATCTAGCGATTACGCTTCAGTTCTCGCGCGGCTGTCCGTTTCAATGTGAGTTCTGCGACATTATCACCCTCTATGGCCGCAAACCCCGCACCAAAACCCCAGAGCAAATGCTGAGGGAGTTTGATGTGCTCTACAACATGGGCTGGCGGCGCATTGTATTTGTAGTAGACGATAACTTCATTGGCAACAAGCGCAACGCTAAGGTGTTCCTGCGCGAGCTGATTCCCTGGATGCAGGCGCACAACTATCCGTTTATGTTAGTTACCGAAGCCTCGCTGAACCTGGCCGAAGACGATGAGATGATTGATTTGCTAGTGCAGGCCGGGTTCACGATGGTGTTCATGGGCATCGAAACGCCCGATGTCGATAGCCTCAAGGGCATCCACAAAGAGCAAAATACCCGCAGTTCGCTAATGGAAGCATGCCACAAAATCACCAAAGCCGGATTGCAGATCATGTCTGGCTTCATCCTAGGGTTTGATGGTGAGAATCCGGGAGCCGGACAGCGGATTCAGGCATTTGTGGAAGAAACAGGCATTCCCCAAGCTCACCTCAACCTGCTGCAAGCCCTGCACAACACGGCCATGTGGCAACGGCTAAAGCAAGAAGGGCGCTTAATCGAAACCTTGGACGACTTTGCCGCCGCCGGTTCGCAAAAGTCGCTGATGAACTTTGTGCCGACTCGGCCTCTAGAAGACATCGTGCGGGAATTCATTCACGCTTTCTGGAATCTGTACGAACCGGACGCCTACCTCAAACGCACCTTCCGCCATTTCTGCATGATGGAAGGCAAGCGGCCTCGCGGCAACCGACCCATCGGCTGGCATGAATTCAACTTGTTTACAGCAGTCTGCTGGCGGCAAGGCATTTTGCGCTCGACTCGCTGGCGCTTCTGGTATCAACTTCTGAGCATGGCCCTGCGCAAACCGCACCTATGTTATGACTATCTAGCCGCGCTGGGCTTTGGTGAGCATTTCTTCAGCTTCCGGCACGAAGTCAAAGCCAACCTAGAAGAAAAACTGCCTGCCCTTAGAACCATCCCTGTTCTACAACCTGCAGAAACCTCAGAAGACCTGTATGTGAAAACCTGATGGTGGATCAGAGATAGGTGAATAGGTAGATGAGTGGGCGGCCTATACTGACTACAGCATCTGCCGAAGCATGCAGCAGTTGACACCTATGAACTACTCTCAGCCGCTTTGCTGAGCTGAGGGTTTCTGTCGCTTCGTTACCGCAGGTTGCTTCATGCTTCCGAATGAGTTCTGCTGCTCGAAGTAGTCAACACTGTGACCCCGCTTTTGATACTGGGTTTTACGGTTAGCGATCGCCGCGTTGTACAGACTGCGATGCATCTTCCGTGCCCAGTGCAGTTTTACGATCTGAGCAGCAGATGGATAGAGCCGGCAGGTAATGCGGCGTGTTACACTCATGGAGTCATTATAGCGTCAAAAAGGCACCATGAAACGATTTTCTTTAAGGCTTTCGGATGAAGAGTACACAAAAGTTGCGGCACATGCAGAGAAAACGGAGCAATCTCTTAATGATGTAATTCGAGATCTGATTCGTCGGTGGAGTCCCAAAGCGTAGCTGTTCGCCTACGGTTTTTGCTACGCACACGCTTCGCGAACACACGCTACCCTTTCCCAAGCCGCTACGCTGTTGCTTGCTTCCCGCAGGGTGCATGGGGACTGCCGCCATTACGTTCAAGTCAAGATGTAGAAGCGATGTAGAAGCGATTCTGCATCTTTTTTTAGCACTCCTGAGATTCGAATTCCTTTGATCCTATTCCCGCCTGCTTCCCCCCAACCACTCCTGATCCCCTCCCATTTCCATCCAAATTTAAATTCTCAATTTGTAGAAAAACCATGATTGCTATACGCTAGTGATCAATAGAACGAACGTATTAATCAATCAAAACCTCCCCATCTTCCCCATCTTCCCCACCTCCACTCGCTCCCTCCCATGAATCCAGACACCCCCCTCGGTTCCGTTATTCAAGGCTCGCTCAGTCAGGGCTTAGAAGTGCGCCTGCATGCCGACGTTTTGGTTGAAGATATGCGCGTCGGCAAATTTCTGGTGGTGCAGGGGGTGCGCTCCCGCTTCTTTTGTATGCTCACGGATGTCACCTTGGGCACAGCTAGCTCCCGAATTCTGGCGAATCCACCGGAGCCGAGCAACACCTTCCTGCAGGAAGTGCTAGCTGGTACCGGCACCTTTGGCACGATTAACCTCTCGCCAATGCTGATGTTTACGCCCAAGGCAGAGCCACCAATGCAGCGGGGGGCTGAAGCGGGGAAACGGCAAAAAGCAAAAGGCAAAGGGCAAAATTCGCAGCTGGCGTCCTTTGAAGCGAATACCAACGCGGTTGAGCTGCTGCCGGTTAAAACCATTCCCAGCCATTTTAGCCAGGTATATGATGCCTCGGAGCGGGACTTTCGGGCGGTGTTTGGCTGGGAGGATGATCCGCAGCGGCGCAATTTTGCGATTGGACAGCCGATTGATATGGATGTGCCAATTTGTTTGGATTTGGATCGGTTTGTGGAGCGCAGTAACGGCGTGTTTGGCAAATCAGGGACAGGAAAATCGTTTCTGACGCGGCTGCTGCTGTCGGGGATTATTCGCAAACGGGCCGCGGTCAATTTAATTTTTGATATGCATTCCGAGTATGGCTGGGAAGCCACCCGCGAGGGCAAGCAGTTTAGTACGGTAAAGGGGCTGCGGCAGTTGTTTCCCAGTCAGGTGCAGATCTACACCCTCGACCCCGAATCGACCCGACGGCGCGGTGTGCGGGATGCACAGGAACTCTACATCAGCTACGACCAGATTGAAGTTGAAGATCTGATGCTGGTGCGGGGTGAACTGAATTTGTCTGAAGCCAGTTTGGAAAACGCGATTATTCTGCGCAACGAATTTGGCAAAGCCTGGATCTCGCGGCTGTTGTCGATGAGCAACGAAGAAATTCAGGAGTTTTGCGAAGTCAAGATGGGCAGCAAGTCGTCGATTATGGCGTTGCAGCGCAAATTGACCCGATTGGATGACTTGAAGTATCTGCGTCCTACCTGTCCACGTAACTATGTGGCGCAGGTGTTGGAATCGCTGGAAGCCGGGAAGCATGTGGTGGTCGAGTTTGGCTCCCAGTCCAATATGCTCTCCTACATGCTGGCGACAAATATCATTGCCCGCCGCATCCACGCCAGCTATGTCCACAAAGCCGAACGGTTTTTGCAGACGAAAAATCCCAGCGACCGGCCACAGCAGCTGGTTGTCACCATCGAAGAAGCCCACCGGTTTTTGGATCCGGCCACAGTGCGGCAAACTATTTTCGGCACGATCGCCCGCGAGATGCGCAAGTATTTTGTCACCCTGCTGGTGGTGGATCAGCGGCCCTCTGGAATTGACAACGAAGTGATGTCTCAGGTCGGCACGCGCATCACCGCTTTATTGAATGACGAAAAAGACATTGACGCAATTTTTACCGGCGTTTCTGGTGGGCAAGCGTTGCGCTCGGTGCTGGCTAAGCTCGACTCTAAGCAGCAGGCGTTGATTCTAGGTCATGCCGTACCGATGCCGGTTGTGGTCCGTACCCGTCCCTACGATGAATCCTTCTACGCCGAAATTGGCGAAACCCCCTGGGAAGACCTGCCGACTGAAGCGATTTTCCGAGCGGCTGAGTCCGCCAAAGCCGATTTAGGGTTTTAACCGTTTCCCCAACCACCTCGAATGGCGAGGTACGGTAATCTGGCAGGGTTTCCCGTACCCCCATATCCCTAGAAAGACGGGATCATAATCAAAGATCTAAGAATTTTACTGAAATTGGTAAGAACCAGCCCTGATCAGGCTTTGAGGCGCAGTTGCAGAATGCAGAATCATCCATTCCGGAATCACCGGATTTTGTCAAGCAAGTTCATCCGATCGGATGAATTCACGACACTTTACTGGAGATTAAAGTTGTATTACCATTATAGATAAGCAAACTCATAACGATTTCGTTTTACGCCCTTCCACTGAGATTTCTACAGCAACAATGCTTTGCCAGATCGTGTCTTGCCAGATGATTTTTGATTCGGCATTTACCCGGACGGTATTTGTTCCGATAGTGCTTTGTCAGGCTTAGTGCCAGATTTAGTGGGTTGTGAAGAGGTTGGTAGCTAGATTTAAGAACTTATTGCGCTGAGACTGAAGCCTGAATTCTCATCTTGACCCCTAGTGATCTCAAAACTGATCCCGATTTTCCTCTTCAGTATGACATCCTAGCCCCTATAAAGATATAGCGCTAGAAGATTGCGATCCAATTCGACTCATTTCTGACTTCATTATTCACCTGCTTCGACTGCCACCCAACCGAATCCTATTCCTTCGCTTCAGCAGCATTCTCTGAGGTAGTCAGCACGCCTTCTTCCAACCCCTTGTATTGATCTTGCTGTATTTGCCCTGGAAACTTCTGTTTCCCACACACCGTACTTCTATTAGCCCTGTCCGAAGGAGATTAATCAATCCTCATGTCAACCGCCAATACCGAAGCCAAAACCAATAAGACTAAAGCCACCAAGCCGCTCTTCACCGCAGACATGGTGCGTACCTACCTACATGAGATTGGACGGGTACCCCTGCTGACTCATGAGCAGGAGATTGTCTATGGTAAGCAAGTGCAACAAATGATGGCATTGCTAGAAACCAAAGAGGCGCTGACTGCCAAACTGGATCGGGAACCCACTCAAGCAGAATGGGCCACAGCCGCCAACCTGAGCGAAACTGAACTAGAAAAAGCCATGCGGTTGGGTCAACGCGCTAAGCAAAAAATGGTGGAAGCAAACCTGCGCTTGGTAGTCGCCATTGCCAAGAAGTATCAGAAGCGCAACCTAGAATTCCTCGATTTGATTCAAGAAGGCACGCTGGGACTGGAGCGGGGCGTTGAGAAATTTGATCCAACACGCGGCTACAAGTTCTCGACCTATGCCTACTGGTGGATTCGTCAGGCAATTACCCGCGCCATTGCTCAGCAGGCCCGCACGATTCGCTTGCCGATTCACATTACCGAAAAGCTCAACAAGATCAAGAAAGTGCAGCGAGAGCTGACGCAAAAGCTGGGCCGCAGCCCCAATCCGGCAGAGATTGCGGAAGCGCTGGATCTGGAAACCAGCGAAATTCGTGAGTTCTTGATGATGGCCCGTCAGCCGGTCTCGTTAGACCTGCGAGTAGGCGATAACCAAGATACCGAACTGCAAGACCTGCTGGAAGATGAGAGCGAAAGCGCTTCGCCAGAAACCTACGCAACCCAAGAATCCCTCCGCCGCGACCTGGAAGGGATGCTGTCGGAACTGACGCCGCAGCAGCGAGAGGTGATCGTTCTGCGATTTGGCCTACAAGATGGCAATGAGCTATCCCTCGCCAAGGTGGGTCAACGGATGAACATTAGCCGGGAGCGAGTACGGCAGCTCGAACGGCAAGCATTAGATCATCTGCGTCGCCGTAAGGCCAACGTGCGTGGCTATCTTGCCAGTTAGCTGATTGATTGATGCCGAGTAGGCAAATTCTGCTGATTAACTGACTGCACGATGGGTGGGGTGTGGAAGACCATGCCCCGCTTTTTAGGTTTTGTATTGCTGTGTCACCCCCTTTTTGATAGAAAGCTCTACTCGTTTGCCGAGGCTGGTATCTGTCTGAAGGTCAACCGATTGGGTGAGACTAAGGGGTGATGCGCATTGATGGCTGAATCCAGTACTCTGAGCGAAGTATGGACGCCACTCTAGTTTGAGCAAGTTTCTTTTCTCGAAGAGTTGCAAAAAATCAACAACTTTTCTGGAATCAGGTGAATTGCTTTTGTAGCCCTAGATTGTCGCCCTGTGGTTCCCGACCAGTTCCCGACCAAGTACCAGCAATGCCGAGACAGCAAGCATGATTGCAACGATATATTACACGGTAGTGTAAATTCTTTCCTGCAAGTGGATAGGTGGAAACAACCTCTCCGGTAGAGTGAAAGTAGATATCAGCAGTTTTTGTCTGTTTAACGGTTTAATCAATTAATTTTTAGCAAAATTACTAGAAATAGGAGGAAACTACGGTGTTGAAATCTAATCAGCGTGCATCCCTACCGTGGCGTACTCTAGGCAAGCAGCTTCACAAACCAATCGCAGGGCTATTTGTCGCCGCAGGTTTAGTCGCCGTTGGCGTTCCTGCCCCCGTTCAAAGTTCAGAAGCCGCCAATTCGACCGAGCGCCCCAGTATGGCAGACGGTGTTTATCTATATGGGCAGTCAGCCGAACCTAACACAGTTGGCTCTGAGTATATTGTGTTTGAGATAAGCCAAGGCGAAGTCGTAGGTGGCTTTTATATGCCCAACTCCTCGTTTGATTGTTTCTATGGCACCGTACAGGCTGACCAACTGGCGCTGACCGTGATCGACAGCTACGAGCAAACTCGCCATCCCTACGCTGTAGCACTAGCATCTACAGGCAATGTGGCGTCTGCCGGCAACGAAACTGCTGCACCAGTCGGTTTGGAAGGCTATCAGCGGTTACCTCAACTCAGCGAAATTGATCAGCGTGTACTCTCTACCTGTAAGGCTGATCACAGTCGCTAGTGAGACTGTCTGCCGAATTATTTGTTGATGGTGATTATAGACGCGAGGCTATATTTCTGAAATAATTACCACACTGTAATCCAGTCGAGCTTCGTCCACTATCATGTTGGTTGAGTAGCCCGCTCAGGCGGGTTTTGTCTATGGGAACGCGGCTACTGTTCAAGCAGTCGCTGCTTTGTGAGTCACAGCGCTTAGAGTTTCATGTTTAGATTTGCGTAAGTCGGCCTGCTCTTCCATTTGCCACAGTTTATTTCTAGCTCTTATTTGATCTATTTCTGATTCTTATTCCATTAATGTCTTCAATTGTTCTCAAAGTATTATCCTACTCTGAAGCAGCGGCTGATATTAAAGCCATTCGTCAAGTCGTGTTTCAGATTGAGCAGGGCGTTGATCCAACCCTTGACTTTGATGGATTCGATGAAACGTCCCAGCATATTGTTGCCTATCTTGACCAAAAGCCAATCGGCACTGCTCGGATTCGCTACTTAACAGACCAGCTTGCCAAGATTGAACGAGTTGCGGTGTTATCGACCTATCGGGGGCAGGGAATCGGCAAGCAGATTATGGCAACTGCCATTGATTTTCTAGACCAGCAGAATATGCCAGAGAGCAAAGTTCATGCCCAAAGCCATGCAGCGGTGTTTTACCAAAAGCTGGGCTTTCAGCAGCAGGGTGAAGCTTTTTATGAAGCCGACATTTTGCACATTGAAATGAGAAGATCCCATCCTGCGTTGCAATGAGTTTACAAAGAATAGTCAACCGCACTTGATTCACGGCGTTGTTGCTGTTGTCTAGATTACTTTCTGCTGGCTACCTTAAAAAGAATAAGGCTATTGGCTTTAAAGCTAACCAACGCAAGCAGTTAAAGCCAATAAAGGCGATTCAAAATTCCCTTCTGCAAAGATTTTTGCCCTTTCCCTTACGTTGTTTGGCCTCATCTACACCTTTAGAGATAGGTATCAGTGCGGATTGATTTTAATAATTATTTTTGTATTCTGTTTATTAGAAACTCAACTTTTATTAAAGTTTTTCATAGTTCAGGATCATGGCTTAGGAATACGGGAGATTCCTAGAATCACGAGAAGCGGCAGTTCAATACTCAATACTTAATCCAAATAGGAACAGATTGCTTGAGAAATTCGCTTGAGAACGATTTCGAGAAATTTACCTTTAAAACCCGTATGAACATTGACAATTGTTGCCCCTGCTGTTCCGAGCCGATGTTGCGTCATACCAGGCACGGTGGGTCTATCTACTGGTTTTGTCCGCATTGCTGGCAGGAAATGCCCAACCTGCTTTCTGAATTAGCAGACCGGAGGGCGTGCCACTCACTCGAATGTCTGGTGAAGTAGGTTTGGTGTAGCGTCTGGGTAATACTGCCTATCCAACCCATTGATAAAGCGTATCTCGCTGCTGAGCTGGTCGTCCTAGAGACTGAATCGCAGACCGGAGTTCACCGACTGTACGACAGGTTCCCCCCTGCGCCCCGGCCATCGTTGTAATGTGTTCTTCCATCAAGGTGCCGCCAATGTCATTACAGCCCCAGGTCAGCGCCGTGGTTGCTCCTGCTAGGCCCAACTTCACCCAGCTGGGCTGATGGTTGACAATCCAATTGCCTAGAAAAATGCGGGCGACAGCCATCAGCAGTAGGGCATCTGCCAACACGGGCTGGTCTCTGCCCACCCGATGCTGCAGCGGTTTAGGAGCCTCCTGCCCCACAAACGGCAAGACAATAAATTCGGTGAAGCGAGCCGGATATTGCTGCTCGATCGCCTGCTGTTGAAGTGTGCGCAACCAACCAAGGTGCCGCATCTGCTGGGCTGGCGTTTCAATGTGACCAGAGAGGATTGTGCTAGTGCTGGGCATGCCCAACCGATGGGCTGTGCTGACAATCTCTAACCAGGTTGCCGTGTTAATTTTTTCAGGGCAAAGGATTTTGCGCACCTGATCATCCAGCACCTCGGCAGCCGTTCCCGGCATTGACCCGACCCCCGCCTGTTGTAACGCCGCAATCACTTCGGCATAGCTGAGCTGATCTTCTCTAGCAATAAACTGTACTTCCTGGGGCGAAAAGGCATGGAGATGAAGCTGAGGAAAGGCAGCTTTGATCGTTTGCACGAGCCGAACATAATAGGCTAACGCACTGCCATTCCGCTTGGCCTGCGGGTTCAAACCACCCTGCATACAAATTTCTGTGGCTCCTTGCTGGACCGCTTCAGCTGTTTTTGCCAAAATCGTAGATTCATCGAGCCAGTAAGCACCTGTTTGTGCTGCATCCCGCCGAAAGGCACAAAAGCTGCAATGCTGTTCGCAAATGTTGGTGAAATTGATGTTGCGGTTGATCACATAGGTGACGACCTCACCGACTTGTCGTTGGCGTAGTTGGTCTGCGACAGCTCGAATGGCAGCAATCGCGCCTGGATCCTGTTGCTGAAGCAGCAGCTCTCCTTCGGCCTCAGACAAGTCCTCTCCAGCTAGGGCACGCTTGAGCGCCCCATCGATAGAAGCCAGCGAACGAATGGTTGATTGAATCACAGCCCCAGCCTCACTTGGTGTCTCTCATTATGATGACGCGAATTCCATGGGCTGATAGAAAACTCAGCGCATGAATTCGACAAGAACTTTTTGGTGGTAGCTGTGCCAATTCGGTGCATCCCCTTTATACTGACTCCTGCGGAAGGATTGAAGCTGCAATTTCAAAAAAGCAGTAAGATTTGCGTGGGTACTATCCCTAGCGGCCCCTAGCGGCAAGACTACCAAACGAACAACAGACTTTGTGAGAGTCCCAATCTATGGCTGCCCCCCGATTTGGCGATCCGAACCAACCTGCTTCATCCAAACCCACGTTTCCGACTGGGCATTCCGTGAACCAACCAATAAACCAGCCAGTTAGTCGTCCAGTCAAATCCGTCAGCCAGATGCACGGTCTAGAACGACTGCCAGCGGAGCCATATCGCAACCGCTTAGTGGCTCGACGAGCTGGCACACCAGCCGACACAATCGTGCATGCCTTTCGCCCTAAACAAAAGCCGCTCTGGTTGGTTCTGCTGATAAAACTTCAGCAAGGTTCATCAATTGTCACACTGCTGTTGATGATTGCAATTCTGTCGGTCTATGGCTGGACAGTGTATTTACAACAGCGCTGGGGGCAGCAATACGATAAGCTGGAGACCCTGAAAAAACGAGAGCGGCAGCTCACTTCGGCCAATGAGGTGCTGAAAAATCAGATGGCCGAGCAGGCAGAAAAACCGACGGCTGGACTGTTGCTCCCTGACCCCAGCAATGCTATCTTTTTGACTCCTGCCCCTCCTCGTCCAGAGGTAAAACCGGAGCTTAGCGCTCCTTCTACAGAAGGAAGCCCAAACCGTCCTTTGGGGTATTAGACCTGAGATGAGGTGCAGCATTGTCTGGAGGTTGGCCTATGGCTATATCGTTTCGTCCCTTTCGACAGCAGCGTTTTCGGCGGTCTCGACGGCATGCCCGCCGCTCGTCGCTCCATCCCCCATCCCAGCATCTGCGCTCCCCCAGACTTCGCTCCAGCTCTGAGTCCTTGACCTCAGATGGGCAGGAACCGAATCCAGAATTTCTGTATAAAGGCTCGCGTTCCCAACGGCGGCTGCGCCTGGAAACCGCTATAGCACCCAAACCTCGGTTGCTCCTGGTGTGGGTAATTCTAATGATTGGCATGGTGGGGCTGTCGCTGAACCTCTTCCGCCTCCAGGTGCTGCAAGGAGACATTTTGCAAGAGCGGGCGAAGGCCCAGCAAACCATTGCCCTGAGTGCGGCCCTGCCACGTCGGCCGATTGTGGATCGGGAAGGCAATGTGTTGGCAATCGACAAGCCGATCTATACCCTCTATGCCCACCCGATTCTGTTCGAGCAACAGCGCGAAACGATTGCGGTAGCCTTAGCACCAATTTTGAACAAGCCGATGGAGCAACTGCTGACTCAGATCAGCGAAACCGAAAGCGGTATCCGGTTGGCGGAGGCATTACCTGAGGATAAGGCCAAGCAAATTCGTCAGCTCCACCTGGATGGATTGGAACTGCTCCAGCAGCAAGAGCGCCTTTATCCTCAGCAGGAGTTGTTCGCCAATATTGTGGGTTACGTCAATGCTGACCGCCAAGCCCAGGCCGGCGTCGAGTACAGCCAGGATGAACAGTTGATCCGCTCGGCACCAGAAATGCGAATTCGCCGCTCTGGAGATGGCTCGGTGATTCCGCTGGGACTGCCCAAGAATTTGGTGCAATACGACGAATTACAGCTTCAGTTAACTCTAGACAGCCGCTTGCAGCGAGCCACCCGCTATGCCCTGAAACAGCAAATGCAGAAATACAGCGCCAAGCGGGGTGTGGTGATTGTAATGGATGTGCAGGACGGCTCGATTTTGGCCCTGGCCTCGGAGCCAACCTTTGATGCCAACCAGTACTACAACACCGATCAGGAGACCCTGCGGGACTGGGTCGTCACTGATGTCTATGAACCGGGTTCGACCTTTAAACCGATTAACCTAGCCATTGCTTTAGAATCGGGTGCGGTGAAACCTAACGATGTTTTTATCGATGAAGGGGCCATCCGCATCGGAGAGTGGCCAATCCAAAATAGCGACTACGACTCGGTGGGGGCACGCGGCCCAGTTACCGTTACCGAAATTCTGCAAAACTCTAGCAACGTGGGCATGGTGCATGTGATGCAACGCCTGAAACCAGGGGTGTTTTATGGCTGGCTGGAACGGCTGAAGCTGGGAGAACCCACCGGGATCGATTTACCCTTCGAGTCGTCCGGCCAGGTCAAACCCTATTCTCAGTTCACAACTGTGCGGGTGGAACCTGCCACCACTGCCTTTGGCCAGGGCTTTTCCCTAACGCCGATCAAGCTCATCCAGCTTCATAGCACCATCGCCAACGGCGGCAAACTAGTCACTCCCCATGTGGTCAAAGGGATGGTGGATACTCAAGGCAAGCTGAAGTGGCAGCCTGAACATCCCAAGCCGCAACCCGTGTTTACGCCCAAAACTACAGAAGCAGTCCTCAAAATGATGGAGCAGGCTGTACTGAACGGCACGGGACAGGTGGCTCAAATTCCCGGCTTCCGGATTGCTGGTAAAACCGGAACTGCTCAGAAAGCCAGCCAATATGGAGGATATAGCCGCGCTCGCATCACCAGCTTTATTGGCATTCTCCCGGTTGAGGCTCCCCGCTATGCCGTCTTGGCCGTGGTGGACGAACCTCAGGGTGACGATGCCTACGGTTCTACCGTTGCTGCCCCGATTGTGAAGGAAGTGATGGAAGCGTTGATTGCCAGCGAACGGATTCCGCCCACCAAACCGGATGATGTGGGGCTAGAGAGCGTTTTGCCTGAAGACATCCAGGATTCTATCGACTTCCACCATCCGATCAACCCGCTAGCCGAAGAAACCACTCCTGCTACAGATTGGGCTGCTACAGATTGGGCAGAGGAGGAGGGTATAGACCCAAGCCAGGTTGCTGACGACATCCAAGGCGAGAGCGAATAAATTAACCAGGCAACTCCTACTTTGACACTGTAGGCTTTGGCACTGTAGGCTTTGGCACTGTAACCACCTACTTCTTTACTGAGATGCTCTATCTGTCTCCTGATTCCCTGCTTGCTCCTTCAGACGCCAACCCGGCTTGATCACCTGATGAGCACGAGCAATCACCAGAGCGTCATTTGGTACATCTTCGGTGACGGTAGAGCCAGCTGCAATGGTGACATCCTCGCCGATCGTGATCGGAGCCACCAGTACACTATTCGATCCAGTTTTGGTACGGTCGCCGATCTGGGTCCGGTGTTTCTTGACGCCGTCGTAGTTGGCGGTGATGGTACCAGCTCCCACATTCACCTGATTTCCCAGCGTCGCATCTCCCAAGTAAGAAAGGTGAGCCACATTGGTACGGGTTCCCAACCGAGCATTCTTCAGCTCTACAAAGTTACCAATCCGGCAGTTTTGCCCCACCTCAACCTGACTACGCAGGTGGGTGTAAGGGCCGATGCGGCTATTAGACTGGATCACGCTCTTGTTGATCACCGAATAGAGCACAGTGACATTCTCACCAATCTGGCTGTCTTCAATCAAACAACCCGGTCCGATCCGGCTGCCCGATCCAATCACCGTTTGACCGCGCAGGTGGGTTTGGGGTTCAATCACCACATCATTACCAAGCTGCACCGTGTCATCAATCGTGATCGTATCGGGGTTAATCAGGGTGACGCCTGCCGCCATCCAATCATCCTTGATGCGGGTTTGCAAGATTTCGTAGGCTGTGGCTAGCTGCTTGCGGTCGTTAATCCCCAGAATTTCCTGATAATCATCTACATCAACCGCCATTACCGGCGATAAAAAATTGACCGCATCGGTCAGGTAGTATTCTTTTTGATCGTTGTTGCTCTGCAATTTGGGCAGGATTGTCGCGAGCTGGCTCCAGTTAAAGCAGTAGATGCCAGCATTCACCCGCCGATTTTGCCGCTGAGCTGGGGTGCAGTCCCGGTCTTCCACAATCTGCGTCACCAGGTTGTTACCATCGCAAAACACCCGACCGTAGCCCTTCGCGTCCGGCATTTGGGCCGTCAGAATCGTCGCTGCATTTTGGTGAGTTTGATGGGTATGCAGGAGAGTGATCAAGGTTTGAGGCCGCAGCAACGGCACATCTCCATTCAACACCAGCAGGCTACCTTCAAAGCCTTGTAAGTAAGGCAATACCTGCTGCACAGCATGACCTGTTCCCAATTGCTCACTTTGTTCGACAAATTCTACGTCGAGTCGTTGAGCGAAAGACTGCCGCACCTGCTCGCCCTCATAGCCGACAATCACCAACTGGCGCTTAGGCTGAACCACAGCCGCACAATCTAACACTCGCTGAACCAGCGACCGACCGCCCAGATCATGGAGTACCTTGGGCAAACGAGACTTCATCCGCGTTCCCCGTCCTGCCGCCAGAATTGCCACCGCAACCATGTTTGTCTTCATCCACTCTCCAGGTACGGAGTATAGCGCGTCTGGTTGACTTTTTAGGCGGCAATCTGCTGCGAGGAAACGAAATCAACAAACTGCTGCATCAAAGCCGGATTGCGCCAGCCCTTCTCTACCTCTTTTCGCATGATGGTGATGGCCTCTTGCGAGCTGAGGGCCGGTTTGTAGGGACGCTCGTGGGTCAAGGCATCATAGATATCGAGGAGCTGAAACACTTGCACCAAAAACGGAATCTGGTCGCCGACTAAACGATCGGGATAGCCAGAACCATCCCAGCGCTCGTGGTGATGCCGAATAATCGGCAAAACGCCCCGCATCGTCCGCAACGGCTGACAAATTTGTTCTCCAATCAGCACATGCTGCTGCATTACAAGCTGCTCGGTAGGGGTGAGAGTGCCTGTTTTGAGCAGAATTTCGTCTGGAATGCCAATTTTGCCAATATCGTGCAGATAGCCAGCCCATATTAAGTCGCGTAGGGCATAGCGAGGAAGCTGCAAAAACTCGCCAAACCGCCGACCCCAA
The DNA here is from genome assembly GCA_000733415.1 of [Leptolyngbya] sp. JSC-1. Taxonomy (GTDB): domain Bacteria; phylum Cyanobacteriota; class Cyanobacteriia; order Elainellales; family Elainellaceae; genus Elainella. The sequence continues at coordinate 533,085 of KL662191.1, forward strand.
TCAACCAACCGTTCGCAGTGATCGCCCGTGTTCGGATCGCGGCGTTCAATGGTCCGGGCGATGGAAAATAGCACCTGTCCGGCATGATCTAGGTCTTCGTTGAGCTGTTTTTGCCGCACCAGCGATCGCACCCGCGCCGACAGTTCGAGCTGATCAAATGGCTTAGAGAGAAAATCATCACCGCCTGCTTCAATTCCCTTCAGCCGCGCCCGCCGGTCGTTCAAAGCCGTGACAAAAACAATTGGCGTCAGCCGGGTTTGCTCATCTTGTTTGAGACGACGGCACACCTCGTAACCGTCCATGCCCGGCATCATCACATCTAGCAAGATCAGGTCAGGAGCAGCTAATCGCACTTGCTCTAAAGCCGCATATCCATTCTCAGCCTCCAGGACCTCATAGCCCTCCATTGCCAGCAGAGAAGCTGCCGTCATCCGACTGGAAGGATGGTCATCTACGATCAAAACTTTAGGCCGCTCGGAAACAAGACAATTCACAGAAAACTTCCCACTTCGCGCTCGATTAACACCCGAACCTAAATTTCCGCCTTGAATAGAACTACCAACAGAGTTTAACAATCAGCCTGTCATCAAGCTTTGTAACCACTAGGCAGTAATCAGATATCCAGGTTGGCATCTTTGCCTTCGATTAAGAATTGTCTGAAGAGGAGACAGACAGGGGCATTTCTTCAGAGTATGTTCAATTTTAGAGACAGAATAAACAAGTTTCCATGCATGGTTCCACATTTTTCTGCATAATGAGCCAACTGAACTGTTCAAATGCAGTTTGCATTGCAATTTGCATTGAACGTTAACCAATCATCTACCCTTAGAAGTTGAAGAATTAGAGTTGAAAAATCAGCTTGGTTTGCAGTAAAGCATTCAGTACGGCACTGAGAGATCAAAGCTATTGACGTAGAGGATATTTACAGGAAATTTCCAGGGACAGAAACCGTGATGGCAGATACGGAAGAAACAAAGACCAACCAGAATCGAGAGGCAAACAGCTCACCTGTCGTCAGTCGCGAGTGGCTTTATCAGCAAGTAGCTCAAGGCCAGGGTGCGGCATCGGTTGTAGTTGTGGACTGTCGCTTTTCCCTCGCTGACCCAGACCTGGGACGGCAACAGTACGAACGGAGCCATATTCCAGGTGCCTATTATCTCGATTTGAATCAGGATTTGTCGAGTCCAGTGCAGCAACATGGTGGGCGGCATCCCTTGCCTGATCCAGTGCAGCTAGCGGATAAGTTGAGTGCGATCGGAGTTCGCTCAGGGCCAGAACCTACCTTAGTTGTTGCCTACGACGATTCGCGCTTGGCTTTTGCTGCTCGGCTCTGGTGGCTACTGCGCTATTTAGGACATGATCGGGTGGCTGTTTTAGATGGGGGCTTTAGCGGTTGGCAGGCGGCTGGCTACCCAGTGACAGCGGATTTGCCCCAGCCCCAACCCGGTCACTTCGTACCGCAAATTCAGGCCGATTGGACGGTCAACATCGAAACCGTAAAAACCTACAAGGATTTGCCCAACGTGGTACTAATCGATTCTCGTGAGGCAGAGCGCTATCGAGGTGAACGCGAACCCATCGATCCAGTAGCGGGACACATTCCAGGTGCAGTTAATTATCCCTGGCCAGAGGTGACCGATAAGCAAGGGTTTATCCGGCCTCTGGCTCAGCAGCAGCAGCGTTGGGCTAATTTGGGAGCTGAAGTAGGAGCTGAGGTATCTGTAGCAGAGACCTCTACGCCTGCAGAGCTGATTGTGTACTGTGGCTCTGGAGTAACGGCTTGTGTCAACTTACTTGCTCTAGAGATAGCGGGAATATCCCATGCCAAGCTTTATCCAGGGAGCTGGAGTGATTGGTGTTCCTATCTGTAAACAGCAGTAAAATGCCCGGTCTGCAAATTAGGTTACTGCCACTGTTGCTGCTACTGTTGCTGCTATTGTTGCTGCCACTACTGGGCCTGTCTAATTCGGTTGACCGACTTACCACTTCGTACAGCCACTCTATCCAAGATATTTATAGAGGTCACTCAATGAAGTTTATAATTCTATAATATTTAGGGATCGCTCTATATTCTGGACAATCTTAAGTAATTAGATTTTCCAAATATGCTTCTAATGTTTCTATATTGTTATGTATTGCAGCATGAAAATTGGCAGACCGAAATATCTGAATTTGCTATTGTTCAGCCTATTGTCCAGTCTCTTGTCAACTCTCTTGTCAACCTGTTGTTCAACAGAGCCAGCAACCAGCACAATAAGTCGATAGCGGCTAAAGCAAACCCAACATCGGCTCTTTCCCATCGGTGCATCTCACTTGCTTAACCTAACTCTAAATCAATTTTTAGTAGGCTTCGGAGCCAAATTTTTAGGGAAAGAAAGCAGCCAAAGATGACTGAATTGAGGCTGGATTGAGATTAAATTGGGTCAGTTCTGAGCTAATTCCTCCAGTGAGAGGAATTAAACTGAAAGTCCCAGCTTAAGGGCGTAATATCGTAATTTCGTTCTCTTTAAGCCTCCCTAAGTTAGAATGGCGAGGTTGTGATTTTGAGGGTAGATAAAGCAATCAGGAAGACTGTTTTGATGAGTTGTCTATTCAGGATAAATCATCAAACACAGTCAAACTAAAATCATTTAATTGAGTTACTGCTAAAAATATTAAGTCTAAATTTTTGGTGTTATTACTATGAACCGTCTTTCGATTTTTGTAGACGGGAACAATATGTTCTACGCGCAACAGAAAAATGGTTGGTTTTTTGATCCAAGGCGGGTGTTGGAGTACTTTACCAACGATCCAGAAGTGACGTTAGTGAATGCGTTTTGGTACACCGGGATCAAAGATCCGCAGGACCAACGAGGATTTAGAGATGCGTTGATCAGCTTGGGATATACCGTCCGCACAAAAACGCTAAAAGAGTACACGGACGAAACCGGCAGAATTTCGCAAAAGGCGAATTTAGATATCGAGATTGTTGTCGATATGTTCAACACGGTGGATCAGTATGACCGGGTGATTTTATTCAGTGGCGATGGCGACTTTGAACGAGCGATTGAACTCCTGCGCTCCAAAAATACGCATATCACGGTTGTCTCCACCGAAGGCATGATTGCGAGAGAACTGCGTAATGCTACAGATCGGTATATTGACCTCAATGATATCCGCACCCAGATCGAAAAAACTGATTTTTAGCTGTTAATCCTGTTCAAGCTTGCCAATATAATGACGTTCGACAATTCTCAAGCTCAAGTTTCACCAGCCCAAATTTCACCGACCAGCACACCAACCAGCGAACCAGCGAGCTGCACGATTGCCGTGGTGGGAGATGTACACGATCTCTGGGATAGTGGTGATGAAACAGCACTCCATCATTTAGGCGTTGATCTAGTCCTGCTGGTAGGAGACTTTGGTAACGAAGCGGTTGATGTGGTCCGGACTGTGGCCCAACTCGCTTTACCAAAGGCAGTCATCTTGGGTAATCATGATGCTTGGTTTACAGCCACCGCTTGGGGACGAAAACTGCGCGGCCTCGACCCAACTGACCGAGTACAGCAACAGCTTGATTTGCTAGGAGATACCCATATTGGCTTTGGTAAACTTGACTTTCCCCAGTTTGGCCTTACGGTGGTAGGCAGTCGTCCATTTAGCTGGGGTGGTTCTACCTGGAAAAATCGCTCGTTTTATCAGCAGCGCTTCGGAGTGGATGGATTCGAGGCATCAACAGCCAAGATCGTGGCAGCAGCAGCAGGTGCGTTGCACCAAACGATTATTTTCATTGGCCACTGCGGTCCAAAGGGCTTAGGAGAGCAGGCCGAAGACCCCTGCGGTAAAGACTGGAACCCGATTGGCGGCGACTATGGTGACCCGGATTTTACCGCTGCAATTGAGCAGACCCGTGCCCTAGGCAAACAGATTCCCTTGGTGGCCTTTGGGCATATGCATCACAGCCTCCGCCACACCAAAACCCGCCAGCGCAAAATGCTCGATGTGGATAGCAATGGCACCGTCTATCTAAATGCGGCTAGCGTACCTCGGATTCGCTCCACTCCCACTGGGCAGGTGCGCAATTTTTCGCTGGTCACCTTAACGGCTGGGGTCGTCACCAAAGCAGCACTCGTCTGGATTCACGACGATTTGACGATCCAGAGCGAGCAGATTTTGTATCAACTAGCTGGCCCAGTGCTGGCATCAGAGGAAACCAAGCTGTTAAGATAAGCATCTAGGTTCTGAAGCCGATAAGCCGGTTCGCTTACTGGTGGCTTTAGCTTAGCACCTGGAGAGGTGGCAGAGTGGTCGAATGCGCTCGACTTGAAATCGAGTGTACCGCAAGGTACCGAGGGTTCGAATCCCTCCCTCTCCGTTGGATTGGAGTTTTGCAACAGCAAAGCAAAGCACTTTGCTCAGGATTTTGGCTGTCGTTGGGCTAGCGGTTTGAGGACAAGCTGATGCCTGACGAAGTCCGAGAAGATCGCCATATTGCTATCCATCGAGATGCAGTTGGCAGTGCTATCGTTTCTGGCAACGGTAACAACAGAGCATATTGAAATCACGCCGGGTATCTGTGGCGGTAAACCTCGGATTGCCGGACATCGCATCAAAGTGCAAAATGTGGTGATTTGGCATGAGCGCATGGGACTTTCACCTGATGAGATCCTGCTGCACTATCCAACCATTACCCTGTCAGATGTCTATGCCGCTCTAGCCTACTATCACGATCATCGAGATGAAATTCAAAGGCAAATCCAGGAAGGAGAAGAATTTGCGAGCAGCAATTTTGTAGCAAAGTCCTACCGACCCAAACGATCCTGCAACCGGCGACTAAAGGAGTTCATTTCGGCTTGTTTAGCGGCAGAATCGGATTGAATTTGCTGACGACCGTTGCGAATTACGCGCATCATCTCGGTAAATTGGGCTTCTAGATCACTGAGCACCCGATCGGCATAGTCATCAGCTCCGCGCTGAATATCTTCGCACTCGGCAATCATCGACCGCTGCATGTCTTCTAGCTCTTGCTGGGCGCGGCGGCGCATTTGGTCGATATCGGCCATCACCTGCTGCTGCATCAGCTCACAATCTTGCTGCACCTGCTGCCGGATCTGCTGGGCTTCCCGTTCCGCCATCCGCACAATATCCATCTCGTCTAGGATCTGGGCGGCCCGTTGCTCTGCCGTGGCAATGATCTGCTGAGCGATCTGTTCGGCTTCCAGGATCACTTCTTCTTTGTGCAGCAGAATTTCTGTCGCTTCTTGAAACGCCGTTGGCAAATTCAACCGCACCAGATCGAGCTGGTCCAGCAATTGCTCCTCATCCACCACCGTGCGTCGGCTGAGCGGAATCCGCGGACTGTCTAAAATCATTTCCTCGAGCTTGTTCAACTCCCGCTGAATGTCCACGCCCCCTATGCGGGTGGTGTCTCTTTGGGGTGATCGGTTCGAGGCACCTCCATTGGGGAGGGCAGCTCTGCGGCGGTCGGGGCTGATGCGATCAGGGTCTTGGCGTAGCATTGGCAAATATCTATAGCAACAGCTTGAGGAACGAGATGATCAACAGGACCACCAAACCTGGCAATTTCTTTCACCACGCTACTGCTCAAAAAACTATGCTCAGTCGAAGTGGCTAAAAAAATAGTTTCGATATCTTCTGCGAGAGTCTTATTAGTGTGGGCCATTTGTAGCTCCATTTCAAAATCTGAAACTACTCTTAACCCCCGCAGTAGCACGTTGGCTTGCCGCATACGGGCATAGGTGACCGTGAGACCATCGAAGCTGTCTACTTCCAGGTTTGATAAATGCTGCGTCGAGCGACGAATCTGCTCTATACGTTGCTGGACCGGAAACAGAGGCTTTTTATTGGGGTTTTGAAACACTACTACGATCACCTGCTCAAACAGGCGACAGCCACGCTCGATCACATCGAGGTGACCGAGGGTAATAGGATCAAAACTACCAGGATAAATAGCAATCACAGCCGCTTCCGGTGGTTGATTTAGCTTGAAAGAGATAAAAATATAAAGGCAAACGCCCTTCGCTGAGGCGATTATATCGGACAGTTCAGGGTGAATTACAGGGCCGGGTGAATGACAGGGAATGTCTAGCGATTATACCTGAGTCTTCGGTTGGCTGCTAAGCATTGACTTGCTCCCTGATTTGCCCCCAGACTGTAGTTCCTAAACTTGCTCCCCCTAGAGCAACTGACGGCGCAAAAAGTTAAGCAGCACGGCGTTGACCTTTTCATGCCAGTCTTCTTGAGGGTAATGGCCGACTTCTTCGAGTTGTGCCAGTTCTGCCTGGGGCACAATTTTGCTGAAGGCTTCAGCGATGCTAAACGGCAACCAGGGGTCGCGCATGCCCCACGCCACCAAGGTTGGCTGCTGCCAGTTGGCAAATCCCGCTTCAATTTCCGCTGTGGCCTGAGCGAGTTTGAGCTTTTGCACCACCGTAAACAGTGACCGTCCCGCTGCCGAACTCTTGAGAAATGGACGGCGATACACATCCAGGTCGGCATCTTCGACGCGATAGCCACCGCCCCCTTCCAGGGTTCGATCCACCAAGAGCGGGTCCTGCGTCAGCATTTCTCCTACCAACGGCAAGCCAAGCTGCTTTATCTTCCAGGGCAGTTTGGCCGCGGTGGTAATCGGCGCATTCAAGATAGCCAACCGCTCAATCGAGTCAGGATGGCGGAGAGCGTACTGTAACCCTACTGACCCCAGAAATCCTTGCACCACCAGAAACAGGCGCGGAATCTCTAAAGCCTGCAGAAAATCGGCCAAGGCTTGCACATAGGCATCCGGGGTGTAAGCAAAGCTACGTTTATCTGGCTTCCCCGAAAACCCAAAGCCAATCCAGTCCGGGGCAATCGAGCGAAACCCTTGTTCGGCCAGAGCGGGCATCACATTGCGCCAGCCATAGCTTTGGGACGGTAGCCCATGCAGCAGCAGCACTGGTGGTTTTGCCGAAGGATTTAACGGTTCCGCTTCCCGATAGAACCACTCCAGTTCATTGATTGTGATCGAATTTTCTTTTATTGCCACAGTTTTATCCAACTTATCAATCAGCAGTGTGATAGTTTGCGCATTTGGGATGAGCTTACTGCTGTTGGGGATCGTTGGACAAGAGAGAAGATTAGGATTCCAGCACAGTTCCTTTGAGGCAGGCGGCAGTGAGATTGGTGCCTTGCAGATTCACACCGGTCAGCTCGGCACAGAGCAGATTGGCTCCGGCCAGGTTGGCTCCGGCCAGGTTGGCGTCGCGCAGGTCCGATTCCTCTAGGTTAGCTTCGGTCAAGATGGCTCCTTGCAGATCGGCCTGAGCCAAGTTGGCCCCGCGCAGATTGGTGCCATTCAGGTTAGCGCCCCGCAAATCGGCGCCCCGCAGGTCACAGCCTTGCAGACTAACGCCCATCAGATTGGCCCCGCTCAGGAAAGCACCCGCTAAGGAGGTTTGCACCAGACGCGCCTGCATCAGATTGGCCCCGCGCAGGTTGGCACCCCGCAAATCGGCTTCGGTCAGGTCGGCCTGCATCAGGTTTGCGCCCAGAAGGTTGGCCCGTAGGTCGGCTCCTACCAATTGACAGCCCAAGAGGCTGGCTCCATCCAGGTTGGCTCCGGTTAACTTGGCTCCGGTTAACTTGGCTCCAGTCAACTTGGCTCCGGCCAGATTAGCCCGATTCAGGTCGAGTCCAGCTAGGTCTTCGTCTTCAAGATTGATGCCAGCAAGCTGCTTGGTTTGACCAGCCCGCACAGATTCGATGCTGATAGTCATGGGCACGTTGTCATTTGTCATGGGGGTATTTGTGATTTGCCTGATTGGCAAAGCTGCTCAGCCTTTGAGATTAAGCTGTTCGGAAGTGTAGATCAGCGGCAGGGACTCTTGGGCGTGGGAGTCCATTAACCACAGGCCAGAGGCAAGTTTGGGAAAGGATTCGGGCAGGTTGAAGCCTTGCTGAAAGGCGCTGACTAAGAGACTCAAAGCTTCAATCAGTTTGGGATCCCAGCGTTCGCCTTGCTGAGTGCGGCAATCTTCCAGGGCTTGGGTGAGCATGTCTTCCAACGGCTGGGCAGAATTGGCGCGGCGTAGAGCTGCCAACCGCTGCTGAAAGGAAATCAATAAAGCCAGAATCCGTGATTCGAGCGGAATTTCGTCTCCAGCGAGGCCAGCAGGTTGACCCGACCCGTTCCACGATTCGGTCTGGTGAGTCAAGATAGTGGCAATGGCTCGTAGACGCTGCATACGGCGCAGAACTTGAATACCAGGAACCAGAGGACAGGCCAGGGGCTTATTAGGAGACTCCGCGTGTTCCTGAACCGAGGTACCAGAGCTGAGCAGACTACTGCTACTCAGAAAAGCAATTCGATGCAGCATTCCAGCCAGCCGCAGCCGATGCACTTGCCAGGCGGGTAGATCGAGCAGTTGTCCCATTGCTTCAGCTAAGTTCGCGACTTCGGCCGCCGCCATTGGGTTGCTCAAGTCAGCCTGATCCATCAATTGGGCTACCCGCAAAAAGGCCTGCAGTTCGTTGGAAATCAGGTTGCTGTCGAGTGGATTGGTGGCTACCGGATAAACAGGAGTCATTCCCTGATGCCGGGTTTGCAGATAGTCCACCACCCGCGACACTACTTCCCCCAAATGTTCCGTGGTCGGCAAGCCGCAGAGGGCTTCTTCGCGCTCAATTTGGGCGGCGATTTCCTGCACCTGGGTTGTGAGTTGCTGCTGCAGTTCAGGATTGTACTGTCCTACATGGTCCGCAGCTAGTTTGGCAGTTTCCAGCACCAGACCTGGCTCAAACGTCCAAAATCCATAAAACTTGCGCTCTAGGTCGGCCTTGGGTTGGCCCACTGCCCCGTAGTCGGCTGCGGATAGCTCCTGGCACAGCACCATTGCCGTGTAGTTGGGCGACAGAATAATCAAGTGCCATTCCTGCGCTACCGGATCCGTAGCGGCAAGGCTGACCAAATCTACATTCGCTTTTTGGCTGGTGGGGTGCTCGGCAAACCCGGCTTCCGCAGCGGCCATAATTACTACCTGCCGGGCGCGATCGGCAATCTCTCCATATCGCTCGGCTTCTTCTAGATACCATTTGCCACGCTGAAAGGCTGTAATCATCAGCGGCTGATAGTCGGCCTGAAGAATCGCATCCTCTAGGGCGTGGCAGAGCGCCACCAAGGTGTTTTTGTAGTAGACCCCAAAACTAAGGGGCTGCCTACCCGATGGAGATGAATCTGCGGCAGAGGCGCTGGGCAGGCGATGAGCATCGCTGAGTTGTTGCAGAATCGAGCCTGGTAACATTTAGACGTGTTGATACGTGCGGGACTGAACGGGCAGTGAAAGCAGAGTGGTCATTACACCTTAGATAGGAGTTTAACAGAATTAACATTTGGTAACAGAGAGTGAACGATGAGCTAGAGCAGAAATAATTGCTGTAATTTCGCTGTCATTTCAGGCAGGAGGTGACGTCCGTCCTGGCGATCCGATCCAAATTGAACTGCCACTAGAGCCTCATCAAGCGCTACATCCGGTCTAACAAAGCGCTCGGCAATTTGTTCATCGATTCCTCAAACACTCCTCATCGCCCTCCAAGCTAAAGCCGCTTTAATTCTCTTTAGGTCTACCAGCTAGCTATTCAAATTCCAACTAGGGAAGGAAACCAGCAGGTTGCCCAGTCGCTAGCATAAAAACGCACCAAGGGGATCAGGAGGGATGACGCTATGGAAGACGACGATCTATTAGGTATTGGTACACAAACCGGCAGTGGCAGTACGAGTGTGGTTTCGGGCGGCTTTTCCAGCAACAGCAATAGCGCTTTTTCTAGCAGTTTTAGCTCCGGCCTGACCAACTCCAACACCTCTGGCAACAATGGGCTGAATTCTAATTTCACCAATACCGGCAGCAACAGTTTTAACAACACCAGCTCAGTTTTTGGCTCCAATTCGTCTCAATTTAGCAGCGTGAGTGGTGGCCGCTTGGGTACGAACCTGGGCACTACCAGCAGCAGTAACTTTCCCCAGTTCAACTTTAGCAACCCCAGTACTTCGCTGTTCACCAACAGTCAGTTCACCAACAGCCAGTTCACCAGTGGCCAATCGACTCTGTTCAGCGGCAGTAGCTCGTTCACCAACAGCAGGGTTGGATTCGACCGTAACAGCAGTGGCGGCGGCAGTTTTGGTGGCTTCAACAGCGGCTTTAACGGTGGCTTCAACAATGATTTTGATACTGACCTCACCAATGCCAATACAGGCAATGCTGGATTCGGTGGAAATGTTGGAACCGGGTCTGGCAGCAGCGGCAATCTGGCGATTAATCAGCGCAACGGCAACAATCGCAACAATCGGCTGCGGGGTGGACAGGGTAGCGATCTGATCCGAGGCTTGGGCGGCGATGATCGGATTACGGGCGGTGGCAGCAACGATATTTTGGTCGGTGGAGCGGGTGACGATCGCCTCAGCGGAGAAGCAGGGCGCGACCAGCTCTTGGGTGGGGCTGGCGACGACAGTTTGCTGGGCAATAGCGGCAACGATAGCCTAAATGGCGGCAACGGACGGGATCGGCTGGCCGGCGGCCTGGGCCGGAACGAACTGATCGGCGGCAACAATCCCGATATCTTTGTGCTTCAGATCGGTGGAACAGCAACAATTCAAGATTTTCAGGAATCGCGCGATCAGATAGCCCTACCTGCAACTCTGGGCTTTGCCGATTTGACCATTGGTCAGCAGGGGCGCAATGCGGTCATTAGCGTGGCTGAGAATCCACTTGCTATTGTGCTCAATATCAGGGCCGCAAGCCTGACCGCTGCTGATTTCACAACGGCCTAGTGAGTTAGGGAGCAGCGCTCTACCCAGAGGCAAGTCTCAGTCGCAACCTATTAGGAACCTGACAGTACAAGCTGGGCTGATTTGGCTTCAATCGGTGCGGTTAGAGCCTCCTCCAAAGCAGCAACTCCCAGCCGTTCTTCTAGGATCTGCATCACTTCGCGGCCAAAGTCATCTGGATTGCGCTGCCATGCTTCTAAGCAAACTTCGCCAAAGAACGACCCCAGCGGTTCCGGATTCCACAGCATCTTGCGCACCGTCCAGGGCGTCAGGTTCATCGGATCGTAGCCGGGTTTGAGAATCTCCTGCTGAAAGGCATACTGCTCTAGATGCGTGTGGGGTTGCAGCCCAATAAAGAAAATGGCTGGCTCAACCTTGTCGGCTCCAAAAATGCGTTCCAGCTCCCGGTGATAGGCCAGGGTTTGGCGAATCGTATCGTAGGTTTCGTCGATTACGTTGAACGAGTAGTTGACCGATACTAGATCATTAAATCCAGCAGCTTTGAGGTCGCGACAGTTCTGCAGCACCGTGCGCAGGTTGTACCCCATCCGCATTTTGCGGACCAATTCTTGGGAACCGCTGGTGATGCCAATTTCAAAGTAATTCATGCCAGTTTTGACCATCAGGTCGCACAGCTCTGGCGTCAAGTTGTCGGCCCGAATGTAGGCGGCCCAGTGGATATCGGTCATTCCCGCAGCCAAGATTTTTTGCAGTAACTCTACCGCATCGTCAATAAAGCGGCGGGCCGGAATGAACTGAGCATCCGTGAACCAGAAATTGCGCACGCCCCGGTCATAGAGCTGCTGCATTTCCTTCACCACTTCCTCAGCCGGGTTAATCCGCACCTGTTTGCCTTCCACCACTGTATAGACGCAATAGCAACAGTTGTGGGGACAGCCGCGCTTAGTCTGTACTCCGATATAAAAGTCGTTTTCCTTCAGGTAATAGTCAAAATCAGACCAGATGCTGGCAATGTAGTCATAGTTGCAGGCAGTTTTTTCTAGAGGCGTCGGCTGCTCGTGGATCATGCGCGAACGCGGCTGGGTTGCTCCTACGACATAACAGCGCTGATCAGAAAAGTCTTGACCCTGAATCAACCGCTCCAGCAAAATTTCCCCTTCCCCAACCGAGACGATGGACCCGGATGGCAAGGAGTTCGCCAACTGCTCATAAAACACGCTGACTGCGCCACCGCCCACTACCAATTGCACCGTCGAGCAGTAGCGTTTTGCCCGCTTCAGGCCGCGTCGAATCAGACCTAAATTGCGCCATAGTTCGCCGTAGTAGCCCTGAGCAATTCCCAGCAAACCAAGAGCGCCCCTCAGTTTGGTCAACGGATTGCCAGCATAGAAAAACTCAAAGGTATACTGCAGCGGATTGCCGCCTCGTCCTCCCACAGGAGCGTAAATTTGAATGTCGCGCCAGGAAAACACAAGCAGGGTAGGGCGGAACTCATCGATGCAGCGATCTAGGGCAGGAGCATAGTCCAAAGGCGGAATTGTGCCCAGATCAAAAATTCGCTGCTCAAGCGCAGGAAACTGCTTGTGAATATGATCGGCCAGGTAGACAACACCAATTGGAAAAATCGGGTTGCAAGGCAGGCGAACGTAGAGAATTCGGTCTTCCATTGCGGTTGGTATGGCGTAGTTGTAAAGCGAAGAATGGCAGCCCCTTGTAGCTCCAGCAATCCCACAGCATCATTGACACCGATGGGCAGGCTTGAAGCAAAGTCTTAAGCAAGCGCTTATTTTTTTTCATATAACTTTACGATACCATTGACTTCTACTGGCTGCATCGAGCTTTAGCTAGACCACGCCAAGACACCTTGTAGTGCAGTGTTGAAGTGCCTCTGATCCACAGCGCATGGAGTGCAAACTAAGGTTGGTAGTCGGATTTACAGCGAGCGGGGATCAGGCAGTGTTAAGGTCTAGAAGTAGTTTTTGTTCCGTAATTACGGCTCCTCTCCTATGGCCCAGATCTTTGATCCTATTCCACCGAATAGCCACGCTTACATGCTGTGTTGCTACGTCAATGCCACCAGCAAAATCCAAGTTGTTCGCATTACCAACATTCCCAACTGGTATTTCGAGCGGGTTGTGTTTCCAGGCCAGCGCCTTGTCTTTGAAGCCCTTCCCAGTGCCCACCTAGAAATTCACTCTGGCATGATGGCTAGTGCGATTTTAGCCGACACCATTCCCTGTGAGCGGTTGCGGATTGAAGCCGAACTAGAAGCTGACTTTGAGATGGAACCTGTGCTCGGTGCTGAGCATGATAGTCCTGCGGAGTCACTTGCTGCCGTTGTGTCAGCCGATTGAATTTGAATTGTATCTAGTTGATATGCCCCGTTAAGTTCACCGCCCCCGGGCAACTTGCTCGTTTTGATGGCAATTGTTTGAGAAAACTGTTTTTATTCCAAATTTTCCCTATTTCATACCTGTCTGCAAGAGTTTCTCTATTTAAGTTGGAGGAACTCTTAATTGTTTTATTGATTGTTTTATTGATTGCTTTTTCAGCCACCTATAGAAACCTACGGCCCATAGGGTCCATTGCTGAATTTGAGCTGAATTTGGCTGGTAAAGCCCTGTCGGAAGTTAACGATGGCTCAGGTCAAACTCCACAGGACTCCACAGTTGATTTGCCTGTTCATCCCTTGGCCTCTCTAAAGCGGTTCCCAATCCGCTACCTTGAAGGTATTCTGAAAGGCGGCCAGTCTTTGGCCAATCCTCTCATTTGAGCTGCGATTCGAGTGGCAGTATGCCTCAAGTTGTCTTAGTTCATCCCCAAATTCCACCCAATACAGGCAATATTGCTCGTACCTGTGCCGCAACCCAAACTCCGCTGCATTTGGTAGGGCCATTAGGATTTGAGATTAGCGATCGTTATCTAAAGCGAGCCGGATTAGACTACTGGCCCTATGTCAATCTGACTTATCATGAGTCCCTAACCGACTTCCACAGCCATTGCCAACAGAAGGGCGGACGCTGTCTTGGCTTTAGCACTTCAGGCTCATATAGCTATACCGACTTCAAATATCGAGACGACGATTGGTTACTGTTTGGTTGTGAAACTGCTGGTCTGCCGTCTGACGTTTTGCAAGCCTGTGATGCGACGATTTTCATTCCCATGAGTCAACCCCAGGTCAGGAGTCTCAACCTATCGGTGAGTGTGGCCATTGGTCTGTTTGAAGCAAAAAGGCAGCTCGGTTATTTCCTGGAAGCGAGTGCCCCCAAACCACCTCGATAGCCCAGCATTATTCTAAGATCTGTTTGAACAGCCCCCTACACTGCCCATTCTGGGGGATTTTCCCAAACCGCTGCTGTTCAAAATCCCCGCCGGTGGAGAATTATAGCCCTGCGGGCATCCAGCAAAGAGGGCGAATCCAGCGACAAGATCCTAATTGTCCAAGATTGCCGTAACACGGGTGGATTTATAGGTAGCTACATTGCTCTACTGGTTGGCAGCAGGCTAAATCTGCGCATCTAATTGCTCTATCTCTACCCTAGTCCTCGTGTTTAGTTTCACTGGTTATTTTCACTATATTCGTATATGCAAATTTGCTGATTGAGTTGAGTAATTGCAAAGGCGACCAACTATAAGAAGCAAGTGATTAGAATAACAAATTGCTCGCGTTAATTAATCAAATCAACCTTTTAAACTGGTTCAGGCAAGCCTTATCTCAATTCCGTCTTCTAGATTACTAATTCCTGCAATCTCTTATAAAAAATTTGTATAACGCAAAAATAGAAATCAATAACTTTAAGTCATATTTTGTTAAATCGCTGGCGAATTCGAAAGATATCGGAACTAGGCCACTTCAAGCCACTAGATTGTCAAGTCTGTCAACCGCAAGATCTGTGATAACCAGGTTCGTTTTCTAGGAAAGCTATACAAATTATCAAAGCAATCTTGGCAGAAAATTCTGAGCGAGTTTTTAGTAAATCGAACGGCGTCAAAGCCTTATAAAGCAAGGATTTCAGCAGCTCCTGAGTCTCCTCTAATCAATTGCCTTTCCAGCTAACTGACTTGACGACAATCCAAGGATCAGTTAAACATTAATCTCGATTGTTTTTGTTGCAGCTATCATCCTGCTACAGGTTGATTTGCTAGATTTCGATGGGGTTAGAAAAACTGCTAATCCCAAGGCTGGGATCAAGTGGGTGCAATCTTTTTCGATTCTTTAAAGGTCAAGTCTTGAATTTTCTGACAACTGGTGTAAGCTTGTTTAAGTCAAAAAAGCAGGGTAATCTTACCTAGTCCGACCTTAATGATTGTGATCTTGATCTCTGTTCCTAGTGACTAGAGTCACTGACTGGGTTCAAGTAAATTCAAAAGTTCGATTTGGTTCCAGGATAGTTAAGCGCTGCTCTTTAGGAGGTTATTCTTTTGAAGCGAGCATTTCTGCGGAAGGTTAAGCCCGTTTCCTGCTCACTCTGTGTCACTCACGCTGATGTCAATCATGCCAGTGCAAGCCACGTTCAAGCAGGAGATTCTGAGGAGGCTCCATCAGGGGTGAAGCGCCGAGCACGTACCTCTGCTGCCATGGTTGGTCTGGCATTGTCGATGGGTGCAACCAGTCTGCTGGTTCCTCGCCAAGGGGATAGTGCACAGGCGGCCGAGTCCAAGATTCCAGAGGCGTCTCCTTCTTCAGTTTCCCAGATGGCAGCTGCCCCTACGTTGGATACTGGACTAACAGTCTCTCCAGCAGTGGGTGAAACCATTGAGCATATTGTGCGTCAGGGCCAAACTCTACGGCAGGTCGCTGAACGCTACAGGGTAGATATTGAATCGCTCGCGGCTGCGAATGGCCTCACCCCCCATGCGAGTTTGAAAGCAGGTCAAGTTCTCAAGATTCCGGTTGGTTCTGCAAGTGTAACTGAGCCAAATGCATCTCGTTCTCCTCAGTTGACGGCATTAGCTGATTTGAACCGCCTGCCTAGCCCTACAGATAGTTCTGTTAGCGGTGCCGACAGCAGAGCCAATCAAGTACGAGCTGAGCGGGATAGAGCGTTAGGCCGTCTGCAGCAGGAGCGCAATAAGCTCAAAACTAGTCTGGCGGAGTTGCGGCGTGAGGAGTCTGGTACTTTAGTTGCAGGTGTAGAGGGAGTGGCAACTGAGCCGGCAAAAAGCCCAGATCAGCCTCAGCAAAGCCAGCGTCCAGTTATCACTGAAATGCCTGGCGACTCGGAGCCTAGCCCATCTCCCATTGCGGTTCTACCCAGCCCGGTGGCCAGCCCATCGGTTCTGGGCAATCAGGTTACCCCAGCACCTAGTCCTGATCTGGACTGGATGCGGGTGAGCCGCTCACTAATTCTGGCTCCCGAAGCTGCCACAGCGACTGTGCCCTCTGTTCAGCCGTCAGGGCAGCCTGAAGCGAGTTCTCAGGTAAATTCGGCTCAGCCCAGCAGAGCATCAGCGCGACCAACTGCAACCCTGCCTGCGGTGCCGCCTGTTCAGATAGCAGCTTCAACCCCCAGCCCTGAGCAGCAGGTTTCATATCGGGTGAATCCAGGTGATACGGTAGCTCAAATCGCTCGTGCTCACAACATTACTCAGGCGATTCTCATCTCTGCGAATCGCCTCAGCAATCCGAATGTGATTTTTGTGGGTCAGGTCTTGCGATTGCCAGAATCCCAGCAGGAACAATCCGGCCGTTCCGTAGACCGGCCAACCGTTCCCTCGGTCCTACCGGCTTCGACCGTTTCAGTATCAGCATCTGAGCAGGCCGAAAAGCTGCCCAGCGTAGTGCCGTCTGTTTCTCAAGCTGACTCGACCGAGGCTCGCACCCTGGCTGCCGTACCTTCCACCATTGCTCCTAGCGGATTGCCCTCGCTGACTTCCCCGGTTGACGCTTTGCCCGATGCACCGGAAGCAGCCACAGGTCGGAATCCCTATGTGCAGTCCTTGCTCTCGGAAGTGAAGGCTATGCGCGAGAAGTTGACGCAGCCGCCTACCACGATTGCAGCTGTGACGACTCCGGCCACTGATACAGCAGAAGCCGCAGCCAGCCTACAAGACGTTAGTGCAGTTGAGGTTCCAGTGCGGGTCGATTCACGAGCTGCCTCATTGGAACCAGCGACCACTCGTCGGCCCCAGGCGCTGCGAGTAGCTCCTCGCCAAACTACGCCAACTGTAGTCGCTGCGGCTCCTATGGGGTCTGAGAATTACGCCCCTCTGCTAGAGCCGATTACGGGCCGGATGGTCTCTCCCGATTTGCCTTCCCTGCCGAATGCTGACCGTTTTCTGCCGGATGGCATTTTCAAGGGCTACATTTGGCCTGCCCGTGGCGTTCTCACCTCTGGATATGGCTGGCGCTGGGGCAGAATGCATCGCGGTATCGATATTGCCTCTGACATTGGCACGCCAATCTATGCTGCCGCTACAGGAGTGGTTGAATACGCTGGCTGGAATTCTGGTGGCTACGGCAATATGATCGAAATCCGCCATGCTGATGGCAGTATGACTCGCTATGCTCACCTAAACGCCATTTACGTGCAGCAAGGCCAGCGACTCAGCCAGGGAGAGCAGATTGGTGAAATGGGCAGTACAGGTTACAGCACTGGCCCCCACCTCCACTTTGAAGTTCATCTGCCTGACCAAGGAACGGTCAATCCAATGGCCTACCTGCCGGCTGAGTAGGTTCCAGCTCAACCGCATTCGCGATTTCAGTTTGAAGAAATTTAGGGGGCAGCGCTGCCCCCTTTGTTTATTCGTTTCAGCCTCTACCTTGAGTCAACCGCAAGCTTCAATTCGAGAAATCCATTCGCCAAACCTGGTCAACAACTCTCGTTCTGTGCTATTTTGATAAAGCTGGAAATTTTGCACGCCCTTAACTCTAGTTGGTGCTCACCAATAGCATGATCCGAGATTGAGCGGTTCGAAATTAGTAGTTTGAAGTAAAAAATACAAGGCTCAGTAGCTCAGTGGTTAGAGCAGGGGACTCATAAGCCCAAGGTCGCAGGTTCAAATCCCGCCTGAGCCATTAACGAGAATAAGATGCTATCAGCGCTCCAGGCTATTTTCGAGGAATTTAAGTTACCTCGAAATAGGTTGGTTTATGCCATAATATGCCCGAAATTTAGCTCAGTGATTGACCGTCGAAATCAACTGGTCTATTCGCAAAAAAAAGACCTGGACGGCACAGGTCTGTTGGTTGAGTACTGCCCCTACGGGGACAGAGAAATTGGTTTTATGCCGTCAAACTCATATAGAAAAATCAGGAATGTAGCCGTGGATGCAGATGAGTGGCTTTCGCCAGTTCCGCTTCGAGATCTGGCTCCGGCTGCTCAAACATTACAACGAGTGGGCAGCGATTGCCAGTGAAGCGAATCAGCTGCTGTTTCGTGTGTTCAGCTTCACCACGGGTTCTGTAGCGGCCCATGAGTCGGCTCCTCATATCCGGCAACTTCATCACGATTAACCAATTTCCCTCGCCTTTACTGCTGCTCATTGCTGGACTCCTCTGCTTCATTCAAGAAAATTGCGTCCCAAACCTCTTTCTCTAGCGTTTCTCGCTCGGTGGGACTGCCGGACATCTCATTGACATGCCATTGCAGGCCATTGTTCAGCAGTACATAGATGGTTCCAGTTTCTCGATTGGTGATGTACCACGCCTCTCGATCCATCGCCTGTCTTAGGTGATAGCCCAAGGCATCGAGGCGCGGGTAAATAATTTGTTGGACTTGATCCTCGTAAGTCATTTCTATTCCTCATATTCCTCATGCTGAAGTTCTTAACTGATAGTAGCACTCGGTAGCACTCCGAATACCACTTTGTTGTAAAATGTTCTTCAGTAGAACTCCGAGGAATAGAATTAAATGGTTCGACACCCCGCTAATCTTGTGCCTGCAAAGATTCCTCGTGTTGCTGTTTATTTATCCGAAGAGGTCAAAGCTGACTTAGAAGCTCTAGCGAATGCTGAGCGGCGATCCGTATCTCAGATGGCAGCGATATTGATTGAAGAGGCGATTGCTCGTGCTAAAGCAGAGGGCAGACTGAAGCAAGATCAAGAGAATAGCTAGGTATCCTGTAGGGTGTAGGACACAGGACAGGAGCTTATGACTACAGAAATTGATTCCCTCACCATCAAAGATTTTGAGTCGCGCTACGGCGTCATCCGGTCAAACATCTACAACCGCATCGACGGGTTGAAGCGTAAAGGTATGCAATGGAGCCAGAGAAATTGAAGGACTCTTGGCCCCACCCCAGCGGCTAGTCGATTATGGTCGTGGCACAAAGAACTGGTGTGTAGAGTTCTACTTTCACAAACAGGCTCCGCCGATTCTGTTTCTCTGGCTACCCCTATGGAAACGGCGCGGTCAAGCTATTGGACGGCATCGAATCTGGACTGATTGGCAAACCGTTTTGTACTTCGCCCATGTACCAACTGGATTAGGGCAAGCTCAACCCCAGACCGAGTGGCAGCAGATTCCAAAGGAGAAATGGCCGCGCAAGTATTTGGAGACAAGTATTTGGAGACAAGTATTTGGAGAGTGGTAGAACTAATTGGATTGCTGATTTATTTCACGCCAACATAGCCGCCTACCTGGGGTGTAAAGATTCGAGTACGTTGTTGACTGCGGTGGTGGAAGTGGCGCTGATGCGGTGGAAAGCAAAGACGCTAGCTGAATGTGTAGCAAATTTGGCTGAACTGGCCAGACTGAGATGATGACAGTTTTATCAGATTCAAGCTAACCTTGCCTACATCAATTCACGAGCGCTGTGAGTCAATCTGATGAATTGGCGGTGATATTGGCATTGGATAAAAGAGTTGCAGTAATCTGGGGTTGGTGCCAATTGTAGTTAATCCAATTGTCGCTATGTAGGGCAGCAATTTTTTTGCACCTCTAACCTGCTTCCAAGAGAGTGTAACCTTTACATGAAGCCCTTTCTGATTGATCGAAACCTCAGCTTGAGGGTCAGATATTTGGTTCTCTGGCTTTGGAGAGTCTTGCTGCACTGGCTTTTCCTCCAGCACATTCGAGATTGAGCTGCTATTTTGAGATTCGTTGGTGTTCATTGCTTTCATCCGTATGAAACTATGCTTCCATCTAAACCCCTGTCCTGCCTGGATTTGAGGATGATCCTGGGAAAGATGCACAAGTTTGAAAAAGTTGCGAAAAGAGCTGAAAAGTCTTTTCCAGCAAGCGTTATGGTGGATGACAAGGAAGTAAGCCGCTTTTGTGGAAGTTGCTCAACGAAGTTTGGATCTTACTTAGTAAATTTTGGATCTTGCTCGGTGGGGAAGTAGGGCTGTCTATGAAAAAAACGTGGCGGCTGAATGCTGAGGGGAAAAAGCTTTTAAATGAGGTGCTGAAGAAGCAAGGTCTAAACCGCCATGATGTAAACGGAATTGTGAAGCAATATGGTTCTCTGGTCTACAAAACCGTTCAAAGATTTTAGATTGCGAAAATTACCTTAACGGTAAATCGCTTACAGACTTCTTCAAAGAGCTAGAATGCGAGAATTTTGAGTTAGAAGACCACTGTGAATTTAAGCAGGGCAGGGAAACAACTGAAGTCAATCGCCTTGCGTTGATCTTGCAGGAGCTGACTGAGCAGGAACGATCGCGTCTTGACGTTCACTATGCAGCTTGCTGTCCAGAAGGATTTCAGGGAGCGCCTGTTGAGTCGGTTGGAGATTTGCTTGTGAATTTAACGGAGATGCTACCGCCAAAAGGTAAGCCAAAGCCGTCTGTGCAGTTTGTCGCTTGGCTTGTGCAGGATACTGTAATTGGCTCAGAAATACGGCAGCAGCTTCGGGAGTGGGGCGAGTCGCAGAAGGGGTTCGCAGAGTTGCAGACTGTACCTGCACCGCCGCCAGTTGCACATGAGCAATACCTGATGATCGTCGTAAAACCTGTGAGCACCAAAGCAGGGAACTACTGGGTTCAGGCTGTTCTTGTAGATGATCCACAACCGTTGAATCCAGATGATACAACTACGTTTGAGCAAATTCCGATTCCAGAGCAGGAATATATAACAGACGAATTTCCTGCTTTGCTGCGAGAGATTTTAACGATCTGTCATGACCAGCATCAGGTTGTGCTTGAGGATCTAAATATACAGTGGTTTCTCCCCAGTGAATTACTGTTTCTAAACATAGAGCAGTGGACGTTCGGTAAACGGGAAAGATAGTTTAGCGCAGAATATAAAATGGTGATTCGCTCAACAGATCGACAATTTGATCCGGAATACAAATTGAAAGGGAACACTTCAAAACAGCGCAGACTGCTTTAACGCTTCTGCAACGAGTTCGGCAGTTTCGTGGCACGGCATCCCCTTTAGCAAGACGGCTAGCAGGGATGATGGCATCAGTGCCCGTGAACTGGTCGGTGATTCGGTTGATTCAGAAAAACCTGTTGCCCGATTCGGGGGCACTGCATTTGGCAGAGATTTTTTTAAGTGGCTTGTTGGAGCAATTACCCGCTGAAGATGATTCAAAGCTATCTTCACCGCGCTATGAATTTGTGGCAGGCGTGCGAGAACTGCTACGGAGCGAAATGCCAATTTCTGTCACCGAAGAGGTGATGGAGGAAGTTGCAGATGATTTCTTTAATTGTTTGCCAGAGGAGATAAGAGAGAGAGTTTCGCAAGATATTGAACGGCGATGGGGTACTTCGTTGCGGAGCTTTGAAGCATGGCTATTGCCTGATTTGCCGTGGGGTGAAGTGGCAGCGGCAGAGATATTGCCATTTGCTCAAGTGACTCGTGAAGCATTGGCACAGTTGGGTGAAGAACAGGCAGAGTTAATACAGGCATTGGAGCAAACGCCTTCTGCTCCCCTGATTCAAGAGGTCAGCAATATCGCATTCCCCCCCCTTGCAGGAGTTTGAATTTGAAACGGCGCTGCTAGAGATAGAAGAAACCGAACTGCTGGAGCAATTTAATTTTGAGGTGGCGACAGTATTGGTTCAACCTGTAGGAAATCGTCAGCCCCAGATAGTAATTCAAAAAGAGCAACGACAGGCTTCAGGCTATGTGGAGTTGTTGGGTGACAATGTAAATCTGGAGATGGTGGCGATTCCACAAGGAACATTCCGGATGGGTTCTCCTCAGAATGAGCCAGAGCGGTATAACAATGAAGATCTTCAGCATAAGGTGACTGTCCCTGCCTTTTTCATGGGTAAGTATCCGGTGACGCAGGCCCAATGGCAAGTGGTGGCAGGTTTGCCGCAGGTAGAGCGAGAACTAAAGCCTGATCCTTCTAACTTCAAAGGGGCAGATCGCCCAGTTGAGCAAGTTTTCTGGCTCGATGCAGTTGAATTTTGTCAGCGGCTATCACAATTGACAGGGAAAGAATATCGCCTACCCACAGAAGCAGAGTGGGAATATGCCTGCCGAGCTGGAACCACAACCCCGTTTCATTTTGGGGGGACGATCACGCCTGAGCTTGCTAATTACAATTGGTGGGGAAGTTATAACAAAATCGAAATAACCAAGAATAAGGATTTTGAAGGCACAACCCCAATGGGACAGTTTGGGGTAGCCAATGCTTTTGGACTATATGATATGCATGGCAATGTTTGGGAGTGGTGTGCAGATCAGTGGCACAGCAACTATGAAGGTGCTCCAGCTGATGGAAGTGCTTGGATCGATGAAACACGTTCAGGGCAAACATCTTACGTCTTGCGGGGCGGTTCCTGAGACGACGATCCTGGGGATTGTCGCTCTGCCACTCGCTACAGCCTTAATGCGGGTTGCCGCGGCAATGTGCCGGTTTGAGGTAAGTGGATCTCAAAATGCACGTGTGGGTCTGTCGAGAAGCCGGTTGACCCAACCTCACCAATCACCTCACCTTGCTTGATCTCGCGCCCCTCAGTCACAAATAGCCTTTAAGCATGGGCATAGCGAGTCATGCTGCCATCGGCATGGCGAATTTCAATGAATGATACTGCTCTGGTATAACGACGAGATAGCGCTAATAGCTATCGCCCGACTCCACATTGCGCTTAGCTAGGAATCGATTAGCTTGACTCAGCCGTTCAGCAATGGCCTGCCGCCAAGATAAACTCACCTTCGGGTCGGCCAAAATTTCCTGGGCGAGCTGACGGTACAGCGCACCGCTAGCTATATCCATTTGTTCGAGAGATTTTAGCTTGTTATAAACCGTCTGGGGCGAATGCATAGCAGTATTCCTCTCTTTGAGCGGCGAAACAACGCAGGCAGCGGCAAACTATCAAAACAAATTGTTCTACCAAGGATTTAGTTCTGCTCCTCAAGGCAGCCCTTAGCAAACAATCACCATCTGATCAAGACCAACTTGCAGATTCTGCATTATCAGAATTCAGGTTGCCTTAACTCTATTTAGGCGGATTGAACCTGCTGTTGCCGCATTTCTTTTACAGTTTGTGCCAGTTCTTTACAGTCAGTTAAAACCCGCTAGATTCCGTAGCAGAGCGTTGATTTTTCTTTGCCGATAATTGTGAAGAATTGTGTGAAAAATCGTCCTTAGTTCAAGGATTGGCAGATTGCAGAGAAGTTCAACCTAGAGCTTGCATCAGCAACAATCATTTTTGAGTAACAAATTATAGTTGAGTAACAAATTTTGCTAGCTTTGCTAAAACAAGTAAAGACAAGATAAGCAATCTAGAATGCTAGGAAAACCTGACATTCAACGCATTACTTCTATCAATTTCCTTAAGATCTGACATGAGCCGCGTTCGCTGTTAGAGAATGCGATTTATCTAGGGCTGAAATTTCGATCGAATTGCTCGCAACTGAATCAAAGCAATCGAGTTTTTGCTCTAGCTTACGTTTAACCTGCCGATTCAATCTTGCTGATCAATACTTCTAGGGCCTTCATAAATGAACATCAACGCATTGCCACCCAAGCAAGGACTCTACGATCCCCAGTTCGAGCACGATGCCTGTGGGGTTGGGTTTATCGTCCATATGAAAGGGCAAAAGTCCCACAGTATCGTTGAGCAGGCGTTGACCATTCTTGCCAACCTAGAGCATCGCGGCGCTTGCGGAGCCGAAGCTAACACCGGCGACGGGGCGGGCATTTTGATGCAGGTGCCTCATCCGTTCCTCCAGAAAGTAGCCGCGGCTGAAGGCATGTCCCTACCGGCTCCCGGTCAGTACGGGGTTGGCATGATCTACGCTTCTCGCGATCCGCATCAACGGCAGCAGAGCCGCCAGCAGTTCGAGCAAATTGTGGCCGCAGAAGGGCAGCAGGTGATTGGGTGGCGGAATGTACCGACGGATAACTCGTCGCTGGGCAACACCGCCAAAGCCAGCGAGCCGTTTATGGAGCAGGTGTTCATCCAACGCAATCCCAACCTGACCGACGATCTGGCCTTTGAGCGGAAGCTGTATGTAATTCGCAAACGGGCGCACAACGAGATCCGCACCTCTCGGCTTGATCCCTGCTGGTATCCGGCTAGTCTCTCCTGCCGCACGCTAGTTTATAAAGGCATGCTGACACCGCTTCAGGTGGGCCAATACTATCCGGAGCTGCACGACCCCGACATGGAGAGCGCGCTGGCGCTGGTCCACTCTCGCTTCAGTACCAATACCTTTCCGAGCTGGGAGCGCTCCCACCCCTATCGCTACATCGCCCACAACGGCGAAATCAACACATTGCGTGGCAACATCAACTGGATGCACGCCCGCCAGTCCCTGTTTGAATCCGAGCTGTTTGGCGAGGACATCAAGAAAATCAAGCCCGTGATCAACCCCGACGGCAGCGATTCCACGATTTTTGACAATGCCTTGGAATTGCTGATGCTGGCCGGTCGCTCGTTGCCCCATGCGGTGATGATGATGATTCCCGAACCCTGGACGGCTCACGAGTCGATGAGCGACGAAAAGAAAGCCTTCTACGAATACCATTCCTGCCTGATGGAACCCTGGGATGGCCCCGCCTCGATTGCCTTCACCGACGGCACGATGATCGGAGCCGTGCTGGATCGAAATGGTTTGCGGCCCTCGCGCTACTACGTCACCAAGGATGATCTGGTTATCATGGCTTCCGAAGCCGGCGTCTTGCCAATCGCCCCCGAACGAGTCGCCCACAAAGGCCGCTTGCAGCCCGGACGCATGTTCTTGGTCGATATGGAGGCGGGCCGAATCGTAGCCGACGAAGAAATCAAAACCCAAATCGCCACTGCCCACCCCTACCGCGACTGGCTGAATCAGTACCTCGTCGATCTAACCCAGCTACAGGCCGCTGTCACTGTTGACGAAACCAGCCCAAACGGTACCCCCCTCACCTCCTCACCCCCTCACCCCCTCACCCCCTCACCCCACTCCCTCACCCAACGCCAAACCGCCTTCGGCTACACCTTCGAGGATCTGCGCTTACTGCTGACGCCAATGGCCCGCGATGGAGTAGAAGCCGTGGGCGCGATGGGGTCGGATACGCCGCTGTCGGTGCTGTCGGAACGGCCCAAATTGCTCTACGACTACTTCCAGCAGTTGTTTGCCCAGGTGACGAATCCGCCAATCGACTCGATCCGGGAAGAAATCATTACTTCGGCCCAGACCACGATTGGGTCCGAGCGCAACCTGCTCAAACCCGAACCTGAAAGCTGTCGCTTGATCAAACTAAAAACGCCCATCCTCAGCAACGCCGAACTAGCGACGCTGAAGCAGCTCTCTGGTGATTTCCAGTCCATCACCCTGCCGATGCTGTTTGACCCCAAAGCGGGCGTCCAGGGCTTAGAAGCAGCGATGGCTCACCTTTGCCAACAGGCGGATCGAGCAATCGAGCAGGGCGTCAGCATCCTGATTCTTTCCGACCGCGATATCGATCCAGACCATGCGCCAATTCCAGCCTTATTGGCCGTAGCCGGACTGCATCACCATCTGATTCGAGCGGGCAGCCGCACCAGAGTCGGAATTGTTTTAGAGTCGGGTGAACCGCGTGAGGTACACCACTTTGCTGTGCTGATTGGCTATGGCTGCGGCGCGATTAATCCCTACCTGGCGTTTGAAACGATTGGCGACATGATTCAGGAAGGCTTGTTGCCGACGGTGGACTACCCGACCGCCTGCAAGAACTACATCAAAGCCGCCACCAAAGGCGTAATTAAAGTCGCCTCGAAAATCGGCATCTCGACGCTGCAAAGCTATCGCGGTGCCCAAATCTTTGAAGCGATTGGCCTCAACCACTCGGTGATCGATCCCTACTTCACCTGGACTGCTTCCCGCATCGAAGGCGCTGACCTGGAAGTAATTGCCAAAGAAGCGATTCTGCGGCACCATCACGCCTTCCCAGACCGGCAGGTCAACGGCCATACGCTCGATGTCGGCGGGGAATACCAGTGGCGCAAAGAAGGGGAAGCCCATCTGTTCAGTCCCCAGACGATTCACACCCTGCAACGGGCTGTGCGCGAAAACAACTACTCGCTCTACAAGCAGTACGCTGGGCTGGTAAACGAGCAGCACCAGAAGTTCTTTACTCTGCGCGGTCTGCTGCAATTCAAACCGCGTCAGCCTGTACCAATCGAAGAGGTGGAACCAGTTGAAGCGATCATGAAGCGGTTCAAAACCGGGGCCATGAGCTATGGGTCGATCTCGAAAGAAGCCCACGAAGCCCTGGCGATTGCCATGAACCGGATTGGCGGCAAATCCAACACCGGCGAAGGCGGCGAAGACCCCGAACGCTACACCTGGACCAACGCACAGGGCGACTCTAAAAACAGCGCCATCAAACAGGTGGCATCGGGGCGGTTTGGCGTCACGAGTCTGTACCTCTCGCAGGCGAGAGAACTGCAAATCAAGATGGCGCAGGGCGCAAAACCCGGTGAAGGTGGCCAACTGCCTGGAGCCAAGGTCTACCCCTGGATTGCCAAGGTGCGCCACTCGACGCCGGGAGTCGGTTTGATTTCGCCACCGCCGCACCACGACATCTATTCGATTGAAGACCTGGCCGAGCTGATTCACGACTTGAAAAACGCCAACCGTCAAGCCCGGATCAGCGTCAAGCTGGTGTCAGAAGTGGGAGTGGGAACGATTGCTGCGGGTGTGGCCAAAGCCCATGCCGATGTGGTGCTGATTTCCGGCTTTGATGGCGGTACGGGTGCCTCGCCCCAGACCTCGATCAAGCACGCCGGTCTACCCTGGGAACTGGGCTTGGCCGAAACCCATCAAACCTTGGTGCTGAACAACCTGCGTTCGCGCATCGTGGTAGAAACCGACGGCCAGATGAAAACCGGACGCGATGTGGTGGTCGCCGCTCTGTTAGGTGCTGAGGAATTCGGCTTTGCGACCGCACCGTTGGTGACTCTGGGTTGCATTATGATGCGGGTCTGCCATCTCAACACCTGTCCGGTGGGTGTGGCGACGCAAGATCCGAAACTGCGGCAGAATTTCACTGGCGATCCGGCTCATACAGTCAACTTCATGCGGTTTATTGCCCAAGAAGTGCGGGAACTGATGGCCCAGCTCGGCTTCCGGACGCTGAACGAAATGGTGGGCCGCACCGATGTGCTGGAACCCAAACAAGCCGTCGATCACTGGAAGGCGAAGGGCATCGATCTGTCCAAAATCCTGTACCAGCCGCAGGTGGGCGATGAGGTAGGCCGCTATTGCCAGATTCCCCAAGATCACGGTCTCGACCAGTCTTTGGACCTGACGGTGCTGCTGGATCTCTGTAAACCGGCCATCGAGCGGGGTGAACCAGTGAAAGCCACTCTGCCGATCAAGAACACCAACCGCGTCGTCGGCACGATTCTGGGCAACGAAATCACCAAGCGCCATTGGGAGGGGCTGCCGGAAGATACGGTGCATCTGCATTTCCAGGGCAGTGCCGGTCAGAGCTTTGGCGCGTTTGTGCCCCAGGGTGTGACGCTTGAACTGGAAGGGGACGCCAATGACTACTTGGGCAAAGGGCTAAGCGGCGGCAAAATCATCCTCTATCCACCCGCTGGCTCAGGCTTTGTGGCGGCAGAGAATATCATCACGGGTAATGTTGCCTTCTACGGTGCTACTGGCGGCGAAGCCTACATCAACGGTATGGCCGGAGAACGCTTCTGTGTCCGCAATTCGGGCGTCAACGCGGTGGTAGAAGCCGTCGGCGATCACGGCTGCGAATACATGACCGGCGGCAAAGTAGTCGTGCTCGGCGCTACTGGACGCAATTTCGCAGCAGGCATGAGCGGCGGCGTTGCCTATGTCCTGGATGAAACTGGCGACTTCCCGATTCGCTGCAACACGCAAATGGTGGGGCTAGAAACGCTGGAAGAGCCGGAAGAAATTGCCGACCTCTATCAAATGATTCAACGCCACGCCACTTACACGCAAAGCCAAAAAGCAGCCCAAGTGCTGACTAACTGGCAGGAAATGGTGCCGAAGTTCGTCAAGGTGATGCCGAGAGACTATAAGCGAGTCCTACAGGCACTCCAGGATGCCCTAGCCTCTGGCTTGAGCGGCGATGAAGCCCTGACCGCTGCCTTTGAAGCCAACGCCCGCGATGTGGCTCGGATCGGTGGAGGCTAGGCGAAACGGTCTCTGTAGGGTGGGTACGCCTGCCCTATTTACTAACCATCGGCAAATTAGCATGAATTTTCTAGATGCAGCTTTCTAATCACGAGCATGCTGTTATCGAATCAACCAAGCTAATGAATTACCTATTGAATCCAAACCACAAACGAGGAGGAGCCAAAGCCAAATTGCTGATTCAATCTGGATACTCCCAGGAAAATTGGCAACAATTAGAATAAGATATCCGTTCTGCTCATTTGACGAAAGAGATTAACAGGCTCAGGGAGACAGATTATGGAACTCGCTATGAGATTAGCGCTCCCATTTTGACACCTACAGGAAAATTGCTAGCCGTGAGAACAGTTTGGCAAATTGATAAAGGAACTAATGTTCCGCGACTCATCACATTAATCCCCGATTAACGAGTTAGCAGAACCTATTATGGGTTACGAACTTTTCTCAGACGTTATTTTGCTACATGACGTACCTCAAGAAGGGCTATGTGCAGGTGATGTTGGAACAGTTGTCGAACGGCACCATGTTGAAGGAATAGAACCTGGTTACAGCGTAGAATTCTTTGACATGGTAGGCAATACCGTAGCTGTCGTTACTCTACCTGAAAGTTCCCTACGAGCACCTACTCGTGCCGACCGCCCAACCGTTAGATTGATCGACGATGCCGCCTAACCACCATCCACCTGATTCTGTCACCTCACTGCTGACCTAAATTGCTTGACATAAATTCAACGAGAGAACACACCTATGGGAAAACCAACTGGCTTCATCGAATTTCTGCGCGAACTGCCCTCGGAAGTAGCTCCCCTAGACCGAATTCGCAACTGGGATGAATTTCATCTGCCCATGCCCGAAGACCGACTGCGCACCCAAGGCGCTCGCTGCATGGACTGCGGCACGCCCTTCTGCCACACGGGTACGTTAATTAGCGGCATGGCCAGCGGTTGCCCGATTAACAATCTGATTCCAGAGTGGAATGATTTAGTCTATCGCGGCCTCTGGCGGGAAGCGCTGGATCGACTGCACAAAACCAACAACTTTCCCGAATTCACCGGACGAGTTTGTCCTGCTCCCTGCGAAGGCTCTTGCGTCCTCGGCATCACCAATCCGCCGGTGACGATCAAAAACATCGAATATTCGATTATCGAAAAAGGCTGGGACGAAGGCTGGATCACGCCGCAAATACCGGCAAAACGTACCGGCAAACGAGTAGCTGTGATTGGCTCTGGACCCGCCGGACTCTGCGCCGCGGCTCAATTAAACACCGCAGGTCATACGGTTACGGTGTTTGAACGGGCCGATCGCCCCGGTGGGCTGTTGATGTACGGCATCCCCAATATGAAGTTGGACAAAGAGCAGGTGGTAATGCGGCGGCTGCAAATCCTAGAGGCTGAAGGTGTCAAGTTTATCTGCAACACGGAAGTAGGCAAAGATTTGCCGGTCGAAACCCTGCTGCGGGAATTTGATGCCGTGGTGCTTTGTATCGGTGCCACCAAACCGCGAGATTTGCCCATCCCAGGCCGCCAGCTCAAGGGGATTCACTTCGCAATGGAATTTCTCACGGCGAACACCAAGGCCGTTCTGAATCGCCAACCAGACGACAACTTCATCTCAGCCGCAGGCAAGGATGTGGTGATCATCGGCGGCGGGGATACCGGCACAGACTGCGTTGGCACCTCGATTCGCCACGGCTGTAACAGTTTGGTGCAGCTCGAAATTATGCCGAAACCACCAGAAACCCGCGCTGCCAACAATCCCTGGCCCGAATGGCCAAAAATTTATCGCATGGACTACGGCCAAGAAGAAGCGGCAGCGAAGTTTGGCGATGATCCACGGGTGTATCTCACAACCGCTACTCAGTTTGAAGGCGACGAGAACGGTCAGGTGAAAGCGGTGCATACCGTCGAAGTGCAGTGGGAACGCAACGAAAAAGGCCAGTTTATTCCCAATCCGATTCCCGGTACTGAGAAAGTTTTGCCAGCTCAGTTGGTGCTATTAGCAATGGGCTTTTTGGGACCGGAACAATTCCTGCTCGATGCGCTAGGACTAGAGAAAGATCCTCGCAGTAATGTCAAAGCCGAGTATGGCAAATATGCCACCAACATTCCCGGTGTGTTTGCCGCAGGCGACTGTCGGCGCGGTCAAAGTCTCGTCGTCTGGGCGTTTAACGAAGGCCGAGAAGCAGCGCGAGAGTGTGACCGTTACCTGATGGGCGGCACGGATTTGCCTTAGGTTGAGTTACTGGAGTATCTGGAGCGTTGAGGGAGCATTGGGAGAGAAACAATCTTCCGCTGCTCCTCGTTTTGGCAAAACACTTCTTCTTAGGCTTCTGGCAGATGATCCGGATCAAAGCCCTGCGACCGTAGGAATGCCTCTAGCTGTTCTCGCCGCTGTTGTTCTGCTTGGGCACGCTGTTGTTCTGCGGCGGCGCGTTCTTCTGGCGTCAGATAGCGATTGCCCTGCTGGTCAAACCAAGCTAGCTGTTCCTGTGGCAGGTTGCCAAATACAACTTGACAACGCCCAATTCCTAATCCAATCTCTGGCATCCAGTACGGCTCTCCGCTCTGCAACTGATACTCACCATTCACCAGCTTATACACCTCAAAAGGCTGATGTTTATCTCGTCCCCAATACTCCGGATTGTACAGGATATAGTACAGCACCCCTAACTTGGTATAGATGCCCATCTTTTCGTCATACTCGCCGCTTGGCGTTTGCGATACCATTTCCAGAACTAGTATCGGCACGATTCCGTTTTCTTCCCAGACTGCGTAGCTCTTGCGATACTTACCCCCCTTTTTGCGCTCTACGCCAATACTCAAAAAGCATCCGGCACGACTGGAATGCGGGGATTGTCGCCTGTGGTGTGATAGACCGCCATATCGACGCCAAAGTACCAGTCCATTCGATTGGCCCAGATCGAGCTGAGTAGAAACAGCAAAATATTGGGCAGGAGATTTTGTTCCTCGTTGTCCACAGGCGCATCGTCAGAACAGGGGAGTTCATCGGTGGAGGGCAAATGTTGTAGGTCGATGGGCAACATAGCGGCACCTCAAGCATCCTCGGATAGGTTCATTGTAGCCGCAATGGAAGCATCAGCTAGAATCGTGATCTGGTGCAGCGATTCTGGATCGAGCAACCAAAAATCCCACTGCATATTGGCTCAAATCTGCAAGATGCCTTCGGGATTGACTGAAAGAATCGCCCGTCGCTGGAGTCCTTCCCGATGCAGCACTTCGTTTGCCGCCAACAGGCCACTGCTGACCGCCCGCTCCATCAAGCCGCAGGGAAACGGCATCTTCACCCAATCGCCAGCAAACAGCAAATTCGAGATCGACGTAGCGGTTTCGGGTCGGTTGGCATAGCTGTGGGGCGGATAGCCAGAGAAATTCTTTTGGTTAACTAATTCGCGGTGCAGGAGTGTGGCTTGCCGCAAAGACGGCACAATCTCGTACAGTTCCTGCTCAAAGGTGGCAATTAGGTCTGCCTGAGTGGGGAATTCCTGCTCTTTGTAGCAATAGGCATGCAGTTCGACCACACTTCCTCCCGTGCGTTCGGCCCAGGTGATAAATTGATCCTGAATTCGGTGATATAGCGTGATACTGTCAGTGAGACGATAGCCCGAAAGCGACGTGAAATCACTATGAGACCATTCAAAGTCACGGTCAAACCAAAACCGACATACGGCAAACGGATCGGCAATGGCTAGCGATTGAATCTGCTGCTGTAATTGCACGGGAATATTACCAGATACATGATTAAACAAATACTGTGTTCCTGGAACATCGGTGGCAAAAATATAATAATCGGCCTGCAGAGGTTGGGCTGGAGCTGCCGTGCCTTCTGCTCCAACAAGCTGAATTTGATCGGCCTGCTGCTGCACAACTTTGAATCGAGGTAAGTCCCGTTCTGCTGGAGCACGCACCACTCGCCCCTGAGCATCAAACACCGCACCATGACAAGGACAATGAAACTGCCCATCTGCCTGCGGCTGCACCGTACAGCCTTGATGGGTACAGGTGAGGGAAATCGCCTCGTTTCCATTCTCGCAGACAGCAAACATCTGATCGCCCGCGCCATAAAACTGATTAGTTGCAGTTCCAACGTTTGCGGCAAACAGTGGATTCTGGTCTACCCAAAACGGCACCGAGGCGCTGACCTCACCGACCTGATACTTGAGCGCTTGAATCCGATCCTCTGCATATTGAACATCACTGACAATTGCATTCGTTATAATTTTGCCGCCGTTTTGCAGAATCGCCTCAGCAATCGGCTGCACCAGCGACGTGCCCATGTCCTGCTTCGTCCCGTTAAAGGCCAGTCCTTCTGGGTTGCCAAAAAAGTAAAAGTGGAAAAACTGCATTAGCTCAGCGGCGCTCATCAGATCCGGCGCATTCAGGCTGGATTTGGCAAAGGGGAGAAAGTAGAGGTCATACAGCCCGCGCGGAAAATCGCTGGCTACCCATTCCGCCACCGAGAGGTGGTCTAGCTTCTGGTAGCTTTTTTGGGGATGGAAGCCGGTTATGGCGCGAAACACTTGCCAATGCTTGGGATGGGTCAGGTTAATTCCCCAGCGCAGCCGGTTAGGAGAGGCAATTGCCAGATCCACAATATTCCACGGGAAGGCCGAGTGGCTGGGGCGAAACACCTCTGGCTGATACTGGTTTTCCCGGAACACCACCGAATAGAATTTCAGATCGACAAAGTTTTGCTGAATCTCCAGCTCTGCTACCAAGCTCTTGAGGTTGTAGTACTGCGGGAAAAAGCCATGAAAGCCATGCTCCATTCGAAACTGATCGGCTCCCACCTGAATCGGCCAGCTAGCGATTTTGCCACCTAGTTGGGGCGAACGCTCTAGCAAGGTGACGGCGAACCCCCGTTGGCTCAGCTCGTAGGCACAGGCCAACCCGGCCAATCCGGCTCCCACGACTACCGCTGTTTTCGGCTGACTGAGGTGGCGAGGCAGATCCAACGTATCAGGCTGATGCACCGTGGGCTGCGGTTTGCTGAAGCGAGAGTAGCCCAATAGTCCAGCCGTGGCTCCAATTCCAAAGGTTTTTAGCAGGGCACGACGAGAGAGGGAAAACGAGAGAATATCCTGTTGAACCACGCGAATGCGAACTCCTCAGATCAGAGTAGACTTCTTTTAAGCATTGATCCGGTCAAACCAATTGCCGCTTTTCCAAACGATTTCTTCCACTTGCTAAACAGCTCATGAAGTATTGGTACGAAACCTTAGCAGTCGCGCAACGAATCTTAACTGAACTTTTGAGACGCCGTCGCAGTTTAATTTTTTGGAGCATTTTTCCTGTTTCGGTACTGCTGCTGAACGGATTCATTTTGGCCGAACGGGCCAACCTATCGATGCAGCAAGCCTTTGAGAATGCGGCTCCGGTTACGTTGGTAGGTGCGGCGTTGTTCTTTAGCTGCTTGGGCGGCAGTGTTTCGACCGTGGTGGCCGAACGGGAACAGCTCACCTTAAAGCGATTGTTCATTTCACCGTTGAGCGGCACGTCCTATTTTCTAGGAATTTTTCTGGCGCATTGTGCAATTGGTCTGGGACAAACGCTGCTAGTGTATCTGATCGCCGCCGTTTGGGGAGCGCGATTTCAAGGTTCGCTGGGGCTAGGGCTAGCCATCCTATTGCTGAGCATCGCTGCCTATGTCGGCGTTGGTTTTGTGTTGGGAACCCAGTTGGCGAAACGCACCGAGGATGTGAATGCCCTGGTTGCGGCCTTTGGCGTGCCGCTGCTGATTCTGGGGGGGGCATTTTTACCCAGTTCGCTGTTTCCAGAGTCGCTGTTGAATTTGGCTCAATTCAACCCGATTTATCACATGAACGAAGCTCTGCTCAAGGTCTCTGCCAATGGTGACGACTTTGCCGCCATTGAGTTCCACTTTTGGTTTCTGGCGCTGTTTGCGCTGGCAATGGTGATTGCGGGCTGGCTCTCTTACCGGCGGATGCTGCAAGTCGAGCGGCAGTTGTAAGTCGCACCTTCTGGAAACTTCCTAACCCCAACCCAAGACATAATGGATTGAGCCTCTATTCTTCTAACCTGTGCTGCAAATCAACAGTCTGTACAAATCCTATGGTCAGCGTCCGGTTCTGCAAAGTCTGTCGCTCAAGATTCCGGTGGGTGAGGTCTACGCGCTCCTGGGTCCGAATGGGGCTGGCAAAACCACGACGATCAATATCATCTGTAATCTGTTGCAAGCCGACAGCGGCACAGTTTTGATCAACGAGCAGCCGGTATCCAACAAAACCAAGCGGTTGATTGGGATCGCGCCGCAGGAAAATTTGCTCTATAAGTCCTTGAGCTGCGCTGAGAATTTGCAGTTTTTTGGCCGTATTTATGGGCTGTATGGACGGAAACTGCAACAGCGAGTCAGAACCTGTCTGGAAGCGGTAAATTTAACCGATCGCGCCAACAGCCCAATCGAAACGCTGAGTGGCGGTATGCAGCGCCGCATGAATGTGGCTTTGGCTCTGGTGCATCAACCCAAGCTAGTCATTCTGGATGAACCGACCACGGGACTCGACATCGAAGCTCGCCACGAAATTTGGACGCTGATCCAGCAGTTGCAGCGTCAAGGCATCACGATTTTATTGACCACTCACCTGCTCGATGAAGCAGAGCGGCTTGCCAACCGGATCGGCATTCTGAAGCAGGGGCGGATTGTGGCCGAAGGCAGCCTAGACGAACTGCGCCGCCTGATTCCCGCCAAAGAGGTGATCATCGTTCAAACGCCCGAACCTAAGAAGGTGATCGACCGCGCCCGTAAGTGTGGCTTTACGCCCCGCCCCTACAATAATGATCTGGCGTTTTGGCTGCCCAAACACATGGAGCTGAAGGAGATTGTCGATCGGTTTGAAGGAGTTGAGCTAATTTCGATCGCGCGGCACCCGATACGCTTAGAGCATATTTACTTAGAAGTCACCCAACGCGCCGCCAGTAATGTGCTGCCCACTTCAGCGTCTGCCAAATCTTAAAATTGCTGACAAACTAAGATTGTGGAAGACTGGGATTGTGAAAGCCTAGGATTGCTCACACACAAACCGAGCTGCTGCCTCCCCCGTGCTGCCTAGCATTGACTCTGCCAGTCCGCCAGTCTTCTCGTAATCCACTCGACGAATCACCTGCCGATCGGGGTTAAACAGCACCAAGCGCTGAATTCGACTCGTATTTGCATCACAATTCACCGAGCGGTAAATCATCATGCCATAAACAGGCTGATTGCTGGCTACTCCAATCGATGGGCTGCGGCGTAACTCTCGGTATTCCCAGTAGCGCACCTGATTCTCACTCCGCTGAATTGAATCTTGATTCACCAAAACCCGATCTCCCATCGAGTTGGTTGTCACTTCGACCCAAGCCTCGGCTGCCATCCCTACAGGCGCGTAAACCCACAGCCCACTCAACACAACCCAATTCAGCAATCCTCGCATAACCACCTGCTTGTTATAGCAATTCTCCTACGGCATTTCTTTTGTAACAAATCACACTAGGCCCTGCCCAACGGCTGGCTATCTTATCGCGATCTAGACTGAAGAGAGAAGCATCCGACCTGCTAGCTGAAAACAGATCATTAACCCGTTACTCCTATGGTCCGCGTTCGTGCTCCTGAACTGCCTCCCGACTACGACTGGTTAAATACGGCGCAGCCCCTCTCACTCAAACAACTCCGAGGCCGAGTTGTGCTGCTCGACTTTTGGACTTACTGCTGCATAAACTGTCTGCATATCTTGCCGGATCTCCACTATCTTGAGCAGAAGTACAAAGATTGCCTCACGGTGATTGGGGTACACTCGGCCAAATTTGACAATGAAAAAGAGGTAGAAAACATTCGCCAAGCGATTCTGCGCTACAACATCGAGCATCCCGTCGTAGTAGACCGAGGCTTTCATCTCTGGCAACACTACACGGTTCGGGCTTGGCCTACTGTCGTGGTCATCGATCCAGAAGGGTATGTGGTGGGGGCTGTATCTGGTGAAGGTAAGCGCGATTTTCTCGACGAGCTGATCACCAAGTTAATCGAAGAGCATAAAGGCAAAGGCACGATTAACGTCCAGGAACTCAACCAACGCTTAGAAAAAGAAAACGCCGCCATTCATCCCCTTGCCTTTCCGGGCAAAGTCTTGGCTGATCAGGAAACCGACTTGCTGTTTATTGCCGATACGGGCCACCATCGGATTGTGATTACTACCCTAGCTGGTGAAGTGAAGCAAGTACTAGGCAACGGGGTTGCTAACCTCTGGGACGGGGATTTTGAGGAAGCTCAATTTGCTTCTCCTCAAGGCATGGCGTTTGATCGAGAGTATCAGTGCCTCTATGTAGCGGATACCGACAATCACTCGATCCGGAAAGTAGATCTGCAAAGGCAAACGGTTGAAACCATTGCAGGTATCGGGCACCAGAGCCACAACCTGCATCCCCACCAAGGCGATGCCCACGAGACGGCACTCAACTCGCCCTGGGATGTGGTGATATCTGGGCATTTTTTGCTGATCGCGATGGCCGGTTCTCACCAAATCTGGGCCTTGAACTTGATTGATGACGCGCTGGGCACCTTGATCGGTACCGGAGCAGAAGCCTGTGTTGATGGGAGTACTGAAATCGCAG
Source organism: [Leptolyngbya] sp. JSC-1 (assembly GCA_000733415.1). Classification (GTDB taxonomy): domain Bacteria; phylum Cyanobacteriota; class Cyanobacteriia; order Elainellales; family Elainellaceae; genus Elainella. The sequence goes on from KL662191.1 coordinate 569,945, forward strand.
CTTTTGCCCAGCCTAGTGGGCTTGCCAGCGATGGGAAGGAACTGTTTGTAGCCGATAGTGAAGGCAGCACGATTCGGGCCGTCACACTCGACAAAACACCTCAGGTGCGTACTGTTTGTGGCAGCGGCGATTTGTTTGGGTTTGGCGATCGAGATGGGCAGGGCGAAGAAGTGCGGCTGCAGCACTGTATGGATGTCGAGTACGGCGGCTCAAGCCAGCTCTGGATCGCAGACACCTATAACCACAAAATCAAGCGGGTGGATCTAGAAACAGGCATCTGCCAAACGCTGCTCGGAAACGGCGAACCTGCACTGCGAGACGGACAGGGTTTAGCGGCTAGTTTTTACGAACCCTCTGGTCTGAGCATGGCTGGCGACTGGCTGTTCATTGCCGACACCAATAACCACGCGATTCGGCGCGTCAACCTGAAAACGCTGACCGTCAGCACCCTAGAATTTCCTGGGCTATGCGCCCCTCAAGCCTGTTTTGATCCAACCTGAAATTAGATTCACTTTAGAAGTTCTATCTCTACAAGCTCGTCGTATCCTCGGAGAAGGTTTTCGTGCCTGCACTTGAGAATAACCCAAATATTGGCCCCAAAATTGCTCCTACGACAAACCCACCAGCATGCGCCCAGTAGGCAATTCCCCCGCTTTCCATGCCTATATTGGCCGGTGCACCCAAGCTAGCAAAGCCATAGAGCGCCTGTTGAATAAACCAAATGCCCAAAAACACCACTGCCGGTACGCGAAACGTGAAAAAGAATAGGAAAATCGGCACAAGTCCCAGGATCCTTACTTGTGGGAAGCGCAATACATAGGCTCCTAACACACCCGCAATCGCGCCACTTGCTCCCAGCGAAGGAATGCCAGAATTTGCCGCAAAGAAATACTGGGCCAACCCAGCTAAAATGCCGCAGAGTAGATAAAAGATCAGAAACCGCACATGCCCCATCTGGTCTTCGACGTTGTTGCCAAAAATCCAGAGATAAAGCATATTGCCGCCTAGATGCAGCAAACCAGCATGGAGGAACTGCGAAGTAACCAGCGTTACCGCTTCTCCTGGAACCGAATAGCCTGGGATCCCTTGCAGACTAGCCGTCAGCTCTGCCGGTACAACCGCCCAACTATGAAAAAAAGTTTCTAGGCTCGGCCCCATCAAACTAGCTTCGTACAAAAAGGCCAAAATATTTAGGATAATCAGCCCATAAGTGACGTAAGGCGTGGTTTGGCCTGGATTTTCGTCGCGAATTGGAACCACAGCGATGCCCTCAATTGTCGATAAAAGCATTGTAAGGGGAGATTAGGTCATTCGGAATCGCTGGCACGTCCAACTTCTGACAGATCTTGAATTGATTCAAAACTTAACGTTATGGCAACTCTGGGTCAGCTACCACTCTGCACAATCCTGCTGACTCAAATGCCGCGCAATCACAATCGCTTCTTCAGGCGTAAACCGAATGGGTATACCGGGTTCCCACGATTCCACATAAGTACGCCGAAAAATTCCTTCGCAGGTAAAGCTATAGGTCTGCTGAATCCGCCATTGAGGAACATCCCGATAGCGATAGTGAACTAGAGTGAGAACGGCTAATTCTAACGACGAATCAATCGGCAGTTCCCCTTCCACCTGCGAAAAATCGTTCAAACCCGTCAGACCTCTTGCCTCACGCCGCTGCTGCTCCTTCAAACGGTTGAGCAACACTTCTAGGCTATCTGCTTCACCCATATTTTCCTTGACCGCAAAAATTAATACATAAGTACTAAAAGAATAGTACCAGAGGTGCAGGCAGGGGAGATAGTATTTGCAAAATTTTCTGCGGAGTTGGTTGGCAAACTGCTATTCAAACGAGATAGGGCAAGAATCAAATCTTACTCAGGTGCGGTAAATGCCTAACCCAGAGACGACTTAACTCTTGCCCTATTCTGCTTTTTCGTGTTTTTGAGACCAGTTTGCTACCACACGGCGTTCAAACTCTAGATTAGAGTTTCTACAGCAAAATTATTGAACAACTATTGGACAACAACTTTGCCGGCCATGCCTGCTCCCCGGTGAGGAGAACAGTAGTAGCTGTAGGTTCCAGGCGCATCGAAGGTGACTTCGTAGGATTCACCCGGCGAGAACATCAGCTGATCGTGAGACTTATTAGCCGCATCCCCTTCAAACACGATGTTGTGGGGAGGGAGTTTGTTATTGACCCACTTAACAGTGTCGCCCGCTTTGATCGTTACAGTCGAAGGCTCGAAGGCCAACATACCGCTGTCAGCACCCATTTTGACGGTAACGGTATCAGCAGCAGCAGGAGAAACTGCCATGAAAAAGCTGCCAATCACCAATACAACCGCACACAGGGCGAGACTTAAACTCCGCGAGACAGAAGAAATCAGTTTCATGAAATACCTCGGAGATTTAAGTTAAATTCATTCTCACTGAAAATTTTATCTTGAATGCTACCCTTTACCATCCTGACTACCCCTTCAAAAGGTAGTATTTCCCCAACCGGGCGCTTTTTGAGCTGAGCGCAAAATGAATGCAGAGACATTCTCGGCGTCTTCCTGCGACAGCCAACTTTCTGGCACCTGACGGCAAGCATAGGTTTCTTCGCTACCGTCGTAGGTCATGGGCTGCCTTAAGAAGGTGACCAAGTTCAAAACCATATCGCGAGGAGGGGTAGCCCCGCGCAGTGCCTCTAGCGACAGGGGCACCGTTGGATTGGGCAAGGTTGCGCCTCCAACATGACAATTCTTGCAATTGTCCTCAAAGAATCGCTTCCCGGTTGACAAATCTGCTGCCGAAAAGACGCGAGTTTGACCCTCAGCATTCATTACCAGCGACACAGGTTCTTGCACATCCAAATAGCGGCGGACATAGGGATCAACATTATTTGCCTTACTACTTGCCCAACTTGGCGATCCGAAGCCGAACAAGCCGCAGCCAACAAATAACAGAAATGCTGCAAAACGCAGACAAACATTACGCCCAGGCAAAAATGGCATGGCAGGGCAACAACCTATTTCTAACTTCGATGTTCAACCTAATGATGTTTAACTTGTTCTAAGCTAGAGCAGCACAGCAATCTTAATGTCAGAATGCCATGCTGCAATGACTATCTTAATTACCGAAAACCCGTCCAGATTTTCAGCAATAGATTGGGCTTAGTAATAGATCTTGCCGCCGCCCCATTTCACACCAACCACCTTCGGTTGCAGCAGAATGTGCCCCGCAATCGCAACAAGGTCATCCTCAGTCAGGTTACGCATCTTGGGGAAAATGTCCGTGCTTTGGGTACTGGGATGCAGTTCTGCAATCGAATCAGCACCGTCGAACGTAGTGGGATTGTGCATGTAATCGACTAGCGCTTCCAAGTTGTCGCGTCGCGGAGTCGCTAACGCTAGTGTCTCTGGATCGAGACCAACGTTGGGGTCCGTTTTGGTGATGCCACCCACATGGCACTGCCCACAGGCATAGTTGAACAGACGCTTACCTTCAGACACTTGGGCCAAGCTAAGCGTAACCGTTTCTCCTTGTTCATTCAGCGGCACAGTCCGGGTGGCTTCATCCAGTTCAGCAGCAACCGCTCCTCCAGCAAACATTTGAAACGCCAGAAATACGGTAAGCGCAACAAGCCAGATGCATTTCTTAAACATGGTTCTCCTTGAAAGCGTCCTCAGTTATCGGAAGTTTTACATGAGTTCAACACAGCGATACCCAATCCGGCTGGCAGCAGGATGAAAGGGGAAAGATGAAGGATGAATAGGCTGATCGTAAACTGTAGCCTTTGAGCAAACCTGAGGATGCTAAATGGTGCAGACTGGTTAAAACCGTTCCGGCACATCCTTCATGCTTACCTCGTCAACCTCTTGCCTGATTGAGATTGAGCTTACTCATTCAATATCATGCCACTGAATGGACCCTTTCCCAAACCAGGGTTTGTGATCCAGAAACTTCTTAGCTAGCGATAGTTCGTGAACTGCAAATCGACCGGATAGTCTTCCTGCTTCAACCGCTGAATTACGGCCTGTAACTCGTCCTTAGACTTGGCAGAGACCCGCACCGCATCGCCTTGAATCGACGCCTGCACTTTCTTAAACTCATCCCGGATCATTTTGGAGATTTGCTTGGCAATTTCGGCGCTGATGCCCTTGCGCAGCTTAATTTCTTGCCGCACCCGGTTGCCGCTGGCTGGTTCTACCTTACCGTAGTCAAAAATCTTGAGAGACAGGTTACGTTTAGCTGCTTTCGTCTGCAGAATGGTGTGGATGGCTTGCAGGGTAAAGTCACTGTCGGTGTTGACAGTGATGACATCGTCTCCCAGTTCTAGGGTCGTTTTAGTGTCTTTCAGATCATAACGAGTGCCAATTTCCCGCGTGGTTTGATCGATTGTATTCACCAACTCCTGCCGATCGAAGTCACTAACCACGTCAAATGAGTATGTAGAAGCCATGTGTAAATCGGATGCAGCTAGATATCTTACAAAAAACTCGAACGAGTAAAATTTGAATTCAGGTCACTATTTCAGCGATTTCCGGTTTAGAAGCGGAAAACCCCAGCGTTCATAATATATCGATAGTCTACCGAAAGTTTACCTAACTTTCAGCTGCTCTGATCCACCAGCAATGATCCCAAACTAAGATCCCAAACTAAGACAACTGCATTAGGCTCGAAATCATTAGCACCGCAATGCTGGCCGACCCAATTCCAAACATCAACGATCGCAAAATGGGCAGATTCAGAATGTAGAAGCTGGAGTAGAGCAATCGCGCACTCAAGTAGGCAAGCACCGCTCCAGTTGCTAAAGGCCCATCGACTTGAGTGACATGGGCCATTAATGCCGCCGCTGTGAATAGGGAGAAAGACTCAAACGAGTTCTGGTGTGCCCATGTTGCGCGTTGGGCATAGGCCGGCAGCTTGTCAAACAAAGCTCGCGGAGCAGCAATGTCATAGCCCGCCTTAACTCGCCCATAGACTACCACGAGAAAAGGCACATAAACTAGTACGGCTGCTGCAACAATACCATAGAGTAGGAGAGCAGAAGTTGGAAGCTGCATAAGGAGGGGCTAGAAAGCCAGGAACAACAATCATAATTAATCGAAATAAAACAGCGTTACAACTTTGCGCTGCTCCTCCGCATCTTGACAGGTCTTCAGTAGCGTTTGGCTATCGTGGAACGCGAAGCAAATAAGCTGTTGACAGCGAGAGATAATTTCCTGGTTACAAATAGCGCTGGCTTCAGCAAGCGATAAATGATCGTTTTCTGGGTTCTCCACTAAATGGATCACCTGCTCAAGCTGCTCGCGTGATTCTCTCGGTTGACGCTCCAAACTTTGGGGCAAGATCACCGTTAATAGGTTGGGATCAGCCCGCATAGCACCTCGGATAGCAGCGGAATTGGTTCCTGTTGCACCAGAAGTTAAAAGATGATTGCCCGACAGCACCAAGGCGTAGCTCATTAGCTCGATCAAATGCTGATGGGTAATAGGGACGTGACGAGATCCCAGCAGAGCAATGCGCTTAGATCCAGTTTGCTGAATCGCTGCTAGCTCCTGCAAAAACTCATCGACTTTGGGCAGATCTACAGATTGACTCAAAGACTAAAAAACTATACATCAACGAACGACCACGCTATTGTAGCAGGTGTCAGGGATGAACGATAGAAGTCTTTAGTCGTATCAAAATAAGAGCTATTCCGAGTCACCTAAACGCAAAAAGCCCGAGGTTTCATGGTATAGGTCTAAAGTTGGAATACTGTCTTCTTCCACATCTTCGGCCTGTTCGCCCACGACCTGCACTGCGATTCCTACTTCAGAAGCAGTTGCTTGGGCCGCAGCCTGATGGTGGGCAAGGCGAGTGACAACTTCCGCCGGTAGTGGGTCCAGGGTTTTCGTGGATTGGCAGAGGAAGAAGGTGAAGGCCACACTGCCTAGTCGCACCTGGTCTCCATCCCTAAGCAGTACCTGGCGAACTAGTTCACCGTTGACAAAGGAATGGTTGCGGCTGCCCAAATCAATTAGGTAAAAGCCTTGATGCGGCACATACCTGATGGCAGCATGGCAACGAGAGAGCCGGATGTCTTGAATCGAGATAAACGAACGACGCGGATCCCGTCCGATAATCCAGGTCTGCTGAGGTTGCATCAAAGCCTGCGTTTTACCCTGCATCAGATTGGTCACCAGGTATCCCTGTTCGTCAGACATAAACCCTTGCACATAGGCCGAAGTCATGCCTACTGAGGTGCTGCTTGAGTTTTCCAGATCCAAAATCTCATCCAGCAGCCCACGGTGATGTTCATAGAGCTTTTGAAATACCTGGTACAACTTCAAGCGCTCTTGAAGCTCTGCGTACTCGCTCATATTGACCAGGGAGGAAGTGTATGCTGCCAATTCATTTCGATTTGCCATACCAAGACAGTCCTAGATTGTTTCCGACGGAGTGAGAAAATAGATGCTGCCAAAAAGACTGTGTGCAGGTTGTGTGCAAGTTGTGAATTCGGTAGAACTTTTGAATGGTCTCTAGCAGGTAGAATACCTCCACAGTCATGAGATCATCGATTATTTAGAGCCATCAGCCTTTAGAGCAACTGGTGTCTAGAGCAACGCGCAACGTGAAAGACGTCTTTGTCTAAAAACTTTTTGCCTAAAAGCTGATTGCCTAATGCCAACTATCCAGTAATCTAACCAGTATTAGGACGATGCGCGCCCTGCTCGTGAATCTACTGAGGGTGGAACTAGGAAAATACGAGGTCCGAAGTGGGCGTACTCAATGCCCAGCCTACAACCGATCAAGTTTTGGCCTTTTGATGTCAACCTTAGCAAACGCTGGATTGGCCTCTGATAGCATCAACTGATCGACAGGAACACGCAGCCGTTGTGGCAGTTTTCCTAACCAACATAATTTTCCAAATCCCAGCTTAGGGTGTCCACTTAAGCAAAATAACCGCGAAATTACGGGAAATTTCGGAGAGACCTAACTACTAGGACTTAAAGAAATCTAATAATTCCCGGTTGACGGTTTGGGGCACTTCCTGTTGGATCCAGTGACCGCAGTGACGCAAAAGCTTGAGATTGAAGGAAGCAGAGACCAGCCGGTCCATGCGCTCGGTTAATTTTTGGCTAAAGAGAAAGTCCTCTTCGCCCCAAAGCACTAAAGTGGGAACGGTAATCGGCGTGGGCGTGTGCCCCCAATTAGCCAACCAGGTTTGAGGTGAAAGGAACTGGCGGTAATAATTCAGCACTGCCGATAGGACACCGGGTTTTTCTAATGCTGCCTGGTAAATCTCCGTATCTTTAGTGGTAAAGGCACCTTTGCGGATAGCCTGCCCCTGAAATAAACCTTTGACAATACCCGGCAGATTTTGGCGAATCAACCATTCGGGCAGGGCAGGAACTTGCAAGGCCAGTAAATACCAGCTGCGGCGCAACTGATCCACGTTGCCGATCATCTCCTGCATCAACTGCTGCGGATGGGGAGCATTGAGGATAACAAGGCGATCGAGCAGATGGGGAAATTTGTGAGCGAGGTGCCAAGCAATGGTACCGCCCCAATCGTGCCCAACAATATGGGCCTGAGTATAGCCGAGGCATTCGATTAAACCACGAATGTCACCGCTGAGGGTATCTAGGTCGTAGCCAGTTGCAGGTTTATCAGAGTCGTTATAGCCCCGCAAATCAGGCACCACGACTTTAAAGTGCTTTGCCAAGGCCGGAATTTGATGACGCCAGGAATACCAAAACTCAGGGAAGCCATGCAAAAGCACAACCAGTTCACCTTCCCCCTGAGTTACGCAGTGCAAGCGAATGTTGTTCGTTTCAATGAAGTGATGTTGCCAACCAAGACTAGTTGCAGTCATAGAATGATGTGAGAGTTGCCAGAAAATGTAGAGCCTACAGACAGTAATTGCGAAACTAGCAATTTTAGTGAAGCGAGGTCGTTTTGCGGCGCTGCTAAAACTGCATTGCTTAGACTTCGAAGCTTCAACGTCAAGATACCCAGCTACCGGATGCGATTCGTCCTATTGCACCCTAATTAACCAGCATAGCTAGATTTGGTGAACTCTAGCGTAGAGTCATTTTATATCCCTCATTCCTTTAAAATATGTAAAGGTTTTTAGAATTGGGTTTAGACATGCGCGTTGCGATCGTTGGGGCAGGATTGGCTGGGTTGGCTGCGGCTGTAGAACTGGCAGACGCAGGACATGCGGTTGAAATTTACGAAGCTCGTTCATTTGTGGGCGGCAAAGTAGGAAGCTGGGTTGATGCAGATGGGAACCATATCGAGATGGGTCTGCATGTCTTCTTCAATAACTACTACAACCTGTTTGCTCTGCTGAAGAAAGTGGGCGCGTTTGAATTTCTCTTGCCCAAGGAGCATGTACATACCTTTATTAATAAAGGCGGCGAGATCGGCAAGCTCGACTTTCGCTTTCTGTTTGGGGCACCGTTCCACGGTTTGAAGGCGTTTTTCACCACCGAACAGTTGACGGTTGTAGACAAGCTACAAAATGCGCTGGCGTTAGGGACTAGCCCAATTGTGCCGGGTTTGGTTAACTATGACCTGGCTATGAAATGGATCCGGTCGCTGGATCGAATTAGCTTCGCCGACTGGTTTCGCAGTCACGGTGGTTCTCAGCGCAGCCTAGAGCGGATGTGGGATCCAATTGCCTTGGCGTTGGGCTTCATCGACACCGAGCAGATCTCGGCTCGCTGTATGCTGACTATTTTTATGATGTTTGCTGCTAAAACCGAAGCCTCGCGCCTTAATCTATTGGCCGGTTCACCAAACGAGTATATTCACAAGCCCATCCTGGACTATATTCAGGCTCGCGGTGCTCAAATTCATACCCGTCGCCAAACCCGGCGAATTCTGTTTGAAGAGCAGAACGGACAGGCACAGGTTACCGGCCTCGTGATTGCTAACGGCGACACGGAAGAAACCGTTACGGCTGATGTTTATCTGGCTGCCTGCGATGTACCAGGCATTCAACGACTACTGCCCCAGGAATGGCGTAAATGGCGCGAGTTTGACAATATCTACAAGCTGGAAGCCGTCCCGGTCGTGACGGTGCAACTCCGGTTTGACGGTTGGGTCACCGAAATGCAGGATGCCACCGCACGGCAACAGCTCGACCATGCTGCCGGGATTGATAACCTGCTCTATAGCGCCGACGCCGATTTTTCCTGCTTTGCTGATCTGGCCCTCACCAGTCCCAAAGATTACTACCGCGAGGGGCAGGGGTCGCTGATGCAGGTAGTCCTGACTCCGGGCGATCCATTTATCAAAATGAGTAACGAAGAAATTGCCCAGCATGCCCTGCAGCAGCTTCATGATCTCTTTCCCTCGTCGCGTCACCTCACGATGACCTGGTTCAATGTGGTCAAGTTGGCTCAGTCGCTTTATCGAGAAAATCCCGGTATGGATGTCTATCGTCCGCCGCAAAAAACGCCTGTTCCCAACTTCTTCTTGGCAGGCAGCTACACGCAGCAAGACTATATCGATAGCATGGAAGGGGCAACCATCTCTGGTATGCAGGCCGCTGCTGCAATTCTGGAACCGACTGGGTACAAAGTTAAAGGAGCTGGGCTGTTTAAGTACTGAGTTTGAGTGGTCTGCCACCAAGCCATTAGGGATCAGGAGAAATCAATGGGCTTTTACTCCGAAAAAATTCTGCCCTATTTGCTGGACTGGTCGCTCTCTGACCCCAAAATTGCTGCATACCGCCGCTCGTTGCTAGCAGAAGTACAAGGCGAGGTGCTGGAGATCGGCTTTGGCACAGGTTTGAATCTAGCCTACTATCCGGAGCAGGTTGAGAAAGTTATCACGGTTGATCCCAATCCTGGCGTTCATGCTCTGGCTCAGAAGCGAATTCAATCCTCGCCCATTACCGTCGAGCACCGTTTGTTGGGCAGCGAACATTTGCCGATGGCCGATCACAGCTTTGATAGCGTCGTTAGCACCTTTACGCTTTGCAGCATTCCTGGCGTCGAGCAAGCGCTGCAAGAAATTCATCGGGTGTTGAAGCCAGGCGGGCGGTTCTTCTTTGTAGAACATGGCTTGAGCAAGGAACCCAATATTCAGGTTTGGCAAAATCGCCTGACGCCGCTGCAGAAAATCATCGCAGACGGCTGCCACTTCAACCGCAACATCCGTCAACTGGTTGAGAATCAGTTCTCCACAGTAACTATAGAAGAATTCTATGGAGAGGGATTGCCCAAACTCGCTGGTTACCTTTATAGAGGCATTGCAACCAAGGCTGCCTAGTCTTAACCCCTGATTCAACTGCTGTCTAGCGAACGCAGAAGGACGAAAATCGCAACGGTTGAAAAACTCGATACATCACTCACAATAAAGAGAGCGCTCAAATAGAGTAATCTGCTCAAGTTGCCTTCAGCAAAACGACCTGCTATCTGTTCTCCATAACCCTAATCCTCCTTATGTCCGACTGGCTTGAACACACTGTACAAATTGAAGTTGAAACCCCCATCAACGTTGTTTGGGATCTTTGGTCGGATTTAGAACAAATGCCGAAATGGATGAAGTGGATTGAGTCAGTGAAAGTGGTTGAGAACGATCCAGATCTATCGCGGTGGAAGTTGGCATCTGGTGGGTTTGAATTTAGCTGGTTATCGCGAGTTACTCGAGTAGTCACCCATCAAATCATTCAATGGGAATCGGTCGATGGTTTACCCAACCGGGGCGCAATTCGCTTCTACGACCGAGGCGACCACAGCATTGTGAAGATGACGGTTGCTTATGCAATCCCAGGCATTTTAGGCAAGCTGATGGACAATCTATTTCTGGGCCGGATTGTAGAGTCTACGCTTAATGCCGACTTGCAGCGATTCCGCGAGCTGGCGGTAAAAACGAATCAACCCTGAGATTGGGGTCAGATGTCAACCGTTGCTTCAGAGGCCGTCACACTAGAACTTCACCTATTTCAGTGCATAACTGCTCTGGTACTCGATCAGCTCTAACTCGTTCCCGTCCGGGTCGTACAGGTAGGCTCGGAATCGAGTTTCTGGAGCATCATCCATCAAGCTGTATTCAATGCCATGGTTATCGAGCGTGGCCTGCATCGCTCCACCGTCTTGAATCACAAAGCCAACATGGTTGATGCCAATGCTGTAGTAAGACTGGTGGTTTCTGGGCGTTTGGCTTGCCTCCTGCATGAGGGAGAGATAAAACCGGTCGTTGCCCAAGTGGAGCCACCCCGCACCTTCGGCTCGCACATACCAATCGGGGAATAGAGTTTGGTAAAACTGCCGCGTCGCGTTGATATCACGACAGGAAAGGTTGATGTGCTCAAATCGTTGGAAATTCATAAGTCCTCCAAAATTGCCACAGCGTGGAACCCAACTCACTGAAGCCAAACTTTCTAAAGTTTTTTCTATCAAAACTCTAGTCAAAATCAGTTGATTTGACCATAGAGATTCATACTCATTACGAGTATGAGTTACTGCAGGTGAGCGAAAGTACCCACAGGGGGAATGTCGAAGCTGGAGTGGTTTTCCAGAATGGTGGCATTGAGTTCCAAATCGTCACCTACAGGAGAAGGCAGGAATGGATGCAATTCTTTACTGGAATGATGTCGCCCTAGAAGCCGTTGCCCGCGACCATACTGGATCACCCGCCCCCTTAGAGCAAGGCGGACCCACTCGCACCGCTCGCGCTCTGGCAATTGTGCATTTGGCAATGTATGACGCGTTTAACAGCATCACCGGCTCCTACACGCCCTATTTGCCCAACTTACCTATGCCCACACCGGGAGCCTCCGTCCATGCTGCGCTTGGAGCTGCTGCTCTCACCACCCTCAGCCAGCTCTACCCCAGTCAATATCCTCGGTTTTTGCAAGCTCATCAAGCGTTCTTGGCAGGATTAACCGATGGAGCTGTGGCTATCACCGAGGGGCGGGAACAGGGGCAGCAAGTCGCAGAAGCTTTGTTGACCTTACGGCAAACGGACGGCTCATCGAACAGCGTGCCTTATGTATCAAGCCCCGATCCCGGCAGGCATCGTCCTGATCCACTCAATCCAGCTCAAGGCTATTTGACACCGCACTGGGGTCAGGTGAAACCGTTTGGTATCACCTCTGCTGAAGATTTTGTCGCCGACCCATTTCCGCCGCTAGATAGCGCTCGCTATGCCCAAGACTTTAATGATGTGAAGGAAAAAGGGGCATTGACTGGCGGTACCCGCACCCCCGAAGAAACGACAATTGGTTTGTTTTGGGCCTACGATGGCGCACAAAAACTGGGGACACCGCCTCGCCTCTACAACCAAATTGTGCGCGTGATTGCGGAACAACAGCTCAACACGCTAGAGCAAAATGCTCGTCTCTTTGCTTTGGTGAATATGGCAATGGCCGATGCTGGGATTCAGTGCTGGTACTCCAAGTATTTCTACAACATCTGGCGTCCAGTAGTGGGCGTGCGGGAAGCCGATGCCTATTGGGGTCCGTCTGGCGTGGGGGATGGTAATCTCGAAACCGCAGGCGATCCCTACTGGCTGCCATTAGGAGCACCCCGGACAAACCAAGTGGGTGCTAAGAATTTCACACCGAATTTCCCGGCCTATCCGTCTGGGCATGCGACCTTTGGGGCTGCCTCGTTAGATATGGTGCGATTGTTCTATAACAATGACAATATTGCGTTTGAGTTTGTCTCGGATGAGCTGAATGGCGAAAGCTTAGATGTAGAAGGCTATGTGCGGACCAAACACAGCCGTCCATTTGCTCGCCTGTCTGACGCAATCGAGGAGAACGGTCGCAGTCGGGTTTACCTAGGCGTCCACTGGCAGTCGGATGCTGTAGCTGGCATCGCTTCGGGTCAACGAATTGCCGAGTATCTCTACACCAACTACCTGCTGCCTACCATTTGACTGACTCGATGTTGTCGCGTTTTGCTAAGAGTCTTTCAACGTGGGCATTGACCTAGCCTTATCTGAGGCCATTCTAGGGCTAGGTTGGGGTTGTATCTACCGCTCCGAGCATCCCCTCAGGAGTTGAGCGCTTGCCGAACCGCATCTTCTTTAAACCCCACCACAACCGCTGTACCATCCTTCACAAACAAGGGGCGTTTGAGCAGCATGGCGTCTTTACTGAAGGCATCGATCCACTGCTCCTCAGTCCAGCTATCCTTCTGATCGCCCAGTGCCCGATAGGATTGACCAGATGTGTTGCGCATCGGTTTGTAGCCTAGGGTTTTGACCCAGGCTTGAATCATGTTGCGGCTGGGAGGCTGCTCTTTGATGTTGATGAATTCGTACTCGATGCCGTTAGCTGCCAACCACTGAAATGCTTTTTTGCAGGTGCCGCAGGTGGGAATGCCGTAAACCTGAATCATTGTTGTTGCTGCTGTTAAACCACAAGCTCTAGATCATAGAAGAATCATAGAAGAGGAGGGACATCAGAGGAACGGGTCAAGCCGAGAGTTTCAGCGGTCGTCCCCGCCAAGTCCAGCCCCAGCCAGTTTCGGTTTTAATAATTGAACCAATCGCTACGGCTGCCACAGCCACTCCCCCCACCCCCATCAAATACCAATAGTTAGGTGCAATTCCAGTAACCGGATAGAGCTGCCGCCGCGCATCATACTGCAGGGCTATCACGCTCGCTGCCAAAATTAGGATGCCAACCCAAACGCTCGTCCATCCATCCAAAGCAATTTGGCTCAATCCAATCAGTAAGCCCAACCACGGCACGGTGCAGATCAGCAGCATCAGCCCCACAAACAGGAGTGAGCCGGTTAGATTACGCTGGGTTGCCAGATAAAAGTTTTTTGTCCAACCTTCCCAAAGGGCCGCACCGGAACGATACATTCGCACTGTCGCTAACTCCCGGCCCAAGATAAATTTCAGCCTCAGGCCAGTGAACTTAATCCGACGAGCTAATTCCACATCCTCCACCACCTGATCGGCCACGGCTTGATGACCGCCAATTTTGTCATAAGCGCTGCGACGAAACAGCATGAAGGGACCAGCCGCAAAGGCTGTATCGGTCTTTGGATCGTTCACAGCCTCAAAATTGAAGCCAATCAGGATCGTGCTGATGATCAAAGGCTGTACAAGCCACTCTGCCAAGCAACCACACGCAATAGCTGGGGCACAGCTCAGTAGATCAAGCTGCTCTTGTTGCATCGTTTGCACCGCTGTTTCAATTGCACCGGGCTGTAGCCGTACATCCGCATCCAGGAACAGCAGGAATTCACTGGTCGTTTGTTCAACTGCTTGAGTACAAGCCCAATTTTTACCCATCCATACTTCCCCCGTAGGTCTGGGTTGGCCTTGCAATAGGTGAAGGCGTGGGTCATTGAGCCGCTGTTGCAGAGCTTGCGCAATGGCCCAGGTTGAATCACTCGATTGGTCATTCACCATCCAGACCTCTAGGGTCTTCGCTGGCAGGGTGGTGCAATTGAGGATGCTGAGCAGGCAGGATTCGATATTTTCAGCTTCGTTGTAGGCCGGCACAATTACCACAACGGGGGGGCTGGGCTGGAAGGGAGTTGCTGCGAGGGCAAGGTTGGGCGCTTGCTGACTGAATCGTCGCAGCTTGGTGCTGTAAAGCACAGCTGTGAGTAGCGATAGAGCCAGTAGAAGCAGTAGAACTAGTGTCACCCCAATGTCACCCCAACACTTTTTTAAGATTGCGAATCGTAATGGCCCGACTGGCAATTGTGGCCTGCTGATCTTCCAGTTGAACAAAAATGCGGCCCGAAAACCACTTGCTCAGGGACGAGCGCTGATAAATTCGCACGTCTTCTTCTTCGGCCACTAGTTCGTAGCCCAACTGGCTCAGGGTCGATTCCAGTTCGTTGAGAAATTTTTTAGAACTTTGCACTGGCACGGCAAAACTAATCGTGCGGTTGAAGTAAGTACCGAGCAGACCCGCTAATAGTCCTCCCAATGCCCCAACTCGCTGCGGTAGGCCAGTATCAATTCCAATACTGAGCGCTCGTGAGGTAACAAATGTTAGAACGACCGCCGTACTCGTGAAATAGTAGAGGAAGGTCGTGGCGATGCCTGGACCAAACTCGATCGAGGATTTCTCGTCACTCATGCCATTCTCATACCACTTGCTTGGTTTGCAGGGGCAGCAATTCTTCGGGCTTCATGGCTCCATGCTCGGTGATGATCGCAGTAATCAAATGAGCTGGCGTGACATCAAACGCGGGATTATAGAATTCTGTCTCAGGAGGGCAAATTAGCGTGTTGCCAATCTGGTAGATCTCTGCCGGATCGCGCTCTTCGATGGGAATTTCTTTGCCGGTCGCCAGCTTAAAGTCAATCGTAGATAGGGGAGCCGCGACGAAAAAGGGAATCTGGTGCGCCTTAGCCACTAACGCCAAGCTGTAGGTGCCGATTTTATTAGCCGTATCGCCATTGGCCGCAATCCGATCCGCTCCCACAATCACCGCGTCGATCATGCCTTGCCTCATGCAATGGGCTGCCATGCTATCGGTAATCAGCGTCACGGGAATACCCTCCTGCACACACTCCCAAGCCGTTAACTTCGCTCCCTGCAGTCGGGGCCGGGTTTCATCGGCATAAAGCCGCTCCAATCGTTCTGCTTGCCAAGCCGAGCGTACCACACCCAATGATGTACCATAGCCAGCGGTTGCCAGTGCGCCTGCATTGCAGTGGGTAAGCAGCCGTAAACGGGCCGGAGACGAGGGCAGCACCTTTAACCCTTCTGCCCCAATCGCTTCGCAAGTCGCAATATCTTCGGCATTGATCGCCTGGGCCGTTTGCAGCAACACTTCTTTAATGTAGTCCACGTTGCCAACGGTTTGCCGTGCTGTTTTCAGCATCCGCTCGATCGCCCAGAACAGGTTCACTGCCGTTGGCCGCGTTTCCCGCAGTTTCTGAGCAACGGTTTCGAACTGGGTTAAGAACTGATCGCGACTGCTGGTTTCAATCTCTCTAGCTCCCAAGTACATGCCATAGGCAGCAGCCACACCAATTGCCGGTGCGCCTCGCACAATCATCGTTTTGATGGCGGTTGCCATATCATCACAGCGGCTAATTTCCACAATTTCGTAGCTGGTGGGTAGCTGGTTCTGGTTGATCAGCCGAACGTGATCTTGGTACCAAAAAACGGGAAAAACCTGAGAAGAAAAAGACATGGTGGGGGTGGGGAATGTTCTACAAACAGCGTTCAGTGTCTACACTATATGCCGCTGACGGACCGCTTGTCACATTCTCTGTGATTTGATCGCATTCGCTAATTCTCGACCAGAATTCTGATCAAAAACTGCCGCCGTAGAAAGGGCGTATGCTAACGTCAGCAGAGCACGTCTTTAATAAGAGTTGTGTCCTCATCATGTCGAATCCCATCTCCGATTTGCCACCACTACACACGCAGGAGCCGCTCAGCCGTTTCTCGAATCGGGCTGACGATTATGCCAAATACCGACCCAGCTATCCACCAGCCGCTATTGACGCGATTCTGGCGGGATTGGGTGAGCCAAAAAATTTACGAGTAGCCGACATCGGAGCCGGAACCGGGATTTCCAGCCGTCTCGTGGCCGACCGGGGTGCAAGCGTTTGGGCAATTGAGCCAAATTCGACGATGCGCGAGGCTGCCGTCCCCCACGATCGGGTCCAGTTCTATGCGGGTACTGCTGAGCAAACTGGACTACCATCCCATTCCGTAGCGCTAGTGCTGTGCTGTCAGTCGTTTCATTGGTTTGAGCCAAATGCCGCCCTGGCCGAATTTCATCGCATCCTTCAACCCGGCGGACGAGTCGCCCTAATGTGGAACGACCGCGACCAGAATGATGAATTCACCAATCAGTACACTGAAGCGATTCGCAAAGCCACGGATCCAGCCTATTTTGAACGCATCGACCGCAAAGCATCTGATGCCAAAGAACTCCAGCAGAGCGAGTTATTTGAGAACTTTACGAGCCACAAATTTGCCAATTTCCATACACTCAATCAGGCTGGATTAATCGGTATTGCCCTGAGCGCCTCCTATATTCCTAAATCGGGTCCAGCTCACAGCCAGTTGATTGCTGATTTACAACAGTTGTATGCCACCTGGACACAAGACACCCCAAATAAGCGAGTTCAACTGGCCTACCAGACTGATCTTTTCCTTGCCAATTCCCGCCGTTAGGCAGCTTAGTAGAAAGAGTGATAGAAAGCGGCATGGTGTAGGAGCGATCACGTGGTGAGCAGATACGGCAAAATTCGAGACAGTATAATCATTGGGCTAGGAATCTTAGTGAGTTGCTATGCTCCGGTTGTCGCAATCCCACCGCTACCGACAAATCTGGCCGATTCTTCTGGCGACACAGCAGAATCTAGAGAAGTAGCTAGAGAAGTAGCTAGAGTTCCCCAATCTGCCTCTATTGAGCCTGCCTCTGTTGATCTAGATCCAGCCCTAGTTGAAGACAGTCCCGTTCTACAACGCTGGCTCGAAACGGTGCCTGATGTGCTCTCAGAAATTCGTCAGGAGCCTAGCTTCCGGACTCGTTTGCGTCTGGGGTATTCCCAGTTTCCGGCTAATCAGCAGGCCGCCGGCGTGAATCTGGGAATTGAAGACGCATTTTTGGGGCGCACGGGTCTCACGGTCAGTGGGGATTACCAGGGAACTTTCAACGGAGAACGCCAAGCTTACGGAGCCGATCTCCAGTACTACGTATTGCCACTTGGCAGTGCTATTAATGTGGCACCCGTTGTGGGCTATCGTCGAATTGAAACGGATCGCGACACAACCAGCGGGATTCGAGTCGGAGCACGTCTCCGCATCGTCCCGTCACGCAGCGGAGCAGCCGACATTACTCTGACTCAGAGCTGGGTCGGCCCCGGCACCGATGAAGAAGTTGGGATCAGTACCCTTTCCTTTGGCTATGCCCTGACTCACCAGCTACGCATCTCCACCGATTTGGAAAAGCAAAATGCACCTGTTCGCAAGGATAGCCGAGTCGGGATTGTCCTAGAGTGGATGCTGTGAGGAGCAGTTGCTCTCAGTAATCGGTTTGAAGGAGATGCGGTGATGTTGCAGTTCCATCCTCCTGGATTCGGGCAGCAGGTGATTAGAACATCCTTGGGCGTGATGGTCTATTACACGCAAACTGGTTCACCCTGGTTGGATGGTGCTTCTCAACCAGCGTTGCCCTTAGTATTTCTGCACAGTTTGGGCGGCGGATCTTCGGCCTATGAATGGTCCAAAGTCTATCCTGCTTTTGCTACAACCTATCGCATCATTGCTCCCGATCTAATCGGTTGGGGTCAATCAACCCATCCCCAGCGAGACTACCGGGTTGAAGACTACCTGCAGATCTTTACAGAACTCCTGGAGTGGATTGGTGAACCAGTCCCTGTGGCTGCCTCTTCACTGACGGCTGGCCTACTGATTCGCTTGGCTACCCAACGCCCCGATCTGTTTAGCCTGTTGTTTCTGGTTGCTCCAGCTGGCTATGCCGATTTCGGTGCTGATTATGGGCAAAACTTGGCTGCCCGCATTGCGGGTACTCCCGGTGTGGATCGCTTCATCTACGGTCTGGGAGCCGCTAACGAGTTGGCTGTACAGAACTTTCTGGCGCAATTCTTGTTTGCTGAGCCATCACGGGTAACTCCAGAAATGGTCGCCGCCTACCTGACCTCTGCCCAGCAGCTCAATGCTGAATATGCTGCTCTCGCATCGCTTCGGGGCGATCTCTGCTTTGATCTGGCGCGTTACGTACCGCAACTGCAAGTTCCAACCGTTTTTGTTTGGGGTGAACAATCTCGCTTCAGCAGCCCTGGCACCGGCCAGCGATTAGCCAGCTTGAATTCAAGCATCAAACAGATTCAGCCTATTCAGCAGGCTGGCGTCCTTGCCCATCTTGAGTGCCCCAGTGCAGTAGTCAGTGCTCTCAGACAGGCACTTTGCTAAACGTTTCTCATCGTTACCTGCCATCTGATGAGAGAAGAATTAAGAGAAATGTATTACTAACTTTTGTAAATAATTTCATGAGTGTTTGCTCACTAAACAAAATTGAGCTTTTGGTTTAGGTTTCTGCTGAAGTTCTTTCATAAAAATAGTTCTGGAAATATGGCCTCTGAAATTATATTAAGTTTTATATATAAAATATCCTAGAATTATATATTTTTATTTCTTTTTAACACGAAATATTTGAATTAGAGCCTCTTTTTTAAACAAGATCGTTCAATTTTTTCGCTGAATTGATTAGACAGAAATCGAGGGGAAAACTTTCATGAATTGCAGGTTTAAGTCATATAGGAAAAGGCTTACACACAATGTATGCTAAATTTAATAGCGGCAGAAGATATTAAGAAAACAATATTTGTTTCGCACCCAAAAATAACTCAATAAAACTTTATGAAGTATGATTAAAAAAATTCGACTTCTCTTAGAAAAATTACGCGAAATTCCCATAAGATATACAACATGCAAGGTTTTACTTGCTTCATACATCTTCTATCGTTTTGTAACGAAAGCAATCATTATGACTACCACTTTCCAAAGACGCGACAGCGTTTCAGCTTGGGAGCGGTTCTGTAACTGGGTTACCAGCACCAACAACCGGCTGTACGTCGGCTGGTTCGGCGTGCTGATGATCCCCACCCTCCTGACTGCGACCATCTGCTTCATCATTGCCTTCATCGCCGCGCCTCCAGTGGACATCGATGGCATCCGCGAACCCGTGGCTGGCTCCTTGATGTATGGCAACAACATCATCTCCGGTGCTGTGGTGCCCTCCTCCAACGCCATTGGTCTGCACCTATATCCCATCTGGGAAGCCGCTTCTCTGGATGAGTGGCTCTACAACGGCGGTCCATACCAGCTCGTCGTGTTCCACTTCCTGATCGGCATCTTTGCCTACATGGGTCGTCAATGGGAACTGAGCTACCGCTTGGGCATGCGTCCCTGGATCTGCGTGGCCTACTCTGCTCCTTTGGCAGCGGCTACTTCTGTATTTCTGATCTACCCGATTGGACAGGGGTCCTTCTCGGATGGCATGCCTCTGGGCATCAGCGGCACCTTCAACTTCATGTTCGTGTTTCAGGCGGAGCACAACATTCTGATGCACCCGTTCCACATGCTGGGTGTGGCTGGCGTGTTCGGTGGTTCGCTCTTCTCGGCGATGCACGGTAGCTTGGTGACGTCTTCGCTGGTGCGTGAGACGACCGAGACCGAGTCGCAGAACTATGGCTACAAGTTTG
>KL662191.1:591625-639769 GCA_000733415.1 [Leptolyngbya] sp. JSC-1
GTTTGGTCAGGAAGAAGAGACCTACAACATCGTGGCAGCGCACGGCTACTTTGGGCGGTTGATTTTCCAATATGCCAGCTTCAACAACTCGCGGTCGTTGCACTTCTTCTTGGGTGCATGGCCGGTGGTGGGCATCTGGTTCACGGCGCTGGGCATCAGCACGATGGCGTTCAACCTGAACGGGTTCAACTTCAACCAGAGTGTTTTGGACAGCCAGGGCCGAGTGGTGAACACGTGGGCGGATGTGCTGAACCGTGCGAACCTGGGGATGGAAGTGATGCATGAGCGGAATGCGCACAACTTCCCGTTGGACTTGGCGGCGGGTGAAGCGACTCCGGTAGCCCTGACGGCTCCTGCTATCAATGGCTAATTAGCTAAAAACTTGAACTAGGTTTCTTAGCTCTAGTCGAGGCGACCCCAACCATGGGGTCGCTTTTTGCATGACCACAGCAGTGACAGTTCAAAACGAATGCAATGATTGTCTACTGCGGTGTAGACTCCAGGAATTGCTTCCTTGTAAACTTCACACTAGGAATTCATCCGGCTCCCTCTCTGTGATAGCCCTGGATAACTGGCCTGGATGGCGAACAAATTCGAGCAAAATACTAACCACCGAACTTCGCTAGACTCATCACCCAAGATTGATCATGTTTAAACGCAGCCAAGGTCGCACCCTCACCTACCTAAGTGCCACTAGCGAGATTCAGGGCACTCTCAATGTAGAAGGCAATTTGCGCATCGACGGAATTGTGCACGGAACGGTTGAAGTTAGAGGCGATTTAGAGGTCGCTAAAACTGGACTTGTGGAAGGCCCAGAACTGAAAGCTCACAACATTGTGGTGCATGGCGTGATCAAGGCGCGTATCGTGGCAGAAGGGCGGCTGATTTTAACCCGGACGGCTCGGCTAGAAGGGGATATTACGGCTCGCTCAGTAGATATTGAGGCAGGTGCCCATTACGTCGGCCATATTGCTACGCCTGAAGTCAAAGCATTGCCAGCTCCTAGCCCATATCCAGAATTAATTGGTGTTGAGGAACAGCGACTGCCTACTCCGTGATGGCTATCGACAAGGTAAAATAGGTTTCCTTGGCAAGTAGCGCAAGATTATGGGCAATACGTTTGGTCAGCTATTTCGAGTCACGACATTTGGCGAGTCTCATGGCGGTGGAGTCGGTGTAATCATTGATGGCTGTCCTCCACGGCTAGAGATCTCACCGGAAGAGATTCAGTTTGAGTTGGATCGGCGGCGTCCAGGGCAAAGCAAAATTACCACACCTCGCAGAGAAGCTGACCAGTGTGAGATCTTGTCAGGTTTGTTCGAAGGAAAAACCCTGGGAACCCCAATTGCGATTTTGGTACGGAACAAGGATGCTCGGTCGCAAGACTACGATGAAATGGCCCAGAAGTACCGTCCTTCCCATGCAGATGCAACCTACGACGCTAAGTATGGTATCCGCAATTGGCAGGGCGGTGGGCGG
Source organism: [Leptolyngbya] sp. JSC-1 (assembly GCA_000733415.1). Lineage (GTDB taxonomy): Bacteria > Cyanobacteriota > Cyanobacteriia > Elainellales > Elainellaceae > Elainella. The sequence goes on from KL662191.1 coordinate 593,105, forward strand.
TCTTCAGCTCGTGAAACAATTGGTCGGGTTGCCGCAGGTGCGATTGCTAAAAAGATTCTCCAACAAGCCGCCGGCGTTGAGATTATCGGCTACGTCAAGCGCATTAAAGACCTGGAAGGCGTTGTTGATCCAGATACGGTAACGCTGGAACAGGTCGAGAGTAACATTGTTCGCTGTCCAGATGGAGAATGCGCCGAGCAGATGATCGAGTTGATTGAGCAAATTGGGCGCAGCGGGGATTCGGTTGGAGGTGTGGTGGAATGCGTAGCCCGCTACCTGCCGAAGGGGTTGGGAATGCCGGTCTTTGACAAACTGGAGGCCGATCTAGCCAAAGGCGTGATGTCCTTGCCCGCTAGCAAAGGGTTTGAGATTGGCTCTGGGTTTGCTGGAACCTTGCTGACTGGCAGCGAGCACAACGACGAGTTTTACATCGACGAGCAAGGGCAGATTCGCACCTCCACCAACCGATCCGGTGGAGTTCAAGGTGGCATTTCAAATGGCGAAAACCTAATCCTGCGGGTAGCCTTCAAACCAACGGCGACTATCCGCAAAGAGCAACGAACCGTCACAAGCACGGGAGAAGAAACTGTCCTAGCGGCGAAAGGCCGTCATGACCCCTGTGTGTTGCCACGAGCCGTGCCAATGGTGGAGGCGATGGTGGCATTGGTGCTTTGCGATCACCTGCTGCGGCATCATGGTCAGTGTGAGTTGTTGTAGCCCGTTCTGGCCTGTGCTGACGACCCATCCTAAACTGTACATCTCAAAAAATACATCCCAACTAGCTGCTGGATCCTACCATGATTTTCTTCAGCAGCTTTAGTCCGCTTTTAACTCGACGAGACACGGTAACTGCACTGATGCCTAACCGTTCCGCCGTCTCTTTCTGAGTTAGGTCGTATAGAAAAACAAATTCCAGTACTTCTCGCGTTCGTTTCTCTAGCTGCACTAAGGCTTGCTGAAGACGAATTCGATCCTCTTGCGCCAGTTGAAAACTTTGATAGCGATTGTCGGGGACTAAATCGGCCAACGACGCTGAACTGTCATCGTCTTCATGCATGGGGGCATCTAAACTAAGCGGTGCCCGGTTACGAAAGGCCAGTTTAATTTCGTGCCATTCAGCCACTGAGATTTCCAACGCTGCTGCGATTTCCTGATCGGTTGGCTGACGGTTAAGCTGGACTTGTAGCTGGCGAGTCAGCGTGGTGGCCTGATGCTGCAACGTTTGCCATCGGCGAGGAATACGAACCGGTGAGCCTTTGTCGCGCAGATAGTGCTGAATCTCACCGCGAATGTAGGGAATGGCAAATGAACTAAAGGCGTGACCCTTAGCAATGTCAAACCGTTCAATCGCCCGAATTAACCCCATGCAGCCTACTTGCAGCAAATCCTCGTAGCTTTCAGTACATTGGTTGACCCAATGGTGAGCTTCTTTTCGTACCAAGCCGAGATTGAGCTGCACTAGTCGATTGCGAAGCTCTGCCGAAGGAAATTGATAATATTCCCGCAACAGTTCCAGGCTTTCGCTTTTGAGTTCATTAGCGGCTGAAGTGTGCATGACGAAATTCGGGTAGATGAAGCAAGATAGAATGGCTCACTAAGATTGCGTAGCATTTCAAACGGTGCTGCATCGGTTAGACTGCTTAAATCGAATTTGGGCTGCCCATCAGTAGACTAGTGGATAAAAAACAAACTGCGGCTTTTATGCCCCATATTCGACTGACCTGCGTTCGACTTGGAAAGTCAAAGCTAGCAACTTGTGAGACTAACGCAATAAAGCAAAGAGTTCAGGATTTGTATTGCCAACGTATTCCGTCTGCCGAAGTATCAACAACTGCATATTCACTGAATCCCAGATTAGGGCTTCCAAGATTTCTGAGGTAAAGCACGGACTAAAAATTTACCAATATTTCACATCATGTTTGGAAAATATTATATGAGGGTAGAAATTTAGCTAATTAGTAATCAAAATTGACAATTAAAGTTGACAAAATAAAAAAGTTGGCAAAACAAAAAAAGAGGGATGATGAGATCCCTCTCTGCAGTGCTTATCTAAGCAGTTTCAAACCAAACATGCCTAAAAATGGCAACTCTACTGATAATCTCTCAGCAGGTTTGAGTTAGGAAGGCTCAACACGGGCGTAAAACAGACCCCGGATTTTCACGTCAACCGGCGCTTTACTTCCCATGTCGGTATCCGAAGGCTGAATGCTCTCAAACGTACCTGCAACCTCACCCGTGGTGCTATTGACTTTAGCAACCTGTAGCGAAATCCGTCCTGTACCTGTATCAAATCGCTTCAGGTTTTCTTTCAGGATTTCCTCGCTATCGGCACGCGACGGTAGAGCAACCGCATTATCATAGCCAGCAGTCAAACCACGCCCCTTTGGATCTAAGAAGTTGGAAGTGCGGTAGGAAGGCACTCTGAATTCACCCTCAAAGTCAGTAGAGGTATTGATGCCTTCAAAGCCCGGTAGGGTCTTGGCAACTAGATCTTTAACGGTAAACAGGAAAGGCACCAGTTCACCATTAGGCAGCTTCACGGTGATTGGCTGGAAGTCAAACCCTTCTTCTTCAATGAATGTCAAGCTACCATCCGCATTAAACTCCAATTTACCTTTCACCTGATCCAGCGAAGACGTTTTGCGAGTCATAGGCTTCCCAGCAATGAACTCAGCCTCTCGCCGTTTATTGGTCGATTCTTCCTTCACAAAGTAATTGGTTGGCTCCAAGCATAGATCTTTCAGAACATAGGTTTTGCCTCGTTCTAGAGGAATGGAGCCTCGTCGAGTGTCCTCCAATTGAGGGCAAGTGTTAGCTAAGCCTGTTCCCCGCACTTGTTCATAGGTGAGTGCAGTGGTTGCATTTGCTGGGCCTTCACTGCAAGCGGTCAGCAGACCAAAACAAAGAGCTAGAAAGGCAACAATTAAAGCGCGATACCTCATGGTCAACCTCTAGTATCTAATGTAAAAACCCTACCAGTGTCATGTTATAAAGTGTCGATCTGGCAAGCTGGAAAACTAGCGTCCTAACATGCCAGTGGGTCATGCTGCAAGCTTTAGGCCAGCCTTGACGACTAAACTCAGCTACCACAACAATGAGCCTTTTGTTTACTTAGGCGCATTAACCTAGCGAATCTTCAGCCTTCCCGCATCGAACTCGATTAAGCCCTAAGTCAACCTTGCTCCAGTAAACCTTGCTCGAATGTCAGCGCGGCATGGCTCAATGATGACTCCATACTGAATTCTACAAGACCTTGTTGCTCTTTTATCTCGATTCGCCAATTCCATATCCCAGATGACAGTTGACTTGGACGTTACGCTAAAGAATGAGCAATGAACGATCACTTGTGAGGAGCGCAATAGACAGCATGGATGAAGCGGTAGGACTAGACTCGACGACATTTAAGGCAGACTTGGAAGCAATTGCTACTTTGGTTCAAAGGGTTGCTCAGCAGCATCAGGGGCAAAGTACAGAGCTGCTAGCAATTCTGCGATTGTTGGAACAACTGCATCAGGAAATTCGGGACAGTCTTTTTCAGGAGTCATTACCTGATAATCGGCAAGCGCTTTATGCTCTGTTGCGCGATATTGAGACAAGTGGAGGATGGCCTTATATTCATCGAATGAAGCTGCAAGCATTTCTCTCTTATTTGTCTGACCAGTCTGCTGTCGAATCACCTGCTGTTGAATCAGATTGATGAGGCATCACCGCAATCATGATGTTCATCCGCAAAACACAAACCAACATCAGGATCGGATATCCCACCAAACCTAAACCCGGAAATCGCTAAAATTGAAGAACTTAAGGGAAATACAGAGAGAAGACTGCATGATTCCTACCGTTATTGAACAATCGGGACGTGGCGAAAGAGCGTTCGACATCTATTCCCGCTTACTGCGCGAACGCATCATCTTTTTATCAGAAGCGGTCGATTTTGATATGGCCAACCGGATTGTGGCGCAGATGCTGTTTTTGGAAGCTGAGGATCCAGAAAAGGATATTTACCTCTACATCAATTCACCCGGTGGCGTGATTACGGCAGGGTTGGGCATTTACGATACGATGAATCACATTCGTCCCGATGTTTGCACCGTCTGCTATGGATTGGCGGCAAGTATGGGAGCCTTTTTGCTCAGTGCGGGTGCCAAGGGCAAACGAATGAGCCTGCCCCATTCTCGCATCATGATTCACCAGCCGTCAGGTGGAGCACAGGGTCAAGCAGCCGATATCGAAATTCAAGCACGGGAGATTCTCTATCTCAAGCGGCAGCTGAATGAAAGTTTAGCCAAACACACAGGTCAGCCCTTAGAGCGCATCGAGCGTGACACGGACCGTGACTTTTTTATGTCGGCTCAAGAAGCGATGGAGTACGGTTTGATCGATCAGGTAATCGACCGCAGCTCGGTTGGAAGTCGCCCCGAGATGGCTGCTGCCAAGTAGTTGGCAACTAGCGGGTCGCAGATGGTTCTAGATATGTAGGGGGCAGCATGAGCGGCCCCTTTTTGTCTTTTGCTGTTATTTCGAGAACCGAGTGTGTTAGAACAAAACCCTGCTAGAAAGGAGTTTGCAACGGTGACGGTTGTCCCTCCAGATAGTGGAGAAAATCGAGCAGTTCGGCATCATCTAGTTCTTGGCGTGACCGTTTGCCATAGGTGCGTTTGAGGTATTCTCGGCCTTGCTCCGTGCTCCAACCCAACCGTTTCATTTCAATTCCGATTTTCATGATTTCTTCAGAACGGTCTGAGGTATTCTGTGGCGGTGGCACTGGCGGTAGCTCAAAGGCGTCTGATTTACGCTTGCTCGACTTTTCAGCCTTAGCTGCACGAGGGGTACCTGTAGTTTTGATCTCATCCCCTCCAGTTACGGTATTGGTTGCTTTAGCAGCAAACTGATTTGCATGAATCTCGGCCAGCTCATTGTCAGCCATAGCTGCTGAAGAACGAACTGGGCTGGTAGAAGACATTAGGCTGGCCAGTTCTGAATGGCGAGAGAAGTGGCCTTGGTCACCAGTTGTGATTTCGCCAGAATAAGGCACTTCTTCTGTCAAACTATCTAGCGGTGGGGCGACAGAAGCCGGTTTCGCAACTTTTTCGACCGGCTGAATCTCGTGGCTCGCATCGCGTTCTGCCGATAAAGGTTCTGCCGATAAGGCAAGGTTGGCCTTACCCAGCTTAGCCTCCTGAGGCTGGTGAAGCTGATCAACCGACTGGGTTTGAGTAGATGCCGTACTCTTTGGCGAATTAGCATCCAGCGGCAAAGGCAGAAAAGAGCTGGAGACTGGAGGCAATGCACTAGCGCTCGTCCCCAAGCCAAGCGCCTCTAAAGCTCTGAGTTTGGCCCGATCCTCGGCTGACTCAATCTCAGGAGCCGCGGCCATGCCAGTTGCCAGCGTCGTACCTGCTAATTGCACTAGGGCGCGAACCACGTAGTGTCCTTCGTGAATGGTCAGCAGTTCAGCGCAGAGACACCCCATCGGGTAGCGCGACTGAAACTGGTTCAAGAGCGTTGAGAGGAGGGATGAGCTTGGCATTGCAGCAAATACCTGTGTAGGAGTCACTTATTCTAGCTTGACAGATTTAAAAAATCTTGCTCTAGTCAAAGAATTAGCTGGTTTGCAGCGCCGTCTTAGTAGAGCCAGTTCTTCTACTCTCGGCTACATGCTGGGCAATTTAGGAGCAGTTTGGGCAATATTTTAGAGCAACTCCGTCGTGTAAGAACGGTAACCCCTATCAGCACACCTAAGATTTTAAACTTGATTAAACGTTAAGCTGAGGTAGAGTGGTAGTCCTTAACCACTTGCTCCTAGTGATTGACTGAGCTAACTGACTTTTCGCCCCCTGAGCTGTTTGACTCGATGGACAAATTGCTTAAAATTGCAGCGATCCAGTTAAAGTCTATCTATTTTTGAATTTGTTGAACTACTACTAAAGTACGGCTAATTGATGCTAGATCAACTACTAGACTACTCCCCCAATGTTGGAACTGACACGCTGATTCTACTGCCGGTCTTGATTGCGCTGGAAGCAATTTTGTCAGCCGACAACGCCATTGCCCTAGCGGCGATTGCTCAAGGACTGGAAGGACAGAAGTTGCAAAGCCGTGCTCTAAACATTGGGTTAATTGCCGCCTTTGCTCTACGAGTGCTGTTGATCTTAACGGCCACTTGGGTGTTACGGTTCTGGCAATTTGAGCTATTGGGTGCTGTTTATTTACTCTGGCTTGTCTTCCAGTACTTCACTTCCAACGATGAAGCAGACGGCGAAGTTCACCATCACGGGCCGCGTTTTGCCTCACTTTGGCAAGCCATTCCGATGATCGCCATTACCGATCTGGCCTTCTCATTAGATAGCGTGACGACAGCGATCGCGGTTTCCAGGGAAACTTGGCTGGTTTTAACCGGCGGTTTGATCGGCGTGATCACACTGCGATTTATGGCTGGTCTATTTATTCGTTGGCTAGACGAGTTTGTGCATCTAGAGGATGCTGGATTTCTCACTGTTGCTCTAGTTGGGTTACGTTTACTGGCGCGAGTCGTAGTTCCAGATTTTGTGCCACCAGAGTGGTTGATGATTGCGGCAATCGGTCTGTTGTTTGCTTGGGGATTTTCTAAGCGTAAGGAAGAAAAAAACCTGCCGCAGAGCGAAGCTGCAACAGGAGTAGAATCTGAGCCAGTTGAAAGCGAACATTCCCTTCAGAAAGACTCCGATCTTTCGTCTGAAGCTGTGAAGACGAAGAGTTGAAAAGAGGCAATAAAATACTGACTGTGGCTCATATGCAGATCAACTAGCTTCGCAGCCTGTTGGGAACTTACTCATAAAGCCAAGGAGTAATGGTAGGCTGCCAGCCCACTAATTCCTCGTCTTTAAACCACAGCTTGATTTCCTGCTGGGCAGTTTCTGGAGCATCAGAACCGTGGATTAGATTGCGTCCCACACTGACGCCATAGTCTCCACGAATTGTCCCAGGCTCAGCATTTAGGGGATTGGTTGCTCCGATCAATTTGCGGGCAGAAGCAATGACGCCATCCCCTTCCCAGACCATCGCAACCAGCGGGCCTGAAGTAATGAACTCTACTAACCCCGCAAAGAAGGGACGTTCTTTATGCACTGCATAGTGCTGCTCGGCCAATTCGCGGCTTGCCTGCATCAGCTTTAGGCCCACCAGGGTAAACCCCTTTGCTTCAAAGCGGCGAATGATTTCGCCAACGATTCCCCGCTGTACACCATCCGGTTTGATTGCAATGAATGTCCGTTCCAAGGGTAACTCCTAGTTGTTGTGACTAATGCGTCCAAACCTCAGATTACCTTAAGCTGGGTTCACCGGAGAAGCTTTGGACTAGAAGCTAGCAGAGAGGCATTGCTGAGACGACGGCTGGTTCTACTTCGACCAATTGAAAATTCCTTTTGTTTATAGATCGGGGGAACTTAAACCTGGATTCCCCCGTTCAGTAACTCTACAAATTGCCCCTAACCTTTCTTAATTTCGCGCGCCATTGCTCGGAACATATCCATACTGGAATCAGCGCTACGCCGTTCCGAAGTAGGGGTTGCCGATGGAGTAAGCGATGAGGTGGTGGTTGCTCCAGCCGAACCGGCAGTTGGTTGCGTTGGTGCTGGGCTTACCCCTAAGCGCTCCGCTTCCATGGCCGAAATGTTCCGCACCAGCTCATTATCTTCCCCAACCTTCGCTTTAGGAAAAGTACGGCGCACTGATTTAGAGGAGCGCATGTAATCAAGATTTCCCAGTGTTTTAGCCGAATCCGCATCTAGATAGAAGGCATTGCCAGCATTAGTTCTAGGAGCAGGATTGCGCACAGGTCGCTTAGGTGCCGCCTGCGCTTTTTCAAGATTAGATTCGTCGTTGATTGTTTCCGAACCCAGCTTTGAACCAAATAACTTACCGATGAATCCCAGCATTCGCTTCTCCAGAGGCAATGTAGTTTTATTTCATTATGCTAAGAATTCTTAACTTTAATCAATCTACTTCGAAAGATAGATACGGCCCTGGGTTGCCTGACTAGATTTACTTTCAAGTCTCAAAGAAAAACTTTTCAGCATAGAGCAAGACCAATGTAAGCCATTGAAATTTTAAAGAGTGCAAAAAGATCCGAATTTTATCGGCCTGGAAGGGTAGAACAAGAACAGTGGACTCAGGCGAGCAATCCGTGCATCTACAGTGCTGTTCCGAGCATTGTTCCAGCATGAGGATTGCTCCCAACCTATAGCCAGTCCGTCTGTACAACTTGAGCTGTGCAACTTGAGAAAGTGAGGTTATCGAGCTGTGGTTAAAGCGATTACAAGCACTACGTTGGTGCCAGAATCCCTGCAAAAAACTCTAGATGAACTAGTGATGCAATTAGGCGACCGGAAGAACGAGGTTGTAGATTTGCTCAGCGATGAACAACCCTCTAAGAGTCGATTGGTGGATCTGTCGTACACCCAATGCATCTGGTGGGAAGGCTGTTACTACTGCCAGGATGAGGCGAAGCAATGGCATCGGATCAAGTGTTTCATCTAGTTCAGCGTCGTTGCTCAGCCCCATAGCTCAGGCCCATCTGACCGGGGCCACTGAGCCAAGAAAATGCTCTAGGGCGCTCTAATTTACGCGCCCTACAACCCACTGCATCAAGCCTTGCCATTCCGGGGAACGGGCTAACATTTCAGCATCAAACTCGTGGCCCCAGTTTTTTGAAAAGGCCGTGAAGCCGTCAGCCCAATGCACGATGGTTTCTAGGGGCGGATAAGGCGAATACTGCCAAGAGCGCTGCAAGTACTCCACCATTTCAGTGGGGTGATCGGTGTAGTGCAAATACCAGGCAATCCACACCAGCGTGTTATAGCGCGTTTGATTCTCTAACCAGCGAATATGCTCCGGCAGATTGGGTTGGGCAAAAAAATGGTCAATGACGGCAGCGAGGGATTTGGCTTGCGGTAGGCCCTTATGCATGGCGCTGGATTCATGCTGCCGGTAGTTCACTGTGACTTGGGGCAACCACGTCGCCTGACAGCCCAATAAGGCTAGCCGCAGCACCAATTCCGTATCTTCAGCCGGAGGAAAACGTGGATCAAATCCACCGACTTGCTCCAGCCAGTAGCGGCGAAACAGCATGGCGCTTGGCAACACCGGCTTCCATCTAAGCCAACTTTCTAGCGTTAATTCAGGCACCTGATGCCACGGTTCTACAACCATCAGTAGCCGACCTTGACTATCAACTCGCTGCCAGCCACTGTGAATCATGCCCAACTCTGGGTTAGCGTGGGCTAACTCGAGCTGAGCCTCTAGCTTGTGCGGTAACAGCACATCATCCGCATCTAAAAAGGCAACCCACCCGCCTTGAGCCAGACGAATGCCATGATTACGGGCTAATGCCACGCCTTGATTTTGCTGGTATACGGCTCGCACTCGGTCTCCGTAGGACTGCAGAACCCCAGCCGTATCGTCGGTTGAACCGTCATCAATGACGATAATTTCAAAATCTTGATAGGTCTGAGCCAAAACGCTATCAATCGCTTCTGGCAGGTAACGCGCGCAATTGTAGGTGGGAATGATCACACTCACCTGCGGTTGGCTCATGAACCTATCATCCTTGCATTACAACGTCTTTTTGCTCCTCTGGCAATTCTAGTGATGGCAACTCATCTTTCAATTCCCGGTATTTAGCCCAGTCGGAAACGCCAGCAAACCCACCAGAGAGCTTTTCTGCCGCGTCGCAGAGGTATTCCAAGAACGTATTGGCAACGACAGAAAGTTGTTTGCCAGCTAGATGCACCACATACCACTGCCGGGAAATGGGAAAGCCTTCCACATCTAGAATGGTCAGATCACTGTTGGCAGCTTCTGGCATCAGCGTATGACGAGATAGCACCGACAAACCCAATCCGCCTGCCACGGCCTGCTTGATGGCCTCATTGCTACCCAGTTCCAATCGTACCTTCACACTCAGCTTTTGTGCATCCAAAAGTTTTTGAAAGGCGCCACGGGTACCCGAACCAGGTTCACGCATAATGAAGGACTCTTCAGCCAGCCGTTTCAGGGAAATTTGTTTTTCTCCAGCTAAAGGATGATCAAGGGGGGCCACAACAACCAGAGGGTTTTCCAAGAATGGGCGAGACTTGATGTCCATGTTGTCCGGCAACTGGCTCATCACATACAGGTCATCCTGGTTGTTATTCAGGCGGTCAATCACCCGCTCGTGGTTCGTGACGGTGAGGGATACATCAATCCCAGGATAGCGCTGGCAAAACGGCCCCAGCAAACGCGGCATGAAGTATTTTGTGGTTGTAATCACTGCTAGCCGCAGTTTGCCTTGCTTCATCCCTTTGAGATCAGCAACGGTCATTTCAAGCTGGTCTAACCGCTGGAAAATTTCTTGACAGGTTGAATATAGCTCGCGTCCGGCATCGGTCAGATAGAGCCGTTTACCGACTTGCTCAAACAGAGACAGGCCGATGGCTTTTGTCAACTGCTTTACCTGCATCGACACCGTTGGCTGGGTCAAAAACAATTCTTCGGCAGCTCTAGTGAAGCTACCGTGACGGGCAGTTGCCTCGAAAACTTTTAGCTGGTGCAAGGTCGCATGAATCAACGGCCTATTCTCCTTTATTTATTCAATGGACAGAGGATTTAACAAAAACCGGTGAGCCAGATCAGGTATTCAGGAACCGGCCCAACCTGCACAAGGTCATTTCAGGCAAGGAAATGCAATGAGGTGATCGCAACAATCAGTTGAACAAAATAAGGGAAATCTATATTTTATTAAGCGTATTGAACAAAGTTGCCGGGTTAACCCCCAGTTCTGTATATCTAGCCCTGCCAGTCCTACCCATTTTCCAGACAGGGATTCTCAGCCGGGATGTTTAATTAATAGAATCAAGTCTATCACAGATATCAGAACTAGAGATTTTCATCTATATTATTCGGGGATATGATATGGTTAATGGCAACTACATGAGTTCCCTTCCAGTAAGCGTTGCATAGAATTTAGAGAAGTTGTGTTGGGTTCAGGTAGCACCTAAATTCCCAATTCCTGCATCAGTCGGTAGTAACAACGGCTTGCACCAGCGCAATTTTTCTCTATGCAGCGCTTTTTTTGCAGTTTAGGTAAAGTATCGGTAGAGTATCGACTGAAATCTATGGCTGATATTGTAGATATTGCGGTAGGTGCAGGATCCTTTACAACTTTGGTGACGGCTGTTCAAGCAGCTGGGTTGGTAGAAACCCTAAAAGGTCCAGGCCCGTTCACTGTTTTTGCTCCCAATGATGAGGCATTTGCCAAGCTACCCCCGGGTACCGTTACCACCCTGGTGCAGAACATTCCTCAGCTGACTCGCATCCTTACTTTTCATGTGGTAGCAGGCAAGTTGATGAAGGAGGATTTGGCCAAGCTAGGTACGGTCACTTCGATTGAAGGATCGCCTATTCCTATTAATTGCAAAGATAGCTTCGAGGTGAAAAACGCGACGGTAGTGGCAGCCGATATTGAGGCCGACAACGGTGTAATCCATGTGATTGATCGGGTGATTTTGATGGGGTGAAGCGCTCGCGTCTTCTATTGCCACCCTTCTAGTTCTAGCTCCTCAATTACTTGCAGTCCTCGGGTATCACCCACTTTCAGGACTGCTGTTTTAGCATCTTCTCGCACGCCCATTTCCGGATCTTCGGCAAACGCTTCGATCAAGGCATCAATAGCTGTGGCATAGACCACATTAGAAGGCAGTTCCCGGCAGAGTTGACCAATCGACCAGGCACAATTGCTGCGAACCGCCGCCACTGGATCGCGCCTCAGTCCTTCAATCAGGGGTGGAAGCGTTGAAATAATTACGTCGTAGCTAACATCGGCCATTTGTGCCAAGGCACTTGCAGCCCACAGCCGCACGGCAGAAATATCGGTCCTGAGAGCATCGGTCAACGGTTCTAAGCAGCGTCGATCGCGACAGTTGCCCAATGCCCAGACAATGCCCTTGCGGACATAGCCGTTCCAATCGCACTGAAGTTGGGCGATCAGCGGCTCAACTGCCGTTGAACTGGGGTTACGCCCCAGCCCATAGGCCGCACTCACCCGCACGAGGGGACAAGGATCGGTCAATAGAGCAATCAGACGGGGGATGGCCCGGGCATCCTCCAATTCACAAAAGGCTCGAGCAGCTAACATGCGCTGCTGATTCTGAGGAGATTCTAGCCACGCCAGCATCACATCCGGATCGGGCGTAGCGGCTTCGGTTGGATCGTCGTCTAGCCCTACCTGATCTAGCGGATCCAGCTCGATCTCCGCTTCTAGTACTGTTAGGTCGTCGTCATCGTACATATTGTCACTTTACAGCAAAGTATTCGCTTCAGTTGGGATGGGATGAATTGAAGTCGCGCTCATTTTGAACAAAACTATATAGTGGAGAGTGAACCCGATAGATCTAAATCCAGTAACAACTGGCATCTCGATTGATTTTGAACCTACCCTTTGAGAACAAGGACATGCGACATCACGTCCGGCGGTGATTTAACTATTATTTTTTGGTGCTGAGACAAACCATCGATGAGCATTCAAACTTCCGTACTGGAAGAGTTACTGCAAAGCTCACCCCAGTTGCGACCCCAACTTTATTTCAAATCTTCTCTCACAGCGCTTTCCCATGCGATGGAAGATCAGGTTTTGGCGGGTGGGTCCCAGCCTCCTCTAATTATTGCTAGCTTCCAGCGCGAGCGCTTCTATCGTCAGGAAGCTCATCGCTATGAGCGGATCGCTGCTATTACTCCCCACGTTTATGTCTTAGCAGCACCAGAAACTAGTTTTACCAACGCTTCTCGCGAATACGAGACGATTGCGTTTGAGCCAGACGATCAGCTTAGCCAGGAGTGGCATCTAGTCGTGATTGGCCAGCAGTACTCAACCTGTTTAATTTGTCACGAACGGCAAGCCGCGGACAGCAAGCAAGATGCGGCTCACGTTTTGCCGATGATGGACCAGACTCGTCGCTTTGAGGGTATCTGGACCTTTGATCGGCAGGTGAGTTGTCGGGCGGCGGAAATCTTACTGGATCGAATCTTCGTTTATCGTCCCGAACTAGCCGCCAAAATTAAGCAAGCTAAGGCGGAGTTTTTATCTGATCAGCCTGGAGGCGTGCGGGACATCGATCCGGATCCGTTTGCCCAGCGGCTGGTCACCTATTTACAAGCCGGACAATACAAGCTGCAAAAAGCTTACCGCTCAATTGCGGCAAAAGAGCAGCAAGAACGTCTGATTAACCTGATTACCTCGGCGATTCGTCAGTCCCTCGACCCGAACGAAATCTTCAAAGTGGCGGTCGAAGAGTTGGGGCAGGCGATGCAGGTGTGCCGCTGCTTAATCTATCGCTGCAAAGCTTCGGACCCAGAGACAACGATTATGCACGAGTTTCGCTCGGATGCAGGTCTGCCGTCTTTGCTGGGACAAACTTGGCCATTACAGAATCATGTGTTATTTCAGGCGGTTGCCGAACGACGAGAACCAATTAGCATTCCGGATACGAGTCAATCGGCAGAGATTAACCTCTCGCCCCTCAAGGCTCGGATTGAACAGTGGCAAATTCGGTCTTGGCTGATGGTGCCGGTGATTTATCAAGGGCGCTTGTTAGGAGCCGTTGAGCTGCATCACTGTCAAGCTGATCCTCACAATTGGTCGCCGGGTGAGATCGATATGGTGGAAGCGGTTGCGACTCAGTTGGGGGTGGCCTTGATTCAAGCCGAGTCCTATGCCAATCTAGAAGACCTAAATCAGCAGCTTGAAGCCCTAGAACGAACCCGCAGTAACCTGATTGCGATTACCGGCCACGAACTCCGCACACCCCTTTCCACGATCCAAGTTTGCCTGGAAAGCCTCTCTAGCGAACCCGACATGCCGCCAGAATTGCGTCAGGTGATGCTAAACACGGCCCTCACCGATGCCGAACGGATGCGAAAACTGATCCAGGACTTTATTACCCTTTCGCGGTTAGAGAGCGGTCGAGTCGAGTGGCATTTAGAGCCGATTGCGCTCGATGAATGCGTAAGTCTAGCCGTCAGCAGCATCCGCACCCGCCAAACCGATGGTGCCTTACCTCACATTAGCGCTCAGGTACCGAGTGAACTACCCCCTGTGCGGGCAGATGGTGAGCGAGTAGTAGAAGTATTATCCAAGCTATTGGATAATGCCTGCAAATTCACCCAACCCGAAGGCGAAGTGGTGATTGAAGCAAAACCCAACGGCGGCAAAATGCTAGAAGTGACGGTAACCGATACAGGTCGCGGCATTGAACCGAACCGGCTAGAGGCAGTCTTTGATCGCTTTTATCAAGAAGAAGGAGCTTTACGACGCACCGCAGGCGGTACCGGCTTGGGGTTGGCCATCTGCCGGCAAATCGTCAAGGGCTTGGGCGGCCAGATTTGGGCTGAGTCAGATGGTCGAGACAAAGGCAGCAAATTCCACTTCACCCTACCCATCGCCCAAGACCCTAATCCTCCCGCCAACAATGGTGCCAAAAAACCACCGCGAGGCCGGTTGAAGCGAGCCACTTTAAGTTAGCTCTATTACTCGCTATTACTCACTGGCATGTAGACCCCGTTGACGCAGTTGCTGCACAAAGAATTCTTCCAACGAGGGGCGAGCCAAGTTCATGCCGATTAGTTGCGCACCCATGAGTTGCAAACTGGCAAAAAAATCCTGCGGATCGCCTTTGAGATGCCCCTGCCAGTGGTTGTCCTGAAACTCCAGGTCGGGAATCCAGCAGCGCAGGATCTCTGGGTTGCCATTGCGGATTTTTACCTGATATAAGTCAGCCGTGCCCAGCAGTTCCTGAAGTGAACCGATGCACAGCAACTCGCCCCGTGCCACAATTGCTACCCGATCGCAAATTTTCTCTACATCAGACAGCACATGGCTGTTGAAAAAAATCGTTTTGCCCTGGGATTTGAGCGCCAGAATAATTTCCCGCATTTGGTAGCGCCCCAGCGGATCGAGGCCAGACATCGGCTCATCCAAAAACACAACCTGCGGGTCGTTAATCAACGCCTGGGCCATACCGATTCGTTGCAGCATCCCCTTCGAGTACTGCCGCAATTGCTTTTTCTGTGCTGCCGACTGCGCCAAGCCAACCAGATCCAACAGTTCGGGAATACGCCGCCGCTGCACTTCTAGCGGAATTTGAAACAACCCAGCAGCGTATCTAAGAAACTCCCAGCCGGTCAGGAAATCGTAGAAATAGGGATTTTCAGGTAGATAACCAACCTGGCTCTTGACACTGCGATCCCCCAGTGGCTTGCCCAGCAGCATACCCCGACCCGATGTAGGCCGAATAATTCCCAGCAGGGTCTTCAGCAAGGTAGTCTTACCCGCTCCGTTCTGACCCAACAGCCCAAACGTCTCGCCTTGGTAAACCTCTAGACTACAGTTTTGCAGCGACACCACTTTTTGGTTCAACCAAAAGCCAGTTCGGTAAACCTTACGTAGCCCATAGGTTTGGACAACGGCGAGACGTTCAGTTTTAGCGGGTTCTAGAGGCTGAGACAGCGTATCCATCATAGAGTCGCCTGACTGCGAAGATGAACCCCTATATTTTGCCCGTTTTTTGGCCGTCTGATTAATCGATTCCGGCCAGCTTCTGAGATCGATCAGCTTCACAGATCCCGATGGGTAAAGGCTTTAGCAGCGGCTCCGCTGTAGGTGGCTGCAACATGCCCATCGCCCACCAGTTTATATTTGTAGGTGACTAACCCTTCCAAACCTACTGGACCACGAGGCGGCATTTTTTGTGTACTGATGCCTACTTCTGCCCCAAAACCGTAGCGGAACCCATCTGCGAACCGAGTCGAGCAGTTGTGAAAAACGCCCGCTGCATCTACTTGGGCCATGAATTCTGCCGCTGCCTGAAGATTTTCCGTGACAATCGCCTCAGTATGGCGAGAGCCGTAGGTATTGATGTGCTCAACCGCCTCGGTCAGCGAGTCCACAAGCTTGATCGACAGA
Organism: [Leptolyngbya] sp. JSC-1; assembly: GCA_000733415.1. Classification (GTDB taxonomy): domain Bacteria; phylum Cyanobacteriota; class Cyanobacteriia; order Elainellales; family Elainellaceae; genus Elainella. The sequence goes on from KL662191.1 coordinate 609,078, forward strand.
ATCAAATCGCTATATTCGGTGGACCAGTCGGCGGCGGTTGCTGCAATCGCATCAATGAGTTCGCAGGTTGATTGATCGCCGCGTAGCTCGACTTCCTTTGCTTGCAGAGCCGCCGCCACCTGAGGCAAAAAGGCAGCTGCGACAGCCCGATGCACCAGCAGCGTTTCAATCGTATTGCAGGCAGAAGGATACTGGGTTTTGGCATCTACCACAATCGTGACGGCTTTTTCCAAATCGGCAGCCTGATCAACATAAAGGTGGCAGATTCCATCTGCATGGCCCAACACCGGGATGCGCGTATTCTCCTGCACAAACCGCACAAAGGAATTAGAACCTCGCGGAATAATCAAATCTACATACTGGTCTAGGCGCAATAGCTCTAGGGTTTCTTCACGAGTGGTTAGCAGCCGCACGACTGCCGGATTGATGCCCACTTGCGTCAACCCTTGATGAATTGCCTTGACCAGAGCCTCACAGGAGCGGACCGCTTCTTTGCCGCCCTTGAGAATCACGCCGTTTCCTGATTTGATTGCCAACGATGCGATCTGCACCACCGCATCCGGACGCGCTTCAAAAATTACGCCCAGCACACCCAATGGACAGGAAACCCGCTGCAGAACCAGGCCATCATCCAGTTCCCGATGAATTTGTACCGCCCCAATCGGATCGGGCAGGCGGCCCACATCCCGGACGCCAGCAATTGCGCCCTTGAGTTTATCGGCATCCAGCTTCAGCCGCCCATAAAGCGAGCGAGACAAGCCTTCCTGTAGGGCCATTTCACAGTCGGTCTGGTTGGCCGCCAAAATCTCAGGGGTTGCTGCTTCTAGCGCTTGAGCAATCGCCTCGATCGCCTGATTGCGATCTGCAAGCGACAAAACTGCCAGTTTGCGAGCGGCCTCACGGGTTTGCTGGGCCAGTGTGGTTAGGGCAGAAGAGAGAATCTGGGCTGTCATGGTCAGGAATACGCAAATACAACGGCTGAAGCTAATCTCAATTTTGACGGATTCACGGTTAAAATGTGCTGCCCAATCCGGCTATCTCTTAAAAAGTTGCTTTTTCGGCGGATGCCAAATCAGCATCCTAGCGGGAGACAACGTTATAGGTATTTCTAAGCAGCGTTGTGGAGATCAAGCTATGGAGACTTCTACTGTATCACCTGTGTCGCTAGAAGCGGGTTTACTGGCCCTATCCCAAGGGCAACACTCGCAGGCCGTTGGCATTCTAGAAGCGTTTTGCCACGACTGTGCTGTGAACGACCAACTCACCTCTAGAGACTACTTACGCGCCCAAATGCATTTGATCGAAATTTACGATCAGAATGGACAATCCGAACGAGCACTCAGCCTCTGTCACCATCTGACCAACTGTTCTAACGCCCAAGTCCAAATTTGGGCTATGCAGCGGTTAAAGTCGATTACTCAAGCAACAACTGCTGCGGCTAAAACCCCTGCCCCCTTCGCAGGATTTGCAGTTTTGAGCAAATTAGCTCAACGGTTTCGTTTTGCTTAGCAGAGATTCATTCGTGCTTTTTCACTACAAATTCAACCGGGTTAAATCTAACTTTAAATCTAGCTGTGGAACAGTAGAGATGTTCAATTCAACTAATAACTCAGCTTAGTTCAGCAGCTTAGTTCAACAGATCATCTCTACTCAAATTGCCACTAATCGCTAAACCCTAGTTGTCGTAGATTCTGGCTTCCAGAGCATCGGGGTTTTCTTCACAATAGAGTTCAAAGGCCGTTTTGCCAACGAAAACTTGATCTGCCTTTTGATGGGCTGCTTCGGCTTGCAGCTCTTCCACCTCATCCCACGCTACAGCACATTCCGGTGAGGTTGCTCCTTTCTCAGCACAAATGGCACGGGCCTGCTCAATTGCCGCTTCAATTCGCTGTTCTAGTAGAATTTCCTTCGGCTGTTCGACAAAATCGCCCTTGATTAGGATGTCGCGGATGGTGATGATACCCAACAAGTCGCTCTGAATCACTGGAGCTTGATGGATACCTGTGTTGGCAAACAATCTCGCCACATACTCCACACCCAAATCGGGATTCACTACGATACAGGGCTTGGTCATAATGTCACAAACGCGGATACGCTTTGTATCTTTACCGTAGGCTGTAACTTTATAGACCACGTCCGTTTCAGTCAGAATGCCATAGGCGTCCTGATCATGACGACGATTCACAATTAAGGCATGAACCCCTTTTTCTCGCATCAGCTTTACGGCATCTGCCACGGTAGCAGACCCTCGGATCGTGATCGCTTCAGACATCACATCCGCTGCTTTTAGCATCACTTACCCCCGCAATAATTTGTAACACCGCTCTACATTGTCGCCCAAATCGGGTCGCAAGAGCGTCTAAATCAACTGGTCAAATCGTCCGCGATTCTCCCCAGTTAGGCAGCGGTTCAGCTAATTTTCCCAGCAGTATTACGGTGAACGGAACCAGAAGGAACCGTATAAAACCGGACATGAAGTCCCCACTGGTTGAAGCAGGCTCATTTTGAACCTGGGGTAGCACACTCAACTCAATTTCATCTATTTGATTAGCTGATCTTCTGTGATCTATGAACACCACCCTGTCCACTCAGCGTCACGCTCTACCTGTCCGGTCACGCTCTACTGCTCAAAAGCAGATTTTGGTGATCATTGACCCTCATGTAACTGCTGCTGATCAGTTAGCCGCAGGCGTTGTACCGGAAGCAGCCGCAATTGTGCTCAATCCAACTCGCGATGGTGTCCTGCAAATCACAGAAGCGCTGCAAGCTCACACCGATATCATCAGCCTGCATATTATCTGCCACGCTGAACCGGGTTGTTTGCTTCTTGGCAACACCCAACTGAGCCTAGCCACCGTCGAACGCTATGCTTGGGATTTGCAATCCTGGTTCTCCCACCCGTTCTCAACCGCCCAGCCCCCAACGCTGCTGCTCTATGGCTGCCACGTCGCGGCTGGTGCAACTGGAGCCGAATTTCTAGAACAGCTGCATCAATTCACGGGAGCTGGCATTGCCGCATCTAAAACCTTAACCGGAAGCGCAGCCTTAGGAGGGAACTGGGAACTGGAGGAATCGATTGGCCCAGTTGACAAAACTCTGGCCCTACAACCGCAGATTTTGGAGAACTATCCTGCCACCTTAGCAAGCATCACAGGCAAGGTATGGAGTGATTGGGATGGGGACGGAGTTCAAGATGCGATGGAGCCTGAGTTAGAAGGTGTGACCGTTTACTTAGATGCAGATGAAAATGGTCAGCTAGATACGGGTGAGATCTCAACCGTCACCGATGCGAACGGCATCTACATGTTTACCGGCTTAGTTGCTGGAACCTATAGCATTGCCCAAGTGCTTCAGCCTGGCTGGCAGCAAACCTCCCCGCTCACGGCTTCGAGTATTTCAGGTGTTTCAGGGTTCCGTGACGCTGGCTCTGATGCAGGCGATCGGCTTGAACCCACTGGTGATGGCATTGCCTTAGCAGGCTATACAGCGGCTAAAACGGCCAACGCAGCAGCGATTGTGCTGGGCAATTCAAAGCGTACTCTGGTGAACGGATTCTCAGTTGACGCAGCCTTGGCGGATTCAGAAGGCTTGGCTTTAGCAACCCAAGAAATTCAGCTCCTTAGCAGTGGGGTGAGCAGCGTTCTCATCTATCACGCCCTACACGGAGAGACAGAAACCCTTTTCCAAACTGCTGCCACAAATCTGGGACTCACGCCTCAAATTTATTCCAGTGCAACGATGGCAGGGTTTGAGGCCGCCGTTACCGTAGCAGATCCCAACAGCACTCTGATCATTGTTACGGCTGAAACCGATGCTCCCAATTTCACAGGGCTGATCGACTATGTCAATGCAGGGGGGCGGGCCATCCTGCACTTCTCGAACTTGGATAGCAATGCAGCTCTGGCATCAGCATTTAAGGTGACAACGGTTGGAGAGCGCTCCTCATCCGAACCGATTTACAGTTGGGCTACGAACACGACAACCGTAGCGGCAGAAGCAACAGCAACCCTGGATTTTGGCACCCTGACTCCCAACACTGCCCCCGCATCTGCGGATAAAACCCTCAGCATCAATGAAGACGAGATCTATACCTTTCAAGCCTCCGACTTTGCCTTTATTGATACTGACAATGCCGACCGCTTGCAGAAGGTACAGATCACCCGCTTGCCCAGTGCCGGGGGTCTGTTTTTTGACAGCGACGAAAACAATATCCTCGATGGCGGTGAGGTCGTTGCCCTGAATCAAGAAATTCTCACGGCTGATCTAGCCAAGCTGAAATTCCGCCCTGCGGCTAACGGTAACGGTACGGGCTATGCCACGTTCAACTTCAAAATTAGCGACGGCAGAGCCTACAGCAGTGCCCAGACCATGAGCATTGATGTAACGGCTCAACCCGATCCGCCCATCATCACAATCGGAGTGACTACAACCGTCAAGATGGACGAGGACAACTCGCCCACAGTCTTTGATTTAACCCTCAATGCCACCGATGCTGAGAACGATCCCCTCACCTGGACGATCAAAACCGCAGCAATTCATGGCACAGCCAGCATCGACAGTAATGGTAAAGTCAGCTACATCCCCAATCTCAACTACAACGGTACGGATAGCTTTGAGGTTGAGGTTAGTGACGGCAACGGCGGTAGCGATACGATCACCGTTGAAGTAGAGATTGCACCTCAGCAGGACGCACCTACCGCTCAAGATAGCAAACTCGAAATTGCCGAAAACAGTATTTACACCTTCAAATCAGGCGACTTCTCCTTTAGCGATGTCGATTCGGAAGACAGCCTGCAAGCCGTTCAGATTATCTCTCTGCCCAGCGCCGGTACGCTGCTTTACAATGGCCAAGCCGTCCAGATCAATCAAACCATTGCGGTGGCAGATCTTGGCAAGCTGACCTTTGCTCCTACTGGGGATGACAACGGCCAAGATTACGCCAGTTTCACATTCAAAGTTAGCGATGGCAAGACCTACAGCGCTCAAGCCTATACGCTCAGTTTTGATGTAATTGATGATCCAGACAGCCCGATCATTGCGGAAGGAGATGCCATCACTGTCGTTATGGACGAAGACGGCACCCCAAAAGGATTTGATCTGACCCTAAGCGCCACGGATGCCGATAACGAGCCGCTGTTTTGGACAGTTCAAATGGGTGCAGCCTACGGCACGGTGGGAGTGACCGATACAGGCAAAGTTAGCTATGTTCCAGTAGCCAACTACAACGGTACCGATCGCTTTGAGATCGCTGTCAGCGACAGTAGTGGCAACAGCGATCTGATTACTGTCGATGTTCAGATCACAGCTCAAAACGACGCACCCACGACCCAGAGCAATACCGTTACCATCTCTGAAAATCAGACCTACAGCTTCAAGGCCAGCGATTTTCCCTTTGCCGATGTGGATGGAGACACCCTCAAAACCATCAGAATCACGAAGCTGGAAACGGCAGGGGAACTGTTTTTGGATGCCAACCGCAACAATACAATCGATGCCAACGAGTCCATCAGCCTGAATCAACGCATTGCCGTCGCTGCTCTAACCACACTCAAGTTTCAACCAGCTCCAGCTAGCAGCGGTATCCCCTATGCCCAGTTCAACTTCCAAGTGGGTGATGGCAAAGCACTCAGCAGTCAGGCCACAATGTTCATCAACGTTACCGCTGCCAACCAACCCCTCCAGCCCCTGATTGTACCGCCTCCGTCTGGACCAGTCGTTCGTGGCGAAACCGGCCAAGCCTTACCAGCGATCCAATTCCGTCAGACCAGAGCAGGAGTGAAGCTTAGAGGCAGCAATCGAGCTGAAATTCTTCAGGGCACACCGTTCCGCGACGTGATTTTTGGCAATGGCGGGGATGACAAAATTTTCCCCGGATTTCGCAAAGAGCGATTCGGCAATGACCGGGTGCTTGGCGGTAAAGGCAATGATTTGATCAACGGTGGCAAAGGCAACGACTGGCTCGAAGGAAACGCTGGCAACGACCGCATCATTGGCAGCAAAGGTCGGGACCAAATTGATGGCGGGGATGGCAACGATACTCTGTTGGGTGGTAAAGGTGATGATGTGATTACAGGCGGTGCAGGGAACGATGTCCTGGTCGGCGGCAAAGGACGCGACATGTTTATCTACAGCTCTGTCAATCAGGGCAGTGATCGGATCAAAGACTTTAACCCAAGCGAAGACCTGTTGGATTTGCGCGGCATTTTTCAGCAGGGCTATCCAGGAGAAACCAGCTTTGCTCGATATCAGCAGTTCGTGCAATTGGAGCAGGTGGAAACTGGGTTAGCTATCAAAGTCGATGTAGATGGGACGGGTAACCGCTTTGAGCTACTGGCAACCCTCGAGAATCTGACTCCGGCAGACCTCAACGCCAAAAACTTTGTGATTGCTTAATTGTAATTGCTTAACTGCGATTGCTTAACTCGCAGGGCGCTTAATTGATCAGTCCCAGGCCTATCCAGTTCCTCCAGCCCATTCTCCTCGGCCATTGACTTGCAATGTTCGATAGTCTCGATATTTCTGCAAAATCTTTTGCGTCGAGTCAGAAATTTTGATCTCATCGCCCGGTCGGTAAAACTGGATGACTTTGATCTCTTGCCTGGGCGTTGGTACTCCCTCGGCCTCGATTAGAAACACCTGATGGTGATTGCGGTTGTATTGAGCGCCCCGCTTACGCACGTCCCCTAGATGGCTAAACAGGTATTTAGCCGAATAGGCACACAGTCCGGTTTCTTCGTGCAGTTCCCGAATCGCGGCCTGGATGTCTAACTCGCTTTTATTGGCAGCCCCACCCGGTAACGAAAAGCGAACTCCATCTTCTGAGACCAGCAGAATGCCCAGATCGGATTCGACCAGGGCTGTCCCTCGACGGCGAGTATAGATGCGGGTCGCCTTAAGTTTCTGACCATCTTCTTCCAGAAACGGTTCTGGTCGATGAAACACAGCCGCCAATCTAGCCCCAAGCCGGTGAAAGTTATCCATCTTTCGGTCGCATCATCACCTGTTCCACAAAGTTGGTGTAAACCTCACCTTCTACAAATTCTGGCGTATCTAAAATGCGCTGATGAAAACCAATGGTGGTGGGCACTCCTGTAATGGCAAATTCTCGCAGGGCGCGACGCATGCGGTTGATTGCCGTGGGTCGGTCATGGCCCCAAACAATCAACTTACCAATGAGCGAATCGTAGTAGGGAGGAATCTCATAATCAGTATAAACATGAGAATCCATTCGCACACCTGGACCGCCTGGAGGCAGATAGCCACTAATTCGCCCGGGATGGGGTCGAAAGTTATGGTCAGGATCTTCGGCGTTAATCCGGCATTCAATTGCGTGGCCGCGAAACTGCACCTGCTCTTGGGTGAGATGCAGTCGTTCCCCTTGCGCGATCCGGAGTTGCTCTGCGATCAGGTCGAGGCCGGTAATCATCTCGGTGACGGGGTGTTCCACCTGGATGCGGGTATTCATCTCCATAAAATAGAAACTGCCCGATCGATCCAGCAAAAATTCGACGGTTCCAGCTCCGACATAGTTGATGCTCTGGGCCGCTCGCACAGCAGCAGCTCCCATTTTTTGGCGCAATTCTGGCGTCAGCGCTGGGCTAGGTGCTTCTTCTAGCAGTTTTTGATGACGGCGCTGGATCGAACAATCCCGCTCACCTAGGTAAATCACATTCCCGTGGCTATCGGCTAACACCTGCACTTCAATGTGGCGAGGTCGCTCAATAAATTTTTCCAGGTATACGCCCGCATTGCCAAAGGCTGCTTCGGCTTCGCCTTGGGCTGCCAGGAAGGATTTCACCAATTCTTCTTCGCTTCGCACCAAGCGCATGCCCCGCCCGCCGCCGCCCGCCGTCGCCTTGATAATCACCGGATAGCCAATTTGCTGTGCGATTGTCAGCGCTTCCTTCTCGTCGGTTAGCAAACCTTCGCTGCCTGGGATCGTCGGCACACCAATGCGCTGCATCGTTTCTTTAGCGGTCGATTTGTCACCCATTGAACGGATCGCGTCAGGGCTGGGACCGATAAACACGATTTGGTGATCGGCACAGATCTCAGCAAAGCGAGCATTTTCTGCTAAGAAGCCGTAACCAGGATGAATAGCCGTTGCATTGCGGGTTAGGGCAGCAGCGATGATGTTGGGAATGTTGAGATAGCTCTTGCTGCTAGGAGGTTCCCCAATGCAAACAGCTTCATCTGCCAACTGAACATGAAGGGCATGACGATCAATGGTGGAATGGACAGCAACGGTTGCAATCCCCATCTCCTCACAGGTACGGAGGATTCGTAACGCAATTTCCCCTCGATTGGCAATTAAAACTTTGTCGAAACGCATCGTCCAGTTTGGCATTTGAAGGAATGGCGATCGATTACCTGCTTCGAGTTACCCTGAAGGATCCGGATCGAGCAAAGCAAGAACCGTGCCACCGCTCTAGTCGCCTAATAGCCAAGGGCCTGAGAGCGAATAGAAGGGCAAGTCGGCAGGTAAAGACCAGGAACTCATCCTATCATGCAGCATGATTACTTCTGCTCGGCCAAAGCTACATAAGCTCCTAAGCCAATCATGGAACAGCCTGAGAAAGTACGCTGCCGCTGTCTAAACCGACGATGGCTTTGAAAGTAACTGCCCAAAGGCCCTGCAAAGGCGGCTACAATTACATCCACCGTAAAGTTAAAGCTGATTGTAATTAGCCCCAACAGCAGAAACTGAAGCAGCGTATTGCTAGAGGGGTCAACGAACTGGGGAATAAAGGCCAGGAAAAACAACCCGGTTTTGGGGTTGAGGATTTCGGTGACAATTCCTTGGTACAGGGCACGTTGGTTACCACTGCCACGGGAGTTGATTGAATGCAGCAACTCCCGCCGACTCAGTAACATCCGCATGCCTAAATAAATCAAATAGGCTGCCCCAGCATACTTAACCACGCTGAATGCCACAGCAGAAGCCATCAAAACTGCCGATAGTCCAATCGCTGCTGCCAAAACGTGGAAGAATCCACCGATAAAGGTTCCCAGCGCAGAGACTAGTCCTTCTTGCCGACCACCGTGCAAACTGCGCGTTAGGACATAAAGCATTCCAGGTCCGGGCGTAATGCTGAGAATGAATGCAGCGGTGAGAAACAAACTGAAAGCAGCAAAGTTAGGCATTTGAATTTAGTAACTTGATTCGTTAATTTGATCGTTAGTTTGATCTGAAGAAGCGGGTCTCAAGCCTGGTTGACTGACAAGTGTTGGATTTCGACTGACAGGCAGTCAGATCTGAGGCTAGTTGACCGCATGAAAGCCGATTTTTCAATCATAGCGGCTAGAACAATAGGTTTAAAAACATTGAGCTGGTGATCAGAATCAGAAAGCGAGGATGGGTGTCTCCCCAATTTCCAACCCCGATCCCCAGCTCTAAGCTAGAGAATCAGCGATGGGTGAATTGATTATTCAGCCGGTACCAACTCGGTGCTGCCGCGAGTGCGACGACGGGTCAAGCTGTTGTAGAGCATCTGACCAATTGCTTTGATCAAGCTACCTTCTAGCTCTTTGAACATCTTCATGTTCATTCCAAAGGCGTCGATTGCTTCCTGCACAATCTTATCTGCTGTGGCATCATCGATTGGCATTTCATCCAAGTTAGCCCGATACTTAGCCTTGAAGCCTTTCTCATCGGAAATTTGATCGAACTCGTAGAAAGCCGTTCCCTCGCCTTCGCCTAAATTCATCGCTTTTTGAGCAATTTTCTTCAGGATTTGGCCACCAGACAAATCGCCGATGTAGCGCGTGTAGGAATGTGCCACCAGCAGTTCTGGCGCGGTGTTACCAACTTCTCGAATCCGAGCTACATACTCTTTCGTGGCCGCAGAAGGGGCAATCTGATCGCGCCAATTGTTGCCAAAGTAGTAATGCAGATCTTGCTCTAGAGTGGCCTTGCGGTGCAGTTCTGGAAAGTAGATTTTAGAAACCACCGGATGCTCGCGATGGCGTTCCATTTCTTCTTCCATTGCAGAGTAGACATAGTAAAAGTTGGCCGCTAGCTTCCGATAGGAAGCCTTTTCCACAACGCCCTTGAGGAAACACTTGATAAAGCCCATGTTCTCAGCAGCGGTATGAGCTTTTTTGGTTCCTTCGCGCAATTTAGTTGCTAGATTACTGGTCATGCTAAAGGTCCTATCCCAACGTTGATTGATGATTTATCGATTTGGCGTCTCAGCACTCAAAGGATTTGGTACTTTGGTTATTGTCCTTGAAGCAGCACTGAATCCCATCCAAAATTTTCCTCAGCCTTGGTCCTTACAAACCGCTGACGAATCTTTTAGATAGGTCTTAACAAACAGCAGATGCACCGGAAAAAGTACACCTAAATTGTTACAGTAGACTGATTTGATGAGCGTTTGTGTTAAAAATTCTTACGCGAAAGTATGATCGGCGATGAAGGACAAGGCTTCCAGAGCTGCTAGGATGCTCGCCAAATCAGGCTTCAGCGCGATGATTGGGCTGACAATTGTATTTATCATTTGAGTCAATTGCAATTCATCTATTTAACATTTAGTTACGCTCGCGCTTAACTGGAATCAGAACCCCAAATCGCAAGCAAACTACAACAACACGTGAAACGGGCCTTACTCCTGATTAACCCCCATGCGCGACAAGGTGATCTTGCCCGCCAGCAAGCACAGCATGAGCTAACCGCCCAAGGCTTTACCCTGCTGGAGGAATCCGCAGAGGTACCTGAACGCTTACCCCAACTCATTTGCCAGTATCGGGAACAGATTGACCTAGTGATTGTGGGAGGCGGTGACGGCACCATCAATGCCGCTATTGAAGGTTTGCTAGAAACTCAGTTGCCGTTAGGCGTGCTGCCACTAGGAACGGCTAACAATTTAGCCCGCTCGCTCAACATCCCCAGTCATTTACCCAGCGCCTGCCGCCTAATTGCTGTGGGCAAGCTGCAACCAATCGATTTGGGTTGGGTGAACGGAGAATATTTTTTCAACGTGGCGGGTATGGGATTGAGTGCCCAAATTAACCGTCAAGTTCCGAAAGGTTTAAAGCGACGTTGGGGGGTGATTGCCTATGGGCTAACAGCTCTGAGGCTGATCCATCAGCAGCCCCGCTTTCAAGCACGAATCCGCTGCAATGGCAAAGTCGTGCCGGTCGAAACGTTTCAAATCACGATCTGCAACGGACGCTATTACGGCAGTGGTCTTCCAGTTGCTCCCGATGCTGCGATTGATGACAGTCGGCTTGATTTGTGCAGCCTAGAAGTTAAACACTGGTGGCAAGCCTTCTCTTTGCTACCGGCCCTCAGCCAAGGCCGTTTTTCTCCAGGAAAGGGCGTTCGCACGTGGCAAGGACAAATCATCGAGATTGATGCCGAGCCGCCCCAATTGATTGATACAGATGGTGAAATTGTGACTCAAACTCCAGCAACGTTTCGGGTAATTCCCCAGGCGATCAAGGTAATTGCAGGTTAAACCCAACAGGTATCCCGCCTGTCCTAGGTTTAATGTTTAATTTTGCCTATTTAGTTAATGATTTATTCTTAATATATTTATTCGATTCGTTCACAGTAATCTTTAAAAGACTTAGATTTTATCTTTACTGATAAGTAGGTCAACCAACAAATTAAACGGTAGATATTGGCATTGGTAGAGTCACCTAGCTTAGGACAAATTCCTATTGCAGACCGGGGTGGAGAACGACTGCGGGATCCCTAGAACTACCTAGAAGCTGCATCCGTTTATATTTAAAAAACTTTATACGGGGTTTATTGAAGCAGTTCCTCAGTGAAACTTCGGTGAACTTACACTAAAATCGCAGCATTTCTACCATCTTCTATCCGAAACTCTAGGGAGAAGTTCACCCCCAGTAAAAGCTCAATTTCATACTAAATGAGCTGTTTTGTTGTGGATTGCCGAACTTAGCTGTCCAGCCGCTGAGTTGCTGCAATTCTGTTGCTCATTCGAATAATGCAATACCCCTAGCGAGCATTTAGCAGTCATTCATGCCGGAGCCAAGCGCTCTAAATTGATCAACTTTGATACTACAACCTGGCTGAGTAGCGCTGGTTCGCCAACGCTATTTTCACCTTCCAAGCTTGTCCACAGATTCGTACATACAGACTATGGCACAAACTGATATTGTGAAATTGACGGATGCTCAGCCTTTCCAGACGGCATACCTTCCGTTTAACACGATTATTCCTTCTGCTAACGGACTTTCCATCACCTTTGATTTCTACTCCTACGGTGGCGACGGAGCTGATGGCATCAGTTTTTTCATTGTTGATGGAAGTCAGCCGATTAGAGCAGCAGGTGGTTTTGGTGGATCTCTGGGCTACGCCCCCTACAACGACGGTGCCAGGAGTCAACCAGGTATTGCCGGTGGTTACCTAGGAATTGGTTTCGACGAATTTGGCAGCTTTTCCAACGATTTGGAAGGACGGAATGGTGGTCCTAACAGTGTGCCGGACGCGGTTGCAGTTAGAGGCAGTGCAGCAACTAACTATGTCTATCTGGACGGCAAGACATTACCCAACGGCTTCAGTTTGGATGTACCGGGAGCTGGAGTAACCCGCGAACAGGCCAGACGCACTGCCAAGGTTGACCTCAGCCCCACCGGAGTTTTGTCAGTCAAACTGGACCTAAACGCAAACGGCAACTTTACCGATCCTGGAGAGGAGTTGATTAATCTGGATGCAGTGCAGCGGGGCAATGGTCCCCTACCCTCCACCCTCACTTTTGGTTTTGGGGCTTCTACTGGAGCACTAACCAACATCCACGAAGTTGGTAATTTTAGGATCAAAACGTTTGCTGGCGCAGATATTGCTGGGAATTTTGTCCCTAATTTAGTGTTCGAGGACAATGGCGGCAACAACACTAATCAAAGTGGCGGTGCTGGAGACGATATCATCAGCACTGGCGATGGTAATGACCGGATTACCGGCCAGACTGGCAACGATATTTTGGTAGGCGGAAACGGAAAAGACACCCTCTCTGGTGGAGCAGGTAGCGATCGCTTCTACTTCCGAGGCGCAAGTCAACGGGCAGCTTTAAGACAATCCACCCTGCGCGTAATGGATAAAATTACCGATTTCGCCTTTAATGCCAACCCTGCTGAGCGCGATCTGTTTGGCCTAGATTTTGATAACAATCTAGCCACCATCGAAAAACCCAGAGGGCTGTTTAATGCCGGTAGAGAAACAGGTGGGCTAGCGAAAGCAGTGCAATCTGCCTTTGCTGATAAGAATCAGCAAAGGCGCGGGAATCAGGCTCTCAGAGCCAACGAAGCCGTATTTTTCCGCTTGGGCAGACGCACCTTCTTGGCTGTGAATGATAACAAAGCTCCCTTCTCCAGCACCAATGACCTAGTGGTTGAAGTAACCGGAATTCAGTTTAAACCGGGTGATGCTGGACGGGGTGCGCTCAAAGTAGCGGATTATTTTGTAGTTTGAGCCGCAAGCAGGTAGCGATTATTCGAGCTGCACCTGACGCGGGTAGATTAGCCAACTGCGCTGCCACGGCTGGGTTAAGTTTTTCACAAGCGGTGAAAGTTCACTCATTTCACTTAACCCAGCCTCGGTTTGGATTTTAATGCCTTGGTGATAAAGGGTATAACCACAACTTTGGGCTGTACGGAGTCCAGCATAGTAGCGTGGCTCCAGTCCTTGCTGAGCTAACTGCTGATGCACTTTTTGCAAAAGGGCATGCTGTTGTTCCAATGCCATTTCTGTGACATCCAGGGTCTTGAACAGATCCCGATCGACAAAGCGGCGGCACAGATCCGCTAGAATCGAGTCGGAATGGTGCTGCCAGCGCTGGAGATGGTAGATAAATACCCCATCGTCAGCACTGAGGTAATCATGCAGCTTGAGTTGGTGACAATCCTGGGTCAGCCAAGCTGTGACCGTATCATCAGCCCATAAATTTCCTGCTGCAAATAGCTCTTTGGCTCGCTGCAAAGCGTGCGATAAAACCCAGGTGGCGGCAATATTTTTGGGATGGTTGTAAACCTGGGCATACATAAAATACCGCACAATCAAATAGTGCTCAATGGAAGTCATTCCCTTACGGATGACGATCAGTTGCTGTGTCGTCGGGTCAAATTCCATCGCCATCAGGATCCGATCGAGGTCAAGCTTGCCGTAGGACGCGCCGGTAAAGTAGCTGTCTCGCATCAAATAGTCCAACCGGTCACAATCCAACTGGCTCGAAACCAACTGCCACACACAGGGCACCGGATGCCGTTTCTGATAAACTTGTTCGATTTGGGGCAGCAAATCTGGCTCAAATTGATCGAGTAAACAGCGCAACGGCGATTCTTGCAGAATGCGGATAGTCCAGGTTTCGTGCTGACAGCTAAAAATTTCTTCACAGGTGTGGCTAAACGGTCCATGGCCAATGTCATGCAACAAGGCAGCACAGAGCACCGTAGCTCGATAGGGTTGAAGTTGGGAATAGCGATTGGCCAATCGATCGAAGGCGCGACGAGCCACTGCCATCACGCCAAGCGAATGGGTAAACCGCGACGCTTCCGCTCCATGAAAGGTAAGGCTAGCCGGTCCAAGTTGACGAATCCGCCGCAGCCGTTGGAAGGCAGGTGTGTCGATCAAATGAATCAACAGGGCTTCGACTGGATCGCCCAAGTCTAGCGAAATAGCGCCCTGCAGCGGGTCATGATAGGTTCGTCCCCGTCGTGAAGTCAAAGTCATTGCAGGATTGAGATTGAGGCAACACCCCTAGCTAGCTCCAGCAGCTAATACCGAGTCTTGAGACAACAGTTCAATGGCAACCTGGTACTGCTGATCGGCGTCGGTGGCGATTTGCTCGCGAGTAATGGGCGGCTCCAGCGACACGACTACATCGGGTGAAATGCCCAGGCGATTAATATCGTGATGGCTCGGCGTCTCGTACTTGGCGATGGTTACGGCCAGCCCCGATCCATCTGCTAAGTTGAACAGGGATTGGATGAGTCCTTTACCAAAGGTGCGCTCTCCCACCAGCTTGGCCCGACCGTTATCTTGCAGTGCTCCGGCTAGAATTTCACTGGCACTTGCTGTCCCCTGATTCACTAGCACAATCAGCGGATCCTGCGTCAGGGCTTGACCGTTAGCAACAAAGCTATCCTGAATGCCGTTGCGGTTCACAGTGTAGACAATCGTGCCTTCATCCAACCAAAGGCGGGCCACTTCAATACCAGCCTGCAACAAACCACCTGGATTACTGCGCAAATCGAGAATGTAGGCATCTACATTCTCAGCCTCCATGCGCTTGATCGCATTGGCAACTTCCAAGGCGGCATTGGCATTAAACTGACTGAGGCGGATATAGCCAATTGGCTTACCGTCAGGCTGGGGGCGCAGTTCAGCGTAAACCGGATTAAGAGTAATGCGGTTACGCACAATTTGCACATCCCGTGCTTTCGTTAGGTCCTCATTTTCTTGAGCCACCGTCAATGTCACTGGGCTACCGATTGGCCCGCGCATTCGTTCTGCCGCTTCGTCTAGGGTCAGCGTTGAAGTGGGGACACCGTTGATCTTAAGAATGCGATCGCGGGGTTTGATGCCAGCTTGCTCTGCCGGAGACCCCTCAATCGGAGCGATCACGCGCAGTTCGCCGGAAGGACCGTCTTGAGTGATCTGTAACCCAACGCCCAGCAGTTCGCCAGAGGTATTGGTTTGCAAACTGCGGTACTGATCTGGCCGCATGAAGCGTGTAAAGGGGTCGTCCAGCGTCGCCAGCATTTTCTGAATCGCCGTATAGGTCTGTTCACGGTCCGTCAGGGGTTGCTGTAGCGCCTTTTGCCGCACTAACCACCAATTTTGATGATTAAATGTATCATCTACATAGGCTCGATCGACAATGCGCCACACTTCGCTGAGTAACCGCTGCTCTTCGGTAAACGCGGTTGCACTGGGAGTTAGAGTACTTAACATCAAGACGATCGGCAAGACAATCAGAAGGCCGATCTGGAAAATTCGTTTCGCCATGAAACAGATTTTAAACTTGTCTAACAGCTTCTGGCTAGCAAAAAGTCCAATTTGCCTACTAGGGCGGCCCATATAAGGACCTTGGGCTGGATTGCTCAGACCATCATGAGTGAACCTAAGCCTTGGTCAGAAACAATTCGCCTCAAACCTTGACGAGACAACCGTTCCCCCACTGCAAATAAGCTGAGAGCTATGTTACATTTATTGACAGTAATAAACACTCCCGGAACTGTTGTTCATGTTTACTAAACAGGTAACTGACTCAAAAGCTTATCAGTGGTTTCAGGAGCGGTTAGAGATTCAAGCCATTGCTGACGATATCAGCAGCAAGTACGTTCCGCCCCATGTCAATATCTTCTACTGCCTTGGAGGCATCACTCTAACCTGCTTTTTGATCCAGTTTGCCACTGGATTCGCAATGACCTTCTATTACAAACCGACTGTAGCTGAGGCTTTCAGCTCAGTGCAGTATCTAATGAATGAGGTAAATTTTGGCTGGTTGATTCGCTCGATTCACCGTTGGTCGGCCAGCATGATGGTGTTGATGATGATTCTGCATGTCTTCCGGGTTTATCTGACGGGCGGATTTAAGAAGCCCCGTGAGTTAACCTGGGTGACGGGTGTGATTCTAGCGGTGATTACCGTTTCCTTCGGTGTAACCGGCTACTCCCTGCCTTGGGACCAAGTGGGATACTGGGCGGTGAAAATCGTTTCTGGTGTACCTGAAGCTATCCCGATTGTGGGTTCTCAAATGGTAGAATTGCTGCGCGGTGGCGAAAGCGTTGGGCAAGCTACCTTGACTCGCTTCTACAGCCTGCACACCTTCGTTTTGCCCTGGGCCATCGCAGTGTTTATGCTGCTGCACTTCTTGATGATCCGGAAGCAAGGTATTTCTGGTCCCCTGTAAGTCTCACCCTAAGGTAATTCCTGCTGTAAGAAAGTGGTGGGAATGTCAGATTTTGAGGCACGCAATTGCTTAGATTGCCATTAAACTAGCTTCTATATCCGCACCTGACATTTCCGATCTGCATGTTTTGACTCTATCCAAGGAGAGCACTCCGTCATGGCAACAGTTAAGAAGCCGGATCTTGCTGATCCAGTTTTACGCGAAAAGCTCAAGAAAGGCATGGGACACAACTACTACGGTGAACCAGCCTGGCCTAATGATCTTCTTTATATCTTCCCGGTTGTAATTCTGGGTACCATTGCCTGCTGCGTTGGCTTGGCCGTCCTCGACCCAGCCATGGTAGGTGAACCGGGTAACCCCTTTGCCACTCCCCTGGAAATTTTGCCTGAGTGGTACCTCTATCCCGCTTTCCAGATTCTGCGGATTGTGCCTAACAAGCTGCTAGGAGTTGCGTTGCAGACAGCAATTCCCTTGGGCTTGATGTTAGTCCCCTTCATCGAGAGCGTTAACAAGTTCCAGAATCCTTTCCGCCGCCCCGTTGCGATGGCATTCTTCCTGTTTGGAACGGCTGTTACCCTCTGGTTGGGAATTGGCGCTACTTTCCCGATTGACAAGTCTCTGACCCTGGGCTTGTTCTAATCTCTAGGACATTCTGGGGCTTACTTATGGCACCTGCAATCGCTTTTTGTGGCTGAGCTACAAGGATTGGTTGCAGGTGTTGTATTTTAAGCGGCGGTAGACACTTCAGTGAAGTGAGAGATGAAGCAAGGGCATTATTCGCTCTATACAGCGTTTTTCACTCATGTGAGGTATAGGGGGTGTGGGAGTTTCGCCCCCACGCAGGGGCACTGCCCCTGCACCCCATTTTTCGTACTTCCCTAGCCTGAAAAAGGCTGTAAGACTTAAAAATACTAAAAATACGATCATTAAGAACCACGGGATACAGCCTACATCTCAATACAGTGCACCCCATGTTAGGAAAGCAGCAGACAGACTAAGAGATGCTATCGAGCAATTTACCCATAGCATCTCTTATCCCAGTTCTGTTGGTTCTATTCATTCTGTAGCTATTCATTCTGTAGCTAGTTCTGTGCTGGCTTGGCTTGAAGAAGTTTTGCTGGAATGCCCACCGCCGTTTGTCCATTCGGTACATCCGACAGCACTACAGCATTTGCGCCAATGCTAGCATCATCGCCAATCGTCACATCTCCTAAAATTTTTGCCCCTGCTCCCACATTGACCCGTGCTCCGAGCTTGGGAGCATCATCAGGACGGTCGAGGTAGCGATTGCCCAGGGTAACTCCCTGACGAATAATGCAATCATCGCCAATCACGCTGAAACCGTGGATGATAATACCGTTTTGGTGCTCGATCACAACCCGTCGCCCCAGCTTGACGGTGTAGGGGAGATCAATCCCATAGCCATTGCGGATTTTGCGATATAGCGAGCGGTATAGAAGACTGAATGGCGCTCTTAGCAGTTTTGGTTTAATCTGCATCCGCCATACGCCAAACCGGTAAACAGCCACAGCCCGAAACCCTGGCTTAGTCCAGTCACGCCCGTGGGCCTGCCAATCCTCTCGGATCTGCTGCCACAGAGATAAAGGAGCTGCGGTTGCAGCATCATTGACTGGGTTACTGGCCGCGTTGTCCGCAGAAATCACCGGTTGGGATTGGTTAACAGCGGTTTTCAAAATACTCAAATTTCTGCCCCCTTGAATAGAACGCTGTTGAGCAAGAAGTCGCTGAGCAGGTTGGGCGGATCGGTGTCCGGTTTGCGCTGCACTGCACGCCGCAAGCGCCAAAGTGCATAACCCGATGCCCACGCTGCCTCAGTTAAGACGGCATACCACCAGCCATAGTTTTTGACAAAAAAGCGACGACGCGAATCAAACCAGTAGGTTGGGCGGCGTTTGGGTTGACGTTTTGTATCAGTTACACCGGAACTCTGGCCCACGAAGTGCACCACCCGACTTTCGGGAACATACCAACAGGGCCAGCCAGCTCGATGCGCCGCTAAACAAAAATCGACTTCTTCAAAATAGAGGAAATATTTTTCATCCATCAAACCGACAGTTTCAAACACTTGCCGCCGCACCATCATGCTCGCTCCGGCAACCCAATCGGTTTGGCAGGCCACATCAGACACTGGAGGTGCGACTGCCCAATTTGTCAGGAGTTGGGAAACAATGCCTAACCGCAAGCCGCCGTCCAGCTCACTAAAAATAGACGGAAAGCGAAACGCGGAGCGCTGCGGTGTGCCATCCAGATCTTCTAGACGGCTGCCAGCAATCCCCACATCGGGATGGGTGTCCATAAAATCGACTAACGCCTTCAGTGCGCCTGGACGCACCACTGTGTCAGGGTTGAGCAACAGAATGTATTCTGGCGGGTGAGGCGTATCGAGGGCAGCCCGAATCGCCGCATTGTTGCCAAAGGCGTAGCCGCCATTTTTCGCTAAGGGCATAAACGTAACCCAATCGCTCCAACCTGATTGAGCAATAGCACTAGAAATTTTTTCAACCGAGCTGTCTCCAGAAGCATTGTCAACCACCGTGACATGAGTGCCGGGCAGTGCCTTCACTTCGTCTACCAGGGAATGTAAGCAATCTACAGTTAAGTCGGGTGTACGGTAGTTAAGGACAACAAGATGCAGGCGATGCAGTGTCTCTAGCTGGCTTGAATCAGACATAGCAGTAGTTTTGTGTTTCTCGAGGCTAGTTTCTCAAGGCTAGGTGAGCATAGAAACTCACAGACGAGTAGTCAAGTTTAAGTTGCTCAAAAAGGCGTAAACACTTTTACCCTCAGCATAAGCCTAGCCAAGTTTGCAGGCAAACTATGTAAATCTACGGCCAGTTCGACAAGGGTTTCTACAAAGATTTTAAAAAGCTACCCACCCAGCGATCCGGTGGAGGAAATAACGCAATTTAGCTAAGCCAAATTGCATACATCTGATCCTCAAAACTGCCAGTACGTGCCTATGCTAGGGCATGATTAGAGTGCGATCGGCCCCTCAGCCATTAACTCAAACTATTCGTCAGTTGTTCTAGATAACGTTCAATCAGTAGAATGGCCACAATGTCATCAATTGGGCGGGGAGGCGTGCGCATTCCCTGAGGTAACAAGCGGGACAGACCACGGGGAGGGTACATTTGCCAGTAGCGTTCACGAGCTTCTAGGCTGGTGTAGCGTTCGTCTACAAGCACAACTCGAGGCGGATCGGCAGTTTCAGCGAGGCGTTGTTTCCACTCATTGGCACTAGTTTGGTTGCCCATCACGATCATGGAAATAGGAAACTGTTGGCGCAGTTCGGCAATAGTTGCAATAGCCGCTTCGGCAGGAACCACCTGATGATAGTAGAGGCTGCGGTCAAGGCCCACCACAGCTAAGCCACACTTCTGACGACCAGGATCAAAGCCTAAGACGACTGGCTGATCGGGGGAGTCAAAGGAGGATGTTGACATGGACGTAAGCAAAGTGAGTGGACGGCTGATGCTGCGCTTGCCCTAGACTTTAGAGCATGGCGAGAAGCCTGTCTAGTGTCTTTTGATGTCTTTTGCTCCAATTTAAAACGTTGGCCAGCGACAAGTTGGCAAGGGTAAGCGATAAGCAGAAACTGCAGAGTAAGAGCGATCAAGAGGTACTAAACAGCACCTGGCCGTCTCGCACAGCGATTAGTTCTAGCTGGGCACCTGCAGTGTAGGCATCTTCGGCAGCCACGACCTGAATTTCTAGCGGCAGCGTGCTTTGCTGTACTTGCTCAATAAAGCTCATGACCGTCTCACGGCGGTTGTCGGCAATTCGGACTGTATCATCCAAAATTCCAGCTTGGCGAGAACGGAACTGAGCCGCCGCAATTAGCAGAAAAATGCGTTCGGCCACAACCTGGCTGTTCATGGCAGTGGGATTGACCGTCGTGGTAGCAATTACCTCTCCCTGCTGAAAAACAACTTGGTTGGGTACAGCGGTAGCGATGACATCAATGCAGGCTTCTCCAGCCAAAACGCAAGGTTCACCCACTACATAATTGCCAGCAGAAATCACGCGCACCACATAATCCTCCCCGCTGGCAATCTGATTAGCCAGCTGCTCAACTTGCGCATTAGTAATTCGAATCACCTGATTATCGACTTTGGTCGTACCAGGTTGAATGATTTGAGCAACCAGTTGATTGGCGCGTTGCAATAGCTGATCTACTGCCTTGGGAGCCGCACTGGGCACATCTACCCGCACCACCCCCCAGGCTAAGGTTTGGTTGCGAAACAGGGTAACATTACCACGGCGCAGATCTTCGTACTCGCGCTCTAGCGTATCTTTTTGTTGAGCCAGAAACGCGATTTGGCTTTCTAGATCTTTGAGTTTCGTTTCTCGACTGGCAATTGCCTGATCGCGCTGAGCAATTTCCTGATCGCGTTGAGCAATTTGTTCGCGCACAGCATCGCGTTGGCGGATTAGCTCTTGCCGGTCGGTTTGAAGCTGCTCAATTTCTGCCTGTAATGTCGCGGCCTGTTGGGAAACGGTGCTGAGCAACTGCTGCGCTTGCTGAAATTTAGTCTGACTTTCGTTCAAGCGCTGTTGGGTGCTTTTGAGCTGGGCTTGGGTTTGCACCTGTTGCTCAACTGCCTGCTGCAGCGAGCGGTTAATCTGTTCTAGCTGGCGCTGAGCAGTATTCTGCTGCCGACGGGCGTTTTTTAACCGCGTTTCGATGCGCTCCTTCTCAGACTGAGCTTCTTTTAGTTCTTCGCGGGTTTCTTTTAGGTCGTCTTGGATATTCTCTAACTCAAACACACCGGTCCGGAGTTGGTCACTGACTGCAAATAGCAGCGAAAAGGTAGATGCAGAAATAATCACACCTGTCAAAATTGTGATCAGGGTAGCGGTTCTGCGGGGACGCAAATTAAACAGGGTGAGGCGGGCTTTACCAACGCGTGTACCCAGGCGATCACCCACCGTAGCAATCACCCCACCTAAGACCAACACCGCTGCAATCAAGACCAACCCAGTGGTCATCGTTTCTCTAGAAAAGTTCAGATCCAGCCTACTGTATTCTGAACAAGGGATGCCGGGACAACCTAGTTTGTTTCAGAATTTTCTACAAGAGGGTTGTGGCTTAATTCCTGAAGCTCAGAATTTCGCCCATTTTTCATTAAACTAGCGCATTTAGCCGGTGGATTCCTCTAAACCAGCAGAAGATTTGTGCCTGATCTCCCTTTCCATCTTTCACTAGCTGCCTGTGGCTGCCTGATACTTGATTGACTGAACGCCCAAACAGTCGTCAAGGTCTGTAAGCAGTTGATGACATCGCTTGGGAAACAGATCTGAAGCTATTTCACGTGACCAAGCGGGTTGAGTCAGTGCCCCTAACCTTGTAGGCTGACCAATGGTCAAGTTTCTACCACCCCTTCAACTCATCAGTGCTATGCAGCTACTTTGCCTCAGTAACGGTCATGGAGAAGATTTGATTGCGCTACGAATTTTGCAAGCCTTACAGCGCCGCTCCAAACAGCTCCAGCTGGCAGCCCTACCGATTGTCGGACAAGGAGAATTCTATCGTGCTCACGGGATTCCGATTGTGGGTGCGGTGCAGTCGATGCCTTCTGGAGGCTTTATCTATATGGACGGTCGTCAGCTGGCTCGCGATTTGCAAGGCGGATTGATACAGCTGACTCTGGCTCAACTCAAAACTGTGCGGCAATGGGCGCAGCAGGGCGGTGTCGTGTTGGCCGTCGGCGATATCGTTCCGCTACTGTTTGCCTGGTGGAGTGGAGCAGCCTATGGATTTGTGGGTACGGCCAAGTCGGAGTATTACCTAAGGGATGAGCAAGGCTGGTTACCTAGACAATCCTGGTTTGAGCGGCTAGAGCGCTGGTCTGGCTCGGTGTTTCTGCCCTGGGAGCGCTGGTTGATGGCCCATCCTCGTTGCAAGGCAGTTTTTCCACGGGATCGTCTCACCAGAAGCGTGCTGCAAAAATGGGGCATTCCAGCCTTTGATCTGGGAAATCCTATGATGGATGGCTTGGAACCAACCGGCGTGGAGTGGGCAATGGCAGCAGATGATCCAGATGGTCCAGATGGTCCAGAACAGTGCCGTCTTACCTTCGTGCTGCTGCCCGGCTCCAGACCTCCAGAGGCCTATGAAAATTGGCAAATTCTCTTACAGGCCGTATCGGCACTAGTGATGGCCTGGGGAAATCAGCGGCCATTGTTATTTCTGGCTGCCGTTGCTCCCCAGCTTGACGCGGTGCCACTACAAAGAACGTTGGAAGCTTACGGTTGGCGATTGTCTGGCTCGGTGGATAATCCCTCTGACCGCTCTGGCTCCCAGCTTGTGTTTAGCCAGTACCGCACCAGCCTGATCCTCACTAGCGCATTCAACGACTGCTTGCATCAGGCTGATTTTGCCTTAGCTATGGCAGGCACAGCGACTGAACAGTTTGTTGGCCTGGGTAAACCAGCGATTATCTTTCCGGGCAAGGGGCCACAGTTCACCCCCAAGTTTGCCGAAGCTCAGATTCGCCTGCTGGGGCCAAGTGTGACACTCGTTGAACAACCCAGCCGCGTAGTCAGTGCGGTGCAATCCCTATTGCAGGATCCCGATCGGCTCCAGTTGATCCAAGCCAATGGAGCGCGGCGGATGGGCGTCTCTGGGGCAGCTGACCGGATCGCGGCTTGCTTGGTGCAGCAGTTGAAGGTGAAGCAGGGATGAAGTATGGATCGATAAGAAAGATTGAGAAATAAAGATTTGGTCTAAAGGACTGCCTAAGCTTGACATAACAAATATCCCTAGCTATTGTCGCCGTTTGAATCAATCTTCTCAAGGTGCCTACCAAATCGTTTTGCGTTCTGTAAACATCCTGAAATCATCTGTAGTCGTCATTAAATTGAGCTCATAAGTAGGTAGGTAGTGTGAATAAGCAAGAGCTGTTGGATCTATACCACCAGGGTGAAAGAAACTTCCGAAAACAAGACCTCAGAGGACAATCTTTCGTTGGCCAAGACCTTTCTGGAGCTGATTTCAGCGGTTCTGATATCCGTGGGACAGACTTCAGTCAGGCCGTTCTGCGGGGGGCAAACTTTACGAATGTACAAGCCGGGTTGCAGCAAAGCGAAGCGATTTTACTGCTCGTGTTTTTGGTGCTAGTTGCTGTGCTACTGGGTGCAGTGGCGGGCTTTGTTGGAACTCTGCTTAACCTGGAACTGCGCGCCTTTACCAACTCATTTCAAGAGGTAACCGCAGGTTGGGCCATGGTGATGCTGTTGCTGGCTTTTGCCTTCATTTCTGTTTTAGAAGGAATCACAACTGGGTTTAGCGTTTTTGCACTGGCCTTCATGGTGACAGTCGGGATTGCCGCCATTGGGCCAATTTTGTCTACGCTGATTAACCCCCTTTCGATTGCCGTTTCTTCCGCCATTGCCCAAGCGCTGACGATTGTTTGTGCCGTATCGGGAGCTACTGTAATGGCAACCATCGCAGCACTTGCAGCCTTCCGGACCTTCAATCTCCAAGCTGGGCTTGGGGTTGCGGGTGCTTACCTGTTGACGTTTGGCTATATAGTGGCTGCAACCGACATTGTGACATCAATCGTTCCAGTGGTGCCGGCCGTGATGGCATTGAGCATCTATCTGGGCTGGCGTGCTCTGCAGGGCGATCCTAAGCAAGTAGTGATTCGGCGGTTAGCAACGACCCTGACCGCACGTTGGGGCACCAGCTTTCGTCAGGCAGACCTCACCAAAGCCAACTTTTCCCACGCTCAGCTTAACCACACCAACTTTGATGATGCCAACCTGACTCGCGTTTGCTGGACAGGAAGCCATCCAGAAGCCGTGGAGCTGACCGGATTCTACAATTCTTAGCGCTCTTAAAGAGCCTGCTCATTCTGCCTTGACGAGCACACCAGGCTCTTTCTGAATTGGCAGCACATTCAAACTATCGGTTTGGGCACAGTACTTGAGATCATCATGGCAGTCCAGACGCAGCAACCGTTGCCCGTGACTTGCATGATGCATCAAGCCCAGCAGGTTGTTTTGCCACTGGGTATACAACGCAACTGCACCAAACACTTCATCGTTGCCGGCCAAGGCTTCAAGGGGGTGACCATCGCCCGCCAATCGTGCCGCAAGCTGATGCACAATCGCGCCAGCGCAAACCGTATCTTCTAGGGAAAAATTCCCTTCCCAGCCCGACCCCACAACCCAAACCGTAGCCGGACGGTAACGCAACAAGTAGTTCACCACAGCAGAGCGGTTGATCAACGCTGCCGTCAATACTGTTTCAGCTGCCTGAATTCGTTCTAAGCAGCGGGTGCCGTTAGTAGTACTAATAAATAAACGCTTGCCCTCCACTAGGTCAGGGGTACAGTCTAGGGGTGAATTGCCTAAATCACAACCTGGAACTTTTGCACCACCCCGCTCCCCGGCCCGCAGCCGCTTGTCGGGTAACCACTGCTCACTCACCTGCATCAATTGCTCAATACTGCTGAATACCTGGACCGCTTCGGCATTAGCAGCAAGGGCTGTGGCGATCGTGGACGTGGCTCGCAGCACATCAACGGCAATCGCACAATCCGGCAGCGACTCAGCGGGAGTCAGTTCAGGCGTATGAAAGGTAAATAATTTCACAAGTGGCAAGGGTGACAAAAGGACGAGGTTAGATGGCAAGGATACTCAGGCATAGCAAAAGCCAGCTCTCCGCCAATCAGGGGAGATGCCTACAATGCAACTGAGTCAAGTTTATTCTATCGGCTAATGACCGCTAATTTAGGTAATAATATCGCCGGCCAGGGTAGAGTTTCCTCTATGTAAACATTCAAAAAACTTAACACTCTGTTGCATCCCAGGCGCGTAAAACTTCTGCAACGGTCCAGGCTTGGGCAATGCAACCCCTAGGGGTTATGGGTGGGTCGCCGTCAAAAATTTCGCTCAAGGTTCCCAAACCGTGGGTGAAGAGGTGATCGGCCATTGGCTCTAGAAACTGTCGGGCTTGAACCAGGTTGCCATAGACCCGCAAATGCGCCAGCACAAATGGTCCCATCAACCAGCCCCAGACAGTGCCCTGATGGTAAGCGCCATCGCGCTGAAGCGGATCGCCTCCATAGTGTCCGTGGTAGTCGGGGTGATCGGGAGCCAGGGAACGCAGTCCGTAAGATGTCAGGAGGGCACGACCACAGGCATCTACGACTCCCCGTTGCTGCACCGCTGTCAACGGACTATTGGGCAACGACACAGCAAAGATTTGGTTGGGCCGCAGCGAGGCATCGTCTCCATCGGGCGTATCAAGCACGTCATAGCAATAGCCCAAGTCAGCATTCCAAAACCGAACAAAGCGAGCCAGCGTGCGATCGGCAATCGCTTCGTATTCCTGATGCGGTTTGCCCAGCAAACGAGCGAATTTAGCCATTGTGCGCAGGGCATTGTACCAAAGAGCATTGACCTCAATCGGCTTACCGGTGCGCGGCGTCACTACCCAATCGCCTACCTTGGCATCCATCCAGGTGAGCTGAAGGCCAGGGCCACCCGCATAAAGCAGCCCATCGGCTGGATCAAGGTGAATATTGTAGCGCGTGCCGCGACAGTGCCAGTCGATAATCTCAGCCAGAATCGGAAACAGTTCCGCCAGCAGGTCATCATCTTGCGTGGCTTTGTAATATTGCTGGATGGCCTCAAAATACCAGAGTGTGGCGTCAACGGTGTTGTACTCCGGTTCTTCGCCAGCATCGGGAAAGCGATTCGGCAGCATACCCTGACTGACATATTGGGCAAAGGTGCGCAAAATCAGGCGAGCAATTTCCGAGCGTCCGGTGGTCAAGGTTAAACCAGGCAGACTGATCATCGTGTCGCGTCCCCAGTCGCTAAACCAGGGATAGCCGGCCAGGATGGTTTTACCGTTTAATCCCTCGGTTTCTGACTCACTTGCCGCTCCACTCACCGATGCGGGCACCGTGCGGTCTACAATGAACTGATCCGCTGCCAACACCAACTGATGCAGCCAGCTAGACGGCTCTTTGGCCCCAATTGGACGGCTGGTGCGCCACAGGTTGAGCAACTTTTGTTCTCGGCTTTGCTGCTGCTTCAGGGCTTGGGTGCCGTTGAGTTCTGGCTCAGGTGCGGTGCTGGCGACAATGTTGAGCGATTCGCCCGGATTCAGCGTCAAGTGAAAGGTAGCGGCATGCAGGTGGTCTTCGCGGTCGCTTAACCCCCGGTAGCATTCGGTGGCCAAATCAAAGTTGTAGTACCAATCGTGAAGGGTTAAAACTTCCGCTTGGCTACTGAGCAGATACAGCGGCACGGCTTCCGCAAATGCTGTGACCTGCACTCCCTGACTGACGCGCTCGACAGCCATCTGCCAACTCCAACTGCGAATGCAGCCATGATGATCGCGGTAGTTGACCAGGGATTTGACAAACAGCGCCATTGGCTGGCTAGCCCGCAGCAACTCGTACTGCACATAGGTGGTATTAGCTCCTGGCTGCATCCAGATTCGTTTTTGCAGCAGCGCATCGGCACAGGCATACCGCCAAGTGGGGACAGTTCCTTCTAGGGCAAAATGCTCGATATAGCGATAGCCCTGGGGGTTCACGCTGCCATCGGCCCAGCGATCCGTACTGAGGCTATAAACCTGCTGGTCATAGTGAACAATTTCTTCTAGCTTGGTCAGCATCAGGGTCCGCCCCAGGGGGGGCTGGAGGGCCGCAACCAGCAGTCCGTGATACCGTCGGGTTAAAACGCCCGCTACGGTGCCGCAAGCATAGCCGCCCATTCCATTTGTCACCAGCCATTCCCGCGATGCCGCAATGTCGAGATTGCCGCAAATTTCCCGTCCAAATCCAATGCCCATGAAAAAAGGAGACGCCTTTGTGAGTAAGCAGCGACTTGCTATTTATAGAGTATGGGGGGTGAATTGGCTAGAAATTCTGAGACTATGCTTAAGAATTTGATTGCAATACCTGAGCGTTATGGCTGATTCTGACTGGCTGGCGCTGATGATTGGGAATTCAAGATTGCATTGGGCTTGGTTCACGGGCACGACCTTGCAGCAAGCTTGGGATACGCCTCATTTCTCTTCCAAGTTGACGACTCATTTGATTCAGCATCAACTCGATTTTGCCGCCTGTTCAGCGGACCTGATAGACAAACTGCCCACTGTACCCGCTTTTCTATCCCAAATCCCGGCCCAACTCCCGCTCTGGCTGGCTTCAGTCGTTCCGGATCAGATTCCGCTTTGGCAGTCTTACCATCAAACTCAGGTGATTCAGCTCGATCAGATTCCGCTTGCAGGACTGTATCCTACTTTGGGAATCGACCGTGCTCTGGCGCTACTCGGAGCTGCGACAATCTATGGTCTGCCTAGTTTAGTCATTGACGCTGGTACAGCTCTCACGTTCACAGGAACTGACGCAACAGCCCAACTGATTGGCGGTGCGATTTTGCCCGGACTGCGGCTACAACTGCGGGCATTGGCTGACTATACCGCTGCTCTGCCTGATCTCTCCGAGGCGCAAATCTCTCTGCCCCAACGCTGGTCAACTAAGACTAATGATGCAATCTGGAGCGGTGTGCTCTATTCGCTGCTGGCGGGGATTCGCGATTTTGTCACCGCATGGCAACAGCAGTTTCCTAGCGGATCAATTGTGCTTACGGGTGGCGATGCTTCGTTGCTAATCGATCTGCTGCGGCAGCAGGCTCCTGATTTGGCAGCTCAAATTATGATTAATTCCCAGCTAATTTTTTGGGGAATCAGACAAGTAGCGAGCCAGATTTAAATGCAACTCGATACAACAGCCCTGTTAGCCAGTGCAATCGAATTGCAATCCAGACCTAAACTGAAAAATTTAGCAGACCAGCACCGTCATCACCTTACCGGGAACAGGAGCCGGAATCAGCGGAAAGCGAGCGCGATCGGGCACCAACCGCCTGACATGGAACTCGTTCATTTTGTGAATCACCTGGTCGCGGCTGCCGATAATCCAAATCTGAACTGCATCCTCAGGTGGAGCAGGCAGCAGTTCGTTGAACTCTGTCGTCATAAAATTTGCCTCGTGATAAAAGAAAAGCTCAAGACTAGGTGGTTCCTAACCACTTGTTTTGCATCCGCGAGGCGATTGATAATCAATACAGCCTGACCTCCTGCCTATTTCAGGAAGTTAGGTCAGCTGGTTAGGCAGTGTGGCTGCACTCCTAATCAGCGCTCCGTGCCTTGAGCCTGTTTGGAACTACCGGAAATCTCCGGCAAAAATCAGCATAAAGGAAACACCTAGCTAGCACAAGCGTAGGCGGGCGTTTGTCAATAATTGTTGATTTGGCAGCTTTGGTTCAGGAGTCAGGAGTCATGTCAATCCGGTTGATGAGCGAAACGCCTGTACAACAATAAATAGGGCAGTTAGTCAGATTTGATATCAGAAAATATCAGGCGTTGCATTGCTGGGCTTGGAGTAAGCAATTTCGTTAGTTTGAAGCGGGAAAGATTGCAACTGAAAGGTAGCTTTCTAGAATTTTTGGAGATGGTTGGATGGCATCTAAGAGCGAGCTGCAAGATACGTTGAAGGAAAAGTATGGCATCAATAAGAATATTAGTCAATCGCTAACTCAGGCAGAATGCGAACGATTATTAGAGCTGCTTAAGCATGAGCCGAGTGCACTCAAGTTAGTTGAATCTTTTTCTCGCAAAAATACTGAGTTGGGCCGCAATAATGCTTTATTTGGCAGAATGCGAAGTCAAGCAGAAAAAAGAGTGGAAACGCTGAGTTCAGAATATGCTGAATTAGAGGCGTCAATTCAGGATTTAGAAGCTTCGAAAACTAGTTTAGAAAAGCGCAAAAAACAGTTAGAACAAGAAAAGCAGCAATTAGAAACTGAAGTTAAAGTTTTAACATCTCAAACCATTGATTTGAGCGACAAGGTGGAGTTTTTAACCACTGAAAATACAACTCTTGTGAAAGCGAATGACCAGCTTAAGCGAGATAACAAGGCACTTAAGAATATAGTAGATCAAATCAAGCTGAGGCTGGCTAGAGACACAAAGGAATTGCTGAAATACGAAGATAGCGAAATTCGAAAAGCCTTGATTCGCCTATTTAGATGGACACTCGGTTGAACTACGAATTTAGGAAGATGAATCTAGGAAGATAGTTTAATGGGCAGCAAGCGAAGAACTTATAACGGTATGAGTTACCGCGATGTACAGCGGACTAACTCAAAAAATCGGCTTCAGCTTAAGTCAGCTGAGCAGCAGTGGTTGAAACAGAACAACTACCGCAATGTCGGTTGGGAAAATGTGATTCGGCTATATGAAAAGATTAATGATTTTCTAGAACAGTACAAATTAGAAGAATTTTCTCTCGAAGAATTATTCTTAGAAGCAGATCGAATTGGCAACAAATATTTGACAACCGGAGAAATAGAGGATTTTAATCAAAAACTTGCCAAGGAAGTGAATGAGATCTCCGAGCAAATTGACCAACAGTTTCCTGATAAAGAAATTGAGATCATTGACTTCAGTAAACCAGCAAAATCTGGGCGGAAACTCCGCAAAGGACGATAAGAAGGCTGGCGATTGAAAGATTGCTCCAACTCTAAAACGTATGAACTTAGATGATAAAAACCTGCAAGAGTTATTTAACCTTGCCGATAAATTTGGTAATAAACGCTATCATCGCCTCACTCCTCAAGATTTTGAGGACTACCGAAAATTTGACTATTGGCGGTATACCAATGGCGATAGCGAATGTGAAACTACTCAAGAGAGCAAGGATTGGGTCAGGGACCACTCAGATTGGCATTGCCCGATTTGCGGTGCTCGATTTGCTGAGCAGGGCG
>KL662191.1:640369-763989 GCA_000733415.1 [Leptolyngbya] sp. JSC-1
GAGATCATTGACTTCAGTAAACCAGCAAAATCTGGGCGGAAACTCCGCAAAGGACGATAAGAAGGCTGGCGATTGAAAGATTGCTCCAACTCTAAAACGTATGAACTTAGATGATAAAAACCTGCAAGAGTTATTTAACCTTGCCGATAAATTTGGTAATAAACGCTATCATCGCCTCACTCCTCAAGATTTTGAGGACTACCGAAAATTTGACTATTGGCGGTATACCAATGGCGATAGCGAATGTGAAACTACTCAAGAGAGCAAGGATTGGGTCAGGGACCACTCAGATTGGCATTGCCCGATTTGCGGTGCTCGATTTGCTGAGCAGGGCGGTCGCACCATTGATCACAAACTGCCCCGCGCCCAATACCCCTGGCTGTCACTGGACTTCAGAAACTTGTGGGTGATTTGCAGACCCTGTAACCAAGAAAAGGCCGAGATGCATTGGTATGAGTACGAGCACTACATGCTGACTCACCATCCAGACTGGTATCTGGCAGTAAAAGACGCTCGCCCTGTGCAGCTTCTGAAGACGCTGCGAGAGCAGTAGATTGAGCTAGAATCGGGCCTTTTTGGCGCTGCTCAACTGCTTGGGATCAGCAGTGGCCGAAACCCATGCTTCACCGATACCTGACCGATCAAATCCATTTTCTCTAGCGTGATCTGGTTGCGGCCCCAGGAGAAGTTGGTGTAGAGCTTTTCAAACTCTAGCAGCATCGATTCGGCAAAGCAGGCAAACAACTGCCGCGCCGGGACATCCATATTGACGATGCTCATAATCCGCCAGTCAATATCGAGCGAATGCTCCACGATGCCACCGTTGAGGACATGCACACCCGGATGCTTGATTGTGTTACCCAGGTTTTTGGGATAGCCGCCGTCGATTAGTAAACAGGGCTGCTTCAGCGTAGTGGGATCGATCTCGACGCCCTTCGGCATACTGGCGACCCACACAATAATGTCGGCTTGGGGCAGGGCTTCTTCTAGACCCATGATCTTGCCGCGTCCTAATTCCTCTTGCAGCGCCTGGAGGCGTTCCTGGTTGCGAGCGATCAGCAGCAGTTCGGCTACATCAGTGCGGGCATCCAGCCAACGGCAGACGGCACTGCCAATATCTCCCGTCGCGCCACAGACGGCCACTGTTGCTTGCGACAAATCAATCCCAACCTGCTTCGATGCCTGCTCGACCTGACGGCAAATAATGTAGGCAGTATGGGTGTTCCCCGTTGTAAACCGCTCAAACTCCAGCTTGACGTTGCGCACCTGCCGGATTTGCTGGAGGTTAAAATTCTCGAAAATAATCGAAGAAAAACCGCCGAGGGCGGTGATGTTAATGCCGTGCTTCTGGGCATGGGCCATCGCGTTGATGATTTTGCGGGTTGCGGCCTTGATGCGTCGCGTCGCTAACATTTCTGGCAAAAAGCAAGACTCTACATAGCGCCCTTCGATTTTCTGCCCCGTTGCGCTCGTGACCGTAATGGTGTCCACAATTTGGGGCGGGGCACTACACCAAAAATCTAATCCTTGATCGGCGTATTCGGGATAACCCAGCTCTCGCGCCACCGATTGGGCATGTTCCAAACTCGTAAGATGACCGATTAAACCAAACATGGAACGCTCTGTACCAGCCTGCTAATTCAAGTGAAAACTATGCAATTGATTCTGAGCCTGTGCAACTGTCCAGATGTATAGACTGCAATAGGTATACCCATGGACAGAACGCATCCTTAACCCCAGCACCCGACTGCTGTATGGCTGAAATCGGGCCGAGGCAGGACAAGCATCAAATCCTCTTAAGAATACTACACATAGTTCATGGTTCAAAATCAAGCCGGATCAATTTGAAATCGGGGTTTTTAAGCGGGATAGCAGCGGAGCCGCCTCCAGCAGCGTTTTTGTATAAGAATGCTGTGGATTACTAAACACGCCTGCCGTGGTGCCCAGCTCCACAATTTTGCCAGCATTCATCACTGCAATCCGGTCGCACAAAAAGCGAGCCACCCAGAGGTCATGGGTAATAAACAGGTAGGTGAGGTCAAACTCGCGCTTCAGCTCTAGCATTAACTCCAGCACCTGGGCCTGCACGCTGGCATCGAGCATACTCACCGGCTCGTCGCAGATCAGCAGTTTGGGGCGCGTAATCAGGGCGCGGGCAATCGCCACTCGCTGCTGTTGACCGCCGGATAGATCCTTGGGATAGCGGTCGTAGTAATCGGAGGCGGGAGTGAGGCCAACCCGTTCTAGCATCTGGATCACCTGCTGTCTGGCAGTCGAGGCATCCGCGAGGCGATGGATCAACAGCGGATCGGCAATGCTTTCGCCTACGGTCATCAGGGGATTCAAACAGGCGTGGGGATCTTGAAACACCATCTGCATTTGGCGACGCTGTTGTCGCAGTTCCTGACCAGAGGCTTGGGTGAGATTCTGACCCAGAAATTCAACCCTGCCTGCGGTCGGACGAATCAGATGCAGGATCGTCCGCGACAGGGTGCTTTTGCCACAGCCGGACTCGCCCACTAACCCCAAGATTTCACCCGGATATAGCTCCAGCGTCACACCATCCACAGCCCGAATCGTACGATCTTCCGAGGAGAACAACAGACGAGCCACAAAGTTTTGTTCGAGGGTGTAGTGCTGCTGGAGGTTTTCTAGGCGGAGGAAGGGGGAAGAGTTTTGAGTTTTGAGTTTTGAGTTTTGGTCGCGTCGCGTCTCCGGAGAAATTTTGTAGTTTGCTTCTTCGAAGCGGTGTTCTGAGTCTTCTGTTCGTTCAGTCTGGAGACTGGTTAAGCCTTGGCTGCCGGATTGAATGTGGAGAGCGGCTTTGAGCAGGGATTGGGTGTAGAGGTGCTGGGGGTGGGTGAGGACCGAGAGGGCGGGGCCGGTTTCGACGACTTTGCCTTGATACATGACGGCAATGCGGTCGCAGTATTCGCCGACCATCGCTAAGTCGTGCGAGATCAGCATCAGGGCCATTTGGCGTTCTTCGCAGAGGCGGGTCAGTTCGCGCAGAATTTGGGCCGAAACGGTGACATCTAAGCTGGTGGTGGGTTCGTCGGCCACGATTAGTTTGGGATTAAGCATCAGGGCCAGTGCAATCGCCACCCGTTGCCGCATACCGCCGCTAAATTCATGGGGATACTGGTTCCAGCGATTGGCCGGAATATTAACCGCCTCTAGAGTGGCCAGCGCCTTTTCTTTGGCCGCCTGCTTTGAGAGGTTGGACTGGTGATATCGCAGGGTTTCCACACAATGCTCACCAATCGTCATCAACGGATTCAGGCGGGTCATCGGGTCTTGGAAGATCAGGGCAATCGCCTCGCCGCGAAACTGGCGTAACCGTTCTGGCGCAAAGTCAAACACCGACTCACCGTTGAATCGCACCTGTCCTTCGATCCGCGCCTCCGACGGCAATAACCGCATCGCTGCTCGCCCTAGGGTAGACTTGCCACAGCCCGACTCGCCCACTAACCCCAACCGCTCTCCCGGCTGCAGCATTAACGAAACATCATCAACAGCCCAAGCGACTTCAGTTCCGTTGGCTTGACGGGCATTGGGATAGGCGACTCGCAGGTTCTCGATTTGAAACAGGGCTGGGGTCATAGAGGGCACAGGAGGGATCACTTCAGAGGCAGATCTAACCAGTCAGACAGATGGGCGCGCAGGGCTTGGCTGAATTCGCCCCGCTGTTCAAACCGTTCAGTGCGGACGGGCTTGCGTTCGGCGTCGAGTGTCCAGCCGTAGTCACTGCTGAGGCGGAGTTTGTCTTGCCAATCGGCCACCGAAACCACCAACTGGGGCGCAGGGCTGTTGTCATAATCCTGCACCAGAAAGACATAGTTGAATGTATTTTGCTTAGCAGCGGCCACTGTGGAGGGTTGACCAAACTTTTCTTGCAACCGGGAGCGCACCTGCTCGACTAGTTCTGGTCTGCCGAATTCTTCAAGCGTCCTCACAGCCAAGGTGAGGGCAAAATAAAACTCTTCAACTGGGACAAACTCTAATTGCATAAATACGGCATCAACTCTATGGCCTGTACCTGACTACAGATTTGGTTGTTTGGTTGTAATGATTGGTCTAGATGAGTGTATCACTGACCGAGAACTGAGAGACGAACCGAGAGCTGTTCAGCCGTTTTGATGTTGTTATTTGCCAGCCGTTCTGGGATTACTGAAAACAGTTGACTGCGCCTGATCTGGGCAGCCCTGCTATGACCTACAGCCTGCGAATTGCCGATCTACCCAGTACCGAACGACCGCGTGAACGCCTGATGGCGCATGGAGCCAAAAGTTTAGCCACCGCAGAACTGCTGGCGATTCTATTGGGGACAGGACAGGGCGCGGGCAAACTGTCTGCCGTGGGGCTGGGGCAGTACATTCTGCAAAAGCTGGGCGAACATAAGCGAGACCCATTAACAGCGCTGCGGGAAGTCAGTGTGCATGAGTTGACCCAGATTCCCGGCGTTGGTCCGGCTAAGGCGACGACGATTTTGGCAGCGATTGAGTTGGGCAAGCGGGTGTTGGCCACAGCTCCGACTGAGAAGACGGTGATTGACGACCCCGCAGTGGCCGCAGCCGTACTGAGTGCCGATCTAATGTGGCAGGCGCAGGAACGATTCGCCATCTTGCTGCTGGATGTAAAGCATCGATTGTTGGGTACTCGGATTATCAGCATTGGCACCGCCACCGAAACATTGGCCCATCCACGCGAGATTTTTCGGGAGATCATTCGCCAAGGCGGAGTGCGGGCGGTGGTAGCTCACAATCATCCCTCTGGCAATGTAGACCCCAGTCCCGAGGATATTGCCCTAACGCGCCAACTCCTTCAGGGCGGACAGCTATTGGGCATTCCGCTGCTGGATCACCTGATTTTGGGCGATGGCAACTATACTAGCCTGCGGCAAACCACAACCCTCTGGCAGGACTACCCGCAAGGAGATTGATTCTCGCTATACTGAATTGAATTATCGACCTTGAGGTAAAGTTGAGGGTTAGCTTGCATATGGCAAGATCCTGACTTATACTTAAACCTCGAATTATTTGTTTTCCTGTGACTGCTTTGGTAGCGAGGAGGGTCCTATTCCAGACACACTTACCCTGACCGTTAGTTTGAGAGGCACTCGCGAAGTTAGGGACAATTGCCAACTGTTTCGCCTTGCTGGGTTGCTAGACGCGTTCTCTGAGCCAACCTTCCGCAAGGTGCTAGATAAGTTTGTCGAAGAAGGTCCCAAGAATTTTGTTCTAGACCTCTCTCAGATCGATTTTGTTGACAGCTCTGGTCTCGGTGCCCTCGTTCAGCTTGCCAAAAAAGTGCAGAATGCGGGCGGCACACTGCAAATCGTGACCAATCCTAGAGTCACGCAAACCGTGAAGCTAGTCAGGCTAGAGCAGTTTCTGTCCCTTCAGCCCTCTGTAGAGATCGCCCTAGAGAATATCAAGGCAAAGTAGAGACGTTTTGCAAAACGTCTGTACAATCGCAAAACGTCTGTACGATATCGGAGGTTTAAGGCAGATTAGGCAGCAGTAGAGACGTTTTGCAAAACGTCTGTACAAATATCGGAGGTTTAAGTCAGGCGTATTTAGTCGAATTTTTGATGAATTTGAATCAGCCCTATTTCGTCGGGATCAGCCAGAGGCAAGGTGACTTCAAATGAACAGTCTGGCTCGAAAACACTGGCAGACAGGCAGTTGAGCGGCTTGTCTGCTGCTTTGTTGTCTAGCGATGCTTCTCCCCTCAATCGGTTGATCCAGATTCAGCAGCTCTCTCCAGCAGCCCTAGCCTATATCGGAGATGCGGTGTATGAACTGTATGTACGTACCCATTACCTTCTGCCGCCGAAAAAGCTGCATACTTATCACGAACAGGTGGTGGCGCAGGTACGGGCCGAAAGCCAAGCCCGTCACTTGCAATCGCTTCAGCCTCACCTGACCGAAGCCGAGTCCGACCTGATTCGTCGCGGTAGAAACGCCGCCTCCAAGCGCCAAAAGCGAGTTGATGCCGAAATCTATCAGCAAGCCACTGGTCTAGAAACCCTGCTCGGCTATCTGTATCTCTGCGATCCCGAACGATTAGTAGAGCTTTTGGGTCAGCTCCAACTGATGACCGAAGAGACGACCGAAGAAATGCCTGCCTCGCCTGTGTAACCTGTTGTAGGGTTGCCTGTAACCTGTGAGAGATCATCTGGTGCAGACGGGATTGCTCATCCAGTGACGCAGGCCAGATTTTTGTTTGCCTGAGTGTGGCCGGAGGAGATAGGCGAGCATGGCTAAATTTCAAGCCTTGATTGCACCAAATTATCAATATCAGAACAAACTTTCAGAATAGACCTTCAGAACAGACAAGGAACTGAACCTCATGGAAAAGCAGCGCCGCACTCCCAAAACCTCCAAGCCATTTCGCAAGTCAGGTAAAGCCGGTAAGTCGGGAGCAAAACCCAACGCCAAACCCAGTGCAAGAACAAATGGCAAACCAGACGCACCTAAATTAGCCAAACCTGACCCCAAAGGTCGCAGCACAGCTCGGCGATCCCGTCCGGCAGAATTCGAGGATCGGTTCGATAAACCCCGTCGTCCCCGCTCCCAATCCGGTGCTGCGGAGGCCAAACCGCAACGGCGGCATCAGCGATCCCACGAAACGAGATCGCCCGAATCAAGAGACTATGCACCAAACCTCAATGATGCCAGGGAAACGTCATCTCCTTCCTCTGTGGCTCTAGCCAGCGAAACCGACAATGATTTGATCTATGGTCGTCACAGCGTTCTGGCTGCCCTGGATGGCGAGCGCTCCCTGAACCGGATCTGGGTGACCTCAAAGCTGCGCTATGATCCCCGCTTTCATGGCTTGCTAACCCAGGCCAAAGCAGACGGTGCCGTGATCGACGAAGTAGATTACCGCCGCTTAGACCAAATCACCCACGGAGCCACCCATCAAGGTATTGCAGCTCAGGTGGCATCCTATGCCTATTTAGAATTGAGTGAGCTGATTCAGCAGGCAAAGGCAGTTACCGATCAGCCGGTTCTAGTCGTCGCTGATGGCATTACCGATCCCCACAATCTGGGCGCGATTATTCGCACCGCAGAAGCATTGGGTGCCCAAGGTTTAGTGATCCCGCAACGTCGCGCCGCTGCTGTTACTTCTACTGTGGCCAAGGTGGCTGCCGGAGCTTTAGAAACTTTTCCAGTTGCAAGGGTTGTCAAC
This sequence comes from [Leptolyngbya] sp. JSC-1, assembly GCA_000733415.1. Lineage (GTDB taxonomy): Bacteria > Cyanobacteriota > Cyanobacteriia > Elainellales > Elainellaceae > Elainella. The sequence continues at coordinate 647,567 of KL662191.1, forward strand.
TTAGGGCGAGCCTTGGAAGAATTAAAAAGTGCTGGTTTTTGGATTTACGGCACCGTTGCTGAAGCTGATCAGCCCGTGGATGCTGTAACGTTCAGCGGAGCGATCGCGCTGGTGATTGGTTCGGAAGGTGAAGGGCTGGGTCTGCTCACACAAAAAGCTTGTGATGCGCTGGTTTCAATTCCATTACAAGGTCATGTTCCAAGCTTGAACGCCTCTGTTGCCGCTGGTATGGTGCTCTATGAAGTTTTTCGGCAGCGGCGATCCCAGCGATTTCATCTCAAAACCGTATCAAAAGAGGCTTTGCAAAAGCATGTGTAACACAGTATAAACAGAGTGTGAAAAAGATTGATGGTGCGGGCGGCCCTATCAGGGTGGCGGCAGGTCTTCGGCATGTAGCTCTATGTCATCGCATCCGGCAAACTGGTGAGAGCATATGAATGAACTTTGGTTGAGCACGCTGGAATTTCTTGGTCTGGCTTGGTGGATTGAAATCACCACGGAATCGCCGAATTGTACATATTACTTTGGCCCCTATGCCAGTGCGAGTGAAGCAGAGTCTGACCAGTCAGGCTTTGTCGAAGATTTAGAGCAGGAAGGCGCAAAAGCCATCCGGGTGACAATCAAGCGTTGCAAACCCAGCCAGCTCACCATTTTTGATGAAACCATCGATGCCCAAGCCACCCGTGGCGTTTCACCGGCCTTTAGCGGTCAAATGTGATCGTCTCTGGATGCTGAGCTATCCAAGCGTCGATATCCCTCAACACCTGATCGGGAATCTCCCACGGAAACAGGTGTGCCACTCCCTCATAGCAGTGAGTTTGGCAGTCGGGCAGCGCTTTGGCGGTTTCTAGGCTCGCCGCAGCGGTGATGTGCCGATCTTCGGTACCCGCCAGCATCAGCACTGGGCAGGTAATTTGGTCAAGATGGGCAAGGCGATTGTAGCCATTACGAATGGCCCGATTCAGGGCACGACTGGCGGCAGCAGAGGTTTGCAAATAGGCCGAGGTACCTTCTGCGGCCAAATACTGATAGGCCGCGGCCGTATGCTGCTGAATCAGATAGCGGTAGAGTGAGCGTTTGCCAAAGGTATCAATGTTCCACTGCCAGCCCGGTTTGACTAGGTTGATCAGCGAAGCGATCCCGGTCAGCAAATTGTCTTCCCACGAAACCGGCGGATGACTGCTCCAAGGACGCGCTGCCGTTGCCACCAGAATCAAGCCGCTGATCCGCTCGGGAAACTTCAAGGCCAGCTCGATCGCAAAAATGCCTCCCAGCGACCAGCCCAACAGCAAACAGCGATCAATCTGCTGCTGGTCTAACAAAGCTTCTAAATCGATGAGGTGATCTTCTAATTCAAAATCATCCGTCGGGCGGCTGCCGCCATAGCCCCGCAGATCGGGAGCCAAGGTTTTGAAGCGTTTTGATAAATGCCGGGTGAACACCGACATGCTTTTTCCCGTACCGGGATGACCATGCAGGCACAAAATGGGATAGCCGCTGCCTTGAATGTAGGCATTGAGCGGAAAAGCGGAATTGGGTCTTAACTGCATATCCTGGAAATTCACTAACCTGAGGCTGTAAGCTAGAGCTGAAGCGCTGCTCTCCTTAGGTTAGCGGATATCGTTCAACTGCGCTGCTTGTCCTGATTCGACGCATCACTCTAAGCTGCGGGAATCTCTTGTAGTGGGAGCAGCAGAGGCAATTGCTAGGACAATGCAGTGGCTGAGAGCTTTTTTAGAACACTCAAGAAGAGTTTGTTTATGCTTAAAGCTTTGCGACTAAGGAACTTGCCAAAACTGCAATCGTGACATGGATTGAGGTTTTCTATAATCGTCAATGCATCCATTCAACGTTGAATTATCTTTCCCCTATCCAGTTCCACGGCGTAAGCCTCGATTCGGCAAATCTTCGGTTAATGCCAGCACAGCCAAAATTTTGGCTGTATTCATTTTGACCTCCGCTCTTTGAGTACATAGCAAATGACTTGAGCAGGAGTAAGAAAATCTGCTTCAGTTAGGCCCACAGAACCAAAGCCAAAAGCGGTAAGCGCATCCATCAATCGTTTGGCGTTGCTCGGTTCCATATTTTGCAGCTCTTAACTTATCAACTTTACTGGCTTAGCAGTCTTCAGTTATGGCTATTTACTGACTGCCTGTTTTGCTGCTAAAACTCTCTATACGCAATCCATCCAATCTTGCCAAGCAGCCGGATCAGCCGTTGTGCCATTTTCTGCCATAAGCAAGTCTGAAAGTAGTCCTCCAATTTCATCAGCTTGGGTGCGTTGATAAAATCCTTCTAGAAACAGCACCATTGCTTCAAATGCTTGTTTTTCAGTTAATTTCTCCAAATTGCTCACCTCCACTCTGAAATTTGAACTACATCGGTGTAGAAAGCCCTGTATCTGGATACCAAGCTTTTGGGACTAGATTTCTTCCGGCGTTTCTGATCTCACCCTTTCATCACTTGTACCCAAATCTGCTCTCCATTGGCTAATGTTTTGGCGTACCATTGAGTGCCATATTTATCTGCCCCTAAATAATTTTGAGGTTCCAAGACGGTTTCGATAAACAACTGGCGATTCTCAGGTGTGTCTTGGCTCAAGTGTCCTTCTCGATTGCGGAAGATGTGACTTGCGTTTTTGCTAATTCCTTGTTCTAATCTGGCTCGAATAATTTGCTGGTCTGCATCTGGCATAGATTCATTCCAGATTAGCCAGTAGGCGGCTTTCTCACTGCCTCATCTACTTCTCCCCCGCCTGCTTCGTCTTGCAGTCCTTCAATCCCAACTGCTAACAAAACGCTGGATCGTAGATTGCCTGTTCCCAGTTCCGAGCAGATTTTACCTGTTCAGGAGTTAGGTTTTTAGCACCTCGGAAGTCAGTACATCTGATGGCGTAAGAATCACAACCAAGATCGGCATTAGTAAAGTTAGCTTTATGGAGGTCAGCGTGGGTGAAGTCAGTTTTGCGGAGGTCGGTTTTGCGGAGAATAGCATTACTGAGGTCGGCATCGCTAAGATCAGCATCACTAAGGTTAGCTTTGCAAAAGTTGGCATTACGGAGAATAGCCAGCGAGCTTGTCTGATTCGTCATATAGCGGTAGAAGTCGCGCGTCCGAACAGCCCATCTCGCCTTCAGTTCAAACCGCTCTCGATACTGGGAACGGCGTAATCCTTCCTCGATTTCTCAGACTTCTTCACCCAATCGCAGATCCGATGTAGTTTTGGGGTTTGCAGCGAGCACCAGAATTTTGCGAAGGGGCGTAGACATAACAAAACCAGGAGTAGGGGATGTTTCAACACTATAGCCTCAGTCTCCTGGCTGCTAATTTCTACGCTTCACATTCCTAAATCAATCCAGCCGTTAGGCTTGTGCTAAAACGGGTTCCCGCACTTCAGTGGCACTGGTCGATTCTGACTCATAGGTGCAGTACACCTCACAGGAATTATTTGGGCTTTCGATCAGCTTGACCTTGTGGAGCTGTGCTCCAATTTCACGAATTGGCTGCTTCAGAATATCCCGAATATAAACCGCAATATTCTCAGCCGTTGGTACCACTTCTGCAAAATAGGGAATATCTTTGTTCAAAAAGGTGTGATCTAACGGCTCCACGATTAAATCATCTACAGCTTTCTGGAATGCTACCAAATCGGCAATCATACCTGTACGCGGATCGATTTCGCCCTTGATCGTGACTTCGAGATGGTAGTTGTGCCCATGTCCGTTAACACGAGCGCACTTGCCGTAGATTTCCGAGTTTTGCTCCAGCGTCAGAGATGGTAGCGCCAACCGGTGAGCAGCGCTAAAGTGCGTACTGATCGTCAAATAAGCTTCCATGCCGTTTCCCTCGTATTCTGCCCAAAGTTCAGGATGTTCAAATAGCTGAATGCGTACTAATGGCAGGTGGGGAGCCAAGCGCTGCCAGATCACCCGCGCCATATTTTCGGTCGTGGGCAAGGTTTGCCGAAACTCCTCCCAAGTATCGTTCAGGTAAGCAAAATCGAGCTGGCTCGTGACTTCTTTTTTGATCACCTGCTTCACATCCGACAGGTTCAGCACCATGCCATACTCGTCCAACTCACCCTCCATCGACACATACAGCACATAGTTGTGTCCATGTCCAGGAGCACGGGTGCACAGGCCAAACCGTTCCACATTTTCTGCTTCTGTCAGTTCAGGTAGCCAGTAGCGGTGACTTGCCGAAAACTGCGCCCGCCGATTAATGATGCACTTCATAGAGGAGCAAATTTGTTAAGTTCCGTAAACCTTTCTTTTAGAATAGCAGGTGACGAAAGGAGTTTTGAGTTTTGAGTTTTGAGTTTTGAGTTGAATTGGGTTGGCGGGTTGTGCAAAGTCATTCAATCCAACCAATGGGAACTGAAGCAGTGAGGATATCTGGCTTCTCGCAAGCGAGTTATTTGCGCCGTGCATAAACTATAAACTCAACACCTAACACTCAACACTCAAAACTGCCCTCCCTCTGCCTGCACTATCACAAGAAGCACGAGTATGAAGGCTTCGGTCCACTCCACTACTGCTCCGTAGGTATCACCCGTGTGGCCGCCGAACTGACGAGCAAACCAAGCGGCGATCAGAAAGGCAATGCTGCTACCGAGACATAAACCCAGACTCAACGGCCATAGCTGCACCGACATCGTTAGAGGTAAAGCACTCAGCCCCAGCAGCAGCAGCAACGAGGGCACTGTATCCCAAAACGAGCGAATCGCGGCTTTGTGAAAGGCTCCTTTTCCAGTTGGTTTGAGATAGGAATAGCGAAAAATGGCGATTTGTTGGCTCCAACGTCCCCAGCCTGCTGCAACGGGTAGAATCAGCCAGCGATAGCTCTGTAAATCAGATAGAGTCGCTGTTTTCAGTAACAGCAAGATGCCTGCCGCCATCACACCAAAGGCTCCAGTCGTGCTCTCTGTCATTACTTCTAGGCGTCGCTTAGCATCAGGAACTGCCAAGCCATCAGCCGCGTCAATAGCTCCATCGAGATGCAGGCCACCGGTTACCCCAATCCAGACAACAACAATTACAGCACTGCGAGAGACAGGCGGCAGATGCAGCCAAGCCAAACCCCAATCGAGTAGCGCCAACAACCCACCAATCAGCACACCCACCGTTGGTGCGAAGCAAGCTACCCGTTTGAATTGAAGCGCCCAGGAAACCGGGACGGGCAGGCGGGTATAGAAAGCAATTGCTGCAAGGAAGGAAGGCAAACCCAGCATAGTTGGATGATCCTAGCGGATGGATTCCAGGCAGTGAGTAGAACCGCTCAGCAAACCACCGCCAGCATTCAGATAATCCATCCCAGATTTACCCAAGGGCGACAGAGCGAGGCGTAAGACCCAAACAGGTGACCTGACTGGCTGAAAAGCATACCACCTGGTCGCTCTAAAAGGTTCAGCACTCTGGCTGAATTTACAGAATCAAGTTGCGGCAATAATTGGAGATAAGCCAATGAATTGCCTATCCTTGAAGAACCGCTGGGATAGCTATTCAGGCCAACCCCTTACAGCAGGCTACTTACAGCAAGCGACCTAAATAGCCAACTAGAGCATAAATAAAGTTCCGTGAATTCTATCAAGAGGTTCAGGGGATTTCTAGGATAAGCTGGTTTTGTGAGTTTAAGTTATGAATCTCTCGTTGGCTGATAGGTCAACCTAGTGTCTGCGTTTCGACCAAGGCATTTTCTATGAGCTACGATCACCTTTCTGGAAATACGAAGCTGCCAGCCCCCTGCATTGTTGACACGGGCATCATTGTGAACAAGCAGGATATGCAGCGGCTTTTAGTCGATCTCAATCGGGTTCGCTACTGCTACAGCCAAGATGGACAGCTTTTGGTCGAAGACGAGGGCTATGTGCTGGAAGTGTTCTCAGACCCGCAGCGCTCTACCCTAGTGGCCAACCACACGCTCTACATCAATGTGTGCAGTTTCGACTATTTAGAGCTAAAGCGGTCGCCTGACCAGCAGCCCTGGTTTGACCTGATTCAAGAAAATCAGCACTTGCGGTTGATGCCGCTGTCTAACCCACTGCAAGAACAGAAAAACCGTAGCCTCAACGCGGCTGCCCTAGAAGCTGTCGTAGCTGAGGTGCTATCTGCTAGTTGGGATGTCCGCATTGATGATGACGATAGCTTTTCGTTTTGAGCGAGCGCTGAAGACTTTACAGGCTGTATCGCCTAACCTAGTCCAAGACGGGCCGTAGCTTGCTACGCTAGGTCAGTACTATACTCGGATGCGATAGTCCAGCGTGAATTTTTCGTTTCAATCTCAGGCGAACTGCCAACAAACTCAAGCCCGTGCCGGAATATTTTCAACGCCTCACGGTGTGGTCGAAACCCCCCGCTTCATGCCGGTGGGCACCTTAGCTAATGTAAAAACCCTGACGCCCGATCAGTTGCAAGCTACTGGGGCACAGATGATTTTGGCAAATACCTATCACCTGCATCTGCAGCCAGGAGAAAGCATTGTGCAGCAGGCGGGTGGATTGCATCGGTTCATGCATTGGCAGGGGCCAATTTTGACCGATTCGGGCGGCTTCCAAGTCTTTAGCCTGAGCGAGTTGCGCTCGATTACTGATGAAGGCGTCACCTTTCGTTCCCCCAAGGACGGTCAGTTTATTCATCTGACGCCAGAGAAATCGATTCAGATCCAAAATGCGCTGGGGGCGGATGTGATTATGGCATTTGACGAATGCCCGCCCTATCCGGCTAGCCGGGACGCAGTCATAGAAGCGACCCATCGTACCTATCGCTGGTTAGAGCGTTGCATCGCGGCACACCAACGGTCCGATCAGGCCCTGTTTGGGATTGTGCAGGGGGGCGTTTACCTGGATCTACGCCAGCAGGCCGCCAAGGATCTGATTGGCTTCGACTTACCTGGCTATGCCATCGGAGGCGTGAGCGTGGGCGAACCGGCAGAATTGATCGAGCAGATTGTCCGGGTGACAACGCCACTCCTACCGGCTAACAAACCGCGCTACCTGATGGGAGTCGGAACATATCGAGAGATGGTGCAGGCAATTGCCGCCGGAATTGATTTATTTGATTGCGTAATTCCGACTCGTTTGGCCCGCCACGGCAGTGCGTTAGTACGAGGAGAGCGCTGGAATCTCAAAAACGCTCGCTTCAAGGAAGATTTTACGCCCCTCGATGCAGATTGTCCCTGCTACACCTGCCGCCACTTCAGTCGGGCTTACCTCAGCCATTTGCTCAGATCTCAGGAAATTCTGGGCTACACCCTACTTTCAATTCACAACATCACCGAGCTGGTGCGGTTCACGGAACGAATTCGAGCCGCGATTCTGGCTAATCGGTTTGTAGAAGAGTTTGGCGATTGGCTCCAGCCAAGTGAATCTCCAGCGGTTGCTCATTTCCGTTCGATATAATTGCTTCACTAATCCACTAGAGTTCTACAGGATCGTCCATGCCTCCCGACTGCGATCTGCTCGCGTCTGACTCTCTTCATACCTGTGTGAAAGCGCTGGGATTGCCCCAGATTCAGCGCCATGTTTTTATCTGTGCCGATCAAACCAATCCCAAATGCTGTAGCAAAACAGATAGTCTAGTCGCCTGGGACTACCTGAAGCAGCGGCTCAAGCAGCTCAAACTGGATCAGCCCACGGCAGAGCGGCCTTCCTGTGTGTTTCGCACCAAAGCCAACTGTTTACGAGTTTGCCAGCAGGGGCCGATTTTGGTCGTCTACCCGGATGGAGTTTGGTACCATAGCGCCACTCCAGAAGTGATCGAACGGATCATTCAAGAACATTTGCTAAGAAATCAGATCGTGCAGGACTATGCGTTTTTGGTTCACCCCTTGCCCCAACCCGCCGAGGTAGAGCCGAGCTGAAGCAGCAGGAAAGCGCCAATCGAGCCATGCCCGAAAGCTGATTTTGTATGACTGAGGAAAAATTCTGCTGAGTCACGCTAACAACACTACCCGATTGGAGGAAAAGCAATATACAATATCGCGGTAGATAGACTCGTAGTTTCTACCTCTGACTTCGGAGCGTCGAGTGGTTCTCTGAGTTCAGTGAATTCACGGTTTGTCTTGATCGCCTCGGCTTGGGATTGAGTAGTTTCTCTCTTCAGATTTGTGAAATCTAGCTTCCAAAATTGAAATAGTGTGCCATCCACCCGTGCAATTAACCAAAGTCGTTTCAGCGATTTCGGCGTTGTGTAGAATTACTGGATATCATAATTGGCAGGTTTTGCTATTGACTCTGAACATAGCGAGTAGTTAAGCATGAGCAAGGAAACTAGCGTAGGAGAGCACAAGCGGCTGTTGCTGATTGATGACGATCCGAACTTAATTCTATTAGTCAAAGATTATTTGGAGTTTCGAGGGTACGAAGTCATTACCGCAGAAAATGGTCAAGATGCACTGGAGTTGCTGGATAATGAGACTCCAGACATGATCATTTGCGATGTGATGATGCCGCAAATGGATGGCTACTCACTAGTTGAGAATGTCCGCAAAAATCCTCGCACAAGCTGGATTCCAGTTCTATTCCTATCCGCTAAAGGGCAGAGTCAAGATCGGGTGAAGGGACTGAATACAGGGGCTGATGTCTACATGGTGAAGCCCTTCGAACCCGAAGAATTGGTAGCTCAAGTCGAGTCCTCACTCAAGCAGGCATCGCGCCTGATTCAGCGGCAAGACAAATCTACAGAAACCACACCCAAGATTCAGGTGCCCTTTGATGTAGAGCTGACTCCCACCGAGCTGCGGGTCGTTCAGTTTGTCGCACGAGGCATGGCAAATCGGGAAATTGCTGAGGAGCTGAACGTAAGCCAACGGACAATTGAAAGCCACGTCAGCAACATGTTGGGCAAAACTGGGCTGCATAACCGCACTGAACTAGCGCGTTGGGCGATCGAAAACAGCATGGCTTAAGATGATGGCTTAGGTCATGATCTAGGCGCATCGCATAGAGGACTTGTTCAACTTGGCTTCTGGTACTTTTGAAAAAACCAGCCTAAGCTGGCAGCTTCAGCAGCTCTCTCAACAAGTGGGCGAGTGGTTAGAGGGTCTGCTGCCGCGTAACGCCAGTGCCCCTACTGCCGACATCCTTCAACTGCCAGAATGGTTGCTCGAGGGGCTATTTTGGCTGATGGTGATCGCCGCAATTGTGTGGGCCGGCTGGCAGCTGTACAGGCTGCTGGGTCCCTATTTAGCTGAGTTTTGGCAAGTTGAGCAGGTGGATGATCGAACGGGTGTAGCTCCGTCTCCGCAGCACACAGTTGCCGAATGGTTGCAGCAGGCCCGCCTAGCCCAGCAACAGGGCGATTATCAAACTGCCTGTCGAGCACTCTATATGGCCAGCCTCCAGCAATTGAACGACCGCGGCATTTTGGTCCAACAGCTTAGCCGCACCGATGGGGAGTATCTCGATTTTCTGCAACTGCAAAACCTACCTCGGCCCTACCAGGTGTTAATCCAGACCCACGAGCGCCTCTGGTTTGATCAGGTCACTGCGTCTGCCGACACCTACGAACGCTGTTGGCAAGCCTATCAGGAGATTGAGCGGTCATGAACTGGAAAAACCGCTGGCTCTGGGTTGGCCTTCTGGTGCTACTGGCGATGATCCTGCTGAGCATCTTGGCCGCACCCCGTTCCTCATCGCTGCAACAAGGCTCTACCTATAGTCGTGCTCCCAGTGGCTATGGAGCCTGGTATGCCTACATGGAACAGCAAAACCTGCCTGTTCAGCGCTGGCAGCATCCGCTGGAGGAGTTGCTTCAAGCTCAACCTCCAGTAAAGCAAATCAGCACTTGGCATTTCTCTGAGGGTAAAGCAGAGAGTGGCTTAATGGCCCAAGCTCCACTCCCATCCATCACCTTGGTTCGCATTAGCAGTGACCACAGGATGCTGGGAGGGTTTGACGAAGATTGGATTCGCCAGGGCAATCAGCTGGTTTTGCTTGGGGTGAGAACGGGTGTCACAAAGGCTCCTTTTCGTTCGGCTATCGCCAGTCCGGTCGGTGCAGTCAAAGTTGAAACTACCCGGCGATATAATCAGGCGGACAATGGCCGGGAGCGTTCAACCATTCAGCCCCAATTAGTTCAGCCTCGATTAAACGATGCCTACGGCGCAGTTGTTTGGGAGCGGCAAATTGGTGAGGGGCGTGTGCTCTACAGCGCTACTCCCTATCTAGCCGCCAACGCTTATCAAGACGAACCCGGCAACTTTAAATTTCTGGCCGAGCTGGTTTCTAACCCCGGCTATCCGATCTATATCGATGAATATCTGCACGGCTATAAAGATCAAGAAGTAATTGCCGAGGCAGGTACAGAGAGTTTAGCTAGCTACCTCGCCAAGACTCCACTGGTGCTGCTGCCAATCCAGGCGGCGGTCTTGCTACTGGTGTTGATCTGGGGCCATCGACGGCTGGGACCACCGAAGCGGCTTGTAGAGCCAACGCTCGATAACAGCGAGGCTTATGTTCAAGCCCTGAGCCGTGTTCTACAAAAGGCAAATTGCAGCGATTTTGTAGTTCAGACCATCGGTAAGGCCGAACAATTCAGGCTACAGCGGGCACTTGGACTCGGCAGCAAACCAGTTGAGCCACAAACTTTAGTTGAGGCTTGGGTGCAGCAGACCGGACAGCCCGCAACTGAACTAGAGGCTGTCCTGGCCCCCCTAAACCAATCGCGCCGCTTAAGCAATCGAGAACTGCTGCTATGGCTGGAGAACCTGCAAACTCTCCATCGTCAGTTAAACAGCGTCAGTTAAACAGCGTCAGTTAAAGTAGTGCTGATATCACATGCTGATCTGGGACCTCTTCTGACTTCTGACTTCTGACTCCTGACTCCTGACTCCTAATTCAGCAGTACCAACTCATCGTATCCCATACCACCGTGAGCGAAATCCAACCCGTTTTTACCCAACTTGCTAAAGCGTTGAGCCAAATCGTCGTGGGTCAACCTGCCCTTGTGCAAAACTTAATCGTGGCCTTGCTTTCCGGCGGGCATGTGATTTTAGAAGGGGTGCCGGGTACTGGAAAAACCCTGACAGTCAAGGCTCTATCGCGACTGGTGCAGGCCGAGTTTCGTCGGATCCAGCTGACGCCAGATGTATTGCCGTCGGACATCCTGGGCACCAATATTTTCGATTTCAATACCCGCACGTTCACACTCAAAAAAGGTCCCGTGTTTACGCAAATTCTGCTAGCCGATGAGATCAACCGCACGCCGCCTAAAACCCAGGCTGCTCTACTCGAAGCTATGGAAGAACAGCAGGTAACGCTGGACGGAGAAAGCCTGCTGCTGCCCAATTTGTTTTGGGTGATCGCTACCCAAAATTCCCTAGAGTTTGAAGGCACCTATCCACTGCCAGAAGCCCAGCTCGATCGGTTCCTTTTCAAGCTAGTGGTGGACTACCCAGATGCCCAATCCGAACGACAGATGCTGTTGAATGCCCAGGCCGGTTTGCAAACTAAACGCCTCGATCTAGAGAAACTGCGGCCCATTGCCACGGTGGAGCAGATCCTGCTAGCGCGTCAGGCAGTGCGGTCAGTGCGAGTGACAGAGGCATTGCTGGATTATCTGCTAGCTCTGGTGCAGCGGACACGTCAACATCCAGATTTAGCATTAGGAGCTTCACCTCGCTCGGCTGTGGCTTGGCTCCAGGCGAGTAAGGCTAACGCTTGGCTATCAGAGCGGGACTATGTCACCCCCGATGATATTAAAGCCACTGCCTTTCCCCTATTGCGACATCGTTTGATTCTGCGTCCAGAAGCGCAATTGGATGGACTAACAATGGATGGTGTGATTAGCGCCTTGTTAGGACAGGTTGCAGTACCGCGATAGGCCAACCTGCTCTGGTTAAGATTGAGTTATTCTATTGCAGCGTTAACTCGAGACCCACCCTTCCATACTTCCAGCATTTGCAGGTATAGGTATTAGGAATCTTTAGTCATGGCATCTAACGTAAACGTAAAGCTAGCCTTGTATGACATTGACTACCAACTGTGGCTGGAGCAGACTGTCGCACAGTTGAAAGCGCAAGACTTCAACAGTCTTGACCTAGATAACTTAATCGAGGAGATCGAGAGTTTGGGGAAAAGCGACAAGCGGGCGATTTCCAGCTACCTGATGCGGCTATGTGAACATTTCCTCAAACTTGGCTATTGGGAATCAGAACGCGAAACCTACTTCAGAGGTTGGAAATTAGAGGTGGCAAACTTCCGCCTACAAATTCAGGTCATCCTTCGGGACAGCCCCAGCCTCAAAAACTACATGCATGATCACTTTTTACGCGAATACCGCAATGGTAGAAAGCTTTTTCTGAATGCGAGTGAACTGGATACCATACTGATTCCAGCAGAACCTTGGTTTACTTTAGAGCAAGCCCTAGACGAAGACTGGCTCCCTTAAAATCTCGAACTGTTAAGCATCACTAATGGGTGCAGCTGCAGCAATTTCAGGGCTAACGGTGGTGAATTGGGCAAAGTTTTTGGCAAAACTGCGGGCTAGGGCAATCGCCTGCTGGTCATAGGCAGCTGGGTCGCTCCAGGTTAGTTTTGGATCTAGGACATGGGAAGGGACACCGGGTACCGACGTAGGAACCAGCATTTTGAAAATCGGATGGGGCTGATAGCTGACCTGCTCCAGTTCACCATTGAGCGCCGCTGCCACCATCGCTCGCGTATAGGCAATCGCAATTCGGTTGCCCACGCCGTAGCCGCCGCCGGACCAGCCGGTATTGATCAGAAACACCCGTGTTTGAGGATGCTGTTGCAGCCGTTGCCCCAGCATTTCGGCATACACTACCGGCGACAAGGGAAAAAAGCACTGACCGAAGCAGGCCGAAAATGTCGCTTGCGGGGTAGTGATGCCGCGTTCGGTTCCGGCTAGTTTGCTGGTGTAGCCCGATAAAAAGTGGTACATGGCTTGAGCTGTGGTGAGGCGGGCAATCGGAGGCAACACGCCAAAAGCATCAGCAGTCAGGAAAATAATCGTTTTGGGATGGGCACCCACTCCGGATCGCTCGCAGTTGGGAATATGTTCTAGCGGATAGGCAGCTCTGGTATTCTCGGTGAGTTGCCCATTGTCATAATCGGGTACGCGCGTTACCGGATCGAGAATGACGTTCTCCAGCAAGGCTCCAAACGTGAGGGCCGACCAGATTTGCGGCTCGTGCTGCTGGGAAAGGTGAATTGTTTTGGCATAGCAGCCGCCCTCGAAATTAAAAATACCGTCATCAGACCAACCATGTTCGTCATCACCGATCAGCCGCCGCTCTCCATCGACTGACAAGCTGGTTTTGCCAGTGCCTGACAGCCCAAAGAAGAGAGCCGTATCGCCCTTGTCACCTACATTGGCTGCACTGTGCATCGGCAGGACACCCCGCTTGGTCATGTGGTAGTTGAGCAACGAGAACACCGATTTTTTAATTTCTCCAGCATAGCGAGAGCCGCCGATCAGCACGATTCTTTTTGAGAGATGCAGAATGATAAACGCTTCGCTGTGTAGACCATCGAGTTCAGGATTTCCCTGTAAACCGGGTAGGGCAATTACCGTAAAGTCGGGTCGGTGCTGCTGCAATTCTGGAGCAGAAGGGCGCAAAAAGAGTTGATGAGCAAACAGGTTTTGGAACGCAAATTCATTGATCACCCGCACACCAAAGCGGTAGTTGGGATCGGCTCCGGCGTAACCATCGAAGACATAGAGATCCCGTCCTGCCACATAGGTTAGTGCTCGCTGGTAGAGCCGCTCAAACGTAGCTTCTGAAATGGGCACGTTGTGTTGATTCCAATCCACTTCGGCGCTGACAGTAGGCTCATTGACAATAAACCGATCCTTTGGTGAACGTCCCGTATATTTACCAGTTTCTACACAGAGGGCACCGCTATTGCTGAGTTGGCCTTCGCCGCGTCGCAACGCATGCTCTACCAAGGCAGGCACCGCCAGATTACGATACACCTGCCCCAGATTTTTCATCCCCAGCGCTAGCAAACTGGCAGAGACGGACGGATCTACCCCCAAGTTGGTAGGATTGCTGACGGAATCGCTACCAGCCAATTCATCCTTCAGCCGAGATGACACCGATGCGGCACGAGACTGGGAATGATTCACTCGCGGATTGAGAGCTGTCATGCTTAAAACCTCCAATGGCTACAATCTCCCACGGTTGGGCAATAGACCTCTTGCAGGTGTCCTCTGGGGCAATAGGACGTTCAGATCAGTTCAGATTAGTTGCTGATCAGATTTCAGATTACAGATCAGATTAAGCGGTGCGTATTTCAGAAAAGCAGAAGTCTGATGAAGGGAGTGAAATTGAACGACACAGGTAGAATTACAAATTAAGGTAGCCTCGAATGATAGACTGAACAATAGCCTGATTACAGTCTACGCATATACTCTAGCGAACTCCTCAGGCTATATTGCTGGCATAGTCTAAATTGAACAGCCTGTAACGAACCGCTCAAATCAAACCAGCCAGAATCAAACCATTTGAGTAAATTGAGTCAAACAATTTGAATTTGAGCCAGCCTAAGCTATTCAACCAGTAGCTCAACCAGGCTAATTATGTCAGCCCATCAATCTAAAAACACCTCTCCGTACATTCTAGAGCGTTCAAATTTGCGCTAGGGCAATTGACATAAAATGCAATCTATGTTCCAGAGTGCTCTGGGCGATGCAGAAGGAATGCTTCATTCTTCTTCACGTTCACCACTTCACTGAGCCATCGGTAATGGTTCAGATTCAGAAGATTGAAGTTCGGGGGATGCAGTCGGAATGGGTGCTGGACTATCCGCTGCGGGGAATTCTGGCACAGCAGGCTGAGGCGGGGGGAGAGTTGATTCTACGGCGTCGATGGGCACTGGACCAGCAGACGCGGGCGATGGAGCAATAGGAGCTTCATCGAATGCGGCCGGAGTTTCAGGAGAACTTGCAGGCAGCGGTGTGGGTTCAGGCTCAGGTATCCCTAATTCATTGGCAGGGGCTGGCACGGGTGCAGTCGGTGGTTCAGTGACAGCAAGGGCATCGTTCCCCAAGCGAATCGTAATGTCTGAATCAAGGCTGCCGGTGCTTTCAACTAGCACCTCACCGTATCCCAGGGATTGTTGAATCGCATGTGCCTTGTCAGCATCCCCTTGTTGGGCAATGATGCGAGTCACGGCTAATGGTTCAGTCCAGGGTTGATCCACAAAAATATCGCCATATCCCTGGCTGCCCAGAGAGTTGATCAGCTTCTCAACAACTCCAGCCTCGTTAGTGCTGTCCTGAATCGCAATTGTCAAGTGATCGGAAGCCTCGGGGGGAGCAAAATTAGCTACTGCCACACCAAAATATTGCCGCACCATAGACTCAATTTGGGCTTGATTAGGCAACCAGTAGCTCGCAGCAAATTCACTGCCAGAAAAACTGCCAGGTAGCATCAGCATTTGCATGTTAGAGCGATCGATCTGGGAGGCAAAGCCGGCCAACGCAATTAGTTCTTCCACACTCAGGTTGGTATCTAAATTGGACTGCACCACTGAGAGAATTTGGGGCAGACGAGCTAGGGTAGATGGTTTCAGGGCCTGTTCTCGCATGGCTCGCAGAAACATTTGCTGCCGCTGCACCCGGCCAATATCGCCATAGGCGTCATAGCGAAACCGCAAAAACTGAACTGCCTGAGCGCCATTCAGATGCTGTTTTCCCTGCTTCAGGTTGATATAGAGGTGCTGACTGTCATCCTGGTATTTCATGTCCTGCGGCACATAGACCGTGATGCCACCCAGCGCGTCGATCAGTTTTTCCACACCCAACACATTGATGCGTACATAGCGATCGATGCCCACACCGCCCAGCAAATCACTCGTAGAGCGAGCGGCCAACGCCGGACCGCCCAGCACATTTGCCTCGTTGATTTTCGTCACGCCAGCGCCGTCGATGTAGGTCCGGGTATCTCGCGGTACCGACAGAACTACAAGCTGTTGATTGGCTGGATTAAACCGCAGCAGCAGCATACTGTCGGTCAAGCCTTTGAGGGAGTTGATCGTCGCGTGATAGCCCAAGCCCTGGGCTTCCGGTGGCGGATCATCCACATCTGTAGCCAACACCTTGACGCCCAAAACCAGGATGTTTACCGGACGGGTTAGCTGCGGCAAGCGGAAATTCATGCCGGTCGAGATGTCCTTCTTGTTGAACACCTCGGATTCTTCTGCCGTTAGCTCAGTCTGCATCAGAGGGGTACCGGCAATAGCAACGGCTAGGAGTGCGCCTGCTGAAGCAGATAGGGCGGCCACACCGCAGAGTCCCAGTCCTAACCCCAACCAGCGCCACTTTCTAGAGCGACTAGAACGTGGCGGCGAAGCTGAAGGACTGGAGAAGGAGCTACGACTATTAGTAGTGGACACTAACTTCCTCACACGCTAGATATAGAGGTGGAACCTGAGTCAATTTAATATAGTCGCTTTAACAGCAAAATTCACTAGTTTTCCCACCTTGACAGAAAATTATTTAGTAGCACCCTCAATCAAACTTCAGGGCAGTCGATCACCCAACTGGCTCATCCCCGGTAATCTAAGGGATTTTCGCTGCCACAGACGCACCATCAGCCAGAGATTAACAAGAAAATAGCCAGAAGTCAGTAGGCTCGACAGAATTAGTAACGAAACAGTCGAAGCCATCGATGTACCCTCAGCCAACTGTGCCCCGGCTCCCAACAGCAAATAGCCCAGCACCCAAGCCGTCGTTAAGCTGACCACCAAGCGGCTGGCATTGCGCTGCTCTAAACTGCCTTGCTGACGATACAGCGTCCAGAGGGCAGGCAAAAAGCCAATCACCGGGATCAGGTAGACAAAAATTTGCAGCCGTTCCAGGTCGCGTTCTTTGTAGGGGTCGGGTGTGGGCATGGCCGAGGACAGAAAAGCAGATGGACAAACAAGATTGTTACCCTATTCTGGCTCTACTACGGCTCCCATGAACAGCACCGTTCCAGTTTGGTTGTCGCGAATCGCATAGAAGAAGGGCCGATCCACCACCATCTGGAAGGGTTCATCCAGGCCAATTGAAGTCGCTCGCACGCCAACGGAGGTCACAGCCGCTGCTTCGGTGCCTTCTTCGTTCACTTCGATAAAGGTTTTGTGCTTCACCTCGTCTACGGCAGTCGGTTCACTGCTGAGCTGAGAGAAATCGGCCTGATCTGCAAAGATCACCCCCATGCCCAAGGCTGTTAGCGCCTCATTGAGCGTCTCTTCGTACTCAGATTTGAACTTGGGCAGTTGCAGCAGACCTTCCCGGCGGCGGAATTGCGGCATCCAGGTGTCCCAGTTTTCAGGCGTAAGGCCGCTATAGAACGCGGTCAAGCTAGAATTCGGGCGCGGCAGAAACACATACATGCTGAGGCGACGGTTGCCGTAGGGCAAACTCACGGCTTGGAACTGGTCGGTTTCGTAGTAAGCAAAATTGCCCTGTTGCGACATCATGGGATGCTGCTTTTGGCTGCCGTCGAGTAACTGAAAAGGCCGCTCGCTGGTGTTGTTGGGGTCGAATTGGGTGGTCCAGTTGCCCTTGAAGTAAACCGCATTGATCAGGAACAGCACCTGCTGGGGATCGATCTGGTCAATGATTTTGGTAATTTTGCCTTCAGTATTTTGGGCAACCCAGGCATTGATCTGGTCTGGAGCGGTGGGATCACTGAAGTCCAGTTCGGTGATTTCGGCTCCGTAGAAGGTCTGATTCTGCTGCAAAAAATCTGGCTGGAACGAGAATCCAGACCGGCCCCAGAGGGAATTGGCTAGCTTTAGTTGCACCTGCGGATCGGCATTTTCCAACGTGGCTTCCAGCGCAGCACTGGCCTGGTTAAGATCCTGGACCGTCAGCCCCTGTAGTTCTAGGGCATTTGCCATCGCCTGTTGAGTATTGCCCGCAGCCCCGTTGTAGAGCATCGAGAGGGCAATCGCCACACTAGTGGGAGAAATCATAATATTGTCTGGCTGCTGCTGGACGAGCTGCGAAAACAGCTTGAAGCCAAAGCGGGTATGGGCCGCCGTCAGTTGGGGGTTAATATTCGCGTCAACATTCGGAGCAGGCATAGCATCTGGAGCAGGGGAGGGAGTAGGAGTGACAGTCGGGGTGGGCACTTGGGCAATCCCTTTGGGCATTAGCGGAACGCTGGCATGGGTGCAGCCCAGCACAGCCAGTCCCAACAGTAAGGCCAGCCATCGGATTCGCAGTTTCATAGTCATCCTCACACGGTACTTCTTTTACTTCTCCAGGATGACAGTGCTGGCTCCAAAGTTCGCTGTGGTTACGGTTTTAGCAACTGGTTTACCGGATTCAGCGGGCAGGGACCGTCCACCAGGCTAGGGCATAGGGCTGCACGGATTGATTCACCTGTTTACGAAACACCACCCGAATTTTGTAGCGTCCGGTTGTCGGAATCGGATGGAAAATATGCTCGACGCTATCAACCTGGCTCACCGATGACCAGACGCTGTCTGAAGTATCGGTCGCCTCGGCCGGCATGAGATAAACATCCAGGTTGTTCAAGCCCTGGTCCTGAAACGATTCTCCTTCGTCAAAGGCGTCGTTTTGGTTGCTGTCTTGCAATTCCACCAGGCGGTTCCAGGCTAGGGTAACTGCAACATGGCTCCCCCCCTGCAAGGGTTGCTCCAACTCGTAGTCTCGATAGCTAGGAGCCTCTGCTTCTGAAACATCCACCGTTTGGTAATCCCAGCCAATCGGGGGCACCGGCGCTGTCGGATTCCACTGTCCTGATTTGAACTGCTCAAAGGCGCGGTAGGCATTCAGATGACCCGTACCCATCTCGGCATCCAGCGGTAGTTTGGGGTCGCGGTAGGCATCCGATTCTAGCCAGGTGCGGTTGGCAATGTTGCGTAAGGTGCGGCTCATCCCCAGCAGCAGCCCGTCGCCCGCGTCTTTTAGTTTATCTGCCGAATTCATCAGCACGACCTTCATCACTTCTTGCTGCCGCGCCATCAGGGTCCACTGGGGAAGAGGGCTGTTAGCGTCCATGCCTTGACGGATCATGCGGTCGCCGTATTCTTGCAGCAGTGCCACCGTAGCCGTGACATGGGGAGAGGCAAAGCTGGTACCGCCTGTATCGGGAGGAGCGACAGACCCATCGGGCTTGAAGGTGGCGATGGCTCGTCCGGGAGCAACGAGAGTCACCGAGCGTCTGGGTCCCACATTGCGTTCGGTAGCGGGATCGCGGCCAATCACGAAGGTCGGCTCACTACCCAAACTGAAAAAATCGACTTTGTCGAAAACGCCTGTATTGGGAACCAGCACCATCGAGTTAGCAATCGTCATGCCGTTGAAGGTGTCGGTAGGAATCGGAAAGCCGCCCCGGCCCTGGTTGCCGGAAATCACGTAAAGGGCATTGTGTACGCGCGAAGACCAGTCTACGCATTGGGTCAGCAGAGCGTTGCCGTCGAGTACAGGTTTGGGACGTGGATCGCGCCTGAGCGATTCACCAAAGCTGAAGTTAATTGCCCGCACATCGCCACCGTTTTGGTTGGCCACGGTTTGCGTCGCCACACATTCCTGCGGCTGCCCGCCATTTGGATCGTTGCCAATCGCCGAGGAGTAGAGCATCGCACCCGGCGCAACACCCCGCAGCCGCTTGTCTTGGCTGACCATGATGCTGGCAACTCGGGCCGCGTGATTGTCCACATAATCATTGGGCTGGGCCGAATTGTTGCGAACAAACAAGCGCTGCACCCGCACCGCCGAGTTGGTATTGGCGGCCTTGTCCAACCCTAGCTGAGCCGGACGCCCCACTTCCACCTGCCCGATGGCAATTTTGCGCCCCGTCAGATTGTAGGGAGCCTCGTGCAAGCGGTAGGCATCGATGCCCGTTTCTCCCACCGAATTACTTAAGGCCAACACCGGAGCACTCAGAAAACCCAGAACCGCACTCCCCAGCAGCACTAGTTGGGTCCGTTGTCGGGGTGCAGCGCAGCGCCAAAGCAGTCGCAGATACAATCGCTGGTTTGAGGTTTGAGAGGAACGGGGGCTGACTGGGACTGAAGACTGCCGCTGCATTTGGGTCATGGGTAATCCTGGTATCCGAAAAAGCAAGACGATTATGGTAAACTTCTGATGAAATTTGCCAGCCATCCGCACATCCAAATAAGGGGCTGGGGTTGCGCTTTGTTACACTGATTACAAAAGCAGGACGCTTAGAAAACAGGACGCAGGAGATCTGAGGAGAGCTATGACCCAAACTTTATCGCCGAAACCAATCGTCGTTGCCCCATCGATTCTATCAGCAGACTTTAGCCGATTGGGAGAGGAAATTAAGGCCATCGACGAGGCTGGAGCCGACTGGGTGCATGTAGATGTGATGGATGGTCGCTTCGTCCCCAATATTACGATCGGTCCGCTGATTGTGGATGCCATCCGCCCCTACACCCAGAAGCCACTGGACGTGCATCTGATGATCGTCGAGCCAGAGAGATATGTGGCCGATTTTGCCAAAGCCGGAGCCGATCACATTCTGGTGCATGCCGAATCCAGCTCTACGATTCATGTACATCGGGTTTTAGGGCAGATCAAAGAATTGGGTAAAAAAGCAGGCGTAGTGCTGAATCCGGGCAGCCCGCTCGATTTGATCGACTATGTGCTGGATCTGTGCGACATCGTCCTAATCATGAGCGTCAACCCTGGTTTTGGCGGCCAGAGCTTCATTCCGTCTGCAGTTGGCAAGATTCGTAAACTGCGCCAAATCTGCGACGAGCGCGGCCTTGATCCTTGGATTGAAGTGGATGGCGGCTTAAAGGCGAACAACACCTGGCAAGTGCTGGAAGTGGGCGCTAACGCGATTGTGTCGGGTTCAGGCGTGTTTGGCCAGAAGGATTACGCGACGGCGATCGAAGGTATCCGCACCAGCAAGCGTCCAGCACCGGAGTTGGTTACGGCTTAGTCGCTGGTTCTAGATTTTGAATCATCTGGGGGGTAGACTCCTCTACCCCTTTTTGTTTGCCTCTACTTCTCCTGCCACCACAGCATCAGCACTCTCGGAAAATTGGATTTCAACCACCGTCTGCTGCCCAAAAGCAGCTTGGAGTTTTGTCAGAATTTCGTTGAGGTGAGGATGAACCATAATGATTACGGAATGGACCACCCTGAAATTGCGGTACCAATGGCTGCCATTAGTCTAATCGTTTCCTGGAGAGCGACCACAATTCGCTAACAATGGGTAATGTCTTTGCGACTGAGCGTGCATCGCTGCGATGCAACAGGAAACACGTTACCGACTTCAATAATTAATCTGTCCTGCCCTCCTGCTTGTCGCTGTCTGGGTCTGGGTCTGGGTCGATTTTTCCCTTCGATACATCACCTAGGTAGAGTTGAACAAACGCTTCAGCGGCAGATGGGTTGATGTTTCTAAGAGCTTTGACAATTTCAACTACTGTTTCTGCGTTGGGGTCACGCACTTCATGCACCCAGCGGTAAACACTACCCCGCTCAACACCTAAAGCAACTGCCAAGCTGTTTTGGCTAATGCCGTATTGCTCCAAAATTTGCTTGAGGGCTTGTCCTGCTTTTCCCATGCTCTGTTCGCGAAGGTGTCGCAACCCATCGTGTCAGAGGATGATGATTGGGTAAATGTAGACCAGATGGATCACATCCTGTATGATGCAAGTGTGATCCAGTTGGATTACGTCACTTCATCTAAATCCAGTTCACTTCTATGCAGAAATATTTCTTAGAGGATTCAACCCATACTCCTGCGGTGCGTTTCGCTGTTGACACTACAGTCACCTCAGACCCAACCCGCGAGTCTGTTCGACTATTGGCGATTGGTTCTCGCAGAGGCGTGCTGCATGGGATTCATCGACTGCACCGCTTAAACTTTGCTGAGGCTGGAGCTTGGAGTCCGCTGTTGCCCGGTCCAATCCTGGGGAAGTCATGAGTATTTTGACGCTGAGCTTTTGGATCGATTGAGCTGAACACCTTATCTGCACCCACAACTCTCTAGCATCCTCAAACATGCTCTGCCAAACTAGAGACACCACAAACCGAGGCAAGGCATGACTCGCGAGCAGCAATCTGAACCAAAGAGTAAATAGTTAACCATTAAGGGAATGTACTATGCAAATTACGATCGACCTACCGCCAGATCTTGAGCAGGACTTGATCCGACAAGCAGCCCAATCCAACATTCCACTTCAAACCTTGATTCTGCAAGCCCTACGCCAGTTAATCCAATCAAAATCTGGTCCTACTGCCCAGTGGTCGGAGGTTATTTTGTCCTATGAAGGAAGCCCTGATTTCCCTACAACTCGTCATCCAGAATTAGTTGACCAGCAAGAAAAACTGCTAGAGACAATCGCTAAACCCGAACAAATTCAAGCAGGAGACACAGGAGAACTACTAGCAATTCGGTTCTATCCGCAAACCGCGTTAACGAGCAAATTTATGGTGGTTGCTTACCGAGAAGTTTCAAAGGGTGTCTAGTGAAAACGGTAGAATCTCTCGATTGCAAAATTGAGCTAGTGAACGAAGGATCAAGCATGCGGTTGACCTATTCAATCGTCACTGCTCTGCCAGCTCCATAAACACCTTTTGGGCATTGATCTCCGCAGCAAGTGAGCGTGGGCGACGTTGCACATAGCGTCCGGTAGATTTTAGCTCCCAAGCATAGCGGTTATCGGCTAGTAATGTACCCAGAATTTCCTGCAAATCCTTGGCCAACGAGGGGTCATCAACCGGGGCAATCACCTCGATACGACGGTCAAAGTTGCGCGTCATCCAGTCGGCACTGCCAATGTAGGTTTCGCCTGCACCTCGGTTGTGGAAATAGAAGATGCGAGAATGTTCCAGATAGCGGCCCACAATACTAATCACGTTGATATTTTCACTCACACCAGCGATACCCGGAGATAAACAGCAGGTTCCCTGGACAATTAAGTCAATTTTCACGCCCGCTTGCGAGGCTTCGTAGAGAGTTTTAATCATCTGAGGATCCACCAGGGCGCAAAGTTTGGCGACAATCCGCGCGGGGTATCCCTGCTGGCAGTGCTCGCTTTCCCGATGAATCAACCGAATCAACTGATCGCGTAAGTTCACTGGGGCGACGAGCAGCTTGCGATAGCGCCGTTGACGAGAATAACCAGTCAGATAGTTAAACAGTTCAGACAAATCCGTGCCCAAATCCTCACGGCAGGTCAGTAAACCCACGTCCGTATACAGGCGAGCCGTGCGGGGGTTGTAA
The DNA here is from genome assembly GCA_000733415.1 of [Leptolyngbya] sp. JSC-1. Classification (GTDB taxonomy): domain Bacteria; phylum Cyanobacteriota; class Cyanobacteriia; order Elainellales; family Elainellaceae; genus Elainella. The sequence goes on from KL662191.1 coordinate 670,753, forward strand.
TCACCGGTGCTGATATGGGCATAGCGCTGAATTTCGCTGCCTTCCTGCCGCACTACCAGAGCAACTTTAGCGTGGGTTTTGAGGCCCATCAGACCATACACCACATGTACACCTGCTCGTTCCAGTCGTCGTGCCCATTGAATATTCACCGCTTCATCAAAGCGGGCTTTGAGTTCCACTAACACCGTCACCTGTTTGCCGTTCTCAGCCGCCGCAATTAGCGTTTCTAGCAGTGCAGAATCGGTTGAGGTGCGGTAGAGAGTCATCTTGATCGCCAACACCGCCGGATCATGAGCTGCCTGATCAATAAACACCTGTACCGACGCTGCAAACGAATGATAGGGATGATGCAGCAGAATGTCACTGCGGCGAATCGCCGCAAAAATATCTTCAAGCGTTTCTCGATTAAACCGCTGATTCGTCTGCCGTAATTGGAGTGGAATCGCCGCTGTCCAAGCCGGATACTTCAGTTCAGGCAGCGGTAGATCGGAAAGGAGTTGCAGATCGCGCAGACAGATTAACCCGTCTGATTCATAAATATCCTGCTCGGTCAATTCCAACTCTCGCATCAGAGTAGAGCGGATTGGGGCTGGCATCGAGGCTTGAATTTCTAACCGGACGGCGGTTGCCCCAACCCGTCGCTTGCGCAGTTCCTGCTCCACCGCTTGCAGCAAGTCTTCCGCGTCTTCTTCTAGCGTGAGGTCGGCATTGCGGGTGAGCCGGAAAAAGTAAAACTCGGTAACCGTCATGCCTGGAAACAAAAAATACAGATGCTGGGCGATAATTTGCTCGATCGGCACCCCAGCCCAAACCGTTTTCCGGCTCCGATGCACCGGCCACAGCGTGTCTGGCAGTGCGATAAATCGAGGCAACAGGTTGGGTACCTTGACTCGAGCAAACCGTTTGACGCCGGTTGCACTATCCTGCACCACCACTGCTAGATTCAGACTCAGGTTAGAAATGTAGGGAAACGGATGGCTGGGGTCCAGCGCGAGCGGTGTCAGTACCGGAAAAATCTGCTCTTCAAAATAGTGCTGAAGATACTGCTGCTGCTGTGGTTTCAAATCAGCATAGTCAAGCAGATAAATACCTTTGGCTGCGAGTTGGGGACGCAGGGCTTGCTCAAAGTGACGGTGATGCTGAGCCACCATTGGCCGCAATCGCTCTGCAATCGCAAGCAACTGTTCTGCTGGCGTGCGATTGTCTGGCGTAGGTTTGCTGATTCCTGCCTCTAGGCGCTGTTTCAGCGTCGCCACCCGCACCATAAAGAATTCATCCAGATTAGAACAAAAGATAGCCAGAAATCTGAGGCGCTCTAGTAAAGGGTTGCGGGGATCAAACGCCTCGTGCAACACCCGATTGTTAAATTCCAGCCAGCTGAGTTCTCGGTTGAAGTAGTACCGTGAGTCGTTAAGATCCGGGCGGAGAGGCACTTTAGTGGCCTTTGGTTTAGTGGCCTTTTTAGATCTGGGCATATCCAGACAAGCAACAGGAGAACGAAACCTACCTTCTTAGTTTCGCAGTAAAGCCGTGCAATTGCGGGGGAGATAGGAGATAGGAGGCAGGAGACAGAATTACCAAGATTAGGGAGGCTATGCCCACACGAACTACCCTTACTGAAATAATGGGTTCATCCCCTAAATTGAACGGCTCCTGCTATCCCCTCTCCCCTAAAACACCTCATCTTCACGCCCAACCCACCACTCACCTAAATTCATCAAATCCTGGTGAATGTCCCTCAGTTCGGCCTCGTATTCCTCAGGGGTGAGGCCGGCGCGGCGCTCTTGCAGTTTTTTTAGGCGCAGCTGGGTCAGCAACCAGGGCTTAGAGATGCCGTCTGTGGCTTCGATGTACTGGGCGAGTTCTTCACTGTCCATAGGTTCAGTAATAGCTTCGATAGGGCTTTGATAGGCTGCAATGCCTTTAGTTAGCTTAAACCGATCTTTAGGAATATAAGAACTAGGAGATACAGCTTTTTCAGGCTAGTGAAGTACGAAAAACGGGGTGCAGGGGCAGTGCCCCTGTGTGGGGACTTCGCCCCCACATCCCCCCGTACCTCGCATGAGTGAAAAACACTGTAGGAATAGAAGAATCGAAAGAAAAACAGCCACGATTGCTCATGACTGCCCTGATCCTGTCGTCAGTTGCAAGGATTAGCCAAGGCCAACACTAGGCTGCGGCCAGATTTTGATTGGCGAAGTTCCAGTTCACCAAACTATCCAGGTAATTCTGGATAAAGTCTGGGCGCTTGTTTTGGAAGTCAAGATAGTAAGCGTGCTCCCATACATCCAGTGTCAGCAGCGGCACCTGGCCGTGCACTAGCGGGTTCTCGGCATTCGGGGTTTTGGTGACTTTGAGAGTGCCGTTTTCTAGCACAAGCCAAGCCCAACCGCTGCCAAATTGAGTGGCTGCCGCATTTTTGAACTCTTCTTTGAACTTGTCATAGCCGCCCAAGTCGCTATCAATTTTGGCTGCAATCGCCCCAGAAGGAGCACCCCCGCCGCTTGGCGACAGGCTATTCCAGAAGAAAGTATGGTTCCAGGCTTGAGCTGCGTTATTAAAAATCCCAGTTTTGCCATCCTTGAAGCTGCTAGTAATCACTTCGGTAAGGGGCTTATCAGCAAGCTCAGTTCCATCCACCAATTTGTTGAGATTATCCACATAGGCTTTGTGATGCTTGCCATAGTGGAACTCAAAGGTTTTAGCCGACATCCCATGCGACTCTAGAGCACCAAAATCATAAGGTAAAGGATCTTGTGTGAATGCCATGTGTTCTGTCCTCTCCAATAGATGGATACATCAATAGATGGATACGTCCAATCGTGCACCTGCAATCCAGGGGTAAACCCAACCCCTCAGAATCTAAACGGATTGCTCAAGGCAAGACTATCGATAGAATTTTATATCAAAAATCGACTTGGTAAGCGTTAGGCAGCCAACAACGGCAAAACTTGGGAATTTGTGATTTGAGCTATCCGGTTCAATCATTATCATTCAGCCCAGCGGGTGCAGCAAGCCTGCTGTCAGTGAGCCAGTGGCACTACAAAATCTGGCAATCTCACCGACGGTGCAATCTGCCCAATCAGGCAATGGCCTGGACCTTAAACGATTGTCCAACTCAAAACCCAGAACTTAGATCTCAAAACTTCTAACCTTCCCCCCTCCGTCCCAAAATCCAGCTATCATAGCGGTTGTTGTGGCGGCTACATTTATGGGCAGACAACGTTCTCTTTTAGCTTTAATTTTGATTCTGGCGATTGCCGCTGTAGTGGTGTTGACCCAAGTACCGCTGCGGCTTGGTCTCGATTTGCGGGGTGGTTCCCAACTGACGCTTCAGGTGAAAACTACCGAGGCCGTTCCTCAAATTACACCAGAAAAACTGGAAGCCGTTCAGCAGGTGGTGGAAAACCGGATCAACCCCAATGGCGTGCAGGAGATTGTGGTCCAGGCGATCGGCGAAGACCAGTTGCTGGTGCAGCTACCGGGAGTCAGCGATCCAACCGAGGCCGAAAAAGTGCTGCAAGATGTCGCCAAGCTCGATTTTCGGCAGCAGCGAGCGGGTAGCGAAGCCCAGTTCGGGATTGAATTGCAGGTACGCGAGCAGAAGCGGTTAGAGCTAGAAGCCCTGAAGCAGGCCAACGATGCTGAAGCTATCGCCAAAAAGCAGGAAGAACTCAACGGCAGCGAGCAGGCAATCGCCGCCCTGTTCGACAAAACGGAATTGACAGGCGAGAAACTGAGAAATGCCTACGCCCAACCGCTGCAAGGTACGAGCTGGGAAGTGGTGCTCGTCTTTAACGACCAGGGAGCCAACGAATTTGCTGAATTAACTAAGGCTGTAGCCGGAACCGGACGCAGTTTAGGGATTTTCCTCGACGATCGGCTGCTGAGTGCCCCGCGGGTCGATGCCCGATATGCGGAAGCAGGAATCACCGGCGGCACGGCTAGCATTACCGGCGGCTTTGATGCCCAAAGCTCAGCCCGATTGGCCCAACAATTGCAGGGCGGTGCTTTGCCGGTGCCAGTCGAAGTGGTGGAAAACCGGACGGTCGGAGCCACTCTCGGTCAGGACAGTATTCAACGCAGTATCTATGCTGGCCTTTTTGGTTTAGCGCTGGTGCTGATCTTTATGGTGGTTTATTACCGCCTGCCGGGACTGATTGCCGATATCGCGCTGTTGCTGTACGCTCTGTTCACCTTGGCGATTTTTGATATTGTGCCCGTGACGCTGACCTTGCCGGGCATTGCCGGGTTTATCCTCAGTATCGGCATGGCAGTAGACGCGAATGTGCTGATCTTTGAACGGACGCGCGAAGAGCTACAGGCAGGCAACACGCTCTACAAATCCGTCACCGCTGGGTTCTACCGCGCCTTTTCCAGCATTCTCGACAGTAACGTCACGACGCTGATTGCCTGCGCTGCCCTCTGGTTTCTGGGAGCGGGGCTGGTCAAAGGTTTTGCCCTCACACTGGCAATTGGCATTGTCGTGAGCATGTTCACGGCCCTTACCTGTAGCCGTACCCTGCTGCTGTTCAGCCTCACGTTCCCCGGCTTACGCAAACCTCAGCTGTTTTGCCCCAATCCTCCCGCAACGAAACTACAGGCAGAGAAATCATGAAATTGCAGGTTATTCGCCAACGTACCCTTTGGTGGGCCATCTCTTCGCTGATCATCCTCAGCGGTATCGTGGCAATGGCGCTTTTGTGGAATCAGGAGAATGTGCGAGCGCCGCTCCGCCCCGGCCTTGACTTTGTGGGCGGTACCCGGCTGCAACTAGAGCTGGACTGCACTAAACCAGGCAACTGTGACCAGCCGATCGATCCCGCTGCGGTTCGGTCTGTTCTAGCCGATCAGGGTCTAGGCAGTAGCAGTATCCAGGTGCTGGGCGACGAGAAGCATGCCCTCTCGATTCGGACTTCGACCCTGAATGTGGAGCAGCGCAGCAATTTGGTGACGGCTCTGAGCGAGAAAATTGGCACCTTTGATCCCAATAGCACCCAGATCGATACGGTCGGTCCCACAATTGGGCGGCAGCTTTTCACATCGGGGATACTGGCCCTGCTGGTATCGTTTGCGGGCATCATGATCTACCTCAGCCTGCGGTTTCAGTTAGATTACGCTGTGTTTGCGATTATTGCTCTGTTGCATGATGTGCTGGTGACTGCCGGAATCTTCGCGATCTTGGGTCTGGTTCTGGGAGTCGAAGTAGACAGTCTGTTTATCGTGGCGCTGTTAACAATTGTGGGCTTCTCGGTCAACGATACCGTGGTGATCTACGACCGGATTCGCGAAACGATTCAAATCGACGGCAATCGGTCGATTAACGACATTGTGGATGATGCGGTAAATCAAACCCTGGGCCGATCGATCAACACCACTCTCACCACCCTGCTGCCGCTAATTTCCATCTTCTTTTTAGGCGGCGAAACCCTCAAGTACTTTGCCCTTGCTTTGATTATCGGGTTTGTGGCCGGAGCCTATTCCAGTATTTTTATTGCCAGCACTCTGTTGGCTTGGTGGCGGGTTCGCACAGGACGAGAAATTCCAGGCACCTCTCCAAGCAAATCACTGGACATAGCATCCGAAGAAGGATAGCAGAACGGAATCACCGGTCAGAGGGCCAGGAATAAAGTATGGGGTACAGCCGCAAGGTATGATGATGGTCTCTTCGCTCCTGCACTCTCTGCGTCTCTATGGCTAGAAAACCGCTCCCAACCGAACAGCGCATTGTTCTATCTGACGTTAGCTGGCAGCAGTTTGAAAAATTGCTGGTGGAGCTAGGCCCAGAACGCCAGACGCGGCTGACCTATCTACGCGGCAAGCTGGAGATGATGACGCCAATTGATGTGCATGAGCGCTGCAGCAAACTGATCGATTCGTTGATTCTGGTGCTAGTTGATGAGATGGCCGTTCCGCTCACCTCTCTGATGCCGGTCACGCTCAAACAGGTTGAAATTGGCTGCGCCACTGAACCGGATGCCTGCTATTACCTGGAAGAACGCCCGCGTCGAACCGAGCTGGATTTGACCCAGGACCTGCCGCCCGATCTGCTGGTAGAAGTCGCCCTCACCCGCAGCCAGATCGAAAAGTTGCCCATCTATGCCAGTATGGGTATCCCGGAAGTTTGGCGCTACATTACCACCGCCGGAGATGACATGCTGAAGGGCAAATTCTCGATTTATCAGCTCGAGGATGACGATTATGTAGAACAAAGTCGCAGTATGGCATTCCCATTTCTCCCCGCTGCCCGGATTCTAGAATTTATGGAACAAAGCGACTCAATGAGTCTGGCCGCCGCCTTGCGGTTATTACGAGCCTGGGTGCAGGAACGACAATAAACCCAGCACAATCTACTCAGACCTCGCGCTTTCCAGCAAGATAGATGCCAATGGTTGGCGCAGGGTTTGCTCACTGTCGGCTAGAAGGGTGGCTAGATACTGCTGAAGATACTCCCATTGGTGCCGGTTAGGTTCGTAGGTCCGGTCGGCAGATTTGTGGAAGAGGGGGGCTAAACGGATAGCCTGATAGTCTGGATTAGCAGCCGAGGCAGGTGTGAGGAGAGCAGCATCTGCCTCAGCGGGGATGAGGCCGAGCGGTAAGTGGCCGTCCAACAGGGCCAGAATGCGGAGACGACAGGCTTGGGTATCAATGCCGCGCTCATCCAGAATCTGCATGATAGCCTCAATTCGCATTGCTTGCTGAGGTAAGGACCGCAATAGCTCTAGCAGTAAAAAGTAGTCGCTATAGCGATGCCGCGCTAAGTCAAGCACTTGAGGATGCAGCGGCAGGGTCGCCAATCCATAGGCAACGCGGCTACAGCTAGGAATGCAGTTGTCTACTCCCGTGCGGGGATAGCTGTCTTGGATAATCGTGGCGTTAGGCAGCTTTTGGCGCAACCAGCGGGCGATAGCGGTGAGCGAAGCCGTGCCTCCGGTACAAATCACCTGATTGATGGCGGCAGCGGTGGTGTTGGTTTGGGTGAGCAGGCTGTTCAGTTCCCGGTTTAACCGTTGGATGTAGGGCAAGAGAATTTGGCTGGTGAAGTCTTGCCGCTCTACAGTGAGCCGCTGGGTGCCATACTTGAGCGTGAAGTGGGTCTGGTGTTGCAGGGTCACTTTCAGGGAGCGGGCAGCGGCCAAAAGCTGGTGGCCCTCAGGAAAACTGGTCAAGTGCTGCTGTAGCTGATGCCGTTTGGCTAGATCCAGGTCAGCGGCAGGCAAGGCCAGGTCGGCGAGTTGGAGGTGGCTGAAGTCAAACGGTTCTAGAGCAAAGTCGTAGCTAGTTCCACCTCCGCTTGGTTCAGGTTGGTGCTGAGCTTGCTGCAGGGCCGGATAGAGTAGCTGGAGGAGAATATCTTGATCGAGACTCTGTCCGGCATGGGGCAGACTGCGCCCATAAAAGTCGGTGTGGTTCAGGTTCTGCAACTGCTGGGGCAAATTCACCAACACCAATTCGGTGAGGCTAGCTCCAGCAGTCAAAATCAGGGACATGCCGTGCCAGTTGGCGTTATGGAGATGGCCCTGCGTCGAGGTTGGCTGCTTGTTCTGTCCGTGAGACAGTTGAGCCAGCCGTAGGGAACGACCATCAGTAGCCGGTAGCGCCGATAGCAGGGTAGCAATGGCCTCTTCCACAAAGATGATTTGCTCGGGTTGAGACACCAGATCGGCTTGAAGAATGGCTTCCCGCAGATTGAAACTATAGGTGTCGGACCAGTTGCTGGGGTAGCCCACAATGATGCCCGCCAAGTCTCGCAAAACCGTCTGAAATTCTGGTGTTTCTAGACCCAGCGCCCCGCTGACTAAAGCTGGCATGAACGCAGCTCGCTCTGGATTCAGAGTGGCGAGGAGCTGCTGGAGCGCTTCTTGCAACGTCCGGAGAGCAACAGTCTGCTGCTCAGTCCACTGCAAAACGGGTTCCCACTGCGAGGTTTGGGGCGAGTAATGGGGCACTGCAACGCGCAGGTAAGGCTTCCACTCACTCAGGCTCAGTCTGGATGCTGGCGTGGCTGCCTCTAACCGAATTGTGGGCAGCGGCGAGGCCGAGGCGTCACTGGTACTCAAGCTGACGGCAGTGGGCAAGCGGAATTTCTTCTTAATGGCGAAACTGCTTTCTGAGTCGATGGGCTGCCAGTAGAGGGGATAAAGTTGACACTCTGACCGGTTGAGCAGCACCGCTGAAATTCCCGTCGTGCCAATATCAATGCCCAGAAACCAATCAGAGCGTCCTGATGGAGCACTGACAGTTGGAGGCTCGGCCAAAAGCTGATCGAGTTGCTCCAAGACACCTGGGTCAATGGTCAGTTCAGCCGCAGAGTCGGGACGAATCTCTGGCCCCCGCTCTAGGCTAGCTGCGGCTAGTGGTTCGATTGAGGTGACAGGCAGAGTTTCAGGCAGAGTTTCAGGCAGAGTTTCAACCGAAGTTTCGCTCAGGGTTGCGCTTGTGGTTTCGTTGGGAATTTCAGCAGAAGGTTCAATTGGGGTTTCAGCAGAGGTCTCGACTGAAGCCACATCTATGGTTGGCTGCGGTGGTAGTGACGGAGCACTCAGGCCCTCGGTGAGATCCTGAATCAGTTCAGCCAGTGTGCCTGCTTCTGGGGCCGGGGCAGTCCAGCTTGTGTCAGGCGTCCATTCACCGTTGGGTGTGGGCAAGTGACCAATCGGCGCTAGCCGTATCGGTGTCAGGTCTTTTTTTTTTCAGATGAGTCAGTATCTTCTGGCGGAACAGGTGGGCGAGTGGCCTGCATGTCGCCAAATCGGAACGTCGCATCCCCTACCGATGAAGTTGGCTCAGCAGAAGCTACCGTATTGGGTAAATCTTCAAATAGCTCTTCTAACCCTTCAATCGTCAGCGAGGTTGACTCGGCTGGCGGCTGCGGCGCTTCTACAGGTGGGATATTGGCAAACAAATCCCAATCTTGGCTGGGTTCAGTCGATTGAGCCGTAGATTGAACCAGATCTTCCCCCAAGTGCTCTAACGTATCCACACCCAAGTTAACATTGAGTGTTTCCGTGGCCGCTTCTGTGATCGGCAACATTGCTTCCTGAGTTGGCTGCTGCGGTTCTGAGGAGGCTGGACGGCTGGAAGCAAAGGTTTCACTAGCCGGGTCAGGCACCAGTTCGGTGAGGCTAACAATCGTCTCTACCGGTTCCGATGCGGCATCCTGAGCTGACGCAGAGGGGAAGCTAACAAACAGATCTGCCGATTTTTCTGGTAGGTCAGAGGCCGCCGTCGGGTTAGTCAACAAAAAGGTCTCCAGCGACTGACTGACCGGACTCGTCGGAGCTTCGGGTTGGGTTGGCTGAATCTCAGCCTGGACCGCCGGATCGGCTAACCCACCAAACCACTCTTGCTCTAACGTTAGTGCGTTGATGCTGGTTTCTTCAGGTGCAGTGGGGGCAGGCTTGGCCTCTGGCTCTTCAAACAGGTTGTTGTAGAAATCGTCGTTGTAGAGCGAGTCGGGTGTGGTAATCAGCTCAGGTTCGTGGGAAAGTTCGACTTCGCTGGCAGATGGCTGCACCGGCGCATCGTCAAGCAGACCAGCCTGCATCTCGGCACTCAATTGGTTCAGCAAGTCCAGAGCCGAATCTAGATCGGATGTAACAGATGGATTTGCCCCACTGTCTACAGGAGCTGGGTTTGCAGCATCTGACGTGGATAAGGGCTGGTCACCAGCAAACAGGTCAAACGGCTCGGTAGCTTCGGTTTCACTGGGCAAAGCACTCAAATCAAGCTGGTTCAGCTCCAAATCCAAGCCGTCTAAGCTGCTAGATTCAACCATCTCATCGGTTTGATCCAGCTCGGCCACATCTAGCACTTCTTCAGACAAATTAAACGGAACAGCAGGGGTAAAGGATGGGGAAGCCTGAGGCGGTTCAGAAACTTGGCTCAAGAAATCAGCTACTGTGAAGCTGGCATCACTAGATTGGTCTTGCCCCGGCAAGGCGGTCTGTGAGGATGGCCAGTCAGGGGTAGAGGACTGCAAAAAGGACGAGGCTTCTCGGCCAAGCTGCTGAGCAAGGCGATTCACCAGAAAGGCAAACATGGCTTCCCCCTGCTGACCCAGGTTGTGCATTCGGTTCAAGCCCTGCTCTAGCGATTCCTGATAGGTTTGAACATTACGGTTGAGCGACTCAAAAATGACCTGCAAGGTGGAATCTAGCTTGAGCATCAGATGATCGGATTGAGCCTGCATCTGCTGCATTTGGGCCAACCGCTCTGCTGGACTCAAACCAGCCGTCGAGGAGTTGGCTTCCGTTTGGGCCGGAAGCTGGGCCGGAGATTGGGCTGACAGGCCAGCCACCATTTGCGTCACTTGACCCGATAAGTTAGCCTGCATTTGCGCCATCGCCGACTGGAGGAACTCCATCAGCACTTGTTGATTCTGAACCTGGGCTTGCTGAGATAGACCGTATTGATAGCGCTGGGCTTCGAGCTGACGGATCTCCTGAGTTAGCATCTCGCGCTGTCGCTGCAGTGAGTCAACCTCAGCCCGCAGGGGTTGCAGCATGTTGACCCGCCAATAGTTCATCTCCTGCAGCACAGCTTGGAGCACCTGCTGGGCCGACTCAGAAGGAGACTGCGTCGCGGACGCCATTCCTGGAGCCATCGCCGCTTCGGATAGCATAGAGGGCGGTTCGGCATCAAGCTGCTGCTGAAGCGAAACTAAATACTGACGAGTTTGCTCCAAAATCTGCCGCTGCTGCATCGCATCACTCGACATCACCCACGGCAGGCGGGGGCTGGTTTTGCTTAATGCCTCGTCGATACCGTTCAGGAGTGCTTGAATTTGCGCTTTTTGAGAAGTCACCGTTGGATCCCTGACTAGAATGTGGCGGGTAGACAGCATGGCCCAAACCAATGCTGCTTATTGCTAGATACTAAGGTTACCTGCTCCAATCCGAGAAGGAACGCAATTTTGTCAAGATTGTCAAGTCTGTCAAGATTGATTGCACCCGAATTACGCCCGAATTGAATTGGCCTCGGCATTATTATGACCAGCTTTTGCCATCTGCGGCACAAAACCTAAAAATTGATCAAAAGCCAGAAGGGGCATAAGGTAGAGCGCGCAAGATAAAATCAGCCAATAGCCATCAAGAGTCAGCTAAAAAATCAGCCCATGAAATCCAAGATTACGGTTGCGTTACCCGAACAGTCCTACGATATTCTGATCGCCTCAGGCGGACTGGCCCAATTAGGCCATTGGATGCAGCCGCTCAACCTGGGCCAGAAAGTATTGTTGATCTCCAATCCGATGATTTTCCGTCGCTATGGAGAGCAAGCCCTGACCGCGCTCACGTCAGCCGGATTCGAGGTCGCCCACTGTCTGTTGCCAGCCGGAGAGCGCTACAAAACCCTGGCCTCGGTACAAAAAATCTACGACGCGGCCATCGCCCATCGCCTAGAGCGGTCATCAACTATCGTGGCCTTGGGAGGTGGCGTGATTGGAGATATGGCTGGTTTCGCGGCTGCTACTTGGCTGCGAGGGATCCGCTTTGTGCAGGTTCCTACGTCCCTTTTGGCAATGGTAGATGCGGCGATTGGAGGCAAAACCGGCGTTAACCATCCTCAGGGTAAAAACCTGATCGGTGCCTTTCACCAGCCCAAGTTGGTCTTGATCGATCCGCAGGCATTGGCAACACTGCCGTCGCGTGAGTTTCGAGCTGGCATGGCCGAGGTGATCAAATACGGCGTAATTGTAGATGCGGAACTGTTCAGTCAACTCGAAGCTGCCAAGCGGCTTGATCAGCAGCGCTATATTCCAGAGCCTCTGCTGCAAGAGATTCTCACCCGTTCCTGTCAGGCAAAAGCCGATGTGGTGGGCAACGACGAAAAAGAAGCGGGACGGCGGGCAATCCTGAACTATGGGCACACAATTGGACATGCAATTGAAAGTTTGACCGGCTATCGCGTGGTGAATCACGGCGAGGCGGTTGCGATCGGTATGGTGGCGGCTGGGCAAATTGCAGTGGAACTGGGCTTGTGGGAGCAAGATGCTGCCAATCGTCAAAAGCAGCTGATTCAAACAGCCGGATTGCCAACCAAATTACCTGCCACTAACCCCGCAATTGACATCGACGAAATCGTGGCCGCTCTGCAAACTGATAAAAAGGTGACGGCTGGCAAAGTGCGGTTTATCCTGCCTACCTGCATCGGTGACGTGACCATCCGGGATGATGTCGAGAACGACTTGATTCGCAGTGTTTTGCAGACGATGCAGGCGCATGAGTGATGGGTTGACAAAACTGCAACCGCTGACGGCTGAAGTACTGTTTCAGGCTCTAGGATCGAGGCAGGGGATGGGTGTCATGTTCACTTTCTTAGCTTTTGCGGATGCAGCTTTCTGAACTGATTCGACGCTATCTGCTGTATGGACTCAGCGGACCAATTATTGTCTTAAACCTGTGGGTACTGAGTCAGGTTTTTCAGTACTTTGAAGGTTTAATTACCTTCCTGATTCTCAGCATCATCCTGGCGCTAATTTTGGATTACTTGGTACGGCTGTTCGAGCGCTTTCGCCTCAACCGGACCCAGGCTGTCCTGCTGGTTCTGTTCTTGTTTCTGGTGACACTGGTCATCTTGGGATTTACACTGCTCCCGATTGTGATTGGGCAGGCTACCCAGCTTTTGCAAGGGCTGCCAGCTCTACTCGAAGCCGGAAACCGCAACATCAACTGGCTGCAAAGCTTTATCAACCAGCACAAACTGCCGTTCGACCTCGACCAGATCACGAATCAGGTCAACAATCAGGTTCAGGCTGGCATTGCCGAGCTGCCCGAATTGGCCATTAATACGGTCGGTCAGATCTTCGCGACGATTCTGCTGATCGTACTGGCGTTTTATATGCTGCTCTATGGCGAACGCTGTTGGAAAGGCTTAACCAATCTGCTGCCGAGCAAACTGGGCAATGCCCTCAGCACCTCTCTGAAACAGCAGTTTCACCAGTTTTTTTTGAGCCAACTGTTGCTGGCGCTGGTGATGGTGCTGTTTCTGATTCCGACGTTTTTGATTTTGCAGATCAAGTTTGCGCTGCTATTTGTGCTGATCATTGGCCTGCTGGAAGTGGTACCGCTGTTTGGAGCCACAGTTGGCATCGGCTTGGTGACGCTGCTGGTGTTTGGCCTACAGGGATTTCTGCCCGCCGTGCAGGTGGTGGTTGCAAGCGTAGTTTTTCAGCAAATTACCGACAACATTATTGCGCCTCGCCTGCGTGGAGATTTTACCGGCCTCAATCCGATTTGGATTATCATTGCGCTGCTGATTGGCGGACGGGTAGCTGGCTTCATCGGTGTAGTTTTAGCCATGCCGATCGCGGCCACCATCAAAAGCACGATCGAGACAATGCGAATGTCTGAAGATTACCCCAGGGTTTCCAACAGCGACGCTTAACCTGACTTGACCAGAATTTTATTTAGCGGTCGGGTAGTTGACACAATTTTCATCAGCTCAATGTTAAGCTGACGGCGTCTAGCATGAACCTGAGCTGAAGCCAAGCGCATTTCCTGGGCACTTATACTAAGAATTGCTAAGTTGACGCTAGGAATGGTAAAGTCCCATACAAAGCGCAATTAAATCAAACTTAACTTTACTCATCATTTTGTTCTGATTGCTGTAGCATGCAAACTCTTGCCCATACCTCCGATCAGCGAACGCAAGCTCAGTCTTCTCATTCCCTATCTACCCTGCCTTCCCAGCCCACATCGTTACGAATTGTGGCACTAGGAGACAGCCTGATTTACGGATTTGGCGATCCAGAAGGTGGCGGCTGGGTCGAGCGACTGCGGCGGCAGTGGATGACCCCTGAAAGTCCTGGTCACGCCCTGTATAGCCTGGGGGTGCGGGGAGACCGGATGCGGCAGGTAGCACGGCGGCTAGAGAGCGAGTTTCGCCATCGCGGCGAATTGCGACACCGGGTGCCTGATATGATTATTCTCTCAGTTGGGCTGAACGATTCAGCGCGTCTGGGTCGTTTAGATGGCAAGAATTTCACCGACTTTGCCGAATTTGAGATCGATGTGGCCGACCTGCTGGATCAGGCGCAACAGCTCTGTCCGGTAGTGTTTGTGGGTATGACACCGGTAAATGAGCGCAAAATGCCCTTCTCAAAGTGTCTGTACTATAACCACGCCGACCAGTATCGCTACAAACAAGCAACTCGGCTGGCCTGCGAAGCTCGACAAATTCCTTATCTTGATATTTTCGATTGCTGGCTATCGCGGGGTGAAGCCTGGTGGATGAGCCGTCTCACTCAAGATGGCCTGCATCCCAACAGTGCGGGCTACCAATCCATTTTGCAGGAGTTTCTGGATTGGGACGCCGTCAAACCCTGGATTGAGAGCTAGCGGCAGCCTAAACTATCGCGCGTGGTCACGCCCGTAACCGGATTGACACCATCAGCTCGCTCACAAAGCTGAATCAGCTCGTAGCGGTCAATGATGGCATCGGTAAAATCGGCTCCCGTAATTGTCACATCCTGAAAGCTGGTGCGGGCCAGAGTAGCGCCTTCTAGAATCGCGTTCGTCATATCTGAGCCAACCAGAAACACCCGATCCACCAAGGCCCCAGTCAAGTTGGCATTGCGCAAATTGGCGTTAAGCATGACGCCCTTGGTCAGCATGGCATTGCTCAGATCGGCCCCTTCTAAATTAATGTTGCGCATCTCAGCCGCCACAAAGTTTTTGCCATGCAGATCGGCGTGAGAGAAGTCCTGGTTGTTTAGGTTAGCGTTGTTGTAGTTGACCGTATCGGGCTGGGCTGCCACCGGCAGAGCCAACATCAGCACCCAGAAACCGGCCAGCACTAGGACAAGAATTCCATACAGGATGCCCTTCCACCAGCGCTGCGATCGGAAATGCAACGCCCCCCTGCCAACCTCTGGCTGAGCTGCTGGCCTATTACCTGGCCTATCACCTTGTAGGGACGGAATCTGATTCACGGTTTCGCCTCCTGTCCATCATGCTCGATAACCTCAGCCCAACTCGCTCAAGCTAGTAACTATCTCAAGCTAGTAACTATCTCAAGCTAGTAACTATTCTGAATCCGCGGCTGCTGCGTCCAGTCATTACCGACACGAATTGTTAAATCAGACTGCAAATCTCCAGTGGAGGCGGGCACAATTTCACCCACACCCAACACTGCCTCCATTAGTTCAGCGCTATGCAAGTCGCCCCGTTGGGCAATGATCTGGGTCTGGCTTTGGGCTTCAGGCCAATCTTCGATCACATAGACATTTCCATAGCCTTGAGCTTCTAAATAAGCAGCCATCTGGGTGCCAATCTGGGGATTGCTAGAGGCATTCTGTACCGCAATCTGCAATTCCTTGCGGTCATGCTGCTGCGTCACGGCGGCAATCGAGCTGACGTCAAAATGCTCTTGCATCACTTGATCTTTGGCGACCGGATCCAGAATCCAGTAGCTGGCCACCGCTTCGTCGGGAGTGCTAAAGCGACCAGGCAACATCACCATCTGGAAGTTGTCTCGCTCCAGATCTAGGCCAAAGTTCGCCAAGGCCAGCATCTCTTCCATCGACAAATTGGTGTCAATGTACTTTTGAAACAGCTCAATTGCGGCAGGCAGCTTCGTGAGCATGGCCGGATTGCTCAATTTTTCCCGCAGTGCCCGAATCACCTGCTGCTGGCGCTGCACTCGCCCAATATCGCCATCGGCATCGTTGCGGTAGCGAGCAAATTGTTCCGCCTGTTCGCCGCTTAGGGTTTGGTGGCCGGGCTGAAGATCGATTTTGAGCTTCTGGGTGTTGTCGGTGTATTCCATGCGTTCGGGCACATAGACCTCAATGCCACCCATCAAGTCCACCAACTCCCGAAAGGCACCAGTGCTGACGCGGACATAGCGATCAATCGTGACGCCATTCAACGTGCTGCTGACAACCTTGGCTGCTAGTTCCGGCCCTCCTGCCGCATTAGCATAGTTGATTTTTTCGATTCCTAGCTCTGGAATATCAACTCTGGTATCGCGGGGAATCGACAGAACACTGACTGTCTGGGTAGCCGGGTCCAGATGCACCAACAGCATTGTGTCACTGCGGCCCGCAAACATATCGTTAGGGTCACTGCCTTCAGGCAGGTTCAGCGGTAAATCAACTCCCATCACCAAAATATTCACCGGACGGGTGATTTGATAGCGAAAGCCTTGACGCCACAGCTCGTTTAACGAAAACGGCTCACGGGTGCCAGTAGGCGCTATGGCTGTCGGCAGTGGCATCATCAACACCAGAGCAGCCCCTACCACGGCAGAAACCGTTGCGCTTAAGCCTAAGACAAACCCTCGAAACAGCCATTTGCCCATGCCAGGGCGAGCAATAGCAGGATTTACAGAAGCAGGACTTACAGAACGGCCAGGCTCTAATGCAGGCGGGGATGTCATCCCATTGGTTACCTCATTCGGAGGTTCCTGGGTCGGACGCTGCAATTGAGAGTCATATCCCTTCTGTTTCACGCTTTCACCTCTTGATGGCTTATGTAACCCGCATCCAGCTATAGGTCGATGGTCTTGGCAAAACGCCGCAGCAATAGAATACCTAGGGGAGCTATCGAATGGAATCGCTTAGCTGAATGACTTAAGTAGAAGAATCTCGCTAAATGTTTAGTTTTGTTTAATTGCCCCCGAATTATAACCTGAACCGTGGATAGACTGTCTTCCCTCCTCTGGTTCAACTTGAACGAGTGAGCAGAGAGATTTTGCTTCCGTGAAAATCGGGGGGAATTGACCTATTGCTGATGAAATTGCGATAAAGCGAGTATTTCAGCGGATCTGAGGCGCGCGCAAGACTTGTTAGGATAAGGCGAAATTGTAGAACAATCACCCAAATGTCATGATCCCCGTAATTTTAGCTGGTGGTAAAGGAGAGCGGTTTTGGCCTCTAAGTCGGAAACATCGTCCCAAACAGTTTCTCAGCTTAGATGGCAGCGGTAGGAGTTTGCTGCAAGCAACAGCAGACCGTTTATTGAACCTGGCTGGTGGCTGGTCAGGGTTGTGGGTGATTACAGCGGCCCATCTCGAAGAAGGGGTGAGGCAGCAGCTCCCGAATCTGCCGCTAGAGAACCTGCTGGTGGAAATGGAAGGACGGGATACTGCCCCCGCCGTTGCCTGGGCCACGCTGGAAATTGCCCAGCGCTATGGAGAAGACGCCATTATCGGCTTTTTCCCTGCTGACCATTGGATCGGGGAGCAAGATGTCTTTGAGCAAACCCTGAAGGCCGCTGAAGAGCTGGCCCAGCAAAATGCTGCTATTGCCACGCTTGGCATCAAACCCACCTATGCCTCTACCGGCTATGGCTATATCGAACAGGGGGAAGCTATCGGTACATTTAACCAACTGCCGGGTTATAAGGTGAGCCGCTTTACCGAAAAGCCCGATCTCGCGACAGCAGAACAATTTTTGGCGACGGGTCGGTTTAGCTGGAATGGCGGCATGTTTGTGTTTCCAGCGGGCATCGTGCTCAAGGAGCTGCAAATTCACGCGCCAGAGATTCTGCAACCTTTGCAGCAGCAGGGACCCTCGGCCTATCTGAATCTGCCCAAACTCAGCATCGACTATGCGCTGATGGAAAAAACCGACCGAGCCTATGTGCTGCCGGTTAGCTTTAGCTGGGATGACTTGGGGGATTGGAACGCCATCGAACGTCTGCTCAAGGATGAGAACCCCAATGTGGAGCTGGCCAAGCATGTCGGACTCGATACCCAGGGCACGCTGCTCTACGCCACTGATGATGATGACCTGATCGTCACGATTGGCTTAGACGATACGGTGATTGTGCGGGACGGTAAGGTGACGCTAATCGTCAAAAAAGACCGGACGCAGGACATTAAGAAGATATTGAAGCAGCTCCAGGAAAACCCCCAATGGGCAAACTTGCTTTAAGCAGGATTGGCTATCCGGGTGCGGTCATTGCCCAGAGCGGGAACTCTACAGCAGAACGCTTAACCTTTCTTTGATTTTCTTTATATCAAGTCATGCGGTTTCTGCTGGTAGTTTTGCTGAGCCTAGGGCTGCTGTTTCGCTTTGCCCATCTCGACCGGAAAGTTTATTGGTACGACGAAGCCTTTACGTCCCTGCGGGCCGCCGGCTATACCGAAGCGGACGTGGTACAACACTTTGCTGCCTCACAGGTAGTTAGCGTGCAAGAACTCCAGCAGTTTCAGCAGCCTGCTTCTGACCGAGGTTTAAGCGCGACTATTCAGAGTCTGGCAGTCGAAGATACGCAGCACCCACCGCTGTACTACGCGATTGCCCATGTTTGGATCCACTGGGTTGGCAGTTCGGTAGCGGCCTATCGCTTGCTGCCTGCCCTCTTCAGCCTGTTGAGTCTACCCGCCGTATATTGGCTCAGTCAGGAGCTATTCGTCAAAACTGGTGCCTTTGCCTCGGCCTTGCCGGGTTGGGTTGCGGTTGGGCTGTGGGCCATTTCGCCGTTTCAGGTGATCTACGCCCAAGAATCGCGGCAGTACAGCCTTTGGGGAACCGTTACTTTATTGATGACAGCGGCCTTTCTACGAGCACTGCGGACCCAGACTTATCTGAACTGGCTGCTCTATGCCTTCAGCGTTGCCCTCAGCCTCTACACCTTCTTGCTCAGCGGTTTGGTTGTAATGGCCCACGGAATTTACCTGCTGTTGGAATCAGGATTTCCTCTGCTCAAACCTCGCATAACTCGGCGCTGGATGGCCTATCTAATTGCCAGCTGCACCGGCCTGATGCTGTTTTTGCCCTGGCTGTGGCTGTTGGTGACGAACCTGTCGCAGGCGCAGTCGGTGACGAATTGGACCAACAATCAGCAATCCTGGCCGCGGTTGGTGCTGACCTGGGCCAGTATCGTAGGGCGCGTGTTTTATGACCGGGGTGAGCTGCTGATCGATCGCATAGTTCAGGTAGGAGTACTGCTGCTGGTGGCCTATGCTTTCTACTCGCTATGGCGCTCAACCGCGCGGCAGGTTTGGCTGATGGTTTTGGTTCTGACTCTGACCCCGATTTTGCCCTTGATGCTGGCGGATTTGGCCTTGGGCGGGTTGCGCTCGACCTTTCCCCGCTACTTTATTCCTTCGCTATTAGGAATCCAGCTTGCCGTAGTTTACCTTGTCAGCCAAATGATTCAAGCTCGACGAGGCTGGGGCAATGGCCGATTGCTAATGGCGGCGGTGTGCTGCGCTGGATTGGTTTCCTGCCTTGCCAGTTTCTCCGCTCCGACTTGGTGGCAAAAAACGCTGAATCAAGAAAATTGGGCTGTAGCTCAGGCGATCAACTCAGCCGCTCGTCCGTTGCTGATCAGCGATGCCGAAACGGGCGATTTGTTAGCCCTCAGCCATGCACTCAAACCAGAGGTACAGCTACTGCTGCGTCCGACCTGCTACACCTGCTCCACTCAAACTGTCGATGATCCTGGCACTCTGCTGGCAGAAGTAAACCAGCTTAGTCAAGCACTAGACAGTGATTTCTTCAGCGATATGTATTTCTTCCATCCCAGAAGCAGCAAACAATGGCGGCAGGCATTTAAACAGTTTCTAAAGAATAATCCTGATCTTAAATTGGCATCTATACCTCTGAAAGATCAGAAAAACAATGAACTTCTCTGGAGAATTGTTAACAAATAGAGCGACAAATTAAGTTGTTGTCTTGTTTCGAGAAAGTAAAACTTTTAACTTCAAAAATTTACATAACTTTCCCACAATTCAATAAAAAGGTTTGTTTTGTACCTGACAGGAAAAGCTAAGAAAAATGGAAAGTTTCAAATTAGAAATGATCGCTGGAAGCTATTAAATTCAAAGCTTCTACCGTTTATACCACGAACTAGCAATAAATCTAGAGAGCTATATTAGCCCATAGCGTGCTAATGCTCTCATGGAACAGTTGCAGAACTATATTTTGATATTAGATCAAGGCTCTGATGACCTTCAGTTGATTGAATCGCTGCTGAGTCATCTGCGTTGTCCATTGGGTTGTCCATTGGTCGTTGCGAGTTCTCCGGAGCAGGCGATGGCGAGAGCCAGTCAGGCTCCTCCCTATCTGTTGATTCTGACGGGGAATCAAAACCAATGGTCCAAATCTTTGGTGCATCAGTTCCGCAACCTGGCGGATACCTCTGGCATTACGATTGTGGCGTTGACCGATGTCCATGCACCGAGTTGGCTGCGGCAGGAAGATAATCCTGGCTTGGATGGTTTCTTGGTGAAGCCGTTGAATCGGGACATTCTCTCGTCTCTCGTCCAGTCAGCCTGGGTGCGGCAAACCTATTGCTCCAGCCATTGACCATTCATCAATCAATCATTAACCAATTATTGACCAGCTATTGACCAGCTATTGACCAGCCATTCATGCCAATTTTTCAGTAGGGTAGGATAGTCCCTGTCTGCGCTTTTGCCTTTAATTGATTCATGCAATTTGCTCCCCTCTATCCGCTGATTCACAAATTACTCAAACCGGCGTTTCCCCAATGCCTCTGGGCCGGTGCTGCCGCCACGAAAACGATTGCTCTGACGTTTGATGACGGTCCGCATCCGCTGCATACGCCCTATCTGCTAGAGGTATTGGATCACTATCAAATTCAAGCCAGCTTTTTTTGGTTGGGAGTTTGCGTGGATCGATCGCCCGAAGTGGCGCAAGCAATTTGGCAGCGCGGTCACTGGATTGGCCTGCATGGCTATCACCATCGTTCGTTTACATTGCTATCGCCTCAAGAACTACAGCAAAGTCTACTTCAGACCCAAACCGCCATTGCCAATGCTTGCCAGCTCGACTTAGCCACAGTACAGCAGCAGATTCGCGATGTCCGCCCGCCTAACGGCTTTTTTACACCGCAAATTCTGCGTTGGTTAGAGCAGTGGCAATACCGTCCAGTCATGTGGAGCGTGGTGCCGGAAGACTGGGTAAGGCCAGGAGTAGCCGTGGCAGCGGAGCGGGTTCTGAATCAGACTCAAGCCGGCTCAATTATCGTCCTGCATGATGGCTACTGCGGCGGTGAAGACGTGGCCCAGATTGTGGCTGAAATCATTCCACGCCTTTTAGACGAGGGCTATCAGTTTGTCACGGTTGATGAGCTTTGGCAATCTCGCTGTACTGCACCTACTGTTGGACCTACTGCTGGACCGCCTACTGCACCTACTGAGGCAACTATTCATTCCGCAGCTTCCACACGCAGCTCGAAATCAGATTGGTCGTGATGTGGGCCACAATTGGCACGAGCAAATTGCCCGACAGCAGGGCACTCAACCCCAACACAACTCCGATCACCGTTGCCCACACCACATAGGGCCACTGTTGGCTGCCGCTGAAGTGCAGAATGCCAAAACACAGGCTGGAGAGAATTAAGCCAAACCAGGTCAAGCCTAACGCTGGCAGCATCACACCGCGAAACAGTAGCTCTTCGCTCATACCAGGCAGCAACCCCAGCCAAATCAAATCCGGCAATACTAAAGGTCGAATGACCAGCTCCAGATAATAGTCGGCGCTTTTGCGGTAAGCCTCCCAAATCCGATACATCAAGGCGCTAGCTGCCGTAATTCCCAGTCCGGTACCAATACCCACCAGCAAAGCTAAGCCAGACCATTGGAGGGGCAATAGCACCGCAGACGTATCAAAAAATAGCCACAGACGCGCAAACAGCAGCAGCACCACTGCCGTCACCCCCATTGCAATCAAGACTTGAACGCGGCTCAGGGGGTCTACATTCGGTTTCGGAGAACTGGGGTCAGACACAGCGCAGGAAATAAATTTAAGACGCTTGAACTGGCAATCGAATTCGCCTAAATTCCAGGCAATTTCGTGTCAAGCTGGATTGGTTTAAGGCTAGCATTTGCCGAGATCCGAATCAAACCAATCCAACCCTGCCAAAATTTAGTGACCATTCACGCAACTCGACCAGAGTTTAACTCGATTGCTCCCTCGATTGCCCCAATGGTTGAATTGCAGGCAAATTGGGTGACAAAGCGGCGGGATGCACACCAGCTCGATGGGCCGCCACAACTCCAACCGCTTCTAGATAGGACTGGACCGTCAGTGACTGAATCCCTAGTGCCTCGGCAGTCACCTTGAGGCGAGTCGAATTGTCTTTTACCGTGATAATTTGCGTAGCCGATTGACTGAAACTGAGCACAGCACTACCGCCACAGGCCGTTTCCGGCACAATCAAGGCATCTACCTGATCAGCCCAGATATCCTGCGCCCGCGGTGACGTTCGCTGGTCGATCAACTGCGGTGCCCGACTCAATCCCACTAACACACAGGGGAGAAAGGTGTAGCCCAATTCTTCCGCCGCTGATCGAGGCGACAAGGACGGATCAAGGGGCAGGGGCGACAGGGCAGGCGCGTGGGCACAGGGTAATTGGAAGGTGCGGACCACCAAATGGCTAATCACAGCTTCGGCTCCAGCGAGTGGATCAACGCCCTTGCCATGTCGATAGAGTTGCAGCGCTTCGGTACCTGGATCATCAGGAAAACGAGCCACTACCGCAATTGCTTCCGCTTTGGCATCTTTCAGCTTTTCCACTGCTCGCAGTAGACTAGCTGGCTGGTGAATCGTCCCCCAGGTGGCTCCAGAGGCTGCTGTTCTCAATTCCACCCCCAGCGGAGCATCCGTCACCACATAGTCGGTTAAGCTGAGGCCCAGCGTAGCCCGTGCCGCATCCGCGACCTGCAGATGACGAACCCGCAGCTCTAGTTCAATTGCCTGATCGAGCACTAATCCGACCCGGTTTTGATGCACCGGACGCAGCCCCCATTCCCCTGCGGCAAACTGGTCGAGGCCGTAGCCCTCGGTGTAAAGGGCATTGGGTAACGGCCAGTAGAGCTGTGCTCCGTTTAGGACATTGGGATGGGTAATCAGCCGATCCACCACCTGAGCCAGTGCCCGCGCCACCGGCAACGCATCTCCCGCATAGCCACCAATGGCGGCTCCAACCCCGGTAGGGACAAGCAGCACCGCTGTGTAGGGACGATGAGTCAAGGAAGCAGGCACATTCAACCTCGGCAGATTTAACAGCAGAAATCCCTTAAACCAGAGTTACGGCATCGGTTGGCAGTAAAACCGTGGATTCGCACGTCACCACGGCTTCGATGTGAGCTTTGGCCCGCTCGCCATCCACGGCCACAATCGCCCACCGCAGCGGTTCTCCATAGCGACGCAACTCAGCCAGAATCAACCGCTGCAGTTCAGCCGGTGCAATTAGATCCAGTTCCAGCGATAGAAAACGAGTCACCATAGTTGCGTCCTAATCGCCCACTGTTAGCTTATTTACCTAGCTTATTTACCACTTGCCACCTATTTGCCGCTTTTCTGAAACTGACCAAATTGCAGCTGATAGACCGTATCTTCTTTCTCGGTTTCAATTTTCAGATCGGAGCGGGGATAGGCCACACACAGCAGCACATAGCCTTGGGCTTGTAGTTCGGGGCTGACTCCCATACCATCGCTTTGGTCCACGCTGCCGGATAGAATTTGGGCGGCGCAAGTGGTACAGACTCCGGCGCTACAAGAAAAGGGCAAGTCCAAGCCAGCAGCCTGAGCCGCAGACAGAATGGTTTCATTTTCAGGAACAGTCAGAGTGTGAACATCACCTCGATGGTGAATTTCAACGGTATAGGTGTTTGCCATAAATCGGTTTTGTCAACTAGTGTTCTGCCAAAAATAGACGGGGCTGGGGTCCCCGACAGCCAAACGATGAAGGTCAACGAATCGACAGCCTACTTCTCTACCAATAGCAGATTGCTGTCGGTCTAATACAGCTTCACAGATTACTTTACCGACTAATTGTCATTCGTCTTGTCATTCGTCACGGATCCTTGGTAGCCCCACAAATTCTGGCTCCTGGCTCCTGACTCCTAACCATCTGGAAAGGTGCGTTTAAACTCTTCGATTAACTCATCAATCTCTTCCAACGCTTGATTGACATCAATCCGGAGGGTACCGAGGTTGGGCTGTTCCAGCAGACGAATCAAGGACTCGCGTTTGCTTTCAATCAACTGGAACCGGGTACGCAAAGACTCAATATCGGGCTGAGTATCTGTCATAACAACTCCTGAGCAGGTGGATTATCTACCAATCCTGACGACTACAATCGCTATTCTGGCTGTTCTGTCAAAGCAGGCCAACCAGAGCAGACCAAGATGGTTAATAATTGTTAACTAGACGATTCAATCCATGAACCATGTTACGTCAAATTTCCTTAGGATCGGTGGGCTTAGTAATCGGAGCCATTCTGTCGGTGATAGGGGTAGCAGCCTATGTGGCTGATAACGCAACCCTGAATCTAGTGGGTTTCTTCTACGGAATTCCGCTGTTACTGGGGGGCTTGGCCCTCAAGTCGGCTGAGCTAAAGCCTGTACCCTATTCCCAACCCCCTACCGATGAAGTCATCGCCCTACGTGAACAACAGGCCACGCCCATCCAAACTCAGATTCGCAAAGACGTAACCCGCTATCGTTACGGACAGGCAGCCCATCTCGACAGCTCTTTGGAATATCTCGGTCTCAGCCCTACAGACGAGGAACGGCCTGTGCTGGTTGGTATTCGGGAAGAAGCCATCGATGGGGCCTATGCCCTGATCCTGGAGTTTGACTCGCCGCTGATTCTGCTGGAAACCTGGCAGAAAAAGCAAGAAAAGCTGGATCAGTTCTTTGGAGCCGGTTTGCAGGTGAAGCTATCCCAGCCTGCAGAAGAGCAGATCGAGCTGGCACTGATTACCCAATCTGAAGCCAACAGCAACGTCTAGCTCAGCCTCTAGAACGAAGAGCCGGGCTGCTTGAGAAATTCAATTTCTTCTGGAGTGCTCTCCCGGCCCAAAATCCGATTGCGATGGGGAAACCGCCCAAACCGTTCAATCACATCCTGATGTCGCACGGCGTAATCAAACACATCGGCCAGTTCAGGAGCCTCGGCACTGAGTTGGCGGGTCAGCTCAACCGACTGATGCTGATCGGCTAGATTTTCGCTGTGCTCAAACGGCAAATACAGAAAAATCCGCTGAATCGGAGCAAGCTGCTGATCGAACCCCTGGGCGACTGCCTGCTGGGCAATTTGCAGCGCCTTGGCATCAGTAGCAAAGGCTTCGGGGGTGTCGCGAAACATATTGCGGGAGAACTGATCCAGCACAATTACCAAAGCCAGACAGACAGCCGGAAGCTGTTGCCAAGCATCCAATGCTCCAGCGGCTGCCTGCTCATAGATCGCCGCAAACTTCTGCCGAATCTCGGCATCAAACTCCGGCTGTTTGCCAAACCAAAACTTACGGCGCTGCGCGTAGGAAGCAGCCTCTGGCGGATCCCCAAACCAAAAGCTTAAGACGGCTTGAATTTGCGAGTCATGGTCCATAAAGCAGTGTCCATAGAGCAGCCCGAATCAGATTAAGCTACGGGTTCACGACGGGCGGTTCAGTGGGTACAGCACTGGGTGCCACAGGGGTCGGTGATTGCTGGTTCTGCTGCATCAACTCGCGCTGCCGAGTGCGGAAATCATCCGCCTCAGTACCAAGATTTTCCTGCTGGTCTTTACTAAACTCGGAAATGCTGCGGACATTGCCAAGCTGGATGCGGTGCATCATGTTGAAGAAGGGAGAATAGCCATTGTCCCGGTTCGAGAAGGGGTCAGAATCTCGGGCTTGATTAGTATCGAGCGGATCCACACCCTGAGCCGAAGCAACGCCAATCCCGGCGCTCAACCCTGCTCCTGCTACGAGCAGTCCGATTGTGAATTGAGAAATTTGTTTAAGTAGAAAATTCTTGCTCATTAGCCTGAAACTCCTCACAGAGCGATTTTCAACATACTCAATGCTGTTCAGCTAGGACGCAACTCAAGTGGGAATTGCTCCCAATTTCTCTCAAAGTTTAACGACAAATTCGATTTTTGAACGCGGTCTGTTCGGTTTTTCTTTGAGTAAACCAAATTCCTGTAACCCGTTGCCTCTAGCTAGAATCAGGCAAACGACCGCCGCAGCAATGGTCGAATACTCAGCAAAGCAACGAGGCTGAATCCCGCCAAAACCAGCAGCGCCGTTCCCAAACTGATCGTGGCAAACGGAGCCTGCATCACCACACTGTGCCAATCCCAGCTGCTATGGGTGTAGATATAGCGAATCGGCTCGATCGCGTAGCTGAGGGGGTTCAAGCTAGCTACCACCTGCAACCACTTGGGCATAAAGGACAACGGTGCCAGAGCTGTGCTGGCAAACAGCAACGGCAAGTTGGTGACAAAAATCACGGCAATTAGCTCGATATGCCCCGGCAGGGCAAAGGCCAATCCTAAGCTAAGGGCCGTCACACCCAGTACCAGCATCAGCACAATCAGCGCCACCAAGCCCAAACCGCCTAATCCTGGTAGCCCAGCGCCCAGAAACGCGCTCATGCCCAGAATCACTGCCGTCTGCACCAGGCTCATGGTGGCGATAAAAATGGCCGAGGCCAGCACGATCGAAAAGCGCGAGGCCAGTGGTGCTACCAGCAACCGATTCAGGAAGCCAAACTCGCGATCAAACATCACCGGCAGCCCAGCATTCAGGGCACCTCCAAAGGCGGTGAAGACAATCACGCCCGCCGCCAAAAACTGACCGTAGTTCTGACTGCCGCCAAATAAACCTTGCGGCACATTCTGAAACAGCGCCCCAAACAGCACCAGCCACATTACCGGCTGAATAATTCCGGCAATCAACGTAGAGGGACGGCGCTGCAGCTGAATGAATAGGCGACGAGTCAGGGCCAGCGTTTCTTGGACAAAGTCGTTAAAACTAGTAGCCTCGGCTGAAATCGCGGCTGGCTGGGTTGCTGGAGGCCGACTAGCGGCAGGGGGATTGGTAGGAGGGGTAACAGTCTGACTCATCTTACGTCCTCGTGTTCACATATCGTGATTCAGCACATCAGGATTCAGCCTTGATTCTGCACAGGTTTACCTGTTCAAAATGCATGTCAAAAGTACAGAATTCCGTGCATTGGGCTTGTCTTTAGCCTAGCGTATGTCGGACCGATACGGAAAAGGCGGCACCCAGCCAAAATGCTATAAGCTCAATTAGGTCGCTTGAATGGATCGTTTCACCTTGCTATTCCACGATTTTCAGCCGCTGCTAGCCCTTACCACCACCTTCACCGGCGTGCAGCGCCTCCAGCCGCTCTGGGAAACTGCTGCCGTTTCACTCTGGGTTCCAGCCCCGATTGGTGAGCAAATTCAGCAGGCGAAACTGCCCATTCCTTCGCTTCAGGTAGGTTCAGATTCGTTGCGAGAACATCTGACCCAGCAGTGGCCAGCTCATCGGGGTTTGATTTTTTGTCTGGCGACCGGCGCGGTAGTGCGGTTGATTTCGCCGTTGTTGCAGCATAAGGCCACCGATCCAGCCGTGGTGGTTGTAGATACCAACGGTCAGTTTGTGATCAGCCTCTGTGGGGGACACCAAGCTGGAGCCGATGCCCTAGCACAAGCGGTAGCCTGTCAGCTTCGCGCCACACCCGTTCTGACTGGAGCCACCAACGGACTGGCTCTACCCGCTATCGATCGTTTGGGTAAACCGTTTGGTTGGCAGCAGGGATCCGGCGATTGGACAGCCGTGAGCAGCGCCATTGCTCGCCAAGAACCTGTACAGGTAATCCAAGAAGCTGGCTCCACGCTCTGGCAAGACCATTTACCCGCTGAGCATTCCTTTCAGTTCGGCTTTCCAGAAGTGCCTGCTCCAGCCGATTCACCACCTACTCCCTCTCCCAGAGCACGCATCTGGATCAGCCCGATGCAGCGTAGCTTTTCGCCTGAGGCCGATTTTCCTAAAGTGCAGTGGCATCCCAGAGTGCTATGGGTTGGGATTGGCTGTGAACGAGGCACCTCCAGAGCCTTGATCGAAACGGCGGTTCAATCGGTGTGTCGCGCTCATCATTTGGCCGAGGCGGCGATTGCTGGCGTTGCCACCATTGACCTGAAAGCAAATGAAATTGGGTTAGTGGAACTCTGTCAGGGCCGTCAGTGGCCGCTCTGCTGTTTCTCGGCTGAACAACTGCGGCAAGTTTCTGTACCGACGCCCTCTGCTGTCGTGGAAACCGAAGTCGGTACACCCAGCGTAGCCGAAGCTGCCGCAATCCTAGCGGCCAGTCCTTCCTCGGATGCTTCCTTACTCCGTGTCCGCAAACAAATTATTCGCCAACCGGATCAGCCGGGAGCCGTGACAATTGCGATTGCCCAAGCTGAACAGGAATATACCGGACGCCGAGGCCAGCTCTGGTTAGTCGGAATAGGCCCTGGCCAGCTCAATCAGATCACGCCCGCGGCTCAAACCGCCATTACTCAAGCCGATGCCGTGATTGGGTACGGGCTGTATGTGGATTTGATTCGGGCTTTGCTGCGACCCGGCCAGATCGTCGAAGCCCTGCCTATTACTCAAGAACGCCAGCGGGCCGAACGGGCCATCGAACTGGCGAACTGGGGACTGACGGTCGCGGTGATTTCCTCTGGTGACTGCGGCATTTACGGCATGGCTGGACTGGTGATGGAGCAGCTTCAGCATTCCGGCTGGGATGGCAAAACGCCAGCAGTAGAGGTATTTCCCGGCATCACCGCTCTGCAGGCCGCCGCGGCTCAAGTTGGTGCACCCCTGATGCATGATTTCTGCGCCATCAGCCTCAGCGATTTGCTTACTCCTTGGCCTGTGATCGAAAAACGACTCTCCGCCGCGGCCCAAGCCGATTTTGTTACCGCACTCTACAATCCCAAATCCCAAACCCGGACACAGCAGATCGAAACCGCGCAGCAGATTTTTCTCACCCATCGCTCGGCCCAGACGCCGGTGGCGATTGTCCGCTCAGTCTATCGTCCCGATCAGCAGGTGACGCTCACAACCTTGGACCAGATGCTAGCGCACCCGATCGACATGCTGACGGTTGTGTTGATTGGCAACCAGAGCACGCGCACCTGCGCTGATTGGATGATCACGCCCCGCGGCTATCTTGCCGATTTAGTGAACCACGAGCCGGATCAAGAGTCAAATCGAGCGTCAAACAGTTGAGCAGTGCGCCACCTGAATGGTTCAATGATCGGTGTAGACAACTTGGAGCAAACGGAGAGCAACCGGAATGGGTGGAGTGATTACTTACTTTATTCTGCTGGGTACCGCATTTGGTCTGGCAATGGGCCTATACTTCGGCCTACGAACCGCCAAAATCATCTAGTCCACATCAGTGAGATTTTAGTGAGATTGATGTGATTCGATCGGCGGGTATTGAGATTGAAATCAAGCCCGCCTTTTTGCTTTTTTGCTACAAAAGCGGTTCTGGAACGGTCTCTACCAACCGATGCCGAACCGACCTCTAACTGGCGACAACTTCCACCGACTTCACCTGGGATGCTTCTCGCCGAGCCTGTTCAGCCTGATACTCGGCAAGCTGCGCTTCGATCTGGTCACGGACGATCTGGCGATACTCGATAAAGTGCTCCGCATGGGCGCAAACAATCAGGTAATGGTCCCAGATGCCGGGATTCTGCCGCAGAATGCTAAAAAGCTGCCGCCAAAACTGCCAGCGGGTGCTGCGCTTGATGCCCTGTCGCCAAATAATCGTCAGCAGCGCTCTGACTTCGACTAGACTTGGCATCCGGAATGGCGCCTTGCAGGGCGACGGGGTCATGTGCAAGAAGTGACGATAGACCCGATCTAGAAACTTGGCCGGTTCGTACAGGGTGCAGAAAGCATGGACATACTCGCGAGCAATTTCTTCCACTGGACGAGTCGGGACAAAGTTCATCAGCGCGAATTGGTTGCCGTCACTCTTGTGGTTATAGAGCCGTCCTTCTTTTTCTAACCGATGCCACAGGGCTGTATTCGGCAAGGCTTGTAATAGGCCAAACACCGCTGTCGGGATTGCCGTTTGCTCAACAAACTCAATAATCCGGTCGCCCGCGCCTTTTTTCTCACCATCAAAACCGATAATGAAGCCCGCCATGATGCGTAGGCCTGCTCGGTTGATGGTTTGGACTGCCTCGACTAACGAACTGCGTGTGTTCTGAAATTTCTTGGTCAGCTCCAGGCTGTCGGCATCGGGGGTTTCAATTCCCAAGAAAACGGCGTTGAAGTTGCACTCCACCATCAGTTGGATCAGCTCTGGATCTTGAGCTAAATCTACCGAGGCTTCGGTATTAAAGGCAAACGGATACTGATGCTCGGCCATCCAACCTTTTAGCTGTTTCAGCAGCAGCTTCACATTGCGTTTGTTGCCGATAAAGTTGTCATCCACCATAAATACAGCCCGCCGCCAACCCAATTCATAGAGAAAATCGAGTTCGGCCAGAAGTTGTTCGGGGGTTTTGGTGCGGGGTTTGCGGCCATAGAGCACAATAATGTCGCAGAATTCACACTGAAACGGACAGCCACGCGAAAACTGGACTGACATTGAATCGTAGGCATCCAGTTCTAGCAGGTCGTAGCGCGGAATCGGCGTTGTGGTCACATCCGGCCTTTCGCCATTCGGAGCGCGGAAAACCCCCTGCGGCTCACCTCGTTGCACTGCCTCCACAAACAGCGGAATCGTAATTTCGCCTTCATCTAGAATCAAATAATCTGCTCCGGCGGCGAGGGCATCTTCTGGTACAGAGGTTGGATAGGGTCCACCCACAGCCACTCGCTTACCTCGTCGTTTCGCAATCTGGATCTGTTCTAGAAAATCTTGCTTCTGCACGATCATGGCCGACAAAATTACCAGATCGGCCCATTCCCACTCGGCCTCCGTGACTTCGCGCACATTGTGATCGACGAGCTTATATTCCCATTCTGCCGGGAAAATGGCCGCCGCCGTAATCAACCCCAGGGGAGGCAGCAGTACTTTGCGATCAATTAGCTCCAGAATCTTCTCAAACGACCAAAAAGTCTTAGGAAATAAGGGATAGAGCAGCAGAACTCGCATGAAACGCTCAACCTCACACTAAAGGACACCCACTATCTGAATCAGTGCGCTTGCGTCAATTTTTTGCGGCAGCCAACTGAAGTGTCAGCCAAGGTCAGGACAGCAAACGTCAGAACAGCAAACATCAAGACAATAGGTTTCTAGTTCAGCCTACCTTACTCTGGTGGTTTCTGCCCCG
Organism: [Leptolyngbya] sp. JSC-1; assembly: GCA_000733415.1. Classification (GTDB taxonomy): domain Bacteria; phylum Cyanobacteriota; class Cyanobacteriia; order Elainellales; family Elainellaceae; genus Elainella. Next base: position 701,796 of record KL662191.1, read on the forward strand.
GAGCAGCCCAGTTACCATTTGCCCTGAACTGCTCGTTTGGCCGCAGCTTGAGTTGATTCTGTTGAGAGTTATTGATTGGTTTCATAACGGATCCCAATCCCCATGCCGCAAAATCGCTTGAGCAAATGATTAAATCTTTATTACAGAAAATCGTCAACCTATAAGAAATTTTAAGCTAGCTTTACATGCTGACCAGAGCAATTAGGTTTAGCCAACTATGACCAGCCTATGACCAGCCTATAACCAACAAATAACCCGGTCTAGGAGCGATTCACTCAGGAACGCCCGCAAAACCGAAAACTTCGATACACCGTATCTATCTTGTCTGGCTAAATCTCTAGCTAAATCTGTTTCGTCTGGCTAATGCGGAACCCGGGACTTGAACCCGGAAGTCTTTAACAGACACTAGAACCTGAATCTAGCGCGTCTACCAATTCCGCCAGTTCCGCTTATTAAGTTCAATCTTGGCAACCTTAAAGCACTCGGCGTGCGTTTCAGACTGCGATTTACCATCATGCCGTAAACAAAGGATTTCGTCAACTGCTCCAGCGGCAAAAATTTCTTCGCCTGTTTGAATTTTTTGACAGCAAAATCGCCAGAAGGCGATACACTCCACTGAGGAGACTTCTGGACATTCTTGACGTTTCCGGTAGAATCAGTACCAAATTTGTTTGCTTTGCAGCTTTGAGGCCATAGTTTGCAGGAAAGGTTGCAAACAAAATTGATTAAGTTCTGGAGGACAGAGCCATTACTTCTCATCTCAGCATTTCAAGTTCCTACGCTCCGACCGAGGAAGACAAAACAGTGCTTCGTATCTGGGGTAGGCAGCCACTACGAGGACAGGTCAAAATTAGCGGAGCCAAGAATTCTGCTCTGGTGATTATGGCTGGGGCGCTACTCTGTGCGGATGATTGTCGCATCCGTAATGTGCCTTCTTTGGTAGATGTCTCCCGCATGGGCGAGATTTTGTCGGCCCTAGGCGTCAAGCTTCAGCGGCAGGGAGACACGCTTGAGATCAATGCTAGCCACATCGGGCAGTCGAAAGCACCTTATGAGCTGGTCAGTCAGCTCCGGGCCAGCTTTTTTATCATCGGTCCGCTGCTGGCTCGGTTGGGAATGGCTCGCGTTCCTCTACCCGGCGGTTGTGCGATTGGGGCGAGGCCAGTGGATCTGCATGTGCGGGGCCTACAGGCGATGGGAGCCGATGTGCAGATTGAGCATGGCACGGTACATGCCTACCTGAAGGGTGGTAAGAAACGCTTGCAGGGAGCCAGGATTTACCTAGACTGCCCCAGCGTTGGCGCTACCGAAACCCTGATGATGGCTGCCACTCTAGCCGAAGGGGAAACAATTATCGAAAATGCCGCTCAGGAACCGGAAGTGGTGGATCTGGCTAACTTCTGTCGGGCAATGGGTGCTCGGATTCGTGGGGCCGGCACCAACACCATTGTGATTTCTGGCGTACCGCGGCTGCACTCTACCGACTACAGCATTATCCCCGATCGGATCGAGGCTGGTACTTTCTTAGTGGCAGGAGCAATTACTCGCTCCGAGATTAGCTTGGCTCCTGTAGTTCCCGATCACCTCACAGCCGTGATTGCCAAGCTGCGCAGTATTGGAGCTGATGTAGTGGCCGATGCGCCCAACCGCCTGCGGCTAATTCCCGGCCAGCGACATGTTGCCACAGATATCAAAACCATGCCCTTCCCAGGGTTTCCCACTGATATGCAGGCCCAGTTTATGGCGCTATTAACCCTGAGCGAAGGCAATAGCGTAATTAGCGAAACCGTATTTGAGAACCGTCTGCGTCATGTGGCCGAACTGAACCGCATGGGAGCTGACATCACCGTCAAAAACAACATTGCAATTGTGCGGGGTGTACCGATGCTATCCGGTGCCCCAGTAGTTGCCACAGACCTACGAGCCTCAGCAGCGCTGGTTTTGGCCGGATTAGCCGCCGATGGTGTCACAACCATTCAAAGCTTGCAGCATCTCGATCGCGGCTATGAAAACCTGGAAGGTAAACTGCAAGGACTGGGCGCGAAACTCTGCCGAGTCGAAGCAGACACCGAACCCAACACGGTTGATGCACCGAATTTACCGACGGTTCTCTCCTGAAGCCAATCGTTCAGATCAGGTCCACTCAATATCAGCTACTAGAATGGGAAGTTCAATGCTTCCCATTTCTGTTTTAAATCTTTGAACTTAATCAAACCCACAAACAGAGTGCAACCTGCCCATCACCAACTCTCTTCTGACTCCTGACTCCTAACTCCTCACCCCTCACCCCTTCCCCTTCCCATTACGTAGATCCGTCTTTCTAGGTTCGGTTCTGCCCATCTGTACTCGGTTTTGCCCTTTGTTACATTAAGTTCATAAACCAAAGGCCACAGTCCGAGTGAGGTTCCTACCGTGAACAACGCAACGAATAAAATTTCTGAATACTTTGGTGGTGAGTCAAGCAACTTACTCTGGCAGTATATTCAGTCCATGAGTCCAGAAACCGTGGCTCAACTGTCGAAACCCGGATCGGGCGAAGTGATGCAAGTGATGGAACGCAACATTATTGGACTTCTGGGTGGGCTACCTTCTGAGCATTTTGACATCACGATTACTACGAGCCGCGAGCATATGGGACGACTGCTGGCTTCGGCAATGATGAGCGGTTACTTCCTCCGCAACGCAGAGCAACGCATGCAGTTCGAGCGTGCCCTCCAAACCACCGAGGCAAGCGCCCCAGAAGCTGAATAGAGCCGCTAGCGGATTCCGAAGAACAGGCATTTAAAAGTGGATTCACAAAATAGGTTCTGAGTAGCATTTGTATTGCTAGCAACTTGAGGACTTGGCAGATTTTCGCGATAATGGCCAGGTCCTTTTTTAATGACTGCAAATCCAATTCACAGCAACTCCAGAGCATTGAGTCCCAAGAGTCCCAAGAGTACAAAAGTAAGTACCAGAGCAAAGGACAGTTCTGGCGTTTGGTTGCTTCCTCCTGACCAAGCTGGAGTGCAGGCAGCCCGCTACCAGGTGCTGCTGAATTCACCAGTCGTGGTGGAATTGCGCCAGTTGTTGCTGTGCTGGTATGCCGTTCATGGCCGCAGCTTGCCCTGGCGTCAAACCAAAGACCCCTACGCCATCTGGGTTTCGGAAATTATGCTCCAGCAGACCCAGGTAAAAACCGTGATTCCCTACTACGAACGCTGGTTGGCTCAGTTCCCCACGATTGCAGATCTGGCCGCAGCGAACCAGCAGCAGGTCTTGAAGGCATGGCAGGGCTTGGGCTACTATGCTCGTGCTCGCAATTTGCATCAGGCGGCACAGCAGCTAATGCAGCAGGGTGGCCGGTTTCCCACCAGTCTAAAGGTCGTCCTCACCTTGCCCGGAATCGGGCGAACCACCGCAGGCGGCATTCTTAGCGCTGCATTTAACCAACCTACGCCGATCCTAGACGGCAACGTAAAGCGAGTTTTAGCGCGACTGCTCGCCCTGGAAATACCCCCCAACCGAGCCACTTCCCTGCTTTGGCAAGCCTCGGAGCTACTGCTCGATCTGGACAATCCCCGCGACTTTAACCAAGCGCTGATGGACTTGGGAGCTACCCTCTGTACACCCAAACAGCCTGCCTGCCTACTTTGTCCTTGGAATCAATACTGTCACGCCTATCGCACCAATATGCAAAACGAACTGCCTGTAAGCGAAACCCGGACTGCCATTCCGCACAAGCAGATTGGCGTAGCCGTAATCTGGAACGGCCAGGGACAGATTCTGATCGACCGCCGCCGCCAGGATGGCTTGCTAGGCGGTCTGTGGGAATTTCCAGGTGGAAAGCTTGAAGCGAATGAGACTATACAAGCATGTATTCGTCGAGAAATTCTAGAGGAACTTGGGATTGAAATTGAAGTTGGCGATCATTTGATTACCATTGACCACGCCTATAGCCACTTCCATGTAACACTGAATGTATACCACTGTCAGCATGTATCCGGTGAGCCGCAACCGCTTGAATGCGACGAAGTACGCTGGGTTGATCTTGATGAGTTGGACCAATTTCCCTTTCCTAAGGCAAATGTGACAATCATCGAAGCGTTGCAGCAGTTTAAGCATGTTGGCGGTTAGAAACCGCGTCTACCCAGACAAAACTCGCCTTCGCAGGTTACTCAACCAAATTCCCGATCACCTTGCATCACCATAAGGCCAGTCAAAGGCTGACCTTATGGTAATTCAACATAGGTAATTCAACCAAATTAAACAATAAATAGAGTGCGAGCGTTCCGCTCGCGGCGGGCAAGATACCTCCACTACAGGATCTAAAAATAATTCGGTTGACCTAACTTAGCAGCAGTTTTAATCACCATACCTCTAGCCGCCATAAGCCAAAGATTCTTCAACCAACTCCACCTGAAACACCTCAGCAAAACAGCTTGCCACCTGCTGGCGCACTTGCTCGATGTCAACATCCGGCACAAACTGCGCTAGACTGCCCACTGGTTTATCGGCAATGCCACAGGGCACAATTTGCTCGAAGCCGCTCAGATCAGAGCAAACATTCAGCGCAAAGCCATGCATCGTGATCCAACGGCTGACCTTGATGCCAATCGCCGCCACCTTGCATCCTTCCACCCAAACGCCAGTCAGACCCGGAATTCGCTCACCGGTTAGCCCATAGAGGGCCAAAACCCGAATTAGCACTTCTTCGAGCTGCCGCAAGTACCAGTGCAGATCTTGCCGGTAGTGACGCAAATTCAGAATTGGATAGCCGACTAGCTGCCCCGGACAATGGTAGGTGACTTCTCCGCCGCGCTCAGTGCGGTAGAGCAAATGTAACGTTTTGTCTAGATCAAATTTTAAGAAATCTAAACTCGCACCCTGCCCTAGCGTGTAAACAGGTGGATGTTCTAATAGCAGCAGTACATCATCCAAGTCAGCAGTCTGGCGACGTTCGGCTACAAAGGATTGCTGCCAATTCCAGGCCGTTTCATAGGGTACTAATCCGTAGTGATAAAACAAACAGCGACGAGTAGACATAGGAAACTGTACCTAACCTAGAAGACAGGACTGACGCTGGATTGCCGGGATCAAGCGTGGGATAACCTAACTTTTTCAACGACATTAGAGTTCTAATCAAGAAATATCAACGGATGCAAAAGATCTTTAACGAGTCTGTTGTCCAGAATACAAGGTGCTAGGGTGTAGATATGACCCAACTCTACAAGGGAGGAAGCTTTATGAAGCTTGTTATCCAGGGCAAAAACATTGAGATCACCGATGCGATTCATGAGTATGTACATCAAAAGATTGAAAAGGCGGTCAGTCACTATCAAACCCTAACGACGGAAGTTGATGTACACCTGTCGGTTGCTCGTAATCCCCGGATTAATCCCAAACAAACGGCTGAGGTCACGATTTATGCCAACGGTACCGTTGTGCGAGCTGAAGAAAGCAGTGAAAACCTCTATGCCAGCATTGATTTAGTTGCCAATAAAATTGCTCGTCAACTGCGCAAATACAAGGAGAAACGCCACGAGAAGAAACATGCTCCGGTGAAAACCGTCGAAGCCCTGAGTCAACAACCCGTTGCACCATCCCTGATCAACGATCAACGCTCGCCTAGCCTGCCCGAACAAGTGGTGCGGATGAAGTATTTTGCTATGCCTCCCATGACGGTTGAGCAAGCGCTAGAGCAGCTAGAACTGGTTGATCACGATTTCTATATGTTCCGCAATGCGGAAACCGGTGAAATCAACGTGATTTACGAGCGCAATCATGGCGGCTATGGCGTAATTCAGCCCCGCAATGGCAATGGCCACACCAACGGCAAGTTCGCTGAAATTGCCCATGCGGCTAAGGCCACCGAAGCAGCCCGCCAGCGCTAGGTTGCCGGTTGCCAGTCCGAGCCAACTGAAACTCATATTAAGCCACAATTCGGTGCTTAATGTTTGGTGCTCCTGAATACTCGCCTTGCTCAGCCTTTTGCCAGTCAAGCTCAGGCTGGGCATTTTGTTCTTTTTGATTGTGATTTTGTCTCCAGCTTGCTAGTTGTACTAGCGAAGTATGTAACAATTTCTAACGAGGGTCACAGGTCTTCCTATACGGACTTTAGCGGTCGATGTATACCTATGCCTTTCTGTTGAATGGGGATCGCCCCTTAGAGCTGCCCGAAGGAATTTGGGGGCCGCTGGAGCTTGTTAGCCTTGCCGAATTGGCCGCTCTAGTAGAACCGGATCTAGCGTTTGAGACATTACAACAGAGCGACCGACAGTTGATGCAGGCAGTGTTATCTCATGACCGGGTAATTCAAGAAGTGTTTCAGCAAACGGCAGTTTTGCCGCTCCGCTTCGGCACCTGCTTCATCTCTCGCCAAGGGTTGCTCGACCATTTACGTGCCCACCAGCAAACCTATCTCGACAAACTGCGCCAGCTTCAAGACAAAGCCGAATACACCCTCAAGGCTGTACCCTTGTCATTGCCAGAACAACCCATCGCCAGTTCTATTAGCGGCAAAGATTACTTTTTGGCCAAACGGCAGCTCTATCAAGATCAAGCCCAATGGCAGCAGCAGCAGCAGCAAGAATTAGAATCGCTCAATCGCTTGATTCGCGATCGCTATCCTGACGCAGTGCGGGGCAACCAAACCAATGACGGCATCGAACGGTTCTACGTGCTGCGTTCCCGTCAGGCGGAATCCGATTTGCAAGCCGACCTAAGCCTCTGGCAAACCCAACTGCTCCACTGGGAACTAAGTCTGGGAGAGCCTTTGCCGCCCTATCATTTTGTCTAGATCTTATTTAGAGCCTCGATCCAGCGTGCTTCATTGCGTCACCGACTCATGATTAATCTGCACCAGCGTTTCACGAATTCTGGGCAGGGCAAAAAACTGCTTCGCGTCGGTTAGCAACCGTTCTCCCCAGAGGTTTTCCTCCAAGAACTCAATTTCAGCGTAGCGACTATCAAGCCGGAGAGCAGCCTCACCCATTTCCAGGGCTTCAGATTCCATGCCTTCCGCGTAAAGAGCAATTGCTAGGGCCAGTTTGGGTTCTGGCTGATTGCCATCGATGGCAATCGCCTGCCGCCACTGTTCTACCGCATCGTCCGTATTGCCCTGCTCGTAGCGAATCAAGCCAATGTTGTTGACAGCAGGCCAGAACTTTTCGTCGATTTTAACCGCCTTTCTGTACTGCTCAATCGCATCATCAAACCGATTCAGTTTGTAGTAAGCATTGCCCAGATCAAATAGAGCGCCTGGTGTATCTGGCTTAATTTTCAACCCAGACTTGAGATACTGCACCGCTGCGTTGTAGTCTTCTTCACGGAAGTAGGCCGAACCTAAGGCAAACAGCACCGCCGCATTTTCCTGATCTAGTGAGCGGGCCTTCAGCAAGGCTTGAATCGCCGGACGAAATTGCTCGGTCTGTAAATACAAACTGCCAAGCAACCCCCAAACCTGGGGATTGTCGGGAATGAGTTGGGAAGCCAACTGCGCCCGTGTCAAAGCAAGCTGATATTGCTGAAATTGCGCAAGCTGACTAGCCTCTTGAGCCAGGATTAGCCCCTGCTGCTCCAGCTGTTCGCTGTCTAACTGCAAAACATGGGGAATCAACGCCTGCCCCTGCACAGGCAGCGCAGCACTCCACAATCCCAAAACGGCAAGTGAAATCAGGGAAAAATGCTTTAGCACAGTTTAATCGCTTGAATAATTTAAGGCTGTCAGATAGCTTAGACGATCTACACCCAAAGATGGAAAAAACTTTCTTATTTATTTCAGCACAGTCATATTTCAGCCCAGATACTCTAGCAACAGCAGTTATTTTACCTAAACTCGATGAGACGCTTTCAGCAAAGCATCCGCTAACGAAACCTGGAAATAGGTTGCGCCTTCAGCATCACCTTGCAGCACCTGAAAAGGCATATCCGGTTCACCCAAATGATCTAGCACAATAGCAGCCCCGGAGAAATCTTGAGAACGGGTATAGTCGTTGACCGTGACAACCGTTGTTAGACCTGCCTGACGCGCCGACTCTAACCCCGCCTGGGAATCTTCAAAAGCCAAGCAGTAGGCTGGATCGAGCTGCATTTCGTTTAGGGCATAGTGGTAAATATCGGGAGCAGGCTTTTTGGCAGGCACAATATCACCCGCTGCAATCAGTTCAAACCAACTTAGACTCTCTGGTCCCAGAGCTGCTTCCAGTAAAGCCGTGACATTATCGGGGGTAGTGGTTGTCGCAATTGCTAGCCGCAGACCTGCTGCTCGGGCTTCAGTTAACAAGCGCCGCACACCCGGACGTAGAGAAATACCGCCGGTCTGTAGAAGCTGCACATAATAGTTGGTTTTGGCCTTGTGTAGCCCTGCAATCCACTCCTGCTCACTCATGCCAGCAGACAAAGGAGGCACAAATTCTGGCAAATACTGCTGCCAAAAATGTCGAATCCGCTCTTTGCCACCTGTAACAGCTAACAGCTCGCCATAGCGCTCCGGTGACCAGTTCCAATCGAGGCCAGCAGCAGCAAATGCCTGGTTAAAGGCAACTCGATGACCATCTCGCTCGGTCTCTGCCAAGGTGCCATCCACATCAAAAATCAGAGCTTGCAGTTGAAACATAAAATTGTTTATGGTACAATTGTACTGGTTAACAACTCCTCAACTCCTCCAGGGTACCCTGATTTATTCACCTGACAGATCGATCGTTTTCTTAAGGCTTTGATTAGATTTGTTAATAACGAAAAATAGTTGCCGTTTCCGCTGTCGTTTTCAGCGAATTGGTTTATAAAATAAGGCGGCGTTGCATTAAAGCGACGGATGAGATCGGGATGGCCGTCCCTCTCTCCAGCGCTAGTCTTTTGATTTGACTACCGCTGATACCGTAACTTAACAACGCCACCCTTCACCAAGAGCCTTTAGTTGTCTCCGCTATTGGCTCATTGCACAAGCCTGGGATGATTAGGCACCTGCGCCAGCCAGTCCCAGGCTATCTAATGTTTGACCGCCCGCAATTCCGTCAACCAATAGACCGTTCGCCTCTTGATAGGCCTTCACGGCTGATTTGGTTTGATAGCCAAACAGACCATCCACCGGCCCCGGATCAAAGCCGTTATCTAGGAGCGCCTGTTGCAGCAGAGCCACAATTTCACCCGAAGAGCCTAGCTTCAACAGGTTAGGGTCAGTCACTGGATGAAACGCAATCTCGTGGTAATCATTGTCTTTGTGGTAGCCGTTGTCAGCGTGCTTGTCGTAATGCTTGTCGTAGGAATAGTCGTGGGAATAGTCCTGGCTGTAGTAGTGGGGGTAATGGTGGCTAGGCTTGGAATGATACTGCGGATAGTAACAGCAGCTTGGACGATAGTAGACCGGACGATAAACGACCGGTTGATAATAAACCGGACGACAGCAGCCGTGATAGCCATAGGAGCCATAGGAGCCATAGGCAGAAGCTGGAGAAGTCGCCAGCACACCACCGGCTAGAACCGTACCTGTAATTCCAAGCACACTAGCCGCTGTTTTTCCAGATAACTTCAGGTTTTCACCAGGGTTCAGTTCCAAGTCTGATAACTCAGAAGTTTCGTAATTTTGAGCCAGTTGAAAATAAGCAACTGTTTCCATAAAATTCTGCTCCTCAAACTGTGAGAGAGGTTGATTTAATCGACTGAATCGATTGAGTTAGAGCCAACTCTTGAAATCAAAAATTGACCCTTAGCCCTCATTTTTACATCGATACAGAGAAAAAATAACCCCCTCACATCAAGCAGGAGGTGTTTTTCAGCTCTTCAACACTGATCTGAAGCTGTTTGATAAGTTACAGGATCACTAAAGGTAGAGTTTTTAGAATATTCTCTCACTAGAGAACTCTAGATATGGAATTTCAAAAATTAATAATTTAGCAACAATTGAATTTTGTATATCAACGTTCTTGCATAACTATTTTGAGTAATCTACGCAAGAAAACTTCAAGTATTGAAAATTACTTAAGGCTCGAAAATTTTCACAGCGGAAGGAGAGAACACTCTCTATACAGAGCGTTCTCACCACTACGCATTTCCCAATTCGAAGCTTCAATCCAACTTACATAGGGAGGCTGTTCTTGCTTGGCTAATTCCTCGAACAATCTCTGATCATGTTTGCTGTTTTTTTCACATCAACCTGCAATAGTTCGCTGTTTAGTCAGCAAATCTCAGGTTATTTAACTGAATTCCATTACTGCTTCATCAGTGAACTATTGGGGTTTTAACTGATGTTTCAATAAGCCATTGCAGCTGCTTCAGCTTGGTAGCTGTAGAGGTCACTGCCCGCACTGGGTGCAATACCTGCATTAAAGTGCGCCTGTTGCGGCAACACTACTTCACCCATAGTCCCTAAATGATTTGCGTCGTTAGTTGGATAGTAGGAAACTTGACCAACACCAGCATGATCAGAGCCAGCAGAGCAGTTGCACGGATTCTGAGAATAGTCTTGCCCATAGCTGTAGCTGTAGTAGTTGGAGTAATCGCTGCCGTAGTGGTTCGAGTAACCCTGACTGTAGTAATCCGAGTAGTCTTGGCTGTAGTAGTCGGAATCAGAGCTGACGGCAGAATCGGATTGCGAACCAGAACAGGATGGGTGGCAGTTTGAAGGAGGATGAATCGGGCGGGAGATCGGGCGACAGCAAATTGAGGACGACACTACTGGTTTCACGACGACCGGACGCACCACAATCGGCCGCACTACGACTGGACGCACCACAATCGGGCGAGAAACAACCGGTTGACAGCAAACGGAGGACACAGGGCGCACTACAACTGGAATACAGCAGTTAGAGGAAACCGAGGAAGAACCAGTAGCGGAGGCTGGGTCGGCAGCTAGTACTCCACCCACTAAAACCGCGCCTGTCATTCCAACGACACTAGCTGCTGCTTTTCCAGAGAGTTTTACATCCTTCACCTCAAAGTTTGAGCCAGATGACTCGAAATCTTCGTAATTCTGAGCTAACTGAAGATAGGCCAACGTCTCCATATCGGTTTCTCTCCTCAAAATGCGAGCAAGGGTAAGTTGAATTGATGCAATCTATTCCAATAATTGAGCTAAAGAGCCAAAGTTTTTGTTTAAAAAACAGTTCTCAGACTCATTATTGCACCGTTACAGAAAAAATAGTAACCCTCCAGGTCAGACAAAGAGAACTTTCCAACTCCTCAACTGTGTTTCTAGGAATTACAGCCTGGAACAAACTCCACAGATAGAGCCTTACTGAAGTTTATTTTTCGGGAAGCTGCTAGATATAGAATTTTCAAATCGTGATTCTGATCAATTAAATTTAGTAAATCGCAGCTTTTATCCAGATGATTCTGAATAGTTAATGCCAGAAAACTTTGAAATAGCAGAAATTGCTTAAACCTCAGAAATCGAGTTCAAAAAATAAGTACAGGAAAGTGAGGTAAATCTATCAACTCACCTCTAACAAAACTAACTAATTGATTAGAGCTAAGCCTTACCTCACGCTTGAGCCAGGTAGATGCGAAGATCAAAGCCTCAATCAAAGCAATTGAAATAACTAATTCAATAAATTCGCTCTATTTCCTGGATCGGATAAAGCTGTGAGAGCAATGCCACCCTCACAGCTAGTTTTTCAGTTTAGACTTGACAAATTGAGAACAATCTGTTGAAATACCAGCCTAGATGACTCGATTACTACCCCTAGTAGAGTCCTAAAGCGCTGGCAGTGGCTGGGCCTACAACGCCATCAGGTACCAGCCCTACGGCGTGTTGAAAGGCAACAACGGCACCTTGAGTTTCCGGACCGAAGACACCATCAACCGCCACGTGGAAACCAGCGTAGTTCAGCGCGACCTGAATGTCGTAGGTGCTGTAGCCGTAGGAAACACCGCAGTAGTCATGGCAGCCGCCGCCATAACCGCCGCCATAACCGCCGCCATAGCCATAGTCATAGCCGTAGCTAACTGGATAACCGCCGCCGCAGTAGTCGCCACAACCGCTGCCATAGCCATAGCCATAGTCGTAGCTAACTGGATAATAGTCATCCTTGCAGTAGTCGTAGCAAGAGTCGTGCTTGGGATAGCTGACGCCGCAGTAGTCGTAGCAGCCGTGGCTGACAGGATAGCCGCCGCCGCAGTAGTGGTCATAGCAATCGTCCTTATAGGACTTGAAGGAGACGTTGTAGGTCTGGTAGGACGTCACTAGGTAGCCGCCACCGACGAAGCTAGGTCCACAGTAGTCACCACAGCCATAGTCATGGCTATAGCCATGAGCCTGAGCTGGAGCATCGGTTGCCACGCCTACAGCAATGGCAGCCCCTGCAACTCCCAAAAGCGTTCCTGTCACCTTGCCCGACATTTTAATTGCATTCAAAGCCTCAAGCGTTAGCTCCTTATCCTCAAGATTTTCGTGCTCTTGAGCCACTTGGAGATAAGCAAGTGATTCCATAGGTTTCTTCTCCTCAAATAGTGGGTAACGTTTCCATACTGAAACTGCTCATCGATCGCCGATCAAACTATGCAGTTTAGATAGTTCACACTCCGCTCTTGAAAATCCAAGTGTTTTATACCCGACAGACCAATTCAGTTAGAAAATCAGAGCAGTTGTGAGTAGTTTTATGGAAAAACAGAGAATAGAAGATTGATTTTTCTCTGCTGCTTCAAATTTAGCATGATTAAATCTGAAGTAGATCAAAAAAATCAACATTTGTGGTCTAGTTCGCTTCAAATCTTGCTAATTACGCTAAATCTAGGAGCTAAAAATCTAGCAAGAGAAATAGTTTCAATCATTGAAGCGACACAATTGCTGTGAAGTAAAACTAGCGAGCACGCCCTGAGCAATTCTTCAGAGAAATAGCTAGTAGCTAACAGGAAATTCCCAATCCCTAAACTCAGCTAGCTCTACTTTAGATTGCTGTATAGATACCTGAATGCAAACAAAACTGCTGCGCTAATTCACTGCGCCTTATCAGTTCATTTATTCAAAGTGAATCAATAGAGCAACTTAGCTAAAGCTAGTAATTGAGGTAGGCAAAATGCAACTTCAGTGCCAGCTAGCCATTCAAGAATTTTTCGTAGCTTTACCACAGCCCGACCATTCTGAAACCTTAAGCAGTGAATCAATAGCAGCGTCAGCAATTTCACACAATGACTTGAATATGCGCAATGGCATAGCCCTTTTGATGAACCCAGAAGAAGCTTTGGACAAGCACTCAGCCAATCCTAGATTGGCATCACTGAGGCTCAACCGAATTTTCTATCTCAGGCGGGATTTCTGACTTAACGCATAATCTTGCACTTGAGCAGCTAACGGTCTATTTGCTTGAGCATTTAGATTCTTGATGTTAGAACCTAAACTCACTGACATACCTGAGAAGCAGTCGGCAATCCAACAAACCTAGATTGAATAAGAAACGGCTTCCAAATGACTTTCCAACACGTCCTGAAAGAGCAATTCGTTATTGATCTAGGTTTATTCTACGAATATCACAATTTAATTTAAGGCGCAACTTTTTGACGGTAGAAAAATCATTTCTAGTGTGGACAACTGCCTTAGCCCCTCCCTGGCTCTGCAATCAGGTAAGCTTTGGAAGCCGCTCTACATGCAGCGTTTTGTTTAAGTCTGCCATGATTAAAACTCACGATATGGTGTTACTCTTAATCCACACCAAGCAGCAGAAAATAAGGCCGTTAAGTAATAGGAATTCCTATATATAGAGGTAGATATTTTTATATCAGCAAGCAAACGCTATATGTAGCGTAGGTAAATAGAATTTTTGTCAGAGCAATCTAAAACAGACTGCAAAACGCTAAATCTGTGGTGGTGGGTCATACGACCCAATTAAACAATCAGCTAACGAACACCTTCCCAGGATGTGTGCGGCGCACAAGCATCTTGTCCAGCTCTAGACAAAATTGACGACCAGAATTGACGACCAGAATTGACGCCAGACACCCTCTACAGGGATGGTTATTTTAGTGCTGTTACGCTGCTATGTAGGAACTAACTAAAACTATGATTACCGTTGCCTTGCCCAAGGGCGGATTATTAGCCGACAGTATTCGTTTGCTCAAATCAATCGGTCTAGACTTTAGCGCCTTTTTAGATTCGTCTAACCGCCAGTTGGAGATCTGGGACACCGACCATCAAGCCAAAGCATTACTCGTGCGCAATACCGATGTACCGGTATATGTTGAGTATGGACAGGCACAGCTCGGCATTGTCGGCTATGACATTTTGCGAGAGAAACGGTCTCAGGTGGCTCATTTAATCGATCTAGGGTATGGCCATTGCCGTATGTCCGTGGCAGTCAAGGCTAGTAGTCCTTATCGGTCTGCAGTGGAACTGCCGCCCCACAGTCGCGTCGCTAGCAAATTTGTTCAGTGCGCCCACGAATACTTTCAAAGTTTGGAGCTGCCTGTGGAAATTGTGCCTCTCTATGGCTCGGTCGAACTGGGGCCAATTACCGGCATGTCAGAAGCAATTGTGGATTTAGTTGCCACAGGTCGCACTTTGAAGGAAAACAATCTAATTGAAATTGAGCAAATTTTCGACAGCACGGCTCGCCTGATTGCCCATCCCCTCAGCTATCGGCTCAACCGCGATAGCCTTCAGGAACAGATTCAGCGAATTCAAGCCGCTGTTGAAGCATCGATTGCAGGCTGAAGCATTGCAAGGGCGTTGCCTAGTAATTGTGTTTTTGTTCGTTTGAGTAAGTCCGTCCGGAAGCGGGCTACTTCTTGCTGTGGAATCTTCTATAGGCTCATTGCAGGAAGCAGCAGGAAATTCCTATGGACTCTTCAACGACCGAACGGATTTTGGTGATCTTGCTAGGGCTAGTGTTTATCAGCTCGATTGCGGCTTTGGTTTATCAGCTTCTCACTATTTCCGCTAGAGACAACACTGTGCCGTACAGTTTTGCCATTGAGCCAATTGTTGCGGCGACCGATAGTTTGGAGTCAACTGATTTTGCCCCTCCATCCCACCTTCCATCCCAATCACTGCATAATTTTGCAGCGTCGGGCCTATAAGTCTTCAGAAGATGAGCTGATTGAGGCAACGGTCATGCAAGTCAAGTGGGGCAAGATGGTGATCAAGCTAACGGTCTGGCTAACGGCTGAAATTTTGCTCGGTTTAGTCGGATTAGATAATTTGGCCGACTATGGTGAATTTATTGCAGGTGACTACACTGTCTCGTCTCACTATCGTCCCGCTCAAACTCTGCTGCATACCCCACTGCCCAATCCGCTGTTCTCAGCGCCTGGGTTCTCCTGAACTGCGAAGCTGAATCATTCGGTGCGGCTCTTGGCCAACGCTTGCTCAACTAATTTAGGAATTTTAGAGGGGCGATCGGCGACAGGAACTTTTGCTTGCTTAAAGGCAGCTAGCTTGCTGGTAGCAGTACCAATTTCTGCCCCCAACCCAGCAATTTGAGATGCGATAATGGCCCCGGCATGGCTGCTGGTTTGTTCCTTCGGAGCAGTTGTACCGGCGATGTAAGCAACCACAGGTTTATCGATAGTTTCAGCAATGTAAAGGGCGGCCTGCTCTTCGCTATCGCCACCAATTTCACCGATCAGCACAATCGCTTCAGTGCGGTCATCTTCTTCCAGGATTTGTAGCCATTGCTGAAACGAAGAGCCATGAATTCGATCGCCGCCAATTCCAACCGCAATCGATTGACCTAGCCCAGCCCGCGTCAGCTCTAATGCCACTTCGTAGGTAAGGGTACCACTGCGGCTAATCAGACCTACAGGGCCAGGCGTGTAGCAGTAGGGAGGATGGGTGCCTAGCAAAATTTGGTCGGGCACGATCACCCCAGGGCTGCTAGAGCCAACCACCAGCGTTTCTGTGGCTTCGGCCTCCCGCAAAAGCCGCACCATGTCCAAGGGCGGCACTCCTTCTGTAATCAGAATTAGCTGTCGAATTCCAGCGGCCATCGCTTCTAACGCCGCATCTAACACTTCATAGGGAGGGGCGAAAATTACAGTTGTATCAATGTGGTCAGTGATATCCAAAACCTGTTCCACCAAATCGAAGACGGGGATGTCTTCAATCGTTGTACCACCATAGCCCGCGCTGACGCCTGCCACAATTGACGTTCCATAGGCTCGCATAATCGGCACATGTAAAGAGCCAAGTGCTTCAGCAATTCCCTGAACCAGCACTTTACTATCGGCAGTGAAATTCATGGTAAACAGACAACTTTACACCTCAGGCAGATGCGAGCAGCAAGGAAGGCGGCTTCCCCGGCTTGGCAGCAGTGGCAGAAGTGAGGCCAACCGTTTCAGCAATAGCATCATCCATTGACTCGTACACTGGTATATCCATTGCTGCCAATAGCCCACGACCCGCAGGAAACTGATCTCCCACCAGCCGCACGACCAAAGTCGGCAATTGCCGATTAGCTGGCTGCCATTTTAACCAAGAGGCAATCGTTTCAGCAATTTGCAGGCAGGAAACCACCCCACCCACTAGGTTTATACAAATGACCTTAACGCCCTTCTCCTGAATCAACAGGTCGAGTCCCTGCTTCAGCCGGTCTTGCAGATCGCTGGTGGAGGCACACTGGCGATAATCTGCGCCCAGATCGACGAAACTGGCTGGTTTGCCTTTGGCTTTGTGCAGCAGGTCGAGGGTTGCCATTGTTAGCCCCGCTCCATTGCACAGCACACCAATATTGCCTTCACGGGCCACCCAATTCAGATTAGAAACTGGCAGGCCGGCTTGGGCGGGGATGGTCGCTAACAAGGCTGCCAAGTCAGGCTGGCGTCCTAGGGCGGCATCGTTGACAGTGATTTTGCCATCGAGCGCCATTAACTCACCGCTGCTGCTGACAGCCAATGGATTGATTTCAACTAGATCCAGGTCTCGCTCAGCAAACAGATGATACATTTTTTCAACTAGAGCACTGACCGAGCGCATCAGATTTCCTTGTAGGCCCATTTTCAGCGCTAGGCGACGGGCATAGAAGGGCGAGAATTCTTGATCAACCACCACCTGCCGCATATGCTTGAGAGACGATTCGACATCAATCCCACCAAATTGAGACCCCAACAGCAGAGGCCGACGGCTAGAAGGATCCAGAGTAACAGCCAAATAAAATTCTCGTTCGGGATTGTACTTTGCCTCTGCCAGCAGCACCTTTGGATACTTGCCCATAATCGGCAGATGGAAAATTGCTTGAGCTGCCGCAATCGCGTCAATTGTATTTTCAACGAAGCGAATTCCGCCCAGTTTGCCCCGCGCTCCCGTATACACCTGCGACTTGAGAACAACCGGGAAAGGAATTCTCAATCCCTTCAAGTCGGTGGGATGATCAATGCGCTGGGAGGGCAAAACTGGAATGCCCATTTGACGGAATAATTCCTTGGCTTGATACTCTAGCAAATCCATTTTTCTAATCCAAACTGATGCTAACTAAATCCCTGAAAGCTATCAGCGTAAGTAATTTGGGTTAAGGGAAAGTAAAGATAGCTTTCTTGAGCGTACCCACTAACTGAAATTGCGTATGCAACAAAAGCTGCACTTTTGAAAAAATGTTTTGCGGACTTTGATTACAGACTTTTCCAGATGGGTTAGCAGTGAGGCTGAACAAAGACAATAGTGTTGACTAGCTTCAGCGTAATCAGCCCGTGCATCTACGCATCCTATCTACGGATAGAGTGTCTAGACAGAGGCTAGGAGAGGTGAAATCAAATTACGCAAATTGTGCTTGCCGAGTACTACCATCGCTGCTCCCCCATCTACTTGCTCTAGCGTTTATTAACCTAAAATACGCACAGCTGCATTGAACCCAAAGGAACCAGACCAAAACTGCTGCTACTGCTGGTTCAATGTCTTTAGGTTCTGCTAGAAGCAATCAAAGGTCAGAAGGGCTGCAACTGCCGTCACTGCACACTTAGGTACATTTAGGGTCGGTTTGCGAGGGTCACTCAACAAGGATCAGCTACAAACTAACGAATATCAGCCCCCAACTCCCCCTCACACCTTGTACCGGAGTACCGGATAGCATGACGCTACACTACCTTACTACCTACCCAGACCCCCAAAGGATTTTGCAATTCAAAAACTCGGACGATTCAGATAGGTTCTGACTGCACAGCTATACCTCCCACCAAACCCACCTGACTGGGCTGGTCAACCAACGTTGGTAAACCAAAACCTGGCCAAAGCTGGCGTGCGTTTTCTCAATAAGATGCAGCCTACCACTGCTGCTAGGGTTCGTCAACACCAAGGTATCTTAACGACGCAGCTCTGAATCTGACTACAGTTGGAGGCTATCCCCCTCGGTGGGAATTGTTGCTCTTTACGAACCGAATTGATCGGGCGATTTAAGCTAGAGATGGAGGGGAAGCGGCTAAAGTGCTTTAACTTGCATAGCTTACCCCATTTGGTAACAGAAGAGTGATGAGGTATCGGTATGGAAATTGGTGTGCCCAAAGAAACTAAAGACCAAGAGTTTCGGGTTGGGTTGAGTCCTAGCAGCGTCAGAAGTTTGTCGGATCACGGTCATACGGTTTTTGTTGAAACAAAAGCAGGGCTGGGGGCAGGGTTCACCGATGCCGACTACATTCAAGCAGGTGCCAAAATCGTCACAACGGTTGAAGCGGCCTGGAATCGAGACCTAGTGATTAAGGTGAAAGAACCGCTCGCGCCAGAGTATCAGTTTTTGCAAAAGGGCCAGCTTTTATTCACCTATTTGCACCTGGCAGCAGATCGACCTTTGACCGAACATTTGATTGATTCTGGCGTCACGGCCATTGCCTACGAAACGGTAGAACTGGAAAACCGCAGCTTGCCACTTTTAACTCCAATGAGCATTATTGCCGGACGGCTTTCGGTGCAGTTCGGGGCACGGTTTTTGGAACGGCAGCAGGGAGGACGCGGCGTTTTGCTGGGCGGTGTACCAGGTGTGCGGCCAGGAAAGGTGGTGATTTTGGGCGGCGGTGTCGTTGGCACCGAGGCAGCAAAAATGGCTGTGGGTTTAGGGGCACAGGTGCAGATTTTAGATATCAATCTGGAGCGGCTGGCCTATTTGGAGACCCTGTTCGGCTCACGGGTGGAGTTGCTCTACAGCAATGCCTCACAAATAGAAACCGTGGTGCCAGAAGCCGATTTGCTGATTGGAGCGGTGCTGGTTCCGGGACGGCGAGCGCCGATCTTAGTGTTGCGTCAGCTAGTAGAACAGATGCGTCCAGGTTCAGTGATTGTAGATGTGGCAGTTGATCAGGGCGGCTGCATCGAGACGCTGCATCCAACTTCTCATACCCATCCCACTTATGTAGAAGCGGGCGTCGTCCACTATGGTGTGCCCAATATGCCCGGTTCTGTTCCCTGGACCGCTACCCAAGCGCTCAACAACAGCACCTTTCCTTATGTTTTGAAACTGGCCAATGAAGGAATTCAGGCATTAGAACGCGATCTAGCCTTAGCCAAAGGCGTAAATGTCCAGGATCACCGGCTGGTTCATCCGGCTGTCAAGGAGGTATTTGCGGACCTGGCTGCCTGAACTTCAGATAAACTTCAACATGAAAAACTGTATCTTTAACTACATTTACTCTTGATTGGGACGAGAATAGGAGATATCCGGATGGCGAAGAGGCGCTGAGGCGTTCACCGCTAGTCTAGTTACCTAGTGAGGGTCAATCGTGATGCAACACATTGGTACCGTTCCCGTTCCCAAAACCCCACAAGAGTTAGAGCGAGCGATTCAGCGCTATCGCACGAGTGACCTGCGCGGACGGGAACTCTTCTGTCATTGGCAAGCAATTCGTCTCGCTGCTCTAGCCCAAGCTGCCACCGACATCCGTGGCGACCAAGTTCCGGGTGAGGACAGTTATTAAACTTGGCTGGTCATTGACCGATTCGGCTTGGTTCTCCGCTGCTGACTCCACTTGGCTCTAGTAAGTGCGGTACCATAGGCTTGAGGGTGCTTAAACTTAGGGCATCCTGTTTCCTGTGTTGCGGCACTGAACGTTTTGCACCTAACGTAATTGCTGAGCGGAGTCTGCTATGGGATTGTTCGATCGACTTGGGCGAGTGGTTCGTGCGAACCTCAACAGTCTGATCAGCCAAGCCGAAGATCCAGAGAAAATTCTGGAGCAGACGGTGCTGGATATGCAGGACGATTTGATTAAACTGCGGCAAGCCGTCGCCCAAGCAATTGCGACCCAAAAACGCACTGAGCGGCAGTGTGCTCAAGCTCAAACCAATGCAGAAGAATGGTATCGCCGTGCTCAATTAGCGCTGCAAAAAGGCGATGAACTGCTGGCGCGGGATGCCCTTAGCCGTCGCAAAGCTCTCCAAGAAACGGCCCAAGCCCTGCAAGCTCAAGTCACACAGCAGACGGGCATCGTTACTCAACTCAAGCAAAACATGCGGACGCTAGAGAGCAAGCTAGCCGAAGCCAAAACTAAAAAAGATATGTATATCGCTCGTGCCCGTTCGGCTCAAGCTTCGCAGCGACTCAACGAAATGATGGGCCGGGTCGGTACACGAGACGCGATGGCCGCCTTTGACCGGATGGAGCAAAAAGTACTGCAACTAGAAGCCCAAGCCGAAGTAGCAGCAGAGCTGAATTCCGGCGGCGAGCTAGAGAAAAAATTTCGAGCGATCGAAAGCGGCAGCGTTGATGCAGAATTGGCCGCGATGAAAGCCCAGCTTAACGGTGGTTCACCAGCAGAGAACTTACCGGCTCAAACGATTGGCGAAGCTAGTCAGGAGTCAAGAGCCAGGAGTCAGGAGTCAGAATTTTTCTGAATTCTGAAGCAAGCCTTGCGGTAATCAGTAGACCAGAGTCTATATAGGATTCTGTGTCAGTTCGATTATCTAGCTTCGTCACTGCCCACCCGCGCGTCAACGGCGGGCTAGCCGGGGAAGTCTGCTTCAGCAACGGGTGGGCAATGCCATAAACAAACAAAAACAGGACTTACGCATTTGCCCCCTAATAAATATCAAGTCTGGTTAATTAGCCATAATTCTGGCAGAGGCGAAGCATTTGCGAAATGAATCCAAGGCATAGCTACAGAGCTTCTGACGCAAATGCTTCGTCCCTTCTAGGGGACTTCCAATCTATTTCCCCCAGATTTGGAGGGCTACGGGGGCAGAAATTGCTGAGCTGCGTAAGTCCTGACAGAGATAGAGATATTGTTGTGGCAAACACCATACAACCTCAGTGCACCTACGCGCACTTCTAGAAATGAAACGCGAGATACAAAATCGCTGTCTCCTGTCTCCTGTCTCCCTCAACCATAGAGCCGACAAAGCTCAATCACCTTAATTTGCAACGTTTCTAACGTATCGGCTCCCGATTTGAGGCGAAACTCCAACTCCAATAGCATCGGCAGTGCTTGCAGCAGGGCAGCAAGGGGAATTGGTTTTACTTCCTGTTGCAGAAAATAGATTTGTTTAGGGTTATTCACCTCAGCCAGACGAGCAATTTCTCGGTCGTTGCGTTCGCCGGCTTCGAGCATCAGCTTTACCCAGAGGCGGGTGCGGAAATAGCCGACTAGGGTTTGGACAATGCGCAGCGCTGGTTCGTTGCGGTTGAGTAAGTCCCTGACTAGGCTAAGGGCTTTTGCTGTATCACCTAAGCGAATTGCCGTCGCTAACTGAAGGCTGCTCTGGGTCGAAGTTGTGATCAGATCTGCAACGGCTGTCTCATCGAGGGGGCGCTGACTATTTCCAGCATAGAGCCGCAGTTTTTCCAGCTCGCTGTAGAGCTGGCGGGAATGGTTGCCGACTGATTCGGTTAAGAGAGAAACAGCTCCAGGGGTCAGCTTCACGTTTAGATCAGCAGCAGCTTGACGAACCTGACGGGCAATCTGATCGGTACTCCAGGGCGGAATCGTGCTAAATTCGCGGATTTCGGCATGATTTTGCAGCAGCTTGGTGGATTTCAGCCGCCCGTCGGGCTTACTGCTGGTGGTGAATAGCAGCACCGTTTCCGCTGGCAAGACCGGGATGGTGCGCTCTAGCTCGATCAGTAAACTTTCTGGACAGCGCTGGCACAGGGTCGTCTCGGCTAACCAGACAAATCGACAGCCTGCTCCAAATGGAGGGGTCACAGCTAGGTTTAGCCCCTGAATCACTGCATCGACCTGATCAGCAGTGATTTTGCTGTAGTTAAAGTCGGCCCAAGCTGGGTCGAGGAATTGCTGACGCAGGGTGGCTACTGCTCGCTCCATCGCAAAATCATCATCACCCCAGTAGAGATAAATGGACATAGCAGGATCCTGACAGCATTGGAAAAATTAGCAAAATTGGTGCAGAGCTGACCCCAAGGCTCAAGTATAGAAGCTGTAGGCTGAAACCCAACCGTCTTTATCTTTGCGTCCCCTCTTCACTCATCTCGATCCTGCCTGAAATTCTCCGTTGGGGACCGATTGCCGCTACATTAAGGGATGGTTGCTCAATAGATTTTTGCAGTTGCCTATATCTGGATTCAACGGTGCCTAGCTATCCATTTGCCCACGGCATTTCTGCAAAAATCAGTGAGGTTCATTGATTGGAACACGAGGCGAACAAGGTTGGACGACACATATCAGGCTTACATTAATCGAGTGGCAAGGATGACGCTGCCCGACGCTTTTCAGACGCAGGTGCAGTACATTCAGCCGTCTCCCAAATACTACCGAAGTGAAACTGGAGAGATTCGGCCCTCGGCCTTTCCAGGCTATACCATCATTTCGCCGCCTTGGGTAGATGATGATAAAAACGCCGGATTTTATGAACACCTGGAAGCGTATCAGCAGCAGGTTCTACAACAGCTTGAACCGGGTCTGGTAATTGCTGTACCGGCCAAAAGCTTCCACTTCACCCTGGCAGATCTGATTTGGGCCGGTGCCTATCGCCATGCGGTTGAAAACCCAGACTTTGAGTCACAGCTCTATGCCCAAGTCGCCGAGAGTTTTCGCCAGAGTCAGCCGCTGATGCAGGCCGAAAAACCAATCTACTGGCAGGTGCTTGGCTTGTTTCTGCGAACACGAGCGATCGGAGTTTGCTTAGTTCCGAAAGACGAAGACTCCTACAATCGCATCATCGAGCTACGGCGGATGATCTATCAAAATTCGCAGCTAATCGGTTTGGGCATCGAGCAGCAATACAACTTTACCGCTCACATTACCCTAGGCTATTTTGGCGAGGTAGCTGCAACGGTGGACCGGGAGCAGCTCACTCAGCAGTTGATTCAGCTAAACGAATGGTGGTTAGAATCCGGATCGCAAGACCTCTGGGTACATCGAGCTGACCTACGCAAATTTGATGATATGACCTGCTACTACCGTGAACCCAACTGGCCAACGATAGAGTTTCAATAAGTTGAATTTATAGTGTCTTCTTTACATCATCCGATTCTGGAGCAAAGCTTTGCGGTGATTGACCGCGAAATTGGCGACCATACCTTTACATCTCAAGAGTACGCAATTGTGCGGCGGGTAATTCACAGCACGGCAGATTTTGAGTTTAGGGAACTGCTGCGGTTTAGTCCGGGTGCAATTGAGCGGACGATTACTGCATTGGCGAAAGGGGTACCGATTGTCACCGATGTAACGATGGTGCAACAGGGGATTCTAACGCTAGTAGGCAAAACCTTTCAGAACCCCGTGATTGCTGCCGTCGAGCAGGCTAGCGTAGTCGAACCGGGGCGAACCCGGACGGAAACTGGATTACTCACCTGTTGGCAGCAGTTTCCGGAGGCAATCTATGTGATTGGTAATGCGCCGACGGCTCTGTTAGCCCTGTGTGAGCAAATTAATCAGTGTCAGCCAATTAATCAGCCAATTAATCAACCCATCAGTCAGCAATCTCCAGATAACGCAAAAACACCGACGATTGTGATCGGTGCTCCGGTTGGGTTTATTGCGGTGGTGGAATCGAAACAAGCACTGGCCCAGACAGCAGTTCCGCAAATTCGTGTCGAAGGACGGAAAGGCGGCTCTTCGGTAGCGGCGGCCATTCTCAACGCCTTGCTGGTTCTAGCCTGGGAACAGTCCTAGGGACAGTTAGGTGTATCGCCTAGGACGACGGCACTAGACGTTTGCGCAAGGAGTCGGCTCGGCGCTTGGCGGTGGAGTTTTTCGGGTCAATTCGTAGGGCTTCTTCGTAGGCTTCCAAGGCTTGGGTCGTGAGTTGCTTTTTTTCGTAGGCAAAGCCCAAATTGTTCAACGCCGTCGGATAGTCGGGAAAGAGCTGTAGAGCTTCTTTGTACTGCCGAATTGCCAGGTCAAACTGCTCCTGAGCAGCATAGGAAAACCCCAGGGCATTGTAGACCAGCGCCTGATTTTCTTCCCCTTCTAGATCTTTGGCCTTTAGTGCCTTCTGAAACTGCGTGATGGCTTGACTGTAGAGGCGCTTGTCTAGCAAAATGCTGCCCAGTTGATAATATTCCTTTGCAGTGCCTTTTTCCTGATTCAGCTTATTCTGTAATCGGGATAAGGTGGATTCCGTGCGGCGGGTTTTGAGAATTTGGCGGAACAGAAACCAAGCCGCGAACGCCAATAAACCCACAAAAATACTTAGGTATATGATTGGCAACAAACTGTCGTCCATACGATCTAAATCAACATTTCAATAAAAAAGCCTCTCTCTTCAGCCTACACCAGAAGCAGCCTTGCTAACGGCAGAGGGAAGGAGAGGAGAAAAAATAAGCAGCGGGGCAAATTGGGTTGACCATCTACCCGGGCTGCTTAATAGGCATCCTGCAATTCGTAGAAGTCGGGCGAGATGTAGTCCTTGCGGAGCGGATAGCCGACCCAATCTTCGGGCATCAAAATCCGCTTCAGGTTGGGATGGCCTTCGTAGACAATGCCGTACATGTCGTAGCTTTCCCGTTCCTGCCAGTCAGCAGTTTTCCAGATCCAGTAGACCGACGGCACTTTGGCATCGTCACGCGGCACAAACACCTTGACTCGCAGTTCCTCAGGCCGATCGGCATTGTCGGAAACCTTGATCAGGTGGTAGACGCTAACCAAGTCACCACCCGGACCCGTATCGTAGGCACACTGGCACTGCAAGTAGTTGAAGCCATAGCCGTACAGCGCGGTGCAAAACGGCAGCAGAAACTCCCGATCCACCCGCACCACTTCAACGCCGAGGTGGTCCGACGCCATTGCCTCATGCTCAAAGCCATTTTCGGTCAGCCAACGGGAGACTGGCCCAGCTTCGACAATCTGACTCTCACTTGCCTGAATCTCATCAGCCACGGTCTACTTCCTCCTTCTGCGTTTGTTGCTCTAGAGCCGCAGGAATTGGCATACCCATTGCTTCCATCAGTTCCTTCGGCGGAGCCTGACGCTCGCTGCGCTGTAAATACTTACCATCGTGGATCAGCGGTACGGAAAGCATATTGTGGCTGGTGGTGTAGTAGCGGTGGGTTTGGGCCACTTCACCCCGTTCAGCCAGTGACTCATTCGAGATCTTCTTGCGCAGCTTGATGATGGCATCGATGATGGCTTCTGGGCGGGGAGGGCAGCCAGGAATGTAAACATCCACCGGAATCAGCTTATCGACGCCACGTACTGCCGAAGGCGAATCCATGCTGAACATGCCGCCGGTGATCGTGCAGGCACCCATAGCAATTACGTATTTCGGCTCGGGCATTTGCTCATAGAGCCGCACTAAGGCCGGAGCCATTTTCATCGTGATCGTGCCAGCAGTGATGATCAGATCTGCCTGACGGGGGCTGCACCGCGGCAACAAGCCAAAGCGGTCAAAGTCGAAGCGGGAGCCGATCAGCGCCGCAAATTCAATAAAACAGCAGGCCGTACCATAGAGCAACGGCCAAAGGCTAGACAGGCGTGCCCAGTTGTAGAGGTCGTCAACTGTGGTCAAAATAACGTTTTCCGACAGGTCTGTGGTGACTTCCGGTCGCCCAATCGGGTTCAGCAACTGCTGCAACGTATTATCTGAAGTGGAAGGGGAAGGATTCATGACCATTCAAGTGCTCCTTTTCGCCAGGCATAAACGAGGGCAACCACCAGGATCGCAATGAAGATTAACGCTTCTACAAAGGCCAACAGCCCCAGTTGGTGGAAGGCAACGGCCCAAGGGTAAAGGAAGACGGTTTCAACATCGAAGACTACAAACACCAAGGCAAACATGTAGTAGCGGATGTTGAACTGAATCCAGGCTCCACCAATCGGCTCCATTCCGGATTCATAGGTGAGGCGACGCTCCACCCCTTTTCGTTTTGGAGCTAAAACCGAAGACAGAATAATGGCTGCCGCAGCCACTAGGCTGCAAACAATGATAAAGACCAAGAAATAGTCGTACCCGGTAAGAACAAACACAATAGCCGCCGCTTAGTAGGGTTATCTCAGACAATGTTACCTGTTTTTTACATTATAGAAAATTGCCTAATCCTACCGTTTTGATAGAAAGGCGTTATAAACCAAATCAAAATCGCTAAAGGCCGTGGCAACTAGAAGTTTTGGTGGCGTAGCCTCTGCGTGGCATGTAGTTTTTCTCTGTGATAGTGCAGTCTGCAGAGAACATGTAGTTTTATAACTATATCAACAGAGTAAATTCCGACGTTTTTTTTGAGCCGCTGCACCAACTCAACTTAAACCTCAAAGCTCAAACCTCTTCAGACTGCTCTTTCCAGGTTTGCCACAGATCCGGTCGGCGTTCGCGGGTGCGTTGGATTTGCTGTTGTTTGCGCCACTCGGCGATCGCTTGATGATTCCCTGACAGCAGCACATCGGGTACTTTCCAGCCGCGAAACTCGGCGGGGCGGGTGTATTGGGGATAGTCCAGCAGCCCGGCTTCAAAGCTTTCCAGCTTGAGGGATTCTTCCTTTCCGACCGTGCCGGGTAGGAGGCGAATCACGCCATTCAGCAGCGCCAGAGCCGGAATTTCGCCGCAGGTGAGGACAAAATCGCCGAGGGACACTTCCTGCGTCACTAAATGCAGCACCCGCTCATCGACGCCTTCGTAGTGGCCACAAATGATCACCACCTGCTGGACATCTGTTGCTAGGGATTGGAACATGCGTTGATTCATCGGCTGCCCCTGGGGGGACATCAGCAGCACCTCGCGAGGAGCTAGCACCGGCAATGATTCGACTGCGGCAAAAATTGGTTCGGGTTTTAGCAGCATTCCCACCCCACCGCCGTAGGGTTCATCGTCTACTTTGTGGTGTTTGTCGGTAGTAAAATCACGCGGGTTGACCAGATTAACCGTGGCAATCTGCTTCGCCAAGGCTTTGCCAAGCAAGCCAGAATTGAGCGGAGACGTAAAGAAATCGGGAAATAGGGTAACAATGTCAAAACGCAAAGTCGTCACAAATGTCGTCACATAGCTAGAGTGACCAGCCAAAAGTTCTTATGCCATTATGGCGCTTATCATGGCGCGACCCGTGCCTCTAATTCTGCTGTTGCCCTTAGCTAGTCTCACCTACATTCATCGCCTTCAAGATGTGATAAGTAATCAGAAGCTGGGTCAGCGCTAGCGGATAACTTTGCAGAGTTTCGCCCGTAGTACCCACCACCTTACCAACATCTTGATTTCCTTCTAAGCTGCAAAACCTGCCGAGATAGGGCACTTCGTTACAGAGAACGCGCTCTAGTTCTCTTACCTGCTCAGCGGTAGCATGGCCGTCGATTTGTAATACATCAACTGGCTTACCCATATCCCGATCCAGTTCTAACCGAATTGCATTGCCCAAATGGTTGCCGTTTGCGCCCAAAATGTGGGTTAAATCCGGATGTGGAATCGTAGGACGCAGCACCAGACTTGCATTCAGCAGCAGGTCATCCTTGCCACCGCCGCCGTTAGGTGGGTAGAAGGTAACCACGACATCCGCCCATTGCCGTTGCGGACGAATGTAGGCTTCCGAGTCGGGTTCCCGTTTGCGGATTTGCTCGATCACTTCGGCTTCGGTATAGCCACGTTTGCGGGTATCGCGTTTGATTTTCCAGGTAGCGCGCAGATCTTCTGGAGGTGCCAAATAAACTTTGATATCGTAACTGTCCCGCATACCGCGAGTTGAATAGCCGAGTAGCCCCTCCACGATCACAAACCGATTGGGCTTGACATACTCTGGCGGATCAAAGCTGCCGGTACTGTGGTTGTAAATCGGCTTCAGGATAGGTTGGCCGGTGCGTAACAAACCCAGATGCTGCTGGATGATGTCGAGGTAGTTGCAGTCTGGATGCAGGGCTGATATTCCCATCTCTGCCCGTTGCTTGCGGTCGTAGCGATGATAGTCGTCCGTACAGATCACCGTTACATCGTCTTCGCCCAATACCTGAGCAATGCCCCTGGTCAAGGTGGTTTTACCAGCCGCGCTATCGCCAACGATGCCGAGGATAATTGGGCGCTGAGTCATAATTCCTCCGGGGCAGATGGTGGGGAGCAGTGAAAATTAGTTTCATTATTTTAAGGGGAATTGGGATCGCACAAGGTCAAGTTTTTTGAGGATTTGCTGAGAATGGGGATCGGCTGATTGACTAACAAAACTCTGAATGCTGGCGGCTGAAGCCGCGCCTACACAGACCAAACCCGCCTCCGCGGGTGACTCTACCAATCAGAATTGGCGTAGGCCAACTTAATGGACCAACTTAATAGGTTAATAGGCCAACTTAATAAGCCAACTTAATTTGTATAGCAGCGGTTACTCTGCAAGAAGCCACTATGCCCAACGGCAGGCGATCACCAATGCGTCTAGAACCGCCATGGCTAAAAGATTTATCAATCAGGGGGATTGGACCAGGCTCTGCACCGCGTAACTTTATCGTAATAGTTTTAGAAAGTTCAAAATTTTCACGCTCATCCGTTTGAGG
Organism: [Leptolyngbya] sp. JSC-1; assembly: GCA_000733415.1. Classification (GTDB taxonomy): domain Bacteria; phylum Cyanobacteriota; class Cyanobacteriia; order Elainellales; family Elainellaceae; genus Elainella. The sequence goes on from KL662191.1 coordinate 730,536, forward strand.
GGTCACTGCCCTAAGACTGCCCTAACTTTTTTATCCGTTGCCATACTTAATCCATTCGTAAAGTTTGGATGAAGCCTCAGTAAGTTTGGGCATAATGAGGTTGCTGAACTCGATGCATAGTCCATCAATCCTAGTGAACTCGTGACCTCTGAACCCTTTCTGTTTATTGATGACCAGCCCATTTCCACCGGGCAAATCCTCAACTACCTTCAGGCGACCCGCAAGCTCGATGCCTTCATCGGTGATATTGTGCGACAGTTTGTGATTGAGCGAGAGTTGCAAGCCCAGGAAAATGCTGGTGTGAATCCGGCAGTTGTGGAACAGGCCGTGGTTGATTTTCGCTTGAATAACCAGCTCACTGATCCGAATCAGTTTCAGCAATGGCTGGCCGAAAATGGTCTTACCTACGAGGCGTTCCACAATCAAATTGCCGGCAGCTTTCGGCTGAAAAAGCTCAAAGAAGACGTGACGGCGGCCAAATTACCGGAATACTTTATCGAGCGCAAGGTGTTTCTCGACCGGGTCGTGCTGTCGCGGATCATTGTGGACGACAAAGAGTTAGCCGAAGAGCTAAAAACCCAGCTTCAAGAAGGCGCAGCGTTTGAGCAGCTTGCCAGAGAGTACTCCTTGACCGACGATCGGATCATGAATGGCATGGTGGGTCCGGTTAGTCGTGGGACCATGCCCGATCTGCTGCGGGCCGAAATGGACCTGGCCAAACCCGGCGATGTGGTGGGTCCAATTGGGATGGAAGGCCGCTGGGGGCTGTTTCGTGTGGAAGCGATTTTGTCCGCGTCGCTGGATGATCCGCAGATCAAACAAAGCCTAGAAGATGAAATCTTCGAGCAGTGGTTGGCCGACAGGATGCAGACCATCCCGATTAGACTACAGGTGCCCGATTAGACTGCCGATTAGACGATAGGTGCATATAGGTTGCATACATGATTACCAACGATCTCCTCGCCAGCATTGATTGGGACAGCCCGCCCTTGAGCTGGTTGAGTGCGGCTCAGCAAATTCAGCTCAAAGACCAGGCCAAGCCCCACAACCATCGATTAGGCGAGGTGATCTGGTCTACCGAAACCGGCGGCAGTCAGTTTTTGATTGTTTCCGGCAATGTGCGGCTCGTGCCTGCCGAAGGTAAGCCAATCGTGCTGAAGCCGGGAGATTGGTTTGGCGATTTGTTGGGATTGACCGATCTGTGGAAAGCCCGCACCGCCAGTAAGGAAGCCGTAGTGTTGGAGTGGGATGCCGCCGTTTGGGACGCCTTCGCCACGCCGGAAATCACCCAGTTCTGGGCCTCGCTGCGCGCGCGCTATCAGCCAGATTTTTCTGATGCACCGCTGCCGGTGACTGGCTATCCATTTGTGTCGGGGCTGAACACGGCAGCCGCCTGTCTGACGATGCTGGCCCAGTATCTGGAAACGCCCGTTCAGCAAGAGTGGGTGCAGCGACAGTTGCGCGGTCAGCGGCCCAAAAACGTGATCGATGCCGGTGAGAAGGTGGGCTTGCAGATGCGGCGGTTGCTGGTGGGCAACTGGTCTGACCTGCGGCAAATTACCTTTCCAGCCTTGCTGCACTGGCAACAGCCTGGGCATTGGGTGGTGGCTTACGGCGTGCGGGGCGACCGGCTGATCATCGCCGATCCGATGCACCCCAACCAAACCTGTGAAAGCGTACCGCGCCCGCTAGTGGAGGAATCCTGGGATGGGCAGCTTTGGCAAGCCGAACTGATCCACAAACAAGAGCAGTTCAACCTGAGCTGGTTTTTGCCCGCCGTTTGGAAGTTCCGCAATCTGCTCGGAGAGGTGCTGCTGGCCTCGCTCACCTTGCAGATTCTCGGTTTAGCCAGTCCGATTATCACTCAGGTGATCATCGATAAGGTGATGGTGCAGGAAAGCCTGCCTACCCTGGATGTGATGGCGATTGCCTTGATTGCCGTTGCCGTCTTCGAGGCGTTCCTAGGCATCCTGCGCATGTTCATCTTCACCCACACCACCAATCGGTTGGATATGGCGCTATCGGCCCAGTTGTTTCGCCATTTGCTGCGGCTGCCGCTGTCCTACTTCGAGGCGCGGCGGGTGGGAGACACCGTGGCGCGGGTACAGGAGCTAGAGGAAATCCGTCAGTTTCTCACGAGTACAGCCCTGACCGTAGTGCTGGATAGCATCTTCTCGGTGGTCTATCTGGCGATGATGTTCTACTACAGTCCCAAACTCACGGCAGTAGCCCTAGCGGTGATTCCGTTGTTTGCCGTGCTGACGCTGCTGGCCACACCGATTTTGCGCTACTGGCTGAACGAAACCTTTAACCGTAGTGCCGATAGCCAGTCTTTTTTGGTGGAAACCGTCACCGGCATTCATTCGGTCAAAGCCCATGCCGCCGAAAAAGCCTCGCGCGACCGTTGGGAAGGACTCTATGCCCGCTTTGTCCGCACCGGCTTCAAGGCCAGCACCACCGCCAATGTCAGCAACCACCTAGGGGATTTTCTCACCAGTTTGTCGGCTCTGCTAATCCTGTGGTTTGGGGCACAGTTGGTAATCAAGCAGCAAATGACGATCGGTCAGTTAGTCGCGTTTCAGATGCTGTCCGGGCATGTGACCGGGCCGCTGCTGCGCCTGATCCAGCTTTGGCAAACCCTCCAGGAAGTACTGCTAGCCGTTGACCGAATTGGCGACATCCTCAACGTGGCTCCCGAAGCCGAACCCGGTACCGGCCTCACCCTGCCTAATCTACGCGGCCAGGTTCAGTTTGATCAGGTGTTCTTTCGCTACAAGGAAAGCCAGGAGCCAATTTTGCGCGGGGTTTCCTTCGATGCCGAACCGGGCATGTTTGTCGGCATTGTCGGACGCAGTGGTTCCGGTAAAAGCACGCTGTCGAAATTAATCCAGCGCCTCTACTCAGCCGAGTCGGGCCGCATCTTGATCGATGGCTTCGACATCAAGAGCGCCGATCTCGCCTCACTGCGGCCTCAGATCGCCGTGGTGCTGCAAGAAGACTTTTTGTTTAACGGCAGCATTCTGGAAAATATTACCCTGGGTAATCCAGACGTGTCCGCAGAACAAGTCGTAGAAGCCGCCCGCTTAGCCGTCGCCCATGACTTTATCTGTGACCTGCCCGATGGCTACGAAACCAACGTTGGTGAACGTGGCACAGCCCTTTCCGGCGGTCAGCGGCAGCGGATCACCCTAGCGCGACTGTTTCTCTCCGATGCGCCGATCCTGATTCTGGACGAAGCCACCAGCCACCTAGATGCCGAAACCGAACAGCAGGTGCTAGAAAACCTGAAGCGTATCTCCCAAGGCCGCACCATGTTCCTGATCGCCCACCGCTTTGCCCCCCTGAAGCAGGCCGATTTGATTCTAACCATGGAAAAAGGCGTAATTGTCGAACGCGGCACCCATGCCCATCTGATCAACCAAAAGGGACTCTACTGGTCACTCTATCAACGGCAGCAGGCGTCAGTCTAAGAGGTTGAGGAAGTTGTAGGCGGCTCCTGTCTCCCGGCTTCCCGACCGGCAGCTTCGACTCAACCAGATTAACCAAATAGGACTTACGCAGCTCAGCAATTTCTGCCCCCCTAGCCCTCCAAATCTGGGGGAAATAGATTGGAAGTCCCCTAGAAGGGACGAAGCATTTGCGTCAGAAGCTCTGTAGCTATGCCTTGGATTCATTTCGCAAATGCTTCGCCTCTGCCAGAATTATGGCTAATTAACCAGACTTGATATTAGGGAGCAAATGCATAAGTCCTGCCAAAGGCTATCCGCCCTCTTCCCCTCACCGTTAAACTAGAAAAGGCGTTTGGGAGAATATTTGCATGATGGAACAAGACGCACGGCAGTTGATGCAGTCTGCTTACGAAAATCGCTACACCTGGGACAAAAACTTTCCAGGCTATACCGCCGATGTGCAGCTCAAGGTAGGCGATCAGGTGTATAGAGGCAAAGTCAAGGTCAACTCAAACTTGAGTGCCGAAGTCATCGACGTGGCAGACGAGCAAGCTAAGCAGGCGATTCAGGGCCAGCTTCAGGAAGTAGCAATTCACCGGATTCGGCGCAGCTTTGAAGACACCCACGGTAAAAATACCTTTTCCTCTGGCGAAACCGATGCCACAGGTGCGGTAGAAATTCTGGTTGGCGGTAAGTCCGAGGGCGACCGCTACAAGGTGCGCAACAATGAAGTTTGTATGGTTCACCGCCATATTCACGGCATTGTCGTGACGATTGACACCCACAGCAGCCACCAAACCGGCGAAGGTTATTTATCCCATCGATATCATTCGGTCTATCGTGATCCCAAAACCGGCGAACTAAAAGGCGAACAAGATTACGAAGATAATTACGAAAAAGTTGGCGATTATCAAATTCTATCGAGCCGCACGATTCGTTCGATTGAAAACGACCAGCCAGTCGTTTCAGAGTTTAGCTTCTCGAATATCAAACTGTTGCAGCCTGCCTTGGTGTAGGGTCTGCTGTACCGGAATATTGGTTGATCAACCCGGCCCAGCAAACGATTATGGTTCTGGCCGCGCAAACTGGCGTTATAGAGAGTCCGGTACTTTTCGGGGTAGTGAGCAGATTGTTTCGCTGCAATTTCCTGACCTGACGCTGACGGCTGAGCAGGTACTGAGTACCGGAGCATAGCTGAACTTCATCTTTTAGAATAGAGATACGCGATTTTCGCAAGGTGAACTATGCAAACAATGGAATTGACGACCGATAACGTCGAAAAAGTGCTGGACGAACTGCGTCCTTATCTAATGTCGGATGGCGGCAACGTTGAGCTTGTGGAAATTGATGGTCCCATCGTCAAGCTGCGGCTGCAAGGGGCTTGCGGTTCCTGCCCCAGTTCCACCATGACACTGAAGATGGGTATCGAGCGCCGCCTGCGGGAATTCATTCCCGAAATCGTAGAAGTAGAGCAAGTCGCCTAATCTGGCATTCCTGTCTAGCATCCAGGCCCGATTAATTGCGGGCCTACTTTTGTTCTGGATAAACCTTGTTCTGGATAAACCATAATTAATTTGCTCAAAACAGTCTAGGGAAAGCCACTTGGTTTTCCCTGTTTGCTTTTATAGCTGACTAAATATGCCAGATACAACCACCCTCCCAACCAGCTCTACCCCAATTTCCCCCCACCCCTCACCCCTCACCCCCCACCCCTATGCCCTACCCGCTCTACGTCGCGTTCATCTGGCACCAGCATCAGCCACTCTACAAAAGCCGCCTGGACAATCAATACCACCTACCCTGGGTGCGGCTGCATGGCACGAAAGATTACCTCGACTTGGTGCTGCTGCTCGAACGCTATCCCAAGCTGCATCAAACCGTGAATCTGGTACCTTCGTTGATTTTGCAGTTGGAAGACTATGTAGCCGGGACAGCCTTTGACCCCTACTTGTCTGCTGCCCTGCTGCCTGCCGAGAGCCTGAGTTGGGAACAGCGGCAGTTTGTGCTAGAGCATTTTTTTGACGCCCACCACCGCACCTTGATTGATCCCCATCCCCGCTATTCCGAACTGTATAGCCAACGGCAGGAAAAAGGAGAAGCCTGGTGTTTGAATCACTGGCAACCGCAAGATTACAGCGACCTGATGGCGTGGCACAACTTGGCCTGGATCGATCCGCTGTTCTGGGACGATGCTGAGATTGCCGAGTGGTTAGAGCGGGGACGAGGCTTTACCCTCAGCGATCGACAGCGCATCTACTCGAAACAGCGGGAAATTATCAGCCGAATCATTCCCCAACATCGGCAGATGCAGGAGACTGGGCAAATCGAAGTCACTACCACGCCCTACACCCATCCAATTTTGCCACTGCTGGCTGATACCAATACTGGGCGCATTGCCGTACCGCAGATGAAACTGCCCGAACTGCGCTTTCAATGGCCTGAAGATATTCCTCGTCACCTCAGTAAAGCCAAGCAGGTGTATTGCGAACGGTTTGGCTGCGAGCCGCGAGGACTGTGGCCCTCGGAACAGTCAGTCAGTCCGGCAATTTTACCGAATGTAGCGGCTGCCGGATTTGAGTGGCTCTGTTCGGACGAAGCGGTGCTGGGCTGGACAATCGATCAGTTTTTCCACCGCGATGCCACCGGAACCGTGCAGGAACCAGAGTTGCTCTATCGACCCTATCGTTTAGAGACTGCCCAGGGTAATCTGTCGATCGTGTTTCGCGATCACCGCCTGTCAGATCTGATTGGCTTTAGCTACAGCGCCATGGAGCCACGCCGCGCCGCCACCGATCTAGTCGGCCACCTAGAAGCGATTGCCCGCACCCTCAAATCTCGTCAATCAGTACCAAGCGGTACGGCCCTGGAGCATCCCTGGCTGGTGACGATTGCCCTGGATGGCGAAAACTGCTGGGAGTTCTACGAGCAAGACGGCAAACCGTTTCTGGAGAACTTGTACCAGATTTTAAGCGAGCATCCGATGCTCCAACTAGTCACCGTCAGCGAGTTTCTGGATCGCTTTCCGCCCACCGAAACGTTACGAGCAAACGATCTGCACAGCGGCTCTTGGGTGGATGGCAGCTTTACCACCTGGATCGGCGACCCGGCCAAAAATCGCGCCTGGGATTTGCTGACTCAGGCCCGCCAGGTCTTAGCCCGCCATCCGGAAGCCACCGAAGAAACCAACCCAGATGCCTGGGAAGCCCTCTATGCCGCCGAAGGCTCCGACTGGTTCTGGTGGTTTGGCGAAGGCCATTCCTCGAATCAGGATGCCATGTTTGATCAGCTATTTCGGGAGCATCTAGCTAGTTTGTATCAAGCCCTGAACGAACCGATTCCGCCGGAACTGCGGCAAGCTGTAGAACCCCATTTCGACGATGGCGATCGTCCGCCCCAGAACTTTATCCATCCGGTAATAGACGGGCAGGGCGACGAGCAAGACTGGAACCAAGCCGGACGCATCGAAGTAGGAGGAGCCAGAAGCACGATGCATCGCAGCAGCCCGATTCAGCGTCTCTGGTATGGTGTAGACCACCTGAATTTTTATCTGCGCCTCGACTTCAAAACCGGAACCAAACCCGGCGTCGATTTCCCTCCAGAACTGCACCTGCTCTGGTTCTATCCAGACCACCCGATGCCGCTCAGCCCTGCCCCGATTGCCGAACTACCCGAAGAATCGCCGCTTGATTACCTGTTCCACCACCATTTGGGGATCAACCTACTCACCCAGTCCCACTGGTTCCAGGAAGCGACCGAAATGTACCAGTGGCATTCTCGCCTCAGTCGGGCGCAGGTGGCGCTGGATTCCTGCCTGGAGCTGGCCGTTCCGTGGGCAGATTTGCAGTTGGTTGAGCCAGACTGGTCGCTGCGGCTGGTGATCATTTTGGCCGACGAGGGTCGTTATGTTGATTATCTGCCCGAAAAAGCGCTGATTCCGGTGAATGTACCGTAGATGTATCGTAGATGTACCGTCAAGGTTAAGGAATCTCTATCAGGGCAACCACCAACTTGATAATAGTGCAGTATCACTCAAAGTCACTCCAGAAACGCTGCAAGCGTTTGTAGTTGGATTCGGGTTTTGTCTTACCGACAAACGCGGTGGCTAGTTCAACCAAATTCACGGTTTTGACCTGAAACAGGTGGTAATTCTCATAAAACCCTCTTCCTGCACTATTTCTCAAGCTTTTGTCCTGTACTTAGACTCAGTAGATCGCAAATCCTGTTGAGATCCCCCCTAGCCCTTACAAAAGGGCTACGATATACACACAAGTCGAAGATCCCCCCTACCCCCTTACCCGAAGGGGGAAGAGGCGAAGCCTGTGCGCAGCACCTACCAACTAAGGATTGAAGTCCCCCTTGATAAGGGGGTTTGGGGGGATCAAACCCTTACATTGAGTCGCGATCGCCCTCCGGGCAGTGCGGAGCACCATCGAGATCTGTGTACACGGTAGCTTACAAAAGGGAGAAACCGAGCACAGTGGTTTGAAGTCCTCATTACGGGGGATTTAGAGGGATTGTGCTATGCACACGCTGCGCAAACGAACCCAAATCTAGTGATCCAAAGAATTCATTTTCGATCCACTTAGACTTATATGTTGTTCTGGGTTACTGTTGAAAGACACTGACAATTGCGGTTGGTTGGCTTGACCTTGTCTGATTCGATTGAGAAATAGCCCCAGTCGCTCACTTTGAGGATTCGTCAGCACCTCCCGAGCTGGTCCAGACTCCACCACATAACCCTGATCCAGAAACATGACGCGATTGGCAACTTCGCGAGCAAACTGAATTTCATGGGTAACGACAACCATTGTCATCCCATTTTCAGCTAGCTGCTGCATCACTTCAAGCACTTCACCGACCAGTTCTGGGTCAAGGGCACTAGTTGGCTCGTCAAACAACATGACTTTGGGCTGCATACAGAGGGCACGAGCAATGGCAACCCGTTGTTTTTGGCCGCCCGAAAGCTGATCGGGGTAAGCTTTGGCCTTTTCAATTAATCCGACTTGTTCCAAATAGTAGTATGCTCGATCCCTGCTTTCGGTTGGTGAGAGTGCTAATACTTTCTTAGGCGCTAGCGTTAAGTTGTCCAATACAGTCAGGTGTGGAAACAGATTGAACTGTTGGAATACCATACCCACATTAGAGCGAAGCTGGCGTAACTGGCGCTGGCTCAAATCTAGACGAGATAAATCCATACCGTCAATCACAATTTGGCCGCGATCAATTGCTTCTAAGCGATTCAGGCATCGTAGCAATGTGCTTTTGCCACAGCCCGACGAGCCAATTACCGCTAATACTTCTCCCTGATTGACTTGACCTGTGATACCTTTGAGCACTTTTAGCGGACCAAAGCTTTTCTCGACCTGCTCAAAGCGGACGATAGGTTGACTCGCCATAATTTACTAGCCATTTCAGCAGATTATTTGCTTATTTATACAAAACATTATGTCTTATATATCTCTACTTCTGTATAGAGAACTAGACCAGCCTGGAGGTAGATTTCTTTCACTGATAGATCAATCAAATTAGATCAATCAAATTAGATCAATCAAATTAGATCAATCAAAATCAAATCAGTGTCTGGTGGTGACTGGCAGTATCTAGCAATCTGACAATGATTGCGGCCTAAAGTGTAGTCCCAATGCGGACTAGAACTTTGCATCAAGTTTATTGTTAAAGTCCGTATGAATAATATGAGTAAACTGCTGAGAAAAGCCGGTTTTTTGCGAGCGTTCCTGCTGAGCGTTAGCTGCCTATTGCTGATTTTTTGCAGTGTAGCGAGAGCGCAGCCAAGAACATTGACGGTAGCTGTTGAGCCAGTTTACGCTCCGTTTGAATTCAAAGCCCCGAATGGGGAGCTCCAGGGATTTGATATTGATATTATTCGGGCGATTGGCGAAGCCGCAGATTTTCAGGTCGAATTTCAGAGCATTGCGTTCGACGGCATGATTCCGGCTCTGCAAGCAGGCACGGTTGATGCGGCAGTGGGGGCAATGACGATTACGCCAGAGCGGGCTAAAGCCGTTTCGTTCTCAAGGCCTTATTTCAAGGCAGGTTTGGCAATTGCAACGCCTGAAAATGCTTCGGATATAGATTCGCTAGACGACCTGCGAGGCAAACGAGTTGCAGTCCAAATTGGCACGACTGGCGCTAAGGCTGTTGCAGCAATTCCGAATGCCGAAGTGCGCACTTTTAATGCCGCGGTTTTAACTTTGCAGGAGCTACAGAATGGTAACGTCGATGCTGCTGTGAACGATGCACCCGTGATGCTATACGCCATCAAAACCGGCAATCTAGCAGGAATTCGAGTGAATAGTCAATTGCTGACCGAGGAGTTTTACGGGATTCCTACACCGCTAAATTCACCGAACCTAGAGCTAATTAATCGCGGATTCACGACCATTCTGGAGAACGGTACCTACAGGCAGCTATACCAGAAATGGTTTAATGCGGAACCACCAGAGCTTCCGGCTACTGCACCGGGAATTGAGCAGGCTACGGCCAATCGAGTTGAGTCACTGAGCGTCATTCAAAGTGCGCTACCGGTATTAATGTGGGGTGCGTTGATTACATTGCAATTAACAGCATTGTCGGCAGTTTTGGGACTGATTGGCGGTTCGCTGTTGGGCATTGCTCGGTTGTCAAAAGTACCTCTGCTGCGCTGGGCGGCGAGGGCTTATATTGAGTTCTTTCGCGGTACGCCGTTACTGGTGCAGATCTTTATGGTTTACTTCGGCATTCCTGCCATCATGCAGCAGCTTGAGGTCGAATTTTCGCTGAATCGCTTTGTGGCAGCTGTCGCCGCCTTGAGTCTCAACTGTGCCGCCTATGTAGCTGAGATCGTTCGCGGTGGAATTCAATCTATTGATATTGGACAAACCGAAGCCGCGCATTCGTTGGGATTGGGCGAAACTCAAACAATGCGCTATGTCATTTTTCCGCAAGCAATTCGCCGCATGCTGCCACCGCTTGGAAATGTGTTTATCTCGCTTCTGAAAGACACAAGTCTCGTAGCTGTAATTGGGTTTGAAGAATTGTTCCGACAAGGACAGCTCATCGTGGCAGCCAACTATCGTCCGTTTGAACTCTATGCCTTAGTCGCTTTGATTTACCTGGCTCTGACGCTACTTTCTTCGCAGGTTTTCAGCTATTTAGAACGACAGATGAATCCAACCAAGCGGCGTCAATCTATGGTCCCAACAGAACCAGGTGGAGCCTATTCGGGGGCAGCTTAGGGGATGGATCGATTCAGTACTCAATCTGAGTATGCATTAGAGAACACCGCAAGCAGCCCGTTTATTCAGTTTGCAACTGTTGCTGAACCAGTCGGCAGGACAACGAGGCGATTGGAAAAGGCCGCCATTCCAGGAAATTATTTTGCAAATCTTAGGGTGAATAACGCCGATCCAGCATTGCTCAAAACCGAGTTGGTGAAGCTGGGCAATCTGGGTGATGTGGGTCTTGAAGTGCTATCTACTCAGGCATCGAACCAAGCTATACCTGTGCTGATCTTAGCTGATTTGGCTGCCGCCCTCGATAAGCTAGCTTAACCGCAGGGAGCCAAGCGCAAACAGCAGCAGTTGTTGCAGTTGTTAACGTTGTTAACAAGTAGATGTTCAACTTCGATAAAACAATTCACAGACTCATCCCTTAACGAAACCACCAGCCTGTCACCAAAACTTTTCATTCAGCAGCGCATCGATCTCGTGGCTAAATTCCCACTGATCAGGAAACTTAGCTTGCGGATAATCTTCTCACACCATTGCTAACGCTTCTGTCCACCATTTAGAAAACAGGGACGTTATGTCATTGCGTAAACTAGGCGATTGTTCAAGTAAATCACGTAACTGTTGCCGTTGTTCTCGAATCGTGATTTTCCAACCTCGATAGCTGTTCGGCGATTCCACATAGATCCGCTTGAGCAGATGCGCCAGCAAGACTCTGAAGTGGCTTTTTAATTCTCGACGATCTCGTCCTGCTAATCCTGCGATTTCCTCGATTAATCTGTCGATATCAATCTCCTGAAAGTTGCCAGCTTTCAATTTCCGCACCGTATCATCGCACCAAGCTACTAAATCTTGCTCATACAGTAATCGTTGAGAGTTTTTCATATTCACCAGTTTGTTATCCTAATTGCTCTCTTAAATCTTGACCTCAAAATTAGCATACCTGTAACGTTCTCTGTTTCTTGGTTTAATTTTACTAGGATAGATTGCCCTCTGCTGCAATCATTGCCGATCTGCTCTAGACCATTCAAGCATTCACAAAACCCCAATTCATCCAACGGGTTGAGCAACATGAAAGGCAGAAACAAACGAGAGTTGGATGGTATCGCCCTGCTGTTCTAGCACTCGACGCAGTCCGGCAAACAATCCCTGCTTTTGCTCTGGCTCTAATTGCAAATGAGGTGAATAGGTACTCAACAGCTGCAAATACTGATCCACCGAATAGGTGACGTGGACCTCCATGTGTCCTCCAACCAAATTCTGGAAGCAACCCGACTCGATGGCCATCTGTCCAAGCGAGTCCAAAATCGCGGCTTGGGTGGCGCTGTCCTCGTAGGTGCGATTCAGGGACGGTGCCCAGTCTTGGTAAACCGGCAAGATCTGCTGATACACCTGGTAGGAAGGCTGAAGTTCCTTATTCCAAAGCAAAATTAGATGCCCATCTGGACGCAGAGCCGCTGCTGCTTTCGGATAGCCAACTTCTGGCGGAATCCAATGAAACGAACTGGCTGCCAGCACCGCATCAAAGGCGTGGCGCTCCAAGGTCCATTCTTCAAACGAGCAGTTTTGCAGCTCTACATTGGGATATGGCTCACAGGTCTGTTGGGCCAGCCGATAGAAATCGGAATTCGGTTCGACACAAACCATCCGGCTCCCAATCGCCGCAAACGCTGGAGTTGCAATCGCCGGACCACAGCCTACTTCTAATAAAGTTGAGCCAGCCGAGAGTCGGGCGATTTGCGTCACCCGATCGATAATGGCCTGCGGATAGCGTGGTCTCACCTGGTAGTATGCCTCAGCTGCTGGCGAATACCAATGCCGCCGTTGTTCCAGGTCTTTGCCGTAGCACTGGTCAAGCAGGGTTTGTTTCAGGTCTTGCATGGATAGAAGATAGTTAATACTATTAACTAAAAGTCGGTCTGATTAATACTAGCTCTCCCCAGAGGCGGCAATCTTCACTCCTCCCGTCCAATTCATGAGGAACGGCCTAGAAGTCCCATTTTTGGGACTTTATTGGGAATTTAGAAGCTGGAGAAATTTGGGTACACACAACCGATCATCCTAAGAGGAAAACCCGTGAGTCAGCTTGTGTTTCATTCTGCGATCGAACTAGCCCAGATGATTCGTGCCCGTCAGGTTTCGGCGGTCGAAGTGGTGGAGGCTCATTTGGCTCAAATCGCCCAACACAACTCACGGCTGAATGCTATCTGTACCCTGGATGCGGAAAATGCTCGTCTGAGAGCGCAGCAAGCAGATGAAGCTCTAGCCAGAGGAGAAATTTGGGGCGCGCTGCATGGGGTGCCGATCACAATCAAAGATATTTTTGAAACTGCTGGACTGCGTACCACTGCGGGCTACATTCCCCTCAAAAATTACATTCCTCAACAGGACGCTACGGCGGTCGCCCGACTGAAAGCGGCTGGAGCAGTGCTGTTGGGAAAAACCAACCTGGCCGAACTGGCCGGAGATTACCAGAGCACCAACTCCTTGTTTCCAAGAGTCAATAATCCCTGGAATCTCAACTACACGGCAGGCGGCAGTTCCGGCGGCAGTGCGGCGGCAGTTGCAGCAGGTTTCGCAGCGCTGGATCTGGGCAACGATATTGCTGGTTCGGTGCGGCAGCCGGCTCACTTCTGCGGCGTGTATGGCCTCAAACCTACCGATCGCCGGATTTCGCTAGCTGGAACCATTCCGGAAGTCCCCGGTATGCCGATCTGTCTGCGGCAGATGATGACCGTGGGCTGCTTTGCACGGTCGCTGGCCGATCTGCACCTCTGCTTTTCTCTGATTGCCGGTGCCGATCCGTGTCGTCCCGATGTGCCGCCGGTGCCGCTCGATCAGCCTTCTGGTCGTTCGCTTCAGCAACTCAAAATCGCCTGGAGTGAAGCATGGCAGGCCGTACCCGTCAGTCGGGAAACCCGCAAGGCGATGGAGTCCGTGCAGCAACGGTTAGAGCAGACCGGAGCCAGCCTCGAGCCGTGGCAACCCGCGAATTTTGATCTGTCCGCAATTCTGAATCTCTACACCCGGATGGTGGCCTACATCAATAACTACGCCCAGCCCAAAGACCGCTACAACCTTCGCCGCAGCTTAACGCTAATTCTCCGCACCGCCACCCAAGGCGACAAAGCACTCCGCCAACTGGGAAACTTCAGTAATTTCCTACCGGAGCTGCTCAACCCCAGCTTGAAGGGCTATTTCGAGGCGCTGACCGAACGCGACCAATGGATTGCCGCAATCGATGCCGCCTTAGCCGCATGGGATGTCTGGCTCTGCCCGGTGGCTGCTACCCCTGCCTTTTCCCATTGCCCCGCCTGGAGTGCAGTTGACATCGACGGCACCGCCTACCCGCACGGAATCGCCAACGGAGCCTACACAATGCCCTTCAACCTCAGCGGTCATCCAGCCGTCGTGATTCCAATCGCGCAAACATCAAACGGCTTACCGATTGGCATGCAAATCGTCGGGCAGCGCTGGCGCGAGATCGAGCTATTGGCCATTGCCCAGGAAATCGATCAAGTGCTTCAAGGATTCCGCCACCCACCCGGCTATTGACCTGCTCACTTCTCGGCCTGCCAAATCCTCTACTTCGATAAACTGATTCGATAAACTGATCAGTAAATCTGGCCCCAAATCTGACCACATCTGCCAGAACTCACCGCAACTCCTAACCCAATCGCTCTACCGTCAAATCACTCCCTGTTCCACTCACCAACTACTCCCCCTCCACCCCCTACCCTTCACCCCTTCACCCCCTACCCCTCCACCCCCTACCCATGACCTCCCCCCATCGCCTGCCCACAGATCCGCCTCGCTCGCCCCGGGAAACCCTGCCGACGATGTATGATTTGCCCAGCGAAGACCCTGAGGAGCCAGGATTGCCCGACATCTTTCATGATTTGCAACCCCAACTGCTAAGTGCCACCCTGCGGCTGAAAGCCTATTCCCAAAATGAAATCTTCACCGGCACCGACTTGAACCTCTACTACGATGTGCACCATCCGCTTTGGCATAAGCGCCCGGACTGGTTTTTGGCCTTGGGCGTACCCCGACTTTACGATGGCGTTGATTTGCGAGCCAGCTATGTGGTGTGGCAAGAGGGCGTGAACCCGTTTGTGGTGGTCGAGTTGCTTTCTCCCGGTACCGAAAAAGAGGACTTGGGGCCGTTTGCTGGTACAGAACCAAGCCTGGAAGACCTAACCGATGCGGATCAAAGCTCAGAGTCTGATTTTTCTGATCGCAGGACAGGAGCTACCGCTGAGTCTGGCAATGGTCAGACCGGAAAAGCTTCTCCCCCTGGCAAATGGCAAGTCTACGAGCAAATTCTGCGAGTTCCCTACTATCTGGTGTTTAGCCGCTATACGAATCGCCTCCGCTGCTTTCAGTTGATGGGCGGCCATTATCAAGAACAGCTCTTAGCAGCAGACGATCCGCGAGTTTGGATTCCAGAATTGGAGTTGGGTTTGGGCCTCTGGCAGGGCGAGTACGACGGCATCAATCGCTTGTGGCTGCGCTGGTACGATGCCTCTGGTAGCTGGGTGCCCACCGAAGCCGAACAAGCCCGACTCGAAGCCGAGCAGCTTCGACTAGAAAACGCACGATTGGCAGAACGACTGCGGCAGTTGGGTATCGATCCAGAGGAGATTTGATCCCCTAAAAGGCCACACGACCAGCCCCCTGCCTTGTTAGGATTGAGCCAGGATCAACCCATCAGCGATCCGCCCTTCATTGGTCTTGCCTTCATTGGTCTCGATCGACTGTCTGTATCTGCTCTGACAGCAAAAAAAGTGACATTAATTTTTTGATCTCAACTTTACTAAGTATTGTTACCTGTCGGTGCTATGATCTTTGAGGGTCAAGCTTGACCCAGCCAACTACTCCGAACTAGGTTCTATAGGTTCCGTGAACTCGTCAGAACTACCGCTTGAGCCGACCACACCTGAGACAGAATTGCAGTCCGATATTTCGCCAGAGAATCAGCCTGGTGGCTTACTGCCAGAGCCGAATCCCTCCATGCAGGAATATTACAAGCTGCAAACGTACCTGCTGAAAGTAACCCTGATATTAACAGGAATTATTTTCCTCTCGGTTTGGATTTTCTACTCTCTTAATATTGCGCTCAATTATCTAATTGGCGCGTGCACAGGTGTGGTTTACTTAAAAATGTTGGCTAGAAACGTGGAGCAGCTTGGTAGGCAGCGCAAGCAGGTAGGCAAGACGCAGCTAGCATTGTTTGTTGTTGTCATTGTATTGGCATCGCAACTGCAACAGCTAGAAATCTTACCTATTTTTTTGGGTTTCCTGACCTATAAAGCAGCGCTCATCGTTTTTATGTTTCGGACCCTATCTACTCCTTATTCTTAGATTTTTCTACGAAGCAGGAGTAGATGCTTTTAGAGTGTCTTATGTCCACTATTTTTGGACAGTTTTTTGATGCAAATGCTGAGTTTTCTGGACACCTTCACTGCGTTTCCGCTGGCTGAATTAGAAGTGGGCAAACACTTCTATTGGGAAATCGGCAACCTCAAACTCCACGGGCAAGTTTTTATCACGAGCTGGATTGTGATTGCGATCTTGCTGACGGCTTCTGTGCTGGCCACTCGCAATATCCAGCGGGTGCCGCAGGGAATCCAAAACGTGATGGAATACGCTCTGGAATTTGTGCGCGATATTGCCAAAAACCAGTTAGGCGAAAAGGAATATCGTCCTTGGCTGCCATTTATTGGTACGCTGTTCCTGTTTATTTTCGTTTCTAACTGGTCAGGGGCATTAATTCCTTGGCGGTTGATTGAGCTGCCGGAAGGCGAGTTGGCCGCTCCGACGAGCGATATCAACACCACGGTGGCACTAGCGCTGCTGACATCCCTAGCATACTTCTATGCCGGATTTAGCAAGCGAGGGCTGGGCTACTTCTCGAAGTATGTCGAGCCGACCCCGATTTTGCTGCCGATTGCCATCCTAGAAGATTTCACCAAACCCCTTTCCCTCAGCTTCCGACTTTTCGGCAACATTCTGGCGGATGAACTAGTCGTTGCCGTGCTGGTTCTGCTAGTGCCGCTGTTTGTGCCGATCCCGGTAATGCTGTTGGGGTTGTTTACTAGTGCCATTCAGGCGCTTGTATTTGCCACTCTGGCAGGTGCCTACATTCATGAGGCCGTCGAGGGGCACGGTGGAGAGGAGCATGAAGCGCATTAGTGCTCTTGCTGACGTAAGGTTTTGGAGTTCTGAATTGTAGGTTTGGACTAGATTTATCCTGCCGACAATGCTGACCTCTGGTCAGAGAAATCAGAAGCCAAAAAGTTGAACATGTCATTCATTTGTTTTGTTTACTGAAGGAAGAAAATCATGAATCCTACTATTGCTGCTGCTTCTGTTATTGCTGCTGCTCTCGCAATTGGTTTGGCTGCAATTGGCCCTGGTATCGGTCAAGGAAATGCGTCGGGTAGTGCGGTTGAAGGTATTGCTCGTCAACCCGAAGCAGAAGGCAAGATCCGCGGTACGCTGCTGCTCACCCTGGCGTTCATGGAATCTCTGACCATCTATGGACTGGTAATCGCGCTGGTGCTTCTGTTTGCTAACCCCTTCGCCTAAGCAAGTCCAGCTCGCTATCAGCAGTCGGCTCGATGGTTAAATCGGCTCGTTCGTCTAGTCATTTCGTTTAGCCATCTAGAGACTGGCTGATAGCAACTGCTCGGCATTGTCTGATTTGTGACGCACAGCGCTTACCGTCCTACGGCCAGACCGTAACCCTACAGCAACCTGCATAACGTTCCTTCTGCGGAGACCGAACATGTTTGATTTTGACGCCACCTTACCCTTGATGGCGATTCAGTTTCTCATCCTAATGGTGCTGCTGAACCGGCTATTCTTCAAGCCGTTGATGAAAACGTTGGATGAGCGCGATAGCTACATTCGCTCGAATCAAGTCGATGCCCAAGAGCGGCTGGCAAAAGCCCAGCGTTTGATCCAGCAATACGAAGAAGAACTCGCAGCCTCGCGCCGGGAAGCCCAAGCATTGGTTGCTAGCGCTGAGGAAGAAGCGCAGAAGATTGCGGCCCAACGGTTAGCAGAAGCCCAGCAGGAAGCCCAAGCCCGACGGGAGCAAGCCCAGCAAGAACTGGATCGGCAGAAAGCAGAAGCGATGCAGGCGCTGGAACAGCAGGTGGATGCGCTCAGTCGGCAAATTCTCGACAAGGTTTTGGGAGCATCTGTGGGCTAAGCGGTTTAGGGGTTGAGTTCAACTATGAGTTCAACTAACTGCATTTAACCAACTGCTTTTGCCCTGTGGCCAGAATCACCATCAACGAGCTGACGGGTTTGCTCAACAACTATCTACAGTAGACGATACCTATGGGGACGCTGATATTACTAACTGCCGAAGCTGCCCATGAAGGGGGTTTTGGATTAAACTTCAATATTTTAGAAACCAACATCATCAACCTGGCGATTGTGATTGGCGTGTTGGTTTACTTTGGACGCAATATTTTAGGCAAAATTCTGGCGGACCGTCGCTCGCAGATCGAGCAGGCGATTCAGGAAGCCGAAGGTCGGGTGAAAGAAGCCGCGGCAGCCTTGGCTGAACAGCAACAGAAGTTGGCCCAGGCTCAAACCGAAGCCCAGCGCATCAAGGCCAATGCGGAAGCGAGCGCCCAATCTCTGCGGGAATCGATTCTAAAGCAGGCCGATGAAGATATTGCCCGCATGCAGTCCAGCGCCGCCCAGGATCTAGCAACCCAGCAGGAGCGAGTGATTGCAGAACTGCGGCAGCGGGTGGCAGCCATGGCAGTGCAAAAGGCAGAGGCTCACCTGAGAGAGCAAATGGGTGAAGACTCGCAACGTCAATTGATCGACCGCAGTATTGCCATGATTGGAGGTTCGTGATGCAATCTACTCTGACCCTTAGCGAAATTGCTGAACCTTACGCCCAAGCGCTGATGTCGGTGGCGCAGTCCAACAACCTGACCGACGCATTTGGTGAAGACACCAAGGCTCTGCAAGCCCTGTTGGCGGAATCTGAGGATCTCAAGTTCCTAGTCACCAGTCCGATCATCGATTCCGAGAAGAAAAAGGCGGTGATTCGTCAGATCCTGGGCGAGCAGATTCATTCCTACATGCTGAATTTCCTGCTGCTGCTGATAGATCGCGGACGGATCATGCTGTTGCCTCAGGTATGTGAGCAGTACCAGTCCCTGCTGCGGCAGTTGAAACAAACCGTGTTGGCGGAAGTGACTTCGGCTGTTGAACTAACGCCTGAGCAGCAAGAGGCGATTAAGCAAAAGGTGATGTCAACCGTGCAAGCCAGTCAGGTGGAGTTAGCAACTCGCGTCGATCCCGATTTGTTGGGCGGCGTCATCATCAAAGTTGGCTCTCAAGTGTTTGACGCTAGCCTGCGCGGTCAGCTCCGGCGCATCGGTATCCGGTTAGGGGCACCAGCCTAGCCAGCATGTGTGAGTTCTAAGTTGGTTCCAGCACTCATTAACCCATTTAGCGAGAGGACTTATGGCAATTAGTATTAGACCCGACGAAGTTAGCAGCATTATTCGCCAGCAAATCGAGCAGTACGACCAGGAAGTTAAGGTTTCCAATGTGGGTACCGTCCTGCAAGTCGGCGACGGGATTGCCCGCGTCTATGGCCTAGAGCAAGTGATGGCTGGTGAGCTAGTCGAGTTTGAAGATGGCACAGTCGGCATTGCCCAAAACCTGGAAGAAGACAACGTCGGTGCCGTATTGATGGGCGATGGCATCAATATTCAGGAAGGCAGCTCGGTCACAGCGACGGGCCGGATTGCGGCGATTCCGGTAGGCGATGCGCTGATCGGTCGCGTAGTAGACGCCTTGGCGCGTCCGATCGACGGTAAGGGCGATATTCAAGCCAGCGAAACTCGTTTGATTGAGTCTTCGGCACCGGGGATCATTGAACGGAAGTCGGTATATGAGCCGATGCAAACCGGCATTACCGCGATCGACGCCATGATTCCCATCGGTCGGGGCCAGCGCGAGCTGATCATTGGCGACCGTCAAACCGGCAAGACCACGATTGCGGTAGACACGATTCTGAATCAGAAGGGCGGCGACGTGATCTGCGTCTATGTGGCCATCGGTCAGAAAGCCTCTACGGTGGCTCAGGTCGTGGAAGTCTTCCGGGAGCGCGGCGCATTGGATTACACGATTGTGGTGGCCGCCAACGCCAGTGACCCGGCTGCTTTGCAATTCTTGGCTCCCTATACCGGCGCAACGATTGCCGAGTACTTCATGTACAAAGGCAAGCACACGCTAGTAGTCTATGATGACCTGACCAAGCAAGCCCAAGCCTATCGTCAAATTTCGCTGTTGCTGCGTCGTCCGCCCGGTCGGGAAGCCTATCCCGGAGACGTGTTTTACCTGCACTCGCGCTTGCTAGAGCGGGCCGCTAAGCTCAGCCCTGAGTTGGGCGAAGGCAGCATGACCGCTCTGCCGATTGTGGAAACCCAAGCCGGTGACGTGTCGGCCTACATTCCCACCAACGTGATTTCGATTACGGACGGTCAGATCTTTTTGTCATCTGACCTGTTCTATTCCGGTCAGCGTCCGGCGGTGAACCCTGGTATCTCCGTATCGCGGGTGGGTTCGGCAGCCCAAACCAAGGCAATGAAGAAAGTAGCTGGTAAGGTGAAGCTGGAATTGGCCCAGTTTGACGAACTGCAAGCCTTTGCGCAGTTTGCCTCGGATCTAGACCAGGCAACCCGAAACCAGTTGGCTCGTGGTCAGCGCTTACGGGAAATTCTCAAACAGCCTCAATACTCGCCGCTCACAGTGTCGGACCAAGTTGCGCTCATCTACACTGGCATCAACGGCTACCTCGATGACATCCCAGTAGAAAAGGTAACTGCCTTTGTCAAGGGCCTGCGCGACTACCTGAAGACCAGCAAGTATACGGAAATCGTCAGCAGCCAGAAGCAACTCACCGACGAAGCCGAAGCGGCCCTGAAGGAAGCCATCACCGAATTCAAGAAGGGGTTCCAATAAAGGTAGGGGTGAAGCATTTGAGTGATGTATAGCTGAGTCGATTAGAAAGTTAGCTTGCCAAATGCTTTGCCCTTACTTAGGTCGAGGTTTTGAGTTGGGAAGCGGATCGCCTCGCTCAAGACTCAAAACTAGGCAGCGTAGAAAATCTGTCTTCCCTAACTCAAAACTCAGAACTTAACACTCAACACTGCTTAAACGTATGCCTAGCCTGAAAGAAATTCGTGACCGGATTCAGTCGGTCAAAAATACGCGAAAAATTACTGAAGCGATGCGGCTAGTGGCGGCGGCTAAGGTGCGTCGTGCTCAGGAGCAGGTGATTGCTACTCGTCCATTTGCCGACCGCTTGGCCGGGGTTTTGTTTGGCTTGCAAACGCGGCTGCGGTTTGAAGAGGCCAACCTACCGCTGCTGCGGAAGCGGGAATTGAAATCGGTCGGTCTGCTGGTGGTAACGGGTGATCGCGGTCTGTGCGGCGGTTACAATGCTAACGTACTGCGGCGGGCCGAACGGCGGATCAAGGAACTGCAAGCCGAAGGACTGAACTATACGCTGGTGCTGGTGGGCCGCAAGGCGATTCAGTACTTCCAGCGTCGCAATCAGCCGATTAGTGCTAGCTTCTCTGGTCTGGAGCAAATTCCTACCGCCTCCGAAGCCTCGAACATTGCCGATGAGCTACTGTCGCTGTTTTTGTCAGAGTCGGTGGACCGGGTTGAGTTGATCTACACCAAGTTCGTTTCGCTGGTCAGTTCACGTCCGGTGATCCAAACCCTGCTGCCCCTAGACCCCGAAGAGTTTGTCGATCAAGAAGACGAGATTTTCCGCTTGACGACTCGCGGCGGGGAATTTGCGGTGGAACGTCAGCAGGTAACGATGCAAGCTCCGACTCCCTTCGCCAAGGACATGATTTTCGAGCAAGACCCGGTACAGATCCTGGATGCGCTGCTGCCGCTGTATCTGAATAACCAGTTGCTGCGCGCTCTGCAAGAATCTGCCGCCAGTGAGCTAGCCGCCCGAATGACGGCCATGAGCAACGCCAGCGACAACGCGCAGGAATTAGCCAAAACGCTGACCCTGTCCTACAACAAGGCCCGTCAGGCTGCGATTACCCAGCAGTTGATGGAAGTGGTCGGCGGTGCAGAAGCTCTGAGCTAGGTCGGGTAGATCGGGTAGGTCAGCTTTCGCCTTGATTCGACTCAATAACTTTCAACATAACTTTCAACCAGAGGAGTGCTAGGTGTGGGGATTGACCCTGTTCTTGGCACTCGTTATTTTTTGCAGCTATTTTGTGGACATTGTGCTGCAGCTTGCGCATTCCAGTCTGTACTATCAGCCGGAAGCTCCGCCAGATGAAAAGTTAGACTTACTGCGCCTTGATCGACCAGCAGTATTTAAAGACCCCCCTGCTAGGGCAGTGGCAAGATGACGGTCTTCCTGCAACACCAAGGCTATCGCATCAACCGCAAACGAACGCAGCGATGGGGAAAAGGTATTTTTGGCAAACGACAGGATATTCCTGGGAGTTCGCGTTTTCAAAAACAACCTGCTGCATTCGTGACACGAGCAACCTACTGCAACTGAATTTCCAAATTCAGCACATAGTGCCCAATTTGCACCTGCTCTGACCACAGCTCATACTCTATCCGCAAATGGCTGGGCAGTTTTTTCCCCTTCAAGAACAAACTGCGCGTGAAGTTGCGCAAGCGGATCTGGTTATTTTCCATTACATCGGTGGTTTGTAGCCAATAGCGGCTCAAGCCATAAACGCCCTGCTCCCAAAAGTGGCGGTAGCTAAAATGGCCGTTTCCCTGCATCGTCATAATCACCCGGTAGGGCGTGATTTCTAGCCACAGCAGCCGAGGCGTAGACATACCACCGGGCTGGGGGGCCGTACCTGCACCGATCTGAGCATCTTGAATCAGCGGCTCAGTTAAGAGCACATGAAAGCGCTCTGGCTCGCGCTGGTATAGCGTGGCATTGGTTTCTACAATCGACCAGAGGGGCAAGTCGAACGAAGCTAGGGATAGACAAACAGGAGTATGGTGTTGGGTCAGCATAAATGCACGAGAACGGGGTAGGATGACTAACGCTCCCCTTTGTCAGTCTATACTCATCAGTCTATACCCAATGGCAACCTCCACAATTACGCTCGACTCAACAAACGATCATGATTTGCTGACGATCACGCCCTCTGCAGGTTTGGCAGTTCGGGGTCAGATTCGCGTTCCGGGCGATAAATCGATTTCCCATCGAGCGCTGATGCTAGGTGCATTAGCGCAAGGTGAAACCCAGATTCAAGGCTTGCTGCTGGGAGAAGATCCGCGCAGTACGGCGGCTTGCTTTCGGGCAATGGGAGCCACAATTTCGGAGCTAAATTCGGAACTGGTCACAGTGCAGGGGGTTGGGTTGGGGCAGTTGCAGGAACCTGTTGATGTGCTGGATGCGGGCAATTCGGGCACCACCATGCGGCTGATGCTGGGTTTGTTGGCTTCCCAGCCCCGACGCTTCTTTACAGTTACGGGAGATGCCTCACTGCGGTCACGTCCCATGAAGCGGGTGATTCATCCCTTGCAGCAGATGGGAGCAGAAATCTGGTGTCGGGCTGGGGGATATGCGCCGTTGGCCGTACAAGGACAGACGCTCAAACCAATTCACTTTCATTCGCCCATTGCCTCCGCTCAGGTGAAATCCTGTGTTTTGCTGGCCGGCTTGCTGACCGAAGGTCAAACGACGGTCACGGAACCAGCGCTGTCGCGAGACCACAGTGAACGGATGCTGCGGGCATTTGGAGCCAACATCACCGTTGCTTCAGAAACATGCAGTGCTACGGTAACAGGTCCAGCCCAGCTCTATGGCCAAACCGTAATTGTGCCGGGTGATATTAGTTCGGCTGCCTTCTGGTTAGTGGCGGCGGCAATTGTCCCTGATTCGGAATTACTGATCGAGAATGTGGGCGTCAACCCAACCCGAACTGGAATTCTAGAAGCGCTAGCGCGGATGTCTGCCGATGTAACCCTCGAAAACGAGCGAACGGTGGCTGGGGAGCCGGTGGCCGATTTACGAGTACGGTCCAGCCAACTACAAGCCTGTACCATCGAAGGCGATCTGATTCCTCGTCTGATTGACGAGATTCCGATTCTGGCTGTGGCTGCCACAATGGCTCAGGGCACAACCGTGATCCGCGATGCCGCCGAACTGCGAGTCAAGGAAAGTGACCGGCTAGCAGTGATGGCGGCCCAACTGACGCGCCTAGGGGCCAAAGTGACCGAACTCCCCGATGGTCTGGAAATTACCGGCGGTGCACCCTTAACTGGTGCAGCTGTTGATAGCCACACCGATCACCGCATTGCCATGAGTCTGGCCATCGCTGCTCTTGCCGCCAGCGGTACAACCACCATTCAGCGAGCAGAAGCCGCCGCAATTTCCTACCCAGACTTCACGACGACGCTAGAGCAAGTGTGTCAGAGTTGAGGATGGGTGGATAGATAGATGAGCAGAGCTAGCTGAGAATATCAACTCCTCGCAGAAATCAAATTGAGTGGGAATACTGGAAGAAGATACAGTTCCGCGATTAGGCTCCGGCAACCCAATTCTCAAGCGGCTATGTGGCATAGGTTCAAAAATCTCGTTGTTAGCCTCAAAACTTATGATGCGCTCAGTCCGGACCTAAAGGTGCGGCGACAGGTCAACCGAATGCTGCGGCAACGTCCTCTGCTCCCTCTGAATCAGTGGTTTCAATCGTTTTACCAGCCGCTTGGCATTACCTACACGGTCACAGATTTTGCCTATGTGCATTTGGCTCGCTATTCGGGACTGGAGTTGGGGCGAGTATTGCCGACTGACCGACTCGATGAAGATTTGCACTGGACGCAAGTTTGCTGGTTTGACTGGCAGCTAAATCTCTACGACGACTTCTGGCAGCAGTTTGGCGTTGATATCAGCGATTGCTGGGACGAATCGGCTCTGCTGACTATCAAAGACCTGATGGCGTTCCTCAATGCTTACAGTGCTCAAGCCGATAGCGCTCTCAGTGAATGATGGAGTATATTAGGCAACCCCAAACGGCATCGAGAAAGTAAAAAAGACTTAGGCTAAAGTGCCCAAGTCCTGATAAAGCTAAACTTCAACTAAACTTTGCCATTATTTGCCATGAATGTTGACCACGCTAGAACAGCGTGTAGCCAAAGGCAATCCCAAAGGCGAGCGAAGTTAGCACGCCACTAAATTAACCACTAAATTAGTAGCTGCGAGAAAAATTGCCCCGGTGCTGACCACCAAATGAAGAAGTGGCTCTGTTCTCACGAGGCTTGGCCTTATTGACTTTCAGGTCACGGCCCATCCATTCTGCACCGTCTAGCGCATCAATAGCAGCCTGCTCTTCAGTGTCGCTACTCATTTCGACGAAACCAAAGCCACGAACGCGCCCAGTTTCCCGATCAACTGGAAGCTGAACACGCCTAACGGAACCGTATTCTGCAAAAACAGAATTCAGATCAGACTCTGTAACCTCATAGGACAGGTTACCAATATAAATTGACATTGTGGATACTCTCCAAAATCAAAGATCAAAGGGTGTAGAGAGATGAGATTTCGGAGAGGAGCCTGCCAATACAAAACGTGAAAAAAACGCTAATGCTAGAAACAAACGCTGCAACCGAATAACTTAACTTCTCATTTGCTATTCTAACACCTTTCATCAACAGCGGCAGAAAATTGTTGATAGTTCATCTTGAGATGCAGCGGGTTAGGTCATTTTTTGGCTGTTCGTCTAGTTATTGGTCTAGCCATTGGCCTCTCTCAAACTTGATTTTCGAGCTCAACCAGACGCAGGCAGAAAACCAGATCAGCTCATCGTTCGTTCAAGATTAAATAAAAGAACGAAGGAAGGAGCTAAATGATGAAATTAAGAATATACGTTCAAGTTAACGCTGAGTTAGACTCCTGAGGCTATCTACCGAGGCAGTACTTCAAGGATATCTGTGAGCTATCTGGCTTGCGATTGGGGTTCTATCTCTGCACTTCCGGTGTTAACCACCAGATCAGGGCGGGCACTCTACCAACAGCAGAAATCGAGCGGAATGCTATGCTTGCCAGAATTTGGAGTGCATCGGTTGTTGGAATTGATGCTGTCAAAGTTGGGGTAGAAGTGGACATTGCGGGTGGACTACCAGGAATTGTGGTGGTGGGTTTGCCTGGAACCGAGGTGCAGGAATCGCGAGAGCGGGTCAAAGCAGCGTTGAAGAATGCGGGTTATGTCGTCCCGATGCGCAAGATTGTGATCAATCTGACGCCAGCAGATTTGCGCAAGGAAGGCCCTAGCTTCGATTTACCGATCAGTATCGGGATTCTAGCAGCCTCTGAACAAGTGAGTCCTACCCTGTTGGACGATACGCTGCTATTAGGGGAGGTTTCTCTGGATGGCAGTTTGCGCCCCGTACCTGGTGTGCTGGCAATTGCGGCGGCGGCTCAACTGTTAGGAATTCAGCGGTTGGTGGTTCCGGCAGATAATGCCCGCGAAGCCGCTGTTGTCAAAGGGCTAGCGGTCTACGGATTTCAGTCATTGCAGGAAGTCACGGATTTTTTGAATCAACCTAACTCCTACTCGCCCCTCCAAATCGATGGCGCGGAAGAACTGGTCCGTTCCCGCTTTCAGGGCTTAGATCTAAAGGATGTTAAGGGCCAATCCCAGGCTCGTCGTGCCCTCGAAATTGCGGCGGCTGGAGGTCACAATCTAATTTTTGTCGGTCCACCAGGTAGCGGTAAAACCATGCTGGCTCGTCGGTTGCCGGGAATCTTGCCCCAGCTCACGTTTGAAGAGGCGCTGGAGGTAACGCAGATTCATTCGGTGGCAGGACTGCTGAAGCATCACGGGTCTCTAGTAGGCGAGCGTCCGTTTCGCAGTCCCCATCATTCCGCGTCTGGTCCGTCGCTGGTAGGGGGCGGAAGCTTTCCGCGTCCGGGAGAAATTTCCTTGGCCCATAGAGGGGTACTTTTTTTGGACGAATTAACAGAATTCAAACGGGATGTGCTGGAATTTTTGCGGCAGCCGTTGGAGGACGGCCAGGTGACAATTTCTCGCACTCGTCAATCGGCTTCATTCCCGGCTAAGTTTATGCTGGTGGCAAGTACCAATCCCTGCCCTTGTGGCTATTTTGGTGACACGGTTCAACCTTGTACCTGTTCTCCGCGCCAGAGAGAACAGTATTGGGCCAAATTATCGGGTCCGCTGATGGACCGAATTGACCTGCAGGTGGCCGTTAACCGCCTCAAGCCAGAAGAAATTACCCAGCAGGGTAGCGGCGAAGATTCAGCCTCGGTGCGGCAACGGGTAGAAGCGGCTCGCCAACGAGCACACCAGCGTTTTCAGGGAACCTCGCTACACTGCAATGCTGAAATGCAGAGCCGCCATATTCATCGCTGGTGCCAGCTTGATATCTCAACCCGGACGCTGCTAGAGAACGCCATCCGCAAACTGGGGCTTTCCGCCAGAGCCACGGACCGCATTCTCAAAGTGGCGCGCACTATCGCCGATCTAGCTGGGGATGAGCATCTGCAAACTCAGCACGTAGCCGAAGCGGTGCAGTATCGTACCATTGACCGGATGCAGTAACTTCCGCTTTGGAACGTCCAAAGGGATTTGGAAATTCAACAATTCTGCCGAATTTGCAGACAGGTTGAAGAATCTAGTAGACCCTAGCTGGCGCGATAGACCTGTCCCAGCAGCAGCCCCATGCCTGCAAGTTTCATCAACTCCAGCAGCCAGTACTCCAGATGCATTTGGTTCATCAGGGCTGGTACGGTAGCGGGTTCAAACCAGTTCAGCTCTAGCCCTAACGCACTCATTTCGGGAGCCAATTGGTAGGTGCAGACTAAGACAATTCCCAACAAACCCACTGCTAACGGCAGCATCCATTGGCTCGCCAGCCCCAAGGCTCGATTCGTATTGCTCAGCACCAGCACACCCGTCAGAATCAGGGCGGCACAGATCAACTCAATCCGGTTAAACACACCAAAGATGACGTAGCCAGCCGTGGCAAACCCCGGTTCGACCATCATGCCGGTACCATACAGGGTTGGCATAATCACCAAGTCCAACAGCAAGCTACCGCTCAGCCAGAAGGCTAGGGTTGCCAGCACAGCAGTGCGCCACATCGGACGCAGAGAGACAGTATTTGTAATTGCAGCCATTGTTCTATGTATGGATGAAATATGAATGCTTTCCTCTATTTCGAGCTTAGCGGAAACATCCTCAATCGAACGTGAACTATCATTGCGGCTGAGCGTCAGGGGGATGCTGGCGTCAACCACTGGGTAAAGGTGAAGTTAACAATCAGCACCTCTTCGGCAGCATTCTGAGGCAAGGGCGCAAAGGGAGCGGCGGCGCGAATGGCTTCTAGGGCAGCCTGATCTGCCAGAGTGTCACCTGAAGATTGCACAATTTGGAGGTCGCGCAACTGTCCCTGTCGATCGACGCGAAATTGAATTTTGGTACGCCGAGTGGCCTCCACCACAACGCGCTGCCAATTCTGATCAATGGTGCGGTTCAGCGTATCCAAATAATGGCCCCAGATCGCGTCTTGAGTCGCATCTACTCCTGAGCCAACTGCGGCCCGGTTGGAATTGAGTGGTTCCGATCCACCTTCGAGCGCGATGGCACGGCTGATGGGAGAGCCTAGCAAGGTGGCAGTGGGAGAGGGGAAGGGCGAGGCAGAAGGGAGAGTCGAGGGAGTAGAAAGACGAGATGGGGATTGGGGGGAGGGAGAAGCTAGCGCAGATGGAGGAGCTGAGAGGATGGGGGCAGGCTGGGGTGCACCGGATAGGGCAGCTGTTGGTGGTACTGGCGGTATTGGTGAGGTAACTGGCTGAGATTTTGGTTGAGGATTGGGTTGGGCCTTGGGTTGGGCCTTGGGTTGGGCCTTGGGTTGAGGATTGGCTTGGGCCTTGGGTTGAGAATTACCGGCTTGTACAGACAGATTGGGGTTGGGATTGCCACCGGCAGTGGAATTGGTTTGAGCGCGGCGTTTGGTTGAGGCCGGAGGCTGTGTGGGTTGGGGATCTGGCTCAATGGCTACAAACTCGATGGGGGTGGCATCCGACGCCGATCGGGAATTTAACCACTCTTGGGACTGCCAAATTGCTAGCCCCACGGCTCCAACCGCATGAACAGTGACTGCTAGGGCTAAATAGCCTAACAGCCGACGGGTTTGGCGGGCAGCAACTTGGGAGCGATAGGTTTGGAGCAGACTCATCGGGGGTGAACTAAGCACTTGCGACACATCATAGAAGCGGGCGAAGAACTAGTGAAGCACCAACAGGAAAACGATAGATGCGGCAATCCGAGTCTGGTAGCCTGGACGAACGGGCTGCAATTCAACGCTTAGAATTTAACATTGAAACAAGTATAGACAAGTATAGGGAAACCAACCCAGCTCTCAAAAACCTCTACCGCTTTGGATTATGATTAAATTTGTAACAATCTAATCATGACTGTTTTAAACGAGCAATATGGATATTTTGACGCTGGGTTGGGTAGCGCTACTCACTGTGTTTACTTTCTCGATTGCCTTAGTAGTTTGGGGTCGCAATGGCCTCTAAAAAACGCTGAACTATGATTTCCGAAGCGACACTTTTGACGATTTTGGCGTCTCTTGCGTTAGGGCTGCTGGTTGCAGTAACGGCTGGTGTAGCCTACCTCACGACGATAGAATGGCGAGATCGACGCCGCATCGATCGGGAAAAGCGGGAAAAGCGTGGGCGCTGAATCTAATTGCAATTTCAACTTTTACGTCAGACTGAAAATTTAGATAACAGAAACTAAGCAGGGGCTTGATGCCGCTGCTTTTTGTTTGTGAAGGTAAAGCAAGGGCGATGGCCTTACTTCTTGCTGGCCTTCGTGCCTTGCTCTACTAGTTCAGTCGTGACTTCGTTCACTGCGCGGCGACGTAATTCAACAGATTCAGAGCGAGGCAGCAAGTCAAACACTTCCCGCAGAACATCGTCGATTTTCTCGTAGGCAACATTTCCTTTAGCGTCGAGTACGACCTTGCCACTGGCATCGAGGATGACTGTTTGCGGAACAAAGCCTTTGTAGTAGTGGCCGGGTTCGGTGGGGGCGTAGCTGGCTTTAACCGGAATCATATCGACGCTGATAGGGATAAAATCCGCCGCCCAGCCATAGAAGGCATCTAAGCGCGAAATGACCGAGACAAATTGCTTACAATCGCTGCTGTCATCAACATAAAAGAACAGCAGGACTGGGCGATTGCGCTTGAGCGCCTCTGCTAAGGTGACTTTAGGCGGCACGAGCGAGCCGTTGCCAGCATAGAGCGGGAAAATGTTGCCGTCAAAGTGATCGTCGTTTAGAGTGGCATAGGCCGGAGGTGCGCTCCATCCCAGCCACAGCACCAGTACTAACACCCAGCTCAGCAGGCGGCCCACTCGCTGCTTCAAGACCAATGCTTGTATCCACTGCATCCTGTGAGCCACAGAAGACCAGCCGAAAGACCAAACGGAAACCCAAGACGATCGCCAATTCATCGAACTTACTCTGCAAACTGCCATATGACATTGTGAAACACAACTTCACCAAAGTCCAATCGGCTGCTCAACAGTTTGTTGGATTTTCTCTAGACTTGGTGACACAGAACTCAACGAAACGGACGGTCCCGCTTGGCAGGATCTTGCCAGACATTGCCTAATCCTTTGAGGACACCGCGCCCAATCAGACCAATGCCCCGGCCAATGATTTCTGTCAGAACATAGACGAAACCATTGCCAATAAAGGAAACCGCCGTTCTGAGAGGAGGCGCAATCGCATCGTGGGCCTCTAGGGTTAGCGTTACTAAATAGGGCAGGCCGGTCAAGCTAGCTAGTTCTTCAGTACGAGGTTTGTAGATCGATGTCTGCTTGATGCCTCGTCCGGTCAGGGTTAGAAGCTGATACTGACTTTCAAAAATCTGTTTTGGCTCACGGAAGACGCGATCAACGCGATACTTCCAGGAAAGACTATTGCGAAACCGCTCGATTTCTCGACTCGAGAGCAGACGACGGTCATAGAAGTTTTGCTTGATCACTTCCACATTGGCGAAGCGATTCAGCAGCGGCTGCATCACCGCATTGGCGATTTGAATCAGCAGATTTTCCAGAAGCTGCTCGGCTCGCATCAAAGATTCGGGGTTGCCCGTCGGATAGGACACACTATTTACCTCTAGGGGAGCTTGAAATAGCAAATGCTGCAATAACTCGGTGACCCCAGGAATTTTGCTTAAAATAGCGGACTCTACCGCAACCGCATCTTGCAGCAGCACATCCACCACTTCGATCTCCCTGCCGTTCAGATACACGGTGTAATAGCGACCAAAAAAATCTAGCAGCGCCGCTTGCCACAGATCCAGCAAAATTGTTGGGCGCTTTGAAGGGAGCTGATCTGGCGTGACTTGGGAGTATCGCAGCTCACTCAAGATTTCTTCCAGCTTTCGCAGCACCAAGTAGAACAGATCGCGTTTTTTGTCTTCTTGCAAGATGTCAATCTCTAGCGGTTGCTCGGTTTGATTGATTAGCCCAGTTTGCAGCTTGGCTAGCACCGCATCGAAGACCAGCGACTGCACACTCTGAACATCAACAATTGCGGTTTCAGGGGCAGGAACGATGGCGTTGGGAGAAGGGGGGTGGGAGAGGGAAAGGATGGGGAGGATGGGGCTGATGAGGGAGAGCGGGAAGGAGCGGGGGCGTTATTGCTTCTGGAGCGGTTGGCCGTTCGGTCTAGGCTTGATTGGGGAGTTGGCGGCAAGGCTTCCAGACGGGGTGTGGCAAGTAGCCGACTTACTAACCAGCGGGCGGCTCGTAGCTCTCGCTGCCGTCCGGCTAAAACGGCCCGGTCTAGTAACGACAAATCGTCACTGCGCAGTTCGGCATTCACGTCGGCTAGAGTGGCTTCAATTTGTTGAATTCCTTGCAACCGGAGCTGACGCCGCACCGTGGCTAGAGGGGCAGGGGCACGCTGTCCTGGAGGCTGGACCACTGGAGGTTGAACCAAGGAGCGATCTTGGCCAGGGGCTTGCAGCCAAACGGATTGGCCCGCAGCTACTCGACGAATGGCAGCAATTAGTTCAGTCGGGTCAGCCCCCTTAGAGCAGTAGCCATCGGCTCCCGATTGGTAGGCAGCGGCCAAAATGACCGGCTCTGAAGCGGTACCTAGACAGAGAATCGGCAAATTGGGATAGCGCGATTTGAGCAGGCGACACAGGGCCAAGCCTTGTATTTGCTGAGGATTCGAACGTCCAATCCCAATATCTAGCGCCACCAGGTTAGCCGGGGGTGGTGTTTCATCCGCCGGTGCTTCTGGATCAAGCGAGGGCGCAAACTGATGATCCAGAATTTGCAGGGCTGTTTCTCCGTCCTCGGCCTCAGCGACTAGCACTAGATCCCCATACTGCTGTAACAGCACCCCCATTCCTAATCGAAAAACCGGATCTTCATCGACTAGCAGCAACCGGATCAGCGATGCGGGGGGACGGGAAAAGCTCATGGTGGTCTACAGGCAGATGAAAATGGCAATAAATGCCTCTTGACTCACCATAGTAGGATAACAGCTGCCCTTCCGCCGCAAATCTTACAAAAGCATTGGAGTTAGGGAGCTGGAGGCAGCACATCGAGGGGTTCTGGCGGAAGGGGATCGACGGGCGGTGGAGGCACCTGCTCAATAGGCGGTGAGGCTGGACCTCCCATCGGAGTTGGGGCATCATCAGTCGTACCATTGGTTGGGCCGTCGGTTGAACCATCGGCAGGTGTCGTTGGATTCGGCTGGAGGTACGGCTCGTAGGTGGCCGGTGGGGCAGGCGAATTAGTCGGCAACGGATTGGTTGGACTGGTCTGGAGGGTCGGGGTTGGGAAAGAGGTTGCACCTTGAGGCGCGGGAGGCGTGGGAGGCGTGGGTTCCTGGAGCCAGGGTGCTTCTGTGGGGATTGCTTCTAATGG
The DNA here is from genome assembly GCA_000733415.1 of [Leptolyngbya] sp. JSC-1. Lineage (GTDB taxonomy): Bacteria > Cyanobacteriota > Cyanobacteriia > Elainellales > Elainellaceae > Elainella. The sequence continues at coordinate 763,187 of KL662191.1, forward strand.
ATCAAACCCATCGCTGCTGGGGATGGTCGGCTCACTGATAGGCGGAGGATTGAGCTGATCCTGCCACTGATCGATCGATGATTGAGCACGACCGTAAAGCGCCCGTCCCGGCTCGATCTGGGAAGCAACATCAATCGCGGCGGCCAGATTGCCGGTTTCGGCTAGGGAGGCAGCCCGATCCAGAATTGGCTGATCGCGAGCAATTTGAGCATCTACAACCTGCTGATAGCGCCAATCACTAATAGCAGACTGGGCCTGTCGATAGAGCGAACGTCCTGCTTGAATACCACTAGCTGCCGCAATCGCTTCACCCAACTTGCCCTGACGTGCCAACTCCCAAGCTCGATCCAATTTGGGCTGGTCTTCCAGGGTTTGAATTTGCGAGCGCCACATGGCGATATAGGTCTGAGCTTTTACTCGGAGAGCACGTCCTAGTGCAATTTCACCGGCTTGGGCAATCGCGGCCTTGAGGTCATCAATAGAGCCGGCCTTAGCAATTTGAATTGCTTGATCCAGGATCGGTCGGTCTTCGAGGCGTTGGGCTTCCTGTTCCCAATAGGCAATCAGCGACTGGGCCTGTAGCCGGCGCGGATGGTCAGCATCGATTTGTTTGGCTTGACCAATAGCCAGTTTCAGCGTTGATTGCTGCCCAAGGCCAGCGGTAGCGATAGCATACTTGAGCTGAATCAGGTCTTTCAGCTGAGTTTGCCAGTCTTTTTTGTGAGCCTGAGCCTGGGAGTAAAACGGGCTGGCGGGTTTCACCTGTGCTAGGGCCGCAATTGCTTCTGTCAAGTTGAGCAGGT
>KL662191.1:765462-881482 GCA_000733415.1 [Leptolyngbya] sp. JSC-1
GATAGCATACTTGAGCTGAATCAGGTCTTTCAGCTGAGTTTGCCAGTCTTTTTTGTGAGCCTGAGCCTGGGAGTAAAACGGGCTGGCGGGTTTCACCTGTGCTAGGGCCGCAATTGCTTCTGTCAAGTTGAGCAGGTGGCCCACTTTGGGGGTCCAGTCCTGTGACAGTGCAGAGTTGGCCAGCTTATAGGCGTGGCTAAATTTGTACAAATCCTCAATTTCAGGCGTATTCACCACATTGGGGGCAAGTTTGAGGGTTGCTACCGCACCGGTCCGGTCCCCTTTTTGCCACTTTTGGGTACCCAGAGCAACCAGCTTTTGGCTCCACTGCTTCAAGTTGACCTTAGCGGCTTCAGCGGCGTAGGTCTTGGCGGGAACCTGCTGCGCCAGAGGAATAGCGGCTCCAATCTGCTGGGGTGTCCCACTGGCTGCTAGCTTCTGCGCTCGGCTCAAAACCTGCCAAGCTTGCTTCTCGGTACCGAGCTGGCGGGCTAGAAAATCGGCCCCTTTTTCGAGCTGCCAATGGTCTCGCTCAAATTCAGCTAGTTGCACAATCTGTTGAGAAACCCCAGACCAATCGCGCTTCTTCAAAGCAGTTTGCGCTTTAGCATAGATATCAGCGGCTTCGCGCGAATACTTCCGCCAGCGAGTCAATGCCTTTTGGGCATCCGCGTGGATCGGAGCAGTTTGTGGAATATGGCTGATGGCGGCTTCCGCGCCTTTCAAATCGCCCTGTTCAACTTTGCGAATGGCGTGCCTGAACACCTGCTCAGACCATTCCCCAATCAGGCGCTGGGATTCTTTGTAAAGGGGATGATCGGGCTTCCACTGCCCGAGCTTTGTCATGCTGTCGATCAATTTGGATAAGTCACCTGATTGGGCTGCTTCCTGGGCACAGTAAAGCCGTTCCATATCCAGCGTCAGACGGGCCGGATCGCGGCAGTCGATCTGGGGCGGTAGGCTGACCAACCAAATCAGAGCCGCCGTACCCATGCCTCCCAAAACGCCCAAGGCCGCCAGCCAAATCAGCGACCAGCGCCACGGTTTTCCAGTTTGTTCTGGAGCTGGCTGGGGCGGTTGAGGAGGGCGATTAGGTGGCGACGAGGAGCGCTCCCGATCGGCGGTGGGGGTATTGGTTGATTCGTTTACTCCTTCGATCGGCATTTCAGCCGCATAGGCAGGACGCCGAGAGCGCTTGGCCTGCAATTTTTTCGCTGAGATGCTGACCCAAGCTTTTGCCGAGATTTTTTTCCAAGTCTTTGCCCAAAATTGTTTTCTAAAAACTGGTTTCACCATGACATGCCTACCTATCGCAACACGCTGGGGGTAGTTCGTTTTAGTAATTCACCACGGGAGCGATCAGTAGTTCCCGAACCTATTAGTTTTCAAAGCTGGTCTGCCAACAGGGTTCTATAAACGAGTAAGCCTCCAGGCTATTCCTAAATAGGGTATTGAACAATACGATATTGAACCATGGCCTAAAGAATTGCCCTGGAGGCTAGAGGAGACAAATGGTAGCCGCACCGCTTGATTTACCTAACCCATTTCACCGACTGACTTAACCGTCTGCTATCAGCACTGAGCCCAACCAGAGCTGTTGAATATTATCTGCAATTTTATTTGCATGAATTTTAGCGCTAAGTTTACCAGCTAACAATCTTGTCCAGCTGGAGCGAATGGGCAGAAATAAAATTGGCTCTGGTATATGTGCTGTTTGCAGGGTGAGGAGAAACCGCCAAATCAGACCGTAAACCATGAACTGGAGTATCCCTTTAAATAACAGCAAATGCTCAGAATAGCAACGGTGGGTCATAGCAAACCCTACTCCCTACTCCCCTGCTGGAGCAGGCTCAGCCAGATCTTCTAGATGTGCCTCAGGAGAAACCTCAATTGCTTCGCTTCCAGATTCGGATGGCATCGAGTCAACGGTTGTCCCGGAATCGGCACCAGAATCGTCCAAACCAGTTCTCATTCCATCTCGTTCCCGTAACCAGGCTCCAATCGCGGCTTGGGCTTCTAGGTAAAGGGGCCGCCCCGGCGAAAGTTGAGCAGCGGTGGCAATGGCGTCAGTCAGCTGGCTGCGTCCAGCAAAATCCCAGGCCCGATCTAAAATTGAGCGGTCAGCGGCAATTTCAGCGGTCCGAATTTTTTCCTTCCAAGTGGCAATTTCGGATTGGGCTTGTTCATACAGCAGGCGATGGGGACGAATTTCCGCAGCCACGGCGATTGCTTCGTTGAGTTTGTTCGCCTTGGCCAGGGTTTGGGCTTTGTCTAGGATCGGCTGATCCTCGATGCGTTCAATCTGCTGCTGCCAGGCCACGATCTGGGCCTGCGCCTCTACCCCTAGCGAACGAGTGCTGGGAATCACCTGGGCCTGCGCAATCGCCAACTGTAGATCAGGAATGGCATTGGAGGCAGCAAACTGCTGCGCCCGCCACAGGTACGGACGATCCTCAATTTGCTCAATCTGCTGTTGCCAGTTGGTGATCATGGCTTGGGCTTGACCATAGCGCTGGCGTTCCGGCGAGATCTGATTGGCCTTGGCAATGGCGTACTGGAGAGCTGGCTTTTGACCTAGATCTGCTATTACAGTAGCCACCTGAAGCTGTCGTAGGTCTTGGAGCTGAGCCTGCCACTCTTGTAAGCGCATCTGGGCCGCCTCATACACCGGACTGCTAGGTTGAATTTGACTCATACCGCTGGTGGCCTCGAGCAACCCCCAGAGCTGCCGCCACGACAGTTTTGATTCGATCTGACTGTCCTGCACCAACTGATAGGCATGGCTGTATTTGACTAAATCCTGGGCCTCACTAGGCAATGGCAGGTTGAGCGGCACCTGTTGAGCGAGCTGAGCGGCACCTGACATATCGCCATCCTGCCAGCGTTGTAGAGCCACCTTGAGCAGATTTTGACTCCAGGTTGCCAGCAACTGCTGCGCTTCGGTCCAGGCTTCGCTCTCCGGTGCTACGGTTTGCAGTAGCCCAATTGCTTCTCCTAAATGCTCTGGTAGCAGCTTAGCCGCCAGTTTTTTTGCCTGCTTCAGCGCTTCGTAAGATTCCTTCTGCACAAAGATCCGCTTTGCCAGGACATCGGCCTGATGCAGCCGCCAGAAGTCATGCTCCAAATACCCCAATTCTGTAACCTGCTCAAAGGCCGTTTTCCAATCTTGCTGTTTCATAGCTTCGAGCGCTTTAGCCGAGATGGCTTCTCCTTCCTGCCATTGGGCTTGCCATTGAGCTAGGGTTTTCTGAGCCTCGTCGTAGGTAGGGCTGGTTTTTGGAATTTGGTTGACTGCGTCGATTGCCCCTTTCAGGTCATTCTGGTTGACTTTGTCTCGCGCTACTAGCACCACCAGCCGTGACCACTTAGCCAAGGATTTTTGCGCGTCTCGGTAGAGCGAATGGTGAGGCGACCAATCTTTCACCAGATCAATTCCAGCCAACAAATCGTCAAGCTTGCCAGAATGCGCCTTTTCTTGCGCACAATACAGCCGATGAGCATCGGGAGAAAGCGGAGTGACATTCCGACAATCGGGTAAGGGAGGAAGACTGGCCAACCACAGGTAGGCCATCAACCCCATGCCGCCGAAAATTCCCAAGGCTCCCATACACGCTAATTGCCAGCGGAGCTTACGTTTGGGTAAGCGCGGCAGGGAGATAGGCTGCACCGGAGGGGATGGGGAAGCAGTAGCTGTGGGGTTGTGGGAGGGGGAGGAGATAGGGTCCAATCCTGAAGTATCAGGAGCAGGCGACGACAGGGTTGGTTCCAGCCCGGATTCTGACGATTCCACAACAAATTCACCGGCGACTTGATTCAGTTGGGTATCTGCTTGGGCCGAAGGAGAAATAGCAGCATTAGTGGGCTGGCTCCAGGAGAATAATTGATTGGCTTTAGTATCGGCTTTACTATTGGCTTTACTGCGGCAAACCGCTCGATGCACCGTTCGATACAGGGACTGCTCGTCAGGAGTGTCGAACGCATTAGAAGGATTGATTTGTCCTCTCACCATAGACTCCGCTTGGCTATATACATTGGCCGAAAGAAATCAGGAAACACCTTCTGACCGTTTGCTTTCTGACCGTCTGGATAGTCAAGCTTACTCGCAAATCCCAAATCTGCATCAAAAAATTCGTTGCCGGAAAAATAGGTTTAAAGTAGTCCTTTTTACCAAAACGTCGCCCAAAAAACGCAAAGACGCACTCGTGGCGCGTCTCTACTCACAGCTCAACATAAAGCTTAATATTTAAACTAAAAAAGCACAGCGTTCAACTAAGCTAACAACTTACTTAATGGCACAAAGCCTAAGAGGCCGCTTCGGATAGCCGGTGACCGTAGAAGTTAATCGAGTAGCTGGTGATTTTCACACCCGTCTGTTGCTCAATCTGCTGCAGCAAATCAGTTGGCAACTCCACATGGATATCCATGATCTGATTAGTGTCCAAACAGTTGACGTGGCTGTGGGGATCACTGATGTTGCCGTAAAGCCGACCGTCAGCCCGCTCAATACATTCGATCACACCTTGAGCTGAGAGGGCTTCCAGATTCTGATAGACCGAGGTGTGGCCAATTTCCTTGCCCTGCTGGTTGAGCCGGTCATAGATCTCACGTGCCGAGAGATGCTCTTTTTCTTGCCAGAGCAATTCCAGGATGAAGCGACGTTGCTTACTCAGACGCATCCCCAACGACTGACAGTACTCCAGCGCGTCCTCTAGCGAGCGAATTGGTTTTCTTGTAGCAGCTTCAGTTTGCATTGCTGCCGTCCTCATGGATTCAAACGTAGTCACAGATTTAACCTACTTCCTATTTTAGTAAGGACATCGAATAAAGTGTTTTGCTAATCACATGGTTTGTTAAAGCCAATGCTCTAGAGCCGGGGACCCCTCGCTACTAAGTTTCCATATTTAGGGCTTGGTAGGTGGCTTTGCTGCAAAATTCCGCGCTATCCAGGCACTACATCTTCTAAACTCAGCCTAAAACAAACTCACTACAACTTTAACTTAGATGTTTTTCAGATGTCTACTTTTGGCAGATGTTCTACCCTGTTCGATCCAAGCACACCGACCTAATTGAATAGCAATTGAATAGCAATTGAATAGCAATTGAATAGCAGCAGTTGCTGATAGAGAAGCTGCTTTGCTCTACAACCACCATCCTCAAGGGATGGCTGACCCATCAGTTTAAAACTTGATCATTTTTAACAAAATTGCCGTAACTCGCATTTGAGCTGACAGGTATGGCCTACTTCTCGGTATGTTGGCTGCCTAGTTGAAAGCTGCACCTTGCTTTAAGAACTAAATTCAGCCGCCCGAGACCAGATGACTAAGCCAAGGCAGCAATAAAACAGCATAAAAAGGCGTGAAACTACGAAATGAGGAGCTAAACGCCATTAAATGCTGCTTAAGCTCTACAAAACAACCATTAGGCAACTATTGAAAGTTGCATTTTTGCCAATGATTGCCTAGAAGACGCAAAACAAAATTTGTCTTTTGTTCTGAATTAATATAAAACAGACCTAAAAACCTTGAAATAAATTTAAATCAGGATGAAGAGAGATTCTAATTGGACTAATCTGGTTCATTCAACTGAAACGTCTTTATTTCTCTCTCTAGCGTTATTTTTTATTCTGGACGCCCCTTTCCATTACCGCGAAATTTGACAATAATGCTTTCATACCAAGCGAGGCTTGAAGGTTAAGGCTAAGGGTCGTGCCTTGGTACGGCCCCATTCACTTTGAGATGACGCCATAGGAGACACAGAACGTGAAACTAGCGGTTTATGGAAAAGGCGGAATTGGCAAATCGACCACGAGCTGTAATATCTCGGTAGCGCTGGCTCGGCGTGGCAAAAAAGTGCTGCAAATCGGCTGCGATCCCAAACACGACAGCACCTTTACCCTCACCGGCTTTTTGATTCCCACCATTATTGACACCCTGCAAGAGAAAAACTATCACTACGAAGATGTCTGGCCCGAAGATGTGATCTACAAAGGCTATGGCGGTGTCGATTGCGTGGAGGCGGGCGGCCCGCCGGCAGGTGCAGGCTGCGGTGGCTATGTAGTGGGCGAAACCGTGAAGCTGCTGAAGGAACTAAACGCCTTCGACGAATACGATGTAATTTTGTTTGATGTGCTGGGAGACGTGGTGTGCGGCGGTTTTGCTGCTCCCCTCAACTACGCCGACTATTGCATGATTGTCACCGACAACGGCTTTGACGCCCTGTTTGCTGCCAATCGGATTGCAGCTTCGGTGCGGGAAAAAGCGCGGACTCACCCCCTCCGCTTGGCTGGCCTGATTGGCAACCGCACCTCGAAGCGGGATCTAATCGACAAATATATAGAGTCGGTGCCCATGCCAGTGCTAGAGATTCTGCCGCTTATCGAGGATATTCGAGTGTCTCGCGTCAAAGGCAAGACTTTATTTGAAATGGCCGAATCCGATCCTTCCCTCAATTACGTCTGCGACTACTACCTCAACATCGCCGACCAGATTCTGTCGCGGCCAGAAGGTGTGGTGCCCAATGACGCCCCTGACCGTGAACTGTTTAGCCTGCTGTCGGACTTTTACCTCAACCCCACTAAGCCCCAACCTAAAGCAGAGGAAGAATTGGATCTAATGATGGTTTAGTGGATACCCCAGAGGTGATAGGAAATAAGGGTTAATTTTGAGTGTTGAGTGCTGAGTGTTGAATTAAAACCTAAAACTGTTGCGCCTAGGTGCCACGTGCAAACGTCACCCCTCTTAAACTCAGAACTTAAAACTCAAAACCTAAACCTAAGCCTTCCTGTCCCATGAACATTGACCATCTCCGCAAAACCCTGAAGTCCGCTTGGCTGAACTACTACCGTCAGAACCGACATTGGATTATGCGATTGGGGGTTTGGGTGAACTGCCAAGACCAGCGTCGCCCCTCCGCCAGCTTCATCTTGGGAGTGTTGTCTACCCTAGAACCGCAGCTGGTCCAATTGTTGCCTCTGGTCGTAGACCTGAATAGTAATCCCGACCGGATTGTGATCGCTCTGGGCCTGAATTTCAATCCAGAAGAGGAATTAGCAACGGCTGATACAGCAGAGGATGAGGCAAAACTCCCAGTTGCGTCTGAACCAACCTTCAAAATGCTGCCAAGTCCCACCAGTAATGCTGTTTCGCCTGCGGTTGCTGTTAGGGAAAAACAACCTCAGGAAAAACAACCTCAGGAAAAACAACCCATTGCAGTTCCAGCCAGTGGCTCCGTTGAGGGATTATCTGTTCCGGTTCCGCCTAATTCAAATTCAGTCACTTCAGCCCCACTCGAGCCGGCTCCATCCAATGCAATTCTGTCCCGTATCGTTCCGCCGCCGCCGATTCCCGCCGCTATTCCCGCTAGTACGGAACCCGCTCAGTCTACTTCGGTCAGCAATGTTCAATCTCAGATTGCTCCAGCTAAACCGTCAGAGTCAAACAATCATTCTGAGCAGCCGCTGCATTCTTCCCGTATTCCCCTCGACACAGCTCAACTCAGCGCTCACGAACTGCCCGATCGCGGCACAACCAAAACCGGGCGCAAACGAGTTCGGTGGGACTAGACCTTTAGACAGGATTAACTAGACAGGATTAACGTCTCTTCCAACCCCTATCCATGAGAGGAAACCGATACCATGACGCTCGCTGATACCCAACCCCAGGCTCTTAATTTTGACTGCGAAACCGGCAATTATCATACTTTTTGCCCAATTAGCTGCGTGGCGTGGCTCTACCAAAAGATCGAAGACAGTTTTTTTCTGGTGATCGGGACCAAGACCTGTGGCTACTTTCTGCAAAACGCGATGGGCGTGATGATTTTTGCCGAACCGCGCTATGCTATGGCCGAGCTAGAAGAAGGCGATATTTCGGCTCAACTCAACGATTATGAAGAGCTAAAGCGGCTGTGTGAGCAAATCAAACGCGACCGCAACCCGTCGGTTATTGTCTGGATCGGCACCTGCACCACCGAAATCATCAAGATGGATCTAGAGGGGCTAGCTCCCAAACTAGAGGCCGAAATCGGTATTCCCATCGTGGTGGCCCGCGCCAACGGTCTGGACTATGCCTTCACCCAGGGTGAAGACACTGTTTTAGCAGCAATGGCCCAACGCTGCCCTGATAAATCCCCAGAAACCGAAGATGCCCGCGAAGAGCGCAACGCCATCCAGAAACTGCTCAACTTTGGTCGCAAGAAAGAGGATGTGCAGCAGGAAGAGGCGGAGTATGCCAACCACTCACCCCTAGTTTTATTTGGCTCCTTGCCCGATCCAGTTGTCACCAACCTGACCCTGGAACTGAAAAAGCAAGGAATCAAAATCAACGGCTGGTTGCCAGCTAAGCGGTTTACCGAACTGCCAGTGCTCGAAGAAGGCTACTATGTGGCGGGTGTCAACCCGTTCCTATCGCGCACAGCCACCACCCTGATGCGGCGGCGGAAATGCAAGCTGATTGGCGCACCCTTCCCAATTGGACCCGATGGCACTCGCGCCTGGATCGAGAAAATTTGCTCGGTGTTTGGCATTGAGCCGAAGGGATTAGCAGAACGGGAAGCGCAAATTTGGGAAAGCTTGGAAGATTACGTCAAGCTGATTCGCGGCAAGTCGGTTTTCTTTATGGGCGACAACCTGCTAGAAATTTCGCTGGCCCGTTTCCTGATTCGCTGTGGTATGACTGTGCCCGAAATTGGCATTCCCTATATGGATAAGCGCTATCAAGCTGCCGAACTAGCCCTGCTCGAAAAAACCTGTCAGGAAATGGCTGTGCCGCTGCCCAAAATTGTCGAGAAGCCAGATAACTACAATCAAATCCAGCGCATCTATGAGCTTCAGCCCGATCTGGTGATTACGGGTATGGCCCATGCCAATCCTCTGGAGGCACGCGGTATTAACACCAAGTGGTCGGTTGAGTTCACCTTCGCGCAAATTCACGGCTTCACCAACTCGCGGGACATTTTGGAACTGGTGACTCGTCCCCTGCGCCGCAACAATTCGCTCAAGGATCTGGGCTGGGATAAGCTGGTACGCGAAGAGGCTCAAGTTTAAGCAACGAGTCTAAGCAACGAGTTTTAGCTCAGCGTTTTATTGGCGTTCGTCAAGTTTAATCTGTGAACATGCGGGTGGGTCTAGGCTCACCCTTTTCCTATGGAATATTGCTGATGTTAAGTAGGTCAACCTGATTAATACGGTAGATGCAGTGCGGGCATCTTACCGCGGCAGCGAGACGCAAGCACTACGGATTTTCCAATTAATGATGTTGATCGACTTAATTTTTTAATTAGGACTTACGCACTTGAAGGCTGGAAACTCGATCCCCCTAACCCCCCTTAAAAAGGGGGGAACCTCAGAAGCCCCCTTTTTAAGGGGGTTAGGGGGGATCTCTTTTTCGTAAGTCCTACTAATGTCAATTCTTCGGTTGCAGCCCGTGAGATATAGTCACAAGTTGAGCTAGTTCCTTCCTAGGGTCAGCCGCCGAACTGCCCACCGGGGGACCTATTGAAGACCCTTGTTCGTCACAATAGCATGGTTACCCCCTCTAGGAAGGATACGGCCCTACATGCAGCTTGGTTACCTTGGAATCATTGCCCTGATGGTGTTTTCGCCGTTTCCACCTGAGCTATTTATACCTCTGGCTGGCTTTTGGGTAGCCCAAGGGCACCTCAATCCCATCGGAGTAGTGGCAGCCGCCCTGTGCGGATTCTTGCTGAGCATCCTGCCCTGGTACTGTGCAGGCCGATTCCTAGGGGAGAAGCGACTGCAAAAACTGCTACAACGCCACCGTTGGTTAGCAGTTCCCAATCAGGATCTTCACAAAGGCAAACATTGGTTCCGTAGGCATGGTGGCAAGGCTGTGTTGATATGCCTCTTCGTTCCAGGTAGCCGTAATTTGATTGCGCTGCCGGCAGGGTTAAGCGGTATGCCCCCTGTTACCTTCTTGGCCTACACCACAGTAGGGGGGATGCTGTGGTTGAGTGGCTTACTGACGCTGGGTTACCTCCTGGGCGATCGCTATCAGCTTGTTCAGCAGCATTACGATTCTCTATCCAGCCTGATCTTTATTGCTGTGGTTGTGGTGCTTGCGATTTGCGCGATTGGATACTATTGGCAGCGTCGGGGTAGCTTCACCCGTCGATAGATTTTCCCGAATTTGAAGCCGTGATCCACTCGCTGGATGACATACTTAGTTAAAGATCAATAGTTAAAGATCAACAGCGTTCCACTCGTTGCCAATCACGGTTTCTATCAATCGTCGCACTCGTTTGAGTAACACTACCCAGACAGGCTCACGAGTTTCGCGCATGTTGGCGCGCAGGGCAGTCTCTCGCTCAGTAGCATGAGCAATCGCAATCAATACTGACAATTCTGGTTACCCAGCAGCACACAACAAACTCTAGACCTGATTTCCTCCTATGCCGACTTCTAATAAACTGCCAATTGGAATTTTGCTCAGCCTCAGTACGGCTCCGCTGCTATTGGTGCTCATTGGGAGCCGCGCCCTAGCCAAGATGGTGCAAGACATGGGGCAAACCAGTGAAGAAGTATTTCGGGGTGAGCGGTTACCCGTGCTAAAAATCTCGCCGTCTCACTTCGATAATAAGAACGGATAACTAAGGCTCGACGGCCAAGGATCAACGATTAGGGACTAAGGACTAAGGTCTTAGAGCCTATGGGTTTACTGACTTGCAGTCCGAGAAATCGGATAGGTAGTTAAGACCGATCACTCAGAACGAAGGATAAACACATGGGAATGGTTGCCCTTGCTGCGGCCTGGTCTATGGCTAAGTCGGTTGTTACGGCTGTGTTGGCCTACTGGCAAAGTGGGTTATACCCAAAGCGCCGCTTGCTGCTGCCTTTACTGGTGTTGCCCCTAGTGGCGCTAAGTAGCTGTAGCTTGCCGCAGGTCAAGGCCGAAGATCGGCTGTTTCTACCCCTGACGCTGGAGTTTTTGGGCCGCTACCAACTGCCATCTCAGACCTTTGAAGACACCCAGATTGGCGGCTTATCAGGGCTGACCTATGACCGGCAGACCAATCGTCTCTATGCCATTTCCGACGACCGCAGCAAGTTTGCCCCGGCCCGCTTTTATACCCTGAAGCTCGATCTAGCGCCAGATGCAGCCAGCGGCATTGGCAATATTACGGTTGAGCGGGTGACAATGCTCAAGAATGAAAATGGCGAACCATTTGCGGTGGGCAGTCTCGATCCAGAAGGGATTGCTCTCTCCCCTCGGCAGTCATTGTTTATCGCCAGTGAAGGAGATCCAGATCAAAGCATTGCTCCCTTCATCGACGAATTTGAGCTAGCCACGGGCGACTGGCGAGGCCGCCTGCCAATTCCCAACCGCTATTTACCCCAAACAGATGCTGGAACCGCCCTGGGAGTGCAAACCAACCAAGGGTTTGAAGCGCTGACCCTGAATGCCGGCAGCTACGGCAACACCCAAGTCGAGCCGTTTCGCTTGTTTGCCGCCACCGAGGCCGCCCTGCATCAGGACCTATCGCCCAACCTACCAACCGCACCCCAGCCCACCTATCTGCGCTTTTTGCACTACCTGATCGATGCCGACCGTTCGCTGCTGTTGGCCGAGCATGTCTACCCAATCGATCCACTGCCCGCGACCGACGAAAATCTAGGGCTATCGGAGCTGCTGGTGCTCGATCAAGGCGGTCATTTTCTCAGCTTAGAGCGAGCCTTTGGTTTGACTGGCTTTAGCGGCAAGATTTTTCAGCTGGCTACGGGTGGAGCCACCGATATTTCTAGCATTCCTGGTTTAGCAGGCGACATCACGGGGCTGACGCCCATCTATAAACGGCTAGTGCTCGACCTCTCGGATCTAGGCATTCCGCTCGACAATTTTGAAGGAATGACTCTGGGTCCTCAGCTTCCGGACGGCAGCACTAGCCTAATTCTGGTCAGTGATGATAACTTCAACCCGCTCCAGACAACAGAGTTTCTGCTGTTTCGGCTCCGGCAAGGCAAATGAGTTGCCGGACTTTGCCAAACTCGAAAAAACCAGCTTTACAGAATAAAATTGCTGCGCTCGATATCGCTAAAGGCGGTATCCACCAGCCGCACCAGCGTCACAAACGGTCGGTCGCCCCGTTCGCCATCGGCATCGACTCGAATCAGCACATCGTCATCGTCGTTGACCACAACCACATAGTCACGAAAACGGTTTTCATTGTTGTAGATGTCGCTTTTGAAGATCTGGCTCAAATCGATGCGGTCTTCATCGTCGTTGAAGTCAAAAATCTGGTCGCGCCGCTCATCGAGTGAGTTGTAGACAAACCGATCGGCTCCACCTCCCCCCGTTAAGCGGTCGTTACTGAAGCCGCCGACAATAATGTCATCTCCATTGCCGCCATTGATTTGATCCGAGCCAGCCTCGCCTCTGAGGGTATCTCTGCCGTTGCCGCCTACCAGCAGGTCTGCACCACTACCGCCAAACAGCACATCGCCCTTACTGCCGCCCCTGAGGGTGTCTCTACCGGCATTGCCTTCTAAAACATCTTCGCCGTCGTTGCCTCGGATCGTATCGTTCCCCTGGTTGCCGATCAGTCGATCGTCACCAGCGCCGCCATTGAGCTGATCATTCTCTCGTCCTCCCAAGAGGCGATCATCCCCGGCGTCTCCAAAGAGCTGATCCCGGCACCTTAGCCCTCTCAACACATCGTCGCCATTTCTGCCCCGTAGGGTATCGCTGTTGTCGGTGCCCGAAAGGTCGTCATTGAATTCTGTGCCTACTAGGGTGATACCGGGCTGGCAATTGCGCTGAGTGGCTCTCTGCCTGCGCTTGGGCGAGGCGACTGGCCCAGCATTGAGGGCCGATGGGGTAGAAGCGTCTGAAGAACGGTTTGAAATCATCGATTCAGGTATAGCGCGAATTAGGACAATCGAGCCTGACGTGAATTAATTGCTTTTGTTTCATTAATCCACCTCTAGAAATAAACCACCCTGTGAGCACTTTGGCAATTCCCCCAGCCAGCCAGTCTGGAAAGATAGAGGCTAAAGACAGAGGCTTTCGACTCGACAGATCCTTCGCTATGATGGGAGGCCAACCGACTCGCAGGGTGCAGTCGAGGGTCGGAAAGTACACCTAAACAAGTGGGACAGTCTAGCCAGTTGAGCTTAGCAAATGCTGGTAAAACCATGATGGAGAAGATCAGGCAGAATAGGCACGTTGAGCTTAGAAGCGGTTTGAATAAGAAGGATGTTGTCGTCTGGATCCGCCCCCTTTTCGGGAATGCATACAGGGCTATAATCCCTCAGCAGTGGGGGACTTTGAACAGCGATGGTTCGGAAAGTCCCTCAGAATATTTCCCTCAGAATATGTAGGGGGATTTAGGGAGCTTTTCAAACGGATTCTTAAGTTCACGCCTACGGTTTAATCTCTCCATCGACGGCTTGGTTAAACTGGTGCTGGCACAGTCTGAAATGACTCACTGTTATGACCCAGTAGTTATAACTCAGTAGTTATGACCCACAGTCTGTGGCGAATCAGTTGATGGTGCATCGGTCTATGATGCGTTGATCTGTGGTGCACTGACCTGTGGTGAGCCTGTCTGTGGTGAACCTGCCTGTGGCGAATTGTTGTTGTCTGAAATTGAGTTGTCGCTATGCAACCCCCAATTCCTAGTGGGACTATCCTGCAAAATCGTTACCGTATCCTCAGTATTTTGGGACAGGGTGGTTTTGGTCGAACCTATTTAGCTGAGGACAGCAACCGCTACGACGAACGGTGTGCCATGAAGGAATTTATTCCACCCCAGGGCAGCCAGTACACCCTCAACAAAGCTCGCGAGCTATTTCAGCGAGAGGCTGCCATTCTCTACCAAATTTCCCATCCTCAGATTCCCCAGTTCCGCGCCACCTTCGAGGAGAATCAACGCCTATTTCTGGTGCAGGACTATGTAGAAGGCAAAACCTATCGAGCGCTGCTCAACGAACGCAAAGTCTACGGCTCCACCTTTTCTGAAGCAGAGGCACTGCAATTGCTCTATCAGCTTTTGCCAGTGCTGGCCCACATTCACACGAAGAATATCATTCACCGGGATATTGCCCCGGACAACATTATTTTGCGCGAGCGCGATAACCTGCCGGTGCTGATTGACTTTGGTGTGGTGAAGGAAATTGTGACGCGCTTCCAGACGCCCGAGACCGATGTTCCCACTACCGTCGGCAAATTGGGCTACGCTCCCAGCGAGCAAATGCAGACCGGACGGGCCTATCCCAACAGCGATCTCTATTCGCTGGCCGTGACTGCCGTGGTGCTAATGACCGGACGCGAGCCGCACGAACTTTACGATGATCGCAATCTGGTCTGGAACTGGCAGCGGTGGGTGCCCCAGGTGCATCCCGGACTGGCCGAAGTCCTGCATCGGATGCTGAGCTATCGACCGGGCGATCGGTATCAGTCAGTCAGTGAAGTGGCGCAAGCATTACAAGCCCTGGTTACTCCTACAGCTATCCGGCCAGAACAATCAGTGCCGCCCCAGCCACCTGCCCTCAATCCAGTTCCAACTCCTCTGCCCGCACCCCCAGCGAGGCCCACGCCGACGGCTGCCAATGCTAATCTGTCCCAGATGAAAACGATCCCTGTGGGACGGCCGGCTCCGGCCAACTACACCACCAACTACAGCACCCAGGCCAATCCTAAGACGACGCCAGTACGTCCCGCGCCAACGCCCGTGATTCCTACTCACGACACTTCAATCTGGGAGAATCCTTGGGCCATTCTGTCGGTTGGTCTAGGCATTGCAACGGTGACAGGAATTGCTGCTTGGGCAATTGTCAGCGCCATTCTCAACACCACACAGCCAGCCCCCACGGTGACTCCCTCTCCCACACCAATTGTCGAAACGCCGATTTCCACCCCCGCGCCCGAACCATCCCCCACCTTGACGCCCGACCCACAGCCGGTCGAGTATAGCCAACCCCTCAACCTGCAGCCCAATGGAGCCGCAACCACGGTAGAAGGCAATTTGCAGGCCCATGAATCAATTGTCTACACCTTTCCCGCCACTCAAGGGCAAACCCTGACCGCTACGTTAGAAGGCGAAGGGGTGCTGCTGAGTGTCCTAACACCCGATCGCCAACCGGCAGATGACCAAGCTGACCGTGTGCTGTCCTGGAAGGGTCCTCTGAATGCGTCTGGAGAGTTTGCAATTCGCCTCAGACCGGTTAAGGGCATTCCTGCCAGTAACTACCGTCTTAACGCCAGCCTGGAAGAGCCGCAGCAACCGCCACCGGAACCGTCGCCAGAACCCAGTCCCAGCCCTAGCCCCTCTCCCGTCCAGCCCGACTTTGATGTCCAGTTTCTAAATCCCGACCCCAATGGGTCTCAAGTCTCAGCTCAAACCAGCGATGTGCGGATCAAGCGCTATCTGGTCAATGTCCAACCCGATCAAGTGCTGAAGGCGGAAATTTTGGCTGGAGCTGTAACGCTGACGATTCGTTATCCTGATGGGCGTCCGGTCGAGAATGCCAGCGGTGTAGTTACCTGGGATGCTCGCATTTTTGAGGGCGGCGACTATCAAATCGATGTAGTAGCTACTCAGCCGACGGATTTTACGATGAGTGTGGTGGTGCAGGGAGGCCAATCTGCTGATAATTCGCCAAATTAGCCGGATTAATTGATTTAGCTCTACCGTCAGCTACAACAGCTACAGCATCAGTCAATCAGTCAAACCGGGGTAGCAGCTTGCGGTAGTGGAGTTCTACCTGCTTGATGGTTTGGAACTGCGGCAGCGGCGCTTTTTGTTGCCAATGGAGTAAGTTCTGGTTTAATTGCTGGGCGTCGATCGTGGCAACCTTGCCGTCGATCACGATTAGCTTGCCGTTGATCCAAACTCGTTCAACCACCTGGCTGGGGCGACCCAACACCAAGAGTTGAATCGGATCGGTACAGGGCTGCAACGAAGGGTGAGTCAAGTCATAGAGTACCAGATCGGCGGTTTTGCCAACGCTGAGGGAACCCACCAGATCGGCTAACCCGACGCCCCTTGCACCTCCCAAAGCTGCCATTTCAATTGCCTCGTAGGGAGTCAGCCAATGCTGGTAATCTGGGTCCGTGACCGCATGCAGAATTGTACCCAGCTTGATGGCCTCTAGGAGGTCTTGAGCGTCGTTGCTAGCGGCCCCGTCGCAACCAAAAGCAAGATTGATGCCAGCGGCTCGGTATTTCAGAACCGGAGCAATGCCGCTGCCTAAGCGTAGGTTGCTGACCGGATTGTGGACCACCGTTGCTTTGGTTTCGGCTAGGAGCTGAATCTCGGCATCGTCTAGCCAAACAGCATGAGCCAGAGACGTGCGATTGTTCAAAAAACCAATCTGCTTCAGATGGGTGACGGCGCTACCGCTATAGCGTTCTTGAGCCAGCAGTTTTTGCGCTCTGGTTTCCAACAGGTGAATATGGCGACAGAGGCCATAGCGCTGGCTCAGTTCAATGCAGCCCTCCAGCAGTTGGTCCGAGCAGCGGTGAAATCCGGTAGGGCCGACTGCAATTGAAATGCCGGTTTCGGGCCGGTGGAACTGCTGAATAATCTGCTCCATCATCGCCAGAATTTCTGCCGTCGAGCGGGGGTAGGCAGACTGGGGCAGTGCGTTTCCGCCCGGTAAGCCTGCTACAAACGGCTGATCCTGGATCAGGGGCGCAATCAAGGCGCGGATGCCAACTTCGCGGTAGCCCTTCACCAAGGCCGCTACGGTTTCTAACTCCTGGTTGGGCAGCAGATAGGCGTGATCCATCAGGCAGGTACCTCCCGACAGCAGAGTATCGACAGCAGTTCTGAGGGCGGCGAGATAAAACTGTTCCAGGTGGGTAGGCGACGAGTCAAACACATCGGCCAGCCAGAGTTCTAGCGGCAGTTGGGGAATTAAGCCCCGTTGCCAAATTTGGGAGGAGTGGGTGTGGGCATTGACAAATCCGGGCAGCAGCAGCTTGTCCTGTCCGTTGACAACAATCCGGTTCTCGGTGGGCTGGGAGTAGGCGGGGCTAATAGCACTGATGCAATCCTGGCTGATCTGCACATCCACAAATTGGTAGGTAGCATCCAACCATACCCGTACATTTTGGATCAAAAAATCCATCGTGTTCTCCTCGATATTCTCCCCGAGCTTCCATCGAACTTCTCTTCAAGCTTCTCTTCAGCGATCTCGTCGTCGTTCAACTTCCCCATGCTGCTTCAGTAAAGTCGCGAGTTTATGGCGCATCACAATTCCTGGTTGATCCGAAGCCATATGCTGCTCCGCGTTTATATCTAGGGGCGTATCGTAATCGGTTGATTCTAGCACTAGTTTGTCTTCTAAAGTAACCTGACGATCAAAGGCGGTAACGTCGGCAGCTTTAGCATCTGCTTCGGTGTCATTACGAACGCAAAACTGAACGACTTGCGATACGGAATCACTAACAGGCGTTGCCGCTGTGAAAATCAGATGCACCAAACCATTGGGGTAGGTGATTTTCAATGTGCGAGCAAACGGCATATACCAAGTCGATTCGATCTGACGCACGGTGGTTTTTTCAGCAATCTGGAGATTTTGCTGCTGTAGTGGCGGATTCACCACTTCCACCTGCGATTGCACCATTAACCCGTATTCTAGCGGCGTCAGTTGAGAGACAGCGGGAATCGGCTGCTGGGTATGGCCAAACGAAGCCGCATGGACAAAGCTAAAGTGAGCGTTATCAAACGAGTTTTCCATTAACCGCAAACCACCACAATGCCACGGCTCATAGAATTGGGGAATCAAGCGGTAATTAGAAGCTTCTGCTTCGGGAATGTAGGGAATCGGCAGTAGGGGCTGTGGATCGAGGCAAACCCAGACGTAGCCATAGCGCTCGCTACAGAGATAGGACTGGATACGATAGCTGGCCGGAATCGCTTGGTCAGGTTGGAGTTGGGGCACACTGACGCAGGTTCCTTGCCGATCAAACGACCAACCGTGATAGGGACACTGCACACAGCCATCGATCACCACTCCAGCAGAAAGCTGAGCCGAACGATGGCAGCACCGATCAGTCGCCGCCGCAGGATTGCCGGTTTCATCGATCCAGATCACGATCTTCTGACCGAGAAGCTGAAAGGGAAAGGGAACGTTGGCGGATAAATTGGCGATAGGCACAACAGGATACCAGAATCGCTTCAGCACAGGCTGTTGGGTAACGAGCATGATCAACCTCCGTGCGAATTCATGGACAAATCAGGCGAGACCAAGCAGCGCTGCTCTACTTCACCATGCGCTTTTAGCAAGGCCGCCAATCGATGCCGCATCAAAATTCCTGGCTTGTCAGCCGCCATATGTTCTTCTTCGCGCAGGCTGAGGGGCGCGTCATAGTCAGTCGTTTCCAGGATCAGTCGGTCTTCCTGGGTGACTTGCCGGTCAAAGGCAAGGATGTCAGCGGCTTTGGCGTCGGCTTCGGTGTCGTTGCGCAGGCAAAACTGGATAATCTGCGAGGTTTGATCGTTGACCGGAGTAGCAGCCGTGAAAATCAGGTGAATCAAACCGTTCGGATAATGGATCTTCAGCGTGCGGGCAAAGGGCATGTACCAGCGGCGCTCGTTGGTGCGGATCGTTTTTGCAGTTTGGATGCCTAGGTTGCGCTTTTGCAGATCCGGGTTCAGCACCTCGATCCAATGCTTCATCACAAAGCCATATTCGGTTTCCACAATCTCATCGATCGGCGGCGGCACCGGATTGGCCTGATTCCCCCAAGAGGCCGCATGGACAAAATGCCCGTGGGCGCTATCAAACGAGTTTTCCATAATCCGTAAACTGCTGGCCTGCCAAGTTTCATAGAATTGGTGAATTTGGCGAAACTGAGGATCGGTCGCTTCGGGAATTTCTGGAATTTGATTCAGCGATTCTCCCAAACAAACCCAAACATAGCCGTAGCGTTGTTCACAGCGGTAGCCACCGACGCGGTAGGTTTTGGGAATCGGTTGCTCACTCGTCAATTGGGGTACATTCACGCAGGTGCCATCACCGTCAAATGACCAGCCGTGATAGGGACAGCGAATGCAGCCATTCACCACTTGTCCCAGCGATAGGCGGGCAGAACGGTGACAGCAGCGATCGGCCACCGCAGCCGGATTGCCATTTGTATCGAGCCAAAGTACAATGCGTTGGCCCAACAGCTCAAAAGATTGGGGTGTCCCGTCTGCCAAATGCGCCAGTGGCATGACCGGATACCAAAAGCGCTTGAGTATGGGTTGTTGAGTGACCAGCATAGGAATATTGCAGTAGATAGAGTTGATCAAACTGGGGCATGAAAGCGACTAGGCCAGTATATAGACTGCCGCACATTTTTTGGTGAAATCGAGCGTTAAGGCATCACCATAGTGGCGCTAGTTTTATAGATGCTAGTTTTTATGAGCAGATCATGTTTGCTGTAAAAGAAAATTACGAACCGGGCCATACCCTAGAGAACAAGCTGGAGAAATTCAGGTCATGCTATTATTGAAGCATTCGGGCTTTGTATACAAGGTTGCATTCAACCTTGTATACAAGAATAGAAGTGTTGTCAGTCCTGGATTGTAGTTTTGAATACATTTTTTGTCAGAGGTGCTTGACACGAGTAGAGTGGGTCGGTCAAAGCAAAAGCCAAGTGATTAACAAGTGATTAAAAGCAGTAAAGCAAATAACGAATGAATACAGTACAGGATTGCAACTTTAGGTGAGTCATGCCCAGCGCCAAACCCAAATCATCGAGCAGCGTCGATCGGATCTATCACCAGCTTCGTGAAATGGCAATGAACTACAAATTTCGTCCGGGTGAGCCATTAAACGAAACCGAGTTGGCAGCCTCGCTGGGCGTCAGTCGGACTCCCTTACGTGAGGTGCTGAATCGTCTAGTGGCCGAAGGGCTGCTAGAGTTCATTCCGCGCCGTGGGTTTTCAGGCCGTCCCCTAGAGCAGAAAATGATTTTTGATCTCTATGAGATGCGCAGTGGTTTGGAGATGATCAGCGCTCGGCTAGCCACAGAGCGAGCTACCGACGCAGAAGTAGAGGATTTAATCGCCTGGTGGGAAAAAGTGGCCCTCAACTTTGATTGCTCCCCTCCGGTTGACTGCGCCCAAGCCGACGAAGACTTTCACCAGCGCCTCGCCTCGCTCTCCCGCAATACGGAAATCCTGCACACTCTAGATAACCTGAATGCGCGGGTTCACTTTCTCCGCCTGATTTCGCTAGAGCAGGAATCGTTTCGCCACAGCACCTGCGAAGAACACCACCGGATTCTCTCGGCCATCAAACAGCGCGATGCCAATGCCGCTGCCAACTTGATGTATGCCCATGTGAAGCTACGCCAAGCTCAATTAGTGGAAGTGATCAAGGAAGCGGTCGCACGGCTATATATGGAATAACCTGCCAAGCTCAGCTCGGTTTCTGAGCCACTAAAACCCCCATCATTCCTTCTGCAATGGGATAGTGAACCACATTCACAAAGCCGGCTTGACGCGCCAGGTCAACCTGTTCGGTTCCGCTGGGAAAGCGATCGAGGCTGGGGCTAATGTAGATATATTCTTCCTTCAGTCCCAGGGATTCCGCAGCAGGAACCACAATTGTATCCAGGTACCACTGCTGAAAGGCCCACATCGCTGGATTCGCAGGGCGATGAAAGTCTAAAATCGCTGCCTTGGCTCCTGGTTTTAGCACCCGATGCAGTTCGTTGAGGCTGCGGGGAATATCGAGCACATTCCGCAGACCGTAGCCCATTGTAGCGGCATCAAACTGGTTCGCCTCAAACGGTAAATTCAACGCATCCGCCTCAACCCAGGTGATGGCAAGGGGCCACACCGACTGCTCGGCCCGCTGTTTGGCAATCGCTAACTGAGCTGCTGAAAAATCAACGCCGTACACCTGACCCGTTATCCCCACCTGCCGCGCCAACAGCCGAGATAGATCGCCACTACCGCAACAGAGATCTAGGCAAACGGCCCCCACCGCCGCACCGCTCCACTTCACGGCCATTTGCTTCCAGATGCGATGCTGCCCTAAACTCAGCCAATCGTTAAGCCGGTCATAGGCTGGGGCAATCCGGTTAAATAGGATTTGGATCTCTTGAGCCTGCGGGGTAGAAGGAAGAACTGAGGTCACAAATGCAACTCTGAGCAACGCTACATTCTCATCCTACCTGGCTAATATCAGTTCTAAGTTTTGAGTTTTGAGTTTTGAGTTTTGTTGACGTAGTCTGCCGTCAGCAATAGTCTGCGCAGAGGGCGTAGTTTTGAGTTTTGTAGCCTGATCCAAGAGAAATGTATTACTCAAAACACTGCTTTTCTACAAAACGCTATGCGGGAATCGTTACCTGTCCACGGAACAAGAGGCAAACTCAAAACTTAAAACTCAACACTCAAAACTTCCATCTAAGCTATTGCGGCTAGCCGTCGATTGCAAGTAATCACCATCCCAACTTGCTGAGCCGCCAAATGCAGCAGCGACAGTTCGTCTTCCCATAAAATCTGCGGCTGCTTCCATTGCAGGGATAGCACAGCCAGCCCTTGATTTTGGTACTGCACGGGTACAACTAGATGGGCCTGGATACCGGCTTCAGCGTAATAGGGCAAGGCAGACAACTGGGGGTCGGTAGGAATGTTGACGGCAACCTGCATAGTGCCAGAGGCAATAGTTTCTTGCACAAGGGGATCTTGGCTCAAATCAACGCCAGGAGCACTGGTCGCTTGAGTTACTAAAGATTTGCCGTCCACAAGCTGTAGCACGCAGGTGTCGGCAGAAAAGGTTTGGGCAAAGGCTTCGGCAATTGGAATCAAGCAGTCTTCGACGCTAGCCGCCTGTTGGACTGTCTGGGTGATAACGCTGAGCAACGCCATTTGAGCCTGAGCACGCCGTAGCTCATCAGTCCGCTGCTTCAACAGCTCATAGGTTTCAGCCGCCCGCTGCACCACCAGCTTCAGTTCATTCGGGTCCCAGGGTTTGGTGATGTATTTGTAGACCTGTCCGGAATTGATTGCCTCGACCAGATCTTCCACGTCGGTAAAGCCAGTTAGGATGATCCGCATTGTGTCGGGATATTGGGGCACCGTTTTGCTCAGGAATTCGGTTCCTTTCATCTCCGGCATGCGTTGGTCGGAAATGATCACAGCGACTTCTCCTTCCGCTGCTAAAATTTCCAGGGCCACGATGCCGCTCTCTGCTCTGAGGACATTGAAATCGCGGCGAAAGGTGCGGTAAAGCAGATCCAGGTTGTCGGGTTCGTCATCTACAACCAGCATTTTGGGTTTTTTGGGTCG
Organism: [Leptolyngbya] sp. JSC-1; assembly: GCA_000733415.1. GTDB lineage: Bacteria > Cyanobacteriota > Cyanobacteriia > Elainellales > Elainellaceae > Elainella. The sequence continues at coordinate 787,705 of KL662191.1, forward strand.
TTCTAAGCTCATAAATTGGCGGCTAATCCTATCAAATTCTGTATTGGCGTCACTCATGGAACCACTCTCCTTCAGCAAATCTAGATTCGGTGCAGACCTGCTTGCGTCTCAACCATGTTTTACCGGCACAATGCTATTCAGCCCTTGATCTTCCCTTTTAGTCTTGACAGTTTTGCTCTAGTTCTAACGTTGCTGCTGAAAAACCGACTGTATGAAACCCTATCAATCTGTGCCAATTTGGGACTGCAATGAACCATTGGTTGAGATTCCCAGCGATTGGTTTGCGCTGGAGTTACCCCATCCCTATGTCAAATTGGGTGCTCCTTATGGAGACAAGTCTCCCTACTTCCTGCGGCAAGGGGTCTTAGAGCGGCTGTTCATGGCTCAAGCCTGGTTACAGCAGCAGCGTCCGCAGTGGCGAATTCAAATTTTTGATGCCTACCGTCCGATTGCTGTTCAGCAATTTATGGTTGATTATACGTTTCAGCAGACCCTAGCTGAAGAGAGTCTAGCAGCCGAATCGCTCAGCGAGGCCCAACGGCAGGCGATTTGGCAGAAGGTATATCAGTTTTGGGCAGTTCCCAGCCGCGATCCCCTTACACCTCCTCCTCACAGCACTGGGGCTGCCATTGATGTGACGCTAGTGAACCAGCATGGGCAAGTTGTGGATATGGGATCGCCGATTGATGAGATGTCGCCCCGCTCGTACCCAGACTATTACCAACCCAATCGTCAATCGTCCACAGCGGTTGATCCAGCTCTAACTCAAATCGACCGAGTCCGCTTTCACCAAAACCGGCTGCTATTGAGGCAGGCTATGATGGCCGGTGGATTTCTGCAACATCCTCAGGAATGGTGGCACTTTTCCTATGGTGATCAACTTTGGGCTTGGCTCACCAGCCAAAACGTGGGCCATGCCAAGCCAGTCAGCGATTCAGCTCAGCCTATTGCCTATTACGGAGCGATCTAGCAGGACTCAGGGGGATGGGGATGGTGCCGCAGGGCTGACAGAAGGGCTAAGGGTCTCAGCAGCTGGAGAAGGTTGGGCTTCACAGTAGGCGTTAACTTCATTTACCAGGGGGCCTTCTTGAGCAGTTGCAGTTTGCAGCGCGTTGAATGCCTGCTGGGCTGCTTGGGCATCTTTGGCCTCGGCAGCGGTCACTAGATCGCGGGTCGCATTGGTGGTGGCCGTATACATGTCAATGAAGCGGGTTTGGAAGCCCTTAAGCTGCTCATCGGTCAACTGTAACCCTTCCATTTCGGCTTTAGCAGTATTCGCCACATCAGCAATTTTGTTCATCGACTCGATGCTGGTGTCGGGCTGAGAATTTTCAGAGACTGTCTTCACTCCCGATACGGCTTGGTTGGCGATGTCGATCAGCTTACTGCACTGAGCCACTTTATTTTCAGAACAGCTTGCCATTAACAGTCCCAGCAAAATTAAGATCGAACCTTGGTAAATGCGCTTAGCAACAGGCTTCTCAAAACTCGGCATGAATCCTCTCCTAGAACTGACAACCGGCAGGGTCAGGATGTCCATATTAGCAGGGGCACATGATTGGCGACTGCTCTATCGGTTAAAGATTTTAGATCCAAGTTTCGACTTTGCGGGCAGAAATACCAAGGGATTTCACAGTCTTTTCAAGACCGACTTTATTAATACCGAATTAATCGGTGTTGATCGGTGCTAATCGGTCAAGCTTCGGTTGGGTTCAGCTTCAGCATGGCCCAGGTCGTGTAGGTGCCAATCGGACTCCAGATCAAGAACGGTAGCAGCAACCAGGCTGCCGTACTGGAAACACTGGCAACCGCAATTGTCAAAATCAGGCCGATCACAAAGCCGACTGCGCCAACGATTGTGCCCAACTTGAGACTCTGCCCGATCAGCATCGTGGGGTTATAGGCCAGGATCGCCAACTCTAGCAGCAGGTAGCCTGCCATTAGTGCCCAGGTTCTGGTACTGCCGGGGTCTTGCTCCCACACCAACACGGCAGACCAAACGCCGCAGGCGAAGACAAAAATCCAGATAAACGGAATTAGCGGCTCAAATGTTAACCATTGCGGTCGGCGTAAGCGCCTAAACCACTGCACGCCTTTGGGACGCACAATACTGCCGCCAATAATTGCCAGTAATAGAGCAATGCCGCCGATTACCATCCAGGATTTGATCATGCCAGCCCTCTTTAATTGGTGCTATCAAGTGTTTTTACTACGATTTGCGGAATTTGATCCCCATCGCCATTTGAGCATTAGCGTCTCAGAATGCAACAGGTTTGTAATCACTCTTGAGAATCATCCCCCGAATGGTACTTTACCTGGCTGGTTTCAGCCGGTACGATGCTGGCATTGCTGCTGAATTGTATGAGGAAAGGCCGATGGGATTGGGTGTTTTAGCAGACGGCAAATGGGTGTCTGAGCGCCAGCAAGAAGATGAAAAGGGACAGTTCGTCCGGCCTTCAACCACCTTCCGAAATTGGATCACGGTGGATGGATCGAGCGGCTTTCCTGCTGAGGCTAACCGTTACCATCTCTATGTGTCGTTGGCCTGTCCCTGGGCACACCGCACTTTGATTATGCGCCAGCTTAAAGGTCTAACAGACGCGATCTCAGTTTCTGTCGTAGATCCGGTGATGGGAGAGCATGGCTGGGAGTTTTCCGAGGGTCCGGGCTGCATTCCCGATTCTGTGAATCACGCCCATTACCTCTGGCAGCTCTATGTCAAAGTCGATCGCCACTATAGCGGACGGGTGACGGTGCCGATTCTCTGGGACAAGCAAACTCAAACAATCGTCAACAACGAGTCGCGTGAGATTATCCGCATGTTGGATACCGAGTTTGGCGATATTGCTCAGTCCGACCGCGATCTCTACCCGGTTCCTCTGCAAGACACGATCGAGCAAACCATTGATGCCATCTATCAACCGATCAACAACGGGGTTTATCGAGCCGGGTTTGCCACGAAACAAGCGGCCTATGAGGAAGCCGTAACCGAATTATTTGACGCCCTCGACCACTGGGAACAGGTGCTAGGTCAGCAGCGCTATCTCTGTGGCAACCAGCTCACCGAAGCTGATATTTGCCTGTTTACTACGCTGTTGCGGTTCGATCCAGTTTATTACGTTCACTTCAAGTGCAATCTGCGCCGGATTGTGGACTACCCAAATCTCTGGGGTTATTTGCGCGATATCTACCAGCTTCCGGGCGTGAAGGCAACCTGCAATCTCGAGCACATCAAGCGCCACTATTACATCAGCCATCCCAAGGTAAATCCATCGCGGCTAGTCCCCAAAGGCCCGATTCTCGATTTCGAGACTTCCCACGGGCGAGAGCGCTTTAGTTCAGGTATTTAAAGCAACCATTTGGAGTGCTTGAATCTTCGGTGAAGCACATTGCACGGTCCTCTGACTGAGTTCATGATCTGAGTAGTTTAGGTTGTCTTGCCTTTAGGGAACTATAGGGGATTTAGTGTTTCTAGTTCGAGATTCAAGTTCGTCTCGCGAGGAGCGAATCAGGCAATTTCTAGGAGAAGATCCGGCTCTGGCAGCCCTCCTTGCCGTTATTCACTTTGAATGGACTGTGCGGCGCGCCATCATTGCACTGGGTACTTCTCCCAATGTGATGATACGAGGGACTATGGAGAAATGCCACGGACTCAGTGGATATAAACAAGTCTGGCAGGAAGAAGTTTTTCCGAATGTGCAACTTCGTCTCCCAGAAGTGGTGAGAAATTGGGATGGGCTTAATCGAGCCTTCCGATTACGCCACAGGCTCGTTCACGGGGTTACTTCTTGCGATCCAGAATACGCCAAAGCGCGAGTTCACTGGGCAATCGATGCCACGAATGACCTGAGAGTGTTCTGTGACAATAACGGCATCGATCTAGATTCGCGTCTGCCGATCCGTAGAGCTGCCAAATCCCAGGGAAATTAGCCTTTTTACTTTTTACTTTTTACTTTTTACTTCCGAAAGCACGGGCTGATAGCGAATATTCGCTTGCTGGAGTCGCTGTAGGGCTTGCTGAAGTCGGTCGCAGTCTGCGATTAAGCTAATCCGCACATAGCCTTCACCCCCTTGACCAAAGGCATTGCCGGGAGTGACAACCACACCCGTCTGCTGAAGCACTGTTAGGGCAAAGTCGGTCGAACTCGTACCGGGTGGGCAGGGCACCCAGAGGTACATGGTGGCTCTGGTTTTGGGTACATCCCAACCCAGCTCGGCCAAGCCTTGAATCAGAAAGTCCCGCCGGGTGCGGTAGCGAGCCTGAACTTCGTGCAGGTAGACATCCGGCAGGTTGAGGGCGGTTTCCGCCGCAGTTTGTAGAGCTGCAAAAATACCGTAGTCGAGATTGGTTTTGAGGGTGCGCAGTCCTTGAATGATATGGCGATTGCCGACCACAAAGCCAACCCGCCAACCCGCCATGTTGTAGGTTTTAGACAGGGTATGGAACTCGACTCCAATTTCCTTTGCGCCTGGAATTTCTAGCAGGCTTGTGGGCTGATAACCATCAAAGGCCAGTTCGGCATAGCACAGGTCATGCACCAGCATAATTTCGTACTTGCGAGCAAAGGCCACCGCTTCTTCAAAGAACTCACGGGGAGCTGTAGCGGCGGTTGGATTGCTGGGGTAATTGAAGTAGAGGATTTTGGCCTGCTGGGCTACGGCGTCAGGAATGGCGCTGAAGTCGATTAACCAATCGTTTTCGGGTCTGAGGATGAGCTGATGAATTTTGCCACCCGCAATCAAGGGACCGCGAAAATGGGCCGGATAGGCTGGGCTGGGCACTAACACCAGATCGCCTGGGTTGACATAGGCAATCGCTAAGTGGGCCAACCCTTCTTTAGAGCCAAGCAGCGGCAGGGCTTCGCCGTCGGGGTCCAGCTTGACGCTATAGCGCCGAAAGTACCAGTCCGTGATGGCTTTACGGAAACTAGCGGTGCCCTCAAAGGGCGGGTAGCCATGATTCGCCGGGTCTTGCAGGGCCGCCATCGCAGCTTCTACCACCGGCTGCGGCGTCGGGCCATCTGGATTTCCCATGCCAAGATCGATCAGGTCTAGCCCTTGTTCGCGGGCGCGTGCCTTCAGCTCATCGAGGCGGGCAAACACATAGGGAGGCAGAGCACTGAGGCGATCGGCAGGGGTAATCCAGGGTAGGTTCATGCTGGGTAAGAGAAGAGGTGAAAGAGAAGTGGAAGCGAACAGGAGTTAAGTGAGCGGCGGTGCCGTTTCTGAATGTGCCGACTCCCAGGCTGGGCTTTTGGTATCGGCAACGGGTGCGGTTGTGGACACCATTGCAGCCATGAGCTGGGTCGGCGTTACCTCAAACGGCAGGTGGTGGATATCGGAACCGGGGCGACAAGCCACTTCAGCGGCTCGTTGCAGGTCAGCTAAGGTAACATCCATCAGGCCCAAATCGGCCAGGTTTTGCGGCAAACCAATCTCGCTATAGAACTTGAGCAATTGCTGACGGGCCGTAGCGGCTAACCGATTGCCCTGGATCAATTCCTCCAAGCGGAGCTGCACTAGAATCCCATAGGCGACTTTTTCCCCGTGCAGCATATCGTGGCTTTGCAGCAGATGGGTAAGGCCGTTGTGAACCGCATGGGCCGCGACAGTCCGGCATTGGGCACCTCCCAACCCACCAATTACGCCAGCCAGCAGCACCGAGGCATCCACCACTTCCCGCCAGACTGCACTACCTGGAGTCTGAAGCGCCGCAGCAGATTTTTGCAGCAGCAGATCCCGCAACACTCTAGCTTGCTGAACGGCGGCGATAATCAAAGTCTGATCCGAATGACCGCTGCTCACCGAAGCCTCATACCATTTGGCAATCGCGTCTCCAATTCCGGCTACCAAAGTGCGGTGGGGTGCAGTTTGCACCAAGTCATAGTCCAGAATCAAGAGCTGCGGACAGGTAGGTAGGGCAACATCGTAGAGAAATGCACCCTGATCCGAATAGACGTTGGATAATGCCGTCCAGGCGGCACAGGTCGCTGCCGATGTGGGAACCGTCACTACCGGCAAATGGCATTGATAGGCCAGGAGTTTGGCTGCATCCAGGGCTTTACCGCCGCCCACGCCAATCACCACATCCGCCTGATGGGCGCTAACCGTCGCCCGCAGGCTACCCAGTTCTGCTTCGCTGCAATGCTCGCCGTAGTTGGCATAGGCCAAGCTAAGCTGGTGCTGATCGGCTGTCGTTTGCAATAGAGCCTGCACCACGCCCAGGGTCCGATCGCCCACCACCGCCAACGGACGCTGACCCAAACGCGCTAGGGCCGCTCCAGACTGGGCCAACATTCCACTTCCCCGCATCACCTGAGCTGGCGCAATTGCCAGGGGCAAAATAGGTGCGGTTGACTCTGTTAAATTCACTCGTAACGTTAAATCTGTCATAGCCGAAATACCTCAACTCCATGAACAGTGAGGTAAAGATTACTTTACTATACTCAACCTGCTTTCATCCTAACTATTCTGCGGAGGGGCATCTGGGGCTTGGGGCTGGGGCGGCAGTTTGGCGATGTTTTCTGGAAATAGCTCAAGCACCATTTGGTCATCTTCCCGTATCGTCAGCGAGCGGCGAATTTGCCCCAAATACAGCGGCTGCGTCACTCCTGGCTCTGGGTGTAGCACGGTGCGAGCGCGAATCGTCAGTTGGTCTTGGCCGCGACCTAACCGTCCAGGAGAAAACAGATCGTTGGCTGCTTGCCGTAGAGTGGCGTCGAGTTCAGATTCGGTAATCGTAGGAGGAACGGCAATCACCGCTTGGGTGGCACCTGTGTCGTAAACGGTGGAAAATTTAATTGCGCCTGGAACCACCGTGCGCGTAAAGGGTACCAGCCCCAAGGCAAACAGGCCGCCCGTCAAAACTGCCATGAAGCCGGTCACCCCGACTAACCGAAAGCGAATCCCCCACTTGAGCAAAAAGCTCAACGCAGTCAGTCCGGCAAACGCAAGCGTAGCGATGCCTGCCCATTGGGTATAGGTTAAGAAGTCGGCAGTTGTTGGCATGGATAATCTAAAACCGCAATGTGGCGATAGAGTGCAAAGTATTTCGATCCTAAGGCAATTGGGGTGCAAGTAGAGCGATCACAAGTAGAGCGATCATCAAGTAGAGCGTCAATCAAGTTAAAGGAGGTTAAAGCATTGAGCTGTTCGGTGGCCCAGCCCAGATGCGGCGAGGCCAATTCCTGATATGCTTAGTAGCCAGCACTTTCCCCTCTAGTTCACCCCCTTTTCAACCCGATCTCACCCACCCATGACTCTGCAACTGCGCGTTTATGTTCCACCCCATCCGTTGATCAAACATTGGCTGGCCGTGGCCCGCGATCAAGCCACCCCCTCAGTGCTGTTTCGCAGCGCCATGACCGAACTGGGCCGGTGGCTGACCTATGAAGCGATTCGCGAATGGCTGCCCACCATTGACACCCAGGTGAATACACCCCTGGCACCTTGCGCAGCTAGCTTTATTAATCCAGAAGTGCCGCTTGCCGTCATCCCCATTTTGAGAGCTGGCTTGGCACTGATGGAAGGAGCGCAGGCGTTGTTACCTCTGGCATCGGTTTACCACATCGGCGTGGTGCGCAACGAAGAAACGCTGGAGCCGAGTGTGTATCTGAATAAGTTCCCCTCGCAGTTTGATCCGCAGACGCGGGTGCTCATTACCGAGCCGATGTTAGCAACGGGTGGCACCATCACCACGGTCATGGGTGAACTGACCCAGCGAGGCATTGATCCAGCCTTTGTGCGGATTGTGTCGGTTGTGGCTTCACCGCCTGCATTACAGAAGTTGAATGTCACCTACCCTGGTTTAGTGGTCTACACGGCCACCATCGATGAAACCGTCAATGACAAGGGATATATTGTGCCTGGCTTGGGAGATGCGGGCGACCGCACCTTTGGCACATAACCCTGAGTAAACCTGAAAGGATAGGGAGATGCAGAAATTATGACTTCAGGAGCGCTTTATCGCCTATCAGCCTTTACGACCGATCCCAGTGGCGGTAATCCTGCAGGCGTCTGGGTTGGAGATACGCTGCCAGAGCCTGACGTGATGCAACGCATTGCTGCTGAGGTCGGCTTCTCAGAAACGGCCTTTGTTGCCCCCGCTAGCGGCCTGGATCGCATCGTTCGTTACTATAGCCCAGAAGCAGAAGTCTCCTTTTGCGGCCACGCCACGATTGCAACTGGAGCCGTGCTGGGTGAAAACCAGGGCGAGGGCACCTATCGCTTGGCCACAGCCGTGGGAACAGTATCTGTGAACGTCTGCCAACGAGACGGTTACTATGAGGCATCGCTGACTTCGGTGGAACCAACCTTTAGCCTCGCATCGGATGCGCTTGTGACTGAGGCGCTTGCTGCTTTGAAGTGGCAACATCCCGATTTGGACCGATCAATTCCTCCCGCTAAAGCCTACGCCGGGGCATGGCATTTAGTGTTAGCGGTAACTGATGCCAACCGCTTAGCCAACCTAGACTATGATTTTGCTACCCTCAAGGCGCTGATGCTGCGTGAGGATCTCACCACCCTACAACTAGTGTGGCGTGAGAGTCCCACGGTTTTCCATGCGCGCAATCCGTTTCCAGTTGGCGGAGTGGTGGAAGATCCAGCTACGGGTGCGGCAGCAGCGGCCCTTGGCGGCTATTTGCGAGAGGCTAAACTAATCAAAGGGCCAACCACAATCTTGATTCGCCAGGGAGAAGCGATGGGTCGCCCCAGCCGACTAATCGTCACGATTCCTGAGCAAGGGGGAATTGTGGTTACGGGACAGGCAGTCCGAATTTAATTCGGCATCAGTACAAGAATCGTTTCAACCCGCAAGCAGGAGCGACTATACAGATAGGTACAGATACGTTTTGAACTAAAAGCAAAAGCATCGAGAATAGCACCGAGAATAGAAGCAACGCTGGAATCTGAGGAATTGTTAGGAGTAGATTTAACCAATTCACAACTGTAGAAATTGGCAACCACGCAATCGGTAAAAGCAATCGGTGAAACCTATGAGTCAACAAGGAAATTTTTTGGGCGGATTTTTGTTGGGCACTGTTGTGGGTGGCGTTGTCGGTGGGGTAATTGGCACCTTAGCCGCCTCCCGCCTCCAGGCTGAACCCAAGCTGGATTCGGACCAGCGATCAGGCGCAAAACCCGTCAAGAAACGGCAGCTAAAAGCCTCATCCGAACAAAGCATCGAGGTGGCGCGACGCGGGTTAGAAGACAAAATTGCCCAGCTTAACGAAGCCATCGACGATGTGCGGCAGCAGCTCGGTACTGTCAACGGCACCGAAATTCACCGCGAAAGCATCACCCCAGAACCATAGGGCAAAGCCATAGGTCGTAGACAAATTCATGATTTACACTATCGGCGCATTGCTAGTGTGTTGCTAGTGTGCCGTCAGTGCTTTACTGGTCTTTGAGTCGCTTGGCTCCCTGAAAGAGTATCCCCAAGCCTACGAGCTGAATCAGGGGGTAGAGGTCGTTATGGTTCAAACGCTGCGATCGCGACAAACAGAAAAGCCGCCGCCCAGAAGTAAACCGACCGTTGCTGCCTGCGCCACCCCATCCGAGCTAGAAACCCTGCCAAAATAAAAGCAATCCCTGCAAGGACGTAGTCCGTGAGCATCGTGGTGGGTTCGGTGATGGTCATGGCTACGGTGCTAACAGGGGATAGAACCGGTAGATGGGGCAAACCAATAATGGCAACCGAAATCGAGCGCAAGTTTCTGGTCCAAGGACAGGAGTGGCGACAGTTGGCGACAGGAGTAGTGTATCGGCAAGGCTATCTGGCCGCAAGTCCAGAATGCACTGTGCGAGTCCGAGTAGCGGGCGACCAGGGCTATTTAACCATCAAGGGAGCCACCCAAGGCATCAGTCGAGCCGAGTATGAGTATGCCATTCCCCTAAAGGATGCAACCGAATTGCTCAATACCCTTTGTCAACAGCCTCTGATCGAAAAAATTCGCTATCGCATCCCCTGGCAGGGCTTGCTTTGGGAAATTGACGAATTTGGTGGCGAAAATCAAGGGCTGATCATAGCTGAAGTCGAGTTGACTAACGCGGATCAACAGCCAGAGTTACCAGCTTGGATTGGCGAAGAAGTGTCTCACGATCCGCGCTATTTCAATGCCAATCTGGCTAAGCACCCATTTAGCCGCTGGTAGTATGGAGTCATGCACCCAAGCAGCGCTGTTGTATGGAATAAGGTATGGAATTAGTGCCCCAGATTCATCTGCCATCCCCGAAAAGTGGTGGCGAATTGCGGACCAGTCCCGTAATATTGAGCAATCGCGCAGTCTACTGACTGTTGAAATTGCACCACTTCAAATTGACTCGTCGTCGAGCTAGCTACCATTGGAGGCGGGACAGGTGAAGGCTTTAGAGAAGATTTCATAGTTGAGTGCTCCTTCCAATTACTGAGTGCTAACAATTAAAAGCTTATGTAAACACCAATGTAGGCAACCGACCCCACTTCTAGTCTCTGCCTAGGGCTGTATTTGACAAAGAGTTCAGTCAGTCAACGGAATTATTGTTCAGAGCTACCAGTGCTTACAGATAGTTGGTAACACGTGGTCTGCACCAAACGGTTTGCAACAAACAGTTTGCAACAAATAAGTACAACAAGTAAGTAGGTCAACCAGATTAAACGGGAGATGTAGTGCGGGCATCTTGTCCGCGCCAGGGAGACGCTGGCACTACGAAGCTTCAAATTAACAATGCTGAAACGATAGTTGATTAGTTTTCAACAAACGGTTCGAAAATCGTGGATTAAGTGCTTCCCGCTTGGCTGATTTGCAGCAGTGACACCTCCCATATTAAGCGCGGCTGCACATATTGGCGCAGATAGCGACGGGCATTCTCCAGCAGCGGCAGGCGAGCGGATTGCCCTTGTTGCCAGTAGCAATGTTGCAAGTAGTCCAGTAACCAAAGCTGCGTGTCTGCCTCTAAGGTTTGGTCTACTTGGCGGGCGAGGTCCAGGATGCCGCGGAGTGAAGTGGGCAGATGGACGAGCTGATGCAGCAGTTCTGGCGGTACATTTTGCAGATAATGCCAGTGGGTAATCGCTTCACCCGGACTGCCTTGCGCCAAAGCCAAAATCTCTGGATGCTCTAGGATCTCGGTCTGACCAGTCTGCCGCAAAATTTGCACCATTGCAGATTGATCCAGACGCTGAAACGGAATCCGCTGGCAGCGGGACACCAGGGTAGGCAGCAGCGAGTCGGGGCTAGGAGCAATCAAAACCAGCGTTGCTGCTCCGGGTTCCTCTAGAGTTTTGAGCAAACTGTTGGCGGCTGCTTCGGTCATACTGTCGGCCTGTTCCAGTACCACGACTGAACGGGGAGCTTCTAGAGGTGGACGACTCAAAAAGCGGGAGACTTCCCGAATCTGGTCGATGCGAATTTCCGGCGGAGTGCGGCGTTTGATTTCTAATTCGGCTGCTTCTGCAGCTGAGATCAATTTGCCTTGATGCAAATAGGTTGGCTCCACCCAGAGCAAATCGGGATGATTACCCTGCTGGATTCGCTGCCGCAGTGTGGGAGAAATTTCCTCTCTGGGATCACGAGCCAGCAGCAGTTCCGCAAAACACCGGGCCGCTAATCCTCGTCCAGTCCCTGGTGTACCGGCAAACAGATAGGCTGGCGCAATCCGATCCAGCAGAACGGCGCGGCTGAGCAGTTCGACGGCTTGGGTTTGTCCGATCAAGGGCGCGAAGGAGGAAAGCATAGAGCAAGAGATCTAGAGAATAGTCTGATTTAACTAGGGTTTAACTAGGGTTTAACTGGCTAGTTTGCCGTACCAGTCAATTAGGCGCTGAGCCAAAATACTTTGGATCTGCTGGGCCACGAGAATGGGGTCTGGGCTGGCATCGATGCGGACAATTCGGTTGGGATAGGCTTGGGCTAGTTGCTGAAACCCCTGCTGTACCCGCTGATGAAAGTCGAGGTCGGCCTGTTCGATCCGATCTTGGGCTGCCCGGTGGCGGGCACGCGCTAATCCGACTTCTACATTCACATCGAGCCAGAAGGTGAGGTCACTTTGCAGGCCGTCGGTGGCAATTTGATTGAGCTGGTCGATCAGCAGTCGATTCAAGCCGCGACCATAGCCCTGATAGGCCACCGTGGAATCAGTGTAGCGGTCACAGAGAATAACTGCTCCGGCGGCCAATAGCGGCTTAAGGAACGTTTCTACATGCTGGGCGCGGTCAGCCGCATAGAGCAGCAGTTCGGTCCGGTCTGGAATCGCTTCGTCACTGGGCTGGAGCAGTAACTGCCGCAGGGTTTTACCGATGGGCGTTCCGCCCGGTTCGCGGGTTGTAATAACTTGAGAAACCTGGTTCTGCTGCCGGAGGCGAGCAATCACAGGACTGCTCAGCAACCAAGCTCGCGTTTGCTCAATTTGGGTGGTCTTGCCCGATCCTTCTACCCCTTCAAAAACAATGAACTTTCCTGGCATGGCACATAGAATAATTTGAACAAGAGCAGATTTGATATCAAACTTTCTGATCGACTCTACCGAACTGAGTATAGAAGCTAAGATAGGAAGAACGGTCGCACGACGACCGAGCCTGGGATGGTCTTACCGCAAATGCGGAATTTGTTACGCTTGCATCTTGACGTCAGGTAGAAATTCCGGTTGGGTAAGATCAGACGGTTGCACAGCTAGACATCCGGGGTTGCCTATGGCTCGTTACACTAGTCTATTCACTGTGTCGGTATCCTTTGACCGTTTGCGGCAGATGCTGACTGATATTCTCCGCTCCTGCCGGATGGATGTGATTTACTCAACAGAAGACTATTTGGTGGCTCGTGAAGTCCCCGGTGGTGTCTCGTTTGCCAAGTTAGTGACGGTAGAAGTGCTGATTGATCGGTTTGCGTCGCCTGAGGCGGAAGTTCGCATGAGTTTCGTGGTTAAAAATGAGGAACTACCGCTGCAGAGTAATAATCATTGCCGTGATATGTTCAACTTGGTGAATCGAGCCGTTGTTGAGAATCGTCAGTGGCATTTAATCAACAGTGCGGCCAGTTGAACTATTTGGAGGACGGCGTGCATCTTCCTGGGAAGTCTCCAATCGAGGTCGTGCAGCAACAGTTGGATGCCGTTCTCCACTCTCTTTCGAATCCAGAGCTATCTGCGGCTGAGCGAGCGGCTGCCGTGGCAGAAGTGAGACGGCTATTTGAGCTGCTGACTGGCTCTCAAACAGCAGTTCATCCATCTGAACCGCTGATGCACCAGCACCAGCACCAACATCAGTATCAGTATCAGCACGAGCGCCAACTGATGCAGATCACTCAGAAACTGCGGCAGTCGCTGAATCCGCAAGAGATTTTGGCTCAAACTGCTGTGGCAGCTCAGCAATTGCTCCAGGCTGATCATGCAGTGGTGTATCAGTTGGTTGATGATTGGATTCATGATCCTGCCAAAACCCAGACGAATCCTCAAGCCATTCCTGTAACAGACTCTGTGGCCGCGACTATTGTGACTGCAACTCCTAGCTCAGCTAAAACACGGCTAGGCACCACGCTAAACACCGTGCAAGTGAGCGAACTCGTTGCCTTTTGTCAGCAGGACATTCCGCTCGGATTTGATGGAAGTAGTGCTCCTATTCCTCCAGCCTTAGTGCCGCTGGTCCAGCCGGGAATGGCTTTGCTAACGGCTCTGATTCAGCGAGTAAACAAGATTTCGGGCCTGATTGTGGCCTATCAGCAGAGCCAACGGGTTTGGCAGTGGTTTGAGATCGACATTCTTCAGCAAGTGGCCCAGGAGGCCGCAATTGCGCTACAGCATTCAGAACTCTATCAGCAGGCATACCGGCTGAACTTGGATCTGGAACGGGAGGTGCAGCAGCGCACAGAGCAGTTGAAAAAGGCGCTGGACTATGAGTCGATGTTGAAACGCATCACTGAGCGCGTACGAGACTCTCTCAACGAAGAGCACATCCTGCAAGCGGTTGTGCAAGAGCTAACGGTAATTCTGAAGCTGGCGGGCTGTAATGCGGCCTTGTATGACCTGAAGCAGGGCACATCTACGATTCACTACGACTACACCGAATCGATCCCAGCGTCTCAGGGCAGGGTGGCGCACATGCAGCACTTCCCAGAAATCTACCAGCAACTCCAGCGGGGTTGGTCGTTTCAGTTTTGCTCGCTGTTGCCCAATCCGGTGCGCGGTCAGGTAGCTATGTTGGCCTGCCCGATCTTGGTTGATCTGCCAGCGCGGGATGTAAATCAATCAGTGCTGGGCGATCTGTGGTTAATTCACCAGAAAGACCACCAGTTCGAGGAGCCGGAAATTCGCCTGGTGCAACAGGTGGCTAACCAATGTGCGATTGCGATTCGGCAAGCCCGTCTCTACCAAGCGGCCCAGGGCCAAGTTCAAGAACTGGCGGAGCTGAACCGGCTCAAGGATGAGTTCCTCAGCACGGTTTCCCATGAACTGCGTACCCCAATTACGAATGTGAAAATGGCGATTCACATGCTGCGGGCCGCCGCTCCCCAAGACAACTGGGCTGACGAAAAGTGGAGAGACTATTTCAGCATTTTGGAACAAGAGGCCAACCACGAAGCCGATTTGATCAACGATTTGCTCGACTTACAGCAGTTGCAGGCCATGCCGCGCCGCGTTGAACTAGAGACCATACCGCTACCCGAATGGCTGTCTCAAATTATTGCCCCGTTTCAACCTCGGTTTGTCGCTCGCCAACAATCATTTACTGTGCACTACCCAGTTGATTTGCCGCCGATTACCGCAGAGTCGGCTTCTCTGCGGCGAGTTTTGGTAGAACTGCTAAATAATGCCTGCAAATACACCGTTCCCGGTGGTCAGATTAGTCTGAAGGTTGACTGTATTGATTATGCTGATAGTGATTATGCTGACAATGACTATGTTGCCAACAATGTCGGCACTGGGGAAGTTGCGCATGAATCTGATCCCATTTCCGGGGTTGCGTTTATGATTTGCAATCAAGCAACGATCCCGGCGACTGAGTTACCCAAAATCTTCGATAAGTTCTATCGTTGCCCGAACGCCGATCCGTGGAAACAGGGTGGCACCGGGTTGGGCTTAGCGTTAGTACAGAAGCTGGTTGAACGTTTGCAAGGCGAGTTGCAGGTCACTAGCACGGATGGATGGACAAAATTCACGCTTAGGCTTCCCTCTTCCCTGGCTGGGAAAACAAGGAGCTAAACCCATGCACCCGCAGAGGGATCGACCGAGTCAGAAAACCAGTTCTACTCGTTCTGCCCAACTGCCTCCTGGGGGTGCTATTGGATCCAACCGCTTTCTTCGCTTTTTTCGCTATCTGAATTGGCACACTATTTGCAAAACCATCAGAGCCGCAGGTGAACAGCGGCTGCCCGGACTAGCAGCCGAGATGGCCTACAATGCGATGCTCTCACTATTCCCGGCAATTCTGGCAATCCTCACCGCTATTGGGTTGTTCCGTCCATTACAGGTCACATTTGCAGCTCTGGCTAGCCAGCTGAGTGAGGTGGTGCCTGCCGAAGCCTTGTGGCTGATTCAGGGCTTTGCCGATGCTGTCAGCGGTACTCGCGATCGTGGCCTGTTCTCGATTAGCTTCGTATTAGCGCTGTGGATCGCTTCGGGTGCCCTGAGTGCAGCAATGGCCGCTCTGGATCAAATTCACTGCATTCCTCGTCAACTGGTTCGTCCATTTTGGAAAGCGAGACTGATTGCCCTAGGGCTGACCATTGGCACAATTTTGCTGCTGCTACTGGCGGTCGGGCTGCTGTTTGTCAGCGACGTGGCGGTGCGAAACGTGGCTGAGTACAGCGGCTCATTCCGGTTTGGGTTATTGCGGCTGTGGCAACTGCTCACCTTTCCCTTGGTGTTAGGAATCATGTCCCTTACCTTTGGTTTCATTTACCGCTACGGACCAAGTCGCTGGAACCCAGGCCAACCAATCATGCCAGGAGCTGTATTAGCTGCTGTGCTCTGGGCAATTATTTCCAACCTGTTTCGCCTCTATGCACAGCACTTCGGCAATTACAATCAGGTCTATGGCACGGTCGGAGCGGTGATTGTGCTAATGCTGTGGCTCTACCTCAGTTCGCTGGTGCTACTGATCGGAGATCAGTTGAATGTAACCGTGGGTCGGGCCATGCGACCGGGACAGGGTAGGCGTAGAAGGGATCGAGGAGATCGAGGAGTAGGGAGAAACCGTGAGGAGCGGATCGAACGTTTCTAGTTAATCAAATCCTCAAGCAAATTTCCAACTAAAGTCTTAATTGCTCAAATAGGTAGCGCATTTCCAGACAAGTGATATAACATGCTTGCACTAATGGTCTTGCATTAATGGTTTTGCCCTCATTGGTTTTGCACAAATCTGCATGAAGCATTGCATAGGGAAGGCCAGCATCGCAAAGCACTGGAGGTTGCAATCATGGGACGATTGGGAACAAAACAAGCAATGACGCTCCTGCCTTGGCTGGGAGGAATGGGGCTAGGAGTAGCTGTGGTAGTCACAGTTCCAGTTCAGGCTGCCACTCTGAATACCTGGCAGTTTGATCCGGGTACCCATCAGCTTGTGATTACCTTACCAAAGGGCGTCACGCCCCAATACCATTTGGCCGCAGAACCAGCGCGGATTGTGATCGATTTACCGAATACGGATGTGGGGATGGTGCCGGTACAACAGTCCTACGATGGTGCAGTGCGACAGATTCGGGTAGCCCAATTCCAGCCAGGAGTAGCTCGTATTGTTCTAGAGCTGTCACCAGAGGCAGTTTTAGCACCGGGTCAGGTGGAGTTACGCCCCCTGGATAGTGCAGATGGCAATGCAGATGGGAACACGGGTAGCAACAGTCAACGCTGGGCTTTGCGTCCGCTACTGGTTACTGATGCACCCAACCCAACCATTGCGCAAGCAGATGAACCAGCTGGCAATCAAGCTAGCGCTGAGACTACAAGTGGGTCTTCTCAATCTACGGCTGAGTCTGCTCCTCAACCAGGAGTGCAACCAGAAGCGCAAAATGAGCCTCAGTCTGCTCCCCAACCGGCAGCACAAAATGAAGCTCAACCCGTGGCTGAATCTACACCCCAGCCTGTGGCACAAGATCAAACCCAGCCAACTTCCCGCCCTGTAGAGCAACCTGCTCCATCGGTAGTGCCGTCCCAACCGTCGATCGCTCCGACCGAGAATACAGCCACCAATCCAGCCGAAATCTCAGCCGAAACCCCAGCCGAAAACACTACAGGGAATAGACCTGCAGCGACTGCATCGGTTGCAGCGGCTCCAACCGTTCCAGCACCTGTAGACGATGCCTCTGCGTCTGAGGCGACAACTGATTCGGCAACGCCCAACCGCCCCAGTGATGCTCAGGCTGCGGTACCTGCCGACGCTGAAGTGGCTGCCAGCGAAAGTGCTAGCAATCCCTTACCCCCCTTAGAACCAGGTGCAGTCGAAATTCCGGTAGAACTAGAGGCGGCTCCCGCAACAACAGCGGCAGAACCCACCGCGCCTCCCGCACCCACAGCTGCGGCTCCAGTTCCGGCTCCAACTTCGGCTCCGACAGTAGTTACAGCACCCCAACTGCCAGCTCCGACTGCCACTGCCAATCCTGAAACCCCTGAAATTCGCTCAACTAGCCCAACCGCGCTCAGTGCTCCATTGCCAGTCGATTTCTCTACCCCTCCGGCGGAACTTCCCCCAGCAACCGGAACGGCTGCGGCTCTGGTCGTACCCAGTGTGGGGCAGGCTGCAATTACCGCACCCACTCCCGTTCCCACTTCAGGCACCCTCTCATTTCCCAGACCAACCGCAAGCGGTGTGAGTGTGCCTTCGATCAACACAGTAACGGCAGAAAACCCAGCTGCAAACCCGACCGAAAGCTCAAGCGAAACTTCAGCTGCAAACTCGTCGCCCCAGCCCACTGCCGAACGGCCTGCTGCCGAGCCAGCCCCCCAACCCACTGCGACTTCATTTCCTCAGCCAGGTGGTTCTGCGCCCGTAGCGCCTGCACCATCATTTCCCTCGCCTGCTGCAACGGCTGTGGTGCCTCAACCCATTCCGGCCCAGCCCAGTCCCCCAGCGAGTCCAGCTCAGCCAGCTCCCACGCCTGTGATCTCGTTTGGGCAACCCTTCGCCATCAGTCCCATCAGTCAACCCGTTGCACCGACCAGTGCAGCTTCTCCCGCATCCGTTCCGACCAATGGAGCAATTCCGTTCGGTCAACCTTTACCCATTGGACAGGCAAATGCGCCCACAGCACCCAACCCAGCGGCACCTGCGTCAGTCACCCCAACCCCGGCAACTAACGGCATCCCCGTGATCGAGTTCGGCCAGCCGCTGCCAGTTCCATAGTCAAGTATCAACAGTCAAGTCTCAACTTGCCCATAGATTCAATCACACAGCCAGCCGGTGTGCCTAGCTGAAGTAGCTTGCAGGTCGGAAACATTGTCTAGCTCGGAGTATTCTGCAATTCTGGGCGCTCTTCCGGCACAATAGCGCCTTCTACCGGACAAACTTGCAGGCAGATCCCACAGTCAATGCAGGTAGTGAAATCGATCCAATACCAGTCAGTGCCCTTGGTATTTTTGCCTGGACCTTCGTGGATACAGGCAACCGGGCAGGCGTCAACGCAATCGGCTACGCCTTCGCAAGTGTTTGTAACAATCGTGTGCGGCATAGTAGTCCAAAACTCTCAAAGCATCTCAACTGACCGCAACTGACTCTGGTTTGCCCAGAGAACTAGGCCCAGAATCAGTCAGGGTCGCTTTACAGTGTAACGGTCAAGTGTGGCGATCCGGGTCAATCTCCTAACAACGCGATCACTGCCCTAGCATTAGAATAGATTAAGAAACGTAAAATATTTCCAATCACCATCTCAATAAACTCTCTGAATAAACTCTCTGAATAAACACTGTGACGACTCAGATTTCTTCGACTGCCGCAACTCCTTCTTCTACTCCGCTCGAAACTCGTTTTTGGACTTGGCAAGGGCATCGCATCGCCTATGCAGTTCAGGGCAGCGGAGTTCCCTTGATTCTCATTCACGGCTTTGGTGCATCGATTGGGCATTGGCGACAAAACATTCCCGTCATAGCGGCGGCTGGCTATCGCGTTTTTGCGGTGGATTTATTAGGCTTTGGCAAGTCGGACAAGCCTCTGGTCGATTACCGTCTGGAGCTATGGCAAGAGATGTTGGCGGACTTTTGGCAGACCCACGTTCAAGAACCCGCTGTGTTTATTGGTAATTCGATTGGCGCGTTGCTCGGTCTGATAATGCTAGCCAACCATCCCGATAAAGCTCGAGCAGGCGTACTGCTAAATGCGGCAGGAGGATTGAACCATCGTCCAGAAGAGCTAAATTGGCCGTTGCGGACGGTAATGGCAGGATTTACCAAGCTGGTCAGTTCCAATCTGGTCGGCCCCTTTCTGTTTAATCGAATTCGGCAAAAGCCTCGTCTGCGTCGCACCTTGCAGCAAGTCTACCGGGACCACACAGCCATCACTGATGAGCTGATTGATCTAATCTACGAACCTGCCTGCGATCCGGGTGCCCAAAAAGTATTCGCCACGATTCTGACCGCACCGCCCGGCCCCAAACCAGAAGATTTGCTGCCCCACATCAGTCAACCACTGCTCGTCCTCTGGGGTGAAGCCGATCCCTGGACGCCGATCACGGGGGCAACCCTATATCGAGAGTTGGCAGCCCAATCGGAGCAGGTGCAGTTTGTGCCCATTCCGAATGCGGGCCACTGTCCTCATGATGAGTGCCCGGAGCGGGTCAACGTTCAGATCATCGACTGGTTGAATTCGCAAATCCAACATCTATCAAGTCGTCCATGAGCCTGCCGACTGTAATTCTGCCCGGTTATCTAGCGGGTGCTCCCCCCTACCGGGAAATGGAGCAAGCGCTGCAAAGCTTAGGTTGTCCGGCTGTGACGGTGCCCTTGCGCCGCCAAGATTGGTTCCCGACTTTGGGAGGACGGTCAGTTTTGCCAATCCTGCAACGGTTAGATCAAACCGTGAAACAGGTAATGCAGACAACCAATAGCGAGGGAATCAACCTGATTGGCCATTCCGCCGGCGGATGGATTTGCCGTATTTATCTCGGTGAAGTTCCCTACAATGTCTATCCCAGCGACAGTACGAGAGTTTGTCTATGGAAGGCCCATCCTGTAGTCAAAACCCTAGTGACGCTAGGAACGCCCCACATCAGCCAGGAACGCTGGACCAAACGTAACCTGGATTTTGTCAAAACCCACTATCCGGGAGCATTTCATTCCACCGTCCGCTATGTTTGCGTCGCCGGAAAGTCTGCCTATGGCAAGCGTAGCTTCGGCAACTGGTTCACCTACAGCAGCTACGAACTCACCTGCGGCCAAGGAGAATGCTGGGGAGATGGCGTTACGCCCATTGCAGCCGCCCAGCTAGAAGGTGCCGAAAACCTAATCCTAGAAGACGTATGGCACTCTCCCCGTCCAGGTAGGCTGTGGTACGGCTCCGCGACAGTGGTATCCACCTGGGCCAAATACCTGGTTTAAGGATTGGCCCTATTCATCAATGCACACATTCCCCACTTTCCCACCTCCATCACCCCTTGCTTCAAATAACGTTACAATCAGTTAGACTACTCAATTAAACTACGTTGATTAAATCTACAGAGGGCGGCTCTGCATGGTGATCGAGGTTTTACCATTTCAATTCAAGCTTGATACAACGCTGCTGGCGGGCATTAGCTTGTGGTCGCTAGCCCTCTATCTGGGCTTTTTCCCCCTGAGTGAGTGGGTGATGGAACGGTTGGCAGCCTGGATGAATCGGGTAGAACAATCGCTCTACACCTCTAGAAAGGAATTCGAGCGGACTCGGCAAGTCCGGGAATCGCAAAATGCGTTTTATGCGTCCCTGCTCAGTACGGTGCCATTTGTCGTGCTAGGAGTTTTGTGCAATTGGGGTATTGCCGCCAGCTTGGGCCACAGTTGGACCATCAGCATGGGCATTATTGCCTGCATTGGTTGCGGTGTGTATGAACTGGGGCGGCGAGACGGACAGTCGGTTAAGTGATTCGGTCAAACAGTCAATCTCACACTTACAGCGACCGTTCCAACTTCAGCGTTTCTCCAGCCTGAAGTCGCTTTACCTGCTCAGTCAAATCGAGCCATTCTTGCAACTGCCCGCTTTGAAATGTGCGGCTCATCACAACGTAGATTGACGTTTGATCGCCACCAATTCCAGCCGAAATCACGTTACTCCAATCATTCGCTCGCAGCTCATCCGTGATGTTCCAGTGATCGTCTTGCCAGTGTAACCGGCGCATAAACTGAAACGGTGCGTCGCTTTTGCCAACAATCAGAACTTTTTGTAGTAGGCTACGAACCAGATTGGGGTAAAAACGTCCGATCGTCAGCATCACCACCCGCAGAATCATCAAATTCAACGGCGTCATTTGCTTTTGCTTAGCCCAGCCCAGCTGACCACGAATCAGAACTTCGTCTTCGCCAACATCGACGGTATAGTCACTGACTAGATGCCCTACCGCATTCCTAACTTTCCTACCTTGCCGCACCTGTAACGAGAACTGCGTGTCTGAAGCAATCAGTTCACCATTACGAAACAGCTTGAACACACCACCCTTATTCAACGCCAGATAAAGCTCTGTGCCCTGTCGCCGGTCGATCAAAACTCGCGCTTGCTGCAGCCAGATACGCTGCTCAGGACGCTCGGCTAAGGGAGGACGATGCTCCACAAAATCATGCCAAGCCAACAAGTAATTCCAGGTGTGATGACCAATGATGTGATCATCCGCGTAGCAGGGAGCTTTGCCATTCGCCAGTCCTTGCAGAAAGCGGTCGTTGATTGTCAATGCCTCTGGCAGCCAGTGACCTACTAGCTCAAAGCCATGAGGAAAAAAATTATAGGTGTTACGACTAGTGTATTCGCCACCAAAGGACCCATCGGAATGCACGAAATGAGCTGCCAATGCAACTGCCTTAATCAGCGATTCCTTCAACTGTGGCGTGGGATTGAGTTGGTGAAGGCGCGCTAAGCAGGAAATCGTCAGCGTCTGATAGCCCGGATCGCAGCCCTCGTATTCTTGAAACCAGCCTTCTTGATTCTGCCAGGCAAACACCTGCTCTAGGCGTTGAGCTTTGGCTCGGTCCCAACGATTGGTTTGCAGCAGACGGGACAACAGTTCCAGACAGAGCACAATCAAAGCTTGATGGTTGGTCAGCCGCCCGCTTTCCTGATGATGCGCCAACCAATCAGCTCGTTTGGCAAAAAACTCTAGCAGTGTTGGGTTGTTGAGGCCCAGCCGCGAATAGCTTTCCACACAGGCCAAAAGGGAAAAAGCTGCCGCTCCGCCAGCTCGCTCAAACGGAAAATAGTCATCACAGGAGCCATCGGGATGGGCGCTTTTGGCTGCATAGTGAATGCCCGCCTCTACCCATTGCTTCAGGACCGGCTGACGATAAAACGGATTGCCTGAAAGATCAGTGCTGTAGACCAAGGCCAACGGCAGCACAAACTCCTGCGACATGCCACTAGGAAAATCAATGATCTTGTAGTGCCAAAAGTTGCGATCAAAACAGCCGTAGGTGGGGCTATGGGGATTGCGATCCAGTAGGGTGAGAATTTTGGGAATTTGCGCTAGTGCTTCGCGGGCAAACAGATCTTTCATGCATGATTGTTCAGCAGATTCGGCAAGGATCTAAACAATAGCAGCAAAAGTAGCAGCAACTACAGGCCATGAGTGTCTGACCAACCTTGCTGCTGAGCAATTTGCCTCACGGCTTCTACGCTCAAGTTCAAAGCTGCTGCCACTTGCTCGAAGCTCAGTCCCATTGCTAGTAAACGAGGAACGGCAGCCCGTCGTAATTGGGTTTCCTGTTGCAGGGCTTGTTCGGTTTGTTGTAAGGCCTGTTCAGTTTGCTGTAAGGCCTGTTCAGTTTGCTGTAGGGCCTGTTCGGTTTGCTGTAGGGCTTGTTCGGTTTCGCGTCGAGCTTGTTCGGCTTCAGAGGGACTTAAGAGCTTTTGCCCAGTTTGGGTGTAGAACCGCAGTTCTCCTTGAGTCAAGCGTAGTTCTAACCCCAGCACTTCACTGTAGACACATAGGCTGCCGTCTGGTAGCAGGTTGGCTGGAATTGGGTGATAGTGTCCTTCGACTAACCGTAACCCTTTGAGTTGGGGCTGCAAGTATTCTCCGGTTGGGTCGTACTGAAAGTACTCTAAGACACCTAGCCGCGCATATTTCTGGGGTTTGTCCTCTTCGTCTTGCTCTTGGGTGGTTTTCGAGGTGATTTCTAGAACAAATGCCGGCGTTTTGCCGCCTTCTTCCCACACCTTATAGCTTCTGCGCTTTTTCTTCTCTACCCCAAAGACAACAAACACATCCGGAGCGATTACCGCATCGGGAACTCCCTGTTTGTAGTAAATAAACAAATTGCCTGAAACATAGACATCCGGGCGATCTTGAAAATAGTTGCCCAGTGCCTCAACACCGTAAATCAAATAATCGCGAGTTGGATCACTCTCGGCCATTGGCTTGCCATCAGAGTCTGGGTAGAGCAGGTCTGAATCGAGTTGGTCAATCGACAATGTCATACCAATCTCCCTCAACTCATGAATGCCCTCACCATAGCATTTGATAAACGTTACATTCAGTTAACGAAGAAGCTGGGGCAAACCCCATTTCGATATAGGCTAGATCCGGAGCAAACCGCAATCGATTCTCCTAACCTACCGATTCGATTCAGCGTTGCTCGTTTAATCAACCGCTTAAGTTCAGACTTTCTTAGCATCCACGATTATGGTGAACACCGTTCCTAACAACCCATCCACTGCGGCCAACAGTCTACCTCCTGCCGATTCCCGTGAGCGCGTTAGTGCGTTTCTCAAGGGGCTGCAAGACAGCATTTGTCAAGGGTTGGAACAGCTTGATGGCGGCGGCAACTTTCAGGAAGATAGCTGGGAGCGGGAAGAAGGCGGCGGTGGTCGCTCTCGCGTCATGAAGGCTGGCCATCTATTCGAGCAGGGTGGCGTCAACTTTTCGGAAGTCTGGGGCAAGGATCTGCCTCCTTCGATTTTGGTTCAGCGGCCTGAAGCCGCCGGACACGGATTTTATGCCACCGGAACTTCTATGGTGCTGCATCCGCGCAATCCCTATGTGCCCACGGTACACCTCAACTATCGTTACTTTGAAGCTGGTCCAGTCTGGTGGTTTGGTGGTGGCATCGACCTGACGCCCTACTATCCCTTTGTTGAAGACGTGAAACACTTTCACCAAACCCTGAAGGATGCCTGCGACCGGCACCACAGCGAGTACTATCCGACCTTCAAGCGCTGGTGTGACGAGTATTTCTATCTCAAGCATCGGGGCGAAACTCGCGGTGTTGGCGGCATCTTCTTTGACTATCAAGATAGTCGCGGTAAGCTTTACCACGGCCCTGATTCCAAGGGACCGGCAGCGGCCTATAGCAATGCAATTGGTGAGGTAGAACCCCGCAGTTGGGAACAACTGTTTGCCTTTGTGCAAGACTGCGGCAATGCCTTTCTACCCGCCTATGTGCCGATTGCCGAAAAGCGCCAAACTACCGAGTGGGGCGAACGGGAGCGCAACTTCCAGCTCTACCGACGCGGGCGCTATGTTGAGTTCAATCTGGTCTATGACCGAGGCACAATCTTTGGCCTGCAAACCAATGGTCGTACTGAGTCCATTCTGATGTCGCTGCCGCCCTTGGTCCGCTGGGAGTATAGCTACCATCCGGAGCCGGAAACGCCGGAAGCCCAGCTCTACGAGGTTTTTCTCAAACCACAAGACTGGTTAGGCAGCACAGTTAGTTAAACCGATAGTTAAACCGATCTAGATAAGACCACAAAAATCCTGTGAGGATTGACCTTCCTTGGGGCAAGATAGATAGTGCTAAGTTAAACTACGTTAGGGTTCAATGCCCCTCAATGCAGTAGTTGATTCAGGCATCGCAGAAGGATTGGCCTAAGATACTCATAAGTCCCAAGGAAGGATACATCTCCAATGGAGCAGACAATCCGTACCACTCAAGATGGCAGAACTGTTGTTGTTCTCACACCGACCGGGCGGCTTGATATTACGACAGCATGGCAATTTCGGCTCAAGCTGCAAGAGTGTATTTCTAAGATTAGTCCTCACATTGTTGTAAACTTGGGCCAAGTCAACTTTATTGATAGTTCTGGATTGACATCCTTGGTGGCCGGAATGCGCGATGCCGATAAAATTAAAGGCAGTTTTCGCATCTGTAAGGTGCATCCCGAAGCCAAGCTCGTCTTTGAAGTGACAATGATGGACTCGGTGTTTGAGATTTTTGACACCGAAGAAGATGCCCTAGAAGGCCTTTCTCGTGGCATTACTACCTAGCCTGCGGCGTATTAGAGCAAAGGGCTGTGCCAACCTGTGGTTTCTCTACAAAAAATAAGGGGAAATGACTTTCCCCTTGAGCTTGAGCTAAATTTGTGCTGGACTCAATTCGAGTCTTAGCTGAGTTGAACCGACATCAAACGAAACTCATCTTTATGACTCTTAATCTTCGTGATCTTCAAACGGATCGTCCAGTTCCTTAGCAGGTGGCCCAAATGAGGTGTAGATCGAGAGCGCAGTGATTGCCAACAGAAAAGCTCCAATCGCTACAATCATTGCTGTGGCAGGCTCCAGGTTCTGAATGCTAAAAACTGTTGCAAGCTCCATATTTTGAAGAACCATAAATAGTATTATTCTTATGATATTACGGATCATTAAAAACGTTAGAGAACTATAGAAGGTCACTCATGGCACAGCGGACTCGCTTGGGAGATATCCTTAAACCCCTCAACTCTGAATACGGTAAGGTCGCCCCTGGCTGGGGAACCACGCCCCTGATGGCAGTTTTCATGGGGTTGTTCTTTGTTTTCCTGCTGATTATTCTGCAGATCTATAACTCCTCGCTGATCCTGAACGGCGTCGAGGTCGATTGGTCTAGCCTCGGTGGCTAAGGCTGGCTCTCGGCTTAGCTTGATGAGTTTTCATAACGATTGCCCTGGGTTGTCCGGGGCTTTTTGATAGTTTTAAGTTTTGAGTTTTGAGTTAAACGATTGAGGTGATGGCTTACTAGTTACTAGAGAGAGGGGCTGCCTCACTCGAACCGCTCTCACTGGACCTACCTTCAACCAATCGACTTGAACTCAAAACTTAGAACTCAAAACTTAAAACTTAACCACGGCCCCTACACTAGAGGGAAGAGGTTAAACGTTCTCAGGAGGGCGTATGAATATTTTTGGGATTGGTCTACCAGAGATGGCGCTGATTATGATTTTGGCCCTGCTAATCTTTGGTCCCAAAAAGCTGCCGGAAATTGGCCGCAGTCTTGGTAAAGCGATTCGGGGCTTCCAGGAAGCTTCTAAGGAATTTGAAACCGAATTCAAGAAAGAAGCCGAACGCATAGAAAAGGTGGTGAATGAGCCGATGAAGGCTACGCTGGAACCGCCCACACAAAAAGCACTGGCCTCCACCCCGACCGATGCTAATCCAAGCGACGAAACTGTAACCAACGCTGAAATTGTTGAAGAGAAAACCAGCTAGTTCCGCTAATTATTTTTTTGATCACCATCCATTTGCGATCATGACAGACGCCTCTGCTCTCATTTCGCCCCAGCTCGTTGTCGGTTTGGGCAATCCGGGTGCCAAGTATGACCAGACGCGCCACAATATTGGCTTTGAAGCGATTGATGCCCTTTCACAAGCTTGGCAAATTCCTCTGACGGAAAACCGCAAATTTCAAGGCTACTTTGGTGAAGGCACAGCGGTCAAAGGGCAGAAAGTGCGCCTGCTGAAACCAACGACCTACATGAACCTGTCAGGCCAATCGATCCGAGCGGTAATCGATTGGTATAAACTGCCGCCCGAATCGGTGTTGGTGATCTATGACGACATGGATCTACCGGTCGGCAAGCTGCGCCTGCGCCAATCCGGATCGGCAGGTGGGCATAACGGCATGAAATCAACCATTGCCCACCTGAATAGCCAAAACTTTCCTAGACTGCGGATTGGCATCGGTAGTCCGAAACAAAAAAGCGGCAATGGCGAGGTAGTGTCTCACGTGTTGGGTCGCTTTTCTGTAGCGGAACGGCAGGCTTTAGCTGAGGTGCTGAAGCTGGTGGTCGATGCGGTGGAAATGAGCATGAAGCAAGGCATTCCCAAGGCGATGAGCCTCTACAATAACCGCACCATTGAGCTGACCAATGCGTCCGAAGCCAGTTGAGCGGCTGATTGACACTGATTGATTAATATTGAAGCTGATGCCCAGGTGTACCCTTCAGGCTCAGACCAGAAAACTGGATGCAGTCAGGTTATTGGCCTCAATGTTTAACAGCAACGCTAAAGGTTTGAAGCCACCGCTGGCATCGCCGTTGCTATCGATGCGGACAACGGTACTCCTATTTGCTTGAACTAGCCGCACATAGGACTCAAACGGATTGGGGCGGCTGTAGTCGGCTCGCTTGAAAATACTGCTCAGATCAATCAGGTCTCTGCCAAGCTGAAAATCGGTAATCGTGTCGCGACCGTGGTTGGGGTTGCTATAGATAAATTGGTCTCTGCCGGGGCCACCTTGCAGCACATCTGGCCCACCGCCGCCAGTCAGAGCATCGCGGTTGCCGCCGCCAGTTAAAGTATCCGCCTGAGCACCACCAACTAGAGTGTCATTGCCGGGACTGCCTTCGAGCTGATCGGCACCCCCCAACCCCCTGAGGACATCATCGCCGCTGAAGCCGACCAGTTTATCGGGGCCTGCTGTACCGCTGCGAGTAATGTCGTCTGTGATGCCAGAAATAACGCTGTTGCGAAACACATCCGCAAAAAAACTGTGGGCACGGGTGGTGGGATGAAACTGATCCCAAAAGAAAAATTGATTCGGGTCGGCGGCTGGATCTCTAGGTCGCAGGCCATTCAAATAAGAATCAGTGATGTTGGTAAAGCCAAAGGCTGCCGGATTTTGGGCAGCTTGCTCGGATAAGGGAAACAGATTAGACAGGATGATGTTGGAACCTGCTAACGAGTTCTCTAAGGCCGTTAGCGATGATTCCAGGGCAGCATTAAACCCGTTGCTCAAGTTCGTTAGATCCTGCAACCGTCCCGATTGAAGGCTGGCAGGAACTCGGCCCAGGTTGGGGGTTTGTACCACCACGATGTTTTTCGCACCCGATTGCACCAGGCTAGTCACAGCAGTTGCAATGTTGCTGACGGCGGTATTGATCGTAGCGACCGGATCGCTCGTCCCAATTTGATTCAAATCATTAGCACCGGCCCAGATGAAATACAGATCTTCTGCTCCCGCTCCTAAACTGCTGGCCTGACTCTTGAAGCGATCGATCTGATCGAGCAAGCCGTCTAATCTCAAACCGGGAACCAGATTGTTATTGCCGTTTTCACGTCCGGTGCGGGCACCACCAACCGCAAAGTTAGTGGCGAGCGATGCGGGCAGACCAAGTTGGGCCGCCAATGTTTCAACCGCAACTGGCCCATTTGAAAAACGTCCATCAAAGTAAGGCGGGCTAGGAGGAAGCAAACCCAAGGTTGCTTTAGACGAGTTGCCGATGTCCGATAGGCTGTCCCCAAACACAAACAGATCGTATTGCAGCTGAGGAGTGTTGGAAGCCTTGTTATCAGTAGTCATATGCCGGTTTACCTCGGTTGTCAGACGGCTTGCCATTGTAAACCATGACTTGGCTCTGAAGATTTTGTTGCGGAAGCAGTTATAAAAATCCCCCGCCGAACCGACGAGGGAGGAGCAATCACGCTTGAAATGGCTTGAAATCAACTGAAATCAGTCAGACTCAAATCGACTGTCTTAGGCTTGGGGGAGCCATTCTGGAACAGCTTCTTCCTTGGTGTTGGTGTTGCGCTCTGGCGTTTCCCGGACGAACTTCATGTGGATGGAACGGATCTGTTCACCATCTGCCGCTACCGCCATAATTGGGAAATCAATCAACCCATCCTGGAACGACATTTGGAAGCGGAACGTGCCGTCTGGATTCAGTTTAACTGGGCGTCCTGCAATCGTTACCGTAGCATCAGGTTCGGTCGCACCGTAGACAATCAGTTCCGCATCGGCAATCAACCAGAACTGCCGCGGACGAATGGGCGGCATCGAAGCCGAGAAGCCCACCCCCGACATGCCCACGCCCGACATGCTATACATGCCAACCCCGGACATGGTGTACATGCCAACTCCTGAGGTGGTGTACATGCCAACACCCGACATCATGCCGACCCCAGACTCAGTCAAAGCCGCCATGCCCACGCCCGACATGCTATACATGCCAACCCCAGACATCATGCCGACTCCTGAAGTGGTGTACATGCCGACACCCGACATCATGCCGATACCGGATTCACTCAAAGCCGACATGCCCACGCCCGACATCATGCCCATACCTGAGGTAGTGTACATACCAACACCCGAGGTAGTGTACATACCAACACCCGACATCATGCCGACCCCAGACTCAGTCAAAGCCGACATGCCCACGCCCGACATGCTATACATGCCAACCCCAGACATCATGCCGACACCCGACATCATGCCCGCGCCCGACTCAGTCAAAGCCGCCATGCCCACACCCGACATCATGCCCATACCTGAGGTAGTGTACATACCAACCCCGGACATCATGCCGACACCCGACGTCATGCCGACCCCAGACTCAGTCCGAGCTGCCATACCCACACCGGACATCATCCCAACCCCGGACATCATGCCGACGCCCGACACCATGCCGATACCCGACATCATGCCGACACCTGATTCGGTTTTTTCGGCCCATTTGCCGACACCCGACGGAAACACATACGAGCTAACCGACTCTTCGGGTACTTGATGCATTGAACCAAACACCGAACCAGCAACCCGATCAGCTTCAGCCGCTTGAGCCAGTTCAAACACTTGATTGTAGCTGGGCATGTCCACTTCGTACTTGCCTGAAGGGTGAGCCAGCTTCAGGAAAGTCTTGCCCTGGAGTTCTTCATCCCAATCGATGGTGACAAACTGATCGTCAATCCAGTCAGACGGATAAACGGGCGGAATCCGCACCGCCGCCGAGCGAGCCAGCAGCAGCCAGCGACCGTCAGCAGCGATGTAGCCAATTTCAACCATATAGTCCCGATCGCTCACGGGTACAGGCAAATACCACTCGCGGGCCAGCTCATCACATTCATACTGCTGCAAGCTGTGGGGGCGCTGGATATTGGTATTGATGTCGGTCACATCGTAGAACCGTAGAGCCAATCGAATCCCACCCTGACGGCGCAATTCTTCTTTGTGCTCGTTGGGAATATCCCAATAAGCATAGGCCCACTGGGGATCACGGGGCATGAGTACAATTCGACTATCGCCATAGCCGGCAGGTAAATCCGGCAAGCCCTCATCAACTACCACAAGGGGACCTCCCTGGCGATCAGTTTGTCCAACATCAAATTTTGCTGCTTCCACTTCTGCTTGTGCCTCCAAGGTACGGGACGGACTTGGTGAAAACCGAAGCTGTTGCGCTTCTAGAATCGCCTTCAGAAGCTGGTCTTTCCGCATCCGGCTGTAGCGCGAGATGTTCAGCTCACTCGCAACTCGGCGGAGTTGTCGGAGTGTCATTTCTTCTAAAGGCGGACGTTCTGCTGACATAGGGTTAGCCTCCGATAGAGTCTAAAAAAATTGGTCAATGCCAGTGCTTAATCGGATCAGTTTTGCTAAGAGCACCTGAAAACTTTCGGTATCGATCGCTCCTGTGGTTACGTAGCCCGGAACTTGGCCTGAAACTTGATTGAACTGTTGCACACTAATCAACTGCATTCGCCTCAGTTAAGTTAAACGACCATGGCAAACCCGACTTTCCACTCCAGCAACCCTTCTGCACCTACCAAAGGATTACTCAGGATCGCGAACCAGACTAATTGCATTGAGCGTTTGCATTGAGCGTTTGCATTGAGCGTGTGAGAACGATCAGGGATCGTGGGGATCGGTTGTGACCCCATAGTGCAGAAAATCAGCCTGGGAATCAAGGGGCTACTCTGCCTATTCTGCCTGAAGTTACGCAATTATTAGTAAAACGGGGATCGAAATGTCATGATTTCCTAACATTAGCTGAGCCAGAGATCGCAATAAATATCAGGAAATCATGACATTAGCCAAGCCAGTCATAGTCAGATAGACATTTAGGCGGAAGCTGAGTAAGATTACTCAGTAGTTTGAGGGTTGAATAGCTGCTTGATGACTGGGAAAAATCAATTGTTAAAAAGCGAATTGGATACCCACCTACACTTGACTAGCGGCAGTCAGATGATTGGGAAAGTTCTATCGCCCGCGATTCGACTTTGGCTACGCTCGCAGGTTGAGGCAGTTGCCGTCCTGGACTTTCAGATCGAAGGGCGCGATCGGCAGATTTTGCAAGGCATCATCCCACAGGTGGTCGTCCGAGCTGAACAGGTCGTTTATCAAGGACTGCACCTGGATCGACTCCATCTAAGCGCCACCCAAATTCGAATTAATCTGGGTCAAGTCTTGCAGGGAAAGCCATTGCGGTTGCTTCAGGTCGTTCCAGTGCAGGGAGAAGTTAACCTAACCCAAGCAGATTTAGAGGCATCTCTGGCTGCCCCCCTTCTGAAGCAAGCATTAGCCGAAATTCTGCAACGGATTTTGCAGCAAGCCCCCAGCACCGAGTTTCCCGACTTGGCCCTCCTGCAAGCGGCTCCAATCCAGTTACAGCAGCCCCAGCTTTGGCTCCAGTCCAATCGCCTATGCCTGATTACCGAAGTCAGCACAACCTCTGAGCAGCGATGGCAAATTAGCCTCAACACCATGCTTCAGCTAGTTCAACCCTCCTGTTTCCAGTTAACCGAGCTAGAGCTGCAGTATGCTGCGATTGATCCAACCACCGGAATTCAGACAGCCCCCACCCTACTCCAAGAACGGGCTCTGGAAATCGACCTCGGCCCAGAGGTCAACCTACACCAGCTCCAAATCGAGACCGCAGGCATCACCTGTCGGGGGCAAATTAATGTTGTGCCTGGATGAGGAGAGATAGAAGTCAGGAGTCATGAGATAGCAACCAGGATATGAGGTGGGGAAAGTCCTGATGCTTCCCTGAATTCTGCTTTCAAATTAGGCCACGACGAAACAAACCAGGCCGATCACCTACACTCGTCAAGCTCCTTCTAGCTTCTAACTCCTGACTGCTTAAAAGTTATTTTTCAGAAGCGACTCAAACTCTGCCCGGAGTGCATCTAGGTCTGCTACCCTAGCCACCAGTAGATTTTGGGTGCCAGCATCCCTGAGGCGCTGTTTCCAGTGACCGATTTGTTCAGCGTTGTTGAGCCAGAAGTTAATTACGGTATCAACAACTTGGTCTAGATGCCAACCGCGTCGCATTGGTAGCGATTCAACCGATTCGATGAAGGCATCCAGCGTACATTGGTAGGTGCCCAAGTATTCGGCTCCAGGATGGGGATGGGCTTGAATTTCCTGCTGATGGTTAAAAAAGGATAAAACTGGGGATACGCCTACAATTTCAAACGAGTACTTCATATCTAACTCCGATCACGAGCAGCTAGGTCGGTAGAACACAGCAACCGGAAGGAATTGAATTGCAGCAAGTAAAAAATATTTTGAGCAATGCTAACAAGAGTTTCTGTTATCTACTTGATCCTTAAGTCTTATTTTCAATTCTGCCGAAGGTACCTATAGAGGGGGGAGGCAGTTATTCTAAGTACTATTTGAATCAAGCAGTCTTGAGTCAAATAGCTTTGAGTCAAACGGCACGAGTGGACATGGTGCATGGTGCAGAGTGATCTATTGAAACTGGCTCAACAGGGTGATCCAGGCGCAATTGCTCGCTTGCTTAACCGGAATCTGCAGCCGCGAGGCGTCACGGCCAAAGTACTGCTGCGGGACCAATGCTTGAAAATCTTACTGTCTTCGGACCGTCCGCTAGAGCAAAAGGCTTTTTCTCAGTTCATTCAGCAATCCATCGACCGTCTGGGCACCAGCAACATTAGTTTAGTCAAGCTCTATAGCCAACAAACCAGCGAAGGAGTTCCGGCCTGGGCCTACGAGTTTGTACCTGCCAGCAGTAAATCCCAACTGATCGTTGCCAATCCTGCTGCCAAAAGTACGCTAGCCATTGTCAAGCTGCGGACCGAAAGTCAGGAATTCTGGTCATCGCTGCGCACCTTTCAGTTAGATTCCATCTTTCCCTATCGAGATGTTTTGAGTGTAGACCTCTACCGCAGCAATACAGTGCGTCTGTTGCTTTTCCTGGGGCTGTTTCCGCTGATTATTAATTTGATTGCCGAACAGGCCAGCATAGAACAAATGGCTTGGTTGATTGGCATTTACTATGCGGCAATCTGGGGCGTTGTACTCTACAACCTGATCAAGCCTGTGCAGTTTTCCTGGGGGCGCACATTGAAGTGCGTGCTATTCACAACTGTGATTGGCATTCCGCTGCTGTTGTTTTTTCAGCAAGTGCCGCCGTTTCGCGCCCTGTACGGGGCAATTAACCAGGGGCTAGTGTTTCGCCTGCTTGGGTTCGTACTGGGCGTGGGGTTGCTCGAAGAACTCTGCAAGGCACTGCCCGTGTATTTGCTGCTGTACCGATCTCAGAAACTGCAAGACCCACTTTCGGCCGCCTTCTATGGTGCAATGTCTGGACTAGGGTTCGCGATTGCCGAAGGAGCGGCCTATTCATTTCGTTATGCGGTGGGTCTATCGAAAGGCCAACTAGGTCTGGGAGCCTATGTGGCTGCCAACACAATTCGGTTTGTGTCGCTGCCGTTGTTTCATGCGATTTTGGCCGGGATTGTCGGCTATTTTATTGGCCTAGCCGTGATTAACCCTTCTCGCCGCAGCGCGCTTTGCTTCATTGGTATTGCCATTGCCGCCACGTTGCACGGCCTCTACAACACCTTTGCTGGCGGCATTCCCGGTCTCCTGATCATCGGATTTACAATTTTGCTGTTTGTGACCTATCTACGCCGTTGCCAACAGCTCGTTAGCGAAATGCAGCAAGCAGAGCGAAACTCTCGCAAATCACCGGAATAGCAACTCCATCCACCTATCTACTTATTCACCCATCCACCCATAGCTACGCCCCTCGCCACAGCCCCATGGCCAAGCTGATCAACAGCAGCGTACCAAACCCCAATCGGTACCAGACAAAAATCCAGGTGTTGCGGCGCTGCAAATAGCGCAGCAGCCAGGCAATCGAAAGGTAGGAAAATACAAAGGTTGAGACAATCCCAGCTAGCAAGACGAGAATGCTATCAATATTGCCAAACGCTTTGCCAGATTGATATAGGGTAGCAATCGTCAGGGTGGGAATACCCAGCAAAAATGAGAACCGGGCAGCGGTCTGCCGCTCTAAACCTAAAAACAAGGCGGCAGTTAGGGTTGAACCAGAGCGAGAGGCACCTGGAAATAGCGCCACCATTTGTCCCAGCCCTACCAGAATTCCGTCTTTAATTCGCAGACTGTCAAATCCCCGTTTACGGCTGCCAATATTTTCAGCCAATCCGAGCAGAATCGCCATGATGATCGACATCACCGCAATCACTCCAATGCTTTCCGGCAACATATCCTTGAGCACAAAGCCACCGAGCAGGGCTGGAATCGTGCCAATCATAATACCGACCAGCAGTTTCCACTCTTCCCGTTTCCAGTCCTGATGACGAAAGGCATCCCATGCCCCCAGCAGCATTTGCTGCAGGTCGGACCAAAAATAGAGCACAACCGCGATCACGCTGCCGAACTGAATCGCATCCACAAAGTATTTCTGCCCGACCGTGGACCAACCCAAGGCTTTGGTAAACACCAACAGATGGGCGGTGCTGCTAATGGGCAAAAACTCGGTGACACCTTGGACTAGCCCCAATACAATCGCTTGAAATAGATTTTGAATTAGATCCACAGTCTCACCTGAAATACCGTTTGCATCGGAGCTATCTTACCGGAGTTTTCTGAATCAACTACATCGATTTACAGCGTTTTACAGCGTTTTTCACTCATGTAAGGTATGGGGTGTGGGGGGGCTTCGCCCCCACGCAGGGGTTTACAGCGTTTTTCACTCATGTGAGGTATGGGGGCGTGGGAGCGAAGCCCCTACGCTGGGGCAGTGCCCCAGCACCCCGTTTTTCGTACTTCACTAGCCTGAAAAAAGGCTGTATCTAGCTGGTTTCATCATCACTAAACCAGACTGGGGATTTCCGAAAGTGTTGCTCTATCAGCTTAGAGGTTGGCTCCGGATTTGCCCAATCCCTGGAACCGGTTCTTCAAGAAATTTTTATTCCTGCCCGTTAGAAATTCAGTGAACGATTAAATTCGTTCTAACGTTAATATTGAAAGAATCCCCCCCTGGGGGATATAGCTGTGGTATGTTAAAAAAGGTGAACTGTTGTTAATAAATCCCTTGTCTTCCTATTCTCCTCCTAAGCCGCTTTATTCAACCTCCTTAGATTCCCGATTAGAGCCGTTAGTTGATACGCCGTTAGAAGAGCCGTTAACAGGTCCGCTGATTGCCTCATTGGGCAAGGCTGAAGGGCAACAAATTTGGCTAGTTTTCGCTGCTGCTGCCTTTCTAGTATCGGTGCCAGTTTTTGTGCAAGCTCCGCTAGTGAGGTTATTCCCCTGGATCAGTTTTATTAGTACGGCTGGCTGGCTGTGGTTGAGCGTGCGGTTGAGGCAGCAGCCTACCCTAGCTTTGTGGGGAGACCTGCTGCTGGGGTTCAGTTGGACTTGGCTGGCGGGTGCGGTTTACTGGGGTTGGTTTCGCTGGGAACCGCTGATTCATTTGCCGATTGAGGCAATGGGATTACCGTTTGCCGTGGTGGGGTTGCTGCAAGGACGCAATCGAATCGGACATTGGTTCTACTTGGGTTCTCTGTTTGGCACCATCATGACCGATGTTTACTTTTATTTGGTGAATTTAATCCCTTACTGGCGGCAGTTGATGCAGGTCGAGCCAAGTTTAGCGTCAACTGTATTGCGAAGTGCGGTCAGTCAGGTTCAGACCCCTTGGGGAATTGGCTGTGCTGTTGGGTTGATTGGCGTGCTGCTGGTTGTTGGTTTGGTACCACTGCGTTCACCTCAGCTTCATTGGTGGGCTTTTGGTGGTGCCGTACTTAGTACACTGCTAGTCGATGGATTATTCTGGTTAGGTGCGGCAGTGGTTTGACTAAGGCTATGATTGGGAGTATTCCCACCCATTTAGGCACTCGGTTGGCGGTGGGTGTCGCGTGTTTGTACGGACAGATGAAGGGTCAGCGATTTAAAGCTGAGTTTAAGACTGCGAAACTTAATGATTAACCCGGAGTTCATTCAAGGCTGAGGCTTCTTATAATCTTTTAGGTGGATAACCTTTGAGTGAGGGGCGAATGCTCACTGGCGTCTTCACGAGTCGGGATGCATTATTAGGGCAACGCAAGTGGTTTTAGCCTGTGGTGACTACACAACCTGTTCCCCACCTAATTTTGCGAACTGAGTCAGGTAGTCGTTATCTGTCTCTGATAGGCAGCAACTGTTGGACCTTTGGCCGCGGAGACGACAACAACTTTGTCCTACCCGATCGCTGGATTTCTCGCAACCATGCGATGCTGCAACGAGTAGAAACCGGTGAATTCTACTTAATCGATATGGGCAGCCGCAACGGTTCGTTTGTCAACGGACGACGAGTTAGCGTGCCTGTAACCCTGCAAAATGGTGACCGCCTTACTTTTGGTCAAACCGAACTGGAATTCTATGCGCCTGAGATTGATCCCCTTTCAGATGCTTCGATGGGTGGCATCGACTCGCAGGAATTTACGGCAACGGCAACCCTGCATGTTCGTCGCTTGATCTCAGTACTGGTCGTAGATATCCGCAATTTCACGGGGATGACTCGACAAATTGATGAAAATACGCTCTCAGAGGTGATTGGCACGTGGTTTCGCTGTGCCGGCGATATCATTCGGGAGTATGGCAGTTGGGTAGATAAGTACATCGGTGACGCGGTCATGGCCGTGTGGATCCACGGTGCCCAGCGGGTGACGCCAGAGGAAATGATCCGAATTGCCCATGCCCTCAGCGCTCTACAAAAAATGACAAGTCAACTACACGAGCGCTATCCTCTGCCATTTCCCCTTAAGGTTGGCGCAGGGTTGAATACCGGCTATGCAATGGTGGGCAACACGGGTACCGGTGACCGTCCTGACTACACGGCTCTCGGCGATACCGTCAATGCAGCCTTTCGGCTCGAATCAGCCACTAAACAAATTGGAGTTGATGTGGCGTTCGGCGAAACCACTTATCAGTATCTCAAGGAGGCTGGATTGCCTCCATCCCTGTTTCAGCAGCATGAAGTAGAACTGAAGGGATTTGACGGCCAAACGGTCACCTATGCGGGTTCATTTGACGAACTGGATGCCTTTCTTAATTCGATCAACACTAGCCCAGTAGAGAAGTTGTTGGGCGGCAAGTGAGCTGAGCTGATGGACAGACAACTGGCTGCTGGCAGCTAATCGCGATTGCAAAATCAAGCTAACAAGGTTAAAAACCAGCGAAATCAACACAGATTAAGTTGATCAACTTAAGTCGATCAACATGATTAATTTGAAGATCCGTAGTGCCAGCGTCTCGCTGGCGCAGGCAAGATGTCCGCACTACATCTACCGTTTAATCAGGTTGACCTTCTTAAAAAGATTAAAAAAGGAGAGATGAGTAAACTCTTCCCCCCTTCTTCTGAATTTTGAGTCTGCGAACTTTTCTGTGTCCGTTTGTGGCATCGTCTATTCATTGCTGAAGCATGGGCTAGTCCAGCAAGTCCACTCTTATACTTGCGTTCCCGCAGGGTAGGACTAAGCTCCTTGTCTAGTCTGCTGCAGACTTCCCAACTAGCCCACCGTTAACGCGCCGGTGGGCAATGAGGCAGCCAGACAATCGGTTGACACAAAATTCCGAACAGACTGGAAATTTGTCAGCCGTTGCCAAAAGTCTCAGCTTAAGCTGAAGCAGCGACTGGGTAGACACTCACTTTCTTGCGATCTTTGCCTTTGCGCTCGAAAGTAACTACACCGTCCACTAGAGCAAATAGCGTATCATCACTGCCACGACCAACGTTCACACCAGGATGAAACTTGGTTCCCCGTTGCCGTATCAGGATATTGCCAGCCTTGACTACTTCACCACCATACCGCTTGACGCCCAATCGCTGGGCATTTGAATCTCTACCGTTGCGAGTACTGCCTGTTCCTTTCTTGTGAGCCATATCAACCTCTACTGATCTGCCTTTACTAATTTTACTAATCTACATTGCCACACCCGGTTGGGCTGCCTATGCTTGACAGTCGTGCTTGACAGTCGGGAAACTAGCTTTCAGCCTCTTCCACTTCCGCAGGTGCAGATGCAGTCTCGGCTGTAGCTGGTGCTGCTGATGCAGCTTCGCCTGCCACCACGGCTCCGTTTAGACTAATGGAGTTGATCATGAGGCGGGTCAGCTCTTGACGGTGTCCTTGCTTTTTACGGGTTTTCTTCTTTGGACGCATCTTGTAGACAATAATTTTGCGACCGCGAAGATGCCGCAGTACAGTTGCTTCGACGGTAGCTCCATCGACTAGCGGTTGACCCACAGAAATATCGCCATCGTTGTCTACAAATAGAACCCGATCAATCACAAGCGAGTCATCTTCGTCCGCTGCCAACCGCTCAACGTCATAAAAGCGGCCCGGCTCCACGCGCAACTGCTTTCCGCCGGTTTCAATAATTGCGTAAGTCATGATTTCCTCAAGGGTGCCGTACAGGTAGCTTAAGAGTCAAATGCTTTAACTGCAAAATTCTCTTAGCATTTGCCAATTTCAAAACCTGATCCGAGCAATATAAATGGCCAGTAAATCATCGTAACGAACGGAGCCGCAAGGCGTCAACTCCGTTCAAGGCAGGAAACGAACCCAAGAGACCCGATCAAATAATGAAACTCGTTGATTCTCCTTGAGCCGCCTGCCAACTGCGGGCATCGTAATACAGCTCGGCCAAGGTAATGCTGTAGAGAGCTTCGCGCAATTTTTCGTGGAGCTGTCGCCAGAGAGTGAGGGTGACCCAATCTTCAGCTTGGTCGGCTGGGGTATGGCGGGCTAGGGGTTCAATAGTTTCTCCAACCGCTTCGAGGATTTGCCCCAAAGAAATCTGCGCCGGTGAGCGGGCCAAACGGTATCCCCCTTGAGCACCCCGAATCGATTCCACAAGTCCAGCCCGTCGCAGTTCAATCAGCAGTTTTTCCAGATAGGGCGCAGGCAGGTCTTGCCGGAGTGCAATTGCTCTGACCGATGTGGGCTGAGAGTTGGGCTGAAGCGCCAAATCGAGCAATGCTTTGACACTGTAATGTCCTTTTGTCGTTAACTTCATGAATCGCCATTTTGGGGCCAATTGTCAGACTCGATGCTGAGACCAGCGCACTACCAGACTGCGCTATCAAATTGATTTTGGCATAGGTATTTGGGTCCTTACATCTATCGACTGCTTAGGTTCATCGCAACTCTTGTGGTTTCACAAGATCTTCCGACCTAAATGGTTGTAATTAGATTTTTAAGGGATTTAACGAATTCGATATGACTATTAATAGAAAAGGATCGTCAACTAATCACGAATTGCTATTGCGTCACCTAAACGAATCGAAAATCAGAAAAACCACCAGTGATTTCCCTTACTATAAACTAGATGAAAAAGTTTCCTCCTCAAGGTAGGATAGTTTCAAAGCTGACTTCAATTCAGCTAATTAGATTGGTTAACGAGAACCATTCGGTTATCAGTAGACGAATCCACCGCAGCAATTTTTTGTAAATAGTTCGACTCAGGCTAATGACTAAAAAGAAAAAAAACGAGCCTCTAACCGGAGAAGCTCTATTGGCTAAAGTGAAGCAGCTAGAACACCTCAGTAAAGAAGAAAAGGCAAAAGAATGCGGCTACTACACCATTACAAAAAATGGAGTAGAACGTGTGAATATGATGAAGTTTTACAATGCGCTTTTAGAGGCGAAAGAAATTGAGCTAGATGGAAAGCCAAGCAGCAATGGTCGAGGAGGACGCAGCGCCAGTTATCGCATTACGGTGCAAGCAAATGGTAACTTGCTGATTGGGGCCGCTTACACAAAGCAGATGGATCTGAAACCCGGAGATGAGTTTGAGATTTCCCTCGGACGGAAGCACATTCGCTTAAAGCAAATCGATTCGGAATTGGATGAAGATTGATGTAGGTAACTCGAAACTGACCGGCTGAAAATTTCACTTACCGCCTGTCACAGAAGTTTTTCACAGAGGATGCCTGGAGATCGTTTCGTTGTCAATCAGTTTTTCAGGCATTCCCTTTGCTTTAAGTACTTGCAGTTGGATTTAAGTCAGCCAGCTCAAGCCATAGGTTCAACTGCGATCATTAGCTGGATTCGCTACACTCACTGCATTTTACAATCAAAACTTGAATACTTATCAAACATCCTTAAACGGCCCGCCAAATAGTCAAGCAGAATGGGAAGTTTGCAGTAGCAATCCTAGATAAGCTGTGAAATTTATTTTATTGCTGGACTGAATTGAATTACTTCTTATCTATGATTTATCTAAACTATCATTCAATTCTGATTCAGAATACAGTTTTTCCCTACCAATCCAGCCTACTAATCCGACCTCGGAAAGCAAGGGTTGAGATTTTATCAACGACTTAGTTATAAATTTTACATGTAATCTAAATAACTGAAAATAACTGAAATCAGTGAGCAGTGTCGCTGAATGGAGTTGGCTCCTAGCGGTCTGCAACCGAGCGAGCCTGATCTCAGTCTTGACAGAACCATAGCAATCCTAGTTGGAAATGTAGAGTGAGAACCAAAAGCCGTAATTCTCCTCACCCCTCACCCCTCACCCCTCACCCCTCACCCCTCACCCCTCACCCCTCACCCCTCACCCCTCACCCCTCACCCCTCACCCCTCACCCCTCAATAAATTTCACACCTCCTGTAGAACGCCATAAATTAACGCTTAATCCAATTCATCTTTTAAGATTTTTAGAAGACAACCGCTCAGTTCGTCGGGTTCACTGCATTGGCATTTGAAGAAACAAACGTCACCTATTCAGCTCAGACCATTTCCCGTCAAGAGCTACGAGAGCTGGTACAATCACAGCTCAAGCTTCTGTTGGAACAAAACAACCTAGAAGGAGCCAAAGCATTGCTGGTGCCGGTACAACCAGCCGATATTGCTGACGCGATCGAAGGATTGCCCGAAACCTCGCAGGTGATCGCGTTTCGGCTATTGCCCAAGGCTGAGGCCACTGCCGTGTATGAGCATCTTGATAAGCCAGTTCAGCAATCCCTGATTCAAGAGTTCAAGCGACAAGATGTACTGGATATTGTCGATCAAATGTCGCCGGATGATCGGGTGCGGCTGTTTGATGAACTTCCGGCTAAAATCGTTGCCCGCCTACTAGAACAATTGAGTCTGGAAGAACGACAGGCTACTGCCTTGCTGTTGGGGTACGAAGCAGGCACCGCAGGCCGGATTATGACGCCTGAATATATCTCCCTCAAGGAGGATTGGACGGTGAGTCAGGCACTGGAGCGAATTCGGCAACTGGCTAACAACAGCGAGACGATTTACTACCTATATGTGACTGACGCCGCCCGCCGGTTAACTGGCATTCTCTCCTTGCGGGGTTTGGTAGTAGCTCAGCCCGAACAAACTATTGGCGAGATTATGGTACGAGAGGTGGTGCATGTGCAGACAGATACACCACAAGAAGAAGTGGCACGGCTGATTCAGCGCTATGATTTTCTGGCCTTGCCCGTAGTTGACACCGAACAGCGATTAGTCGGCATTGTCACCGTCGATGATGTGCTCGACATTCTAGAGCAAGAAACCACTAAGGATATCTACACGCTGGGTGGTGTCCAATCTGGGGTAGACAGCTACTTTCAAACTAATTTGCTCACCGTGGCGCGGCGACGAGTTACCTGGCTGTTGGTGCTATTGATTACCAATACAGCAACATCGGCGGTGATTCGCAGTCAGGAAGATGTACTCCAGCAGGTTGTGGCGTTGGCCGCCTTTATTCCCCTGCTGATTGGTACCGGCGGCAACGTGGGTGCCCAGTCGTCTACGGTTGTGATCCGGGGATTGAATACCGAAGAAATCAGTCAAACGAAGGCGTTTCAGGTGATTCGACGCGAGGCGACTGCGGGCGTACTGCTGGGTCTAATGCTGGGAATCGTGGTCTTGGTTTGGGCCTATTTTCTGCAAGGTAATCTAGCCGTTGCAATTTCGGTGGGTATTAGCCTTGTATCAATTTCAATTCTCGCTTCCGTCGCTGGCTCAACGTTACCGCTGATTTTCCAAAATTTCCGCCTTGATCCGGCCCTCATGTCTGCTCCCTTCATCACGACCATCGTTGATGTACTTGGCGTATTGATCTATCTGAATGTTGCTCAATTTATTCTGAACCTAGGTTAACCCTAAAGAAATTGTGCCGGGACTAAGCTCCTAAAAATGTCTTGCTGGCAGCAAAATGCCTGCACTTGCAGCTCTTCAATCTGGTTAAATTGCTGACTATTACTGATAATTGTTTCAACGCAATGTGTTCATTATCACCTTGCTGCAAGATTCTCAATTCATTTCCAATTATTTCTCGGTTTAAATTCCTTGGTTTTGCGCTAAGTCGCAGAAATCGCCTAGAATCTTATTAATTTGTGCACGAAAAAATTCTTAATCGGTCACTTTGGTGATTAATCCTTTGGTGATTAATCCTTTGGTGATTAATCCATAGTGGAGTTCCGATTTGATTTCGAAATTTGGTTCTGACTTTGCGCCTGCTCTGAGGAAACGTTCAGGCTGCTGTCCGGTTTTAGAAGCTGTTTGAAGCGTGTTGATTGTGACCCGAACTGCCCCCTGGCTC
Source organism: [Leptolyngbya] sp. JSC-1 (assembly GCA_000733415.1). GTDB lineage: Bacteria > Cyanobacteriota > Cyanobacteriia > Elainellales > Elainellaceae > Elainella. The sequence continues at coordinate 830,606 of KL662191.1, forward strand.
CCCTATTCTAGGAGAACTGGATTGGAAGTTCCCCTCCTTGGCATGCCTACTAAAGCTATAAGTCTAAAGCTATAAGTTGAGGCATTCAGGGAGGCGGTAGAAAATAGTTCGATGCTTTGCAAACGGGTTCTTAGGGCTGTTGGGTATGCCCGATTCAAGAAACGAAGAACAGCTCAATGCTTTCTAGATCGGCGCAGCGTGGGAGTCTATCTGCCTCCTTCGAATGTTCTGGTGGCAATCCTCTAGAAATTCTATTGGTAGCAACGACTATGACTTTTCATCAGGGTTTTTCTCTTATCTTGATTGATTCGGCAGTTCAGGATCATCAACATCTGATCAGTGGTGTGCATCCTGGGTACGAGGTTCATGTGCTCAACTCCGCTGAGGATGGAGTTGCCCAAATAACCCGAATCCTAACCCAACGCCATGACCTAGAAAGCATTCACATTGTTGCTCATGGTCAGCCTGGTACGCTCAAATTAGGCACAACCCAACTTAATCTGACGACCCTAAGCCACTATGCCAGCAGGATTCGCAGTTGGGCGCAGGCACTGAAACAGCAGGCTACCATCTTGCTCTATGGATGTGAAGTGGCAGCGCATCAGCCGGGACAAGCCCTGATCCAACAGCTCCGCAAGCTAACTGGCGCTGAGATCGCAGCCTCAACCCATCGCATTGGTAATACTAAGCCAGGTGGTAACTGGATTCTGGACGTTGCAACTGGTTCAGTGAAGCATGATTTACCATTTCAGCCCCAGGTGTTGGCCACCTATCCCCATGCGTTAGCGGTGTTAGTGAATGAAACCTTTCGTAACGGCACCGTTGCGGCTACACCCTGGCTATTTGGTACCGGCACCGCCACTTCTGCCAATCCATTCTTGACGGCAGGTTCTAATCCGACTCCGGCTCCGGGTGGTTTGCCGGGTGGCACTACAGCCCTCGATACGGAAGGCAACGGAGCACTCCGGTTGACCAACAACAGCACAGATCAGGCGGCCTTTGTCATCTATAACAACGCCATTCCCTCAAATGCGGGACTGACTATCACCTTCGACTTCTTTGCCTACAGCGGTCAAGGCACAAATGGCGCTAGAGCCGGAGGAGACGGCATCAGCTTTTTCTTGATTGACGGTGCCCAATCGCCTACAGTGGCCGGTGCTTTTGGCGGCTCGTTGGGCTATGCCCAAAAACAGGTCGATGGCATCGATGGGATTGTGGGTGGCTACCTGGGCATTGGGCTAGACGAATTTGGTAACTTCTCGAGCCCCAGCGATTTTGCCGGAGGTCCGCAGCAGCGGGAAGGCGGTCCTGGAGAAGTGCCCGATTCGATTTCGATTCGCGGCAGGGGCAGTGGCCAGACTGGTTATACCTTTATTGCCGGTTCCGGTAGCCTTTCGCCTGGCATTGATAATGTTGCAGCTACGACACGAGAGGCCGCCGCTCGCCGCGCCAGAGTTGATATTACGCCGACGGGTGTGCTCTCCGTTAAAGTAGACCTGAATTACGATGGCGACTTTCTCGACCCGGGTGAAACGCCCATTGAGACTAATAACCTAGATATCATTGCCGCTAATGGGGGTAGCATTCCCTCGACCTTTAAGTTTGGTTTTGCTAGCTCCACCGGAGATGCCACCAATATTCACGAAGTACGCAATCTGGTAATCTCCAGTTTCTCGACGCCGCCAATCGTTACGGATGCAGCCATTTCCGTTAGCCCCAACAGTACGGTTAATGTGACTGGACTGTCCGGCACTGATGCCGAAACAACCATCGCCTCCTTCACCATCGTCTCCATTCCCGATCCAGCTCAAGGCACGCTGTTTTTGGGCAATCCTCTTACCGGCGGCACTCCCGTTACGGCGGGGAAAGTCCTGACGCCTGAGCAATTGCCGCTGCTGTTTTTCCAGGCTCAACCTGGCTTCACGGGCGGCAGCTTCACCTACCGCGCCACCGACACTGACGGAGATGCCACCCAAACGCCTGGTACCGTTACCCTCAGCCTCAGTACCAACCAGCCGCCTAGCTTGGCCAATGCCACAGTGGATGTGACACCCGGTACTCCAGCCAATATTCCCACCTTGCCAGCAACTGATCCAGACGGCACGATTGCGTCGTTTACGATTGTCACTCTGCCAGCAGCGGATCAGGGCACGCTATTTTTGGGAAATCCAGCAGCGGGCGGTGTCCCAGTAACGTTGGGGCAAATTCTGAGCCCAACCCAGTTGGGGCAACTGTTCTTCCAACCCACGCCAAACTTTACGGGTGGCAGCTTTACTTATACCGCGACCGACAATGCCGGCACAGTTGGAGCCACGCCAGCCACCGTCACCCTGAACCGGATCAGCAACCAGCCACCCACGTTACCAAACGACACGACTACACCGCTGACGCCAACGGGTCCTACCAATCTCACCGGGCTAGGCGGCAGTGACCCCGATGGTTCAATTAGTGGCTATGTGATTTCGGTGATTCCGCCAGACAATCAGGGAACGCTGTTTCTGGGCGATCCGGCCAGCGGCGGTACCCCCGTAACGGCAGGGCAGCGAATCACACCCGACCAGATCAATCAGATTTTCTTTCGTCCGGGGGCTGGCTTCACGAATACCAGCTTTACCTACGCGGCAATCGACGATCGGGGAGCGCTTTCCAACCCCCGCACAGTAACGCTGTCTAATTCTACAGGCGGTGGTGTTCCAGATACGGCCAACTGTAGGCCAGGCCGCAACCTGAGGGGTACCAATGGAAACGATACATTAGTAGGGGGTCCGGGGTCTGATCGACTACGGGGGCTAGACGGCAACGATGTCCTGCGGGGCAGGGGCTGTAACGATCGGCTGGATGGTGGACGCGGTCGCGATCAGCTTTTCGGTGGCAACGACAACGATATTCTGCGGGGACAGCAAGGCAACGACCGCCTCGATGGTGGTAGAGGCATTGATTTACTGAATGGCGGTTTGGGGCGCGACCGGATCAACGGGCGTCTGGGAAACGATACAATCTTTGGCCGACGCGGCGACGATATCATCAACGGCAATGGCAATAGTGACACCATTTTGGGTGGGCGAGGTCGCGATCGCATCAAAGGCGGGAACGGACGTGATTTCATCGAAGGCAACCAGGGCAACGACCGTCTCGATGGCGGTAAGGGCGATGATGTGCTCAATGGTGGTTTGCAGAACGATCGGCTATCGGGGCGCTCTGGGCAGGATCTGCTGATTGGTGGACGCGGCAATGATCGCCTCCGGGGTGGGAGTCAAAGCGATACGCTCTCTGGTGGGTTGGGACGCGACACGCTGGTGGGCGGCGGTGGCGATGATCTGCTAATTGGCGGCGGCGGTATCGATCGGTTTGTGTATCGCAATCCGCGTCATGGTTCTGATACCATCGCTGATTTTGAGCAGCAAGACTTGATTGTGGTCAGCCGCATCTTTGCCAGAGACAACTACAGCGAATCGCGTCGGTTTGAGCGGTATATTCGCTTGGTACAGGCGGGGGCCGATACCCTGGTCCGCATCGACGCCAATGGCAACAGGCCCGGTGGATTTACCAATTTAGCGCTGCTGTCTAATGTGAGTGCCTCGAGCTTAACCGCCGATAACTTTGTGGTTTCTTGAGGTGGTTTCTTGAGGGTGAACTGCTAGTCACACCAGGGCGAATATTCTGAAGTGCGGGCCTCTTGTCTACAGTAGAACTGAGACGCTCGCACTTTCTCATCAATTCAGCCATGTTGATTCAGCCATGTTGATTCAGCCATGTTGATTCAGCTAATCCGTTGCCTCACGTATTCATAAATTGCAATCGCTGCCGCAGTTTGAACGTTAAGGGACTCGACTAGACCAAACTGGGGAATCGTGACTGCGTAATCACATTGGTCGAGCAGAGCAGCAGGAATGCCAGTCAGTTCTTGCCCCAGCAATAAAACCGCCTGCTGCGGAAAGACGAACTTCGGCAGGGAAATGGCGGTCGGTTCCGCCGTTAAGGCCACAATTGGGTAGTTGGCTTGCTGCTGCCCCAGCCATTGCGGTAAATCTGCTGGGGGACAAGCCTGGAGGGGCTGCCAATGATGAGAAGAGGCAGCCAAATTCTTGAACACCGGAGAGCGAATCGTCGCCAAGTCTGCCAACACCAGCGACTGTAACCGAAAGGCCTCAACCGTGCGGCATAAACTACCTAGATTCGCCGGATTCTGCACAAGTGTAGCGCAAACAATTAGGGGATGACGCGGCAAGGCACGATAGGACTCTCGGCTGTTGGGTCGTTGAAACAATTTCTAAAACGTGCAGGGAAACTAGACGCAGAGCTTTGCAACTATAGTCCTGGCTAAAGCTGATATCTTTTAGAAAAATCGTACCTTCTTTTTAGCTTTTCCGAGCAGGCTCGATAACCGCAAAAAATCAAAAATTTCCCTCCTGATCACAGTTCACTTGATGCTCCAGCCGCTCCTAGTAGAGACTGACGTATCAATTGCTGAACTACTGATCAAGAGGGAAACTTGGCAAACTAGGCTTTCACAAACTAGGCTTTCACAAACTAGGCTTCTACTTCTTCCTCAGTGCGAGCCGAATTATGGGGCAAGAGCCAGCTCAGCAGAATCGCCGTTAGACCTCCGGTAGAAATGCTGGAGCCAAACAGATTCTTGATCATGGGCGGCTTATCTGCGAAGATCTCTGGCGCGTACAGTACACCCAGACCCATTGCCAACGACACGGCTACGATAATCATGGCCCGTCGATCAAGATTGGCTGATGCCACAATATTCAGACCTGCGACAGCAATCGATCCAAACATCACTGTGGTTGCTCCTCCCAGAACAGGCTGAGGTAGAGCCTGGAACACGCCACCGACAATGGGCAACAGACCCAACACGGCAAAGATTCCAGCTACATAAAAGCCCACATAGCGGCTGCCAACCCCGGTCATTTGAATCACGCCATTATTCTGGCTAAAGGTGGTGTTAGGAAAGGTGTTCAACACGGCTGCAATTGCGGAGTTAACGCCATCACCCAACACACCGCCCTTGATACGCCGCATGTAGACCGGACCTTGGACCGGCTCACCGGAAACTGCAGAGGTAGCCGTCAAGTCACCCACCGTTTCAATCGCGGTCAACACATAAAGCAGAATGAAAGGCAGAAAAGCGCCTATCTCGAACCGCATCCCAAAGCGGAACGGAATCGGCAAGGTAACAGGAGGCAGCTGGCTGAGGGCACTGAAATCTACAATACCGAGGATCAAGGAAATAACGTAGCCAACGGCTAACCCGATCACAATTGCACCCATGCGCAGGAAACGATTGCGTGACAGGGTAAGAAATACGACGAGCAACAGCACCAGACCACTCAGCGCCAGATTTTGCACGCTGCCGAACGATCCATCGTTTCTTGCCAGAGCCGCCGGTCCGCCGGCCATACTAATCACACCCGTCTTGATCAAGCCCAGTCCGATAATCATCACGACCGTACCGGAAACGACTGGCGTAATGATCCGGCTCATCAAGTGCAGGAAGCGACTGAGAATAATTTCCACAAACGAGCCAAAGAAGCAGACTCCGAAAATGAGCGCTAGTGCCTGCTGGGGAGTACTACCACCCTGAATTGCAGTGGTTCCAACGCCCAAAATTGGACCGAGGAAGGCAAAGCTGGTTCCTTGCAAACTCAGCAACCCAGACCCAACTGGACCGAATTTTCGACACTGAATAAAGGTGCAAAGGCCAGAGGCAAACAGCGACATACTAATGATGTAGCTAGTATTAGTCGCATCGAGTCCCAGACCATTGCAGATGATCAAAGGTGGAGTAATAATGCCAACAAAAGCAGCCAGCACATGCTGCAAGGCTACAAAAAAGGACTCTGCTACGGGCGGCTTGTCTGTTAATCCATAAAGCAGCTCTGATCGGGGTCTCCGTTCCTCCCGAACATCACTGTCTTGGACAGCGTCCATCGCAAGTTCTCGATCTGATTGTGCCATTTGCCCTCCTATCGTAGTATTCAGCAATCCTCACACAGTCACAACGCATCCGCCTTTGTATCAAATAACCTGATTACAGCTACTCACAACTGCCCATTGCAGCCAGGACAAAACTCAAACCTAGCTTGTTTCAAATAGCTTGTTTCAAATAGCTTGCTTCAAATCAGCAGCCAGCCAATAATGGATAAATTGCCAAGGATGCCTGAATACTGTATACAAACTGTAACGTCTGTTAATCGTATAGGAAGAGTCGCGACAAAAATGTACTAGACGACACAAAACTACAGCTTTATCCAGCAGGATGCAATCAGGCCAATGCCTGTGCTGGGAAGGGTTTGAGCAATTATACTTACCCCTGTTTGGGTAGTGATTGCGTCCCTGCCAACCCATGCCAATTGTCCAAGGGGAACTTTCTGCCATTTGAGGAAACCAACGATTCAATTGACCGACATGCCAAATTTCCATTCCAGGATGACTTTAGGATTGAAAGCAAACCTGATTAAACGGAGTCAAGGTAGTTCAAAAAATTGCCTCAACACATTTCCAAACATAATCTCGGTATCTTGAAATGAGCAAACAAAGACAATTTGGAAGATTAAAACTAACAAGGCAGAACTGTTGCCGCTTCTATCTAATCGAAAGTAAGTTCTGAGTGGTATGGGAAGTTTTATTGCTAGCCTCTGAACGCTTGAAGGAATTTGCTTAGTAATACGGTAGAAGCTTGAGTTAATTTGTATCCAGTTTTACCTTTTGTTTCCCCTTGATTTAGATAATAAGAGCTGACAAAACGGTTAAAGATTGTAAACAGAAATACCAGACTGGAACCGCAGGCAATTCTTAAACTGAACTATAAAATAGCTAAAAAGTAACAAAAATCACAATATTGTCAAACTCATTGCAGTTAGGATGTTGAGCCGGAGTGATCTATCAGCCCTAAACCATGCCTGTGATAACGGTTTATCCCCAAGTGCTGGCTTGAGTCTGAATCAATTTTTTCCCTTAGTTTTTCCCCTTAATTGTTGATAGTCATTGTTGATGGATTGAGTAGTTATTTTTCAACTACAGCCTTTTTTAGGCTAGTGAAGTACGAAAAATGGGGTGCAGGGGCAGTGCTCCTGCATGGGGGCTTCGCCCCCACACCCGCTATACCTCACATGAGTGAAAAACGCTATAGGTTTTCAACTAGGCAAGTTATTCCAGATCGTGGAGATCGGCCCTCTATGCCCAGGTATTTTGTTGAAAAGCTGCACGCATTTTTGTTCGCTGTCCTTGTCTTTTTAGGGGTAATGTTTGGCCCTGCTGATGCAGTACAGGCTGGCAAAGCCGTAAAGTCCATCGTATTCGATCCGGCAAGTCCCGCAGTGAATGTGGCTGCAATTTATGAAACAACACCCGAAACACAAAAGGATGTTGTCTCTAGTATTATGCAATCCAATAAGTTCTTTAAAGATACACCTGGCTTCGAAAGCTTTTCTGTACTTCAGAGTGAGGATGGAGCGCGGGTCATTACCCTGACCCAGTGGAAAGATGCAGACAGCTACGAAGCCTACGCAGCTCAGCCGCTAGAACTATGTCCCAGTCCTCCTAGTGCGATAGTGAGTCCTCCCTCTTCCAAATCAGCCGCCAGAACATCAACTAAATCTAGTACCAAAAAAACAGTAGCCACGCCAGCCCGTACCGTAGTATTCGAAGTTGACAAAACGCAGACGCCTGAGGGGATGTTACCTGCACTTCGAGGTAAATATGCTTTGGTACAATTCGATGAAATTACAGCCAAAAGTGCCGATGACGTCACAGAGCTGTTAGCGGCGGCTGAAGACTCTTTGGCTGACGTGACTAAGCTCTATCCCTCACCCCGCACAGCGGTTCTGTTTAAAGGTGTAGATAATGCCGATGTCGCAGTACTGACCAACTGGGGCTACGCCGAAGAGTTTACCGACTTAACTAAGTTACCCGCTCTTGAAGTCTTGCCAGAAGACGTTGATGCCTTAGCTAATCACGACGATCACTTTTACGAAGTGGTGAAAATTATTTCGGCTAAACCGGACAGCAAAGCCAAGGAGAAGACTTAATGTAGAGACAAAATTCGGCGAGAATGAACGACAGCCGCCCAATCAGCTGAACTAGTACAAACAACGGGAATGCAGCTGAATGCAATTTGCAAAGAGAAATATGGATCGAAATTATGGATTGAAATTGAGGTTTGGAGATGGTTGCAAGTTCGCGTAATCAGCCTTTTCATCTCAGTCGGCTCCTGATCAGCGACGGTCCGGCTGGATTTCTGTTAAGTTGGGTGGCAGGCTTTGTAGATACCTCGGCGTTCATCATCTTGTTCGGTATCTTCACGGCCCATGTCACGGGTAATATCGCCCTAGCTGGGTCCTCCTTCGTCAGTTCAGACGAAAAAACCACCATTACTCGGCTGTTGATGTTGCCGACATTTGTTGTGGCGGTTGCTTTGACTTCTCTGTTAGCCCGTTATGCGCGGCACAAAAAATGGCCAGTGTTTGCGGTGCTGCTAACGGCAGAAGCGGTCGCTTTGACTGGATTCTTAATCATTGGAACTAGCCTTTCACCTGCCCTGATGTTGGATGTGCAGGAAGAGTATATCCTCCCGATTGGGATGGCTGGTGTGGTAGCAATGGCGATCCAAAATGGATTGATGAAAGAAGCAAAAGGAGTATTTAAGAGCTACATTCCGACAACGGTGATGACTGGCAATACAACCCAGCTCACCATTGATATGGTGCAGTATTTGCTGGCTAAATTATCAGCGGCGTCCAGCCCGACTGCCCAACTAGAAGCTGAGGAAGCTCTAGAGCGCATGAGTCGTGTGTTTCCAGTGATCGCTGGGTTCGCCCTGGGTGGTTTAGGTGCAGCCTATTTTGTTTTGTTAGCGGAAACTTGGTGGAGCTTAGTTTTACCGCTAGCCATTATTTCAATTTTAGCGGTGGCTGCCTATGTGGAATTTAATCGTACCTCGCCCCAAGCGGAAGCAGAGTCTTCCGTAGAGGCACAAATGGCAGCGTCAGCGGAGACAACCGTCGTTGAAAGCGCTAGTGATGACAGCGCCCTATTTAGTTCTGAAGTTTGATCGTTGAGGCTGTAGTAATAGCTGATTGGTCATCTTACCCCTAGACTTAGATCATATTTGCCCTGGAGGAAATTCACAATGAAGCGTAAATTACTGTCGGTTTTTGCCTGCTTAGTAGTTTTATTGAATCTACTAATAGTCCAGCCAGTCCAGGCCCAGCCGTTCATTCAAATCTCGTTGCCAAGTTTGTCCAATCTAGGCTTCTCAAAAGCTGAACTAACCCCAGAGCAAAAGGCGATGATCGAACAGCTAGAGGATGAAATTGTGCCTCAGCTAGAAACTATCCTGACCCCAGAGCAACGGGACCAGTTTATCTCGGCGATTGGCGAAGGCAAAAGCTTTCGCAAAGCCTTCAAGTCCATCACTCTGACTCCTACGCAGAAAAGCCAGCTTGCCTCGGTGATGAAGTCTATTCCCAAAGCTGATTTCTTCGCTACGCTGACGCCAGAACAGAAGAAAGGCTTCTTTATGAAAAAGAAAGACATGTTTATGCCAACGGCAGAAGAAATCACGGAAAAGATTAATGCTGGGATGAAGAAGAAAGAGATGTTTGCACCAACTGCAGAAGAGCTGAGTGAAAAGATTGGGGCAGGACTCGATAAGAAGATGTATATGCCTTCGGCTGAGGAAATTGGCGAAAAAATCAAAGCCAAAATGAAAGCTATCATGCCGGAAGATTAAGCTGTCAGCTTTAAACGAACTGGTGAGAAGGCGAATTTCGGTTCGCCTTTTTTCATGATATCTGCGTGAAGAAAATCACCATCATGATCAGGGCCAGTAGTACAATAGCGGCTCCTAATAAATCGGTTTTCAACAAAGAGCGGCGAAAAGCAGGGCGCAACCAGAAACCCATCAACCGCGTTACGATTGGCATCACGACCCAAGTCAAGCAGGAAGAAGTAATTAGGTTATTGACCAGCATCGAGGCAGCAGGTGGCCAAAACTGCATGATCCCCAAGGCTGCAAACAGTTTTGCCTGGGTCATCACGGTTGGGTAAAGCCCCAGCACTACCGACAACACCTGCTTCCAAGCCGGCGGCCCCAGACCCGCTTGCTCCACTCCCGTTTGCCGAGAAAACCAGCCTTCCAACCCAGTCGTAAATGATTTGAACTTATAGTTCTCAAAGATGTGGCGTCCCGATTCAACTAAGTCTTCGCGAGCCTTGGAAGTCAGCCATTCATTCAAATGGTTAGGCGAATCAAAGTGAATCAGCGAATACCACTTGACTACTCCATCGGCACATTCTAGCGGAGGACAAAAGTCAGTCCGCAAATATCCTGCCGATTGTTCAGCCGTTTGAATTAGAGCCGTATGCCATTTTCTGAAAGCCGGGTCCTTTCCCAATGGCACAATATGTTCAAGCACAACGGTAGAGTAAAAAACCTGGTCATCCATTTGGGAATTTAGCATTGTTGATGATTCAGCGAGACAGAAGGCAGTCAGACTATAGGAGGCAGAAGTCAGGAGTCAGACTATAGATTACAGATACTGGAACAGGAAAAATGCTGGCTTTTGAATTTTGGCTGATTACCTCAGTACCAGAAGTTAGAAGATGGTTGGAATGTTGGCTTTTGATTTCGTAATCGCAGCAACGCTCTGTGCTGTCACGACTTATGCTACCAAGTCCTTGAATAAAGTCAACGCAAAATCTGCTCAAGCCATAACTACACTGGAGCAGAGCATGCTATAGGATTTTAGTAGCGCAGCCAAGCAGATACTGAAACAGCAAGCAAGTTTACTTAGCCCTATCCTCCAACCTGCTCCTCTATATCTCTGTGGCTGGAATTGAACACAAGCATAAATTAGTTTGCTGACCATCTTGTAATCAATTCAGTTCTTGACTCACATGCTTACAGATAATCAAAATAGACGCAATCTAGAACTAGATGAGCATCAGATCAAAGACCTCAACCGTCGGCTCGGTATTCTCGATCACAAGTGCTCTGCACTGCTGGAGCTGTCTTCGGTGGTTTTGGCTCTGAATATTATTCCAGCTGTGAGCGGCAATCTGAGTGATGTGGGCAGCCTCTTGAGCGCTATTATTTCGGTCACGTTTTTAGTTAGCAGTTTGCTATCGCTATTTGTGCTCTGGATCGACTGGCAACCTACAGAACAAGTGGTCGAGTTTCGCACTTCAATTTATCGGTTTTGTATTTTTCTCACCGCAATTGGTCTAACAGCGATTGCAGCCCTGATGTTGAACTCACTGCATGTGCTGGGCTAACAGTCATGCAATTTTCTACCTAAAGATAGGAAAAACTAATCTCAGGGTCCTACAAGGGAGAGATGATTTATAATGAAGAAGTAAGCAAACTGTAGCATAGGGCACAGTAAAAGATTCGGACATGCTAACCGCATTTTTCTAGCAGCTTGGCTGATAGGCAGATTGATGCGGCAGTGTGGTGACAGGTTTGAACGTGCCTCCTTGCCATCTAGAACCAGAGAACTAGAAGAGGAGGTTCATCATGAATTCATTAGACCAAGATTCGATCCTGGATTGTCAGTGGCAGCGGTACCGGCAATTGGAGCTGCTGCCAGAGTCGGTTCCTAATCCTTATCTGGAAAATACCTTTGGGCTGGGCTGGCTGTGGCGTGGATTTGTTAAAGCGTTGGTCGATGAATTAATTGAAGAGCAGCAGGTGGAATACCTGAATCGCTGTTGGTCGTTGGATGAGTTTGGCGAGGCTGAAGCCTCTCCTCCCCACTCGCTGCAACGCCTTTGGAAACTGATGGGTTAAGGATGGGTAACGGCAATAATTTGCAACAGGTGTCGTAAAGTTCTTGACCGAATTCGGGAAGTATAATGCGGGTGAATGAACTGTAAATCTTCCTATGACAAACATTGATGATCTGTTGCAAGAATTGTCCACGCTTCCTGAAACCGAGCTAGAAGCCCAATTGGGTCTGCGAGCGCAAACAATTGGTGAAGAAGCAACAAGAGGAGCAGCGGAAGCGGCTGCCATTACCTCGATTGATCCAAATACAGCCGTTCCTCGGGGCATTATGGATGATGCCTTAGCAGCAGGTCAACGTCTGTTCGATTGGATTAATCCGGCAGCCTATAAGCTGCTCTGTACGCCCTTGGGAGGCGATGGCTCGGATGAAACCATGCAGCAACTTATGAAGCTGCTCGACGAAGATCTGGAGAAAAATATTGCCAAAGCAGCGGGAATGCTGGCCCCTTTTTTGACGGCCAATTTGGGTTTGGCTCCAGCTGTGGCGGCTCTGGTTTCAACCCTGATTATCAAGCGAGTTGCCAAAGGAGCCTCTAAATTTGCCTGCGAGTCGTGGCAAAAAACCTTGCCAGTTGCTTGAGCCTTCGACGATTTGACTTGCTTGCGAGCAATCCGCAATCTTGCTTAAAAGGGGCCGTCTATTGGGTGAATTGCTGCTACGATGGTTTTGATCTAGCCACCCTATCATATAGACAAATTTATACATATTTATACATAACTTTCATGCCCTTAATAATTGCAGGATTATAGCGATGCAAGCCATCAAGATTTTAGCGCTGAGAGCCAATCCAACGAATATGGAAGCTCTGCGTCTAGATGAAGAAATCCGAGGGCTGAAAGCTGAGCTAGAACGAGCAACCTACCGCGATCGGGTTGAGTTGATCAGCGAGGGGGCGGTGCGGGTTGATGATTTGTCGAAAGCCGTCCTGAAACACAAGCCTGATATTGTGCATTTCTCAGGCCATGGAGCGGGCGAGAATGGGTTAGTTTTAGAAAATGAGGCCGGCACGATGCAGTTGGTTACTACCACAGCATTGAGCCGCCTGTTTCAATGGGGCAAAAGCACGATCAAGTGTGTGGTGCTCAATGCTTGCTATTCCCAAGTTCAAGCCGAGGCAATTCACCAGCAGATTGACTGTGTAGTTGGCATGAGCAGTGTGGTTGGCGATCGGGCCGCGATTCAGTTTGCAGCCAAATTTTATCAGGCGTTAGTAGAAGGGGAATCCTTTCAATCTGCTTACGAGTATGCCTGTACCGCATTGGAACTAGCAGGGAGCAACGAGTCTACTACGCCAAAATTACTGAATCGAAGCGAGGGGACTGATCCGCTAGGAATTACAATAACTACACCAACTCAACCGAGTCAAATTGCTGAACCTCAACCTCGTGCTCAACAGTCGCAATCGATTGGCAACGTCACAATCAGCGGCAACCATAATCCGTTTAATGTGATCCAGGCAAGGAGCCATGTCAGCTTGGAGCAAAGTAGCAGTAGCAGCAATCGTGACTTGCGGGCCGCATTAGACTTGTTAGTAAACCTCAAGCAAGAGATTGCGGTTACGGATGCCCTTAGTACGTTCGCCAAAAGGGATAGTGAATTGAAAATTACTATGCTTCAAGATGAACTACAAAAGCCAAACCCTGATCAGGATTTTGTGAATGAAGTGGTTAATGCACTAAAGCAAGAGTTGGGTCGTGTATTACCAGTGACCAGTTTATTGAGGCAAGTAGCAGAACGGTTGGCTAAAGCTTAGGTGAGCCTATCATGAATTGGAGCAATGAGAGAATTCCATGAATCAAGCCGACTCGAACAAGAAACAGAACGAACAACAGCAGTCTGTTGATCAGGTTCGAGTGCAGGGAGATGATAATATTTTCAATGTCATTCAGGGACAGGTTGTTACTCTCAATCAGACTAGAATTATTCAGATTGCGGCTGATCAGATTAAAAGCCAGCCGTTGATTATTACGTCACCCTACAAAGGCTTGAAGAAGTTTGAGCCTGAAGATAAAGATCGATTTTTTGGCCGCGATCAATTTTTGACCGGATTAGTGAATCAACTAGAGCAGACTAATCTGATTTTATTGCTCGGTGCATCGGGCAGTGGTAAATCATCTGTGGTGCGGGCTGGTTTAATTCCTTGGCTCTCTCGCAAACTGGGCAATCAGCTTGTGGCCCTCAGCTTCACACCCGATCAGGATCCGTTTGAATCGCTGTATGTCAGCCTACGCCAACATTACCGACAGCCACAGGTTGCCTTTGTGCGAGAGGCTGCTCTGGATATCTGGATGCAGTTATTACAACTCAAAGGCGACGCCCACTGGTTTATTTTGATTGACCAATTTGAGGAGCTGTTTACCGTCAGTCGTCCGCAACAACGCGATCGGTTTATCACCAGTCTGCTGCAACTCAATGATGTGCTTCGTCAAACCAACGATGCCTCGGTCAAGATTCTGGCAACCCTGCGAGCTGATTTCCTTGATCGCCTCAGCCCCCATCCCCAGCTCATCAAAGCTACCGATTTGCATCGACCGTTCATGGCAGAGATGCAGCAAGACGAACTGCGGCTAGCGATCGAACAGCCGGCAGCACAACATGGCGTGGTATTTGAGTCGGGATTAACGGACGAAATTATCCGAGATGTGCAGGGCCAAGCCGGGTATTTACCGTTGTTGCAGTACAGCCTGGATTTACTCTGGAGTGCCGAAGTGAGGGCGACCCAATTTGAGGACCGCACCTTGAAACGGGAAACCTATCGGCGCTTAGGCGGCGTGCGGGGTGCGCTTCAGCAACATGTTGATCAGGTCTACTCGGGTCTACCGCCACCCGAACAGTTAGCCGCAAAGCAAATTTTTCTAAAGCTGGTGGAGGTGAGCCGAGACGCTAGGGGCACTGACTGGAAACCAGTTCGCCGGCGCGCCTTCTGGTCCGAGTTTACCGATCCTACCGAACAGCAAGTACTGCTCACTCTGATCAACGAAAACTTGCTGGTCAGCAGTTTCAGCACTGACAAAATCAACACCAACAAAACTAGCACCGAGCAGACTCTTGCCTCTCGCCCTACCGTTGAAATTGCCCATGAAGTGTTGCTGACCTCTTGGCCCCAACTCATTGACTGGATTCAAGCCAACCAACAGGCAATCGCTGACCGCAGCCGCATCTACAGAGCCATGCAAGAATGGGAAATTACTCGTTCAGACGAGGATTTGCTACGAGGATCGGTGCTGGAACGTGCTCTGGAACTGAGAAAAGATGTTGTGTTCAATCAAGTTTTAGGTGGGTTTGATCAAACCACGAATCACTTTATCAACGCTAGTGCCTCTCTCCACGACCGCCAACGTCGCCGACGCGGGTACCAACGCCGCCGAATCTTGATTGGCCTAACGGTTGCCTCGTTGCTGATTACAGCCTTTGCCGTGTTTGCCGGGATGCAGTGGATCGAAGCGGAAAGGCAGGTGATCCTGGCGACCAGTACCTACTCTGAGATGCTTTCTAGCTCAGATCAAGGGTTTAACGCCCTAGTTGCTAGCCTCAAAGCAAGCCAAGCCTTGCAGCGGATGTCTTGGTTGCCCATCGACCCGGCGGTTAAACGTAAAGTGCTGATGGCCTTGGGCGATTCGCTATACGCCGTTCGCGAGTTCAACACGCTGGAAGGTCATACCGGCGCAGTCTATGGAGTTAGCTTTAGCCCCGATGGGCAAACTCTGGCTTCGGGCGGTGAAGATGGCACCGTCAAACTGTGGAATCGGCAGGGTAAGCTGCTCAAAACCTTGCCTGCTCCTAGCGGCACGATGGTCTACAGCGTCAGTTTCAGTCCCGATAATCAAACCATTGCCTCGGCCCATGCAGATGGCACCATTGGTCTCTGGAACCGCGAGGGAACGTTGATCAAAACCCTAACTGGGCACGGCGGAGCCGTGTTTCACGTGAGTTTTAGCGCCGACGGCGAGACCCTGGCCTCTGGTAGTGCTGACAAAACGATCAAACTCTGGCGACCCAACGGCGAACTGCTCAAAACCCTGACTGGCCACACGGATACCGTCAAAGATGTCAGTTTTAGCCCAATTGGCGCTAACCTGCCGGACGGCAACGGCCAAATTTTGGCTTCAGCCAGCGCAGACAAAACCCTGAAATTGTGGCGACCCGACGGCACGCTACTCAAAACAATCACTGATTACAATCGGCCTGTTTTGAGCGTGAATTTTAGCCCTAATGGTGAAACGATTGTAGCCACGAGTGAAGACGGTACGATTCGGTTTTGGTCAGTAAACGGCGCGGAACGTCAACGCGTGTTTCTAGGTGGCAGCATTTATCAAGCGCTGTTCAGCCCTGATGGCCAAACGATTGCTTCCGGTGGCGGTGACACCATTGTGCAACTCTGGAGTCCCACTTTCACGATGCTTCAAACCTTTATGGGTAATACCGAAGGCATTTTAGATTTAGCCTTTAGTCCGGATGGTCAAACCCTAGCTGCTTCCAGCGAAGATGGGCTGATCAAACTCTGGCGACGCAACATGCGCCCGACTCAAACTTTGCAGGGCCATGCTAGTGAGGTCAACTGGACGGCCTTCAGCCCGGATGGTCAAACCCTGGCTTCGGTCAGTGCCGATAAAACAGTGAAACTCTGGAGTCGCAACGGGGAATTACGCCAAACCCTCACCGGCCACACGGACGTAATCCACGGCCTCAGCTTCAGCCCCGATAGTCAGACCCTAGCCTCTTCCAGTTGGGACAAAAACCATTAAGCTCTGGCGCGTTTCCGATGGGCAGCTCCTCAAAACCCTGACCGGACATACAGGTCGAGTCTATGGCATCAACTTCAGCCCCAACCGCTCCCAACCCCTGCTCGCCTCTAGCAGCAACGATGGAACAATCAAACTCTGGGATCCTGACGGCACAATACTTGCCACATTGACCGGCCATACCGACGTGGTTCACAATCTCAGCTTTAGTCCGAATGGTGAAACGCTGGTCTCCTCAAGTCACGACAAAACGATCAAACTTTGGCAGGTCTCTAATGGCAAAGTGTTGAGAACTCTAAGAGGCCACACCAACTGGGTGCATCAAGTCAAATTCAGCCCCGATGGTCAACTGATTGTGTCGGCCAGCCACGACAGAACGGCAAAACTCTGGCGAGTCTCAGATGGTAAGCTGCTCAAGACCTTCATGGGCCATACCGACAAAGCTGCAGGTATTAGTTTTAGCCCCGATGGGCAGACGATTGCTTCCTCCAGTGAAGACAAAACAATTCGACTTTGGCAGCTAGACGGCACGCTAATCATGACCTTGAGAGGCCATAACGGACGGGTACATGGTGTAGACTTCAGCCCGGATGGTCAAACCCTCGCGTCATCTAGCTATGACAGTACGGTCATCCTGTGGGATATGAAGAATCGAGATAACCTCAAGGCGCTGCGGACCCAAGGGTGCGAATGGGCGCGGGACTATCTGCAAAATAGTCAGACCCTCAACCCAACGCTCAAAGTCGGTTCAGCTCAGGAACTGCGGCATTTGTGTAAATAAGTCATTTAGCCCAGTCAAACATTTTTCCTGAAAATCACTGAGATCATTGCCGGAAGCCGATGGGTAGGCTAAGACAGTCTTTTGTCATTGCCATATTCACCTATGTCTCCGTCGTCTGGAGTTCCGATTGCTGCCGTTCAGGCCATGCAGGAGCAACGCTACGCCGATGCCATTCCTACTCTGGAAGCGTTTTGCCGCACTGCGCCCAAGGGTAAAGCCTATTTTCAGGCTCAAGTTTGGTTAGTGAAAGCCTATAAAGCCACTGGAGCAAGGGATCAGGCAATCGCCTTGTGTCAGCAAATGCGGCGCAGCCATCAGCCACAAATTCAAGCCTGGGCAGAGCAGGCACTCGCCTTCCTAGCAGCAGATTCCTCGCAAGCGTCAGAAGCGGCTGCGACAACAGAAACTCAATCCAATCATTCGTCTGGGTCTGGTAAACCTTCCTCGGCTCAGTCCGCCACAGCAGCGCCCAGCACCATTCCCAAAGCCAGACGATCTAAGCAGCGAGGCGTCAAGCTGGCCATGAAGGGTGTTGCCAGCAATTTAACTTTGGCTTCTGGCGTCACTCTCGTTTTGCTGTGCGGCATGGTGTTGGCGGCAACGCTAAATCTGCTGCTGATTCAGGGGGCAGACGATCCAACCTCCGGCCTAATCAGTGCAATACTGATCACGATCATTTTCAACTTAGCGATGTTTTTGCTCGGCCCGACCATCATGGATCTGGTGCAAAAGCTAATCTATGATACGCGCTGGGTCAGTTTATCAGAAATTGAAGGCCATAGCCCAGAGTCAGCAAAAGTGATTCGCCGCGTCTGTCAGCAGCATCACATTCAAACGCCGCGCCTCGGCATCATTGACGATGAAAATCCGACTGCATTTACCTATGGGTCTTTTCCCAACAGCGCTCGCTTGGTGGTGAGTCAGGGGCTATTTACCTATCTTGATGATGACGAAGCCGCTACAGTTTATGCCCATGAGCTAGGACATATTGTCCACTGGGATTTTGCCGTGATGACGCTGGCTTCAACCCTGGTGCAGGTTTGCTATTTGATCTATACCTATGCTCGTGCAATTGCAGATCAGCTGGGCGACAGTGACTCAGCCAAAAAGGTAAAAGGCGGCATTCAGTCGGCAGTGATTCTGGCCTATATCTTCTACATTGTAGGTGAATATTTACTGCTGTATCTCTCCCGTACTCGCGAATATTACGCCGATCATTTTGCGGCTGAAGTAACGGGCAATCCCAACGGTTTATCGCGAGCATTGGTCAAAATTGCCTATGGCATCCTCGAAGAAGGCAAACGTAGCGACAAACCCAGCAAAGTACTGCAAGGCACCAGAGCACTCGGCATCAGCGATCCGCGCTCTGCCAGCATGACAGGAACGGCGTATCGAGTCGCGGCGGAACCCGAAAAGGTGGGACGGGTGTTCCTGTGGGACATGTTTAACCCTTGGGCTGGGTGGATGGAGCTGAATTCAACTCATCCCCTGACGGGCAAACGAGTACGCGCCCTCACCACCTACGCTGAACAATTGGGGCTAGACAGCGAATTCGACATGGCACGCATGATCCGCGAAGGTCGCACGCTCAACAAACGCAAGCTCTATGGCAGCTTTATGCTGGATATTCTGCTGTTTTGGGTGGAGTGGTTGGGCGGCTTGGCAGGCTTGGCGCTGGGCATCGCCTTATTGAAATCTGGCACCATCCAACTGTTCGTGCTGCCGCCGATGTTGATGCTGCTAGGATTTGGCATCGGTCTGCTGCTCAAAATCTGGGTGATGTATCCCAGTCTGCATCGTGCCCCGGAAATGGATGTGCTGTTGTTAATGTCCGATCCCTACGCCAGCCCGCTGCGTGGCAAGCCGGTTCAGTTGGCGGGTCAGATAATCGGCAGAGGAGACAGTGGTTCTCGCTTTGGCTCTGACTTGAAGCTGCAAGATCCAACCGGGCTGATTTACTTGCACTATGCGTCGCGGTTCGGTCCGTTGGGTAACTTCCTGTTTGGCATGTCGCAGGCAGCCAGTTTTATTAACCAAGAAGTGGCGGTTACAGGCTGGTTCCGACGCGGTGTCATGCCTTGGGTAGATATGACGCTGATGACCTGTCCCAATAAATGGAACGTCAGCAGCCACCATCGATTTTGGGCTTTGCTGCTAGCCATCGGTGCGATTATTTTAGCGTTCACCCTGCCAGTCCTGATACCGACCTAGAAACCCACCCGATGCAATTACGCCTGCCAATCCACCGGTTCCTCAAAGACCTCTGCCTCCGAGAAAGGGCAGGTTTGAGGAAGTTGCTTGGGGTCGAGGGGCGTTTCCCGATCCACTAGATTCAGTCCCTTTTCGTAACCAATCGCAATGGCTTCGCTGAGATAGAACTTCAGGCTGGGGTTCTCCTTGAGGTGACGCTGAATCTCCTGTCGCTGCTCCTGAATAGTGGCACGCCAACTCTTGGATCGCGCCTCTGGTTGATAGTGCCACTTGATAGTGCCACTTGATAGTGCCACTTGAGCAGGTGCCCCAGCAACATCCCCAAGTGATTGCGCAACTAGTGATTGCGCAACTCCTGCCGTTCCTGGCGACCCAATGATTCAATCTCCTCGATCAGGTTTTCAATATCGAGTTCTCCCAACTGACCAGAGCGGAGCAGCTCGACCTGACGCTGAGTCCAAGCATAAAAGTCTTAGTCATAGAGAGTGGTAGTTCGCATGGGAAACACTGCGCTGT
This sequence comes from [Leptolyngbya] sp. JSC-1, assembly GCA_000733415.1. GTDB lineage: Bacteria > Cyanobacteriota > Cyanobacteriia > Elainellales > Elainellaceae > Elainella. Next base: position 850,654 of record KL662191.1, read on the forward strand.
TTTCACCTAATTTTATCCAACATCCACTGAATTCCACCTCGCTACTGACTGTGACAAATGAACCAATGAATCAAATTTCTCTTTGCCACTGCAATTGAATACGAAATCGCACCAAAACGCAAAAAGGGAAGGTGAAGCACCTTCCCCTGCTATAGCCTGACTGTAGCCTGTACTGGCGTGGAGTTCGAATTAGCCAACCGGGGCTAGGATATTCTCCTGCTGCGGCTGATTACTCTGGTCGCGGGATCGGATTTGCACTTGACCGTCTGCATCCACATCCACAATTGCCATCACACCCGCGTTCACCGCACCCGATAACATCGCTTCTGCCAAATTGTCTTCTAGCAGTCGCGCAATCGCTCGCCGCAGTGGACGGGCACCGTAGCTGGGGCTAAAGCCTTCGGCAACAACTAACTCCTTGAACGCGTCGGTCACCTCCAGGCTAATGCCTTGCTCCATCAACCGAGTGGCGACTTCTTGGACCATCAGATCGGCAATCTGACGCACTTCCTGCCGCTGTAATTGCCGGAAGACGATGATTTCGTCGATACGGTTGAGCAATTCAGGCCGGAAGAACTGCTTCATCTCATCCATCACCCGTGAGCGAATTTGCTGGTATTGGCTACTGCCCAAATCGCCCAGCTCGAACCCAAGGCTGCCACCGCCTTTTTCGATCACCCTGGAGCCAATATTCGAAGTCATGATCAGCAGCGTATTCTTAAAGCTGACCGTACGGCCTTTGGCATCGGTGAGGCGACCGTCTTCCAGCACCTGTAATAGTGTATTGAACACATCCGGATGGGCCTTCTCGATTTCATCCAGCAGAATCACGGTGTAGGGCTTACGCCGCACGGCTTCGGTGAGTTGGCCGCCTTCGTCATAGCCGACATATCCGGGCGGCGAACCGAGCAGTTTAGCCACCGTATGCGCTTCCATAAACTCGGACATATCCAAACGAATCATCGCCTCTTCTGAGCCAAATACAGCCGCTGCTAAGGCTTTGGCTAATTCGGTTTTGCCGACTCCCGTGGGGCCAGAAAAGACCAGACTGGCAATCGGGCGGTTGGGAGAATGCAGCCCAACTCGCGAGCGGCGAATCGAGCGAGCTACCGCCGTTACCGCTTCTTCCTGACCAATCACCCGCTCGTGTAGGACATCTTCCAGGTGCAGCAGCATCACAGACTCGGATTCACTCAGCTTATTGACAGGCACACCTGACCAGGAAGCCGCAATTTGGGCAATGTCGTCTGCTGTCACTTGTATTGCAGAAGGAAGTTGGCTGGTCTGTTCGATCGCTAAATTAGCATCGCGAATCTGGGCTTCTAGCTCTAGCTCGTGGTCGCGTAGTTTGCCAGCCGCATCAAAGTCTTGGGCATTCACTGCTGCTTCTTTGGCTGCTGTGATCTGCCGCAATTCCTGCTTCAGAGCTTTAGTGGGTGACTGTTGGGCATAGCGGAACCGCACCATCGAGCCAGCTTCGTCGATTAGGTCGATTGCTTTGTCTGGGAGATAGCGATCCGGGATATAGCGGTCGGATAGCTTGGCGGCAGCTTCAATCGCCTCGTTGGTAATTGTAAGCTGGTGGTGCTGCTCGTAACGGCTGCGTAACCCGCGCAGAATCTCGATTGTTTCTTCAACGCTGGGTTCACCCACCATTACCGGCTGAAAACGTCGTTCTAGGGCAGCATCCCGCTCGATATGCTGACGATATTCGTTGAGGGTAGTGGCTCCAATCACCTGAAACTCACCGCGCGCTAAGGCTGGCTTCAGCATATTCGCCGCATCGGTTCCGCCTTCTACGGCTCCGGCTCCAACCAGGGTATGAATCTCATCGATCACCAGAATGATGTTCTGCGACTGCCGCACCTCGTCAATAATTTGCGTCAACCGCTCCTCAAAGTCACCCCGAAAGCGAGTTCCTGACAACAGTGCCCCCATATCGAGGCTGAATACCTGCTTGTCGAGCAAAATATCCGGCACATTTTGATCCACGATCCGCTGGGCTAAGCCTTCTGCAATCGCCGTTTTGCCAACGCCCGGTTCGCCGACTAGCACCGGATTATTTTTGGTTCGGCGGCCTAAGATTTGCACGACTCGCTCTAATTCGCGCTCACGGCCCACCATTGGGTCCAAGGCTCCAGCCGCGGCCAACTGGGTTAAATCGCGGCTAAACTGAGCCAGCACGCTAGCATTTCGTGAGGAACGGTTAGTTTGGCGATTCGTCCGTCCTCGTCCTCCAGCCGCTACTGGATTTGCTTCGCCAGCCGTCTGGATTAAACGCCGCCGCAATTCAGTTGTATCCACACCCAACCGCTCCAGCACCTTAACGGCCACATTATCCTGATCTTGAATCAGGCTGAGTAGCAAATGTTCGGGAGCAATGTAGGGTTGATCGAGCTGGCGAGCCTGCTCAAACGCCTGCTCTAAAATGCGCTTGGTTTTGGGCGTGAAGGGCAGATCGGCTGAACCAGAGGTCGAGCCATGGCCAATAATTTTTTCTACTTCAGCCCGGGCCGCATCCAGGGTGACGCCCAAATCGGCTAACACCGATGCGGCCAGACTGTCCTTGACGCGCACCAGCCCTAGCAAAATTTGTTCAGTTCCGACAAAGGCATGGCGCAGTCGTCGAGCTTCCTCTTGGGCCGCCATAATCACAGCAATTGCTTGTTCAGTGAAATACTCAAACATGGCAAGGGGTTCCATTAGAATCATTCCGGGCTGGCTGATTTTGAACCATCTGAACCCATCAACTCAGCCGGAGGAGTAACGAAAGATAGAGTGACAAAAATCTGAGCGCGGCGTATTTCTAACTATCTGCATCCACGCGCTCAGCCGTGAAGCGATTTGAAGAATAGATGTGTGTAGCTACTGGTTTGGATAATTTGGTCGGACTAACTATACTGCTGGAGACTGATTGTTATGGTTGATATGGGGATTGATCGGTTCGACCAGTTCTCCCAGGAAGTAATCTTGTGCAACCAGCGAGATTGCTACGGTGCTTCCCATAAACAGCAAGCCAACTAGAATGGTCATCGCAACCTCCTGACTCCTAAGCCAATTCGTAAACAAATGTTTACTTGTTTCCTACTGTAACGAATGGCAAACCGGCTAAGCAGGGAGGAAAACCGTCGTTGCGGGGTGGGGTTGTGCGGTTGCAAAATTTTTAGGAATTAGAATTCGCTGCGCGCAAAAGCGGTGAACCATTACTCTCGATATGCCGCCGCCACGATTGATTGCAGCGGTTTTGACCCGACCAACAAAATCGTAACCGCGATCTGATCTGCAAACGAGATCAATACGCAGCAGGGGGGATTGCAGAATACTGGTTGGTTGATCCAGAACCAAAAACTGTGACGGTCAGGACTTACGCAGCTCAGCAATTTCTGCCCCCCTAGCCCTCCGAATCTGGGGGGAACCAGATTGGAAGCCCCCCAGATTTGGGGGATTTAAGGGGAAAATGCGTAAGTCCTGACGGTATTGTAATGGCAGCCTGGAGGCTACATGGAAGTTGGGGTGTTTTGCCATGATGATCAAATCGTTTCACCTGCATTTCCAGCACTGCCAATAACCGCTGCTCAGATACTCAGACAGACGCACTTCACCGACTATACATTCGTGTTAGCCGTAATAACTGCTCGCTCAACTCGGGACTGAGTAGATCCAACTTTGTGAATCGCCAGCGCCACTGGCCATCGTTATAGCGTGGATCATTCATACGGGCGCGTCCATCTAGGCCCAGTACATCCTGCAGGGGAATGACTGCCAGATCAGCAACCGAGGCGAGTGCAGCGCGGATGAATTCCCAGTTGATATTCTGAATCTCGTTCAGATTCGCGTAGCCAAAATAATCTCCTACATGCTGTTTTTCAGCATCACCCGCCGTATTCCACCAGCCGATGGCCGTATCGTTGTCGTGAGTGCCAGGATAGACGACGCAGTTATGGATATAGTGATGCGGCAGATAGGGATTGGACGGGTCGCCACCAAAGGCAAATTGAAGAATTCGCATGCCGGGAAAATCGAACCGATCGCGTAGAAGTTCTACCTCCGGGGTAATGATACCCAGATCCTCGGCCATGACAGGTAAACTGCCTGTCGCGGCCTGCAGCACTTTAAAAAACTTGGCATCCGGCCCTTTGATCCACTCTCCGTTCATGGCGGTCGTTTCGCCGGCTGGCACCTGCCAATAGGCTTCAAAGCCCCGAAAATGATCGATGCGGACAATATCGACGTATTGCAGCGTTGCCCGAAACCGATTTACCCACCAGGCAAAGTTGTCCTGCTCCATCTTCTCCCAGTCATACACTGGGTTGCCCCAGAGTTGTCCGGTAGCGCTAAAGTAATCGGGTGGCACCCCTGCCATAAAGGCGGGGTCGTAGGTGTCTAGATCGAGTTTGAACATATCGGGCGCAGCCCAGACATCAGCGCTATTGTGGCAAACATAGATGGAAATGTCGCCGACAATCTGAATCCCTTTGCCGTTGGCGTAGGCGCGCAGTTTAGCCCACTGCTCAAAAAACTTGAACTGGACAAACCGATGAAACCGAATCGGCTCTTGAAGCTGAGCAGCAGCTTGCTCTAGGGCCTCTGTTTCTCGCCGCACCAAAGCTCTATCCCACTGATTCCAAGGCTGGTTGCCGTTTGCCTCATAAAGAGCCATGAACAGCACATAGTCATCCAGCCACCAAGCCTGCTCCTGGCAAAATTGCTCATATCTATCGTTGGGCTGAAAACGAGCGAAAGCCTGCTGCAAATATTGGGTTTTATGGGGAATAACTTGATCGAAATTTACTCTGGCATAGGCGGGGTCCGCGTCTTCTGGTAAAGGCGTTAAATCGGCTGCATCTAACAATCCCTCGGCAGCGAGCTGGTCCAGATCAATTAAGAGAGGATTGCCAGCAAAGCTGCTGAAGTTCATGATGTAGGGGGAATGTTCCAGCCCTGTTGGGCCTAAGGGCAACACCTGCCACAGTTTCTGACCACTCCGCTCTAGAAAATCGATAAAGCCATAGGCGGCTTGCCCCAAATCGCCTATGCCGAAGCGGCTCGGCAAACAGGTAGGGTGTAACAAAATACCACTCGCACGTTGAAAAGCCACAATCTATCCTTAATTACAAAATGAGAACTCAAGCGAATTGCAGGTAGTTATATGAGACAGAGGATGATCCAGTGAGTCAAACTTGCAGATCTGCCCATCCCGATCCAGTCTTCAATCAAAAAGTCTAATCCGGATTGATTCGAGTTGGTAATTCAAATCAAAATTAATTTGATTCCCCCCCCAATTGAGCATCTAGAGATGAAACTCTATCGACGTTGATTCGCCCGTCTGATGGTCTGGCTACAGAGCCGTCGATTCGCCCAAATGCTTGCTAAATGGGTTGGCCAGAGGCGTTGGATCTAGGGTGTTTTCAGGGGCTAGATTTTTAGAGCGTACATATAACAAGCTACAAAGGCTGTTCGAGTTCTGTAAACTCCTGTTTATAAGGTTTACACGAACTGAAAGCCACAACTTCAAAAAGAAAGCATAAAGGTATCGTAGTTATACATAGGATCTAGAATTTCTATCTTTAGAATGAGGACAATATAGCTGAGAATTTCGTAAAGCTTTGTCACAGTAGCGCTTGTCTAGGAAATGCGTCCCTGAGATTTCCGTAGACAGGTTCAGGGTGGTCAGCCCTGACGTGCAAGTCTGGAGACAATTAAGAAACTACTTATCACTTTCTGTTGGGTCTATTTACGCTAGAGTGAGCCAAACGCAGGTCAGCAGACGCTGTTTCCTGGTCTCTTGACCTTGGTGGAGGATGGCAGAACAGGAGGAGAAGCAATCTCCTGGATCTGCGCCAGACTGCGCCAGATCTGCACTGGATCTGCACTGGATCTGCAAAAGTGATAGGTATGTTATTGGCAAATCAGGATGCGACCATTAACTTGATTCAAGGGAACTGGACTGTGGAGAACATGCAACGATCAACGCTGAACGACGACCCCCTTTGGTTTAAAGACGCCATTATCTACGAAGTGCCGGTGAAAGCCTTCGCGGACAGTGATGCAGATGGCATCGGTGATTTTCGCGGTTTGACTGAGAGACTTGACTACATTCAAGACCTTGGTGTAACCGCTATTTGGCTCTTGCCCTTCTTTCCCTCACCCCTGCGCGACGATGGCTACGATATCTCCGATTACTACACCGTCAACCCGATCTACGGCCATCTCGACGATGTCAAAACCTTTCTCGATGAAGCCCATCAGCGCGGCATTCGCGTGATTGTTGAGTTGATCGTCAACCATACCTCTGATCAACACCCCTGGTTTCAACGGGCACGTCGCGCCGCACCGGGCAGCAGTGAGCGCGATTTCTATGTCTGGAGCGATTCGCCGGAGAAATACAAGGGCGTGCGGATCATCTTTAAGGATTTTGAAACCTCAAACTGGGCTTGGGATCCAGTTGCCAAAGCCTACTACTGGCACCGCTTTTATTCCCACCAGCCCGACCTCAACTACGAGCACCCAGAGCTGCAAAAAGCTGTGTTCGACGTGGTCGATTTTTGGCTGGGGCTGGGCGTGGATGGCCTGCGCATGGATGCCGTTCCCTACCTCTACGAAGAAGAAGGCACCATCTGCGAAAATCTGCCCAAAACCCACGCCTTCTTGAAAGCGCTGCGTGCCCATGTCGATACCCACTTCCCCAATCGGATGCTGCTAGCTGAGGCCAACCAGTGGCCCGAAGATGCAGCCGCCTACTACGGCGAAGGGGACGAGTGCCACATGAACTTCCACTTTCCGCTGATGCCCCGGCTGTTTATGTCGCTGAAGATGGAAGACAGTTTTCCGATTATCGACATTCTCCAACAAACGCCCCACATTCCCGACAACTGCCAGTGGGCGCTATTTCTGCGCAACCACGATGAGCTGACGCTGGAAATGGTGACCGACGAAGACCGAGACTACATGTATCGCGTCTATGCCGAAGATCCGCAGGCCCGCATCAACCTGGGAATTCGCCGTCGTTTGGCTCCGCTGCTCAGCAACAACCGCCGCCGGATTGAGCTGATGAACAGCCTGCTGCTGTCGTTGCCGGGTACTCCTGTGCTCTACTACGGCGACGAAATTGGCATGGGAGACAACATCTATCTGGGCGACCGCAATGGAGTCCGCACGCCGATGCAATGGAGCGGTGATCGCAACGCTGGCTTTAGTCGCGCTAATCCTCAAAAGCTGTTTCTGCCGGTAATTGTCGATCCGGAATACCACTATGAAACGGTAAATGTGGAAGCACAGCGGGCCAATCCCAACTCGCTCTGGTGGTGGATGAAGCGATTAATTGCGATTCGCAGCCGCTACAAAGCATTTGGTCGCGGTACATTTGAATTGCTCTATCCCGAAAACCGCAAAGTGCTGGCTTTTACGCGCACCTACCAGGGCGAACATATTTTGGTAGTGGCGAACCTGTCGCGGTTTGTGCAGGCCGTGGAATTGGATCTGTCGCCGTTCCAAGACATGGTGCCGGTGGAAATCTTTGGCCGCACCGAATTTCCACGGATTGGCGAATCGCCTTATTTTCTTAGCTTAGGTCCCCACGCCTTTTTCTGGTTTACTTTGCAATACCAGGAAGCAACTCTGGCAGCCCGACCGCAATCAGAATTGCCGACGCTAACGGTGAATGGCAGTTGGCGTGATGTCTACACCCGGACCGAAGTTCGCAAAGCCCTAGAAGGCATCCTGCCCGATTATTTGCTGACCTGCAATTGGTTTAAGAAAGGCCGGATTCTCCAGACGGCTCAGTTAGTGGATGCGATTCCCATCTCCCTTCCTGAAGGTAGCCATAGCACCAAATCGCTCCCAGACAGTACATCCAACTTTGATATTGTGCTGGTCCGAGCCGAATATACCGAGGGTATGCCCGATACCTTTGTGTTGCCGCTGGTGTTTGTGTCAGAGAAAGCGGCAGATACCAAAGCTGTGGATGGAGCCTTGGTTCGTTTGGCCGGCAAAACCGAAACCGGCATCCTCGTTGATGCCTCAGGAGACCGGGCGTTTCTGGAAATTCCTCTACAGGCGATTGTTCATAAAGCTCGCTACAGCGGCAGTAGTGGCGAAATCACAGCCAGCATCACCGATGCCCTGTCCCAGGTACTGCCCTCCGGTCAGAAAAATGGGCCGGAGGGTCAGACCGAATCAATTGAACCACATTTGCTGCGTGGCAACCATACCAACGCCTTAATTGTCTATGGTGCTTCCGCAGAAGGCGGCTCCACCCACAATCGCTATATTTTTAAGCTGTTCCGCCAGGTGGATGAGTGCATCAACTCAGATTGGGAAATTGGCCGTTTCCTCACCCGCATGTCCGACCAGCTCGGTCTGTCGGCTGAGAAACTGGTTGCTCCGGTGCTGGGGGCGCTGGAATATCGACGCAAAGGGGCTGAACCAATGACGATTGGTATGCTGCAACACTATGTCCCAGAAGCACGAGATGCCTGGTCCTATGCCCTCGATGGCTTGCGGGACTGCTTCGAGCGCGTCATGGTTAGCCAAATCGAGCTAGATGACATCTCCATGCCGTCAACGGTTCTCTCAAAAGCGCTCGCCACCGAAATGCCCGAAATGGTGAATGAGCTGATGGGTGCTCAGGTAAGAGCTGCTGAGCTGCTCGGACAACGCACCGCTGAGCTACATCTAGCCCTGGCGTCCAATCCCGACGATCCAAACTTTGCGCCAGAGGAATTTTCGTCCTTCTATCAGCGCTCGATTTACCAGTACATGCGCAACCATGCCGGACGAGTGTTGCTGCAATTGAAAAAACAAATCAGGCAATTACCCAACGATTCCCAATCCGCCGCTCGCACGATCCTGAGCCACTGGGAAGACCTGCTAGGACGATTCAAGAGCGTCTTAGATTTGCAAATTACCGGTATGCGTATCCGCTGCCACGGCAACTACCACCTAGAGGAAGTGCTCTACACCGGCAAGGATTTCGTTGTGATTGACTTTGAGGGCGAACCCAATCGGCTGCTGAGCGAACGCCGGATGAAACGCTCTCCGCTGCGCGACATTGCCAGCATGATGCAATCGTTCTACTATGCCTCTCAGGTTGCCTTGCGAAATGAGGTAGAAAGCGGCTTAATTCGTCCAGAAAACCGCGAGCTGATGCAATCTTGGGCACAGTTCTTCCACGCTTGGGCCAGTCTCACCTTTATCAAGAGCTACCTGACCACCGCTGGCAATGCCTCGTTCCTACCCCAGACCCATCAGGAATTACAAGTGCTACTTGATGCCTACCTGCTAGAAAAGGCCGTCTATGAATTGGGCTACGAGCTAACCTACCGCCCCGACTGGATCGACATCCCCCTACAGCGCGTCATCGAGCTACTCAAAGCTCCAGCGATTGCCGACTGGACAGGGTATCGGAGGTGAATGGGTGAGGGGTAGGGGGTGAGGGGTGAGGGGTAGGGGGTGGAGGAGTAGGGGGTGGAGGAGTAGGGGGTGGAGGAGGGGTAGGCAATGAGAGTTTTCCACCAGAGCTTTGTCTTGGGCTTTAGTGCAGCTTCCTCCACTCATCCGCCCCTCACCCCCTACCCCCTACCCCTCACCCCTCACCCCCTACCCCCTACCCCCTACCCCCTACCCCTCCACCCCTCACCCCCTACCCCCTACCCCCCACCCCCTACCCCTGCGTCAAATCGAGCAGCACATCAAAACGGAATTCGTTCACCAGATCCATGAGCTGGTCGGTTAACTGGGGTTGGTCGGAGCCAAGTTGTTCGATTAGTTCAATACAGTGTTCGGCATCGAGTTGGGCTGCTGCTTGATGTAGCGCTAGATTCCAAGTTCGGGGTAAGGCATGCAGATCTGCACGGGTGAGCAACGTGGATTCGGCACTTGGCTCGGTTGGGTTGGAGTGTTGAAGGGGGACTACTTCAGCATAGACATAGGTGAGCTGCAGGTAGTTAGCGATCCTGTCGAGCAGCTCTTCAGATTTAAAGGGTTTAAGAATATAGCCATCGCAGCCTGCTGCTAGAATGCTGGAGCGTTCTTCTTCAAACGCACTGGCAGTCAGGGCAAGGATCACCGTAGGGGGTGAGGCGTCAGAGTCATGAGCTTGGGCCAGCCGCTTTGCTTCCTGAGTGCGAATTTTTTGAGTAGCCGCATATCCATCCAGCACCGGCATACGCATATCCATCAGGATTAGGTGGGGCGACCACTGTTGCCAGCGGATCACCGCTTCTTCGCCATGGATCGCTTCCTGTACCTCAAACCCTAATCTACTCAACAGGCGCACGACTAGCTTGCGATTCGTTACCTGATCCTCGACTACTAGAATGCGGTAGCGCGGTTGTTGAGGCGCTAAACTAACGATCTGTTTGCTGTGAATCGTCAGGTCTTCGGGCTGAGTTGGGCAAGCCGGAATCTTAAATTCGAAGGTTGCTCCCTGACCCTTGGTGCTTCTAACGTTGATTTTGCCACCCATTAGCTCCACAAATCGCCGACTGATGGCCAAACCTAATCCAGTTCCTTCTTGAGATTGGCGTCCTGCTTCGGTCTGAACAAACGGATCAAATAAACTATCCAGTTCTGCAATTGCGATCCCAGGCCCGGTGTCCTCCACAGCAAAGTAAAGCAGCATCACATCTGGAGCCGACAGCAGGGACTGAAGTGGATCAGAGAGACGATGGGGTAGTCCGCCTGCGCCATCCTCTCCTCCAGTCGATATCGATATGGACGGGAAAGATTTGTGAGTGGCTTCTAGGCGAACCCGGAGCGTTACACCGCCAGCTGGTGTAAATTTAATCGCGTTGCCGAGCAAGTTGAATAGTACTTGCCGCAGTTTATTTTCGTCAGTTTGAATATAGCGAGGAACATTTAGAGCACAATCAAAAATGAGTGATAACCCTTTAACAGTTGCTTTTAGCTGTAGCGCTTCCTGTAGATTGTTGAGTAATTCATATAAGTCAAAGCTAGAAACATTAAAAGTAATTCTGCCAGCATCAATTTTAGACATCTCTAGAACATCATTGATTAGCTCCAGTAGATGTTCACCGCTACGTAGAATAATTTCTAGCTGTTCCTGCTGTTCCTGGACTAAACTGATGTCGTGGCTGAGCAATTGGGCAAAGCCAAGGATGGAATTGAGGGGAGTGCGCAGTTCGTGGCTCATGTTCGCTAAAAACTGACTTTTGGCTAAATTAGCGGCTTCTGCTGCTTCCTTAGCCTCGCGCAACGCCTCCTCTGCGTTTTTGAGATCGGTGATATCAGAGCAGACACCAATTACGCCTTTGATCTGACCTTCTGCATTCACAAACGGGCTGATGGTTGTGCGGTACCAGCGATTTTCACCAAGCGCGTTGCGGATAGCTTGACTGGAAAACACTTGCTTTCGCTGAGTTACCATCACCTCTCGATTCGTAGCCCAAAATTCTTCCACTTGAGCAACATTCGGATTGAAATCCAAATCAGTCTTGCCCAGCAACTCGTCTACAGAAACGCCGTAGATCTCAGCTGTTGCTTGATTTGCCGTCAAGAAACGCCCCGCTGCATCCTTAACAAAAATTGCGCTATCTACCGCGTTAATGATGGTTCGCAAAAAGGCTTGCTGAGCCTCTAGATCGGCTTCGACCTGCTTCCGCTCCTGAATGTCCTGGATGACGCAAAGGAAATATTGCTGTTGCTGATCGCGCACCAGGGAACCTGTAATTTGCATCCAGCGGAATTGGCCGTTTTTGCAGATCAAGCGCTTTTCAAACGACACCGACGCAATTTCGGCGGCCAGCATCGCTCGAATCGACTCTTGATAAATGGTTTGGTCTTCAGGACAGGTGACAGCTTGAATCGTGCCGCAGAGCAGTTCGGTCTCGGTGTAGCCTAGCAACTGGCACAGTCGCTGATTCACCTGCAAAAATTGGCCCGATAGCGTCGCTTGGGCAATGCCTACTGCCGCCTGCTCAAAAATAGCCCGAAATCGAGCTTCACTGGTTTGGAGCGCAATTTCTACCTGCTTGCGTTCGCTGATATTGATTGACACTCCTACCATGCGGTTGAGGTGGCCTTGCGCGTCCGCAAAAACTTTTCCCTTTGCTAACACCCAAGTCGTGGAGTGATCCGCGAAAATTAAACGATGCACATCTTCAAATTCACCCGTTGTCGCTACAGCCATTTTCATCTTTTGTATCACCCGCTCCTGATCCTCGGGATGGATCATCAGGATTCCTTCCTGTCCAGTCATCTGCCAGTTTTCGGCCTGCCATTGATTGCCGGTTGTATGCCGTCCAATGCACGTGATGTAATGATTGACAAAATCATGTTCCCAACAGACGATTTTGCTGGCTTCCAACGCTAGTCGCAATTGGGTTTCGCGTTTTTGCAGCGCAATTTCTGCTTGCTTTCGCACGGTGATATCTGCTGCCATCACAATTGCACTCTCGATTTCTTCCAACTTTTGAATCGGCGCAATACACACTTCGTAGTGAGCCATTGACTGGGTTTTGCCAATCCCCACAGCCCCAAAGTAAGCAGCTTCTCTCTGATCAAATACGGTTTTCAAAACAGTTTCTAGCTGATCAGGCTGGTCTGGGATGAGATAATCAGTAATGTTGCGGCCAATCAAGGTGCTGGCATCCCGCCCCGACAGAGAATGGTTAATAAACAGCGTTGTGCCCTGGCGATCTACCAGGCTGATGACGCTGGGAGTATTTTCCAGAATAGAACGCAATTTCGCTTCGGAGGCTTGCAAGGCTTCGGAGGCCTGTTTGTAGCCGGTAATGTCTCGTCCCACGGCCTGAAATTCAACCAACTCTCCATCGCTGTCAAAAATGGCTCGATTCGTCCACTGCTGCCAGCCGATCGTGCCATTTGCCTTTAGAACGGTATGCTCCTGGGTGAAGATGCAGTGTTCTGGTGTGGCGCGATTCAGCTCGGCGATCTGTTGCTGCACGAAGTCACGTTCGGCTGGGGGCACTAAGTTGAGAAAAGGTTGCCCGATTAGCTGGTCAGGCGTAGAGCCAAAATAGCGGCTGTAGGCTTGATTGACAAACGTGAGTATACCTTGCGGCGAAAAGCGACAGATAGCCTCGGTTTGGTCTTCCACAATGGCGCGGTAGCGTTCTTCGCTCTGGCGCAGGGTAGCTTCGGTCTGTCGTTGCTCGGTGATATCACGCCCAATTGCCTGAAACTCGATAATTGCGCCCGTCTCGTCGCAGACGGCAAAGTCGGTCCACTGAATCCAGCGGAGTTGGCCCTTGGCATCGGGAAGTAGGTGCTCTGTTGTGATCGCCGTTTTGGTTTGAGCCACGCTGATCAGTTTCTCAGCAGCAATTGTGCGATTTGGCTCTGGTAGCAGCCGCAGAAAACTTTGGCCCAAAATTTCGTGCAGCGGTTTGCCGAAATATGCACAGTAGGCGTGATTGGCAAATGTAATCGTGCCATCAGCTTGAAAGCAACAGACTAGATCTGGCAGATTATTCAAAATACTGCAATAGCGGCTTTTGCTGGCCGTGAGGGCTTGGGTCAACTGCTGCCGTTCTGCCGCTTCCTGCTGAAGCGCCTCGTTTTTTTGCTGAAGCATCTGCTGGAGTGCCTCGATCACTTGGTGTAGATCTGCCGGATTTAGCATCCGCAGCACATCAGTTTGGGTAATGATGCCCCGCAGTTCACCCAATGCGTTCGTAACCACCAACCGCCGCACCCGCAATTGCTGCATTCGCTGTTGGGCTGTCCAGAGCGTATCCTCTGCCTTCACTGTAGACAAGGGCGTACTCATAACTATGGCCGCCGTCACCTGCTTTAGATTCAGCCCTAACGCTTGAAACTGAACAATATCGCGCTCTGTCACAATTCCTACAGGCCGCAAACTCGTTCCCCCACAGGGTGGGTGCACCCCGGACGCAGTTAATTCCTGCCGCAACTCTAGCCGCTGTTCAGTCACGAACTCAGCCGCCAACTCAGTTGAGTTCCTGGTGGATCTTCGGCCTGTTTCGATTGCTTCAACTAGCACCACACAGCTGACTTGCCGGGCTGCCATCAGATGGGCTAGCTGCAGCAGCGATAGGGCCGGCGAAGCATGGACCACCGATGGAGTCATCACCTCACCGACTTGCTTAAAACTGAGCAAGTATTCTGGTTTGAGCGCGGCTCGCATGCTTTCAGGCGTAATGATGCCAATCAGTTGACCCTGAGTGCCTACTACCGGAAGGTGACGAATTCGGTGCTGGCGCAACCGTTGTGAAACTGCAAAAATATCAGCCGCTTCTGCTTCGCTACAGGTCTGCACTTGGCGCATCATTAACGCCGAGATCGGCATGGCCTCAATGTTCACTTCTGCTGCCGTAGCCCGCACAATATCTCGTTCGGTCAAAATTCCAACTAACTTTTCCCCTTCTGTTACTAAAACGCAGCTAGTGCGGCTGCGGCTCATGGCATCGATTGCAGTTTTAACAGAATCATCAGGAGCAAAAACCAGCGAACAGGGTTGAATTGCCTGGGCAAAAGATAGCTGCATAAGGGAGAGAACAGGGTTTCCGTGTCTATAGTAACCTTCCTCGCCCCATCACCCCTCGCTCGAATCCCACCAATTCTGAGTTTGTTCTACTAGATGCAGCAAGCTGTCTAATGTATCAATGTCGTTCACTGACTTATCTCGCCGGATGCGGACGATACGAGCATCGTGCAAGTCATAGCCGCTTTTGTAGCGCTGGGAGGGTTGCAGTTGCTCAACGGTGATTTCTAAAACAATCTGTGGCTCGACTAACCGCACCATGCCCTCCGCAAATTCTTCAATCGTGTAGCGCTGAATCCAATCCGATAGAGTTTCTAGCTCCGGCTGGGATAGACCCACAGCTACTTTCCCAATTTGCAGTAGAGTCGGATCTCCATCACTGGCGCGGATTGCAACCGCGTAGTTAGAAAACCAGGGTGCTGTTTCTGGCGTCATTTCTGCTGCTGTCACTACCACATCGAGGGTAATAATCGCTCGTTTAATTTTCAGCCATTCGTGGCTGCGCCGTCCCGGACGGTAGCAGGAGTTGAGCGCTTTGACCATCAGTCCTTCTTGCCCCTGGGCACGAGCCTGGAAAAACTGCTGTTCTAGTGACTCTAGATCAAACAGGATCTGTGCTGCAGCCAAGCGCACTTCTGGCGTTTCTAATAGCAGCGATTCCAGCACTCGTCGGCGCTCGCTGTAGGGGTGGTTGAGTAAAACAGCCCCATCTTTGTACAGCACATCATAGACAACAAAAGCAACGGGCACGCTGGCTATCTGATCTACCGAAGGGGATTCCGGGTCGAGGCGGGGTTGCAGCGCCGCAACGGGCAAAATTTGGTCATTCTGGCACGGCACGATCTCGCCATCGAGAATTAACCCAGCGGTTTCGCCGGTTACAAGGGCATAGGGCGCTAACGAGGCTAAGGGCGCAATCAGGTCAGGAAAGCTGAGGCTAATGTCTGCCGCAGTGCGGGAAAACAGCGCCACTCGAATTCCGGCAAATACGGTTTCTGGGTGCCAATTGGTTGGCTTACCTGCCGGAGCAATGTGGGCCTGAGCGCGAATTCCGTCATATTTGGTTTCGACTGCAAACCCCTGCGGCAACTGTTGAATCACCTGAGCCGGGTCTTGCACTGCGCTAGCCAACATAAACTTAAGCGGCTGAAACAACTGCATCCGCGCTTGAGTCAACTGGTTATGTCGCGCCAGCAAAGCCGTTTTGCCCAAATCGCCCAGTAAGGTATAGACCCAGCGAATTTGTTCCAGGGGTTGTGCAGTCATCTGAGCCACTGCCGCCTCGATCATCGCCTCCTCCAGGCCAATCTGCAAATCGCCCAGCAGCAGCCTGGTCAAGTACTTCGCTTCCAAGGATGTAGCCGGTTCCAGTAGCCGAATCACCCACGAGAGTTTGCGTCTACCCTGGGTTTTGGCGAGCTGCTCTAAGCCAATTGCTACATCTTCTAAGGTCAAGATTGGCTCACTCTGCCGCACCAGCACTAATGCCGCCACTTCGGCCAAATCTCCTAGCCGCTTCAGATGGGCATTCAGCTTGGCTGGCTCGATGCCAGACAAAACCGAAAGGGCCGTCACCAACGTCAGTTCACCAATTGGCGCAAGCCGCCGCTCTCGCTGGGGAAACCCCTGTCCGGCGAAATAATGAACGGCATAATACAACGGATCGTCTTGCAGTTGAGCAAAGTACTGACTCAACAGAGCAATTTTAGCGGAGCGACTGGTGGCAGCCTCGATCCACTCTGCAACAGCGGCAAATTCAATCAATGCTCCCTGACCGACCGTATCTGTGTCTTTATCCACCATGGCTGATTCTGCTCGCCGTTGATTGTGATTGGGGGGCATCGCCAGGTTCAACAGCGAAACCTACAGCGAAACCTTACGAGTGTAAACCTTTCAACGATAAATCTATCTCTATGTCTAGTATGCGGTCTGAAGATAGGAGCTAGAAGTCAGAAGCCAGGAGTCAGAATGGGTTTTATATGTATTTGCCACGACAGTTAGGACAGAGATATTGTTGTGGCGACGGCTACACAGCCTTTTTCAGGCTAGGTTCCTGACTCCCAACTCCTGTCTCCTCAAAGAACCTCAACTCGCTTAGGTCTGCCACATAGTCCAAGCTATAAAAGTTTGCCCGCGGATCACGTTTGCACGCTCTAATCCGCTTAAAATTAAAAAGTGTAAAGTTTGTTCAGTTCACAGCCCAAGATTTTGTCAGATGATGCGCTTACTTCGGCATTGCTGCGGTTTTTTCCTGGCTTTGTTTCTCTTCTTTGCCATCGCTCAACCGGTTGAGGCGGCGAGTTCGGCAGCGATTCGGGCCTACGATGATGTCAGTGCAGATATAAAGGACTATTCCGGTCAAGATCTAGTCCGAGCTGAGTTTAGCAACGCCAGATTAACAAAGGCCAACTTCAGTGGCGCCGATCTGCGGGGAGCGGTATTCAACGGATCCCTCTTGTCTGGAGCCAATTTGCACGGTGTTGATTTTAGCAACGGGATTGCCTACCTCAGCGATCTATCAGAGACAGACCTAACGGATGCAATCCTCAACTCGGCCATGCTGTTGAAGTCCAACTTCCGCAACGCGAACGTCACCGGAGCTGACTTCAGCGATGCCATGCTAGACCGGGAGCAAATTATCCAGCTTTGCCGCTCTGCCAGCGGTGTCAACCCAGTTACTGGCGTCGATACTCGCGAATCCCTAGGGTGTCGCTGATTCTCTCATCCCGGCTTGCCCAATTGATGCGCATGTCAATTTGATGCGCATAAAGCAGGCCAATCAGGTCAACCGAAATCAGGGCAGCTTATAGCTGGCAACACGCAGCGTCAGGGCGAACTGACGAGGATCGCGACTGAAAATAAAGGCTCCCTCTTCCTGTTCACCGCTCGACAGGAAGTCGATTTGCTGTTCGCCGCTCTCGATCAGCTCGTTGCCGCGTCGCAGTTCACCGATTACCTGGACCGACTCTGCTGTGGTGCCACCCGTGTTCTTTAGCGTAAAGGGTACATAAAACTCGCCGCCAGCTACCCGCACCTCCGACTCTTGTAGTACGGATAAGACCGGCGGCTTGTCGCTTTCTGTCACCCAGATCAGCACGATGAAGCCCACCAATACCGCCACTATGAGCGAGGCAATGGTAAAGGTAATCCACTCTACGGGAATGGTAAACCGCTGCCGTGTTCTGTATGCTTTTCTCATACCGCTCTTCATACCGTTCCTCATACCGCTCCTCATATCGCTAACCGTCCTGCCGCCCCGCCGATGGTGGCGGGAAGTCCCAGGATTAAGGTCTGCTGTAGCCAAGATGTCCAGGGGTCGGCAGGGCTAAGGCGATGAAACAGCCATAACATCATAGCCGCCGCTACTAGCGACAGCAGATAGGATATGACTGTCTCGATAATGGGTTTTTGAAATAGTCCTTGTTGCTGCAACCGCCGATTCTGAGTTGTGAATCCGGCTGCAAACACAATGCAGTAAGAAATGACCAGCGACGCTGCTACGATCCCCAACAGCCAAGGTGGAGATGAGGCGGCAGTCAGCATAGGCACTTCATCGGTAGGGGCAACGTTGAAGGCGATAAAAATTGTGCCTACTAGGGTTGCGCCGATGTCGGCTAGCGTGGCGTTGAAACTCTGATTGGGAGACGATTGCGGCTTTGGCAGCCCTGTTTCAGCTTGGTTAGCGTCAGGCTGGGACGAACCTAATGGCTGAGCGTCGCTATCTGCCGCATTTTCTTCACCGCCCGCCATGATCGAACGAGCTAGGGCCACTCCCAGGGCAAACGGCATTCCTTCTAAAACAATTTTGCCGAGAATCTCCTGGATCGAGGTTTCCAGCGTGATTTCCCGCAGCAAAATCAGCACCAACGTGACGCAGACAATGCCAATCGCTAAGGCTTCCACACTGTCCATTGCAGCTTGCAGAGGCCGATCGGGCCTGAGTTGGCGGAACCCATCGGTGCGGTTGAGCAGAAACACAATCACAAAGGTGACGGCTAGAACAATCAGCATCAGTGGCGGTTCCGTATAGGAGCCAATCCACCAAACTTCCATTGTGTAGAGCAAAGGAATCCCAAATAGAAAGCCACCCGATGCACCCCGGATCAGATCTACAATTTCTTGACGCCATTCGCGGCGGGTGGGAAAACCAATTCGTCTCATTTCCGTCGATCCTACCCAGTAACCCTACTCTCCTTGCTGCGACTTACAGCGTTTTTCACTCATGTGAGGTATGGGGAATGTGGGACACTGCCCCTGCACCCCGCTTTTCGTACTTCACTGGCCTGAAAAAGGCTGTAGGTAGCTTGCAAACCAGCCTAAACACATAAAAAAGCTAAATATGAAGCTAAATAAACCTGCGAGCAGGAAGACTTCTCAGCTACCCCTGCCCGTAAAGCCTACTATCGCTTTCTGAGTCGGCGGTCACAACTTCCCTAAGTAGGATATTGTCTAGATCAAGCCGATTGAGATCAGTTCATGAGAACGGTTCTGGGTTAGGAACAATGAAAATCAAACGCTGGCGCTACGGGTTGCTGGGATTGCTAATCGTGGGGCTTTGTTGGCTCTGGCATCCAGTCTTAGCCGGTGAGATTGGGCAACAGACATCAGCCCAGTTTACAGCTCAGATCCCGGCAGCCACTTCCACCCTTTCAGATCTGGAGCAGCAAGCCCATGCCCACTACAGGGCAGGACGGTTCTCAGCAGCGATTGAACTGCTGCAACAGGCAGTGCAGCGTACTGAAAATGACCCCTTGCGGCAAGCAGCGGCCCTGAGCAATTTGGCACTTCTGTATCAGCAAACCGGCCAGTGGGTGGCGGCCAATCAGGCCATTGAGCAGAGTTTAGCCCGCTTAGGGATAGCAGCTCACAGCCGCGAACGGCTTCGGGTTTTGGCTCAGGCTCTCAACATCCAGGGGCGATTGCAGTTGGCCCAGGGTAAACCAGAAGCAGCCCTCACTAGCTGGGAGCAGGCCACAGCTCTTTACCAACAGCTAAACGATTCTACCGGTGAGGTTCAGAGCCGTCTGAATCAGGCGCAGGCATTGCAAGCTTTGGGGCTTTATCGGCGCGCCATTCACCTCCTCACCGAACTCAGCCAGACTCAGGCATTGCCTGGTTTGCTGCAGGCCACGATTTTACGCAGTCTGGGTGACGCCCAGCAGGTTGCTGGCGACCTCAGCAAAGCTCGACAGGCGTTAGAGCAAGCAGTACAGGTGCTGTCAGGCCCAGAGACAGGCTCAGGATTAGCGCCAGAGGTCGCATCTGCCGACCAGCCTAGTCTTGCTGCGGCCCTGATGGCCACCCGGCTCAGTTTAGCCAATCTAACTCGGATTGAAGCTACCACTCAACTGAGTCTGGCCAATCTCACTCCTGCGGTTGCTGTAGAAACCTTGACCTCAACCGCAACTCCCAGCAGCTTAGCCGAAGTGGCCTTAAACCAGCGCCGCACTGCCGCCGCCCAGCAGTTTGTTCAGCAAACCGAGCAGGCAATTCAACTCTATCAGCAGGCGGCCCAGACCGAGGTGCTGCCAACCCGCGTGCAGGCTGAATTAGGTGAACTGGATAGCTGGATTCAGCTCCAGCGCTGGTCAGAAGCCACCGCGTTAATTTCCTCACTGCAACCTCAAATCGAGGCATTGCCGGTGGATTACTCCAGCATTTACCAACGCATTAACCTGGCATTGAGTTGGCTGAAGCTGCCCTTAGAGCCACCAGGCAACCAAATAACGCAGATCCGTCAGCTTTTGACCGACGCGACCGAACAGGCCACCGCGCTAGGAGACAGCCGTGCTCGCTCGTTCGCCCTAGGCAGCTTAGCAAGTGTTTATGAACAGACTGGAGAATTAACTGTTGCAAAGCAAATTTCTCAACAGGCGCTGATGCTGGCTCAGTCGATCAACGCCCCCGATCTGAGCTATCGCTGGCAGTGGCAGTTGGGCCGATTGCTGAACCAACAGCAGGAACGCGATGGGGCAATTGCTGCCTATACCGAAGCGGTCAACAGCCTGCAAGCTTTGCGCAATGACCTGGTTGCCATTAACCGAGATGTACAGTTTTCCTTCCAGGCCCAGGTGGAGCCAGTCTATCGGGAGCTAGCCGATCTGCTGCTGACGACCGATGCAATTACCGATGCAATTGCGCCAGTTTCGCTGACGCGGTTGGTGCAGGCTCGGCAGGTGATTGAAAGATTGCAGATTGCCGAACTCGATAATTTCTTTCGTGAAGCCTGTTTAGAAACCCAGTTCGAGATTGATCGCGTGGTGGATCGAGCGAATTTAGCAGCAGCGATTTTTTACACAATCGTATTGCCGGATCGGATTGAAGTGATTCTAAAACTACCACAACGCGATCTGCTACATTACACAACCGAAATAGCAAAAACCCAAGTAGAAGCCACAGTAGATGAACTGCTGACGGAATTGAAACGTCCCTATACTTCGCAACGGCTATATGCACTCTCACAGCAAGTTTACGGTTGGTTGATTCGACCAGCCAACGGTTGGCTTAACGAAACAGAGATAGAAACACTGGTTTTTGTCCTTGATGGCTCCCTGCGAAATCTACCCGTTGCTGCCCTCTCAGACGGAGAGCAGTTTTTGATCGAACGCTACAGTCTTGCTTTGGCTCCAGGGTTGCAAATTGCCGATCCCAAACCGCTGCAAGACCGTCGCTTTAATGTGTTGGTAGCTGGCTTGAGCGAGGCGCGGGCTAACTTTTCGGCCCTCAACTATGTGACCCAGGAAGTTGAAGACATTCAGGCCGAACTGCCGAGCAAGGTGCTACTGAACCAGACCTTTACCCAAGCCAATTTGCAAAAGCAGCTCGATAGCTCAGCGTTTTCGATTGTTCACATTGCCACCCACGGTCAGTTTAGCTCCAATGCGGCTGATACATTCATTTTGGCCTGGGACCGACCGATCAATGTCAATGAACTCAGCAATTTGCTGCAAGCTGAAGAAATCAACAGCCCTGACCCAATTGAACTGCTGGTTTTGAGTGCCTGCCGTACTGCCGCTGGCGATCGACGGGCCGCCTTGGGAATGGCTGGCGTTGCCGTTCGAGCCGGAACACGCAGCACGATTGCCTCTTTGTGGAACCTCGATGACGGTTCCGGTGCCGTTTTGATGGAGCAGTTTTACCAAACGCTAGTGCAGAATCGCCTCTCGAAGGCCGAAGCCCTGCGGCAAGCCCAACTCTCGCTGCTGCGCGACCCCCAGTATGGCGCACCTCGGTTTTGGGCACCTTATGTGCTGTTGGGCAACTGGCTCTAACTTTTACCCGTTGCTCAGATATGTTCTTATGGATCAATGTCCGGTCATTGGTGTTGATACCAACCATAGCTTAATCAAGCGAATAAGTTTATGTGAAGCGATTCGGATTGACTAGCAACCAATTGCTGCTATCCGACACCTTGGAAGCTGGAGTTACTGTCTAGCCATTTCTACGCATGAAAAGTGCTCGCAACCCAAATTCCCTCAAGCTAGCCAAGCGATTTCGTCGCTTAGGGACAGGTCCAATCCGCCATCGCGATCGAGTCAGTCGAACAGACCGAAACGATCTATTCAGCATTCGCCTTGAGGATCAGCAAATATTAACCCTGCAAATGCAGCAGCTAGGCAAAGGCAAGCTAGGAATCCAGCTATTTGCGCTCAAACAAGCCAGAAATACGACTTTAAGGGCGATTGGGCAGCGGGATTTTGGGGAGCTGTCTCCCAAGGAAATCAAACCATTTTTGGCACCCATCACGAGCTTACGAATCAACCACAGCCGTAAGCATCTGCGCCAACTGGTCCTCGACCCAGGTGAATACTATATCCGCGTCTTTCATCGCACTGGAGACCCCAGCCGCTATCAGTTGAATCTGGCAAGCCGGTCACTGGTAACCACTCCAGCGTCTAGTCCGCCGGTTGAGCCGCTCTCCAATCCGCCAATCACCACTGCACCTCTCCTCCTAACTCCACCCCCTACGCCTGCCCCATCTACACCAGTCCCCACACCAATTTCTGTTCCTGTTCCTGCTCCCAGCCCCAATCCAACTCCTGCCCCTCCACCCAATCCGCTTCCCATTCCTGCTCCACTACCAGCTCCTGCCCCCAGTCCCAGTCCCAGTCCCAGTCCCAGTCCCAGTCCCAGTCCCAGTCCCAGTCCCAATCCAATTCCAACTCCCAATCCGACCCCTAACCAAGCTCCTGTTGTCTCAGCTGGGAGTAATCGCACGGTCACGCTTTTGCC
Organism: [Leptolyngbya] sp. JSC-1; assembly: GCA_000733415.1. Taxonomy (GTDB): domain Bacteria; phylum Cyanobacteriota; class Cyanobacteriia; order Elainellales; family Elainellaceae; genus Elainella. Next base: position 873,371 of record KL662191.1, read on the forward strand.
GTGGTCAACCCTATCATTGTCGGGTAACGCTACCGATCCCAATAACGATCCTTTAAAGCTGCAATGGGTACAGGTCAGCGGTACTGGCGAGGCAGTTTTTGCCAATCGTGCCAATCCTACAACTCAGGTCAAGTTTAGTTTGCCGGGAACCTATGTGCTGCGTCTGACGGCCGATGACGGCGCATTTCAAACTGCCGATGAAATGACTGTAACCGTGGCTCCCTCTCGGCCAACAGCCCGGATCATGCCGATTGGCGACTCGATTACACAAGCTGACAGGAACCGCAGCAGCTACCGTAGGCCACTCTGGCAATTGCTTCAGGCAGGAGGATATGACGTCAACTTTGTAGGCAGCTTGCAGCAAAACTTTGATGGTGCAAACCCAACTCCCGATTTTGACCTCGACCACGAAGGCCATTGGGGCTGGCGAGCTGATGAAATTCTAGCCAATCTCGACGGTTGGGCTAGCATCCACCAGCCTGATGTGGCGCTGATCCATCTGGGTACTAACGATATTCTTCAGAGCAATTCCAACGCCAGTACAATTCTTGAACTGGAGCAAATCATTGGCGTACTGCGAGCTAATAATCCGAATGTGGCGATCCTGCTGGCCCAGGTTATTCCCTATCAGTGGAGCAACACTGGACTCACCGATCTAAACCAGCGAATTGCCGCCCTTGCAGCTCGTCAAAATACGATTGAGTCGCCAATCATCCTGGTTAACCATGCGGCTGGCTTTGATGCAGCTACTGATACTTACGACGGAGTGCATCCCAATGCCACCGGCGAGCAAAAAATGGCCAACCGTTGGTATGTAGCCATCGAGCGATTGTTTCAAGGCGATCGTGATCCGGTGAAGCAACAAATTGATGTGTTGACGGGTACGATTGGAGTCAACACCTTCGTCTTGGGCGCTTGGGGCGCAGCCTATTACGATGATGGCCTGATCAATACAGCAGGATTAACAGAGTACGCGCTGATCAAAAATTTCCAAATGGAAATTGATCGCGTGCAGCTATGGGGTTCACCACAGGATTACCTTTTAGGAGCATCGCCAATTAACGGCATTTCCGGAACCGCTATCTACATTGACAAGGATGGCGATGGCAGCTTAGGCAGCAACGACGAGTTGATTGGAATTATCGAAAACCGGACCGGGCTGAGCCTCACAAACACAAATCAGTTTGTTTATGCCTGACGTGAATGAGAAACTGTAATCTCTTAAAATCTACTAAGCCTCTGTGCGGTTGCTTCTGAGGTCGCCGCTAGGGCGTGGTTGTCGCTGCCATTCGAGCTGCCCCGCACTGGCAATAGCCTCTAGATCAATCACCCGTTCCTGCAACTGCTTCAGCTCATCTGCCGCTGAAATTTGAAATTGCAGGTCGCGATTTGCAGACTGCCAGACGGCTACTGTACTAACCGTGGCCCCAGCCAAAATTGCCAGCGAGATAATTGTGCCCCGGTTGCCCTGATGCGGCTCGTCGGTGAGCGGCAAACAAATGGCTAACATTGCCGTCGCGCAACCCCAAATGATGGCCGTGGCCGGTAAGCGGAAATCCGATCGTTTCGGTGTGCCAGACAAACGTGCCATGTTCGCGCCTCCTATCCACCGCTTTCCTAGCAATCTAGCACAGGTGCTGTGTTCATCTACTTTATGACCATTACTTACGACAGCAGCAGCGCCAATAACCCAGACAATCACTTCTAGGATGCTTATATACAGCGTTTTTTACTCATGTGAGGTGTAGGGGGTATGGGGCTTCGCCCCCACGCAGGGGTAGTGCCCCTGCACCCCGTTTTTCGTACTTCACTAGCCTGAAAACATGTGAGGTGTAGAGGGTGTGGGGCTTCGTCCCCACGCAGGGATAGTGCCCCTGCACCCCGTTTTTCGTACTTCACTAGCCTGAAAAAGGCTGTATCCAAGATGCTTGCATAAATGCCTGCAGCAACCAGCGGTTAATCGCACCATCAGCCTCGGTTTAACTGCGTTTCGGGGCTTCCTCAACCGTAGTGATTTCTAGCCCTGGCAGCACCTTAGACTCCTGAATCTGGCGACTGCCTCCGTCAAATACCTCGAATGCGATTGCCCCTGTCGCATTGGCAACTCACCTCTCAAATTGTCGATTTCCTTGCTGGTTTTTGGTATTACTTCCACCGCGCCATGATTCCCACAGTAATCACCAGCATCACCAGCATCAATCCGGCAGCCAATCCATAAGTAGCAGCCAATCCCACCGATTGGCTAAGCGGTTGACTCACAAACGGCGAGAGAAACTGACCGAAAAAGAAACTAGTGGTGAGGCCGCCCAAGATCCGCCCCCGCAGGGCTGCCGGAGTCGCTGAGGTCAAACACACGTTCATGTTTGGCATCAGTAAGCCTACGCCCAAGCCAGCAATCGCTAACCCCAACAGCACCACCTCGTAACTGCGACCCACGCTGATGACTAGGTAGCCAACTCCCATCAGCAGGAAAGCAATGGCGTAAATGTTTAGGAACGTGAAACGAGCCTTGAGGCGTTGGTAGCTGAGGGCGCTCGTCGAGGTGGCGAGTGTAGCCAGGGCAATGGCTAGGCCGCTTTGGGTGGCGCTGGCGTTGCTGATTTGCTGCAAATAGAAGGGGATCTGCACCGGAATCATGTAGAACACGATTTGGGTTAGCAGGGCAATGCTGTAGGTGAGAATCAGCAGGAGCCAAGGAGTAGTCTCCGTAGACGCTGCAGCGGTTGGTTGGGCACCGGTTCGATTGATTCTGGGTTCGGGCAAAACAAACACAATCAGCGGCAGAATCAGCCAAGCGACCAGATAAATCAAAAATGGTAACCGCCAGTTGAGGTCGGCCAAATAGCCACCTAGAGTGAGGAAAATCACGCCGCCGAATCCCATAAAGGCAGCCTGTAGCCCAAGAAACTGAGCACGGGCGGCCCCGAGGTAATAGTCGGCAATTAGGGTGGTTGCTGTGGTCATGATTGCGGCTACACTCAGGCCCAGCAGCATTCGCCCCAGCAAAATTGGCCCAATCGAACTCAGCACAAAGCCGGAACTGCCGGCCAACCCGTAGAGAAACACCGCTAACCCCAGCAGACCCTTGCGGCCAAAACGATCAATAATCGTGCCTGCTATGGGGGCACCTAGTGCAATAAATAGAGCTGGAACCGTCAACACCAACCGCACCCAGTAGTCTGCGTTAGCCACCGCTGAAAAGTATTGCCGCATGGCGGGAAGAGAAGGGGCAATAGTCGCGCCAGCCATTACGGTTAAGGTGCTGACCAGGAGCAGAGTTGCCTTTACCGGAAGCGTATCGGGATTACGAGGTCTAGTCGTGCTCTCGTGGTTGGAGTTCATGGTTGCGGGAATAGTTGGGGGTCATGCTGGGAGTGATTGAACCATACCCCACTGAATTTTTAAACACAAGATAACAAAGCCAGACTAAACGCCAATGCTGCCAAACCTACAATTGCTAGGCCGCGAGACTGGTAAGGTAGCTACCTGCTGCTGATATGAGTGCAGTTTCAGCGAGCTACTACTTTTCTTCGGGATCATCCTACCGCCAGATGGCAAAATTTATGGGAAGATTGCTAAATGATAAAGGATCAAATTCCTCTCTTCAAAGTCAAAGGTCTCTTCAAAGGCTCGTCACTGAGCCAATTACCGAACCAGTTACAAAGCCAGTCACCGAGCAAGTCACAATTGGGAGTGCAATGACCAGCGTAAGATTGAAGCACAACGAAGCCAGCCTTACTGAAATGAATCAGCGGCTTGCTAATGCAGATGCGGTCCAGATCGTGCAGTGGGCGGTTGATACTTTCAACGAAGGACTGGTGATGAGCACCAGTTTTGGCATTCACTCCGCTGTGATGCTGCATATGGTGACCCAAATCTTGCCTGATATTCCAGTGATCTGGGTCGATACAGGCTATCTCCCTAGCACCACCTACCTGTTTGCTGAAGAGCTGGCCGAAAAGCTAAAGCTCAACCTCAAGGTTTATCAGTCTCCTATTAGTCCGGCTCGCATGGAGGCTCTCTATGGGCGGCTGTGGGCACAAGATGATGTGGAATCGCTGAACCGCTATGACCAAATTCGTAAGGTGGAACCAATGCAGCGGGCACTGCGCGAACTGGGTGCAACTGCTTGGATCGCTGGACTCCGCAGCAACCAGACCGACTATCGTAAATCGCTAGAAGTGGTGAACCTGCAAGGGGCCATCTACAAAATTCTGCCGATTCTCAACTGGTCATCTAAACAGGTATACAACTATCTCGTTACCCACGATCTGCCCTACCATCCCCTGTTTGACGAGGGCTATGTTACGGTGGGCGATTGGCATTCGAGCCGTCCGCTTACCGCTACTGATGAAAACGAGCGTGATACCCGCTTCCAAGGGCTGAAACAGGAGTGCGGCATCCATCTACCTCTGACGGCGGGAGAATCGGAAAGCTTTGACTCCAGTTCGCTGTAGGTGAGTACAGGTAGGTGAGTACAGTCTGTATCTCCCAACTCCTGAGACCAATTTTGTCGCTAGGGGTTTGCGCCTATGGACAGCGACGTGGCTACCGCATTAGGTAATCCATCAAGAGCGGGAGGATGCATGGAACGCAGAACAACCTCCAGCAGCCCCGGAAACAAAGAGTCGAGATCGCTCTGGCGCAGCGAATTGATATGTTGCGTTCCTTCTTTGCGGCAACGCAGCACACCTGCCTCGCGTAGAACACGCAAATGGTGCGACATGGTAGATTTGGGCACGTCACAATCCAGCGCGGCACAGGGCAACTCGCCTTTTTCAGCCAAGCACCTGACGATCTCTAAACGCACCGGATCCCCAAGGGCATACAGCACGCCTGCTAACGATATGTCTTTTTGATTGGGGTGATACAGCAATCTCATATACAGATTTTGATTTAGCGTGTCGAGGAATACCGCTATTGATCAAGTCAAATAAGGAAAATTAGCTAAACAGTGGGCTAATAGTCGCTATAAATTAATTTTGCTTCTAAGTTGCATTATCGCACAAATTGCATTACTATTTTAATTGTTCGAGATTTTCGAAATACAGAAATAATCCTTTGGGAGGCAGTGATGTCATCCGTAGCATCCGTAACTGATCAAACCTTCGAGCAAGAAGTACTTCAGAGCAATGTTCCCGTGCTGGTTGATTTTTGGGCACCTTGGTGTGGTCCCTGTCGGATGGTAGCGCCCGTTGTGGAAGAAGTTGCCACCCAGTTTGATGGACAGGTGAAGGTGGTGAAGCTAGATACGGACCAAAATCCTAATGTCGCTAGCCAGTACGGAATTCGCAGTATTCCCACACTGATGATCTTCAAAGGTGGACAAAAGGTGGATATGGTGGTCGGTGCAGTACCCAAATCCACGATTGCTTCAACAATTGAAAGATATCTCTAAGCCTTCGCGTTATCCAGTCCTGCTGCGAGCTTAGCAATTCCCTAGCCCATCTCTGATAGCGATTTGGTGCTTTTGCAGTGCCGGCATCCTGCCCGCCCCCAAGATGCCTGCGCTCTAATCATGATGAGCATGATGAGTCATTCAGTCTTGCAATTCATGGATTGCGCTTTTACTGTTTGCCAATCTCAAACGACCATGATTACGTTCGTTGTACCGTTACTCACCGCATTCTCCTGGAGGAATTTATGACTGCTATCCAAACCGAACGGCAAATTCAACCGCTTGATGTACCTACGGCTATTGTGCAGCGCCGCTCAATCAAACACTTCAAATCTGATCCGATTGCGCCGGATTTGCTACAGCGTCTCGTGAAACTGACGGTGGCGGCTCCGAGCAGCTTTAACTTGCAGGATTGGCGAATTATTTTAGTGCAGGATCAGGATCAAAAGCAAGCGTTGTCGGAAGCTGCGTGGGGCCAACCGCAGATTGTTCAGGCTCCAGTAACCTTTGTGTTTGCTGCCGATACTGAAGGCTGGCGAGACCGCACCGCGATCTACGAAACGGCACTCGCAAAAGGAGCTTGGACGGAACAGACCGTGGCATATTTTGATCAAGCCATCCCTTCATTTCAGGAAGCGTTAGGGGAAAAGCGGCGGGAATATGCGGTTAAGGATGCTACGATTGCAGCAACCCATCTGATGCTGGCAGCTCAGAGCTTCGGGTTGTCAACTTGTCCCATGAATGGCTGGATAGAAGACAAGGTGAAGGCAGTAATTGGTGCCGCCGATCAACCCAATCTTGCAATTGCGCTGCTGGTGCCAGTGGGTTATGCAGCCGAACCACGTCAAGATGCCGGTCGTTTGCCGTTGTCGGCGAATGTGTTTGTGGATCGGCTGGGCCAAACCTACACTGAATCACTTTGACGATTTTAAGTAATTCAACCAAATACAGCGTTTTTCACTCATGTGAGGTATGGGGAGTGTGGGGGCTTCGCCTCCACACAGGGGCACTGCCCCTGCATCCCGTTTTTCATACTTCACTAACCCGAAAAAGGCTGTAAAACGTATGCGATTGTGGAAGGACTGGAGAACAAAGGCAGGAATGGAAAATATACCGTGCCAAATCCGGCGCTACTGCCGTTGGGGTTGAAGGAAAGCGAGCCACTGTCGCGGCTGTAGACAATCCGGGCACTGCTAGTTTCTGCGGCAGCGTCATTCGCCACTTTGAGGATAATTAATTGGATGTTGGTGGGAACGTTACAGTTACGGCTGCGTTCGATTAGCAGCAACACATTGGTTAATTTGGCTATCCCACAATTGCCAGCAACCAAACTTATTTGATCAGGGCACCAGTCAGAGCACCAGAATCACATCGCCATTGACGCCATTGACGATGCTGGTAAAGCCGCCCCCTTTGCCAATGATGTTGAAGCCGAAGCTGCCTGGTGTACTCGTGCCGCTGACAAAGGCACCTGATAGGTCAGGTCCAGTCGGAGCCGTGTTGGAGCTGATGGTGTTGAGCTGGAGATAGACGGTGCCACTCTCGTTGAAGACTCCACCGCCTGCCGTGCCAGCCTGGTTTGACTCCACTAAGCTGCTGCTGAGCTGCAACGTTCCGCGGCTCCCATTGAAGAGACCACCGCCCCCTCTAATAGCTGTATTGCGCTGGAACACACTGCTCGTTACCGTGGCGGTGTTAAAGTTGAGAATGCCACTGCCGTTGTTTGCCGAGTTGTCCGAAAAGATACTGCCACTCACCGTTAAGGTGCCATTGTTGAGAATGCCGCCGCCACCGCCGAATATGCGACTCGCCGAGTTACCTGAGAAGGTACTACCCGTCACCGTTAAGGTACCATCGTTGCGAATGCCGCCACCGACTCCAAGTGTCGAGTTCCCCGAGAAGGTACTGCTCGTTACTGTTGCAGTGCCATCGTTATATATGCCGCCACCACCGTTGCCGCTGTTGCTTGCTATGTTGTTCGAGAAGGCACTGCTTGTCACTGTTACAGTGCCATCGTTGTACATACCACCGCCGTTGAAGGTTGCCCTATTGTTGCTGAAGGTGCAGAACTGGACGGTGAGGATGCCATCGTTGTACATGCCACCGCCATTTATGCCAACCGCGTTCCCATTAGCCACGGTGAGACCCGAAAGCAGCACCGTGCCACTGCTGATGTTGAACACCCGACTGGCATTGTTGCCACTAATCGTCACGAACGGCGCACCATTACCATAGATGTTGAGGTCACTGTTAATGTTCAACTGCCCACTGCTCAGAGTAATGGTGCCGTTGACGGCAAAGAAGATGTTGTCGGTACCAGCTTGAGAATTAGTTTCGTTAATCGCTTCGCGTAAAGTCAGCACCCCATCATTGGCATTCACCACGTCACTGGTGCTGGTGACAAAGAAGTTGGCGAGCGTGCCCTGATAGGTGGTGTCAGCAATCGCAGCCGTTTCGATTGTGCCCGTCTGGTACTCCAGCACCCAGTCGCCGCCCACTCCGGTCAGGTCATCCGACGCGGCCACATCGGCCCCGGTGAGCTGGGCCAAGCTGTTGACAAAGGTCTTGCCCTCTGCATTCTCAGCCACGTTACAGCCATAGAGCAGTATATCCGCATCCGCCGTCAGCAAGTTTGACCAGAGCTTCAGCTCAGCCTCGAATTCACTCAGTTCACTCACGGTTGTACCACCCAACTGCAACGCACCATTGCCCCC
>KL662191.1:884666-903451 GCA_000733415.1 [Leptolyngbya] sp. JSC-1
GAAACATAGTTGAGGGCAGCCAAGCTGATGGTTTCGATTGTGCCCGTCTGGTACTCCAGCACCCAGTCGCCGCCCACTCCGGTCAGGTCATCCGATGCGGCCACATCGGCCCCGGTGAGCTGGGCCAAGCTGTTGACAAAGGTCTTGCCCTCTGCATTCTCAGCCACGTTACAGCCATAGAGCAGTATATCCGCATCCGCCGTCAGCAAGTTTGACCAGAGCTTCAGCTCAGCCTCGAATTCACTCAGTTCACTCACGGTTGTACCACCCAACTGCAACGCACCATTACCCCCATGCGAAACCAGGTGAACCGCGCTGACGTTGGAACGACTCGATAGAACTTGCGTGATCTGCGCAATCGCATCCTGAGACGAATCGAGCCGATGCACTTCGGTGCCAGGTCGGAACTGCGAAACTAGCGATGCTGAATCAGTCACACCCGCTTCAACGAACGCAAGCTCGGTCGCAGCAGCAACGAAACCAAACCCTTGAGCCTGAAACATAGAACCCTCACTTGAAAGACAACAGTCTTGGACAATACAAAAGGTGAACCCGATTCAGTCACGATTCAGTTGGAGAGAGGCACCTTGACGAAAACAGCAGACATTGGCGGCAAGCGGTTGATCAGTCTGGCTCCGTGATCAACCTGTGGGAAGTCGAGACGGAAACGGTGTTTGAGCAGTCGTTGACGGTGTTGCTGCCGTTTGTCCCGATTCTGCAAAACGGAGGAGAGGTGGCGCCCTGAGTGACCTGGAGCACTGGCTGGCTACCCTGGAGGCGAGTGGATGAGTGAGGGGTGAGGGGTAGGGGGTGAGGGGTAGGGGGTGAGGGGGTGGATGAGTAGATGAGTGGATGAGTGGATGAGTGGAAGAAGAAAGGAGTCACAATTCCCCTACACCCCTCACCCCTCACCCCTCACCCCTCACCCCCTCACCCCTCACCACCCCCTACGCCACCAAAATCACATCCCCATTCACGCCATTGACAATGAGCCATGGGAACCTCTATAGAAACGATACAGAACACGGATGACTAGTTTGCAAAGCTGCAAAAAGCAAACGTCGGATATTGGGGTTACATATCAGGTGCAGGAACAGTCCATAGCAAAGCAGGCCGCAGGGACCGTTTAGCATCTGGACTGAATGTATGAGTTTTCTCTAAAAAGCGGCGCGAGCTGAATCTATGCAGAAGCCTGAGTGCTTCAGTCACGCCTTTCTCAGCCTTAGCTTGCTTAAGTTGCTTGATTTAGACAATCAAGACAAGAAAATTGTGTAATAAATTCAACAAGATCTACGGTTTTATCGATAGCATTGCCCTTACATTTCCTTTATCTCAAGCTGTATGTATCTAAGCTGCATAAGTAGCGTTCTAAAAGCGTTTTTGAGAATCAAAAGTCATTCATAATCCAAAGGAGGCGAAAGAGAACTAGCCCCAAAGCTCCTATCACCCTGTAAATTACCGCTAACTTATGCAACACCAGTGATGGCGTGACAATTTTTGTGGTCTACTGCTCTGCACCCTACATGCACCCTACAGAGACCTGTTCAGACTGTGCTGCTTAACTAGCTGGCTTTCCTAGTTAGATCCTATTTAGATAGATCTAACCAAGCATACAAGGAAAATAGAGTCCCGATGGTTTGAGAAAGTATTGGCTTTTGGTCTTGCGGGTAGGGAGTTTTCTGTTTAACCACCCTACTTTTTTGCTGAGAGCCACCAAAAAGTAGGATTTAGTAGGGAGATCTCTGAGCTAGCTGCAAGAAATCTGAGAATGGTCGTCAAGTCTGATACGAGTAGGATAGTGTTTGATAGAAGCGCGACCCGCTTGAATGACGAGGTTTCTGTTTTGGTATTTGTAGAGTGTCTTGCAGCAGGTGCCCAGCCCAGCTAAATCTCCTATGGCAACACTATTAAAAAGGCCCAAGACATCGCTCAGGCTTACCGGCTGGGAATTCAGCAGTTCGCTTTGGGCCAATGTGAAACCGTATTAAAGTGGCAAAGTAATTGTGAAAGTTGTTCCCATATTCTGCTTGCTATCTACCTTAATCTCTCCATCATGTAAGTCTACGAAGCGCTTGACAATATGCAATCCCAATCCTGTTCCAGGGATATTGCTGACATTTTTACCACGATCGGGCTGTGGCAAGTAATCTCTAAGGAGTCCAGACAGGAGCAGTCTTAGCTACCGCAAATCGAAACCGGCAACGCGCAGGGCGGCACGGCTAAATTCAAAGCTGAGCTGTATCGTTCTAGGCCACCTGTCTCCAGCTAAAAGATCAGGGATATACACCTGATCTTCAACACAGAACACTTTAGGTGAACATCATAAAATTGTTGTATCGCGAAAAGCAGAGGTCTAGATGGAGACAAAACCCCCTCTACCGCCGTTTACGCTGGAGACGGCTAAAATCAAAGTTCAAGCAGCAGAAGATGCCTGGAACACGCGATCCTGAAAAAGTTGCTCTTGCCTACACGGAGGATTCCGAATGGCGCAATCGGGCTGAATTTTTGCAAGGCGTGAAGAGATTAGAGCATTCCTAAAACGCAAGTGGGCAAAGGAACTGGACTATCGTCTGAAGAAGCAGCTCTGGTGTTTTATGGATAATCGAATTGCCGTGCGATTTGAGTACGAATGACATGATGATTCAGGGTTCTGGTATCGATCCTATGGCAACGAAAACTGGGAGTTCGCTGAAAACGGTCTGATGATGCGCCGATTTGCCAGCATCAACGACGTGCCCATCCAAGAGTCTGAACGGAAATTTCGATTTCAGCTATGAAACTCTCGGCGGGTTTTTCAAATCTGATACCGAGTTTGTGGATGTATACCTTATTTTTTGTAGGGGCAACTCTACAAACTCACCTAACCTTTTATTGAGCCTTCTAGTTTTTAAGGAGCCTTACTCAAGGCAAACGGCGATCGGGATCTTTCTGATTGTTTTGGGCACTGCGTTTTTGCGTGCAAAAGTTTAGTTAGGATTGGTCCGCCAAATTGTGCATTAATCAAGATCTTTGCAGAGCTGTTCCTCCGGCTGGGGATGGGTTGTCAGATAGTCTTTGATCCATTCACAGCTAAATTCCAATACCTGATTCAGATCGACTACCCGGTTTAAGTCCCACAAAATCACCGTCCTATCCCAGCTAGCTGAGGCCACAAGCCGACCATCTGGACTGAAAGCCACGCCCGGTATGGTATTGGAATGGGCGCTGAGTGTGGCCAATAGCGTTCCGTCTGCCTGCCACAGTTTGACGCTGCGGTCTTGGCTAACAGAGACGAGTCTTTGCCCATCTGGACTGAAGGCTACCGCAATCACATGGGCCTGATGCCCGGTAAAAGTTTGGAGCAACCGTCCCTCTAGACTCCAAAACTTAACTGTATGATCTCCGTTTGCCGAAGCCAGCATTTGGCCATCTGGGCTGAACGTCAGATCATTCACACCCCCAGCAACGTTGGCAATCGACCGAATCAGGCGACCGTCTTGCTGCCAGAGCAGAATCTCGCCATTCCAGCCTGCCGACGCCAGATATTGGCCATCTGGACTAAACCGAACGGCAATCACATTTTGCTGATGGCCCTTCAGGGTTTTGATCCAGGTGACATCCTGAGGCTGGATGGCTCCGCCGGGAGAGATTTTGTCAGCGATCCGCCAGAGCCGGATGGTTTTGTCCAGGCTACCTGAAGCCAGCGTTTTGCCATCGGGACTAAAGTCCAGCCCATACACCCCAGCCTGATGGCCCCTTAAGGTGGTCAGCAGCTCGCCCTCTAGAGTCCAAAGCTTGATGGTGCCGTCGGCTTCGCTGCCCGCAGCCAGCAGGTTGCCGTCGGGACTAAAGGCAACCGAAAACACGCCATCTTGATGTCTGAGCGTTCTGAATAACTGCCCCTGCCGCGTCCAGAGTTTAACCGTTTTATCGGTACTTGCCGAAGCCAGCAGGTTGCCATCGGGGCTAAAGGCAACTCTGGCGGCCAAATCCTGATGTCCGGTGAGCTGGGTCAGGAAGCGATCGCGCAATCGCCAGAGTCTAATCATATTATCCGCGCCGCCGGAAGCAAACCATGTTCCGTCGGGACTAAAGGCAATTCCCCGCGGAATCCGCCCTCCGTGCTCCAGCTTCAGGAGCATTGTACCGTCAGGCTGCCAGAGTTGCGCTGTGCCATCACTGCTAGAAGAAGCCACAGTGCCATCCGGGCCAAACCCTACATTCAACACCTCACCCTGGTGGCCTTCATAGGTCTGGAGCAATTGACCCGTCATTGTCCAGAGTTTGACGCTCATATCTTTGCTGCCTGAGGCTAGGATTTGCCCATCGGGACTAAAGGCCAGAGCCTGCACAACATTGCGATGCCCCGTCCAGCTCCGCACCAGCTTTCCTTCTAGAGTCCAGATTTTGATTGTGTTATCTTCTCCCCCAGAGGCAATCTGCTGGCCGTCAGGGCTAAAGGCAACGCTCCAGACCTGTCCCTGGTGCCGTCCCTGGTGTTGCCCAAAGGTTCGGACTAAACGCCCCGTGCTGGTCGTCCACAGCTTGACGGTGCCGTCCATACTGGCGGAGGCAATGAACTGCCCGTCTGGACTCAAGGCAATTTTGAACACAATGTCCCCATGTCCTGCCAGCGTGGCATCTCCCTGACCGATCAGCGTCCGCATCAGCGTTCCATCGCGTCGCCACAGTTTGACCGTTTTGTCTTTGCTGGCTGAAATCACCGTTTGCCCATCGCCACTAAACGCTACATGCGTCACCCAGTCTGGATGGCCTCGCAGGGTGTGCAGCAATCGCCCATCGGCAGACCAAAGTTTTGCCGTCCCATCTCGGCTCGCCGAAGCCAGCATCTGCCCATCCGGACTGATCGCCACTCGGTAGATGGAGTCTTGATGACCAGCAAGCTGGTTATACTCAACCACACCGTAGGCAGCCTGCCGTAAAACAGCTTCGACCTGGGCGGTTTGGGGGTTACTGCCACCCAGGGACAGGCGCTGCCAGGAGCGTAATCTCTGATGGGCGCGAATCGCTTCTACCAGAGCCTCCAAGCGGCGTCCAGAAGTAAACAGCGTTTCCGACGCTTTGGTAATCGCCTGCACTTCGCTGATTTGGGCCTTACGATATTCGCCAAACGCCAACAGCCCCAGCCCCGTGGTGATCAGAAGCGCTACCCCCACCGCCACTAGCAACTTCCGCTGGAGACTGGCGGTTTTCTGCTCTTGCTTCAGACGCGCCTGCAATTCCTGCGCTCGTTCGGCCTCCAGCACAAGCTGCCTTTCCTGCTGCACCAGCGTTTGACTGGCTGCCAAAAAGCGGTAGTCCAGATCGCTCAGGCTTTTCCCTTCTGCCCAGGTTTGGGCATCGGCCAGGGCCTGTCCTTTTAGCAAGCGGGATTGATCGCGACAGTCTGACTGCCGCCATGCTGTTAGCGCTGCTGCATAGGGGCGCAACTGGGCTAGCTGCTGTTCCACCCAATTGCTGTTAAAGACCGCTTGATAGATGCGGTTCCGCACCTGCAAACGGCCCTGCTCTTTCACCACCAGCCCCGACAGCAGCAGCTCAATTTGTTCTCGGCTATCGTTGGCTAGCACCGTTGCACCGGTCAATAGGGTCTGATACAGTCCCAACAGCCGCCCTGCCTGCTGCTCATCGTGCAGCAATCGGTGGGCAATGGTTCGCAGATGCTCTGGATCATCCCGCAGTTCCCAGTAGTCAATCACCTTTGACCGTACCAGCATCTCTAGCCAAACCGCATAGGGTGCCGTGTAGGGTGCTGTCATTGGTTGGCTGTTCGCCGGGTAGCTACTCGTCTGGTAGGCTTCCAGAACCAACTGACAGAGCTTCTGGGTCAGAAAGGGTTGCCCTCCAGTCCAGTCCAGGATCGCCTGGAGTAGCAATTCCGGCTGGGGAACGACGCTTTGTAAACCGGGCAAAAGCGGGCGCGATTCCTGGAGCTGGAAGCCTTTCAATTCAATCGATTGGCCGATATTAAAGGGGGTGCGGGTTTTGTCGGCAATCAAATCGCTTGGGGTGGCTACGCCCAGCAGCGCAAACGTGAGGCGACAATAGGCTGGCTGCTCGACGCGCAGATTGTAGCAGGCTCGGATCAGGGCGAAAAAATCATCGGTGGAAAAATCCAGCCCCAGAACGCTGTCAACTTCATCAATGAAAATCACGATGGGCTGCTCGATTTCAGCCAGCAGGACGGTTTCGAGAAATTCACTAACCCGTTTGACGGCAGAGAGGTGGGCGCGCTCTCGCCACCAGGCCGCTAAACTCACGGGTAATTTGAAACTGCTGACCAGTCCTTGCAGGATCGAGGCATACCACTGTTCTAGGGTAATCTGACGGTTGCCAATCAGGGTCATGTCAATCACGCCGGATCGCACCCCAACCTGCTGGAGTCGATGCATGGTGCGCAGCCGCAGGCTAGATTTGCCCATTTGTCTGGCGCTTAGAACATAGCAAAACTCGCTGCGCTTCAGAGCCTGATAGAGATCTTCATCGGCTTGACGCGTCACATAGCTGGCAGACTCCAGAGATAAACTGCCGCCCACTTGATAGCGATAAGCCGGATTTGCTGTTAACATGCCGCCACTTAGCCTTACAGCGTTTTTTACTCAACTTTTTTACTCAACTAAGGTACGGGGGTGTGGGGGCTGTGCCCTGCACCCTATTTTCATGGACTTCATCTGTCTGAAAAAGCTGTAAGAGATCATAAGCGATCGCTAAAATACTGCCGATACAGTTCACAGCGCAGCCGCACCTGGCTCCCCTGAAGCTGGATCAACCCCATCCGATGTAGCTGAAAAATTTCCACAGCGGTCAGATTGGGCGGCGTTTCGGTCGCGGACTGCCGTGCTAATTGCCCAACCACAGAGGCGATCTGGGGCTGTTGCTGGAGGACCAGCAGATGGCGGCGCAGATGGTTGCTATACAGACCGGCTTCCGTCAGAGCCAGCCGCAGAAACGCCTCTAAAGGCAACTGTTCGGAAGCCATGTGGTAGAGCGCGATGTGGGTCAAATAGGGATGCCCGCCCACGAGGTTCATCAGTTGCTCGACCTGCGCGGTTTGCCAAGCCAAGCCGTAGCAATGGGCCAGGGTGCTAATCTGGGCAGCGTTGAACTCAGGCAGCTCAATCGGCAGGCCCACGTTAAACGGCGATTGGTTGATGTTGAGTGGAATGTAGCCTTCTGTGGAATGGGCCAGAACTAAGCGCAGCTTTTGCCAAAGCTCATTGTTTTTGGCATCCTCATGCCAGCCGCGCAGCAGCGCAAAAAAGTTATCAGCGATTTCCGGATATTGAAACACCTCATCGACTTCATCCAGCGCCAACACCAGGGGTTGCTCTAGCTGCGGTAACAGGTAGCCTTCAAAATAATCCTTGCAGCTCGTTTTACTGCCAAAGATGTCATGCCAATAGTCTGCTAACTGCAACGGCAGCTCCAGCCCGCGCGTCACCCGCGCACAAAACCACTGCAAAAACCGATCCAGGTCTTGAAATATTTTGCTATCAACAAATTGCAAATCTAGCATAATCGTCCGCATCCCCTGCTGTTGGGCATGGTGCAGCATCCGCGCCAGTAGAGAGGTTTTACCCATCTGGCGGGGGGCTTTGATACGCAGCAGCGCGCCCGGCTGCAACAGCGTTTGATAGCAGCGGTCTTCAATCGGAGGGCGCTGAATATAAAACCGTGACCCAACTCGCACCTGCCCTTCCGGGAACTCCCAGTCAGAGGTTACTAGAGCAGGATCAGCATCGGGTAGAAATGATGCGGCGTTCCAACGTTCTAAGGCAGAGCGAAGGTTTTTTTTGCTCACGGGTTCTCCTAATAGCTGCGAGAGGAGTTCCCAAAGTTCTGCCCCAACCGTTTTGATATGGGCATCGGAGCAGTGACAGGATGCAGCAATGTCTTGATATTTCTGGCCCAGCCAGGTTCCACAAAACACAGCAGATTGCAGCGTGTTTAACTGCTTGCCAGTTTTGGCAAAGATTAACCG
Organism: [Leptolyngbya] sp. JSC-1; assembly: GCA_000733415.1. Taxonomy (GTDB): domain Bacteria; phylum Cyanobacteriota; class Cyanobacteriia; order Elainellales; family Elainellaceae; genus Elainella. Next base: position 892,648 of record KL662191.1, read on the forward strand.
ATTAAGAGCATCAAGCGCCGCTGTTGCATCCATTCCTGATTGACGTTGAACACGACTTAGCACGATCTAAGCACAATTCTCGACCAGTTCAAACAGTTCCTGTACCGTTAGGCCGACGCCTACTCAGATCTACGGTTCCTGGCTCGACAAAGCAAATAATTTGATTAAATTACTCCAACAGATAACTCATGGACAGTAGTGTTAATCAATTGTTGATTAGATTTGTTACATGTGGCGAAAATCAGAAAAGAATAAAAATGAAATTGATAAATAGCCCTATTGCAACAGCAGGTCAGAGGCCGGACAGAATTGCTACCAGATTTGCAAAAATCACGGTGAGTTTGCCGTCAGGCTGCCATTGTTGGAAATGTCGCCGCCACCGAAGCGTGCCGAGTTGCCGCTGAAGGTGCAGAACTGTACGGTCAAGTTGCCATTGTTGAAAATGCCGCCGCCATCAGTGCCAGTAGCTTGACCATTAGCGATCGTCAGTCCCGATAAAAGCACTGTGCCGCTGCTGGCGTTGAACACCCGACTGGCGTTGTTGCCGCTGATGGTCAAGAACGGTGCTCCATTGCCGTAGATGTTGAGGTCGCTGTTGATGCCCAACTCACCTCTTGTGAGGGTGATGGCACCGTTGACACTGAAGAAAATATTGTCGGTACCAGCTTGAGTACTGGTCTCGATAATTGCTTCGCGTAGGGTGAGGACGCCATCGGTGGCATCGACCACATCACTGGTGCTGATGACAAAGAAGTTAGCCAGCATGCCCTGATAAGCCGTATCGGCAATGGCCGCCGTATCGATGCTGCCGGTCTGGTATTCGAGTATCCAGTTACCCCCATGCCGTTAGGTCATCGGAAGCCGCGACATCTGACCTGTGCGGTGGGCCAACTCATTCACGAATCCTTTTCCTAATTCGTTCTCAGCCACATTACAGCCATAGAGCAGAATGTCGGCATCAGCCGTGAGCGAACTTGACCAGAGTTTGAGGTCAGCTTTGCACTCACTCAAGTCAGCGATCGTTTCTCCTCCTAATTGCAACGCGCCACTGCTACCATGCGAGACCAGATGAACGGCACTAACATCGATACGATTGGCCAAAACTTGCGTGATTTGTTCAATCGCATCTTGAGAAGCATCGAGCAGATGCACGTCGGTACCGGCTTTGAACTGAGCGATTAGAGAACTAGAGTCGGCAACGCCAGCATCGACAAACGCTATCTCGGTTGGACTCAAACTCTGGAGATTTGACATAGAAACCTCTGGAGTAATTGAAAGGGTCATTCAGGGGCACACAAACAGCCCAATACCCCAGCTTCCTCAAGAAGCCAGGGAGGAATGTTATCAGTCACTGCTGCTACCACTGCCAGCCGAATTGCCACCCCAAAGCTGGGCAGCTACTAGATGCTGAGGTCACTGCAATAACTTGAAGAGGAAATAGAAACAATCCTTTGCTGCCACGGCTATTGCTATTGTTGACTTAGTTAGCTACTAGAGATAAATGATCAGGTGTAGTCAAGCATTAGTTCTCCTCGCTCTACCTTGTCACGCAGTAATGTTCTCACCAGTTCTAATTCTGCAACCGTAATTTTGCCATTGGCTCTTATGGCTGCTGAGATTTGATCGCGCTCTGCTCGGGTAATCACTCCGTCTGCGGCGGCTCGTTCTACGATAGTTTTCAATTTTTCAAGTTCTTGCTGCTCTGAAGCGCTTAATTCTTGTTGATTGGGGCGCGAGATTTCCATAGCGATTGCTCCCGATTTTTCTACATGAACGTCAATGTAGAGGTGGTCATACGGGTAGGAGAAGTGCGAAGTCAAACGCTGAATTAACACAAAATTCTGAACAGACCCAAAGATGCAACAGTTAAAAAAATCTAAACGTTCACTTTTGTTTTCTTGTCCTCACGATCTCAACCCCTCTGTGCTGATATTATCTTCATTACTTGTTGTTTTTTGATAGTCTATGCCACATTTTATTAATTCTTAAGTATCGCTACAGCACTGATTCCGAGTTCTGTCAATCTGATTTTCTCAATGTATACCCATTATTGAGACCACTTATTGAGAGTGCTCTGTTGAGAGTGCTTGATTGAAAGTACTCGGCTCTGCCACCGCTTCACGCCCTACACTGAGGGCCGCGCCCTTTCTGCTCATTGGCTTCAAGGGCTTCAACTCTTTCTATTCTCATTTGCGATCAGGCTTAACCCATTGATGCTATGCAATTTCATGACCTGATTCGAGCCGCGGAAAATAAGTATAATCGCCTCCTAACCCTCTTGATTCTGGTCTATCTTATGTCCCCATTTCTGGTAGAGCAGTCCATCGGAGCCGTGATTGTTCTTCTCGTATTTCTAGGGGGCGTGGTTATCGTTATCCACCAAATTCAGCACAGTCAATGGGCACTCAGGATGCACATCGGTTTAGTATTCCTGGCTCTGCTGCTGAGAATATGTAGCGATTTGTTTGCTCACTTGCCGAATGACCGTCGCTTATTGGTAAGTTCTAGCACTGCTATTTTCTTGGCATTTCTCGCGTTATCTGTTTATTTAATTCTGCGAGAATTAGCGATTGTTGAACAGGTAACGACTGACATTATTAAAGGAGGCATCTGCGTTTACTTTTTACTGGGGTTTTTGTGGGCTGCCCTGTATGAGATTGTTTACAGTTTCGACGCCAGTTCCTTCACTGCTGAATCTACACCCCTCACCAGAGCCGATCTGACCCACTTCAGCTTTACCACCCTAACCACCGTTGGCTACGGAGACATCTCTCCTGCTAGCAGGGTTGCCAGAGTCTTAGCCAATTTGGAAGGAATGGTAGGTGTGATCTATCCAGCGGTGTTTATTGCTCGATTAGTGGGCCTCTATAGATAAATAGATAAACTGAACATATAGCGTTTTTCACTCATGTGAGGTGTAGGGGGCTTGGGGCCTCGGTTCTAGGGTATTCTGCCGCGAGCGAAACGGCCTCCAAAGAGGTCGAACGCTTTGATCGATCTTGCCGTTTTTTGATAGCGTTGGAATTTGTCAAGTTTTATGATTTCGTTCTGATTTAACAAATTTGAGCAAATTAAATTTTATGTTGCTACCATTGGGACGATTGCCAGGATGCGAAAATATAAATGAGTTATATTGAGGACTACTTAACTAATGATGCTCTTAGAGGGTTAGCGTAAAGGTTGAGCTGAATAACATAGGCTTGTTCAGAGATCTGATAGTGATTTGGTTAATAATCTAAAGTAGCCTAATTAGTGATCTGTAATTAGTGATCTGATAGATTTAGGCTCTTCCATATAGAATTTTCTATATTACGCGATGTGCAACTAAACCTACTGTGACACAAGCTGGTTAGCAGCTTTCGGTTCAGCCGACTGTTCAAATGCCACAGACCCCGCACCTGTCTTAAAGTTTTATAAAAACTGTTTAGACAGTGGGGTATACCTTATTCGATGGCTACCTTGGTATCGTTTTGGTTTAGTCATCTTTGTTGTAAAGTGAGCTGCTACGGTCTTTGTCAGGATTGCGAAGCAATGATTACAAGATTGAGTGAACATTTTCCTAAGCATCTCTTGAGTACGGTGTTGCTGTCTGTGTCAATCGTAGGGGGATGTAGCCAACCGGATTCGTCTCAGCAGGCCAGCGCCCCCACGGCTATCCCTGTGCAATGGCAAAAGATTGAACCAGGACGAGTGCAAGAGATGTCTGAATTCGTCGGTACGCTGCAAGCGGCTGAGATTGTTGAAGTGCGACCAGAAGTTCAGGGGCAAATTCAGGACATTTTAGTACAACCGGGCGATCGAGTCGGGCGAGGTACCCCGATTATGACGCTGAGACCCGATCAAACTATGCCCCAATTGCAAGGCGCTACGGCGGCCCTTCAAAGCGCCAGAGCATCCCGAGAGACGGCGGTTCGGCAACGAAAAGTGGCCTTAGCCCAGGTGGCAACGGCGGAATCGGATGTGGCGCTAGCGCTAACCAACTATGAGCGGGCAACGTATCTGGTCGGGCAGGGCGCGATTGGGGCGTATCAGTTTGATCAGGCCGAAAATAACCTAGAAGCTGCCCGGAATCGGCTCACAACCGCCCGAGAGCAGCTGCGAGTTGCAGAGGTGCAAATTGCCCAATCGGACAGCCGGGTTAAGGAGACTCAAGCTCAGGTAGATGCCGCCCGGGTCAGCGTTGGCTTCCGGCAAATTCGGTCGCCGATAGCGGGCATTGTCGGGGATATTTCGGTGAAAGCAGGGGATGTGGTGACGACCGGGCAAACCATCACCACCATTACCCAGAACGCCGCCCTCGATCTGCGGCTCTCAGTCCCTGCCAACCGGTTGCGGGATTTGCGAGCGGGCTTACCTGTGGAACTCCTTGATCCCACCAGCAAACAGAAAATTGCCACCGGCACCATTGACTTCGTCTCGCCCAATGTCAACACTCAGGCGCAGTCTGTCCTAGTGAAAGCCCGCTTCTCGAACCAAGATGGAGAGCTGAGAAATGGTCAGTTTGTGCGAGCGAGGGTGATCTGGGCGCAGAATCCTGGGATCCTGGTGCCAATGACGGCAGTGACGCGCACTGGGGCACAGGGCTTTGTCTATGTGATCACCACATCGGAGGACGGCACCGAGTCAGTTCAACCGATTGTGGAACAGCGTCCCGTGGAGTTGGGACCCCTGCAAGGCGATCAGTATGAAGTCCTCAACGGCATTGAAGCCGGCGAACAAATCGCGATTTCGAATATTCTCCGGTTGAGAAACGGTGCCCCGGTTCAGCCCCAATCGTAGGAGCAATCCCGCATGGCTATTTTTTCGATTTCTGATGCGTTTATTCGGCGTCCAGTGTTGACAACGGTGACGACGATCATCATCTTGTTGGCGGGTGGCATTGCGATTCCGCTGCTGCCGGTTGTGAACTTGCCGGATATTGCCCCAATTCAAATTCAGGTGACGAGTAACTTCACCGGGTCCGATGCCCGAACCGTAGAAGATACCGTGACGACGCCCGTGGAGCGGCAGATCAACGGGGTGGAGAACATGGAATACATCACCTCTACCAGCGGCAATTCGGGCGATAGCCGCATCCAGGTTTACTTTAGAACCGGCACCAGCAAAGACATCAACCAGGTCAACGTGCAGAATCGAGTCGGGCTGGCCCAACCGGCACTTCCCGAGGCGGTTCGGCAAACCGGGGTGACGGTCAAGGCCGCCTCCACGAGTGTGCTGTTGGTCTATGGCTTTAATGCCGAGAACAACGAGTACGATGATATCTTTATCTCGAACTATCTCGATTTGTATATCATTGATGCGCTGAGGCGGGTTCCTGGGGTGGGGGATCTGGTGACGCTGGGCGATCGCACCTATGCCATGCGTCTGTGGCTTGATCCCAATGAGATGGCGGCTAGAGGGCTAACTGCCAATGATGTGGTGCAGTCCCTGAGGTCGCACAATCTGCAAGTTGGCGGGGGAGCGATTGGCGGTGAACCAGCCATGGAGAATCAGCCGTTTAATATCCCGATTCGCATCCAGGGGCAACTACGGGACGAAACTGAGTTTGCTGATCTGGTACTGCGGACCCAGCCCGACGGTACCCTAACCAAAGTCAAAGATGTAGGCCGAGTGGAACTGGGTGCCCAGAACTATGCTACGAAGGGGCTGATCAACGGCAAGCCTGGAACCGGAATTGCCATCTATCAACTTCCCGGCAGTAACGCCCTGGCTGTCGGACAGCAGGTGAAGGAAACCCTGGCCGAACTCGCCAAAGACTTTCCGCCCGGACTTCAGTATCAGCTTGTCTATGACACGACGGAATTTGTGGAAGCGTCGCAACGAGAAGTCACGGTGACGCTGCTGCAAGCCATCGGCCTAGTGATTCTGATTCTGTTTATCTTTCTTCAGGACTGGCGTACCACGATTATTCCAGCCATTGCGATTCCGGTTGCCCTGATTGGGGCGATGGTATTCGCGCTGGCGTTCGGATTTTCCCTCAACAACCTGACAATGTTCGGGATTATTCTGGGCACCGGGGTGGTGGTCGATGACGCCATCGTGGTGGTGGAGTCGATTGCCGCCAATATCGATCGCGGCATGAAGCCCCGCGAAGCGGCGATGGCATCGATGAGTACCCTGGTCGGGGCAACCATTTCTACCTCGCTGGTCCTAATTGCCATTTTTCTTCCAGTTGCCATGTTTCCGGGCGCAACCGGGATCATGTATCGGCAGTTCGCCCTGATCATGGCTTTCTCGATCGTAGTGTCCACGTTTAATGCCCTGACCTTTACCCCAAGTATGTCGGCGCTGCTGCTGCGTCCTAAACAGGGGGAAGGGCAAGGTCCGCTGGCCTGGTTTTTCCGGCAGTTTAATCGGGGCTTTGGCTGGCTGCTTGAGCGCTACCGCCGCCTGATCGAGTTTCTGATCCAGATTAGATACATTGTGATAGCGCTGTTTGTTATGGGCTTGGCGGCCACGGTGTTTATGTTCCGAACGGTGCCGACCGGCTTTATTCCCGAAGAAGATCAGGGTGTATTCCTGGGCATTATCCAGTCCCCCGAAGGGGTGGCGCGCAACTACACGGACCGGATCGCGCAGCAGGTCTATCAAACCTTTGCAGAGACGCCAGAAATTGAATCGTCCCTGATTGTACCGGGATTTGGCTTGGAAGGCAGTGGACCGAATCAAGGCACGTTCTTTGCCAAGCTCAAGAACTGGTCGGAACGCCAAGAACCGGGACAGACCGTTCAGGAGATTATTGGTCGCTTGAATCGCCAATTTGCCGCCATCCAAGACGCGGTGGTGGTGGTCTTCAACACGCCTGCGGTTCCCGGCTTTAGTGCCACGGGTGGATTTGAGTTCATTCTGCAAGATAGCTCGGGTGGGCGGTTGAGCTTCGAGGACTTTTTAGGAGCAGCTCAAGAAATTATTGCCAAAGCCAACCAAAACCCAGTTTTGAATGGTGTATTTACCCAATTCACGATCAATACGCCGCAACTCCAAGTGGAACTGGATCGAGAACAGCTGAATGCCCAAAACGTGGATATTGGTGAAGCGCTGTCCACCGTCAGTACCTACATGGGCAGCCGCTATGTGAATGATTTTACCTTTGGGCAACGCAGCTATCGAGTGTTTGTGCAGGCAGATGCAGATTACCGCAGCAAACCCGAAGACTTGCAGCAAATCCAGGTCCGCTCTCGCGACGGCAACTTGGTGCGCCTCAGTAATGTCGCCACGGTAACTCCGATTACCGGACCCGCTTCGATTAACCGCTTCAACCTGTTCCGCTCGATCAAAATTCAGGGACAGCCCGCTCGCGGATACAGCTCCGGACAGGCGATTCAGGCGATGCAGGAAACGTTCAATCAGGCGGCAATTCCCGGACTGCGCTACGAATGGGCGGGGCTGACGCGGGAAGAAATTCGCTCAGGCGGACAGAGTTCTATCATCTTTGCTCTCGGCTTTGTGATGGTATTTCTGGTGCTGGCGGCGCAGTACGAAAACTACGTTGACCCGATTATCATTCTGCTGACAGTGCCACTGGCGCTGTTGGGAGCCTTGATCTTTGTCAGCCTGCGGGGACTGGTGAACGACCTGTATACCCAGGTAGCGCTGGTGATGCTGATTGGACTGGCTGCCAAGAACGCGATTCTGATTGTGGAGTTTGCCAACCAGGCCCGGGCTGAAGGGCTGTCGATTCCCAAAGCCGCTATAAAGGCCGCTTCAGAACGCTTTCGTCCGATTATGATGACGGCTGTTTCTTCACTGGTGGGATTCTTTCCCCTAGTGGTGGCCTCCGGGGCCGGGGCGGCCAGCCGCTGGTCGCTGGGAACGGCGATCTTTGGCGGGCTGCTGGTGGCTACGGTGATGAACTATCTGGTGACTCCAGCCCTCTATGTGGTGATCAAGAGCTTGGTGGCCTCGCTGATGGGGAGCCAACCTCCGAGCGATCCCCCAATTTCTGGAGAACCCTATCCCGAACTCCCTGCCGCTGTCCCGGCTCATCTGGAAGCCAGCACTCCCTCTGTCTCTGCGCCTTACACTGAGGGAGAGGAACCTGCTTAGTTGAGGCAACGCCTGCTTATGGATAGAGTCTTCAGCGATGCTGGTTCAAGAGCAAGGAAAGCCATCCGTATCAGTGATGAAGTAGCTCAAGTCCTTGTGGGAGGGCTGCAAGGCTTTTGAAACACATCCGAGAGGGACAAAATCACATCTAAGATGCTAAGGATCTACGGTTATGGATCTAAAACGCCTGTTGTTCTCTGCTCTCGTTTGCGCGGGTGTGGGCGCTGTGATTGGGTTGGCGGCAGCGCAAATCTCGCCCTCTCCCTACCAAAGCCAAAACTACATCAATCTCACCCGCCGCTATCCCTGGATCGGAGCGGTGGCAGGCTTTTTCGGCGGTGGAGTTATCTCTGCGGTGCAGCAGCTCAACGAACAATCCGATCGCCAGAATCGGTAGAGGTGTCGCTTGGTTGTTTGGCCTCGACGGGTTGAAAGCAAGCCTGAGCAACAGCAGAGCAAGTGCAACAGCAGATCAGAGACTAGCTACAATTGCCACCGCGCTGGAGAAAATTGTGGCGTCTGCTGGTCTGCTGGTGGTCGAGGTCTGGGATTTTGGCTAAGCAGAGACAGGCGGGACGGGAACCAATCCCTTCACTGTTTCTGCTTGAGTCACAAAATCGTTGGCAGTCAGGTTGGGGGCACCAACTACAAGAGCGTGGAAACGTTACGGTTACGGTTGCGTTCGGTTAGCAGCACCGCATTGGTCAATCTGGCTATCCCATAGTACCAGCGGCCAAACTTGTTGGGTTCGAGCTGATTAGGGCACCAAAATCACATCGCCATTCACCCCATTCACAATCCCCGTGAAGCCACCGCCTCTGCCAATCACATTGAAGCCGAAGCTACCCGGTGTACTGGTGCCGCTGACAAACGCCCCAAACAGGTCAGGCCCAGTTGGAGCCGTGTTAGAGCTGATGGTGTTGAGCTGGAGATAGACCGTACCAGCGTCGTTGGACACGCCGCCGCCTTGATTCGTTGCCCGGTTCTGGCTGATCACGTTGCTGCTCAGCGTGGAGGTTCCAAAGCGATTGGCAATGCCGCCGCCGTCAGTAGCCTGATTGTTGAGGAAATAGCTGCCCGTCACTGTCATCGTGCTGTCCCGGCTGTAAATACCGCCGCCGAAGCTTGCTGCCGAGTTGCCGCTGAAAGTGCTGCTGTTGACGGTCAGGCTGCCAAAGTTGTTGTCAATGCCGCCACCGCCAGAGCTTGCCGAGTTGCCGCTGAAGGTGCTGCCATTCACCGTCAGGCTGCCAGTGTTGAAAATGCCGCCGCCGGCGCTTGCCGAGTTGCTGCTGAAGGTGCTGCCATTCACCGTCAGGCTGCCCTGGTTTTCAATACCGCCGCCGGCGCTTGCCGAGTTGCTGCTGAAGGTGCTGCCATTCACCGTCAGGCTGCGAAAGTTGAGAATACCGCCGCCACTGCTTGCCGAGTTGCCGCTAAAGGTGCTGCTGTTGACTGTCAGGCTGCCAAAGTTGGCAATGCCGCCACCGTTGCTTGCCGAGTTGCCGCTGAAGGTGCAGAACTGCACGGTCAAGGTGCCCCTGTTGCGGATGCCGCCGCCCCTATCACTAGTCACCTGACCATTGGCGATTGTCAGTCCTGACAACAGGACAGCGCCACTACTGACGTTGAACACTCGACTGGCATTGTTGCCGCTAATTGTCGTGAAACTGGCACCGTTGCCAAAGATATTGAGGTCACTGCTGATGTTCAGTTCAGAACCACCGAGGGTAATGGTCCCGTTGACAGCAAAGAAGATGTTATCTGTACCATCCAGGTTGTTGGCAGCATTGATGGCTTCCCGCAGGCTGATCACCCCGTCGTTGGCATCGACCACATCGTTGAGGGTGGTGACGGTGAAGTTGGCTAGGGTTGAAGTATAGTCAACCGCAGCAAGGCTTGTTGCTTCAATTGCGCCACTGCTGTACTCCAACTCCCAATCACCGCCCAAACCGGTCAGGTCATCCGATGCCGCCACATCGGCTCCAGTCAGTTGAGCCAAACTATTTGCAAAGGCCATACCTGCATTGCCTGCCGCCACGTTGCAGCCATAGAGCAGAATGTCAGCATCAGTCGTGAGCGAGTTGGACCACAGTTGTAATTCAGCATCGTACTCACTCAAATCACTAATGGTTTCTCCACCCAACTGCAACGCACCACTGCTGCCATGCGAGACCAGATGAACCGCACTGAGGTTGGAGCGACTCGCTAGCACTTGGGTGATCTGCTCAATCGCATCCTGAGATGAATCGAGCAGATGCACTTCGGTGCCTGCTTTGAACTGCGAAACCAGCGAGGCAGAATCAGGAATACCAGCATCCACGAACGCAATCTCAGTCGAAGATGAACCAGAATAAAAACTTTGTAGATGAGACATAGTAACCTCCAGAGAAATACAACAGAGTTAACGTTTGAGCCAAATACTACTTCAGCAGCGACTATACTGAAGAACAAACAGAGAGACGAACAGTAAAACAACAGAACCCGCGGTCAAAAAAGCAGACATTGGCGGCAAGCGGCTGATCAGCCTCGCTCCCACAGCCTGGGTGCAGTGGGTGACCCAGCAGCCTGATGTGGTGGCCCAGGAGATCCTCGGCTCTGAGTTCCAGTGGCTCAGTCGAGAAAACGATGTGCTGGTGAAAGTCAGCAGTCCTGAACAGGGCGAGTTTCTAGTGTTGAACGAGTTGCAGTTGCGCTATCAGGCCAACCTGCCGAGTCGGATGCGGGCCTATGCGGCTTTGGTCGAGGAGCGGTACAA
>KL662191.1:905938-1029039 GCA_000733415.1 [Leptolyngbya] sp. JSC-1
CCCACTGGTCAAGGTCACCTGGTAGAAGTCTTCCGGGTCAGCAGCGTTGACAGTACCGCTGACAATCTGACCAAACACACCCAGCGTGCCCAGGTCTCGGGTGACATTGAGGGCTACGGTCTTACTGTCGCTCAATGCTCCGCCACTGCCAGTGTTGCCATTGTCGTTCACCGTGATGTTGAGGCTGTCATTGCCAGAGAAGTTGTTGGAGCTGCTATAACGCAGGTTGGTGAGGGCAGTGTTGATGTCACTGACAGTGCCCGTGAGCGTGACGGTGCTGGTGTTGTTGTTGCCAATCGTTACACCCCCAGAGGTGGCCACATTGAGCGTGCCGCTGTTAACCCTCAGGGTGACGCTGACCGGACTTGTACCTGCATCGACATCGCTGATGCTGATGCCGCTAATCAAGCTGTTGCTGGAGAGGATGGACTGGGAAGGGGAAGCTAGGTTGACCACGGGTGCATCGTTGACGGCGGTGACGTTGACCGTGAAGCTGGTGTCTACAAAGAGGCCGCCGGGGTCAGTGGCGCGGACGGTGAAGTTGGCCGCGCCAAAGGCGTTGGCGACATAGTCCAGGGTGAGGATGCCGTTGCTGATGCTGGTACTCACTAAGCCGGGGTTGCTGTTGGCCGTGACGCTGTAGCTCAAGCCGGAGTCAGGGGTTTCGGCATCGGCAAAGGCATCGAACAGGTTGATGGTGGTAGCAGGGGTATCTTCGTTCACCGTGACGTTGGCGATGCCGGTGGTGGTGGGAGCGCTGTTGGGGACAGGAAGCGGCAAGGACGCGCCATAAATATTGTCATTGTCCGTCGCCGTGTTCGTATCGTCGCCAGCACTATTGTTGCTGAAGCTGACGTTCGTTCCCCGGATAGTGGGCAGGCTGGTGGGCATGCCCTGGTTATTGCCGTTGCTGTTGGTCAAGGTATCCAGGATGAAAATCGCGCCGCCCTTGCCCAGCCCGGCACTGCTACGGACACCGCCGCCGCTGCCGCCTGTGGCTGAATTGTTGTTGAAACTCACGGTATCAAGCGTCAGGATGCCAGAGCGCAGAAAGATGGCACCGCCCAGACCGCCACCGCCGCCACCACCGCCGCCTTGACCGTTGATGCTGACATTGAGGCCGTTGCCGCTGCCGCCGCTGCTACCGCCGCCACCGTTGCCACCGAAGTTGCCGCCGCTACCACCGCCGCCGCTCAGGGGACTGGGACCAAAAATATCAGCGAGAACGGCAGCACTGCCCCCGCCGCCGCCGCCGCCGAAGCCACCCCTGCTCCCATCATCAGCATTAGCTCTGAAATTGGGGGGAGTAATCTGAGCACTGGAGCTGCCGCCACTACCGCCGCCGCTAAAACTACCAGCCCCACCGCTACTCCCGCTGCCGCCAGCTCCACCGTTACCAGTAGCACTGATATTGCCGGCAGGGCTGTTACTGGTACTGTTGGCGAAAATGTTGCCGTTGCTGCCGTTGCCGCCAATCGCTTGGTTATTGCTAAAGACAACATTCGTCAGCGTCACCGTGCCGCTGTCCATATACAGTGCACCCCCCAATCCGGCTCCGCCGCCGCCGCCGCCACCCGCCGCTCCAACAATCCCAGAGCTATTACTAGCCGTCGCTGCCTCCCCAGGCCCACCGTTTCCGCCGCGGGCCACACCGCCCGTCAGGGTTAGGTTCGAGAAACTGACTGTGCCACCTGCGACGAAAAAGATGCGATTGTTATTGCCGTTGATGGTGTTGTTGTTGCCAATCAACGCAATGTTGCTGTTGATTGCGGGTAGGACACCACTCAAACTGAACGACCCGGTCAGCGTGATCGTGTCGTCGCCGCTCTGAGCATTGGCACTACTAATCGCACTGGTCAGGGAGTCAAAATTATTGGCGTTAAAGTTTGCCAGCACGTTCTGATAGGTTGCCTTTGCCCCATCCGATAGCAAATCGGACGCCTCAATGCTGCCCGTGCTAAACTCCAGCGTCCAATTCCCGCCCAGTACACTGCTGCCTGTTAGATCGGTGGAGGCGGCCACATCGGCTCCTGTGAGTTGGGCCAGACTGTTGACAAATGCCTTTCCTGTCGGGTCTGCCGCCACATTGCAGCCATAGAGCAGAATGTCGGCATCAGCGGTGAGTGATTGTGACCAGAGCTGTAGCTCAGCGTCATACTGGCTCAGCTCAGCCACGGTTGTGTCGCCCAACCGCAACGCACCATTGCTGCCATGCGAAACCAGGTGAACCGCACTCACACCAGAACGACCCGCTAAAACCTGGGTGATTTGTGCAATCGCATCCTGAGATGAATCGAGCAGATGTACCTCGGTGCCTCCTTTGAACTGGGAAATCAGCGAGGCAGAATCAGCCACCCCAACATCGACAAAGGCAATCTCAGTTAGACTCAAACTCTCTAGATTGGACATACTAACCTCTTGAGTAATCAAACGGGTCATCCAGACGAACACAAACAGCACAAGTCCCCAGCTTCTTCAAACAGCCAGGGCACGAATGGGATTAGCCACTGCCGCTACCACCTCAAACCCAATCGCCACCCCCAAACGGGGCAGCGACTAACCGCGAAAGCAACGGCAATAGCTGAGGAAATTGACGCAATCGGTGGACTGATGCCGGTCTGACCCGATGGAGTAGGCTGAATGGCAATCCAACCGGCAATCAGAATCAATAAAGTGAAGGTGATGGCAAATGTTGCAGCTATCGTGCGAGCAATTGGAACAGCCGCGACCGACTCAAACCGACCGGAAGAACGATAAAGCATACTTACATGACAAAGGGCATGACAAAGGGGGGGACTTTGGTGGACCGACGCGGCAACTTGGATCGTCTTGCTGAGGCAGCAACATTCTCCCAGCCATACCACTGCAATACTGGCTAGATTCACTCGGTCTTAACGCCAACATTAGCGTTATTTATAGAAACTCCTAAGCGCCAGACTCACGGTCCACTCTCAAACTTATAAAGCAAGTTTACGGAACTCTGTCATTCCTTCAACTTAAATTTATACAAGCTTGACAGAAGAATTACGGAAGTTAACAAACCGGCTATCATCCACCAGCCCCACCCCACCCTCAACTGCGGGATTCACAAAAAGTCATTCAACTACGCTTGCGTTATGGTGCTCAATGCTCTATGCTTTGCTCACGAGTTCAGTGATGCTGAACCGGTAGGCAGCTTAAGGCGAGGTCGCTGACTAGAAGTGTAACCAGCACAACTAGCCAGCTAACCAAAGTCTCTGTTAGCAGCAGAGGACCTGGCTGTGTCAAGTGTAAACGATCGTTGCGACAGATGGACCGCTTGTCGGTGCAACAGTTTCTGTTGCATTTCTGCTGCAACCGGATCGGGCAATTTGACACACCTCGTTACCCTGTGGTTAGACCACCACGCCTTAAGTTTTCTTCTCACTCCACAAACAGCAAGAAAACAAAGGCGAATCACGATGACAGCAGAGTTTAATCCACTGTTAGCAAAGCAGTTTGGCGACCCGTTTGGTAATTCGGGCATCAACCTGGGCGGCGACAAGCTGCGCATCTGGTTGATTGGCACTCAGGAACAGATCGAGTTTGCCATCCACGAGTTGGTAGTCAAGCAGGTCGCCAGCGACCGGGGCAAGTTTACGCCGATTGTGCCCTTTCCCCTACTAGCAGGCAAATACATCAGCATCTTAGTGCGTTGATTCCAGCTATTAGCCCAATCATTAACTCAGCTATGATCTTAGGTATTACCTTAGTAGTTGGTTTATTCCTGTAGAGCTACGGTCAAAACTATTGAAGCACTCATGCTCAATCATTACCGAGGTAATACCAAAGTTAAATAGCTGCTTGCCGGTCTATCCAGTGCTGGTGAACATTCTCCCGCCTGCTGCCTCAGTTGTAATTGCCCAGCGCTATGAGTCTAGCTTTCTGGGGCTAGAAGCGAGACAGGACTATCGCGTCATCAACCTCTGGGAGGTAGAGGCAGAGCTAGTATTTGAGCAGTCACTCACGGCCCTATTGCCCTTTGTACCGATTCTGAAGCAGGGCGGAGAAGTAGCGGTCGTGCAGCGAGCATTGAACCAGTTGCGGCAGGATCAGCAGATGGTGGAGTTGGAATCGTTGCCATCAGAGATCGTAGCTCAGGTGCAAGCCCTTGACTTGGAACAGCTAGAGGCGTTAGGAGAGGCGCTGCTTGACTTCTCTGCCCTGACCAATCTGCTAGATTGGCTAGCCAGCCACCGACCAAACCGTGAGCAGAGTTAGACAAACGTGGCAAAGTCGCTTGCTCTGAGAGCAGGTTGGTCATTCAGAACAGCAAACTGACCGCCAGACTGACCGCCACCCCCAAACCCAGAGCGGGAGCCGTTCGGGTTATAGTAGAGCCGTCCCAAGTCGCGGACATAGGTAATCAGGGCGCGGCTGGTTTTTGCGCCTGCAATGTCATCGACTGTAGCAAAGCGAATGCGTTGGCCTGCTTCTAGCGCCGTGAAGGTACCTGCATCGAGGATAATCTTGTCCCTACCGCGCTCAAAATCAACGATTCGGTCAATCCCCAACAACTGACGGCTAAAGGGCGTTGCCAATCCGTCTGGATAATTGGGTGTTGCGCTGAAGATAAAGCTATCCTTGCCTCTACCACCCGTGAGTCGGTCGTTCCCTGCTCCGCCAATTAGCTGGTCATCGCCGTTAGAACCTAGCAGTTCGTCGTTGCCAGACGAACCGTTCAGCAGATTGGCGCGCCGGTTGCCCCGAATCCGATCATCCCGCACTGTACCAATCGCATCATCGAAGCCTTTCACCGATTTGGTAATTCGGGTAGGGCCATTCAGCACGAAAGTACCTTTGTCGAGATCAATCCGCACCGCGCCGCTGAACTCACTGGAGGCATCGACGAACTTCTTGTCGTCATCGGTCGTGCCAATCGCAATAGCATCGGTGGCAGTAGTGTTGTTGAGGAACACGGTGGCATCTTGATTGGCAGGATTGATACCCACCCAATCGAGCTTATTGTCCTGGTTAAAGTCGCCGGTTGCCAGCTTGGAGCTACCAAACGATCCAGAGGCCAGGAACGAAACCGGACGGCTGAAGCTGCCTCTGCCGTTGCCCAGAAAAATCGAAGTGCCGTCGCTGCCAGAGCCGAGGAATGTCGTTGCTAAATCAACCCGCCCATCTCCATTAAAATCTCCAGCTGTAATCGCACTAGCATTCTGCTCAGTTTGAAAAACCAACCGCAGCGAACCAGTCAGATCGCCTAGCAGCACAGAAACCGTGCGCCCCGACAGGGCAGCGACATCGAGTCTGCCATCGCCATTAAAGTCAGCCGTGACTAGATCGGATGCGCCGTAGGAGTTGCTCTTGAGGTCTACTGCCGGACGTTCGGTGAAGCCGCCTTTGCCATCACCCAGCAGCAGCAACAGTTTGTTGGCATTGGTAGTACTGGATATTGTGAGTGCCGCAATATCCAACCGGCCATCGTTATTGAAATCTTTCAGCGTTAAGGCTTTGGGACTATCGCTAAGCGTCTGAGTTTTGACCGAACTAAAGTCACCCGCTCCATTGCCGAGTAAAATTGACAGACTTCTGCCGCCTGCCGTCACTGCATCTAGACGTCGATCTCCATCGATATCTCCCACCGCCACGGCCTGCGGATTATCGGGCAGAATTTGGCTGGTGGTGCTAGCGCGAAAATTGCCGCGATTATTGCCTAGATTGACAAACACGTCGCTGATGGTACTGCCAAATAGATCGCCAACGGTGATCACATCTAAAACGTTATCGTTATTGAAATCTCCAACCGCGAGGGCCGTAGCTGAGCCAAATCCCGCCCCTGAAGACACGATCGGCGACGAGTTGAACCGGCCATTGCTGCTACCCAACAGGACCGAAACAGCACCCGTTTGCACAACTGACGATGACGCTACAGTTCCACCAGAAATTAAATCTAGGATGCCATCGCCATTCACATCGGCTACAGCAACTGAGTAGGGCGTTACACCAACCCGGACGGTATTTCCAGCGTCGAAACTCA
This sequence comes from [Leptolyngbya] sp. JSC-1, assembly GCA_000733415.1. Classification (GTDB taxonomy): domain Bacteria; phylum Cyanobacteriota; class Cyanobacteriia; order Elainellales; family Elainellaceae; genus Elainella. Next base: position 911,943 of record KL662191.1, read on the forward strand.
CAGACATAAAACAGAATGCTCCTTAAGCAGGGAATTTTAGATGATATGCGGGTTCATCTTAGCTACGTCAATCAACACTAAGCAGGCAAGCATAATTAAACACTAAACGTAGGGCAGGCATCCTGCCTGCTGGCGAACTAGATAGCGGATCAGTTATCCAGATTACGGGTCTGCCCAATCATTGAATTGACCTACTTTAGTAGACTTAGCTATATCGCACCAGGTTCCTTTTTAAATTTTTAATTGATGGTAATTCGCGTTTAATGTAAATCACCTTAAACGCAGACCAACCATTAAACTGAATTACAAATTATTTCTACTCGCCTTCCTCAATCGCTTCCTCCATTGCATGGGTTTCCCAAAGCGACTGATAGAGGCCATCTTGGGCCAATAATTCCCCATGGGTGCCCGCCTGCACGATGCGGCCATGATCCATCACCAGAATTCGATCTGCCGCCGCCGCTGCTGAAAGCTGGTGAGAAATAAACAGAACCGTTTTGCGCTCTGTCCCTTCTGAGAGCTGATTCAAAATTGCCGTTGCGGTTTGGTTATCCACACTAGAGAGGGCATCATCCAAAATCAAAACGGGTGCATCCACCAACAAGGCGCGAGCGAGGGCGGTCCGCTGGCGCTGTCCACCGGAAAGGGTAATGCCTCGTTCGCCCACAATCGTTTTGTACTGCTGCGGAAAATTGAGAATTTCGGGATGGATCTGGGCCTGTTTGGCGGCCTGCTCCACTTCTGGCTGTTCGCTAGTGGGATCCCCGTAGCGGATATTGTTTTTGATCGTCGTGCTGAACAAAAAGCTTTCCTGGGGCACATAGGCAATCGCCGCCCGCAGATCGCGCAGCCGGATCTGAGTAATGTCGTAGCCATCGAGGTAGAGTTGGCCGGGGGCAATGTCGAGTAGACGCGGCAACGCATTGGCGAGAGTAGACTTCCCGGAACCAATCGATCCAACAACGGCCACGGTTTCGCCCGGTTTAATCGTGAAGCTGACATCATTGAGGGCTGGTGTAGTAGCTCCCGGATAGGTATAGGTGAGGTGATGGGCACTCAGCCAGCCGCGCACATCCGACCGGGGCAGGGCAATCGCATTCGGGGCGTCCTGAACTTGCGGCTTGGTAGAGAGGATGGCTTCCAAGCGGTCGATACTCACCTCGCCCCGCTGATAGGCCGTAATTGTAAAGCCCAGCAGCGCTGTGGGAAATACTAGCCGTTCGGCAAACAACAGCAGCGCCACAAAATCCCCGACGCTGAGGGTGGCAGCGGCAATCGCCCCAATTCCCAAGACTAAAATGACCAGTTGACTGAGGCTAGCCAACCCGCGCAGTAAGGGAAACAGCGTATTTTGCGTTTTCGACAGCCGCAGATTGGCACTCAGCAATTGCTGATTCAACTGACGAAAGGCATGCCGCTCGTTTTCTTCTTGGGCATAGATCTTGATTAGGGCAATGCCGCTCATGTCTTCCTGGATCAGATCGCTCAGGTCCGCCGTTTCCTGTTGTACTGCTAGCTGTTGTGCTCGCAGCCGATGGCTAAACAACTGCACCAAAATCAGAATCGCCGGGTAAACTGCCAACGAGGCCAGCGTCAGCTTCACGTCAATTCCTAACATTGCAGGCAGCGTCAGCCCATAGGCAAACACCATATTCGCCAAACTGAGGACGGCAAAACCCAACAGGCGGCGAATATTGTCCACATCGCTGGTGGCGCGGCTGATCAAATCTCCGGGCGTGTTGATCGTAAAGTAGGCTGGTTCTAGCGTCAGTAGATGCTTGAAGATGCGCTGCTTCAGGTCAAACTCTACCTGTCGCCCCACGCCAAACAGCAACACCCGCGATAACATCCGCACCACCCACATCACCGACGCCAGCAGCAAAACCAGCAGTGCGTAGTAGATAACGCGATTCAGATTAAAGGTCTGCTGTAGCTCATCCAGCCCATCCCGAATCAGCAGCGGAATGTAGACCCCTACCGCATTGACCACAAACAAAGAAAAAATACCGATGGCTGCTTTACGCCAGTGAGGCCGCAGGTAGGTTGCTAGGGTTTGCAGTCGGGAGTGAGCCATTGATCGATTGGTAGTAAATTCTCAAATAAACAAAAAACAAGCAAAAAACAAGCAAAGTTAGCTTCAGCCAGCAGAGTACACCCGCAGCTAATGCCTTTCTTATTCTGGCGCATTGGCTCTCTTCACCGTTCAACGATTTACTGCTCACTTGAGCAGTGCTACAAACGGACACAAAAAATTACAGACTCGAAAAGAGCTATGCAGCAGCTTACATGGTGAGGGGATCGGCTAGCCACCCTCGCAGGAAGTAGTAAACCGTGGTCAGATACTCGTTCACCACCCGTGAGGTGATTACCAGCGCCTCTGCACTCGGAATTAGATCGGTGAGAGCGGCCAACTCCCAACCCCGCTGTAGCTGAAACACATAGAAGTCGGTAGGGCAGGGGATGACTTCAAAGTACAACCGCCGAAAGGTGGAACTGGCTCGTCGGGCCATGATCACTGGCGTCACGAGGACAATCGGGATTCGAGCGCTGATTGACCCAGAAGACGGCAGCTCGCGCACGCCATTGTCGCAAACGGCAAACAGCCGACACTCTATATTCTGGCTTTGCGGATCGAGGATGCGGCGGGCTTCAATCGCGCTAGTGCGAGGATCTACCCCAATTCGATCGAGTTTGATCTGGCTTTGGGGCACTCCATTGCGGGTTAATAGCGCAATCACCGCCTGGTCTTCGCTGGTTAAGGGGCGTCCACGAGCATCGACGGGCTGGGGGCCAATGCTGACGATGACGAGTGGGTTGTTACCTCGTTGTGTCCGGGTGGTGTATAGCTCAGCGGCATAGAGCAAACGCGCTTGCAGCGTGATGCTGATCCCATCGCCAGAACGGGTCATCTGGGTACGGATGCGAGCGGCTGGATCAATCGGGACGGCACCATCCCCCAGAACAACAATCGCCTGCACGGCTCGTGGGTTAGAGGCTTCCTGTCGCCGAATTGCTTCCATCACTGAGCGCTGTTCGGTTTGGGCCGTCAGTAAATAGGCTGTGACTGGCAGACTGAAGATCAACAGGATCACAAAGGCGGCAATTACCTGGTTTGCTTTAATTTTTCCTGGTCCCTCAGCCAGTGCATAGGCCAGCAAAACCAAGACTAAACCTAAGGGGCGTAATGGAAAGGAAAGAATGGCCCACAGGATTCCAACGGTACGATTGCCGGGCTGAATGAAGGCCATTAGGATCAGGGCAATCAGAACGGCAACGCCAAACCAGGCAAAGTACTGGGTATTGTAAATTTTGGGCCAAAATGCCCGCAGCAGGTAGTAAAGCCCTACCAGAAGCAAAATCTGAGTAATCAGTTCAAACATCGCCGCTTTTCCTTCCACCTCCGGCGCGAGCCACAGTCGGCAGTAGACTCACACAAACCTGTTTAACTCTACTGAAACTAGAGCCAAATCAACCATGCGCTTGTGGGAATTTTAGGAAATTTATCGCGGCAGAGGTTAGAAGCAGGATAGAGACAGGCTAGGCGAGCGCAGCCTTGCATGCGGCATCAAAGGGTAGCCCCGACAGTTGGCCGACTTAGATAGGCGCTCAGTAGGCTCCCGACTTCTTGATTAGGACCCAGATCGTTTGCCAGATTAGCGCTAGATCGTAAACCGGACTCCAGCGGTGCTGATACCGCAGATCCAAATCGACGATTTCCTCAAAATCTTTGATCGCAGAGCGACCGTTGACCTGCCACTCACCCGTCAGCCCCGGCTTGACATTCAGCCGCAGCCAGTGGCGGGCTTCATAGCGGCTAACCTCATCGCGAGTTGGGGGACGAGTGCCGACCAAGCTCATGTCTCCCTTCAGCACATTCCAAAACTGGGGCAGCTCATCCAGGCTAGTTTTGCGCAGGAAGCGGCCCACACGAGTAACGCGCGGATCGTGGCGATTTTTGAAAATCAGACCGTTGGCTTCATTCGGTACGTGCGATTTCAACGCATCGGCATTTTGCACCATCGAACGAAACTTGAGAATCGTAAACGGACGCCCCTGTAAGCCAAATCGCTCTTGCCGATAGAGAATAGGCCCTGGACTGTCAAGCTTGATCGCAGCGGCAACTGGGATAAACAGAATTGCGAACAGCAGCAACCCAACCAAGGCACCCACAATATCAATCGAACGCTTAATTAAACACAACGCTGAGCGATGAGGTGGGTCAGGACAAGGCGGTAATGCCGTTGTGGCGGTTTCTTCGGTAGTAGATTTTCCCTTGGTTGCTGCATCTGTCATCGGTCACACCTACGAGCAAAATTACCGTGAGAACACGTAAACATACTTACAAGCAATTCAGTCCGCCTCCGTGAATTTAGGCAGATAGAATCCGAACCTCAACAAATCTTCGCACTTTAGGGGGTGTTGCCCCTCCTGACGTTCAACTATTCAGAGTGTTTCCTGAACAGGAAAAATAAAACAATCATAAAGACGCTGTTATTTCTATTCCTGACCGAAGTCACTTCTATGCCTAATCTAGATTATCGATATATGCTCGACGCCTTATTAGATAACGCTTTCAGAGATTTTGTCTAGTGCTGAGTGATACAAAGACATACGAACTTTATGAATAGTCTGTTTTATGAATTTCGTGTGAAGCTGGTACCCTACCTAGCCAAAATCTCGCAGATTTCATGCAGAAATTAGGGTCCAAAATTGCTGGAAAAGTAGTAAAAGTAAGTGGCAAACCCGTAGTTACCCAGATAACACACGCAGGCTTTAATGTTGTCAATACTACCAAGGGTAGATTTACGGATCTGTTGAAGTATTCTCCACCTAGCTGCTGATATCTGAGCTGCCCAGGTCAAACCCTAAAGACGTTGTCTGAGGCTGAATGAAGCTAAACTATAAGGCTCAACGATTTCAATCCCTAATGCTCTCAACGCTGCTCTAGTTTATGCATCGTCTTGCCGCTGTTCCCGGAGGGTGGACTCCCGATACCGAAGGAGTAATCTTTGTCGATCAAACCCCGGCACCGTTAGTGATCTTGACGGCAGCCGATACGGATATTCAAGTGACTGCTGCGGCCCTGGCTCAGCTCACCGACTTTCCGGCCCTGCGCATGGTGAATCTGCTGCAGCTGCAGCAGAATCTCTCGATTGATACCTATGCCGAGACGGTATTGAGCCAAGCGCGTGGGATTGTGCTGCGCTTACTGGGGGGCCGTTCCTACTGGTCCTATGGTTTAGAAGTAGTGCGGCAAACGGTCCAGCAAACCGGAGCAACGCTGTTTGTCCTACCAGGGGATGACCGACCTGACCCGGATTTGCTCAGCCACTCGACCGCGTCCCTGTCCACCGTAGACCGCCTCTGGCGCTACTTCACCGAGGGAGGGGTCACCAATCTGGTGAATGCCCTCAAGTATTTGGCCGATCTCTGTCTGGAAACCGCTTACGCTCCGCCCATGCCGGTATCGGTGCCGCGAGTGGGGGTGTATGAGTGGGGGGGCGATGGGGCGGGAGAGGGGTTAACTTGGGCTAGGGCAGGGATTTTGTTTTATCGGGCGCATTATTTGGCGGGGAATACGGCAGCGATTGATGCGCTGTGTGGTGCGCTGAAGCAGCGCGGGATTGAGCCAGTGCCGGTGTTTGCGACTTCGTTGCGGGAGGCGGAGGTGCAGCCGGAGGTGCTGGACTATTTCCAACCTCAGGGAAAGCATCAAATTCAGGTACTGCTGAACACGACCAGCTTTTCGCTGGCCCAACTGGATGGAGACGCACCGCAGGTGGACCTCTGGCAGCAGTTGGATGTGCCGGTACTTCAGGTGATTCTGAGTGGTGGGACTGAGGAGCAGTGGCGCAGTCAGCTGCGGGGTTTGTCGCCGCGGGATGTAGCCATGAATGTGGCGCTGCCGGAGGTGGATGGCCGCATTATCAGCCGGGCAGTTTCGTTTAAGGCGGTACAGCAGCGGCATCCGATCTTGCAAGCCGATCTGGTTACCTATCAGCCCATAGCGGATCGAATTGAGTTTGTGGCGGAGCTGGCGGCCAACTGGGTGCGGCTGCGGCAAACGCCTTGTTCCGAGCGGCAGATTGCTCTGATTCTGGCCAATTACCCAACGCGAGACGGTCGCCTTGCCAATGGGGTGGGCTTGGATACACCCGCGAGCTGCGTGGCAATTTTGCAGGCGTTGCAACAGCAGGGATACTCGCTGACCGATGTGCCTCAAACCGGCGCAGAGCTGATCGCTCGCCTCACAGCCCAGGTGACGAACGACCCCGAAGCCCAGCCCCTACGAACTGTCCAGCAGTGGCTTCCTCGTGCAGCCTATCAGCAGTACTTTGCCACCCTACCCGCCGCGGTGCAGCAAGCCTTGCTTGACCGCTGGGGCAATCCATCTGCCCTGCCTACGGCGATTCCGATTGCAGGCATCCAGCTCGGCCAGATTTTTGTTGGCATCCAACCCGCTCGAGGTTACGATCTCGATCCCAGCTTGAACTATCACGCGCCCGATCTAGAACCAACCCATGCCTATCTAGCGTTCTATTACTGGCTGCGGGAAACCTTCGGAGCACACGCCATTGTGCATGTGGGTAAGCACGGCAATCTCGAATGGCTACCCGGCAAAGGCACCGCCCTGTCAGCAGCCTGTTTTCCGGAAGTGGCTCTTGGTCCGTTGCCCCACCTCTATCCGTTTATCGTCAACGATCCGGGCGAAGGCTCCCAGGCCAAACGCCGCGCCCAGGCTGTGATTCTCGATCACCTGACGCCGCCCCTTACCCGCGCTGAACTCTACGGCAGCTTGCAGCACCTAGAAAACCTGGTAGACGAATACTACGAAGCCCAAACCCTCGACCCCTCTCGTCTATCTCTGATTCGTGACCGGATTCTAGAACTGATAGTCGAAACCCACTTACAGCAAGAACTAGCCCAAGCGTCACCAGACGCCAATCCAGCCGACGCAACCACCTCCGACACCCTATTCAACTCCCTCGACCGCTACCTCTGCGAGCTAAAAGAAGCCCAGATCCGCGACGGCCTCCACATCTTCGGCCAATGTCCCCAAGGTCGCCAGCTACGCGATTTGATTATTGCCATTGCCCGCCACCCCGGCTCCGGTCGCTTAGGTCTCACCCGCGCCATTGCCCAATCCTGGGGTCTAGACTTCGACCCCCTCACTGCCGATCTAGGCACACCCTGGCACCCTCCCAGCCAATCCCAGATCCAACCCGCCCTACTCAACTGCCGCACCCACGGCGATGTCGTTGAACTTCTAGAAACCGCTGCTGCCAGCTACATCGACCCCCTCCTCCACCCCTCACCCCCCCACCCCTCACCCCCCTCACCCCCCTCACCCCCCCACCCCGACCTCACCTGGATCACCCACCACCTCCTCCCCGCTCTTCAACAAACCCAACGAGAAATCACCAACCTGCTGCACGGACTGGCGGGCGGCTATGTTCCGAGCGGTGCTTCGGGAGCACCAACCCGAGGACGGCCTGAGGTGTTGCCCACTGGGCGGAATTTCTACTCGGTTGATATCCGGGCGATTCCGACGGAAATTGCCTGGGCTGTGGGACGCAAAGCCGCCGAGACGCTAATAGAACAGTATGTGCAGGAGCAGGGCGAATATCCGCGCTCGCTGGCGTTGTCAATCTGGGGCACCTCGACCATGCGCACCGGAGGAGACGATTTGGCGGAAGCGCTAGCCTTGTTGGGCGTGCAGCCGGTTTGGGATGGAGCAGCACGGCGCGTAGTCGATTTCGAGATTCTGCCCCTGTCGGTGCTGGGGCGTCCGCGGGTTGATGTGACGTTGCGTATCTCCGGCTTCTTCCGCGATGCCTTCCCCAATTTGATTGATTTGTTTGATCAGGCGGTGGCATCTGTGGCAGCGCTCGAGGAACCAGCCGAGCAGAACCCGTTAGCTGCTCAGGTACAGGCCGATACCCAAACCTGGCAGGCAGCAGGCTTGTCAGAAACCCAGGCAATCGAGCGCTCCCGCTATCGCATTTTTGGCTCTAAACCGGGAGCCTACGGAGCGGGTCTACAAGGCTTGATCGAGTCTCAGAACTGGACCGATGACCAGGATTTGGCGCGGGCCTACCTCAACTGGAGCAGCTATGCCTACACCGGCCAAGGCGACGGACGTTCCGCCCCAGCAGCCTTCGAACAGCGGCTGCGGCAGTTGCAAATTGTGCTGCACAACCAAGACAACCGCGAGCATGATCTGCTCGATTCGGATGACTACTATCAGTTTCAGGGCGGCCTAACAGCAGCGGTGCGTGCCCTCACCGGCAAAAATCCCACCACCTACTTTGGCGACCATTCTCTGCCCGAAAACCCAAAGCTGCGGCAGTTGAGCCAAGAGATTGCGCGAGTCTATCGCTCACGGGTCGTTAATCCCAAATGGATCGCGGGCGTGATGCGACATGGCTACAAAGGCGCGTTTGAAATGGCGGCCACGGTGGATTACCTGTTTGCCTACGATGCCACGACCCACTGCGTTGCCGATCACATGTACGAGGGCATTGCCCAAGCCTATCTGCTCGACCCAACGGTGCAGGCATTTATTCAAAACAATAACCCTTGGGCGCTGCGAGACATGGCCGAACGGCTGCTAGAAGCCAATCAGCGCGGCCTCTGGCAGGCTGCTCCAGCCGACACCCTAGAGCAATTGCGGGCACTCGTGCATCAAGCTGAAGCCGAAATTGAATCAAAATAAGTAAAAGCTAGTGATAAGTAGGTCAACCTGATTAGACGGTAGATGCAGTGCGGGCATCTTGCCTGCGCCAGCGAGACGCTGGCACTACGGATCTTCAAATTTAATGATGTTGATCGGCTGAGGACTGTGTAACAGAGCTGCATATGTTTTGGCTTGGACCGGCTAGATATTTATATAACCTTCTGAAAAATCCACCAAAATTTTGTTTATCCAAAGCTGTTTTTTAGCCTAGGATGCTTCACCTCCATCATGAGATCAGAATGAACGAAAAGCAGAATAAAGAGCGGAATAAAGAGCGGAATAGGAATCAAAATAGATACAAGAAAATCAAACAGGCCGAAGCAGAGTTTGAACGATTAATTCAGAGAAGCCGTTGGGAAACACTAAATCCAGCCAGGATTGAACGAAAACGGGCCAGCAAGCCTGCGCAGGCAAAAGTTTCAACTAATCAAAACTCTCAGTCCATTTGGCCTCTGGCGTTTGGAATCGGTTTAGTTATTTTATTTATATGTCTGATTTTGTATGTGCTTTGGCGATTAAATCCACCTATACGAACAGTTCTTGTTGTCCTTTTATGTTTGGTACTACCTGGGCTGTGTAAAGCCTACGGTATTATTGTGGGCGGATTCACCATATTCTCTGGCATCAGATTAGGATTCTCGGCAGGACAATCTTTTTCGGTGTTGCCAATTGCTCCTTTCTATATCTTTGATCCATCCCTGAGCTATTTTTGCTTGAGCTGGGGGCTGCTGGTCGCCAGTCGGCAAACACGCTCAAAACTTGGTTTTTCATTAGGCTTGCTCAATTTGCTGGGCGGTGTCTTTGGTCTGTTTTATTTTAAAAGCAGTACTAAAGTGACCGCTCCTGGTATTTTGGGTGGCATCATTTCCGGTTTGTATATGGTGGGGCTAGGTAGCTCCATCATTAAGACAATCCACGAGTCTTGGACGCAGTCGGATTAGCACTTATTTATGATTAGGAATTGGTTGCCAATTCTTATTCAGGTATGGATGTGGGAAGAGAACCAGGAGCTAGGAGCTGAAATTTTTCTTGATTTCTAGCTTCTTGATGAATTCATAATTTCTTTAGACCTGCTATAGCGGCAAGACACTTCTGACTGCATTCTAGTGAAGTACGAAAAACGGGGTGCAGGGACAGTGCCCCTGCGTGGGGGCGAAGCCCCTCCACCCCCCATACCTCACATAAGTGAAAAACGCTGTATTTAAGGAATGTGATCACTCAGCCAATTTCATAGAAACACAGCATTATAGAGATAGAGGAGATTACTTTTACCCAACGATCCATGACATTAAAGTACGCTTACTTTCCAGGCTGTGTGGCTCAGGGAGCCTGCCGAGAGCTATACATGTCTACGCAGGCACTGACGCAAGCTTTGGGGATTGAACTGATCGAACTGAAAAAAGCATCCTGCTGCGGCTCTGGTACTTTCAAAGAAGACTCCCAACTGCTCGAAGACACGGTGAATGCCCGCAACATTGCCCTGGCCGAATCGCTGAATTTACCGTTGCTCACCCATTGCAGCACCTGTCAAGGCGTGATTGGACATGTGGACGAGCAGCTCAAAAAAGCCCAGCAGGACAATCCAGCTTACCTAGAACAGATTAATGGTTTGCTGAAACAGGAAGGCTGTTCCCCCTACAAAGGTACGACCGAAGTCAAGCACTTGCTGTGGGCGCTAGTAGGTGATTTTGGTTTAGACGAATTGCAGAAGCGCGTGACTCGTCAACTTTCGGGGTTGAAGTGTGCGGCCTTTTATGGTTGTTACCTACTGCGGGCACAGGACCACTTGCCCTACGACGATGCCCATAATCCTCAGTCGATGGAAAACTTGTTCACAACGGTAGGGGCAATGCCAATTTATTACCGGGGGCGGACTCAGTGCTGCGGTTGGCCGCTGTCTAGCTATGCAACCGAAACCTCGTTTAAGATGGCAGGCAGGCATATTCAAGAAGCTATCGATGCTGGGGCGGACTGTATGGTGACGCCTTGCCCCTTGTGCCACTTAAACTTAGACTCTCGCCAACCTGAAGTTGAAAAAGTGATTGGTCGCAAACTGGGCTTGCCAGTACTGCATCTGTCTCAACTCGTTGCCTTGGCTTTGGGGATTAGCCCGAAGCAGCTAGGGATGGAACGCCATATTGTTTCAACTCGCCCTATACTCGAAAAACTGAACCTTTATGCTCTAGCATAATCCACTGATTGGCTGAGAAAACTCTGGATGCTGTGGCTAGAAGTCACGTCTACACGGGCAAAACTCGCCCGGCGGGTTCCTCCTACCAGCGTCGGCGCAGATTGACTTGATTTGTGTAGCAGCGAGGACTCTGTGAGAACCCACTATCCTAACGACAGGCTATCGCCACCGCATCTAGAACCGCCACAAGCAAACGATTTGTCAGTCAAACAAGGCTTCATACAAACTGGACTTTAGAAAAGCTGCAATCGGGGCAGGTTTTGCCAGATCTTGGAGGCTAACCCAAATTGGGTGAACCTGCCCTAACAAAAATTTGGCCTGTCATCTTTCTATTGCATTGAGATTGAATTGGGCAACTTGAACATATGAGACATTACTAAAACTCGACCGCCATTTTCCAATTTTGCTCGTTTGATGGATGCATAACTAAAACATTTAGTCGCAAGGTGTTTTAGAGCACGTGGCTAGGTGTTTTATAACTAGTAAAATTGACTCAACCTAATTTTTAGTTTCTCTTATTTCCTTTCCAAGACCTCAGCCGATTCATCTCCCATTCTTAATAGTTACAGCCGTCGCCACGGCAGTTAGGGCAAAGATATTGTTGTGGGCGCGAAGTGTGTCCACAATAACGTCCTGTTTCTTCTGGCAAACACTATAAATTAATATCCTTATTCCTTGGTCTTCTACTTTTAGAGAGATGTTAGCCAAAATCAGCTCTGATAGGTTTGAGGTAACTTAGAACCAACCTGCGTTTAATTGTTATTTATGCAATTCAGATAGGGCGGTAATGCCTACTCTAGGAGAGATGCCGGCAGGTTCTAAATGGGGTTGCTTTATAAGGTTTCATCAGCCCAATCCATCATTAGGTTTAGCAATGTTGGGAATTCAATCGATCAAGCAGTTGCAAAATTCTGGTTTGCAAATCAATCAAGGTTGCAACCTTAAGTGGAAACTTGGCGACAAACAATCGCCGCTGGCTCATCCTGCGAGTTTAATGTATCAGGTGGCTACAGACGACAGTGAACGGTAGCCACACCCAAAAGTAAACCGTTTAGCAAATCAGGTTTGCTTTTAGCTCAGGCAGCTCACTTTCTCAGCTGCTCAAGACTTTGATGGCCAAATTTATCGATTTGGCTGAATACACTGCTGGCAAATTACCGGCCAAAGCAGGCGAATAACCATTTCGGTATCGCAGTTCTGGCAGGCTGATGGGGAGAAGGCTGTATGCCTACCCTGTCTGGCTTGGCAGATGCGAATGTTCAATCAGTTCGATCATTTACTGACCTGACACAGAAATTGGGCCTCAGTTTATTTGACCTATTTAACCCTACGCTCTAGGAAACATATCCATGACCATTGCTCACACTCAACTGTCTGTTGCAGACAAAGCTTTTCGCGTCGAAGGTTATGAGAAAATTGACTACAGTCTGCTCTGCGTGGATGGCGTATTTGATTTGCACAATCCCCAGCTAGCAGAAAGCTACCGGCCCTTTGGGCGCTGTTTGGCGGTTATAGATGCGAATGTTGAACAGCTTTACGGCAGTTTACTCCGTAATTATTTCAAGTATTACGAGCTTGACCTGACAGTTTTTCCGATTACCATCACCGAACCGAACAAATCAATTGACACCTGCTTAAGAATCATTGATGCGTTCACACAGTTTCGCCTAGTGCGTAAAGAACCCGTACTCGTGATTGGTGGCGGTTTGATTACAGACGTGGCGGGTTTTGCCTGTTCCATGTACCGTCGCAGCAGTAACTACATCCGTATTCCTACCACCTTGATTGGCCTAATCGACGCCAGTGTAGCAATCAAAGTCGCAGTCAATCACGGTAAGCTGAAGAATCGTCTGGGTGCTTATCACGCCTCCCAAATCGTCATGCTCGATTTCTCGTTTCTGCAAACCTTACCAACAGCGCAAGTGCGAAACGGCATGGCTGAATTGATCAAAATTGCGGTAGTGGCAAATTCCGAGGTTTTTGATCTGTTGGAGCAGCATGGAGAGGCATTGCTCCAGACTCATTTTGGCTATTTGGATGACTCCTCTGACCTGAGGCAGATCGGGCACCGCGCCACCCATGCAGCCATTAAAACCATGCTAGAGCTAGAAACTCCCAACCTGCACGAGCTGGATCTGGATCGTGTCATCGCCTACGGTCACACCTGGAGTCCGACGCTAGAACTCGCGCCCCAGATTCCGATGTTCCACGGACATGCGGTTAACATTGACATGGCATTCTCGGCTACAATTGCTGCTCGGCGGGGTTACATTACTGCTGATGAACGCGATCGGATTCTGAGATTGATGAGCCGAGTTGGATTAGCGCTTGATCATCCCCTGTTTGAGGAAGCGCTGATTTGGCAAGCTACCGAATCGATTACTTTGACCCGCGACGGCCTACAGCGAGCAGCCATGCCCCGTCCAATTGGAGACTGTTTCTTCGTGAACGATTTGACCCGACAAGAGCTAGCAGAAGCTTTACAGGAACATAAACAGCTTTGTGCAGCTTATCCACGCGCAGGTGCTGGTGTAGAAATGTATCCAGTTCAGTACGAACCAGAGCTGGTCGGGAGTGAATCATGATTGCTACACCCCAATCTCAATCGGACACCAGGCCAGTAACACCACTGGGAATATTAACCGAGCAGCTAGAGATGCTGTTGCAGCAAGTCGGCACCGAATCTCCAGAATTGCATGATCGGCTCTATCGGGCTTGGCAACTGGCAGCTGGATTAGACCCTTACCTGCAAACTTGCACATCACCCGAGTCAGCTGATCTGGCAGTATTGGCGCAGCGCACGGCAGCAGAAGCCTGGAATCAGCATTTTTCAACCGGAACTACAATCCGCCCACTGGAGCAGGAGATGTTATCTGGCCATATCGAAGGACAGGCGCTCAAAATGTTCATTCACATGCTCCAAGCGCGTCGAGTTCTGGAAATTGGTATGTTCACTGGTTATTCTGCCCTAGCGATGGCTGAGGCTCTACCGGCAGACGGCAAGCTGATTGCTTGCGAAGTAGACCCCTATGCCGCAGCAATCGCTCAGATCAGTTTTCAGTCCTCGCCCCACGGAGCTAAAATTCAAATCGAGCTGGGGGCAGCATTAGAAACCCTCTGTCGTTTAGCCGATGCCGGTGAAAGCTTCAATTTTGTCTTCATCGATGCGGACAAACGAGAATATATCGCCTACTTCCAAACGCTGCTGTCCACCAATCTGCTCCCATCCGGTGGTTTTCTGGCGGTGGATAACACCCTACTGCAAGGCCAGCCCTACTTGCCTCCTGAGCAGCGTTCCCGAAATGGGGAGGCCATTGCTCAATTCAACCGCCTTGTAGCCGAAGATCCGCGAGTAGAACAGGTCTTGCTCCCTCTACGGGATGGATTGACTCTGATTCGGCGCATCTGACCCACAGGTAAATCATTCGATTTGATCAAATCACAGAGAGGGCGGGCAGCTTGCCCGCTTCTATCTCGTTGGCACGGTAGATTGAATCAAGAATTAGACTCATTTTGCTTCTGATTTAACTCCTTCTATGGCACAATCTTCATTCGGCTCGTTTCTCAACATTCCAACTGCATTTCCTAGTCGTGTTAATATTCAAGTAATTCTGCAAAACCTAGGAACTTTAGTTTTGTTGTTGATTGCATTACCACTTAATGCTGCTTTTGTATTCCTAACATCAATAGGAAATCTATTTACAGAACTATCTCAGCCTCGGATTGCTCAGCCAAAAACCATTTTGATCAGCGGTGGCAAGATGACTAAGGCGCTTCAGTTAGCACGCTCCTTTCATGCAGCTGGGCATCGAGTCATTCTGGTGGAAACACACAAGTATTGGCTGACTGGACATCGATTTTCTAAAGCAGTGAGCCGCTTTTACACTGTACCTACGCCCCAGGATAGTGCTGATGCCTATACTCAAGCACTTTTAGAAATTGTGCAGCGAGAACAGGTTGATGTCTATGTGCCGGTTTGTAGCCCCGTCGCCAGCTATTATGATGCGTTGGCAGAAGCCGCTCTATCGCCCTATTGCGAAGTATTTCACACCGATGCAGAAACGGTGAAAGCCCTCGATCACAAATACAGCTTCAATCAACTGGCGCAATCACTCGGCTTATCTGTTCCCAAGTCGTTCTACATCACTGCACCAGAACAGGTACTACAGTTCGACTTCTCCCAAGAAACACGCTCCTATATTCTCAAAAGCATTGCCTATAACTCGGTTTATCGGTTGAACTTGACTCGTTTACCCTGCCCTTCCTACGAGGACATGAAAGCATTTGTCTATAGTTTGCCAATCAGCTCAGAAAATCCTTGGATTATGCAAGAGTTTATTGCTGGACAGGAGTTTTGTACCCACAGTACAGTGCGAAACGGCGAATTGCGCTTGCACTGTTGCTGCGAATCTTCTGCCTTTCAGGTCAATTATCAACATGTGGAGAATCCAGCAATTCTGGATTGGGTACAGCAGTTTGTTAAAGGACTAAACCTAACCGGACAGTTCTCGTTCGATTTTATCCAAACCGCAGATGGTGTGGTCTACGCGATTGAGTGCAATCCCCGCACCCATTCTGCAATTACGATGTTTTATAATCATCCTGGTGTGGCAGATGCCTATCTGGATACCGTTCCTCTGCCAGAACCGATGCAGCCTTTACCTACTAGCAAACCTACCTATTGGCTGTATCACGAACTGTGGCGCTTCACGGGAATTCGTTCACTCTCTGATCTACGCACTCGTCTACAAACTCTCTTCCAGGG
This sequence comes from [Leptolyngbya] sp. JSC-1, assembly GCA_000733415.1. Classification (GTDB taxonomy): domain Bacteria; phylum Cyanobacteriota; class Cyanobacteriia; order Elainellales; family Elainellaceae; genus Elainella. Next base: position 927,636 of record KL662191.1, read on the forward strand.
CACCGACGCAATTTACCAAGTTTACGATCCGCTGCCGTTCTTGATGGTGCACCACTGGCAAATTCCGCTGTTGCTTCTGAAAAATCTGGAGCAGATGAAAGGCTGGGTACGCATTGATTTTAATATTGGCAAACTAGTAGAGCCGGGTGGAGATTGACTCAGCTAATTTCCACGCTACAGGTCTGGATCAACGCTAGTACAGCTTTATTCATGCAAAATTTATCAATGCTCAAAAATTCCCTGATATTGCAGTAAATCAAGCGACACAATTGTCGGCAAACATTGAAAACACTGCTGAGCCAGTTCCCAGCGATCTTCTCGCTGCAGCATATCGGTAAGTTTGAGGCGAACATCCAGTAAATAGCGCACATCGTTAGCCGCGTAGCGCAGTTGTTCGTCTGAGAGATTGGCCGCATTGCCCCAGTCAGAACTTTGGGCCGTTTTATCCAGCTCAACCTGCTCTAGCTCTTGCACCACATCCTTGAGGCCATGCTTGGGACTGTAGGTGCGGGCTAGCTTACTGGCAATTTTGGTGCAAAAAACTGGGTTGACGTGAATACCAAGGTGGTAGCGCAGCGTAGCTAGATCGAAGCGGGCAAAGTGGAAGACTTTCAAAACCGAATCGGTTTCGAGTAGACGCTTGAGGTTGGGAGCGGCTGCTTGGCCCTTGGCAATGCGTAATGCGGTGACATGTCCTGCCGGATCACAAAGCTGCACCAGACATAACCGATCACGCTGTGGTAGAAGCCCCATTGTTTCGGTATCGACGGCGATCGCCTCTGCTTGCAGATAGCCCACTAAAATTTCTGCCGGCAAATCTTGATCGCACACTTGAAAGTCTTCCACCCTATGCCTCCCTGAATCTTAGAAACTCGTGCTAACGCCTGATAAAGATCTGAGTAAAGTAGAACTCGCCCTGACTGTTTTTGGCAACTCCGATCCCAGTCAGATTATAGTTGCCCATGATGTTGCGCAGATGCCCCGAACTTTTGAGCCACCCGTTTACGGCCTGGGCCGCCGGATTGCTGAAACCCGCATTGTAGGCTACGTTTTCGGCAGCAGCCCGGTAGGGAATCGTTTTACCGATCGTTTGAATGCGAGTGCTAAAGCCGTTATGGCTCAAGGTACGGCTATTCGCCATGTTTTGGCTATGCTGACGCGCCTGCTGGTTAATAGTGGCATTGCGCGTCAAAGGGGCTAGTCCCCTCTGCTGACGATATTGGTTGATCTGCTGAAACACAGATTGTTCCAACGTCGCCATCGAGGAGTTGGCGGTGGCCCGCTTGTTGACCCGCATTCGAGGTTGACTGAACGGCGATCTGTTTTGGGAGCGGCCTAGCTCAACGGTCAGTTGGGTACGCGCAGGCGTAACTGTAGGCACTCTGTTGTTCATTAAAACACCTCCAAGAGTGTCTGATTTGCCGCCTTCAGGTTAGTAGAGTTGCGGTCCCCCGGGTGTGATCGAGATCGATGACTAATCGCTCAACAGACCCATTTGCTATCGTATCTGCTATCTTGCTTGCTATCTAAATAGATTATTTCTTTGAGCATCTGCTAGTCCGGGTCACGCTTGTACTGACGCGGATTGCGACTGTTCTTGGCACCTGCCTGCTGGATATACCAGCGTCGCCATTCGGTCGAACTGCGAATTGTCAGCCACAGGAGCAGCAGTGCCAGTAAGCCCCCCTGCTGAGGAGCATCAAAGGCGAGCAGAGCTAAAGCGACACAAAGAAAGTCTTGAATGAAGATCACCCAGATCGGCAGCCCCCGTAGCCGATAGGACCAGCCTACCTGCACAAGGTGCAGCACAAATGCCAGCAAGCCACCCAAAATGGTTAACACCCAAGCCAAAGCAGCATCGAGTTGGGCGGTGCGAGCCACAGTCATGCCCACAATCCCGCCCACAAGGGGACTGAACAAAAGCTGTACGATTTGCAACAGCCTCTGCCCCAAGCGCTCCTTCGAGAACAGTAATTCCACCAGCGACCAGCTCACCAGTACCCCTAAGACAATCGGCGGCGGGATTTGTGACAAAATCGGTACATTGGCCCAGAGGTTATCGCTGTAGAGCAGGCCAATCAGCAGCAGCGGCAGGCCAATCCGCATCCCCACCGCAGCCGAAAGCGAGAGGGCGGCTAATACTTCTAGCATTTGTCACCCTCCCTTAAAGCAGCAAATCTGCCGAATCGGTCAACGGTGCTGCCACCATTACCGGATCTTGATACAGCGGTACGGTGAAGGTCACGGTGGATCCCAACCCTTCGCCCATGCTGAAGAAGTTCACCACTCCACCCATCGCTTCCACCAACTTTTGAGAAATCGCTAACCCCAAGCCAGTGCCGCCATACTGTCGCGTCCGCGAACCATCCACCTGGCTAAAGGTTTGAAACAGCTTGTCTTGCTTTTCTAGCGATACCCCAATTCCCGTATCGGCGACACTAATTTTGACCATACCGGGCTTTTCTTCGCCCTGCACGACCACTTTGCCTGGAATTACTTCAGCGCTAATCGTAATGCTGCCCTCATGGGTGAATTTAATCGCATTGCCGACCAGATTCAGCATTACCTGCTTTAAGCGCTGGTAGTTGCCGTATAGGATCACCTCGTCTCGCGTATCAGGGGCACGAATCTCGAAGCTTAAGTTGCGCTGCTGCGCCTGCGGACGAGTGAACTTCTCGACATCAACCAGCAGGTCATCGAGCTTAACCGGGTTGAGATCAAGCTGCATTTTGCCCGCTTCAATTTTGGCAATGTCGAGAATGTCCTGAATCACATCCATCAAATGCATAGCAGAGCGATAGGCTTCGTCAATGCACTGACGCTGTTCTTCAGGTTCGTCGATCATGCCGTCTAGAATCAGCTTCAGGAAGCCAATCACACCGTTGAGGGGCGTCCGCAGCTCGTGGGAAGTATTAGCGAGAAACTCACTCTTGAGGCGAGAAGCGGCTTCGGCCTGCTGACGGGCCTCTTCCAAATCCGAGTGCTGCCGCATCAGGCTTTCGTTCATCCGCTGCAACTCATCGACTATGGTACGGCTGGCCTTGAACAGCGAGGCATGGGCAATTCCGGTACCCACCTGATCGGCAATTTCGCGCAGCAAATCAATCTCAATTTCACTCCAGAGGCGAGAGCGGTCCAACTGATGCAACAGGATTAAACTATTGGGCTGGTCTTGATAACAGGTGGCAACTACCAGCATGGCGGAAGAGGCAGCCTCTCCGTTGCTTTCCGATGCCGGCACCACTACAGGCTTTAGCGTCGTTAAAGCTTCATTGATGTGGGGGTCTGTGATGGCCAGCTCAGTGCTCAACAGCGAAGGTAAGTCGGGCTGATGGTACTCCGCTACAGCGCTCAGACTAGAACTGTCCGGCTGATAGGGGTAAATCAAACAGCGGCTCACTCCCAGCACTTCGCCCAACCCATCTACCGTCTGCTGACAAATCACCTCTAGATCCAGCGTATGGCGAATGTTCCAGATAATCTTGCTAAGCTGTTTGCGGGAGTGATTGGCCCGAGGCGACGGTTCGGCATGGACCCGATTGACGAACTCTAGCGCCCGACTTTCAGGAACTGTGTAGAGAAACTGCCCGTTCACGACGACGCTGGTAGCGGTGCCGTGGGGCACCAAAACTGGACTGACAGTCAAGTTAAAGACAAAGTACTGACCGGCATAGGCGAACGGATACTCAAACTGGAGCGGGATCAGGTAGTCTAAGACTTGCTGAATCTGCTCTATATAGGAAACAATCGCCACAGGAGCAAAAGTTTCCTGCATCGGTTGGCCGATCACCTGCTCCAACTTGAGGCCGTAGCGCTGTGCCTCCCGCCAATAGAAGGACAGATAATGCCCTATCAGCGTTTGGGTGAAAACCAGATCAGCTCCAGCCACCGATGAAAGACCATCCAACCTCTGAGCTGTTGCAGGGGGCAGCGAGTCAGCAGTGGAAAGTGAAAGGTCGCCGGAAGAAGTCATCGGTGTAGAGTCACAAGTAGAACCACAAACAGCAGGGTAAAATTTGGAGAACTTTCCCAGGTTGACTTGAGATCGATCCAGCCGACAGACCAGCCAAGGCAAGTCAACGTTGCGCTAACCTAAATATTTCGATTCATTCCCACCGGAAGCCGGAGCCAGCCAAATTGCTGAGATTGTAAATCACAATCAGCGAAGCAGGTTGCGCTATCCAAACCGATCCAACCGATCCACATTAATCATTCCACTCTCCCTTGGGAGGAACAGGAGGATTTCGGCGCATCGTGCGCGTCAAATCATCATCTCGGCGACTGCCGCCCAGCCATTGCCGCACTGCGACTTCAATTACCTTACTGGGATCGCTTGTTAGATGACTAATCTGCTCTAGCAACTCTGCGTCAATTTGGATCGAGACGCTAACTTTGCCGGATAGGGGTTTAGAGTCAACACTGGGGTCATTCATACAGGATTAGGATGATTCAGAATTAGGGTTTTACCAGCAAATCACTGACAGTAAAGTATGGGGCAAAGTATGGAGCTATCGTAGGGCGGGCGTAGGATCTGCCGTAGGCAGGATGACCGCACTATGCCTGAGAGATAAGGTCGTTCTAACTTTCATGCCGTAAATTTACTAGCAATAAGTACTAGACTAGAGCAAACTGTCGATCGAAGCCGTAAGCATAAATGCTGAGCGGGCAAGGTGCGACCAAGCTGCAACCCAATTGCAACCAAGCGCCAGAGCCTAAACAGGCCAGTAGAGCTAACTCAACTAGAGCCAACTCAGAGCCACTCAACGCTTCACTGAGCGCCTTCAATTAATCAAGCAGATCCGACGCTTTGAGAACACCGAGACAGACTGAACCTCTGCAATCCATTAAACCCTATTCAACCCCAAATCGCTTTAATTGCTGTCACTTCGGCTAGATGGGTTTGATTGGGTGTAGAGGGCAAAATGCCTCAACCGCTTGCCCAACCGCCCTGAGAGAGTCTTTGTTCCATCCGCAGAGGGAAGGGAAGGATTACAATGTTTTAAGCAAGCATTGATGCTATCTGTTGTCCCCAGCGATCCCCGGTATAGGTCAGGTCTGATGCTGTGGGGTTGAATCTACCTACTCTGCTTCCCCTTACGTTGAGGTTTATGACGGACGCACCTGTCTCTCGAATTCGCAACTTTTCGATTATTGCCCACATTGACCACGGTAAATCGACCCTGGCAGACCGCCTGCTGCAAGTGACGGGTACGGTCCCCGACCGCGAGATGAAAGACCAGTTGCTCGACAACATGGAACTGGAGCGGGAACGCGGCATCACGATTAAGCTGCAGGCTGCTCGCATGAACTACACGGCTAAAGACGGGCAGCAGTATGTGCTAAATCTGATCGACACACCAGGGCATGTGGACTTTTCCTACGAGGTCTCGCGCTCTCTGGCTGCCTGTGAAGGAGCACTGCTGGTGGTGGACGCCTCTCAAGGCGTTGAAGCCCAAACCCTGGCCAATGTCTACCTGGCCCTAGAAAACGATCTGGAGATTATCCCAGTACTTAACAAAATTGATTTACCCGGAGCAGAACCCGACCGGGTAGCAGGCGAGATTGAGGAAATTATCGGGCTGGATTGCAGCGACGCGATCCATGCCTCCGCCAAGGAAGGGATTGGGATTGATGAGATTCTCGAGGCGATCGTTGAGAAGGTGCCGCCGCCGCGAGACACCATTAACCAACCGCTGAGGGCGTTGATTTTTGATAGCTACTATGATGCCTACCGGGGTGTGATTGTTTACTTCCGGGTAATGGATGGGGCTGTTAAGCAGGGCGACCGCATCCGCTTTATGGCTTCCAAAAAAGAATACGAGATTGATGAGCTAGGAGTTTTGTCGCCCAACCAAATTCCGGTGGCAGAACTGCACGCGGGCGAAGTAGGCTATTTAGCCGCGGCAATTAAATCAGTGGAAGATGCGCGAGTCGGCGATACGATCACGCTGGCAACGGCTGCCGCCCCCGAACCGCTACCCGGCTATACCGAAGCCAAACCAATGGTGTTCTGCGGCCTCTTCCCCACCGATGCCGATCAGTTCGAAGATCTGCGCGAAGCCCTAGAAAAACTCCGACTCAACGATGCTGCCCTCCAGTACGAACCGGAAACTTCTAGCGCGATGGGATTTGGCTTCCGCTGCGGCTTCTTGGGCCTGCTGCATATGGAAATTGTGCAGGAGCGCCTAGAGCGGGAGTATGACCTGGATCTGATCACGACTGCGCCTTCGGTAATCTATAAAGTGACCAAAATCGGCGGCGAAGACATTTTCATCGACAACCCCAGCCTCTTGCCCGATCCCCAATACCGGGAAAAAATCGAAGAGCCTTATGTACAGGTTGATATGATTACGCCGGAGGAATTTGTTGGGGCGCTGATGGAGCTGAGCCAGAGCCGTCGCGGTGTCTTTAAAGACATGAAGTACCTCACCCAGGGCCGCACAACGCTAGTCTACGAAATTCCCTTAGCCGAGGTTGTGACTGATTTCTTTGACCAAATGAAGTCCCGCTCGCGCGGTTATGCCAGTATGGAGTATCACCTGATCGGCTACCGCGAAAACCCGCTGGTGAAGCTAGATATTCTGATCAACGGCGACAAGGTCGATCCGTTGGCAACCATCGTGCATCGCGACAAGGCTTACTACGTTGGCAAAGCGCTGGTGGAAAAGCTGAAGGAGCTAATTCCCCGTCACCAGTTTAAGATCCCAATTCAGGCGGCTATTGGCACCCGAATTGTTGCCAGTGAGCATATTCCGGCCCTGCGGAAGGATGTCTTAGCCAAGTGCTACGGTGGCGACATTTCCCGTAAGAAGAAACTGTTGCAGAAGCAGGCCAAGGGTAAGAAACGCCTGAAGGCAATTGGTACGGTCGATGTGCCGCAGGAAGCATTTATGGCGGTGCTGAAGTTGCAGTAGGCTTAACTGAGCTGCTTATATCAGGCACAGGGTCAGACGTTGCTGCAAGTGCCGAAGCAATCAAGGTTGCGAAAGTTAGCATAAAAATAGACGACCATTTCCGTGAACAGGAAAGTAGTCGTCTGTTGATTAAAAGGAGAAACAGTGCTGTGAAGAAACGTTAGTGCAATTAACGTCTTCTGTAGTTGTCTTCTACTGTAGCTAGCTCATGAATGAAACACAATAGATAAAGGTCAGTCAAAAGTCAGTTCCAAGTCAGATTCTGCAAGCCGCAGCAATCTTTTCTAAATGCTGTAGCTACTGCTTCACTTCCCCACCCATTCACCTCCAATCAGCTGGCATAAATGGCACTCAAGATGCCACAGATGCCTGTGCAAAAATTAATTGCGCCACCAGTCCTCCAAAATCTATAGCCGTCGCTACGACAGTTAGGGCAGAGATATTGTTGTGGGTGCACTGCGCGTGCCCACAACAATGTCCTATCTCTTCTGGCAACCACTATAAAATGCAAAATCTAATGGTATGACTTTTCCTGACTTTCTCAGACTGACATCAACCGCAACACCCGATACCCTGAAATCAATTTGTTGCATCAAGGCAAGGGTCTTGCTAGTGGTCTTAAGTATCAATTAGGAGAAGTTTAAGGTGCAAGCATTTTCAACCAGATTGCAAGTAACCATGGATCTACGAGATACAATCCTCAGGCGGGAAGAAAATCGGTTCACTCGCGATTACTCCCAGGGATATTGCTACTACAAAGAATCACAGCATCTCACGCTCTATGGTAACTTTACATTCCACTTTGCCCAAGTTGTATTGGCTTCTATATCGAGCAATAGATCCGGATTACCTACAGAACGCCATCAGATCCATAGCGGGGCGTGGCAGGTTGAAATCCGACAAGGCAGAACCGCGTTGGTGTTGAATAACGAGGATGGTTCTGAAGTATGGTGGTACATCGAAGATGGCGAGACCGGGGTGCAATATTTAGATGGCAAAGCTTGGCAGCGCTGCTCAATTCACGACAAGCTGGAAGATCCTCGCTAAAGTCTCCTAACTCCCAGCATCAATACTCGTAACATTAGCTTTCAAGCTTTACACAGTTGGCACAAATACAGCAATTGCTTGGGGCACCACCCGGAAGTGAGCCGGAGTTTGGCAGGTGATTTCGCCATCGGTATTGATTGCCTGCCGCCTGCGGGTAAACACTTCCACCTCTCGACAACGATAGTGCTGTACAAATGACCAGGAGGTGTGATTGCCGGTGCGCATCGCTGGCAGAATCAGGAGCATTTGCCACCAGTGTTTGATATTGAGGCTATAGACATCGAGCTGTTGATCGTCAATGGTGGCCTGTTTGGCAACCGTCATGCCGCCTCCATAATAGCGCCCATTACCAACGGCAACCTGAACAGTCTTCATTTGAATTGGTTCACCCCGATTCAGGCGCAGCTCGACGCTAAACGGACGGGAATGGAGCAAAACGCGCAAAGCCGCTACCCCATAGGCCAAAACACCCCAGTGCCGCTTCATTTCTTGGTTGAGCTGACGAGTAATTTGCACGCTTAGCCCCAAGCTAGCGACGTTGAAGAAATATTGGCCGTTCACCCAACCCAAATCAATCCGCTCCTGTTTGCCGTTGGCAATGATTTGGCAGGCGGCAGCGAGGTCTGTAGGAATATTCAGCGTCCGGGCCAGGTCGTTGGCCGTACCCAGGGGCAGAATTCCCAGCGGCAGTTGGATGTCTACCAGTCCGGCGATGGCGGCATTTAGGGTACCATCCCCACCGCCTACAATCACTAAATCTACCTGCTGACGATGCTGTTGCATCACTTCCGTTAAACTGCGCCCCGGCTCAATCAATTCCTCGATTAACTCAAAGCCAGCTTGTTTGAGTAAACCGATTGCTTCAGCAAGCTTGGCCTGTCCTTTGCGGGCACGGCAGTTGACCAAAAATAGGGCACGCTGGTTCACAGAGGTTGCTTAGTTGCGTTTGGAGACAAGAGCGGGTAGGTAGACCGCCGAGATTCAATTAATCGTACTGGACTGATTCCCCCACCACATCCCTCCAAAGGTGTCATAGCAAAGTTCATCGGCTGCTCAGCCAACCTTCTCAGTCCATCCCTGTCTCACCAGCGAGCTAAAACCACAGCCTCTAAACCGTAGCTAACCTAGCCGTCTCCCCATAGCGGACCACGAAGGGTCGGAGGCGCTCTGTAACCTGCTCGATCACCGACCGATCAAACTCACTCCAAACTCTGGGATGTCCAAACATACAGGGCTGCAAAATTCCATACAACACGCCGTCCTGGCAGATATGGGCATGAACTAGCGCTCGATGGCCGAAGTTTTTGCGCTCAAAATCGAGATTCACAACCTCTGGTGGGGCAGTTTCCACATCCCCAACATAAATTGACGGCTCAGCTCGGAGTGCGGCGGCATACAGTGGGTCTTCGGCTTCCCACGATTTCTCGCGTTGCCAGCCATCAGTCGTTAGGTCGGGAAACTCAGGCCGGCGTCGCCAGCAGAATACCCGGTATAGCCGCTCCGAGGGTTTGCGCACTTCTAGAAAACAGCGATCGGTGTGAAGAATATCACAAATGGCAGGCAACAGAGCCTCAAATAGCGCTTCCGGCTCCTGGTGTTGCGAAAATAGAGTTTCTAGGCTTGCAGGCATTGTGAGAGTCATGCTACTCCTAGCTTGGGTGAAGGACAGAATGGCAGGTGATGGGAATGCGCAGAGGAGTAAGGTGGCAGGTCTGATTATCACCAATAGTAATTATCACCAACAGTGTGATCCGCGTTGTGACTAACTTTTATGACCAGTTTTCAGTGAGCATCGGATACGAAGTAGTGTTTTGTAAATCGACCTTTCGAGAGAAATTGTGGTTTGCAGCGTGTGCCATCTCGTCTCAGCCTGCTTGCTGCATCCAAACCGTTTGTCTGTAGGATCGAACAATCCGTTCGAGCAACCATTAGGTTGACTGGGCTGGACACCTCGATTGACTGACAAATGACTCGCCTATAGCGGTCAAAACTGCCGCTGTACGAACCAAGTCGGCGACTCAGCTGAGCTTCGTCGAACGTCCCGCGCCGACTATCGCGCCACGGCATATTGTTGGGTTGAGTAACCTGCGAAGGCGGGTTTTGTCTGTGTAGCTGCGGCTTGAAGCCGCCAGCGATTAGAGTTTTGTCAGTCCAGCCTGAAACTGACTTGAAAATAAGCGCTTAGCCTTTTACAACTGACCAAGGACCAATTAATTACTACTCAAACTGTGGAAAAGCTAAGAGCACCCCGCAATCGAACTCTTCAATTAACCGCTACCGAATTGTCTGATTATCAGCAGCAGTTACTGCACTTATCAGCTGAGGTGACGCCGACCCAAATTTTGAACCGAACAATTCAACAGAATCTGTTTGAGATTCTGGATTGGTTGCCCAGCCAATTTGTCGATTTGCTATTCATCGATCCACCCTACAACCTAACTAAATCTTTTGGTGAAACTGCTTTTCGGAAAGGCTCAATCGCTGATTACCAAACTTGGTTAGAGCAATGGTTGCCAACGCTGCTTAAGGTACTAAAGCCCACTGCCTCGGTTTATATCTGCGGCGATTGGCGTTCGGCAGCAGCTATTCACTTGGTGGCAGAGCGGTATCTACATGTGCGTAACTGCATCACCTGGGAGCGGGAGAAGGGCCGAGGAGCCAAGGCCAACTGGAAAAACTGTGCCGAACAAATCTGGTTTTGTACGGCGACCGAGCACTACACCTTTAATTTGGATGCGGTGAAGCTAAAGCGGCGCGTCATGGCACCCTACACGGACCCAGTCGGCAACCCAAAAGATTGGCAGCGCACAACCAACGGTAATTATCGCCTCACCCATCCCTCCAACCTCTGGACCGATCTCACCGTCCCCTTCTGGTCGATGCCCGAAAATACCGACCACCCGACCCAGAAGCCCGAAAAATTATTGGCAAAGATTATTCTGGCTAGCTCCCATGCCGGCGATCTGGTGTTCGATCCCTTTGCGGGTGTCGGTACAACCGCCGTGGTTGCTAAAAAAACAGGCCGAAATTACGTCAGCGTTGAAATTGACCGCACCTATTGCTGTTTGGCCGAAAAGCGGCTGGCCTTGGCCGAACAGGACAAAACCATTCAAGGCTACGGCGAAGGCGTATTTTGGGAGCGTAATTCTAAATAACTAGAGGGATGCATCAAGTATTGACACCAACTACCTCAACCTGTTGCTGGACAGGAATTTCGATCACAAACTCTGAGCCACCGTCCCCTGCAGGTAAATAGCGCAACCTGCCGCCGTGCTTTTTGGTGATAATGTCATAGCTGAGGGACAGCCCCAATCCAGTTCCTTTGCCGACAGGCTTGGTGGTGAAAAAGGGATCGAATAAGCGGTGGCGAATTGCTTCCGGTACACCAGAGCCATTGTCGATGATGCAAATCCTTACCCAGTCCCTGTCGCACGGCTGCGTATGAATGTAGATCGTAGGTTTGAAATTGGGTTGATATTTCAGCTTTTCCTCTAGTGCATCGATAGCGTTCACCAGAATATTCATAAATACCTGATTAAGCTGGCCAACATAGCATTCCACAGTCGGCAATTCACTGCATTCTTTGATCACGGCGATCTCACCGCGATTAGGTTTGGCTTTCAGCCGACTCTGCAAAATCAGCAAGGTGTTCTCGATCCCCTCGTGAATGTCTACCGTTTTGATCTCAGCTTCGTCTTTACGAGAGAAATTACGCAGAGAAAGCACAATTTTCTGAATTCGATCGGCTCCGACTTTCATAGAGGTCAACAGCTTGGGAAAATCCTCTTTGAGGAAATCCACATCAATCGCTTTAGCCTTGGCTTGGATTTCAGCTACCGGGTTGGGGTAATAGCGTTGATAGAGATGCAGTAAGGCCAGCAGTGATTGGGTATACTCATCAGCATGGGCTAGATTGCCATAGATAAAACTGACAGGATTGTTGATTTCGTGGGCCACTCCCGCCACCAATTGGCCCAAGCTTGACATTTTTTCACTCTGAATTAACTGGGCCGCCAGTTGCTGAGCCTGTGCTCGCATTTCCGCCTCAGACTGCTGCAATACCTGCTCGGCCTGTTTGCGTTGAGTAACGTCGTGCAGAATCACAATGTATTCCCGAAAATCTTGATGAGGCCGGTCGGAAATCGAGATCTCTAGAGTGCGGGTTTGATTAGGTAACTCTAGGGATTGCTCACTGCGCTGTGGCCATCGCGACGGATCGGGTGTCAATCCTGGCAACCATTTGCTGAGCTGATGTCCGATCAGCCGGTCTGGTTCAACCTCAAATAAGGATTGAATTGTGGGGTTAGCTCGCTGGATCCTACCGGTTTCGTCAACGACCAGAATGCCATCCTGAGCAACTTTGAGCAGGTGTTCTGTGGCTTCACGGGCTTCGGCAATCGCGACGACCTGAGGCAAACTCGTCCAGCAGGCAATTGCTACCCCCACAAACACCACAGTCATTAACAAAATTGCCACCAGATTATCGCCGCTAGCTGTGTTGCTGTCGTTGAGGCGGGTGCCAAACCACCATCCTGTCAATACCGAACCTGAAAGCAGCAGAATTAGAATCACAACCTGCACCATAACCGAGTCGTTCAGCCCTACCCAAGGGCGAGGCTGATACCGCCGCCGCCACCACTGAGGGTGAAACAAGGGCAGTTGGATCCGACGAATCATAGCGTCGATGCCCATAATTCCAATCGGCGGCAGCAATCCCAGCACAAAATTTTGCCAACCCCAGGCCACTGCTGCCACAATCAGCACAATTACTTCTAGGCAAAAAAATCCCAAGCTGATCCGAGGCCAAAGCACATTCGGCTGACGACGTTGTTGCCACAGTCCCAGATGAAACGCCGTCATCGCCACGAACCAGGTGACATTGCCAAACACCACCAGTCGAGAAACATCTCCCCAGGCCAATCCCATCAAGCTCAGGACTGCCATCAGTGCCAAGGCTGGACCGAATACTCCTCGCCGCGACACAACGGCAAAAATTGGCGAAAGATGCCCGTCTAGAGACAGCTGATACAACATGCGGGGACAAATCGAAACAACCGTAGCATTATTCAGCAAACAGGTCGCCACCAGCCAGAAAGTAATAATTAGCGCTGCCGATTCTCCCCAAAAGGGCTGAGACGCTGCTAGCACATTCAAAAAAGCATCTTCTCCTAAATTTGGATCGGTCGCGAGCCGCATCACGACCCAAGAGCCACCTATAAATACAGGTACCAACAGCCAAGCCGAGATCGGTAAAAACCGGAGCGTCCCCCTCGGATTGCGACTGTCTGCGGTAAAGGCTGCCGCTGACTCGCCAGAATAGGTCACCCAAACCACCAGAAAAAACCACTGCGCCCATTCCCTGAAGCCAGGAATGGCAATGCTTTCTGGGAAAAAACCAGGACTGGCCGATGAAAACGCCAACCACCCCAGCCCCTGGCAGCAAAACAGCAGCAGTAACCCCAGCGCCGGAATAATAAAAAATAAATGCAAGAGACTGATGGCGCGAGCACCGCTGAAGGCTAAGAGTAGGGGCAAGAGTGTAAAGCCAATCTTCAACAGCAGTTCTGGACAAGACAAGTTTAGGACTGCTAGGTTGGCTTTGATCAAATTTGTCAGGACAATTGCATATACCGGAACTGCTGCGACCCAAGCACAGAAAAACGCTAGAGCAACATACCGCGCTATAAGGGGCCGGTCTTGCCAAAGCCGTAGCGTGTAGCTGGAGGTGCCGCCTGCCAGATCGATAAACCGCACGCCTAAGCGCTGAACCTGATAATTGAGCAGCATCCCGATCAGCACCGCCGGAACCCAGACGAAAATGGCTTTTGCCCCTAAAGCAGCATGAACCGAGGGCACCACAATCGGCCAGCCAATGTGAGTGACGACACCAAATCCCCAGGTTTCTAAGGTGCTAAGACTACGGGGCAGACGAGGGGTAGGAAAGAGGCTAGAAGGCGGGGGTGCGGTTGTCATGGATTTCTCAGGAAAGTCAACTCAGGGCATCAACGACTAGGAACAAGCTGCCAGGGATTTGAGCAACTAATTTGTGGTAGATTAAGGCAATTTTGCCGGTTTAGAACAGGTTTTGCTAGATGGGACCGAGAGTGGGTCTGGGTGCAAGATGAGCTGATGTTAGTCTAAGATGCTAGTCTAAACGGATGTTTCTTCAACGATAGAATTCCCCTCAACTGCTGGTTCTGCTCGCAACATTGAGTGTTGCGTCCCTCATAGATTAGTCCCCCGTAGAGACCCCATAGAGACAAGTTTGTCTGTATACAGCGTTCACACATAGGTTGTGAATAAGGGGGGTGGGGGCTTTGCTCCCACGCAGGGGTTTCACCCCTGCACCCCGTTCAGAAATCAAAAAGGATTGCTGTAGACATAATTGACTCTCGCAAATGCCGCTTTAATCTATACTCACCACATTTGAAGTTTCGTCCGTCACCCTTAAAACTCAAACCTTAAAACACTGCTGTGCAACAGCAAGGTACAAAACTTTCCATTCCAAGGTGTAGGGTAAGAAAGTTGAATTGTTGACGAAGATCCATGCATCTTGACTGGCAGGTTGCCAAAACCTACGAAGATATCCTGTACCACAAAGCCGATGGTATTGCCAAAATTACCATCAACCGCCCCCATAAGCGGAATGCGTTTCGGCCCAAGACGATTTTTGAATTGTATGACGCCTTTTCCAACGCCCGCGAAGATAGCCGAATTGGGGTCGTGCTGTTTACCGGGGCAGGTCCTCATAGTGATGGCAAATATGCCTTTTGCTCCGGCGGCGACCAGAGTGTGCGAGGCCAAGCTGGCTACTTAGATGAGGAAGGCACCCCCCGGCTCAACGTGCTCGACTTGCAGCGGCTGATTCGTTCGATGCCCAAGGTGGTGATTGCGCTGGTAGCGGGCTACGCGATTGGCGGCGGCCATGTGCTGCATGTGATCTGCGATTTAACCATTGCGGCAGACAATGCGATTTTCGGGCAAACCGGCCCTAAGGTCGGTAGTTTCGATGGCGGCTTTGGAGCTAGCTATTTGACCCGCATTGTGGGACAGAAGAAAGCGCGAGAAATTTGGTATCTCTGCCGGCAGTACAACGCTCAGCAGGCGTTAGAGATGGGGCTGGTCAATTGCGTGGTCCCCGTTGACCAACTCGAAGCCGAGGGCATCCGGTGGGCACAAGAAATTCTGGAAAAAAGCCCGATCGCAATTCGCTGCCTCAAAGCGGCCTTCAATGCAGATTGTGACGGGCAGGCTGGGCTACAGGAGTTGGCCGGCAATGCCACCATGCTCTACTACATGACCGAAGAAGGGGCCGAGGGCAAACAGGCGTTTTTAGAAAAACGGCAACCCGACTTTCGCCAGTACCCTTGGCTACCCTGAAAATAGAGGTGCGCTGGATAGGAGCAATCGCCATGAAACTGGCAACGGCGTTTGTGCCGCTAAGAAAAGTGAAACCAACCGTGTCGCGCTGGACCTTTTCGGAAACCGAACTGGATGCAGCAGCCCATCTGATACTGGAGGTCGAGGGAATGGTCAACCCCATTGTGGTGCGACGAGAAGGAACGGCCTCCTATACGGTGCTAGATGGCAATTTTGAGTACTACGCCGTGGCACGAGCGTACCAAATTGATCGGCGCTGCTGCGAATCAATTGAAGCGTTTATTGTGGAACCACGGGACGAAATCATCGTGCAAAAGCAGATCATTTTGTTTAGAAGCCAGTGGGCTGGCGCACCCAAATTGGTACCGCCCGATTTGCGCTACCACAGCAGCGAAGACAGCATCATCTCCGGGTTGGACCATCAACCTTCAGCCTTGCTATCACCGTCGCTGCCACCATCACCATTCTCTCATCGGCTATTGGCGGTGTTTAATCGGGCTGCACCTGGCCAAGTGTTAACCTGCATGAAGCGCATTGGTCTCTCTGGCAGAAATGCTGAGAAAGTCGTGGAGGCAATTGAGCAAGAACGCCAGACCAAACCGTTTGCGTCACTCAAAGACGTGGTGATGCGCGTCAGGGGATTGACCTACGAAAAGATGGTAGACCTGTTTGAGCTGGAATAGGCGGCTTAGCCACGAATGCGACCATACCAACGCAGCAAAATTCGAGCCAGCCGATCGGAATTGTGACGCACATAGCCAGTGTCAACATCTTCATCCATCACGTTGGCAACTATGGCGCGTCGCCCTAACCGCATTACATCCTCTCGGTCAAAGAACACCGGATGGGAGCCTTCCTGAGCATAGCGAATCAGAGATTGGGCCGAGGGTGAAGTTTTTTGCACCAGCACTGCATCAAACAGCTTTTGACCGGCCACCTGATCCAGCATGCGGATGTGATCGGCCACAGTGTAGCCGTCAGTCTCGCCCGGTTGCGTCATAATATTGCAAACATAGATGCGCAGTGCCTTTGATTGAGCAATTGCTTCGGTAATTTCGGGCACCAGCAGGTTGGGGATAATGCTGGTGTAGAGCGAGCCAGGGCCAATCACTAGATAATCGGCTTCCTGAATGGCTTGGATCGCTTTGGGCAGAGCTGGGGGATTCGCAGGCGTACAGCCAATCCGAACGATTTTACCTCGCGCTTCGGTAATGTTCGATTCTCCTTCAATCCGACGACCATCGGCTAGTTCGGCCCACAGCCGCATGTCGCTGAGGGTGGCTGGCAACACCTGACCGCGAATCGCCAATACTTTAGAACTGGCGGTAATGGCTTGCTCAATGTCGCCGGTTACCTCGCTCATCACGGTAAGAAACAGATTGCCAAAACTATGCCCGACTAGGCCATCTCCCGCCCGAAAGCGATATTGAAACAGTTCAGTCAGCAGCTTTTCCTCATCGGCCAATGCCGCCAAACAGTTGCGAATGTCGCCCGGAGGCAATACTCCAATCTCGCGTCGCAACCGGCCCGACGAGCCGCCATCGTCAGCAACGGTCACAATCGCCGTAATGTTGGCACTATACGTCTTGAGGCCGCGCAATAGGGTAGAAAGGCCGGTGCCACCACCCAGCACTACAATCTTTGGACCGCGATTTAAGCGACGGTGGTTCATCAGCACATCGACTAGATCGCCATTGCCCTGTGGCATCAAGACTTCTGTAATCGAGCCGAGGCTGCGGGTCTGTCCCCAGAGAATCAGCAAAATGCCGCTAATCACGACGATGGGGCCACTGATGTAGCTGGGAATTAATCGGGTAATGGTGCGGAGGAAATCCCGTGTAAATTCACTAATGTAGTAAATCGGCGTCAGGTTCGACCAAATAGCCAACCCCAGCGCCACAAATACGACACCAGCTGCACTAATCAACAGCCAGCGTTTGACTAACAATCCAGGAGCCAGCCACTTGAACCATTGATTAATCCGAGCTGGAGTCCGATAGCGCGATTCTTGCTTTAGAACTTGAAACGCCTGTTTAAGAAGACCGATTGACATAGGAGTAGGCGGAAAAGAGAGAACTACGGCCCAGCCGTGCTGCCGGGGCTAAACTCAGCGCCCTACAATCAAATAAATCATCAACGTAAAGCAATCGAACCTAAGATGGCATCCCTGAGTAACTTTAGCAACTCTTCCATAAATTGGTAATAAAGTTAGTTTGCTGATGACTGAATTTAAACCTGATCGGCAACGAATTTGACTAGACTGGCAGAACGGAATGTTAGCCAAATTTTGGATGAAGCGATTAGGGCTGGTATGGCTGAACCACTGATTGAGCTAAAAGGCGTCACCAAGGCATATGACAATCGGGTCATTTTGGACCAAATCGATTTAACGATCTATCGAGGAGACGCTCTTGCCATCATCGGTCCATCCGGTACTGGTAAGTCAACTACACTCAGAGTGATTTCTGGCCTAGAAACCCCTGATGCTGGTGAGATTTATGTGCAGGGACAGCGCCGCGAAGGCTTGGTCGAAGACAACAAAGACCCGATTGGCATCACCATGGTGTTTCAAAACACGGCCTTATTCGACTCACTTACAGTTGATGAAAATATTGGTTTCTCGCTCTATCAGCACACCCGACTGCCGCGCCGCAAAATCCGAGAATTGGTGGAGCAAAAATTAGAGATGGTGGGCTTACCCGGTATTAGCAATCTCTACCCAGCTGCCCTTTCTGGCGGTATGCGCAAGCGGGTTAGCTTTGCCCGTGCGATCATGGAAAATCCGGAAAATCCGGCTAGCAATCCGGAAGTGATCCTATACGACGAACCCACTGCCGGTCTAGATCCAATTGCCTCAACCGTGATTGAAGATCTAATTTGCTCCCTCCGCTGTCAAGGTGGCTGCAGTACCTACGTGATTGTGACTCACCAGGACAGCACCATTCGGCGGACTGCACAGCGAGTTGTCTTTATCTATCATGGGAAGATCCAGTGGGAAGGAACGGTCGATCAGATTGATGCCACCGATCACCCAATGGTGCGACAATTCTTTAGCGGTCAAACCGAAGGTCCAATTCAAGTCGCTGGATGACCTGTTCTGATCTGGTGCGAATCAGCCGGTCAACCTGGGTAAACCGTCGTTTCAACCCACAAACCTTGTGAGGAATCGTCATGCGAGCGAGAACCATTCGCGAAGGCTCTGTTGGTCTACTGATTTTGCTTGGCTTGGCTGTTTTTGGCGGTCTCTTCCTGTGGTTACGAGGTTTTAGCCCCGGCAGACGCAGCTATCAGGCCACTATCCGCTTTCCCAATGCTGAAGGCATGCAGGTCGGTGCTCCTGTGCGCTATCGCGGCGTGGTGACTGGCAAAATTTCAGCAATTCGCGTCAGTGCTAACTATGCCGAAGTAGATATCCGCATCCAGCCAGCTACCATTATCATTCCTCGCAATGTCACAGTCGAAGCCAAACAGTCGGGCTTGGTGGGTGAAACCTTTATCGACATCACACCCAATGCCCAGCTCGCAGATGCTTCCGCCACTGGCAATCCCCTTTCTAGGGACTGTAACGATCAGTTGATTATCTGCGACGGCAGCTACCTGCAAGGTACCAACAGCGTGACGCTAACGGAACTGATTGGCTCGGTGATTCGCTTCACCAACCTGTTTTCCAGTCCAGAATTTTTCGGCAATGTCCAAACCCTGACCAGAAACTTTGCTGCCGCTGCCGAAGGAGTCGATACCCTGGCTGGAGAAGTGACCGTGCTGTCGAAAACGGTGCGTAGTGAACTAGGGACCTTATCCAATTCGGCCCAGCGCTCTGCCGATTCGGTGGGTCAAGCAGCTCAGCAAATCGGTACAACTGCTGGACAGTTCGGCTTCACCGCGCAGGAGCTACAGGGCCTAATTGCCGAGAACCGCACCTCCTTGGTTAGTACGCTAGACAGCCTCAATCAAACCGTAGGCAGCGTGCAATCGATCGTGAGTACCCTCGCCCCTACCATTGAAGAAGGCGAATTTCTTGCCAACTTAGAAACCCTTTCGGCCAATGCGGCTGAAGCATCAGCCAACCTGCGCAATTTGTCTGAGGCGGTGGGAACGCCGGAAAACCTGCTGCTGTTGCAACAAACTCTCGACTCGGCCCGCGCCACGTTCCAAAATGCACAGAAAATTACGTCCGACTTGGATGAACTGACTGGCGATCCCAACTTCCGCCAGAATATCCTGCGTTTGGTCAATGGTCTGAGTGGCTTAGTTTCCTCGACCCAAGAGCTGCAACAGCAAACTCAAGTGGCGCAAATGCTCAACTCCACGGCCATTGCTTTAGAAGCGACCGAAGCAGCCCCCACCGGACCAGAAGCCAGTAAAACCAAGCGCAACCAGACTGAACAATCGGACACTTCTGCCCAAGATGAAAAGCAGGACGACAAGAGTGAAATCGAAACGGTTCAACCCGCGCCCTTACCGGACACCAGATCTCAGTTTCCGGCTGTTTCAGCCCCCTCTGCTCAGGATTTATCGTTGCCCAGTCAGACCTGGCCGAATCCCAACCGACCCGTGCAGGAATGAGCGCCATAGCTCTAAGTTCTAGCTAAGTTCTAGTCGTAAGCTTTGGGCCGTTATGTTTTGAGACCTACGGCACGGCGTTTGTGCCATCAGCCAACAGCAACCATCGCAGCCAAAATGCCTTTGAATAGATGGATGCCGTCGGTATTGCCCAGCATTGGGTCAGATGCGCGCTCCGGGTGAGGCATCATACCTAACACATTACCGCGACGGTTGCAAATACCGGCAATATTATTGAGAGACCCATTGGGGTTGCTGGCACTGGTAATTTTGCCTTCAGCATCGCAGTAGCGAAACAGGATCTGATTATTGGCTTCCAACTCAGCTAGAGTTTCAGGGGTAGCGTAGTAGCAGCCTTCCCCGTGGGCAATCGGCAGAGTAATCACCTGACCTTTCTGATAGTGCTGCGTCCAGGGCAAGTTATTGCGTTCTACCCTCAGCGGCACCCGATCGCAAACAAAATGAAGGTCGCGATTCCGCACGAGTGCGCCGGGCAGCAGCCCTGCCTCGGTCAAGACCTGGAAGCCATTGCAAATACCCAGCACCCATTTTCCGTGTTCGGCATGGCGGATAGTGGCCTGTAGAGCCGGCGAAAAGCGAGCAATTGCCCCACAGCGCAAATAATCTCCATAGCTGAAGCCACCGGGTACAATCACCACATCTAAGTCCGACAAGTCGCTGTCTTCATGCCAAACCATGCGTGTAGGCTGTTGCAGCAGATCTCGCGTCACCATTGCCACATCCCGGTCGCAGTTTGACCCTGGAAACACAATCACGCCAAATTTCATCGCCGTCCTCTCTAGCCCCACCTATCGAGCTGTATTGCTATCACGCTCTCAGAATAGCGCATCTGAGAAAGTTTTCTGGTTTGTTTTCAGGTTTGAGCTGAGCTTTGTCAGCCATTCACCAGAATTGTAGCGATAGAGAGCGGGCAGCCATTCTGCCATCCGTGAGATGGCAGGAGACAGAGCAAGGTCCT
This sequence comes from [Leptolyngbya] sp. JSC-1, assembly GCA_000733415.1. Classification (GTDB taxonomy): domain Bacteria; phylum Cyanobacteriota; class Cyanobacteriia; order Elainellales; family Elainellaceae; genus Elainella. Next base: position 948,519 of record KL662191.1, read on the forward strand.
GATGCAGCAGTTCCACAACTCAAAAACTCAAAACTTAAAACTCAAAACTTCTGATCAAGATTAGGGCGAACTTTGACCCGCACGGCAATGGCGGTGATGTTATCGTGTCCATTGTGCTGATTTGCCAAATCAATCAATTGATTGACGCCCTGTTCCAAGTTAGTCCGCTGGTCGAGGAGCGGTTCTAGATGACTTTGATAATGAAGTTCGAGCAGATCATTGTCCGACAATCCATCAGAGCAGAGCAACAGCACCCCATCTTCGTTCAACTCCATGAATTTGACATCTGGATTGAGGAAGTTTTCATCGCGTGGTCCTAGGGCCTGGGTTAGCTGATAAGCGTCCGGGCGGGAATAGGCAATGGCGGGTTCCACGCCCCGCTGAATCTCGCGCTGTCCAACTTCGTGATCGACAGTGAGTGGCTGTAAACCACGTCTGCGGCTGAGGCGATAGAGCCGACTGTCACCAACATGGGCAACGGCAGCCTCCGTATTTTGAATTAACAGCAAGACTAGCGTCGTACCCATCCGTCCGCTGCCAGCGCTGGCGTTTTGCTGATTCAGATCAAAGATCACCTGATTGGCCTGCTGAATAGCTTCACGAATGCTGTCTTCACTGGGTAGTTTGTCGTGCCAGTGGTCGGCAAAATATTGCTGTAACGTTTCTACCGCTAAAGCACTTGCCACCTCGCCGCTGGCATGGCCCCCCATTCCATCACAGAGAATGTAGAGTCCTTTGGCCTGTACCATTCGCTTCTGCGGATCTTCAATTTTTTTGACTTCAGTTTGAATGCTGAAGCAGTCTTCGTTGTGATTGCGTTGTCGGCCAATGTCAGTTTGCCCAGCATCTTCCAGGCTGACTAGCCGCATTGCCAATACGACCGTCGGCTGGTCATCCAGGCTGCTATCATCGTCATTGCCATCAGCGAATTGATGCAGAGAATCGGCGGCAAACGCCTCGGTAGAAACAGGCGCAGAGAGGGACGCAGGTGGAGTAGGCTGCAAATCTTGGGTAATATCGGTGCTAGAAACGGTTCTAGCCTTGGTTTCAGCCTCTACTGACCTGCAGTCAGAAGCATTCGAGGGAGTGGACGAGGTCATAGGGGTAGCCGATTGAATTGGTTGCAGTGCCATGGCAATGGCTTCAATCCGCGAGCGGAGATGCTCCACCGAACTGATCATGCCAGCTGCCAACTCAGCACAGAGCCTGGATAAATCAGCGTTTTGGGTGCGTTGGGTTTGCTGGAATAGCTTTTGCCAGAAATAGCCGAGCTGAGCCAAACTAGTGGCTTGGTCAGATGGATCTGGATAGAGGCGCTGGAGACAGAGCAGGTGATCTTCATCAACCCGTAAATTGCTAACTTCTAGCAAACTGCGGCAGCAGCCCTGAAATTCCAAAGCTGCCCACAGTTCAGTCATTTCGTGGAGCCAATGCAAAATTTGCAGCGGCAGCATGGTTTCATCAAGCCAGAGATCCACCAGCAGCGGCAGATGGGAGCGGTCTTCCAAGAGTAGAACATTTAAGCCTGCTTGCTGCCAAGCGTCGTGGAGGCGGGGCAGCGCCAGAAACGGAAATTGCTCTTCTAGTACCAAGTAGGGCTTCGCCATTTCGGGCATCGGGTCGGGCTTCGCCCCTTCTAGCTGGTGTTGGGCATGGAGTCGGCTGATTTGTAAAGGGTAGTTGTCCAACACGCGCACTTCCACCTCGGTCGTGGCTGCGATTTGCTGAGGTAGAGGTTCCAGAAGCTGATAGCGTTGCTGCCCATCCAAGAATTTATCAATAGGTAACAGCACTGCTGTGGTGGCCGCTGTGGCATCCAGCGCAGCCGCGTCGGTGGTTTGGCCGTTACCCCCCTGTATCGGCGACAAAATTGCTTTCCAGATCGTTCCAGTCACAGCACCACACTCTGAACAATACTCTGAGCTAAAGGCAACAAGTGCGCCACATACGGGGCATTCTTTCTCGGCCAGGGAGGCCCCACAACGTTGACAGAACTTGTGAGCATCTGGATTTTCAAACTGACAATGGGGACAAACAAGCATCTGGGAACTCCCTCAACTCCTGCCGGAGGCGCCAAATCTTAGGGTCTGATCTGTTGCGTACAGGTATACAGCTACGAAGATCCTATTTTTGTACAGAGTACACGATTGTTTTGTGAAACTACCGTTGGTGTAACCCCTCCCAGGGTACCCAAAACTTTAAGCCGATTCGCAGCTTGTCAGCAGAGGTTATACGGAATCTTTAGAAATTTAGCCGGACTTCCTAGGTTTCGATTAGTTGACGTCCAAGCAACTTGCTCCCGATTAGCTCGCTCTTGGATCCAGGCTATCCCGCAGGCCATCGCCCAGCAGGTTGAAAGCCAAGACAATCAGTGTGATCATCAGACCGGGCAGCAGAATGGTCCAGGGAGCGGAAAGGGCATAGCCGTTGGTGAACGAGTCAGATAGCATCGTCCCCAGTTCTGGGGTTGGCGGTTTGGCTCCCAGCCCCAAAAATCCTAGACCGGCTGCCTCCAAAGTAGCTGTACCAATAGACAAGGTCGCCTGAAGAACTAGGGGGGCAAGACTAGCAGGCAAAATATGCAAAAAAATAATCCGCCACGGCTTGGCACCGAAGGCCCGCACGGTTTGAACGAATCCTTGTTCGCGTAAAGACAGCACCATACTGCGAGTTAGGCGAATAAAAATCGGAATCTGCACCACACCTACGGCAATCATAACGCTCTGCAAACTGGGCCCCATCACCGTTGCCACGGCAATTGCCAGCAAAATCGAAGGAAAGGCCAGCAAAATGTCGGTGAACCAGCTAATCGTAGTTTCTAGCCAACCACGAAAATAGCCCGCTACCAGCCCTAGTAAAGTTCCTACTATCAGCCCCAATCCCACCGACACAACACTGATCAGCAACGAAATCCGAATTCCATACCAGACCAAACTCAGCATGTCTCGCCCCAAGCCATCGGTGCCAAACCAGTGAACTGCACTGGGAGGACTAAGCCGTGCCGCAAAATCCCGTGCTGTGGCCGGATCGAAGGGACGTAACACCGGGGCCAGCAATGCCAGTAGCACCAGCGCAATAGTCAAAATCAGGCCAATCCGAGCAGAAATCGACCGCAGGAACCGCCGTTTGGCTTTTTGCAGCGACGATTCGCGAACAAAGGGAGAAGTGGAGAGAGTGTCCATTTGGGGAAAGTTTTAAGTTTTGAGTTTTGAGTTGGAAGAAATTGGGTTATGAGAGTTGGTCGTGGAGCCTATGCAGAGCTGATGGTTTTGGGTAGAGGGACATCATTTGAAGCACAAGCTTTGCATTGCCAAAAATCAAAACTTTTAACTACTTGTACTGAATTCGCGGATCGAGAAAGGCGTAGGAGATATCCACCAGTAGGTTAATCAGGACGAATACCAGCGCCACAAACACCACACCCCCCTGCACCACCGGATAATCGCGGGCTAAGATGCCTTCGTAGATCCAGGAGCCGATCCCAGGCCAGGAGAAGATCGTTTCGGTCAAAATTGCGCCGCCCAGCAAAGTGCCGAACTGGAGGCCAATGATTGTCACCACGGGCAGCAGGGCGTTTTTGAGCGCGTGTTTAGAAATCACCCAGCGTTCGAGCAGTCCCTTAGCGCGGGCGGTACGAATGTAGTCTTGAGACAACACTTCTAGCATGGCACTGCGGGTAATGCGGGCAATAATTGCTAGGGGAATCGTGCCTACTGTCAGGGCTGGCAAAATCAGGTGAGCTAATATATCCGTCAGAGCTGGAAAGTTGAACTGGAGCAGGGCATCCAGCACATAAAACCCTGTGAGCGGCTGAAAATTAACCCCGACGCCGAGACGGCCACTGGGTGGCAGCCAGCGCAGGTTGACGGCAAACAGGTAAACCAGCAGCAGCCCTAACCAGTAAACCGGCATCGAGACACCCAGCAGCGAAGCACTCATGGCGATGTTGTCGAGCCAGCCGTTTTTCTTAACCGCAGCCAGAATTCCGGCTGGAACACCCAAGACGATCGCTACCAGCATTGCCGCCACGGATAGCTCAAAGGTGGCAGGCCAACGGGTAGAAATCTCCTGGGTGATGGGAATACCGCTGATAATGCTGCGTCCCAGATCAAAGCGAATCAATTTTCCTAAAAAGGATAGGTATTGCAGAGGTAAGGGGCGATTGAGTCCTAGCTGTTCCTGTAGATTAGCGATCTGCTCAGGTGTAGCTCGCGGACCTAGCAGCACTACGGCTGGATTACCTGGAATCAACTGCAAAAACAGAAACACCAGTAAACTGATTCCCAACAGCACCGGCAGAATATCGAGAAGGCGACGCGCAATGTAGCGAAGCATAGAAACGAGGAAAGAATTATTAACGTAAACGGAAATCAATTAGGAGGGACAGCCCGAACTCTGGACTGCCCCATCCTGCCTTCAGGCACTAGCTACCTTTCTCAACGGTTTCGAAAGATTCGCTGCCAAAGGGGCTGGGCTGCCAATTTGCGATATTAGAACGCTGAGCCAGCAACGGTTCCGAGTGAACGACAGGAATACGCACCGCTTCATCCAAGGCAATTTTTTCGACCTGGGAATACATCTGGACCCGTTTAGCCTGATCCGATTCCTTGCGGGCATCTTCTAGCAGTTTGAAGGCTTGCGGATTCTTCCAGTCACCAATATCTTTGGTGCCGCCCGGACCAAAATGGTAGTAGAGGAAGTTGTCCGGATCGCCGTAGTCGCCAGTCCAGCCCAGCATAAAGGCTTGATAACCAGGTGACTTGAGGCGGTCATCTAGATAGGCAGCCCAGTCCTTGGTATTGAGTTTAACCCGAATACCAACGGCACCCAAATCAGCCGCAAATGCTTCGGCGATCGGTTTGGGCGTAGGAAAGTAGGGACGCGAGACGGGCATGTACCAAAGCTCTAGATCAAAACCATTGGGATAACCCGCATCAGCCAGCATCTTCTTAGCTTGGTCGGGATTGTATTCATAATCGCTCTGGCTAGCGTCATAAAACTGCTTCAGCGAAGGCGGCATAAAGAACCCATCGCTCGTGGCCAACCCAGACCAGAAGGAATCCACGATCGCTTTGCGGTTGAGCGACATAGCGATTGCCTGCCGCACTTCTTTTTTAGCCAGCGGTTCGTAGCTGGTATTGAGAGCCAAATACCCCACGTTAAAAGGCGGGCGGCGCACTTCTTGTAGATTGGGGTCACTCTTCAGTTCGTTTAACTGGTCTGGAGCAATGTCGATCGTGAAGTCAATGCTGCCGGCTCGCAGTTCAGCCAGACGGGCAGAAGGTTCTTTGATGAAGCGAAACACCACCTGTTCAGTTTTCGGGAAGCCCGATTTCCAGTAGTTGGGGTTTTTCTCCAGCACGATTCGGTCGCCTGTGCGCCATTCTACAAACTTGTAGGGACCGGTACCAACTGCCACAGAGCCAGCGGTGCCATAGTCTGCGCCTGCTTTTTGAATCGCATCTGGACTAGCAATCCCGAAGTAACCGGAGGCAATCGCGGCAGGAAAGGCGGCAAAGGGATTTTTCAGCACAAACTCAATAGTTGAATTATCAACCACGTTGACGGCTTGCAAAATCGAGTTTTCGTTACCCTTGGATCCGCCAAATAGCCCTTCCCAGATGGCATAATCCTTCCCAGCATCGCGAAAACCCAGAGAATTGTTGGGATCCCACCAGCGCTCAATATTCACTTTTACGGCTTCGGCATTGAAGTCAGTTCCATCATGGAACTTAACACCTTCTCGCAGTTTGAACGTCCAGGTCAGACCATCCTCGGATGCTGTCCATTCGGTTGCCAGAGCAGTTTCCAGATCAGTTGTACCGGGCTTATAGTCGATGAGGCGGTCATAGATTTGATGCTGCACATAGATCGAGTTGCTGTCCTCGATATTACCTGGCTCTAAGTTGGCGGGATCGCCCGCGGCACCAAAGATTAGAGTAGTAGCATTAGCAGTCGAACCAGCGGGACTATTTCCGGGAGACGCGCCGGTAGTAGGAGCCGTGGTTTGGGGTGCACAATTGGAGAGCGTAACCGTTAAAACAGCCGTGAATGCAAATAGTACGGCTTGCCATCGTTTTAAGCGTTGAATCATAAGTAATCGCTTCCTTTCAGAGGCTGATTAAAGATAAAAAACGTCAGAAAAATTAGGAGCAGGCGCAACGAAACAATCCGTCACACAACACCACAGGAATTTAGATTAGATAAGTTTCGTTAAAAGAATCGACGACTGGGGCTAAGTGTAGAGCAGATAGCAAAAAGCTATAATAATACGCGATTGAAATGATCTAAGTCCATCTTCGGGAGGAAAGATCGAGGAATCAATTCAAGAGAATTAGCAAGCTTACACCTTCCTTACACCTCGTTGAGAACTCAATTAGAACTAAACAACAAACCAATGTAGCCATCCTGATTAGGCAGCGAAAGTCCTTTCTCACTATCTACTCACTTTTGCTAAATAAATCATAGCTTGCAAATCTATCCAAAGGAATAGGCCAATTGTTTAGAGTGCTTTGTGCAATGAAATGTTGACATTTTGAAACGAGATGTCGCCTTTGCTTAAACTTTTCCTCTAAAATAATTCAACTATTCAATTAACATAATCTCCATCCAAGCTAAGCGAGTTAGCTAAGCAGTGGCTATTGATTCAATTGCCAACAGAATTGCTGGCTTGGGTTCATTCTTTATCATAAAAACTGTATCTAAACCTATGAGCACCCCCATCCTTGACATTCGCAATCTCTCAGTTGAATTTCGGCAAGAGCAGCAGCGGGTGCAGGCATTGCAAAGTATTTTGTTTTCGTTATTGCCACGAGAAACAATTTGTGTGGTTGGCGAGTCGGGGTCAGGCAAATCAGTGACAGCGCTGGCGGTGATGGGGCTATTGGTGGCTTCAGCTCAGGTCACCGGCGAAATTTGGTTCTGCAATCCGCACAAGCAAACCGACCCCATTAATTTGCTGGCACTGCCCATCGAAGAGCGACGCCAATATCGGGGAGGGCAGATTGCCATGATTTTCCAAGAGCCAATGACCTCGCTCAATCCGGTTTATACCTGTGGCAATCAGGTTGTAGAAGCCATTCTATTACACTCGGCTATATCACAAGAAGATGCCTATGGACGGGCAGTAGATTTATTTCGAGAAGTCAAGCTACCCGATCCAGAAGGCATGATGGAACGTTATCCACATCAGCTTTCGGGCGGGCAAATTCAGCGAGTGATGATTGCAATGGCCCTGAGCGGGAATCCAACGTTACTCATTGCAGATGAACCAACAACTGCGTTAGATGTCACGATTCAGGCTACGATTTTGGAACTGCTGCGAGAAATTCGCGATCGCCGCAATATGGCAATTCTGTTTATTACGCACGACATGGGTGTGGTGTCAGAAATTGCCGATCGGGTAGTGGTGATGTATCGCGGGCAAGTCATGGAAATTGCCAACGTGTATGATCTATTCGCCAATCCCCAGCATCCCTATACCAAAGGGCTACTGAACTGCCGGCCTCGACCCGATCAACGGCTTAAACGTCTGCCCACAGTTTCCGACTTTATGCAGGTCACCACGATGCCCGATGGTCAGCCTGAAATCATTCCTCAGCCGCTCAGTATTATTGAAAGTAATCCTCGCTTTACACCGATGACCCAGGCGGAACAAACCCATCGCATGCAGCAATTGTTGCAACAGGAACCGCTGCTGTCAGTGCGGCATTTAACCAAAACCTATCCGATGCGGACTGGGTTGTTTGGACCGACAATTCCGTTTCATGCTGTTGATAGCGTCAGCTTTGATGTTTATCCAGGTGAAACTTTGGGGCTGGTCGGCGAGTCGGGCTGCGGCAAAACTACCTTGAGCCGCGTGCTGCTGCGCTTGATTGAACCTACTGCTGGCGAAGTTTTTTTTGACGGTAAGCCCGTATTCAAACTAAATGAGGCCGAGTTGCGCCAGCTTCGTCAGGCTATGCAAATTGTGTTTCAGAACCCCTACGGCTCGATGGATCCGCGGCAGAGTATTGGTTCAGCCCTGATGGAGCCGATGATCATTCACGGTATAGGCAGTTCTCGGCAAGAGCGCTACCAAAAAGCGGTCGCCTTGTTGGAGCGGGTTGGCCTAGACGCCAGCGCCATGAACCGCATGCCCCACGAATTTTCTGGAGGACAACAGCAGCGCATCTGCATTGCCCGCACGCTGACCTGCAACCCCCGCTTCATTATCTGCGATGAATCGGTTTCAGCCTTGGATGTATCAGTACAGGCCCAGGTGCTGAACCTGCTCAAAGACCTGCAACAAGACTTTGGTCTCACCTACATTTTCATTTCCCATGATCTGAGTGTGGTCAAATTTGTCAGCGACCGCATTATGGTGATGAATCAGGGCAAAATCGAGGAAATTGGCCCTGCCGACCAGATCTACAACCACCCCACCCGTGACTACACCCGCCAACTGATTCGCGCCATCCCCAACGCCACACTAGACGATATCCAAAGACGGCAAGCACAACGCTCACTGGCAGTATAACCCTGCCTAACTGAGGCTAACTAAAGCCCAACTGAAGAGCAATGGGTTAGCGGCTTCCACCCCAGCCCCTCTCCGATAGAGTTTCTGGCAAAAAGGTCATATCGATGGCTTCGCTGGATCCATCTTCCGGGTCCAGGTTTGCATCCACCTCAGCATCCTCTTGGCTGGGATCAGCCTCTGGTTCAGGGTTGGTAGCTTCTGATTCGGTTGGTGCCGGCTGTTCAATCTCTGGATTGGCCATACCGGGAGCCACCGGAGATGGGGCCGCCAATTGCGGACCCGGAGCGATCGGAGCAGCAGGACTCGGCATGATACCAGGTTGGTTACCCGTTTGAGGTATGGGACTGGGCTGGGGTATAGGCTGCTGCATACCCGGAGACGGCACCCCTGCAGGAGCTGGCATGGTTGGAGCCATAGGCTGTTGGGGAACTGTCTGGGCTGGAGAAGGAATAGGGCTAGGAACCAACACCGGCTGCCCTCCAAAATGTTCGTAGACAATGGCAGCAATTTGCCGGATCAGATCTTGAGCACGGGCATCGTTGTGAGGGCGCTTCACCATCGTGGCAATCGCATAGCGCCGACCGCTGGGCAGATCCACCAAACCGATATCCCCCAACATCGACCCAATATCACCAGTTTTGTGAGCGATGGCCGAACCAGGCGACATGACGCTGGGCAGCAAACTGTCATTCGCCGTGCGTCGCATAATCTCAAACGCGCGATCGCGGGATTTCATTGAGATCAGTTTGCCGTCGTTGAGCAGTGCCATCAGGCTAGCCAATTCTTTGGGAGAAGTAGTATTGGTTCCCTCCAGATCGGGTAGCGGCTTGCGCAACAAGGTTTGCTGCAACCCCCACTGCCGGAAGCGCTGATTCAAAGCTTGAATACCCCCCAATCGGCGAATCACCATATTGGTCGCCGTATTATCGCTGCTGACGATCATGTTAGTTGCCGTCTCCAGCGCCGAGTATTGGGTGCCGACGCCAGCATACTGCATATCCCCAGACCCTTCAGCCACATCAGTTTGTTGAATTTGCAGCATCTCGTCTAGCTTGATTTTTCCAGCATCCACATCCTGGAAAAAGGCGATCAAAACCGGCAGCTTGATCATGCTGGCAGCAGAAAAGGTGGCATTGCCGTTGAAGCTGAAGAAATTGCCGTTGTCAATATCCATCACATAGACGCCGGGCACCAAATCGGTCAGATTGCGGATCAGCGGCGTCGCCTTCACCACCACATCGCTCATTTCCCGGCCTACTCGCACAGTAGAGACATTAGCCTGCACAGAGGGTTGACCACTGGGGCGGTTGGCCTCACTGGATTGGGTCGCTCGCGTCGGATCGGTTACCTGACTGGTAGTTGAACCCCGCAAATTAGGATCCCAAATCGAGATCACCGTTCCCATGATGGCCCCAACCCCAACCCCAACAATCAGCAGCCGCACTAGATAGACCAAGGGTGAAGTACGGGGACGAGCCGATCTTGCCGACTCAGAACGCTCTGATCCCAATCCGCTGGGTTGAAGCTTGCGGACTCCATCTTTAGACAAGGCTCTGGCTGGAAGACGCTTTTCGGCAGCAGTGGCAGATTTGGCGGTGGTCAGCTTGCGGTGCGCATCGCCTGGTCGGGGTTTAGAAGTCGTCTGTACTTGTTGAGCTTGGGCCTGTTGAGGCCGCCCTCGCAAGCCTGGGGCATGACCTCTTGAGGCAGCTTGCCTTTGGCGAACATCGGCCGGGGGGATATGGCGATTTTGGGAGAGGTTCTGAGAGTGACGCTCTCGCTGCCGGGGCTGAGAATCTGCCGCCCCTAGAGGAGCCTGAGATGGTCGCCGCTGGTCAGGGGTAAGGGGGCGTGGACCACGCCGGGGCTGACGCGAAGCAGCTGACTGAGCTTGAGCATCTGACCGTTTGCGAGCCAAACGGCGCTGTAATCCTTTAGGGCGTCTGGGAAAATCCAACACAGTTCAATCCTCAAACCTACTTGGAAAAAACAAAGCGGGCACACTACTCGGACCAAATTTCAATTCGATGCTTCCTGCTATAGGCCAAATAGTTTGGGGCGGTCAGCAAGCTGCCTCATTTTAATCATTCTGGCGAAATTGGCAAATTTTTTTCGTCTCATCCGAAAATTGCTAACCCAAAATGCCTTCAAGACCTGTTTCTATTCACCTTTCTCATCTAGTTTTTCGCATGTTTTCTCGTGCAGTAAAGACTATCGGATTAATTTGCAGTGGAATGATTTTATTACAAAACTTTAGAGAGTCCCGAGCAGCCCTCAAAACGGCACGTTGTGTAAAGCCCATTCCATTTGGCTCAAAATGCCCCGCAGCATCGCTACTTCAGTGGCGGAAAGCTGGGCACGGCTAAACAAGCGGCGAAACTTCTCCATCCGGCTATCCACTGTATGTGGATACAAATAGCCAATCCTTAACAGTAAGGATTCCAACTGCTGATAATAACCCTCCAGCATATCCAAGCTCGCCAACTCCTCGCTGGCTGAACCATTGGGCTGCTCTGCTACAGTCCCTTTGCTTTCCCCACGTCCACAAGCGCTGATTCTCTGCTCCCCCGCTTGCCAAACTGCCAGCTCATAGCAGCAAATGGCGACTGCTTGCGCCAAATTTAAAGAACCATACTCTAGACTCGTAGGAATACGGACAAACCGCTGGGCATGATTGAGTTCGGTTTTGGTTAAGCCATGATCTTCGCGACCAAAAATCAATGCTGAGGCAACAGGCTTGCCCATCGAGTCTGCCTCTAGCAGCCATGGCAAGGCGGATCTAGGATGTTCGAGCTGAACCGGAAGGCTGGTGTGATCGAGTCCGGTGGTAGCAATCGCCCGCTGACAGCCAATCAGTGCCTCCGGCAATGTCATCACTCGTCGTGCAGCCTCCAGAACATCTACGGCATGAACTGCCATTTGGCGCGCCTCACTTCCCAGCGGATCGCACTTCGGGTTTACCAAAACCAACTGCCGCAGTCCCAGGTTCTTCATGATTCGAGCCACTGACCCCAAATTCAGCCCTCCAGCGGGTTCTACCAATACGATGCGCACGGCTGCTAGCGACACGATCAACACCTCCTTGACTTGGTTAAAAATGTAAAAAATGTAAATATACAAAATAAACAATTCCCGTCTTTGCCTGGATTTGTTGCCTATGCCCCGTTCCAAATCTAAATCAAATCGCCAATCGACTTCTCTGGGGCGTGTTCGGTCTAAAGCCGACCTACCCACCAAAATCTGCCCGGTTTGTCAGCGTCCCTTTACCTGGCGCAAAAAGTGGGAAGACTGCTGGGATGAAGTCAAGTATTGCTCGGAGCGCTGTCGGCGGCATCGAACCGCATCCCAAACCATAGATTGATCAGAGACCTAGGTGGCTCAGTTTCTGCTATCTTCAGATATTGTTAAAGGCCGCTAAAGCACGACTGTTCCGATCGCCAGCGTTCAATTCGGTTAGCGTCAGTCTCGGTTCGTTGCAACCCCACTAGGTTTTGCTTTGCCGCTCCAGCTAGGTTCGCTTGTGTATTCCCGTCTGATGCTGCTGTTGAACCGTGCTCGGCCTATTGCGTTTACTGAAATTTAGGGTATCTCTCAACTATGTCAACGGGTTTAATTCAGCCCAAGCTAATTATTCATGGTGGAGCAGGCAGCTCCCTGAAAGGTAAGGCGGGCGCAGATGCAGTGCGTCGATCCCTCTACGCGGTAATTACCGAAGTCTATGAGCTGCTGCTAGCAGGTACAGATGCCAAATCGGCAGTAATTCGCGGCTGCCAGCTTCTAGAAGACGATCCGCGCTTTAATGCAGGCACCGGCTCAGTACTTCAATCCGATGGGCAGATTCGCATGAGTGCTTCTTTAATGGATGGCACCCAACAGCGATTCAGCGGTGTAATTAATGTTTCGCGCGTCAAAAACCCGATTGAGCTGGCCGAGTTTCTACAAACCTCCGATGACCGCGTTTTGTCCGATATTGGCGCGCTGGAGCTGATGCGGGAGTTGCAGTTGCCCTACTACGACCCGCTGACCAAAATCCGACTACAGGAGTGGATCCTGGAACGAGAAGGCAACTTTGATAAAGCGATGGCTGGCGTAGTAGCTGAACGCGAGCTAGTTTCCGAAGCTGGACGTGGGACTATCGGCGTGGTAGTGCTCGATTCTCATGGACGGCTAGCCACAGGAACGTCAACCGGTGGCAAAGGGTTTGAGCGCATCGGTCGCGTCAGCGATTCGGCCATGCCAGCAGGCAATTATGCCAATGCCCATGCAGCCATTAGCTGTACAGGGATCGGCGAAGACATTATTGAAGAATGCCTGGCCGCGCGCATCGTCGTCCGAGTCACGGATGGGATGCCCCTGCTCAAAGCGTTTGAGTGCTCATTTCAAGAGGCCCACTCCCGAAAGCGGGATTTTGGTGCTATTGGCATTGCTGCCGACGGGACGATTGCCTGGGGAAAAACCAGCGAAGTGCTGCTAGCCGCTTACCATGATGGCGAGAAAATGGGCGACACACTAGAGATGGGACCAGGTACCCAAACCCAATGTCGAGTCAGCCTTGTTTGAAACAACTTGCTCCCGAGCAACAGCTTGCCGTTATCCTAAAAGAAATATTTCTGCTAATAGAAAATTGCTATGAAAGTTTGGGTAGTTGCCGTTGTTGTATTTTTTGGGGCAGCAGAACTCTACCAATGGCTGCAACATCTGAAGCTGCCCCTGCCGGTTTATGGCATGGCCGGTTTGCTGTTGGCGATTGTCTCCAATGCAGAGCATTGGTATCCACCTCAAGCAAAATTGCCCTTAGAACCAGACGCTACTTTAGTTCCCGATTTGCTTTCCCCACCAGAGGCGATCCCTCGCCAATCATCCGCTGACTCTCCCCTTCCCCCTAACATCGCCCAAGCCCCATCCCAATCGGAGACAGGCCCCCAATTGCCCAATTTCGCTCCCACCGTTTCACCATCGATTTCTTTTACAATTCAAAAACGGAAGCAGGAGTAGGAAGATAGAGGAGGTAAGGAAGATGGGGGAGCAGAAAAATTACTCCGCTATTAATCCGCTATTAATCAGAGCGTCTCTAGTAAAGCTTGCTCTCTTCTAATCGCTTGCAGAAGTCAGCTATCCGCGTCTATTTCAGCAATATCTGCTCACCATCTTTCATGAGATTGGGCTTTTTCTCGAATCACAATCCACACTTGCTGAACTAATCCCCAACCTCCACCAAGGTAGACAGCAGTCACCATGCCTCCTAAGAAATGAAGTGGATGATCTCCATTCCCTCTACGCCCAACTCATCAACAGCTCAAACAATCCGAACATCTCTCCTATCTCTCCTATCTCCCTATCCTCTATCCCCACCTCGTTCCCCTCCCCCCGCTCCTGGGTACTCTACAACCGAGGCGTTTAGAATTTGCTTGGTCATGAAAACAGCACTCATCTGCGGCATTTCGGGACAGGATGGCGCATATCTTGCCCAGCTTTTGCTGAGTAAAGGCTATACGGTTTGCGGTACATCGCGGGATGCCCAGATGTCTACATTTCGCAATCTGGTGCGATTGGGCATTCGGGATCGAGTCAAAACCTGTTCGATGGCGCTGAATGATTTTCGTAGCGTTTTGCAAGTGATCAGCAAAATTCAGCCGGATGAAATCTATAATTTGGCCGGACAAACTTCGGTGGGGCTGTCGTTTGAGCTGCCGGTTGAAACGATGGAGAGCATCACCTTAGGCACACTGAATTTACTGGAAGCGATTCGGTTTATTGGCGCACCAATCAAGCTTTACAACGCCGGATCGAGCGAATGCTTCGGTGACACGGGTACCACTGCGGCTAATGAAACGACACCCTTTCGGCCCCGCAGTCCCTATGCGGTTGCTAAAGCGGCGGCATTCTGGCAAGTTGCAAATTATCGAGAAGCCTATGATCTGTTTGCCTGCTCTGGGATTCTGTTTAACCATGAGTCGCCACTGCGCCCCAAACGGTTTGTCACCCAAAAGATTGTCTCCACAGCTTGTGCCATTGCTAACGGTAAGTTTGAAAAACTTTACCTAGGCAACATCGAGATTCAGCGAGATTGGGGTTGGTCGCCTGAATATGTAGAAGCTATGTACCGCATGTTGCAGCAAGACCAGCCGGATGATTTTGTGATCGCAACCGGGCAAACCTCTTCACTACAAGCCTTTGTGGTAGAGGTGTTTGCCTATCTGGGACTAGATTGGCAAAACCATGTTGAAATTGACAAAAGCCTCTACCGCCCTACCGATATCGCCGTCAGTTGTGGTGATGCTAGCAAAGCTAAACAGCGACTCGGTTGGCAAGCCCGCTATACGATGAAAGACGTTGCCCACATGATGGTCGATGCGGTCTAACGGGATGCTACAGTGAGGAGTGAAGACTCGCTGAAAGGGTGACTGCAATCGTGTGGCAAAAAATTCGAGACGGGGTTAATGTGGCAATTACGTTTGTGCTCTTGGCATTTATTGGCATGAGCTTATTTCGCTTGGGCGTTTTCTTTCTTCAAGGAAATCCTTGAATTCTCTATAATTTTCTATTTATTTCTATTTAATATTCATCTGAAAACGCTAGAATCGCTCAATCAACGGAAGCGTTACTTTGATCGTTTCTAGCAACACCATAGTCGTTCAACCAGTCCTGAAGCATCCAATCAACTATGTCAGATCCATTTACACCTGAAGTTAGTGCTCGCATTTGTAAACACATGAATGAAGATCATGCAGATGCTGTGTTGCTGTATGCTAAAGTCTTCGGCAATACGCTAGAAGCAACATCAGCAGAGATGCTAAAGATCGACACTCAGGGCATGGATCTAGTGGTAAAAAGTCAGGCTGAGGCCATGCCTGTGAGAATCAGCTTTGATCATGAACTGCAAGATGCTGAGGACGCCCATCACACCTTGATTGACATGGTAAAACAGGCGCGTCAACAGGCTAACCGGAGTTAAAGCCAATTTTATTGGGATAATTCAGTGCATTGCTCAGCAGATAGTCGAAGATAACGGCTACATTCGTCTAGTGTCAATTGGCGCAAGCTCCGCTCGCGAGCCAGCTTCAGCAACATTTCCCAGGTTGCCGCCCACAGATCAACTCGACCATTTTTAGATAACGTCGCTACATACTGTCCGTCTGGACTGAAAAAAGCCCGTAGAATTGCCTCTGACTCTTTCTCAACATTGGGTCGCAGTGTAGCCTGCTCTTCTCCAGTCATGGCATTCCAAAGGCGAGCTGTTCCATCGGCGCTGGCCGTAACCAGTAATCGTCCATCGGGGCTAAACTGGGCGTCCAGAATTGCTTTCTGATGTTTGTTTAGCCGAAATAAAGGGTTGCCTGTGTCAAGCTGCCAAACTTGTCCGGTTCCATCCCAACTAGTGGTTACTACTCGTTGCCCATCCGGGGTAAAACTGGCGCTACTAACTGCATCCTCATGCCTGAAAATTTTAACCACCTGCCCGGTTGATGCTTGCCAAAGTCGGGCCGTTCGATCCCAGCTTGCACTGATAATCCACTGCCCGTCATGGCTGAACCGTGCCTGACGAATTGTAGCTTCATGGCCTTGAAACACCGCTAGCGATTGCCCAGAGTGAGCATTCCATGAACGCATTGTTAGATCATCAGCAATTCCTAGCAGTTGTTGCCCATCAGGGCTAAAACTAAGATGACGAATAGCTACTGGCTCCCCAACCTCTGGTTGTGTTTTCTTGTCTCTGCCCATATCAGCTTCCTGGTTGTCTGTATGGCTAATAACTTGGCTGAGGGATTTTGTGCCGCTGCTGGTTGAGCTATTCGTCAAGCCACCAGTGGAGCGCCAGTTTTGAATTTGCTTCAAGAGTTGCAGTGACTGATCCGGCTGAACTCGATAAATTGACACCCAACCTGCAATGTCAGCCGCTGCTAATAATTGTCCATTTGAACTCATGGCAAAACCGCTCAACGCAGCCTTAGCGTCTAACCCACCAAGCTTCTTCAGGGGATTGGTCGCAGCAAGCTCAGTTAAAGTTTGCAAAAAGGGCAGTTGCGAAAATTGGGCAAACCCCACACTCACGGGGAAACTTTTGCGGTTTATCAGTTGGTCGAAATGGAGTTGAACTAGATCGGTCAACTTCTCTCGTAAACTTGGAGCATTCTGCGAGGTTGGAATAGCTGCTGTATGGCTCCCTGCCAACTCGATGTCTTGCTCTTTATCAGTATCAGAGGCAAGAGTATCAGAGAGAATCTGCCAGCGCTGTAGCTGCCCATCAGCAGTAAGCGTGATCATACTTGTGATCAAACTGGGTCCTGTAGTCGCAAATTCGCTTTTCTCGATCCTTGGCCGATTAGAGGAGGCTGAAGCAACCACTGCTTGAGAAGTAGACTCCGATGAGTTTTGCTGGAACCAATTCTGCCACGGTTGCCAGCGAGCAATTTGAGTTTTTGCAGTAGATAAGGGCGAGCCGTTGGCATGGTTGTAAGCACCTACCTGAAGTTCTCCCCTAGTACCGCTCGCAGCAGTCAACGTGGGTGCTTGAGTCCCAATTCGATCATCTGTTAAATCAGCTAAATCAGCTACCGTACTGTTCACAAGTGCATCCTGAGCTTTGATAAAATAGCTGGGTAAAAAGGTAAACCATTCAGCTGAGCTATTCCCCAGACGTACAGATGGTAATTCTCCTCCTTGTTCAGTTGCCCATAGCCGCACTGTGCCATCAACGCTAGCCGTCACGACATAAGCACCATCTGGGCTAAATTGAACTGAGGTAATTGGCTTCTGATGTCCGGAAAGTTTACCGATCTGCTGACCGGTCTGGCTATTCCACAAATAGGCTGGATAAAATTCCTCGCCTCGAACGGGCGGATACCCAGTTGTGATTACCATTCCACCATTAGGACTAAATTTCAGCAACTCAGACTTGATCAAATTGCTTGGTTGGGCGGCTTGAGAAGAGTTGCTATCCAACTTCAGTCCTAACTGACCCGATTGGAGGTGCCAAAGCCAAACCTGCTGCCTAGAATCAATCGTTGCCAGCGTCTGCTCGTCAGGGCTAAACTCCATTTGCTGTATGGGTAGAACAGGTGTTTCATCTGTTGCGTTTTGACTCTGAGGGGTGGGTTTAGAAGCTGGTGCAGGGTTTGGGATCAAATGCTGCAATTGTCCGGTCTGTCGGTCCCACAGCCTAATGTTGCCGTCTTTGGCAAGGGTTGCAACCCAACGACCACTGGGGCTGAAGCTTGCTTCACGGATAACGTCAGGATGGGTCAAAGTTTTGGTTGGAGTCAGGTTTAGGCTGTCAGGCATTGCCTCAAGTTGCCAAATCTGAACAGTGCCGTCTTCTCCCACTGAAAGTAGAAGCTGGCCATCGGGGCTGAACTGAAGGCTTTGAATCGGGCCGTTTTGCTGAAGTTGGAGCTTTAAAGCGCCAGTCCTGGCCTGCCAGATGGAAATGCGATGATCTTCCCCTGTTGTAGCGATCCAAACTCCATCAGGACTAAAGCTCACCTGCCTCACAACAGCAGATCCAACTAGTTGATGCTGCATCGTTCCTGATGAGACTGACCACACCTTCACGACAGATGCATCTTGCGCAATAGCTGCAAGATGCTCACTATCTGGGCTAAATGCAATGTCTCGAATGTTGATCGGCTGCACCTGTCCTTTGGTTTCTGCCCAAGGCAGCACTTTGACAGCATTCAGGCTAGTACTGTAGATCGTTCTGGCATTAACAGCCCACAGACGAATAGTTCCATCGGCGCTGGCTGTACCTAAATATTTATGATTGGGACTAAAGGCTATTTGCTGGACGGCTCCCTGATGCCCTCGCAATTCCAACTGTAGACGCAGGTTTTGCAAAGCAGCTCTTAAACTGGATTGAGCTTCGTATCCAGCCGCTGTGCCTTCCGCTGCTAAACGACCAATCAAGAGCGCCGTCATTGGATCAGCCTTTGAATCTTGCAGAACAGCTTGAGTAATGGCGGCCCGTTCACGCGCTGTAGCCTGCTTGAGCTGATCCTCTTTCTCGGTTTGAGTGCGCATAGCACCATAGTACTGACCAAGCACTACCGTCAATGTGATAACCAATAAGGTTGGAATAGCGATTTGGAGCTGCCGCGACTCCCTTCTAGCCCGACGACATTCCGTACAGCTAACCTGAATGTACTGCTGCGCCAATGCAGACAGCTCTTGGGGATAGAGCTTGAGAAAATCTTCTGCATCTCTCAACCGCAAACCATGCAACAGATATTCTCCACTGGCTGGCTGTCCGGCGTGGTCCCACTCTTGAGCTGCTTGTTCAATCCGCCGCTGCCGCCGCAGCATTTCTCGGCTCTCTTCTAGCCAACTTCGCAGCAACGACCAGTTGCGGATCAGTGCTTCATGGGCAACATCAACAATTTCCTGAGACAAACACCGAGTTAGGGCAGTTGCAATAGTCGATGTAGAACCAGACGGTAAATTGGTTGATGTAGAGATCGAGGCAGATTTTTGATCTGGTGGCTCTTGATCTGGCTGCTCATTCGGACTGATGTTCTCTTGACTAATCACCACTAGTTTAGCTGTGGCCAGTTTCTCTAAAACTTGATCGACTAGCGTTACTGGAAAGGTAGGACTGACAAGTTCCGACTTCACAACCCGGCGGCGGGTATCTTCAGTGCCTTCTCCAAGTTGAGTGAGGGCGAGAAAAATTCGTCTAGCAACAACTTGTTCTTCTGCCGACAAGCAGTGAAATACCTCAGTTGCTCGTTTTTGTAATGTTCCCCGAACACCGCCCAACTCCTGGTAGGCATCCAGAGTCAGGCGAGCCACTCCTCCTTCGGCCCCAACCCGCCGCCGCCGCCACAGCTCTAATAGGGTGTATTGCAACAATGGCAGCTCACCCGGAGCACCAATCACATCCAGGAGCATGGTGTAAACGAGGTTGGGTTCACATACCAAACCTACCTTCTGAGCCGGTTGCACAATGGTCGCCTTGATCTGCTCATACTTAAGGGGTGAAACCGTAACTGGTTGCTGGGAAATTCGTTGAGCCAATCCTTCGTAAAACGAACACTTATTGCAAAAGTCAGAGCGCAGCACAATCACGATGCTGAGTAAATCTTTGACGATCTCTGCCGCCCCAAGTAGACAATCAAAGAATTCTTGACGCTCCCTTTCAGCTTGCGCCCCCTGAGATAGGGTAAATACCTCCTCGAATTGATCGATAACCAGCAGAAACTGGGGCTGCTGTTCGCTTGATAGGCCAGTCGGAACTGGTAAGCTAGCTCGAACCAGTTGGGCTAATCCTACTCCGCCATCCTGTAAAAAGGTTTCTGCGCGTCGGAGCTGCTCTGCTCGCTCTAGATCATTGAGATCCGGATCAATAAATGCCGTTGCTAAGCTTTTTAACGGATGCTCTGTTGGAGTAATGAGCCTGATTTTCCACTGGTTGCTGCCCGATATTTTTTTTCCTTGTCGGAGTTGGGCAATCAATCCAGCCCTGACTAGGGATGATTTGCCGCTCCCAGAAGGCCCAGTCACAGCCACAAACCGTTCCTCTACAACTTTTTTTAGCAGTTGTGCGGTTAGCTCTTCTCGGCCAAAGAAATATTCAGCGTGCGATTCGTCAAAGAATTCTAATCCTCTGTAAGGGCAGATAGCTTTAGATTGAATGGTAGATTGAGCCAATCTTGGTGCGCCACCAGCCTCGCTGTTGCGTCGGGTCAAAATGATTTCACTGCCGGAGCTTTCGAATAGGGGCTGCTGAATTTCCCCTTTGAGAGTGTGATTGACCCAATCGGTCAGTGAATGGTTTGTGACGATTCCAGACGCAACTCGGTTCGGATCAAGGCCGGTCAGTAAGGCGTCCGTGAAGACGCTATACTCGCTGTCCAAGGATTCATAAGCTGTCTCATATTCTCGAGATGCTGCCATGAAGAGCCGATCCGTACCAGGATGCGCCCCTGGGTCAGCTTCCAGGAAATTGAGCAACTCTCCGCTGTGGCAACAATCAAGCCAAATGATCCGTTGCCGGACCGGACTTTCTTGCAGCAAACGACGCAGCCAGAATAGTGATAAACCATAAAAGCCCTTGTCTGGGTTGGAATCGCTCAGGGCTAAATATCCCTCTCGAATCCCTGCATCGCGCTGAATGCCATGACCAGAAAAGTAAAACACGGCAGTTTGGGGCGCATTTCCTCTCGGCTTAAACAAATTGATCAGAGCAGTTTCCAGATCGCGCAGACTGACCTGCGTTTTCTGCCCTATCTTCGGTTTTCCCTCCTGAATCACTTCTGGAAGGCGATGAACTCTAAACTCACCGTAGGCATGCAACTGTTGAGCAATGGCTTCTGCATCCCTAGCTGGAGCTTTCAAGCTGGGTAAATACTGATAAGTATTAATCCCTACTACCAAAGCGTCCCGTGACATCGATACACCCTCTACACAACAGAACTAGTCGTTGCTCAAATTTCCTGATTACATAAACTGGTTACACCAATAAGAGTCGGCTAAAGTGGCAGAAACCGATTGCTACTGGGGGCTTTAATTAACTGATTAGATCATCTAAATAGCGCTATAACTAAGCTAAAGAAATGCTATTAATCAGGCATTATTCAACCAGCACTTAAGAAGTTTGAAACCTAAAAATTCACTTGTCTAGCTAACAATCAAGTAGAAGTGATCAACATCACTTTACCTATGTGATAGTTGCAATTTACTTTCTTGTCTGAAATCATTTTCACAAATGAACTGCTCTGAAAATGGTTATTGAGCATAGCTTGAAGCGTCTCGAAAAGAGATATTAAGTATTACAATTACGAAGATATCTAATCTTCTAATTGTCGTAAAAGGGGGTAAGAACCCTTGCTTATCTATGTTTTTGATCTAAAAGCAGCAATAAAATTCGTTTTCAGGAATAAAGATTATTTGAAGCTAACCGTCATAACACGGAAAGCCAGTAGTGATTTGCTTTTTGAAGCCGGTAGATCTGCGATTTTTAAGCTGAGTAAGTTAAAAATTGAGTAGTTTTAATGTTATTTACAGCCTTTTTCAGGCTAGTGAAGTACGAAAAACGGACTGTGGGGGCAAAGCCCCTGCACCCCTCATACCTCACATGAGTAAAAAACGCTGTAACTGGTTTGCAGAGTTGTCCTGTAGCGTCAAGCTCAGATTTTGAGCTTGGTAAACCCAAATTCTGCTCCAAATTCTGCTAAGGTAATGGTCTTCAGAAGCATCCAGATGCAGTATGGAGGTGAGTTAACCGTGTTGGCGGCTTTCTCAAGCCTTGGTTTTCCTTGGTCCTAGTCTTGAGTGTGGGTTCCGTAGCACCAATTGTTTGAGCGAATCGATAGAATATCACTATCAATGTAGTGTCTAGGACTTTGGTGAGGGTGTCTATCGATACTATTCATGGTCAACTGCAAGGATTAAAATCTAGCCAGCTGAAGCAGCTACAGCGTGTGTATCACCAGCGATTACCAATTGATCGTTTAGTTACTCCTGAGTTTGCTCAACGATTGGCTGCTATCAGCACAGAGATCAACCAACCGGTCTGCGCCTATCTGAATCGACGGGGTCAAGTGATTCGAGTTGGGGTTGGAACCTTACGGCAGACTCAAATTCCCCCTTTGGAGTTGCCCCGATATGGAGCAGAGCGGCTGAGTGGCATCCGCTGTATCGCAACTCAACTTAAGGCTGGTCCCCCCAGTGAGGCGACCATGACAACCATGGCCTTTCAGCGGCTAGACGCCTTGGTTATCCTTACCATAACTGGCAGTGGTTTTGAGCGCCGGGGTGGTGGTGCTACTGGTTATGTCAAAGAAGCTTATTTAGCACATTTGTTACCTGACCCAGAAGCTAGATGGACTGTTTCAGCACCACTAAGCCCAGAACAACTAAGCAGTCAAGACTTCAATGAGTTAATTAGTGATCTAGAGGAAGAGTTCCGTCGCCAATACGTTGCTAAACACGTTAGCTCAGAGCAAGATCGGGTTCTCCTAGTGGGTCTGCAAACCGGCGAAACATCTTTTGACATGTTCAACAATGGGCTATTCGAGTTGGCAAAGTTGGTAGAAACAGCTGGCGGAGAAGTCGTACAGTTTTTGCAGCAACGGCGTTCTGCTGCCCATCCTCAAACCGTTGTGGGTGAAGGAAAAGTCCAGGAAATTGCCCTAACAGCTCAAACGCTGGGGGCCAACCTTGTGGTGTTTGACCGCGACCTCTCTCCGGCCCAAGTGCGCAATCTGGAGACGCAAATTGGTATTCGTGTAGTTGATCGGACAGAGGTAATCCTGGACATTTTTGCCCAACGAGCGCAGTCGAGAGCCGGTAAGCTGCAGGTTGAGTTGGCACAGTTAGAGTACATGCTGCCTCGCCTGAGTGGCAGGGGACGCGCCATGTCTCGCTTGGGAGGCGGAATCGGTACTCGGGGTCCTGGTGAAACAAAATTAGAAACAGAGCGACGAGCCATTCAGCAGCGGATTACTCGTCTACAGCGCGAAGTTAATCAACTTCAAGCGCATCGCTCCCGCTTACGGCAGCAACGGCAACATCTAGAAGTGCCATCTGTTGCAATTGTCGGTTACACAAATGCTGGTAAATCAACACTATTAAATAGCTTAACCAATGCTGAAGTGTATGCAGCTGATCAGTTGTTTGCAACCCTTGATCCAACAACTCGAAGATTGGTGATTACTGATCCTGCTACCCATAAAAAAACATCAATTGTTTTAACAGATACAGTAGGATTCATTCATCAACTACCTCCTACTTTGATGGATGCCTTCCGCGCCACTCTGGAGGAGGTAACCGAAGCAGACGCCCTACTACATCTGGTAGATTTATCCCACCCAGCTTGGCAAAATCAGCTTCGATCGGTAATGAACATTCTAGAGCAAATGCCGCTTGCGCCTGGTCCAATTCTGCTAGTGTTCAATAAGGTTGATCAAGTTGACGGAGAAACTTTGCAATTTGCTCAAGAAGAGTTTCCTCAGGCTGCCTTCATTTCAGCTACAGACCGCTTGGGCTTAGAAACATTGCGTCAGCGCTTAGTACAACTTGTTCAGTATGCGGTTCAGGCTGGATAAGTACCATTCTTGCCGAGATCTTGCTAAAGCGATGTTGGTACTGCTGCCACTGCCACTAGCTTAGGTGTAGTAAACAATTAGTGTTAGACACCCTGCTAAGGCCACTACTGGAAAATCTAGCTCTGGTTGCCATAAAGATAGGCGATTGAAGTAGAGTGCGTAAGCAATATAGGTCAGCCATTCAGTTGCTGCAATTCCAATAATTACCCCCTGAGGACCTGCCAATGAATAACCCAGCAGCATTGAGTTTAATTGAAATAAAGCGCCGATACTGGTTAAGAGCATTGTTTTGAAGGTTTGCCCCTTGGCAAGCAGAATGTCCTCGTAGGTAACGCTAAGAACACGTCCTAGAAACCCAATAGCGAGGACTCGAAGAATCCAGCCGGCCTCTAAGTAACGCTCGTCATAGAGTAAGTCGATCAAGGGCTTACCAAAAAGAACTAAGAAAATAGCAAAGCTTGAACTCAAGGCCATCAGGATCAAACGAGCTTTACGTAGAACTCGATATAACGCTGCCGGTCGTTCTCGAATTAACTCAGCATATGAAGGAAACAACACCTTACTATTCATCTGAGTAACAATACTCTCAACTGCACTAGACAGACCCAATGCAACGGTATAAATACCAAGGAACCGAACGTCAAGTAACCATCCTAGAACTAAGCGATCACCTTGCAGTGCAAAAAAGGCAATAATCGTGCTGAGAAAAATCCATTGTCCAAATTGTTGCAGTTCATGAAACGCTTCTTTATCCCAACAGAAGGAGTTTCTCTCACCTTTCAGTAGAACATGGCTGGCGATAGATTTGAGAAGACTACCAATCAAACCACCCAGCAACAGAACCCATACAGATCGGTAGAGCCAAGCTCCCACGATCATTACGCTCAGACTGATCGCGTAGATGCTAATTTCCAATGTTGTCAGTTGCTTCAATGCAAGTTGGCGGTTTGCTGTTGCTAGTTTAGTAGAAGCAGTGCCATCAATTAGCGCTGATAGGCCAGCAACAGGTAATAACTGCATCAGCATGGGTTCATCATAGAATCGAGCAATTGGTGCTGCAATGATGCAGGTGCCAATCCACAATACTATGCCTCGAATTACCTGAAGCGTCCAAGCCGTATTCAGAAACGCTGGATCCTCGCCACGTTTGCTGTGGACAATACTGGGAAATATACCGAGGTCTGAAAACATTTGTAGCCCAGTCAAAAAAGTCTGAACTAGAGCCATCAACCCAAAGGCCTCAGGAAATAGCAGCCGAGTTAGGACTAAATTGCCGCCCAGCCTCAAGATTTGGCTCGATCCATATCCTAAGAAAGTCCAAATGGAACCTCGAATCGCTCTTTGCTTAAGCGTTGGCTTTTGCTCTTTGCTTTCCCTGATGTAGCTGTCTGCCTGACTAGACATATAAAGTCCTAAACTCTACCAGTGATGTACTGCATCTCTATTGAAGAGCCTTCTAGATGAACGCGGTATGAGGGTGGAATAAATTCTCTAAGAGGATCTCTAAAGATCTTTGCAGGCTCTATCTCTAAATCAATACAGCCTTTTTCAGGCTAGTGAAGTACGAAAAACGGGGTGCAGGGGCACTGCCCCCCACCCCCCATACCTCACATGAGTGAAAAACGCTGTATTTCCTAAATCAAGAAGCAAACGGCAACCATGTCAGCCTCAGAATTTTTGAATCCTCTGCCAACGGAAAATCAAAGCTATATCTCGCCGCTGGCACCCCCACAAAGATATAGCAATCCTTCTGAAGCTGTAAGGCTCTTCAGTGACAATGTTCTGAGATACAGCCAAGGTAGTATCGGCAATGCATCCACTACCTGGATGTTCTACAGGATGATTTCAAAACAGCTCTAGGATTGCTATATAAGGTCAATAGTTACAAAATTAGTACTCACCAAGCGACCAGCGCCAGATCGGTGCATCAAGAGCCGCCACTGCACGTGAACCAAATCGACCTACGCTGTAACCAAGGTCAGCTAGATATTTCAAACAAGCTTCTCGATCCCGCAGGCAGTTGTATTCAAAACAGATAACAGGGGGTTTGATACGCTCAAAAGGAAACATCTTGATGATTTCAAAGTCGTATCCAGGTGTAGCCAATGCAAACAAATCAAGCTTATCAATATTGTGCTTGGACAATAGGGTGCTGATGGTCATTTGAGGAATTGGAATCTCCTCAATCATGCTATCTAGATCATCGGGAAGATTTTCAACTTTTCTAACATGCTTCCAGAAGTAGAGTGAGGCTTGAAGATGGCCTTTGTCTAATCCACCCGACTGGGGCAGCCAGAACGGTAACCCTGGAATATCTTCACGAACGGTATAAAAAGTTGCTGTCCCATCCTGCGCACCGATCACCAACTGCTCGAATATGAGCTGATCTTCACCCTTGTAGTTTTCAACCAACTGCTTGAACGAAATGGGTTGTGGTTCGATCAAAATACCGCGCCAGTGATATTTACGAATCAGTCTACCAACTGGATCGGCTGAAATCCCGTCATGGGCACCAATCTGAATACAGAAGACATCTGGTTGGTATTGCATGTAGTCCTGCATTAGCAAATCAAGCAAATCAATACAGGGATAATCGTGCAGTTCAGGTTTTTCAGGCTGGTCTGTCGCTTTTTTAATTTCGTACCCAAAAGACTTGACTACTTGTTGAAGGACTTGCTTCATCGTATTTCCTCAATATTTATGACTCGCTAGAGGTTGGACAAACTAATGCATTGCCACGAGGCAAAGTTGTTACTTTGCCTAGAGTTCACTCCACTAGTACGGAAATGAACAATCGGCAGTAACAGTTCTTCCTGTTTATCAATACATCAGGCAGGATGATATATCAGGTAACTTTGCGGTTTTGCACCTCAGTTACTAGGTAGGATGCGGGGGAAATAGCTCAACCTGGCCTAAATTTCTGGAGAATATCAGTAATACAACTGAACTTTATGCAACTGCACTTTATTCAAATCTAAAGAGCAATTTCTCTACGCAATTTAGCGAAAACCTTTAGCTTACCACTTGTCGTTGCTACGGATAGTGTCGCGTCGATACAATCTAGTAGCCGGTTTATGCCCAGCCAAGAAATTATAGCTATTTGTCTATTATTGTAATGATGGCCACAATGGAATGTTTAGGGCTTGGGGAAGCTTTCACGCAGTTTTCATAGAGAAAAATACTTTGTTCACCCCGCCTTTACAGCTTGCTAACGTGCTTCTTGTTAGTCTCTATAGAAGAGTCATGAAGCTCGGAACAGTTTGTCTGGGAAAACAAGGAGAGGTCATATGGTTGTATGCTGGCTTATTCCAATTCAAGGGAGCATTGTTAGCTGCTACTGATCTGTCAGAAACGGAATGAGAGCAAGTTGTACTGAGCTTTTCTAGAGTTTAAGTTTCGCACGCATTTAAAATATTCCAGTCGAATAATAAAGACCTGTTGCTGCAGTAAACGCTCAGGGAATTCTACGGATGACATGTTTTGAGCTTCATTGACCAAAGATTACAGCACACATTCACACCAAATTCATCATCTTTAAAGAGGTAGGTGCATGAAAGCAGTCATACTAGCTGGTGGTCTGGGTACTCGCTTGAGCGAAGAAACATCTATCAAGCCTAAACCAATGGTCGAGGTCGGTGGACAGCCCATTCTCTGGCACATCATGAAGATCTATGCAGCCCACGGCATCAATGACTTCATTATTTGCTGTGGGTACAAGGGATACGTGATCAAGGAGTATTTTGCCAACTACTTCTTGCGGATGTCGGATGTTACGTTTGACATGCGGTTCAACCAGATGAATATTCATGCTGGTAAGGCTGAACCTTGGCGCGTAACCTTGGTAGATACTGGGGAAAATACGATGACCGGAGGACGACTGAAGCGAGTTCGTGAACATATCGGTAATTCTACTTTCTGCTTCACCTATGGTGATGGAGTCAGCAATGTGGATGTTACTAAATTAGTTGAGTTCCACAAGCAGGAAGGATCACTAGCCACTCTGACCGCTGTACAACCTCCCGGACGATTTGGAGCCATTTCTCTAGGCAAAGAACAAACCAAAATTCATCAATTCCATGAAAAGCCCGGTGGAGATGGTGCGTGGATCAACGGAGGTTATTTCGTGCTTGAGCCAGAAGTGATCGACTACATTGCAGACGATTCCACAATGTGGGAACATGAACCTCTCGGTAAACTCGCT
Source organism: [Leptolyngbya] sp. JSC-1 (assembly GCA_000733415.1). Taxonomy (GTDB): domain Bacteria; phylum Cyanobacteriota; class Cyanobacteriia; order Elainellales; family Elainellaceae; genus Elainella. Next base: position 976,279 of record KL662191.1, read on the forward strand.
CAGGACGGGCACCTCTCTGCTTACAAGCATGATGGTTTCTGGCAACCCATGGATACCCTCAAGGACAAAAACTACCTGGAAGATCTCTGGAAGAGTGGCAAGGCCCCCTGGAAGGTGTGGTAATGTCCTAAATTTTTGACTGTCGGCTAAGTTGTTTATGTCTCTCAATTGAAGGTGGCAAACTCTATGTACGATTTTGCGATCATCGGTGGTGGCATCGTTGGTCTTTCTACGGGCATGGCTCTGGGTAATCGTTATCCGGATGCCAAAATTCTAGTGCTTGAGAAGGAGAGCCGCTGGGCTTTTCACCAAACCGGCAACAATAGTGGAGTCATCCACTCTGGCGTTTACTATAAGCCTGGCAGCTTCAAAGCAAAATTTTGCCGTGATGGTTGCCAATCAATGGTGGAGTTTTGCCAGCAGCATGAAATTCCCTATGAGGTGTGTGGTAAAGTGATTGTTGCCACAGAAGAACGAGAACTGCCGTTGCTTGAGAATCTTTACCAAAGAGGATTGCAAAACGGTATTAAAGTAGCTCGGATCACTGCCGAAGAAGTGAAAGAATACGAGCCGTATGTCAATTGTTTAGCGGGCGTGCGCGTATTCTCAACAGGCATTGCTGACTATAAGCGCGTTTGTCAAAAGTATGCCGATCTAATTGAGAAACGAGGCGGTGATTTACGTCTTAATACCAAGGTTGAGAAAATCATTGAGACTCAATCTGGTCAAGTTCTTGAGACCAATCAAGGAACGTTTGAAACACGGTTTGTGATTAACTGCGCTGGTTTACACAGTGACCGAGTCGCTAAGCTTGGCAAGGTAGATCCTCAGGCTAAGATTGTGCCGTTTCGAGGCGAGTACTATGAGCTTGTGCCTGAAAAGCGGTATTTAGTGAAAGGATTGATCTACCCCGTTCCTAATCCGGCTTTTCCATTCTTGGGTGTACATTTCACTCGGATGATTGACGGCAGCGTTCACGCTGGACCCAACGCAGTTCTGAGCTTGAAGCGAGAAGGTTACAAAAAAACCGACTTTGATTTACGCGACTTTGCCGAGGTCATGACCTATCCCGCCTTCTGGCAGCTAGCTGCCAAACACGCAGATGAAGGAATCAAAGAAATCATTCGCTCCTTCAGTAAAGCTGCTTTTGTTCGCAGCTTGCAGCGCTTAATTCCAGAGGTCAAATCAGAAGACTTGATTCCCACCCATGCTGGTGTGCGGGCACAAGCCTTGATGAACGATGGTAAGCTGGTTGATGACTTTTTGATCATCAAAGGACAGAATTCTGTTCATGTTTGTAATGCCCCTTCTCCAGCGGCCACGTCCTCAATTGAAATTGGCAAAGCCATTGTTGAACAGATTCCTGCCCAACAGCATTTGCAATCCACACTCAACGTATAGACGCATTAGGAAGCTTTATGAAAGTACTTGTCACTGGCACAGAAGGATATCTAGGCTGCTTATTCGCCCCCCTTTTGCTAGAGCGGGGGCATGAAGTAACGGCAGTTGACACCGGGTTCTACAAAGTCGGCTGGCTATACAACGGTACCCAATCGACGGCCAAAACCTTAACTAAGGATATTCGCCATATCACCCTGGAAGATTTGCAAGGAATGGATGCCGTGGTTCACATGGCAGAACTCTCCAACGATCCGACCGGACAGTTAGCGCCTCACATCACCTACGAAATCAATCACAAAGGCTCTGTGCGCTTGGCCGAACTTGCGAAGCAGGCAGGAGTGAGGCGGTTCGTGTACATGTCTTCTTGCAGCGTTTACGGCGTGGCCACCGAAGGAGACGTAACGGAAGAATCGCCCATCAATCCCCAAACTGCCTATGCCGAGTGTAAGGCACTGGTAGAGCGTGATGTGAAGCCGATGGCGGATGATGATTTCTCCCCCACGTTCATGCGCAACGCCACGGCTTTTGGAGCTTCCCCTCGGATGCGCTTTGACATTGTACTGAACAATTTGGCAGGTCTGGCTTGGACCACCAAAGAGATCAAAATGACGAGCGATGGTACGCCTTGGCGTCCGCTAGTGCACGCTTTAGATATTGCCAAAGCTTTGATTTGTGTGCTGGAGGCTCCCCGCGATGTGGTTCACAATCAAGTTTTTAACGTAGGCGACACGGCAAACAACTATCGCGTTAAGGAAGTTGCTGAGATTGTCGCTGAAACCTTCCCTGGCTGTGAATTGAGCTTTGGTAGCCAAGGCGCAGACAATCGCAGCTACCGCGTTTCCTTTGAGAAGATCAACACTCAACTGCCTGGATTCAAGTGTGAATGGGATGCCCGTCGCGGTGCACAGCAGTTGTACAACGTGTTCAAGCAAATTGACATGACCAAAGAAGACTTTGAGTCTCGCGGCTTTACCCGTCTCAAGCAGCTGGAGTACCTGATTCGCACGCAGCAAATTGACAAAGATTTCTTCTGGAGCAAGTAATGATTTTTACTGAAACGAAACTGAAAGGCGCATTCATTATTGATCTGGAACTGAGAGCCGATGATCGGGGGGCTTTTGCTCGCACCTTCTGTATGAAGGAATTTGAGCAGCATGGCTTGAAGCCGTCGGTGGCTCAGTGCAATCTTTCCTTCAATTACAAAGCAGGAACATTGCGGGGAATGCACTATCAAGTTCCACCCGTGGCTGAAACCAAGCTAGTGCGCTGCACTAAAGGTGCTATCTATGATGTGATCATTGACCTGCGTCCTGATTCTCCTACCTACATGCAGCATATCGGAGTTGAACTCACTGCCGATAATCGGCGAGCACTCTATGTTCCGGAAATGTTTGCGCATGGCTACCAGGCTCTAACCGATGGAGCTGAGGTGGTGTATCAGGTGGGCGAATTCTACACGCCCGGTTACGAGCGGGGCATTCGCTATGATGATCCTGCCTTCGGAATCGAGTGGCCCATGCCAGTAACTGTGATCTCTGATAAAGATGCAGCTTGGACACCCTTTGCAGCGGTTCCTGTCTAGGGAAAACAGTATGATTTGCTGAGAGGGGACCAATCCTCCTCTCTCAATCAGGTGCTCTGCCTCGAAGCACTAAAGTTAAATTTGCAGAGGTTAAGAATGAAGTTAAGCGTTGTACTCCCTTGCTTTAACGGGGCCAAAACAATTGCTGTTCAGCTTGAGGCACTGACAAAGCAACATTGGCCGGAGGGTTGGGAAGTTGTGGTGGTTAACAACGGTTCAACCGATGGTTCGATGGCAATCGTCGAACAGTATCGCAATCGCCTGCCTGAATTGCGTATTGTTGAAGCTCACAATTCTTCTGAACCGAGGCGGGGAGTCGCTCACTCCTATGCAGTTGGGATGAAAGTGGCCACTGGTGATGCCTTTGTCTTCTGCGAAGCGGATGATGAAGTCGGAGCAGGATGGCTACAAGCGATGGGAGCAGCCCTCAAGCAGCATGATTTTGTGGCAGCAGCCATTGAATATACGCGTCTGAACGAGGAGTGGATTGTGGTAAATGATCGGCTCACGCAGACCACAAATGTCGGACTATCGACTATGGCACCTCTATTTCTCCCCTACGCTAGTGGATGCAGCTTTGGAATGAGGCGCTCTGTCTATGAGATTGTGGGTGATCCCGATCAAGCCTGTATGGCTGGTTGGGATACGGATTACTGCTGGCGAGCGCACCATGCAAACATCAAACTGCACTTTGCTCCTGAAGCCATTGTTCATTACCGATTGCGTTCAAAACTGATTGATAGATGTCGTCAAGCACGCAACTGGGCAGAAGCTAGTATAGTTTTACAGGAGAAATACAGTTCACCCTTAAGCTGGTTCAAGCTTTTGAAATATTTTGCCAGAATAGTCTTGAATATTATCAAGCATTCCCTGAAGGCAATTTTAAATGCTCACAATAGAAAACGCTTCTCAAACTGTGTGGGAGCGTTGGCTTGGCAGATAGGTATGTTAGAAGGCATCTTCAAATACCTCATAATTCCTCGATTTCGTCAGAAACGCGACGAGCTGACAATTCAAGAATTGAAAGGAGTATAACCATGATTATTGTAGATACTGCGTTACAGGCCCGTGCTGAAGCTGGGAATCCCGTCCGGGTTGGCATGATTGGCTCTGGATTCATGGGGCGGGGAATTGCCAATCAGATGATCAACTCAGTTCCCGGCATGGAACTGGTTGCCGTTTTCAACCGGAACGTGGCCAAAGCCAAGCAGGCTTACACGGAAGCAGGCATCGAAGATGTGCGTGAAGTTAAGACGGTTGAGGAACTGGAAGCAGCAATTCGGCAGGGCAAATCGGCGGTTACTGACGATGCCATGTTGCTGTGTCGAGCCGAAGGCATTGATGCCCTGATTGAAGTCACCGGCTCGATTGAATTCGCGGCTCATGTTGTCTTGGAAGCATTTGCCCACAAGAAGCATGTCGTCCTAATGAACGCTGAGCTAGATGGCACCATTGGCCCAATTCTCAAAGTCTATGCGGACAAAGCTGGTGTGGTGCTGTCTGCCTGTGATGGAGACCAGCCTGGCGTGCAGGCCAACCTATACCGCTTTGTTAAAAGTATTGGGTTGACTCCGTTGATCTGCGGCAATATCAAAGGTTTGCAGGATCCGTATCGGAATCCGACCACTCAGGAAGGTTTTGCCAAGCAGTGGGGCCAAAATGTCTACATGGTAACCAGCTTTGCCGATGGTACAAAGATTTCCTTCGAGCAGGCAATTGTAGCCAATGCAACAGGTATGACTATCGCTAAGCGCGGTATGTTGGGGTACGACTTCAGGCTCCATGCTGATGAACTGACTGAGAAGTTTAATCTCAATTACACTGGGCATATCGATGACTTGACCAAAATGTACGATGTGGACCAGCTCAAAGCGCTTGGTGGCATTGTTGATTATGTGGTTGGAGTCAAACCCGGACCTGGTGTGTTTGTATTTGGGACTCATGATGATCCGAAGCAAAAGCATTATCTCAACCTGTACAAGCTTGGTGAAGGTCCGCTCTATAGCTTCTATACGCCTTACCATCTCTGCCATTTTGAAGTTCCTCTCTCGGTGGCTCGTGTGGTGCTATTTAAGGATGTAGTTTTGGCTCCCCTCGGTGCACCCCGTGTCGATGTAGTGACAACGGCTAAGATTGACTTGAAGGCCGGTGAAACGATTGACGAAATTGGCGGTTACATGACCTATGGTCAGTGCGAGACATCAGAGATCACTCAAGCAGAACGCTTATTGCCTATGGGCTTGGCAGCAGGTTGTCGCTTAAAGCGGGACGTTGCTAAGGATCAGGTTCTCACTTACGAGGATGTGGAATTGCCTCAAGGTCGTTTGTGCGATAAATTGCGGGCTGAGCAAGATGCTTACTTTGCTCCGGCGGCCCAATTGGCAGCTGTTTAAGTTGGCTGTTTTCTGTTGCTAGTTTTTCAACTAGATCAAATTCGTCAAATTATAAAGCGGATTGTAGGGGTAGTCAGCAAGGGGGCTATCCCTACTCTTTTTTGAAAATAGCGGTCAAAATTTGGGTATTCTCAAAGAAGCAAGCCTCTTAGTAGTAAAAACCTTCTCGGCTGGGCTGTTTAGGTTAGCAAGCGTATGACTGAAGATTCGGATTGGTCGCCAATAGACAAAGAGTCTATATCCTCAGTGCCAGAGCATATTGTAGTGTTGCAACTTCCTGCTGATATAGCTATGGCACTGCAACAGCGGTGCCAACAGCTGGGGCAAACCAAAGCTGAAGTCATTTTGACTTTATTACAGTCAGCCATATCATTATTCCCAACTGCTGATCAGCAAACTGGCAACCAATCAGATACTAGCCAAGCTAGCCAACTAGCAACGCAGCAAGACGTTCAATTATTAAAGGCTCGTCTCAGCCAGCTAGAAGAAATGATACCCAGATTGGAGGCACTAGAGGGAAAGTCGATAGCCTTCTGAGAAACCATTCCACTCCACCTCAGAAGGCCATTCCGTCCAGTTCTACAGTGGTCAAGCAGGAGGAAATTCAGGATCCCGCTTCGGATTCTCAGACCACCAAGCAACCGCCGGTAAATGAGTCAGAAGCCAAGGCAGGCTCATCGGTTGCGACGCTTTGGCTAAAAATCCACCAAGACAACCAGCCTCCAGCTTCTATTCCCTCTACTTTATTTCCTCTAGAAAATTGCCCTTGCTGTCATCATGTATTGTCTCCGCCTCTAAAATCACCGGAACGACAGGTTTGTGGCAAGTGCGGCTGGTCAAACCAGCCAAGTCAGACAATGGCTAGGCAACAGGCTGTTTGCGATCAGCAGAGCGATATGAATTTGCTGCGCTTACTAGAACAAGCCGCTTCCGAATCGCTGGAAAATATGAAACCTCGCAAAAACCGCAAAATTTGATTTGTTGCCTGATTTAGGCGTGCTGTCATCTGGGCATAAAAAACTGCCGTCTAGTCTGCACATCTGCTCAACCAACGACAGAATTGGAGAATGACTTCCTAGGGAAGATTTTCTAGCAAAGCAGTTCGCTTAGCGCCTTTCAGTTTTGAACAATTAATTTTGAACAACAACCGGCGTTCCCATATTTGCCCAGTTAAACAGCCATGCAGCTCCCTCGACTGGAACATTGATGCAACCACTGCTGACCGGATCACCAAAGCTATCATGCCAATAGGCTCCGTGGATAGCATAGCTACCCGAGAAATACATTGTATAGGGAACGTCAGGGATGTCATACTGTTTGCCTTGACTTTCACCCTGCATTCGAGCTGTGCGATATTTGGTCTCAATTGCATAAACTCCAGCCGGAGTGGCATCTGAAGCCCGCCCTGTAGAAACAGCGATCGAAAACACAGGGGTACTGCCTTCCCATGCTGTCAGACGCTGCTCGGCTAGATTCACCTGAATCCACCGCTGATTAGACTGCTTCAAATCGTTTATCCAAGCTGCCACCCATTCAGAGTTACCGGTAGAGGCGGCGCTTAGGGGCGCATCAGAGCTGCCACTGCCTGCTGCTTCAGCCGTTTGAGCATAGCTAGCTTGACTAGGAATCAGCCAAACGGGGATGGCACAAAGCACAAAGCTTAGAATCTGAATCAAACTTGATAATTTAGCAAAACCAGAACCAAAGTTGAGAAACATCAACGACTCCTACACAACTACTGCGCCGATCGCGGCGTTGAATCATATGGCCTTCTACATGGCCCTATACTATATAATTTTATTTATGAAAATGAAAATTGCACCCATTGAAAGCTAAAACCTTTAAATTTTGCCGTTCTGATCTGTGCTGAGATCGGAATTGACTGGTACAACTAGAGATGCATTCCAGTAAGAGCAAATCGTAAAGCTGTATACAGAGTCATGCTTGATTTCGTAGTGATTGGTTCCCAGAAGTGTGGTACAACCTGGCTGTTCGACAAGCTGAAAATGCATCCTCGCATTTATTTTCCAATTGGTAAGGAAGGAAACCATTGGAATCATCGATTTTACCTTGGTGATGTTTATCGAAGTATCTATCATGCAGCCATGAACGGACCAGTTGTTGATCTGTGTCACTATGTTTGTGGTGATATCACACCCGAATATGCCATTATGACGCTAGAGCAGATCCGAAATCTGAGAAAACACCATCCGGACGTGCAGTTATTCCTGATGGTGAGAAATCCAATTCAGAGAGCGTGGTCAGCCATCAAAATGACCTATCAATATCACAATCTGGATTTAGCTAGCCTAAGTGATGAGAGAACCATACAGGCCATTACAACAGGTAAAACAGCTGAATTAGGTCGCTATGATGTAATTATTCAAAATTGGCTGACGGTGTTTCCGCCTTCGCAACTGCATATTCTCTTTTTTGAAGATTTGACGAACCATTATCGGGATATTTTAGATAAATGCTGTTCTGTCATTGGTGTTGAAACTGACTTTTTTGAGCAAATTCCTGATCCTGTTTTGAACAATCCTTCACTGAAGGGGATTACATATCCTTTAGAATCTTGCCTTTATGAAAAATGTATTGACTTTTATAATTCAGGAATTCGTTTTTTAGCTGACCATACTAATAGGAACCTAGACCATTGGTTGACGGCTACAACAAGTTCTCATAACCAAGAAATAACATAAATCTTTATTTAGATTCAGCTTAGATTCAGCACTTACTCAACATCAACTTTCAACCAACTTAACCGTATTTGTAGATTACCTAACGGAAGCTGGGCCTCGTTTGCTAAGACTACTCGTAGTGAGAGCTGAGCGATAGTCGGCATATTTGTCACTCCAATTAACTTCATGAAACCGCTGTACTCAGCTTTAGGTACATCTGGATAAAGCCGCCTGACATCAGGGCGAAAGTTATTGACAGGAATGGAGTGAACAACTTGACGATCTTTAACAATTTCAATAGCCGTAACGGCAGACCACTTGCCTAAAATCCAACCGCGAAATGGTAGAAAATTTTTATAGATTGCTCCCGGCTGAATGCCATCAATTGAAAAGTTCCAAATCAAATCAGATAGGGATGATTCAAAATAGTTAACTGCTAAAACTTCGATTGATGTGTTGCTATTGATTCGGATCTGGTAATCTTCTGTTTCCCTTGTTAAATGAGGACTATAGCAAGGGTCAGACTGAATGTACTCCTGCCACCGTTGTTGCAAAAGGGCGGCTGCCTTCGAATCATCTGAATCATTATAGTCTCGATTTTCAGAATCATAGTGATATAGCTCTACGTAAGGCAGATGGACATTATGATAGCCTTGCTGCAAAATCTTTAAGCACAAATCAACATCGTTGTAGTAGGTAGAAAGCTGCTCATCAAAACCACCCACTTGATCAAACACATTCCGGCGACACATCAAACAAGCTCCTGTGACAGCCGAATAATTATTGACTGTGACGAGCTGACCAAAGTAACCGGGCGCACCTTTTGGAAAATGACGATGACTGTGATTAGCAACGCCTTGCAGCCCCAAGACAATGCCTGCGTGTTGGATGGAATCATTTGGGTAGAGTAATAGTGCTCCTACTGCGCCAATAGAAGATCTTTGAGCCTGCTCAACCATTGCCTCAAGCCAATCTGAGGTAATAATTTCCGTGCTATCACTTAGAAACAAAAGATATTCACCTTTGGCTTGTGTCGCAGCAAAATTATTGATAGAAGAAATGTTAAAAAACCTTTCAAGAAAATAAGAACGAAAACGTTTAGGGTATTGGTTCTGCCAATTTGAAAATATATCAAATAGCTCTGGTTGGCTTTCGCTAGGGGCAACTACAATCACTTCGTAGTTTAAATAGGTAGTTTTGGTAAAGATTGATTGGAGACAGCATTCTAGATGATTTAAACATTGAGCTGAGATAATAATACTGATTAAACCAGCTTGACGAATTTTATAACGAATTGTGAATCGACCTGGGAATCGGGAGTGTTCAATAACCCGGCCTGCTTCACCTCGACGCTGCAAGGCATCTTTGATTGATCTGATGGCTGCTTCATAAGCGTAAGGTTTTGCCATAGCGCCACTCGCTGTAGAAGCAGAATGTACCCGCCAGTGATAGAGAATTTTGGGAATGTGAAAGATTTTATTTGTTAGCTCTGTGAGTCGTAGAACTAAGTCATAGTCTTGACTTCCTTCATATCCTAAGCGAAAACCGCCTACCTGATTGATCAGAGTACGTCGATAGGTGCCCAAATGGCAAGTGTACATACGAGTGAGGAAGCTATCCGGACACCAACTTGGCTTGAAATAAGGCTCAATCAACTGACCATATTCGTTTAGTTTATCCTCGTCGGAGTAGATCATATCTGCTTCGGGATGCTGGTTTAATAGCAACGCCACCTCATACAACGCATCAGGAGTGAGGATGTCATCGTGATCCAAAAAGGTTACAAATTCTCCTGTTGCAAGAGTGAGAGCAGAATTAGAGCAGGCTGATATATGCCCATTGGTTGATCGAAACAGGAGTTTGATGCGAGAATCTTGGGTCGCATACTCTTCTAAAAATGAGCGAACATGAGCTTGGGCTGATTGATCGTCTGCAATACATAACTCCCAATACGGGTAAATTTGATTCAAAACCGATTGAATCGCTTCGCGTAGATAAAGCTCTGGGGTGTTGTAAACGGGTAGGATGATGCTAATTAATGGTTTGTAGCTAAAAGATGCAATAGTTTCTGCCATTTGCCACAAGTCGCTGGCGTTGGGCGCATTTTCCTTCAACCACTGAGCATAAACATCATCGGCACAGGGATAGTTACTACAATTATATTGATTATATTGATAAAATTGCTTACTACGCTTAACAATGTCATTCAATCGTGCGGTAACATCGGCAGAATTAGGTTGCAACTGTAGTGCTAAACGATAAAAAGTAATTGCTTCAGCTAAGTATTTCAATTCATTATTCAGTAGATGATAATTTTCTATATTTTTTCGGATAAAGTGAATTAAACAACTATCGTCTAGATTATCGTTTGGAGGAAATTGTTGTAGGTAGTAGTGGGGATTGAATAAGGCAGCGTATAGCTCTATCGCTTCTTGTTGAATTTTCTGTTGAGTTGAACGTGAAGAACACTGGCTTTCAGCAGCCTTTGAAAGGCAATCATAGCTGTAGTGCCTTTTGGTAAGTTTACCTTGGTTAAGAAAATGTTCGGTTGCTTTGTAATGCTTGTATTTATGGTCGGAAAACTTTATTTGTAGATCGGGATTTAAATTTAGGTAGGCATCGAAACTGAATCCGTCAGGTAGGTCGATTTGTTTTTGTTGTAGAAAGCAAACCAGTTCTGCTTCAGACGCAAACCGCCCTTCTAACTGGCCAAATATTAACCAGTGTTCATAAGCTGCTTCAGAAGTCGTTACATGATTTAAGTCGTTGTACTCCAAATAAAACTTCCAATCAAAAGCAGTCTGATATGGTCTTCCTTCAGTTTGCCCGTGTTGTAAAAAGTGTTCGATTAATTTGAACTCCCTATACTGGAGATTCGCATTATCCGCAAATTTCTTTTGCAGATCAGGGTTGAGTATCCAATACTTTTCAACATCAAAGTTTTCAGGTAATGACAGTTTTCTCAATTTGAACTGAGCTGCCAATACTTCTTGATTTGGGAGCCGCCCTTCAAACTGCCCAAAGACGATCCAGTGCTCAAAAGCTTCCTTAGCATTAGATAAATGATTTAGATCCTCATAGTAGTCAAGATAGAATTGCCAATCGAATTCTTCTCCTAGCTTCTCGACTTGCTTCCAGAACTTGGCTAGCTCAGTTAAATCCAAAAAATTGATAGTGGTTTTAAGTGAATCAACCCCGTCTCGAAGTGCACTAATTGTTCGAAAATCAAAGCCTAACCTCATAGGATGCTCCCTTATGTCATTAGCGGCAGACACTATATTTTGACTAGATTGTTTGATTGGAATATAGCAGTAGTCGAGTTGATTAGGATGGTTTCAAATCTCCAAGCTTATTCGTTCAGGGGGACAGTCATCAAAGATTGTCCTACTGTTGCTATCACTCAACTACTCAAACCTCAAACTGTAATCTTCTCGTTTCAAAGTTAGATGGGGACTATAGCATGGGTCTTGCAGTAGCAGATGCTTCCATCGTTGATGCATTATTGCTATTTCTTGCCTGAAGCGGCGCTGTTTCTCCAATGTATCTTCTAGCCCTCGGCTTTTAGATTCATGATGATAAAGCTGAACATGAGGAAGATAAATGTTTTGATACCCTAATTGCTTAATGCGTAGACATAAATCAACATCATTGAAGGCAACAGCCAGTGTTTCATCAAATCCTTTAATTTGCTCGAAGAGGTTACGACGGCACATAACACAAGCAGCAGTCAAAGCAGAATAATTATTGATAGAGACAAGCTGGGAGAAATAGCCAGGATGACCAGCAGAGAAATGTTTATGACCATGTCCTGCAATCCCGCCAATACCAAGAATCACCCCTGCATGTTGAATGCTCTCATCCGGATAGAGGAGTTGCGCTCCAACTATACCGATTGATGGCCGTTGAGCCTGTTCCACCATCGCTTCAATCCAGTCGTCAGTAATGACTTCAGTATCATTATTCAAAAATAAGAGATAGTCGCCTTTGGTTTTAGAGAAAGCATAATTGTTGAGTTTGGAGTAGTTGAATGGGATATCAAAGGAATAGCAGATGAATCGTTCTGGTTCATACCGTTTCCATCGATTAATCATGTTGACTGTAGACACCTCATCACTACCATTATCAATCAAAATTACTTCATAATTTGGATAACTGCTTTTCTGAAAAATCGACTGCAAACAGCGATCGAGCATTTCTGCGTGATTTCGAGTTGGAATAATGATGCTGACAGGTTTGTAGTCGGTAATTTGATATCTAACAATATACACACCTGGAAACTCTGGTTGGGTAATTACCGCTCTGGCTGGCTCTCCACGCCGGCTACAAGCATTTAATATGGCTCGTTTTGCGGCGATTTCTGCATAGGATTTGGTGGTTTGATCGCTGGCTGTTGAAGACGAGTGCATCCGCCAGTGATACAGCACTTTAGGAATATGAAAGATATGGTTGGTTTGTTCAGACAAGCGCAACACCAGATCGTAATCCTGACTGCCTTCATAACCAACCTGGAACCCACCTACGCGCTCTACTAGCTGCCGGCGATATAGCCCCAAATGGCAGGTGTACATGCGGGAAAGAAATGAATCAGGACACCAGTCAGGCTTGAAGAACGGATGGGTACGATGGCCTTGCGGATCTAGTTTGTCCTCATCCGAGTAGATCATGTCTGCTTCTGGATGCCGATTCAACAGAGCAACCATTTCATAAAGTGCTTCCGGTGCTAATACATCATCGTGATCGAGAAGGGCAATATATTCGCCTTCTGCTTGAGCTAGGGCGGTGTTAGAAGCAGCGGAAATGTGGCCGTTCTGCTCTCGAAAAGCGACTTTTATGCGCGAATCTTGAGCAACATATGCGTTGAGAATAGCCCGGATATGCGGTTCTGATGAAGCGTCATCTGCAATGCACAATTCCCAATGCTGATAAACCTGATCGAGCACCGATTGAAGGGCAGCCCGCAAAAATGACTCTGGCGTGTTGTAGACCGGCATTAGGATGCTGATCAGCGGCTGGTAGGGGAAAGTAACCGCGACCTCTGCCATGCGCTGTAAATCTGCCGCAGTGGGGTTGTGCTGCTCTAGCCAACGCTCGTAGTCGGCATCATTACTCATTCGAGGTTGGCGGACCTGCTCTTGCTGCTGCAAGATCTGCTTGAGCCTGGCAATAATCTCAGCATCATCAGGCTGGAGTTGGCGAGCGATTTGACAGCAAACCAACGCCTCATCCAGGCGGTTATGGATCAGCAGGGCCTCAGTCAAGCCGAGGTACAGCTCGACCGCATCGGGTTGCAGTTCTAGCGCTTTGTGATAATTCCCTGGCTCATAGGGCTGTTGCTGAATCGCCTGCCGATAGAACCTGAGGGCACTGGCGCGATCGTCAGCAGCACGTTGTTGCAGCGCATGGGCTAGCCGGGCTGGAGCATGGGGTAAGTCGGGCTGTAGTTTCAGGGCCGTGCGGTAGCTTTCAATGGCGGCATCCCACGCTTCTAGGTGCGACCAAGCCTCGCCCAAGTTAAAATGCGACCAAGCAAAATTGGGATTGAGGGTAATAGCCGTGGTATAAGCATTTGCGGCTTGCTGCCACTGTTCCAACTGAAGTAAGACGTCTCCCAGGTTGTTGTGTGACCAAGCAAAATTTGGATCCAACATAATCGCTTGTTGATAGGCATCTACAGCGTCAAACCAACGGTGTAGCCGACTGAAAACATCGCCTAACTGATGCCAGTTCTGGGCTGAAGACTGGAGCGACACGAGTCGTTGACTATACTCCGAAGCATCTTGCCATTGTTCGAGTTGGATGCAGCATTGCTGTAACCCAGCTATTGCTTCAACGTGATCAGGAACGGTCTGCACCACATGCTGATAACACAGCAGCGCATCTTGCCATTGTTCAAGATCGCTGAAGGCATCTCCTAGCTGTAGGCAGAGTTGGTGATTCTGCGTCTGGTGCAGCGCTTGGCGATAGTAGCTGAGGGCAATTTTAGTGTGCCCTTGCTGAGACAGAACCTGACCCAGGCCAAAAGCGGCCTCAGCCAAGCTTGGCTGATTTTGTAGAGCACGATCGTAGTAATCTTTAGCTGCCGCTAATTGCCCTAAATTCAACAAGCGATTGGCTAACGAACAATACTCAGTAGCACTGGCCCAACTGGGCTGAAGTTGCAATGCCTGATACCAACAGGAAATCGCTTCTTCTTCTTGATTGAGCTGTTGCCAAACCTCGGCTAGCTTCCAGTAGGCTCCAGCAAAAGTAGCATCGAGCTGAATAGCAGTTTGGTATTGTTTAACTGCCCTGGTTAAATGTTCTTGTGCAGCATAGAGGCTACCCAGACGAGCGTGAGCTTCCGCAGAATTGGGTTGCAGGACGATAGCTTTGTGATAAGCCTGTTCGGCAGATGTCAGTTGCCCTTGGCCTTGTAACGCTCGCCCTAGGGTTAAGTAGGCATTAAATGCTTCTGGTTCAAGCTGTTCCAGCGCTAGTTGACTTGCAGCTACCGCATCTGACCAATGGCCTGCATTACAGTGAACCATTGCCTGCTGGAGATAGAAACTAGCCTGCTCAAACCACGGCATCTTAGTAGTTTCAGCATTTACAGCAAAAGTTTCTGCTGACCCATCTTCTAGGGAATGCTTCTGTAGCCGATATGTAGTTTTGGCGTTGATAGAAGCATTGGTTTTACGAATACGTTTGCTTGTACGTTCACCGTTGCTTTCGCTGGCACTCTCACTACTCAGAGCAATGGCCTGTCGATAGCAAAAGGCTGCTTCCTGCAATTCCCCCTGCTGACTTAAGGCTTCCGCGAGGTACTGATAGGCTTCTCCATGCTGGGGATTAAGGTAGATCGCTTGACGATAGGCTGCTACTGCACCCGCTAAGTCACCCGCCTGGAGGCGCAAATGACCGTCTTGCAGACAAGCAAGCGTTTGACTGTTTAACTCGGACTCGGTCAAAGGATAATGGTCGCTGCAAGGTTCACTGATTGGCTCAACAGATTCAGGAATCACCCCTATAGCTGCCGCTGGATCGAAGCCGTCTAGTCGAGCCAATCGGTAGAAAAAGCCTCTTTTTTGGCCTAAATTGTTTTTGTTACTAAAAGTAAGAGATGGATTTTTGGCTGCTAAATGGAAAGCCCTAGGTAAGAAGCTGTGCAAGAGGTTAAACATGGTCCGGTATCGTCAAACGTAATAGAGAGTAAAAGATTGAGATAATTAGCAGTTAATACAGTAGAAATTCTTGTAGGCGGACAGTTCCATAAATTTTACAAACGAAAAACAAACAGTTATGCGCGAGTCAAGCTGGGAAGAGTTGGTGGGGATTTAGCAGAATGCATCGGCTTGGTTTGTGTGTTGAGCCGCTTGGCAGGTGGTTTTAACTTGCGAATGATCACCTGATAGCCTTGATAAACTACAGCAATTTGGTGTTTAGCTAGCGCCAAAAATCCATCAATCCCACGGTAAGTTTCCTGCCCTGGGTGGCTGGAATCAATCCACTGGTAGTCATCAAAAATCATTAATCCTCCTACCTTCAGCAGTCGCCATGCTAGCGTTGCATCTTTTTGGACATGATCGGCCAAGTGGCAGCCATCAATATAAATGAAATCGTAGGTTTCCGAGGGCAGTTTTCTTAGAATGCAATGGGAATCTCCCACTAGTTTGATCAGTTTTTGAGCAGCTCCGGTCAGAGCTACGTTCGCCTCAAAACTTTCTTGAAAGAACAAATCAATGCAGGTGAGTTTAGCTTGGGAATGGGTGAGAACATGATCCAGTAACCAGCAGGCCGACATGCCTTCAAAACTGCCAATCTCGAGTCCATGCACATGGGGATAATGCATAAACGGCTTGAGATGAATTTCCCAAGCTGAAATATTGTGGGTGAACCAATCATGAGTGAACTGGTAATTACGGTAAGCCGCGGCCTGCCAACCCCGCATCACAATTGCATTTTGATGTAGCTCAATCGCTTCTTCCAGTTCTCCCTGGTCGGCGAGCAAGTTACCCAGGTGAGAATACAGCCAATGATAATTGGGATGCTGCTGAATCTCACGCCGATGCTGGACAATTTCTTGGTCTAAGCGCTGCTGTTCGGCTAAAGCCTTCTGAATTTGGTTCCGTAAGACGACATTGGGCTGATGCAGAAGCGCCAAACTGTAGAAGATGACAGCTCCAGCGAACTGTTTGAATTTAAGTAGCTGCTCGGCAATTTGGATATAGAACTGGGGCGTGCGGTTGTGGGATTTAAGCGGAATGGCTCGCCGGTAGGATTGAATTGTGGCTTTCAACCCAGTTCGGGCTTGCCGTCGCAAAGCATATCCAAGACGCGGATAAATTGCTGCTAGATCAACTTGGATTTGCAGAGCAGCCAGAAATGCCGCCACAGCATTATTCCATTGCTTTTGGTGTAGCAAAACCTGACCCAATTGGTAATAGGTCCATGGGAAGTCTGGATTCAGCTTGATCGCTCGATAGAAAGCGGCAAAAGCAGTCTGCCAATTCTGGGTTTTTAGCAGCGCATATCCCAGGTTGTGATAGGCCCAAGACAGTTCAGGATTGAGCTGCACTGCTCGGTAGCAAATAGGTACCGCCTTGTCCCAATAGCGGAGCTTCAGCAGCGTTTCACCCAAGCTGAAATAGGCACCTGGAAAATTGGGATTGAGCTGAATCGAGCGCCAGTAATAGGCAGCCGCGGTTTTCGGCTGTTCGGCCTGTTCGGCAATTTTGCCGAGGCCATAGTAGGCTTCAGCATGGCGAGGATTGAGCGCTAGCACTCGCTGAAATGCAGCTTTAGCAGCCTGCCAGTTTTGGCGATACACTTCCGCTACTGCGAGGTTGTAGTAGGCTTCATAGAAATCAGGTTGAAGCTGAATAGCCCGCTGATAACAGTCGATCGCCTCGGTGGTTTTGTCGTATTGAATCAGGGCATTGCCGAGGGTGAGCTGGTTGTTGGGAGTAGCCCAATCTGGATTTAACGTAACGGCTCGATAGCGGTAGGCAATTTCTTCATGCCGCTGGCCTAAATGGGCATAGATACCGGCAAGGCTGCGATGGGCTTCGGCATAATTCGGATCAAACTGTAACGCTTGTTGATAAGCCATAATCGCCTTTTGCCAGTGGCCCTGCTTGGCGTAAAGAGCACCTAAACTGGCATAGATCTCAACCGGTTGGGGTTGAGGTTCCAGCGAACGACTATGCCAGATAATCGCTTCTTTAAACCAGCCCATGCTTTGCAGCAGATGACCCAATGTCCGACAGGCTGCCGGAAATCCGGCTTTCTCTCGAAAGGTCTGCTCACAGGCAGCAACAGCATTTTCTAACTGAACAGCAAACATCTACAACAATCCGGCACAACAACACAGGCAAGCGAGATCACAAGACAGACCACCTGATAGGTAAGCTGTCTCTGGGAGGATAGCAAGAAATTTTTCAGTCGCTCCTTAATCTACGTAACTTTTTGTAAAGCTGTGATCCTCAGCATTGCGGCCAACTTCATTTCAAGCCAATCTGCCGGAGTGCGACCTGTAGGGCATCTAGATCGAGCCAAATATCGTCCATCAACGAACTGGGATACATGAGACGATGAACTGGAGAACAGATGAATTCCTTACCTTTGATAAACCAGTGTCTCAAGCCAAGCTGGTGGCTAATCACCCAGTAGTAGTGGCGGATGTAGTGGGGAGCAAATAGCTCGACAACGCAGGCTCCAGGTTGGCAAAATAGGGTGTTGGTCAAACCGCCACCGTGAGGCGCGACAATCACCTCCGCGTGAGCAAACAAGGCAATCTGCTCAAGGAATGATAAGGATTCCAGTTCAACCGCCACAAATCCCAGGGGTTTCAAGCAATCAAGAACCGCTGCTTCGTTGAGTAAGCGGCGATGATGAGCTTTGTTGCGGCTAATGTAAATTCGCTGATGGAGTGGTTGCCGGGGAACCATAGCGGCAGCAATTGGCAAAAAAGTTTGGCGCAGAAATGCCAATACCCACGGTTCTATCCAGCCTAAATGACCGGGAAACGCTGGCACAATCAAATCAGCCTGGATATGAGGATGACGATCACTCGCTAAAACTTTAGTAGATGGAATGCCCAAAATCTGCAATGTTTCCCGTTGGAATTGGGACTGTGGCTGATTGAGCCAAAACCAGTCTACGTCAGTGAGATCAACTCCACCGCGCTGTAATAGTTCAATTCGCGGCAACACATCCACCATCCAATGAAAATAGTTATGGCCGGAAAGGCCAGCTAGCACGGCCACTCGTCCTCTGACATGTTCAGCCTCAGAGAAGGCTTTAGGTTGCAATATGCGATCAAAACTGGAATAAGGTTGGGAACAGGTAGGCAACTGCCCTGGATACTCACGAGAAACATCAGCTAATAAATAGCGATCGGGCGTGAAGACAGCCGTTGCATTAGTGACCATCCAGGCATTTACGTAAGGAGAAATCCAAGTGTATCCTTGCATAACTTCAGCCACAAAATAGGATGGCAACTGAACGTGCAACGTTCTAGCCTCGCAAGTGTACACCCTTTGGCCTAAATGCACTAATTGAAATTGGGACTCAATTTCTTGCAGGCATCGTTGACAATTTAATCCACCACACTCCGAATGAATATTGGAACTGTTTTTTATACAACGAGATAGCGAAGAAGCAGAAGATAAACTTTTGGAAAAATCGGTGGGTTTACGAATCAATTGATGATCTGCATCAGGCTCTAAGCTAATATAGCTATGAGATTGAATATGATTTATCCAATCTAATGTCAACTTATAAATACCTTGAACAGATTCTATCGGAGAAGATTGACGATTTGGTGAATTTAGCTCGAACGAAGAATCAACTGAAATTGATGCTGTAGATAACGAGCGTCGCTGCTTACTTTTCAATGCTTGGCAGTAATAAAAAATAGCTTCTTGCCATCGCTCCTGTTGCTCTAGCAAATTACCTAATTTCTGGTAAACTGCCCTCTCCGGAGAGAGCATTAGCGCCCAGTGGCTGACTAATAATGCGGCATTCCAGCGCTTTTGCTTGACCAAGCATTCTATGAGTTGGAGGGACAGCTCAATGTCGCGGGGCTGAAGCTGCAAGGCTTGCTGATAATAATGTTCTGCTTGCCGGTATTGGTTGTCTCCACCGTAGCGCATTAACAAATTACCCAGATGCCAATAAGTCTGACTTAAAAGCTGCTGCCAATCTGCATACTGATTTGTACTGGAGCGATCTGCCAAAATCAAGCTTGCCCTCCCTAACTTTAGGGTTGGGAGCGAGGATTGCGGCTGAAGCAGGGCTTGCAAAAACTGACTACAGGCTTTGCGAGCCAAAACCAGCTCATCGGGATCGGTCTCTGGAAGCTGATCAGCCCAATCACAAAAAGCTGCGATGTAGCTTTGCTGGGGCAAAAGAGCTTGCTGGAAGTGGTATAGAGCTTGCTGCCAATGGCCCAACGCTAGATAGCTCAAACCACATCCAGTATGAGCAGCGGCATCAGAAGCATCCATCGCCAGCACCCGTTCAAACGCGGCAATGGCTACCTGATGTTGCTCTTGTTTTTGTAAAGCTTGCCCTAGATTGTAGTGAGCCGTAATTAGATCTGGCTGTAAATCGCTGGCTTGACGATAGGCAGCTACTGCGGCTACTGGATCGTTAGACTCCACAGCTCTACCAAGGTTGCAGTACAGTACAGCCCAATCTGGTTTCAGTGAAATAGCCTGGTGATATACGAGCAATGCTTCATGCCATTTTCCCTGCTGAACCAGAATGCAGCCAATGTTATTGTAGGCTTTGACCGCATCTGGCTGGAGGGCAGTCACCTGTTTATAGTGCTGGATAGCAGCTTCATACCGCCCCTGTTCACTCAAGACAACCGCTAAACTGTGGTGAGCCTGAGCAAAAGCAGAATTGAGGCAGATTGCCTGTTGGTAAGCGGCAACTGCCCCAGCTAGGTCATTTTGTTGATGCAGAATATGACCTAGGTTGTAATACAGTTCAGAAAGATGAAGCTTCAAAGGCAATAATTGACTAGACTAGGACTAAATTAGGTTAACTAGCAATTGTAAGCGCTTATAGGATCCTATCTTTAGGCTCCTAGAGAATCCTGAAATTAGCTGCACTCAGCTCACTAAGATTGGCCTGCAACTGCACCAACGGTACATCTTGACCGCTGGCGGGATTGTAGTACAGAATGCCCGACTTCTGTTCATAGACCAAAGTAGCCGTGACCGTAATAACTTCCGCTTCTACATCTTGAACGATGGCGAAATTTTCACTGCTTAACTGACCCCGTCCTAACCCAGAACCTGGCAACAGCGCCCGACTCAGCTCAATGGTGTCATCGCTAGGATTGAAATCAGTGATGCGGTCGAGTTGGCCAGGCCCAGTTGAGCCAGCTTCAAACCGGAATGTGTCGCGATCAAATCCGCCTTTCATAACATCTCGTCCAGCACCTGGAATCAGCAGATCATTGCCTCTTCCACCCCGCATCGTATCGCTGCCATCACCACCGGAAAGGATGTCTCTACCATTACCACCTCGCAGTAAATCTTCTCCATTGCCACCAAAGAGGCGATCATTCCCTGGTCCACCGAGTAGCACATCGTTGCCATCACCGCCTTCGACTCGATCGTCTCCTTCTCCTGCATCAATAACGTCAATTCCTTCATTCCCGAAAAGCTGATCGTTACCGTTACCGCCAAAGATCTTATCTCGACTGCGCCCGCCTTCAATCCGGTCGTTACCTGCACCACCAGACAACTGATCTTCTCCTGCCCCCCCAATAATCTCATCATTGCCAGCTTCTGCTTCAATCACATAGCCAGTCACATCACCGGGAGAACTAACTCGAATCACATCTCGTCCTGGACTACCCGCTACAACAACTGGCCCCGTAGCCGATTGCTTAAACACTTGAACGGGCTGTTCATTAATAATATTCAAACCCAGAGTGGGGCCGGTGGAGGGTGTACCGGGGGGATTGACTGTAATCAGTTCCGACATAATTACTCCTGCTCGTTACTCCTGCGACTCAAGCATTGCTAATTGCTAGGAGAGTAATAGCTACCGCTGCTCCTTTTGATCCTAATTTTGATCCTTGATGTAGCAGAGCTTGCTCCTTATACTGTTTAGATGCAAAGTTTAGCATTGACCATCAAATATGAACTATGAAATACGCAAGATTCAATAAACTTAATTGCCATATTCAAACCAACAAAAACTAATCGCTTGAAACGCGATCTTGTTGGCATAGTTAGAATTTTTAACTAAGCTATACCGACACTTCATTACTTCAATTGAATTGCCATCAATCCTTATTCCTGACGGCAATTCAACCGTTAGCATACACTGAAATACTAGAAGCTAGCATCTATTTCGTAAAATCAGCATTCCATCTCTGTCAAATATACACAGCTATATACAGCCTTTTCCAGGCTAATGAAGTACAAAAAGTGGGGTGCAGAGGCACGGCCCCTGCGTGGGGATTCACCCCCACACCCTCGTACCTTACCAGAGTGGAAAAAGCTATATTCGACGAAACGCTCTACTGACTATTGTTCCTTAAATAAGTTAACCGCTTAAATTGGCAAGCAAAAACAGCTAATCTACGATCAAATTAGGCTGGTCAATTTAAAAACGCCCGACATCCCTTAGATGAGATTGACTGATGTAAACATAGCCATATTGCACTGAGATCAGGCAATCACCAGTCAATTAACTAACTTTAACTAACTCGTCAACCATGCCAGATATACCAATCAAATCATCATGCCCTTTGAACTCTCGTTAAGCTTAGCTCAATTCTCACACAGTGGCACAAATTTTTCTGCCAAAAAATAAAGGCAGCTAGGCTGTCCTAGCTGCGAAATGGCTTAACGCAGGTCCAAGATTTCAAGAAGGATGATTTTATTCGAACCTCATCGAATGTCTAGAGTCAGATAGCGATAAGCAAGTAAACCGATAAGGAATTCGTAAAAAAATCGCCCTTAGCGCCTAATAGACTAACCAAGGGCGAGATTAGATTAAACTTCAAAACTAGAAATCAATTGCTGGGTAAATCAACTGAATAGTTCAATAAATGACTACGCCACTAATTAACGAACGTTCTTGAGACTATCAGTTTTACGAGTAAAGAAGTCGGTGAAGATGCTCAAGACAGTACGCTTGCGGGTAATAATATTAGCGCTGACAGACATCCCAGACTGCAAGGGGACTTCATTTCCCCGGACGCTGATAGCCTGTCGGTCAATTTCAACCTTGGCTGGGAATCGATAGTAATTGTAAATTTGGTCAGGGGGTAGAGCATCCGAGCCAACATTGATCAAAGTACCCTTGATGTCGCCAAATTCGCTGAATGGGAAGGAATCAACCCGCACATCCACCGGCATTCCTTCGCTGACAAAACCAATATCTTTATTGGTAATGTAAACTTCAGCAACCAGTGCGTTGCCCGGTACAATCTTGAGGATTGGTTCGGAGGAATTGGCAACAAATCCCCGGCCTTTGGCTTGCAGATCAAACACAATACCATCAACAGGTGCGCGCAATTCCTGATATCTCAAGGTTAGCTGAGCTTGACTCAATCGCTTCTCGGATTCAGCAATTTGAGACTCATTATCGAGAATCACCTTATTCAACTGGCTATCGATGGCTGCGATCTGCTCATTGTTTTCAGCAATTTTGTCTAGCAAATCCTTACCTGATACGGCAACCGTGTTAGCCAGCTCCTGTTGGGCCTGAGAGATCGCATACTGCAAGCGTTGCTCTTCCTGCTCCAGACGGTTGACCTCTGCCCGTGACTCGATCACCTGCTGCTCTTGCCGAACCACCTGCACTCGCGCAATCCCACCATCGACCAGCAACGGAGCAAGGTCGTTGTAAATTTTCTCGTCAATTGCTAAGCTTTTGCGCGCTGACTGTAATTGGGCTTGAGTTTGGCTGAGCTGCTGCTGAGCTTGAGCCACTTTAGCTTGAGCTGCCGCCGCTCGCGATTGAGATTCGAGTAAACCCGTTTGAGCCCGAATCTGCTGTTCTGGAGTTAGGCTAGCTGTATTGCCAGCCAGCTGAGCTTGGTACAAGCGGTTTTCTTCGAGTAAGGTCTCTCGATTTTTGGTGAGTGACAGCACCTCTGGCGGTAGGTTCAATTTGCTGATTTCAGCGACACTGACGGGCGATGAACCGGCTAGTTGCGATCGATAAAACTGATTCTGGCGAACCAGAGAATCACGAATCTGTTCCGCAGCCCGTAGTTCTGCTGCTCCAGCCGTTGGGTCGAAGCGAATCAATAGATCGCCTTGCTTTACTCGTTGCCCATCTTTGACATAGATTTCTTCCACAACCGCGCCATTAATTGGAGCTTGGATTGGTTGTACGGCACCCTGCGGCTCAAGCTGGCCAGTGGCCATCACGGCTTCATCCATCTTGGCAACCGAGGCCCAACCAATCGTCAGCACCGTCACGCCGACAATGCCCATGGCAATGGCTCTCGACCAAGTATTGGGCTGTTGCAGAATAATTGGCTGATCAAATTCTTCAGCGCGAATCATTTTATTTTCTGCCGAGCGCGAAGTAGCCAAATCGGATTTACTGCCTACTACCAGCGCTCCGGTTTTTTGCGGATTAGAATCCCTTTGGGTTGAGCCATCGGGTGCGCTGTTTTGTCCATTCATGGTGCTAAACCTCCTGAGGGATTGATCATCTGCCTATGCAGCGATAGAAATTATTGGAAGCAAATTAGTAATTGACGAGTCATTGACGGAATTGATGCAAACGATCAGCAGGCTACATTTCGGCTTCTTGCTGTTGATAGAGACAGAAATAGCGACCCCGCAGTGCCATCAGCTGATCATGGGTACCGATCTCAACTGGAGATCCCTTATCCATTAACACAATCGTGTCGGCATTGCGAATCGTACTGAGGCGGTGCGTAATGAAGAACACGGTACGCCCTTGGAACTCTTCTGCCAGATTGAGACACACGCGACGTTCTGAATCGTAGTCTAGCGCACTGGTCGCTTCATCCAGAATCAGCAAGCGGGGATGCTGCAAAACGGTTCGAGCAATCGCAATCCGCTGCCGCTGTCCGCCAGAGAGAGAAGCACCCCGTTCACCGACGCGAGTATTGTAGCCACTGGGTAATTCCATAATGAAATCATGGGCTGCCGCAATTTGGGCGGCTCGGATGATTTCTTCCGCTGATGCCCCTGGGCAGGTAAGGGCAATGTTCTCTTGAATTGTGCCTTCAAACAGCAAGCTATCCTGGGGCACAATCCCGACCTGCTGCCGCAAGGAGTTGAGTTCTACCTTGCTGATATCATAACCATCGATCAAGATTCGCCCTGATTCGAGATCATACAAGCGTGGCAAGAGTTTCATCAGCGTACTCTTACCCGAACCGCTAAGACCAACAATGCCCACAAACGATCCAGTCGGGAACTCGAGGCTAACGTTATTGAGCTGGTAAGGCCCACTGGTGCCAAATCGGAAGGAGACATCGTCGAATTTAACAGCGCCTTGAATGGGAGGCATTGGAATGTTGAGGCGATCCACTTCGTCTGCTTCAGGGGCAGAATCGATGATGTCGCTCAAGCGCTCTAGCGACAGCCCCACTTCCTGGAAGTTCTGCCAGAGTTGCGCCAATCGCAGTAGTGGGCTAGTGACATAGCCGGCAATGATCCGGAAGGCAATTAATTGACCAAGGGTCAGCTGGTTTTGCAAGACCAAGTAGGCACCCACCCACAGCACCAGCAGTCCAGAAAGCTGGTTCAGGAAGTTACTAGCCGATCCAGCCGTTGTAGAGGTCAATACCGTCTTAAACCCAGCGCTAACATAGCGGGCATAGCGCTGTTGCCACTGCCATCTGGCTCGAAGCTCCATGTTCTGGGCTTTAACGGTTTGGATGCCGGATACCACTTCTACCAAATAGGACTGGGTTTCAGCGTTGCGCTCGGCCTTGACTCGCAACTGCTGGCGAATCAGCGGTGAGGCCACCATTGCTAACAGCACAAACAGAGGAATCGTCACCAGTGAAACCAGCGTCAACAGCCAGCTGTAGATGAACATCACCACGATGTAGATTACCGAGAAAACGGCATCCAAGACTACGGTCAAGGCCGTACCGGTTAAGAATTGGCGGATATTCTCTAGCTCGTTAATCCGGGTTGCCAGTTCACCCACAGGTCGCTTCTCGAAGTACCTTAGGGGTAAACGAAACAGGTGATCGATGATCTCCGAGCCTAGAGACATATCGATCCGGTTGGTGGTATCGACAAATAGATAGGTCCGTAAGCTGCTAAGCACGGCTTCAAACACTGCCAACACCAGCAACAAAATCCCCAACACATGCAGCGTATCGACGCTTTTTTGGATGATTACCTTGTCGATGATCACCTGAATCATCAGAGGGTTGGCCAGGGCAAATAGCTGCACAAAGAAGGAGGCAATGAACACCTCGATCAAAACACGGCGATGTTTGCGAATTGCAGGCAAAAACCAGGACAGACCAAAGCGCTGTTGTGGCGTTTGCTTGGTGGGTTTGAGCAGCAGAACTTCGCCTCGCTCTCCCCAAGTCTCGACAAAATCGGCTGGTTTGCGGCGGACAATGCCCAGTTCCGGCACTGCAATCACCAGCTCACGCTCGCTAATGCTGTAGAGCAGCGCCAAACTGTCTTGCCACTGCACTAGCGCTGGCGCTTCTAATCGACCAATTGCGCTAGCTGGAACCACCACAAGTTGAGCGTTAAGGCCCATCATTTCCGCTACGGCACCGCACAGTTCTAACGAAATGCCGCCGCTGCGCTCCATCTGGCTGGATAAAACCCGCCGCACTACATCTCGCCGGAAAGGCATATTGAAGTGTTGGCAGAGCATTTGAAGACAGGCCATAGCCACTTCCAGTTCGCCCCGACCGCGGATGAAGGGATATTTTTGCGGTGCTTGCTGAACCGGCAGCTCTATGCTGGGATCGGGTTCAGGCGGGCGATCTGGTGCATAAGGAATATCGAGATCGGCTTGACTGTCTTCAATTCCAACCTCGTCAGAGACAACTTCATCGGGCGCTTCTGCGGTAATCGTTTCTGGAAAGCCAATTACCCGCGCGGCGCGATCGCCATTGACCTCTAAGTATCCTAACCCTCCCATGCTAGAGCGGCTGTTGACATTGAGGCGGCTACCAGCTGAAAAGTTGCTGATTGAGCCGCCACCGCTAACGAGCCAGATCCGATCGGGTTCTAGCTGGTTGGTAGGAGTTCGGCCAGGGGGTAAGTTACAAATCACAGCTTGGGATTCGGCTATTAGCGCTAATTCCTTCAGGTCGGCGCTACCGTTAGCCTGGCGGTGGAGTTCGGTCCCCAACAGGTCGTAGATCTCGATCAGGGAACAACGGTTCCGAAACGCCTGGTCTAGTCGAGGTTCCCGTTTCAGCAACTCTAGAAAATCCGTTGCTGCTATCGTTAAACAGATGCTTTCACGGGAGGCAATAGCTGTTTCGCAAGGGATGCCTCGAATCAGGCCGATCCAGCCTAGAATTTCTCCAGGTTGAAGCAAAGCAAGCGTTACTGGCTTCTGAGTGCGGGGATCATATCCCAACAACCGAATTTGCCCTTGATACAGAATCGAAACTTGGTTCGGCAGCCGATCCCGCACCAACACAGCTTGCCCAATGCGGTAGCGCAGCAGTTGAAATTGTTCTGTAACCCGTTCTAAGGCGTCAGGAGCGAGCTGATCAAACGGATCGACGGTTGCCAAAAATTCTTGAACACTAGATTTGGTATAGGTCATGGTGCTGTGGGGGTAACGGCAGAATCAATTGCAGTAGATTCAACAGGTGGGGCCGGCTCGCTGCCATTGGTGGTTTGAGAGACGGTAAATGCACTGAGCTGATTCAGTTGCTCTTGTAGCCAATTATTGAAGCATTCATTTAATAAGCGGCGTCGCATCGAGTCGTCAAGCTGGGCTGGAATAAATTTTTCTAACCGAACTAAAACCAACCATTCTCCGACACGAGTGGGAGGTGTCAATTGCCCTGGCTGGCTCAGGGTAAGAATCTGAGCCAAAGTGGGATGGGGAACGCTCAGCTCTACAGGGCCGATTAACCCATCGGTTTGGGCTTCTGGCCCTTGGGAATAGGTCCGGGCTAGTTCAGCAAAGCTCTGCTCTCCTTCCAAAATCCGGAAATAAAGCTCTTGAGCAATGCCGGTATCTTGCGTTCGAATCAAGGAATAGATGACTTTGTCTAGCTTGTCTTTGCGGCTGAGAAAGTAGGACTCGAGCTTGGGTCCCCAGGTCAACTGCTTATATTTCTCGATCCGCAGTTCACGGGTAGCGAGGGATTCGAGTTGCTCTGGAGCCATACCATAGCGCTGCAGCCAGACCTGACGAGCCTCGTCTGTGGTGATCTGGTTTTGCACATAAAACTGTTGGCAAGCAGCAGAAACCTCTTCTTCGGTACATTCAATCGAGGCAATGGCCTGATCAATCAAGATCTCTTGAATGAATTGAGGTAGCATCTGGTACCCTGCCATTAGGGGCAAGATCTCTTCAGCCGTGATAGAGCGATTCCCAATTTGCAGCACTACGGTCATGGAAGCCGGTTCCTTGAGCAGTTTCTCTTGAGTGGTCCTGATTTGATTGACGGATCAAACCCAAATTAATATCTGAATTGAACCCTAAAACATACTTTGCCTTAATTCGCTTGAGATGGGCAGATTATTATAATTTATTTAGCTAATCTTCAAACCATCAGGATTTTTGCCTGTAGACATGGGAGGTAGGATTTGACCTGTTTCTAGAGTTCCCATATCTAATTACACCAGCGCAATTGCAAAATCCAGATAACTATAGCGTTTAATAAATTCCTTGAAGACAAATTAAGTTCAAGTTCGACTGAGCTGTTAGTTTGGGTAGCTTCACCGGAATTTACGACCCAGAATTTAACAGCCGAATGTTGCGACGATAACACCCTATGTGAGATTGCCTTTTGGTAGGCTGGGGTGGTTTCTCAGGAAAGATTGATGCTATGCACAAGCTACTGTCGGGTGGATTGAGCGTCGAGCAGATCACGGTTGCCATTGCCGGTCTGCCATCCTCTTTGGAAGGAACTAAACTGGTTCAGCTCTCTGATTTAC
Organism: [Leptolyngbya] sp. JSC-1; assembly: GCA_000733415.1. GTDB lineage: Bacteria > Cyanobacteriota > Cyanobacteriia > Elainellales > Elainellaceae > Elainella. Next base: position 1,004,438 of record KL662191.1, read on the forward strand.
ACTTCGACGGTTTGCGTCTGTCTGAGGCAATGCTAACCCAGGCCATTGAGGTGAGTAACGCCATCCAACCCGATTTAGTCGCTTTGACGGGAGATTATGTCACTGACGATCCAGCACCTGCTCCTGAGCTAGCTCAACGGCTGCAAACGTTGCAGAGTCGCTTGGGTACCTATGCAGTTTTAGGGAATCATGACATATGCCCTGCAGGTGCGCGTGCCCAGGTAACAGCAGCCTTTGAAGCAGCGGGGATTCAAGTCCTGTGGAATCAAATTGCCTATCCATTTGGCACCGGGTTGCCCGTAGTCGGTTTAGCAGACTTTTGGTCGAAAGAGTTTGATCCAACGGTGCTGAACCAACTCAATCCGGATATTCCACGTCTAGTGCTCTCCCACAACCCAGATACAGCCGCACCTTTGCAGCGATGGCGAGTGGATCTACAGCTCTCAGGCCATACGCACGGCGGCCAGGTAGTAATCCCAGGGCTAGGACCATTGCCAACCTGGTACCAAGCTTTTCGACGATACGTTCCCAAATCTTGGCGGCCTTGGATTCCCTACATGCGAGAAGACTGTTATAAAGTCGTGCGCCATTGGCAGTGGGCACAAGGTCTACATCGGGTGGGCGAAAATTGGCTCTATGTTAATCGCGGTTTAGGAACCTACCTGCCTGGTCGCTTGTTCTGTCCGCCTGAGCTGACGGTGATTACCCTGACTGCTGGTCCCCCAGCCCGATAGCTGCTTCTAGCTGAAGTCAAGTTGTCTGGATGTCTTGCTAATCAGCAGCCAGACATCAAGAATTTCAAGCATCCAGAGCAGAGCCGTCTCGACGCGCTTGCAGCAGATTTTGGTTATAGCGAGTGTAAGCATTGCTGCTGGGGCTGTTGTGCTCCCGCAGATAGTTGGCGACCATGCTGACATTAGCGATTCGCAGGCTCATCAGTTTATTGAGAACGCGCTCAACCGCCGTTCGATTGGTTTTGTTGGCCGCTACGACCATCAGCACCTCATCCACCTGGGTCGTGAGGAAGCTAGCATCGGTCAGACCAAACAGATGAGGTGTGTCATAGATGACCAGATCAAACATGCTCTGAAACTTTTCCATCAGATACTTCATTTGATCTGAACCGAGCAGGCGGGCCGAACCAGGCATCGAAGAGCCTGCCGTCAGGACAAATAAATTCTCGGCCAGCGGCGACCGTTGAAGCATTTCTTCGGGATTCGTCGCATCACTGGTCAACAAATCGCTTAAACCCTTAGAATTGCGCAGATCCAATCGGGTATGGATCTGGGGTAACCGCAGGTTGGTATCCACCAAGAGCACGCGCTGACCGGTGCCCGCTGCCGTCTGAGCTAAGTAAAGCGCGACCGTTGTCTTACCATCTCCAGGCTCGGCAGAGCAGACCATGAGGGAACGAATCGGTGGATCAGCCAAGCGGATATTAGAGTAGAGATCGCTAAAGGCTTCTCGGAATGAGGCAGTTTCTAGGCGACTATCCTCAAAGTCACCGCCACCGAAGCTGGAGGGGAATTCTAGCGATTGCTTTGCGCCCCTCGAGAAAGGAATAACCCCAATCAAGGGCAGCTTTATCGCCTCTTGCAAATCCTCAACTGTATAGAAGACATTGCGATAGCGCTCCAGCAGTAGCGCCAGCAAGGTTCCTAGCAGTAAACCTAGGGCGGCCCCAGCAATCATCAAGTTCGAGGCTTTCGTAGGTTCGGGGATTGGATTGCCTTCCGCATCGCGCGGAATCAGCGGTTCTGATATCATTTCCCATGGCACTTCGGTCTGGGCTGCTTCGACCCGCAGGGTTTCGCGCTGAGTCTGCAAGCGATTCAAGGTTTGGGTCGCAATTTCTAATTCTCTGGTCAGATCCGTATACTGACGGGAAATCGCGGGAAATTGCTGAAAACGACGATCAAACGCTTGACGAGCCTGAGCAATTTCTCGATTTCGTACTTCCAAAACGCGAATCTGGTTGCCAGCTTCAACCATCTGGTTAATTAAACCAATCCGGACTGAGTTCTGGAACGCCTGCACCTGAGGGTTGCCAGAACCACCAGGCAGGCTTTGACCGACAATTTGCTGAGCGCGCTGAGATAACAGATTAGAGACGTTCCTTTGCCGTTCCCGCAGGGACCGCACCACCGGACTATCATCATTGAAACGAGCTGATTCAACGGCAAGCTGGCGATCAATTTCGACCAAGTTTTGCTGTAAGGTCTGATAGGTTGGGTCTTCACTGAGAGCCGAGGCGGCAATCCCTTCTTCAGGAGTCAGCTCTAACTGGCGCTGGAGACTGCTGTAGAGCGCCCGCTGTTCCTGTAATTCCCGTTGGGTAGCCAACTGCTGCGTCGTAATCTCGTTAATGTTAGTAGAGAGCTGATCGCCCTGGGATGCTGGGCTAATCAAGTCATACTGCTGTTGCAGACGCTGAAGCTCATCCTGGATGCTGTTCACTCGCTGCTGGGCTTCTGGTAGTTGGTCGTCGATAAACTTGATGCCTTCGCCAAAGCGAGTTTTGCGTTCTTCCAAGCTGTAGCGCAGATAGCGATCGGCCGTCACCTTCAGAACATGCTGAACCAGTTCTGGGTCGGGATCCTCGTAAGTTACTTTGATGATACGGGTCGCGTCCGGAGCGTTCTCCGGTACCAATCGCTGCACCTTCAGCCCTGCCCGCAGCTGATCGTAGGTGAATTCAGGGTACTGGGTTTTCACCTCCTGCACAATTGAGGTCAACATGCTGGGGCTTTGTAGAATCTCAATTTGGGTTGAATAGTCCAGCGTAAACACATCGCCCGATGGAATGTTGTCGCCCTGGGTGCGGGTGACTGTCAATGGGTCAGTAACACGAGCAGCGTTAGAGACCGGTTCAACCAGCAACTGGAAGTTTCCTTGGTAGACGGGGCGAATCTTCATCGCTTGAAAACCGGCGGCAACAGCCACAACGGTAGCGACCCCGGCAATCAACAAGGCCTGTCGCTGAATCGTTCGGCCTAGGGAACGCAGATTTAATCCTCGATTGGGGGCATTGTCCAGGTCATCGACGTCGGGCGGGGCTAACTGCACAACTGGTCTCCCCCGCACCATAGGCGCTGATGCTTGAGCCGCTGATGCTTGAGTGGTTTGTTCAATCTCCATGTTGACCTCTGTGTAGCTTAACTAACCCGACTTAGAGAAGTAATAGATTGCCGCGACACCTGGCTGAAGCTGCAAAAACCACCAGCAAAGTCTTCTCGCTTAGAGAAAAAGTATGCCCAGACTGCCGGGAGCAGTATCTCTATAATATGGGTGCTTGGTATCATTCAACCCTGCCTCTTTCGCAACCTGCGCCTATCTAGTGTTTATCATGATCAGTCATTCACTGAAGATGCACCCGACCTCTTACTGTTGGACCTGATATTAGACCTGATGGTAGAACAAAACCGAAACGATTAGAAAAACGATCTTTTGCGTTTGTGGTCTGTAGTTGAGCAATAGATTAATTAATCATTTAGTACCTGTTTGCTCGTCATTAGCTGTCAGTTATTCAGTTATTCGTCGCCAATCTCAGTAATTGTGTTGATTGTGCCAAAGATGGTGTTGAAAATACCAAAGAATCGATCAAACGGGTCTAAAACGCTGTTGAGATTGTCAGAGAATACAGCATTGCCGTTGCGGCTGACGATGATTGTGTCAAAGTCTCGCAAAGCTGGGTTGGTCTGATCGTTGATGCCAGCCGCCAAGTCCACATCAACGGTGCGTCGAATTGCAGTGCCATTCGGGCTGAGGCGCACTAGCTCAACTTTGCTAGTTCGAGCACGAGGCCGTTGGAAACCACCCGCTGCAAGCAAGGCTTGATTCATGGGCGTATTGGGGGATACCTCAATTACCCCAGGATTGGACACTTCTCCAATCACATTGACCCGAATCGTTTCTGGCGAGAGGTTAGCCGAGCCGAGCACAAGCGCTTCGCTCTCATTGAGGGTGGTTGCTGTAGGAATTACAATCGCGTCGCGGTCGCGCAACCGGATATCCTGATTCAGCTCACCGGTCCGCAGCAGTTCCCAGAGGTTGACATCGATAATTTCTAACGAACCATCGGTCAAAGGTCGACGCACCTGAACCCGACGCAAATCTGCAAATTGAGTAATCCCACCTGCGGCTTGCAGGGCTTTGGTGACTGTAGGCCATTGATTGGTGACACCTCCACCAGCACCGCCTGCTTCTACCAAAATGCGGTTGTCGGTCGCGCCTTCTGGGCTAATCACATAGGCTCCAGGACGTTTCACTTCACCGGCCACGCTAATGCGTAGGGAGCGGGTTTCGATCAAGCTGACGGTTACAAGCGGATTCCGAATAAACCGGGCATAAGCCTGACTGATTGCTTGTTCTGCTTGCTGAAGCGTTAATCCTTGTACCTTGACCGGCCCAGCCCAGATTAGATTGATCGTGCCATCGAGCTGAACGATGTAGCGGCCTGCGGTCGCACCGCTGAGTTCGGGCACATCAAAGATATCGATTTGAATCTGATCGCTGGGTCCCAGGGTGTAGGCTTCTTCAAAGGGGAAGGCCGAAGTGGGAGGTGGAACAATCGTTCGGTTCGGCAGAGAAGGGGTAAGAATCACACCCCGGCGCGGTGACGATTGGGTGGGTGTACCAGAAGGCAGTGCCTGAGACTGGGTAATTTGAGCAGGTTGGGCGTGAGACTGAGCCGGGTCGGAAGTTGAATGAGTTGAGTTGGCTAGAGACGATGCAACAACTGTCTTCTGAGGCTGCTGTGCGGCGTTAGCTGCCTGAGAGACCGCCCAAGCCAAGGGAGTTAAAAGGGCTGACAATACTGCTGTTGCCATCACTGAGCGCGTAGCTCCACAGAGTTGATTGGCGGCACAAAGAAACACTTTGGACGATTTATTGGACGATTTAGATTGAGAGAAACTGAGAAGTTGAGTACGCTGAGCCGACTGAACCTTCGTTGTTACGCGCATCATTCGTTGGTTGCTAGTGAGTGCTACTAGTTGGTGCTAACGGGTAATTCTAGAGATCAAACAGAAACTTTAAACAAACAGAGAAAGGTAGGTAGTGGTTTCTACGGTCACAAATTCCATTGCTTTCCTGTTCCACCTGATAAATCCATTGATCCGGAAGCCTTTATGAAAGTTCCACAGACGCATGTAATCACACAAACAACTAGAGAAATTTGAACCTAAAAGCAATCGGGCTGAATGGCAGGTAAATTCCTCTGGCTAAAAGAACTGCAAGGAGCACAAGCAGGCGTTCAAGGTCAATCCCAGCCCATAGCAACCGGGCATAGTTGGATTAAACCTTTGGGTCAAACCTTCGGGTCAACCTGGGTGTGGGCAGGTCATAGGCCAGACTATCCATCCAAACTATCATAAGTTTTCGCTGAAACAGCGAAAAATCAGCCGCTATGCCCAGGTTTCACAACTCAGCACAGTTTCTTATTCAAAACTTTGTAAAAAGCGGTCCAAGCAACGGTACTTCCACTAAATTCTGTCTAATCTTGTTCTTTGAATATCCTCTGGAAGAGAAAAAAGCTTACCCCGATCCTGCTTCAAGCCAATTCCGTCTAGCCAATTCAGTTAGAGACATTTGTACTTATATTGAGATGCTGCCGCTAGAGTAGAAAGGCAGGCGATCAAATCAAGTTATTCAAAATCAAGTTATTCAAAACTAGAGGCAGGCAAACTAGAGGCAATCAAGCAATGGGTGAGCCTAGAGTAGACAGGCTTGAATTGAGCTGAGGCTGAGGTCAATCATGCTGGAATCATCGGGGTGGCAGGTTCAGCCCACAACACAAGTGCCAGACTGGCTATTGGAAACTATTCGTCCGTACTTACCAGAATCTTCTGGAAGCCACGCGGCTCAGCTACTGTGGCAACGAGGCATTCGCCAACCTGAGCAGTTACCTGGATTTATTGATCCTCGCTGCTATCAACCCACCAGTCCGTTTGCCTTTGGACTAGAAATGGAGTGGGCAATTGCTCGGTTACAGAAAGCACGACAAGCTGCCGAAAAAGTCGTGATCTGGGGAGATTTTGACGCTGATGGGATCACGGCCACGGCAGTGCTTTGGGAAGGGTTAGGAGAGTTCTTGCCAGCTAATTGTCTTTCCTACGTGATTCCCAATCGGTTAACAGAGTCGCATGGCTTGTCTGAAACCAGGATTGCTGAGTTGGCAGCGGCGGGTTGTTCCTTAATCGTTACTTGCGATACGGGTAGCGCTAATCTAGCCGAACTGCTCTATGCCCAGCGTTTAGGAATTGATGTGATTATCACAGATCACCACACGTTACCTCCAGAGCGCCCGCCCGTCACGGCCATTTTGAATCCTCGCATCTTGCCTCCAATTCACTCCTTGGCCCATTTGTCTGGAGTAGCTGTGGCCTACAAACTAGTGGAAGCGCTCTACCTGACGCTACCCGATGTTCCAACGCGGCCCTTAACGGCACTCCTAGATTTGGTCGCAATTGGCTTGATCGCTGATCTGGTCATGCTGACGGGTGACTGTCGCTATTTGGCCCAGCTAGGAATCACCTACCTGCAAAAAAATCAAGACCCAATCAACCCACCCCGACCTGGAATTGCCAAATTGCTGGAGCTATGCCGACGTAGTGGTGATCGTCCCACGGATATTGCGTTTGGCTTGGGGCCGCGGATTAACGCAATTAGCCGGATTCGGGGAGATGCCCACTTCTGTGTAGAATTGCTCACGAGCCAAGACCGAGAACGCTGCCACCAGCTTGCTGTTGAAACCGAGCTGGCTAATGCTCGTCGTCGAGTGCTTCAGCGTCAGGTTGGGCAACAGGTGAAAGACAAAATCGCTCAACTCGATTTGTCTACCACCCAGGTGATTGTTTTAGCCGATCCACAGTGGTCAGTGGGCGTGCTGGGGCTAGTGGCAGGGCAAATTGCTCAAGAATATGGGCGTCCAACTATATTGTTGAGCACTGAAGAGTTGAGTATGGAAGGATTGAGCAGCGAGCCGGGTGCAGAGTTAGATGTTGAGTTAGATACCAAGCAGAGTATAGAGCAACCAGAATCAGCGACAGGAGTTCTATTAGCGCGGGGTTCGGCTCGGTCGGTGCACTCGATCGACCTCTATGTCCTCTTGCAACAGCAGGCTCACTTGCTGCATCGCTTTGGTGGCCATCCGTATGCCTTGGGATTAAGTTTGCCGGTCGAGAATATTCCTCTGCTCACTCAAGCAGTGAATCAGCATTTGCGGTTGTCAAACGCGGGAGTCGTCGCTGAGCCACCCATTCAAGCGGATCTAGTTGTTAGCGTGGCAGAGTTGGGGTCCGCGCTGTTTCAAGAGTTGAAATTACTAGAGCCATACGGCATCGGTAATCCTACTCCCAAGCTGCTGATCCGCAACTGTTGGTTTACCAAGCCCTGGCACCGCAAGCTGCAAGACCTCCAGGGTCGCAAGCTGGAGTATATTAAAACCGAATTCACGATCTGCGATGATACCCATTCTGAAGGGTTTCCCGGCGTTTGGTGGGGACATTACAAAGATGAACTACCGGTCGGCTGCTGTGATGCGATTGTGGAATTAGATTTCAACAGCTACGAAGATGGCAAGCGCAAAAGACGCTACGAAGTTCGTTTAGTGGCTGTCAGAACCAGTCAGGCGAGCATTCTCTCAGGTGACAGGGAAGTTCAACCTATCCTGGACTGGCGTGGCCAGAGGCAGCACCCAAGCGAGTCGGTTGTGCTGGTTTCAATTTGTCCTAGCAGTTGGGCAGAACTCTTTTCCTGGATGCGGCAAGCGCAAAGCTCGCAACGTCCGCTAGCGTTGGCCTATGCAGCTCCGGTCATGCAACCCGCAGACGAGATCTGGCAGCAGTTGATCGATATGGCTAAAGAACTGAACCACAGCACTACTCTCACTGCCTATGAGCTGCTCCAGAACCAGCTAGGTATCGGCAGACAATCGCTGGAGCTAGGGTTAGTCGCACTGAAATCGATCGGGTTTGCTGTGATTAAAACTCCATCGGGTTTGAAAATAGGGGACCAACCCACGGCAACGGCACCATCAGAGGCCGCAATCGAGGCGATCGAGCAATTTCTTAGTGCAGTGCGGCAAGAGCAGTTTATGCAACAGTTTTTCTACCAGGTGCCGCTGACTACTCTTGAGGCCGCTATTGTCCAGGAGAGAGGAATTGAGGCTGGAGTCCTGCCTTAGGGCTAGAAAATTCGCAGCAAAAAGGGATAACGGTAGGGTTGATCTGGATCGCTCAAAACCTTGACAATCGCAATAATCGGCAGAACGAAACTGGCAATGCCAAGCAGAATTAGTAACGGGATGCCAATACCAATAAAAACTAGCAGCCCAAAGATAGCACCGTAGATGTAAAGGTTAACATGGAAATTAAGCGATTCCAATGCATTAGCCTTGACAACTGGATCATTGTTAACCAGCAGAATCGCAATCGGGATGCCGATCGAGACCAAAAGCGAGCTAAAGAAAATCGCTCCATGAGAAAGGGCTGAAAGTAGTTTGCGCTGTTCATTCATAGGGTAGGCTATCCTCGACTGCTGGGCCGTTTAATCCATGCTAACCATTTGTAATTAGGTTCGAGCAGATCAACTAAACAGCTATCAGACATCCGAATAGTCCGATTTGGTGTATTGCTTTATGGATTGTCTATAGCTGTCTGGTCTTGGCGCTACCCCCTACAACCTACAAAGGGTATATCTATGAACATTGTCAAAATTAACAATTGTTAAGAAAGTAGAAGAGTTGCTTAAGGGAGATTTTCATGGTTCAGGTCACTACTAACGCCACTCCAACCGGTGCTACAACTGGTCCAGACTCCAGTAAAGACTCGATCGCAGCCATTGTTCACCGACAGCGGACCTTTTTTGCAACTGGCCAAACCCAATCGGTTGAGTTCCGCCTTACTCAGCTCAAAGCCCTGAAACAAGCAATTCTCGATCACGAAGCGGCGATCCTAAAGGCGCTAAAAGCCGATTTGCATAAGCCAGAGCTAGAAGCCTATCTGACCGAGATTGGAGTTATCAAAGAAATCAATTACGTAATTAAGCATTTGCGAGCTTGGGCCAAACCCAAGTCGGTCGCGGTGCCCTTGGAGCAGTTTCCTGCTAGGGGTCGGATCTATCCAGAGCCGCTTGGTGTGGTGCTGATTATTGGCCCTTGGAATTATCCGTTTCAATTGATGATTGCCCCCTTGGTAGGAGCGATAGCAGCGGGTAATTGTGCGTTGCTGAAACCTTCCGAACTCGCCCCTCAAACCTCGCGGATCTTGGCGCATTTAATTGCTCAAACCTTTGATCCGGCCTATATTGCCGTCGTGGAAGGCGGTGTGGAGGTGAGCCAAGCAGTGCTGGCCGAAAAGTTTGACCATATTTTCTTTACCGGCGGTACGGCGATCGGCAAGATTGTCATGCAGGCTGCTGCCAATCACCTCACTCCAGTGACGCTGGAACTGGGAGGCAAAAGTCCTTGTATCGTCGATGCTGATATTCAAGTCGAGTATGCTGCCCAGCGGATTGTTTGGGGCAAATTCCTCAACGCTGGACAAACCTGTATTGCACCCGATTACCTGCTGGTGGATCGTCGCATTAAGCCGGCTCTGCTGACAGCGATGCAAACCGCAGTGCAAGAATTTTATGGCGATCCGGCCCAAAGCCCTGACTATGGCCGCATTATCAACGACAGACACTTCACTCGCCTGGCTCACCTGCTCAACGATGGGAAGATTCTAGTTGGTGGTCAAACCAACCCAGACGAACGCTACATTGCCCCCACGATTCTTGATTCGGTACCGCTGGATGCAGCCGTGATGCAGGAGGAAATTTTTGGCCCGATCCTGCCGGTAATCGAGTACGACCAGATTGAAGAAGCCATTGCCCTGGTTACTGCTAAGCCCAAACCGCTAGCGCTCTATATTTTCTCCCGCAATAAGCAATTTCAAGATCGGATTCTGGCCCAAACTTCCTCTGGTGGCGTCTGTATCAACGACACGATTATGCACATTGCTCCTTCGAGTTTACCGTTTGGCGGCGTTGGCGACAGCGGTATTGGTAGCTACCACGGCAAAGCCAGCTTTGATACTTTCTCGCACTACAAGAGCGTGTTGGTAAAAAATTTCTGGTTTGATCTGAAATGGCGCTATGCTCCCTATGCAGGCAAACTGGAACTGTTCAAGCGGCTCATCGACTAGAAGACAAATTTGGGACTGGGCCGTCTTCTAAAATATTCAGCAGTTGCTGTTTTGCACAAGCTGAGTTTAGAGTCACATTCAAAGCCCAATTCAACTATGCTGAACGTCTTAAATTCACTGCTGGGCCGTCATCCCGAAATCGTGAAAGCCAAGGTAGAAATCTACACCTGGCAAACTTGCCCCTACTGCATTCGCGCCAAAATGCTGCTGCGCTGGAAAGGTGTGAACTTCACGGAATATAAAATTGACGGCGATGGGGCAGCCCGCGTCAAAATGGCGGAACGAGCCAACGGACGCCGCACGGTGCCGCAGATTTTTATCAACGGCCAGCATGTGGGAGGTTGCGATGACCTCTATGCCCTCGACCGCCAGGGCAAACTAGACCCGCTGTTGATCCAAGAACCGGCCTAAGATGCGGCCTCCCATCCCACCTCCGGCGGTTGATCATCCCGAATATCTGCGGCACTACCACTGGATGAAACAGGCGATCGAACTGGCTGCCGCCGCCGCTGCCGCTGGAGAAGTTCCGGTGGGTGCTCTGGTAGTCAATGCCGAAAATCAGCTGATTGCCGAGGCCGAAAATCGTCGCGAGCGGGACCACGACCCAACGGCTCATGCAGAAATCTTGGCGCTGAGGGCGGCTGGGCAGGCACTCAAGAGCTGGCGGCTGGACACCTGCACGCTTTACGTAACGCTGGAACCCTGCCCTATGTGTAGTGGAGCCATGATTCAAGCGCGGTTGGGCCTACTCGTGTACGGAGCCGACGATCCTAAAGCCGGAGCGGTGCGAACAGTGCTGAACTTGCCAGACAGCGTCTGCTCTAATCACCGGCTGACCGTGATCGGCGGTATTCTGGAGTTGCCCTGTCGGCAACAGCTCCAAGACTGGTTTGCTCAGCGTCGAGCTGCTTCAAACTCACTGCGACCGAACTGATCCCTACCAAAAGCCGAACCTGACCGTACTATCAGGCTGCCTCAGTCCTGCGCCACAATTAAGGTGATTCTCATCAAGGGGAATTCTGGTTCCTGCTGTCCTACCTGCCATCACCATGCCTAACGGTTTTTCTGACAAAGGTGTCTCTGCCGGAGCACCAACCAATCTGCAAGATCTCCATTTCGGCCGTGCCCGGTCAAGCCTAAAACAAGCGCTGAATCGCTACACACAGCAGATAAAGTATCGCGGCAAACGCCATGCCGACGCGGTAGAGCTACAGGCCACGCTGAAAATTGACTGCGATCGGCTATCGTCCACGCTAGAAAAACTTGATCAGGGACTGATTCGGATTGCGGTGTTTGGGCTGGTCAGTCGTGGTAAATCGGCGGTAATCAATGCCTTGTTGGGGCAAAAGATCCTGCAAACTGGGCCGTTGCATGGTGTCACCCAATATCCCCGCTCGGTGTATTGGTCGGCTGCTAACGGGCAGGTGCAGATTGAGCTAATTGACACCCCCGGACTGGATGAAGTGGGTGGCGAGAGTCGGGCCAGCATGGCGCGAGAAGTAGCAGAACAGGCGGATCTGATTCTGTTTGTGGTAGCTGGAGACATCACCCGCACGGAATATCAGGCATTGAGCCAACTGCAAACCGCTCGTAAACCGCTGATTCTGGTATTCAACAAAGTTGACCTCTATCCAGATCAGGACCGCCAGAGCATTTACCGCAAATTAGAAATGCTGTTTGCTGCCGATCGGCTTTCGTCTGAGCGCCCGCTGCTGGCTCCTGAGGATATTGTGTTGGTAGCCGCCGAACCAGCCCCAATGGAAGTGCGAGTTGAATGGGAAGATGGCCGCGTCACGCACGAGTGGGAAGCGCCACCCCCGCAGATTGATGAATTAAAGCAAAAATTATTAGAGATTTTGAATCGAGAAGGCAAATCGCTGTTGGCCCTAAACGCCCTACGGCAAGCGCGTGAAACCGAGGCTAACCTGGCTCGTAAAACCTTGAAGCTGCACCGCGCCGAAGCAGAAAACCTGATCTGGCAGTTTGCCAAATGGAAAGCCATCGCGGTCGCCGCGAATCCGATTGCTGGCCTCGATTTACTGGGCGGTGCCGTTACCGATTTGGTGCTGATTCGGGAATTAGCGAAGCTCTACGGATTGCCCATCACCAACCACGAAGCCGGTAAGCTGCTGCGGTCGATTTTGTGGAGTTCGGGAAGTTTGCTCGTGGGTGAAGTCGGCAGTGGCTTACTGTTTGGAGCAGGCAAGAGCGCGGCAGCCGTAGCTACAGCATTTGACAGCTTTTCTGGCATCCTAGCCTACAGCAGTGCGGCGGTGGCTCAAGCCAGCTTGGCGGGCTATGGCTCCTATCGAGTGGGCAAGGCTACGCAGGTCTATCTTGAACAGGGTTGCACTTGGGGACCACAAGGCGCGGATACCGTAATTCAAGAAATTCTGCAACAGGTCGATGCTAAAACTGTGATTCACCGATTGCGGCGCGAGTTAGAGGGCCAGTAGTTTACATAAATTGGGTGAATGGGAGACGGGTGGATGAGCTTTGCGCGAGTGCTCAATCAAGCGCCTCGGCAAGCGGCGCATAGGCAATGCTAGGAAATAGCCCGTTTACCCCCCTTTAAAACCCAATGGGTCTGGCAACTGTTTACCAGACCCTCAAAACATTGGAGTTGTTCGTTCAGTTTTGAACTTGTCTTGACCTAAATAAACTACGGGTGGACATGAACCCACAACACCTTACCTACCGGTTAGATCGAGCCTGTCTCTTTAGGAGACTATAGAGCTTTTGTGGTGCGTGCCCTCATGCTTCAGGAGGTAAAGAAACTTAGGCATTAGGCTTAACGCAATCTCACTTACATGTATTAGGCAGGTCTTCCTCTGTAGTCTAGTGCTGCGCCAGATTAACAGCGGGAGGCACAAGGCTTTAATCTGGGGGTTTGGTTGATTTATGTTTCGCTTGTTTGTGCCTAATTTCAAAATAGCACCACCCCACCAATCCGCAAGCACCTGTTTATCAAACTTGGCATTCATTAACCAAAGTTCATTCTGAGCAGAGATTTCTTAATTCTGACCGAGGAGAACCGTCCAGGTTGCTGGTCCGACAATTCCGTCCGGCTCTAGGTTATAGCGACGCTGGACTTCTTGTACCGCCAATTCTGTTTCAGTGCCAAACACGCCATCCACAGCTCCATTGAACAAACCAATTGCTTTGAGTCGTTCCTGCAACTGGGTTACTGCGGCCCCCTCCATGCCAAGGCGCAAAATTGGCTGCTCGGCTGGAAGTGCTGCAGTTGGGGGAGGAGCCGCAGATGGAGGAGTTTCAGGGGGCGTCCCAGTTGTGGAAGGAGTGAGGATAGGGGTGGCAGGGGCAACGGGAGGAGCCGGAGTGGGGGTGGGAGTGGGCGAATTGCCTATAGGAGCCGGAGGGGCAGCAGTTGGGGCAGCGGCTGTGGTCGGGGCTACGGGAACAGGGGCAGCGGCTGTGGTCGGAGTGATGGCGGGAGCAGCCGGCAGGAGGCGGCTCCAGGTCTCTGTACCTACAATGCCATCGGGTTGTAATCCAGCAGCTTGTTGAAAGGCAGAGACAGCAGTAGCAGTGCTTTCTTGGTAGCGACCGTCTAGATCGCCAGAGTAATAACCTAACAGCTTCAGGAGGGCTTGTAGCTCTAGAACGGCTGCTCCCTGGCTGCCCAGCTCTAGGATGGGCCGGGGGTTTGATACATCTATGGCGGTGTCAGCAGGATTAGCAGGGTCAATAGCATCAGTTGCGCCTGGTTCCGTGTTGGCTTCTTGACCGGCAAGGGGCAACGGGATCAACCCAACAGTGAGGCTGCTGGCCAGGGCAATGGCGCTGAGGCGATGGCGGCTTAACCATAGAGTGATGGCCATCGTCCTGGCTGGTTGGTTGGATGCCGACGCCTGTAATCTCGATAATGTTTGTAATGCCGGTGATGCTGGTGAAGAGTCCATCAGTGGGGATCGGCAACGAGTCAAATAGCGGTTCACGGCCCTAAATCCTTTCAACATGACATGGACGATGTGGACGATAGCGATAATAGCCAAAGATAGCTGTTAAAACGGTCATTGGCTGTGCGGTAGCTAAATACCTATCTGAAAACTCGTCAGAGCTTTTGAATTTCAAAACCCCTTCAAGATTTTCGGATAGACTCTAAAGGCGCGCTACACGGACAAAACCTGACGAGGCAGGTGGCAAATCCTCAACTTTTCCCCAACTTTAAGGAGTCTGCGTAGGTGGACTTGGCCCTAGTAGTCGCGATTTTAACCGCCAACTTTTCCAACAACTCTCCAGAGACTTTACTACAAGACGGGTTCAAACCTAAGCATCTTCATCTTCTATGCGCGATTCTCTTTTAAGTCGATTTCGAGCTGCGTTTTGGGGAGCTTGGCTCGGTGAAGCCATCGGGGCACAGAGGTGGAAGCAGCCAGCTCTACAGCCAATTTGGGGTGAAGCTTTCACCCAGGCAGAAACGAACCAGCCACCCACTACGAGCAATCAGGATAGAAAGTTGGCTGGAACAGGGCTACTGATTGCTCAAACTGAACGATTGCTAGCCGAGCCTCATCTACCAGCAGAGCTAGACCTGACATGGCTTGATGCACAGCCGAGTACTCCCACTGAGTGGGTGATGGCGACCTTGCCACTGGCGTTGCTCTACCACGACCAGCCTGCTGTTCTACAGACCGCTCTCCAAACCGCTCTCCGCATAACTCCAGAAACCACTTCACAACAGCTCGAAGCACCGCTTAATCAGGCGGCAATAGCTATGGCCATTACAGGACAGACCATTTCGCTGCTATTGCGGGAGCGATTTGTGCCTCAGGAGTTGATTTTGCAGGTGATGCAAGACCTAGAATTCTCGTCTGATGCAGTGCTGAGCCAGCAGTTAGGACAAGCGTTGATGCAGGTTCAAGCTTGGCTAGACCGACCACCATCTCTGGCAACGGTTTCCGACTGGATCAGGTCCGTCGCTGCTGAGTCAAACCTGCGTGATGTTTTGCCGATTGTCTTGGCACTTTACAGCATCTTGAGCACTCCTGATAGCTGGCGGCTGTCTCTGGCCCGTCTGGTTCAGTTGTCCTACCCAACCCCAGCAGCAAAAGTTGGCTCCTGCACTCTGGCTGGAGCACTCTCCGGACTGTATAACGGGCTGAGTGGGCTACCGCTGGTCGAGCGGGGTGAATTGCTGGCAACTGGAAACAGCGTTGCAAAAGCTGACCTGTTGCAATTAGCCGATCACCTGCTGGCTCGGTGGTCAGGTGCGGCCCAGCCGGAGCACTGGCTGAAACAGCCTGAATTTGCTAACCTTACCGCAGCGCCTCGCGTGATTCGTTCCATGCGCTCGTCAGGATGATTTGAGCTGATGGATCTGGAGATGCCCCCGGCAGATTTAAGTTCGAATTAGTAGCTCGGATATACTGTTAATGAATTAATGAATTGAATTATCAAGAGCTGTAGCTCGAATGAGGGGTCTAGAGAGGAGTTCCACTCCGAGTCAGCGAGTCAGTTGGCTAGTGAGTTAGCTAGCGGGGTGCAAGCTGCAATGGCTGACAACAAACGCGACATGCTTCACTGCAACTAGGGCAACGCTAATGATGTCAGAACTCTCAACACAAGTCGTCTTACCAGAAGTCTGTGTTCTTCATCAAACCGTCTGGTGCAGCCCATGAAATCTTTGCGATTGTTGACCCGGCGGCTAGTGCAATGGCAGCAGACTTTTCCTTCGCCTGCTTCCAGGACACTATTGCGTCAGCTTTATCGGCAGGTCTATCAGCAAGTGGCTGCCCAAACACAACAGGCTGGCCGATTAGTGCGGATCTACCTCAAACCCAAAGCCTTTTTGAGGCTAATTTGCCAGCCTCGCCGCTTGCGTAAGGGTGCCTCCGATCGCGTCCAGCGCCCGCTGCTGCTGCTAATTGCGATTGTGTCGCTGACCAGTGCGATTGGCTACCGCTTCTATAATGAACCACAGTTGGGCACTGACCGGATTGCGCCCCAAACCCTGAGGGCACCCGCCTCCGCCAGGGTGGTCGATACAAAAACGACTGAAATGAACCGCAAAGCGGCACGAGTAGCGGCAGTGCCCGTTTTGATGATCGATCAGGCGGCTAATCAGGATATCTATCGCTCGCTGCAACGGTTGCTGGAGCGGGGGGATGAGTTGCGAGAGCAGGCGGGTGCTTTTCCCTTTATTGACACGTCTGTGCTTTCCACTGCCACGCAACAGTATCTGCGACAAACCGAAGAATGGAATTGGCGCATCGCGATTGCCGCCATTGATGGGGTAGGAGTGACACCACCCGTACCGGCACCGCCGCCCGTTCCCTCGGCCGAGCAGAACAATGGGTCTACCAATGCCTCCCTGCAAGTGGCGGTGATTGAGCTACAAAACTATCGTCGGACTGCTTCTCTAGAAGATTTCTCAGCCTTAACGGATGTGATTCTGCGGGCGCGAGAACGCTATGCCGCAACTGTTGCCGATCTAGCAGCTGACAAACCTGAAGAGGCTGGATTCTACGATGTCAGCTTGCTGAATCTGACCGATGCCGAATGGCAAAAAACCCGCGCCAAAATCCGAACTTCACTAGAGCAAATGCTGAGCCAGGGAATTGCCCCAGGTTTACCAGACAAAATTTTGGAAACGGCGATTCAAAATCAATTGACCGACCTTTCGCCAGCCAGTGCACCGATCGCCACCCGCCTCCTAATGACCGTACTCAAGCCCAATTTGGTGCAAGATCCGGTCCAAACCAAGCTGAGAGCTGAGCAGGCCGCCCAAGCGGTGGAGAATGTAGTCGTCGAAATTGAGCGGGGTGAGGTGATTGTCCAAGCTGGAGAGCGAATTACCCAAGAAGATTTTGTCTTACTCGATTATTTTGGCTTGAGCCGTCGTCGGATCAACTGGTGGGGGTTGTTTGGCTTTAGCAGCTTGATTGCCGCAGGTGTGACCCTATTTTGGGTAGTAGAGCGCCGTTCCCATCCAGGTTTACGTGGACGAGATTACTGCCTGGTCTTGCTGTTGACCTTGACGGCCCCCTTGGTAGTAGCTCTAAACCTGCCCTCGATGAATTTGCCAGCGATTGGCCTGCTGGTCGGCAGCTTCTATGGTTCGGCCTTGGGCATAACCACGGTTGGCTTACTTAGCTTGATTCTGCCAATCGGCATGGAGGTAGCTTGGACCAATTTGCTGGCTAGTGCAGCGGCAGGCTTATTAGGGGCAGGCATGGCTGGCCAACTGCGCTCGCGGGAAGAACTGGCAATGTTGGGTGGAGCGGTTGGTTTGACGCAGGGTGTAGTGTATCTAGTGCTTAGTCTCATGCTCAGTACGGCCACCACAACCGTTTGGTATGTAGTTCTGACCACAGCAGCCGTCCAGAGCCTGATGGGGCTTTCCTGGAGCATTATTGCCCTAGGGTTGAGTCCCTATATGGAACGCTTGTTTGACCTAGTGACGCCCATTCGATTAGCTGAGCTCTCGAATCCCAACCGTCCGATGCTAAAACGGCTAGCGTCTGAAGCACCCGGCACCTTTCAGCACACGTTGTTTGTAGCAACCCTGGCAGAGGCAGCCGCACGGGCTTTGGGGTGTAATGTGGAGTTGGTACGGGCTGGCACGCTGTATCACGACATTGGTAAAATGCACGACCCGTTAGGCTTCATCGAAAACCAGATGGGTGGCCCCAACAAACACGACGAGATTAACAACCCCTGGCTGAGTGCGGCTATTATTAAAAAACACGTTAGTGAAGGGCTGGTAATGGCCCGTAGATGTCGGCTGCCCAAGGCAGTGCAAGCCTTTATTCCAGAGCATCAGGGTACGATGCCAATCAGCTATTTCTACCATCAGGCCCTGGAACAGGCCAAGACCGATCCGACCTTGCAGGTGGACGAAGCCGATTTTCGCTACAGTGGACCGATTCCCCAATCGCGCGAAACCGGGATCGTGATGTTGGCCGATTCCTGTGAAGCTGCTCTGCGTTCGCTCAAAGATGCGACGCCCGAAGATGCCTTGGCAATGGTGAACCGAATTCTGCGTGCCCGCTGGCAAGATCACCAACTCATTGACTCCGGCTTGTCACGCGCCGAGATGGGCTGCATCGCCGAAATCTTTGTTCAGGTTTGGCAGCAGTTCAACCATCAGCGGATTCCTTATCCGAAGGCAGCGCTGGGTTCGCAGGTAGGGAGTAGGGAGTAGGGAGTAGGGAGTAGGGAGTGGGGAGTAGGGGGTGGGGGGTGATAAGGGAGATGGGTTTAGAAATGGAATATGGCACTTAGCTGTAGGCCATTTTGACGTATACCTAATTTAGCGCGTGCGAATCCTTCTCCATCCTCGAAGTCAAAACCACTGAAGTGATAGGCTAGCCGCAGGGATGCGAGATGAGAGAGGCGATATTGCACACTAGCTAGTAGATTCCAGGTCCAGTTTTCATCGGCACCGATGTTGAATCCAGATACATCGCCCCGCAATCCCAGCATCCAACGCTCAGACAGTCCTAGTCCAAGTTCTGCTCCAACTAAAGGTGAGACCAGAGTTTTAGAGTAGCGAAAGGTGCGATTGATGGGCGGCAGGACGTCATCCGCAATCGGCAGGTTTTCAATTCGGATAGTGTCTACTTCAATGGTTTGCCGCAAAAAGTTAGTTCGCACGCCTAGGATGGGGGCAAATAGGAAACGAGGATAAACCATTTCTTCCGGTGATTTATCTAAGGCTGTATCCACTACGCGATAGGATACTGCGGCATCTACTGTGATCTGGCGAATCGACACCTCGCCACTGGCAGATACTCGGACAGGGGTATTCAATCCAATCTGGCGTCCACTCTCTACAATTTCTTGGATTTGTTCGGGATCAAACCGTTGGATAAACTGTTGTAGTCTTTCGGGGTTAAACTGTTGGACAAACTGTTCTACTCTTCCAGGGGCAACCTGTCGAGCAAATTGGAGTAGACTTCCGGCAGCAAACGTCCCCCCCAATCTTCTACTATCTTCACCGTACACATAGAAACCATCTAGAATGATGCTCCAGCGGTTGTGCTGCGCTTCTAACCGCAAGCCAGCATCAAAGACGCGATCCAGGTTCAAAATGTCGTCTAGTCCTAGATCAAGAGATGTACTACGACCATCTACGGTTATATCTGCGTCAACGTCAAAGGGAAGGTAGAAGTAAGGTTCGACTGAAAATTGCCAGCGATTGTTGGGTGTAGAACTGGATAACGATTCGGTCGGTTGGGGATCTGGCTCGTTTTGGGCAATCGGATCAGGTGAAAGCGTTGGTTCTGTAGACTCAATTTCAGTCAGGTCAATTGCAGAGCCAGGCGGTTCAAGCTCGTTCCTTTCACTGGAACTAGGCGGAGTACTGGATTCGATGGATTCAACCGACTCAGGCACCTCAGCCAAGCGTTCAGTGGATAAGTCAGCTTGTTGCAAAGATGGGGCTGGTTCAGCCAGTTCTTCGGATGTAGCGAACCAGTCTTCTAGAGGAGTAGGATGCAGGGCTGGTTTGAAAGCAACCTGATCGAGATTTGCAGTCGTGGAGTTCGCAATTATAAGTGTTGATAAAGGTTCTGGTACGGGTTCTGAACCAAGCAAAGAATCAAGTTCAGAGGTCGTGGTTTGAGAAGCACGCAGTGTAGGTAATGACTCTTCTGCCCGTAAGGACGAACCCGAAAGGACAATCGCCATCGACAGGATACTGCTAGCGTACAACCCAAACGACTTCAATAATGGGTAAACAGTTTTTTCCATTGATGATTTCTGTATTTTTACGAGACATCAAGCCGTATCGTGATAAACATTATCTTATGGTAGAGAAAACTTGCAATCAGGTTGCTCAACAAATCTTTCTCAAGGTAGCTTGAGAAATTTGTCCTGCACTCTTCCCGTCATTACCCGGCTGAGCGACAATTGGCGACCTGGCAATCGTAACTACCTATTGAACAGGCTTATCTCATCGACTCAGCATTCTGATGATTTCGTCATTGAGTTCTCGAAAAACATAGCGCGGACTCACCTCATCCAGCATTTCGACTATCCCTCTGGCCTGAGCCGGCGTGAGTTCTCTGTTGTCCGTCAGCAACCCCAGCTTTCTAACCACATAGTCTCGGATCTCGTCCATTGAGGCTCGGTTGGCAACCATATCGGCAACAATCTTGTTCGACTTTGCGAGCTGCAATATATGATTGCGAAATTGATTGACTTAAACTAATATCCTGACGAACTGATGTACTGTAGTCGCCATCAGGAATAAAGTGTGTGAGCAAAAAGTGTGTGAGCAATGATAATGGAGTTTTTCTATGCCTAGGTGACAGGTTTGCAATCTGGGCTACCATGAAGTGACGAGTCAGTATCCAGATGAACCAATGCAGTAGTTGACTCACTGACACGACACCTTTTAGAATTCCAGCAGCAAGGGTAAAACTTCTGTCATTCTCTCATTTGTCTCACTGAGAGCAAGTGGCTTGTTCTGGGCTTCCTGGGTCTGCCTTGGCAGCGCATCTGATAACCAAATCTGATTACAAATCTGATTACAAAGTCTCGTTGCTCGACTAGTAAATGATTTCTCGATTGAAATGTGAGCGAGATGCTCATACAGTCAGGATCATCGCATCACGCCAAACGAGCTGAAAGTCCTCGAAGAATCAGGAGAACAGCCCAATGAGTTTTAGGTATATCGATACCTTGGCAACCCCTGAAAATGTGAACAAGCTGTTGGCACTGGTCGATCGAGTGGCAGGAGTGGCGATCGAAACAAACAATGTGTTCGACATCGAAGATGCTCTAAAAGATAGTCCTCAGATGCAGCAATGTCTTGAACGAGTCAGCCAAGACCCGGCTTCTGCCCAGTTGCTAGAAGAGCGGTACATGGGCAAAGAATTTGATTTAGAGGAACTGCTGAAACTGCCGCGCAACTCGTTGGGATGGACGTATGCCAGCCTGCTCAAGGCAATGAATTATGACCCGCAGTTTTATCGTCTGCGTGAAATTCAATCTGATAGTGATTACGTGACCCATCGAGTCCGCAAAACCCATGACTTACACCATGTCCTAACGGGATTTAGCTTTGATGATTATGGTGAACTGGGCGTAATTTCGGTAACAGTCAGTCAAATTAACTATCCTGCGTTTATTGTCATCGACTTGATTTCCGCACTGTTAATCTACCTTTCAGGCAAACAGAAAGAAGGAATTGATAACTACTTGGGATATAGCTTTGACGTTGCTTCTCTGGGGATTCAGATCGGGCGACAGGCACAGCCTTTGTTTGGGGTGAAGTGGGAAGAAGCATTAGATCGTCCTTTGGAGGAGTGGCGCAGTGAGCTTGGGATTGTCCCTGTCACGTCAGGACAGTGGAGTTGGTACAGCCGCCCACTTCTACAGCAGGCGATCGCTAGCACAGAGTAATGAGCAACCTCTTTCTAACTAGTCTTTCGGTGATGAAACGATTTCGGGTCATCATGCTGGGCATCATCACCTTAGTGCTGGTGGTGTTATTACCCTACTCAGTTGGCAGTCAAGAGAGCAGCGTTTTCTCTTACTTAGAGATCAGTCAGGAGAGCCATTTTGACCAGAACTTGAGGGAGGCAACGCAACTTGCCTTTCTCCCTGGCGAGCGACACAGAGGGCAGGTTGGCGATCTAGTCTATGCTTCAGTGGAACTAGATGGACGTAACCTCTTCGATGTTGCCGCTGCCCAAACCTCCACAGACGAGCAGGACAACCGGGCAACTAGTCCCTTAGAAGTCCGAATTCAGCGAATTGAAAACCGACTGCAAACCTTCCTGCGAGAGCATCTGCAAACTCAGGAGGAATTTGACGCTTTGAATGTCCCTGTTAATCAGTTAAATAACCAGGCAGTTGTCCAGGTTGTCACCGCCACAACCTCTGACTCTATATCTATCGTGACCGTTACAGCTAACGATACCGAAATTTATGGCTTAACCACTCCTGAAGTAGGAAACTATTTCGCGGAACGAATCCATTGGGGGTTAGAGCAAGCCTATCAGGAACGCCAATCAGACTATGTGCAGAAGGCAACGGGCTGGGTGGTTTTCTTAGGAGGTTCCACCTTATTTTTGAGCTTAATGCTGCTGCTGTTGCTGCGCCAAAATTGGCGTAAGCAGCATCAACTGAGAGAATCGCTAAAGCACGATACTGTTACCATTAATGACTCCAATAATGACTCCAATTCTAGGATGTCATTTCAGGCAGGCTTCCATAGGGAAACGCTAGCGCAGACCAAACACAACGGCAGACAGCAGCTCAAACACCTCAGAATTTATTTCCAGGCACTAGTGATTGCCCTGCTATTGCTGTGGCTAGTGGCGATTAGCATTAGCCTGCGTCTGTTTCCCCAAACTCGCTTTCTTGGCTTGCTGTTGCTTAATCGACCGCTCGCGATCGGGTTAACATGGTTGGTCATTGTTTTGGTCAGACGAGCCAATCTGTTTATTGCTGACAAGTTAGTGTTGTTGTTGCTTAAAAATGGCAGTGATGTTTCACCCAAAGCTCAGGAGCGCCTGCGGAAACGGTTGCCAACGCTGGCAGGCACCCTAAAGTGGCTCATTCAAAATCTGCTCATTATCCTTGGTATTGTTCTAACGATTGTATTTTTATTTGGTCTATCAGGTTTCGGGCTATTTGCCAGTGCAGGAGTGATAGGTCTAGCTGCCTCAATTATCTTTCAATCGGCACTGCAAGACGTGATTAGCGGCATTATGCTGCTTTGGCATGATGCCTATGCCGTTGGCGATATTATTGCCGTTGAGGATAACGCTGGGCAAGTAGAAGCCATGACCTTGCTGATGACGCAAATTCGGAGTGCTGACGGTGAACTGATCTCCCTGCGTAATAGCACCATTAATAACGTCAAAAATCACACCAAAGAATGGTCGCGTATCAACCTCACCATTGACGTAGCCCTAAACACCGATACTGATAAAGCTCTCTCCTTAATGGGCAAAGTGTTTCAAGAGATGACTCAGGATGCAGAATGGCAGCCGTTGATTTTGGAGCAGCCCGATATTCTGGCGATCGAAAACCTAGCCCACAGTGGAATTACATTGAACATCAGGGCGAAAACAGTGCCCATGCAACAGTGGAGCGTCAGCCGAGAATATCGTCGTCGTTTGAAGCAGGCATTTGAGGAAGCCGGTATTGAATTTGGTGCGCCGCAACAAATCGTGAAGCTGCAAGAACCTTCTCCACCCGAAACTTCGCAATCGCAAGGGTTTCCATTATGATTAATACTGAAATGTGGGTACAGCATTCAACACTGGTAAACAGAATAACTGCTTTGCCAAGACCCAGTTCGTTGTTGCAGGAAGCAATCGCTTAAGGAGGTGGATATATGCGATTTTGTTACCCGATCGCTCTTAGTAATCGATTGCAATTAAGGTTCAGTTCTATGAAAGGAGTAATTAAAAGACCGCTAACAATTGTCATCCTGGCTGCGCTGAACTGGTTTCCATTGAGTAGCCTGGTTGAAGCCTGTACGCGGGTGGTTTACCAGGGGCCAAATGATACGGTTTTGACTGGGCGCACGATGGACTTTTCTTTAGATATTCCTGCCAATCTCTGGGTTTTTTCTAAGGGAATGAGGCGAAACGGCGAAGTTGGGCCGAACTCCATTGAATGGGTTTCTAAGTATGGCAGCTTGAGTGCCAGTTCCTGGGATATTGCCACTTCAGATGGAATGAACGAGAAGGGGCTGGTTGCCAATTTGCTTTGGCTGGTGGAGTCCGAATATCCCCCATTTGATCAGGAAAATGACGACAGACCAAGGCTGGCTATTTCCGCCTGGGCACAGTACGCGCTGGACAACTTTGCCACCGTTGCTAAAGCCGTTGAGGAATTGGGCAGAGAAGAGTTTGTTGTGGTGTCAGATTTTATTCCGGGTACGGATAGGTTCACTACGGTTCACCTTTCTCCCTCTGATGCAACCGGGGACAGTGCCATCTTTGAATATATTGATGGTCGTTTGGTGATCCATCACGATCGATCGTACACGGTGATGACCAATGATCCGGTGTTTTCAGAGCAGTTGGCGATCAACGATTATTGGCAGTCGATTCCAGGAACGGTGTTTTTACCGGGCACCAATCGCCCCGCCGATCGCTTTGTGCGCCAGCTATTACATCAATGCAATTCCCCAAACCGATGATCCCAGAATCTCTGTTGCCAGTGTGTTTAGTGTGATCAGAAATACGTCTGTTCCCTATGGCATTTCCACCGAAGGCTTTCCGAACCTATCCACAACCCAATGGCGGGTTGTAGCGGATCAAAAAAACTTAGTCTATTACTTTGAAACCGTCCTTACTCCCAACGTCTTTTGGGTGGACTTGAACAAAATTGACTTTAGCGAGAACAGCACAGCCCGGAAGCTCAAGGTGGATGAAGGAGAGACTTATGCTGGGGAAGTTTCTTCAGAGTTTTTTGAGACAGAGC
>KL662191.1:1029386-1077990 GCA_000733415.1 [Leptolyngbya] sp. JSC-1
GGGTTATAGGGGCGATGCCGTTTCGGTCGTTTCGATCGCCTTTTCGGTTCACTGTTGATTTGGAAATTGATATATGCGATTGCGTTACTCGATTGTTTTTGGAACTCTGCTCCTACTTCTCATCGGATTGTTGGCACGAACGAACTTTGCTCAAAGTCAAGAATCCCCCAACATCACTAATCAGGAACCTACAAGCGTCCTATTTGAGAATGTTCAGATATTCGATGGTACTTCTGAGCAACTGTCTGAACCGTCTAACGTATTGGTGGTCGGCAACCAAATTCAGACAATTTCTACCGCATCAATTCCTGCCCCCACAGACGGCAGCGTAACTCGAATTAACGGCGAGGGACGGGTCTTGATGCCTGGACTGATTGATGTCCATACCCACCTGTTCATGGAAACAAGTACTGTTTCTGAGTTGGAAGCAGGGGTTGACTCACCAGAACTCCTGTTTCGCAAAGCAGAAGAGAATGCAACAGCCATGCTGATGCGCGGGTTTACCAGTGCCCGTGACGTGGCTGGCCCGGTGTTTCGGCTAAAGCGATCAATTGACCAAGGTGATGTTGTAGGACCACGCATCTGGCCCTCAGGAGCGATGATTTCTCAGACCAGTGGTCACGGCGATTTTCGGCAGTTGAGCGAGTTGCCCAGAACGCCGACATCACCGCTGAGCCCGGCGGAAGAGATCGGGATCGGTGTGATCGCCGACGGAGTGCCCGAAGTGCTGCGTCGCGTCCGGGAGCAGCTGATGCAGGGGGCAAGCCAGATCAAGCTGGCGGCGGGGGGTGGGGTGGCCTCAGACCACGACCCCCTCGACGTTAGCGAATACACTGAAGATGAGCTAAGAGCAGCGGTGAATGCGGCGGAAAACTGGAATACCTATGTAGCTGTCCATGTCTATACCGATAGGGGCATTCAAACGGCGCTGCGGGCCGGGGTCAAGAGCATTGAGCATGGCCAGTTAATGAGTGAAGAAACGGCGCGAATGATCGCGGAGAAAGGTGCTTGGCTCAGCATGCAGCCGTTCCTCGACGATGAAGACCGCAATCCTTACCCGGAAGGGTCACCTAACCGGGCCAGACAACTGCTGGTGTCCGCCGGTACCGATAATGCCTACAACCTGGCCAAACAATACAACATCAAAACGGCTTGGGGCACGGATAACTTGTACAGTGCCCAGGGGGCTGCTCGTCAGGGGGCAAAACTAGCAAAAATGGTGCGCTGGTACACCCCAGCTGAGGTGCTGAGGATGGCGACAAGCACCAATGCAGAACTGTTGGCAATGTCTGGGCCCCGCAATCCCTATCCTGGCAAGTTAGGTGTCGTGGAAGAGGGTGCCCTGGCGGATCTGCTGCTGGTCAACGGCAACCCGTTGGAGAACATTCGCCTGATTGAAAATCCAGGCACCAACTTCTTAGTGATTATGAAGGACGGGGTGATTTACAAGAACCTGCTGGGTTGATGGATAGGAGCAGGCGTAGTCGATAACCATTGATTTTGAGGAGGCTAATCCCGTGAGAATGGGGATGTCAACCACTAAAACAGCGGCCAGCCTGATGGTGCGGCAAGAGGAGGAAGGCTTGCCATTATTGCACCTCGGCCACTCTTGCTGCACTCTGCTGCGTTTGAACCTGACGTCAGGTTTGAGCGCAAATGGTTCGGCGTGGCTCCCTAGGAATGTTCATGTGTACCTATACCGACCTGCACTCTACCATATTCAGCCTAAATTGGACCGCATATTCTAATACGGTTAAAGCTTAAGTTAGCGTTAGCCTCTTACCTAGCTTTTCGTCTTTCAATACTATTTTTCTATGAGGTGCTTTTCGTAGATTGTTTGCCATTGTCTTCCGGTGGAAAATTTGGCATCTTTGGCATCACAGATTGTTGATGGCATACGGTAAGGTGAAAATTGGATGGACACAATCTCTTCGCCGTTGCCGCAGCCAAAACTTTTGCAGACGATCGAAGCAGGGAACTGGCCCTTTGGATATCCGAATTCGGCGGATTGAAAACCATCTGCAAACCTTCCAACGGGAGCATCTGAACACCCAGGGCATTGCTGAATAAAGCGATGAATCGTGCAGTCAATTGTCATCTTGGCAGCCCCCTTTTCTAGGATGCCCGCAGGACTATAATCCCCCTTTCTGGTATGCCCGTTAGGGCTATATGCTGGGGGACTTTGATGGTTTGATTCCCCCCAACGTTGGGAGGCAAAGGGGCCTATCATAGCCGAATTCAGCAACGCCGAAGACAACCCCCTCACCCCTCACCCTCACCCCCTCACCCCCTCACCCCTCACCCCCTCACCCCTCACCCCTCACCCCCTCCATGCCCCCCACCCCCCGCCAATTTGCCTTCCTCGCGCTCCGCTCGATCCACGCTGGTGCGTTTGCTGATATCGCCCTAGATCGCGTCTTGCAGCAGGCCACAATCAGTCCAACCGACCGACGCTTGATCACCGAGTTGGTATACGGCAGCATTAGGCGGCAGCGCACGCTCGATGCCCTGATCGATCAATTTGCCAAGAAGCCCGCCCAACAACAGCCTGCCGATCTGAGGTTAATTCTGCATTTGGGGCTGTATCAGTTGCACTATTTGGATCAGATTCCGGCGGCAGCAGCGGTGGATACCACAGTGGAATTGGCGAAACTGAATGGGTTCAAGGGACTGGCAGGGTTTGTCAACGGGTTGCTGCGGCAGTATCTGCGTCGCTGTGGCGATGCCAATGCTTTAGCGGATTGTTTAACTCTGCCCACGGAGCCAATTCAGCGGCTGGCGGTACAGCACAGTTATCCAGACTGGATTGTGCAGGTCTGGTTCGATCTGTTTGGTAATTCAGAAACCAGACAGGCGGAAGTCGAGCAGCTTTGCCAATGGTTCAATCGTGCGCCATTTATTGATTTGCGGATTAACCCGCTGCAAGCATCCCTAGAGCAAGTAGAAGCCGCCATGCAGGCTGCCCAGATTGCCGTCCGGCGGCTGCCCAATTTACCGCAAGCGCTGCGTTTGCCTCAGGGGGTGGGTGCCATTCAGAACCTGCCCGGATTCAGCGAAGGTTGGTGGACCGTGCAGGACAGCAGTGCCCAATTGGTCAGCCATTTGCTCGATCCCCAGCCCGGAGAATTGATCATCGATGCCTGTGCCGCTCCCGGTGGAAAAACCACCCACATCGCCGAACTGATGCAAGATCGGGGTACGATTTGGGCCTGCGATCGCCATGCTTCGCGGCTGAAAAAACTGAAGGAAACCATAGCACGGCTCCAGCTCAGCTCGATTCACCTCTGCGCTGAAGACAGTCGGCAAATTACCCAATTCACTGGACAAGCCGACCGGGTGCTGCTGGATGCTCCCTGCTCTGGCTTGGGCACATTGCACCGCCATGCCGATGCTCGCTGGCGACAAACTCCAGACACGGTTGAGGAACTGGCCCAACTGCAAACCGAATTGCTGAATCAGGCTGCCACCTGGGTGAAACCAGAGGGAATTCTGGTCTATGCCACCTGCACGCTCCACCCTGGCGAAAACGAGGCGGTTGTGAAGCAATTTTTGCAGCAGCATCCCAATTGGAGGATTGAATCACCTGCTGCTGACAACCCGGCTGCCCGCTTCGCTCAATCCCAGGGCTGGGTGAAAGTGCTACCCCATCACCACGATATGGATGGCTTTTTTATGGCCCGCCTACGGCAAGTTGAACCTAAACAAGTTGAACCTAGGCAAGCCAAACCTGGAGACACAGCAACCCTGTAAAACCAGCAAGCAGGGGGTTCAGTTCATCGTCACTTCATCATCCTACTTTCCTAGAGGCGGTATGATCGCCTAGGATAGGGTCTGCCTTCTGATAAGATCGACTTGTGACTTGGATCACTATCAGAACCACCGATACTCGCTGGGAAGCCGAATGGTTGCAGCAGATGCTAGCAGCCCATGACATTCCAGCCCGAGTAGTTAGCCGAGGCATTGCAGCCCACTTTGGTTGTGGCATCCCGGCTGCCCTGCAAGTTCGTCCTCAAGATCGGTGGACATCCTTGCTGCTGCTCAGCCCGATCGAAGAAAATTTAGAGGAACCCCTGGAGGAATCCTTAGAGGAACCCCTAGACAAACCCAGCGACTACCGTCGCGGCCTGGAGTGAGGCTGAACCCTCTATCCCAACTCTCGAACCCATCTTCCAAACGCTATGTCCCTATTTGACTGGTTTGCCAATCGGCGGAAATCGAGTTCCCTTGCTAAAGAACGGCAAGAGCGAGAAATTGCAGACGGACTGTGGACAAAATGCCCTGAATGCGGCGTCCTCACCTACACCAAGGACCTGCGCGCCAACCAAATGGTCTGT
The DNA here is from genome assembly GCA_000733415.1 of [Leptolyngbya] sp. JSC-1. Taxonomy (GTDB): domain Bacteria; phylum Cyanobacteriota; class Cyanobacteriia; order Elainellales; family Elainellaceae; genus Elainella. The sequence goes on from KL662191.1 coordinate 1,033,721, forward strand.
CTGGAGTGTGGGCACCATCTGCGGATTTTTGCCGATGAGCGAGTCGAGCAGTTGATTGATCCCGGTACCTGGAAACCGCTCGATCAGGAGATCTCCCCTACCGATCCGCTCGGATTCCGGGATCGGAAAGCCTATAGCGATCGGCTGCGGGAGACGCAAGACAAAACGGGTTTGATTGATGCGGTGCAGACTGGTCTCGGCCAGCTAGATGGCTTACCCCTTGGCTTGGGCGTGATGGATTTCCGCTTTATGGGCGGCAGTATGGGTTCGGTGGTTGGCGAAAAGCTGACCCGCATGATCGAGCGTTCGACTCGCGAACGGTTGCCGGTGGTTATCGTCTGCGCTTCGGGTGGAGCCAGAATGCAGGAGGGCATGCTGAGCCTGATGCAGATGGCAAAAATTTCGGCAGCCCTGGAGCGGCATCGAGAAGCGAGCCTGCTTTATATTCCTGTACTGACCCATCCCACTACCGGCGGCGTCACGGCCAGTTTTGCTATGCTAGGTGACATTATTTTGGCAGAACCAAAGGCCACGATAGGATTTGCCGGTCGGCGAGTGGTAGAACAAACCTTGCGAGAAAAGCTACCCGACGATTTCCAAACTTCAGAATATCTCCTAGCCCACGGTTTTGTAGACGCAATTGTGCCCCGGCCTCAATTGAAGAAAACCCTGGCTCAGCTGATTCGCATCCATCAGCCCTATGCCCTTACCCCGGCCCAAGCCAACGGCCATTTTGTGCATGTGCCCGATTCTCTAGAGTCTATGTCCTTCAAAACGGTCAGCCCTGACTAGGCTTGCGCCATAAGCACCATGACTGATTTTTTTCAGTTCGAGGCAGACTTTGTTGATTCTCTCCGCTGCATTCCCATGCAGGTGCGCTTTAAGCTGGACACCTGCGGCGTGAAGCTGAAGCTACCCCACTGGCATCACCTGAGCCAGAATGAGCGGCAAGAACTCGTGGACATGCCCTGCGCTAGCGAGGCAGAAATTGCTGCTTACCGAATCCGGCTGCGCCAGTTGGTCCAGTCTCACATGGGGGAAGTGCCGGCAGATTTACCAGTCGAACCACACCCAGCCTGGATGGATCCCACCACCGTGCCAGACAGCGTGCAGACCCAGGCCGAATCAGTGGGACAGACGCTCAGCCAACCGCAATGGGCCAACCTCACCCCGCTCCAGCGCTTTGCCCTGATTAAGCTCAGCCGCTCTCAGCACGAAAACAAAAACTTCCTGCCCGCTCTGCAAGAGTTCCATCTGATTTGAACTACTACAGCGATCCTTTGTGAAATTTGAACGGGGTGCAGGGGTTTCACCCTTGCGTGGAGGCGGTGCCCCACCACCCCTTCACAACCTGTTTGTGAACGCTGTATCTGCAACTATCTGCAGCAAATCACTGGAACAAATCACTGAACCAAATATTTCTGCTCCGCGCCAAATTCCGGATCTAGAATCAAGCAGGACTGACTCGCTGGGTGGCTTCAGGCTATGAACCAGACTGACCTGATTATTTTGGCTGTCTACTTGATTTTTATCGTATATGTGCTGCGGCAGGCATGGAACTCGATTGAGGAACGAACAGTGATCAAGCATGTCGGTAATAGCTTTGATTACGAGGGACTGAAGGACTTTGTCGATGTCAACTTCAAGTTTGATGGATACTATTCCTTCGACAAGCAACCCAGCAAGCTAGCCGCCACCATCGTCAACAAATCCCCAACCGCCACCATTATCGTTGATTGGGAAAAGGGTTCTTTGCGCACTTGGCAAGGTGGCGACCGTCGCTTGATTCGCCTGATTGACGGCATGCAGGAAGGAGACAAAGCTAAAGTACAAGCCTCCAGCACCATTTCTCCGAAACGCAGCTTGAGTGTCACGCTGACCTCCGAAGACCTGCTCACAGTCGATAAGGAAACCAGTGAGCTGAGACCCACCAAACCTATGGTAGACATCAGAAAACTCCAGGCCGATAAAGACGCTAAACCCAAAGATAAAAAAGACGCCGAACGGATTCAGAAGCTCAGAGACATCTACGTCAACTTCACCTCCAGACGAGAACCCCTGAAATTTTCCATGCGCCTACCGCTGCAAATCACCAACATCATCGAGGGCACCAAAAAAGACATGTGGGGCTTTATCGACTGCAATTTCACCGTTTCCTATATTCCCCGGATTAGTCAAGTGCCCTGGAATCCGAAGTGAGCGAAGTGAAAGTAAACTGGAAGCAAGGGAAGAGGAGGCGCAGGCAGTTGCAGACTCTTTGAGTCTGAGGAAAGTCCGGGCTCCCAAAAGACCAGACTTGCTGGGTAACGCCCAGTGCGGGCAACCGTGAGGATAGTGCCACAGAAACATACCGCCGCTTTCTAAAAGTGTTGAGTGTTGAGTTCCAAGTTTTGAATTAATACCTCAAAACTCAAAATTCAACACTCAACACTGGATCAAGCGGTAAGGGTGCAAAGGTGCGGTAAGAGCGCACCAGCAACGTCGAGAGGCGTTGGCTCGGTAAACCCCGGTCGGGAGCAAGGTGGCAGGAGCTAAGGTTGGTCTTTTCCCAGCTCCGGGTAGGATGGAGGCAACTCCATACCTGCGAAATCCGCTAGAGGTGTCTGGTAACAGGCATCCCAGATAGATAACTGCCCTACTTATAGCCCGTCATTGTAAATGGCAGCGGCATGAGTAGAACAGAACCCGGCTTATGTCCGCCTCTTCCCTTTTTAAGCGTTTTGAACGATGCCGAGCCAGTAGTTAGCCCAATGGATTGGCCGGGCTTGGTCGAATTTGAGTTAGTGTTAGCCTAGACCTCGGTTGGCATCGGCTATAGCGTTCCACTTCTGCTGCTGTCGATATATTCTCCTGGTTTTCAATCTTAGTATGGCCTTAGGATAGGATTTAGCATTAGCTCTAGTATTTCCTGTTGATAGTTCAATTTCTTTCGCATGATTGCCGATCCCCGTCGTCAGAAGCAGCTACAGCAATTAGTTCAAAAATTAAATCTACCGAACCAACTCGCGCTGAAGTGGCAGCTCCTAGACCTCGCGCTGGTTCATCCAACCGCTTCGGCTGAGGCCAACTACGAGCGCTTAGAATTTGTGGGCGACGCCGTGGTGAAGCTGGCTGCCGCAGAATTTTTATTTCAGACCTATCCCGACACTCCAGAAGGCGAGCTTTCGGCAATTCGCGGTATTTTGGTGAGCGACCGAGTGCTTGCAGAAATTGCTGATAGCTATGGCATCGAGCGCTACCTGGTGGTCGCCAGCAGTATTACTCATGACAAGATCGGGCGGGAAAGTCGCTTAGCTGCTGCATTTGAAGCACTTTTGGCTGCCCTCTACCTCAGCAGTCACGACCTGAGCTTGATCCATCCCTGGCTGGATGCTCACTGGCAGCACTATGCCACCCTGGTTCGCCAGGATCCGACTCTGCAAAACTATAAGGGCGCGCTGCAAGCCTTAACTCAAGCCAAATATCGCACCCTGCCAGAATATCGCGTCACCGAAGTCGGGCAAACCTACGGAGACAGCGAGCGCTTTGTGGCAGAAGTGTGGGTGCAGGGCAAAGTGTGGGGCCAGGGCAAAGGCCAATCCAAAAAAGCTGCAGAGCAAGCCGCTGCCCAAGCCGCTTTCCTAACGCTACAAGCCCAGCAGGCAACTTGAATTTTGAAGGAATTGGGCATCCGAGGCAAAGCCGGAACAAGGCCAACCCCCGATAGTTGACCTCACGGATGCTTTCCGACTGTTTTCAAGCCTATTTCAGCATTCTTCCGGAAATATCATCACAAATTTCACGGGAACTCTCTATGGGATACCAATCCGCCAACTTGCTCGATTCGTGGTTCAGGGCTGCGCTGGGCAGTTGGTTAGGCATCGGGTATACCCTTCCTGCTCATCAGCCATTTCCGGGAACCTATGGAAAACACCACGCTCACGCTTCAGACCCAGCCCAGCCAGGCTCCAAAAGCTCCAACCAAAACTCCAACCAACGCTTCAACCAACGCTTTAACCAAACCCGCTAGTACCATTGCGCTGACGCTTCAACCGCCGTCTGCTGCTCCCGTCCGGGTTGCTTTGTTTGGGGTTGGACGTTGGGGCAGCCATTGGTTGCGCAAGTTTTTAGATCATCCGCAGGCAGAATTGGCGGCTGTGGTGGATCCCTGCGAGAGTCGGCTAATTACCCTGAATCGGCAATACGAATTAGAGCAGCAGTCGATTACCGTCACGACTAATTGGCAAACAGCTCTGCACCTGCCCAATCTAGACGCGGTTGCTATTGTCACTCCTGCCGCCACCCACTATCCTCTGATTCGGGCAGCCCTGGAACAAGGCCACCATGTGCTGGCTGAAAAACCCCTGACGCTCGATGTAGCCGAATCTCTGGCTCTTTGTCAGCTTGCGGCTCAGCAACAGCGGCAGTTAGTGATTGACCACACCTACTTATTTCACGCGGCAGTCCAGCGGGGTCGAGCCGTAATTCAACAAGGAGCGCTAGGAGAGTTACGGTATGGCTATGCGGCCCGCACCCACCTCGGACCTGTCCGTCAGGATGTGGACGCCCTTTGGGATTTGGCCATTCACGATATTGCTATTTTTAATTCCTGGTTGAACGCCACGCCCATCGAGGTCCAAGCTCAAGCCTCTAACTGGCTCCAGCCCGGTTTGGCCGATCTAGTTTGGGTAAAGTTAACCTATGCCAGCGGATTTCAAGCCTTCATTCATCTCTGCTGGTCCAATCCGGATAAGCAACGTCGCCTCAGTGTGGTAGGCAGTCAGGGCACACTAGTATTCGACGAAATGGCAGCATCTCCCTTAATGCTGTTGCAAGGCTCGCTGGAGCAACAGGCTGATTGCTTCATTCCGACTGGGCACTATCATCAGGCCATCGAGATTGAGCCGATTGAGCCTCTACAGGCTGTTTGCACCCACTTTCTTACCTGTGTACAGGAAAATCGGGCTTCGGAAATTTCCTCAGGTTGGTTGGGGGCACAGCTAGTACAGATTCTGGCGGCTCTGACCCAATCCTTACAGCAGGGCGGAAAGCCCATTGTCCTAAATCTAGTTTGAGAATGTGCATAGGATTTAGCAGACCTAATATTTGGCTAGAAATGGCTAGAAATAGAGTAGGCAGGGCTAGAAGGAGCCAGGAATCAGGAGTCAGCGTATTTCGGGAGTCCTAACTGTTCAACCCGTTTCACAGTTCATTTGGGTCTGCTGTGGCAGTTTGAAGAGGATCTGACGAATATCGACTGGTATTACGCTGTATATGGAGAAAATCGTCAAGTTTTATCTACCAAGACGCTATTTCTGGAGGAAGCTGATCTAGAATTCCGCTACGTTAATCGTAAGCGGAGGAAAGCACAACCGGTGACACGCTCCTACCCCAGGCCGAGACAAGCGCCAGCTGTAAAACGCCCCTATGCTCTAAAAAAAGCTCTAAAACTAAAATCGACCGTAAGACAGCGAACTCCAGGGATCTCCTTATTCCTTAGCCTTGTGGTACTTCTAGGCAGTGCTAGCATCAGCAGTGCAATCACAGGTTTTTTGATCCGCAAAAGTATTTTAGCGAATCAACCTTCCCCCGAATCAGTAGTTCTGACTGGTCCCTCGACTCAATCGCAACCAACGCCTATCGTCAGTCCTTCTGCGACGCCATTGAGTAATTCACAGGTTGGATTATTGCCACAGCAATATCAGCAGCCGTACCAACAGCAGCACCAACAGCAGCCGTACCAACAGCAGCTAGCCCAAGCAAACGCCGCTGCCGAGCAAAAACGCCTGACTTATTCGGTCCCCAAACAGCATCAAGGGGCAATCGTGGAATCAGCTGAGCTAAAGATTGCCCGCGATGCAATTGCACTCACGTTTGATGACGGCCCCTGGGATGTCACGACCGATCAGATTTTAGACATCCTGGCGCAGGAAGGCGTCAAGGCTACTTTCTTCTGGGTTGGGCAAGCGGTACAGAACCGGCCTGAGATAGCGCGTCGCGTTGTTCATGCGGGTCATGCGATTGGCAATCACACCTGGCATCACCGCTATGAACCAATGAGTGAAGTTGAGGCTGCCAGCGAGATCGAAATTGCCGCCCAAATTTTTCGGGAAACCACCGGAATTCAGACCATGCTATTTCGGCCACCAGGCGGCTATCTCAACAACGGCTTGGCAGACTATGCTATCAGCCAGGGCCATACGGTAGTGATGTGGTCAGTATCTTCAGCCGATACGGATCCTGGTAACAGTGCCCAGGACTATATCGAAAATGTGCTGGCAGATGTGCAGCCGGGAGGCATTGTCCTGCTCCATGACGGCGGCGGCGACCGTTCTAAAACCGTTGCAGCGCTACCCACAATTATTCGCAGCCTCAAAGCGCAGGGCTATCGCTTTGTTACGGTTCCAGAGTTGTTGCAGCTAGAATCGGACGGTTGGTAATCCCAATCAAAATTTACCTAGTGGGCAATCCGACTGCTATTGAGTTTCCTCTGGCGTAGGGATAGTAAAGCCGTGATCTGCAAGGAGCAAGTTGCGTCAATCCCTTTCCCGTCTTCTGATACCCTGAAAACAGGTGAAACGCCAGATTACTCTCCCGATCAATTCCACGATCAATCTCCCGATCAACGCATGGATACTAAAGCTTTTAAGCGCTCGCTCAACAACTCGGAAAACTACCACCGCAAAGGATTTGGCCATGAGGCCGAAGTGTCTGACCTGATGCAGTCCGAGTATCAAAGTTCTCTAATCCAGGAAATTCGCGACAATCAGTACCGACTGCGGCGCGGCGATGTCACGATTCGGTTAGCGGAAGCCTTTGGATTTTGCTGGGGCGTGGAGCGAGCAGTGGCGATGGCCTACGAAACGCGGCAGCATTTTCCCACCGAGCGGATCTGGATCACCAATGAAATTATTCACAATCCTTCGGTGAACCAGCGGCTGCGAGAAATGCAGGTGGAGTTTATCCCGGTGCAGAGCGACCAAAAGGATTTCTCTGGCGTAGAGCAGGGCGATGTCGTAATTTTGCCTGCCTTTGGAGCCAGCGTTCAGGAAATGCAGCTCCTGAATGACAAAAATTGCACAATTGTAGATACCACCTGCCCCTGGGTCTCGAAGGTGTGGAACACGGTGGAAAAGCACAAGAAAGTCAGCTTTACCTCCATCATCCACGGCAAATACAACCACGAGGAAACCATTGCCACTAGTTCGTTTGCCGGCACCTATCTGATTGTGCTGAATCTGGAGCAGGCCCAATATGTGTGCGACTACATTCTGAATGGCGGCGACCGCAACGAGTTTATGGCCAAGTTCAGCAACGCCTGCTCGGCTGGTTTCGACCCCGACCGCGACTTGGACCATATCGGCATCGCCAACCAAACCACGATGCTGAAGGGCGAAACCGAGCAGATCGGCAAGCTGTTCGAGCATACGCTGATGAAAAAATATGGCCCAGACAAACTGAACCAGCATTTTCAGAGCTTCAACACCATCTGCGACGCTACCCAGGAACGGCAAGATGCTATGTTCAAACTGGTGGAAGACCGGCTCGATCTGATGGTGGTGATCGGCGGTTACAACTCGTCGAACACGACCCATTTGCAAGAAATCGCCATCGAACGTGGCATTCCTTCGTATCACATCGACAGCGCCGACCGGATCGGTCCTGGGAATCGAGTCGAGCATAAGCCGCTGCATCGAGACCTAGAAGTGCAGGAAAACTGGCTGCCGCCTGGAGAAATTGTGGTGGGGATTACCTCAGGTGCCTCCACGCCCGACCGTGTAGTAGAAGCCGTGATCGAAAAGATTTTTCAGCTCAAGCCGACGGCGGTAGCGGTTAGTTAAGTTACTCCATCCACCCAACGCTAGATCTTCCTGCCAATGCGGGTTAGATTACACTGGCTGGCGCGGATTTCGAGTTATTCTATTTGAGGAGAACGCCCCAACCGAATAGGAGATCACAGATGCAAACCGTGGACGAAAAGATTAGCCCCCTTGCCGGAAAGCTAGCTCCTGCCAACAGTTTGATTGATGTCTCCAAACTGTTGGACCAGTATTACACGGTACAGCCCGATCCGGCCAATCCCACCCAAAAGGTCAGCTTTGGTACCTCTGGACATCGGGGATCTTCGGCTAACGGCACTTTTAACGAGGCGCATATTCTGGCTGTGTCGCAGGCGGTGGCTGAGTATCGCCGCAGTCAGGGCATCGATGGTCCACTCTACATGGGGATGGATTCACATGCGTTGTCGGCTCCGGCCCAAAAAACGGCGCTGGAAGTGTTGGCGGCGCATGGAGTCGAAGTGCATATTGCCGTCACCGAAGGCTATGCCCAGTACACGCCCACGCCGGTAGTCTCCCACGCCATTCTCACCTACAACCGGGGCCGCGCCAGCGGCTTGGCAGACGGGATTATCATCACTCCCTCCCATAACCCGCCCAGCGATGGTGGCTTCAAGTACAATCCACCCTCTGGCGGTCCGGCAGAACCAGAAACCACGAAATGGATCCAGGATCGGGCCAATGCGTTACTCGCCAACGGCAACCGCGAGGTGCAACGGATCTCCTACGAAAGCGCGCTGCGAGCTTCCACCACGCATATTCGTGATTTCATTACGCCCTACGTCAATGATTTAGAGAATATCATCGACATTGATGTGATTCGCTCGGCAGGGCTGCGGATTGGGGCCGATCCGTTGGGTAGCTCCAACATTGCCTACTGGGAGCCGATCATCAACCGCTATGGTCTCAATATCACCATCGTCAACAACAAAGTAGACCCGACCTTTGGCTTCATGACCGTAGACTGGGACGGCAAAATCCGCATGGACTGCTCGTCGCAGTACGCGATGGCGAATTTGATTAAACTCAAAAACGACTACGACATCGCCTTTGGCAACGATACCGATTCCGACCGGCATGGCATTGTCACGCCCAGCGTCGGCTTGATGAACCCAAACCATTTTCTCTCGGTGGCCATCTACTATCTGTTCAGCAACCGCAGCAACTGGCCCTCCAACAGCGCTATTGGCAAAACCTTAGTCAGCAGCAGCATGATCGACCGGGTAGGCAAACTGATCGGGCGGCAGGTGTGCGAAGTGCCGGTGGGCTTCAAGTGGTTTGTGTCAGGTTTGTTGGATGGCTCGCTCGGTTTTGGCGGCGAAGAGAGTGCCGGAGCTTCTTTTTTGCGCAAGGATGGCACAGTTTGGACCACTGACAAAGACGGCATGATTATGGATCTGCTGGCGGCGGAGATCACGGCCCGCACAGGTAAGGATCCGGGCGTCCACTATCAAGAGCTGACGGCTCAACTGGGCACAGCCTACTACAGCCGCATCGACTCGCCCGCCACGCCGGAACAAAAAGCCCGTCTCGGTAAACTAGCTCCAGACGATGTCAAAGCCGCTTCCCTCGCCGGAGAACCGATCGTCGCTAAGCTGACCAAAGCTCCGGGCAATGATGCCCCGATTGGCGGCCTCAAGGTCGTTACCGAAAATGGCTGGTTCGCGGCTCGCCCCTCTGGTACTGAAAATGTGTACAAGGTCTACGCTGAAAGTTTGAAGAGCGAAGCCCATCTAGAGCAAATTTTGGCGGAAGCAAGTCAGATTGTGAATGAAGCGCTGTGAGGAAGACTTGAGGAAGATAGGGGAGATGGGGAAGGTAGTTCAGCACTGGAAGATAGCACTCAGCCATAGTCCATTCTGACGCAAGTTGAGTTTGGCTCTGGCGAATCCTGAGCCATCTTCAAAGTCAAAACTGTTGAAGCGATAGGCCAGTCGGAGCGAGGCGAGGCAGGAGAGGCGATATTGCACACCGGCAAGCAGGTTTCAGGTCCAGTTTTCATCGGCACCGATATTAAACCCGGATACATCACCCCGCAGGCCCAGGGTCCAACGCTCAGACATCGACCCCCAATTGGGCACCCACTAAGGGGCTAACCAGTGTTCTAGAAAAGCAAAATTTGCGATCGATCGGGGATCTGTCAATTCTTTTGTGACAAAGGATAATCTCTTTGGGAAATCTGTCTTCAAACTCAATGGCAAAGCGATTGAGCGCAGGCTTCCACTCCCGAATCGGCATCGTCCACTTCTTAGAGATATTCTCAATTGCCAGATAGACTACCTTCAAAGCAGCTTCGTCATTGGCAAAGATGCGATGATTGCGAGTGACCTTGCGTAAACACCTAATCAGCAACGATTTTACTCGACTTCGAAAACTGAATAAAATCTTTATTCAAGAGTTCGTAGGATAGTTCACCCTTTTTATTTGTGTAGGCTTTTACAATCGCTTCATACTCGTTATTCGTGGAGGCTTTTACGACTGCTTCGTACTCGGCACTATCCACGGTAGCCAGTTCTTCCGGCAACTCTTCGTCCGGATCAACTGCTGCTTGATTACCACTGAGTTTCACGGCTCCCCGCCGAGAATAAGGTATACCAGAGGTCAGTTCAATCGCCTCTTGAAAGGCTGCAATCGGAAACATCTCCAGATTGGTATTTGCCGACGGTTCGGGAGTGCCTGTCCGTCTATTGACTGAGGCTAGTCCGGGTTGGGATGTGTCATAGCGCAAAATAACAATCCCTGATTTTCCATCTCTGAGCTTCTGGCGGTACGCTGCCGCCTCTATCGTAGACAACTCAACTATTTTTGTTCTAATCACGATTGCACCTTATGAAAATCTCTAGTGTTAGTCAAAGTTGAGAAATGAACTGTTGAAGAGCTTGCCATGACCGGACCGCTGCGGGCAATTACGGCTGTCTTGCTGACTTCGGGGTAATTGAGCAACCCAAACAGCGCCACGTCACCGCCTTCCAACGCGACTCCTGAGGGGTCATTGAACCTTGCAGCCAACTCCTCCGCTTGAGCAGGTATAAACCGTGACATTCAAACTTCTATTTTGCGATTCCGTTTGGCACGAAGGTGGCCGAAGTGATGACGATGGAATTTTTACAAAACTAAGCGAGATTCACTCATCTCCCTCGTTCGGTGAGGCTCACAAGCCGCTATCTCCCCAGATCCCCCTTGAGCACGCTACGCAAACACCTTCTACGCCTGCACCACAAAATCCGCCGCACTCAACCGTGGATTGTTGAGCAGAACCGCAAACTTAGCCCCGGAACCTAACCCTTCGGCTTGCCGATTGGCATTATAGAATAGCGTATTAGAACTGCGGCTGTAGACAATCAGGGCATTATGCTTGGCAACGGCATTGTCATTGGCAACACTACTAAACTCGTTTGATTGACTAAATCCAGTTCCAGCCCGACTGCTGAGGCCAAAGCTGGCTTTGTCGAGAACAATTTTGTCGGTGCCACGCAGAAAATCAGTCAGGGTATCTACACCAAGCTGAGGCGATTGGAAGCTTTCGGTTGTACTAAACAGAAATCGATCGGCACTGTGTCCGCCAGTTAAGCGATCATTGCCTGCATCGCCGATTAACGTGTCGTTTCCTGGACCACCATTAATCACATCATCGCCGCGACTACCATTGATTCGATCTGAATTAGCAGCACCGTTTACCGTATCGTTCCCGCGACCGCCATTTAACTCATTCCTAAAATCATTGCCCTGAATTATATCGTTACCATCGCCGGTGATGGCATTTTCAATGATAGTTCCATCTGCAATTGTTAGCAAGTTGCCAAACAGCAAACTGCCCGTACCGGGAACTACATTCAGGACAATATCGCTGCTGACGGCGGCGGCATTGAAGGTATCGTTACCACCAGTGTCACTGAGAATGCGGCGGGCCGGATTGCCCAGCAGTTTGGCAAATTCGTTCGTGTAGATATAGGTATCATCGTCGCTGCTTTTGTCACCATAGAGTCGTAACGACCAGTTTTTCAGCATACCACTGTTGCCTTTGCTGCGGTCTCGCACTGTGAGTATCCAAGGGCCAGCGCTGGTTTCACCCCAAAATTGACTGCTAGAGAAAGTGAAACGCGGCTTTAGCTCATACAGCGGTCCTAACAAGGGATGAAAGATCGAACTGTCGTTGCTGGGTTGACTAACCAAGACGCTTTCCGTCCCGCCAGGCGATTTGAGAACAATGCCCAACTCACCGACGATCGGATGGCTCAGCTCCAACTCTACTTCCACAAAATCGAGTTCTAGTGGATTGTTGACCGTCACACTAGAGCGCAAGCTGCCGGTGCCGTCCGGAATCGGCTGGTTCAAACTGCGGCTGATGCTAATCCGCTCTTCGTTAACAAAGCTGTGCTGAGTAGTCCAGGTTTCCGCCAAGCGCACGGCTGCGTGGGCATCGACTAGACCAAAGCCGTAATCGGGACTTGTATGAAGGCCGCCACCGTTCCAGTTGCTGGCTTTGTTGATCGACCAACTTGTGTTCTTAACATCGGTGCGACGCGCCGAATAGGCGAGAATTTCCTGCACATCGCGATAGCCCAATCGTGGATTCGCCTCCAGCATCAGCGCTACCACACCGGAAACCATTGGAGCGGCTGCCGAGGTGCCACCAAAGTCATCGGTATAGTCAGAGGGAGTAGTAGGATCGTTTACCAGGTTGTAGCCCGCAACCCCCAATCGGTCAGTGGTGACAATTCCGTCGTCTAGATCACCACCCAAAGCAGATACCAGCAGGTTTGCACCCGGTGAGCTGTAGGAGGTGTGGGTGCCTTTATGGTTGAGCGCCGCCACCGCAATCACAAAGCGGGAGTTTTGGTGGTTATGGTAGTTGGCACTGTCCCCTTCAATGCGCTCATTGCCAGCCGAGAATACGACCACCGTACCCAAACCTGCCCGTCCGTTTAGCACTGCATTTTGCAGGGCGGTTTGATTACCCGCTAAGTCAGCTTCTAGAAAATTATCGGTAAATGAGCCAATATACCCCCAACTGTTATTGACGACATCAAACTTGACCATCTGCTGCAGCGCCACTGCATCCTGATCGAAACTACCTGTCGCACCGCTAAAGTCAATGCGTAGGCCAGCAATCGTGGCTCCGGGGGCAATCCCAACCCCGCCAATCGAGTTGGCAGCGGCAGCAATAATTCCAGCTACAGCGGTACCATGATCGTCAAAGAGGCCAGGAGAAACATCATCGTCTAGTTCGGCGGCATCGAAGTCAATGCTGGTATTGAAGTTGGGCTGTAAGTCGGGGTGAGTATACTGAACACCATCATCGAGAATGCCAACTTTAATGCCCTTTCCAATATAGTCCTGCCACAAGTTGATTACATTGAGGTCAACACCAACCGTACCGCCCGTTTGACCAGTGTTTTGCAGATACCACTGTTGTCCAAACAGCGGATCGGCCCAAATCGGGGCCGTAGCAATGAGCGCCTTGAGTTTCTGAGTCGGGTGGTAAATCGGATGAGTAGGACGATTGCGGTCTGAAAAGGTAGGATGCACAGAAGTCAGCAAAAAATAGGAGATAAATCGCTTTAGCTTATTGTGCTTGATGGTACAACGCGGTGGCTATTCCCCACATGGGTACTTGACTGATTTTTAGACGAGCTGCTTGCAAAATGTCTTGAAAGTATCAGATATACTACTCTCTTAAGTTGCCGGTTACTACCCCCCATTTGCTAAACTTACCAAACTAGAAAAACTCAGACAGTGCTTGCCTGACTGGAATGCTTGAACAGCAATCGAACTGGATACTAATGAACTGGATACTAATGTATATTGTCGGTTCTGCGCTCTGGTACTGCTGTTTCTACTTAATCTTTCTTTGAATTCAATCTCTAAAACCATAAAGCTTGGCAAAATTGATCACATTAGGAAAATTCAGATTCATATGCTAGACAACTAAAGTAATCTAGGCAATTAATAGGTAACCAATAGGTAACTAAAATGTTTAAGCTAACCATTGAACAAATCCTGGCCAGCATTGCGGCATTGAGCCCTGAGGAGAAAAAAGAATTTGAACAACGCTTACCAACTGTCTTAGAATCAACTGCTTCTCTCTCCAGCCCTCAATCTGGACAGGTAATGACGAATACTCTTGGTGATGTGCAGCTCAGTGGTAGCAATGCCGCCTTTAACTATCAGCCCAGTCAGGCAGGTCGGGATGTTAACGTATCCACCAACGTCACCCAAGGAACATCCGAGCAGCAAGAGCTTCTACAGGCATTATTGATTCTCAAAACAGCCATTCAAAGCGCTGAAGGCTTACCTGACCTATCAAAAATCGGTGCTGAAACCCAGCTTGACCAGCTAGCAGCCGAAGCCCAAAAGGAAAATCCTGACAAAAATCTGATTGGTCGTACAGTTGCTGCTCTCAAGCAGGGCCTTCAAGGGGTGCAAGAACTGGCTGGCCCCGTAATGACAGTTGCCTCGATTGTTGCTAAGGCGTGGGGCATTCCGGTGTAATGAACCCCCAAATGAACCCCCAAGAGCCTCAAAACCAAGCTGCGCCGTCCCAGCGCATGGACAACACGTTGGGCAATGTCAGCATTCAAGGCGATAGCGCCACGTTTACGTTCGCGCCAGTTCAAAACAATACGCAAATCCAAACCCAGATCATCCAAATCTCTGCCGAGTGGATTACTCAGCGGGAACTCAACAAAACTTCTCCTTACAAGGGGCTGAAGCAATATAACTTCTCAGATCGGGACTATTTCTTTGGCAGAGATGCGCTGATTGCCCGCTTATTTGAAGCCGTCAACCACAATAAGTTTCTTTTAGTTGTCGGCGCGTCTGGCTGTGGTAAATCCTCTGCGGTTCGGGCAGGGCTAATTCCAGAATTAAAGTCTAACCTGGGTGCAACTAAACTGCTAGATTTCGTGTTTACGCCAGGTCGCAACCCTTTTGAGAGCTTCTATCGCTGTTTACTGGCCGATGGCAAAGACTATCGGTTTTCTGAAGATCAGGCTGAACCAGCGCGGGCGGCGAATGCGCAAACGATTGTCAATGTGATTCAGTCGCTGAAACAATATCAGGACCGATGGTTAATTTTTATTGATCAATTTGAGGAAATTTTCACAAACTGTTCTGATGAACAAATTCGGCAAAGCTTTATAGATGCTTTAGTGCAGCTCAACCAAAATTCTGATGACTCAGTGCGTGCAGTTTTGGCCATGCGGGCAGACTTTCTGGAGTATTTCAGCTCCTATCCGCAGCTCGGCATGATTGCCAATAGCAACAATATTCATCTGGTCACAGATATGCATCGAGATGAGTTGCGGCAAGCGATTGAACAACCGGCAGCAAAGCATGGCATTGTGTTCCAGGAAGGATTGGTGGAGCAAATCATTCAGGAAGTGCAAGGTCAAAGCGGCTATCTGCCGTTACTGCAATATACGTTGAATCTCTTGTGGGAAACAGAATGTATTGCTCTGGGCCAGGATGGTAAACCCCACATTGAAGACCGTACCCTCAACCGCTCAACTTATTCGGCTTTGGAAGGAGTGCGGGGAGCTTTGCAAGCGCGGATTAACAAGCTGTATCAGCAATTGAATCAGACGGAACAAGACGCAACCCGGCAAATTTTCCTCAGATTGGTTCAAATTGTAGACACCGATTCTGGCTCACGAGCGGTCAGTCGGAAAGCCTATCGCTCTGAGTTTCAAGGCGAGACAATCGAAACCACGCTACAGAAATTTGTGAATGAAAATATGGTTGTCAGCGGCTATGAGTATTCCAGCCAAGACAAAATTTTAGTGAGTAGTTTGTCGGATGTAAAGAAAAATGCCACCTTTGAAATTGCCCATGAAATCATTTTAAGCTCCTGGGATGAACTAAGAAAATGGTTAGAGGAAGCTAAGGATGCGATTATCTTTAAAAACCTACTGGCCGATGATGTGCACCGCTGGCAATCTGCCCTCGCTCAGGTAACATCTGAAGATTCCGAGGAATTAGATCGGGCAAAAGATGAACTGCTCAAAGGTTCTAGATTAGACCGAGCGATTGAACTGCGGCAAAACAATGCATTTGTGCTGTTAGGAGGATTGACCGATTTAGAAGATCAATTCATCGATGCCAGTGTTGAATGGCAAAGGGTCCAGCGTCGCCGCCAAGCCGAACTAGAGACCGAAAAAGAGCGCAATCAGCTTCTAACTGAAGCCAACAAAACGGCCAACAAAATCATCCGGAGAGGCATGATTTCCCTGGCTGTGATTGTTCCGGTGGCAATTGGAGCGTCCTTACTCGCCTCCCATGCATTGAACAGGCTAGCCTTTGCCAGAACAGCCAGCGAATTAGAACAGAAGGGGGTGAGTTCGCTTGAGCAAATCGACTTTAGCGAGATTGACGCCTTACTGACAGCAATTCAAACTGGTCAAGCACTGCAAGATCTAGCTGGCGAAAATACCAAGATGGGAACCTATCCTGCCTATAGTCCGATTGTGGCGCTAGACGTGATTCTCAATAGAATCCGCGAAAAGAATCGGTTTCCGGCAAATCAGGGGGAAATCAAAGCAACGGCCTTCAGCTCGGATGGTAAGCGCATCGCCACTGGAGGTACAGACGGCACGATTCAGTTTTGGAGTTTGGCAGGGGAAAGGCTGACGCAGTTTCAAGCCCACGAGGGTAGTCCGCTTGCCAGTATCAATTCGGTCAGCTTTAGCCCAGATGGCAAGTACATCGCCTCTGCGAGCGAGGATGGTACGGCCCGTCTATGGACCGACTCTGGCGCTCCGGTTGTGACTCTGACTGGGCACCAGGGAGAAATTGAGAGCGTCAGCTTTGGCCCAGATAATCAAACGATAGCCACCTCAGGCAGTTCGGGAGAAGTGTTCCTTTGGACTATTGCTGGGAACAAGCTGAGACAGTTGAAAGGACATCAGGGCACAGTTCTTAAGGTCACGTTTAGTCCGGATGGACAAAAACTAGCCACTGCCGCTACCGATGGCACAATCCGAGTCTGGAATGCGTCTGGAACGCAACTGGCTGAGTGGAAAGGACATGGCGGTGAACCAGTCTATTCCGTCAGCTTCAGCGCAGATGGGCAAAAATTGGTTTCGGCTGGCGGCGACAAAACGGCGAGAGTCTGGAATTTGTCGGGTCAACCGCAACTCGTATTGGAAGGCCATAAGCTGCTGGTGACTAGTGCTAGCTTTGGTGACAAGGATCAACGACTGGCAACGGCATCAGATGACGGCACGGCACGACTATGGAATCTGGATGGAGAAGAACTGGCTAGATTTCAAGGCCATCGCGGTGTGGTTTGGAATGCCAACTTCAGTCCTGATGGAAACTACCTGTTCACGACGGGTCGGGATGGCACGGCACGGCTATGGAATTTAACCGAACAAGCGGCACCAAGCTTCAAAGGGCTGCAAGCGGATGCGAATACGGTCAGCATTAGCCCAGACGCACGTCTAGTCGCGGCAGCCGGTAATGAGGGCATTCTCAGCCTTTGGGACGCATCGGGCCAGCTAGTCAAGGCATGGACTGCGAACCCCAGAGGGCATATTTTTAGTCTTTCCTTCAGCGCTGACGGGCAACAGATTGCCACAGGCGGAGTAGACCATAGTGTCAGCCTGTGGGATTTATCCGGGAATAGAGTCGCGCAGTTGAAGGGGCATGGAGGGTTTGTCAATAGTCTCAGCTTCAGCCCAGATGGACGGTTCTTAGCGACTGCAGGGCAAGATGGTCAGGCGCGGCTGTGGACGACTAGCGGCGATGAAGTAGCCTTACTGCATGGGCATAAAGATGTGGTGAGTGTGGTCATGTTTAGCCCTGACTCATCGACTATCGCAACAGCCGGTTGGGACGGTTGGATTAAACTCTGGGATACATCCGGCAGTTTGCTCCGAGAATGGCAGGGTCACTCGAATAAAATCAGCAGTTTGGACTTTAGTTCTGACGGCAAGTTGATGGCAACAGCTGATAAAGGCGGCATGGTGCGTCTTTGGACTAAAACAGGTCAGCAAAAGCTTGAGTTTTATAGCTATCAAAGCGGTGTCAATGCCCTCCGATTCATTCCCAATTCTGCGCTGTTCAGTACCGGAGGAATGGACGGAACGGTGCGAGTGTGGGATTTTTCCGGACGGCAATTCAATGAATTCACCCATGAAGGCGCGATTTGGGGCATCGCTCCAGCCGTAGATGGAACGCAGCTTTTGGTCGGGGGAGATGCGGGTGAAGTCCGCCTATGGGCAATCAGATCACTGCCTGAAACGATTGAGCAGGGTTGCAGTTGGCTAGAAGATTTTTTAGAGAGTAATGATTTTGCAGGCAAAGATATTTGTTCATTTTAGAATGCTCGTTCTAGAAAATCTCAGGAAAGGACTTAACATCGGAACACATCGATTTGGTCAAGCTGCGAGACCATATCTTTGCAATATAGAGGTTAATTCTTGGATATACGATTCAATGGATGATTCAGGTATTCCATCGACTCTACAACTTTGACCGCTTCCTTGAGAGAGAGCGTTCTTCTGCAATCACCATCCCATAAAGAATAGAGTTGACTTCCACCCCATTTGGTCGGGAGCTGAAAATTCTTAAAGCTCAGAAAGGATTTCTTAGTCTCCTGAACAAAATCAATATACATCAGAGTCACACGACCCAAAATGGGTGAATCTGCTTCTGCATACTGCACATCTTCTGCCCCAGCACCTCCTCGACCTGTCGCCCCCGAAACTACAAAACATGAGTCATCTGGAGACCGATAGGTAACTTGGTATCTAGGTTCAAACATCAAGTTTCCACTCGCTGGTCTAGCAACCGCGTCAACTGATTTAAGGGCATAGTCGTCAGGAATGTAAGTTGGCACAATTACATCAAAGGTTAAGCCCATATCACGGTACCGATCCAAAGCCAGCAATGTTTGAGACTGCTCTGAACTGAGTTTGGCTTTTTGGGCCACAGCTTCGGTAGATGGAGGTAAGTCTTCTAGGACGATAGGCGGCCCGATATCAGCAGTGGCAAGGCTGGCTATTTTTTGGCTAGAAAGTTGATCGTTTAATTTGTCTAAAGTTTGTTTCGCATTGGATTCACTCGTAAAATAGCCTAGAATTGCCGCAGATGTAGAATAGTTTCCAGAATCTTCTTCGCCAATTCGGATATAGCCCATGTGGGCATGTGGGCAAAATTTCGCTCGGACTTCTACCAACGCTTGAATAGGCTCTCTCGACCATGACCATTCCTGACTCTCAGACTTGATATACAGCGGGTATACCTTCAGAGGATAGCCACTGCGGTTAGTGAGTAACGCATCTCCACAGAAATTTGGAAATGATGCCTCTGAATTAAGTGAAGTCTCTTGAGCATCTGCGCTTGTTTCTTCGCTGCTTGCTGCTTCGGAAGAGCTGATGCGAGACTGATCCTGACCACAGCTAGCCAGCACAAATATGGTGCAAGTAGACAGCACAGCCCTCAGTAGCCAGTTTGCGGAAAGATTTGACTTGCGATGAAAAATATCTAGATGTTTCATGAAAAATAACCCTTTACGCCATTACTGCTACTGAGAACAGTGTGTACAGAGATTCCAAGAAATGTTTTTAGGAGTTGCTCAATCAATGCGCTATTGAGTTTTTACTTCGAGTAAACCAGTCAAATTCTGAAAGTATCAAGGATTCAGATAATCAAGCGATTCCACAATTTTGGCAGCTTCCTGAAATTCAATCGCATTACATTGACTGTTGACAGTGCCAGGAGACCAGAAGGAGTATTGTTGCTCAGAAGGAATTACACCCTGTACGGTGAATTGATTAAATCCTATCCTTGGTTGATTTGTTACCTGATCAAACTGAGTATATCCTAGCTCCACATTGCCCAATGCTTTAGAATTCACCGTGATAATTTCGAAATCTTCTGCGCCTGCCCCAAAACCACCTGAAGCACCTGAGATCTCAAAGCAGTTATTATTACTGTCAGAGTAGGTAATGCTATAGCCTGGTCCAAACCGTTTGTCATCGCCAACCTCGACCTTTTCAACCTTAAAGCCATCGGGAACATAGGTCGGCAAAACGATTTTCACTGGAATATTCTTATAATTATTCTGATCAATTTCAAGTAACTTATTTTTATCTTGGGGTGATAGCTTTGCCGCAGTAGCTTTCTCGTCAAACGCTGAAGTTTGAGACGCTTGGGATTCCGCTACTGGTTGGGTTTCGATTTCTGACGCTTTTTGCACTTCATTACCGCTGGGTAGATTAGGATTAACTGTCGCCTCATTCTTTGCTTCAAATGTTTTCTCATTAGTGCATGCGGTCAGCAAACATAAAATAAGCAAAAGTATCTTATTTTTCACATCCTTTCTCCTAGATTATGGATTCATAAAGCGCAGAGATTCGCCAACTCCAACAGGTTTTTATTTATTCCTCTAGAGAGGTTGCCACTGTTTAGTTGGCGGGTATCCTTCAGGTACTGGATTTAAATAGTCCAAAGACTCAACAATTTTTGCGGCTTCTCGGAGGCTTACACTATTACATTCCTTGTAACGACCTTGAGAAGGTGAATCGAAAAGATAACTGACCTTTCCTACACTAACCCAAAAATTGGTCAATGGTTTTTCGGAATACTGGCTGAACTCAGTTCTTCCTATCTTGATCTTTCCTAAAGCGAGGGATTCAACTTCAATAACTCGAACCTCCTCAGCTCCATCGCCAAGGCCACCAGTTGCAGTTGAAATACCGAAACAAGTTCCATCGTTGTTCTCGTAGGCAATGGAATACCCTCCAGGGCCATCACGACCATCAAATTTGGAGACATCGAATTTACTAACGTAAAACCCTTCTGGAACATAGGTTGGAACAATAATGCCGTAGGATTTTCCATTCCATCTCGGCTTGTCTTCTTTAAACTCATATTGACTGAAATGATCTAAATCCATCAACTGATTGACTTGCTCGGGTGTCAATTTGGCTGCTTTTGCAACCTCAGCTCTAATTCTTTCTAAAGGCTTCTCCGAAACACCATTTGGGGTTTGAATGAAATCGCTCCGAATCCAGCCTTCGGCTCCAGACACATCAAACTTCACATAGTACCAAGTCAAACCATTCGCATCTTCAGCTTTATCTAATAATTTCACAGGATCACCTACTAAGCCATAACCCTTATCCGGCGAGGTCGATGACGGTTTTGATCTCAAATTAATTCTTGAATTTGATTGCTGGGCCGTTAGTCGAGCAGACTTTGGAAATTCTTGGATAGTGCTTTGAGTAGTACTTTGCGGAGATTTTGACTGAATTAACGATGGGCTTGCTTCGCGGTCGTTCAACGTCCCTTTCACATCGTCGATTTGCTCTACCGGCTCGACTTCGGCCTTTGTGACATTTTTGGAGCTATAGGAGTTACTGTCTGAACATGCAGCTAGTAGGCCCAGACCAATAAAAACCAGCAATAGATTGCTCTTCACAAGGTTGCTTTTCACATTGACCCCTCCGAACAATTGACTCATTCAGGACGGTTTTCAAACGTTCACTTCGCTTCAAAACTTAAACAGAAACTCCTACTATGTATTGTATGGTGAGGTACCGCCTATATCTATAACCCGCAAGGGTATTTAAGAAGCTGTGTGTAAAGAAGAATAAAGAGGATACGGATCAAGCTAGAATCGGTAGATAACAGAAAATAGCAGCACTTAATACTTTAAAGGGATGATGTATGAAGTGATGATCCGGTTGATATTGAGGGATCGTGCCAGAACCGTCGAACGCGCAGTTTAACAAAGCAGCAGAAACGAAAATTAGCAATCCTTAACTGACATTTACAAACAGCTTCTAAGGCTAGGGGCCCACTTGAGCGATCCTTCATGCCCCTTAGTGGCGCAGAAAACTCTTGGAACCTTTATCGATAAAGGACCTCAACAAAACAGCGATCTTGAAATCTCTCAAAAAATCGAACAAGGACAGTGGGTTTCAGCCGCCATTCTTATCCTCCAGACAGTCCATCATGAGACTCAAAAATTTTCTGTACCACTAAGCTTCATGCCCGTTCAGGTAGCCTTCATACGGATTATCAAGAACAGCATTGTTTCAATAGATAATTTTTTGTGTAAAATTCACTGTTTTGGATATACCTATTATGAGAATTGCGAGAAAAAGTTAATAAATCATTGCGACCGATGAGTTCATGTTCCATAATGGTTTGGCATAAAGTTGAGTTAAAGTCTTTTAAAACTCAACATTAGAGTTTCTGTAGCTGTTCGAGAAAAAGAATCGAGAATAGTCACCTCCTAGAGGTAGTAGGTTTGTACTTTGATTAATCAAGCAAAGCAAGCAAAGCTCCAATTTTTACAATCAATTAGAATCGATAGTACTGAAGCTGATGTAGAGCATAAGATCATTATCCCCCTACTAAATCTTTTAGGCTATCAAAATACAGATTGGCGAGCACAGGCTGTGGTTGGTCAAGCCAAAATAGATTTTCTAGTTCATCCAAGTGAGTTGGAGAAGATTTGCTCTCCATATTTAATCATTGAAGTTAAAGCACCTAATAAACAACTAAATCATAACTGTTGGCAAATCTATAACTATATGCGTCAAGCTAGAGCGACGCTAGGTTTACTATCAAACGGCTATCGCTTTCGTTTGCTGTACGGAATTCACGATCAAATCGTTACCATTGCTGAGTATACACAGGCTGATTTGCTATCTAAATTTCATCTTTTCTATGGCCTTTTATGTAAAGCAACCTGTCTAAAATTTGGTAATGCAATATTGCAAAGTCAACAGCGTTTAAACCTTAAATTCTTAGCGCTTATTGCAGAAGCATTCGATAGTGAAGAAGCAACTAATCTGCTTGAGAAGCGGCAGAACTTATATCCTGGAGTTCAAACCAAGGCAACACCTACAACTGAAGCGAAGGAGAAACGAAGTATGATTATTACAGTTTTCAACAACAAGGGTGGTGTTGGAAAAACAACATTAACTATCAATCTAGCAGCCACTTTAGCAAAGCTAGGGAAAAAAGTTCTTTTAATTGATATTGACGCTCAAGCAAATTTATCAACTGGTTTGGGTATCGATCCGCTAAAAGACGTGGAATTAGCAGGAAGGAAAGATATCACCCATCTTCTTATCGAGCCAAAAACCAAACTGGATGATGTTATCTACCGAAAATGTTGGACCGATCAAAGTATCCAACTTGATGTGGTTCCATCTCATATTCGATTGAGCAAAATGGAAACTGAATTAACAAGACTAGTGGATAGTGATCGCATCCTAGCTAAAAAGCTTAAGAATCACAGCTATGATTTTATTCTTATCGATCCACCGCCTTCTTTTGGCAAAGTCAATGGTATTTCGCTAATGGCATCATCTGGGATTTTAATTCCTATGCAGCTTTCTCCATATCCAATTCGCGCTCTTGAATATGTAGTTACCCAGGCGCAGGAAGTTGGTGATTACAAGGATGAACCATTACCTATTTTGGGAATAATAGTTAGCATGTACGACCAACGTTCAACCAACTTCAACCTTTCTATGGTTGAGAGTATCAAAGATATTTTGGCAAAAACCTCTGGAGGAGAAAAGGTGCCCTTATTTCCTGAAAATACTTGGATTCCCAGACTAAATGTTGTGTCTCAATGTCCAGAAAAAGGCTACCCGATTCAGGAAGCAGAGTTTGATAATAGTTTGAATATACAAGAGCGAGAGGCAGCTCAAAAGGCACTTGAAAAGTATAATAATCTTGCTACTCATTTGATAAGTATTGTTCAAAGAGGTTCCTAGGTATGAGTCAAGAAATCAGGCGAGAGCTAATTAGTCGCAATCTTGGAATTACTCCAATCAGTCATGGACAAGTTTATACCTTTCAAATAGCTATTCCAGAATCAGCAACAAAGGAAATTTCGCTTGAGCATCGTCAAGCTATTGAGAGGATATTTACAGAATATCAAAGCAATTTAATTTCATTGATTGTTCGCCGCACTGATGCTTATACTGACGAAGATATTGAGTATGAAGTTGTTTATGGTTCTGATTGGCTTCAAGTAGCTCAAGCTCTTAAGATTGAAATGCTTTGGGCTTGGGTGTTTGATATGACCGATGAACAAGTGCTTGCCACTCAGGAAATGTTTGCTTTGTTGGAAACTCCTCAAGCTAAAGATAAACCTTCTGGAGAAGGCTCAATTGATCAGAAGCTGCAAATACTTGCCGATTCGATTCATAACTCGGTGAATTCAGCTTTGGAGAAGCTAAAGAATAATTTTGATGAAAAGATCAAAAATGTTCAATCTAGAATCGATCTTCTTAATAATAATCTCAACGACATACCTCAACTTTTAGAAAGAATTGAGGATTTATCTCAGAAGCTTGAATCAAAACGTTTATATAATAGAACACCAAGCTTTGATGGGCCTAAACTGAATTTGCTTGCGGCTAGTGAGAAAGAAATTGAGAATGCTTTAAGACAAATCAACACTTCTGGTAAACAGATTGAAGCTGCAATCAAAGCCCTTAAATTTTGGAAGGCTTCAGAGTCTGGTCTTACATGGATGAACCTAGAGCAGTCTGCTAGGGCCAAAGTAGGAACTAAATTTAAGGTAGAAGGATTTGCAAAGGGAAGCCTTGCTCGACTACAAGCAATTGGAGAACTTGAACACTGACTTTGATATTGAAAAAACTGGATAGCTATGAGCTAATGTTTAAAGTTATCCTGCCAACAGACCAAACGAGCAGCTAGTTCGGCATTTGGATTAAGAATTTGAATCTGCTTTGTCTCTTGTAAATAGTTCATGCGTTGATTCACAAACACCTCATCCACCTGAGGAAACTGCCTGAGCGAATTTTGAACCAGCGTTTGCAAACCAATCACCGGATGGGTGCGCACGAGGCTGAGCAGATAATCCTCGACTTGGCGGCTCAAGCGATGACCGTTGCCTAAATCGGGGAGAGGAGGAAAGGGCGAATCCGGACTGATGGCTGGTACAATCAACTCCTCAGACCGATTTGGGTCAGGTTCCAATGCCGTGACCATGCCCAATGCCTGTAGGAGCGTACAGTCGTGCCAAATTTGGGCCTGCTGGGCGAGGGATTGCAGTTGTTTAAGGCCAATCGTTTGACTGCCAACAACCAGATCGCCTTCACGGGCATCTTTCACCAGACTGTAGTAGGCAGCGAGGCATTGGACCGAAGCTATGTCGGGTTGAAGGTGGCGGTGGGGGATGGTTGTGAAAATTTGCCGATAGAGTTGGTGCCCTTTGAGGCTGGGTTTGCCGATTCCTTCCGCCCGAATTAGATACAGAGCTTGGCAGAGATTTTGCTCTAATACCCGCTGACAGGCTTCCATGACGCGAAAGAAATTATCCATGCCCTGATCTTCGGTCCAAACGATGCCAATTCGATCGGCAGGGTTGGGCAGATGGGGCGGTTGGTAGCTAAAGGAATAGCCGGCGAATTTGGTGCGCTCCAGCAGCGGAGCCTGAATTTCGCTAGCCTCCAGAGCTGTCAGGGCTTCCTTTAGCATCTCGATCAGCTCTAGGGACGTAAAGTGGCGAATCCGGGTGACGCTGTCCTGCATTTTGGTCAGCTCATCGCGCCAGCGCAGTTTAAAGGCGGCTAGCAGTTCGGTTGCAGGAGGATGGGGCCGTTGAGCCGCAGGTTCTACCGATTGGGGCGCATGAGTTGCAGCAGCACCGTTGGTTCCAGCCGTTTGCATCAGCCATTCTTTGTAGGCTTGCAGCATATCGCGTCCGAGCCTGAGGGCATCGCGGGGGTTGGTTCTGTCTCCAGGAAAGTTTTCGGCCAACTGATGGGAATCGAGCGGGTAGATCAGGGACGTGGGCTGGGGTTGCGCCTGACGGTGCAGTCCATTCAACCGAGACGCCCAGAGGGATTCAGCTTGCTCCAGGTTAATCAAGCGCAGCGGAATTTCCCGATCGATGCGTGCTCGGTGGGATTGGTCGATGCGATTTTTATAGTGCTCCCAGGTATTGGTCAGAATGCTGATGACGATCAAGAAGTTTTTGTCTTCATCATGAATTTTCGTGTTGATATTGAAGAGGCTTTGCAGATCCAAAGCACCATCCGGCAGGCGGGCGATACTTTCGAGCTGATCAAAGCACAGCACAATCGGTTGGGTATTGATCGCCACGCGGCCAAAGTTGGCCAACACCTCACGGGCGGCCTGTTCAGTATCAATCGAGCTTTTTAGGCGCAGAGCTTCCAGCGACTCTTCGCTCAGATCGTCAGCACGCAGCCATTCACAGGCGAGGGGATAGAGTTTGGCATCGGTCAGATCATGCAAAATCCCAAAAAACTTATCGGCGTTGTAGATACTATTTGTCCCAGCCTGCTTATAGATATCCTTAAGCCGTTTGATAAATTGCTGTCGATCCGTCTGTAACAGATCGAGGATGTTTTCCTTGATGCGATCCTTCAAGCTGCGCTGTTTGAGAGCTAACAATACGCTTTTCAACCACAGCAAAAGCTGCGAATACTTCTGCCCAGATGGAACCTGCACCAAGCTATCGACGGTATAACGCAGGATGTGACGCCAGAGATAATCGCTTTGGGGAAAGGGTGGAATATAGACAAAAAAGGCTCGGTGGTTGAGGGCACGCTTTAAGCGTCCTAACAAATAGGTT
The DNA here is from genome assembly GCA_000733415.1 of [Leptolyngbya] sp. JSC-1. GTDB lineage: Bacteria > Cyanobacteriota > Cyanobacteriia > Elainellales > Elainellaceae > Elainella. The sequence goes on from KL662191.1 coordinate 1,060,136, forward strand.
TTGCCAGAACCGCTGTCGCCATCTAGGATGATCGTGCGGGTGTAGTGATCGCGAGCCACCTGCTCTAGCGTTGCTTCAATGACTGACATAGCGTCCTGGTGGATGGATTCCACCATCGGCTCCGGATCTTTCTGACGATGCCAAAAGTTGACCGAGCGCAGATTATCAAACGGATTAGTGCCCCTCAAAATCAGGTCATCGATCGATGCCATGTCCGCCATATCTGTAACCCTTGTATCATTTCGTAGTTCGTAACACCCAATGCCTAATTATGAAGTTTGAAGTTGGGGAGCGTTTTGTAGATTTCATCTGCAAGATTTATCGGGTGAATTGGTATAAGTTGTCCTGAATTGCCCTAAACCCTAAGTTTAAGTTTAAGATTCAATTCAGCTTTTTGAACTTAAACCTCAAGTCTAAATCTGAAATCTATTGTTAGATCACTTTGATAAAAAATAGGGGACTATTTGAGCGGGTTTGAATGGCGGCACTGAGCTGTTCAGGCGTGTAGTCTTGAGTATGAACGATTGCCCGCAATTCAATCTGATCGTTTCGCTGCAATCGATACAAAATTTCATCCAGCTCGTCTCGCGATAGGGGAGGTTGAAATTTTTGTCGCAAGTAGAAAATTGGCAAATAGTTATTGCTTGCTAATTCATGATCGAGATTTTGAATTGTGGCTAAAACTTCGGTGTCAGTGGGTTTTTGGTTCAGCGTAATTTCGGTTGCAGATTGGCGCAACGTCTGAAATTGACGCAGCAGTTCAGCTAGACAAGTTTGCCCTTGAGGCGTGAGCCAAACTTCAGCTTTTTGGCGTTTCAATCGGGTTTCAGCCAGAATTAAGCCGCGATTCAAAAAAGTTTGCAGAATCACATCACGTTCGGTAGCGGTCAAGGCAGAGGTCCTGAGCTGGCTGGGAGCGATTTTTTTGGCGGTACCAATCTTTTGCAGGAGTTTTAACTCTACTGCCGAAATTGGCAATGCAGCGTCTGTGACTTTGAGTAGGGCTTGTCCGGCTGCTGAAAGCTTAACCACTACAATTTCTCGACTAAAATCGACCAACCCATCGCTAGCCAAATTTTGGCAAATTTTATCTTTAGCCCGAAATGACTTAAAGCAGGGATTCGTTAAATAAGCTCGGTAATTGCGGCATTCCTGTAACTTCAGCAAAAATTTCAATTCATCTAGCTGGGATGGCTGCATACCCTGCCTCCTCTAAGCCGAAAGCGGCGGCGGAAACCGAATAATCGAGTCGATTCGCCCCAAAGATACGAGCGTTTGACTATCACCAAGCGGCAGTACTGCCTCTAGATTGGCATGGGGCCGCGCAATGATCTGAACCGAGAGTAGCTCACCGCCATTGACTCGTCGGATCGCCACCAGTCCAGCCGCCACTGCCGTTTCCACCTCAGCCACCGGACCTCGAATCAAAACGGTAATCCGCCCCAGATCCGTGTTCTCAAAACCAACGCAGATCACTTGGGCTGCTTTACACATGGCATCAGCCACTTCCAGCGCTGTTGGAACTCCCAATACTTCGATCATGCCAATTGCGAATGTCACCGGTTTTGAGCTGTTTAGTAAAGGCAGGGTGATGAGAAATTTACAGCTGAGTCATTACCCTTTCATATAATACTTTCATCTCAAACCCATTTCCTATTTACAGCCTTTTTCAGGCTAGTGAAGTACGAAAAACGGGGTGCAGGGGCAGTGCCCCTGCACCTCACATGAGTGAAAAACGCTGTTTCTATTGCAATTGCCGCAATTCAGGCGGATCTTGGTTCTATGGACCTGCTGCATTCATCCGCCGAATGACCAAACCAAGCGAAACTGGGAAAACGCTCTACAGAAAACTCTCTAAAATAGGCGAAAGACAGACGATTCAGCAAAAGGTTCAGCAACAAGGTTCAGCAACAAGGTTCAGCAACAAAGCAATGAAAAAACTGTGGCTTTGGGTAACAATTCTGGTGGCAACCGCAGGGTTGGTGATCTGGCAATGGCAGCCGTCCTTGCAGTTTCCCTTAGCGTTTTGGCAACCCGCTCCCTCCCTCAGTCAGAATCAACGCGCTCCAATGATTGCTGCACCTGCCGTTGATCGCAAACGCCTTTTAGCTGACCTGCAAGCACTGACCTTTCGACGCTACGACGAATCCGCTCGTCAGCAAGCCCGCGACTACATTCTGCAAGAATTGCAAGCGGCTGGATGGACAGCTCAACTGCAGCCATTCACAGCCAAGGCCAATCGAACTAATCCGAGTGGTGCGAATGGTATTAATATCTACGCTGAACGAGCAGGAACCGATCCCACAGCGGCGGCGATTTTGTTGGGTGCCCACTACGATACGGTTGAGCTTTCTCCTGGAGCCGATGATAACGCGACGGCAGTTGCCACCTTACTGGAAGCAGCTCGACTCTTGGGAAAGCTCCCCACCGCTCGAACGCTACAACTTGTTTTTTTGATCTAGAAGAACAAGGCTTATTTGGCAGCCAAGCATTTGTCAGCGCCATACAAGAGCAGGCTCTGCAAGGAGCAGTGATCTTGGATATGGTGGGTTATGCCTGTGAGGAAGCGGGTTGCCAAACCTATCCATCGATGTTACCAATTCGCCCCCCAACTGATCGCGGCAATTTTATCGCTGCTCTGGGCGATCAAGGGCATCCTGAGTTATTACAGGCGTTTACTGACTTATCTACTTCTGATGTATCTTCTAATCAATCGGTTAGTTTGCCGCTCGTTTTGACGCTTGCCATTCCTACCTTTGGCGGCCTAGCCCCCGATCTGGTTCGTAGTGATCATGCTCCGTTTTGGGATAAAGGAATTGGGGCTGTACTGATTACGGATACAGCTAACTTTCGTAACCCGCACTATCACCAGCCGACCGATACAATAGAAACCTTAAATCTACCTTTCTTCAATGGTTCTGTCCAATTGGTGATCAACGCAGTTGCCCGCCTACTTCAGTCTTGATGAGGACCAGACTTGATGAGAACCAGACAGACATGCCAAATCGTTGGATGCTGACAGCTGCAGTGGCTCAATTGTAGTCGATATTATTACAGTATCGATCCTGACAAGCGAATGACATCTGACTCATCTCTTTGGATAGAAACCAGCCTATTGAGCGGTTGTTAGCTTTAAGGGAACAGTTGAAGTTGAAATCAAAGACGCAGCAAAAGGTGAATCAAAAATCATGATTAACAAAGCAGAAAAGCATGATTCAGAGATGCCAGAAGAGATAGCTGAAAATCCTGGTATGAGGGCAGCTGCCATCAATTCCGACCCGACCATTTCGCTAGAAGAAGCTCGCAACGCTGCCGCTGGAGAAGCTCCCAATGCCTCTGGCAGTGTGGCCGACAGCACGGTTGAAGGTCATGTTCCAAGTACGTCCGATCCCTATCCGACCGATATTCCTTCTACCGATCATCCTCTGCCGGACGATGATGACGATGTCACGGCTGGAGCATCTAACAGCTTTTCGGATGAGACGGATGACCGCTATGTTCATTAGTCTCACTTGTTAATTCTCAATTAATTCACTTAGCTCTCAATTAATTCAAATCAGCGCTAGTAGGACGTTTTCGCTGCTAGTCGATGCTGCGCGAAATAGTTCTTTTAACTAGTGGTTTAACTAGTCTTTTAAGCAAACGAGATGACTGCACATGAATCTTAACAAACAATTAGCAACGCTAGTTAGCCTAACAGGAGTAACTAGCATCAGTATTCTATTGAGCCTACCGGCCCTAGCACTTCTGCCGCAAACGGCTTCTGCAAGATTAGGACAAACAGCTCCAGACGTTTCAGAACAGCTTTTCGCTCAATCCGATAACGGCGATGGAGATAACGGTGGTGACAATAGTAGCGGCTCAGACAATGGCTCAGACAGTGGCTCAGACAATGGCTCAGATAATGGGTCAAGCTCCTCTGGCCGCGATAGCTCTGACGCAAGCTCCAATGACAGCGACAGTGGCGCTAGTAGCGATAACAGTGGGAGTGGCGATTCTGGAGAAGTATTTGGCACTCGTGGTCAGAACCGCAACGAAGGAGGCGCACCTTACATTGGAGTTGGAGCATCTCCCTTGGAAAGTGAGTCAGATGGCGAGCTAGAGAGCGAATTAGACGGCAACCGATAGCATCAACTGCCTTGTAAGATCAATTGCCTTGGCAAAGCACGGGCTAATCCAGCAAGTCCACTCATGCGCTTGCGTTCCCGCAGGGTACTGGATTAAACCCCTTGTTGAGTCTGCTCACGCAGATCTCCCCGCCTAGCCCACCGTTGACACGCGGGTGGGCAGCGACGAAGCCGAGGCAATCAGATTGCCACAAAATTCTGTGCAGGCTTGGAAATGGAATGAGCGGGCAGTTGATTGAAGAGTTTGAGTGTACAGGCTTCTTGTACTATGATTGAACGGGGGATTTTGTCATCCCCCTTTAGAAAGGGGTGAGTAGTTCTAATAGAAGTGATAAAAATAACAAGCTAACAGCCAATATAAGTCGGGTTTTGGCAGCCGTTAACGACAACTAAAAATTCAGTTAAAGATATAAAGATATTAGGAGTGGATGTTTAAGTCCAAAAAGTGGGATGAAAGTAGTAATGTAGAAAAATTGACAGGAAAGTATTTGCGAGCGAGAGAAGATAACTAGTACTCGAATATCCATTTTCTGTGGGGCCGCTGTATATTGTTCTAAAGCGAACCCTCAAGCTACAGGCCATGCAGTTTCTTGTTCCCCGACGGCTCCTGCTGCTTCCTCAGAAAATTCCGCTACGTTTAGTAGTGACAGCTCCCTTCGTGTTACAAACCCTGGGAACCGTGGTGCTCGTGGGCTACTTTGCCTACCAAAGTGGCCAAAAAGCGGTTGAAAATATGGCTTCGCAGTTGATGGGGGAAGTGGGTGCGCGTGTCAATCTTTACCTGACAGATTATGTTAAATCGGCTCATGTGGTGAATCAACTCAACGCCAACGCTATCCGTTTAGGGCAAGTGCGGCTTACCGATCCCCTGAGTCTAGAGCGCCATTTTTTACAGCAAATCCAAATCTTTGACTCTCTCAATCGCGTCCGTTTCAGTAACTCCCAGGGGGGCTTTGTTTCCGTCGGTAGAGACGAGCGAGGCACCACGGTTGCCCTAACTGAAGATTTTAGGCGAGGCATCCTGCGGGTTTATAGCATCAATGATCAGGGCCAGCGTCTCAAACAACTGGTTGAGCAGCCCAACTATGACCCAACCCAGCGCCCGTTTCATCAGCAGGCAGTGCAGGCTGGAAGACCTACTTGGACCCCAATTTATACCTATATGCCGGCCTCGGCTGGTTTGGGAATTGCAGCTAGCTATCCGCTGTATGGCCAAACTGGTAAGCTTCAGGCGGTGCTGTCAAGTGACCTAACGCTGGCCGGTATCCAGCAGTTTTTGCAGCAGGTTGAGGTTGGAAGTCATGGAGTGGTGTTTATCATCGATCGCTCAGGACGGTTGATTGCAGCCTCAACGACTAGGCCATCTAATAGACCATCAAAGGAGTCAATCAAGTCAAGTGCTGCAATGTCTAGTAGCAGTGAGCCAGCAGACCTAAAAGCTACAGATAGCCAGGAACCGCTAATTCGGCAAGCAGCCCAGTATCTATCCTCACAGCTTGATTTAGCTGCGATTGATACAGCAACCCAATTGCAATTAAAACTAGCGGGCCGACGGCAATTTCTCAAGGTGATGCCCTTTCGAGATCAGTTTGGGCTGGACTGGCTGACGGTAACTGTTGTGCCCGAGGCCGATTTCATGGCAGAAATCTACCGCAATGCGGGAGTAACAACACTGCTGTGTGCCATTACCTTATTGCTCTCAATTGGAACCAGCATTTTGCTCTCGCGCTGGTTGACCAAACCGATCCTGCGGTTAAATGCGGCAGCCAAAACGATTGCGGCAGGAAATCTAGATACGGAAATTGCCATTGATCGCTCTGGGGAGTTGGGTGAACTAGCGCAATCGTTCAATCAAATGATTTTGCAGCTCAAAGCAGCCTTTGCCGGGATGCAGGCGCTGAATCAAACCGTGATTGAAAGCGAGACCCAGATGAAGCAAATTCTGGATAGTTTGCCGGTTGGAGTATCGATGAATCGGCTGGATGGCTCCATTCTTTATCTCAATTCCAGTGGTAAGCAGATACTGGGGGTAGAGGATATTTCTGAGGCAACTGCTGAAGTACTAGCGGCAACTCATCGCCTCTATCGCAGTAGCACTCACCTCCCCTACCCAGTTCACAAACTACCAATGGTGCGTTCCCTTCAGGGAGAAACGATCACGGTCGATGACATTGAGCTGCATCGGGACGGCCATGTAGTGGCGCTAGAAATGCATTCCATGCCAGTACGGGACCAGCAGGGCCAGACTGTTGCGTCGATCACGGTGTTTCAAGACATCACCCAGCGGCAGGCCGCTGCCAAAATTCTGGCCGACTACAACCAGCAGCTTGCTGTACAGGTGGCAGAACGAACCCAGGCGTTGCAGCAGAGCGAAGCCCTGAATCGCGCGATTCGAAATGCGCTGCCCGATTTGCTGATTCGGATGAAACGAGACGGTACCTATTTGGAGGTGAAATATCCCACTAACTTCTCCCTCCACAATGCTGACGTAACCATACCCGGCAATACGGTACAGGATGCCCTACCACCCGAAGCGGCTGAGCAACGCCTCGCCGCCGTGCAGCGCGCCCTGCAAACTGGGAAAGTGCAAATTTACGAATTTCCGTTGACATCTGAGCAGCAGCAACGCTGGTTTGAAGTCCGCGTGGTGCCACTCACCCACGATGAAGTGCTGGTTGTGATTCGCGACATTACAGAGCGCAAGCAAACTGAAGCAGCCCTGCGACAAAGTGAAGCCCGCAATCGTGCCATTCTTGCCGCCATTCCCGACTTAATCAGTATCGTTAGCGCAGAGGGCGTTTACTTGGATATCGTGCGCAGCCAAACCCTGATTGATCTGATTCCAAGCGAGGTCAATCCACTAGGACACCATATCAGCGAATTTTTACCGCCAGCCGTAGCCGATAGAAAGTTAGAAGCCATTCAACAAGCCCTAACCACCAAAGCCGTGCAGGTATACGAGCAGCAGTTAGAGTTTGACGACAAGCTGCAATACGAAGAAGTAAGAGTTGTTCCCTACGATGAAGACTCTGCTTTACTAATCATGCGGGATATTACCGAACGCAGGCGCAATGAATTTAAACGAAAACAGGCCGAGAAGGCATTACGCCGAAGCGAAGCTGTACAGCGGCAGATTTTAAAAGCAATGCCAGACTTACTGATCTGGATGGATGAACGCGGAACGCAACTACAAAAGATCTGCGGTAAACAAGCAAAAGATGTTGCCTCAGAGAGGGTAGAGGCTGGCCATAGTATTTACGAAATTCTGCCGTTTGATCTGGCCGCAAAACGCACGGAGATGATTCAACAGGCACTACAAACCGGGGAGGTACAAGTCTATGAACAGGAGTTGATAATTGCAGGTAAACCCCATTACGAAGAGGTGCGAATCGTTGCGGTTGAAGCCGATCGAGTTCTGGTCATTGTGAGGGATATTACCGATCGCAAGCAGGCAGAGCAGCAGCTAAAAGCTAGCCTCCAGCGCGAACAAGCGGTTGCGCGGGTAATCGACCGGCTGCATCGCAACTTGAATTTACCTGCGATTTTTGAAACTACCGTGCAGGAACTGCGTCAGGCCATGAATAGCGATCGGTTGGTGATTTACCGATTCAACCCCGATTGGAGCGGCAACGTTGTGGCAGAGTCAGTTGCTAGCGGTTGGGTTTCCATTATGCATCCCCAAAATTCATGTCACCATTCCCAAAACCTGATCCAGCACGAACACTGCCTAGCCGAAACCTGGAGCGATGCCACAGAATTGACGCCAGCTCTTGAAAAAACGGATTCTCAAAAAATAGAGCTTGATATCCAGGATCCTTATCTTCAACAAACCGCAGGCGGTGGCTATTGTCGCGGTCTTTCCTACAGTTGCGTTGAGGACATCTATAAAGCTGATTTTCCGGTTTGCTATTTGCGGCTGTTAGAGCAATTTCAAGCTAGAGCCTATGTAATTGTTCCGATCCACCTTGGCAGCCAACTTTGGGGGCTGCTCGCAGCTTACCAAAACTCCGGTCCGCGTCAATGGCAGGAAAGCGAAATTCAAATCATGATCCAGGTCAGTCAGCAGCTTGGGGTCGCCGTACAACAGGCCGAATTGCTAGAACAAACCCAACGGCAAGCCGCCGAACTGTTGAGCGCTAAAGAAGCTGCTGAAAATGCTAACCGTGCCAAAAGCAGCTTCCTCGCCAACATGAGCCACGAGCTGCGCACACCCCTAAATGCCATTCTAGGCTTTACCCAACTGCTAGAACACGATGCGGCCACCACACCCGCTCAGCAAGAATATCTCAAAACCATCAACCGCAACGGTGAGCACCTGCTACAACTGATCAACGATGTCCTCTCAATTTCCAAAATTGAAGCGGGCCGGGTCATGCTGCAAGAAACCAGCTTCGACCTCTATGCGCTGCTTGACACCCTGGAAGGCATGTTTCGCTTACGCGCAGAAACCAAAGGACTCCAGTTCACTTGCAATCGCAGTTCTGCCCTGCCCCACTACATTCAGGCCGACGAACGCAAACTGCGCCAAGTCATTACTAACCTGCTGGACAATGCCATCAAGTTTACCCCAGCTGGTCAGGTGAGTTTGCAGGCAGGAGTAGGGGAGGAGATGGGGGAGATAGGGAAGATAGGGGAGATGGGGGAGAATGGGACAAAGAATCTTTCTTCCCCACTTCCCCCACTTTCCCCACCTTTGCCACCACCGCCCTCTTGCCACCTGATCTTCGAGATCTGCGACACCGGAGTTGGCATCGCCGCGAAGGAGGTGGATCTAATTTTTGATGCCTTTGTGCAGTCTGAAGCCGGACAGCGATCGCAACAGGGAACTGGGTTGGGATTACCGATTAGTCGGCGATTCGCTCAGATGATGGGCGGAGATATTACTGTCCGTAGTCAACCGGACAGCGGCTCAACCTTTTGCTTTAGCATGGTAGCAACGCCCGTGGATGCAGAGGCAATTGGCATCGGTCATTCCTTTGGGCGGGTCATTGGTCTAGCTCCAGATCAGCCAATCTACCGCATTCTAGTGGTAGACGACACGGATACCAATCGGCAGCTTATGGTCAAATGGCTGACAGCCACCGGGTTTGAGGTACGTCAGGCAAGCAACGGCCAGGAGGCGATTGAGCAGTGGCTGAGTTTTGCTCCCCATTTGATTTGGATGGATATGCGAATGCCAGTCATGGATGGGTTTGACGCAGTGCGACAGATTCGGGCTAGGGAGCGGCAGCTCCAGCTTCAGGCCAATGGTAGTGCCGTTAGGCCAGCCGCAACCAAAATTATTGCGATTACGGCAGCGGTGTTTGACGAAGAACGACAGGCAATTCTGGCAGCAGGTTGCGATGATTTTGTGGGCAAACCCTGCCCAGAAGCCGTCTTTTTCGAGCGGCTCGCTCAGCATTTGGGTGTTCAATATCTGCGGGAAACACCGCCAATTGCTCAAGATTCCGAGCGGTCATTTCACCAGTTGGATGCGCCAGAAAATGGCAGCAAACCAGTGAATTCTGAAGTGGATTATAAAGCAGTAATCAAACAGGGTTTGAGTAGTATGCCTCCGGAGTGGATTGCCAAGCTCTATCGGGCGACTGTCATTGCCAACGATCAGGTGATTTTCCAACTTTTAGAAGAGATTCCCCCATCCCAACTGGCCTTTAAGGAAGCCGTGATTCAGCTTGTCAATAACTTTCAGCTTGATCAGCTTATCCAACTTATCCAGCTTGCCAACGTATGAACTACCCTGACGTTGCCCCATCCGCCGGAACAATTCTGATCATCGATGATATTCCCAACAATTTGCGGCTGTTGTCAGACCTACTGACGAAAGCGGGTTACACGGTCCGCAAAGTCACGAATGGCGAAATTGGGATTGAATCAGCCCTGCTGGAACCGCCTGATCTGATTTTGCTCGACATCAAGATGCCTGGCATCGACGGCTATGAGGTCTGCGATCGCCTCAAGGACAGTGAGCGGACCCGTCAGATTCCAGTTATCTTCTTGAGTGCCTTAGACGATGAAGCCGAGAAGGTAATGGCCTTTCATGCCGGTGGCGTAGACTATATTCCCAAACCCTTTCAGGTGGTTGAAGTGCTAGCTCGGATTGAAACCCATCTGAAACTCAGCCGCTTGCAGCAGCAGCTGCAGCAACAAAACGCCCAGCTCCAGCTAGAAATCGAGCAGCGTAATTCTGCTGAAACCGCCTTGGCGATTCTGAATCAAGGTCTAGAAGCCCGCATCCAACAGCGGACGGCGGAACTACAGACAGAAAACAAACAACTTCTACGCTTGCAAACCGAACTCCAAACCGCTCTAGCCCAAGAGCAATTGCGCAGTGAGCTGAAATCACGCTGGATTACCGCCCTGACTGAAAAATTTCGCACGCCCTTGACGGTGATCCCGTCGGTGGTTGAACTGCTGAAGCAAGGACCAGACTGCTCCGACGATTGGAGCCGCCACCTCCACAGCTTGATCAACCACACTCAGGCCATGAAGCAGACACTACAAGACATGCTGCTGCTGCTCGACGCCGACGCTGGGCAACTTGCGTGTAAACTCGTGGCTCTAGATTTAACCCAGTTTTGCCAGCAGTTAGTAGAACAGTGGCTGCTGCCCAGCCAGCCAGAATACAAACTTGTGTTCGTCCAGTTTGGCCAACCGCCAGAGACTATTTTGGTTGATCCAACGCTGCTACAACCAATCTGTAGCCATATTTTGGCCAATGCAGTTCGCTATTCCCCAACCGGCGGCACAATTCTCTTCGAACTGGTTTATGAGCCTGACCAAGTGCTGATTCGAATTCAGGATGAGGGGATTGGGATTCCGCCCGATGAGCAAGAGAAAGTTTTTCAGCGGTTCTATCGTGCCCGTAACAGCGGTATGGTTGCGGAAACTGCTGTAGGTCTAGGTTTGGCCGTGGTCAAACAGGCCGTGGAGCAGCACGGAGGCCGGATCAGCGTCCGGAGTGGGATAGACCGAGGCAGTACCTTTACCGTCGCGCTGCCGCTCTCCCCACCAACGCAGCCTGACTGAATCCAGAGCTTGAACCTGAACCAGAGCAATCATCGGCACGCTTTATGCCACTCACCCATCGATTCGCTATAATGAGTAAACGCGATAGCACGGGGCTGTAACGGTTTCGACGTTCTAGCGAACGCTATCTTGTGATACAGGTCGAGAGTGAGTCGCCTCTCGCAAATCAACGGCTCAAAATGAGTACATGCGAACAACATCGTACCTTTTGCTCGTAAGGCAGCTGCTGTTGCCTAACAACCTCTTATAGGTTCGAGCGTCTGTAGTTTGACTCCGTTAAGGGCTACGGACTTAACCCCAACGGATGCTCCAGTTGATTGCCTCTGGTCAATCACTGGCTAAGACTTTACCAGAGCATCCCACCGTTCGGGATAAGGAACGGTTCCCGCTTCGAGGATTAGAGAAGCTAAACCTGTGAACGAGCGAGATACTAATAACTAGGACGGACACGGGTTCGACTCCCGTCAGCTCCATTGATTTTTTAATTATTTCCTTAACTGGATTGATCAGCCCTCTGAAAAACTTTTGAATCAGGATAGAAACGCTTTGCTGATCAAAAATACACCAACCGCGACCATGATGCAGCCAGCAACGGTATTCATTCGATTTGTCATGTTGGAACTAATTAGCAATCTGGCTCGATCAGCCAGAAGGGCATAGACTAGCTTCACACCACCTACAGCCACAATCGTGATTGCCACAATTATGCCAGTGTCCCAATAGGATATGTTAGAAATATCCAGAAAGGCTGGGAAAAAGCCGAGATAGAACAAGGTGGCTTTTTGATCACCTAAGGTAATCAGCAACCCGGTCAGAAAGCTAGACAGCAACGAAGTGGTTTTAACGTCTGTCTGCATCGGTTTTGAGGTTGACCGCCATAGCCGGACCCCTAGCCAGATCAAGTAGGCTCCGCCTAAGTACTGGATCAGCACAAATAGGCCGCCCATCGTTTCAGCCAAAAACGTCAATCCCCAAATCGCAATCAGGATGAAAATAATGTCACCCACGACAATGCCGAGCGTGGTAAACACACCATGAATCAAGCCAGCGGTTGCCGACCGAGTAGAGACCGCCAACACACTCACACTGGGAACGGCAGCCAACACGATCATGGCACCAAAGAGGGCAACAATACTGTTTATGGTCATAGCCCTTGCATAGCGGATTAGATGTTTGTGCTAGATGCTTGCCACGGTTCTTTCAGAATAAAGCTAGACCAAAGCGTAAATCCTAGAATCGCTGCTCCCGTTATGCCATCCATCCCAATCAACAAATGCATTTTGGGCGAAAATTCGGACATGGCACCATACAGGTAATGACCTAAACTATCTAGTCCACAGAATGAGTAGACTACCAAGCAAGTACTTACATACTTACCACGGCTGTAGGAGGATGTATAGCTAGCAGTTGAAATTAGCTGCTTGAAATTAGCTGCTGCAGGCAAATTTTGTATATTCAAGATACTCTCTGGGATTGCCGCCAGTGGTAGGTTGAAGCTGAACGGTTTTCTCTGTCAGGCGCTCTTAGCGATTCAGGTGCTGTAATGACTGTCAATCCCCTGGACCTGTTTTCGGGTAAACCTGCGATCACTAATCGTTCCATCCATATCGACCGGGGATTAACGGTTCACTATCGCCATGACCTGCCTGGAGCACTAGATGCACCTTCAATCTCATTTCATGCCATTTCAATCGTCAATCATCGAATCTGAGTTGTCCATGAGATTTCATTTAACCAGCAGCGGCTTGAATCTTTGGCAGATGCCAGGGCTGCTGATGTTTAAGCATCGTCCAACAACAAACCAACAACTTGCGAGCAACGGCCATGATCGCCGTTTTCTTGCGAATTTTCTGTCCGCCATAATCCCTGAGGGCGACGCAGTCAAGAGGCTTGCTTCTCAATCTAGATTTTCGTTTTTTTCTTAGTCTCTCTGTTAGCAACCAGTCAACGCTTAGAATAAGTGACAAATGGTGATGGGATTCTGTTTGTAAAATTGGTGCAGCAGGAGCGACGGCTGTATGGGCTATCACGTGTGTTTGCTCCATTTTCGTCTAGTCAAGAACTCCGCAATGCGCTGCAAATTTTGAAGCAAATCGGGCGGGCGATCGGAGAAGAAGGTGCTGCCAATGCCCATTAAGACAAAGCAGTTATAGAACGCTACTATAAAGCATAAAACCAGATCGTTGTATCAGACCTACCTGGTGCCTGCTCATGCCCCTCTCCTTAGAAAAACTCAGCCAATCCTCAGCCGTTCTGCAACAGCGCAATGCTACCTGGCAAGACTATACGCAGGTGCGCGATCGCACAGACTGGAATAAAATTGCCTTTCACCAAGGGTGGCTGTGGGTTGATATGGGCAAAGAAGGACCAAATCATGCTGCGTTTAGTGACTTGCTGACGGCAATTTTCTTTATTTGGGCATTTCTGCATCCGGATGAGAGATTGCAGTCCTATGGTCGCTGCCTGATCGAACAGCCCGATACTCAAGCCTGTGCACCCGATCTAGTCCTATATCGCGGCGACAATATTCCCAAATGGCAGTCGGGTGAACCTCGTCGGATTGATTTATCGCGGCATCATCGGCCCGATCTGGTGGGAGAAATTGCCGACACGACTCTGAGTTTAGACCTGGATGAGCAGAAGCGGCTCTATGCCAGTTTAGGCATTGCTGAATATTGGGTGATTGATATTAAAGGGATGCGATTGTTTGCGTTTGGCTTGACGGCATTGGGTATTTACGAAACAATCCAAGTTTCGCAGGTGTTGACCGATCTGCCGATCGCCCTAATTGAACAAACGATCGAACGTCTGGGAACGGAGACAAATACAGCCGCCGCGAATTGGCTGATGCAGCAGTTGCGAGGATAAAATCACGCTTGACTGCAAGTGTCAACTGCTTAGCTTATTGTGAAGCATCGAGAGATTCTATCTGCATAACCGCTTATAAAGTTCCTCAAGTGGGCTTCAAAGCAATCTATTAAGCTCTATGGCCTTGATTTCGTCCATATTGTTCATCAGTTTCATCAGTTCGTCGCTCTTTAGCCAAAACCACCCTGTTCCGCTTCAAGACGATCTTTGGGGGGAGTCTGCGTCGTCAATTTGAGAATCAAGCCGTGGAATTATTTCTCAAATGTGCAGCATTGAATCGAATGATTCACTTAGGCAAGCCCGATAGTTACAAAATCGAAAGCTAATCCCTGGTTAGAGTAAGCATCATGGGCGTTTGAAATGATTCGTGCAACAAAGCCCCTCCTGTCTTACATTTGCTGTCTGCTCATCATTGTTTGCTGCATTTTTTCTTGAAGGTCTGACAGCGTTAACGATCCGAGTTCCCCTGATTGACGGGTTCGTACACTTAAGGTCTGGTTCTTCACTTCCCGTTTCCCAATGATTGCAACAACGGGAATTTTTTCTAGTTCTGCCGTGCGAATCTGTTTTCCCAGACGATCGCCACTGTGATCCACCTCAACTCGATAGCCCAGTTGTTTGAATTGCAGGGCGATCGCGGTTGCATAGTCTCACTGCTCATCACTAACGGGCAGCAATCGTACCTGCACCGGAGCTAACCAAAGGGGGAAATCTCCTGCATAGTTCTCTACCAAAATTCCGAAGAATCGCTCTAACGATCCCAAGATGGCACGGTGAATCATAATCGGACGCTGGCGTAAACCATCGGCTGCAACATCCTCCATTTTGAATCGTTCGGGTCAATTGAAATCGACCTGAATCGTAGAACACTGCCAGAGGCGACCGATCGCATCTTTGATTTTGATGTCAATCTTGGGACCATAAAACGCTCCTCCCCCTTCATCGGTGACATACTCCCAGCCTTTGACATCCAAGGCTTCAACCAGAGCATTGGTTGCTAATTCCCAGATCTGATCGCTGCCCACTGCTTTAGCAGGACGGGTGGAAAGATTCACCCCGTATTGGGTAAACCCAAAGTCAGACAGAATCTTCTCGGTCAGATTTAACACGGCTAAAATTTCATCCGCTCCCTGTTCCGGTAAACAGAAAATATGAGCATCATCCTGGGTAAAGCCGCGCACCCGCATCAAACCATGCAACACGCCCGATCGCTCATATCGATACACCGTGCCTAATTCTGCCCAGCGGATTGGCAGTTCCCGATACGAATGCCAATGCCAATGAAGTAGCGCGTAATCGGTTCATCCTCTCTTGCTCTCTCTTGCTCTATTGCTCTATTGTGTTTGCCAGAAGAGATATTGTTGTGGGCACTTTGCGCCCACAACAATATCTCTGCCCTAACTGTCGTGGCAACGGCTATCGAACGTTTGAAACATCCTTCTAGAAGATGGTGTCTACAGTGATTGCACCTGTCAGATCAGCACCCGTCAGGTTGGCTCCTGTAAAGTTGGCTTTGCTCAAGTTAGCATTGACCAGCAGTGCATTGCTAAAGTTGGCGTTATTGGCAATGCCATCCACAAAGTTGATACCCGTCAAATTGGCACCGATCGTATCTGCATCAGCTCCATCTGCCAGAAGTGCGCCCGTGAGGTTCGCCTTGCTCAAGTTTGCCCCGTTGAGTAGCGCATCATCCAGTTGTGCTCCGGTCAGGATCGCTTCCGTTAGATCGGCTCCAGTTAGATCGACTCCTGTGAGGTCAGCGTTGGTGAGATTGGCACCCTTGAGGTTTGCACCGCTCAGGTCAGCTCCGGTAAAGTTTGCACCAGTGAGATCGGCTCCTTCAAAGCTGACATTTGCAGCGGAGACGCCTCTGAAATCTGAGCCAGTCAGATCAGAGCCAACGAAACTAGCACCATCCAACTCAGTCACGTCATTAGTCAAGGACCGGAAATCGGATCCCGCTAAGTTAACATCGTCGGCAATCAAATTACTCAAATCTGCACCCCGAAAAGTGAGATTAAAATCAGTGGGCAGTGTTGTCAGAGGAACGCCCTCTGGAATAGAAGTATTAACATCGCTGAGGGAGAGTCCTTCGAAGTTGGCGTTATTGAAATTGACATTAAACAGGAAGATATCCGTGAAGTTGGTATTCCTGAAATCAGCCCCGACGGCAGTCACATTCTGAAGAATGACAGCTTCAAGGGTAGCCCCTTGTAAATTGGCATTGGTCAGCGTTGCGCCTGTCAGATCAGCGGCTTTCAGATTCGCCAGAGACAGATTAGCCCTGGTCAAGTTAGCGCCTGTTAAGTTGGGGCGCTCAGACTGTTCACCACTAAGATTGGCTTCCACCAGAATGGCATCGATGAGGTTTGCATTGGAAAGGTTGATATCGGAAGTGTTGATTCCGGTGAGATTCGCCCGTCTTAGGTTTGCTCCGCTCAGGTTGACATTGGTTAGGGTTGCCAGAGACAAATTGGCTACCGCAGGAAAGCTGGTATTCGGTGCAAAAATCGCACCCGAGGCATTGACATCTAGCCAAACCGATTCTCTGAAATCCGTGCCTCTCAGTTGGGTATTGACAAATTGCACATTGGTAAGACTGGTTTTGAAGAATGTGGAACCACTCCAGTTTTGACCAGAAAAGTTATTCCCAACCAGAGCTAGTTCATTAAAATTTTGTGCTGGCATATTGGTAGATCCCCTAAATTGCTTAACATCATTACTGTTTCGCGACCTAAAACGATCGTTTTAGGTAACCCGAAAAATTCATTGGCGATCACCGCCAATGATCGTCAATAAATTCATACAAATTACACTGATTCAGTTCGTAAACCAATTTACGAACTGAATCGAATACGATCGCAATGACAAATCATTCCGTTCAAAAATTGAGTTGCAACTAGTGCACAATCAACTGACAAGCAGTCAATTGCACAGCCAAACTAGGCGTGAGAAATTCTCAAACCTACCGACCCTGCACTTGCAGTCCGCAATAGCTAAAAAACTTTTGCCAATTCGAGCTTGCGAATAGCAAGCCCAAATGGATGTCTTAGTTGAACGTTCTTGGTCTCGACTCGATTACGTACACATAAACATTGTAGTGATCGAAGTCACAGTATTTTTTCTTACGTAGTTAACGCTACCACTGACAGATTACATCTGTCAAACCTTATAGGGGAAACTTAGATGAGAAAATTCTCATAAATGCCAAATCCCTTGCTGCACAATGGTTCTAATGCCAATTAGATAGTAAGTGTGCATAAGATCAGGCTGCGAGGGGTGTTGGTGCAGACTGACCGCGCGAGGCACTTTTAAGGTTGCTTTCAATTCCTCGCGCACAAAGCGATGGACCGTTTCGTTTGGATCCCTAGCCTTGGGTTGGTTCGCGCAGCGTGTGCATAGCGTAATCCCCTTTTTTTGAGATGCCCGCAGGGCTATAATCTTCCTTAATAAGGGGGACTTCAAATCATTGTTGGTCTGTGCTAGGCACAGGCTTCGCCTATGGTTCCCCCTTTTGTATCTGCGGTGTCCACACAAGTCGAAGATCCCCCCCTAACCCCCCTTAAATCAAGGGAGAAGAGGCGAAGCCTGTGAGCAGCACCTACCAATCAGGGATTGAAGTCCCCCTTGATCAGGGGGATTGAGGGGGATCACCTCTTGCATTGAGTCGCGATCGCCCTCCGGGCGGTGCGGAGCACCATCGAGATCTGTGTATACGGTAGCTTTTGTATAAAGGCTAGGGAGGATCTCAACAGGATTTGCGATCTACTGAGGCTACATCTGTAAAGCGGTGGTTGGGTGGCGAGTAGTTTTGCTACAAGCAACGTTCACCCA
>KL662191.1:1079189-1096496 GCA_000733415.1 [Leptolyngbya] sp. JSC-1
CACACAAGTCGAAGATCCCCCCCTAACCCCCCTTAAATCAAGGGAGAAGAGGCGAAGCCTGTGAGCAGCACCTACCAATCAGGGATTGAAGTCCCCCTTGATCAGGGGGATTGAGGGGGATCACCTCTTGCATTGAGTCGCGATCGCCCTCCGGGCGGTGCGGAGCACCATCGAGATCTGTGTATACGGTAGCTTTTGTATAAAGGCTAGGGAGGATCTCAACAGGATTTGCGATCTACTGAGGCTACATCTGTAAAGCGGTGGTTTGGGGTGAGCGAGTAGTTTTGCTACAAGCAACGTTCACCCACTGTTAACAATTACAATCCCACGCTTGTATTTCTCAACGCTTTGATTTATGCTTTGCGATACTAGTGCTTCTCGGACCCGAAGAGGGCTAGTAGGCCGCTCAAGGCAAGCGATTCGGGCGCTGCTCCAAAAGTGTGTCCAGCACTTAAGGACCAGCTCACCTGACTCTCTGTTCGAAGCAGAGAGCAAGGTTGTGTTGATTGTACTGTAGAAGTGCAACCTGCATGGTCCCCTGTCCTGTCTTCTAATCAATCACCGCAGATGGACATCGTATCGGATTCGGGTGGTTCAGCAGTTCGTCTAGCGAGAAACAAACGAAAGGATTTTCTGGCACAGGTGGTTCACCAGCAGCGATCCAAAATAGCCTGCGTTCTGGGTCGAAAGTAACCTGGCGTAGAGAGCCGTTGC
This sequence comes from [Leptolyngbya] sp. JSC-1, assembly GCA_000733415.1. Classification (GTDB taxonomy): domain Bacteria; phylum Cyanobacteriota; class Cyanobacteriia; order Elainellales; family Elainellaceae; genus Elainella. The sequence goes on from KL662191.1 coordinate 1,079,904, forward strand.
CGCCTGGGCTAGCATCATCATCATAGACCGATAGTAGACTCTCCTCGAACGTGTCAGGATTAGTACGGTCACGCATGATCTCTACCATTACCTCTGGATCAATTTCACCATAGCGAGAACTAGCACCATTGGGTTCTAGAAGCTGCGCAAATCGATTGTATCGCGTTAGACTGGATGGTTCCTGTGGTTGTCGATCACGTCCTTGCAGCTCTGGTGAAACAAAATGGTTAGTCATATAGACAATGCCATTCTGATCGAGTTCTCGCAGGGCAAAGGTATTGCCTAACAGTTCAAATACACCAGCCCGTTTCGCGTTGCCGTCTGTCACCATAATCAAATTGGCTCTCATCCGGGGGTGACTGGCAAAAATTTCGACTGCATCCTCAAACGAGTGGGCACTGCGGAGAATTTCTGCCATCAGCTGCACATTGCTGCCGCCCTGATCTAGGTTCAAATCGCGGACGTTCTCGGGATGGGCCGTATCAAGGGCGATGGAAATTCCTGCATCGTTCAGCCCCGAGTTGGGCCACAGCATTCCCGGTACACCAATAAACACGTGGGGAATGCCGTCGTTGGGTTGCCGCACGAATACAGTCGAGTTTTTGATCCAGTAGTCAATCGGGCGTTGGTCGTTGTCAAGCGTACCGCCGTGGTAGAGTCGTCCATCTGCTGTAGCTGCTCCTGCCGCCGCAAATTGGGCACAGCCGTCGTTAAACAGCAAACCGGGCAATGTGGTAGTAAAAAACTCCTGAAACACATCGCCAAAGGCCAAGGCCATACAGCTGTCTGCCGTCATGCCCAAATCTGCCGTTGCTGCTGCTAACCCCTGACATTCTTCGGCTACTGTGGGAGACGTGCGGCGTCGAGCTAATCGTGCTAATCCCAGTCCCCGACTGGCAATATCAAGGCCGTTGATAATTTCTCGCCCCATTGAGGCAATTTCATCATGGAGCAAACGGCCATGCTGATAGCCCATTTCATAGGGCGTACCCTGGAGCCAAACAACTTTGATGTTGCCCCGATCAGCGCGCTGCCAGGGAACCGGCTGCCAATTTGGATCTGATTCAGCAGATACCTGAGACAATGCGTCTGATAATACAGAAGGTGATACGACAGGAGATGAAGCCGCTTGCAGCAAAGCCCCGCGCCATTGTACGGTAATCGTCCCGGCTGTAATTGCACCGGCGATGACGGTCACTAGGCCTGCACAGAGAAACAGGCGAATTAGCTTCGGTAGTTTTTCCAGCAGTCGCAGCATAGCCACATCTCACAGGTTGTATGCAATTGAGCCATTCCAGGGAATGATGCTCAAATGGAAACCGAACAGTTGTTCAATTTATCACAAAAGCTATACTAGCTTGCGGTCTATTCCCATTGGGAAAATTCGGTTAACCAGTACTGCATCAATGCATTCATCTGACTGCGTCGCGCCTCAAAAGTGGCTGCGATCCAAATAAACAGTAATCCCATCACAATCCCAATCGCCCAGAGCAGCAGCGAATAGGTATTGATAAACAGCCACAATAGCCGCAGCACTTGTAGGATAAACGTGGCTGTTCCCACATAGAGAAACGCCCGCACCCGCAGCACCAACCCCAGAAAAATCAGAGCCAAGGCTAAGCCAAGCGTCAATAGCCGAATCAATAGGGCTGTGGGGTCGGGTTCCACTTCTGCCTGGTAAAACATCGTTATGCTCAACAGGCCCACTGCCAGAGACCGTAACCAATGGCGCTGGTCTCGGGCGGTAGCGTTGCGTAGAGCCGGATCAATTTGAGCAATGTAGAGCAGAGAAGCAGCTACCAAACTGCTGATCCAGGTAAGGTTGAGCCAACCTGAGGTGGTTAGGAAGCGCAACCCGGCCCAGTCCACCAAAACTAGACTCAGGTAGCTAAGGCGCGGACGCCGTTCGGTTTTGGCAATCCAAGCATAAAAGGCTGCCACAATCAGCAGGCTTTGTAGCGTAGTTTCTCCCGCTGTTAATAGAACGATGAAGCCAGGTAACAGCAGTGCCCAATTACACCAAGGACGCTGAGGCCATCCCCAGGAGTGCCAGGGCAGAAAATACAACCCCAGGGCCAAGATCGCCGCTAACGTGCCCGCCCAAGCCAGAAGGACATCCGTAGCCGAAATCAGCCGATAGAGAGCATAGGCGATCACGGTCAATACTTCCAGAATGCCCAAATAGGTCCACAGTGCGGGGGCAGCAGCGGACTGGGACTGAAGAGAGCGCCTGCCGTGGGCCAGAGCATAGCCAGTGAGCAGCGTAGCCACGAGCAACCACAGCAGCAATCCTCGGTCGCCTAGTCCTAACCGCAAAGACACCAGCGCCAATCCACTGCCCAACCCCCAGTGCAAATGGGCAATCCAGCTCAACTCGCCAGACTCTAACCGCAGGTAGGGCAGCAGCCAACGTTGACCAAGCCGCTCCATCAGAGCAACAAGTGCAGCTAATCCTGCCAGGAGGGTAACGCCATCGCCGACATACCCGCCTGTAGCCTGCATCAGTTGGTAGATCAGCAACTCATAGAAAGCAACCGAAGCCAGCAGCAGCGACCAGAGGGTGAGGAACTTAAACGTGCGGCTCCGACGGCCTACCCCAATCCCGATCAGGGCAGCAGCTAAGGTATAGAGTCCGGTGGTAGCTGTAAAGCGGTGGTGGCCGATCAGCATTGCCAAACCAGCATAAAGTAAGGGAATCCAATGCCAGCTTGGGCGGTAGGTCTGTCTGGAGCGGCTGACCCAAAAATCCCCTGCCAGCTGGCTGACAAATCCCAGCGCCAGCGTGGCTACCGTGAGGGCATCAAACGAGCCACCTTGCCAACCAATCAGGATGATGACAAAGAGTTCTACAGCCCAAGCCAATCCTAGAAAGCCAAACTCGCTGCTGCCCTGCCAGCGGAGCTGATTAGCAATGGCTGCAGCAATCAAGCCACTGGCGATCACTAACTCTGGTGCAAAGTCCCAGCTCTCGATCAGCAAGTAGGCCACCAAACTGTGCAAACTGAGGCTGATCAAACTAAACAAGGCCACGCCAACCGCCCAGAAGTTGACCGCCGTCCCATATAGCAGCCCGATCTGGCCCCAGCGTTGCAGCCCCCGCTGCCCGATCCAGAGCAACCAGAGGTTGGCCGCCAGCAGCAGTAGCACCGTTTCAAACCGCAGCCAGTCTGGGACGAATCGGTAGAGAGCAACTGCCTCCCAGCCCAGGCCAAACCCGATGGTCAACAGAGCTGCCGCTAACTGGTTTAACGTCAGTGTGTTGACCAGCATCAGAGCAGTCGCGGCCCCCAAAGCCAGCAACCAGCTATCGACAGAATTGAGCAAAAACAGCTGTGCCACTAGCGCCCCCGAACTGAGCCAAGCCGCCAAGACAGAGCGCTGGGGTTGCAGACGAGCTAGCCCCGCCAAAAGCGCAGGCGTCACCAGCCAGATCAGGTTTGTCAGATTTGTCAGATTTGGATAATCATCACCAGCCGGATTGACCTGGTTCAACAACAGGGCATAGCTGAGACCGGCCAGCCCCAAACCGAAATGCCAGCAGCTTTGCTTCCAGTGGGTTTCGGTGCCCAGACTCAATCCCCATTCGATTGCCACCGCTAGCAGCACAATTCTGGCCCAAGCCAGCCCACTCAACCCTGGAACCACCACATCAATCCAGGCTGCCAGCGTCGCCAGAATCAGCAAATGGTTGAAGTAGAACCAACCGAGGGCTAGCGGGCGTCGATGCAGGGTGAGGAGCAGCGTGAGCGTCGCCAGCGTTAGAGTCAGCGACCGCACCAGAGGATTAGCCAAGCTACACAGAAACAGAATTCCGCCCAGCCCTAGCGCCATTCCTTCAGTCGCGCGAACCAGCCTAGGCTGTTGCCGTCGCCAGCGTTTGGCCAGACCCAGCAGCAGCCAGAGGTAGGGAAATCCAGCCAAGCCCAACAGCACCCAGGGCATGCCCTCGACTCCGCACACCTGAGTTGCGGTTGTGATGATTTTGGCCCGTGCTTCGGTGGGCAGCAGCCGCCATAGCAAGGCATAGGTTTGTAGCCCCAGCAGTACCAGCGCCAGCAGCGAACGGAATCCGCCCCATCGTTCCAGTTGGTCGCCCAATAGCCACAGTCCTAAACCGCTGACGGCAAACGCCTGCCAGGGTGGATCGGTGGTCACGGTCACGGCCCAGCCCAGCCCTAGCAGCGCGATGCCAGCATTGCTCCAGAGGTTGGTGAGTGGACTAGGAGCCGCACCCGGATCCGGTACGGTCACTCCCCGCTGACGGCGAGCCAACCAGCAAAACAGCCAGCCACAGATACCAAATGCTAATCCCAACTGATGCAGCGGCACCTGTGCCGCCCAAATTGCTCGACCCAACAGCAGCAGGACCGGTAAGGCAATGATCAGTGAAGTGAGCAGATTGGGTGAACCAACTTGAAGCCTCCCGGCCTCTTGATCTAGGCCACCATCCGGTTCGGTGTGCAATTGCTGCTCGGCTTGCTGCTCGGCTTGTCGATAGGTCAACAACGCTGTGCCAATCGTGCCGGCATAGGTGGCGATCAGCGGTAGTCCAGTTAGGCTCCAGCCCCAGTGCAGCCAGCTCAGTCCCAGGCTATTCATCACCATCAGACGCCGCTGCATCGGATTAGCTGCCAGTTGGGGCACAAGCGTGATTACAATCCCGGTTAGCACCAGGGCTGCCAGCAGGTTTAGCCCTACTCCCAGGCCAGTCCGCCACAGCCCCAAGCCGTCCATCATCCAGAAGTTGACCGGAATAATCAGCAGCGTGGCAATTTGCAGCATCCGGGTAGTTATACGCAACGCTGCTCTGCCGCCAGTCCACCGGCTCACGCCCCAAAAGGCCAGCGTGTAGGTCAGCAGAATCCCATACTGCCCAATTGGTGCCACATTGCGCCATTGGCTAGCGGCCAGTACTCCCGATGAAACCACCACCATGAACACACCCAGGCACAGCAGCCAAATTACGCCAATTTCGGCCATCAGGGCTTGCAGCGTCCGCCCCGCCCAACCTACAGAGCGGTTCCTGTCTGGGGTCCCGGCATCGGTGTGTCTATTGGCAGCAGGCAAGGGGACAAAATCGTTGGCTGAGTCAGGGTTCGAGCGGCTGGCTACAGGCGGTGGCTCTTCAACTGTGCGTGGTGTAACTGTGCGTGGTGCAACCGTGCGTGGTGCAACAGCAGGCAGAGGGCAAGTTAAATGCAGCCGACAAAATTGCCGCACCTGGGTTTCAGATAGCAATCCGAGCTGAAGCCACACCTCCAAACCAGTGAGCAAATCTGGGTGCTGTAACTGGGCAGCGGACAGCCGGATTAAACCGAATTGGTCGGCCTGTGGAGTCATAGCGACGATCAACGGAGTTCAAACGGAAGTTCTCCTGTTGACGGGATAGTAGCAATAATGGCTTTTAGCGCGACGGAAGGGTAGACAGTTTTGGGAGTGGGGAGGTGGGAGGTGGAAGAAATGGTGATTAAAAGCGGGATTTGTAGTTGAGTTCAGAGAATTCAAGCTGGACGGTGGTGCCACCGTTGCTGGTGAAGCTGACTTCTGCGTTGAGCTGTTTGGCCAGGATGCGCACGAGTTTGAGTCCTAGGGAGCTAGTTTGCTGCCAGTCAAAGTGGGGAGGTAGGCCAATGCCGTTATCTTGAATGATGATGTGAATTCGGGAGTGAATTTGCTGGAGTTGGACCTGTATTTCTCCCAACCGCTGATTGGGAAAGGCGTGCTGGAGGCTGTTGACCAACAGTTCATTGATCAGAAGGCCACAGGGAATTGCGGTTTCTAAATTCAACCAGACGGGTTCAACCTGAATCACAGGTTTAATCGAGCCGAAATAGCTGCTGTTGGCTAGAAATACATTCAAGGTCAAGCGTTTGAGGTACTCCCCAAACTCCACTCGGCTCAAATTGTCAGATTGGTAAAGTTGCTCGTAAATTAGCGTCATGACCTGGATCCGGTTTTGAGTGGGGGCAAACAGTTGTGAAAGGTGTTCGTCGTTGAGGATGCCAGCTTGCAGATCGAGCAGATTGGAAATCAGATGCAAATTGTTGCGGACGCGATGGTGGATCTCTTTCAGTAAAACCTCTTTCTCTGCTTGAGCATCTTGAGTATCTTGAGTATCTTGAGTATCCTGGCCATCTTGAGTATTCTGAGCATCCTGAACAGCAGCGTGCAGGCTGGCGATCGTCCTGCGGTTAGAACAATTGACTGACTGGCTAACATCGCTGACGATCACCATGAGATGAGGCTGACGGTCCATCTGAAGCGCTTCAATTGTCAATTCGGCATCCATCATCTGGCCGGATTGGTGGCGCAACTGCCATTTATAGGCTGTCAGAAGCGGTTGTCGATCCAGTTCTGGCAGCAGGCTATACCAATCCAAATTAGCCCATAGGTTCTGCTCAACTACAGTTTGATTCACCAAGTCAGCAGCTTGGTAGCCCAGCAGAGTACAAAAGCGGGGACTCACTGCAACCAGACGCAGACCTGTCTCGCGGCCAGAGAGATTGGTTAGCCGAATCAAGGCAATGGCCAAGGCAGCAGACTGAATCAGCAAATGGGGCTGCTGTTGCCCATACCAGTGAGATTGGGAAAAGCAACGAAACCGTTTCATCGACCGTTAAAAACCGTTGAGGCACCATCAAATCAGTGGATCTGAGCCTAGCCTGCCCAGCGGTTGTGGCTCGGATAAATGGCCTAGCCCAGCTTCGAGGAAACTTATTGCAGCAATAAAGTTTTTATCAAAGCAAATTTCTTGAGGCGAGATGGAGCAGTCTCCTAGCAGTTCCATAATAGTTTTCAGAAATGGTTGTCAGGCTCAAAGACTGAACGGTCAACTGACTCCTAACTCTGACTCCTAGGATTATGATTCAGCCATCAGCACAGGGAGAGTAACTGCAATGGCGACCGGCTTCGATGTGATTGTGATTGGTTTAGGTGGTATGGGCAGTGCCACGGTTTATCAACTGGCTCAGCGGGGGCAGCGGGTGTTGGGATTAGAGCAATTTACACCGCCCCACAATCGCGGCTCCAGCCACGGTAAATCCCGGATAATCCGACAGGCCTATTTTGAGCATCCGTCCTATGTGCCGCTAGTACTGAGGGCTTACCAGCTCTGGCAGCAGATCGAGCAAGAAACCAATCAGAAGATTCTCTTTCTCACTGGCGGACTGATGATCGGCCCACCGAAAAGCACTACCGTCAGTGGCAGTCAGCGCAGCGCTCAAAAACATGGATTGGATTACGAAATTCTGGACGCCCAGCAAATTCACGCCCGGTTTCCCCTGTTGCATCCCGACCCCAGTGCCATTGCTCTATTCGAAGCCAAAGCGGGCTTTGTGCGTCCAGAAGCAGCAATTTGCGCCCATTTGCAACGTGCAGCCCAGCTTGGAGCAGCTCTACATTTTGAAGAACCCGTCCTGAGTTGGTGTGCCACCGACCAAGGTGTGCAGGTAACTACTGCTAAAACTACCTACGAGGCTGCCAGACTGGTAATTGCACCGGGAGCTTGGGCTACTCAGCTGCTGAAACTAGATATTCCGTTTGTCGTAGAACGGCAGGTACTCTACTGGTTTGAACCACTGCGCCATAGAGAACTGTTTGACTGCACCCATCTGCCGATCTACATCTGGGAAACCGGGGATGGTGTTCAGTTCTATGGATTTCCGGCTGACGCAGGCTCAGAAGGAGTCAAAATTGCCTTCTTCCGCGCAGGTGAAGTTTGTACGCCAGAGACGATTGACCGAACGGTTTATCCTCATGAAATAGAAACAATGCGGAGATATCTAGACCAGCATATTCCCGATTTAAACGGTCAGCTTCTAAGTACAGCAACCTGTATGTATACGAATGTACCAGATGAACATTTTGTCATTGGTTTACATCCAGCCTATCCGAATGTGACAGTGGCTTCTCCTTGCTCCGGGCATGGCTTTAAGTTCGCTAGCGTTGTGGGAGAAATTTTGGCCGACTTAGCAATCAACGGCCACACTCACCATCCTCTAGAACTGTTCAAACCCGATCGGTTCGGTCAAAACACGAATCTGCCAGCTAACTCCTGAGTCACTGGCGAAACTTGTTTGATTAAGCTATTCTCGTCAATCGTTGAGTGTAGTTCTAGGAACCTGGATGCCTTCGCCTGAATCAGCGGCAGGACAACACTGTGCCCGCTCACTTCAGCTGTCCTGACAAACTGTCCTGCTTGCAGCAAATAAATAGTCAGTGCTCGGCCATCCTATCGCCATGCTATCACCATTCGTATTGGTAGCTCGTAATCCTTGGTGGTAGCTTGGTATAGACCCCCTGACTCACTCTTCTGGACATATCTAGACCTATGAATCTTCGGCAATTTCGCAAGCTGCATCAAACGGTGGCTCCCTTCGTTCTGCTGCCGCTTCTGATCACGGTACTTACAGGCGTCTCCTATCGCTTGGGTAGAAGCTGGTTTGGCTTGACCAGAGACCAAGCCCACTGGTTGATGATGCTCCACGAAGGTGAATATCTAGGAGAAACGCTGGAACCTGTCTATGTATTGCTGAACGGTCTTGGTGCTCTGTGGATGTTGATTACGGGCGCAACTATGGTTTGGCAAAATATCAGCAAATCGAAATGGATGCGTCGATTAAGCAAGAGTACAGTCAGCGAATCGGCAGCTGGCGGTTCTGAAGGAGCATCAGAGTGAATTAAGTTGCTCAGCTAGGAATTCAAAATAGGAACGATTGATTTAATCAATTGATAACGCTCACGTATAAAAATTGAGGGAGAAAACAGGTGATGTTATTAAATTGACATGCATCTCGTTTAGGCTAAGTTCGGTTAAGATTACAGGCTCTACTCTATTTGAAAGCCAGTTTATTGAAGGCCAGTTTGAAAGCCAGAATTTTTGTACTCTGCTTAGCAGGTGCAATTTTTTCTATTGTTTTCTCTCTATAGCCTTCCTGTAGATAGATGACAAATATCAATCATCTAAGACACAACAAAGGCAAAACTAGACGCGATACAATCACCTAAGCGCTTGCTTAAAAATCTAAATTAATCTTAAAAATTTCCGAAAGATTTTGTCATTGAGTTCAATAATACATACCGTGAAATAGGAGCTTGCTAGGGTTATTTAAGCTGAGTTCTGCTACAACAGAGTTTAACAGAGACTGCACCTGACACCGTGTCTAGACACTGCGCTATCGAAACTATGTGCCCTGGAGAACACCGTGCTTGAGTATCTTCCCCCCCTGAACGAACACAATCTCCCCTACCCCGACACAATTCACCCGATTGTCGTCCACTTTGTGATTGCGATGGTGCTGTTTGCCTTTTTGTGCGACATCATTGGCTTCTTTACCAAAAATTCTCGCCTTTACGAAGTGAGCTGGTGGAATCTCGCCTTTGCGACAGTTTCCATTTTTATCGCGGTTATTTTTGGGCAAATTGAAGCCGGGCTGGCCGAACCCTACAGTGCTGCGGTTTCCACGCTAAACCTCCATACCTTGCTGGGCTGGTCACTATCGGGAATTTTGGCGGCTGTAACTGGATGGCGTTACGTGATTCGAGTCCAGAATAAGTCCGAGTTATCTATTCCCTATCTCATCACCAGTGTGATCCTGGTTGCTCTAGTGACGGCCCAGTCCTATCTAGGAACGTTATTAGTCTGGGTCTATGGTTTACACACGGCACCCGTTGTAGAGGCCATCCGAGGAGGGCTGTCATGAATCCAGAATTGCTGAGCCATTGGGGTGATTTTCTTGGCCTCAATGGTTTGCCCTACCCCGTTCCAATTCATCCGGCCCTTGTCCACCTTACGTTGGGGCTGTTTATCGCGGCCATCAGCTTTGATATTGTTGCCGCCCTGTTTCCGGTCGAGAAGCGAGTGTTCAAATGGTTGGCGATTCCGGTGACTCGCTCTGGATTGTTTGATGTGGGCTGGTATAACCTACTGGCTGCCGCGGTGGTGACGTTCTTTACGGTAGCTGCCGGATTTTTTGAGATTTCCCTAGCCCTGCCGCTGGATGTCGAGAGCGCTTGGGGACTGCGAGCGCTGGAAACAATGATTCTGCACGGGATGGGCGGCGTTGCCCTCCTGACGCTGATCGTCGCTATGACAGTTTGGCGCGGCTTTCAACGGTTTCGCTGGCGCAAAGATATGGCTAGGCAGGTGCAGTGGAGCTATTTGGCCACGGGTCTGATTATTTTTGTGCTGATGTTTTTGCAAGGCACCCTCGGTGCTCACCTCGGTGGTGAATTTGGGATTCATGTTACCGCTGTACAACTGTTGCGTCTAGGCGGCAATCCCAATCAGCTCTAGCTAAACTGCGACTGTGCGATAGTTCGCCTGGTTTTTACCCCCCCCCCTCTCGCGATCGTCCCTATGAAACTCCGCGCAATTTTGACGCTCACCGTTTATGCTATCCTCGCAATATTTGCCAGTTTGTGGATGGCGAAGCAAGCCTATGCCTGGTTTCCCCCCGAAGCCTCGGCTGAGTCAAAGCTAATCGATGATTTGTTTAGCCTGTTTACCGGCCTAGGTACCTTCATCTACCTGGGTGTAATCGGCCCATTCCTCTATTCGCTGGTGTTTCACCGCGCCGCCAAGTACGACGATAGTGATGGTCCGCACATTGAAGGCAACACCTGGCTGGAGGTGATCTGGACGGCAGTGCCCTTGGCTCTCGTGTTGGGGCTTTCGTTTGCCAGCTACCGCACCTACGACAAAATGGCCGTGCGTGGCCCGATGGAACTGGTGCATCTCCACATGCCGCAGATGATGCAGTCTGCCTATGCTGAACCGTTTGACAGCACACCGCAACAGGAGATTCAAAACGCCCTAGAGAGCGCCCCGCTTGAGCAAATTGACGTGATCGCCAAACAGTGGGCCTGGGTGTTTCACTATCCGCAGCAGGATGTTAGCAGTACTGAGCTGCATTTACCGGTGGATCGGCGGGTGCACTTCACGCTGAAATCAGAAGATGTGCTGCATGGCTTCTACATTCCGGCCTTTCGGCTCAAGCAAGACGTCGTCCCCAATCATGAGATCGATTTTGAACTCACGCCCACCCGGGTTGGTACCTACCGCCTGCGCGACTCGATGTATAGCGGCACCTACTTCGCCGCCAACCAGGCCGATGTGGTGGTGCAGTCGGTCAACGACTATCAGCAGTGGTTAGCCGATGCGGCGGCCCAAACTCCCTCTGCGGCCTTCAATCGGGCTGCCTATGAATACAGCCGCGCCAATAGCAATAGCGACAATGGCTCGACAAAAGACAAGGTCGCCGTTCGCGGTTGGGAAACGATTCCGCCAGCCCCGCCGCCGGTTGTGAACTATGCCCCTAAGCAGGAACCTCAGAGTCCACCGGCCTAACTTCCAGCCATTAATTTACCGTCTGATTTACGTTTCAAGCTTTTACACTCTTCTCTCTAACCCTGTCTTAAAAACAGTTTGTAATCACCTATACTCTTGCATCTATCTCTCTGCTCCGCTTCCATCCATTAGGTTCCATTGCAGCAAAGACACGCATGACCAATATCTCTCTTGAGCCAATCAACGTCACCCGGGGTCAACCCTATCCCGGTGCGCCAGACAACTGGAGGCGGTTTTTCACCTTCAGCACCGATCACAAAGTCATCGGCATTCAATACATCGTCACCTCCTTCTTTTTCTTCTTAGTCGGCGGCACCTTCTCCATGATTATGCGAGGAGAGCTGATTACGCCCGATGCCGATCTGGTAGACCGCACGGTCTACAATGCCCTTTTCACCATGCACGGCTCGGTGATGCTGTTTCTCTGGACCTTTCCGGTGCTGGTCGGTCTGGGTAACTATCTGGTACCGCTGATGATTGGGGCACGCGACATGGCCTTTCCGCGCCTGAATGCGATTTCCTTCTGGATGATTCCGGTTGTGGGCGTGCTGATGCTAGCTAGCTTCCTGGTACCGGGAGGACCGTCGCAGTCGGGCTGGTGGGCCTATCCGCCCGTGAGTCTGCAAAACCCGACCGGAAATATTATTAACGGTCAGTTTCTCTGGATTTTGGCGGTGGCGATTTCGGGTGTTTCCTCGATCATGGGTGGCGTGAATTTTGTCACCACGATTGTGAAAATGCGGGCACCGGGTATGACCTGGTTCAGAACGCCAGCGTTTGTCTGGGCCGTACTGGCAGCTCAGTTAATTCAGCTCTATGGCCTGCCAGCCCTAACCGGAGGAGCGGTGATGCTGCTGCTGGATCTAACGCTTGGCACCAGTTTCTTTGCGCCGGAGCGGGGAGGAAACCCAATCCTATATCAGCACTTCTTCTGGTTCTATTCCCATCCGGCGGTGTATGTCATGGTACTGCCTGCGTTTGGGATTTTCTCAGAGGTGCTGCCAGTCCATGCACGCAAGCCGCTGTTTGGCTATCGAGTAATTGCGGCCTCGTCGCTGTTGATCACGGTGATTAGCGGTGCGGTCTGGGTACATCATATGTTTGCCAGCGCCACACCGGGCTGGATGCGAATGTTCTTCATGGTAACGACGATGCTGGTAGCTGTCCCCAGCGGTATTAAAGTCTTCGGCTGGGTAGCTACCATCTGGGGCGGCAAAATCCGCCTGACAACTCCGATGCTGTTTGCTTTGGGCGGTATTAGTAATTGGCTATTTGCAGGTATTACCGGTATCTTTCTTGGGTCAGTACCGATTGACATTCATGTCAATAACACCTATTTTGTTGTCGGCCATTTCCATTACGTCCTCTATGGGGCGATTGTGATGGCTATCTATGCCGCCATCTACCACTGGTTCCCCAAGATGACCGGACGCATGTACTACGAAGGCTTGGGCAAGCTGCATTTTGCCTTGACCTATCTAGGTACAGCCCTGACGTTTCTGCCGATGCACCCAGCGGGACTGATGGGCATGCCGCGCCGCGTTGCCTCCTATGACCCGGAGTTTGCCTACTGGAACGTGCTGGCGAGCTTGGGCGGCTTTTTGCTGGGCATGTCTACTCTGCCGTTTATTCTCAATATGGTCAGCTCCTGGATTCGGGGCGCAAAAGCGGGCGACAATCCTTGGCGGGCTATCGGTTTGGAATGGCTGATCAGCTCACCGCCGCCCGTGGAAAACTTTGAGGAAATTCCCACCGTGATTTCGCCGCCCTACCGCTACGGCACCGATGAACCGTTGGTGGCAACCAATCTGCAGCAGGAACTAACTCAAACGCCTTAACTAGCGGCTAACCGCACAGGAGCAAATCCATGACCACAGAAAGAGCCATCGCCCAACAGGTTGAAGCCGGGGTTCGCCAAGAGCAGGAGCACGACGAAGCGGGAAACAGTAAATTCGGCTTTATTGTGTTCTTGCTCTCAGAGAGCGTTATCTTTCTCAGTTTCTTTGCCGGATACATTATCTATAAAACCACCGTACCTGACTGGTATCCACCGGGAGTAACGGGACTAGAAACCCGCGATCCGACAATCAATACCATCGTGCTGGTATCCAGTAGCTTTGTGATCTACGTAGCCGAGCGGTTTCTGCACGACAAAAAGCTGTGGGGATTTCGCTTGTTTCTGCTAGCCACCATGGCCATGGGCAGCTACTTCCTCTATGGTCAAGCCGTGGAATGGAGCAGTTTACCGTTTAGCGTCACTTCTGGTGTGTTTGGTGGTACGTTTTATCTGTTGACTGGCTTTCATGGTCTGCATGTTCTGACTGGCATTCTGCTGCAAGTCTTGATGCTGATTCGTTCGTTTGTTCCCGATAATTACGAGCGAGGATACTTTGGTGTCGAAGCAACATCGCTATTCTGGCATTTTGTAGATGTGATCTGGATTATTCTATTTATTCTGATTTACGTCTGGCAGTAATTCCCCTATCATCTCCCTACTCTCCCTAGGAGAATTCCTATGATTATCGACGATCAATACTACGATGTGATCATTGTTGGCACGGGTGCTGGCGGCGGAACCTTGGCCCGCAAATTGGCCCCAACCGGCAAAAAGATCTTAGTGTTGGAGCGGGGAGAGTTTTTAGCCAAAGAAAGCTCTGAGTTGGTTGATTTAGAAGTATTTCGCAAAGAGCAGTACCACGCGCCAGAACAATGGCATGACAGCAGCGGCGAACCCTTCTATCCCCAAACCAGCTACTCGGTAGGTGGCAATACCAAAATCTATAGCGGTGCTTTGCTGCGATTCAGAGAGCGAGATTTTGAAGCTGTGCAGCATCAGGATGGCCTCTCACCCGAATGGCCGCTGAAGTATCAGGATTTTGAACCCTACTACACCGAAGCGGAGGCCCTCTATCAGGTCCACGGTAAGGCGGGCGATGATCCAACCGAGCCACCCCGCAGTGCCGACTATGCCTTTCCCCCAGTTGAGCACCAACCCCAGGTCGAGCAAGTTTGCCAGATCCTAAAGCAGCAGGGCATTCATCCAGCCTATTTACCAATTGGTCTCGGCGATCAGGGCCGCACCGATTCGGAGGATACCGGCATCTCGCCTGCCATGAAACACTCTAGCAACGTGACGCTGAAAACCGGAGCTAAGGTGGTTTGTCTGCATACCAACCCATCCGGTACAGAAGTGAAGGCCGTTGAGGCGACGATTGGCTCCGAGTCGTTTTTGTTTCTGGGGCATATGATTGTGCTGGCTTGCGGTGCGGTTAACTCCGCTGCGTTGTTGTTGCGCTCTGCCAACGAAAAGCACCCCAACGGCATCGCCAACAGCTCTGATCTCGTAGGACGCAATCTGATGAAGCAACTGCTGTCGGTGGTGGTGCAGGTCAGCGCTACTTCCAATTCTGGATTGTTCCAACGTACCGTGGCAGTGAATGACTTTTACTGGGGCGACCAGAACTATGCCTATCCGATGGGCCACATCCAAAACTCAGGCGGCATCCTACAAGATGTAATTTTTTCAGAAGCGCCGCCGGTATTGTCCCTCGTTACCAGAGTCCTGCCCGACTTTGGTCTGCGGCAGTTGGCAACTCGTTCAATCGGCTGGTGGTTACAAACAGAAGATTTACCCAACCCCAACAATCGCGTCCACTGGGTCGGCGAAAAGCTGCATCTCGATTACGAGCCAAACAATGTGGAAGCCCACGATCGGTTAGTTTATCGCTGGCTCGAAGTGTTGAGGGCTGTAGAAACGGCTGATAGTAGTTTGTTTAGCCGCACTGGCATCCATCCCCGCAGCGATATGCCGATTCAGGTGGTCGCGCATCAATGTGGCACCTGCCGCTTTGGTGCTGATCCGTCTACGTCGGTGCTCGATCTCAACTGCCGCACCCATGAGGTAGACAATCTCTATGTCGTAGACAGCAGTTTCTTTCCGGCCAATGCCAGCGTGAGTCCGGCCCTGACGGTAATTGCCAATGCGTTGCGGGTCGGGGAGCATTTGGTTGAGCGGTTGGGATAGGAGTCAGTGGGGAAGTACCCTTCGGGAACGCTACGCAAACGTCGGCTCACAGGTTTGCTGCTGGCTTCCCATGCCTTAAGCTAAGAGTTGTCGTCACTCGGCTCCAAGAACTTTCGAGCATTTGGACGCTGGTTCTCCTCCAAGGGACTTCCACCCTGGATGATGAGGTAGTCCGAGGTCTGGTGCAGATTACAGATTTTGTGAATAGTGGAGACATGACTCCAGAGATGTATCCAGATATTGATTCACCTATTGGAGCTGTGGTTGCTGGATATATCGAAGACAATCGCCATCAAATCTGGTTGAGTCACAAGCCAAGTGTGTTGCAGAAGGCATTGGTTCAAAAGTTCCAGCAATAAGCGAGCGATCATCGCCTGAGGTCGATGATCGAATCCTGATGTCTATTGTATCAAGTTTGGCAGCTGTTCGAGCGGTCAGACTAGCTCCCTATCCTCATTTCTGAGACGTTCAAAGCGCTGTAGACTGGAAAACTGTCACGTTAGAACCCTCATTAGGAAGCAAAGAGACTGCTTAAGCAGTTTTGTCCGATCATCCGTTGTGAATACTACACTTCCATTTAGATTTTCCCTTTAAAAAAGAGATGCTAATCTTATGGAAGCCATTGACAGCCATTTTAAGTAAACATGCCTAGAGTTATTTCCGTTCACTCGTATCGAGGTGGTACGGGTAAGTCTAACTTTACTGCGAACCTGGCAACCACCGTGGCTGCCCTGGGGAACCGTGTGGGTGTTGTTGATACAGATGTTCCTTCTCCAGGAATCCATAACCTGTTTTGTCTAGAACCAGAGCAAATGGACAAAACCCTGAATAACTATTTGTGGGGTGAAAGCTCAATCGAAGATGCTGCCTATGATCTGAGTGCCAATGTGGGGATCGAGGGTGCAGGCAAGCTATTTCTGGTTCCGTCCAGTGTTAAGGCGGATGATATTGCCAGGATCCTGAAGGATGGCTATGATGTCAAACTGATGAATGATGGGTTTCGCAATCTGGTAAAAGCACTTCAGCTGGATTATTTGTTTATTGATACCCATCCTGGCCTCTCGAAAGAAACGTTTTTATCAATTGCGATCTCTCATGTGCTAATTTTGATTCTCCGCCCTGACAAGCAAGATTATCAGGGCACAGCGGTGACGATGGATGTGGCGCGGCAACTGAAAGTGCGGAAGATGCTATTGGCTATCAAACAAAGCCCACAGACAAA
>KL662191.1:1097249-1111320 GCA_000733415.1 [Leptolyngbya] sp. JSC-1
CGTTTTTATCAATTGCGATCTCTCATGTGCTAATTTTGATTCTCCGCCCTGACAAGCAAGATTATCAGGGCACAGCGGTGACGATGGATGTGGCGCGGCAACTGAAAGTGCGGAAGATGCTATTGGCTATCAACAAAGCCCACAGCAAACTCAACCTGGAAGCCCTGAAGCAAAAAGTAGAGGAAACATACGGCGAAATGGTTGCCGGAATATTTCCATTGTCGGAAGATATCGTGCAGCTCGCCAGCGAAGGGGTGTTTTGCGTGAAATATCCGGAGCATCCGGTGAGTCAGGAATTTCGCAAAGTGGCACAGCAAATTATCGAGGGGTAAGTGGCATGTCGAATTTTGGAGAATTGCAATCTCTAGCCAGTTCTATTACTGCGGTTACGTCACCCTTTCGTAATTATCTGAACGATTTATATGAGAAGTACCGATCGCTGAATGAAGGTGCCGTGGCCGATTACATTCCAGAACTGGCATTGGCAAAACCGGAGTGGTTTGGCGTTTGTGTGGTCACCACGGAGGGGCAGGTATTTGAGGTTGGTGAGTGCGACCAGTTGTTCACGATTCAGTCCATTTCTAAAGCGTTTGTGTTTGGCTTGGCACTGGAAGACCACGGGCGCGATTATGTGAATAGCAAGGTCAGCGTAGAGCCAACGGGCGAAGCATTTAACTCGATTGTGCTAGATGAAGTGACTAACCGCCCCTATAATCCAATGGTGAATGCTGGGGCGATTGCCACGGCAGATTTAATTAAGGGCAAAAACGGTACGGAACGCTTGAAACGAATGCTGGAAATGTTCAAACGCTATACCGGACGGGACCATGATATCAATGTGCCGGTTTTTTTATCTGAGAAGGCAACCGGCTATCGCAACCGAGCCATGGCCTACCTGATGCTGAACTTTGGCATGGTTAGCGAGAAGATTGATGAAACGCTGGATCTCTACTTTCAGCAATGTTCAATTATGGTGAATGCTCGCGATCTGGCTATGCTTTCGGCAACGTTGGCAAACGGTGGCGTGAATCCAGTTACAAAACAACGAGCGATTGATGAACGCTATGTGCAAGATGTGATTAGCGTCATGCTGACCTGCGGCATGTATGATGCCTCCGGCGAGTGGTGTTATCGAGTGGGATTGCCAGCTAAGAGTGGAGTTGGCGGCGGCATTACGGCAATTGCACCCGGAAAATTAGGTATTGGTACTTTCTCACCTCCTCTAGATGTAAAAGGCAACAGTGTGCGGGGCATCAAGGTCTGTGAGGATCTCTCCCAGGATTTTGGTTTGCATTTGTTTAATGTGGCGAAGCCAGAGCGCAATTTACAGGAGTGGATCGCCGGAGGAGATGGTATCAATGACTGGTAAGGCCACTCCCCCCATTCCGGGTAAATTTCCCCTGCGCGTTACCCTAGTAGTACCCTTCGTTCTGCAAATTCTGGCAGCCGTTGGATTGGTGGGATACCTCTCATTTCGCAATGGACAACGGGCAGTTAATGACCTGGCAACGCAATTGCGGAGCGAAGTGACAGCTCGCATTGAAGCCGAACTGACAACCTATTTGGAAAGCCCTCATAATTTTAATCAGCTGAATGCCTCGGCCTTTGCGGAAGGCAATTTTGATCTGGCGACGGCCAGCAATGCCAAACAGTTTCTCACCCAGATTCAGATTTCTCCCTTTGTCTATGCCTCCTATTGCGGCGATGCTCAAGGACAGGCTCTCGGCGTGATGCGTCGGCCTGGACAAACCTCAGAGCCAATTGCTCTGTTCGCCAGCAATGCCCAAACCGATAATCGCTTTTACTTTTATGCGATGGATGACCGGGGCAATCGCCAGCGGATTTTAGAGAAGCTCAAAGCCTATGATCCTCGTCAACGGCCCTGGTATAAGGCGGCATTGCAGCAGGAGAAACCGATCTGGACTGAGGTTTATCTAGATTTTGCAATTGGATTGCCAACGATCACAGCCAGTATGCCCGTGTATGATACATCGGGAAAGATCGCGGGGGTTTGTGCCACGGATGTTGTGCTGCTACAGGATCTGAGACAATTTTTGGCCAGCTTGTCGATTGGCCGAACCGGCGAAGCCTTTGTGATCGATCGCGCGGGTTCCATGCTTTCTAGCTCTACGGATGAGCCTCTGACGGTCGGGCAAGGCGAGCAGGCAAAGCTGGTGACCGCCACAGCAAGCGAAAACCCACTAGTACGGGAAACGGCTCGCTATTTGCAACAGCAATTTGATGGCTTTGAGCAGATTCAGCAATCGCAACAGCTCAACTATCAGATCAATGGCGAACGGCAGTTTGTGCACGTGTTGCCATTGAAAGATGGCCGCGGCATTGATTGGTTGATTGTGGTGGTGGTGCCAGAAGCCGATTTTATGCGCCAAATCTATACCACTCTGCGTAATGCCATCGGGCTGACGCTACTTGCCTTGGCCACAGCGATCGCGGTGGGGATTTGGACCTCGCGGTGGGTGACAAAACCAATTCAGCGCGTATCCCAAGCCTCTGAAGAAATTGCCAAAGGTCACCTCGACCAACAGATTGCCCCCAGCCCCATTACCGAAATTGATGCGTTGGCAACGTCCTTCAACAGCATGGCAGGGCAGATCCAGCAATCCTTTCAGGCGCTGCAACAAAGCGAGGCGACCAACCGCGCCATTGTCACCACCATTCCTGACCTGATGATTCGCGCCAAAGGCGATGGCACCTATTTAGAGATTGTGGGTAGCGATCGGCTGCGAGGGGTGCACGGCGTCAAACAATTTAGTCGGGGACGAACGGTTCGGGAATCGCTTCCGCCCGATTTGGCCGAACTGCGAATGCACCACATTCGGCAAGCCCTAACCACAGGTGAACTGCAGGTCTACGAGCAACGCATCACCATTGATGCCCAACCCCAAGATGAAGAAGTCCGAATTTTGGTGATGGGAGACGATGAAGTATTGATCATGGTCCGCGATATCACCGATCGCAAACGGGCAGAAGAGGCACTGCGAATTGCCGAAGAAAACTACCGCAGCATCTTTGAAAACGCCTTAGAAGGAATTTTTCAATCCTCTCCAGGAGGACAGTTTATTAATGCTAATTCGGCCTTAGCAAAAATTTATGGCTATGACTCACCGGCTGAAATGATGGCAAGTATCACCAATATTGGCGAACAGCTTTATGTGGACCCAGAAAAACGAGCTGAATTTAGGAAGCTATTAGAACAACAGGATGCAGTCAAAGATTTTCAATACCGCTGCTACTGTAAAGATGGCAGTATCATTTGGATCCAAATCGATGCCCGCGCAGTGAAAGACAACGATGGCAAGGTTTTATATTACGAAGGTATTGTGCAGGATATTACAGAACGCAAACGCCGCGAAGATGAATTAAGACGCCAATTAGAAGAATTAAAAATTGAGATTGATCAGAAAAAACGCGAAAAAGAAGTGACGACGCTGACAGAAAGTAGCTATTTTCAGGAGGTGCAACAAGAGATGGCAAAAGTTAATCTGGATGAATTTTGGAGCTGATTCTTAGATTAATCATCGATTTTGCAGCCATTCAATACTCCGCTCACTCCTACCCCAACTCTGTGGGCAAAAGATCCGTAGTGCCAGCGTCTGGCTGGCGTGGGCAGGCTGCCCGCACTGCATTTACTGCTTGATTTGGTTGACCTAACTTACATGACGCAAAAGTATTCTACACTGCTAGCCAAGCCAAGCATTCTGTAAGACACTGGTGATGGTGGCTACAGGACAGAGTAATTGGGTTCAGCGAGTTTATGTCGAATCTGTTTGAGTTAGTGAAAGCAGGTGGGCCGGTGATGATTCCGATCGTCGGCTTGTCGGTGGCAACGATTGCCTGCGCCTTAGAACGAGCTTGGTTTTGGTATCAGCTAGTCAGCCAGGAAGACCGAATTGTGCATGATGTCTTGGCCGCGGCTCGCTACAATCTAGAAGACGCCAGAGCGATTGCCGAGAGTGCCCAGCATTTGGCGATCGGGCGGTTTTTGCTCGCTCCTCTGAAACTGCGGCAGCCTTCTCCCGAAACCTTTCGCTTAGCAATGGAAGCAGCGGGCGATAAGGAATTTGTCCAGATGCGCCGGGGCGACAAGCTGCTGGAAACAGTGGTGGCCGTTTCTCCGCTGCTGGGTCTATTGGGAACGGTGACAGGTCTGATTGCCACCTTCAGCAGCCTCAACATTGGCGGTGGTGGCACCACCGAGCAGGCCACCAAAGCCGCAGGCGGGATTGGTGAAGCGCTGATCACAACAGCCGCAGGTATGATCGTGGCGATTTTGGCCCTATTGGTATACCGGGTGATGGTGACGCTGCAAGCCCGTCAGATCGATTACTTCTCGGAAGTGGGAAGCGAACTAGAGCTGATTTACCGTCAAATCTGGTATGAACCCAATCTGGGCGACCATGCCCAGTATCTCGGCCCTGCGTCCTATTTGGCGGGTAAGGAGGAGTAGGGAGTGGGGGGTAGGGAGTGGGGGGTGGGGTTGAAACAGAGGGTTATTCTGACTCCTGACTCCTGCCTTCTCCTGGAGAGATGGGGGAGTGCGTTAGAGTGAGATAGGCTCTGTCCATCTGCTCGTTTAGTTCTTCATCGGTATGACCAGTGTATCTCCGCCGCGTCCGGTGTCTCAATCGTCTCGCTCAACCGATTTGCGGCTGTTCCGAATTCTTTTGCCCTATGCAAAACGCCATATTCGCTTGCTGTTGATAGCTCTGCTGCTGCTAATTCCGTTGGCGCTAGCCGGAGCAATGCAGCCGATTATTATTGGACAGGCGGTAGCGTTGGCGAAACAAGAGCCAGTAATGGGGTTCTTGCAGGGTCGCTCGCTGGTGGAGGGCGCACAGCTTTTAATTTGGTTACTGGTGTTAACGCTAGTAGTGCAGTTGGCGTTGAGTGGTGTTCAAGGTTATCTAATTCAGAAAGTAGGTCAGCGAATTACCGCTGATATTCGCAATGATTTGTTTTATCATGTCACATCTTTGGCAACGCGCTTCTTTGATCGCACGCCAGTCGGTCGCTTGATCACTCGCCTGACCAGTGATGTTGATGCATTGGGCGATGTCTTTTCTACGGGCGCGATTGGGGTAATTGGCGATCTGCTGACGATGCTGGTGATTACTGTCGTGATGTTTAGCTTGCAATGGCAGTTGGCGCTATTGTTGCTGGTGCTGCTGCTGCCGGTGACGGGGTTGATCATCTATTTTCAGCAACAGTACCGAGTGGCTAACTATCGCTCGCGTGAAGAACTGTCTACGCTGAACTCGACCTTGCAAGAAAATATTGTCGGCATCAATGTGGTGCAGCTATTTCGGCGGGAGCGGTTCAACTCGGAGCTGTTCCGGCAAATCAACTTGCGCTATATCAAAGAAGTCGATCGAACCATTTTCTTTGACTCGGCGGTTTCAGCCACACTGGAGTGGATTGCCTTGGCGGCGATTGCCGGAGTGCTGTGGCTCGGTAGCCTGCTAGTGCAGGGCGAAGCGCTGGAATTTGGTCTGCTGACTTCGTTTATTCTGTTTGCTCAACGTTTGTTTGATCCGCTGCGTCAGTTTGCCGAACGCTTTACGGCGATTCAGGCTGGATTAACGGCCCTAGAGCGGGTGAGTGATATTTTGAGTGAGCCGATTGAGATTCGCGATCCGGAGCGAGTGGGAGATGGGGAAGTTAGGGGAACCGGGGGAGTAGAGCGGCAGAATGGGCTAGCAGATGGATGGAAGGATAGCAAAAGCTATTCTCAAGCGGTGCCGCAGGCTTCTAGGACAACTCCGAGCGAGATTCGATTTGAGCAGGTTTGGTTTGGTTATAAGCCGGATGAGTTTGTGCTGCGGGATTTGAATTTTACGATTCGTCCGGGGGAAAAGGTGGCGCTGGTGGGGCCAACCGGAGCGGGAAAAAGCTCGATTATTCGGTTGCTCTGTCGGCTGTATGAGGTGAGTCGGGGCCGGATTTTGCTAGATGGGCAGGATATTCGCGATATGCCTCAGGCGGAACTGCGGCGGCGGATGGCGGTGATTTTGCAGGATGGTTTTTTGTTCGCTGGGGATGTGAAAAGCAATATTACTCTGGGCGAACCCTATGCCTTAGAACAGGTGCGCCAAGCCGCTGAACAAACGAACGTGGCCCAGTTTATTGAGCGACTGCCACAGGGCTACGACACCGAACTGCGGCAGCGGGGCACCAACCTATCAGGTGGAGAAAAGCAGCTGCTGGCCTTTGCGCGAGCTGCAATTCGCAATCCCAACATTCTGGTGTTGGATGAGGCGACTGCCAATTTGGATGTGCGCACTGAGTCGGTGATTCAGGAGGCATTGGAAAAACTGCTGCAAGGCCGGACAGCCATCATCATCGCCCACCGGCTGTCAACCATTCGCAGTGTGGATCGAATTCTGGTGCTGAAGCAGGGGGAACTGGTGGAATCGGGCAGACACGAAGAACTGCTGGAGCAAAATGGTCTTTATGCCAGCCTGTATCGCTTACAGATGTTGGAAAGTTAGCAAAATAATAAGATGCTGAATTAAGCCGGCGATTGACCAGGGTTGAGCTAGCATAGGTCTATGCTGTCTCGTCGTGATCTGTTTCTGACTGCGCTGCTGCTGCCCGTTCTGCTGAAAGGATGTACCGATCGGCAGCAAGAGCCGATTGGCAAACTGATTGTAGGAATCGTCAGCTACGATGCGCCAGCCAACTATTTAGAGAAGTTTGAGCGATTTCGGGACTATCTGGCAACGGCGCTGAAAACTCTGGTGGAGTTAGAGCCAGCCTATAACGAAATCAAAGCTGTCGAGCAGATTCAGCGGCGAGTATGGTCAATGGTGTTTGCACCACCGGGATTAGCGGCAATTGCCATCAGCTCCCAGCAGTATCTTCCGATTTTTGCGCTGCAGAGCAGCAACAACGAACGCTCGGTTTTGCTAGTGCGAGCCGATAGTCCGATTCAAACCCTGGGAGAGCTAGCGAATCAGGTGGTGGCATTGGGAGAGGCTGGATCAGCTACGGGATATTATTTGCCGTTGTATGACCTCTATGGCTTGACCCTGCAAGAAGTGCGGTTCGCTCCGACGCCACGGACTGTGTTGGACTGGTTGAGTCAAGGCGTGATTGTCGCAGGGGCAATGTCAGAACAGGAGTTTCAGCAATATCGCAATGAGTTTGGGGCATCCCAGTTTCGCGTTTTGCACACGAGTCGAGCCGTTCCGGCTAGCGCAGTTTTACTAGCTCCTACCGTAGACCGCAACTTGCAATATCAGATTGAAACCGCCATGCGGAATGCCCCTTCTAGCATTATTGGCGATGCTGGTTACATTCCTGAAGCAGCTTTGCCCAATTACGAGCAGTTCATCAAACTGGTTGCCAAAGTGCGGCCTCTAGAAGCCAGGGTGCAGCAAAAACCTGCTGTTTTGACTATGGAGATGGTGCCAACAGTTGAATCTCCAACACCTACACTTTGAGACTCTGGGATGCGGATGAAGCATGGATGCTAATTAACAATCGCTATCAAATTCAGAAACTTCTGGGTCGGGGCGGCTTTGGGCAGACCTATCTAGCCTACGATACGCACTGCTTCAATCATCCCTGTGTGCTCAAGGAATTTGCCCCAGCTAATCGCACTCAGTACGCCATGCAGAAAGCGCGGGAGTTGTTTGAACGCGAGGCTCGAGTCCTCTACGAAATCGACCATCCCCAAATTCCCAAGTTTCTAGCCTGGTTTGTCGCGCAAGAAAGGTTGTTTTTAGTTCAGGAGTATATTGCAGGTGAAACCTACGCTCAGCTTTTACGTGAGCGCCAGTCGCAAAGACAAGCCTTTTCCGAGGCAGAGGTGATTCAATGGTTTCAGGATTTGCTGCCTGTATTGGAGTATTTGCACCAGCGGCAAATTGTGCATCGCGACATTTCACCTGATAATGTCATGCGACCCGATGCTTCCAATAGTCGCCCGGTTTTGATCGATTTTGGCTTGGTTAAACAGACCATTAATCGAATCTATGCCTATGGCAAAGCATCAGATACAGCTTCGTTTGTCGGTAAGTTCGGCTATGCCCCCCCTGAACAACTGCGCATGGGCCAGTGTTTTCCATCCAGCGATCTGTATGCGCTGGGTGTAACGGCACTAGTATTGCTGACCGGCCAAGAACCGCAGCTTCTGATGGATCAGGAAACGTTAGAGTGGCGCTGGCAGGATTCTGTCAAGATCAGCACTACGCTAGCTAGAATTCTAGAGCGAATGCTGCATGACAAACCAAAAGCCCGCTATCAATCTGCTGCTGAGATCCTAGCCGATTTGCGTCCTGTCATCCCATCCGCCCAACTGCCCCGCAGAAACCCGCTACTCCCCAACTGCTCCACAGAAGCCCGCTACTCCCCAACTGCTTCGCAGAACCCCGCTACCACTCATCCAGCCAACCGCCCACCCACTCCCACCACGCTGACTTCAGCCTTCATTCACCATTGCCAACAGGAGCTGTCGCGCCGGATTGGACCAATTGCTACCTTCGTATTGGAGCAAGTATTGACTCAGTCTGCCAATCTCACTCCCGCTGAGCTGATTGAAGCGCTAGCAACAGAAATTCCCGATCTAGCTCAGGCAGAAGAGTTTAGAGCTAGTTTGGCCAGCGAGTTATGGTCTTCTCCACAGTTCTCACAGTCTTCTTCTAATACTTCTACAAATTGTTCTAAAAATTTCGCCTCTAGTGTATCTTTACCAGGCACAAAGCCAACTATTAACTTTAGTTCAGATTTTCTAGAACGCTGTCAGCAGGCTTTAGTCCAATGCATTGGTCCAGTCGGCACCCTGATTCTAGACGATCTACTGATGCAACAGACTCCAATTTCTCCCGAAGAATTGGTAGAAGCAATTGTGAATGAAATCACTGATCCGCAGCAAGCCCGAATGTTTTGGCAATTAATGCATCAACCATAATGCGGTAATCGTAGAAAAAGTTGATCAACCCCTCAGTTAGAGTCAAAGCAGCATCAAGTAATAATCTCTAATAGAAGATCCAAGAAAATATTCAAAGACGTCGGGTAGCAGCATTCGATTGATTAGTGTTAGTAGAACCATGCAAATTCAACTGATTCGATCCATGATCGGCAAGGTGACGGCGGCTTTGAGTCATTGGAGCCAATCAATTCTCTCTTGGTTTGTCTCCCCTCAGTCAACTATGCAACTGAGGCTAGAACAACAGTTTCGGCTAATGGCCGATCACGCACCGGTTCTAATTTGGGTCGCTAACACGGATGCGGAGTGTGTTTATTTTAATCGGACCTGGCTGAATTTTACAGGGCGAACCTTAGAGCAAGAATTGGGTCATGGCTGGGCAGAAGGAGTTCATCCAGACGATGTGCAGCAGTGCATGCATACTTTCCTGACAGCATTTCAGGCCCGTGAACCGTTTTCAATCAAATACCGGCTCCGGCAAGCCAATGGCGACTACTGTTGGGTGTTGGATCATGGGATCCCTCAGTTTCAGGGCAGGAATCAGTTTATTGGCTATATTGGCAGCTGTACCGATATTACCGTTCTCAAACAGGCAGAAGCTGAGCAGCAGCAGTTACTCAAGCAGCTCTCTGATCTCAAATTTGCCCTGGACCAATCGGCGATTGTGGCCACGACGGATGCTCAGGGCCGGATTACCTACGTCAACGACCGCTTCTGCCAGGTTTCCCAATATACGCAAGAAGAGCTGATCGGCCAAACCCATCAACTGATCAACTCCGGGCACCACCCCAAATTTTTCTTTCAGGATCTGTGGCAGACCATTACCAGCGGTCAGGGTTGGAAAGGGGAAATCAAAAATCGGGCCAAAGATGGATCGGAGTATTGGGTTGATACGGTGATTGTGCCCCTTGTAGATAAACAGGATCAGCCCTACCAATATATGGCCATTCAGTTTGAAATTACCGAACACAAACGAGCCGAGGCCGCGCTACGACAGAGCGAAGAACAGAATCGAGCTATCCTGTCGGCTATCCCAGACTTGCTCACAGTGCTCGATGCGACTGGACAATTTCTGACGTTTTCCGCCAATCACTTTAATGGTGAAGTGATTCCGGTTGCCAATCGAGTCGAAGCCAACCTGCATATCCACGATGTCATGCCCCGCGATGCGGCAGATCAAAACCTGCACATGATTCAGCTTGCGCTCAGAACGGGTGAAATGCAGCTTTTCGAACAGAAAATTCAGTTTGGCGACATTATCCAATTTGAAGAGGTGCGCGTAGTGCCCTATCAACCCAACCGTGTTCTTTGTATGGTGAGAAATATCAGCGACAGAAAGCGGCTCGAAGCGGAACGAGAACAGGCTGAATTAGCGTTGCGAGAAAGTGAGACTCGTCTCCGCCGACTGGCTGAGAACCTGCCTGGAGTCGTCTATCGCTATGTCCAGTATGCCGATGGCAGCGATGCTTTTCCCTACATTAGCCCTCGTGTGGCAGAAATTTACGGCGTGGAAGCAGAAGCGGTGATGCAGCAGGCTAGCGTTCTTTGGGAGATTATTCATCCAGAGGATGTATCTCTAGTGCGGTTGGCCATTGCTGATGCCCTGAAACACCCAGAGCATATCTTTTATGTGGAGCATCGGATTATCACACCAACTGGTCAACTCAAGTGGGTGCAAGCTACGGCTCGCTATGAGCAACGTGACACAGAGGTTGTTTGGGATGGTGTCGTGCTCGATATTACTGACCGCAAGCAGGCAGAACTGGCACTGCAACGTAGCGAAGAACAACTGCGGCTAGCCCTGGAATTTGGTCGGATTGCGATTTGGGATTGGGATGCGGCTATTGGAAACTTAGTCTGGAATACTATTGCCTATGAAATCTTGGGATATCAACCTGGAGCAATTGAGCCGACCTATCAGGATTGGCTAAGCGTAGTGCACTCTGAGGATCGAGCCGCAGCCCACCAAGAAATCGAGCTAGCCTTGGCAACAAAACGCGACTTTTCCATCGAATATCGTGTCATCTGGCCTGATGGCACCCAGCATTGGATCGCAGATAGTGGACGAGGGATCTACAACGCTGACGGACAGGTGATCCGTTCCGTTGGCGTGATGTTGGATATTACCGATCGCAAACTGGCTGAAGAAGCGCTGCGCCAAAGTGAAGCTCAGTATCGACGGATTGTAGAAACGGCCAATGAGGGCATCTGGATTATTGATCCAGACAATAAAACCAGCTTTGTGAACTCCAAAATGGCCGAGATCTTGGGCTACAGCGTCGAGGAAATGATGGGTAAATCCATGTTTGAATTCATGGAGCAAACACAGGTTGAAATTGCAACTCGCAACGCGGAACGCCGCCGTCAGGGAATCAAAGAACATCACGACTTTAAATTTCAGCACAAAAATGGCGCTGACGTCTGGGCTATGCTTGCCGCTAACCCAATTCTGGATGACAGCGGGCAATACATCGGAGCACTGGCCATGATTACCGATATCACAGCCCGGAAACAAGCCGAAGAAGCGCTGCGCCACAGTCAAGCTCAACTCGCCAAGGCTCAAGCAATTGCCCATGTCGGCAGTTGGGAGTTTGACCTCACCACTCAGGCGATCACGTGGTCAGATGAAATGTTCCGAATCTATGGCATGGACCCAGCAGGGCCAGAACCCACCTACACGCAATTTCGCGACCGAGTGCACCCAGATGATTGGCCGACTCTAGAAGCAGCGATTGAACAGGCAATCAGCCACGGCATTCCTTACGAAGTTGAGCACCGCATCTACCGCCCTGATGGCACCTTGCGCTATCTTCTGGGTAAAGGCGAAGTGGTGACCAATGCCCAAGACCACCCCATTCAACTGATGGGAACGGGGCAAGATATCACCGAGCGGAAGCAGGTCGAAGATTCACTACGCCAAAGCGAAGCCAAGCAAAGTGCCCTGATTCGTGCCTTACCCGATTTGATCGCACGGGTGAGTGACGATGGCGTCTACCTAGAGTTTTGCACTTCGCCTACGTTTAGGGTGCTAGGTGATCCGGAGCAGCTCATTGGCACCCACGTAGAAGCAAGCCTGCCACCCGAATTGGCTGAACGGCGGATGAATGCGATTCAAGCCGCTCTGCAAACGGGTGAGCTTCAGGTCTATGAGCAGGAACTTTGGGTAGACGGTGTGCTGCAAACCGAAGAGTGCCGGATTGTGGTCTGCGGCGACAATGAGTTATTGATTATTGGACGAGATATTACCAATCGTAAACGGGCCGAACAAGCGTTGCAGGAAAGTGAAGAACGCCGCCGACTTGCGCTAGAGTTAACCAATACAGGCAGCTGGGAATTTGATGTAGCCACAGGGGGCGCGATCTGGAGTGATAGTCACTATCGGCTCATGGGCTTGACGCCGGGTGAACGACCCAGCAACTATCAGACTTGGCGCGAACGAGTGCATCCAGAAGAATTGGAGTGGGTAGAAACCGCATTTGCCCAAGCCTTGAGAAATCAGATGCTCCTGGACCTGGAATATCGGATTGTCCATCCAGATGGTACGGTGCGTTGGGTCTTGACTAAGGGGCAAGGTATTTATGACCAAACGGGCCAACCGCTTCGGATGCTTGGGGTGATGATGGATGTCAGTGATCGCAAACAAGCTGAACTTGCCCTCCAAAAATTGAACGAAGAACTAGAACAGCGAGTCCAGCAGCGTACCCAGGAGCTAATTCAGTCAGAGCAAGATTTGCGCACTATTTTCAATAATGTCTACGATGCCATTTTTATTCACGATCTGAATGGCACCATCTTAGATGTCAACGACCGTGCTCTAGAACTTTATGCTGCTACACGCGAGCAACTGTTGGCCGCAAGTATTGCTGATCTATCCGCCCCCGATGCCCCACTCGCATGTTTATCCCAACTGTTTCAACAGGTACAGGCTGGCAAGCTAATCCAGCTCGAATGGAAAGATCGACGCTTGGGCGATGATTCTATTTTTGATGCAGAAGTGTCGTTACGCTTGGTGACACTGGACAATCGCTCAGTCTGCATCGCAGGGATACGAGACATTACCGATCGCAAACTGGCGGAATTGGCATTACAGGAAAGTGAAGATCGTTTCCGCACCTTATTCGAAGCAACCCCAACCCCGATTCAAGGCTATGACAAGGATCGTCGCGTCATCTTCTGGAATCGTGCTAGTGAAGAATTGTACGGCCATACCCGCGCTGAAGCGATCGGTCAACCCATCGAAGCATTGATCATTCCTGAACCGATGCAAGCTGAAATTCTGCCGATTCTAGACGCCTGGATTGCAGGCCAAGGTGAGGGGTTGCCCAACGGAGAATTACAGTTGCACAACCAGTATGGTGAATTGGTTGAGGTCTATTCTAGCCATCTTAAGCTCACCAATGTGCTGGGCGAGCCAGAAATGTATTGTATCAACATCGATCTACGCGATCGCAGACTAGCCGAAGCTGCCCTCCGGGAAGCCCAGCAGTTTGCTCAAAGTATTGCCGATAAAACTCCGGCCACTCTCTATATTTACGACTTAGTGAATCAGTCCACTCGATACAGTAACCGCTCGTTAGCCGAAAGTCTGGGTTACACGCCCACGGAAATTCAGGCAATGGGTGCAACTCTATTCCCAACCCTTTTGCATCCAGAGGACGCTGAGGCTGTAGCCCACCATCAACAGGCTTTGACTGTCGCTGCCGATGGAGAAGACTTAGAAATTGAATACCGGCTGCGTCATGCGAGTGGAGAATGGCGCTGGTTTTATAGTCGCGACAGTGTATTCAAACGGAACGAAGCAGGTCATGTGACGCAATATATCGGCGCAGCGCAAAATATTACCGAGCGCAAACAGCTGGAGCAAGAATTGCGCCAGATCAATGCCGAACTCGAAAAGCGAGTTACCCAACGCACTCTGGATCTGCAGCAAGCAATGGAAGCAGCCGAGGCCGCTAACCAGGCTAAGACCGTTTTTCTCGCCAATATGAGCCATGAACTGCGAACTCCGCTCAATGCGATCCTGGGCTTTAGTCAACTCCTCAACCGGGACATCCGTTTACATCCCGATCAGCAGGAGCAAGTCAGTATCATTAACCGCAGTGGCGAACATCTGCTCAACCT
>KL662191.1:1114838-1151738 GCA_000733415.1 [Leptolyngbya] sp. JSC-1
CGCCAATATGAGCCATGAACTGCGAACTCCGCTCAATGCGATCCTGGGCTTTAGTCAACTCCTCAACCGGGACATCCGTTTACATCCCGATCAGCAGGAGCAAGTCAGTATCATTAACCGCAGTGGCGAACATCTGCTCAACCTGATCAACGATATTCTGGCCATCTCAAAAATTGAAGCAGGGCGGATGACGCTGAGCGTAACTAGCTTCGACCTCCAGGCTCTGTTGGGAAATCTGGAACTGCTATTTCGCCTCAAGGCGGAATCGAAAGGGTTAGCCTTAACCATCCAAACAGATGCCAGCCTTCCCTGCCTGATTCAAACCGATGAAAGTAAATTGCGCCAGGTTTTGATCAATCTGCTCGGCAATGCCATTAAGTTCACCTCTCAAGGCTCGGTGGTGGTGCGAGTGCAGCGGGGAGAGCCGGAACATTGGTTGACGTCTTCATTGTCGCCTCTGGTGGCTGCTTCTGCATTACCCTTGGCTTTGCATTTTGCCATAGAAGACATGGGCTGTGGCATTGATCCTGCTGAAGAGGCAGCCGTGTTTGAGCCGTTTGGACAAACTCAGGCCGGACAACAATCTCAAGAAGGGACAGGATTGGGGCTGCCGATTAGCCGCCAGTTTGTTCAGCTCTTGGGCGGGGATTTGAGTTTTATCAGTACGCCCAACCAAGGCTCTACTTTCTACTTCACGATTCCGGTGGGGGTTGTAGAGACCGATGAGTGGCTGCCTCAATCGCGGCCTCGCCGGGTGGTGAAACTAGCAGAAGGCCAACCCCGCTATCGATTGCTGGTGGTGGAAGACAATCCAGAGAATTGTCAGTTTTTGGTGCAATTGCTGGAGTTGGTCGGTTTTGAAGTGCGGGTAGCCGCCAACGGCCAGGAAGCAGTTGATCAATGGCAAGACTGGGCACCGCATTTGATTTGGATGGATCTGCGTATGCCGATAATGGATGGCTATGCAGCAACGCGGCAGATTCGAGAGTTGGAGAAGGCAAACGGCAAACGGCGAAGCGCAAAAGCGAAACGGCATAAGCGAAAGAGAGATGCAAAAGGCGCTCAGTCTGGAATTAGCGCCAAACCGGCGACAACTAAGATTTTGGCCCTGACGGCCAGCGCGTTTGAAGATGAGCGAACAGCCATTTTAGCGGCAGGATGCGATGACTTTGTGCATAAGCCTGCAACCGAAGCCCTCCTGTTGGAGAAAATAGCGGAGCATTTAGGCGTGCGGTATGTCTATCAAGATCTGACCGAATCCTCTGGATCAACTAGAAATACTGATTCACCCAAGCGACGTGCAGAGGATACGTTGCAGGTGATGTCGCCCGACTGGGTCGCCCAACTGCGGCAGGCAGCCCGGATTGCAGATGAGGAACTGATTCTGGTGCTGATTGATCAAATTCCGCCAGACCAGAGCGAGCTGGCAAATCAACTCAAGCAGTGGGTGAGTGACCTGCGGCTAGATAAGCTGATCGATTTAACGTCCACTCAAACTGATGAATATCCAAACCGAGATACTAACCAGAGCGCTTTATAGTAAACATCACCCATCCACCGTTCGGCTGAGCCGCTCACGGCAAAGCCCATCCACCCAAATCGTTCCCTCATTCCCCTTCCACCAACGCCACTGCTCCCCACAAAGGCGCATCATCTCCTAGAGCAGCGGGCACAATTTCAACATGAACTTCGGGTAGGGCTGTGGCACGTGCCGTTTCACAGACGGTCTGCCAAAATAGTTCGCCTGATTTCGTCACACCGCCTCCCAGAATGAACCGCTGTGGATTGATCAAATTCGCAACATTGCCGATGCCCACTCCCAAGGCCCATCCTGCTTTTTGCAATCCGGCCTGTGCTACTTCATCCCCTTGAGCTGCCGCTTGGCTAATCTGCACAGCCGTCAAGTTGTCTAGCTCATGGTTGATTAGCGATCGCAGCCTTTGCCCTTGCTCAGGCTGTTGCAGCAGCACCTGACGCACCTGTTGCGCCATGTAGGGACCGGATGCCAACCGTTCGACACAGCCGCGTTTCCCACACAGACAAACTGGCCCCTGCGGATCCACCACCATATGACCAATCTCGCCCGCCATGCCCTCAGAACCGCGCCACGGTTGCCCATGCAAAATCCAGCCGCCGCCCACGCCCGTGCTCACCGTAATGTAAAGCAGATCCTGACAGCCCTGCCCTGCCCCAAACCGATGCTCGCCCAACGCCGCTACATTCGCATCATTATCAACCCGTACCGGTACGCCAAATTCTGCTTCGAGAAGCTGCTGAAGCGGAGTATTCTCCCAGCCCATCACATGGTGCGACAGCCGCACAGTTCCCGTACTGAAATCGACTGGCCCACCAAAGCTAACGCCAATAGCGGTGGGAGATGCACCATTCAAGACTTGTTTAATTAGCGATCGCATCACCTCGAGATCGGTCTGAGCATTGGAGTGAACTGGAGCCAATCGGCGTTGATACGCCCGCCACTGAGTTTCGCCCGCCTCAACAACTGCCGCTGCATGCTTCGTTCCACCAAAATCCAAAGCTAACAAAACTGAAGCCATCCTTACCCGTCCTTTTTGCCATATTCTTCAATTCAAAACTACGTGCTACGCATAGGCTCAGCACTAGAGCACTGCTCCGCAGCGGCCAAAACTTAATATCCCTAGGCTAACTTGCTACAGTTTTCTCAGTGATTTTAGAGAAGCTTATGTCGTCTTGTTTAAATCAACCCCTGCTGTTGGAGCAGTCTGTGCTGGACAGAGCCGCTGCTTTTTTGCAGACCGTCGTGGCTCCGAAAGCTGCTCGTTTGGACACTGACCCACAAGCATTACAGCAGGCATTCAGCGAACTGGGTGAGCAACAGCTTCTCGCCTTACGGGTTGCACCAGAGTGGCAGGGAACAGGAGTGAATGAACTCACCTTTCGTGCATTTCAAGAATTGACAGCCCGATATTCGGGTGCTCTCGCCTTTCTGCAAACCCAGCATCAAAGCGCAGCAGCAAGGTTAGCCCAAAGCAACAATGAGTCACTGAAGCAAAAGTATTTACCCTATATGGCAACGGGTCAAAAGCGGATTGGTTTGGGGTTTTCCCAACTGCGACGATCAGGCGAACCGGCGGTTAAAGCCACGCCGAGCCGCGATGGATATTATGTGAGTGGGAATGTACCCTGGATCACTGGTTTCGGCTGTTTCGAGCAGTTTATTCTCGGTGCAGAGCTGCCTGATGGACGAGCGCTGTTTGGTCTGGTGCCCCTACGGAATGAAACAGTGGACGGCGGCTGGATCGCGCTGAGCCAACCCTTGCAGTTGGCAGCAATGGCATCCACGAATACGGTCACTGCCCAATTGGCAAACTGGTTTTTACCAGTTGATCAGGTACTTGATCTTAAGCCTGTCGATTGGATTCACCAGAGTGATCGCAGTAACGTATTACATCACGGCTTCTTTGCATTGGGATGCGCGCAAGCTGGGTTAGATATTCTGGCAGCCGCTCCAGCTCAGCCGGTTATTACTGAGACGCTGATCGCCCTGACACAAGAATTGGAAACCTGTCGGTCGGCCATGTATCAGGCGCAGGCAATCGGCGATACAGGCATGCATCAGCTTGATCTACGAGCTTGGTCTATTGATTTAGCAGTACGGTGCGCCCATGCGGCTGTAGCGGTATCACGTGGCTCTGCTAATTACGCCAACCATCCGGCTCAGCGAGTCTATCGAGAAGCGCTGGCATTTACGATTTTTGGTCAGACAACAGCGGTGATGGAAGCGACTTTAAAGCGCTTGACGCGCTGAATGGCTCATGTAAAAGCTTGAGGGTTCTGCTTAAACGCAATCTTAAACATAATCTCAGACAGAATTACAGCCTTCTTAACCCATCGTTTAACGGTTTCTAAACCAACCTGGGCTGTCTCTTAAAGCTGCTGTGGGATGCTGTGAGCGCAAACAAATTGTCATGTTGCAGCATTCTATACAGAAGTTATGACAGATACCACACTTAAAGGATTTGCGTCCCTACCCGCAGACACATTTGCAGCGGGTCCTGCGGCTGGTAAAGCTGTGTCTGCCAATGGTCGGACCGGTCCATTTACCCAGGGTCAGCCCGTTCAAGGATTTAGTGCTGTTCAGTTTGCCGATCAGAACACGTACTGGTTCATGGCTGACAATGGCTTTGGGTCTAAAACAAATAGTGCGGATTTTTTGCTGCGGATCTATCGCGTTGAGCCTAATTTTCGCGATACGGACAATGGGGATGGCAGCGTTAAGCTGGGCGACAGTTTTATTCAGCTTGCCGATCCAGACAAGAAGATACCGTTCCCGATTGTCAATGACAACAGCAGCGAGCGATTGCTGACCGGAGCCGACTTTGACGTTGAATCCTTTACACTGGCCCCCGATGGCACGATCTGGGTTGGTGATGAGTTTGGTCCTTATCTGCTGCATTTTGATAGCTCAGGCAAACTGCTCGACGCGCCAATTGCAATTCCCAACATCCCCAATTTCCAGACGCTGGATGGCAAACCGCCGATCGTGATTGGACATCGCGGCTCTAGCGGTCTACGTCCGGAACATACCCTAGAAGCCTATGAATTGGCTATCGAACAGGGAGCCGATTATATTGAGCCAGATCTGGTTTCAACCAAAGATGGAGTGCTGATTGCCCGTCACGAGAACGAGATTTCTGGGACTACCGATGTGGCGAGCCGCCCCGAATTTGCTGATCGCAAAACCACTAAAACTATTGATGGCGTCGAGTACACGGGTTGGTTTGCCGAAGATTTTACGTTAGCAGAGATCAAAACTCTGCGGGCGATTGAACGATTACCGTTCCGCAGTCCTTTCTTCAACGGTCAATTTGAGGTTCCCACACTTCAGGAAGTGATCGATTTAGCCAAGCGCAAAAGTGCCGAAACGGGCCGCACGATTGGTATCTATCCTGAAACTAAACATCCCACCTATCACGACTCCATCGGCCTGTCGTTGGAAGAACCACTGGTCGAAATTCTCAAGCAGAATGGGCTAGACAAAGAAGATTCTCCGGTTTTCATTCAGTCGTTTGAAGTCGCTAACCTCAAGGAACTGAACCAAAAAATAGATGTACCCCTGGTTCAGCTTTTTGATGCGGCTGACATTGCCCTCGACGGCACATTGATTGAAAACCAGCCCTATGATTTTGTTGTCAGTGGCGACAAGCGCACCTATGGCGATCTACGCACGCCGGAAGGACTCAAGGAAGTTGCCACCTACGCCGACGGAATTGGCCCCTGGAAGCGGATGATTGTGTCCGTCAAAGGCACTGATGCTGATGAGGATGGTAAAGCCGATGATGTGAATGGGGATGGGGCAGTGAATGATGCTGACAAAACTACAACTGCACCTACCATGCTAGTTCAAGATGCCCACGATGCTGGGTTGCTGGTTCACCCCTACACGTTCCGCAACGAGAGCTTGTATTTGGCGAGGGACTACAATGGTGATCCAGAGCTGGAATATCGGCAGTTTATCCAGCTGGGTGTTGATGGTTACTTCACAGATTTTCCCGCCACAGGCGATAAGGTACGAGATCAGGCGGCGCAGAGCGAGGTAAAATCCCCAGATCATCCTGATGTTTTGGCAGGCACAGCCCTGGCTAATCTGGGACGCTCCAGAGGTTTGGAGGGAATGGCAATCAGCCCAGATGGCACGAAGATCTATCCGCTGTTAGAAGGAGCTGTAATTGGCGATCCCAGCAACGCACTGCGCATCTACGAGTATGATTTGCAAACGCAAACCTATGCTGATGAACTGATTGGTTACTATCGTCTAGAAAATCCCAGTCACGCGATTGGAGACTTTACGGTTGTTAATGACAATCAGTACCTGGTAATTGAGCGGGATAACAACCAAGGCAGTGCTGCTAAATTCAAAAAGATCTACAAAGTAGATTTTTCTCAGAAAGACGATAGTGGATATGTCGCCAAACAGGAAGTGGCCAATCTGCTGAATATTCAAGACCCAGACGATCTCAACCAAGATGGCAGCACCACCTACACAATGCCGTTCCAAACCATCGAAGATGTCCTGGTCATCGACCAAAACACCATCCTGGTTGCCAACGACAACAACTATCCCTTTTCCGTTGGGCGTCCGCCTGCAATTGACAACAATGAAATCGTGGTGTTGCAGTTAAGCCAACCACTCAACCTCGATCCAAAAGTCGGATTGGCAGGGCTGGGTGGTGGTTCAATGGCTGGACTGTCAACCGACCTCGGAATGGGTTCTTTCGCCTAACTCTCTTAAACATTGAGTTAACCCAGACTGGTTAACCTCACTAAGACTGGAGGAGCACAGCATTCTCCAGTTTTTTGTTGGTCAAGCTGAATTTGTTGGTCAAGCTGAATCAGATCTTGGCAGCAGCCGGTTGCAGAACTGAACAAATGTTTGCCCTCAGAAGCAGTTGCCAAAGCTAGGATTGTAACGAGGATATTCTTCAGGCTTGCATGACCACCGATTCTCTACCCTTGATCCAAACGATTACACCAGAGCGCTGGGCCGGATTCAGCATGAACTTTATCGGTGCAGGGTACGTGGGGCTATTGGTTAAAAACGGTCAGCTTGTGCGGAAACTGGAACCCGGTCGCCACGTCAGCTTTGCGCTGCCGCTCTTAGAGCAATGCGAAATTGTGTTAGTAGATAGCAAAATTCGCCATCTGGACGTGATTTCTCAGGGAGATTTTGTCTCCCGCGATCAGTATTTGGTCAATATTTCGCTCAGCGTTATGTATCAGGTGGTGGACCCTAAACGAGTGGCGCTAGAGCTTTCGGACCCAATCGCTGCCCTGACCAGTGCAATCAAAGACAATTTGGGAGTAGTGGTCAATCAACTGCGGCTAGAAGAACTGAATCGAATCGGCAGAGTCCAGATTCGCGATTACCTGCTTGCCCAGATCGATAGCTTTTATACGCTGGGGTTCAATCTAGATGATGTCCGGGTCAGTGATATTAGCTTCCCGCAAAAGCGAGGTGTAATCCGCCAACTCGAGGGTTTGACTGCTCGGGCCGAGTTAGAGCATGAGGCAAACTTGCAGGCGCAAATTGCCGAAACCTTTGTGCTGAGACCCGGTGAACGGCCTCCTCAACCCATTGCTCCAGCCCGTTACAAAACGCCACTGCCGCCAACTACGCTTGCTACCGATTCAGCCACCACTACCGCTCGTCTAATCCACTGCCAATCTGGCGCTCCCATCGCGATTGCCGCCAATCCCTTCACCATCGGTAGAGAAGTCCATCATACGCTCGTTTCTAGCGATGAACTCTGCTCCCGTAACCATGCCTGCATTGAACAGGTAGAAAACACTAACGGCACTCAACGCTATCGGTTGACCGATCTGGGTAGCTCTAACGGCACCTACCTGAACCAGCAGCGCCTGACGCCGCATCAGGCCGTGTGGCTGTCAGCAGGCGATCGAATCAAGATCGGCACAGAGGAATGGATTTTTGAAGTGGGAGCTGTTTAATCCGTTTAAACAGCGAATCAGCCGCCGCTAACTGGCGGGATTAGCACGACTTCATCGTGATGCTGCACTGGGGTGTCTGCTGCAACAAACTGCAAATTGATGCCGAACCGAGTCACATCCCGCCATTGCTCTAGTTCTGGGTGCTCTGCCATGAGGCGATCCAGCACTTGGGCCACGGTGGTGCCAGCGGGCACTTCCAAAACCAGTTCGGGCACCCCATAGGCTTCCTGGTAGGCCGCAAATAGCTTGATGGTAATGGTGACTGGCTCAGACATAAGCGAATTTAGCAATTGAGCAATGCGATAAAGCGATCGAGGTCCTGATAGTTTGGTAGCACATGCTTGGCTCCCTCTTGTAATAATGCTGCGATTTTACTGTCTGAAGCAATGCCAATGAACGCATAGCC
The DNA here is from genome assembly GCA_000733415.1 of [Leptolyngbya] sp. JSC-1. Taxonomy (GTDB): domain Bacteria; phylum Cyanobacteriota; class Cyanobacteriia; order Elainellales; family Elainellaceae; genus Elainella. The sequence goes on from KL662191.1 coordinate 1,122,733, forward strand.
AGAATTTCGAGCGGCGCGAATATCCCAAACCCCGTCTCCAACCGAATTTGCCTACAGTACGTTAATCTGAAGCTGGACCACCGCGAATCAATTAACCCTATTCTTTTTATGTTTGGCACGTTTCAACAAAGCAACCTGCGGATTGAAGTCGATGCTTCCGAACAGCAGATTCGAGATAGTTTGCTTTGTCCGGATCAGTTTCGGCAATGGCTGGCTCCGCAAACCTTCTCTGCTGGATTGCCCGACCGTTTGCAAAAAGGCACGATATTTACCAGCTACATCGGACCGATTACGATTCGCCATGAGGTTGATCTGGTGGAGCCAAACGGGTTGCGGCTATTGATGAGTCAGGGAATTGATGGCTTCCATCAGTGGTATTGGGGTGACGGCTGGGTGCAGTCGAGCCTGGAAGGAATTTCGTTGCTGCCGTTGAACTTGGGCCAAACGTTTAGCCTATTGCGATTACGGCAATTTCTGGTGCAGCAGAAGCAAGCTTGATGGAATAACGCTAACTACCTCTAATGATGCTTGAGCCAGTTGTCTCGCTTTAGGCCGTAAATCAACACCTCGCGGCCAAAAATTTCTGTGCGTCCTTCCAGTTTTTCCCCCAACCGCTCTGCGACTCGAATCGAGCGCTGGTTCTGCGGCACAATCAAACTGACAATGTGGGTCCGTCCTAGGGTTTGAAAGGCGTATTCGATGGCAGCTTTTGCCGCTTCGGTGGCCAAGCCTTTGCCCCAGAAAGGACGGCGCAGCATCCAGCCAATTTCAAACTCCGGCCAGCCTTCGGGATTCCAGCAGCCAATGCGGCCAATCATCTCGTGGCTCGCTTTCTCTTCCACCGCCCACAGGCCATAGCCCCGCAACTGCCAGTGTCCCAGCATTGTGGCCATACTGCGCCAAGATTCAGCTCGCGATAGGGGATGGCCGGGTCCAATGTACTGCATCGCCTCTGGATCGGCACACATCTCGGCATAGGCATCTAAGTCGGCTTCGCGGAACAGGCGGAGGAGCAGGCGGTCGGTTTCCAGCGTGGTCATGAAGGGTGGGGAGTGGGGAGTGGGGAGTGGGGGGATTATGCTTCCAACTTGTCACTTTAGCTTCACGACAAACACTGAGCAAGGAGCCTCTTCCACTACCTGACTGCTGACCGAACCTTGGAGGATGCGTTTGATTCCGGTTAGGCCGCGACTGCCCATCACGATCAGATCAACCTGGTGAATGTTGGCTAAACGGATAATTTCTTCGGCTGGCTCGCCCATAACGATTTCGATCTCGCTTTGGCAGGGTAAGAGGGATTGGTAGTATTGCAGCTTTTCTAGCTGTTGGTGCGAGATCGTTTCGGTATCGGCTTGGGGGCGGTCAACGGCAATGTCTGGATCGGCACCGAGATTGACAATCACATGGGCCAGCACCACTGTTGTCTCTGCCTGGAGGTGAAATTGCTGCACCATCGCGATGATCTGTTCTGATAGATCTGAACCATCGAGAGCCACCAGAATTTTCTTAAACACGATTGACGCCCCCTCACCTTAAATTGATCCAATCCAGTTGTCGCCGCATCCTACTCCGCTGTCGGTATCTCGGCATCGAGCCGTTCCAGCTCTGCCGGGTCTTGGACTCTCAGTCTGACCGAATCGGCATGGGAGGGTAACCCCTCAGCCGTTGCCAGTACATCGATTGCCGAAGCCACCCGCTCTAGCGCCTTGGGCGAGTACTGAATCAAGCTAGAACTCTTGATAAAGGTTTCCACACTCAGGGCCGAGGCATGGCGAGCCGAACCCGATGTTGGCAGCGTGTGATTGGGACCGGCCAAATAGTCACCCACCGCTTCCGGGGTAGAGTTGCCCAGAAAGATCGCTCCGGCATGGCGGATTTTGTCTAACAGGCTCCAGGGATCCTCAATTTCCAGCTCCAAGTGCTCCGGAGCAAATTCGTTCGAGAGTTCTGCCGCAACTTCCAGCGATTCCACTACCACTACCAAACCGTAATGGGCAATGGCCTTTTCGGTCAGCATCCGGCGCGGGTGGTTGATCAACTGCTGCTTTACCTCGGCCACCACCTTGATTGCTAAATCAGCATCGGTGGTCAACAATATAGCGGCAGCTAACGGGTCATGTTCGGCTTGGGCTAGCAGATCAGCCGCTACATGTATCGGATTGGCAGAACTATCGGCGATGATCAGCACCTCGGATGGTCCGGCCAGAGAGTCAATGCCGACAGTGCCGTAAACCAGCTTTTTCGCTAGGGTGACGTAAATATTACCGGGGCCGGTGATCACATCCACCTTGGGGATCGTTTCCGTGCCATAAGCTAAAGCTGCAATCGCCTGTGCTCCCCCGACGCGGTAAATTTCGTCCACGCCCGCTTCTTGAGCCGCGACCAGAACGGCAGGGTTGACAGCCTTATTGGGGCCGGGTGGAGTGGCAATCACAATTCGCGCCACCTGAGCTACCTTCGCCGGAATCGCGTTCATGATCACGGTGCTGGCATAGGCAGCGCGTCCACCTGGAACGTACAAGCCGGCCCGGTCAACTGGGGTATAGCGCTTACCCAGCACCACCTCATCTTTGCCAAACTGGACCCAGCTCTTGGGCACCCGCTGTCGGTGAAACGACTCGACCTGACGGCAGGCAAGCTGAATCGCATTGAGCAGCTCTTGGGAAACCTGCTGGTAAGCGGCGTCTAGTTCCGAGCCGGAGACGCGCAACTCTTCAGGTTTCAGGGATACTTGGTCGTATTCTTCGGTGTAGTGCAGTACCGCTCGGTCGCCCTGCCGCTTCACGGCCTGCAGCACTTCTCGAACCGTTGCCTCTTTATGCACAACTTGATCGTCATGGGTGCGATCGCAGATTCGTCGCAGTTCGGTGAGTGCCTCAGCCCGCTGAGTGATGATTCGCAGCATTGCCACAGTGACTTAAAAACGCAAGGTCGTGAAGTAACCCATCAGTACAGGTCTGTCTTACTTCAGCCATCTTAGCGGCTGGCGTCAAACCTGTGTCTCTTCTAGCTTAACCTGGATTTTCCAAGGATTTATGTAGAAACGATGGCAGATTGTCTGGCATTTTTGTCAAATCATTCGCTAGAATGGTGGATCGCTGAAAGAAACTCTTCTGACCTCTATCTAGATAGTTACCGTGGCAAATATTAAGTCGGCAATCAAGCGTATCCAGGTTGCAGAGCGGAACCGCCTGCACAACAAATCCTATAAGTCCGCCGTGAGAACCCTGATGAAGCGTTACTTAACGGCGGTCGATGCCTATGCGGCGAATCCTACTCCCGAAGCGATGGCAGAAGTGCAGCGCACTATGTCGGCGGCCTATAGCAAAATTGACAAAGCCGTGAAGCGCGGCGTGCTGCATCCCAACAATGGTGCCCGCAAAAAATCTCGCCTCGCTAAAGTATTGAAATCGAAGGAAGCGGCGGCTTCATAGCAGGCTTGAGTTGACAGAACAACTGGGCCAATCCCCTCAAGTTCTAAGTCTCAAGTTCTAAAATTGGGAAGAACAGCCTTCAAGGATCCCTATGCAGCCCGCGCCGCTGATTGATACCCATGTGCATCTCAATTTCGATAGCTTTGCAGCCGATCTGGATCAGGTTGCAGAAGCTTGGCGTGCAGCTGGGGTGGTTCGCTTGGTGCATTCCTGCGTAGAACCGGCTGAATTTCAGGACATTCGAAGCATTGCCGATCGGTTTCCTGAACTCTATTTTGCTGTCGGTCTGCATCCGTTAGACGCCGACAAATGGACGGCAGATTCAGCGGAGCAGATTCTCACTTTAGCCCAGTCTGATTCACGGGTGGTGGCGATTGGCGAAATGGGGTTGGACTTCTACAAAGCCGACAATCAAGCTTTGCAAGAGGAGGTCTTTCAGGCCCAGTTACAGATTGCACGTCAGCTCGATCTGCCGGTGATCATCCACTGCCGGGATGCGGCGACGCGAATGGCCGAACTTTTGCGCTCGTTTTGGGCTAAAGAGGGAGCCGTGCGTGGCGTCATGCATTGCTGGGGTGGTACTCCGGAAGAGACCCACTGGTTTCTCGATCTGGGGTTTTACATTAGCTTTAGCGGCATTGTCACGTTTAAGAATGCGCGGCAAGTGCAGGAGTCGGCCAAGCTTGTACCTGCTGATCGGGTGTTGATCGAGACCGACTGTCCGTTTCTATCGCCGGTACCGAAGCGGGGCGAACGACGCAACCAACCCGCCTATGTTCGCTATGTGGCTGAGCAAATGGCTCAACTGCGTCAGGTGCCCCTGGAAACCCTCGCCGTTCAAACCACGAGCAATGCCTGTCGCTTGTTTCAGCTGCCCTTACCGGAGTCCCTTCCGTCACTAGCCGCCAGCCACGTCTAAAAGGCAGTTTGAAAGAGCTGACTAAGCTGAACTGCTTCTAGCCCTGACTCACAGGGAACAGCTTGGAAGTCGCCCAAGTTTGATCTAGATCTATTTATTATCTTTATTTGATCTAGAGGGCCGCCAAAAGTTTGACCCACAAAATGACTAGTCTACGCCATAATGAAGATTGGAGGATGTAAAAATTTTTGAGGTGACTGATGCAGAGCAGTAGTTAAGATCTAACGGCTCTGACGTTTGGCGTGATCGCAATCTTTTATTTTTGTTTGTAACTTTGAAGCAGGTTGACGAAGTCCATTGTTTAAGCTATACTCTCCGTGCTCTGTCCGCCCGCACCCTGACTTTCACGATTGGAACTTCTTCTGGAATCCGATTCAATTCAATATCTTAAACGTCTTGCATTTCTAGACGGATGGGTTTCAGTCTTCCTTGGTTGAGGACTGGAATTTTTTGCCGTCGTTGTAGTTTTTATTGCCCGACTACTTGCCCAACTACCGCAGCGTTAGGGGCATGCCCAAAGCAATACCCATACGAGGAGACGCATGAGTAACCTAACCAAATCGCCATCGATGTTTACCCTGCCTGATCTCGTAGAGATTCAGCGTGCTAGTTTCCGCTGGTTTTTAGAGGAAGGCTTGATTGAGGAGCTAGACAGTTTTTCGCCGATTACCGACTACACCGGAAAGCTAGAGCTGCATTTTCTCGGCAAAGACTATAAACTCAGGCGGCCCAAATATGACGTGGACGAGGCCAAGCGGCGGGACAGTACCTATGCGGTGCAGATGTATGTGCCGACCCGCTTAATTAACAAAGAAACCGGCGAAATTAAAGAGCAGGAAGTCTTTATTGGTGACCTACCGCTGATGACCGACCGTGGTACCTTCATTATCAACGGTGCGGAGCGGGTTATTGTCAACCAGATTGTCCGTAGCCCTGGCGTCTATTACAAAAAAGAAATCGACAAAAACGGTCGCAGCACCTTCAACGCTAGTCTGATTCCCAACCGAGGCGCTTGGCTGAAATTTGAAACCGACAAAAACGACTTGGTTTGGGTGCGGATCGACAAAACTCGCAAGCTCTCAGCCCAGGTATTGCTGAAGGCACTAGGGTTAAGCGATGGCGAAATCTTCGATGCCCTGCGCCACCCGGAGTACTTCCAGAAAACGATCGAGAAAGAGGGGCAGTTCAGCGAAGAGGAAGCGCTGATGGAGCTGTACCGCAAGCTGCGTCCGGGTGAGCCGCCGACCGTATCGGGTGGTCAACAGTTGCTCGATTCCCGCTTCTTTGATCCCAAGCGTTACGATTTGGGCCGGGTGGGTCGCTACAAGCTGAACCGGAAGCTGCGGCTGAGCGTGCCGGAAACAACGCGGATTCTCACGCCCCAAGACATTTTGGCCGCAATCGACTATTTGATCAACCTGGAATTTGATATCGGTCAGATCGATGACATCGACCACTTGGGTAATCGGCGAGTGCGTTCGGTGGGTGAGCTGCTGCAAAACCAAGTGCGAGTTGGACTCAACCGCTTGGAGCGGATCATCCGGGAGCGCATGACTGTATCGGATGCCGATTCATTGACACCTGCCTCCTTGGTCAACCCCAAACCACTGGTGGCTGCTATCAAGGAGTTCTTTGGGTCCTCGCAGTTGTCCCAGTTCATGGACCAAACCAACCCACTGGCTGAGTTGACCCACAAGCGCCGTCTTAGCGCCCTTGGCCCCGGTGGTCTAACCCGGGAACGGGCTGGCTTTGCTGTGCGCGACATTCACCCCTCCCACTATGGTCGAATTTGCCCGATTGAAACGCCGGAAGGTCCGAATGCGGGTTTGATTGGCTCGCTCGCTACCCATGCCCGCGTCAATACCTATGGCTTCATCGAAACGCCCTTCTACCGGGTGGAAAATGCCCGCGTACTGAAGGACGAAGCGCCCGTCTACATGACTGCGGACGAAGAAGATGAGTTCCGAGTAGCGGCAGGCGATGTTTCTATGGACGCAGAGGGACGTATCCTGGGTGAACAGGTGCCAATCCGCTACCGGCAAGAATTCACCACTGCCACTGCAGATGAAATTGACTTTGTCGCCGTTTCACCAGTGCAGATCATTTCGGTTGCCACTTCGCTGATTCCGTTCCTAGAGCACGATGACGCCAACCGCGCTCTGATGGGATCAAACATGCAGCGGCAGGCGGTGCCCTTGTTGCGTCCTGAGCGGCCTTTGGTTGGCACTGGACTGGAAGCACAGGCAGCGCGTGACTCTGGGATGGTGATCGTCAGCCGCACCGATGGTGAAGTCACCCGTGTAGATGCTAACGGGATCGAAGTTCGAACCTCGGACGGCAAGACGATCGAGTATCAACTGCAGAAGTATCAGCGCTCTAACCAAGACACTTGCTTGAACCAACGTCCCATCGTCTTTGCTGGCGACCGAGTCAGAGCAGGCCAAATTCTGGCGGATGGATCGGCGACCGAGGGCGGCGAGTTGGCGCTGGGCCAAAACGTACTGGTGGCCTATATGCCCTGGGAAGGCTACAACTACGAAGACGCCATCCTGATCAGCGAGCGCTTAGTCTACGACGATGTCTACACCTCGATCCATATTGAGAAATACGAGATCGAAGCGCGTCAAACCAAGCTCGGCCCAGAGGAAATCACCCGTGAGATTCCCAACGTCGGTGAGGATGCGCTGCGGCAACTCGATGAGACCGGCATTATTCGGATTGGGGCTTGGGTAGAAGCCGGAGACATCCTGGTCGGTAAAGTCACACCCAAAGGGGAATCAGATCAGCCGCCGGAAGAAAAACTGCTGCGGGCCATCTTCGGTGAAAAGGCACGGGATGTGCGCGATAATTCGCTGCGGGTGCCCAACGGTGAAAAAGGCCGTGTTGTGGATGTGCGCGTTTTCACCCGTGAGCAAGGCGATGAACTGCCGCCGGGAGCCAACATGGTGGTGCGGGTCTATGTGGCGCAAAAGCGCAAGATCCAGGTGGGTGACAAGATGGCAGGCCGCCATGGCAACAAGGGAATTATTTCTCGGATTCTGCCGCAGGAAGACATGCCCTATATGCCCGACGGGACCCCGGTTGACATCGTGCTGAACCCGCTGGGTGTGCCGTCCCGGATGAACGTAGGTCAGGTATTCGAGTGTCTGCTAGGCTGGGCTGGCCACAACTTGGGCGTGCGGTTCAAGATGATTCCGTTCGATGAGATGTATGGAGCCGAGGCATCCCGTCTCACAACCCACTCCAAGATCAATGAAGCGCGGGAAAAAACCGGCCAAGATTGGGTCTTCAACCCCGATAACCCTGGCAAAATCCAAGTTTACGACGGACGCAGTGGCGAACCGTTTGACCGCCCGGTAACGGTCGGTACGGCCTATATGCTGAAGCTGGTGCACCTAGTAGACGACAAGATTCACGCTCGTTCGACTGGCCCCTACTCACTGGTTACCCAGCAGCCCCTGGGCGGTAAGGCGCAACAAGGTGGACAGCGGTTTGGCGAAATGGAAGTTTGGGCACTGGAGGCATTTGGAGCTGCCTATATCCTGCAAGAACTGCTGACCGTGAAGTCAGACGATATGCAGGGACGCAACGAAGCCCTGAACGCCATCGTCAAAGGCAAGGCAATTCCTCGTCCTGGCACCCCCGAATCCTTCAAGGTGTTGATGCGAGAGCTGCAATCCCTCTGTCTCGATATTGCAGCCCACAAACTGCAAACCCAAGATGACGGCACCAGTCGCGACAGTGAGGTAGACCTGATGGCCGATGTCGGCAACCGTCGTGCTCCGTCGCGCCCAACCTACGAATCCATTTCCCGCGACGAGATGGAAGAAGTCGAAGACTGACGAATCAAGAAGTTTTGAGTTTTGTAGCTTGCTTCTGCAAGGCAGTCTGCTCAGTTTTAAATTCCAGAGACAAACGGCTTCTAGAACTTAAGACTGGATGCTACACGCAAGCTGCACCCTAAAACTCAAAACTTAAAACTTAAAACTCTTATTTAGTGGGGATTAGTGATGCCAAAGCTAGAACAGCGGTTTGACTACGTCAAAATTGGTCTGGCATCTCCAGAACGAATTCGCCAATGGGGAGAGCGGACGCTGCCAAACGGCATGGTTGTGGGCGAAGTGACCAAGCCGGAAACGATCAACTACCGGACGCTAAAGCCAGAAATGGATGGCTTATTCTGCGAGCGGATTTTTGGTCCGGCCAAGGACTGGGAGTGCCATTGCGGTAAATATAAACGAGTCCGGCACCGGGGGATCGTCTGCGAACGCTGCGGAGTAGAAGTCACCGAATCGCGCGTGCGGCGTCATCGCATGGGCTACATTAAGCTGGCGGCACCCGTGGCTCACGTTTGGTACTTGAAGGGCATTCCTAGCTACATGTCGATTTTGCTGGATATGCCGCTGCGGGATGTGGAGCAGATCGTGTACTTCAATTCCTACGTGGTGCTGGATTCCGGCAATGCGGAGAACCTCAGCTACAAGCAGCTCCTAACCGAAGACCAGTGGATCGAGATCGAAGACCAGCTCTACAGCGAAGATTCCCAGCTTCAAGGAATCGAGGTCGGGATTGGGGCCGAAGCCTTACAGCGGCTGTTACAAGACCTAGATCTGGAAAAAGAAGCGGAAACTTTGCGGGAAGAAATTGCTGTTGCCAAAGGTCAAAAACGCGCCAAGCTGATCAAGCGCCTGCGGGTGATCGACAACTTTATTGCCACCCGCTCCCAGCCCGACTGGATGATCCTGAGCGTGATTCCGGTGATTCCGCCCGACTTGCGCCCAATGGTGCAGTTGGATGGAGGCCGGTTTGCCACCTCGGACTTGAACGACCTGTACCGCCGCGTGATTAACCGCAACAACCGACTGGCGCGATTACAGGAAATCCTGGCTCCAGAAATCATTGTCCGCAACGAAAAGCGGATGCTGCAAGAAGCGGTCGATGCCTTGATCGATAACGGTCGGCGGGGCCGGACGGTGGTGGGAGCTAACAACCGCCCGCTCAAGTCGCTGTCGGACATTATCGAAGGTAAGCAGGGCCGCTTCCGGCAAAATCTGCTGGGTAAGCGGGTAGACTACTCGGGCCGTTCTGTGATCGTGGTTGGTCCCAAGCTGAAGATCCACCAGTGCGGCTTGCCCAGAGAAATGGCGATTGAATTGTTCCAGCCCTTTGTGATCCACCGCTTGATTCGTCAGGGCTTGGTCAACAACATCAAGGCCGCTAAGAAGCTGATCCAGCGCAACGATCCTCAAATCTGGGATGTGCTGGAAGAAGTGATCGACGGCCACCCCGTGCTGTTGAACCGGGCACCAACGCTGCACCGTTTAGGGATTCAAGCATTCGAGCCGATTCTGGTGGAAGGACGCGCCATCCAAATTCACCCGCTGGTATGTCCGGCCTTTAACGCCGACTTTGACGGCGACCAGATGGCGGTGCATGTGCCGTTGTCGCTAGAAGCGCAGGCTGAAGCACGGTTGCTGATGTTGGCGTCGAACAATATCCTGTCTCCAGCCACCGGACGACCGATTGTCACGCCTAGCCAGGACATGGTCTTGGGCTGCTACTACCTGACCGCAGAAAATCCTGCCGCTACTAAAGGAGTCGGACATTACTTCTCTAGCCTGGAGGATGTGATTGTGGCCTATGAGCAGGGGCTAGTTGACATTCACGCCTATGTCTGGGTGCGCTTCGATGGCGCTGTGGAAAGCGAAGATGGGGAAGTTGAGCCGCTAGAAGCGCAAACCGCCGACGATGGCAGCACTACAAAAACCTACAAATTCCGTCGGGTGCGTCAAGATGCGGACGGCAATTTGATTTCCCAATACATCAAGACCACGCCAGGACGAATCATCTACAACAAGACGGTTCAAGATGCCCTGGTGAGCTGAAGGCCATACAAAGCCAGCGTAAAAGTCAGCGCGAACAAATACTGAAATTGAGAGGCTGAGAATGACGGCAGAGGACAAAGCAACACAAAAGCCAACCCCGGCAATGATCTTCCGCAACCGAGTTGTCAACAAAGGCCAACTGCGGCGGCTGATTGCTTGGGCGTTTACAAATTATGGTACGGCCAGAACCGCCCACATGGCCGACGAACTCAAGGATCTGGGCTTCAAGTTTGCCACACGGGCCGGGGTCTCGATTAGCGTCGATGACCTGCAGGTGCCCCCCAGTAAGCGGCAGTTACTAGAAGCAGCAGAAGACGAAATCCGCGAGACCGAAAGCCGCTATACGCGGGGCGAAATCACGGAAGTGGAGCGTTTCCAAAAAGTAATCGACACCTGGAACGGCACCAGCGAAGAGCTAAAAGACGAAGTGGTGCGCCACTTTGAAGCCAGCGACCCGCTCAACTCGGTTTACATGATGGCCTTTTCGGGGGCGCGAGGCAACATCTCCCAGGTACGGCAGCTCGTGGGCATGCGCGGTCTGATGGCGAATCCGCAAGGGGAAATCATCGACCTGCCAATTAAAACCAACTTCCGCGAAGGTCTGACAGTTACGGAATACATCATCTCTTCCTACGGTGCCCGCAAAGGCTTGGTAGATACCGCATTGCGTACCGCTGACTCTGGATACCTCACCCGCCGATTGGTGGACGTAGCCCAGGATGTGATCATCCGGGAACTTGACTGCGGCACCGAGCGCGGTATTTCCGTCAAGAGCATGACCGACGGGGAGCGGGTGCTGATTCCGCTTCAGGATCGGCTGCTGGGTCGGGTCGCAGCGCGTGACATCGTGCATCCCCAGACCGGCGAAGTGCTTGTGGCTCGCAACGAAGCAATTTCCGACGAGCTAGCCAAGCAGATTGGCAAAGCCAAGATTGAAGAAGTGTTTGTGCGGTCGCCGCTCACCTGTGAAGCATCGCGTTCGGTTTGCCAGCTCTGCTATGGCTGGAGTCTGGCCCATGCCTCGATGGTGGATTTGGGCGAAGCCGTGGGCATCATTGCGGCCCAATCGATTGGTGAACCGGGTACCCAGCTGACGATGCGGACATTCCACACCGGCGGTACCTTCACCGGCGAACTGGCCCCGCAGGTCCGGGCTAGCTTTGATGGTACAGTCCACACCAAGCCGAAGCAGTTTCGCTCCCGCGCCTTCCGTACCCGTCATGGTGAAGATGCGCTGATCAGCGAGGTCAGCGTCGATGTCATGGTGGAGTCGGGCAGCCAGAAAGAATCGTCCACGGTTCCGCCCGGATCGATTATCTTCGTGCGCGATGGTGATGCAGTCAAAGCCGGACAGATGCTGGTGGAGATGCCTTCGACAGGCCGTGTCCGCAAGGTAACGGAGAAAGCGACTAAGGACGTTGCTTCCGACTTGGCCGGTGAAGTCAAATTTGCCGACCTGATTCCAGAAGAGAAGAAGGACCGGCAGGGCAACACCACACGCATTGCCCAAAACGGAGGTCTGATCTGGATCCTTTCTGGTGAGGTGTATAACCTACCCCCCGGAGCCGAACCGATCGTCAAAAATGGCGATCATATTGACTCCAACGGCATCCTCGCCGAAACCAAACTGATCACCGAAAACGGTGGCGTAGTACGGATTCCTCAGGAAAACGAAGGCAAGGGCGGACGGGAGATCGAAATCATCACCGCTTCGGTCTTGCTGGATCAGGCTCAGGTAGTGGTCGAAAGCCATCAGGGCCGGGAGCAATACCTGATCGAAACCCAAACCGGACAGCGCTTCTCCTTAATTGCGACTCCCGGAGCGAAGGTGAGCAACGGTCAGGTCGTAGCCGAGCTAATCGACGACCGCTACCACACCCAGACCGGTGGCATCATTCGCTATTCTGGCGTTGAAGTCGCGAAGAAGGGCAAAGCCAAATTGGGCTACGAGGTGGTGCAGGGCGGCACTTTGCTGTGGATTCCCGAAGAAGCCCACGAGATCAACAAAGACATCTCGCTGCTGCTGGTAGAAGACGGCCAATATGTGGAAGCCGGTACCGAAGTGGTGAAAGACATTTTTTGTCAGAGTAGCGGCGTGGTCGAAGTTACGCAGAAGAACGACATTCTGCGCGAGATCGTGATCAAGCCTGGTGAACTGCATTTGGCTGACAATCCAGAAGCGGTGATGTCGAAGGACGGCACGATCGTCAATCCGGGGCAGGAAGTCATGTCCGGTTTAACCGTGGATGAGCTGCGCTACATCGAATATGTCGAGTCGCCCGAAGGCCCAGCCCTGCTGCTGCGTCCGGTGACCGAATTCACGGTACCCGATGAACCCTCGGTGCCGAGCCAAGCCTCCACGCGGGAAGAGTCCAGCAATTCGATCCAACTGCGGGCCGTGCAGCGGATTCCTTACAAGGATGGCGAGCGGGTCAAGTCAGTAGAAGGATTGGAACTGTTGCGGACGCAGCTCGTGCTAGAGATCGAGCAAGATGCACCCCAACTAGCAGCTGACATCGAGCTAATTCCCGACGAAACCAATCCAGAGGTGATGCGCCTCCAGCTCGTGATTCTGGAATCGCTGGTGATTCGGCGAGATGTAGCGGCAGACCAAACCCAGGGCAGTACCCACACGCGCCTGCTGGTGCAAGATGGCGATCAGATTGTACCGGGAGCGGTCGTGGCCCGTACCGAAATTCTGGCCAAAGAAGCCGGAGAAGTCCGCGGGATTCGCGAAGACGGTGAGGCGATTCGACGGGTTCTGGTCATGCGTCCGGCGGACCAAGTTGTGGTTGAAACCCAGGGCAAAACGCCTACTGTTAAACCAGGCAATCTGCTCGTAGCAGGTTCCAAGCTGGCGGATGGCCTCAAGGCTCCGGATTCGGGTCAGGTTGTCAAAGTGGAAAGCGACCGGGTGGTGATGCGGATTGCCCGCCCCTATCGGGTATCAGCCGGTGCGGTGCTGCACATCAACGACGGCGACTTGGTCCAGCGGGGTGACAACCTGGTGCTGCTGGTGTTTGAACGTGCCAAGACCGGAGACATCATCCAGGGTCTACCCAGAATCGAGGAACTACTGGAAGCTCGTAAGCCCAAGGAAGCCTGCATCTTGGCAAAACGTCCGGGTACGGCTCAAGTCGTCTACAGCGACGATGAATCGGTGGAAATCAAGGTGGTTGAGCCGGATGGAGTGATCACCGAATACCAACTCACTCCAGGTCAGAACCTGATGGTAATCGACGGACAGGATGTCAACGCTGGAGAAGCTCTCACCGATGGTCCCGCTAATCCACACGAAATTCTCGAGGTCTTCTTTGACTATCACCGGGGTGAAGGCATGCCAGATGCTGAGTCGGCTCTGCGCAGCTTGCAGGCGGTCCAGACCTTCCTGGTGAACGAAGTCCAGTCGGTGTACCAATCCCAGGGCATCGAGATCTCCGACAAACATATTGAAGTGATTGTACGGCAGATGACCTCGAAGGGCCGGATTGATGATGGCGGTGATACCACAATGCTGCCGGGTGAATTAGTCGAGTTACGCCAGATCGAACAGGTGAACGAAGCCATGTCGATTACCGGCGGTGCTCCGGCTCAATACACTCCGGTGCTGCTGGGGATCACCAAAGCCTCGCTCAACACCGACAGCTTCATCTCGGCAGCCAGCTTCCAGGAGACAACTCGTGTCCTTACCGAAGCAGCAATCGAAGGCAAGTCCGACTGGTTGCGCGGCCTGAAGGAAAACGTGATCATCGGACGCTTGATTCCTGCCGGTACCGGCTTCAACACCTACGAAGACACAGCTGCCGTGGAACCTGACGCGAGCGACTATCCGGGCTTTGAAGAGGAGATGGGCGGCTTAGATGACATCGTGGTGGATGACCGCACGGCCCGCACCTATGAGCGCGAAGCTGGATTTGACGTGTTCCCGCCGATCGGTGGCCGCAACAATGGTGGATTCGGTGACTTTGGGGCCAGCTACGGCATGCGCTCCAACGATGAGGACGATCCCTTCTCGCCGATTCTCGATGACGGCGACGACTACGAAGCCGATGATGTGGATGACGATGAAGAGGACGATGAAGAGTAAGCGACTCGTCAGTTCACACGTTATCTAACTCATCTAATCACCATTCCTCCTCTGCTAAGGTAGAATCGCCAGGGGAGGAATTTTTTGTATTATAGTGTTTGCCAGAAGAGATATCGGTCAATGTTCAGCATGGAGATTCTCGCTCATATTATCATCGAGGCTTACTTGTATATACTGCATGTGCCTATCATGGAAATAGAGATGATCCCGAAGAAGGTGAACGCAACGTTAATAGTATTATCAGCGTGAACAAATCGATGCAGCCACTGCAAAGCAAAGCATCGACAGAATCTGGACGCCGAATTCAACTTAGCAGCATTTTATTGATCGGCTGTTGCGGCAGCATCAGTAGTTGAACTGGCTAATCCGTTTTCGGAGATAGCAGGCGTAGGTCCGTTTGGGGGAATGGTGGAGTAGGCTGAGCTATCGTCAGCGGGTGCTACATCTGCTGATGCAGATTGAGTTGAATGCTTGAGATGCGCGATCAGCTTGGCTTCGCTCGTTTGGGCAACAAAGTGGGGGTAGATAATCGTTTCAAACAGATCTTTGATTCTTTGGTTGCCTCGCGATTCGGCAATTACAACTGCCTCTTGATAATCCTGTTTTACCGACTGTTCCCGCCGATGTAAACGCTCTTGTTCAGAATACCGATAAGTCGCAAATTCATCCGCAGAAAGCCAAGTCGAGTGCAGCGTTGCGCCTAAATTGAGCGGTTGTGCAGGATGGTGTAGTTTACAAATTGGGCCTTGGTGCAGACAACTGGCATCGAAAATCCAGAATTCATCCTGGGGCTGTTCCGGATCGTCTGGATGATCGCTCAGCACCACGCAAACGATGAACCCATGCCGCGAAGCTGGTGTGCCCTGGGACTCGACAATACTGGGTACAAATTGTGGTGAATAGGCTGCATGGCCTTCTGGAAACGCATAGGCGTCGGCAATCGTCATGCTGGTGGTATTTAAACACAAAAGTGTCGGCGGAACATCGTGATCGGGCAACTGTTCCAAGGGAATTTCCCGATACTCGCGGTCTCGATAGGCATCATAAATCCGCTGCGGAATCAGTTCCCAGGAGAAACCCCAGCTTGCCCAATAGATATGTTGCACAGTATTCGAATCCGCTTGATCCAATAAATCCCGATGGGTGTAGACCGAAGGTAGCCAGGTATTAGCCCCAGTAGGCAGCGACGAGTTCGGTTCCGATTCATCCAGACCGGGGTCACTTACGCTTTCAGACTTTAGTAGTGCACCAGTTTCAGGATCAAATTCATAGCGGGCAAACGAACCCAGATCGGTGGTGCCAACTAAGAATCCCTGCAAATCTTTGCGTAGATAATCTTTCCCGGGCTGGCGGGTGACTGGCTGATCAAATTGATTGATCCATTCGGTTGGATCGAGGCCATTGTGGTGTCCGACATGGAAAATTAGTTTCTCTGAATCTGCATAATCAACCGCGAAATGAGATACCGTGCGCGGCAGAGAAATCTTGGTGGTGACTAGCGGCTGGGGCGGCTGATTCGCTTGGCAGCTTGGATACTTGGGATCATCGAGCTGATCGCGGCGGATCAGATAGAAATCCGTGAAGGGAGCAGACTCAAGCAACTGAAGAAACACTGAGTAGAGCCATTCGCCGAGTGGATTTTTAATCCAATGGGAGAGACGATTAAATCCACGCGACCAAATAAAGCTGAGAAAATATGGCGAAAAGATTTGAGAATATTCCAAACCAAATTGCAGATCGCCCAGAATTATAAACTTCTCGGTAATCCCCATCTGATGCACTGACTGCTTGATCACCACTGGCTGACCATCCGGCAACTGCAAGCGCCAGCGTTCAACTTTGAATTCCAGCTTTGATTGGTCTGGGTTTGCACCAGATTTATAACGAATTAAATCGGTGAACCTGCCCCAATATTCGTTACTGTTTATTTTTTCGTCTTTTGTAAACAGGCGTTTGGGTCCCAGCTTGATTTGATTGATGCATTTGAAGAATCGGTTTAAGAATCTGTTGACCGGAACTTTGAATTTACCGTTGTAGCCGGATGAGTAATTAACAATAAAACCTTCATCAGGTTCTTGTTTGCTGTTGGGCTGCTTTGGCGGCACGCAAACCGGGTGAGCCGATCCGGAATAGGGCTGAAAGATATTGGAAATGGGCAGCAGTCCGCCAAGAATTATGATCCAGTCTTTGGTGGCTCCGATTGGTTCTACAACCTCTAGGGTTTGGGGATCAAGCGTATAGGGACGACCAGCATCGTAGGTGATCAGCAGCCGTCGGTTTGTTTTCAGGAATGCAGTATTGAGCTGATTGCGCGAACCCAGGGCCAGACTCATCCGCACCACGCCGCCATCCCGAAAGGCTAGAGACTTATAACGCTTGTCATACTGCGCTGCCAGATCAGCATAGTAGCAGGGTGTTTTGGCAATCGCGGTAGTGAGTTTAGCGGTTCCGTTCTCAAAGCTGAGGCGGTAGATCATGCCATCCCCGTTGGGAAAAGCGCGTTCTCCGCGTTGGGGCTGGTCCTCTGGCGGAGGCAAGGGAGCAACAATCAACACATGGCCATCCAGCCCTACCGGTAGGGTTTGGTTCGCTTGGGGCACTAATGTCCAGGTTCCTTCTGTTCGGGATGCCTTGCTGACCGATGAGGGAACAAATGCTTTCATAATGAATTGTCCTTACACAGGTGAATAGGGTAGAAGTTAAGAGCGACTAGGCTCTAATGGCTGTTCGATTGGGTGGACTGGCAGCGGGTGTTGGCCGGGTAGATCTACTGCACCCAAAATTTTTAGCGCCACCTGCTGAGCTAGCGTGAGGCCGGTGGCTCCGGTCAGGTTCATGCCTTCATAGAGCTGCTTCGACCGCAGGCTGGTGAGGCAATGGCCCAGTTGCCAATCCCAGATGTGAATTGTGCCGTCCTCGCCTGCACTGGCTAAGAGACTGCCATCGGGGCTAAAGGCAACCGACCAGACCCAATTGCTATGGCCCTTCAAGGTTCTGACATATTCCCCGCGCTGCACATCCCAAATCTTCACCGTATGGTCACAGCTAGCACTCGCTAGCCAACGTCCGTCCGGGCTAAAGGCGACGGCCAGAATCCAACCCCGATGCCCCGTCAAGGTTTGGATGCATTGACGAGTAGACAGATTCCAAATCCGAATCGTTTCATCGATACCGCCAGTCGCGAGCCGCGAGCCATCTGGACTGAAGACTGCCGTTCGGCCCCAGTTGACATGCCCTTCCAGATAATAGGACTGGCTGCTATCCTGCAAGTTGAGCATGTGAATATTGCGGTTGTTGCTAGCAGCGGCCACATAGGTACTGTCGGGGCTGAAGGAAATCAATCCGGTTTTCGTCACATACCCCTCCACCACTTGCAAACAGGTACCGCGTCGCCAATCCCAGATCCGGATGGTTTGGTCAAAACTGCCGCTGGCTAACTTGCGGCCATCTGGGCTAAAAGCCACCGACCAAATGCCACCCCGATGTCCGGTCAACGTGCGCAGACAGATTCGCCGCTCCAGATCCCAGAGCTTGATTGTGTGGTCCTCGCTACAGCTTGCTAAAGTCTTGCCATCCGGACTCAGCGCTACCGACAGCACCGAACTCGTGTGGCCTGCTAGGGTATGCAGACATTGCTCTGATGGCAGATGCCAAATTCGCACGAGCTGGTCTTTGCCGCTGCTAATCAACCGCCGACCGCTGGAGTCAAATATGACCGAGCGAATACAGTCAGTATGGCCGCGAATTACCTTCAGGCATTTGCCATCCTGAACATTCCAGATCCGAACGGTGCCATCTTCACCACAGCTTGCTAGGCGTTGCCCATCGGGATGGAAATTCACAGTCCAAGGTTGTTCGGTATGGCCGCGAATCGTGCGCAAACAGTTGCCCTGCATGTCCCAAATTTTGATCGTGAGATCTTCACTACCGCTAGCAATCCGCTGTCCATCCCGACTCAATGCCACCGCCCAAATCCAGCGGCTATGGCCTTGCAGAATTCGCAGGCACTGGCCCGTCTGCACCTCCCAAATGCGAATGGTTTGATCAAGGCTACCGCTGACGAGACGTTCACCATCCGGGGTAAACAAAACGGGTACAACCCAGTTGGTATGTCCGGTCAACACTCGCAGACATGCTCCGCTCTCAGCATCCCAAAGCCGAATCATTTTGTCGGAGCCGCTGCTGGCAATTAATGTACCGTCTGGACTGAACGAACCCGATAGTACCCAATCGGTGTGACCGCGCAATTCTCGCAAACAAGTGCCCGTTTGCCAGTCCCACAGACGCACGATATGATCATCCCCAACACTGAGCAAGACCCGTTCATCCGGACTAAAAGCCACTCCGTAAAAAGCGCAATGGGTTTCCGCCACAATCGTGCGAATAAAGTGTCCGGTTTGAGTATCCCAGAGGCGAATTGTGCGGTCTTCACTGGCACTGGCTAACACTTTACCGCTAGGACTAAAGGCAACGCGCCGGACCCAGTTGGTATGCCCCTTGCAGGTCAACAAACACTGCCCATCGCAAACGCGCCAGAGGTGAATCTCGCCGTTAGCATTGCTGGTTGCCATCGTTTCGCCGTCGGGACTGAACACAACCGCTAATACAGTACCGAATGTGCGGCTAAACACGGTTTTGTGAAAAGACGCCTGGGTAAAATTTGCCTGATGGAGTTTGACTTCCTGCAAATCGGCTTGCCAGACGGCCAGATAGGAACAGTCGATGCGACTCAGATCGGCTCCTAGCTGCCGCAGCAAGTTCAGCACATTCCCAGCCAGATATCCGGGCTGTAGGGGGGCTTCTACCCGCTGTTTTTCCAGCAACTGCTTGAGCTGATACTCGATGTTTTTGTGACTGCCGAGGTGCGACAGCAAACAATCAATTAACGGCTGGAGAATCAGCGCACTTTGGGCTTGCCGGATGTAGTCCTTTCCTTGCGCCTTCAACAAGGCATGGCTACCGAAGAACTGGTACCGCTGCTGCTGAATTTCTTGGCAAACTAGCTGGATCAAGCGATTGGTGACATAGTCCATCACCACCGGCTGCAACGACCATTGTTTTTCACTCCGCTCTACCAAACAGCGCCGTCCCAAAGACTTCAGCGCATCTAAAAGCTGTTGCTTCACTGGAGCCGCGACAATATCGGCAGCTAGTTCCGCGTGAGAGACAGGTTCCCGATTCACGGCCAGCCAATACATCACGTCCTGTTCGGCGGCAGACAACCGTTCAAACTGACGGGTGAGCATATCGCTGATGTCATCAAAATGCAGATAGCCCTGGTGCAGAAAGGGCATCAACTCGCTCAAATCGCCATCGAACAGTTCCTGCACGCCCGAAGCCAGAATATTCAGCGCCAGCGGATTGCCGGCATAGTGGGCACAAACGGTTTGCAGTTCGGCCTCGCCCACGCCAAAGCAGCCCTTGCTGTCGAAAATGGCTCGACTGGCGGTGGTCGTCAAACCCTTGAGCGGAAAGGAGCGCACCGGCGAATCGAGTCCTTCCAAGCGGGCCACCTCTCGCGGCTTTTCGCGGCTGGTCAAAATCAGACAGCTTGCATGTTCGGCTTCACCAATTTTTTCAATCAGCAGGCCATAGTCTTCATAGCCCGGACGATAGGCTCCGGCAGAACTACCGCTCTGCAACACCGATTCCAGGTTGTCCAGCACCAGCAGACAGCGATTTTGCCGCAGGTAGTGCAGAACTTGAGTCAGCTTTCCTTCTAACGTAGTCGAGATATTGATCTCCTGCTGGTTAGAAATACACTGGATCATATCTTTCAAGATTTCCTCTAGCGGTGGAGCATTGATCAACGAGCGCCAGAAGAACGTCGAAAAACGAACTGGGGAATGGCCAGAAGCTTCTCCGCCAGAAGATTCCAGCACGGTTTCCGCCAATCGAACTGCCAAGGAGGTTTTACCCATGCCGCCCATCCCCAGAATGCTAATTACGCGGCAGTGGCCCAACCATTGTTGCAGGGTTGCTAATTCCTCGATTCGACCGTAGAAGTTCGCCGGAGCAACGGCTTCACCCCAATCCTGTTGAGTAGTATTGTGATGCTGCTGTTGATAGCGAGTCAGCGCCTCTCTTAAATTGGTTTTCGTGACTCGTTCACCCAACGCTTCCGATAGCGCCTGCCATAGCTCAGAGCCAGTATTCTTCAAATGGCCCAAGCTATAGTAGTAACCGTGTTCGGCTGCCGCATCGATGATTTCCTGATACGAAGCATGATTCCACACGCCGCGAAAAACGGCTTCTTGCACATCGCTGAGGCGACTCTGTCCCAGAATCTCTCGGACTAGCGCCAGGGCGGTTTCGATATTTATTTCTTTCATTAAGTGACGGACTCCAGCCGTATGGAGGTAAATGTGCTGCGGAAAGGGGGATTTCCTACAAACCTAAACACTAAAATCAGGACCTATAGACGTAGACACACAGAAAATTTACATATTCCGGAATCAGTAACACTCCTCTATTTCATCTCTTCAGCCGAAATTGAGAGCTTCCCGCCAAACCTGACTTTTTAACTGACTTTAAGCTGACTTTATATTGGGGGGAATATTAAGGGGAGCCAGAAGTCAGAGGGCAGGAGTCAAGAGGTAGATCAAAGCTAGTTAGTTAGCCGTTGGTTCAGTAGGGGCAGCCGATAGCATGTGCTGTGGGCGTTTGCTGACCAATCTGTAGGACTGCGTTCTGGATTATCTAGCCAATGATTCGTCCTCACTGACATCACGAGAAGGCAAAAGCCAGTTGCAAACTGCTGTACAGAAAGTCAGGGAAAGGTCAGAAGCCGCTAACGATACACGGAATTAGCAGTAAAGGAAACGTATCACTGATTAGATGAAAACGGTGAACGTACAGTGCCAATCAAGTGCAATCAAGTGCAGCTCAGTCAGCACAGTTCCATCAATTTACAGCTAAACATTACCCAATTCCTTCCCTTCGCAATTCTCAATATTCATTTCGTGTTACCGGCTCTACCCCAGATCGAGGTAAACATCATGAAACCGTCACTTCTGCTGTCAGCCCTATTCTTACTTCCTCAGTCTTTGATTACCATCGATGTTCCGACTGATCCCGATCGGCATCCAATCCAATTGACGGCTCAAGCCCCCCAGCCCGTTCGATTCATTCGCTCGATTCAACTAGAATCACCCCGATCTTCCGCTCCGATGAATTTAACCGCCGAGTTAGTGCAGCCTAAGCTAATTCAACCCATCCGCCGGATTGAGTTGGGGTGATTGGCCATTGGTGCAACGCCTACGCCATACGAAGCCGTTTTAGAATCTAGCCAATCATTCGATTGAGCACTGACTAATGATGGATTAATTTTGCTCAAATAATGTAGTAGGATGGTCGGCACTGGACGCGATCGGGAGGAAGCATGACAAATCGCGAATCATTGCGGATGCAGGCTGTGCAATCACCGATCATTCCAGTGGTTGGAAATTTGATTAAACAGAATCCGGGCACTATTTCGCTGGGGCAAGGCGTCGTGTCCTATGGCCCTCCACCCGAAGCAATTGCCCAAATTAATCGCTTTCTTGCAAAGCCTGAGCATCATAAATATCAAGCGGTAGTTGGCATCCCAGATCTTGTGCATGCGATTGAAACAAAGCTGAAAACAGAAAATAACATTGCAGTAGATGAAGGTAGCCAAGTTGTAGTGACCGCAGGTAGCAATATGGGATTTGTCAATGCAGTCATGGCAATTACCGATCCTGGCGATGAAATAATTCTGCAAAAGCCCTTCTACTTCAATCACGAAATGGCGGTACAAATGGCTGATTGTCATCCAGTTGTGGTTGCCACCGACGAGCAATACCAACTGCGACTAGAGGCAATTCAAGCCGCCATTACTCCCAAAACTCGCGCGATTGTCACGGTCTCTCCCAACAATCCCACCGGCGTTGTGTATCCAGAGGCTGATTTGCGAGCGGTGAACGATCTGTGTCGAAGGCAGGGTCTCTATCACATTCACGATGAGGCCTACGAATATTTTACCTACGATGGTGTGTCCCCTTTCTCTCCTGGTTCGATTCCTGGCAGTAATGCCCATACCATTTCGCTGTTTTCCCTCTCCAAAGCCTATGGATTTGCGAGCTGGCGGATTGGCTATATGGTGCTGCCAGCCCAGCTCCTTACATCCGTCGAGAAAATTCAGGATACGATTGTGATCTGTGCGTCGGTCATCTCTCAGTATGCGGCGGTAGGAGCGTTGCAGGCTGGTGTAGACTATTGCCGTCGTCATCTGGAAACGCTGGCCCAGGTGCGGCAGATCAGTCTAGAGCAACTAGCGGATATTCGGGATATTTGCCTGATTCCGCCTGCCAAAGGAGCGTTTTATTTTCTGCTGAAGGTGCATACTCAGCTCAATGCGTTTGAACTGGTAGAACGGTTGATCCGTGAGCACAAGGTCGCAGTGATTCCCGGTACAACTTTTGGCATGGAACAGGGCTGTTACCTGCGGGTGGCCTACGGAGCATTACAGCCCAATACGGTAGCTGAAGGCATGGGACGATTGGTGCAAGGACTGAGAGCGATTGCTACACTGTAAGCCAACTCGATTTCTGATGACCCAGTTCCGCTGAGCTTGATTTGCCAGGGCAAATTCGTATTCACTGTTTCCTTTCACTGCAACAATAGGAAAGGCACTGTTCGGATTGTTGGCTGTCTGAAAGGTTATGGTTTACGCAGTTGATTTTGGTACTAGTAACACGGTCGTTGTTCGCTGGAATGCCGTTACCCAGGAAGCAGAAACCTTGGCCCTGCCGGGATTATCACAAAAGCTGGGCGACAATCCGCCGCTGATTCCCAGCCTGATTTACGTGGAAGACGCGACGCTCAGCGAAGTGGTGGCCGGACAGGCCGTGCGCGACCGGGGCTTAGATTTGAGCAGCAATCCGCGCTTTTTCCGCAACTTCAAGCGTGGCATCGGGGCCGAGATCCAGGGCTTTTTACCCGATCTGGATGGACGCACCGTGAGCTTTGAACAGGCCGGACAGTGGTTTCTGGCAACGGTGTTGCAGCAACTCCAGGCCACCCACAATGATGTCGATTCGATTGTCTTTACGGTGCCGGTAGATAGCTTTGAAGCCTATCGCAACTGGCTGACCCAAGCCTGCTACTCGCTCAACGTCAACGAAGTGCGTTTGCTGGATGAACCGACCGCAGCGGCACTGGGCTATGGCTTAACGACGCAGGGCAATATCCTGGTGATCGATTTTGGCGGCGGTACGCTTGATTTGTCTTTGGTGCGGTTAGAGGGCGACCGGCAAGCCAAGACCAAGCCCGTCGGCTTTTTGCTCAAGTGGGGCCAGCGGGTATTGGAAGAATCGGCTCAGCGGCCCAAACTGGCGCGAGTATTAGCCAAAGCTGGACAAAATCTGGGCGGAGCCGATATTGACCACTGGCTGCTCGAACACTTTGCTGCCACCGAGGGATTGGTCGTGTCGCCCTTGACCCTCCGTCTTGCTGAACGGTTGAAAATCCAGCTCTCGCAACAACTCGAAGCTACCGAAGTCTACTTCAATGACGAAACTCTAGACAGCTACGAACTGCACCTCAATCGAGACCAATTTGACGAGCTGTTACGCCAACATCAGTTTTTCGAGCGCTTGGATGCCTCGATGACTCAGGTGTTGCAGCAGGCTCAGCGGCAGGGCCTTACCCCTGACGAGATCGATGCCGTGCTGCTGGTGGGAGGCACCGCTCAAATTCCGGCAGTCCGAACCTGGATCAACCAGTATTTCCCCCAAGAAAAGATCCGAGCCGAGAAACCATTTGAGGCGATTGCCCAAGGCGCGCTTCAGCTCAATCGCGGCATCGAAATCAAGGATTTTCTCTATCACAGCTATGGCATCCGCTATTGGGACCGGCGCAACAACTGCCACAATTGGCATCCGCTAATTAAAGAAGGCCAGCCCTATCCGATGCCAGAACCGGTGGCGCTGATCCTGGGTGCCTCGACCGAAAACCAGCCTAGCATCGAGTTGGTAATTGGCGAACTCGGCACCGAAACCAGCAGCACCGAGGTTTATTTTGATGGCGACCGTCTTGTTACTCGTGCACTGGCCGGTGGACAAACTGCCGTGAAACCCTTGAACGATCAGGGCAATGCCAAAACAATTGCCCAACTTATGCCTCCAGGCTATCCAGGCGCTGATCGGATCAAAGTGCTGTTTCGCGTGGATGAATCCCGCTTTCTCCGCATCACGGTCGAAGACATGCTGACTCTGCGCACTCTGATCAATGATCGGCCTGTGGTGCAGTTGAGTTAAGCTGCTTCACCGGCGACAATCCAACTCCCATGCGTTCCCATCGGTACCCGTACCGGCAGATGGATCTGGGCAAGCGGGGCGGCAGTAAAGTTGGCGGCATCTAAAATTAGCAGATCGCTGGTTTGGGTTATTTCATTGAACACCCAGGTCAGGACGTAATGGTCTGTCGCAGATGTAGCGTTGGATTTGGGCACAACCGTTGCTTCGCCGCAGTAGCATCCGGGCTGTAGGCAGTGCACCTGACTGGTTTGGTTCACCAGATCATATTGAATCAATTCAGGAAAGTAATTGGGGATAGCCTTTTGGGCAATCAGTTCTAAATCCATATGGGGCATGTAGCCGAATCGATAGGGTTTCCCGGTTTGTTGCCGATCCAGACTAGGGAAATCTACGTTGCGGTCGTCCAGGGTCTGCTGGGTAATCGTTCGGTCGTCTAGGTTGATCGTAAGGCGCTGGAACCGAGATCTATTACTCAAAATAGCTGACAATGTATTTTCAAGTATCATCTGGGGATAGTAGGCGCAATCAACTACAAGTGTCCCATTTTGTTCAAATGCGTTCATGAAATGCCAGACCCAGAACGCTTCGGTTTCTATCCAGATCGGTTTCCGGTCTAAGTCGTGACGGTGAATCAAACCAATTCTGGCTCCCTGCTCTGGTTGCCAAACTAAGGGAATTCCAGTGCGCATGGCCTGCTGAAAATCAAACACTAAGGGGCAATGGCAAAAAATGGCGTAATTGTCGCTCAGGGCCATATCGTGTAGCAGCGCCGGTTGAGGTAGCTCAATTCCTGTTGTGCGAGTAATTTCTCCAGCAGCGTTCGCGACATAGTATGTTAAATAGGGTTCAGTAAAAAAAGAGTAACGGTAAAAGTGAAGTTCTCCAGTGTCTACATCTAGCTTGGGGTGGGCAGTCATTGCCTGTTCAAGTTTACCGTTAAAACTCCATTCACCGACAGTTTCCAAATCGCGTGACACTTCGTAGGGCAATCCGGTTTCGTAGAGCGCCAATAATTTACCGGCATGGGCGATGATATGGGTATTGGCGTAATTGCGGAATCGCAGCTCTGGTAAGGCTTGCTTAGCCTGCATCTCATAGATTAAGCCTTTGGTTAAAATCCAGCGATTGCGGTATTTGGCTTTACCGGCCTCAAAATAAACCGCATGCAGCATGCCGTCGCCTTCTAGGGGATAGGCATAGGCAATGGGCTGAAACATGGGATTCGGACCATTGCGAACGTACATGCCAGCTAAATCGGGCGGAATTTCTCCCGTTACTGGCAGGTTATCCAGATCCACTTCTTGAAACACCGGCGCGTTGATGCCCTGCAAAAACAGATCACGACTTGCCCAGCTCGGATAGGTTCTGTGAATTTGGCTACTGTGAAGCTGATGGTGGTTCTGAGACCATGCCTCTGCTTGGCGTGATAGATAAGTCAACGCCGCAACAGAAACAGTCGTTGTGAGAAAATCTCGGCGTTTCATGGCATTACAGGAAATCGCTGCATAGCTCGTTCCACATCAATCCGGATATCGGTGGGGAAGTGGTGAATCACATCCATCATGGTCCAATCACCCGGCTCGGCTGCCGCCAACACCAAAGCGCTGCGAATTGCATAAAAGCCATTCAACCCAGAAGGGGTGTTAATCACTTCACCCAATCCCTGAAGAAAATCCACGACTACTGGGATTTCGGTCATGCGATAAACGGCAACTTCATTCATTGTATAGGGCTGCTGCAAGGCTTGGCGGAGCTGTTGGCGGGTGTTTTGATCCAACTGACTGGTATAGCGAGCCAATTCGGGGGTTATTTCTCCCGTATGCACAAAAGTTGCTAATGATTCCACCGATAGTGAAAACAGCAGCGGACCATACTTGAGATAGATACGCTCGGCACCTTGGGCTGAAGCTGTTGTAAGCAGCACAATCAACGTTCCGATCAAGCTTCCTACCCCGAGCCGTATGGCATCTACTAGCATCGCCTCAATTTCCTAATTTATCTTACTAGCCGATTTTTCAATGTTCCCTATTCTGTTGCGATTTCGTAAGCTTTGGCTACTTGGTGACGTATCAAACGCTGTACAGCAGGAATCGCTCGATTCAGTTCGTAGTTGCGCTGATGGGGGTTGTTCAAATACGCCTGCTGCTCTTCTTCGATCATCTGCACATCCTGTTTTACCAAGCCATCTAACATGCGTTGAGCCGAGCCAAACAGGCGATTTTTCAGGAATCGCCGAAAGGCAATTGGCATCCGATGCAGGTTATCGAAGGCATTCAACGAAGTGAAATGCACCAGGTAGGCGCGTGTCGCGGTGGCATGGATGGGACATACCAGACAATAAATCTTGAAGTCCTGACCGAGTGTTGCCATCCAGTGGGGATAGGCATAGCTAACATGCAGCGGTTCGGGATGGAGTTGCCGCAGGGCCGGGAAAAAGAGCTGAGCAATCGACCAAATGTGATCAATCCGGTAATAGCTTTGCGCCTGATAATAGGCATCTACTCGATTGTCAGTTTCAGACAAATCTTGCAGGACTGGATTGGCCCATGCCTGATGTTCTTCATGCAGATGGCCATGGTACATGTCCATTAAATTTTCGATTAAAAACGAGTAGTGCGCTTCACATTCAATCACCGAGACGGTGGCAATGTAATTCAAATGGTCCCATTCTGGTACGCCTAAGAGCGGCACCCGTTGCGCTTGTGCTGCGTCGCCAGGGAACAACCAAATAAACCCATCCTGTTCTTTGAGAGGATACGACTGCAATTGACAGTTGGGCAACTTTTGCTGCTGGCTCAAATAGGGGACCGCCACACAGCGACCTGTGCCATCAAAACACCAGCCATGATAGGCGCACTCCAATCGGTCGCCAATCACCTTGCCGTGACTCAGTTTTACCTGCCGATGCGGGCAGCGGTCCTCTACAGCCTGCACTTGACCATTGCGATCCCGAAACAGCACGATCGGCTGCTGCCACAGCGTAATGCCGTAGGGTTGAGTGTTCACGTCTGCACTGCGAGCAACCACATACCAGCAGTGGGGATTGATTTCCAGGGAACGAACATCCCCTAAAGCTATTTCTGTTGCAGGGGGAGGTGTGATTTGCTGCATGCTCAGTCTTCCAAACTGCCAATGGCGAGTATACAGTAGCCAATATACACCCTCAACTCGGAAAAATGCATCTGCTCTAAGCTAGACGAATTGGACTCAACCAACCATCTTTGTACGGTCGGTGTGCAACGGGATTGTTAGGCTGCGCCTACTCTTAAGTTTATGCTGAATGCCGAAGCATCGAAACATAGACAACAGCCAAGGTGAGACGATTCCAATTGGGTTGATTGAGTGTGAATAGAATACCTCCAGCTAGTGCTGCCCAACCTACAGGTCCAAGGATAAGTGCAATTGTTTGGCTCATGCCCATATAAATTGCAAAAGGTAATGTAATTCCCAAGGCGTTAGTCAGTCCACCTAGAACGGTACTTGCCAACACATACACTCCAAAACCACTCATTTTTGCAACTGTCATCACACCACCGCCCAGCAGCAAACTCTCAAGACGTGGATCATCGCTATCTCTTTGCATCTCCATAACAAGTTTTTGTCGCTGCTCTGGTGAAAGCTGCTCCAGCATATTCTGAAACAGCTTGGTTACAACAGCGGCTTCAATTTCTTGAGTTTCTAAGTCGCGCCACCGACGACCATCTAATGTGCTTGTCCAATCAATATGGATGTGATCGGCAACGTCTGTTACTATCTGCTTCCAAGAATCGTTCCAGAAAAGTTGACCAATACTTTCAGCCCTGAGATAGCGTATATGATTGCAGAGAGTATCAGGAGATCGCCAAATGCTGATTCAGTCAGCTTTGCCAAGTTTTTTTGTTGTTCTTTTGTAGCCGATTCGACAATTCCGTAAAATTCTTTCATTGTTGCAATTTAGCTTTCATCGTAGGACGATTTTCTGTCAAATGAAGCACCCTATTGTTCAAGCTAGATCACGTACTTGGCTGTCATCCAAAAGCAATAAAAGCTTTATTCAAGCATTACACAAATAACATTAAAGCACTGCCTTACCGATAACTTAAGCAGCCTAACGGTGCTGTTCAGCGGTTGCAGACATGCTTCGTTACTCCACGAGCAGGAACCATCAATCCGTTGCACCTTGATTATGGGGGGACAGGACTGAAACTGAGTCTATCGTCTCTGCTTCAGTCCTGGGAGACAGAGTGGGAGACGACCATGCATCGGGCGACACTAGATGTCTACTAACCTATCGCCTCGCCCCACCCTGTGCTTTGCTCGCCAACGCATCCTCTAGAGGTCGGTACCGCCATACCTGCCATACTCTCTTCGCCTTGAGCAGAAGCATCCCAGTCAGTCCAACTGAGCACAGTTTGAGCATAGCAT
>KL662191.1:1151783-1159300 GCA_000733415.1 [Leptolyngbya] sp. JSC-1
GTACGCAGTTTAAGTGGATACGGATATTGTTTCGCTGTTGGCAAGCTTGTGAAGCGTATGATGAGGCGAAGTGTATAGCGGAATTGAGGCGAAAGGGTTCACCGATTGCGAGGATTCTAGCAGTCAGTTAGTGAACGAGTTAGGGTAGAGGGGTTAATTGGTTTACAGAACCATGCGGAGTATAAAAACTGTCCTTATGATAGTCCGACTAGTGTAAGGTAGACCAGCATGACTCTTTGAATAGGGACAGGAGTCAAACAAACAGAAGATTCTAGAGCCTACTTGACCTCGTCCCCTCAGAGGCTATATTAGGTGTTGTTGCCCCACTCCACAGTGATAACTATATTTCCTTTCTTGTGTCCTTGCTCAACATACCTATGAGCCTCGGCAGTCTGTTCTAGCGGGTAACACCTGTCTACAATCGACTTCATCCTCCCCGACTCAATTAGCTCTTTGAGGAAAATTATATCCTCTTTACGCTCGATTGCTACCCCGCCTATCACTTTCTTGCTGCTTGTGATGGAAGTCCACAGCCCTCGCAGTATGGGGGATAGATTTATGTGAACCGCTCTGAGATAGAGTCCATTGGTTTTCAGTGAACTGAGACAACCTGAAAATGGGCTTTTGCCACTTGTGTCAAAAATAATATCGTAGGTTTTACCGCTTTGCGTAAAATCCTCTTTGGTGTAGTCAATAACCTTGTCGGCTCCTAGAGACTTCACCAATTCCAACTTTGCTGTGCTACACACCCCAGTCACTTGTGCCCCAAAGAACTTGGCAAGCTGCACAGCAGCCATACCTAACGCTCCAGAAGCCCCGTAGATTAAAACCTCCTGCCCGCTCTGAATCTTTCCCTTGTCTCTCAAGAAAAACAGCGAGGTTGTTGCCCCAAAAGGAATAGCAGCAGCTTCCTCATCGGTCATATTGGTAGGTTTTATCGCAATCGCCCCTTCTTCAGGTAAACAAGTGTACTCAGCATTCGCACCAAGACTGATCCCTGTACCACCAAAGACCGGGTCACCTACTTTGAATCTTTTTACGTTTTTACCAACTGCTTCAATCTCTCCAGCTAGTTCCGAACCTAGTATTGTGTTGTTTTTGGGTCTTATGAGACCGTAGAAGAATCTTATGGGGAACGGGTCAGCCTTTCGGATGCGTAAGTCCGCTGATGTTACTGTTGTCGCATGTATTTTAATCAGCACCTCGCTTTCCTTAGGGATAGGTTTCTCTACCTCCTTGAGCTGCATAACATCAGGAGATCCATACTCTGTGCAAATGATTGCTCTCATAAATTCTTTTCAAAGATAACCTTAGTGCAGTCTGCCACAACTTTCTATCCAATGAGTTTACGAAACCTAACGTTCGCAATCACCGGATGCAGATAACTTCTGCTAAAAACAGCATACTTCAAAGTTCCGGTGCATTGCGGTTGTTAGGCCGCAGATTGGTCAAAAGGGTCTGTAGGCGTACCCTGATGAAACACCATTTGCCAACCTGATGAATCTAACCGCCAAATCGACGATCGGTTAGTGTGACGGAACAGCTCTCCTGATGGATTCACATGAGCATCTCGATAAGTAAGTAACGCGATCGAGTCTGAGAGTTTGTTCACGGCAAAGTCTTGAGCGTGAATCTGCGGTGGCTGCGGATCACTTGGCAATGACATCAGTTCATAATCGCGCGTGTATGTTGCGCCTGATCGACCAAACTCCTTAAAATCAGGAGCAAGCAACTGTGCCAAGCGCTCTCGATTCCTACGGCACTCAGGTTGATGCAGTTCGCACTCTAGTTCACGCAGTGTGGCTAGCAGTGATAGGTTCTCCATCGGATTACTCCATGACTTTGGGTGAAAGGTTGATCCATTTCATCGGTGTTCCCCATATTCCATGCTTGAAAAAGCGATCGCCACTTTGTCTAAACCCCACTTTTTGATAAAAGCCAACTGCTTTTTCGGCGGCGTTGACAGTAACTTCATTCAAATCATAGCTACATCGGGTGAAAAGTTCTCGACCAATGCCTTGCCCAGAAAATTCTCTTCGAACAAACAGCAATGACAAATGATTGCCTCTCTTAAAGGCAATAAATCCAACAATGATTTCATTCCACGTTGCAACTAGTGTTTTCTCATCACTCAAGATTCTGTCTCTTAATTCCTCTGGATGACAAATCTGTAGCCATTCGGCAACGCTTTCTGGTGTGCCATCTGTGAGTTCCCATAGAACCGCAGAAGCCCACATACAACCACTGATTTGATGCTCGTCTCCAATCTGCGGGAGTCTGTAGACAATTGTGTTCATGGTTGTATGTAAATAACCTCTCGGCAATACCAATCTGAGAGAAGTAATGGTGAGTTGCTTTCCTGAAGACTAAAACGGAGCGGTCTAACGGCAAAACGCAGCGGCGGCAGATAACCTTTGCAACTCAGCCGACCAACTTGTAGCGTTCCGGTGCAGCGACTTGTTAGCTTGCGGCTAGAGATACAAAACCATTCGCAAACCCTCATCGACTTCCTCCTGCAGATAGTCTGGTAATGAACCGATACGTTCAGTTAGAAACGTTTTATCGACTGTCAAGATCTGAGATATATTCACAACAGAATCTCTAGATAAACCTGATACTTCACGAGGCAACAGCACATTGCCTGGTGCTTCTGCTAACTGAGTATTTGAGGTGATGATTACAACAATAACTGTGTTGATACGGCTTTGAGTAAAAACATCATCTTGAATCACCAAGACAGGACGGCGATATCCTGGTCCTGAACCTACTGGGTCAGGCAGATTCGCCCACCAAATTTCTCCCCGGTACATTACCAATCCTCATGAGGCAGAGACATGAACTGCATCTTTGCCATGACAGGATCTAGCTCAGAAGTTTCTTTAGAGTAAACTTGATTCAGCCTGTGCAAAATTTGGTTACGGTTGTACTTCTTCAAATAAGCTTTTAACGCTTTTGTGTAAAGCTCACTGCGTGACAAGCCTAGCTGCTGAGCGAGTGCTTCTGCCTCTTCAAAAACTGAGTCTGGAAGCGAAATTGCAGTTTTCATAGTGACCTTAGCGGCAAGTCCTACTCTTCGGTTATACCTTGGTTATACCAAGATTGCAAGAGCCGCTACACTCAGGAAACAACAATGTAACCTTTCTGTACGTCCCTAGCCGCAAACAGAGCCAGCTAACGGCAAAGTTGTGCGGCGGCAGATAACCTCAAACTCTCACCGATAACCTCTGTACCGTCCGCACAACTTCACCGTTAGGCTGTCTCGTTGCCTGCTGATTGTGGCATCGACTCGATCAATGCTCTTAACACTTTGTTGACTGATTCAGGCGTTGTAAAAACCTGAGCCACATCCTCATCTAAAACCACAACCGTTAATTTCTGTGTCTCGTGACCAGCAGCAAATCGATTGGGTTTCGCCTTCTCGTAATCAAACCGATACTCAGGTGAAAGCTCGTCTTCAAAATTTTGTGTTTGATCAGAGGGCGTTTTGCTCATAATCCTCACGCTCATTGCGAGTAGCTAGGCGGGCACTAATGATACGGATATTACCAGATCGCTCAGTAAAAGCAATTAACAGCAACCGATTTTGCCGAGAGTGACCGATAATGATTTCTCTCTGTTCATCTACAGAATGAGCCTCATCATCAAAGATGACCGCCAGAGGGTTACCAAATACGGTCTTGGCTTCTTCAAAGCTGACGCCGTGTTTCTTCAAATTACTAGCGGCTTTCGACTGATCCCACTCAAACTTCATGCTTAGATCATACCTGATTGTTCAAGGAGTGTAGTAGCCTTGCACAGAGGTCTGCCATCTCAGCAACAAGCTCCCCAGCCTCAGACAAGAAGGTGTAGTACTCAAATCGATACAACGCATCTAACTGACTTGTGGAAGAAAGTTTTTGATGAAGTAGTTGCTTTTTAGGATCAAGGTGTGACAAATCGCCAAAAGTTCTGGCTTTAAAGAGGTCAAGTAATGACAGATCAGGAATATCTGGTATATGAGTTATAACCCTGTCAGTTAACGCTTTAGCCTCTATCAATTCCTCAAAGGTTTTATACACTATGTTCCATTTGTTAAGGAAATTAGTCTGATTTTTTGCTAACTCGTTAACATACTGGTTCACAAGACAGAAATAAACGCGATCATTTTTCTGAATAAACTTGCGAAAGTGAAGAAGATAAGACTCAAGCTGTTCCACTATTGGTATGTTTTCAGGCAAAGATCCATCTGAAAATCCAATTTCTTCACCGGAATTAAAATGTTGATAAAACGATTTGGATGTGCGCCTGTTAGCTTCAGTAATAAATAATTCTAATTCATTGACAGGAGAGCATTTCATAGTCGTTGAAGTTTAAACTTCCCTCAGTCTACTTCCTTAACCCTAAATACTACACCGGGGGCTTGAAGCAACGTCCTCACAAATAACTTAGAGCAGGCTAACGGTGAAGCTCAACGGCGGCAGAGAACCTTTGCATCATCGCCAAAATCTCTTGACCATCCGTTGCAGCGCAGTGTTAGCCTGCTGGCAACTTCGCCTATTTACGACTTTTCCAATATCCTGGTTCTCGGCTACAATGCATAATCGCCAAAATAAGAATGTAGTCTTGCTCGATTGTATAGAGGATTCCATAGGGAAATTTCCGCGCCATACACCGTCGAACGTCATCGTTAATCACAGCATAACGAGTGGGGGACTCTTTGATCCGATAGACCGTATCCTCGATTGTATTGATGAACGCTTGTGCAATCTCAACCCGTTGCTCTGTATAGTATTGAACCGCTTCAGAATATTCAGTGAGGGCTTCAGGGTGAAATACATACTTCATGGTTCAATCAGTCGTCTAACTTGAGCCAAAGCATCTTCCCCCGGAATCGGTTGGACTGAACCGTCCCGAACCTCGGCTCTTCGTCTTTTGGCTTCAGCCACCCAAACTTCCTGAACGGTCGAATCAGTATCGAATTCTAGGCTCTCTACCAGCTTGTCTGCGAGAAGCGCCCTAGATTCGTTAGGCAAAGACAATAGCTCTTCTGTTAGCTGCTCGATTGATCGCATAACTTTCTCGCAGAATATTAACCTCTAGGGATATTGTAACAAAAACCTGATGTCTTCATAACTTGATGAACCAGATATACCGCTTTGGAATATATTATGTAGCTTTACAATGCTAACGGCGTGTAGGAATCTGAAAAACTTGTAAGAGTTGCTTTAAAGGGCTTTTTCGGGGACGTTTTCTCCCAATTAGGCTATGTGAAGAATCAGACTGAAAAGTGGTTAACTGCTTCTCTTCCCTCTCTCTACGCCACAGATCTGAACCTGTCAAAAGTTTAATTTCCTTGTCGATTTCATCAAACAATAAAATATCATTTTCTTGATAAGGAGATGCGCCTACAGCTGGCATATCAAAGATACCAATGTCCGCTTTCAGGGAGTTCTCAAAACGCTCAATAATTTTCCAGAGACGCTTCCAATTTTCATCAGTAATTGCCTTTGTACACTCTTCGTCTAGCAAGAGAATTAGATATTTGCGGAGACGACCGCTGATTTTTGCTGTGTGCAGAGAAAAGAAAATACCGTTCTCACTGTTCAGTTTGTCAGTAGTCTCTTTGAACTTCAGAAGGATTTCACGGCTCTGTTGTCCAGCCTGGATAGCTTTAATGAACTCACTCAACACACAGTATAGTTGCGGGTAGAGTTCGATCCTTTTCCCAAATAAAGCTTTTTCGTAACCTTGTTCATGTTCTTTTCGTATTTTCTGTAACTGCAATCTATTTTGTAAAGTTGTTACAACAACTGAGGTGGTTACTGAAAGCACTCCGGTAAGAATTGCTACCGCCACAGTGGAATCCATAAACTACTACCTTTATCGTTATTTTTGCTCTTACTCGACCCACCTATCAATGCTCCCACAAGTCCTCAACTATGCCACTAATATGTCACCAAATCAAAAAACCGTAAGCGCTAAATTTTAAGTCTCGACAGACAATCTTCATGTACTGTCTCCACCGATAACTCAAGCAGGCTAACGGTTCATATCAGCAGCGGCAGATCACCTTGAACTTAACACCAACGGACTTACACCGTCCGCTGCATTTGAATGGTTAGACATCAGGCACCAACGGCAGACGACGAATACGAATGCGTCTTGGCTCAACCGTAATTGCTGAACCTTGTTCTAGTTCTTCTTGGCACTTAGCAATCACCATTAGCAACAAATCCGCCAATGCTTGGGCACGTAACCTTTCAATTCGGATGCGAATGACCGATGGAGAAGTTGCTTCACCAAGTGCCAACAACGTGTGAAAATCTGCATCAAGCGTAGCAACAATGCGTCCCTCACTTCTGGCTCTCCGGATGATTTCTGCATCTTCAGCCTCAGACATTCCAATTTCACCTACATGAATGGTATCAATGCCTGCATCACGTAATAATGCTGCCGCAGAAAGTGGCAATCCCTGATCAAGCAACAGTTTCATAGTGATTGGGAAGTTCAATGATGCGATCGTCAAAGTATGATGATGCGAAAATTAGTGCTTGCTGAATGTCTTCATCTTCCAATTCAGGAAATTCTTGGCGTAGTTCTCCTCGGTCAGGATAAGTTGCCAATAATTCAATAACCCGACGAACGGTAAGCCGGAGATTACGAATACAGGGCTGTCCGTTCATGCGATTAGGATTGCTAGTAATGCGATCGAGTTTCATGGTAGTAAGCCTAGCTCCTTACAAAATTCGGGGTCGTAAATTGCTTCGTGCCAGGATGTAGCACTTCTAATTTGATCGACAGTGATGAATCTTGCTCTTCGCAAGTCTGCGCCTTGAAGATTGGCACTATCAAGGTTAGCGTTGTCAAGATTGGCACCTTGAAGGTTAGCATTGCTCAAATCAGCACCTTTGAGATCAATACCTGCCGCTCTGGCTGATTCAAGATTAGCATTCCGAAGGTTTGTACGCTGCCAGTTATTCTTTAATCCGCTCATAATGGCACTACGCAGGTCTGCGCCTTGAAGATTAGCTCCTTCAAGATCTGCATTCCATAGTAAGGAATTCATCAACTTTGCCTCTTTCAGCTCAACGCCTGGAGCTATTAGGTATGCCCCTGCCTTCTGAGGATCAAAGTTATCTGGAAATTGAGTTGCTCGATTGTATAGAGCGTGGGTAAATCTAACGTCTATAAATAGAGCTTGACTAAAATCAGTACCGAAGAGTCTTGCTCTTATAAAATCAATAACCTCAAATGTAGAATGACAGAAATTTGCCCCACTTATAGCTGTGGTCATAAACGTTAGGATACAGCCTGTTTGAGAACCGTTTCCATTGCCTCACGTAAACTGCTAGTGTTGCGTAACTGTTTGCGAATTCGACTTTTTAACCACGCCCAACACGTCTCAATTCGATTGAGGTCGGGTGAATAAGGGGGCAAATAGATAACCTGGGCACCTTTGGCTTCAATTAATTGAGCAATGCGCCCACCATGATGAAAAGTGGCATTGTCCAAAATCACCCATTCTCCCGGTTGCAGCA
>KL662191.1:1166905-1176942 GCA_000733415.1 [Leptolyngbya] sp. JSC-1
CTCCCCACTCCCCACTCCCTACTCCCCACTCCCCACCCCCCACTCCCCACTCCCCACCCCTCCACCCTCCACCCCCCACCCCTATGCCTCAAACAATCGACTTCCTCAGCCACCTCAATCCCTCCCAACGCCGTGCGGTTGAGCATTATTGTGGACCGCTGCTGGTTGTGGCGGGGGCCGGATCGGGGAAGACACGCGCCCTTACCTATCGGATTGCTAATCTGGTTCTGACCCATCGCGTCGATCCGGAAAATATCCTGGCGGTGACATTCACCAACAAGGCAGCGCGGGAAATGAAGGAGCGGATTGAGCGGTTGTTTGCGGAACAGGAGGCGGTGGCGCAGTATGGTAAACCGTTGGAAGCGCTGTATCCGGCAGAGCAGACGCGCCTGAAGTCGCAGGTATATAAGCAGATTACCAAAAACCTTTGGATTGGCACGTTTCATGCCCTCTGTTCGCGGATTTTGCGGTTTGATATCGAGAAGTATCAGGGCATCAACGGGCGACGCTGGAATCGCAACTTTTCGATTTTGGATGAATCAGATGCCCAGAGTTTGATCAAGGAATTGGTGATTAGCGCCAACCTGGACGACAAAAAATTTGAGCCGCGTTCGGTGCGCTATGCGATCAGCAATGCCAAAAACCAGGGCCTGTCGCCGCAAGCCTTTGAGCAAGAGCAGCCCAACTATCGCGGGCGGGTGATTGGCGATATCTATGCCCGTTATCAAGAGGCATTGGCAAACAATAACGCGCTGGATTTTGATGATCTGATTCTGGTGCCGGTGCAGCTGTTTCGGCAAAATCAACAGGTGTTAGATTATTGGCATCGACGCTTTCGCCATATTCTGGTAGATGAATACCAGGACACAAATCGAACGCAGTATGATTTAATTCGGCTATTGGTGACGAACGGTGTGGATACGCACCAGTTCAATGATTGGAATTACCGCTCAATTTTCGTGGTAGGCGATGCGGATCAGTCAATTTACTCGTTCCGAGCAGCAGATTTCACGATTCTAATGAACTTTCAGCAAGACTTTGGTGACGGTTTGCCAGATGATGATACCCGCACAATGGTAAAACTAGAGGAAAACTATCGCTCGACCGAAAACATTCTGCAAGCCGCCAATGAACTGATCGAAAACAACACGGAACGGATTGATAAGATCTTGCGTCCAACCCGCGGATCGGGAGAATCGATCTACTGCTATCGCGCCGAAGACGAAACCGCAGAAGCGAATTTCGTGGTGAATCAACTGCGGCAAATGGAGCTGACCAACCCCGATTTGAACTGGGGCAATTTTGCGATTCTCTACCGCACCAATGCCCAATCCCGCGCCTTTGAAGAAGTGCTGGTGCAGTATGGCATCCCCTACACGGTGGTGGGTGGCCTCCGCTTCTATGACCGCAAAGAAGTGAAGGATGTGCTGGCTTACCTGCGGATATTGGCGAATCCAGATGACACAATCAGCCTGAAGCGCATCATCAACACACCCCGACGCGGTATCGGTAAAGCCACCGTAGATCGGCTAGAAGCCGCGGCCTCGCAGTTGGGTACCTCGCTCTGGCAGTCCCTCAGCGATGAAACGTTGGTCCAAACCGTAGCCGGACGCTCAGCCAAACCGGTGATTGCCTTTGCTCAAACGCTGCAACACTGGCAGGAAAAGGTGAG
This sequence comes from [Leptolyngbya] sp. JSC-1, assembly GCA_000733415.1. GTDB lineage: Bacteria > Cyanobacteriota > Cyanobacteriia > Elainellales > Elainellaceae > Elainella. Next base: position 1,168,578 of record KL662191.1, read on the forward strand.
CGAATACTCGGCCTCACGCATCGTGCAGGGAATTTTGGAAGATTCGGGATATGTGCAAGATCTGAAGCAGCAAGGCACCGACGAAGCCCTGGATCGGTTGCAGAACGTGCAGGAACTCTACAACGCAGTTCTCCAGTTTGAGGAAGACAACGAAGAAGCGAATTTACTGCTATTTTTAGCCAATGCTTCACTGGCTTCTGACTTGGACAACCTGCAAGAAGCACAAGCCAAAGTCTCGTTGATGACGCTGCACTCCTCGAAGGGACTGGAGTTTCCGGTGGTGTTTTTGGTGGGGCTAGAGCAGGGCTTGTTCCCCAACTACCGCTCGCTGGAAGACCCCAAATCGCTCGAAGAAGAACGCCGCCTTTGCTATGTGGGCATTACTCGCGCTAAAGAGCGGCTGTTTATCAGCTATGCCCGTGAGCGGCGGCTGTACGGCAATCGGGAACCGGCTAGCCCGTCGTTGTTCCTGTCTGAGTTGCCCGCCGATCTGCTGTTGAGCAACACGGCATCAGCAATTCCCAAACGTATGACTCAATCGATTCGCGAAGCTAAACAAACCTCTAGCCTGCCCAATACCCATGCCGATGACTGGAGTGTGGGCGACCGGGTGATTCACCGAGCCTTTGGAACCGGCGAAGTGACGCATATTTTTGGTGCCGGCAACAAGATCTGTCTGGCGATCAAGTTTCCCAGCCTGGGACGGAAAATTATCGATCCCAAGATTACTCCCTTGCAACGAGTCGAGTAATTTTTGATTAACTCAATCCTTCTTCATCACGTTCTGCAAACACTTGCTTTGCTATCAGCATTGCATTCAAAGCCGCCGGAAACCCTGCATACACTACTAGTTGCAGAATCACTTCCACCACCTCGGTTCGCGTACAGCCCACGTTCAGCGCCCCGTGGATGTGAGCCTTGAGCTGCGGTTGGGCATTGCCCAGCGTGGTCAGAGCCGTGATCGTGACGAGCTGTCGCGTTTTTGCATCTAAACCAGGTCGCGAATAGATTTCGCCAAACGCAAATTCTAGAATATAGCGGCCCAGATCGGGAGCGATTGCCTGCATCTGTTCCAACACCTCAGCCCCCGCCTCTGCATTGATCTGCGCCAACCTCTGCCAGCCCCGTTGCGCCAACTCCGATAGCTCTGCATCAGGCTCTGAACTAGCCCCCAATTCAGTTTCTCCCGACTCTACCGACCCCAAATCCGATTCTGACCCATCCGCAATCATTCTCCACTCCTCTATCCTTATCTATCCCCTTACCTATCCCGTTTGACCCGTCACGACCTCATCCCCATCTCCCCTACCTTCCCCTCACTCCCACCAATCACCTACCATACCAAAGGATAGAATGCAGAAGTGGTTAATCCAATCAGGTTCAGGAACCGGCATGACCAACGGACGAGCGCCAGCGCCAACCAATCTGCCAACCCAACGACCCACTAAACTGAGTCTCAGTACGATTGCCATCCGCCAGCATATTGCCACCCTGATGCTAACTTTGGCTGTGATCGTCTTGGGCTGCTTCTTTCTGGGCAGACTGCCGGTGGACTTACTGCCGTCAATTACCTATCCTCGGATTGGAGTGCGGCTCGAAGCTCCAGGGATATCGCCAGAGGTGGCTGTGGATGAGATTACCCGTCCGCTAGAGCAAGCCTTGGCTGCGACCGATGGGGTCGAGCAGGTGTACTCCCAAACTCGCGAAGGACAGGTCAGCCTCGATCTCTACTTTCGGCCTGGAGGCAATCTAGACCGCGCTTTAAATGATGCCACCGCTTCGGTGAATCGGGTGCGCAACCAGTTGCCCGACGGCCTAGAGCAGCCCCGCTTGTTTCGCTTCGACCCATCGCAGCAGCCCGTTTATGAATTTGCCCTCACCTCGGCCAACCGCCAGCCAGTCGATTTGCGCGTGTTTGCCGATGAGGAACTTGCTCGCGAGCTAACTACCATTCCTGGTGTGGCCAGCATTGATGTATCGGGAGGCGTGCAGGAAGAGATTCAGGTCAACCTCGACCTCAGCCGCTTACAGGCATTGGGTGTGGGGCTAAACGATGTCCTAGACACGCTGCATAACCGCAACCAAGATACCTCTGGCGGACGTTTAGACGGCACTCCTGACGAACCTCTGACCCGCACTGTAGGCCGGTTTCGCTCTGCTGCGGAACTGAGCAATCTGTCCTTTGCGGTCCGCTCGCCTCAAGCCGAGGCAACTACCAATCCGAATCCGGTCATCCGCCGCGTCTATTTGCGAGATTTCGCCACGGTCGTTGACGGCACGGAAGAACAGCGAATTTTTGTCAACCTCAACGGTCAGCCTGCCGTAAAGGTCAGTATTCAGAAGCAGCCGGATGCCAACACGATTACCGTTGTCGATGGCGTCAAGCAAAAGCTGCAATCCCTACAAGTCAGCGGCAGTCTTCCCAGCGATTTATCCCTGACTACCACCCTGGACGAGTCTCGCTTTATTCGCAACTCCATCGCCAATGTTGCATCAGCCGGATTAGTCGGAGCCTTACTAGCTGCGATCTCAGTTCTGTTCTTTCTCGGTTCTTTACGGCAAACCCTGATCATTGTTCTGGCGATTCCCTTGGCCAGCCTAGTCGCGATTTTACTGATGGGTCTATTCGGCCTCTCGCTAAACGTGTTTAGCTTAGGCGGCCTCTCTCTCGGCGTTGGCATTGTGGTAGATAACTCGATTGTCATGCTAGAAAGCATCGTCAACCGCATCTCCCCTAACTCCTCCCTCTCCCCTACCCCCGACACCATCATCGATCAATCTACCCAAGCCAGCCAACAGCTCGAATCTGCTCTGCTCGCCTCTACCGTTACCAATATCGCCGCTGTCGTTCCCTTTCTGCTGGTAGGTGGCTTCTTTGCGCTGCTGTTTAATCAGTTGATTCTGACGATTAGCTTTGCGGTAGCGGCGTCGCTGCTAGTGGCCCTGACGGTGGTGCCCATGCTGACTTCACGCCTGCTGACAATTCCTCGCTCTAGCCGAATTGGTGAATGGTGGCCGCTGCGACAATTTCGGCAACGGATGCAGGCTGCTACTCTCAGCTATGGCCGCTGTCTCGGTTGGGTGTTGCAGCATCGCCTCTGGGTAATTGGACTGACGGTGCTGGTGCTGGTTGGCAGCAGTTGGTGGATGGGCGGACAGTTGGCCCAGGAGATCTTGCCTCGCATCAATACGGGGCAGGCGCGTTTGTTTGCCCAATTTCCTCCCGGCACTGCATTGGTTGATAATCGCCAGGTCATTCAGGCAGTAGATGAACTGATGCAGCAACAGCCCGAAACCGATTATGTTTTCTCCTCGGCGGGCGGATTTCTGTTTGGCACTACGACCATTGCCAACCCGCTGCGGGGTTCCAGTACGATCAGCCTCAAACCGGGCAGCGATGTGGCCGCCTTTACCGAACGCATGAACCGGATGCTGAACCAGCTCAATCTAGTGGACACGCGCCTGCGGCTAGTGCCTGAGTCGGTACGGGGACTGATCCTCACTAATTCTCCGGTGCGCGGCGGTGAAATTGATCTAGTGTTTCAGGGGCAAAATGCCGCTGCCCTCCGACAGGCCAGCGCTCAAGTATTGGCAGCGCTAGATGAACAGGCCACTCTGGCCCGTTACCGCCCCGATGGCGATCCGCTGCAGCCGGAAGTGCAAATCCGTCCCGACTGGGAACGTTTGGCCGCACTCGGCTTAACCGCTCGTGACGTGGGTGAAACGATTCAAACGGCGATTGAAGGCTCGGTTCCCACCCAACTCCAGCGCGATCAGCGGCTGGTAGATATTCGCGTCCAGCTTAGCAACACCGCAATTCAAACCCCAGACCAGCTTCGCCAAATTCCGCTGTTTACCGCCAATGCCCAACTGATCCGCTTAGGCGATGTGGCCCGCATTGAACTCGATCAGGCTCCCGGCCAAATTCAGCGTATTAACCAACGGCCCGTTGCCCTGATTGCCGGCAGCCTCAACGAAGGAGCCAGTTTGGGTGCGGCGCTAGCGGAAATGCGGGCTATTGTTAGCCAACTCCGTTTGCCAGAGGGCATATCGCTGCTGCCGAGTGCCAGTGCCGAGACCAATCGCCAGATTCAAGCCTCGCTGGTGACGCTGGGTGGGTTGGCGGCCTTTCTGGTGTTTGTGGTAATGGCTGTGCAGTACAACTCGCTAATCGACCCGCTGGTGATTATGCTAACCGTGCCGTTGGCCTTGGCTGGAGGTATCTTTGGGTTGTTTGTCACCCAAACGGCGGTGGGAGCCACGGTGCTGGTGGGAGCAGTGCTGTTGGTAGGAATTGTGGTGAATAACGCCATCATCATGGTGGAGCTAGCGAATCAGATTCATCAGCAGGAGCAGGTGGATCGCCACACTGCCATTCGTCGGGCGGCCCCAGAACGCCTCCAGCCGATTTTGATGACGACGATTACGACGGTTTTGGGGATGTTTCCTCTAGCGCTGGGAATCGGTGAAGGCTCCGAGTTTTTGCAGCCGTTGGGTGTGGTCGTATTCTCCGGACTGGCTTTTGCCACGCTCCTAACATTGCTAATCATCCCTTGCTTCTACACGCTGGCCCACGATTGGCTAGAGTATCAGCGCAAACGCCGTTTGGATATCGCGAAGCGCTCCTACCCCACAGAGCCAGGTCGCAAGTTGTAGCAGTCAAAGCGTTATGGGGGGATAGCAATTTGAATAGCAATTTGAATAGCAGTTGAATAGCAGTTGAATAGCAGTTGAATAGCAGGAGGCAGGAGGCAGAATTTTTCTTGGTTCCTTTTCATTCATGTTCATCTATTGATAGGATTTCCACCAACACTAATGATTTCTAACCTGATGAAGCAGGTTAAAGGTAGTTTTATCTCACCTCATGGCACACAAACTCAAACCGAGCCAATTTTTCAAATGGCAAGCAGCCGATGGAGCCTTTACCGTCAGTCATCGCAATTTAGATTCAGTTGCCAACTATATTCACAATCAACCCATCCATCATTCACAGAAAACATTAATTCCTACATGGGAACTACCTTCACTTTAAAGAATATCTGGCGATTGGATAAGCCGTATAGACAGACCTTGCCAAGGTAGCTATACAAGTAATATGCACAGTCACAGATACCTTCATGATTAAATGGTTGTTTGGTGTGCGCAGCCACACATTGTTCGTGTAGCTGCAGTTTTAGCCGCCAATCTCCAATTCAATCGCCCTTCTCATCCTCCACTGCATCCCAAATTCGCTTCATCAAATCGTAAAAAGGCGTCCAATTATCATCCTGAGTAATCGGTTCCCAAATCGCTTCAATTTCGGGTCGAATGATCACCGTCAGCGGATTATGTTGCCGCAGGCGTCGCGCGATTGTATCCAGTTCCGATTCTGGTAAGCTGTTGAGCACCTGATAATAAAACTGCCGCCACGATTCAAACTGAGGCATCACAGCATCCGCTTTAAGGGTAGGAAAATCGGCTTGGGCCAAAATCTGGGCGGCATCCTCGCGCCATGAGCGGTCGAACTGTTGCCGCAGGGTGGCAAAAAACTCGTGATAGCCAATTTTGCTTTGCCAGAGAAGCTGGAGAGTCCGCTTCAGCAACTCATCGCCTACATCCTCTGGAACGTGATCGATACCCAGATCAAAGCCCAACTTGCGCAGCATCCACTGGCGGTAGATCGTGTGATAGTGGGTGTCAAACTGGGTCAGGGACTGCTCCATCGCGAACGGATCGATTACGGCCTTCAGGGGCGCTTGCAGCATTTGCAGATTCCAGAGGCAGGCGGCGGGTTGGTTGGCGTAGCAGTAGCGGCCAGAGTAGTCGAAGTAGGCAGCCGTGAACTGGGGGTCGAATTCATTAATAAAGGCATAGGGGCCATAGTCAAAGCTTTCGCCGGTAATCGACATATTGTCGGTATTTAGAACGGCGTGACAAAAGCCCACCGCCATCCACTGCGCCGTCAGGTCGGCCACTCGCTGCACCAGTTCGGTGTAGAAGCGCAGGTAGGCATCCTCCTGCTGCCAGAGATGAGGATAGTAGATCTGAATCACGTGATCCAGCAGTTTCTGGATCAAATCCTGGCGGCCTAAGTAATGCAACCGCTCAAAGGTGCCAAAGCGAATGTGGGAACGGGAAAAGCGCACCATTACAGACGAACGAGTTGGAGACGGTTCATCGCCACGCCAGAGCTGTTCGCCAGTTTCGATTAAGCTAAAGCAGCGCGATGTCCGCACGCCCAACCGATGCAGCATTTCTGCCGCCAACACCTCCCGCACGCCACCTTTGAGGGTGAGTCGCCCGTCTGCGTTGCGCGAGTAGGGAGTCCGGCCCGATCCTTTGGTGCCAAAGTCATAGAGTTCGCCATCGCTGCCCCGCACCTGCCCGTAAAGGAAGCCACGCCCATCGCCTAAGTAGGGATTGTATTCGCCAAACTGATAGCCGTGATAGCGCATGGCAAGCAGGGGTTGCCGGTCGCGAAACAGGCCAAATGCTTCAATAAAGTCGGCATCGCTCACAGACTGAGGGTCGAGTCCCAGCAGCGGCAAGATCTGGTCATTGCGAAACCGCAAAATCTGGCGCGGAAATTCAGCTGCCGTGACGATATCGTAATAGTCTTCGCCCAGATTCTGGAAAGCCGGCTCGTAAGTGAGCGACAGCAGCAGATTGGCAGCGGAACGGTCAGAAACTTCGGAAAACATTGGGGTGGCTAGGCAGATTGCTGTAAAACAAGTGAATCCGATGGGGGCGGATTGCCTTTTTAAGTCTAGCGTTTCAGTCCAATCTCCCATGAAAAAAGGGAGAGCCATTTGCAAACTCTCCCAACCATCAGGGTGCATCTACATAACACATTATGACATTACAGTGCTGGGGGGCGTCACCCCCTCTTCAAGCTTCTATAAGAAAGTTTTTTATAAGAGTGAAGAAATGGTGGTTTTGGTTATGGTTCAGTAGCGTTCTAGCAGCAATTGCACTTCTGCGTCTAGCGTCATCCCTTGCATCGCGGTCCACTCGGCTTGACGAACGGCGAGGAAGGCTTGAGCTAGCTCAGGTTGGAACGCGGTGAGTAGAACCGCATCCTGCTTCAGGTGTTCGATCGCTTCTCCTAGATTGACCGGCAACCGATCGATGCGCCGCTGCTGTCGTTCTGAGTCTGGCAGATTTCCCGGATCGATGGCAACCGGATCACCGGGGTCGAGCTGGTGGCGAATTCCATCTAATCCAGCCGCAATTACGGCACTCAGCGCCAGGTAGGGATTGGCAGAGGCGTCGATGGTTTTTAGCTCGATGTGGGTGGGGCTGGGCAGCTGGGGATTGGTGGGCACCCGCAGGGCTGCTTCTCGGTTGTCGATGCCCCAACAGCGAAAGGCTCCGCTCCAAAAGTGCGGCTGCAAGCGACGGTAGGAATTGGGACTCGGCGTCGTGACCGCCATTAGCGCCGGTAAGTGGTGCAAAATTCCGGCCACAAACGAACGAGCCAGCGGCGATAGGTCTCCGGCAGCAGTGGGCAAGAGGTTCTCGCCATTGCGCCAGAGGCTGAGGTGCAAATGACAGCCATTGCCAGCCTTGTCGGCAAACAGTTTGGGCAGAAACGAAGCCCGCAGCTGATGCCGCAGCGCCACACCCCGCACCGTTTCGCGGAACGCAATCTGACGGTCGGCAGCTTGCAGCGCCTCACTGTAGCGAATCGCAATCTCGTGCTGTCCGGGGCCGGATTCGGGATAGTAGCGCTCCACCGGAATCCCTTGTTGCAGCAGCGCGTCGGTAATGTCGTTGATCACAGCCCAGTTCAGGTCCATGCCGAGGGTGGAAGCAAACACCGTCTCATCGGCGGGCTGGAGTCCGGTTTCGGTTAACCGCAGTAGGTAAAACTCGTTCTCAAAGGCAGCTTTGATTTGCAGATTCTCAGCTGCGGCTTGGGCCAACACTCGCTTCAGGCAACTCCGGGGACAAAACGACCAGGGTTGACCATCTTTGACTATATCCCCCAGCACCCGCGCATGACCGGGGGCATAGGGCAGCGGATTCAGCGTCGCCCAATCGGGCACCAGCCACGCCTCTCCCACCGGGCCGAGACCGCTTCCAGCAGCGACGGCATCGTACATCACCGGAATCGCCTGCTGCGCGATCGAAATACCGACGCCCTGAGTTTGATGCTCGGCTAAAAAATCCAGATGGAAGGCTTTCGCCCGAATCACATTGGCATTGTCGCACCAGAGCACCCGCACAAAGCGAATATTCTCTGCCTCTAATGCTGAACGAACGTCCATAGATGCCTAAATGCCGATCTAAGGTTTTATTTAATGTTAGGACTTACGCAAAAGAGATCCCCCACGACCTCCTTAAAAAGGGAGCTTCTGAGGTTCCCCCCCCTTTTAAGGGGGGT
>KL662191.1:1181252-1234490 GCA_000733415.1 [Leptolyngbya] sp. JSC-1
TTAGGGNGGNTCGAGTTTCCAGCCTTCAAGCGCATAAGTCCTAAATGTTTTATTACAGTACCTCAAGTTCTGGCAATTGCTGCATCCCACCGGAGCCGAAGCTAGGCGCGTTCAATCGTTTTAATCTTTTAGTAACATTCCGTTACAATAATCTCATCCTTCATTACAAGTTCCCGACAGCCATGCACCTGACCTGGTTAAACAGCAATTCCTGGTTGATTGAAATGGGCGGACTGCGGATTCTGCTCGATCCGTGGCTAGTTGGCCCGCTGGAGTTTGGCAATCTGTCCTGGTTGTTTCGGGGAGAGCACACCCGCCCCGTAGCAATTCCAGAACCAGTCGATCTGATTTTGCTGTCGCAGGGGTTAGAAGACCACGCCCATCCAGCAACGCTGCGGCAGTTGGACCGAACCATTCCGGTGGTGGCCTCTCCTAATGCCGCAAAGGTCGTACAGGGATTGGGCTACCAGCGGGTGACGGCGCTAGCGCATGGAGAAACCTATCAGATAGGCCAGCAGATGGGCCAGCAGATGGGCCAGCTCACGATTCGAGCAGTGCCCGGTTCCCCGATTGGACCAATGCTGACAGAAAATGGCTATCTGCTGAAGGATGCGGCTGGAACGCAACTCTATTACGAACCACACGGCCATCATTCGCCCAGCCTAAAAGCCTTTGCGCCGGTGGATGTGGTGATTGCGCCGGTGGTGGATCTGGAGATTCCTTTGCTGGGGGCAATCATCAAAGGCTGTCGCAGTGCCCTAGAGGTGGCCCAATGGCTGCAACCGCAGGTGCTTTTACCTACCGCGGCTGGAGGGGATGTAGCCTTTTCTGGCTTACTGACAAAAGTGTTACGCGCCCAAGGCAGCCCTACCGAACTGCAACAGCAGTTGACTCAGCATCAGCTTCCGACTAAACTAATTGCTCCCACTCCAGGAGAACGGGTGAATTTACCGCTGGCAGTTACCTCTGCTGGTTCAGAGCATCTGTGACGAGCCGCACTGACAAAACCAGTCTGAGCCGCTAGATTGCTCAGTATGTTTCCCTAAAGGCAACGCATCCAAGTCACCAAGTCTGTAATTGTGCGGAATTTTGCTTCCGCTTTACCTGAACTCTATTTGGATGCCCGTATTTCTCAGGTTGTTGACGTTGTCAAGAGTTCGGTAGTCTAACGGAAGCTTGGTCTCTAGACCGCTCTGGTTAGCAAGATCCTGTGATCGTACAGGTCGCTTTCAGATTGGTACTGCTGACCGATTTTGGCGGCTCAAGATACCGAACCCTGTTGCGATTTGTGCAGCAAGCGGATGTCTCCCAATTCAGCCCCTGCATCCCAGCATCGTTTGTGTGGTAAAGGTCACTTCTCTCTGCTTTTGCTGCCATCAGTTGTTGACCCCATCCCTTCACATCAGACCTAAACAATGAATTCCCCCGATCAGGAAAAGGTTCTTGGCTTTAAACGACGTGAAATTGCCCCTTCACGCTGCCAACCTCAGACGCCGGACAATACTTACGCAGCCGGATTTGCACCAAGCTTCACCGCAGGCCGGGAGCTGACCGAGATAGGATTACTTCAGCAACTAGAACAAGAGCAGCTAATCAATAAAATTGCGCTACAGATTTTTCAGGCGTCCGATCTCTCTTATATTCTGAATCTGGCTGTCACCGAGATTCGCCGGTTTTTGCAGGCCGACCGCGTTTTGATTGAGCGCTATCACAAGGGCGAAAGTTTGGCCGTGGCGGAATCGGTTGAGCCGTCCTACCAGTCCTGTTTGGGAAAAAGCTTATCTAGTCTCTGGAGTGGGTCACGGCTGAAGCTATACCAGCAGGGCTTAAATGAAGTGGTGGCTCAGCTGGAGCCTGTCCACGAATTCTCCTGGCAAGACCTTCTCCAAGCCCAAGCGCGGCTAGCCATTCCCATCCTGCGCAATCAGGAACTGTGGGGTGTGCTAGCCGTGCATCAGTGTAGCCATCCCCGCAACTGGCAGCCCGATGAAATTGATCTGCTCGAGCAACTGACGACTCGGCTGGCAATTGCGATTCACCATTCGGAGCTGCATCACGAAATTCAGCGCCTGAACGACCATTTGGAAAGCGAAGTTCAGGCTCGAACTGCCCAGCTCCAGCAAGCCTACGAGTTTGAAGCGACCCTAAAGCGCATCACCGACCGGGTGCGCGACAGTTTGGACGTGGATTTGATTCTGCAAGCTGCGATTCGAGAATTGGCGATTGTGATGGGGGTACGGGCCTGTAATGCGTCGCTTTATGACCTGGAGCAGGGCACTTCTACCACTTGCTACGAATACACCAGCTTTTTGTCACCCTATCAGGGCCGGGTTGCCAAGTTCTCGACCACGCAGGAACTCTATAGCCAACTTCTGCGCGGTGAATGCTTTCAGTTTTGCTCGTTGATTCCTAATCCAGAACGAGGTATGGTGGCCGCTCTAGCCTGTCCGATTCTAGACGACCAAGGAGTGATTGGCGATCTGTGGGTGCTGCACCACAAGGATCATGCCTTCAGCGAACAGGACATTCGTTTGGTCAAACAGGTAGCCAACCAGTGCTCAATTGCGATTCGTCAAGCCAACCTCTATGCCAAAGTGCAGGAAGAAGTAAAAACCCTGGAGCGGCTGAATCAGCTCAAGGACGACTTTTTGAGTACGGTCTCCCACGAACTGCGGACGCCGTTATCGAACATCAAAATGGCGATCCACATGCTGCGAACTGCGCCTAACCCGGAACGGCAGCAGCGCTATCTGCAAATCCTCGAAGCCGAGTGCAGCCGCGAAACCGAGCTAATCAACGACCTGCTCGATTTGCAGCGCCTGGAAAACGATTCCTACCGCGTCTCGCCGGAACCAATTCTGCTGCAAGAGTGGCTGCCCAGCATCATGGCTCCCTTTCTGTCCCGTGCCCAAAGCCGCCAACAGCATCTCCAGGTGGATCTGCCATCTGATACACCCGCAATCATCACCGACCGCAAAAGTTTGGAGCGCATCCTTGCCGAACTGCTCAACAATGCCTGCAAGTACACCTCCCCGGATGGCTCGATTGCCCTCACAGTTCAGCACACTGCCGCTGCCGATCCCAAACAATTGAAGCTGCACCTAAACAACGTCCCCCAACCGGTTGCCGTCACTACCTTTGTGATCCGCAACGAGGCCGATATTCCCGCCACCGAAATTCCCCGCATGTTCGAGAAGTTCTACCGCATTCCCAAGAGCGATCCGTGGCAGCAGGGCGGCACTGGGTTGGGCTTGGCGCTGATTAAAAAGCTGGTAGAAACCCTGCATGGGTCGATTGAGGCCGAGAGCTGTGACGGCTGGACAATCTTAACCGTGCATTTGCCCATGTTGGAGGCAGACGGGCATTGATTCGCCTGCACCATTGACCGTCTCCATCCCCTCAGTTTCAGTTCCAGCTAAACGCTTCAGGGCCGTGGTCAGGTCCGCCGTCAACCGCTGAGCTTCTGACTTGGGCTTGCCTTGGGTATAGTCAGCCACCTGCAACGGTTTGCCGATCCGCACGTTTACCTTGCACCCCCAAGTCGGAAACGCTTGGCTGTAATCGAGATAAACCGGGACAACCTGTACCGTCAGGTCGGGCTGGCTGGCCTCGGCTTGCAGAGCTAGGCGGGCTAAACCGGGCTTGAGCGGATGGACTTGTTTGTCGCGGAAGATGCCCCCCTCCGGAAAAATCACCAGCATCTCCCGATTTTGCAAAATTTCTAAGCCATGACGCAGGCTAGCAATGGCCGGTTGGCGGGGATTGACCGGAAAACCGCCCAAGTGCCGAATCAGCCATCCTTGCAGACCCTTTACCTCATCAGCCGTCACCATAAAGCGAATATCGCGGCCTGTGGCAAACCGACCGGCTGCATAGGGCACCACCAGCGCATCCCAGCGAGACCGATGGGTGGGAGCCAAAATCACCGCGCCATCGCGGGGTACATTCTCCTGCCCGGTAACATGAATGCGAAAGTAGGACGGAAGCACAATCCAGGAGCCTAAAGCGTAGGCCAGCGGCGTCATCCAGGGCGAAGGGCGGGAATCAATTGAGGAGGACTGAGTGTGTGTGAGCAAAGCAGAAGTCAAGGAACGAATCACAAGCATAGCAACGACTAAAGCAGCGATCTCAGCTACAAACTGAGCGTCTTTAAAGTAAAGATAAGCGGCATCTTTACCAATCTCACCCCTCTGGGGACAGTTCTGCTGCTGTCTATATTGAGCCTACCACTTGTGCATGGTTGCTATAAATCGGCGTTAGGCTGCTTCGGTTGTATTAAATAGCTCAAACACCTGACGGCAGAACTGTTTCAGCTTTTCTTTGACTTCGCTACTAGGCTCGGTCTTACCGATGAACTGCCAGTCCTCCACAGTGGACAGTCGCCATTGCTCACCCAGGTGGGTAAATCCAGCCGCCTCAATCCCAATCGCCCGTCGCGAACCCAGCAGTGGATCTTGATAAAACCGAATCTGCACCAAAATACTGCGGCTTTGAGCCGAACGGCTCCAGCCTGGTAGATGAAAGCCAATGTCGATCGAGTCTGGGTCAATCAGTTGACGAGTATCTGGATCGTTGGCCCAGGGCCGCAAATCAGCTTTTGCATCGGGAAAGTGCGACTTAAACAGGTTGACAACGGCGGCAATTTTGGTAGCCACAGTCACCCCAATCGCCTGTTCTGCTGCATTCACGCCATTCCACTCCTAACGACAATGACTCAATTTACATCTAATCATGAAGTTTAAAGTGAATAGTACAGATTGATACCATTTGCTCTAGCTGCAGCTGGAGGAGCCAGGAGCCAGAAGACAGAAGTCAGAAGCCAGAAGTCAGAAGCCAGAAGTCAGAAGCCAGAAGTCAGAAGTCAGGAGCTGGGGTAAAGCTGGTTGAATCATCATGATGGAGCGCTGGATACACAAGGCCCTTCCTAAACGAGTGCAAGCCGAGTCTGAACAGAATTTTGTGTCAATCCACATCATTTGGCTTTGTCATTTTCCACTCGCAAGTCAACGGCGGGCTAGTCGGGGAAGTCTGCTCTAGGCTCTGCCTTTCCATAGAGTAGCAGACAAGGGATTTAGTCCACGACCCTGCGGGAACGCAAGCATATGAATGGATTGGCTGGATTAGCCTGTGCTTCAGCAATGGGTGGGTGCTGCCGGAAACAAACACAAAATAATCCACAGACCCACCCTGCCAATTAGATCATCCAAGTGGGGGAAGAAAAATCCGCTCAATCAATTTAGCTTAATCAATATCAATACAGTTGCATTTCGTACATCTAGCGATAGATTTTCTCTGCTTTTCTCCACGGTTCTTTAATTGCCAGGATTGAGTTGCACTTGTTAAGCTGACCTTAAATCAGCTGCTAATTTTTACCGCTTCAAATTTCTTCTTACCTCGCCTCGAAGAGATTTAGTTATGCTTAAAGTTCAGTCTCACAAGCATTGCTGTTGGTTTTCTTAACATTCCTGTTGATATTTAATCTAGTTACCTGACTGCAATCGCTGTGGAACGTTATAACCCTATACGGCCATTTCTCTACTGTTACTTCGACACTAGATCACCACATTTTATTGAAGTTGCGTTGTTGAAAATTGCCTCTACTTTGCTGTAATCGCTTACTCGACAATCAATCAATGTTTGCCGATTTGCACTTCTGATTTTGCCTTAAGCGTCGATTTTTGATCACAATTTAGGAGTCAATCCATGTTCATAGCTCATCCTTCCCAGTCGTCTTCTCCAGCCACTGCTAAAGATCAGGCGTTTATCCTCTGGTTTGATCAGGTCGGTATCGAAGACGTGGGTTTAGTGGGTGGTAAAAATGCTTCGCTGGGAGAAATGATTCAGCAGCTCACGCCCAAGGGAGTGAATGTGCCCACTGGCTTTGCCGTTACAGCCTATGGGTTTCGCTATTTCATCCAGCAGTCCGGCTTAGAAAAACGGTTGCGCCAGCTTTTGGCTGACCTGGATGTGGAAAATATCGACAACCTGCGGGAGCGCGGCAGACAGGCCCGCACCATGATTTTGGATACGCCCTTTCCCGCCGAACTCGAAACCGAGATTGTAGAAGCCTATGTCCAGTTGAGCGAGCGCTATGGCGTCAGCTTGACTCCCTGTGATGATCTGCAAGGCCAAGAGCGGGAAGCCTGCCGTAGCTATCATACCGGCGTGGATGTCGCGGTTCGTTCTAGCGCTACAGCAGAAGATTTGCCCGATGCCAGTTTTGCTGGTCAGCAGGAGAGCTACCTGAACGTACATGGGATTCGCGGCGTGCTAGAAGCCTGTCATATGTGCTTTGCCTCGCTATTCACGGACCGGGCTATTTCCTACCGCACCATCAAGAATTTTGATCATTTCGATGTGGCGCTATCGGTAGCGGTGCAGAAAATGGTGCGCTCGGATTTAGCCACCTCTGGCGTCATGTTCTCTATCGATACCGAAACTGGCTTTCGTAATGCTGCCTTGATTACAGCCGCCTATGGCTTGGGTGAAAGCGTGGTGCAGGGTGTGGTGAATCCCGATGAGTATATTGTGTTCAAACCCACGCTGAAGCAAGGATTTCGCCCGATTCTCGACAAACGGCTGGGCAGCAAAGAAATCAAAATGGTCTACAACATTGGCGGCAGCCGACCCACGATCAACGTGCCGGTGCCCAAGTCCGAGCAGGGCCAGTATGCACTCAACAACGCTGAGATTCTTCAGTTGGCCGAGTGGGTCTGCACGATCGAGGAGCACTATTCGGCAGTGCGGGGTGTCTATACGCCAATGGACATCGAGTGGGCCAAGGATGGTCAAACCGGCGAGCTGTTTGTAGTGCAGGCGCGTCCGGAAACGGTCCATTCCCAAAAATCCACGAATGTGCTCAGAACCTATCAGCTCAGCGCTCCACCTAAAGCAAAACCGATTTTGACGGGGCGGGCTGTTGGCGAGATGATCGGTCAGGGCAAAGTGCGGGTGATTTTAGATGTGCGCAAGCTGGATGAGTTTCGCGAGGGTGAGGTACTGGTGACCGGACGCACTGACCCAGACTGGGAGCCGATCATGAAAAAAGCCAGCGCCGTGATCACCAACCAAGGCGGACGCACCTGCCACGCGGCGATTATTGCTAGAGAGTTGGGCATTCCGGCGATTGTGGGTTGCGATCACGCTACGGAACTGCTCGATGATGAGCAAGAAGTCACCGTCTCCTGTGCAGAAGGCGAAGAAGGTCGCGTCTATCAGGGGCTACTGCCATTTGAAGTCCAGGAAATTCAGCTGAATGAGCTGCCCCAAACCCGCACGAAGGTGATGATGAATGTGGGCAATCCGCAGGAAGCCTTTCGCCTGTCGATGATTCCCAACAGCGGCGTGGGTCTGGCCCGCACCGAGTTTATTATTGCCAACCACATCAAGGTGCATCCGCTGGCACTGCTTCATTTCGACCAGCTCAAAGACAAGGGAGCCAAATGGGAAATCAGCCAGTTAGCATGGCTCTATTCCAACTACGCCGATTACTTTGTCGATAAGCTGGCATCAGGGATTGGTATGTTGGCCGCTGCGTTCCATCCCAATCCGGTCGTGGTGCGGATGTCGGACCTAAAGAGCAACGAATATGCCAACCTGATCGGCGGACGCGAGTTTGAGCCAGAAGAAGAAAACCCGATGCTGGGCTGGCGGGGCGCATCGCGCTACTATGACCCCAACTATGCCGACGCCTTTGGCTTGGAGTGCCGTGCCTTTAAGCGAGTCCGGGATGAAATGGGCCTGACCAACGTGATTCCGATGATTCCCTTCTGCCGCACGCCCGAAGAAGGCCGCAAGGTGCAGGCGGAGATGGCTAAGCACGGCTTAGTGCGCGGTGAAAATGGTTTGCAGATTTATGTGATGTGCGAACTGCCGAGCAACGTGATTTTGGCCGACGAATTCAGCGAAGTGTTTGATGGCTTCTCGATTGGCTCCAACGATTTAACCCAGCTCACTCTTGGTTTAGATCGGGATTCGGCCCTAGTATCTCACCTGTTCGATGAACGCAACGAAGCGGTGAAGGTGATGGTGAAGCGGGTGATCGAAAAAGCCAAGGCCAAGGGACGCAAGGTGGGCATCTGCGGACAGGCTCCCAGCGACTATCCGGAGTTTGCCGCCTTTTTGGTGGAACAGGGCATTGATTCGATTAGCCTCAACCCCGACTCGGTGCTGAAAACCCTGCTGACCATCGCTAAAACCGAAGCGGCACATAGTCAGCCGTAATCGCAGTTAGCTTTTTTGGGGGGGTAGGTAAAATACCTGCCCTTTATTGATTTTTTGTAATCGAGAATATCCTCAATCAAACTACATCAATTTTTACCAACAAGCATTAAGATTCGCGCAGCGATCTCAGCAAAATTCGAGTCACCGTTTAAACTGCAATTATCAATACATATACCTGAGCACCAGGTAAGGGGGAATTATGAAACCCATGATTTGGCACCCTGAACCGAATGATCAAAAAGTGAATCAATATCTCGAACAGGTCAACCACGCACCCTACGAAATTATCTTTGCAACGCTGCTAGGCTTGTTTTGCTTGTCTGTTTTCGTAGTTTTAATTGGCATCTTTTAGGTTATATCTGCAATCATCTTTACGCAATTACCTGCTGATCGCCCGATCATCTGTCGTTGGCTTCAAGGCTGTTGGCTCTAAGCGCTGTCAAAGCGAGTTTTTGAGACCGTTTTTGAGACCTACTTCTGGAGTTTTGATCGGGTGATTTACTGTGACAAAAATCCGGTTAACAGAAGGGGGAGTAAGATAAGCGCCGTCACAATTAACACTAGAGTTCCGGCATCGAGTTTGAGAATCGGTTTAGGTTCCGGCATAAACAGCTATTTCTACACGATACAATGCCTTTAAAGGTATCACGGGTGCATCAGAAAAGTCATATTGTAATCTGCCAGCTGCAAGCAGCAGAAACCCGCCTATGACCACCACCACTTGCAACTCTGGCACTTGCGACTCTGGCACTTGCAACTCTGGCACTTGCAACTCTGGCACTTGCAACTCTGGCACTTGCAACTCTGGCAAGTTCTATGAAAGTGACTTTGCGATACCAGCTGCCCAGTTCTAGAGGCTGAGTTCCTCCAGAATCGTTTGATTCGACACACATGGCTATGATGGATATGTTGTTTCGCAATTTGCATCAATTGCATCGATGAGCAGTGGCCTAGAGAGAACTAGCATTTGGCAATACAAACCCTGGTGGTGTCAGCCCTGGTCAATTTTGTTAACAGGTATGCTGATCATCAGCGGCAGTTGGTTTTGGCTGCATCGAGTTTGGCTGACTGGTTTGGTAGCAATGCCCGTTCTAGTCTGGATGGGATTCTTTCTGCTGATTTATCCCAAACTGATGAATCAAATGCTGACAGATGAAGCAGAGCAATTAATCCAGCAACCCACTGAAGTAAAGCAAGCCGAGCAGTCGGAATAGAGGTAGGCATGCGCCTCAATTACTTCAGTGCTAGGTGCACAGCACTCATCAAGATGGCTGGTCAACATGGCTAAACTGGTCATACCTAGATTCGGCAGATTGCTGCTAAGAGTTGAGTCCTTAAATAAACGGTTCGCGATAAACTGGGAGGATGTTTCAGAGGGTATTCTGAATTAGAGCAAAGGGATTGGAAACCGCTGTGACTGCTAGTCTTTCATCTGTTAATTGGGTTAATTCGGGCAACGCTAGTTATCGGTCCCCCAACGGCTGGCAGGGGCTGATTGAGACCTACCGCCGCTACCTGCCGGTCAGCGAGCAAACTCCGGTAATAACGCTGCTAGAGGGCAATACGCCTCTGATTCCGGTGCCGTCGATTGCGGCAGAAATTGGGCGTCAGGTGCAGGTGTGGGTCAAATATGATGGGCTGAACCCGACGGGCAGTTTTAAGGATCGCGGCATGACGATGGCGGTCTCAAAGGCCAAGGAAGCCGGGGCAGAGGTGGTGATTTGTGCCAGTACGGGCAACACCTCAGCCGCTGCGGCAGCCTATGCTCGACGAGCCGGAATGCGGGCCTATGTGCTGATTCCCGATGGCTATGTGGCCTTGGGTAAACTGGCGCAGGCGTTGCTGTATGGCGCAGAAGTGTTGGCGATTCAAGGAAATTTTGATCGGGCTTTAGAAATTGTCCGGGAGATGGCAGAGCACTACCCGGTAACATTGGTAAACTCGGTCAATCCCTACCGCTTAGAGGGGCAAAAAACCGCTGCGTTTGAAATTGTGGACGTGTTGGGTACCGCTCCCGATTGGCTCTGCATCCCGGTGGGCAACGCTGGCAACATCACCGCCTACTGGATGGGCTTTTGTCAGTATCACCAAGAGGGATTGAGCGACCGCTTGCCTCGGATGATGGGCTTTCAGGCGGCAGGGGCGGCTCCTCTAATCAGCGGCCATCCCATCGAGCATCCCGAAACCCTGGCAACCGCGATTCGGATTGGCAATCCGGCCAGTTGGGATAAGGCGATTGCCGTGCAGGAAGCCAGCCAAGGGCAGTTCAATGCCGTTACCGACGAAGAGATTTTAGCTGCCTATCGGATGCTGGCCGCTCAGGAAGGGATCTTCTGTGAACCGGCCAGCGCGGCTTCAGTCGCAGGCTTGCTGAAGGTGAAAGACCAGGTGCCGACGGGGGCCAACGTGGTGTGTGTCTTGACCGGCAACGGTCTCAAAGACCCCGATACGGCAATCAAACACTGCCAAAACCAGTTTAAGACGGGAATTGCACCGGATCAGGTGGCTGTGGCTCGTGTAATGGGCCTATAGCCGCCGTCTGAGCAGGCTCATTTCCCCGGTGTAGTGGAATTACGGTGGCCCGTTCCTGCTTGCGGGCACGGGCTTTTGCTAGCAGATCCATCGTGTCGCCAAGGGCAGTGGTCAAGTCTTGACGGGTTTGGGTGTGGGCTTGCCGTTCGGCTTCTAGCTCCTGCACCAGTTGGTCACAGTCGAGTAAAGCCTGCATCAGATGGGCTTTTAGCTCTTCTGGAGTCTGCCATTGCTCCACCTGCTGGTGCAAAATTGCTCCATAGTTGCTGGCGTCTGGTGTGGGCCGCTGTTGGGCTGCCAGTTCGACTTGCAGGGCTGCAATAGTATCCTGAGCTGCCTGTAGATCAGCCCGCCGTTGCTTGGCCTCAGTTTCGTACAAATTCCGCCAGTTGGCAGCACTGATGTAGGCTTGGTCGCGCTCCTGCTGCACTTCGGCTAACTTTTGCTGTAGGGCTTTAATTTCCGCCAGCCATTGCCGGATATCCTGAGTCATGGGTTTACTTCTACACCGCTATTGCTAGAGAAGTCTAGAACAAAATTTGCGTAACGGCATACGGCGCTGGCAAAATAATCATCACCAAAATAGCTAGTGCTAATAATCCCAAGAAGTCACGCCTGTTGTCCAACTCGCTGACATCATTCAAGGCTGGTTCATCAACCACCGGCATAAAAAACAGCAGAATTGCCCATAGCAAAAACTCGCGCTGCACGAACGACAAGCCCAGCACCAGCAGCCGTGCAATTTGACCAATCGTGGCTCCCCGTCGCTGCCCAAACATGGCATGGACGATATGGCCACCGTCCAACTGACCCACCGGCATCAGGTTGAGCGCCGTAATCACCAGCCCCAAACAGCCGGCAACCGCCACAGGATGAAGCTTCAGCGCACTGCCTGCCGTCAGGGCATCTCCCAAGGCCAGCTTACTCATCACGGCCAGCAGCAATGAGGCCGACGGCCTAAACGATTCAAAGTTCAAAATGCCCGACTCTTCGGTCAAGGGTGCTGGAGTGGAGTGGGCCAAGCCCCAGAGCAGAATCGGAATTGTCACCACAAAGCCAGCCAAGGGACCTGCCAGACCGACATCAAATAGCGCCTTGCGGTTCGGCACATGGGAGCGGAGCTGAATAAAGGCGCCAAAGGTACCAAACGGAAAAATCATCGCTGGCGGCACCGGAATAAAGTAGGGCAGCGTGGCCCGAATCCGATAGCGACGGGCAGCAAGGTAGTGCCCCAACTCGTGAATACCTAAAATTGCCATCAGGGAAAGGCCATAGGGCAAACCTGACCCAAGAATCGTCCAGTCAGGGGGCGTGGTTAATTCTGGATTGGCCATTAGCGCACCCGCCAGGGTTGTCGTCAGCAAGGTGGCCAGCAGCAGGCCCAAGGCAATCCCCGGACGAGTTAGCTGCGTATCACGAGTTGGGGTCTCCGCTGAGCGAGCCTGCGGGTTGGGCACCAGTGCAAAAAACGGCTTACCGTTCAAACCTTCCTGAAACACTACTAAAAACCGATCAGCAAAGTAAGCTTCTACATTTTCCCGCACCGTTTTGTAGGCGACGTCGGGTGAGGCCCGCAGTTGGCCCCGACAGATCAGCGCCTGTGGTTTGTGCTCAATGGCCTGCAAATAATAGACAGTCCAGGGGAAGCAGTTCTGTAGCTCGGCTTCTTCCTCTTTGTTGATCGGACGCAACGTTGGACGCTTCTCTAGAGGACTCATCTGAAACTCTGGCTGCACGTCGGACTGAGGTGTCGAAGGTTTAGCAGAGGGTTGAGCCGGACGCCCCCACTGCACCAGCAGCAAATACAGCACCGAGCTGATCATAAATGGCACAATCAGCAACAAGAGTGGAATCCGCTGATCGTCCTGATTGAAGATCACCCAGGCTGTCCAGACAAAAGCAGGCATCATCATCACCACCCACAGTAGCCAAACGGGCGTTTTGGTGACATTTGCCACGCTCCGTTGCACAATGAAGTAGGTCAGAAGTCCTAGCAAAACTAGCCAAAACAGAATCATGCTGCGATCTCAAATTCGGTCAGCCTAGGCTTACAATAAATCAGCTCAATTAATTAGCATTAATGATTAGCAATTAATCAGCCCGATCCATCAGCCATTGATTCCAGGATACCGCTTCCCATCAGTTCGCAGCATTTTTCTGGAAAGTTTTCAGTGAGCGATTGCTGATAAACCGCCCATCATCCGCTGAAATCATTGGCCATTGATGCATGAATCACCCCTTTTCTTTACCCTCTGAATTCGGGCCTGAAGCAACACTGGGCAATTCCAAACCAGATGCCCGCACCGAGCCACCTGCCACAGCAACGACCGGCAAACAACCCCGGACCGTTTTCCCGACTATTTTTGCCTTTCCTCCTAACCGTGACACGATGGGGGGCACAGCCTATCTGCTACTCGAACCCACCGGCAATATTTTGATCGACTGTCCAGCGTGGGACGAGGTCAATCGTGAATTTATCGAAGCTCAAGGCGGAATTCGTTGGCTATTTCTCACCCATCGCGGCGGCATGGGCAAAGTAAAAGAAATTCAGCAGGCATTTCAGTGCCAAATTCTAGTGCAGGAGCAGGAAGCCTATCTGTTGCCCGGACTGGAGTTAACCGTCTTCCAGCACGCCTTTCAGCTCAGTCCCAACAGCGAGGCCATTTGGACCTGCGGCCATTCTCCCGGTTCTGCCTGTTTATACCACCGCCACTACGGTGGAATTTTGTTTACCGGACGGCATTTGCTGCCCAATGCGCAAGGTCAACCGGTGCCGTTGCGCATTGCTAAAACCTTCCACTGGCCCAGGCAAATTCAAAACGTAGAAAACCTGCGCCAGCGGTTCACAGCCGCAACCCTCAGCGCCATCTGTCCAGGAGCTAATACTGGCTTCCTGCGCGGTCAGCGGGCCATTAGCAACGCCTATGAGCAGCTAGCCCAGCTCGATCTGAATGCCTGTTTGCAGGCCAAGCCAGGTTTGTAGTTCCCCTTTGCAACTGCTAGCTGAACTGCTAGCTAAACTGCTAGCTGAATTGTGCTAGACAGATTGCATCCTTTACAACACCCGTTACAACTAATTGCACTTGATTGCGCTGGAATAAATTGAATTGACAGGGATGTTGAAAGAAAGCTAAAGAGGAAGTAGATCCGTCTTAAGGCACTTGTTGCGAGTTTTGGCTTCGGCTGTAATTGAGATTGCTTGAGCCTAATTGCTTAACATCCTTCAGCTCTCTAGCCGCTAGTTTTTGGATCTGCAATAGCTGCAATAGCTGAGCCTGTGGCTTTTCAGTGCAATTTTGTTTTGTTATAAATTTGCTTTGTCATAGAGCCGCTTTAGTTCCTGTCTGAAATTCCTATCTGACCAGGTCCAGACTGCAAAGTTCCCATAATCAAGACCAGCAAGCGTTGCTCATCGCTGATTGACTAAGTTCATTGACTTACAGGCTCAGGAGCTTTGGATTTAACTTTCATTAACCATTTCTTTAGCAGATCTTGCAATCGGTGCTAAATATCCTCATCGCTCCTCCTAAACCCTATGGATGCTACCCCTAACCCGTTCAAAACGGCCAACTATCTGTTCAGAAAAGCGAGTCATGCGCAGTGGCATCGCACTCAAAGCAAACAGCACATTCTACGCTCCCAACTTGGGTTTAAAGACCTAGCCCTCAGTCGTCCCAAAGCCTGTCAGAACTGTGCTAACTACCATGGTATTGCCTACGGCTACAGTCGCGAGAATCGGACCATGCTAGTCTGCGGCTTTCATCCTTACGGTTGGCTAGAAGATAGTCATTGCCCAGATTGGAGTGCGACTTAAAACAGGAAAAGAGCTATCCCACACTGTCCCGGAAAGCAGTAAAATCAACTGGGAACATTTTGGGAAGCGACATGCTGAAGCGAATTGCAATCGTACTGCTGGCCATTGTGGGTTTGAGTTTGCAGAGCTGTACTCCGGCATCGCTAAACCTCAAAAGCTATGTCAATACCTATCAGGGCTATGAGTTTCTCTACCCGAACGGATGGGTGGAAGTAAAGGTCAACAACGGTCCAGATGTGGTTCTCCATGACCTGATTGAGGAGCTAGAAAACGTCAGCGTGGTGATTAACCCCATCTCTGATAACAAAACCCTAACCGAACTAGGCACCCCAACCGAAGTGGGCTATCGCCTGTCTAAAAATGCCATTGCACCCCCGGATTCGGGCCGGCAAGCCGAATTGGTCAGCGCTGAGAGCCGTCAAGTTGGTGATGAGCTGTATTACTTGCTGGAGTACGCCATTAAATTGCCCAGCCAACAGTTGCGCCATACCTTGGCTAGCGTAGTGGTGCGGCGCGGCAAGCTATTTACCTTCAACCTCTCAACCAGCGAACAGCGTTGGGAAAAAGCTCAGGACCTATTTCGCAAAGTGGTCAACTCTTTTTCGGTCTATTAGTTCGGGTCTATTAGTTCGAGTCTATTAGTTCAGGTTTATTTGCTGAAACAGCTAGCAGCTTCTTATGGGCATTCCTTCCTTTGTCCTAGCCTCTGCGTCTCCGGCGCGGTTGCGTTTGTTGCGCGAAGCGGGCATCGAACCGATCGTGCATCCCAGTCACTTCGACGAAGCTCAAGTGCAGCTGGCCTCTCCGCAGGACTTAGTCCAGACCTTAGCAGACGGAAAAGCAACAGCAGTGGCGGCTGAATTCAATGGCGCATTGATTTTGGGCTGCGACTCAGTACTGGCCTTTCAAGGCGAAATTTATGGCAAACCGGCCAACCCCAGAGAAGCAATCGAACGATGGCAACAGATGCGAGGACAGATGGGCCAACTCGTTACTGGCCATGTTTTGATTGACCAGGTCCAGCAACGCAAGCTAGTAGAATGCCAAGTGACTGAGGTGGAGTTTGCGCTGGTAAGCGAGCGCCAGATCGAAGCGTATGTGGCAAGTGGTGAACCGTTACAGTGTGCGGGCGGCTTTGCCCTAGAGGGGCGGGGAGGGTTGTTCATCGAAAAAATTAACGGCTGTCATAGCAACGTGATTGGTCTGAGCTTACCGTTACTGCGGCGAATGCTGGCCGAACTGAGCTACGATGTGACAGATTTTTGGTTACGCCCTTAACAAAGCGATTGTTTAGAAACGGTAAAAATTAAAATCCTGCAGTAGAAATTTTAATCCCAGGTTTCATGGCTGGAAAACCGCCGTCAAATACCAGGAGAACCCCAGCTCTTGTTGATTTTTACGCCATGACTTCAACCACTCCCGAAGCCAGCAATTCCACGGCGAAAGCAATAAACAACGCTACAGCTGTCGATGGATTTTATCCGTACTAGGACCTATGCATAGGTCTGGTGCAGACTTCACTGTGTCTTTATGAAGTCACCAGAAGTACTGATGCTATATTGCCAGTTAAGACAGGACAATTTAGATACAGGTTTGTATGCTGGAAGCGGGTGCAAAGTCGCTGACCTCAATTCAAGTCACTGTCTCTCCCACTGTAATTGCCTTAAGATCCTCTGTAATCGATAACTGGACCCGACAACTGTAATCCAATCGTTAGCATCTACTAGGCAAAGATCTTTTGACCTAATTTCTACTCTGAGTCGCCAATGGATTCATCCATTCCCAAGTTAGATAAGCTGCGTGCCAACCCTCAATATCAGACCCAACTGGCCCAAATTTGCGGAACTGACCAGCTCTTCCGCAACCGCTACCAAATTCTGCGAACCCTAGGACGGGGCGGGTTTGGTGTCACCTATCTTGCTAAGGACGCATCACTGCCCAACTCACCAGTTTGTGTGATTAAGCTTTTATGTCCCAAGGTGAGTAATCCGGTTGTGCTGCAACGTGCTTGCCAACGGTTTGAGCGAGAAGCGAAGATCCTCAGCCAGTTGGGAAGCCATGCCCAAATTCCACGTCTGCTCGATTATTTCCAGGTGGATGGTGAATTTTACCTGGTTCAAGAGTATATCCGTGGCCGCACGCTCGCCAAAGAGATCAAGAGCAAGGGCACCCTTTCAGAGCTAGAAGTGAAACAGTTCTTGCGCGAGATCCTGCCGGTACTGAGCTATATCCACGAGCATCAGGTGATCCACCGCGATATTAAACCCCCCAACATCATTCGCTGTCAAGATGATGGCCGCTTGGTGCTGATCGATTTTGGGGCTGTGAAAGAGCAGTTTGTGCAGGTAAGCCAGAGCACCCAGCGGGGCACCACGACCCACTTTGTTGGAACTTTAGGCTTTGCACCACCCGAACAACTCGCTCTGCGAGCTACCTACTCCAGCGACATCTTTGCCTTGGGTGTTACCTGTTTGTACATGCTGACGGGCAAACCACCGATGGAATTCAGCTACGACTCGGCTACTGGCGAAGTCAACTGGCAAGACTATGTCACGGTCAGCGAGCATTTCGGCAAAATTCTCGACAAGATGTTGAAGGTATCGGTTCGCGATCGCTACCAATCTGCCGATGAAATTTTGCGCATCCTCAATCTAGAGCCATATTTGGGCAAACTCTCCGACTGTTTGCATATTCAACCGCGCCTCTCAGAATTACCCGACGAAGCTGCGCTATTGGCTCGTAATGGCTATCTGCCGCCGATTGTGCGGGCCGCTATTGCCATTCGTCGCTGGCGGGCACGCATGATGCTCCGCGATCGCAAGCGCAAAGTAGAGCAAGAGGGTGAATTGCTGATCAACGAGGTGAACTAAAGTTCACTAGCTGCTGCCATAGACCGGAATTGCGGCTCCTCGCATATCTTTGGCGGCCTCTGATGCCAGAAAGCAAATCACCTGCCCCAAGGATTCCGGCTTCACCCACCGGTCGGCGTTTTCGCTGCCCATCGCAGCTCGGTTAGCGGGTGTATCAATAATGCTCGGCAGGACCACATTGGCTGTGATATTGGTGCCTTTGGTTTCATCGGCAATGGCTTGAGTCAACGCCACAACGCCCGCTTTCGAAGCACAATAGGCCGCCAACTGGCCTCCCGGCTGCACCGCTCCCCGCGACCCCACGGTGACAATCCGTCCGTAGTTCTGCTCCAGCATCCGCCGCAGGCTGTGTTTGCAGGCCAGAAACGCCGTGTTCAAATTCAGATCAAAAGCCCGTTTCCATTGCTCATAGGCGTATTCGTGGGTTTTGCCCATCGAGAATCCTCCGACAAGATGGATCAGGGCATCCACCCGTTCCATGCCGTTTACCAACTGTTCCACTGCCGTCTCATCCGCTAAATTCGCCTCCACAAAGCGGACTCTGGCCCGATCCGCCGGCGACAAAATCCCCTTCAGTCGCTCCACCTCCTGGGCCTTCACATAGGGAATCGTCACCAAAGCTGCCCCTTGCGCTAAAACCAGTGGCGTCACCCCCAAGCCCAAACCACCCGTACCACCCGTCACCAAAATCTGCTTTCCGTTCATCATCGGCTTCACCCAACTTTTACTGAATCCTACCCCTATGGAGTTGCCTCCCACACCACTGCAATTCCTCTACAACAGCGATAATAGTCAGGGGTAAACAACAGAAATCAGTTTAGCTCGTCAGTTTAGACTGAGTAACCATTTTCCCTCCCCCATCTCCCCCACCTTCCCCACCTTCCCCACCTTCTCCATCACCTCCATCCCATGTCCTACCTCGCCCTCGCCACCGACTACGACGGTACCCTTGCTACCGAAGGTCGAGTTGAACCAGAAACCCTAGTGGCCCTAGAACGTTGGCGAGCCACCGGACGGCATCTGATTCTGGTCACGGGACGGATGTTGGATGATCTGCTGACGATTTTGCCCCAGTACGCGCCGCTGGAGTTGTTTGACTGGCTGGTGGCTGAAAACGGAGCTGTGCTCTATGATCCAGGCCAAGCTGAGGTGAAGTTGCTGACCACCCCGCCACCACCAGAGTTTGTGCAACAACTGCGTGCCCGAATTGGTAACGGCTCCCGGATCTTTCGAGCAGCCCCCTCTGGAGAATTCGCCCAACAGATCCAGACCGGACAGCTTGATCCCTTTGCCCAGGGACGAATTATCGTAGCAACCTGGCAGCCCTACGAACAGGAAGCCGAACAGTTGATCCAGGAAATGGGCCTACCGCTACAAATCATCCTCAACAAACGAGCGGTAATGATTTTACCCCAGGGTGTGGACAAAGCCTTTGGCTTAAAAGCTGTACTGCCGGAATTAAACCTGACCCCGGCCCAGGTGGTCGGCGTTGGCGATGCAGAAAACGACTGCCACTTTTTAGAGGTATGCGGTTTTGCAGCAGCGGTTGCCAATGCGCTGCCTCTAGTGAAAGCCCAAGCCAACTGGATCGCCTCACAGGCTCGCGGAGCAGGAGTGGTCGAGCTGATTGAGCATCTGCTTCAGAACTGACGATATTGTGGAGGCGTGGAGGGCTGGAGGTCGCTCTAACTCTAGTGAAGTAAAAGCAGAAGCTTCCGTGCTTTTACAGGTAATGGTCTATGAGCTAACCCAAAGTTTACGATTACTAGTTTATCTGCGAACTAGAGCTGGATATAATGATTCTCAACTTGCGGCAACGCCAGTGATGGAGTCGTTAACGTTGAGGAGACGCTACATGCGTTTGGGCAAAGTAGTCAAGTCAAACTCGCATTGTGATTATGTGGTTCAGGTCGATGATCAGATGGATGTGATCCATCCCCCTCAGGCAGATGATTATGGCTTTGGCTGTTTTGTGAAATTGGAAAAGCCGAGCGACCGTCATTGGGCGGTGGGGGTGATCTACAATTCTCAGTTGTTTAACCCAATGTTTCTCAGCAACGGGCCTCGCCTATCCAGCGAGCCGGATCCCGTGTTTGCGCCTGATTTGATTTTAGAAACCCGCACGTTGCTTGGGGTAGTCTTAATTGGGGCGATGATTGGTAAGGGTAAAGCGGCTCATGGCACGCACGGAATTCCACGAGTGGTAGTCCCAGTTGATACGCCGGCGTTTTTGATGAGCCGGGACGAAATTTACCAATTCCACCTGAACGAAACCGGACAGCCTCAGTTTTGCTACTACAGTCATTTGCTGCGGTTTGGCGGTAGCTTTGCGGCTCAGCTCACCCAACAAGTGCTGAAGGAGTTGGCCGATAGCCAGTTGTTCTCCGGTTCAGAGCAACGAGCACTAGAAATTCTCTGCAAAGAACTCTCCTGGAAAAACACCATGAGCGTGATGCGGTAGGAATATGTCACGTAGGAATATGTTGCAAAATTGTGCCATTCCGATTCTGCTTTCCCAGAACTTATCAGAAACGATTGCGTTCTATCGTAAATTGGGATTCGCATATGTCTCTGGATCACCAGAGACATATGCGATTCTATGTCGCGATACCATTGAGCTGCATTTCTCCCTGTTTCCTGAAATTGTTCCTGGCGAATCCTACGCGGCATGTTATTTACGAGTTACAAATGTAGATGAGCTGTTTCAGGAGTTTATGCTGCAATCTTTACCTGCTGAAGGCATTCCTCGTATTGGTCATCTAGACGATAAGCCGTGGGGAATGCGGGAGTTTTATGTTGTTGATCCGGACGGGAATTTGCTCAAAATCGGTCAGCGCTTGAACTGATGCCTTTACTTGCCTTTGCTCTCAGTGCCTCTGCCTCAACTTTCCAGATAGCTACTGGCCTGTCGTGTAAACATCTCGTAGTACCGCTGGCCGTTTGCCATCAGTTGGGTGTGGGTTCCGATTTCCAGGATTTTGCCCTGTTCCAGAACAACAATGCGATCGGCGAGCTTAGCGAGGGCGAGGCGATGGCTGACTACGATGGTGATTCTGCCCTGAGCGATGGTGCGGAAGATCTGATAGAGTTCGTGTTCGTTTTTCGGATCGAGGGCGGCAGTCGGCTCATCAAACACCAGCAGTTCTGCCTGGGAGCGCAGCAGAGATCGGGCGATGGAGATGCGCTGCCACTGTCCGCCGGATAGATCAATGCCTTCTTCAAGCTGTTTGCCTAGAGGTGTATCAAGTCCATGGCTGAGTTTTTGAGTCAGGTGGGCGATTCCGGCTTCTTCCAGCACCGTTTGAATGGCGCGATCAGAATTTTGTTGCAACAAATCGCCCCAGCCAATATTCTCGCGCAGCGTGGCCGGGAAGCGAGCATAATCCTGCATTACTACGGCAATTTTGGATCGCAGTTCGTTGAGATCTAGATCGCGATAGTCGTGATTGTTCCAGAGAATTGCGCCCTCGGTTGGGTCATAGAGGCGACAGAGCAGCTTCGCTAGAGTTGTTTTCCCAGCTCCATTTTCGCCTACTAAGGCAATCATCTCTCCGGAAGCAATCGTCAAGTTAATGTTCTGTAGAGTGGGCCTATCGCTGCCGGGGTAAGTGAAACTGAGATTTTTGACCTGAATGCCGCTGGAATGTAAGGCCGAACGATGCGGTGATGCGGGTATAGAACCACTGACGATCTGCGGCTGCAAATCGAGCAGTTCAAAAAAGGGACGAGTGCTCAGCGAGTCATCGTAAAGGCCAGTAACAGCATAGACCAGAAAAAAGACACTCTGTCGCAGTTCCAGGATCAGTCCAGTAAACAGGGCCAGATCGCCAAAGCTATAGCGACGTCCCAGCACGCCAAGGATGATGTAGACATAGGGAACCGCTGCGGCAATCCCGCTGATAAGCGACCAGATCATCGTCTGAATCGCGCCCTGACGCCGCACTTGTTGCATGGCCTGAAAGATTTGTTCAAATCGGTCGCGCCAGCGCTGGAGCAAAATCGATTGCAGTGAAAACAGGCGTAGTTCCTTAGCATAGATGTCTTCGGTTAGAACTTTGGCGTAGATTTCCATTTGGCGAGACAAACCAGCCTGGGTTTCTTCGACCCGCCAGCTTTGCCTGTGGTGTCTGATATCAAAATACATGGTTGGTACAAATCCAACCACTAGCAAGATTGGAATCCACCAGGCAATCGACACCGACAACAGCACCGAGGGGACGAACCGCAGCATTGAGATAATAATTTCCAGCAACTTAAACGTGAATCCCTCAAGCTTGGGCAGACTCTTTTCCTTCGTTAATGTGATCAGATTTAGCCGCTCTGGTGTCTCAAATAAAGCAATATCGTCGAAGGTTGCCACTTTTTCGATCATTTGTCCCTGAGCATAGCCTTTAACTCGATCGCGCAGGGCGGCAACAATGCTTGTCTGAATTGGTTGAAGTGAATCTACAACAATATTCAACAGAACCGTGATCACGATCGCTGTCAGCAGCAGCTGATTATTCAGTAAAATAGACAGAGGATCATCGGTTGTATTCACCGTCAGTAATCGGATCACTTCATCAATTACAACTTTGCCAAAATAGAGTGCAATCGAAGGACCTGCCCCCAGCACTAAGTTCAGCAGCAGTAGATTGATCAGTTCTCGCGGAGCTGCTCGCAGCACTAGTGCCACACTGCGCCAAAAAATTTGTTGCACACTCATTTCAGCCGATTGCTTTTCAGACCCAGCTTGAGTAGACGGAATAGATCTCATGGCAAACAAAATCCTTTCTCTGGGTGGTGAACTACCACCAACGGGAGCGGTCAATAGCGGACAGATTCAGTTGCGCAGCAGTCAGAGTCTAGACTCTAGAGTAATGCTGACTAAGGCGCTTCGGCTAGTAAGAGGATAATCAGGACAATCCTAGCCTAGAAAATAGCAGTAGAGCGATCAAAAGAGTGGTCAAAACAGCTTGTATTATTTCAGGTTACACTAATAATACAAGATTTTTCTCGAATCGACCAATAAATCGACTAATAAATCGACTAATAAATTAGTCAATCCCTAAGTCATAGCTTTCGACCGAGTTTGCTGCAAGGTCGATGGAGCATAGGTTGCCAGACTTAAGTCTTTCAAGAATTGCACAATTTCTGGTTAACGATTGGCAGGCTGTAATATCGGACCGACAAGTAACGCCAGCATTGTTACATGCAGGGTAATTTTACCTGCCGCTTCTGGTGTAAGAATCTTGGCCCCAATCACTGCATCAGCTTTAGCAAGAAATATGATACAGAGCAAAATCAAACTAGAATAATTTAGTTGATGCTAAAGGTAATATTGCTCGGTAGTTAACTGAAGAACGGTGACGCGAAGCCTCAATCTACAAAATATGCTTCAACTGGTCAAAACACACTCAAGCAAAAAATTAGCTCTTTAAGTGCAAAATTCCGGTTGATCTAGCAAAATTGATGTATATCGCTCTATACCGCTCAGGCAGTTCTGCAGAAGACCATGACTAGCCGCACTCATTCCAAGCATCAACTGGGACAGACCGCAGCCATACTAGGGCTATCGCTGTTGATTTGGGGGGCTAGTATCGCTCGTGAAATAGTGCCCGTTCAAGCTGAAACAACCACCGACACCAAAATGGCCGCCTTAAAACAGTCTTCAACCCGCTGGATTGAGGTGAATGTGAGCACGCAGCGGCTGATTGCCTGGGAAGGCGGAGTCCCCGTTTATGCTGTGATTGTTTCCACTGGCACAGATGACCATCCCACACCGCCCGGTACCTACACAATTCAGTCAAAACACCGCACAGCCCGGATGCAGGGAGACGACTACGATGTCCCCGATGTGCCGTTTACGATGTATTACTACGGCGGCTACGCGATTCATGGTGCCTATTGGCATCGTCGTTTTGGCACCCCAGTCAGCCATGGCTGTGTGAATGTAGCAGTCAATCATGCCGAATGGTTATTCAATTGGGCCAGCATCGGCACCCCCGTCATAGTGCATTTCTAGTAGAAACGTTCCGGTGGAACGTCTCCCATCAACCCGTTCCAATGCAATGTCTCCCATAACCCCATTCCGGTGGAACGTCTCCCATCAACCCGTTCCAATGCAATGTCTCCCATAACCCCATTCCGGTGGAACGTCTCCCGCAAAACCGTCCCAATGCGACGTTTTTCAAATCAATTCCGCAGGTCGTGACCGGAATCACAAATTCAGTTCCGTTTAATCACACGAGTTGAACCGTCCTGTCACCTGGATGTCGCAGGATAATCACAGGAATCATGTTGGGGCTATCACTCCCTTGCCTTGTAAAAACCGAGATACTACTCACGTGAGAACACGGAAGCGGATTACCACCTCAGAGAATGTTCTGATGTTGAATCTCGCAACCAAATCAGGGTGCATCTACAGCGTAGGGAGGTCGGAGCCTGCTATCTCGGACTTCCCTGCTTCTTTAGGCCCTATCCGCAAATTCGTCAAAGTTTTTGAATTTCAAAACTTGAAAGAGGTTTTCGGGTAGGCAGCTGGCCGGACGTTCAAAATCGAGACTCCTATACTGGAGGTAGATATCCCTTCAAGGACTCTCGACAATGAGTATGGCTGCAAATCCCGCCATTATGCGGGCCGTTGAAACGCTAGGCTACCGGGTGACAACAGGTGATGTTGCCTCGCAGGCTGGTCTAGATGTCAAACTGGTTGAACGCGATCTGCTAGCTTTGGCCTCGGAAGCAGGCGGTCACATGCAGGTAACGGAATCTGGCGAGATTGCCTACTTGTTTCCGCGCCATTTTCGCGACATTCTCCGCAGCAAATCTTGGCGACTGCGCTGGCAAGAGCGGCTTGGGAAAGTTTGGAATTTCATTTTCTACTTGATTCGGATTTCCTTTGGGATCTATTTAATTGCCTCGATTGCGCTGATCGGGATTGCGATCATGATCATTTTGGTGGCGCTGAGCAGCAGTCGTGATGGCGACAGTGGCGGTGGTGACTCCGGGGGAGGATTCATTCCAACAGGTGGGTTTGGCGGGAATTGGTTCTTTTTCTTCATGCCAGACTATTACGGTCCACGCAGCTACCGGCGGCAGGGCACTTCCAAACGCGGTAGAAGTCGGGGCTACGAATCTAACCAATCGATGAATTTCCTAGAGGCAATTTTTTCGTTTCTGTTTGGCGATGGCAACCCCAATGTCGATCTGGACGAACGCCGCTGGCAGACGATTGCTACCGTGATTCGCAACAATGGCGGAGCCGTAGTCGCTGAACAGATTGCACCCTACCTGGATGATTTGGGCGAACGTTTCCAGCAGGAATACGAAGACTTTATGCTGCCGGTGCTGAGCCGCTTCAATGGACGGCCAGAAGTTAGCCCCACAGGTCAAATTATCTATTATTTTCCTGAACTGCAAGTTACCGCCACTCGCTCTAAGCCAAATCCGGTATCGGCCTACTTAAAGGAACTACCGTGGCGCTTCAGTCAGGCAAGCAGCGGTCAAATTATCTTGGCGATTGGGCTAGGCGGCATTAACTTAATCGGTGCTCTGGCGCTGGGTCAACTGTTGGGAGATGGATCCATTGCCGCAGAATTGGGTGGTTTGGTGGCCTTTGTTGCCAGTATTTACTGGCTGCTGCTGGGGTACGGCACAGGTTTCTTGGGCATTCCGCTCGCTCGCTATTTCTGGATTCAGGGCCGCAATCGCAAAATTGAAACGCGCAACGATCAGCGTCAACTGCGAGCGATGGCTCTGAATCAAGCTGACGAAACGGTGCAGCAAAAACTCAGCTTTGCCCGCCAATTTGCCGCCGAAACCGTAGTCAGCGAAGCCGATTTGGCCTACACCACCGAACAAGACCTGACTGAGCAAGAGCTGCTGCAAGCCGACAAGATCGACGCCGAATGGCAACGTCGCTTGGAAGGCCGCAGACCAGACAAGAATTAAACCACATCTAAAATTAGCAAAAACTTTGCAGGTCTTTTGCAAGGCGGCAGCATTTTTGCCGGGTTACCTTTCTAAGATAGGAGCAGCTTCAACGGTATGAACAACGATATGAACCATGTCTCGTCACCTCGAACGCCTGCTTCAGCTCGATGCCCTGCTGCGCTCCCAGCAACGACAAACTGCGGCTAGTCTGGCTGCTGCGCTAGAAGTGAGTGAACGCACGGTCCGCAGTGACCTCGCTTTTCTGCGCGACCGCTACCACGCTCCCTTAGAATTCAACAAAACGCAAGGCTACTACTACACTGACCCGGCATGGCGGTTGCCGAGTATTTCCCTCAGCCAAGGCGAATTGTTTGCCCTCACCTTGGGAGCCAGAATGCTAGAAGCCTATGCCGGATCCGCCTACGCCACTCAATTGCGCTCGGCGATTTCTCGACTAGCCGAACGGCTCCCAGAACAAAGCTGGGTAGATTTGCAGCAGGTCGCTGATGAGCGAATCCTGTTTCGCGCTGGAGCCACCATCGACCTTAACCCGGATATCTGGCACCAGTTAGAAACCGCCTGCCGCACGCAAAAAACCGTGCAGATGTCCTACTACACCGCCAGCCGCGATAGCATCTCGGAACGTAAACTGGACCCTTATATCCTGCACATCTATCGGGGCACAAACCCCTATGTGATTGGCTTCTGCCATCAGCGGCAAGAGATTCGCTGGTTTCGGGTAGACCGAATTAAAACACTCACGGTTCTAGCAGAGAGCTTTGTGCCCGACCCTACCTTTGATGCCAAAGACCACCTAGAGCTGATCTTCCAACACGAAGCAGGTGGTGTGCCCCAGTCCGTCGCCATCTGGTTCGATGCTAAAACCGCTCCCTATGTGCGAGAGCGCCGCTGGCATCCGAGTCAGGAAATCCAGGAACACCCAGACGGTTCCATGACGCTGCATATGGTTGTCCGTGGACTGAATGACCTGAAGCGCTGGGTGCTGGGCTATGGAAAAGGAGCAATCGTAAAAGCGCCACCAGAGTTAATTCAGATGGTGCGAGACGAAGTATCTGTGCTGTGTCGCCACTATCAGCCGAGTCCTGATACCAGCGATGCAACAGCCACGTGATCTCGGAGTGTAAAGAAATGATGAAGTGGGAATTCTGGAGGTGGAGGTGGGAAGTCAGAGAGATGAATCATCAATTTAAGTCAATCGTGCTAAAGGAGATTCAAAATGAATTTTCTGGAGATTCAATTTGCACTACGGGGAAAAACGTTGCCTGCGGATCATGGCTATGCGCTCTATTCAGCCGTGAAACAACTGGTTCAACGGTCGGAGGAATCAGCAATTCCCATCAATCTTCCAGCAGATGTTCGGCTGTGCAGCATTTCAGGAATTCCAGACAAAGATGGCATGATTTACTTGCATCGTGGTTCGAGAATGCGATTAAGATGTCCAGCTGATCAGGTGCAATTTTGGTATCGATTGCTGCAAAATCAGGTACTCGACATTCGCGGGCATTTGATTCGACTGATTCAGCCTCGGTTGACTCTACCTCAGCCTAGCGAAACACTGAAATCAAGGCTTGTGACTTTTAAGCTAGAGGCAATCGACCATGCCGAAGTTCCGTACTACTTTTTGGAATCTTGCAAAAAAGGACTAGAGCGTTTAGAAATCAATGCTCAAGCTTTGATTGACAGCACAACCGAAGGCGATCTAGCACGGCGGACTTTGCAGGTCAAAGACAAGAAAATTTTGGGGTATGGCGTGGTTGTGGAAGGACTCAGTGATGAGGATTCGCTAAAGCTGCAATGGCACGGGCTAGGAGGGCGGCAACATTTTGGCTGTGGCTGGTTCTACCCAGCGCGGGAGGAAGCCAATGTCAGTTAAGCATCAACCCTTACGTCCTAAATTGCTGCTGGCAAAATCGAAGGAACCCCCTTGGAAAGGAGCGTATACGTTAGCTGGACATACAGCGTCTGTTGTTGAAGCTGTGAGTACGCTAGTTGATGAGTTGGGGAATGGATTAATCAATCAGTTCGGTTTGCAGCAAAAACGCGAATCGCTACGTGCCACAGCTCGATTAGCCGCATTTCTCCATGATTTGGGTAAAGCCAACGACCACTTTCAAGCTGTTGTTCGCAAGCTGAAGAACCCAATCGAGAATCCACAGCTAATGCGACATGAGGCATTGTCGATTTTGCTGGCGTGGGAAATGCGCGATTGGCTCGCAACAGGTGAAGGTGACTTTAGAATTGCGCTGGCAGCGGCAGGCGGACATCATCTTAAACTCGGCGGTGAGAGCGGCAAACAAACGGATGAGATCGGTCAAATTCGCAACGCTGGAGTCGATACATGGACTAGAGGCGATTGCGTTTTGCTATACACGCATCATCAACACTTCATTGGGCTACTGCGCTACGGACAGAGAGTTTGTGGACTCGATTCTAATCTTCCTCAAAACCTACCAACAGTCTGGACAATTGCTGACCTCAAACAGCGTCGGCAAATCCTTTTAAAAGAGTTTGCCGCTTGGGATGCTGATCCTCTATTAACGGCAGTTGTCAAAGCATTGCTTGTGGCAGGCGATACCAGCGGTTCGGCACTACCAGCCAACAATTTAGCCATCAAACCCTGGATTCAAACGCAAATTCGCTACACGCTGACAGAACCGGAGCTACAGCATGTGGTGGATGAACGATTGCAGGGCGATAAGTTACGTCCCTTTCAAGCGCAACTGGGTAACGCGACCTCACGGGTAACACTGGCGCGGGCAGGTTGTGGCACGGGCAAAACGTTAGGAGCCTACAACTGGGCGAAACGTCATGCGGTAGGGCGCAAGCTATTCTTTTGCTATCCCACTACAGGTACGAGCACCGAAGGCTTTCTCGACTATGTTCACGATAAGGTGGATTCAACGTTGCTGCATACTCGCGCCGCCGTGGATCTAGAGCATCTAGATTTGCATTCAACCGGCGATGAAGATGACCTGGAAACAAAATTAGAATCCTTCAAGGCATGGAGTACCAAGGTCAGCGTTTGCACCGTAGACACGGTTCTGGGACTGCTGCAATGCAATCGTCGTCCGATGTATTGTTTTCCAGCGATCGCTCAAGCGGCGTTTGTGTTCGATGAAGTGCATTGCTATGACGACAAGTTGTTTGGGGCATTGCTGCGATTCCTGGAGGTCGTAAAAGCACCCATTCTGCTGATGTCGGCATCATTTCTGCCTTGGCAGATAAAAGCGCTTGAAACGGCTGTCGGTGAGTCTGTCCAAATGATTCAAGGACCGAAGGAACTGGAGATTCAGCCTCGGTATCAGTTTCATTATGTTGATGCCCTAGACTGGAATCGAGTCAAGGCTGAGTTTCGGCAGGGCGGCAAGATTCTCTGGGTGTGTAATCAGGTGAATACGGCAATCGCAGTTTATGAGGAGGCTCGACAGCACGGCTTGAAACCGTTGCTCTATCACAGCCGCTATAAATACGGCGATCGCGTCAATCATCATCGAGACGTAGTGGATCGGTTTAAGCAAGCGGGTCCGGTCATAGCAATTGCCACCCAGGTTGCCGAGATGTCGTTGGATTTGTCGGCTACCTTGCTAGTGTCACAAATTGCTGATCCAGCAGGATTGATCCAGCGGCTAGGACGGCTGAATCGTCGTTATTGTGGTCATGCGCTTGATGCGTTGTTTTATCCTGACGAAAAAGTGGGGTTTCCCTACACACAGGATGAGCTAGATACAGGTACGGCTCTGATTCAAAGTTTTGGCAAGGAAGTCTGTCAAGCAGATTTGGCACTGTGGCTAGAACAAGCAGCGGTGCAGGGCAACCCTGACCTCGATTCGGTATGGCTAGATGGCGAGTGGCGCACTTATCCAACCTCGCTGCGGCAAGCAGGCTATACCACGACTGTGGTTCTAGAACAGGATGTGCAAACAATCGAGAAACTGCCGGCAAAACTACTGCCACGCTACACCGTGCCGTTGGTTGTGAACAGCAAGCAGACCAAAGGTTGGAAAAGATGTCGGGGCTATCCGGTTGCTCCGGCAGATGTTTGGGGCTATTCAGCAGAGATTGGAGCATATCCACTGTAAAGGAGGTGATTTGTTTTGAGTGAGCTTGTATTGTCAATTTTTGACCCCAACACACTATTACCCCACCGAGCCGGGATTGCAGGCTTGGCGCTGGCATTGTCCGTGGTGAACCCAACTGATGCACCGTTGCAGTGGCAGGTGACAGACGATGCCGTGACAGTAGCGTGGGAAGGAAGCGATCTGGAAGCGGTGCAATGGCTGCTGCAACAAACCTATCGTGCAGATCAGGGGTATCTGGAAGTGCCTGCCCTCAAACTGGACGAGCAAGGGCGCTACATCTTCACCGAAGGCGTGATGTCCACGTTTTTGCAGCACAGTAAACAGCGCAATCGCGAGAAACAAACGGTTCCGCTCACATTTCTCGTTGAAGAGGATAAGCCGGAAATTCGGATTGATTACCGTCCCGTAATTGATTGCTACTACACCCGTGACATTAAAGAGGCTTTCAACAGTAAGGGTGCATTCAAACCAGAAATTCCGCTCAAAGGGCATCATCTGCCTGGATTGGTGGAATGTTTTGTCAACGGAGCTTACATAGAATCGCCCACCGGGTTTCTGGCATTGCTGTTTCTGCCGCTCGCCTGTGGCTATTACCAACTGCCGGGATATCGGTCAGCCTTGGTGATTCCAGAAGTTCGTAACCTAAAGGAATGGGTCAACCTACGGCGGCGAATGCCGGGACGCACCTATCGCAGTTTTCGTGCCAGCAGTGCTGGGGAATCTGCTTTGCATTTTCTGTTACAGGAAAAGCTGGTAGAAGATGCTCAGCCATTTCGAGTAGATTATTGCGAAGTGTATCAATTGGGCAATCAGCCCTGGGATGGCAATCAATCCTACCTGAAGCAAGTGGTGCATCGAGTGCAGGTGAGCGACCAAGTATTGGGCTTGTATGAAATTGCATCTCGACTGCTGCCACCCAGAGTCAAACTTAGGCAGGACGGTAATGGCACATGGCTGGCAGAATCCAAAGTGCTGGCTTGGATTAGCGACAACCTGATTGCCAACAAATCTTGGTACAACGGTTTTTTTGAGTTTCGCAAAGCAAATCCAATTTATCCAGAAGATCGAAGAGGACTGATCGTTATGACTGAACACTTAACGCCAGATGAACAAGTGTTGTTTGATGCAGTGCAGGGAGCATTTAGCGCCTATCTGCGGGATCAAATTCAACAAGCCAACAAACAAGGGCGACCGCTCGACTATGGACAAGTGACCGATAAGGTGATCTATCGCTTGCAGCGTCCGAGCACGCAGCAGGAATTTGCCACCGCACTGGTGGATTTCCTCAGCCAGTTTCGCAGTAAAGCCGCGAGAGCATCAGGACCGCAAATTTTCTGGTGGCTACATCAGGAAGCAAACTGGCGCAAGGCGCGAGATTTGACGCTGCTAGCAATCGCCACCTACAAAGGCAAATCCAAAGAAGAAGAAACCGTAATCGAGCAAGGACTGATCGAAGAATCAACCGAAGAAACCGCCAACGTTCTGTAATTTATTCCACTGATTCAATTAAGGAGATTATCATGTCTATGCATTTGTTTGCCACTATTGTCACCGCCACTGCTGTTGCTGCCAACAACCGAGGCGAGGGAGATGGCAGTACCTTGTCAACGCTGCAAAAAATTACTTGTGGCAATGATCAGTACACCACAGTGAGTGCAGAAGCGATTCGTTGGGGATTACGTGAGTATTTTCAAAACAACAATGAATCTGCTACTAATCGCACCTTTAATCCAGATACGGATAAGTACAGCTTCAAGAGCGAGCAGTTTAGCGCTGATAAGTACATTGATGATGATTTATTTGGCTACATGGATGCTAAGAAAGGCAGTGACAATAAAGATGCCACAACCAAGCGACGTGGCGCATTAGAAATCAGTCGTGCCATCAGCCTTGACCCCTACTGGGGAGACACAGCCTTTGGCTCCAAGGGAGGTGAGAAAGGCAAAACCTCAATCCACAGCACCGAAGTCCACTGCACTGCCTATCAGTACACGATTGCCCTCACGCCTGAGAGCTTGAAAGACCCGAACCGAGCGGCATTGGCACTGGATGCAATTGGAGCCGTGCGGCATGTTGGCGGCAATCATGCCCGCTTTTTGTACGATTTTCGCCCTGAATCGATCGTAATTCGCATCACTGACGATCCCAGCCCTTGGATTATGAATTGCTTCAAACGCATGGGTGAATCTGTCGGTTGCCCCAAACTACTTCGTTTGGTCGAAGTAGGTGATGTGAAGGCTAGCGAACTGATCGTAGCAGGGGAAATTGCCGATACTCCCTACGGGGAAAAGTTAGCAGACTTGGAGGTAAAGGTTTATCGTGGAGTTAAAGAAGCGATCGCGGCAGCCAAGCAAAAGCTAACGATTTCTCAAACTGCCTAGCTTAGGAGTTTGTCCCATGAGTTCCCTATCTGTTTCTAGCGAAGTCTTGGATGGTATCACCGCTCTAGCCCAGCAGTTTAACTTGTCCGCTGAGGAGTTTCTGACTCAAATGATTCAGGGCAAGTTGGTCATTATTGACGCTGACGAGCTAGAAGACTTGCTGGATGTGAAAGATGCCATCTTGGCAGAAGCCGATCCCGAAAACCAAGAACGGGTCAACTGGGAAGACGTTAAGCAGGAGTTGAACCTGTGAGCCGTTATCATATTGAGTTTTTGAAAACGGCTAAAAAGGAACTGCTTAAACTCCCGCAGGATGTTCAACGACGCATTGCAACCAAAATTGACGCCCTTTCAGTTGATCCTTGTCCTCCAGACAGCAAAAAACTAAAAAACGGGAATGGGCGTCTGAGGATACGAGTGGGAGACTATCGTATCATTTACCGTCTTGAGGAAGACCGGCTGGTCATCTTAGTCATCAAAATTGGTCATCGTCGTGACGTTTACAAGCAATCAAGACAAATCAAACAATGCAACTCTACCTCGATTGCCCCTGCACTAGCTTTCCTCGTAGCTTTGCACGGGACTTTAAAGAAACCTATCGCTATCCACCTCCTTCAACAATTTACGGCTTCTTACTTTCCTTAGTTGGTGAGGAAAATATGATGGAGCATGTGGGTGTCAAACTGGCAGTCGGCATTATTGGCGACGATCCACCAATTTCCCGCATTGTTCGTAAACAACGCCATCACAAATTTAGTCGTGATCACATGGGCACCTATCCCACCAGTAAGTTCTCCAAGCCCAATCACCACGAACTGCTAA
Organism: [Leptolyngbya] sp. JSC-1; assembly: GCA_000733415.1. Classification (GTDB taxonomy): domain Bacteria; phylum Cyanobacteriota; class Cyanobacteriia; order Elainellales; family Elainellaceae; genus Elainella. The sequence continues at coordinate 1,213,909 of KL662191.1, forward strand.
CCGATTTACAGGCAGTGGTTCAGATTGATTCCAGTGAAGAACCAGCAGCCGTAAAACTGCTTGATCGGGTAGCAATTACCCTCTCCACACCAGCCCAAATTACCCGTTTTGGTGGTCTAAGTTTGGGTGAATCTTGGGCAATGATAAATGGTATCCGAACCTATCGAGAAACCGATGGTGATATTCGTTGGTTGGTTAGAGACCTACGTGGGTTGATTGGTTTACCAGTTTGGATCGATCGCCAAACAACACAGGGAACATTTCAGCGCTTCTCGATTGCTGAACCCGGTGATGCATTTACAGATGCCTGTTGGGTAACCATTCAACCACCCGCAGCACCTGCAAAAGCTGCTAAAACCAAACGCAGCAAGAAATCGAGCGAATCATAGCGTTTCTGTTCATTAAACCTCTGATGCCAGCAGGCGTTGTTCATTTCTTTGCAGCTTACCTTGCTACACTATAAGCAAATCCTCCGACATGCCAAGTGTAGAGTTGATGCCATGACTGACTCTCAGATCTTGCCCGCTACCGATACCTGGGTGAAAGCGACCTGGGAAGACTATTTGCAGCAGATCGAGCAGCCGGGCTACGAGAAGGCAAAGGGATACTATCTAGACGGATGGATGCGGATTGAGATGTTACCTGTTGGCAGTGATCACGCCGGCGATCATACTCTGGTTATCTTTGCAGTTGGTTTATTTACGACGTTAAAAGGTATTGCTGCTAGAGGTTTAGACAACTGCACCTATCGCAAAACAGGCAAGCAGGAATGTCAGCCAGATGTTTCCTATTACCTAGGAAAAAATGCCCGTGTTATTCCTAGTGGTACGACAGTAATCGACCTCGATCAATATCCGCCTCCAGATTTGGTGATTGAAATTGCCAAAAATAGCATCATCGATGACCGGACCGTTAAGCGCGAACTCTATGAAAGCCTAGGTGTAGCTGAGTATTGGGTTTTAGATGTCGAGAATGTTCGGATTTTGGCATACGAAATGATTGAACGGGGCAGTCGCCGCATTGATGAATCGCAGGTTTTGCCGAGATTGAAAATCGAGACATTGGAACAGGCAATCCGACAGAGTCGCGAGCAGGACCAGTCGCAGGTTGGTGCTTGGTTGATGAGGCAGTTTCAGGCTTAAATTGCGGTTATTCTGAAGCTACAAAACGTTGTCAAGCTTGGGACTACAGAAATACACCTGTATTTATTATCCTAAAATCCGTAGGATTACAGGATAGTCGTTTGCGGAATTGTCCGATGCGTTTCTGTATTGGTTAATCGGTTGGTTAGATATAGTTCGTTATTTTGTTCTTATTATTTTCTCAGAATATTTCTCGTATGAATAGTTCAGAATTACCTGATTCTGGGCAGGAGACGCTGCGCGTGTCGGCGCTACATGCCCTGGCGTACTGTCCGCGTCTGTTTTATCTCGAAGAAGTGGAAGAACTCTACACGCAGGATGAGGCTGTGTTTGCTGGACGCAGGCTGCATGTGGAGATTGAAAAAGAGGAAGGCGATGTCTATGAATCTTTAATGCTGGAAAGTGAAGCGCTAGGGCTGCGGGGCAAGGTGGATGCCCTGAGAACGCGCAGTGGTCAAACGATTCCCTATGAGCATAAGCAGGGACGCTGTCGGCGGGATGAACAAAATCAACCGCAAGCATGGGACAGTGACCGGCTGCAAATTCTCGCCTATGCCTGTTTGATTGAGGCGGCTTTGGGCATCATGGTGACAGAGGGACGGATTCGCTACCATGCCGATAACGTGTTAGTGAAGGTGCCGCTAGATGAACAGGGACGGCAGCAGGTGCGACAGGCGATTGAGCAAGCCCGTCAACTGCGTCGTTCTACCGAGCGTCCGCCGGTAACGAGCAATGAGCGTCTGTGTGTTCGCTGTTCGCTGGCGCCGGTTTGTCTGCCGGAAGAAACGCGGTTTGCCCAAGCTGAAGCCACTCAACCCATGCGCCTGTTTCCGGAAGATGATGACCGCGAGATTGTTCACGTTCTAGAACCGGGCGCTTGTGTGGGCAGGAGTGGCGACCAGATTAAGATCAGCCGCAAGGATGAGCCAACTATCACCTTACCAGCGCGTCAGGTTGGTCAGATTGTGCTGCACAGCTACTCGCAGATTTCAACTCAAGCGCTGTATTTTTGTGCCGAACAGCAGATTGGGGTGCATTTTATTTCTGGCGGTGGGCGCTATCTCGGCAGTTTGAATACTCGACAGGGCAGCATTCAGCGGCGCATTCGGCAGTATCGAGCCTTGAGCGATTCGGAGATGAGTTTGAAGCTAGCTCGGCAACTGGTGCTGTGTCGCGGTCAAAGTCAGCGCCGCTTTTTGATGCGAGGACAGCGCAATTTGAATCAGGCAGGGGAGCCATTGCAGCAGACGATTGACCAGATGGAGCGACTGCTGAGACTGGTGCCGCAAGCCGAATCGTTGGAGCGGTTGCTGGGGCTAGAAGGAAATTTAGCCTCGCTCTACTTTGCAGCCTTGCCCTGTTTGATTGGAGATAATGTTCCAGCGGAGTTGCGATTTATTCGCCGCAGCCGTCGTCCACCTCAGGATCGGTTTAATGCGCTGCTGGGCTTCGGCTATGCGCTGCTGCTGAAGGATGTGGTTAACAGCATTCTGGTGGTGGGGTTGGAGCCATCTCTCGGTTTCTATCACCAGCCGCGCACGCAAGCACCGCCTCTGGGACTGGATTTGATGGAAATTTTCCGAGTGCCGCTGGTAGATATGACGGTGATGGGGGCAGTGAATCGGGGACAGTGGGATATCTGGGAAGACTTTGAGGTGCGAGGTCATCGGGTGTGGCTAAGCGACAGCGGACGTCGCAAGTTCATTAATCTCTATGAGCGACGCAAAGAGGAAACCTGGAAACATCCAATCTTGAAATACTCGCTGACCTACCGCCGCTTGATTGAGCTGGAGGTGCGGCTGCTGGAGAAGGAATGGATGGGGGAGGGCAATTTGTTTGGTCATCTGGTGATTCGCTGAGGTGCGCTATGCCGGAGAGTAAAAATTATTATTTGATCTGTTACGATATCCGCGACCCAAAACGCTGGCGGCGAGTGTTTAAACTGTTGAAGGGCTATGGTGAAAGTTTGCAATATTCAATCTTTCGCTGCCGCTTGACCACCCGCGACCGGGAAAAGCTGCGCTGGGAATTGGAGAAGATTCTAAAAGATGAGGATAGTCTCCTGATTGCCGGACTTTGTGATCGCTGTGTGGAACGGATTCAGAACTGCAATCGTCCTGAAAGCTGGGTGATTCCTGAAGACCGTCATCGAATTGTTTGATGCAAGCATGTCTGGATGTTTGGATCAACGGCTCAAGCCCGTCTGTGCAAAGGGCTGCTCTGTCTAGCTTTGAGGAGTTTATAGACCGATGGAGATGCTTGAAGGAGGTGAAAGGCTGACGAATACTGGATTGTGAGGATGGAATTTCGGTTAAAATAGAACAAGTAGTTCGTGAAATGACGATGATGCGCCTGAACCTTGAAAATCTACTGTCAAAGCTAGACAGAAAGCAAGGTCCAAGACGCGCTGTGAATTAACCTTTGATGCCGTTAGGCGTTGAGCACGGTCTATTCGAGGGGGCGGGAGCTGGAGCAAAAGGTGAATTAACCTTTGATGCCGTTAGGCGTTGAGCACCTTAATCCAACGGGTAAAGCGTTTAGAGCCAAAAAGTGAATTAACCTTTGATGCCGTTAGGCGTTGAGCACACTCTGTTTCAGAAGCCTCTGTTGCTCCCATTGGTGTGAATTAACCTTTGATGCCGTTAGGCGTTGAGCACTAGTTCCTTGAAATTGTCCGACAGCACTAACTTTATATGTGAATTAACCTTTGATGCCGTTAGGCGTTGAGCACCTCTAGCGGCCAAGCAGATGGGGCACTCGGTTGAAGGTGAATTAACCTTTGATGCCGTTAGGCGTTGAGCACAGTTGAGCAACAAGGCAGACGCCAACCACAGCCACGTGAATTAACCTTTGATGCCGTTAGGCGTTGAGCACTGGCAATCAATGTCCATATGAAGCCAGAACCAGAAGTGAATTAACCTTTGATGCCGTTAGGCGTTGAGCACGCAAGCTCACGCCTGAAGACTTTGCCGATGTGCTGGTGAATTAACCTTTGATGCCGTTAGGCGTTGAGCACGATAGGGAGGCACGAATGACTAGACATGATGTGTATGTGAATTAACCTTTGATGCCGTTAGGCGTTGAGCACTTTTAGACAAAACCATTTTTGACTTTGCAGAAGATGTGAATTAACCTTTGATGCCGTTAGGCGTTGAGCACGCAGTCATGATTAAGGGCAATCAACCTGGGCAGTTGTGAATTAACCTTTGATGCCGTTAGGCGTTGAGCACACTTTAGGGTTTCAGGACGCCTACACTGAAGTAGGAGTGAATTAACCTTTGATGCCGTTAGGCGTTGAGCACTTCGTATTCAAAGTGAGGATCAAATTTTTCGTAAGTGAATTAACCTTTGATGCCGTTAGGCGTTGAGCACGCAAAGCGCCTGCAACTCATACCCATCTGTTTGGGCAATGTGAATTAACCTTTGATGCCGTTAGGCGTTGAGCACTGTGATTAACGTTGGCCTTCCCCGATTGCAGTTGAGCGTGAATTAACCTTTGATGCCGTTAGGCGTTGAGCACGACGACGCGTGACTTGCTTCCTAGAAATTGGCCTTGTGAATTAACCTTTGATGCCGTTAGGCGTTGAGCACGCAGCAGCCAGGGAGGGAAGTAAATGGCAGACCCTAGTGAATTAACCTTTGATGCCGTTAGGCGTTGAGCACTGGATTGTGTCTTTCTATGACCATCAGGGCCGTCGTGTGAATTAACCTTTGATGCCGTTAGGCGTTGAGCACCAGCAATCGAAGCGGTAACTGTGTCTGATACCTCGCTGGTGAATTAACCTTTGATGCCGTTAGGCGTTGAGCACCAATACTCGTGGCGGTTAGAGCTGCTCCAGCAAAGATGGCAGGCACGTGAATTAACCTTTGATGCCGTTAGGCGTTGAGCACAAACAGAAGGGTACCTGGAAGACCGGGGTGTGTGGGTGAATTAACCTTTGATGCCGTTAGGCGTTGAGCACTTCACAAACAATGGGGAACGATGTATTTGTTTTAAGTGAATTAACCTTTGATGCCGTTAGGCGTTGAGCACGTTGTCCAACGTGGCACTGGTCAAATTAGTTGGTCGTGAATTAACCTTTGATGCCGTTAGGCGTTGAGCACACGAAGATACTAACTATAAACCGTTGTGGACTAAGTGAATTAACCTTTGATGCCGTTAGGCGTTGAGCACAATTTTACCGTTTAGTCTAACACTGGAGTTTAGGGTGAATTAACCTTTGATGCCGTTAGGCGTTGAGCACCTCAGTTCTCAATAGAAAATCCTCATGTAGATAGACTGTGAATTAACCTTTGATGCCGTTAGGCGTTGAGCACGAGCTTGATAATCAAATCCGTCAGCTCATGCCTTGGGTGAATTAACCTTTGATGCCGTTAGGCGTTGAGCACTGAATCCGGAGGCTCGGTAAAGAACGCCTCGATCTGTGAATTAACCTTTGATGCCGTTAGGCGTTGAGCACGCTTGGGGAAATCAGGGCGGCAATACGCCGCAAGGCCCGTGGGGGCGGTGAATTAACCTTTGATGCCGTTAGGCGTTGAGCACAGCTGCGACAGAGCGGCTTCTATCCGTACGACGAGTGAATTAACCTTTGATGCCGTTAGGCGTTGAGCACTTGAGAAGGAACGGTTGAAGCAACTGACTCAGGAGTGAATTAACCTTTGATGCCGTTAGGCGTTGAGCACGTGTAACCATTTGTGTCGGGTTTTGACAGAGCCGGTGGAAGTGAATTAACCTTTGATGCCGTTAGGCGTTGAGCACTTATGATCTGGCAGGAAGTTATACTGCCAGCCGAATGTGAATTAACCTTTGATGCCGTTAGGCGTTGAGCACCCGGTGTTTGCTGATAGTGGGATTGACTATTGGCGGTGAATTAACCTTTGATGCCGTTAGGCGTTGAGCACTTCCAGCAGAACGCAAGCTGGAACTGATTAATGACGTGAATTAACCTTTGATGCCGTTAGGCGTTGAGCACAATGTCCACACCAGATGCAAAGGTGCTCTAGATGTGAATTAACCTTTGATGCCGTTAGGCGTTGAGCACCTAACAAACTAGAGGATAAAGTATGGCGTAAAGTCGTGAATTAACCTTTGATGCCATTAGGCGTTGAGCACTAGCCCAGAATAAAGTGTTTACTGTGTTACCTCTCCGTGAATTAACCTTTGATGCCGTTAGGCGTTGAGCACGATTTAACAACAGTATTATCTGAACTATATACGAATGTGAATTAACCTTTGATGCCGTTAGGCGTTGAGCACTGGTCAGATCGTAATCTCCATTGATTAACGGTTGTGTGAATTAACCTTTGATGCCGTTAGGCGTTGAGCACTTTTAGCTTGAGTCGCTCTATCTCGGCTTCAATGTCGTGAATTAACCTTTGATGCCGTTAGGCGTTGAGCACGAGGCTAACTGGGAACCTAGTGGAGTAGCTAGAACGTGAATTAACCTTTGATGCCGTTAGGCGTTGAGCACGTAGAAGGGTCTCCTATTGATGCAGATGGTTACTCTTGTGAATTAACCTTTGATGCCGTTAGGCGTTGAGCACTGTTTGATCAGGGTTCAGAGTTTGCGATATCCATAGTGAATTAACCTTTGATGCCGTTAGGCGTTGAGCACGTTAGCTTTTTTAATGATTTGTGATACAATAGTTGTGAATTAACCTTTGATGCCGTTAGGCGTTGAGCACTAAATAACTTAACAGCTTCAATTAGAATTGAATTAGGTGAATTAACCTTTGATGCCGTTAGGCGTTGAGCACTTCTAGTCCCTGGTATTTCCGCTCTACCTTATTTGTGAATTAACCTTTGATGCCGTTAGGCGTTGAGCACTAATCAATGCAGTAGCATCATGTGCCAACATCAAGTGAATTAACCTTTGATGCCGTTAGGCGTTGAGCACGGTCAGTATTGGCAAGGACTTGAAGACGTTAACCAAGTGAATTAACCTTTGATGCCGTTAGGCGTTGAGCACTGATGCTATTGGTAAGTATTCTCCCACCTGTTGCGTGTGAATTAACCTTTGATGCCGTTAGGCGTTGAGCACCAATTACTGACGTTAATGAAACTCAAGAAGTAATGTGAATTAACCTTTGATGCCGTTAGGCGTTGAGCACAAATTAACCGCACCAATCCTTATCAGGGCGTTGTCGTGAATTAACCTTTGATGCCGTTAGGCGTTGAGCACTAGTTGCGTCACTTTTGCTAGTTCCGCTTCAACATGTGAATTAACCTTTGATGCCGTTAGGCGTTGAGCACATCAATAACTCGACGCATCACTGGTACTGACCAGCGGGTGAATTAACCTTTGATGCCGTTAGGCGTTGAGCACATGTTGAAACGCAGCGCGTACTCAACATTGCAGGCGTGAATTAACCTTTGATGCCGTTAGGCGTTGAGCACGAATACAACGAGGAGAATCTTTACACCTGTGCTCGTGAATTAACCTTTGATGCCGTTAGGCGTTGAGCACGAAGGGCAGCTTATTGAACTGATCCAAGCTGCCAAGTGAATTAACCTTTGATGCCGTTAGGCGTTGAGCACTAAGAACGCCGCACAACGCTAATTTTTTGTTCCTCAATGTGAATTAACCTTTGATGCCGTTAGGCGTTGAGCACCGGCTAAAGCAATTCCGGATTCTTCATTGGAGATCGTGAATTAACCTTTGATGCCGTTAGGCGTTGAGCACGTAATTCCCCTCATAGCGAAGGTAGCGACGCTCCTGTGAATTAACCTTTGATGCCGTTAGGCGTTGAGCACTGGACTTAAATTCATCGACTGTCAAACCCGTGACCCGGTGAATTAACCTTTGATGCCGTTAGGCGTTGAGCACTAGCTTGATTGTGGGATCCTTGATTGGCACCAGACGTGTGAATTAACCTTTGATGCCGTTAGGCGTTGAGCACAGATGGAGCTTGACTGGCACTTGCGAGAGTTTGTAGTGAATTAACCTTTGATGCCGTTAGGCGTTGAGCACTTGGCGTGCGAGGTCTGGGTAGCTCACCCGGTAGCGGTGAATTAACCTTTGATGCCGTTAGGCGTTGAGCACACTACAGCACCGGCACCGCGACTAATGCTTCTACTAGGTGAATTAACCTTTGATGCCGTTAGGCGTTGAGCACATTGAAGCGACGACCAATGATTTGATTGGCGAGAGTGAATTAACCTTTGATGCCGTTAGGCGTTGAGCACACTACAGCACCGGCACCGCGACTAATGCTTCTACTAGGTGAATTAACCTTTGATGCCGTTAGGCGTTGAGCACCTCCAGCGCTATCAACTGGGCTTGACGCGCTCAGCCGTGAATTAACCTTTGATGCCGTTAGGCGTTGAGCACTTCAGTGCGGGAATTATAAAGGCTGTATTCTTTAGAGTGAATTAACCTTTGATGCCGTTAGGCGTTGAGCACATGCTAGGATTCACGCCTGTATTGAGGATGCTGGGTTGTGAATTAACCTTTGATGCCGTTAGGCGTTGAGCACACGAGCTGCCGGCGCTGCGTCTGTGCCCGGAACCAGGTGAATTAACCTTTGATGCCGTTAGGCGTTGAGCACGTTATTATTCGGAATCAAGCAAGCAATGCTAAATAGTGAATTAACCTTTGATGCCGTTAGGCGTTGAGCACGGAGGAAAAGCTGAAGGAGACAAGGGATTGGACAAAGGTGAATTAACCTTTGATGCCGTTAGGCGTTGAGCACGAAAAGCTGAGCAGGCAGACCTTCTACTTGAATTTGTGAATTAACCTTTGATGCCGTTAGGCGTTGAGCACCGCTGGAGCTGCAGAACGCCCAGATCCAGGCTCAGATGTGAATTAACCTTTGATGCCGTTAGGCGTTGAGCACACAAAAGTATCTACGACGCTCGCAGTTCTGAAGATGTGAATTAACCTTTGATGCCGTTAGGCGTTGAGCACAAGAAGCCTATCGCCGCGACAAAGAAACCTTTGAGTGAATTAACCTTTGATGCCGTTAGGCGTTGAGCACATCTTTCGCTCCTTGTGCTCGGATGGCTCGAACCAGTGAATTAACCTTTGATGCCGTTAGGCGTTGAGCACAAGAAACGTTGCTCACGCCGCCGTTTACAGTAAATTGTGAATTAACCTTTGATGCCGTTAGGCGTTGAGCACTTTTAGGGCAATGGGTTGGAGTTGGATCTATCTGCAGTGAATTAACCTTTGATGCCGTTAGGCGTTGAGCATATATTGTCCTGGCATCAAGTTCTCCAGTTATCGTAAATCTAACCAGACCTGGGCTGGAATTTCTTCTAACTCTGGGGACAACGGAAACGTTCCGGGTGAAAAATCGTGAGTGACTAGTTGCTCCAGCAAAATCAGCGCTTCTGCAAATAGAAATTCCACAATTTCATCGGGAACACTACTGCCAACAAAATTAACAGGGTAACCTTGGTTAACTAGATACAGAATGCGATTTGGAAGATGATACGCTTGCACATGAGGATGAACAAATTCAGTCCACTGCGCCTGAGTATGTAAATAATCCAAATCAATTTCAACCTTTTTGGAACTAGCGCTAACCAGAATGGTACGATGGCTCAATTGGTCGATCAGTTCTGGCGTAATCGAACAGGCACCCGATGCACCGATCACCAGCGAAACTTGGTTCAGGCTATCCAATTCATCCTGCAGTAGAAAGCCATCTAGCTTCAAGGCAACCTTTTTGATTACATCAATATCGTAAGCAGCTACCACCACATTTTTGGCACGCAGACTGCGGCAGACGCCACGCCCAACCCATCCATAGCCATTTACGAGTGCTAAACGCCCTGCCATCGCATAGCCAATCTCTCGCAAAATTGTATCCAGCGACAGCACCACTGCATCTCCGACATAATCTCCTTCAACTTCCTTTAGCCTGGTTTCAGCGCAGTTCAACTGAGGAATCAACAGGCTATCAATCCGCCGTGCGGCCCATACCCCTTGTTTTGTAATCTCAACGCTTCCACGCACAAGATTACAGTATTCTCGATAATGCCTGTGTAAACTTGTAATCGCGTAGCCACCGACCTCATGAATAATGAGTTGATTTCCGGTTGAGCGACACCGCTCTAGGCTATGGTTTAGCTCGGTTTGAATAGTTACCTCAAGTTCATGAAATCCCGGGGTCAACACTCGAATTCCCTGCCGCTGCAAGGCTTCTACAACCTGTTTCTTGCCGGAGTAGCCGATACCAATCACTACATCAATGGGAAAGAATTGGTGGGAAATCAGCAATAATCGCAGTGTATCTTCATAAAGATGCTGCACGACAAATTGCCGATAATTAGGATGAGGTTGAATACCGACTCGGCGCGCAACTTCACCGAGAAAGTCGGGATGAAACGTGTTCATTAAGTATTCCTACTGTTTCAAGGTTGATTTTTCCCGTAAAGTCGTTTAAGGCTAAGACTTCGAGGCAGGCACCTGGCAAACAAACAAAACATCGTTTGTCCACTGGCGGAAAAATGGCAGCCCACCCAATAAACGACTGAAGTGCCAATCCAGAATCCGCAGAAATGGCTGCTCCAGGGTTTTTTCGCGCAATTGCTTAAATAGATGCATCAGAGCAGGAGTCTTCTCATAGCGAGGATGAAACATCACCAGATAGGGAATCACCGAAATGAACCCAACCCCTCGGCTCTTGCATACCTTGAGCGCACAGCTCAGGAGGTTATACCATTCCTTTTGCCGTAACCGAATCTTATGTTCTTTGTAATGCAAATGCTTGAGCTTAAACCGATCGAGTCGATACATCTGCGGAATGGTGACGACAACCAGTCCATTGGGGGGCAGAATTGCACAACAAGCTTCTAGCACCTGAAGAATATCGGTTTCGAGTCCGTCAAGGTGCTCCAGAACATCCAGCAGAAAAATGACATTGGGTTGCCAAGGAAGCTTGGGAACAATTTGCTCAGCTTTGCGAATATCTGCCAAAATGTCGGGCGAGAAGGGGGATTCATAGTCCACCCCACAGTAGTCAAACTCAACTCCCAATTTCGTCAGGTAACGCAGTGCAATTTTATCAGCACAGCCCAGATCCAAAATCCGAGGCTGCCCAATACTGGATTCGCGCAAGGCTTGGGCAATCAGGCGAAACTTCACATAGTTGAACAGGTTTTCGTCTTTGCCTGTTAGCAGACGATCGACCAGATAAGGCGAATGAACTGTTTGAGTAGACAGTGCCATACGTTTTTAACTGTAGATTGTGCTTGATTGAGGAAATTTGAAGTATTCGTGTCGCAACAAGGTCTGAGGCAAATCCCCTGCTGTGAGAGGCAAGTACACTTCTCCTTTGCATAACCTGTTGAGGATAGCCGTAGGAGCAAACAATTCGGCTTGATTTAACTCGTGATCCTCATAAAGATTGGAGACGAGTAAGCACTGGGTGTGCCCAAACTTCGTCTAAGTAGGTCTTACGGGCCATACTAGAAGGTGATGAATCGAAATGAAGACAACCGAGAACACCGAAGTTGTTGGTGAAGATAGCGTAATTTTCTCCATCTGCTCTAGCGGGATTTTTCTTAGAATACTATTTAAGTAAATTCACTGTAAATTTTTGCAAAATTAATTGTTTTTGCACTCATGGTTAAGTGAATTTTCGTAATACTTAGGCAAAATTAAGATATTTTCTTAAGCTATAAGGTATCCTACTATACAAATTTTTGATTTGTTACATTAAGCACCTGAAGACACCTTCTTTACCTGTTCAAGGTGCCATGGTATTCTTCCTGACCGGTGAAATTACTGAGAAACCTTGGTTCGTCTATTCAGTTGCACAATTGCATGGTGAAATTACGGGTTTGGCAGAGCAATTGTAGCTGCATCTGCCAAAAGCGAGTGCTATAGACCTCTGGCAACCACTCAAAGGCAGCAGTTCCCCGGCAAGACAGATTCTACTAGCCTAAACAGAAATTGATAGCGACCTCATGGAGAAGCTACTTCAAAGCTGGGAAAACTAGCCTGGGGTTAGTTGTGACTAATCAATCATTGAGAAACAATGGCGAAGCAGATTCAGATTCAGATCCAGGGATATCAGGTTCTAGAAACGATCTACGACGGTGACAGAACGCTTGTTTGTCGCGGCTATCAGGAATCGAACCAACGGCCCGTTGTCATCAAGCTGTTGAAAAGCCCCTATCCCAGCTTTACAGAACTGGTGCAATTCAAGAATCAATATACGTTGATGCGACAGCTTCACCTGCCTGGAATCGTTCGGCCCTACAGCTTAGAGCCTTACCAAAATGGGTTTGCCCTGGTGATGGAAGATTTTGGCGGCATATCCTTGCGGGACTATTGGGCAAGCAAGCAAGCCGATCAGGAATACCTGACAGAGTTTCTGCAAATTGCGATCGCGCTAGCCGAAATTCTAGATGAACTTTATCGCCATCGCATCATTCACAAAGACATCAAACCTGCCAATATTCTGATCAACCCGGTTACGAAACAAGTCAAGCTGATTGACTTTAGTTTGGCATCTCAGTTGCCGCGTGAAACACAATCTCTAGTTAGTCCGAATGTTCTGGAGGGAACTCTGGCGTATCTCTCACCGGAACAAACCGGACGCATGAATCGGGGTGTTGATTACCGCACCGATTTCTACTCTCTAGGTATCACGTGCTTTGAATTGTTGACGGGGCAGTTGCCATTTGACTCCAACGATCCAATGGAGTTAGTGCATTGCCATATTGCCAAACAGCCTCCTACCGTTGATCAACTCAATCCCGCAATTCCGCTGATGATTTCCGAAATTGTCAGGAAGCTGATGGTAAAGAACGCGGAAGATCGCTATCAGAGTGCCCTCGGCTTAAAGCATGATCTAGAGATTTGTCTTCATCAGTGGCAAGAGCAGGGCACAATCGCGACCTTTTCATTAGGTCAACGAGACATTTCAAATCGCTTCAGCATTCCTGAGAAACTCTACGGTCGAGAACAGGAAGTTGCTGAGTTACTAGCCGCATTTAGGCGTGTAACGTGTTCGCAGTCTAAACAAGCGTTGGAAAGCGCAACGTTATCGGCATTCACTTCTGAGTCCGCTCAAGTGTCTACGGCGCAATCAGCATTCACTTCCCAGTGCTCTTATAGTGAACTAATTCTTGTCGCTGGATTTTCTGGTATTGGTAAAACCGCTGTCATCAATGAAATTCACAAGCCTATTCTCCAACAGCGAGGCTACTTTATTAAAGGTAAGTTTGATCAGTTTCAGCGCAATATTCCACTTTTCGCTTTTGTGCAAGCATTTCGTGATTTAACAGAACAATTACTCACCGAAAGTGATGCTCAGGTGGAACGGTGGAAGCTGAAAATTTTGAAAGCGTTAGGCGAGAATGCCCAGGTGATTGTTGAGGTGATTCCAGAACTAGAGCGGATTATTGGTCCGCAGCCTCCTGCCCTGGAATTGCCGAGTAGTGCGGCACAGAATCGGTTTAATCTCTTGTTTCAAAAGTTTATCCAGGTTTTTACGACACCCGATCATCCCCTGGTTATTTTTCTGGATGACTTGCAGTGGGCAGATGCCGCATCGCTTAAACTGATGCAACTGTTGATGAGTGATGCTGAAAGCCATTATCTGTTACTGATTGGAGCCTATCGCGATAACGAAGTTTCTCCCAGCCATCCCTTGATGCTGACGGTGAGCGAAATCCAAAAAGCCGGAACAACGGTCAATACGATCACCCTTGCCCCTTTGACCCAGATTGATGTCAATCGTCTAATTGTCGATACGCTCAATTACACTCCCACAGAAGCGCAGCCCTTAAGTGAACTGGTTTATCGCAAAACCAAGGGCAACCCCTTCTTCATTACCCAATTCCTCAGAGCACTGCATGAGGACGAGCTGATCGCCTTTGACTTTAAAGCCGGAAAGTGGCAAGCTGACTTGGCTCAAATCGAGATCCTGTCAATGAACGATGACATCATCGAGTTTATGCGACTCCAGCTCCAGAAATTGCCCGCTGCCACTCAACATGTCCTCAAGCTCGCTGCTTGTATTGGCAATCAATTTGATTTAGCCACCCTGTCGATTGTGTATGAGCAATCGCCCAATCAAACCGCAGCGGACCTGTGGCCTGCTTTGCAAGAAGGATTCCTGTTGCCGACTGGCGATGAGTACAAGCTGTTTCACGCAGGCAATCATGGATCATTACTAATTTCTGATCAGGCATCGAACGCACTGGCCGTTGCTGATCATTCGTTGCCCCATTACAAATTTCTTCATGATCGCGTTCAACAAGCCGCCTATTTACTCATCCCCGAAGACCAGAAACAAGCCACTCATTTACGCATTGGTCAACTGCTGCTGAATCAAATCGCGGAGGAGAAACAAGAGGAGAAACGGTTTGAAATTGTCAATCAACTTAACTTGGGTGCTGCGCTGATCCATAATCCACTTGAGCGGCGGGAGCTAGCGCAACTCAATTTACAGGCGGGGCGTAAGGCTGTTGCTGCCGCTGCCTATAGTGCAGCATTCAGTTATTTCAATCATGGGCGAAATTTGTTGCCAGCCGATGCCTGGGCGCAAGATTATCAGCTAACACTAGCACTATACTCCGAAGCGATAGAGGCGGCTTACCTCAGTGGTGAATTGGATCAAATTAACCCACTGGCGGAACAGGTGCTGCAGCAAGCGAAGACATTGCTGGATCAAATTCAGGTGTATGAGGTCAAGATTCAGGTCCATGTTGCTCAGAATCAGTTATCGGACGCACTGGCACTGGCATTATCGGTGCTGCACCTGCTGGAGATTGACTTGCCAAACATTCCCACTCCATCAGCGGTTGATTTGAGCCTAGAACACCTCCAGGCTACTTTAACCGAGCGAGGGGTGGAAGCACTGCTTCTCCTACCCTCAATGCAACAAGCTGAAAAACTAGCAGCAATGCGCATCCTCGCCACGCTAATCTCGATTACGTTTGTGAGTTGTCCATCCCTGCTGCCTCTGGTGATCTGTGAGCAGGTGAACCTGTCTCTGAACTATGGTAATTCAGCATGGTCTGCCTTCGCCTATGCAAATTATGGGCTTTTGCTAGCACACCGAGGTGATACTCAAACCGCCTATCGCTTTGGACAGTTAGCAATTGAGCTGTTAGAGCAACTGGATGCCAGAACCATGAAGACGAAAACCTTCACGATCGTCTACGGAATGACCACTCACTGGCAGCAACCCCTGGCCCATTCGCTTACTCCGTTCTTGGAAGCGTACCACAATGGTCTGGAAGTTGGAGATATTGAGTATGCCGCCTATTGCATTCTGCATCACAATGAGTATGCCTATTTTTGCGGGCGAGAACTGAATCAGCTAGCGGGACAACTTGCTGCCTGCAGTGCGGCGTTGACTCAAATCAAGCAACTT
Organism: [Leptolyngbya] sp. JSC-1; assembly: GCA_000733415.1. GTDB lineage: Bacteria > Cyanobacteriota > Cyanobacteriia > Elainellales > Elainellaceae > Elainella. Next base: position 1,229,388 of record KL662191.1, read on the forward strand.
AACACGCTGAGCTATCACGAGATTTATCGACAGACCATATTGAACTTGCTGGAATCACCAGAGAACCCCACCGATCTGGTCGGAGAAGCATATGATGAAACATACTCGCTGCCGCTGCATCAACAAGCAGATGATCGATATGCTATCTATCAGGTCTATTTTAATAAACTGATCCTCAATTACTTATTTGGAGAAATTCAGCAAGCGGTTCACTGCGCAACGATAGCAGAGCAATACATTGATGGTGTTGCAGGCTTGTACTTTATCCCAGCGTTTTACTTCTACGATTCACTGGCTAGACTGGCGCGTTATCCCGATGCAACCGCACTAGAACAATCTGCCATTTTAGAAAAAGTGCAGAGTAATCAGGCAAAGATGCAGCAATGGGCAGATGCTGCCCCGATGAATTTTCTGCACAAATTCCACCTAATTGCCGCAGAACAATATCGCGTTTTGGGACAACCGACACTGGCGATTGAGCATTATGATCAGGCAATCGCAAATGCAGCCGCTCATGCCTATTACCAGGAAGAAGCGCTAGCGAATGAACTGGCCGGCAAATTCTATCTGGAATGGGGCAAAGCCAAGATTGCTCGAGTCTATTTGACAGATGCTTACTACGCCTATGTTCGCTGGGGCGCAAGGACAAAGGTAGCCCGTCTGGAGCAAGACTATCCCACACTGCTGATGACGATGTCGCAGCCCGAAAAAATGCCACTCAGGCGAGTCACCCTCAGCTCTACAGGCTCCAGTTCCGCCTACAACAGCCTGAATGGTTCCAAAGCATTAGATTGGACAACCGTGATTAAGGCGTCTCAAGCCCTTTCCAGTGAAATTCAACTCGACCAACTGGTATCTAGGTTGATGGGGGTTGTGATTGAAAATGCTGGAGCACAAAAGAGCGTGCTGATGTTGCACCAGGACGAACAGTGGGTGGTTGCTGCTCAGTCGTGTGGTCAGACTGCACCAACGTTACGATCGCCTATTTCAGTGGAGTTCTGTCAAGTGGTGCCACAATCAATGCTGAATTATGTGGCTCGCACTTCCGAAACATTAATTATCGACGATGTTCGTACCGAAGTCCCCTTCTCAGCCGATCCCTATGTGTTGGCACAACAACCCAAGAGCGCTTTGTGTACACCCATTCACAACCAGGGCAAGTTGATTGGCATTCTGTATTTGGAAAATAATTTGACTTCGGGAGCATTTACGAGCGATCGGGTGGAGGTGCTGCAACTCCTGATGGCACAGGCGGCTATCTCGTTGCAAAACGCTTTACTCTACAACACGCTGGAGCAAAAAGTTGAACAGCGTACTCAAGAGTTACACAAGAAGAACCAACATCTCACAGAAACACTGGAGAAATTGCGATCGACCCAAATTCAGTTAATTCAGGTTGAAAAAATGTCATCGCTGGGCAAAATGGTGGCGGGTATTGCGCACGAAATTAATAACCCCGTCAACTTTATTTATGGCAACGTAATCCATGCCGAGACCTATTTCCAGGAACTCTTTGACCTGATTATCCTCTACCAAACTCACTACCCCCAGCCCGTCTTTGCAATTCAAGCCAAACTTGAAAAAATGGGCTTGGGCTTCTTACAGGAGGATGTCCAGAAGTTAATCAACTCGATGAAGGTAGGGGCTGACCGAATTAGAAAAATTGTTCTCTCCTTGCGGAACTTCTCGCGCTTGGATGAAGCCGAGATGAAACCTGTCAATATCCATGAGGGAATTGAAAGTACACTGCTGATTTTGCAGCATCACTTGAAAACCAAAGCAGATCGCCCGGATATAGTTCTTGTCAAAGAGTATGGAGAATTACCAGAAGTTACCTGCTATGCTAGTCAGCTCAATCAAGTATTCATGAATATTTTAAGCAACGCAATCGATGCCTTGGAGCAATCTTTAACTCCAACAATTCGCATTCAGACCAAACTTGTTAATGACAATGAAGTAATGGTTTGCATCGCTGACAACGGAATGGGAATGTCAGAAGAGGTACAGCAACGATTGTATGATCCCTTTTTCACGACGAAGCCCGTGGGGAAAGGGACTGGGCTAGGGATGTCTATCTGCTATGGAATCGTGGAAAAGCACAACGGACGCATCGAGGTCAAATCTGAAATTGGCAAGGGAACGGAGTTCGTAATTACCATTCCAGTGAACTACAGATCCGTCAACTTAAACGGGCGAAAAATTAAGTACATGTAGTATGAGCAGCAGGTGATTGAAGCCATATTCAATTTGCCTTAAAACTGCCGCCGCGAGAAGATGAATGTAGCAATTGCCAGTAATAGTGCCGTGTAAATCAGCCCATACGCCGCGTGACTGGCCAGCTCGAAAGGTGAAGGCATCAGCTCCATGCCATAGACGGCTTGATTTTTCCAGTCGAGCCGCGCTAGATCGGGCAGAATCAGGTAGAGGGCTTGCGTTACCTGAGACAGTGCCGTATCTTTGGCCAAATTGCCCAACGTCAGCAGATCGCGGCTGAGGTGTCCCATCAGATAGATTGCAAGGGTCAGTAGCATCGCCAGCACCGGGCTGGTGAGAACGCCAAACAAAATGGCAACGGCGCTGATCAGCGATAGCTCCAGGATTTGAAACAGGGCCGCCAAGCTAAGGCTAAGGACCGGAAAGGGAATCTGCTGAACACTAAGCACGGCAAAGAAAATTCCAGTCATGGCTGCAACCAGCACCGCCAGTACAGCAGTCAATCCCCAGTGTTTGCCGACAATAAACTCGGCAGTGCTGATCGGCTTGGCAATCATGACGAAAACTGTGCGTTTCTCGATTTCCTTGTTCACCAACCCAGTACCAACAAAGACGGCAACCAGCAATCCCAGGAGGCTAATGGCGGCAATCCCTAAATCCAGCAGGATTTTATCTTGGGTATTGGCGGCCACCCAGGGAAGTAGCTGCGTCGCTGCGGCTAAAACTAGCCCATAGAAAGCAATTAAATACAGAATTCGATCACGAATTACCTCACGGAACACATTCGATGCAATCACAAATGTCCGACCTAGATGCACGGTGTCCTCCTTGTTTGGATCTAATATATTATGCCTGCTCCTCCTGCGCTGACTGACAGGTGAGTTGAGCACCAAATTGGGTTTGGGCCTGTAAATCGGCAAAGGTTTGGGGAGTGGATAGGGCGCTTCTTTGCACTGTGCAGGATCGCTTGACGGCATAGCCATCGGGACGGGAACTGGCTCCTTGCCATATCGCGCGCAAGGTCAGATCGATGCTGGACGAATTAGTTGCGGCCTGGTTTGTCTCTGGTGTAATTTGCCAAAGCTGTTGCTCGCGAGGTAAGCGGTCGCCATAGAGCTGAGTCACAATTTGGCGGCTCAGTTCGGCCTGCGTGTCCGGCTGGTTCAGGCTCTTTAGCCAAGTGCTAGCTTCTTCCCAGGTTTTGCCTGCCAGTTCCTCGCGGACCACCTGCTCGGCCACTTCTAGTAACGGATAGGCCGGTGAGGTGGGTTTCCGGTCTGGGTTAAGCCGCACTACAAACAGACTGCGATCAAAGTCGTTGGTAAGTAGGTAGGGATACAATCGCAGAATATCCTGAATCATGAAGTGAAACTGAAACCAGCAAGAAAGCAGCCCAGCGAATAAAAACAATAACACCAGATCCTGCCGTCCAGTGGAATCGGGCAAGCGCCATTTGAACCCAGAGGCAATGAAACGAGAATAGCCGGCAAACGCGGCTGAAACGATCGGCCAGCTCACTAAGGCACCCCGCCAATCGGTGATGATGAAGTCGTTGGTGAGCAAGGCGATACAGGCAATGGCACCGGCAATCCAGGGGGCATAGCGCAGCCTAAACCCAACTAGCGGAATCGTAATGGTTCTGCCAAACAGCGCCCAATCCACGCCAATAATTAAAAACCCCCAAGCAAAAATGGAAACGAATTTCTTGAGATAGATTTCCTGCAAGATCAGCACCACAAACCAGGAAAGCAAGCTCAGCATCAGGCTGACTTCCCAGGAAAACGGTTTCAGATTGCTCAGCCAGGTTTGGAGTTGCTGTGCCCGATTGCGAACAAATTTGGAGAAATTTTTGACTAGGAAAAAGTCAAGCAAAAAGCGCGTAATGGCATCCACGGCAGTTTTCCCCGCAGTTCAAAGAGCAAAAATCAATAAAATTAACAGAATGGCGCTGTAGCTCCAGGCATTGGCAAACAAAACCGCGTTGATGTTGAGCTGATCTTCTCGCGGCTCTTTTCTTAGCTCACGAATACCATCCTTAGAAAATTTGTCTTTTTCTACATCGCTTTCCCGACTGATCTGAGGCAACTCGGATTGCAGTAGCCAGCGAAATCCCCACAGCCCTACCTGCTTGACGATAAAACTGGCGAAAAACGTGACGAAGCCAGCTATCACCAAAAAACCGCGTGATGGGCCAGCCAATGGCTCAAAGAAAATCAGGTTGAGCAAGGCTGTTTCCAGATCACGGGACCAGTCGGAGGGTAAACTGGTTGCCAAACTAAAAAAGCTAAAAATTGTGAACCAGCCCAAAACCGTAGACAGCAAATTCATCACCATCGCATACTGAATGCACTGCCGAGGAGCGTAGGGCTGATCATCAGCGGTGCGCAACATTTGCAATAGCACGGTGGACTCGACCGCGATTGCCACGGTCAGCAGTAAGCACTGCATTACAATTGCCCGAAACGGGAAAACATCAGCTACCATGAAACCGGCTTGGCACTCAATTGAACGTAAAGTTTGGTTCGCCGCCTCTATCTATAGCAATCCTATATCAGGAGCCGGGAGTCAGGGGTCAGGGGTCAGGAGTCAGTATGTTTCTTGTTTGGTGTATGGGCAGGTTTGCCCGTTGATGATCCACTGATCGTCCCCTTTCTGCAATACCTGTCCTGCCTCTGGTTCTGGCTGCTGTCTCTCAACTTCTGCCTCCTCTCATCAAACCTTTGCTACAATCAACTCCTTAATTGATGGCACTCCCAATTGGCGATTTCTGAAGCTATCCAAATCTATGAGTAGAACCGGTATTGGCATTCGTACAGCACAAACCCGCTCCGAGCGGCTGGTGGGTCAGATTCACATCTATGACGGAGCTGGAAAAGGCAAATCGCAGGC
>KL662191.1:1237392-1257844 GCA_000733415.1 [Leptolyngbya] sp. JSC-1
TACCTGTCCTGCCTCTGGTTCTGGCTGCTGTCTCTCAACTTCTGCCTCCTCTCATCAAACCTTTGCTACAATCAACTCCTTAATTGATGGCACTCCCAATTGGCGATTTCTGAAGCTATCCAAATCTATGAGTAGAACCGGTATTGGCATTCGTACAGCACAAACCCGCTCCGAGCGGCTGGTGGGTCAGATTCACATCTATGACGGAGCTGGAAAAGGCAAATCGCAGGCGGCTCTGGGAGTGGTGCTGCGGTCGATTGGATTGGGCATCAATACGGGCAATCAAACGCGGGTGCTGCTGTTGCGCTTCCTCAAGGGTCCCGGACGCACCTACGACGAAGATGCCGCCATCGAAGCACTGCGACGCGGCTTTCCCCATTTAATTGACCAAGTGCGCACCGGACGAGCCGAGTTTTTTGGTCCCGATGAAATTACCCGGTTTGATCGGCTAGAGGCCCAGCGGGGTTGGGATGTGGCGAAGGGAGCAATTGCTTCGGGACTCTATTCCGTGGTGGTGCTGGATGAACTCAATCCGGTGCTGGATCTGGGTCTGCTGCCGGTAGACGAAGTGGTGAAAACGCTGACCAATAAACCGGAGGATCTGGAGATTATTGCTACCGGTCGAGGCGCGCCCCAACCCCTGCTGGATATTGCTGATCTGCACTCAGAGATGAAGGCGTACCACCATCCCAACGCCGTCGCTCATGGCATTGAGGGCATCGAAATCTATACGGGTGAAGGCAAAGGCAAATCCACCAGTGCGTTGGGCAAAGCTCTACAGGCAATTGGCAAAGGCATCAGCCAAGATAAGTCCCATCGAGTGCTAATCATGCAGTGGCTCAAGGGCGGATCGGGCTATACCGAAGATAATGCGATCGCGGCATTGCGGCAGAGCTACCCCAATCTGGTCGATCATCAGCGCTGCGGACGGGACGCCATTGTCTGGCGGGGGCAACAGCAAGAAATCGATTACGTAGAAGCAGAGCGGGGTTGGGAAATTGCGCGAGCGGCAATCGCCTCTGGCCTGTACAAAACGATCATTTTGGATGAACTGAATCCAACGGTGGATTTGGAACTGCTGCCCCAGACAGCGATTGTCCATGCTCTGCTGCGCAAACCCCGCGATACCGAAGTGATTATCACCGGACGCTGCAAAAACCCACCCGCCTATTTTGATCTGGCCAGTGTCCACTCTGAAGTTTACTGCCACAAACATTACGCCGAAAAAGGCGTGAATCTAAAACGCGGTGTCGATTTCTAAGCTTGTACTTCCTCCGGGTCTATCTCTGCTCTCGTTATCGGCTTCTAGGTGACGGGAATGTTAGAAAAAAGACAATTCGGGGGAAGAATCTATGGTTGCGACGACGAATGGGCAGTTTGCTTCGGCGAGGTCAACGTCAACTGCGGCACGGCAAACTGCAGCAAATCTGAGTTTGTTGATGGCCGCAGATGAGTTTCACAACGATCCGCAGCAAATCAAGCTGGTGCAGTGGCTGCAAGCTTCAACTGGAGCAGAGAAACAGGCGGAATTTGCCTTGATGTGGCGAGATGGCGAAGAGCGAGGCCCGATCGATTTTGTGCAGGTGTTTCAATCCTATAAGGCGCTGCCCCACCAAAATGCCGCACTGAACTGGTTGGAACAGGCAACTCAGCCCAAAACCCTGGAAGGCTTCTTCCGCATGTGGCGCGATTGGCAGGCCGTTCCCAAAAGCAACACCATTCGCCTGAAGGTGCCCTACTATCAGCAGGTTGATAACCGCTATGAGCCGATGCGCACCTGCAACACCTCTAGCTGTGCCATGGTAGCGCGCTTCTTGGGGGCAAAAATTTCCGGCGATGATGAATACTACAAAATCGTGCGCAAATACGGCGATACAACGGATCATACCGCCCAAACCAAAGCTTTAGCTCAAATTGGCATCAAATCCACTTGGCACACAAATCTGGGCTTTGCCGATCTGGACAAATCTTTGGAAGCAGGCTTGCCGATTGTAATCGGAATCCTGCATCGCGGTACGCTGGCGTCTCCTACTGGCGGTCATATGATTGTGGTGATTGGCAGAACCGGACGCAGAGATTATATTTGCCACGATCCGTTTGGTAGTCTGCTAGATGCGGGAGGCGGCTACACGGGTCCAGTCAACAATGGCAATGGCGTGGTTTATCCTCGCTCTGTACTGAATCACCGCTGGTTGCCTGAAGGCAAAAATTCCGGCTGGGGCCGGTTATTTTACAAACGCTAATGATATTGAATTAATCAAAATCTAAATCAAAAAGGACGACCGGCTAAAAGTGGCAACGATCGTCCTTTTATATTTACTGAGGTATTCAATTGTTGTTATCCGACCACAATATTGCTGTGATTGAGCGCTAATCCCGGCGAGAGTTGGGCGAACTGAACCTGCGCCGCAGAACCGGCACCGTCAGAGTCGTAGAATAGTGCCCCGGTTCCAGCATCATAGATAAAGCGTTGGTCGCTGCTGCTGGCAGTTGAGCCAATCTGAAATTGATTCGCTGCAATCACACCCGGCGTTAAGTTACTGTCGAACCCTGGGGAGATTCGGATGACATCTTCTGCGACCGAAAAGTCTTGGATGCTATCGATACCTTCGCCTGAGGTCAGAAAACCAAATTGATCCTTGCCGGTTCCGCCAATCAGAGTATCATTGCCAGCACCGCCAACTAAAAGGTCATCTCCAGATCCGCCGAGCAGAATGTCATCCTCACTGCCGCCAAACAGACGATCCTCACCCTCGCCGCCGTTGAGTTCATCGGTTCCCGCTCGTCCCAAAAGGCGATCATTCCCGGCCAGTCCTGCTAGATGGTTGCTAGCATCATTGCCGGTAATTTCGTTATCGCGATCGTTTCCGATACCATCAATCGCTGCATTTCCCAGCAGGACCAAATGAGTATCTCCAGACTCTAGCACTCGACTCTCAGAAGCAGACTGGTACAAGCTAGACACCTCTCGAACGAAAAAGGTGTAGGAGGCCAGTTCGGATTCTTTCTGAAGGTCGCCGCTTTCGCGTTTGGCATAATAGTCTTCGATGATCTGGGCCTGCTGTTCGCGGTTAAAGTCAACTGTCAGTCCCTGATTAGCAGCTCGATGGTTTTCTAAGCTTTGAATCGTATAGCTGTAGCCTGCATCGGAATGTTGCCCTTGTAGCGCTTGGGGAATGTAAATGGCGCCATCTTGCTCGTACTGCCAGACATGGGTGAGTTCATGGATCAGGGTTGATTGATCGATCGGCCCCCAGGTGTTGATTGTGTGGAAGGTAGTGAACGGTCGATCGGTTTCGCCATTATCCACTTCTTTCGCGGCATGCACCGAGCGGGCTTGCTCATCAATTCGCACCAAATCTAGATTGATCGAATCTCCGAATACGCTTTTAGCAATTGCCTTTTCTTCGCTGGTGAGGGAGCGAGTATTGAGTTTGAGTAAATCTGCAGCAGTTTCGGCCAGTTCGGGAATGCCAGCAATTTCAACCCAGTCTAACTGTGTTCGCGCCCAAGCTTTTGCTGCATCGCCTAAATGTCCTTGTCCAATTGACTGCACCATATCCCAATAATCTTGTCCCAGCCGCTTAAAACGATCTGGTAGATCGGTCAGCCAAGATTCACCACGCTGTAACGCTCCCAATAATTTATCTCCAACTTTTGCGATTACTGCATCTGGCCCATTTCCAATTGTGTCAATTACTGTGTTGGAGATAATTCCAGCCTCATCGATTGCAGCATCTGCAATATTTCCTGCTTTGTCAAAGATGGTATTGCCAACAGCACCAGCCTTATCAAAGGAATCATCTACAAACTTACCGGCTGAATCAAGACCAACTTGCTCCAGCACCCACTTAGCTCCATCGCCAATTTTGTCAAACCCCCAGTTGACGACATTCCCGGCTTGATCAAACACCCAATCGGTGGCATCTCCGAGTTGATCAGCCGTCCAGCTGGCAGCATCCCCAATCTGATCCGATGTCCAACTTGCGACATCTTGCGTCTTGTCGCCGACCCAATCAACAGCGTCATCAATCGCATTACCAACCGTCTGCGCGGTATCAACAGCAGCATTTCCGGCTGTCTGAACAGCATCCACAATCGTATTATCAACGGTCTGTACCGTATCAACCACGGCATTCCCTGCCGCCTGAGCCGTATCAACCACCACATTACCAGCTTGCTGCACACCATTAACTGCTGTATTTCCTACGGTTTGCGCGGCATCAATCACTGTATTACCAAACTGTTGCGCCGTATCCACGACGGTATTCCCGGCTGCTTGCACGCCATCAACGGCTCCGTTTACTGCCCCTTGGACGCTATCAATCGCTTGGTTGATTACATCGCCACCGACTGCACCAATTACAGTTTGAGTACCATCAATAGCCGTATTGACTGCGGTTTGAGTTACGTCAACTACAGTATTACCGACAGCCTGGGCTGCATCAACAACGGCACCCCCCGTTGCTTGCACCGTATCCACCACTATATTACCGACAGATTGCGCCGTATCCACCACTGTATTCCCTGCCGTTTGCACGGTATCCACGACGGCACCCCCCACCGCCTGCGCTCCATCGACTACCGTGTTCCCGACGGTCTGTGCCCCATCCACCACTGCACTACCGACCGCCTGCGCTCCGTTCACTACTGTATTACCCACTGACTTTGCCGTATCAACAGCCTTACTGCCCACATCCTTGATCACCTTGATCGGATTAGGAATCTTAATTCCCCATGCCGGACGTTCGAGGGTTGGCTCCAGCATCGGAGCGAAGCTCGGTGGTACGAATCTTTCTGGCGGCTGGTAAGGTTCTGCCTGAGTGACCCTAGCCCGGTTTACCGCCTCCACCTGATTCAGTAAGCCAGCTCCCACGTCTGTGACAGATGCCTCTAACCGAGTGGCGGTGGTTTTAAGGATTTCCCCGACCTGACGATAGCTCAACCCAGGATTCGCAGCCCAGATTTGCTGAACCACCTGCGATACATGGGCCGCAGCGATTGAAGTACCGGTGCGAGTGGTGCCAGTAGAATCGGTTACACGACCGGGGGCTATTAGAGCTAGACCTGGACCATAGCTAGAGTAGACAGCCCGCTGCTGTTGCTCGGCAGCCCCTACGGTAATGATGTTGTCGAACATCCTTGCGGCCTGACCCAAGGCTGACATGGCTCCACCGGTATTGCCTGCGGCGGCTACAATCAGAACGCCCTGCTGATGGGCATACTGGAGAGCAGCCTGTTCCTGCGGTGCTAATTTAAACCGAGTTGTGAGCTGACCGTCTGGATTGACCTGAACCAGATCAAAGCTGAGGTTGATGACGGCATTTTCGGTCCCCAGTGCTCTTGCTGTTGTGACAAACTCCACCAACGATGCCGCCCATTGGCCAGTTCCCACCGCTCGACCAAGCCACAGCAGAGGTTGCCAATCCCTACCATTTGCACACCCCGATCCAGAAGCTGTCACCACGTTCAGGACCGCACTGCCGTGCTGATGATTGGTTGGCTGAGCAGATGATGTGCCGTTGCCGGAGTAGTGATTCCAGCCCCAAAGAATTTGTGTCGGAGCAATGGTAGCCTTGTCAGGCTTGAAGTCTGTGTCAATTAAGCCAACCAGCAGCTTAGATCTGATTGTTGGAGAAGCGATCGTTGGTTGACGAGAATTCGATCCGTTAAAGTTCGATGCATTAAACCCAGTTGAAGTGGAGGCTGCTAACATCGCTGTTTACTCCATTAAAGTAGATGATTTGTGTCGTTCAGAATCCAAAAGCGGTCTAGAGGAAAACCAGAGAAAAGAGGATTACCGACCGAGTTCAGGTATCCATTTACCCTGTGAGTGATTTATTGGTGGGATGCTTCTGGTTTATTCACGCTGGCCGCCGCTCGATTCAAGTTTTTGAAAATTACTGAAAATTTCTGCCGATCCGGAATGTGAATCTCGATGTTGTAGTATAGTAAGAACTACACCTTTCAGGATTCTTCTAACAGGATTCTTCTAACAGGATTCTTCTAACAATGAAGTAGGGAAGCAAGGCGCTAAACGCCGTCTAGTCAGAAAAATCTAGTCAGAGAAATGCGAACTGCGGTTTCAGCTTTGCTGTGTATCGCGAAGATAGCTGCCGCAGCGGTATGTGAAAGGTAACTTAAAGATTTTTTTGAATTTGAGAGCTTGAATTTGAAAACCATTCTGTGATTTTTGGTTGCAATTACGTTGGATTGCAAAACCCAATTTCTTGCACAGGCAGGCTATTGTGCGTTGTCAAAACCTAAGCTTGTTGATGCTCGAATCTGAGAAACCGCGAGTTATCTGAGCCATTACTCTCTATCCCCAGTACAATCAAACCCAGCGCCACATGAGGAGGTGTTTATATGGGATATCCAAATGTCTATTTAGTAGCACAGGACCTTGATTATGCTGTTTCAGCTACTGAAACGTTATTTAATCACGTGCAGGTCAGCATTGCCGCCACGGATCGAATCGCTTTAGTGGGCCGCAATGGAATCGGGAAGTCTACATTTTTGCAAATCTTAGCAGGATTAAAAGAACCAAGCCAGGGAGTAGTCAATCGAAACAGTAGCGTTTATTATTTACCGCAAATTAGCACACTACAGTATCAAAATCCTGTGAGCGTGCTGGATGTAATGAGTTCAGCCTATGAGGAATGGTGGCAGGTTGAAGAAATTCTAGACAGCCAATTTGGCACGAAACTCGATCTATCTCTACCGATTAACTCGCTTAGCGGCGGCGAATTGACCAAGTTATTTTTGGCGATCGGGCTAGCTCAGAAGCCGCAGTTATTGCTGCTGGATGAACCGACGAATCACATGGATTATTTAGCGCTAGAACAGTTGCGGCAATGTCTCACCCACTTTGAGGGAGCGTTTGTGATCGTGTCCCACAAGCCGTTCTTTCTTGATCAGGTCGTGCAGACGACTTGGGAACTGACGCCTACAGGAGTGAATATCTACGGCGGCAACTTCTCTGCCTACCGCAGCCAGAAGCAGATCGAACGGGAGGCGGCTTTGCGTACTCATGAAGTGGCCCGCAAGGAACTCAAACGCGCCAAAGCATCGGCCTTACAGGAACAAAAACGGGCTGCCCAATCTCGGCAACAAGGCCAACGGCTCGCAGGCAGTATGCCAAAAATTGTCGCTGGAGCCAAGCAGCGTAAAGCCGAGGTGACGGCTGGCATCGCCAAACAAAAACACGAGGCTGCCGTTGCCAAAGCGGTGCAAAAAGTTTCAGATACTAAGGTCAAAACCACCAAAGCGGCGCAAATTCAGTTGGAAGAAACCAGCCAGAAGCGGCGACAGTTGATCTGGATTGACGCCGCTAACCTGAAATTGGGCGATCGCACCTTGATTGAGGACATTCAACTTCAGATTCGGGTTGGCGATCGGATTGCAGTAGCAGGTGGCAATGGATCGGGCAAGTCTAGCTTGGTCAAAGCCATCCTTGGTTTAGATGCGGCTCGGTTGACGGCAGGTGAATGGTCACTGGCTGCAAACCTAAAAGCCGTCTACCTCGACCAAACCTATGCCCTCGTGCAGCGCCACCGCACCGTGCTAGAAAACCTCCAGGACGCGAATCCAGATTTGCCCTATCAACTGCTGCGTCAGCAGCTCGGTCATTTCCTCTTCTTTAACGATCAGGTTTACAAACCGGCGGCGGTATTAAGCGGCGGTGAATTGGCCCGACTGGCGATTGCTATACTCAGCGTTGCTGAACTAGATTTGCTAGTTCTAGATGAACCAACCAATAATCTCGATATCGAAACGGTAGATTATTTGGTGAAAGCAATTAACAGCTATCAAGGTGCATTATGGGTGATTTCCCACGATCTGGATTTTCTTAGTCAGATTCAAATTACCCAGGCGCTCAAACTGTTTGGTCAAAGGTTGCAGCCAATGTCCTATCTTCCTCACGAGACTGAGGCATACTATCAAGAGCTATTGGCTGATTTTCATACTCAGATCTAGCCAGGTAGAGCGGGTAATTGGAGCGCTGCTGGAAATATAATCGACTCCAGTTTCAGCAACGACTCGAATTGTGTCTAGCGTAATGTTGCCAGAGGCTTCAATTTTGATACGAGCATTCGTGCTTCGAATCATCTCTACAGCGTACAGTATTAAATCAACTGGCATATTATCTAACATGATAATATCAGCGTTTTGCTGTAGAGCTGCTTGTACCTGCTCTAGCGTTTCCGTTTCCACTTCAATTGTGAGCGGATAGGGAATGCGGGCGCGAATTTGGGCAATGGCAGCGGCAATACCACCGGCAGCGGCAATGTGATTGTCCTTGATCATCACTCCGTCATCCAATCCCATGCGGTGATTGGTGGCTCCTCCGACTTGCGTGGCGTATTTTTCTAAGATTCTCAGCCCTGGTGTAGTTTTGCGTGTGTCTACGAGCTGGGCTGGCAGATCAGCAATTTGCATCACGTATTTGTTTGTCAGAGTAGCAATACCGCTCAAGCGCATGGCTAGATTCAGCGCCACTCGTTCGCCGGTTAATAAGCAATCCAGCGGACCGGCGAGTTCGGCCACCACCTGCCCCCGCTCGCACCACTGCCCCTCGGCCACCAACGCCGTAAATTTCATTTCTGGGTTAAGCAACTGAAACACTCGCGCGGCTATGGGAAGTCCGGCAATGATGCCCGCTTCTTTGACGATCCACTGGGCCTGACCCAACGGCGGCTGACTGGAAAATAAACTTTGCGTGGTTCGGTCCCCCCGCCCGATATCTTCTAGCAACCAATCTTGCAACAGACGGTCGAGCAGCAACAGAGGAGGTAAAACAGCGTTCATTGCCAAACAGGTTAGTAGGCGGACAGCATCCTGATCCTAGCTGATATTGGGAGCAGCCCCGTCTCCTGGCATAGGATAGCTATAGTCTTTCTAGCAATTGATTGTGATTAAAACGAAACGCTTTTGGCTGGTTCAGGTCTGGCTTTCTCTGGGGTTGGTTTTGTTTCTGGGGCTGGCTTACAGTCCTGCTGCTGCAGCCACGGTTCTCTATACGGCGGATACCTCCGGTGCTGTGATTGTGCAGTCGCGGCGGACATTGCGTGACCAAGACCGCCACAGTTGGCAGGTGATTGGTTTCAAGCCAATACTGGCTTGCAGTCAGCAAAATCAGGCAGACGGATGTGAAGGTGGGATGGCGCTGAGGTTGGTTGGCTTTCCTGGCGCGGTTGAAATTGACCATGCGCAGCCAATTACCTTTACCGACCCCAAGGGCCATACCCTGCCCGTCCACAACATCTCGAACCAAATTGGCAAAGATGTGCCGCTCCAACCCCATGTTGCGCAGTACGATCTGCAAACCGTTTTATCCGAGTTGCCAATCGACTATCGCTTACGGCTGGAAGTTCCCACCCTAACGCCTCCACCAGTAGTGCTGCAAATTCCGCCTGCCCTGATTCAGGAATGGCAAACGGTCGTCAACACCCACAGTCGCGATCTGATCGATGCCTGCGACAAGTTTCCGGCAGAGGCTCGTCAGAATCCGGCCTTTCCAGCCTGGGTGGGCTGCTCATCCCGCTAGCCTTTGACGCAGACGATTTGCTTCAGCGTCGCCACGACTTCGACCAGATCCGCCTGGTTTTCCATCACCTGCTCAATTGGTTTATAGGCGGCTGGAATTTCGTCGATCACGCCTTCGTCTTTGCGGCACTCGATTCCGGCTGTTTGCTGAATCAAATCATCCAGCGTGTAGGTTTTCTTGGCTTTGTTGCGCGACATTAGACGTCCGGCTCCGTGCGAGCAAGAGCAGTAGCTAGCGCAGTTGCCTTTTCCCTTCACAATGAATGACTTGGCTCCCATTGAACCCGGAATAATGCCGTAGTCGGTTTCTTGGGCACGCACCGCTCCCTTGCGAGTCACGTACACCGCTTCGCCGTAGTGGATTTCTTTTTCGGCGTAGTTGTGGTGGCAGTTGACCTGAAGCAGAGGCTTGGTGGGTTTGCCGCCCGCCCCATGCTTTTCGATGATCCGCTGGAATCGGGCCATCATCACCTCACGGTTGAATTTGGCATAGTGCTGTGCCCATTGCAAATCGTGCCAGTAGGCTTGGAATTCGGCAGTGCCCTGCACAAAGTAGGCCAGATCGGGATCGGCCAGCTTGGTCTGGCTCAGTTTCATCAATTCCTTTGCGGTTTGGATGTGGTACTGGGCCAACATGTTGCCAATGTTGCGAGAGCCAGAGTGCAGCATCAGCCAAACTTGATCCTCTGTGTCGAGGCAGACTTCGATAAAATGGTTGCCTCCCCCCAGCGACCCCATTTGCTTCATCGCTTTGGCTTCTAGATCTTGCACGCCGGGATGCAGATCTTTGAACTCGCGCCAGCCCTGCCAGTTGATCACGGCTTTCTCTAGCTCTTTGTTCTCATTGAAGCCGACCGGAATCGCAGCCTCAATGTCGCGGCGAATTTGCTTCAGTTTGCCGTCGAGCTGATCCGCCGTGAACGGTGTTTTGATCGCCGACATACCGCAACCAATATCAACGCCGACCGCCGCAGGCAGAATGGCATCTTTGGTGGCAATCACCGAGCCGACCAGTGCTCCCTTACCGAGGTGAACGTCCGGCATTAACGCCACATGCTTGAACACAAACGGCAGCGAGGCAACGTTCTTTGCCATCTGAGCTTCGTTTGGCCCCAGTTCGTGGTTTGCCCAGGACAGAATTGGGGTTGGGGTTGAATAGTTGAGCGGTTCGTAAGGCATGGATTGATTCCTTCCAAGTTCTATCTTCAAATTTTGTTACTGACTCGCAGTCGGAGAAATCGGTAATTTTCCCGTGATACAACGGCTTAGCAGTGGTCATATTTGGGATGATGGCGCAAGGATTTTGTAATCTGCTTCCACCGCGCTTTTTCTTCTATCTGCATCCGGTGATCCTGTTTGCGATTGAGGTGGTGAATTTCTTGCTGCAGCTTTTGGTAATTGTGCCACCGCGCTTCATCTAAGCGGCCCTCCTCTAATGCCTGTTGGATCGCACAACCCGGTTCTCCGGCATGGCGGCAATCGCGAAACCGACAATCGAGCGCCAAAGTTTCAATATCGGTAAAGGTTTCTTGCAGACTGGCTTCTCCCGCCCAAACCTGAATTTCTCGCATGCCAGGCGTGTCGATCAGTAAGCCCCCTCCCGGCAAGCGAAACAATTCCCGGTGAGTAGTGGTGTGTCGGCCCCGATCATCGCCCAGTCGAACTGGCTGTACGGCCTGCGCAGCTTTGCCCAACAACTGATTGGTAATCGTCGATTTACCGACACCCGATGACCCCAACAGCGCCACTGTTTGACCAGGTGCAAGGTAGGCACGCAACGGCTCCAAGCCCTGATGCTGTAAGGCACTCAAGCAGCAAATCGGCACCCCTAGCGCAATTGATTCTACGTCTTGCACTCTCTGCTCAATTTGATTCGACAAATCGGCCTTGTTCAGCACAATCACCGGATTCGCGCCGCTCTCCCAAGCCAGGATTAGATAGCGCTCGATTCGCCGCAAGTTGAAATCCTGATCCGAGCCTGACACTAAAAACACGGTATCGATATTGGCCGCCACTACCTGCGCAGTTGTTTTGGCTCCGGCAGTTTTGCGACAGAACTGGCTTTTGCGGGGTAAAACTCGCTGGATGATGGCGGTTTTCTCAGTTGTGTTAGTGGTTTCAGCCACTTTAGACTGAATCGCAGACTGAATCACCACCCAATCGCCAATCGCAGGACGCGCCTCTTGGTGTCGTAATTTGCCGCTGATCGTAGCCGTGAGTTCCCCGGTTGCAGTGTACAGCCTGTAGTGGCTTTTGTGTTCTAACGCGACGCGAGCCACGCTGTAGCCAGATGCTAGATCCGATGTATGTTGGGCGAAAAACTCGTTCCACCCTAACTCCTGTAATGTCATGAGGTTCCTTGTGAAGTAGTGATATTGATTGCAGGGAAACTACGTTCACAGAGGAAGAGCAGCAATCTTCAGGAAACTCCAAAGCAGCACTAACCGGCTTCTAGATTGCTTTCTAGAAATATCTAAAAAATTTGAGTTGATTCCTCTATGACCGTAGGGAAACTTGGACACTGACCGAGGTATTCATCGATTCAAACATGGTTCCTCCTGATCGATTACGAATGCTATTCTAATCCTGATTTCCTAACGGCTGAGTAACCACTCAGTTTTTAGTTGCGGTGCTATGCCCATGCACTATAGGCTGCGTACTACAACCCCCACAAGGGCAGGACTAGACCCTGAATCAGCTTGACATCACATTTGTAGTATAATTGTAGTATTACTGTCAAGAGTGTGTAGCAATTTTTTTAGATACACAATTGGTTCTGCAATTTCTGGAGAAATTCACTACACTGCGGATGGAATTGGAGAAATTGCAATGTCCGTTCGCCAAGACACTTTATTCGAGCGCTTCCTTGCTCCCATCTTCGGCTTTTTAATCGACCGAGAAGCATTATTGCGCTATCGCAACAGCAAAGACTGGGAACGGGAGAGCGAGCGCTTCCGCCAGCCCAATTTCGCTTACCCTACCTATTACAATCAAAACTTTCATGGCGTCAAAAACGGCTATCTCAGCCCTGATGCAGCCGTAACCTACGATCCAATTACCCAGTATGTGCTGCCGCCTAACGAAGAATGGGTCCGCAAAGGCTTGATCGAACGAATTCGCTGTCAGCCGCGCCGGATTCTCGATCTGGGATGCGGTACGGGTTCCACGACGCTGCTGCTGAAGCAAGCCTTTCCCTTTGCTGAGGTGATTGGCATCGATCTATCGCCCTACATGCTGGTGGTGGCTGCCGATAAAGCCGAACAATCCGGATTAAAGGTTAACCTGAAGCAAGCCAATGCCGAGCAGACTGGATTTGCGGATACTAGTTTTGATCTGGTCACAGCTTCGCTCCTATTTCACGAAACTCCGCCTCTTATTTCCTGTAACATTTTGCAAGAGGCATTCCGCCTGCTAAAACCGGGTGGTGAGGTGCTGATTCTGGATGGCAACCAGTCTACTTTGCGCCAAACCGAATGGCTGACGCAGATCTTTGAAGAACCCTACATCAAAGACTATGCGGCGGGCAATGTGGGCGACTGGATGCGAACCGCTGGCTTTGCCGATGTGCAGACTGAGGAGGTGTGGTGGGTGCATCAGGTGACGCGCGGCGTGAAGCCGTTGCCCTATCGAAAAGTTGAGTTTGAAAGTACGCAGGTAGAAGGCTCGTGGGTCATGGGTTGAACCAAAAGGAGCGCAACAAGATACTGATGAATTCTTCTGGTGTTGCAGTTGGAGCGGTCCGCTCCGGATGCCGGCTTCCCCATAACCCCGGTTGTACAGATCATGAATCGTGTAGGCGATGGCCTGTTTGGAACAGAAGAAAGCTGATAGGGAATTGTACCGTTTTCTAGCAATTTGGCTGCACAAATCTAGGGAAGCGCAATCGAGAAGGCACTCCGTCCGAAATGCCCTATAGCCGACGTGAATATCTAAGCAGTCGATTCACTGCATCTGGCGGTTGGAAACGCGAAGCGGTTAATTTGAGGGTGCGCGCAGCTGCAGGTTTTAACCTGTCGGTCAGCTTTAATTCTGGGCAAGCTATGAAAAGTTCTAGCTAAGGCAAGGCCGTTTTGCCTGAAACGCTCCTTTCACAATCGAACTGTTTAAACGATACAGAACCCAATTTCATGACTATGCAATCTCAACACCTGACGAATCTTGCTCGACTTTCTTGTGGTGCGCTGCTCTTAACGAGCCTTGTCAATGGGCTATTCACCCAATCTATTGCTCTAGCCAGCGAACCAGGCAAAGTTCAAATTGCCCAATCTCAGCCGCAAGGACGGTTGCGCGTCGCCGTGTTGGATTTTGACTATGCCAGCACCGGAGCTGACTACTGGTGGTACAGCAATCCCAATGCCGCTCAAGGGGTGAGCGACCTGCTGACAACCAAACTGTTCCAGAGCGGCAAATATACGGTGATTGAGCGCAGCCGGATTGCCGAAATTCTGCAAGAGCAAGATCTGGCCGCCTCCGGACGCATTGATCCCAGCACCGCCGCCCAAATTGGCCGAGTCCTGGGCGCAGATGCAGTTGTGATTGGGTCCGTGACACGCTTCAACCTGGATGAAGAAGGCGGCTCTGTTTCAGTTTTCGGCATTGGTGCTAGCAATCGTACCCGCACTGCCGAAGTGGCGCTAACTGCCCGGATCGTCAATACCACTACGGCAGAAATTGTTAGCGTGGCCGAGAGTTCCGCATCCGCCGATCGCAGCAGTGGCGGCGTTTCGATTTCGATTCTTGGCAGCGGTGGCTCCAGCGCCAACAATGATAGCGAGCTGCTGAGCACAGCAGCCGAACAGGCCGTCAGTGATTTGGCCACTCAACTCGCCTCTGCCGCTCCCCAACTGGCCGCCCTGCCCCAAGTCACGCCGGTCATCGACGCTACCGTAGCTGATATTTCCGGCAATACCGTGATCATCAACAAAGGTTCCCAAGATGGCTTCCGCACTGGCATGAGGCTATCCATCGAGCGGGTAGACCGTGAAGTCACCGATCCGGAAACCGGCGAAGTGCTGCGGCGCGTCACCACGCCCATTGGCCAGATCGAACTGACGGAAGTGGATGCCCGGTCCGGCGTCGGGCGCATCATCAGCGGCACTGGATTCCAAGTCGGCGATAAGGCCAGAGCAGTGCAATAAATCTCGCTGCTGCGATTTGGTCACGAAAACAGTCGGAACCTGTATTTGGTATCTCTGCTGGGCCGATCAAACCGAATGTATACGACTAGATTCTCGGCATAGGGATTCTCGAATCCAACTGTCCGTAGTCTATCGCTACCTTTAAACACTCGACTGCCAGCAAACTGGGGTCTGATGCCCAGCGCCGGAACCGCACCAAACAGAGAATAACGAATCGTGCCTCGATCAACTTTGAATGAATAACCACCGCTGGGTAGCGTCACGCCACTCGGTACAGTGAGAGCGTAGATGTCTACCCGGTCTTTCTTGCCAAGCGTATCGTTAATTTTTAGATCCAGTTTGCCGCCCCTGTAGATACCTAAACTGCGGGCTGTAGCGAACCGATTATCTGATTGATTATTATCTGAGCGATTAGTGCTGCTGCGCAGCCGTCCTAGTTGCGAAGCGGATCTGCCCTCCGATCGGTTGAGCGAACTGAAGTGAGAATTTTGCCAAGATAAACCACGATTAGCCGCTTGCTTAAACGACTGACTAGAAGAGGCATCGGTTAAATAATTAGAAAACAGCATTTGAATCTCGCAATCAATAGAAGTGATTATTACAGATCTATCGCAAATTGTCGTGAGCTGACATACTCAAAAAATACCTAATAAAATAGGTGCAGCATAGATCTGCACCTATTTCTAACATTTGAGATTGAATTACATTGAATTAGCTGGTTACAAAATTAATCTGATCAAATCTTGGCTAATTGATCGCTCATTTCAGCGGAATATTGGTCTGCCCCCAAACCCACAATCAAATGTAGTTTGCCGCCCGGTATGCGCAAAATGCCTTGGACTCCGGCGGCTTGCAGTGCCTCCTCATTCACTTTGGCACTATCTGCCACTTCTACCCGTAAGCGAGTCAGGGCAACTGGATCGATCCGGCGAATATTGCCGATGCCACCCAGAGCTGCAATCATGGCCCGCACTTTGGCTGGCGCATCTGGATCGATGATGGGTTCACTGATCACCGTGCCGACCGAACCCGACATTGATTCTGCTGCTGCAATTTCTGCTGTATTCGGCTCATAGGCTTCGTCCGCTTCGGCTCCGGCATGGCGCAGATACTCGACCATATCGGTCTTGAGACCTTCAGAGCGCGGTCCAAAAATGGCCTGAGCGCTGTTGCCTACTTCCAGAACACCCGATGCCCCTAACGCCTTCAGGCGCGGCTTGTTCACTTTCTTCATGTCGTTGACCGTAATCCGCAAGCGGGTGATACAAGCATCGAGGGTGGCAATATTGCTGCGCCCGCCAAACGCCCGCACCAGTTCTCGGGCCATCTCAGTTGCCCCACCAGACAACTGCACTGCACCCCCGTCTTCCACTTCTTCATCTTCTCGGCCAGGTGTCTTGAAGTTGAAGTGTTTGATACCAAAGTAGAAGATCACGAAGTAGAGCGCAAAGAACAAAGGACCGAATGCTAAGATCAACCAGGAGCGAGTGCCCAAACTATTAAACAAGATAAAGTCAATTGCTCCTTGTGAGAACGTAAAGCCCATCTTGCCACCCATAGTCTGAAACAACCACTGACAAAAGCCAGCGATTAAGGCATGAACGCCATAGAGCAGCGGTGCAACAAACATGAACGAAAACTCTAGTGGCTCAGTAATTCCGGTTAGAAACGAGGTGAAGGCTGCCGAAAACATCAAACCGCTGACTCGACCTCGATTTTTGGGATAGGCCGCTCGCCACATCGCAATTGCTGCACCTGGTAGTCCAAACATTTTGAACCAGTAGGCTCCACCCAGAATGCCTGCTGTTTTGTCTCCGGCAAAGAAGCGGCGGATATCGCCCGTCACTACTTGATTGGTCGCTGGATCAACAAAGCGGCCAATCTCGAAGAAGAAAGGCACGTTCCAAATGTGATGCAATCCGAACGGCAGCAGCAAACGTTCTACCACGCCATAGACAGCAGCAGTTATGGCTGTGTTGGCACCACTAGCTGTCACATTCGCGGCCACATTAATAGCGTTGCCAATTGGCGGCCAAACCACGCTCATAATGATGGCTAGCAGGATGGCGCTCAGTCCCGTCACAATCGGCACAAAACGTTTACCCGCAAAGAAACCCAGGTATTGGGGCAACTGAATCCGGAAATACTTGTTAAACAAATAAGCGGCTAGGCAGCCCACCAACAGCCCACCAAATACACCGGTATCCAGGGTATTGATTCCCATTACCGGTTTTAGAACATTGATGGTTTCGGGCAACCCTTTGGCGACCAGCTCTTCTGGACTCAGGCGCGTCACTGTCGTTGGGTCTAGCCCTTTAGCAATAATGTCCTGCGGTGACAAATAGCCAAAAAAGGTTTGGGCCGCCGCACCCAGCGCCGCCAGAAACACCGCAAACCCGACGATAGCAGCCAGAGCGGAAGCCCCGTCATTGCCAGTAAACGCAATGACCACTGCAATTGCAAACAGCAGGGGTAGATTAGCAAAAATCGCATCTCCGGATTGTTTCATGATGGTGGCCAACCATTCTGGCATCCACCAAAAGGCTTCTGGCTTACTAAACTTGGCCGAACCAATACCAAGCAGTAGACCAGCAACGGGCAGCACCGAGACCGGCAGCATCAGCGCCTTTCCCATCTGCTGCAACAAAGCAAACATTCGTTTCCACATTTTTTTAATCCTCCATTGGCATCAGATCCCGCACTTCCGCACCCGACTGTAGGGTGAGCGCTCGTTCGGCTAGGCGTTGACAGTCATCGAGGCTGAACTCCCGAATCTGGGCTTTGACGCTGGGAATAGTCGGCACACTGACGCTGAGTTCCGTGACGCCCAAGCCAACCAGAATTGGAATCGCCTGGGGATCGCTGCCGATGCCGCCGCAGATGCCGCAGAATTTGCCGTTGGCGTTGGCCGCTCTAGCCGCCATGCCAATTAGCGACAGCACTGCCGGATTCAGACCATCTACATAGGGTGCCAGTTTAGGATGGCCGCGATCCATTGCCAGGGTGTACTGGGTCAGGTCGTTGGTGCCCACCGAAAAGAAATCCACTTCTTTGGCAAACTGCTCGGCACTCACCGCCGTCGAAGGTACCTCCACCATGATGCCAGCGGCAATCGGAGCCACACCCAACGCCTGTCGCTCTTCTTCCAGCATCGTTTTCGCCATCCGCCAATCCTCTAGCGTGGCGATCATCGGAAACATGATTTTGACGTTGCCCTGGGTCGAGGCTCGCAGAATCGCCCGCAGTTGAGTGCGCAGAATATCTGGACGGTCAAAGCCAATCCGCACCCCCCGCACGCCCAAGAAGGGATTCTCCTCATGGGGCAAAGGCAGATAGGGCAAGGGTTTGTCACCGCCCACATCCAGCGTGCGGATAATCAAGGGGCGACCGTCGAGGATGCGAGCAATGGTGGAATAGATCTCGGTTTGTTCATCTTCACTGGGGGCGCTGTCGCGTTCCATAAACACAAACTCCGAGCGCAGCAAACCCACGCCTTCACCGCCGAGGGAAACCGCCTTTTCCGCTTCTTCCGCATTGGCGATATTAGCGACTACTTCGATGCGGTGACCGTCCCTAGTCTGAGCGGGCAGATGGGCCGAGGCCAGTTCAGTTTGGCGTCTGGTTTTGAGGCGAGTCTGTTTTTGCCGCACCCGCTCCATTTCCTCTAGGGTGGGATGGAGGCGCAGTTTGCCTTTGCTGCCGTCTAGGATTGCTGGCGTCCCATCGGGCAGATCCATGATCCGCGCTTCCGCACCAGCAATCGCTGGGATATCCATCGCCCGCGCCAGAATCGAGACATGCGAGGTGGCTCCGCCGCCTACGGTACAGAAGCCCAGCACCTTACCCCGCTCCATTGTGGCTGTATCGGATGGAGTCAGATCTTCGGCTAACAGAATGCAGTTGTCAGGATAGGAAACCCCTTCGACCGAGGTACCTGTGAGAATCCGCAGCACCCGTCCGCCTACATCGCGCAGATCGTTGGCTCGTGCCGCCAGGAGTTCGTTCTTTAGCTGGCTCAACTGCTCGGCTTGGGTTGTATAAGCTTGCTTCCAGGCAAAGGCCGCACTTTTGCCCTTATCAATCAAGTTCGTGGTCGTGTCGGTTAATTCCGGGTCTTCGAGCAATTCCAGATGGGCTGCAAAAATGGCGGCTTTTCCGGCATCGGCCTGTCCGTGCACCTTAGCCCGCAGCGCTTCGATTTCGGCCTGGGCCTGCTCGATTGCTCGCTCTAGCTTGCGCCGTTCCTGGTTGGGATTGGCCGCCGTCTCCGTAACGCGGATGTCCTGATGCTGGAGTCGATAGGTATAGCCCACCGCCACACCGGGAGAAGCCGCCACGCCTAGAATCAAATTCGGATCATCGGACCGAGGCCGGGGAGGAGGAGCCGCTGCAGTGAGGGAAGCCACACTGGCCGGAGAGGCTAGTGGTTTCGCCCCTTCTTCACCCAAGCCAGAGCGCAGTGCTTCACTCAGTTCGGCAATCGCGGCCTCGGCATCGGAACCGTCGGCAATCAGCTGCACCGTATCACCGTGGTTCACCTCTAGCCCCATCAACCCAACCACGCTGCGGGCACTGACCTCTTTGTCCCCCCGCTTGAGGCGAATATTGGACTTATATTTTTTAGCGAGATTGACCAATACTGCGGCAGGACGAGCGTGCAATCCGGTGGGGTTCGGCACAATGATCGGGGCAGAAGTCACCGTTACCCCAGAATCGGCTGTAACGACTGCATCGCTACCGGCTAGAGACAAATCCAAAATCACATCCCGTCCCACTGTGACATTGCCGGAGTATGGCGTGAATTTAGCCACCTGATCGCTGTTGCTGATCACAATTTGTGTCAACAAACTCTTGGCGTGGAGTGCTACATAGTCTGCATCAAAATCGATCAGCGGATCGCCAGCCCGCACCCGATCCCCCACCTTGACTTTGGGATCAAACCCTTCACCCCGAAGCATGACGGTATCGAGGCCAATATGCATCAGCACCTCAATGCCTTCGGCTGTTTTGATCGTCACCGCATGGCAAGAGGGATGAAGCTGCACCACCTCACCATCGCAAGGAGACAACAGGGATTGGCTGACCGGATCAATCGAGATGCCATCACCCACCATTTTTTCGGCAAACACCGGATCGGGAACTTTTTCAATTGGCACTAATCGGCCTGATAATGGCGCTAGTAACGAAACACCGGCAGCAGTTGTCTGAGCCGATGGAGCAGTATAGGTCATCGTTGTCTCCTTAAACACTGTTTCTTCTATTTCTTCTATGAAGGCAGACGCTCTGCGCGGGGAATGGCAGGGAATGATGCTTAAATTCTTTACCCTTATCGTTAATTGGAAGTTATGGCTGGCAGGAGTTCGTAGATTTTAATGTCTTATTAAGGTTTTATTATTGCCGCCGTTACATCTTGTTAAGCTGTAGTAATTTTCAGTAATGTTGTAAAAGCGTTCTGCTTTAATCCAACAACGTGTTGATTAGACATCTAAAATGTCTAAATAATGTCTAAGTAATGTCTAAGTAATGTCTAAGTAATGTCTAAATCTGCGACCTCAGTGTCAAATTCAGCCTGTTGATGAAATGGCTCGAGTGTTTGTTTGGTAGTCATCGGTTTCACCGTCTTCATCGGTTAGTGAAAGTCCTAAGAGGATGTCTGAGAAGTTAAAACGCTTGCCCTTGATCCCCCCTAAACCCCTTCCAAAAGGGGGGAACCCCAGCAAAACTGGATTGAAGTCCCCCTTGTTAAGGGGGATTGAGGGGAGTCTCGC
>KL662191.1:1258787-1306034 GCA_000733415.1 [Leptolyngbya] sp. JSC-1
TCGGTTAGTGAAAGTCCTAAGAGGATGTCTGAGAAGTTAAAACGCTTGCCCTTGATCCCCCCTAAACCCCTTCCAAAGGGGGAACCCCGAGCAAAACTGGATTGAAGTCCCCCTTCGTTAAGGGGGAGTTGAGGGGGAGTCTCGCAAAGGAATGATGGAGTCAAGAAGACTTCTCAGACATCCTCTAAAGTGAAAGTCCTAAAGTGAAAGTCCTAAAGTGAAAGTCCTAAAGAGATCTCCAATCTGCATAGGTACCCAGCTCGTGGGAGATATCAGATAGTAAATCAATCGAATTAGCAGATCGATAGAGTGCGGGCAATTCATCGCCAATAAGGCACTAGGCCCTAAAGGATCTGAACAAATCATTAGGTTGAGTTACTTAATTGCTTAGCGTTAATTGCTTAGCGACAGTCCACTAATCTAATTCACCGCAAACGCCATAGCAAACACTATGTTGATTTTCGAAGAATATTTTCAGGACAATCAGCACAATTGGAGTTCGCGCAGTTCTGATGAATGCAAGCTGGGCGTAGAAACCAATCATTATGTCTTTGAACATAAGCGAACCGGAAATAGCTGGTGGGTGGCCTGGAACTCAGCCGATTTTTTTTACGACAAACCTGATTTCCGCATTCATGTTGTGCTGGAGAAGGTATCAGGAGCAAACCATGGCTTCGGCTTTGTCTGGGGTTTGGTGGACACCCACAATTTCTTTAAGTTCGTGATTGCTGACAACGGCCACTACCGCATCGCTAAGTGCGAAAACGGCATTTTCAAAGACCTGGTGCTCTGGAAACGCAGCCACACCATTCAGTATCCTAACGCGATCAACATTCTGGAAATTCGCCGTAATCGAGATAGCGTCGAGTTTTATATCAACAGCACGCGGGTGGAGACGCTGGAAGCCGAGTTGGTAACGCGGGTCGATGACCACAAATTTGGGTTTATTGTCTTTGACAAAATCAAAATCAAAGTGCATAGCCTGCTGATTAGTGTGGCCGACAATAGTACCAACAGTAACAACAGTACTAGCCGGATTAGCCAATCTGATAGCGCTACTAAAGCCAGCTTTGCCGAGCATGAACCGCCCGACAACGATACTTTAGAAGCAATTTTTGCCGATATTCGCGCCTTGATTGGGCATGACCACACCAAGCAAAAGCTGTTTGCCCTAACCAATTTTCTCAATGTGCAGACAGAACGCAAAACACGCGGCCTCAAAACCCTAGAACCTTCTCTACACCTTGTGCTATACGGCCCTCCTGGCACGGGAAAAACCACGATTGCCCGCCTAGTAGGGCGTTTGTATAAACAGATCGGCTGTCTGCGGCGCGGCCATGTGGTTGAAACTGACCGAGCCGGTATCGTTGGAGCCTACATTGGTCAAACGGCGATGCGGGTCGATCATGCGGTCAGGCAAGCCTTAGACGGAGTGCTATTTATCGACGAAGCCTACACCCTGGCACCCAAAGGCGGCTCATCGAACGATTTTGGCCTAGAAGCGATCCAAACCTTACTCAAGCGCATGGAAGACCACCGCGATCGGTTTGCTGTCATCGTAGCAGGCTACACCGAAGAAATGGAATATTTCATTCAGGCCAACCCAGGACTGCAATCGCGCTTTACTCGCCTGTTCTACTTTGAGCACTACAGTCCCAGCGAACTGCTGCTAATTTTCAAAAAATTCTGCATCGACTACGGCTACAGTATCGATCTAGCTGCCCATGGGCAGCTGCAAGCCTACTTCGAGCAAGCCTATGCCCAGCGCAACAAACACTTCGGCAACGGACGCTTTGCCCGCACCGTATTTGAGCGCAGCATCGAACAGCAAGCCAATCGCATCGCCGCTTCCCTCAAGACCCTAGACAACACCGAACTTTCTCTGATCACCGCCGCAGACTTGCAGCTGGACGATCTCTAGCACTGTATAAAAATTACCTTTACCTCTGCTTTATTTCTGCTTTATTTCTGCGTAATTTTTTAATGGGCTTAGCTTTCAAACGAATTTGCAGAATTTAATCTGGCTTAAAATTTCCGTACATTCACGGCCATCTCGCAAATTCGACTGCAAGAAATATAGCAAGTTATGAAAGTACGGTATTGCTACGCAAATTTGATGCAGACCAGTTTCCTGTTGATTTCCCTGAGTGCGGCCACAATCCTGAGCTGGGTCATTCTACAGTCATGGTTGGCTAAAGCTGCTTACACCGTTCATCCCACCGGCATTCCCTGGCTCGAAACCCAAGCCGACTGCGAGAAAAGCGGTAGAGTGTGGCAGGAGGGCAACTGCTGGGATAGGGAGCATGATCCGACTTTTTGAGGAGTTAGGAGTCAGGAGTCAGGAGTCAGAATTCGTCGATGACGCGAATCCCTTTCGATCAGTTAGCCAAAGAGTTTCTACAAGAACTGCTGGCTCCATTCGGTCAGGTCGAACGCAGCTTTGAGGTTCCTGGCGAACCTCAGTTTGTCGATGTCTGGTTCCAACCCACCACTCCGACTGCTAGCAATCCCGAAAGATGATCAGTTCTGGGGAATCGTGCCGCAACTGCTGGCAATGCCCAGTGAAGAAGTGACCCGCATCATTTTACAGCTCTCGCGTGAAGAATTGCTGAGCAGGTTTCCAGGTGGAACATAACCAGAAACCAACCATTCCTGAGAGCCATGCACATTTCGTTTAAGTTAACCAGTTTAGGTTAACCAACCGAATCGCGATACACCTCTTGACTCCTAGCTCCTAGCCTGCCGTCTGTGGCACTAACCGACTCACACCCTGTTTCACTAAGTTCTGCAAAAATGCCGTCCGTTGGTTTTCTTGGAATACCTGCTTCAGTTTTTGGGTTAGGCGCTCTAGTTTGAAACCAGAGGCCGCTTCGGTTGCTTGGCTTTGCTCCTCAAAATATTCCACCAAGCTCAAGCCTGCTAGTCGCGTTAGATAGGCAGCACTGATGCCTTGGAGCGTACCACCTGCTACATAGGTGAGGGCATGGCTCTTGAGTAGGGGCGTAATTGCTTGACTCGCCATCTCCACTAAGCCCAGTTTCACCATCTGGCTGGCTAGGCTACCCGTGACATTTTTAGCTTGATCTAGCGAGAAGGGCTGCTGATAGAGCGCGCCCAAATCCATAATCATCTGCGCGTTGATCGAAGCGGTTGCCAGCAGATCCAGACTTGGTAAAGGGTTGGCAAAGGCTGCGGCTGCCGCAATCCACTGATATTGTTCGATAATGGGTAAGGCCCGTAGGCGGCGCACCTGATTGAGTTGGGTTTGTACCGTCGCAGTCAAAGCCTGAGCGTGCCGATAGGTTGTAGCCAAAATTAGCGACTCGGTTTGGGTCATCAATACGGTGTCCAACCGGTCTTGTAGAGCGCCTAGATCCGGCTGAGGTTGCTCGATCCGCTCTTGCACGGTGCCATCGGCCTGATGCTGCCGCACCTTCACCGGAGCCGGTTGGGCCGTTACCGCCAGTAAATCTTCTGCCGAAATTAGATCCTGTAGCCGCTGACGCAACTGTTGCAAAATTACAGGCCGATCGGCGGGCAAATATTGATCTTGCTTGTTGAAGACCAGCAGCACCCGGTGGTGATTCTGGACTAACTGCTGCACGGTTTGATATTCCGAATCCGTCAGGTCGCCGGTCACGACAAACAAGACGAGATCAGCGTTTACCACGTCCTGATTCAAAGCTTCTTCGGGCCGCAGGGTTGCTTCCACCAAGTCTGTAGAGGTTTTAGTAGCGGTCTCAGACTGAGAGATATCCAGGTTCAATGCGTTTACCAGGGTCGTTTTACCCACAGCCCGACTGCCCAGAACCGCAAGCTGTAATTCTTGACGATTGAGTTGAGCTTTCAACGCGGCGAACTGATGCTGCAATGGTTGGAGAGTTGGATCTGCATCAGTCGTCGCCAACTCTTGCTGCAATTGAGCTAGACGAGCCTCGACCGTTACAAAGGCTTGTTCGACTAAGCTGCGGTCAATCGTTTGCAGCCGGACTGGCTCAGGCTGAAGCGACTTCGGCATCTGGGACTTCAACCACCAAATTCCCGAACCCACTGCAATCGCACCCCAAACGGCGGTGCTACCAAAATGCATTACTGCCGGATCGATGCCATGCAGTAACCATGCGCCTGCCGTTAATCCCAAGCCACCAATCAAAATCGGGCGTCGCCACAGATCAAAACTCATCGTGCCTCACCAACTCATGCCAACTCTATCTTAGTGAATCTCTACCGCTTTCATTTGCCTAAAAGCCACCCATTTTGGGGTTGAAATCTCTACTTCGAAGCTGTGAGCAGAACTCGTCAAACTCGATCATTAATGTAAACTTGTCAATGTTTATATTATTAAGAATTAATAACAGAAATCTGCCTAGCGGAGTAGGGCTAGATGCTTGAACCTGTCTAGGATTGGAAATGCAGCTGAATCACTGCTTCTACAAAGCTCAAATTTGGACTACGGCAGGTTTATAGGGTCACCGACTTGAGTTGCTGATTAGGCTAGGGGCCGAATTATTAAGGAGACAGCAGTGAAGAAAGTTTCAATCGGCATCCTTGGTTACAACGAGGAATATGGTATCGCCCATCTGTTAGACTCACTGCAACTGCAAACGCTGCTTCAGCAGGACTACGTTTTGGAAATCATTGTCATTTCCAACGGCTCGCAAGACCAGATGGCAGCGATGGCAAGAGCTAAGCTAGCAGAATTTGACCAGCTTAAAAATCCGATCGAGAGCCAGGTTATTGAACTCCCGATCGCAGATAAATGCGCTGCATGGAATCACTTCATCCATCAAGCCGCAGATGTCGCCGATTACTATATTTGCCTTGATGCAGATGTGGTCTTGGTGCAGCCTACCGGACTAGAAGAGCTGCTTCAGACGCTGATTACTCATCCTGAATGCCGAATTTGCGGAGGTAAAGTCCTCAACAAACGAGGCGAAATCACAAATCATCATTTTATTGACGGGAAATGTTATGCCATTTGCGGTGAAATTGCTCGTAATATTTATATCCCCAATGGCATCATTGCGGACGATGTTTATGTAGCTGCAACAGCCCTAACGAATTGGTATGAAACAACACCAGAAGTTGGAGAAGCCAAGGGTTATACCCGATTAACGGAGAAGCCAGTGGTTCGATCGGGTGATACTCCCCGTGATCGCGACAAGAGCTATTGGATTGCTTGCCGCAAACGGACCATTATGGCCGAATATGCACAACGCCGCCTCGATTACTGTATGCGCTCAATTTTTGGTGGCGGTGACTTGGCTAAAACGATGGTGTTGAAACTAGCAACGACTCATCCAAACTGGTTTCTTGCCTATCTTCATCAGGTGAGCCGCAGCGATTTTGCTCCCCAGTTCAATCCACCTCATTTGAAACCGCCAATTTCTATTTATCAAGTAGCGCAGTTTTTGGTGTATTGCTACTGCTATTTGCTGTCAGTGTTAGGCATCCGAAACCAGGAATTTGGCCATCTAGCCTGGAAGCTGAAGCACCGGTACTGGTGACATTTCAAATTAGCCCCATCACCTACATCACATAAGGACAGTTGCATCGAGCAACAACAATAACAAAATTCTGTTTGAGGGCTTACAAGATTGACTGAAAGGCTTGATTGCTCAACTCTAGAGCTGCCCAAACGTCTAAATACAATAAGCCCCTGTATCCATCACTGAACACAGGGACTCATTCAACGCTTGGTGGCGGGGAGCGGATTTGAACCACTGACCTTCGGGTTATGAGCCCGACGAGCTACCAGACTGCTCTACCCCGCGATGACCTTTCCTAATATAGCGAAGGACTTTCGAAACTGACAACTTAAATTGAAACTTTTTTCAAAGTGGGCGGATGTAGCAGCGACTGACAGAATATTGCTGATAGATTCTATCGATTTACCTTGGCTATGCGTTACCTGTTGTTGACTGGTTTACTGACCGTTGCTTTACTCACCGTTGTGGGAATTTCCGCCACTACTCAAGCACAAAATTGTGATTCGTCCTATCCCACGGTTTGTATTCCGTCTCCACCGCCCGATTTAGACTGCGGAGACATTAGCCACCGCAACTTTACAGTCCGCCCACCAGATCCTCACCGGTTTGATGGGGACAGGGACGGAATTGGTTGTGAAGCATAAAAAAAGCGGCCCGGTTCAACTGAGTTAAACCGCAAGCCGCCAAATTGCAATGGAACCAACAGATGGTTAAGCAGGATATTAGCGAACCGATCCTTCTAGTCGAGCTGTATCAATCGGCTTCATCAGGTAGAGCCGCAGCATGTTGACGGCAATTTTGGCGATGTGGGGAAGCTGCCGGAGGGTTTTGATTGGCTTGGAAGCCGTAGAGTTATTCGCTTCCATCAGCTTCAGGTTCGCAGCAGCGGCCTCATCCATCAGCTCAAAGAACTTGGGATGGTCCACATTCAGAATCAGTGGAAAGACGCGGCCTGCCGTTTCGTTTGTTTTACGAATCACATGGATGTCGTAATCACGAGCATCTAGACCCAACGAGGCGTAGAAGCCAGAGCGCTGAATGTCGTTGAGATACATGGTGGCAAACACCGACAGCAGGAAGAAGCGACTCCACAGCCGTGCCTTCCAGTCGTTGAGGAACTGGGGCTGAGACCGCATGATGGCATCGAAGAAATCACCATGCCGGTTTTCGTCTTGGCACCAGTTCTCAAAGAACCGGAAGATGGGGTAGATGCGATGCTCAGGATGGGCCTCCAGATGGCGATAGATCGTGATGTAGCGCCAGTAGCCGATCTTCTCCGAGAGGTAAGTAGCGTAGAAAATAAACTTGGGTTTGAAGAAAGTGTAGTTCTTGCTTTCGGTCAAGAAGCCAAGATCGAGCTGCAGCCCAAAGTCGGCCATGGCTTTGTTCAAGAAACCGGCATGGCGCGCTTCGTCACGCGACATTAGCAGAAAACACTCAGCCAAAACGGGACTTCTGTCCTTGAGTTTGCGAGATAGTTCCTTGTAGAGCAAAAAGCCGGAAAACTCAGCCGTACAGGAACGCTCTAGAAACTCGATAAACAGCTGTCTCGTTTCACCATCAATCTGATCCCAGGACTGGTTGAATTCTTCAGTCCGGACAAAGTGATGGCGGTTGTAGTCAGTTCGGAATTCTTCTAAAATTGCCCGCAACTCATCCTCGTTTGCGGAGATATCCATCTGCGCCATCTCCTCAAAGTCCGTGGTGTAAAACCGAGGAGTGAGAATCGTATCCTGCGCAGGACGCTTAATTCCGGGGCGCAGCTCTTCCAGTTCTGGTTTTTTGAGGGAATCTACCATGTGTACCGTTTCTCTCGCTTCAAGGATGGGGTTGGACCCCGCAATCTTAAATAACTATAAAAACACTGATGCCATCCACTGGGTTGATAGAGCTGACTGAATCGTTCAGATTGAATCGGTTTGATTCAGCCAGTTAATTCAGCCAGATCTGGCCAAACAGTGAATACTCAAGCTTTACGTCCTTTAGTCTACCAAGCTCTGGGACTGGCTCAAAGGCCATAACGTTAAGAGTTGCAACAAAGAGTAAGACTCTATGAAAAGAAAGTTTTGAGTTTTAAGGTTTGAGTTGGGGGAAGGTTCGAGGTTTGTAGCTTGTTGCTGCGTGTCGCGGTGGAGGCAGTAGTGGGAGGCAGTAGCGGTGTTTTAGTGCGTACCCTGTGCGTTTGGCCTAGAGCACCTAATCCAACTTCTTGCAGCGATTCAGCCCAATCCCCCTGCCCAAGGAAAACAGCAGCTCTCACCAACTTAAAACTCAAACCTCAAAACCTATTGCATGTTTCCAAATTTTGGATAGAGTTAGTGGCTAGACTTTTTTCGATGGTGAGCGAGAAAAAATTGCAGCAATCGGGCAGGGTTGAAATCTGTCTGATTAGTAGCTCTCAAGGGTGCTGGCATGACGGACAACGACTAAGACTTAAGCTTCCAGAATTTACGGTTTGTAGGTGAAACGGCTTTGAAACTCCACTGGCTAGTTCCAAGTTTGATCGGCGCTTTCTGCCTCGCGGCTCCAGCCCAAGCTGGGCAACTGACAACCTGGCAATTTCACTCCAACCAAAATCGGCTAGAGTTTACGACCGATGAAGATGTGCAGCCACGGGCGCAGCTTGTGTTTGACCCAACTCGATTGGTGATTGACTTACCGGGAATGCATCTGGGTCAAGAACCAGTTAACCAGCCGATCGGTGGCGCAATTCAAAACGTCAGAATTGGTCAATTTGATGCTCAAACCACTCGGATTGTGGTGGAACTTGCGCCCGGATATACCCTCGATCCGCAGCAAATCCGCTTTCGCGGTCTGTCTCCAACCGAGTGGAGTGTGCAGTTGCCTCAACCGCAGCGAATCGATGCTGCCAATCCACCGGTCCAGTTTCCATCCTCAGCTCAGCCTACAACCGCCTCTTCTGTTTCAGCAGCTTCAGCAGCCACCTCTTTTCCTAGTCCATCCGCAACGGCGGCTGGTTCTACTGCTCCATCTCGCTCACAGACGGCAGTATCCACCACCTCTCGATCCACTGCCTCTCGATCCACTGCCTCTCGATCAGGATCCACGGCTCGGAGTACTTCATCAACCACGCGATCTACCGCCCGCTTATCCACTAACTCCAGTGCGGAATCCATAGCGCAAATTGAATCTGTACAGGTGACTAGCACTGGTTTATTGCTTCGCACTGCCGGAGATGAACCAGCCGGAGATGAACCAGCCGGAGATGAACCAAAAGTTTCGATTCAGCGGAGCCGCAGCCGTCGCACCATTACCATTCGGTTGGAGAATGCCCGCCTATCGCCGCGATTGCGCGGTGGTGCTCCGCACCGTCTGGAGGACGATGGTGCTCCGCACCGTCCGGAGAACAATCGGGAACGCCGGATCGACCGCCATGGCATTGATGACCTGGAAATCGAGCAGGATGCTGATACGGTTGTTGAAATCAAGCTGGATGTATCGCGTCGCAGCCCCGACTGGCAGGCCGAAGTTAGCGAAGGTGGCATTTTGCTGCGTCCCGTCGAGGCCGAAACAGCGACTGCTAAACTCTCTGACCCAGAACCGCCGGTCTCGCTGCCTTCCAGTGTCTCCACCAGCACTTCCACCACCGTACCGACTCCTAACGCTCCCACCACCGTAGCCGAGCAGCCCTCTCCGGCACGATTAACGGCTCCTTCTGATAGGTCTAATAATGTTCCAAGGATCCAGACGGCAACCATTCAAGGCGTTGACCTCGACGTGAGCGGCAATCAGCTTTTGATCCAAACCGATCGCCCGGTTGCCCATCAGGCTCGTTGGCAGGGCGGTATGTATGTGATTGAACTGTCCCCGGCTCGGTTAGCCGGACGGGTTTCAGGCCCCCAACTCACCCCAGCGGATCCACTGCGGCGAATCCGCTTACGGCAGGACGATGAGCAAAAAGTCGTGATCACAATTCAACCGGCAACGGGTGTCCAGTTTGGTGAGATCAATCTAATCACCCCGCAGATACTGGCCCTAACCATGCAGCGAGCAACCGCACGGGCGACCTCTAACAACTCGAGCCGGTCTCTGCCTAATGTTGTTCCCCAAGGGCGGTTGGTGGTAGTGATCGATCCAGGCCACGGCGGAGCTGACGTCGGGGCGGTAGGTGTCGGCAATCTATATGAGGCGGACGTAGTGCTGCCCATCGCCCAACAGGTTGCCACCTTACTACAACAACAGGGAATCCAAGCTGTTCTCACCCGCAATAGCAATGTGGAAATTGATTTAGAACCGCGAGTGCAGATGGCCGAACAAGCTCAGGCTAATCTGTTTGTCAGCATTCACGCCAACTCGATGGGGATGGAGCGACCCGATATCAACGGCGCAGAAACCTACTATTACGCTAGTGGCGAGGCGCTGGCTCAGACGATTCAATCCAGCATCGTCAGCAGTTTAGGCATGAACGATCGCGGGGTTAAGCAGGCTCGCTTTTATGTGCTGCGGCGAACCTCGATGCCATCAGTGCTGGTAGAAACAGGTTTCGTCACCGGCAGCGAAGATGGACCTCGTCTCGCGGATGCCAACTTCCGCAATCAGATGGCTGTGGCAATTGCTCGCGGCATTCTTCTATATATTCAGCAACAGGCAATGGCGGGCAGTCGCTAGGAAAATCCAGGGGACATTGTTTAGGCTGAAGAGCTTTCGGTGACAACTCCCGACGCTGTACGCCTACGGCGGGGCGAAGCCCTATGCAAGCAATACAGCGCGGGCTTCTTGAACCTCACGATTCAAGTTTCTGCTTCATAGCCAGTTGGCTAGGCAATGCCCCCGCCACCTCGACTCCACAGACATTTTCCTTCGCCGCGTATCCCACGGCTGCACTGAGTCCACGATTTCGGATCACCTGCCCACTGGCTACATCTCTTGGCTTCACAGACCCACACTCAGGACAATGATGCATTCTCACGCTCAAATCCTTTTTGACGACAGCACCACAGTCAGGGCATTCCTGGCTAGTGCCGTTCGGGTCAACTTTGCCGTAGTAGACATCCCGCTTCCAGCACACCCAGGGCAAAACGTGATTTACAAACTGCCCCAGTCCAGCATCCAGAGTATGCTGGGCAAGCATCCCTTTTGCCATGATGCGAAAGTCAAGGTCTTCGACCAATATCATCCCAGCATGGTCGCAGAGATGATGAGCCAGCTTAAAGTGAAAATCGCTTCGACAGTTGGCAATCCGTTCATGCACTCTGCCAATCTTCTGAATCAAGTTACGACGGTTAGACGAGCCTTTTTGCTTGTTCTTCAATCTGCGTTGCAGCGATTTCAGCTTGCGTTGCAGTTGATTGAAAAAGCGGGGTCGTTTCACCTGTTCGCCATCAGAAGTAGACAGAAAATACTCCAAGCCGACATCGATTCCCGAGGCATGACCATGTGGCATGGGTTCAGGAACGGAAACATCTGCTTGAATCAGCAGAGCCACATACCAACCCGAAGCTTTGCGAATCACCCGCGCCGTTTTCACTTTGAATCCATCAGGAATTGAGCGGTGCAAGTTAATCGCAACCTTGCCAAGCTTGGGCAGCTTGATTTCGTTCCCTTGAATGGCATCGTTGTCAATCTGAGGGAACAGAACCGATTTGAACTGCCCAAACTTCTTGAACCGAGGGAAGCCATACCCTCGCTGCTTCATGGCGCTAAATCGTTTGGTGCGTCTGCAACCAGGTTGTCAGATCAGCCAATGTTGCAAAATCCAGCAGGGCTTCTCCAAGAGCTTCTAGTTGAGGCAGCGACAGAGCTTGAATCTGAGCCTGTAGTTCGGGAGGAACCGTACCAAATCGCCGAGTTAACACCCGCAGGATAATCGACCGTTCTCCTTCCTGTCGCCCTTCCTGTCGCCCTTCTTGATAAATTTCTTGGTAAATTACAGACTCGCGCATAAAGGTGCCTCTAAACACTTGCTGAATTATCTCCTTCTCAAATCTTAGCCCTGCCAACAGTTGCGTATAGGCAGAGAGGTTGCGCTGCTGTCCAGTATCTTCAATACGGTTTACTTGATTCGCTACTTGTTGTAGGAGCGTTGCAGGAGAATCAGTCCGGGCAAGTACGGCTAAGGGCAGTAGGGCTGGATCAGCAAGTAGCGGCGTTGGGTCTTGCTCCCACAGGCGAATCACCCGATAGCGATGCAGAGTATTTTCCGCCTCGAACCGTTCCACCTGCACCGCTTCGGATTCAGTAGGCTTCAGGAAAAGCACAATTTGCGTAATTGCACAGCGATGCTGCCGATAGAGCCTGACCCAATAGTCCAACATGCGAAACGGTAGGGGCGGCTCTGACTCTGGCGTTGTTTGAAACTCCAGATGCAGAATCCGACTACTTAGACGCAGAAACGTGACAGCATCAGCCCGAATTGGTTCCAGGCTGAGTTCAGTCTTCAGCACTTGAACAGGATCGGAGATACCAACTTCAGCCCCAAGCAACCAGCGGACAAAATTGACTGGATATTGCTCCGCCAGTGTTTTGCAAACATTGTCAAAAGGCACTGTCGTTTACTGGATACCAGTTCTATACATTAAAGCGGAACAGCATCACATCGCCTTCCTGCACGAGATACTCTTTGCCCTCACTGCGGACCAAACCTTTTTCTTTCGCCGCATTCATCGAACCAGCAGTCACCAAATCCTCGTAGGCGACCGTTTCGGCTCGGATGAAGCCCCGCTCAAAATCGGTGTGAATCACACCAGCCGCTTGGGGAGCCAGCATCCCTGCCTTGATCGTCCAAGCGCGAGTTTCTTTCGGTCCCGTCGTAAAGTAGGTCCGCAGTCCTAATAGCTCATAGGTCGCCTGAATCAGTGACTGGAGACCACCTTCCTCGACGCCCAGCGACTCCAGGAACTCAGCCCGGTCTGCCTCAGGCAACTCAATCAGCTCCGACTCGACCTGAGCTGACACCACCACCACTTGGGCCTGATCCTGAACCGCCACAGCGCGCACCTGCTCTACCCATGCGTTGCCTGTAGCCAGATCGTCTTCCGAGACATTAGCTGCATAGATCACGGGCTTGCGCGTGAGTAGCCCCAGTGGTTTCACAATCACCTCTTCCTCGTCGGTCAAAGTTACCTGGCGGGCTTGCTTCCCTTCGTTGAGGGCAACCTGCAGCTTTTCCAAAATTACCAGTTCCACCTGTGCCTCTTTGCTCGTCTTAGCCTGCTTGCGCGTGCGTTCGATGCGTCGTTCGATTTGGGCCAAGTCAGATAGGGCCAGCTCCAGATTAATCACCTCAATGTCGCGCACTGGATCGACCGACCCTGCCACATGGATAATGTCATCGTTCTCAAAGCAACGCACCACATGCACAATCGCATCGACTTCACGGATATTGGCCAGAAACTGGTTGCCCAAGCCTTCGCCCTTGCTGGCTCCCTTGACCAGTCCAGCGATATCGACAAACTCAATCCGAGCCGGAACAATTTCTGCTGACTCTGAAATCTGCGCTAGCACCTGCAGCCGCTGATCCGGAACCGCCACCACCCCCACATTTGGCTCGATGGTACAAAACGGAAAATTCGCTGCCTGGGCCTTCGCGTTAGCCACAACCGCATTAAACAGCGTTGATTTTCCGACATTGGGTAGTCCAACAATTCCAGCTCTTAACATGACCGTTTGGGCTGCTCACCTTACAAAACAAAATAATCCATCCTCCAGTTTGACAGGTTTTATTGAGTTTTGTGTTGAGAAACTTCCCTACCCCCACCCCATCGGCCCAGAGGCCAGAAATAGTTCTTTCAGTCCGCCAACGCCAATTTCAATCGCTAGGGCCGCCAAGAGAAAGCCCAGGAGTTGGGTAGCAATAATGGCTCCTTCCGCTCCGATCCAGCGGTCGATAAAAGCCGATTGCCGCATGATGAACCAGGTCACCAGCATGGCCACTACAATGCCAGCCACAACGCTGATGTAGTTGGAGTAGAGGTTGCCACTATCGTCAGATACCAGCAGCATGACTGTAGTTAGGGTGCCGGGACCCGCCAGCAGTGGCAGCGCCAGAGGTGTAATCGCCACATCTCGATTCGGCTCGGTAATCGGCTCATCTAGTTTACCTCGGAGCATATCTAGGGCAATCAGCAGCAGCAGCAAGCCTCCAGCCACTTCTAGCGACGCCATGCTGATATGCAGGTAATTGAGAATCGGCTGGCCGATCAGGGTAAAGGTAATTAAAACCGCCGTCGCCACCAGCGCAGCCCGGGTAATCACGCCATTTCGTTCCTCTGGCTCCATGCCTTTAGTGAGAACCAGAAATACAGGCGCATTGCCCAGTGCATCGGCTAAAACAAAAACGGCGATAAACGCTCTGACGAACAGAGATACATCCATTTACGTAGAGAAAGAGTCCTTGGGCTTGAGTAAATTGAATTTGGTGATTCTGTAGGGCCTACAAACGTCTCGCTGGCGTCAAGATGTTTGCGCTCTGCAGGCGATGCGAACGCACTGGCTTGATTGTTTGGTTGAATTACTTAGTATCACACTTTGTATCCAAACCGCTGCTGCCATCTCAACTTGTTCACCTCAATCTTCAATCTGGTCAAAAATCCGATCAAGCTATCAACGTCTATTTCACTAGAGCAAATTATGGGCAAATCGAGGGCAAATCGGCAGAAGGCAGGAGCAAGGCTGGACAAGACCGAATAAATGTAATGATTTCTAGATATAATGTAACAAAAACTTAACAAACAGGTAAACTTATCTAGAGCGCATCTGAGCTAAATCGTGGCTTCCTAAGCCATATCTATTCTCTAGAGCTAAATCTGGCAGTCGGCTAAATCCGTATTTGTCTAGATGCTCAACTAGAAACGCAGAGACGAAGGGAGTATTGCATCAATGAGTCTTCAGTCCGTCAAGGCAAAGTTACTGGCAGTTAGCCTGTTTGCTCTATCTGCCTGCGGAACAGTGGCGTTGTTCAGCGCTGTACCGATGATTGCTCGCATCCTTTCGGATGGTGCTCCGTCCACTCCGCCTCAGTTTCAAGCTTTTCCTCAGTCATCCGTTCGACCAACCTTACCACCGTCGAGCCGCTCCAAAACCAATGTCCGCTGGTAAGTATCCCCTCCCCAGGTATGTTTAGCTACAGGCGATGAGATAAGATAGCGGAGCAAACGTGAACAGTAGCTTGAGCGGGAAAGTTTGGTGTAATGCCAACGCTGTGCCGCAACTGTGAGAAAAGTTTTAGGTTCTAAGTTTTAAGTTCTAAGTTAGCCATTCAAACTTAAAACTCAAAACTTTTTTAAGCCAGAACACCGTCTTGCTGCTTTTTCACTCTATTTCCTGCGTTGCACAGGGAAGGAGTCCGCTCTCTCCATGACTTTTACCAATAGTAATCAGTTGATTCAGGTGTCCCCGGCTGATACCTTGCCCTTCATGCAGTCTAATGACTCGATAGAGCTGTCGCCACTGCCGCTCCAGCGTCCTGTCCTGTTGATTGGGCATGGGAGCCGGGATCTAGAAGGACGCCAGGGTCTGCTCGATTTTGCCACTGCCTATCAAGCGCTCGATTCGTCCCGTCCGGTAATTCCCTGCTTCTTGGAGCTAACCGAACCCACGATTCAGCAAGGAGTTGACCAATGCGTTGAGCTGGGCTACACCGATTTATCGGCACTGCCAATTCTGCTGTTCGCGGCTCGCCATAACAAGTTTGATGTTACGAACGAACTGGATCGCGCCCGCCTGCGCCATCCGCACGTGAAATTTCACTATGGCCGCCACTTTGGCATCACTCCTGCCTTATTAGACCTGTGGCGCACGCGGCTGGAGGAATTAGACCGGCCAGAGTGGAACCCCAGAGGCATCGATCGGCAAGATACGGTGCTGCTGTTTGTGGGGCGTGGTTCCAGCGATCCGGATGCCAATGGCGATGTGTTCAAAATGGCGCGTATGCTCTGGGAAGGCAGCGGCTATCAAACCGTGGAAACCTGCTTTATTGGGATTACCCACCCCCGGTTGGAGGAAGGTTTCCGTCGCGCTCGGCTATACGAACCAAAGCGAATTATTGTCCTGCCCTACTTCCTGTTTACAGGAGCGCTCGTCAAGAAAATCTTCATGATTACAGCAGAGCAGCAGGAGTTATATCCAGATATCTCGATGGTTTACCTACCGGAAATGGGGCTGCATCCCCAGCTATTTCAGGTATTGCGGGAACGCGAAATCGAAACCCAGCTTGGGCAGGTGCAGATGAACTGTGAAATGTGCAAGTTCCGTCTAGCTGCCGTTGGTCAGGGTGGCCATCACCATCATGACCACGCGCACGACCATGCGCATCACCACGGCCACTCCGATAGCCCGCACTCCCACAGCCACGGCCCCTCTCAAGGTGATCACCATGCCCACGGTCATGACCACGCGCACAGTCATGACCATCCGGCCAGTGACCCCTACGCTGAGCCAGAGCAATATCATCAACGCATCTGGCAAGTACCGTAAGAAACCGTAAGAAACCGTAAGAAAAGTTTTGAGTTTTGAGTTGGTATGTGGCGTACTTCGCTCTGTCTACTACCGGCAAGACATTTGTGAGCATTTTTGTAAGCGTTGTAGGATCTGAATGTAGGCGCTAACCAATTTGGTTCACTGACCTCCTCACTGACCTAACTCAAAACTTAAACCTTTTACTATGTCTGATGCTAAAGAATTTAATGTGGGCGATCGGGTGCGAGTGATTGCGCTGCCTGCCTATGTCAAAACGGCTGAACCGATGCCGATGCTGCGTCCACCCAACGTGATTCAATTGGGCGAAGAGGGAGTGGTGCTAGATCGGCGTCCGGGTGGGTTTTGGGGCGTGCGGTTTGCCAAAGGCGCGTTTCTGATGGACAGTCAGTACATTGAAGCTGTTAGCAACTAGAACAAGCCCAGAACTAGAACAATTCAGCCACAGCAGGTAAGCAAATCCGTACTACCGAGATCGTGCGTTTCACTGTTGTATTCAGGCCATAGCCGATACAATTCAGATAACTATCAATTTGCCGCATCTGGATGGTTTAATACAGTATTCACTGGGGTTATCGGTATATGAATCAAGCTAAAACCGTTGCGCTATTAGGGTTACTGAGTGGGCTGCTGATTGCACTGGGCTACTGGATCGGGGGATCCGGCGGTGCGCTGATTGGGTTGATCATCGCAGCAGTGACCAATTTCGTCTCCTGGTACTCTTCAGACAAAATTGCTTTGGCGGCCTATCGTGCTCAGCCGTTAAGTCAGGCACAAGCGCCCGAACTGTATGCAATGGTGGAGCGCCTATCCCAACGGGCTGGTCTGCCAATGCCGCGTCTCTATGTGGTGCCATCAATGGGAGCTAACGCCTTCGCTACCGGACGCAATCCGCAAAATGCTGCCGTGGCCGTAACGCAGGGCATTGTCAACCTACTGCCAGCCGATGAACTCGAAGCCGTGATTGCCCATGAACTGAGCCACATCAAAAATCGCGATACCCTAACTCAGGCCGTAGCTGCGACCGTGGCTGGAGCGATTTCCTATCTGGCCCAGGTGATGCAGTTCGGCATGATGTTTGGCGGAGGACGAAATCGGGAGGGCGGCAATCCATTTGGCATGCTGTTTGCGATTATTTTGGCTCCGTTGGCGGCTTCCGTAATTCAAATGGCGATTTCACGGACGCGGGAGTTTGAAGCCGATGCGGGAGCAGCCCGTTTGACTGGAAATCCCCGCGCTTTAGCCAGAGCCTTACAGCGGTTAGAAGCGGGTGCTCGCCAAATGCCGATGCAGGCAAATCCAGCTTTTGAACCGCTGTTGATCATCAATCCGTTTTCTGGTCAGTTTTTGGCCAACCTATTTGCTACCCATCCGTCTACAGAAGCTCGGATTCAAAATCTACTGCGGGTAGAACAGGAATTGGGAATCAGCGCCTAATCGACTCGTCAAGCCTATCGATGCAGGTGGGACCAAGACGACGCAATCGGATCAAAATACTGACCGTGAAAATCGAACGGCAGGTGATAAGGCAACTGGACCCGCGCCATTTCATCCCAAGAGTGAGCATTCAAGATTAACAGGAACGAGTTCTGAGTTTGGCTGTCTAGTCCAACTGATAAAATCACTCCTTCATCCTCGGTTGCCGCATCGGGGGCTGCTACAAACACGGGTT
This sequence comes from [Leptolyngbya] sp. JSC-1, assembly GCA_000733415.1. Taxonomy (GTDB): domain Bacteria; phylum Cyanobacteriota; class Cyanobacteriia; order Elainellales; family Elainellaceae; genus Elainella. The sequence goes on from KL662191.1 coordinate 1,276,383, forward strand.
CACCAGGATAACAGTCGGATTGATGCCAGATCTGAGCGTTTCGGTTCTGGACATCAACCTTGACGAGTTGATCAATAAAGTGACCTGATTGCGAACACCCAACGCCATAGACAAATTGATACTGGCGGGTATTGCAGCGTTGATAATGAATTCGAGGTAACTCGATTGGTTCCTCAACAAGTACCTCATAGGTGGCAGTTGCCCGATTAAGCTCCAGATGGTACCGCCGGAGTTCTCCTGCCGCAATCACCTGATCAGAATGATGAAGTAACGGTTCCAAATATAGGGATTGAATCACCGAGGAATTAGGATAAGCCACCAAATCAACTACGATCTCGTTATCCTGCTCGAAGGCATTGACATGGTGAAAGGCAAAAAACGCCTCGCTCTCACCAGTGTGAACAACTTTGCCATCGCTTTTGCGAATCACCAAAAAGCGTGTACCTTGCTCTGGCTGCCAGTCGTAGTTTTCAATATAGGGCTTACCGCTAACTAACAGGCTGAGGCGATTGAGCAGCAGCGGAAACTCGGTGAGGATGATGTAGCGCTCCGTCATGCCGAAGGTATGCATATAGGCGGCCTGTTTCACCGGAATCGAGCCAATCAATTCACGCTGATTGCTGGTGGCATCCATGCGGTAGATGCTGTAGCTGCATCGAGGCGCGAGGTTAACCAGGTAGCTGTAGACCGCATTTTCCCGGAAATCGAAGTGGGGATGGGCGGTTGTAATTTGCCCCGGAACGGAATCCTGATAGTGAAAGTAATCAAGGGTGCTGAGGCTGACCGGATCAAAGACGATTGGCATCGGAGACTCTGTCACCGAAAGAAAGTGATTTCCTTGCAATGTAATATTCACCGTGGCGTTATCCGTTAAACGCGGCAGTGGATCGCGCAAACGCTCGATCAGAGAATGCCGAGCCGTGGTGCCAAATTCACCGCGACTGATCTGACCTTTGGCCTGAGCCTCCTGATAAGCCCGACTTTCGATAAACCGATTGGCAAATGCAACCCGCCCGTCCTCAAACGAGAAGCGGCGCAGCATCGCCAACCCATCAAACCAGTGCCGGTAAGATTGTTTGCCCACATCAAAGGTTCCTGGTCCGGTTCGAATCAAGCTACCCCGTAACCAGCCGGGAATCGTGCCTTGAATGGGGAGTGCCTCGAATGTACCTTCCTGATTTGCAGCTGCGAAGCCCAATGCGTAAGGAGCAACACCCATAGTCAATTCGTGACGAAACACTCCGACGCTAGCATTGAAAGATAACAACTGATATGAATCAGAAGATGGATTTATCAACTGGTGCGCCGGACACCAACGCGCTGAAGGCAGAAACCCTAATCAACCTGGCTGCAACTCATCTTGATCGTGATCCAACCGCACTTCAACTTGTGCCGATTGCTACCGGCAAACATAATGCTTCCTTTTGGGTGATTGCGGATTACGATCGCTGGGTTTTGCGAGTTGCGCCCCCCGATTCTACGGGTCTGCTGTTTTATGAACGGCGGATGATGCAGCAGGAGCCGTTACTGCATGATCTGATCCGCTCGCGGACCACAATTCCGGTCGCTCAAATTTTGGCAGCTGATTTTAGTCGGACTCATCTGAACCGCGACTATCTACTGATGACGGCTCTGCCGGGTGTGCCCTTGAGTGAGGCAGCGCTGAGTCCTGACCAGCAGCAGCAAACCCTAGAGCAGGTTGGCTTTTATCTACGCCAGTTGCATCAGCTCACCGCGCCAGAATGCCTCACCCAAACTGCCTACGGCTACATTGGTCTACACCAACCCATGTCACCTCAACCTACCTGGGCTGAAGCGTTTCGGCTGATGTGGCAGTTGCTGTTGGACGACGTGATGGCGAGTGGCTGCTACACAACCGATGACCACCAGTTGATGGTCAACCTCTTAGAGCGCCATCTAGCTCATTTTGACTACGCCGAACCGGCGTGCCTGCTGCATATGGATGTGTGGTCTCAAAACATCTTGGTGGATTCAGTAGGAAATGTCACCGGCTTAGTAGATTTTGACCGCGCCGTTTGGGGAGACCCGGAAATCGAGTTTGCGGTGTTGGACTATTGCAGCATCAGCGAACCGGCTTTCTGGCGAGGATATGGCCGAGCACGCAATCAGTCTACTGCGGCACAAATTCGGCAGCAACTTTATCTGCTGTATGAAATTCAAAAGTATATGCCCATTGCAATTTGGCGTAGACGAGACGAGCAGCGAGCGCTATCCTTCAAGCAGCAGAGTTTAGCCTTGGCGAACCGTCTCCTGGAGACGACCTAATGGGTTAATAATCAAACGAATTTGACTCTCAATATCAATTACTTACAAATCTCAATCTTTTGCAATTTTTGTATCCGGCCTTTCCTGACCTTTTCAGACTGACATAGCCGTGGAAGTCGCTTATCCTATAAATATCAATGATGCAGCCTGGGTTTGATGAATATTAGCTTAATGGTCAGCCTGTTAATTGTCTTTGTGCTGGCCTGTTAGCAACTGTTGACAGTAGCTCAACGGTTCAAGATCTACAGCCTTTTCCAGGCTAATGAAGTACAAAAAATGGGGTGCAGGGGCCGTGGCCCTGCGAGGGGTTTCGCCCCCACACCCCTCGCACCTTACCAGAGTGGGAAAAGCTATAGTTAGAGTAAATTAGTGAATACCATTTTGTATAAACCAGGAGAATTATTATGACATTATCAAAAGATACAGATTCCAGTCATTTTAATGCTTTTGATGCCAGCTCTGCTCAGCATTCAGCCGAGATTATTACGATTCGCCCTGAAGCTGAGACCTTGACCCGTCAGCGTTTACCCTATTTTGTCGGCGTCTCTAAGGCCACGGTTGGCTCTCAAGGAATCTCGATGAATTTGGTGATTATTCCACCGGGTGGAGCTGCCGAACCCCACTTCCATCGGGATTATGAAACGGCGATTTATCTCCTCAAGGGCCGCGTGGAAACCCGTTACGGCCAAGGACTCAAGCAGTCTGTGATCAACGAAGCTGGTGATTTTATTTTTATTCCGCCAGGTGTTCCCCATCAACCATTCAACTTGAGCACGGATGAACCTGCTCAGGCGATTGTGGCTCGCAATGATCCAAATGAGCAGGAGAATGTGGTGCTTTACGATCCAACGTCGGAGAGCTGAAGCACTTCTAGACCATAATACAAAAATCGGGATGACTGGATTCGAACCAGCGGCCCCTTCGTCCCGAACGAAGTGCGCTACCAAGCTGCGCTACATCCCGTAAGCAAGTTTTAGATTAATCCAGATCAAGCTGATGCAAGATTGATATAAGTTTACCTGCTAAAAGGTCACTTTAGCAACCTGGAAGAGAGAGCCTAGAGCCGAGTGGAGAATAACCCTAGCGTCGAGGGGAGACTAGCCCTTCGTTCGAGACGAAGGCCGCATGCGATCTACTCATCTCCGTGTTTCGCTTTTTAAGCGATTTCTAGCCCCTCTATAGCCTGAGATCCCAGCAGCTAGGAACCTCGCTAAGCGTCAGCGATCATTCGAGCATCGATAGGAAAGGGGAGCTGACTACTCTGAGCATAAATACTTAATTTGCGAACGTTTACTCTTACAATACAGCTTTTTTAGGCTAGTGAAGTACGAAAAACGGGCCTCGCCCCCACACCCCCTGCACCTCACATGAGTGAAAAACGCTGTAGTAACAAGAAAAATTTACAACACTGTCATCCAAATGCTATAGCCTGTACCGAGTAGTTAGAGTTAGCCTTGTTGTTAAACCAGCTAAGGGGACTCATCATGGATAGCGATTATGAGGACTTACTCGCTAAACGGGCTGAAACACTGGCAACGATCCGCTATTTGATCAGCTACATCCGCTCATTAATCACATCACTTCAAACTGAAGTAGAACCTTCCCTTCATGGCTCTAGCCATGAAGGGAAACAACATGAGCCTGTAAACGAGATTCAACAAATATGTAATTGTTGTGGTTCGGATCGATATAAGTTCAGAGAGTAATAGATAGGTATTTACTCACCCATCCTCTCCCTCTCCCTCTCCCTCTCCCTCTCCAGTCAGGTTATACCGCTCTACCACGGCCTGAATATCGTCTCTTGAGAGAAAATCAGTTATTGCTAGCTACCGTAGACAACCAGAATCATAATGCCATAGGCTGTACTTGCTTATGTGTACTTGCCTACTGCAAATGACAGTAAAGCAGTACAACACTCCATCGCATATGCCTACGGTGGGGCAAAGCCCTACAGCAACAAGTAGGGCTGAAAGTTGTTGAGCATTGGCATGGCAGGCTTCTAAATCGCAGCCTCCCGCCCAAGCACTTCCGCAAAACCGATAGAATTGAGCATGTCCCTTTTGCTCACGATCCATGTCTCAATCCCCCTCTGATGTTGGCATTCTTGCCTCCGCTCCCTTTTCTGCTGCCGAAATTGCTTCCGAAGGCATCAAGCCCGACGAATACGGGGAAATTGTGCGGCGATTGGGCCGCCATCCCAATAAAGCAGAGCTAGGCATGTTCGGGGTAATGTGGTCGGAACATTGCTGCTACAAAAACTCGCGGCCTTTGCTGAAGCAATTTCCTACCAGCGGCGAGCGAATTTTAGTCGGTCCGGGCGAGAATGCGGGTGTGGTGGATATGGGCAATGGGTTGCAGCTTGCGTTTAAGATCGAGTCGCACAATCATCCATCGGCCGTTGAGCCGTTTCAGGGAGCTGCGACTGGCGTTGGTGGCATCCTACGCGACATTTTTACGATGGGTGCTCGCCCGATTGCGGTGTTGAACTCCCTCCGGTTTGGCGATTTGCAGGATGCTCGCACCCGCAGGCTGTTTAGCGGCGTGGTCGCTGGAATTGCCCATTATGGCAACTGTGTGGGTGTACCGACTGTGGGCGGCGAAGTGTATTTTGATCCAGCCTATAGCGGGAATCCGTTGGTGAACGCAATGGCGATTGGTTTAATGGAAACCCCAGAGATTGTCAAATCGGGTGCAACCGGAATTGGCAACCCGGTGCTGTACGTGGGTTCCACCACGGGACGAGACGGCATGGGCGGAGCCAGCTTTGCCAGCGCCGAGTTGAGCGATGAATCAATCGATGATCGTCCGGCGGTGCAGGTGGGCGATCCGTTTCTAGAGAAATCGCTGATTGAAGCCTGTTTGGAAGCGTTCAAGACCGGAGCCGTAGCAGCAGCACAGGACATGGGCGCAGCGGGCATTACCTGTTCTACGGCAGAAATGGCGGCCAAGGGTGGCGTGGGCATCGAGCTAGATCTAGACAAAATTCCGGTGCGGGAAACGGGCATGGTGCCCTACGAATACCTGCTATCGGAATCGCAAGAGCGGATGCTGTTTGTCGCCCACCAAGGCCGCGAACAAGAGCTGATCGAGATTTTTCAACGCTGGGGACTGCATGCCGTAGTAGCCGGAACGGTGATTGCCGAACCGATTGTCCGCATTCTGTTCAAAGGTGAAACAGCGGCAGAAATTCCAGCAACTGCCCTAGCTGACAATACACCAATCTATCACCGTGAACTGATAGCAGAACCGCCGGAATATGCTCAAACAGCATGGCAATGGCAGACCACGCAACTACCAGAATGTATGATTTCAGGCATCGAAGTCAATCATAAATTTTACACCTGGAATGATGTTCTGCTGACATTATTAGACACACCTACAATCGCCTCTAAGCGCTGGGTCTATCGCCAATACGACCATCAGGTCCAGAACAACACCGTCCTCATCCCCGGTGGAGCTGACGCTGCCGTTGTGCGCTTACGCCCCCAAGAAGTTGCTAAGACTCAAAACTCAAAACACTGCTATGCAGAAGCAAGCTACAAAACTCAAAACTTAGAACTTAAACAAAACTCTATAGTCACCGGCGTTGCCGCTACCGTAGACTGCAATGCCCGCTATGTCTATCTCCATCCCTACGAAGGGGCAAAAATGGCGGTTGTGGAAGCAGCCCGCAATTTGAGCTGTGTAGGAGCAGAGCCGCTGGCCGTCACCGATAACCTCAATTTTGGCAGCCCAGAAAAGCCGATTGGCTATTGGCAGTTGGCCGAAGCCTGTCGGGGATTGGCTGAAGCCTGCCGCGAACTTTCGACGCCGGTAACCGGGGGCAATGTCTCGCTCTACAACGAAACGTTGGATGCCGAAGGTAAACCCCAGGCAATTTACCCAACACCGGTCGTGGGCATGGTGGGACTCGTGGCCGATATTCGCAGAGTTTGCGGTCAGGGTTGGCAAGCGGCAGGCGATATCGTCTATTTGCTGGGCTTATCGGTGAGTGGCGATCCGAATTGCCCCCCTTCGCTGACTCTGGGTGGCTCCGAGTATCTGGCCATGCTGCACCAAACCGTGGCCGGGATGCCTCCAGTCGTAGATTTTGAGTTGGAACGGCGGGTTCAGGCGGTTTGTCGCGCTGGGATTCAACAGGGATGGGTGCGGTCAGCCCATGACTGTGCTGAAGGTGGACTTGCCGTGGCCCTAGCTGAATCTAGCATCAGCGGTCAACGTGGGGCCGACCTCTGCTTGGGCAGCCTGGTGGATAACGCCTCCTGGCGCTGGGATCAGATTTTATTTGCTGAAGGCGGTGCTCGGATTGTGGTCTCGGTTGCCCCTGAAGCCGAACTGGAGTGGGAATTGTATCTAGAGACCCATCTGAAAGACCATTGGCAGCGGCTGGGCCAAGTTGGAGACGCCCATACGCCCTTGCGACTAACGGTTTCAGCAGGTGCGTCCGAACAGGTCTTAATCGAACTGGATGGGGCAATGATGCAGGACAGTTGGACCAACGCGATTGAGCGACGGTTAGAGGCTTAATGCTCACTGATGAGATTCAAGCTGCTCGTCCCAGAAGGCGGCTTCTATCTTGTGACCATCTGGATCACGCACAAAGCAACCATAGTATGGCTCACCGTAGGCAGGTCTGCCACCGGGGGCACCGTCGTCTTTGCCTCCTGCCGCTAATGCGGCCTCATAGAAGGCATGGACGGCTTCTTTGGTAGGAGCGATAAAGCCAATATGAGTACCATTACCAACCGTTGCAGGTTGCCCATCGAACGGAGTTCCCACCCAAAATTCCGGATATTGCTTGCCATAGGCAACGACACCCGAGTGTTCCATTAACCGCTTGCAGCCCAACGCTGGCAATACTTGATCGTAAAATGCAACCGCTCGTTCAAAATTATTTGTACCGATTGAGACATGAGAAAGCATGCTGGGATTATCCATATCTAAACTCCTATTGGTGGGTTAGATCGGGCATACGAAAGCGGAGATTGCAGGGCGAATCGAAACAGCGTTTGAACTGAAACTTGAACTGAAGCCAATAAAAGGGGCCGCTTTGGCGTGTTTGAGAAGCTCAACCAAACAACCACATCATATCAGTACAGACGAACTAGGTCAATCCTGCCTTACCGCTGCAACACTTTTTTGAGATACTGCCCAGTATAGGAGCGCTGATTTTTGGCGACTTCTTCGGGTGTACCTTCGGCCACAATTTCGCCTCCCCGGTCGCCGCCTTCTGGTCCTAGATCAATAATCCAGTCAGCGCAGCGAATCACATCTAGATTGTGTTCGATCACCAAAATCGAATTGCCCATATCAGCTAGTCGCTGCAAGACATCTAATAACTTATGCACATCGTAGAAAGACAAACCTGTCGTGGGTTCGTCGATCAGATAAAGCGTTTTACCTGTCGCCCGACGCGATAATTCGGTTGCCAATTTGAGCCGCTGCGCTTCTCCACCCGATAAAGTAGGAGCCGTTTGCCCCAATCGGACATAGCCCAAGCCCACATCTACCATGGTTTGCAGTTTGGCAGCCGCCTTGGGCACATTCACAAAGAATTCTAAGGCTTCCTCTGCCGTCATGTTCAGCACGTCAGCAATCGTTTTACCTTTGTATTTCACTTGCAGCGTTTCGCGGTTATAGCGTGCGCCTTTACAAACCTCACACTGCACATACACATCCGGCAAAAAGTTCATCTCAATTACATTTACACCCTGGCCACCGCAAGCTTCACAGCGACCACCTTTGACGTTAAACGAGAACTGTCCTGATTTGTATCCGCGTGCCTTCGCTTCAATGGTTTCAGCAAATAACTCTCGAATTACATCAAACACACCTGTATAGGTGGCTGGGTTGGAGCGAGGCGTGCGGCCAATTGGCGACTGGTCAATCACAATTACCTTATCGAGCGCAGTCAACCCATCGAGGTTATCCATTTCTTTGGGTAGCGGCACTTTGTGACCAAAATGATACTGTAACGCAGGAAACAGCAATTCATTTACTAACGTCGATTTGCCCGAACCGGATACGCCAGTGATACAAACCAGTTTTCCCAGCGGAATTTCAACGTCAATATGCTTGAGATTATTGCGGTAAGCGTTGCGGATATAGAGGCTGCGGCCATTCCCTTCTCGACGCTGCTCTGGCGTCCGAATCGCTCGTCGCCCCGATAGGTAAGCCCCCGTCAGTGATTCTTTCGCCCGCAAGATATTATCTAGATTGCCTTCGGCGACGATGCGGCCTCCATGGATGCCTGCTCCTGGACCGATATCAACCAGGTAATCGGCAGCGCGGATCGTGTCTTCATCATGCTCTACCACCACCAGCGTATTGCCCAAATCCCGCAGCTTGAATAGCGTATTTAACAACCGATCGTTATCGCGCTGATGCAGACCGATGCTCGGCTCGTCTAGCACATACAACACGCCAGTTAAGCCTGCACCGATCTGGGTCGCCAAGCGAATCCGCTGCGCTTCTCCCCCCGATAGGGTCATGGCCGTGCGGTCCAAGGTTAAATAATCCAGACCCACATCCAGCAAAAATTGTAGCCGCGCTTTGATTTCCCGCAGCACCAAGTCACCGATTTGCGCCTGCCGGGAGGTGAGCTGCATCTCGTTGATCCGCTGCAAACATTCCCGAATCGAAACGCTGGTCAACTCCTTAATTCGATATTGCCCAATCCGCACGGCTAGCGCTTCTGATTTGAGCCGATTGCCGCCGCACACCTCGCAGGGTTGATCGACCAGATACTGCTCTAATTTTTGCTTGTATAGGTCGGAGGTGGTTTCTTTATACTGCCGCTCCAGAATCGGGATCACGCCTTCATAGCGGCGGTAATAGCCTTTACCATCGCCATAGCGCGAATCGGATTCGATATAAATCTTTTCATCCGAGCCGTACAGAATCACATCCTGCTGATCCGGAGTGAGGTGATTCCAGGGCGTCTGAATCTCGAAGCCAAATGCCTGCCCCAAACTATACAGCATCGAGAAATAGTAGGTATTGTCCTTATCGGACCAGGGAGCAATCGCCGCATAGACGGGCAGTTTTGGATCGGGAACAATTAACTCTGGTGAAAAGGTACGCAGACTGCCCAAGCCATGACAGTTGGCGCAAGCGCCGTAGGGCGAATTAAACGAAAACAAGCGGGGCGATAATTCTTCCATCACCGCGCCATGCTCCGGACAGGCAAAATTTTCCGAAAACACCAGCTCAACCGGGCTGGGCTTGTCCTCGTCTTTGCCGTAGCGTCCTGCCGGTTCTGCCGCCATGCTGGGCAATACCGCCAACTGCAAGTCGGGATTCAGCGGCACCACATTGTTTTCGTTCGGCATCACTTCGATCACCGCCACGCCTTCCGAGCGCTTCAAACAGGTGGCCAGCGAATCGACCAAGCGCTCCTGGATGCCATCTTTCTTGACTAACCGATCTACCACGATCTCGATATTGTGAAACCGGTTTTTGTCTAGCTCAATCGCGTCCGACAGTTCCCGCACCTCACCATCCACCCGCACCCGCACAAATCCCTCTGCAGCCAGACCAGAGAGCAATTTTTTATGGGTCCCCTTCTTGCCCCGCACCACGGGAGCCAAAATCTGAAAGCGCGTCCGGTCCGGCAACTGCATGATCTGATCCACCATTTGATCGATCGTCTGGGGTTCGATGCAGCGGTCGCAGATCGGACAGTGGGGTTCCCCAGCTCGCCCGTAGAGCAGACGCAGGTAGTCGTAAATTTCGGTGACGGTACCCACCGTGGAACGCGGGTTGTGGGAGGTGGATTTTTGGTCAATCGAAATGGCCGGACTCAGTCCTTCAATCGCGTCTACGTCAGGCTTGTCTACCTGTCCCAAAAACTGCCGTGCGTAGGCACTGAGCGACTCAACATAGCGCCGTTGCCCCTCAGCGAAAATGGTGTCAAAGGCTAGCGAGGATTTGCCCGATCCCGACACGCCGGTAAACACGATCAGCCGATCCCGAGGCAGCTCCAGGTCAATATCCTTCAGATTGTGCTGCCGCGCCCCCCGGATTCGGATTACGTTCTGGGCTGCTTTGGGGGTTGATTTGGCCTTGGCTCCCTTCCCGCCATTGGCTTTGCTGGCTTTGGCATGATTTCCATTGGTTGACTTGGCGTTAGAATTCACTTCCGAAGCCAATACAGACGCAGGCTGCGTCTCCAGGTCAAAATTATCGTCAGTGCGCTGGGGCATAGGGGCAAGCAAGAGGTCGCAGCAGGAATAGTTCGCAGAGATTCTCAACGATTGTACCGCTACTTCTTCTAGGAGTGGGGGTTTGGGATACAGAGCTAGAAGCAGGGCGCTACAGCGTTAAAGCTGATCATTGAAGTTGATCAGGAGTTGAGGGAACCGCAAGTGAACGATATCAGTTGTTTATCCTAGCGCGATTTGCCGATTTAGTACATTCGTCCTGATGCTTGGTTCAGAATTCTGGTGGTTTGTCTTCTAAATTAATTCAGCTTAAGACAGCCTTAAGCCTAAGTAGATATATGGCTTGATCGATGTCTCTTTGATAACCATCATTGGTAGTTATCTATGGCTACAATTTGTGTCTACCTAAATTCAACTAATTTTTTAATCTAATCTTGTAATTGTAACTCTCGCTTGAACTGTCAAAATTGTATTTTGCTTATCTTAAAGTGTTTCCCAAACTGTTTTACTTCATCCATCTGAAATCTGCTAATCTTGCCTCTCTCACTATTCCTGTGATTACCACGCAACCTGAAAATCCTGACAAATGGCAAGAATTGTGCGATATCCTACAGTTTTTTCTGGATAGCTGAATTATCCGTCGATGCCGCTTGTTACACCTGCTAATTGCAGCTAATTGCAGCTAATTGCAACTACTGTGTCAACCGCAGAATTGTTTGCGGGAATATTACTTACGGAACGAACTCACGCAAATTACTCAACCATCAGTTGGACTGAGAGACGTCAGATGCAAATAAGCCAGTTAGCACGACAACGCATGTTGGCATTAGCTCTGCCATTCGGATTAGCAGCGATCTATTACGGCACCGCTAAACTCGGAATGTTAGTTGCGCTACCCATTCCCCCTGGCAATGTGACACCGATCTGGTTTCCAGCCCCAATTGCCTGGATCGGCATTTTCTGGTTTGGCTATCGCATGATTCCGGCCATTTGGCTGGGCGATTTGCTAGCCAGCACACCGAGCTTTTATCAAGCTAGCCAAAACTGGGGAGTGGCGATTGTCGTTGGGGTAATCTGTGCAGCCAGTCCCGCCTTAGAAGCCGTGTTGGGCAATTTCCTGATGCAGCGGCTGATCCCGATGGGGCATTTCTTTAGCTCCATCAACCATGTGTTGAAGTTTGCGCTGATTGCAGCCCTCAGCCCAGCAGTGAATGCAACGATTGGCGTAACGACCTTCTGTATCTTTGGCATGTCTGGCTGGAGCGATTTTGGTTCCGTTTGGCTGACTTGGTGGATTGGCAACATGATCTCGCTGCTTGTGCTGCTGCCCATGTTTCTGGCCTGGGGCAAGGTATCCAAGGGGCGATCGCGCATGGGGCAACTGATCGAGATGCTGCTAATGCTGGCACTGCTGTTTGGGATCAGCAAATTTGCCTTCTGGATGGCCTATCCCGTAGAGTACCTGCTGATTCCCTGTCTGATTTGGACCACCTTCCGATTGGGGCCACGGGGCGCGACGACCAGCGTAGTTGTAGTAGTGATGCTGGCAATTTTTGGGACGGTTTACGGCAAAAGCTCCTTCATGCGGGCGTCATTGAATGAATCGTTGCTGCTTTTACAGGCGTTTATGGGCACCGTTGCCATTACTACCCTCGTGTTAACTGCCGTTCTGTCTCAGCAGCGACAATCAGAAGCCGCGTTAGCGACTGCCAATCAGGAATTAGCGTTGCGGGTAGAAGAACGCACAGCCGCCTTCGAGCAACTACAAATCCAGCAGCGACAGCTAGAAGAAACGCTGCAAGCCCTGAAGCAAGCCCAAACCCAGCTCGTGCAGACTGAAAAAATGTCAAGTTTGGGGCAACTTGTAGCGGGCATTGCCCATGAGATCAACAACCCAGTCAACTTTATCGCCGGAAATCTGCTGCACCTGGAAGCCTATTGTCAGGATGTGATGGCCTTGATCGAATGTGAGCAAGCGGGAGATGGTCAGCAATTTGCAGCTCTCGCCGCCGAGTTTGATCTGGAGTTTCTCAAAGCCGATCTGCCTAAGGTGCTGGGATCGATGAAATTAGGGACCGACCGCATTCAGCGGATTGTTACTTCACTGCGCAACTTCTCGCGCATGGATGAAGCCGAGGTGAAAGCGGTTGATATCCATGAAGGCATTGACAGTACCCTATTGATTTTGCAGCATCGCCTCAAAGCGACCTGCGACCGTGACGCGATTCAGCTAATCAGACGCTATGGGGACTTGCCGCCGGTGGAATGCTATGTCGGCCAGATGAATCAGGTATTTATGAATATTCTGGCCAACGCCATCGACGCTCTAGAGGAAGGCATGAAACGAGGGCAGATCGAATCACCTACTATCACCATCACGACAGAGAAGCGCCATGATGCAGTAGCCATCGGAATTGCAGACAACGGCATCGGCATTCCCGACACAGCCAAAACCAAGCTATTCGATCCGTTCTACACCACCAAACCCATCGGCAAAGGCACCGGCCTCGGTTTGGCCATCAGCTATCAGATCGTGACCGAAAAACATCACGGCAAGCTCTACTGCGACTCCCAACCCAACCATGGCACTGAGTTCTGGATCGAGATTCCGGTTCACCAACAACTCGACAAATGAAGGGTCTCTAGCAGAAGTGTTTTAGCAAAAGGGTCTTTAGCAACAGCCACCGCCGCTGTAGTGCCAAGTTGAATCAGTGATCAAAATTTCGCCAAAGCGCTCCAACTTCCTCGCCGTTTTGTCGCAGACCGCTGTGGGAATGCCCCTCGGCAAAATATGCCCAGCCTGATCATCAAACGCCGCCTCTGCGCCGGTATAGACTGCCGTTTTTCCGGTAAACACGCAAGCTCCATCGGCAGGAATCGGCACCTTGAACGAAACTGTATCCAGGCTTTCCAGCAGCAAATGAGTCTCTAGTCCATAAGTTTGGCGATCCAGCAACCGATAGGGGCGACGGGCGCGTACCTCAATTTGACCGAAACCAGCCGCGATCAATTGCTGGATGTAATCCTCGTAGGGCAGTGCTCCCGATAGACACATGGCCCGCAGGCGTTCGTCTTGCTGCAAATGGGCTGGAATCGGTCGAGTCGCGATCGGGTCACTCATCAATAGGCGGCCACCCGGCTTCAACACCCGCACCACCTCAGCCAATGCCTTAGCCAGATCCGCTGGCTCAAAGATATTAAATAAACAGTTTTGCGCCACTACATCAATTGAACTGTCGGCTACAGGTAAGGCAAACGCATCCCCAGCCCGAATCTCCACAAAACTTGGCTCGAACCAATCGTTAACGGCTACCGCTGCCCGCAAATTGTCTGAGGCTGCTCGCCGCATTTCCGCCACGGGTTCAACCGCAATCACGCCTGCCGTTCGCCGCGAAAAATAGGCAAATTGCAGCGCCTCCAGTCCACCCCCCACGCCCACATACAAAACCGTGGGTTGATTTGCCAGTTCTGCCGCGTGCACCGTGGTACCGCAGCCATAATTCATCTCCTGCATCCGTTCAGGGATCCGCAGCCCTGGAAAATTCAAAGGCGCACTCTGGACGCAGCACAGTCCTACATCAGGGGTTTCGGCGACTTGGGCGTAAAATTGGGCGGTGGTTTCGAGGTAGGTCATGGGGGTGAGGGAGTGGGGAGTGGGGGGTGAGGGAGTGGGGGGTGAGGAGTGGGGAGTGGGGGAGTGGGGGAGTGGGGGGTGGGGGAGTGGCTGGGTATTGAGGCTGCGTTCTGAGTTGGTTGACTGTTGGATGGGTCTGTTCAGAGTTTTGGGTTAATCCAGCGTTTGACTTCGCACTTCTCCCAGCCGCGAATCCATTGTGGGCTAATTGGGGAAGTCTGTAGGCGCAACCTTCTCGCAGAATAGCAGACCAAGCAAGAGATTCAGTGCATTATAAGTGCACTTGCTTCAATAGCCCGTGATTCATCTGGGGCTGCGGGCGGGTCAGGCAACGAAGCGACACAGAAACAGTTACAGATCCGCTTGGATTGCATTTTGCTTGCCTCACTTGCCTATGAACACAATTGACCAACACAACTGATTGACTAACCAAGTAGCCTCATGCAGTCTAGCCGCTTCTATCTACGCAATTTCTATCCACGCAATAGCACGGCCAAATGCTGTTTCAGCTTGCTCTAGTATCAATGCAACAATTCATTCGCTGCATCCACCCATTGACTGTATCACCCCAACCTGAGATTTAGCTGAATCCATCCCTCTCACTCCCCACCCCCCACTCCCCACCCCCTCACTCCCCACCCCCAAACACCTTCCCACCGATCCCCACTCCTGATAGACTTTTGACTAGGCACAAATACTGCCTGTAGACGCAAAATAGCAGTCGGGAGGGAATTTCCGGTGGAAGCGACACTCGGTTTAGAAATTATTGAAGTAGTTGAGCAGGCGGCGATTGCCTCGGCTCGGCTGATGGGTAAAGGTGACAAAAACGAAGCCGATCGGGTTGCTGTGGAAGCAATGCGCGAGCGGATGAACAAGATCTACATGCGGGGTCGCATCGTAATCGGAGAAGGCGAGCGGGACGAAGCGCCCATGCTCTATATCGGTGAAGAAGTCGGGATTTGTACGCAACCCGATGCTAAAAGCTACTGCAACCCAGACGAATTGCTGGAAATTGACATTGCGGTTGACCCTTGTGAAGGAACGAACCTCTGTGCCTACGGTCAGCCAGGTTCGATGGCCGTCTTGGCGATCTCTGAAAAAGGTGGTTTGTTTGCCGCACCAGATTTTTATATGAGGAAACTGGCGGCTCCTCCGGCAGCCAAAGGCAAGGTCGATATCACAAAATCCGCCACCGAGAACCTGAAGATTTTGTCGGAATGTCTCGATCGGGGGATTGATGAACTGGTTGTTGTGGTGATGAAGCGAGAACGCCACGATGACTTGATCAAAGAAATCCGGGAAGCGGGTGCTCGTGTCCAGTTGATCAGCGATGGTGATGTGGGTGCGGCGATCAACTGCGCCTTTTCTGGGACCAATATTCATGCACTGATGGGGATCGGGGCTGCTCCTGAAGGTGTGATTTCAGCGGCAGCACTGCGCTGCATCGGAGCACACTTCCAGGGACAGTTGGTCTATGATCCGGCGATTGTGCGCACCAAGGAATGGGCCAACAAAACTAAAGAAGAAAACCTTGCCCGCCTTAAGGAGTGCGGTATCACCGACCCTGACAAAATCTACAATGCCGATGAATTGGCTTCGGGGCAAAATGTCCTGTTCGCAGGCTGCGGCATCACACCGGGCAACATCATGAACGGTGTACGGTTCTTCAAAGGCGGTGCTAGAACCCAAACGTTGGTAATTTCTAGCCAGTCTAAAACAGCTCGCTTTGTGGACACGATTCACATGTTTGGCAATCCGAAGTACGTGCAGTTGCACTAACCCGTTGCTTAGAACAAAGCTGCATTTTTAGCAAGGCTTTTAGCCGAGCCTAAATAAATTGACATAATGTCAGAGAGGCGTTGACAATCAGCGTCTCTTTAATTTTGTCAGCCCTTGGAAAACTCGAATTCACAAAAATTTACGCCACAATAACAAATAGAGCCGCGCTTCCTTCCTCAGAGCGTGACATTGAGTTGGTAGACTTTTCTTTAAATTGATGTTTGAGTGATGTATTCACTTACTCTATTGCGGCAAATTGTGCAAACAATTGTGAAAACCCAGTTGATTTATAGCCTGATTAATGGTGGGCATTGCATAAACAAATTCTTTGGGAGGACGGATGAATATTGTTGTTGTCGGTCTGAGTCATAAAACGGCTCCGGTGGAAGTGCGGGAAAAGCTCAGCATTCCAACCCCACAAATGGAGGCAGCCCTCGCCCACCTCTGTAGCTATCCTCATATTGAAGAAGCAACGATTCTCAGCACCTGTAATCGCCTAGAGGTTTATGTGGTTGTTAGCGAAACCGAGCAGGGCGTGCGAGAAGTGACGCAATTTCTAGCCGAACATGGCAAGATCCCAGTGCATCAATTGCGGCCTTACCTGTTTATCTTGCTGCATCAAGACGCCGTTATGCACTTGATGCGCGTTTCTGCCGGTCTAGATAGCCTGGTGCTAGGAGAAGGCCAGATCTTGGCTCAGGTAAAACATACCCATAAAGTGGGACAGCAATACAACAGCATCAAGCGGATTCTCAACCATCTGTTCAAGCAGGCGATCACGGCTGGTAAGCGAGTCCGGACCGAAACCAGCATTGGTACGGGTGCCGTTTCGATCAGCTCCGCTGCGGTTGAGTTAGCCCAAATCAAGGTACAAAACCTGGCTGCCTGCCGGATTGCCATCCTGGGAGCTGGCAAGATGTCGCGTCTGGTGGTGCAGCACTTGCTCTCGAAAGGCGCTACCCAGATCTGCATCGTCAACCGCTCGCTGGAAGGCGCGAGGGAACTGGCTCAACAGTTCAAAGATGTGGAGCTAAAGCTGCACACCCTGACCGAGATGATGCAGGTCGTCACTAGTTCGGAGCTGGTCTTCACCGCCACTGCCGCTACTGACCCCTTGCTGGATCGAGCCAAACTAGAAGCTTGCTTGGAGCCTCATCAACCCCTGCAGCTATTTGACATTTCGGTGCCGCGTAACGTCCATTCTGATGTCAACGAGTTACCCAATGTGCAGGTGTTCAACGTCGATGATCTGAAAGCCGTGGTGGCCCAGAATCAGGAGAGCCGCCGCCGCATGGCAATGGAAGCTGAGGGCATCCTGGAAGAAGAAGTCGAAGCCTTTGAGAGCTGGTGGCGTTCGCTGGAAACCGTGTCTACCATCAGCAGCCTGCGCGATAAAGTCGAAGCAATTCGGGCACAGGAGCTGGAAAAGGCGCTGTCTCGCCTCGGTTCTGAGTTTGGCGAAAAGCATCAAGAGGTGGTCGAAGCCCTGACTCGCGGCATTGTCAATAAAATCCTGCATGAGCCAATGGTGCAACTACGTGCCCAGCAAGACATCGAAACTCGCCGCCATGCCATGCAAACCCTGCGCATGCTCTTCAACCTGGAAGCAACCTCGAATGAGCAGTACGGTTAGAAAATTTTTCTCTCGTCCTTGCTGAATTTGTCATCCGAATGTCATTTCCTGACCATAGGTTTGTCAAATCAGCTTGGTAGTTTAAAACTACAGGTGAATGAATGCTGCGGAGGAGTAGTTCAGCATCAGCCTCAGATCTTTGATCGACGGCTGGGAACTGTTCCTCTTTTTTGTTGCGTTATTTACTTGCGTTATTTACTTGCGCTAGTTACAAGCAGTAGCGGGTAGGCATCTTGATACTGCTGGGCAGCAGCAAGCTTCAAAACTACGCACACGCACAGGCTACACCACCAAAACTTCCCCTCATCGCTTCAACTCAAAACTCAAAACGACCCCTACCCCAACGTCACATCCAGACACATCATCATCACAAACCCAACCATCAGGCCAATTGTGCCGGCCTTTTCGTAGCCCAACCGGTTGGATTCTGGAATAATCTCATCACTGATCACAAACAGCATGGCACCCGCTGCAAAGCCCATCGCAATTGGCAAAATGGGTTGGGCAATGGTCACCATAACCACACCAACAAGCCCTCCCAGTGGCTCAACTAGTCCGGTTAAGAAACCAATCCAAATCGCCTGCCATTTCGTGTAATTTTCCGCCAGCAGCGACAGGGCCACTACCAAGCCTTCCGGGATATTTTGCAGGCCAATTCCAATAGCTAGAGCAATACCGTTAGAGATATTGTCGCCGCCAAAGCCCACACCCACCGCCAGCCCTTCCGGAAAGTTGTGGATCGCAATCGCCAAAATAAACAGCCAGACCCGCTTCAGGTTGACCACATTGCTGCCCTCGCGCCCCTTGAAAAAATGCTCGTGGGGAAAATATTGATGAGCAAACCACAAAAAAGCCGCCCCTAAGAAGATGCCAAAGGTGACGGCTGTGGCCGCATAAAACGGGTTCTGCGTTGCTGCTTCCGCCGCCGCCAGTCCGGGCACAATCAGCGAAAAGGAAGTAGCTGCCAGCATTACGCCTGCCCCAAATCCCAACATCACCCCCTGCGTATTGGGTGTAATCTGCCGGATAAACAGAACCGGTAAGGCTCCGACTCCGGTTGCTAACCCGGCTAGGGTACTGCCCAGCAAACCCAGATACAAATTAGAAACGTCCGCCATATCTTCAAGTGATCACAGGCCGCTATTTTAGCGTTCATAGCCCAGACTATACTGCCGCCCCCGCCACTGAGTGGGAGTCCGCAGTGAAGACAACAAAATCCGGTAAACCGCGAGCGGATCGGCTAAGGGCGATAGCCAAAAGGACCAACCCGCATTTGCTTGGCTAAAGTCATACGAGGGCGCAATTCCCCAGAGCAAGGCAAACCGGATTAGCAGCAGAGTAGCGTTCATCCCCAGCAAAGCCAGTAGCGGCAGACTGGTGTAGCCCAAGCCGAAACTAATCGCGCTAGCTAGGGTGATGATCAGCGGCAATCCTTGCACAGCCAGCAAGAATCCCAAATCGCCCCATTTCTGCGCTACCGACGAGGCATCCTTCAAATCCAACGAACGGCCCCATTCGCGCCAGGTTTCCAATGCGCCTTCGTACATCCGCACCTTCAGGAGCTTGGCTCCATCCAGAAACCCGACTTTTGCACCCAATCGGGCCGCGTTGCGGGCCAGCGTCACATCATCACAAAATGAATTCCGCGCACTGCTGTATCCACCCAAATCCGTCAGCAGCGACCGCCGACACAGAAAGCATTGCCCATTCGCCATCACCCGATCGGCTGCCTCAGGCGCACTGCCCGTTGCCCCAAACCGATACACGAGCGTGATCAACAAAGCCGGCTGCAGCCAGAACTCGCCCAAATCCTTAAGGATGAACTGCGGCGACAGTGAAATCAAGTCATAGCCCTGCTGCTCGGCCGTAGTAATCAAGCTTGCCACTAAACCTGGCTGGGGTCGCGTGTCGGCATCGATGCCTAGAATCCAATCGCTGTGCTCCGAGCTGTGCAGAAATCCGCTGTGTAAGGCCCACGGGCGTCCTACCCAACCTGCTGGCAATGGGTCATCCTGAATCAGACGGAAGCGGGGATCGGCAGCTTGAGTGCGTTTCACCAGATCGGGAGTACCATCGGTGGAATGGCTATCTACCACAATCACCTCTCGTACCTCGTAACTCTGACGGCCCAACCCTTCCAAGCAAGGCGAAATTCGAGCCGCTTCATTCAAGGTCGGAACCACAATGCTGACCTTGCCCAGTAAATCAGGAGTTGGGGACTGTGGCTTCAGGGGTGGATAACGGCGAGGAGCCTGGAGCAACCGGGCCAAGAGGATGGCAACCGCCGGCAATTGACAGACTATGAGCAGCAGGGCAATACCACTGATCCAGATCTCTGAGAGGTCTGACGGAGACAAAATCGGCACAGGTTTTTACTCGATGCAACTCTAGGTAGGTGCAGTTGGGTAGGTGCAAGTTAGATAGGCGAAACTAGGCAGCAATTCGCTCAATTCCGTCTTCTAGGGGTTGGGATTGTGTATCGGCAACCGCTAGGGAAACAGACGCATGGGGTGACTGTGCCCACTGCCAGCACAGCACTGCCGGAGTTACACCCAGCAGCAAACCTAGCAGCAAAGGAATCCAAAATCCAGCACCGATACTCATGACGGCAGCAAAGGCAAAATTACCCAAATAGACTGCCAGCGGCAAATTCAATTGGGCTGCTCGCAGAGCAGGAGCCTGTTTCCGCCATAGCAGTGCCGCTACGGTCATGAATACGGTTCCGGTTCCCATCCAGCCCACGAAGTTTTGATAAGGCATACCAAAGAAAGCACCGGGTTGATGCCAGTACCAGAAGGGCAGGGCCGTTTGACTCATCGCGGGATCAAGCACAAAATCCCAGGAGGTCAACAGCAGCGCGCCCAACAGTACCGCGCCTACCTGTCCCAGCCAACCCAAGCTACCCGAACGACGGGCCGCTAATGCCTGCAATCCCGATTTTGCCAGTAGATAGGACGAGAAACCCAAATAGAACCAGGACAGTGGGATCGTAAATGGCACTAGTCCGGCAATCTTATACCCCAGCCCACTCAGGTAGCTGTAGTCACCAAACGGGAATCCAGTGCTGGTCCCCAGCAATTCACTGCTGAGGGAAATCAAAATCGCCGGCAGCATAAACATCAGCCAACGACTCAGTCCCAGCGTGCGATAGGCGTAGATGGAAACCGCAGCCGCACCCAGCAGAATGTAGACTACGCCGCCGCCCGCCATACTCCATCGAAATAAAGTCTGTCCTGCTGGAATCAATGAAAGCACTTCAGGATGGGGCATCACCCACAGTAGACCTGCCAACCCAAAAGCCATTGAAACCAGATGTCCAGCTAAACAAATGCGCTCGATCCTAACCAATTGCCTCATGACAGACTCCAAACAAACCTTGATGGCACAATGCGAACTCTTGGAATGGCCCGACAATTTCAATTGTTACAGAATATTACTCAAAATCCTAAGCTTTGTAAATTTAACGCTCAAGCTATCTTGAAGCTATTTTGAAGTTCGGTTGTGCTTGAGTGGTGAAGGGCAACGGTTTTCAGGAAAATTTTTAGAATTACTTTCAGGATTAGGAAGATAATTGCAGCAGCTGCCTGAAGCAGGGTTTTCGGGCAACTCCTCAGAAAAACTCGGTTTTAATCCTTGTCTTTAATCCTTTTTTAATTTAACTGGGACTATTGAATCGACTCTATACCTATGGGTATAGCTTAGGTTCGACGTCCTTTTAGCCAGTAGGTGGGCAACTCGCCATAGCCGCGGATTAGAAGCAAACCCCGTGGCTCTAACCAATAGCGGTGGTACAGCCGCTGATAAACCGAGGGAGAAACCTGAATGTGTCCCGCTATACCTTGACTTTGTAAACGACTTGCCAAATTGACCGTCTCTCCCCACAGGTCGTAGGTAAACTTCTTTTTGCCAATCACACCGGCTACCACCGCGCCTGTATGGATGCCAATCCGCAACTGAAAGGGTTCTCCCTGGTCGGATCGAAACTGTTGGACAATTTGTTGCATCGCTAGGGCCATCTCGGCCATTGCTTCGGCGTGATCGGGCCGGGGAAGCGGCAATCCTCCGGCCACCATGTACTCATCGCCAATCGTTTTGATTTTCTCTAGGCCAAACTTTTCTACCAGCTGGTCAAAGGCAGAGAAAATCTGGTTTAGAAAATTGACGAGTTCAACCGGCGTGACTCGTGTAGAAAAGGCAGTGAAACTGACCAAATCGGCAAATAGCACCGTGACATCAGAAAAACTGTCGGCAATTGTGTCGGGTTTGCGTTTCAACTGTTGGGCAATCGACTGAGGCAAAATGCTCAGCAGCAACCGTTCCGATTCGCGGCGCTGATAGCGCAGTTCGGCTTCGGTTTGTTTGCGTTCAGTAATGTCCTGCACGGTGCCTTCGTAGTAGCGCAGCGACCCGTCTTCAGCTCTGACGGCCCGCACGTTTTCCGAGATCCAGATGCGGCTGCCATCTTTGCGATACACCTGCGACTCAAATTCAGACACTTCTCCATACAGCCGCAAATAGACATCTAGCTCCTCTTGCCGACCCCGACGGACATAGAAATTGCGGTGGCTATCGGCCATCAGCACTTCGGCAGATTCGTAGCCATAGATTCGAGCCAGTGCTGGATTGGCACTCAGGTAACGCCGATCGGGACTGAGTTGAAAAATTCCTTCCAGGCAGTTCTCGAAAATGCTGCGGTATTTTTCCTCGGCTCGCTGGCGTTCACGGATCTCGTGTTGCAGTCGAGCATTCTGGACTTCCAGCTCTTGCCGCAACCGGCGAATCGTGAGATGGGTTTCGACCCGCGCCAAGACTTCCGCTAGCTGAAACGGCTTGGTAATGTAATCGACTCCACCAGCAGCAAAGGCTTTCAGCTTGTCTACCACTTCATCTAGGGCGCTGATAAAGATAATCGGAATTTCTCGGGCTTCTGGATTCACTCGCAACTGACGGCAAACCGTGTAGCCATCCATTTCTGGCATGCAGATGTCGAGCAAAATTAGGTCTGGTTGCAGCTTGGGTACCGTTGTCAGGGCCGCCATGCCGCTCGTAACGGCCTCAACCGCATAGCCTTTTTGCGTCAGCAGGCGGGATAGGAGCACGAGGTTGGCTGGTGTATCATCAACAAGCAAGATCTGACCGAGACACCCTGCTGAGGCTGTATCCATGACATGAACCGAGAGTAGGGAACTAACGAAGAATAACGAGGCCGAAGTAGACAAACGCCTGGGACAACGGGGCAGTCAGCGGTCCTGACGACATGGAGTCAAGCCCAGTCTGTTCGATTTTTATCCCTTACAGTACTGACAGTTTAACGCCCGGAAAGGGTCGGATCAGGGCAATTGGCTGCTGGAATTAAAAACCAAAATTCAAAAACATGCATGCAAAACTCACGCAGTTCTATAGACTGTCTAATGAACAATCATCACTGCTTAAACGCGGTATACAGCTATGGGGATTGCACTGAGCATTTTGGCGCTGTTAATCGGCTTGGCACTGCTGGCTTTCGAGTGGGGGTATCGCCGCCGTGTGGGCAACAAATTTGAGCTGACGCCGGGTAACTGGAAGATTATCACCGACGACCCAACCCACTATGTAGCCCTTGGCAACTTAGAGCTGATCAACCTGACCGAGCGACGAGAAATCATGATTCCGGAACTGAAGGCAGAAGTGACGCTGCTGTCGAAGGGCAGTCTGGAAGGTATCACATCGAGAGTGCAGGTGGTGCCGCGCCATTACGATATGCCGGCTCGTCCCGATGGCTACTGGTTTGCCTACATTGTTAAGCAAAAACCAACCCATGCTGAAGTGGTATTAGATTTGCGAGGGGAAGACCTGTCCCAACTGCAGTCAGCCTGGATGCGGATTCATTACATCACCTATGGACCGCAGGGACGGATCCCCAAAGTGCGACACATCGTTTTACCACTTCAGTTTCCAGCCGTTGAAGACTCCAAGCACTGGCGGTCTGCTGCTAACGCCAATCTGCTACCAATCCGGACTCACCTGCTGACCCATCTCGATCACCCGGTCGAGATCATCAAACGCTATGTGTTGCCCCACGCCCAACCCGGTGATGTGATCACGCTGGGAGAAACCCCGGTTGCTCTGATGCAGGGGCGGTTCCGGCACCCAACTGAGATTCAACCCGGCTGGCTAGCGCGGCGCATTTGCTACTTCTTTTTGCCCACATCGAGTCTAGCGACCGCCTGCGGCATGCAAAGCCTAGTGGATATTGTTGGACCCGGACGAGTTTTGCTAGCGTTTATATTAGGGGCGTTGGCTAAAAAGTTTCTGAAACAGCCAGGGATGTTTTACCAACTCGCGGGCGAGCAGGCTCGTTTAATCGATGATGTCACGGGTACGCTACCTCCCTATGACCAGTTTGTAGTGCTTGGTCCGGATAATCCCCAGCAGGTGGTGGATCAAATTCAGCGAGAGACAGGGCTGGCCGCAGCTATCGTAGACGTGAATGATCTAAAAGCAGTTAAGATATTGGCAGCGAGTCCTGGTGTACCTTCTACTTTTCTGGAACAAGCTTTAGTGACTAATCCTGCTGGTAACGCTGATGAACAAACTCCTCTGGTCTTGATCCGTCCGGTCTGATAGTCCAATGAATTTGCCCATCACGCCCAGTCCGGTCCTCTAGTCTGACCTTTTACTCCCTCTCACCTATGACTTCGACCATTCCCCAAACCACCGTGATCAATATTCGCCCGATTCAATACCGAGATTTAGAAGACATTGCTCGGTTAGCTGGTGAAGAAGTTGGCGCAGCTGAGAGCAGTAATGTCGTTGATCTAGGGCAGCAACTCCGGCAACTCCGCCGCTGGTACGGGGTGTTGAAGTGTGTTAGCTGGTTCCCCAATCCGCTGCGTTCCTTTTTCTGTGCTTACGTGGCTGAGCAAAACAACCAATTGCGGGGTTTGATTCAGGTCTCACCGTTTAACCGGACGCGTAGCACTTGGCGGATCGACCGGGTCATGGTGGACCGGGCCGCCAATGCCATGCCCAGCGAAATTGGCTCCCAACTGTTGCGCCACTGTTTTCAGGCAATTTGGGAAGCTCGCACCTGGTTAGTAGAGGTCAATGTGAACGACAAAGCAACCCTGGCCCTCTATCGCCAGAATGGCTTCCAGACCTTGGCCCACATCACCTACTGGACGATTTCGCCTGAAATTTTGCAGGTACTGGCCCAGCGCGAGCCAGATCTGCCGAATCTATTGCCGGTTAGCAATGCCGACGCCTGCCTGCTCTATCAACTCGACACTCAGTCGATGCCGTCGTTTGTGCGGCAAGTGTATGACCGTCACATCGCAGATTTCAAAACTAGCCTGATGAAGGCGATTGGCAGCGGCGTTACCCGCTGGTTTCGCAAAACCGACCTTGCCAACGGCTATGTCTTTGAGTCGCAACGCAAAGCAGCGATTGGCTATTTTCAGCTCCAGCTCTGCCGCGATGGCAGCCAGCCCCATACGGCACAGTTGACGGTTCATCCAGCCTATACATGGCTCTATCCAGAGCTGTTGACTCAGATGGCGCGAGTTACTCAAGAGGTACCGGCTCCGCTCCAGTTGACCTCGACCGACTATCAGCCAGAGCGCGAAGAGTTTCTCGAACAAATCGGCGCTACTCGCACCGAGCATACCCTGATGATGTCTCGTTCGGTCTGGCACAAGCTGAGAGAATCAAAGTTTTCCCTAGAGGCTCTCCAATTAGCCGAAGTGCTGCAAGGGCTTCAGCCCGCTCGTAAGCCGGTGCCCGGTCGGTTTTCCTTTGCTGAGAATGCCGCACCTGCTCAGTTGGACAACCGCGATAGCACGACTCAATCCCGCAGTGATGCAGACGATACCACCCGCTAGTTGATAGCTATCTAACATATGGTGCAGCGGCGTATATCCGCCTTGGGGCTAGATGTTGGCAGAAAGCGAATTGGGGTCGCTGGATGCGACGGCACTGGGCTGATTGCAACCGGACTCACCACGATTGAACGCCGCTCGTTTCAAGACGATGTTGCCGCGATCCGTACCATTGTGGCAGACCGTCAGGTAGAGGTATTGGTTATTGGTCTGCCCTTCACCATGAGCGGCGAGTTAGGTTTTCAGGCCAAACAGGTACAAAAGTTTGCCACTCGCCTCGCTCAAGCCCTGCAGCTGCCGATCGAATATGTGGATGAACGTCTGACTTCATTTCAAGCCGAGCAGTTATTGCATGCGGAAAACCGCTCACCCTCACGCCATAAAGCGCTGATTGACCGCAAAGCGGCTGCCATTATTCTGCAACAGTGGCTGGACGAAAAACGAGCGCACCGCCGCGACGAAAGCAACGATGGTGCAAGCAATGACGGCGAAAGCGACAATGGTGGAAGCAACAGCAATGAAAGCACAAACCTTTAGCAGCGGCTGTATACAGTGAAACTTGCTTTAAAGATCCCATCCTGCGGGATACTTGGGAAATGACTCAATACTAGACTTTTAGCCAAAATGCGATTTAATAGCATGAACAATGCCCGATCCAAAATTGGCTGAGACTCTGGATCAATTTGCCGTTTAACATGATGTGAGCAACCATGACTAGAAAGAACTTCGGAATGGACGAAGCTGCGATGGAAGATGATGTACCCACTCTAAGCCTGACCGATGAAGAGGGCCGGTCACTCCTCTGCTATGTCGAACGGTCGCTCACCGTGAAAGGGACAGACTATGTGTTGCTGATGCCAGTGGACTCGCCAATTGAAATCTTCGCTTGGGCAGCGGACGAAGAAAACGATGACGAAGAAATGTTGATCGACATCGACGACGACGAACTCGATGAAGTGTTTTCCACCGCCAGAGCCGTGTTGGCCGAACAAGACCTGATCTTGCACCGCACAGCATTGACTCTAACAGCCAGCGGCGACCTCCCAGACGTGACCGAAGACGAGTTGATTACCCTCGATATTGAGTCTGATAGCGAACCCAGCTACGAGCAGTTTCAGCAGCTAGCCGCCTTTTTCCATGAGGAACAGGAATATGTGGTTTGCAGCCCGCTCGATCCGCTGTTGTTTTTTGCCCAGCTCGATGAAAAGGGGCAGCCTCAGCTCGTTTCCCTAGAAGAGCTACAGACCCTACTCGAACTAGAAGAATTCAAGGAGTTGCGGGCACAGCTAGAATCCCAAGCCCAGCTCTTTGAAGACATGGATGATTAGCTCGAAACCTCTCGAAATCTCTCGAAATGATCTCGAAACGGCCATGAAAACGCTCTCTCGAATTTCTAGGTGGTTCTTCTACCTGCTGTTGCTGCCGGTGGTGTTGGGTATCAGCGGCTGGCAAGGTTGGGCTTGGTGGAGTTGGGCGAGTGCGCCGCCGATTGCTAAAGCCGATGCGGCGAATGCAGCGAATTCCAACGAAAGCCAGGCCATTCAGATCGAAATTCCAGAAGGCACGACCGCTCAGCAAATCGGTGAGGATCTAAAGTCCGCCGGACTAATTCGCTCGCTTTCGGCTTGGAATCTTTGGACAAAGCTACAAACGCTGCAAAATCGGGATGGCAGCTTTCAGGCCGGGATTTACGAACTGTCGCCTACCGAGCCGATGGAGAACATCGCTAACAAGATCTGGAACGGTGAAGTCATGCAGCGCAGCTTCACCATCCCTGAGGGTTGGTCGATGCAGCAAATGGCCGACTACTTTGCCGGACAAGGCTACTTCACCAAAGAAGCTTTCCTAGAAGCAGCCAAACAAATTCCTCGCGACAAATTCCCCTGGTTGCCAGCCGATATTCCTCATTTGGAAGGGTTTCTCTATCCCGACACCTACAAATTCACCGGCGAACTGACGCCCCAACTGGTGATCAATCAAATGCTGAGTCGCTTTCAAGAACTGGCGCTGCCGGTCTATGAGCAGGGGAAGGGCACGACGCCCTACAGCCTGTTGGAATGGACGACTCTGGCTAGCATTGTGGAACGAGAAGCTGTCGTTGGCTCGGAACGACCTCAGATTGCTAGCGTTTTTGCGCGTCGGCTGCGAGAAGGCATGCCTCTAGGCGCAGATCCAACCGTGGAGTATGCCCTCGGCATCCGTCAAACGCCCGATCAGCCTCTGACTTGGGATCAAGTCCGCACACCTTCGCCTTACAACACCTACGAGAATACCGGCCTACCTCCAACCCCCATTTCCAGCCCTGGGATTGCTAGTCTAGAAGCCTCGCTAAATCCGAGCGCCACCGAATATCTGTACTTTGTTGCCCGTTACGATGGCACTCATGTCTTCAGCAAGACTTTGGCCGAGCACGAGGCTGCTCAAGATGCGATTCATGACGGACGAGAGGCTGCGCAATCTGAGCCTAAACCTGATGCAAAAAATGCAAACTAAACGCCTGGAGTCAGTTCATCTCAGCCGAATTATTGCAAAATTGAGAAAACCGCGTTTCCTCTGGGGATAATGAGCAAAGTATCCCAAAGGCATTAAGAAGCATCCAAAACTATCTAAGCTGTTTTGCCCTTTTGGGGTTTTGAGTCGAGATTTCCACACCTGAAGCCGGCATCTTTCAGTTCATGGTTTTTCTATCTTGATAGAGTCAACCCACATCGAGTCAACGCACCAAAACCCAATCCTATCCTATGTCCTGGGGCAAATTACTACAGCCTGATTTAATTCTTGGCGACTCCATTCTTAATTTAACGTCAGAGATCCTACAACAGCACAATATCCGGGGGTTAGTGCTGGATGTAGATGAAACTCTGGTGCCGATCAGCATGAGTGAGACCTCACCCGAACTCCAGCAGTGGATTCAGTCTCTCAGCCCTTCCATTCAAGTCTGGTTGGTCAGCAACAATATCAGCCAGATGCGGATTAGCCGCATTGCCAAATCGTTGAATTTGCCCTACATCTTGGGTGCTCGTAAGCCCTCTCGGCGCAAGCTGCGCCAAGCTGTGGACTCCATGGGGCTACCGTTTGAACAGGTGGCCATGGTGGGCGATCGCCTATTTACTGATGTGCTGGCCGGCAACCGTTTGGGGATGTTTACCATCTTGGTCGAACCGATGGTCAATCCAGCCAAAATCCAAAAACGCTATCTATTACGCGATATCGAAGTCTGGTTCTCTCAAATCCTGGGCGTCTCTCTGATCCCCTGGCAGCAAATTCAACAGAACATTACAGATCTTGACAGATCTTAATATTTTCTAGCGAAAGGCAATAATTCTGAAGAAAACGTTAAGGAATTCTGATAGGAGATGTAGCCCTGCTAACGTTTTAGTTAGATAAAACGAGGTCATCTGATATAAAGACCTTGAGCATAAATCTCCGTAGATACTTCGTAAAGCGTCGGTCTTCACTGTATAGAGGGCGGGCGCTTTATGTATTTGGATTTATGATCAGGAACGTTGCCTTTCTTTCCCCTATGTCGCAGACGATCGTCGTTAAAATCGGTACTTCTAGCCTGACGCAACCCGATACTGGCTATCTGGCTTTAGCGACTATTGCCCAAGTGGTGGACAGCCTCAGTCGCCTACGCAAGCAGGGCCATCAGGTGATTTTGGTATCTTCAGGGGCCGTGGGTGTGGGCTGCATGCGGTTGGGATTGACGGAACGTCCGCGCACCATTTCGATGAAGCAAGCCGTTGCCGCCGTGGGGCAGGGACGGTTGATCCGCACCTACGATGATTTGTTTACGGCCCTCCAGCAGCCCATTGCTCAAGTTCTGTTAACTCGCAGCGATCTGGTGCAGCGCAGCCGCTATGTCAATGCCTATCGCACCTTTCGCCAACTCCTCAAACTTGGCGTAATTCCTATCGTCAATGAAAATGATACGTTAGCCGTTGAGGAATTGAAGTTTGGCGATAACGATACCCTGTCGGCGTTGGTAGCTAGCTTGATTGGAGCCGATTGGCTGTTTCTGCTGACTGATGTCGATCGGCTTTACTCAGCAGATCCGCGCTACGATCCCAACGCCCGCCCAATCGCCCTTGTCAATCAAATTGATGAGCTGGAAGCGCTGCATGTAGAGGTGGGAGACCGAGGTACTAGTTGGGGTACAGGCGGTATGGTGACGAAAATTTCAGCCGCCCGCATTGCCACCACAGCCGGAGTCCGAACCGTGATTACCGAAGGCCGTTCACCCCAAAACATCGAAAAAATTCTCCAAGGCGAGGCGATTGGTACCCTATTTGAGCCGCAGCC
>KL662191.1:1306948-1368772 GCA_000733415.1 [Leptolyngbya] sp. JSC-1
GGCGGTATGGTGACGAAAATTTCAGCCGCCCGCATTGCCACCACAGCCGGAGTCCGAACCGTGATTACCGAAGGCCGTTCACCCCAAAACATCGAAAAAATTCTCCAAGGCGAGGCGATTGGTACCCTATTTGAGCCGCAGCCCCAGCCCTTTAATGCTCGTAAACGCTGGATTGCTCACGGACTGTTGCCAGCGGGCAAACTTTACCTCGATTCTGGAGCTGTTAACGCCATCCGACAAGCGGGCAAATCGCTACTTGCCGCCGGGATTAAAGAAGTCGAAGGCGAATTTCAAAGTCAAGATGCGGTGCAGCTATGCGACAGCAGTGGACAAGAAATTGCTCGCGGCATTGTCAACTATAGTAGTGTTGAATTACAAAAAATTCGCGGCTGCCGCTCGGAAGATATTCCTAACATCTTAGGGTATGAAGGAGCAGAAACCGTGGTTCATCGAGATAATTTGGTGCTGAGTTAAGTGTGGATAGCTAAACTTGATTTCTGTTGGTTTGCTGAGAATCCTTTTGCAAAGTATTGAAATATTTTGCACTAGCTTGCTTTGCTGGTATCTCTGTAATTATTTCCTAAAATGTTGATAAACAAAATTGCACTTTATAGCCTTTTTCAGGCTAGTGAAGCGCGAAAAACGGGGTCAGGGGCAGTGCCCCTGCGTGGAGATGAAGCCCCCACACCCCCATACCTCACATGAGTGAAAAACGCTGTATATATAATCAAGAAGAATGCTTGCATTCCCTATTCAATTTTTTCACTGCTTTATTAAAACCTTGTGGGCTTGTTTTTTAGTGCTTTTGATTTGGCTCGTTCCCCTCAGCAGCATCGCCGCAGAATTACCAACTTCAACGAATCAAATTAACATTGAAACCGAAACCTCTTGGTTGGGGCAAAACTTAGATACCGATGACATTTCTGCTGAGAAAATCAGTCAATTTGTACAGGCTTATTTGCAAGTGCTGAGTTTGATTGAACAGCGAGAGAACGAGTTGCAGGGCGCAGAATTAGAGTCCGAATCACAGCAGATTCAGCAGGAAATTGAAGCTCAGGCTGTAGAGCTAATTCAAGCATCGGGCTTGACATTGCAAGAATACTTGCAAATTTTGAGTTTGACGAATATTGTTCCAGAATTTGGCGAACGAGTTGCCGCTCAGCTGCAAGAAGCCAGCAATTGAACTCAATAAGCGCCCAAACATTCACTCAGCAACCGGTCAAGCATAGTCTCTTGCTGGCATGTCATGGGCATGGCTTTCTAGTCCGAGCGTGATGGTCACTCCCGATTGGCTTCAACGAAACTTCACCCTAGCTTGATGGAAACCCTACCAACAATTCAATAATTGCGTCAGGAAATAGCGATACAAGTGGTGTAGATGAAGGTACTACCTAGAACCCGATCAGCTCATTAAACCAATTCGTCGGATCGAATTAGCTGATTGCATAGGTGGATAAGACAATGCTGCTAGGTCAGTTTTGCGGTGAAACTTTCGGCCTCTTTTATGAGTCCTGGTAATCAAACCGCAACAGTGGGAATACTAACAGCAGGCAATGAAACAGCCCCCTTGTTACCTGGAGCAATCGAGATAAGTACTATGCCAGCAAGACCTTTTTTCGCTGATCCAGAATATGACGAGTCCTCTAGCGAAATGCAATTTCAGCTCAGTGATGGACCACAGCGCGCTGAATTAGAAGCAGAGGGAATGGAAGATCTGGAGTTAGATTATACCGACGCCGCCAATCTTGGTCGTAACGCCGGACGCCGCACAACCGACTTAGTTAGACTCTATCTCCAGGAAATTGGGCGGGTGCGCTTACTTGGGCGCGACGAAGAAGTTTCAGAAGCTCAAAAAGTGCAGCGTTATATGCGTTTAGTGGAGCTGCGCAATCAAGCTGCGGCTGAGAACCCTGAGATTGGTCAATATGTTCACTTAATCGAAGTGCATGACCGTCTGGCTTCTATGCTGGGGCATCGTCCTTCTTGGGAACGTTGGGCCAATGAAGCGGGTGTAACAGTTGCTGAACTCAAGCCCATCCAGGCCGCCGGGAAACGGGCTTGGGCCGAACTGGCAAACTTGTCAGTTGCCGAACTAGAGCAAATCATGTCCGACGGCACCAAAGCCAAAGACCACATGATTAAGGCCAACCTGCGGCTGGTGGTTTCGGTGGCTAAGAAGTATCAAAATCGCGGTCTGGAGCTGCTGGATCTGATTCAGGAAGGCACTCTAGGGCTGGAACGTGCCGTCGAGAAGTTTGACCCCACCAAGGGCTATCGCTTTAGCACCTACGCCTACTGGTGGATTCGCCAGGGCATTACCCGCGCGATTGCTACTCAAAGTCGGGCAATTCGACTGCCGGTTCACATTACCGAAAAGCTGAACAAGATCAAAAAAGCCCAGCGCAAAATCTCCCAGGAAAAGGGGCGGACGCCTACCATCGAAGACATTGCTGCCGAGCTGGACATGACCGCACCTGCCGTGCGCGAAGTACTGCTGCGAGTTCCTAGAGCCGTCTCGCTGGAAACCAAAGTCGGTAAAGAGCGCGATACCGAGCTGGGAGAACTACTAGAAACCGAGGATATCACGCCCGAAGAAATGCTGATGCGGGAAGCCCTGCAGCGTGATTTGCAGCAGCTATTAACTGACTTAACCAGCCGGGAACGGGATGTGATTCAGATGCGGTTTGGTCTAGATAATGGTCAGCCCTACTCGCTAGCAGAAATTGGTCGAGCGCTCGACCTCTCGCGGGAACGGGTTCGCCAGATTGAAGCCAAAGCCCTGCAGAAACTCAGACAGCCCAAGCGCCGCAATCGGGTGCGGGACTATCTGGAATCCCTCACATAAAGCAGATTAACTGGGTTCACGCTATTCTTACTGGATGCTATATCAACGGGGATGGAGCCAATTCATCTCCGTTTTTTGTTTGACTAATTGCAATTTGTGTTGCTAACTCGTGGAACAGAATCAATGATGCGAGGAGCTTCGCATTCAGGCTGTTGTCGCTACTACGGCAATACATTCAATTTCGACCCGCACATCCTTAGGTAAACGAGAGACCTGCACACAAGCCCGGGCTGGGGCAGTTGCTTCCTGAAAATATTTGGCATAGACGGCATTCACAGCAGCAAAATCATTCATATCGGCCAAAAAAACCGTAGTTTTGGCCACATCTTCGAGTTTTGCCCCGGCTGCTGCCAGAATTGCCGTCAGGTTAGCAATCACCTGCTCGGTCTGCTCAACCACACTACCCTCACCTACAATTGCACCTGTTTGGGGATCCAGTGGAATTTGTCCTGCTACAAAAACCATCTGTCCAGTTGCTGCAATGGCCTGATTGTAGGGGCCAACTGGGGCAGGAGCTTGATCGGTGCGAATAACTTGATGAGGCATGGCAATTTTTGATGTTCTAGCTCTTAGTTCTGA
This sequence comes from [Leptolyngbya] sp. JSC-1, assembly GCA_000733415.1. Classification (GTDB taxonomy): domain Bacteria; phylum Cyanobacteriota; class Cyanobacteriia; order Elainellales; family Elainellaceae; genus Elainella. The sequence goes on from KL662191.1 coordinate 1,310,373, forward strand.
GTTGCTTAGGCTTCAGTATCGTACAAGGCGCAGCTTGGGTGGAACTGCCATCCATGATTTTACTACCAGAGCATTAATTCAAAATTAATTCAAAACTTAAAACTCCTTGCTCTGTGCAGGCTATTGCCAACGGCAGGCTGCGCCAACAAAACTTGCTACTTCAGCAGCCGTGGTCTCAGGCCGTAATGCCGGTAATAGCAATAATCACGCAGGATGTGGTCGTGGTCGAAGCAGAGCTTAGTCGGAAGCCGCCACAGTTCAAAAACGCCGAGAGCCTTGGCATCGTCTTGGGCTTGGGGTTCACCCTTGGCGATTGCCAGAAACACTACACTGAGCGTATGTTGGCGCGGGTCTCGATTTGGGTCTGAGTAGACCTGAAACTGTTCGATTAGCTCGACCTGCAAGTTGGTTTCTTCCTCCGCTTCGCGGCAAGCTGCGGTTTCAACCGATTCGCCATAGTCTACAAAGCCGCCAGGTAAAGCCCAACCGAGGGGAGGATTTCGGCGTTCAATCAGAACAATTGGGCGCTGGGGGCGATCCACTAATTCGATAATGATATCAACGGTTGGCACTGGGTTACGATGAGCCACGGTCTTACTCAGATCACTTCCTTTTCAGGATAAGAGGAGTAAGGTTTTGTTTGCACTCAGCGTTTACCTTTGCCTTAACCCGTGAGTATGTACCTTACTGAACTCCCCCAGATGGACGATGAGGCTTAGCTGATCAGCGTGGCACAGTCGAGGAGTTGATCTAGCGATGAACCCTGATGAAACTAGAATGGAACCCTTTACGACCTACCTGCGCGTGCGGCGCTACGAAATGGACGTGCATGGCCATGTCAATAATGCCGTCTATCAGCACTACTTAGAGCAGGCGGCGATTGAACATTCTGAATCGTTGGGGTTCACAGCGGTTCTATACGAGAAACTGGGCGGCACCTTTGTAATGCGGCGAATTACTATCGATTATCTGCGTCCCGCTTTTGCCGGAGATACGCTGGCATTAACGACATGGCTACAAGAAATGCGCGGATCACGGGCTTTGCGTCGCTACGAAATTCGCAGGTCATCTGAATCTGAACGGGAATCAGATCTGATTGTGACAGCAGAAGCACTGTGGGTTTGGGTGGACATACAGACGATGCGACCTAAAGCAATTCCTGACCAAATTCTGGAAACATATGGACTGTTAACCAGTCAAAACCAAGGGCGGAAGTCGCAGCAAATCAAGCAGCAGATCAAAGAGGTGAATTGAGATGACCACTTCCCAATTGCAGCACGAATTTATTGTCAGCAATGGCCTGCGCCTCCACTATGTCACTCAAGGGGAAGGGCCACTGATGCTGATGCTGCATGGCTTTCCAGAATTCTGGTACTCTTGGCGGCACCAAATTCCCGAATTCGCGCAGCACTACAAAGTGGTAGCCCTCGATCTGCCCGGTTACAACGAAAGTGACAAGCCCACCGATCTGTCGGCCTATCGCCTGAGTGAACTGGTGCAAAATGTGCGCGGAGTGATTCAGGGCTTGGGCTATGACCGTTGTGTACTAGTCGGGCACGACTGGGGCGGTGCGATTGCCTGGAACTTTGCCTACGCCCATCCTCAACTAGTGGAACGACTGATCGTATTGAACTTGCCCCATCCGGCTAAATTTGCTGCCGGGTTACGCACGCCGCAGCAGTTGCTCCGCAGTTCCTATATTTTCTTTTTCCAAGTGCCGCTACTGCCAGAATGGGTGGTACAAACCTTTGATTATCAGCCAATTGCGGCAGGACTAAGCAATGTCGCGGTCAATAAAACCGCGTTTACCGCTGCCGATCTGGAAGCCTATAAGCAAGCCGCTGCTCAACCGGGAGCCTTAACAGCAATGCTCAACTACTACCGAGCCAACTTCTGGCAGCCAGAGCTAACCTCCCAAAATTGGGGTATGCTAACGACTCCGACGCTGCTGATCTGGGGAGAAGATGACGTGGCTCTGGGTAAAGAGCTAACCTACGGCACAGAGGCGTATGTTGCTGATCTAACAGTGCGCTACATTCCCCAATGCGGACATTGGGTGCAGCAGGAAAAACCTGACCTCGTAAACCAATACATGCGGGAATTTTTGCAGCTACCACCCGCTTAGCCGCGCTTCATCTTCCAGGCTCCTAACTTTAAAAACTCTAAAATTCGGTGTGAGGAAAAGCCAAATGAGAAATTTGTTGGATTCAATGCGGCAAACTCAACAGCGAATTTATCGAATTTGCCAAGGCCGCTCGACTTGGTTCGCCATCTTGCTGAGTTTGCTGGCCAGTGCGCTAGTGATCAGCGGGCCGCAGACAATTGCTTGGGGACAGATATCTAGCCCCAATCCGACGGAGATTCTGTCTTCCCCGCTGCGTCAATTAGAAAATCGGCTGCCGGTTCTGGGTGATCTGCTCGATACAGCCGAGATAACTCGTGGGGTCGTGCGTTTGGATGGTCGCCGGCTGTTTACAATTGCGGTTCCTGCGCTTCAGGATCAGGCAGATTCACAGGAAGACTCGGCCTCGCTGCAATCTCGCGTAGAGATTATTGAACGGCGACTCCAGCAAATTGTCGATCGCGGATTTGACCCGGAGAGTTTAGAGATCACAACAGAAACTGACTCTAGCAGTGGACAGCCTGTAATTTATGTCAGCTACCGTCGTGATGGTGAATCCAACTACGATCAGTTACTCACAGTTACGGCGCTTGACGCCCAGATCAACGGTACCAACCCCTCTGCGTGGGCCGAAGAAATTAGCGCCATTGTAGAAGATGCTCTGCTCTCAGCTCAGCAGGAGCGACAGCCGCAGTTTTTACAGCAGCAGGTCTGGTGGGCAGGAGGAATTTTGTTAACTACGGTGATTGGCAGCTTGTTGTTATTGCTCTGGCAGCGCTACTTAAGGGCCAAGCGCAAAAAACTATCGGTTCAATCCCACTCCGAGCAAACCGATTTGTCGGTGGCTGCTAATCCGGAAACCTCGCCTGAAATCACCACGGTTTTACTCCAGCGCCAAGCGCTGGTGCAGCAAAAGCGTCGGTTTAACGACATTCAGTGGCGGCTCTCTCAACTTGCCCAACTGCTGCTTTGGGGCATTGGCTTATTTGTAGTTTTCGGCCTGTTCCCCTACACGCGCTGGCTTCAGCCCGTCATGGTGCAGTGGGTGCAAATTCCGATTCGGCTGTTGATGGTTGTTTTGATGATCTATCTAGCCATTCGGTTCAGCGAGGTGATTATTGATCGGCTGTTTTGGGCACTGCAAAGCAGCACGAGTTTAGCAACGAACACCTCTCAGCGGCTGATGCTGCGATTCACCACCTTTTCGCGAGTCACTAAAAGCATTGCAGTACTGGTATGGGGCAGTGTGGGCATTATTGCAGCCCTCTCCACGCTGGGAATTTCTATCAGTCCTGCCTTGCTAACCTTGGCTGGGGTGGTGGGTGTCGGGATTTCGCTGGCATCCCAAAACCTGATCAAAGATGTGATCAATGGGTTTCTGATTTTGCTAGAGGACCAGTACGGCGTTGGCGATGTGGTCAAGATCGGCGAGATGAGTGGCTTTGTCGAGAATATGAATCTACGAATTACCCAACTGCGCAGCAATGAAGGGCAGCTAATCACCATTCCCAACAGCGCCATTAGCGTTGTGCAAAACCTTTCTAAAGAGTGGTCTCGCGTCGATTTGGGCGTTAGCGTCGCCTATGAAGCCGACCTCGATCAAGCCTTAGCCGTCACCGAGCAGGTCGCTCAAGCGATGAGCCGCGATCCAGAATGGCAGGAGCTGATTTTGGAGCCGCCGCAGGTTCTGGGGGTAGACAATCTCGACTATGCCGGAGCGACGATTCGTCTTTGGATTAAAACTCAACCGCTGAAGCAGTGGGAAGTGGCTCGCGAATATCGGCGGCGGCTTAAGATTGCCTTTGATCAGGCTGGAATTCCGATTGGTATTCCGCAACAGTCGCTGTGGCTGAGCAATGTGGTCGGCGATGGCAACAGTCAACTCCCCCGTTCCCCTCAAGCGATGACTGGTAAGGGTAAAGGTTGAGCCAATCAACAATCCAATAATCCAATTAAAGCGCGCATCAAACTGAGCGAATCGATCAGCTATAGTGCCTACCACAACAATATCTCTGTCCTAACTGTGTCCTAACTGTGTCCTAACTGTCGTGGCGACGGCTATAAATCATTCAACCTAATTAAACGATCAAGAGAGTGTGGGCATCTTGCCCACCCCAAGCAAGACGCTTGCACTACAAATCGTTCAAATCATTAGGTTGACTGAACTGAGGCACTAGCAGGTCGGGCAATGTAAGCTCGCCAACCGCCCCATGCCGTGATTTCTGGCTGATCTTGACAGATCACCGCTTCTGCTAAAACACCTAAAACCACCTCTCCATCGGCCAGAGCAACTTTACCAATACACAACCCAGCCGGTTCTTGCTGCAAAATTTCGCATAGCCCAGCCGCAGGCACCGCCCAGACCTCAACTGCAATCGCCTGCCCCGCTGTGGCCACTCGCTGCATCGCCGGGTAGGAATCGCCAATCGACCAAAGTCGGTAGACCGGAGCCGTTTGAGTTGCTTTGACAAAGGTTGCGCCAACCTGTTGCAAATTGCTATTCAGCTCCAAGCCCCGCATCAGCGTTCCATTCACAGCCAACAGCACCGAGTTACTCATAATTCAAACCAAAAATTGCAAATAGATAATGATGGCGTTTGCTGGGTTGATTGTATGCTAATAGTCAAGACGTGAATTAATCTAACTTTACAGATTTCAGCTAGCTCTCAATATTTTGTTGCCTCGTCAGCAATATTGCTAGTTACAATCACCCGGATAGACGATGTTGAGCTTAGAGGCTTTGGGCTAATCTACTGCTCACGCCCTGTTTGATTCAGTGTTAATTTAATTTGCGCATTCCAAGTCCTTCTATACTTAACGCAAACTTTTAGCCTTAACGCAAAGCATGGTGCATTTTGGCTAAGTGGGCTGCTCGACAAACGGTTCTGGTTGTTTTTAATTAATTGGCTTTTGACCCCTGGAGTGTCGATAGCGTGCTGGGTGAACTTTGTAGCATCAATCCCCTTCACTGCCGTCCTCTCCCCTGCTTCCACCCCTCATCTCGGTTTTTCCCATGTTTGTCAATTACTTCATCAAGCGCCCAGTTTTCACCGCTGTCTGTTCGATTGTGATTGTGTTTCTAGGCGCTATCGCTGGATTCACATTGCCAATTGCCCAGTTTCCAGAGATTACGCCGAAACAGGTGGTTGTCACGTCCAACTACACTGGGGCGGATGCGGAAACGGTCGAAAATGCCGTGACTAACGTCTTAGAGCGGGAGATCAATGGCGTTCAGGGCATGCGCTATATCAGCTCTAGCAGCGGCAGTGATGGCACCAGTCAAATCACCGTCACCTTCGGAGCTGATCAGGATCCAGATATTGCAACTGTCAACGTCCAGAACCGGGTTTCTCGTGTGCAGCCGCTGTTGCCCGAGTCGGTGACGCAGACTGGCGTGATCGTCAATCAACAGTCCAGCAACTTCTTGATGGCGATTGCAATCTATCCTGAAGATGACCAGTATGACAGCCTGTTTCTGAGTAACTATGCTGATATCTACATGGTGGACGGGCTGAAACGGATTCCAGGCGTGGGGTCAATTGAGATCTTTGGCGAACGCAAGTTTGCTATGCGGTTATGGCTAGACCCAGCTCGCCTTGCCAGTCGGGGGCTGACGCCGCAAGATGTTACTGATGCAATCCGCGAGCAAAACATCCAGGTGGGGGCCGGTCAGATTGGACAGCAGCCTGCTCCAGACGATCAGCAGTATCAGTTCAACCTGCGGGCCATTAGCCGCATGACGGATGTATCCGAATTTGAGAACCTAGTATTGAGAACTGGCCCTGGCGGAGCCTTGACTCGTCTCAGGGACGTGGGCCGGGTTGAGCTAGGTGCAGAAAATTACGGCACTTTCTTAACCTACAACGGCCAAGAGGCGATTGGTTTAGGAATCACTCAGCGCCCTAACACCAACGCCTTGGAGACGGCTCAAGCCATTCGCACTGAGCTAGAACGCCTGAGCCAAGATTTTCCTCCCGGACTGAAATACGCCGTCGCCTTTGACACCACCATGTTCGTGTCAGCTTCACTTCGGGATGTGGTGCTAACCCTGCTGGCTGCCGTGGCGCTGGTGGTGCTGATTATCTTTGTCTTTTTGCAGGATTGGCGCACGACCCTAATTCCTAGCATCACCATTCCGATCGCTCTGATTGGCGCGTTCATTTTCACCAAAGTCTTTGGCTTTTCTCTCAACACCCTCACCCTGTTCGGCATGACTCTGGCAACCGGGGTAGTAGTAGACGATGCGATCGTTGTGGTGGAAGCAATTGCCACAAAAGTGCAGGATCAGGGCATGAATCCGGTTCAGGCCGCAATGGAAGCGATGCGGGAATTGACCGGAGCCGTGATTGCCACGTCCCTCGTCCTGATGGCGGTGTTTGTGCCGGTAGCCTTTTTCCCAGGCACGACCGGAGCGCTGTATCAGCAGTTTGCCTTAACAATCGCCTTCTCGATTGCCATTTCTACCTTTAATGCCCTGACTTTGACGCCAACCCTGTCAGCTCTACTGTTACGGCGTCAGCCTGACCATCAAGGTCCATTAGCAGGACTGTTTCGGCGCTTCAATCGCTTTTTGGACGCAGCTCGGCGGCGCTATCGGCGTTCACTGGGATTTCTGACGCGGATTCGCGGCTTGATTGTGATTGCATTTATTGCCTTGCTGTTTGTAACGGCTTGGATGTATCGAATTGTGCCCTCAGCATTTTTGCCCGAAGAAGATCAGGGCTACTTCATTACGCTGGTGCAGGCTCCCGAAGGGGTTTCACTCAACTACACCAAGAAAATTCTCGATCGCGCCTCTGAGGAAGTACGTCAACTGCCCGATGTGGAATCCAATTTTGCTGTCACTGGCTTTAGCTTTGCTGGAGTTGCGCCCAACCAAGGCATCATGTTTACACTGCTAAAACCCTGGGAAGAGCGGCCTCGGCGTGAACAACAGGTGCAGTCCTTGATTCAGCAGGCCCAGATGCGGTACTTCGGTATTCCAGAGGCCAATATCTTTGCCCTCAATCCGCCTGCGATTCAAGGACTAGGCAACTTCGGCGGCTTCCAGATGGAACTGCAAGACCGTCGCGGTAATCTGCCGCTGGCAGAATTTGTGGCCAACTTTGGTAACTTCCTGGGCGCAGCTAATCAGAGACCTGAGGTGCAAGGCGTCTTTTCTACCTATGCTGCCAACACGCCCCAACTCCAGGTCACGGTGAATCGGGAGCAGGCCAAGGCGCTGAACGTAGACATTGACACCGTGTTTGAAACGATGCAAACGCTGTTGGGATCCCAATATGTGAATGATTTCACGCTGGATCGACGCAACTATCGCGTCTATGTCCAGGCGGATGAACAGTTTCGCTCTAGACCGGAAGACATCAACAAACTCTATGTCCGCTCCCGAGACGGCGCGATGGTGCAGTTGAGTAATTTGGTGACGGTTGAGCAAACCACGAGTGCCCAAACCATTACCCATTTCAATCTGTTCCGCTCGATTTCGGTGCAGGGAGCTGCGGCTCCAGACAAGAGTTCGGGTCAGGCGATTACCGCCATGGAGCAAACAGCGGCTGAAGTGTTGCCCCCCGGTATGGGCTATGAATGGAGTGGCACCGCCCTAGAGGAGATCGAGTCGGGCGGTCAGGCTCCCTTGATCTTCGGCTTGGGCTTGGTGCTGGTGTTCTTGGCGCTGGCGGCTCAGTACGAAAGCTTTATTGATCCGACCATCATTATGCTGACAGTACCGCTGGCAATTTTGGGAGCACTTACAGGTGTGTTTGTGCGCGGCATTCCCAATGATGTCTACTGCCAGATCGCGCTGGTGATGCTGATTGGTTTAGCCAGCAAGAATGCGATTCTGATTGTGGAATATGCCAACCAATTGCGCCAAGACGGTTTAACTATTGTTCAGGCCGCCATTGAGGCCGCCCAGGAACGGTTGCGCCCCATTCTGATGACGGCTATCTCCAGCTTGATCGGGTTCTTTCCGTTGGCGATTGCTAGCGGAGCTGGAGCAGCTAGCCGCCAATCCTTGGGTACAGCGCTAGTGGGTGGCTTCTTGATTGCGACATTCCTGAGCTTGTTTGTGGTGCCGATTTTGTACATTGTAATCAAGCAAGGGACGGAGCGGTTTACGCCAACAGGCAAGAAAAAGTTGCCAAACCCAGCTCTGCCTCCAAGCGAAGTGGGGTCGCGCTAGAGCTTGGCCCTGAACCCTGCCGGTTCCAGATAGAATGGGGCAAGGTCGCTGTTATTTTGCTGTAAGAACCCATGACCGTTCCTCCCGATCTAGACGATCTAGAAACTGCGAATTCTACCGCTCAGAATGGTCAATCGATTACCTCCAATGGACCGGTAGATGCCGATCAGGTGGCTCCTGACTCGACCGACTCAGACGACTACCTCGATGAAGTGCCAGACGATATGGAAATGTCGCTGTTCGACCACCTCGAAGAACTGCGGCTGCGCATCTTTTATGCCCTGATTGCAATTGTCTTGGGCATCATTGTCTGCTTTGTCTTTGTGAATCCGATTGTGCGGCTTCTAGAGGTCCCTGCTCAGGGTGCCAAGTTTTTGCAGCTTGCTCCTGGAGAATATTTCTTTGTGTCTCTGAAGGTCGCAGGCTACAGCGGCATACTGGTCGCCAGCCCGTTTGTGCTGTATCAGATTGTCCAGTTTGTGCTGCCCGGTCTGACCCGACGCGAGCGGCGTTTGCTGGGGCCAGTGGTCCTGGGATCTACGGTGCTGTTTGTGGCTGGACTGGCCTTTGCCTACTATGCTCTGGTGCCCGCTGCGCTCAACTTTTTCATTACCTATGGCGAAGGCGTGGTCGAGCAGATGTGGTCGATCGAACGCTATTTCGAGTTTGTGCTGTTGCTGATGTTCAGTACGGGTTTGGCCTTCCAGATTCCGATTATTCAGCTTCTGCTGGGGGCACTGGGCATCGTATCGTCTCAGCAAATGCTGACCGGTTGGCGGGTGGTGATTTTAGCAGCCGCGGTGCTAGGAGCCGTTTTGACACCCTCTACCGATCCCGTCACCCAGAGTTTACTGGCCGGAGCCGTACTGGGGTTGTATTTTGGCGGCATCGGGCTGGTGAAGCTAGTGGGGCGCTAAAATGCTCTGTCGGAGTTGCGCCTGAAGCTGGTCCTCTGAGCGGGCCGGTTCCTGACAGCTCAAGCCCTGGCAAACCATCGCAATCGCCCCATCTGGCAGGTCAGCCGATCGGTGATACACAACGGTTGGCTGGTACTGAGTGGCAAGGGTACCAATCTGTTCTGATCTGGTACGCACCAATGTAGGATGCTGGAACCAGTCTAGGGCCGCAAACAAACTGGGGCAGGTTTGAGGCCGTTCCTGCATGACCGTGCTGAAGGCTTGCAACGTTTGCTCGGCCTGATCCAGGTAGCTGACCTGTTCCAAACTGAGAAACAGCCGCACCAGATTGGCCACCGCTACACCATTTGCAGAGGGAATGGCATTGTCTTCATAACTGCGTTCCCGCACAACCAGATCGCCACGCGCATCGGTGTTGTAGTAACCGCCTAACTCAATACTCCAGAGAAACTCGTCAAACTCGGTTTGCAACTGTACAGCCTGATCTAACCAATCGGCGGAGATTGCCAGGGCCGAAGCCGCCTGATCCAGATCGAGCAGCGCTTTGATAAATAGGGCATAGTCCTCCGACTGGGCCAAAACGCTCGGCGCCCCCTCATAGTTAAGACGATGGAAGCGGCCCTCGACCTGTTGGTGCTCCAGGATAAACTGAGCCGCTGTTGCCGCCAGCCGATAGTAGTCCAATTGCTGGAAGACGGCGGCGGCCCGAGCCAGTCCAGAAACCATCAGGCTATTCCAGGCCACGATCATCTTGGTATCTGTCACCGACGGAATTCGGCCCGGCCAGGATTGCTGTTTGGCTTCCTGATTATTGCGAGCCGGCGGAAAGGTGGACGTAGCGGCAGCAGGTGTACCGTAACGAGCCGTAAATAGTTTGCCGAGAGCGGTTTCTAGCTGGACAGAAAGCTGCTCTGCATCGCGGCGTTGCAGCACGATCTTGCCCTCGAAATTGCCTTGGGGTGTGATCAGAAATCGGTCGCTCAGTTCGCTTAATTCATTAGGAGTGAGGAGTTGCTCTAGCTCGCTGTAGGACCAGACATAGAAAGCACCTTCTTCTGGCTCAGCTTCGTCAGGTGTGACAAAACTATCGGCATCCTGAGCGGCATAAAAGAACCCCTGCGGTGCGGTCATTTCCCGCTTCAGCCACTGTACTGTGCCCACAATTGCCCGTTCAAAGGCCGGCTCCTGGATACCCACAGCCCAGAGGTCGGCCAGGTATTCAACAATTTGGCCGTTGTCGTAGAGCATTTTTTCAAAGTGGGGCACCGTCCAGGTCGGGTCAACCGTATAGCGATGGAAGCCACCACCCACATGGTCATAAATTCCGCCCAAAGCCAGATCGGTACCGCGTTGTTGACAGACACTGAGCGCATCATAGCGCCGATCGGGAAAGTCAAACCGGTGGCCGCGCAAGGCCGTACCAGCATAGGGAATCATCGGAAAGCTCGGCCCCATGCCTTTGGCCGCCAGAATGCCAGCGCTATACTCCAACCCCAACCGCAGCAAATCTGCCGTTAAGTCCTCACCTTTGGGTAATTGAGTAGACTGCTGGAGCCGGTTCAATAGCCGCGACTTCACCGACAGAATGTTCTCAGCTTCAGTGGTGTAAATGCGGTGAATCTCTTGCAGGAGCCGCAAAAAACCAGGCAGATTGTAGCGCTCTTGCAGCGGGAAATAGGTACCGCCATAGAAAGGAACCAAATCCTCTGGAGCAAGAAAGACATTCAGAGGCCAGCCGCCTTGTCCGGTCATCAACTGCAACGCCTGCATATAAATACTGTCGAGGTCAGGTCGCTCTTCCCGGTCCACCTTAATCGGCACAAAGTGGGTGTTCATGTACTCGGCAATTTCCGGATCCGAGAAGGCTTCTCCTTCCATTACCGTGCACCAGTGACAGCTCGAATAGCCGATGGATAGGAAAATGGGCTTGTTTTCTTGCTTGGCCTTCTCAAGGGCAGCGTCGCACCAGGGCCACCAGTCGATTGGATTTTCGGCATGCTTGCGCAGGTAGAGGCTTTGGGCTTGAGCAAGACGATTCGGCATGGGGCTGGCTAGAACTCGGCAAGGGTAGATTCCCTCTTTGAGTCTAACCCTATCTCATCCTCCCCTCTCATCCTCAGTTCAAGACTCGGCAGCGGCTCAGCGCTTGATGTAAACTGTCCAACCGCAGCGGTTTACTGAGGTAATCATCCATCCCGACTCGTAAACATTCCTCCCGATCGCCCTGCATGGCGCTGGCCGTTACCGCAATGATGTGTGGACGCGGTTGGGGCAGCCGATTAATTTGCCGAGTTGCTGCTAATCCATCCATTTCTGGCATTTGCACATCCATCAAAATCACATCATAGACCTGTCGGGTCAAGGCATCCAGCACCTCTAGCCCATTGCGGACCACCTCGGCTTGGTAGCCCAACCGTTGCAGCAGCTTGAGAATCACTTTCTGATTCACCACATTGTCTTCCGCCACCAGAATCCGCAGCGGTAACTGCTCAGCTAGCTGTTCTGTTTGCAGCAGAGTGATCATACTAGCGTCGAGGGCTGGAGTTCTGACCAAATTATCCAGCAGCACCTGATAGAACTGGGACTGTTTAATGGGTTTGTGAAGATAGCTGAGATTGGCAGAATCGGTTTCTGATGGAATGTCGGTAGAAGGACCACGGCTGGTTAGCAGAATCAGGGGCAAGTGCTGACCGGCAGGAAGTTGGCGAATTGCCTGGATGAGCCTCAAGCCGTCTAGGTCGGGCAGATAGCTGTCAATGAGTACCAAGTCAAACTCCTGTCCCTGTTGCAAGCAATTCAGGGCGTCGGCTGCTTTCGCAAACGCTTGCACACTCATGCCCCAACTACGGGCCTGGAGCACTAAATTTTGCCGACTGGTACCGTTGTCGTCTACGATCAGCAGTTTTTTATTGAGCAGCAGGGAGCGATGCTCCAGCGGCATAGGGCTGGTTGTAGGCTGGACTGCCGTTGCCACAATTGAAAAACAGAAGGTGGAGCCGCGTCCGAGTTCACTGTCCACCCAAATTCTGCCGCCCATCATCTCGCTCAAGCGCTGGCTAATCACCAGCCCCAAACCGCTGCCTCCGTGCTGACGGCTAATCGAGGAATCCACCTGGCTAAATGGCTTAAACAAGCGATTCAGTTGGTCTGAGCGAATGCCAATTCCGGTGTCTTTAACAGCAAACCGAATCGCGTAGATGCTTGGCTCTGGGCTAGCGCATGGGTTCACGGCCACAAGTTTAGCCTTTTTGAGTTTGCGGGCTGCCACAGTAATCGTAATTTCACCTTGTTCAGTAAATTTGATTGCATTGCCCACCAAGTTGGTCAAAATTTGCCGCAGCCGGGTGATGTCGCCCAAGATCTGTGGGGGTACGTTGGGATCGATCAAATAGGCCAGCTCTAGCCCTTTTTCTGACGCTTTGGGAGCCAATAAATCTAAAACCCCTTCGATGCAGGTGCGCAAGTCGAGCGGGCGCTGCTCCAGATCCAACCGTCCAGCTTCAATTTTGGAAAAGTCAAGGATGTCGTTGATGATGGTAAGCAGGGTGTCGCCGCTGGTGCGAATGGTTTCGACAAAATCCTGCTGTTGCAGTGTCAATTCAGTCTCTAGCAGCAGTTCGGTCATGCCAATCACCGCATTCATGGGAGTGCGGATTTCGTGACTCATCGTGGCTAGGAAGTTGCTTTTGGCCTGGTTGGATGCTTCTGCTTCCCAGCGAGCCTGTTCCAAGGCCGCATTTTTCAACGTCAACTCCTGCCGCTGCCGCCGTTCTTGCTCCAACAATCGGGCTTGGGCAATCACGACACCAACTTGGGCTGCCACCGCTTCCAGTAAATCCACTTCATCCGCAGTCCAGTGGCGAACTCGATGACATTGCTGCAAACTGATTACTCCATTGGCTTCCCCCTGATAGGAGGTGCGAACGGCTAGCAGCGAGCGAATTTGATAGCGATGGCAAACCTGAACCATGCCGTGCAGCAGGGGTTCGGTGGTGACATCCGCCGAGGCAATCGCCTGATCGCCCGCTAACAGTCTGGCGACATAGGTATTATTTGCAACGGGAATCTGCAAGTTACAAGTAGCGTCATAGCCCGATTCCACATACTCGCTAATTACGCTCAACTGGGGTGCGGGGTCACTGGTGTAGCTGTGGATCAGGCAGCGATTCACCTCAAAGGCTCGGCCAATCTGAGTCACCGTCATTTGGAAAATTTTTTGCGTATCCAAACTCTGGCGCATAGCGGCAGTAATTTGTTCGAGCAGATGGGTGCGGCGTCGCAGTTGCTGCACTAAAGATTCGGCAGAACGAGAATCAGCAGCCTGCTCAGCTTCACAGCTATTTTCTGAAGGTAGATTAGCACAGGGGGGGACTGGATTAGCAGTTGCTGGACTCCCTGCAGGGATGGATTGCTCATCCGCTGAACTAGAAACCGCTACAGCTTGAATGGAGAGTAACGCCTCATAGCCTTCACTTTGGGGAGATGGTACAGCTGTGATCGTGATTTGACACTGATGGGTAACAGCAAGATGGGGCAAAAATAACGGCAGAAGCTGCTTGAGCGATAGTTTGGTTTTCTCTCCTAGGAAGATGGATTGCAATAGCGCCTGATATTCAGGCTGATTAAAAACCGGAAAATAGGAGCCAATGCCGTGCCCAATGATTTTTGTTCTTGGGAGATTAGTCCACTGCTCCAGACAAGCGTTCCAAAACAAGACGCGATAGTCCGAATCCAGCACACAGGCTCCAATCGGCATTAAATCAAGGAGGTGGTAAGTCTGCTCAGCTTTCTGCAACTGATCCATTGTTACGTTACTTGTTAGATCACGATGGCCGTTTCGGGGCACTACCCGAAAGAATGAACAAATTCTCAGCTGGACCTCGATGGATACAGGGGGGCATAGATGGACTGATCTGCGATCTCTTTAACTCAAACTGCGTAACTCAAACTGCGTAACTCAAACTGCGTGAAGGCTAACGGTTCGATTGACAATTTGCACCAGCTATTCCAAACCGTCAGCGACCCATGAGGCAATAAATGCTAGAAACAGGGAGGTTAAGTTCTATTGTTCACTGCCTCATCAGTTTTCGATCTTAAGAATTCCACAATTTTACGGAAAAATTTCAGGACAAAGTAAGTCAAATTGCTGAAGCGCTAGAAAGCATGGGTGTTAATGCGGTTTTTTAGATAATCCAATTCAGGGCAACAGGCCATCAATCATGCCACAAGCCAGGCTACAAACCAGAGTTGAGTTTCTGTGGCATGATGAGGCAAAGCATTTGCTGCTCTCCACCCTGAGGTAAGTCATGTCTGACCTGCAACAACCTGAACCCCAGACCTCTGAATTTCAACCATCTGAATTCCAGTCCTCTGAGCTAATGACGCGGCTCACTGCGATTGAAACCCAACTACAACAGTTTGGTCAAATTCTCACTACCATCAGCGATCGGTTGACTCGCTCAGAAAATAGCTTGATGCTGGTGACCGATGTGCAGCGCTACCAAAAGCTACAGGAGCTGCTAGCCACAGGGGATTTTCGGGAGGCTGATTGGGAAACTATTCGCGTGATTCAGGCCGTGACGGGTGAACCTAACCTAGAAGACATTACACCTGATGATATGCGGCAGTTTCCTTGCAGCACGCTGCGAGTGATTGACAATCTCTGGCAGACCCACAGTCAGGGTAAGTTTGGCTTTAGTGTGCAAATTAAAATCTATCAAGAAGTGGGCGGAACCCTAGAGACCACCATTGCCCAAGATCGAACGATGATTGAACGGTTCGGTGAACGGGTAGGGTGGCGTGCGAATGAAAAATGGATTAAATGTGACGATTTAGACTATACGCTGAGTGCACCTCTTGGCTGTCATCCGTCTCGCTGGTGGAACTCACCGTTTGGTTCTAAAATGACCAACTATTTCTTTAATCGGCTGTTGACCTGTGGACTGTAGGATGAGCAGCAAAGATTCAACCCACGCCTAGATACCCCGTCAGCTACTCAAAACCAAGCAGATGCACCACGGCCAAACCTGCCGCAAAGGTGGCTCCACCTAGTCCGATGCAAACTGGTAAAGTCAATACCCAGGCCAGCAGAATGTTGCGTACCGTTGTAATTTGCAGCCCCGATCCATTCGCTGTCATTGTACCTGCAACTCCCGAGGAAAGGACGTGGGTTGTGCTCACCGGCAGGCCCAACTGATCAGCCGCAATGATTGTACCCATCGCCACGAGTTCGGCTGAGGCTCCCTGGGCGTAGGTGAGGTGTTCTTTGCCGATCCGCTCACCAACTGTGACCACAATCCGCTTCCAGCCCACCATCGTTCCAATTCCCAAGGCGATCGCGACTGCAACCTTGACCCAGATCGGAATGAACTGAGTCAAACTAGCCAACTGGCAGCGATGGGTTTGCACTATGTCGGTATCTAAAGCAACTGGCAGTTGGTGGAGTCGCTCCAGTTTTTCCAGCGTGCTTGAGATCAGGTAAACATCACTGCGAAGTTGGGATCGCTGTGGAGTAGAAAGTTCAGTTAAACTAGCTCCAGCGAGCATTTCAGTAATTTCTTTTTCTTTTACGGCTAAGGCTATTAGTGTAATCTCGCTAATATCTGCACTCGTTTTCAAGAAGCGAGACAACTCGTTCGTTGCCTGTTCATTAGTTGCGATCTGCGAGTTGTCCACCGGCAAATAGTTGATCTCATATAAATAATCCTGTTCAATTTGTTCGAGTTGATTGACGATGGTTTGTGCAGAGGATGTGAGCTGGTTAACCGCATCAGGAGTTAGAGTCAGATTTAAGGCATAGAGACCTGGCAAAATGCCAACCAGAATTAGCATGATCAACCCCATGCCTTTTTGACCATCGTTCGAGCCGTGGGCAAAACTAACGCCGGTGCAGGTGAGAATCAGCAAACCTCGAATCCAGAGCGGCGGCGGTTTTTCCTCATCTGGCGCAGCAAAGAGTTCAGGTTGTGGCAACAGGAATTTGCCAATCAGCAACAGCAGTGCCGCACAGCAGAAGCCAATCAGCGGCGAGGTCAGCAAGGCAATCAATACCTCCTCAGTTTTTGCCCAATTGACGCCCTCGCCAAAACTCTCACCTAGCCAAGCATTTGCCACGCCCACGCCCAAGATGGAGCCAATCAAGGTATGGGAACTGGAGGCCGGTAGGCCCAGATACCACGTACCCAAATTCCACAGGATCGCGGAAATCAGCAGGGCAAACACCATGGCAAATCCAGCCCCCGAACCCACATTCAGCACCAACTCTGCTGGCAGCAGCGCCACGACGCTAAAGGCCACCAAGCCCGTCGAAGTGAGGACGCCAATCAGGTTCCAGATCCCAGACCAAATCACAGCCACGATGGGTTTGAGACTATTGGTGTAGATCACCGTAGCCACTGCGTTCGCCGTATCGTGGAAGCCGTTGACAAACTCAAAGCTCAACGCCAACCCAATTGCCAACGCCAAAAAGCTGCTGCTAGCTACCGTCAGTTCGCTGCCCATAGGTTTGCTTCTGCCAAGCAGCCATTGAAGCAGTCAGAGTTCAATCTAGCCCAGGCTAGGACTCTTGTAGAATGGCCGCTTCACTACCGTAGCAGGATACAGCTTGCCGCGGATCTCAACGTCTAGCGATTGGTTAAGTTTGGATAGTTCCGTAGGCACATAGGCCAGCGCAATTGGGTAGCCCAGCGTCGGTGAAAGAGTGCCGCTGGTGACTTTGCCGATTGTGGCTCCGGCCTGCACAATTGGGTAATCGTGGCGAGCAATGTTGCGTCCACTCAATTGCAATCCCACCAAGCGACGGGTTAGGCCCATCTGCTTTTGTTGCTCCAGCACCGAGCGGCCCATAAACGCCTCCACCCGGTCCAAATGCACCAACCAGCCCAGACCCGCTTCTAAAGGCGTTGTGGTTTCATCGATATCCTGACCATAGAGCGCCATTGCCGCCTCCAACCGCAGCGTATCCCGTGCCCCCAACCCGCAAGGCACAACGCCAGCGGCCACGAGCTGCTGCCACAATTCCAGTCCTACTTGGGGATCCACCATGACTTCAAAGCCATCTTCGCCGGTGTAGCCAGTTCGAGCCAGGAAACTGGATTTACCCAGTACTGGAGCTTCGATGTGACCAAACCGCTGCACGGATAACAGATCCGCGTCTACAAACCGCTGCAACTGAGCAATTGCCTGCGGTCCCTGCACGGCCAACAGCACCCGGTCGGCAGATAGATCGGCTAAGGCCACCTGCTGCGCATCGAGGTGAGCCAGAAACCACTGCTTGTCCTTTTCCAAGGTGGCAGCGTTCACAATCGTCATCACCCTTTCTGTGCCATCGTCATCAGTACCCTGGTAGTAGATGATCAGGTCATCAATAATGCCAGCTTCGGGATTGAGCAGCACTGTATACTGAGCTGCTCCGGGCTGCAGGCGGCTTAAATCCGAAGGGACCAGAGCCTGGAGCTGAGCCAACAAATTGCGACCCCGAAACTGGAACTTGCCCATGTGGGAGATGTCGAATAGACCCGCCTGTTCCCGCACGGCTTGGTGCTCTTTGCTAATCCCGCTGTACTGGACCGGCATTTCCCAGCCTGCAAAGGGAACCATCCGAGCATTTAGCGCTAGCTGGGCGGCGTAAAGAGGCGTGCGGCGGAGAGGAGTGTCAAGTGAAGTCATACGTCAGCAATCGAAAAATGCAGCAACCAGAAGGGGCTAACGCTGAGTGCAGATCGGCCCGCAGATCAGCCCATTGTTGTCTATTGTCCTCCGGGATGTCCGGATCGCTGCTGCAATTTGGGCAAAATTCTGCAAATATTGCGTCATTCCTGTAAAGGATTTGCCAGATCTAGCGGCACCGGATCTAACGGTGCTTAGCGGCGAAAGGTGGGCTTAATGTCAAAACTGGTTGCTTCAACGGGTTTCAAGGCTAGAGCTAACACACTGCGCCATGTCGCCAGATTGCTAGGAAAAGTCAGAGCTGAGCGCACCCCAGTCGAGATGGCCTGCCAGCGCTGACCTGCTTGATGCTCGTACCAAGCCCGCCACAGCAAAAACTTTTGGATGTGTTGAGCCGCAGATAGAGGACGGCAAGACGGTGAGATTGGCGGTGGTGGCGGCACCCTGCCTCGCTGGAGGTCATCCATGCCCGTTGTTTGCCGCTGAGATTGGAATTCGCGGGCAATGGCATCAAAAAACTCGCGTTCGGTCGAACTTTTGGTATGGGTAATCGAGGCGCGGTGCAGGCGGTAATAGTAGTGGATTCCTGGCTCATACCAGACGCGACAGGCTTCTCCTAGGCGCAACTGGAGATCAATATCTTCTGCCGTCTTGAAGTAAGAACGAAACCCATCCAGCGAGCGCAGTACATTGGTTCGGATCGCATAGGTACAAAGATGGGTGCGAGCATAGCCAGCACAAAGCTCTAGGGTAATTTCTTCGGCGATCGGGCTATCGTCGAACTGGACCAGCAGCGATCCTTTCGGTGCAATAGCAGCATACCCACCGCAGATGGCACCAAACTCAGGATTTTGGCTCAACCAATTCACCTGCTGGGCAATTCGGTTCGCAGGGTACAGGTCATCTGCGTCGCATCGCACCATATATTGACCACGAGCTACAGCCAACCCGGTATTGAGGGCATCGGCAATGCCTTTGCCTTGATTCTCGATAACCCGTAGCCGCGGATCGCCCAGCGCCTGTGCTCGCGTTAGCGAAGCATCAGTCGAGCCATCATTGACCACAATTACTTCTAGGGGTACAGTGTGTTCCTGCAAAATTGAAGACAGGGCAGCAGCAATGTAGCGTTCGGCGTTGTATACAGGCACGACCACACTGACAAGCACCGACTGGTTTCTAGATTGCACCACAGACCTATTCCTCCCTTCCTATTGGGTAGCGGCCACCTGAAAAGCGTCGGAGATAACTAGTAAATCACAAACCCAACTCCCTTCGCCGTGATTTGTCGCACTTCAGCTCAAAATTTTTTGCAAGCCTCCCCGTAGATCTACGTAATCAATTATCTAAAATTGGCATCTACCTTAGGTTATACCTGGAACTTGCGGAAAATCTAAATCTAGAATATAAAATTTTATACAAATACTTTAGCCATATACGGAGATAAGCAGTGAAATGGCAGCGGCTCCTGGGATTTTTAGGCTATTGGACTGCCCTGCTGGCTTCAAGCAGTTGCTTCATTCCCCAGTTCTTTGCTTGGCTGGCTTCGGTAAGGGCTTCAGCAGGGCGCAGCTCACTAGAGTCCATCCGGCGCGATGCCAGGGCAAGGCTCGAATCGCTTTTAGGCCGTAGATCAAAGCCGTTTGGCGCTCACCGCTATTGAAGGCCCACCAGCCGTATTGCATCCAGAAGCGGTGTTGCGAGCCACGATCCTTGCCCGGACGCCACAGCCCACCGGCCTCAAACCTACCCTGGATGCCCCGCCGCTGCCACGCTCGCTCACAGGCTTCGAGGGCTTTTTGTCGCTGGAGGGCACAGTCCTGTTCGCTGACGGAGTTGGCATGGAGCCGGTATTGCACCAGTGCCTCTGGTAAATTTGCTAACTCACCCACTTCTCCCAGCCGCAGCCATAGATCGAGATCTTCAGCCTGGGTCATGGTTTCGTCATAACCGCCAATCTGCAACACCACCGAGCGCCGCAGCATAGCGCAGGGCTGGAAGATCGCGGCATGTCCGGCCAGGATTTTCGTCTGAATTTCATCGTTGTGCAGCGGCACAGGAAGCTGGGTGAGAAACCGGCCTTTGGCGTCGATCAATTCAAAGGCGCTGCCCAGGCAAACCACTTGGGGATGCTGCTGGAGAAACGCAACCTGTCGGGCTAATCGATCCGGTCGGGCAACGTCGTCGGCATCCATCATAGCGATCAGTTCGCCGCTGGCTTGGGCAACCAGTTCGTTGCGCGTACGGGGAATGCCTCGATTCTCCCGGCTGATCAGGCGAATACGCTGATCCTGATCGGCTAACTGCTGCAAAACCCTGAGAGTCCCATCCGTAGAGCCATCGTTGATAATAATCAGCTCCAAATCCGGCCAGGTTTGATTCAGGATACTGGTAACGGCCTGCACCACATAGCGTTCGCTGTTATAGGCGGCCATTAAGACAGAAACAAGCGGCATAATCAAAACTTCTAATCTGGTATCGGTTTAATTAACGTGCAGGCCAAAAGCCGCCAGCCATCGGGGTTCCAGGGCGTGGTGCGGATGGCTTTGAGGCTGTAGATTAGGGCGTCGGCACGGTTGCCGGCTTTGAAAAACCACCAGCCGTACATGGTGATGAACTGGTGACGCGAAGCTCGGTCCACCGGACGCCAAGGTGGTGCCTCGTGGAATTGGCCCTGGATGCCGCGGCGTTCCCAGGCCCGTTGGCAGGCATGGCGGCGCTGCTGGGTTTGTTGGGCTTGCAGGCGTTCACTGACGGACTGGTCGTGTTGCCGGTAGCGGAGGACGGTCTGCTTCAGGTTGGCGAGTTGGCCGATTTCGCCTAGCTTCAGCCACAGATCCAGATCCTCGGCTGGATGCATCGATTCGTCGTAGCCACCCACTTGCTGCACGGCCCAGCGCCGCATCATCGCTGAAGGATGATTGATTGGGGTTTGGCCGCTGAGGGCAAGCTGTTGAATTTCGTCGTTTTGTTCGGCTTCGGGATGATGCAACAGAAACCGTCCGGCCTCATCGATCCAGTCTTGGGCACCGCCGACACACACTACATCCGGGTGCTGTTGCAAAAAGTCCACCTGCTGGGCCAACCGATCCGGCAGCGCGACATCATCGGCATCCATGCGGGCAATCAGTTCACCTTGCGCCAAGGCTAACATCTGATTCAGAGCTTGCACACATCCGGTATTGGGCCGGCTAATCAGGCGAATCCGGTTATCTTGAGCGGCATAGCGCTGCAAAATCTTCAAAGACCGATCAGTCGAACCATCGTTGACAATCAAAAACTCAAAGTCCCGGTAGGTTTGTTGCAAAATGCTTTCCACGGCTTCAGCCAGATAGCGCTGAGCGTTGTAGACGGGCATTAGAACCGAAACCTTGGGTGGAGTCATACCGATTTTTCTGGCTGTAGGACAGTTTGGAGATTAGAGACAGGTTTGGGAATGGGTTTGATCAAAGCGCAGGCCAATAGTTTCCAGCTTTTCAGCGTGGTGGGTTTAGCGGCAATCGCCTTTAGGCCACACTCTGCTGCCGTGAGCCGAAAACCGTTGCAAAAGGCCCACCAGCCATAACGATGCCAGAACTGCTGCTGGGAATCTGGCTCTGGCAACGGGCGGTACCAGGGCTGGGGCGAATCGTAGTGACCACTAATACCGCGTCGCGTCCAGGCTCTCTGACAAGCTCGCTCTGCCATTTGCGACTGAAACAAAATATTTTGGGCACTCACCGAATTGGGGTGAAAGCGGTATTTCAGCACGACTTCGGGCAGGTTTGCCAACTGACCAATTTCACCGAGCCGCAGCAGCATGTCCAGGTCTTCGACGGTTTTCATTTCCGGGTCGTAGCCGCCGATTTGTTGCAGGGCCGAGCACCGCATCAGGGCACAGGGATGGTTGATAATCGTGCGCCCGATCAACAGCATCTGCTGGATTTCATCATTATGTTCCGGCATCGGAATCCACTGCACCGTGCGGCCCTGAGGGTCAATCAAATCAAAGGCACCGCCGACACAGACTACCTCCGGATGCTGGCGGAGAAACTGCACCTGAAGCGCCAACCGGTCGGGTGTGGCAATGTCATCCGCATCCATGCGGGCCAAAAATTCGCCGTTGGCTTGCTCCAGCATTTCATTGAGGGTGTAAATCAGACCTTTGTTCTCACGGCTGAGCAGGCGAATCCGGGTATCTTGGGCTGCATAGCTTTGCAGAATCTCCAAAGAACGGTCGCTGGAACCATCGTCGGTAATCAACAGCTCGAAGTCCGTGAAGGTCTGGGTCAAAATACTTTCGATTGCTGGCCCTAGATAGCGTTCCGCATTGTAGACGGGCAGTAGAACAGAAACAAGAGGCATGGCAGATTCAGGGTTTGACTGGGATGGGCTTAATCAACGCACAGGCCAACAGTTTCCAGGCTTCCAGATTCCGTGGTCCTGTGCTGATGGCTTGAATGCCGCAATGACGAGCTACATCGCGCTGGCCGTCCAGAAAATTGTTCCAGCCACAGCGCAGCCAGAATTGATGCTGCTTCAGGTGATCGGCCGGTTGGCGAATGAACTGGCCCTGAATACCGCGTCGTTTCCAAGCTCGTTGACAGGCGGCTAAGGCATCATCGGCTTGTCGCACCTGTTTGGCGTGGGTGATGGAGTGGGGATGGAGGCGATATTGCAGCACGGTATCGGGTAGATTGGCGAGCTTGCCGATTTCTCCTAGCCGCAGCCACAGGTCCAAATCCGATGAGGCAATCATAGTTTCGTCGTAACCACCAACTTGCAGCAGAGCCGAGCGTCGCACCATCGCCGTTGGATGATGCAGCAGCGAAATGCCACCCAGCATCAGGGTTTGCAGTTCCTCATCGGTTTGTGGCATCGGACAATGGCCTAGTAGTCTGCCTTTTTCGTCGATCCAGTCCAGCGCGCCGCCCACACATACCACCTCCGGGTGCTGGCACAAAAACTCTACCTGTAGCCGAAACCGGTCGGGCAGGGCAATGTCATCCGCGTCCATGATGGCAACCAGTTCTCCCCTAGCCTGAGTCAAGAGCTGATTGCGAGTGCGGGGAATGCCGCGATTTTCCCGACTCGTGAAGCAAATCCGGGCATCTTGGGTCGCATAGGTTTGCAGAATTTCAGCCGAGCGGTCACTGGAACCATCATCGATAATCAAGAACTCAAAGTCGCTGAAGGTTTGAGTCAAGATGCTGTCAATCGCCTGGGCCAGATAGCGCTCGCTGTTGTAGGCCGACATCAGGACGCTAATCGTGGGAGGGGTTTCAGCCATATGCCGTTGATTGGGGGATGTTTCCAGTTATAGTATCCTGTCTCACTACCGCCTTTGATGAAACGCTGACCAGGTGAGATTGGGCATTACCTCGTAACGACGCTCAAACTCATGGCCAGTCAGCCGATCGCCGAGGATGGAAGGATGGAGTAGTCATGGGTAGGGCTGTCACTCTTCTAGGCTACTAATCTGTAGGTTACTAATCTGCCATTGGCGCGGCTGATAGTACTGGCCCCGATTCAGCTTGTCCGAGCCATTCACGGTAAAAGGAATCGACTCGTGGGCATCCAGCATATAAAGCGAGCCGTCCTTGACATAGACACTCAGCGTATAGGAACCGGGCAGCAGACCCAGACAGGGCAAATCTACCCGCAGCTCATACTCGCCCGCTTCGACTGCAAAGGTTTCCTGATCGTAGGCACTGCTGAGGTGCAGCACCAAACTGTTATCTTTGGCGGGCTGGTAGATCGCCACAAACAGGCTGGCGGCTTGAATTGGGCGGCGCACCAGACAGCGAGCACAAATCGACAGCGGTTCGCCACTCACAGGAGTTTCGATCAACTCAGCTTCGGCATCTTTGAAGTAAATCGAGGCCAAATCGGCTCCCGTGCTTTCCGTCGCGGTTTTTGCGGGCAGGGCCAAGGGAAACCGGGTTGCTTGCCGCTTAATCGAAAACAGATCCTGCTCATAGAGGTCCATAATTTCGCGGGCACTACCAGCCGCCACCAGATTGCCCTTTGAGAGGTAAATACCCTGATGGCAGGTGTTGAGAATGCCCTGAAAAAAGTGGCTCACCAGCACAAACGAGGTGCCATTTTGCAGCAGTTCGGCCAGTTTGCGTTCACACTTCGAGCGAAACTTGGCATCGCCCACCGCCAGCACTTCGTCGATTAGCAAAATGTCTGGATCGGTATGAATGGCGCAGGCAAATCCCAACCGAGCCGCCATCCCGGAACTGTAGCTCTGCACTGGCGCATCAATGGCATCGCCAATTTCGGCAAACTCGACCACCTGCTCAAACCGGGCGTCAATCTCTGACTTGGATAGGCCCAAGATCGACATGTTGGCGTAGATATTTTCCCGTCCGGTCAAGATCGGGCTAAAGCCAGCTCCCAAGGCAATCAGTGGCGCGACCCGTCCCTTCAGCCAGATCGAGCCGGTATCGGGCCGAATTAAACCACTAATAATCCGCAACAGCGTTGTCTTACCGCTACCGTTGGCTCCTACTAAGCCCAGCGCTTCGCCGCGTCTGAGGGTAAAGCTGACATCCTTGAGCGCCCAAAACTCGTTATAGCGGAGCTGGGGATTGGGCTGACGCATACCCACTAGCTCGGTGGCAATATCCTGGATGCCATAGAACAGGGACCGCTTGAGGCTGCGGCAGAACTTTTTGGAAACCCCCTGCACCGACAGCACAATCTCGCTGCTCTCCGGTTGGCCGAGCCGTGAGTCAGACGACGAGTCAGACGACGAGTCAGAAGGGAGATCGCTCCAAGGGTTAGATGGCGAGTTGGGCACCGGGTAATTTGTCAAACGCTCAATCATGCGCTGATTCGCTCGATTACAAACGGCATGGCAATACGATAAATCAACCAGCTAACCAGCAAGCCTCCCATCGCTAGCAGGCTGGCTAGCCAAAAGTGAACGGGAGACGACACCACTCCGGTCGTGGCTAACTCGCGCACCGTCACCAACAGCGGCGTCACCGGATTCCACTGTACCAGCAGGGCAAACAAACCACTCTGCGGCGGTGGATAGATCACGGGCGTAAAGAACAGCCAGGCGCTCGTTACCAGCGTCAACCCACGGGTCACATCTTCGTACAGCGTGCCGAGCGGAGCCAGCAGTAGCCCGATGGCCGTTCCCAAAGCGATCAGGTGAATCAGCGCCACCGGAGCCAGCAGCACCGTCCAGGTTACCGGAATCCGAAACCAGAGAAACATGACCGTAATCAAAATCAGCTTCACTCCAAAGTTGAAGCCGACCTGACCCAACTGGGACAAAATAATTGCCTCGCGGGGAAAGTTGATCCGCGCCAGCATTGGTTTCGCTGCAATTACCGCCTGCACTGGCCCCATAAGCGACTCCACAAAGGTCTGCCACAGTGCCATGCTGAACATGACATAGGCCGGATAGGGCAGATCGGTTTCGCCAATGTTCAAAATGTCAGCATTGTTGGCCAGCGTTAGCCCAACCGCAGCCACAATCGGCGGCACAAAGGCCCAAAACACTCCCAACAGCGACTGGCGGTACTGGCTACTCAAATCCCGCACCAGCAGCCGCCAAGCCAGCTCACGCGATGCCAGCAGATCCCGTTTCATGTCGCGCCACAACTGTTTGGGATGGCGAATGCGGCTCTCTGGCGTATAAAGAGTTTCCGGTAAATCACGATTTAGGTGACGATTGCGCCCTGTCATGAATTCGCTTTGATAGTCCAAACTAGCTATCGATCAGTTTGCTGGCTCTTATTCTCGATTTTTCAACAGTCCTGCCTGACCTACCCAAATCAGCACTACTCCTCTGACCTGAGTGAGATTGATTGCAATTGACGTTGAGCTAGGCTCTAAGGGTCATTGACGCTGACCGGCCAGCACCCGTTCCTAGGTGATTGTAAACCTGTCGATCTAGAACTAGGGCAAGCGCAATGTGAAGACTAAATGAACCTCAACCGCAAAATTCCGGAAGTCAAGATTTGTTGACTAGATCGCGAGGATTTGGCAATTACGGGAATCCTGCTTGTAGTAGTATCTGAAGTTACAAAATAATAAATATTAACCTTTTCTCAGAATTGGCTATACATGCGTTTGTCAAGCTAGGTGACGGGAAAGGCATCTTCAAAAGTCAGAATCATTAGAATTTGCAAGGATTTTGCAAACTTCGATAATTCTGTTTAGGTAGCGTCTAAGTTGCGGTAAGGGTTTATAAGCTTTAAGGAAGAGGAAAAATCTGATGAATTCACAGCGCTCTTTAAATAAGTTGATTAATTCTGACATTGGTGGAGGTTATTCCTCTCAACCCGTCGCTACCTCAGAGTTAACTGACGATGCGTCCGCAGACACTCTCATCGAAGATGCCTCAGCCGAACTCTACCCAACGCTGCCACCGGTTACCGTCAAAAAACATAGCCCTGACTTTATTTCTCAACGTCTCAAGGTGCGCCAAATTGCCGAAACGCGATTGCTACATCTTGCTGATGAGCTGTCTAAGCTAGCTGATGAAGTGCGCTATCACCATCCGTTGATGGCTGAAATCCTGGATGAAGCCTGGGATGCGACCGAAGAAGCGCTGGCTTTGATGTCGGATGGTGATGCCTAAGCGATTGTTGAGAATGCTAATTGGCTGCTAGAGATCGGTTGCTAGAGATCGGTTGCTAGAAAGTTCAAGACCAAACTCCAAATTGTTCACCTAGGCCACTAGCTATCAGCGGTGGGGGCTGGTCCTGCTTCGTAGAGGTAGAGCAATGCTTCGGCAAAGCTATCGCCATTAGGACCGTAGACCTCCAAATAGGCATTGATCTGATCTGGGCGAGCACCATCCCGATAGATCACATAGGTGTAGCCCTGATTCCGAAAGACTAGCTGACGGGCTTCTTCGGGATTGGCGCTCGTAATCCGTAGGCCACTACTGCGATCTTTAGCCTGACTGATGTAATACTTGGGTTGCCAGGGGTCGTATTCTTCCGAACAAATTTGGATTTCGTAGTTGCTACTTTCGGCAAAAGCATAGGGAGCCGAATCTGCTGGGCAATTGACAATCAGGCGGCTGGGATCGAGATTGCGGATATGGTCTCGTACTGTCACTCTGCCGGTCGTGGGCAGTGGCGTTGTAGCAGCATAATCCTGTTGAATTGTGGCCCGGTCTACCTGGTTTGCAGGCGGACTCACAACCTGCGCCAAATTGGAATTTGCCACTGGAGTCGCCGGTGCAGGAGCGGCTTGGGTTAATTGGGCTGGGGAGATGGGGCTAGGAGCAGAGGTCGGAGTTTGGGAGAGGGTCGGTGAACTACAGCTAACGCAGCCTAGCAACAGGAGCCAAATGGGGTATTTCATATCAACTTAAGCAACTTATAGGTTAAGCAACTTACAGGCAGAATCACAGTTCGTGAATGAGCATAGTGAGTATCGCTGCAGGTAACTACGGATTCAGAGAAGCTGTTTTCTGAGAACTTGTCAAACGAGCTGCCGAAACCGAATTTTTAAACTGCTTGGGCTGGTGATTCGATTGGTGAATCCGACGCGGTAACTCGATCCGAAACTCCGAGCCTTGACCAACTTGACTTTTGACAGTAATCGTACCCTCCAGTTGCTGCACCAGCGCGGCTGTCACCGCTAGCCCTAAACCAATACCGCGATAGTGGCGCGTATTTGACTGATCCACCTGACGGAACGGCTCGAAGATGTGGTCTAGCTCTGCCGATTCGATGCCAATGCCCGTATCGCGAATCACAATTGCAATTCGATCCGCACCTACTTCCACCGCTTCGATTGTGACCGAGCCGGTCGCAGTAAATTTAAGCGCATTGGCAATCAGATTAAAGATCACCTGCTGCAAACTAGTCGGGTCCGTGACAACAATGGGATCTGCCAAATCGAGCTGTAGGTTGAGGGCCAAATCCTTCTGAGTAGCAGTTTCTGCCAGTTCTGTCGCCATCGCCCGAATCAAATGCGCTAGATTGAGCGATTCAGGATGCAGTTCAAGCTGACCGGCTTCAATTTTAGAGAAATTAAGAATTTGGTCAATCGCAGCCATTAACTGTTCGGCATTCGCCAGAATTCGCTCCACCATATCGCGCTGCCGGGCACTAAGGGTTGTTTGCGTCCGCCATAGCAGTTTGGAAAAACCCAAAATCGCATTCATAGGCGTCCGCAGTTCGTGGGAGACCATTGCTAGAAACTGGCCTTTCACTTTGGTGGCTTCCACAAGCTGCGACTGGAGCTGTCGGATCTGCTGGTCTTGCTTTTCAAGTCTTTGCTGCTGGTACCAGAGAAGCTGGTCATTTCGCCGCAGTCGTTCGCTCGCGAAGTGATACTGCTGCTCTGCCTGTCGCACCCGTATGACACAGCGCAAGGTTTGACTGAGCGATTCTGATGTGAGCTGAGAGGGTGGCAAAACATCCCATACCCCTGCTTCTCGCCATTGCTCTAGTAGCTGCGAATCGGTGCAGTCGCTAATCAGAACAACTGTTGGGGCCGGACGCATCGTTGTTTTCACCTCATGCAGCAACTGTAACGACATGGCCTCGCTCTGAGGCAGATGCCAGAGCACACAGTCAAATGAGTGATGCTCTAGTTGGGTCAATGCCGTGGCTAAGTCAGAAACTGGAGTCGTTTCGATGGGTAGGTCACTACCTGCTAGCCCCTCTAGCAATAAATGCAGGCTAGATTGCACCGTTTTGACATTAGTTTTGTTATCAATGATCAGGACTCGCAACATTATTCCTATAACCCTTGCAAAATCAACTGTAATTTCCCAAGCTCGAACGCGAGCGAACATCTAGGCTAGGTCTGGAATGCAGCAGAGTTGACTCAGAAATTCAGAAATCTAGAGGTGCCAGCTTCCAATCCCCCAATTCTTAAAGTTTTGTTACTGATAGTACAATTTTGTCGAAAAGTCGCCTGCGTTTACCTCAATCCGGGGTTAGAGGTATGGGCTAAAGTCAGGATGAATGGTAAATTTAGGTGCTTTTTATACCTGGAGTAGGAGAACGGTTGCTAGACTGAACTGATTCTTACCTCTATTGGTGGAGGCAGCAGCTGACAATATCCTCCATAATTCTGATCAGTCTCTTCTAGAAGAGGTATTCATCGGATAGGAGCAATGGGTTAGGAGCAATGGGTGAAATTTCCGTCGCATTAATTGAAGATCACGATTTAACACGAGTCGGTTTAAAGGCTGCCTTACAGCGGCAAGAAGGAATTCGCGTGGTAGGCGAAGCAGCCAATGCCGGACAAGGGCTACAGTTGCTAGAGGCATCCAAGCCCGATGTGGCCATTGTTGATATCGGTTTGCCTGATATGGATGGCATTGAGCTAACACGCCGTTTTAAACAGGCCCATGCCGAAGCCGGTGACCAGCGAACCAAGATCTTGATCTTGACGATGCATGACAGCGAGGACTCGGTGCTGGCTGCATTTGCGGCGGGTGCTGACTCTTATTGCATGAAAGATATCAGTACGGATCGTCTCGTAGAAGCTCTGAATGCAACTTATGACGGAAACTCATGGATTGATCCGGCCATTGCGACGATTGTGCTGCGTCAAGTGCGGCAAGCTCCATCAGGAGCTGAGGTAGAGGCAGCCAAGAAGGTTTCGATTGGCGCAGTTGAACCTGAATACGAGCAGCTTTTAGAAAACTATCCGCTGACAGAACGCGAATTAGAAGTATTGGAGCTGATAGTGGCTGGATGCAGCAATGCCGCCATCGCTGAAAAGCTCTATATCACTGTAGGCACTGTTAAAACCCACGTTCGCAACATTCTCAACAAGCTCTGTGCCGATGACCGCACTCAAGCGGCGGTGCTGGCCTTGCGTTCTGGTTTAATTGGTTGATTTGCCTAATTAATCAGGTTGCTTTAGCTTGTAGGTGCATCAGTTCACCAAGCCCGTTGCCCGGTGCAGCGGGTTTATTGTTGCTGAATAAAGTGCGACCTCTGTGTCTCTTGTATCGCTCAGAACTTACGCAGCTCAGCAATTTCTGCCCCCCTAGCCCCCAGAGTTGGGGGAAGCAGATTGGAAGTCCCCCAGAATTGGGGATTATAGCCCTGCGGGCATCCTAGAAAAGAGGGCAAATGCGTAAGTCCTGTCTCTGTGGTTTGGGATTCTAAGCCTTAGGATAAACTGCTGATCTACCGCGTGAGGGATTGTTTAAATAGCATCGTTCGCTACATTAAAGGTATTGCACTTTACTAATGTAGTTTACCGTTATAACACGAGGTAATTATGAGCGCAGAAGATAAAGCAAAAGCAACTGCCAAGAACGTTGAAGGTAAAATTCAGGAAGCTGCTGGAAACGTAACTGGTGACCCAGAAACTAAAGCTGAAGGTAAGGCCAAGCAAGCTGAAGCCGAAGTGCGTCACTCAGTCGAGAACGTAAAAGATAAAGTCAAGAAAGCAATTGACTAGGTTAATTGCAATTCCGATTCGTCATTCTTATGAGTCAACGGAATGACGAAAGAGCGAAGTACATAAGTGAAAACTGAATTTCCTAGTCTAGGTAGGTTCTACCTAGACTTTCTGGTGTTTGAGTATCCGACCACCCGTCATAAATATTGGTGATTCCAGAGGTCATGCTAAGTCCAGAAGTAGAGACCAAAGGATAGAGAAGTTGTGTTTTTCTTAACATATATCTCTAACTCCTGATAGACGAAGCAAATCGGGTTTAAGGAGATGATAAGCGTATAACATTGCAGAATTTGGGATGTATAAACTATGAGCACACATGAAGATGTTTCTGTAGATACTTATGACGCCCACATTGTTCCGGCAGAAACCGCAGCCCGGAAAGAACGTGAGGGTGAAGCGTTTAAGCATACTCCTCACCAAGCTGAAGACGAAAGTTTAGACACATCCGCTGGCTACACAGTTGACAAAGAAGGGTTGGTGAACAACTTTGCAATTGAACCGGAAATGTATGTCAATGAGCCGGGTGACCTGCGCCAGGAAGAGGAGGAACTCAAAGCAGAACGTGCTCAAGAAATATCCGAAGTGAACGATACTGATAAGCAGGGTGAATTGACCGAAGACCACGACAGTCGTGGTAAAGGCACAGGTATTATCTAATCTCAACTCTTTTCAATCGTTTAGGTTGATGTCCCTTGACTGATTGGGTTTATAGCTTGGATTTACACAGTAGCTGCGGGGTAAAGTTATGCTTTACCCCTTTTTGGGGTAAAGAAGCCCCAATATTGGTCATTCGCTGGCGTGTCCTCGATGCACGATCTCTCGACCCACAATCTAGGGAATTGCCAGTAATGAAACTGCTAAAAAACTGTTGCAACCTAAAACAGGTGGATAGATTTACCCACCTGCTCGACAAACAAGATTGCTATTAGATTGTTGCTATCGTTGGATTAAGTTTTCGTTCAAGCCAAGCACGTAAGTTTCGCCATCTAGGCTTAATACGTTTGAATTAGCGCTCTAGAGTTGACGATTTAGTTGCTGTTCATGCTTCATGATTGCCCAAACGGCATGGATGCTGCCTGGGAGCCATCCCAACAACGTCAGCAGCAGATTGATGATGAACGTGGGACCCAACCCAAATGTGAGAAAAACTCCTAGGGGAGGAACAAGAATGGCAAGTAGGATGCGTAATAAATTCATAGCACTTCCCATGTTGTAGGTGACACTGTTTCATTCTCTAAAACTTCTGCTGAAATGACCTCCCCCAAAGGAATTAATACGGTTTGCTCGCTATTTTGTTCACTGTTTCAGGATGCATCTCGCTCTCAGTACTCGAAACCCATCTCTTTGAACTGAGCAGGCGGCTGGAATTTGCGACAAAGCTGGAACTACCCCCGCTGCAAGCTGGGCTTTGATTGGCTGGGTCTCGACAGGAAATTGGGCAAATAGTTGAGTCAGATAGGATTTGGGATTGTTAAAGTCAGGCTGGAAGGATTCTTGATCTAGTAACCAAAAATCTAAGTCATAGCGGTCGATAAACGCTTTTACCTGGTTTAGATCGGGACTGTATTGGGCTTGAGCGGTATCGAGCAACTTCTGGCTGAGCTGCTGAAAGTACTGGGGATGATAGGGCAGTAGATAGCCTTCGCCGCCCGCTAGCAACGACCGCTGGGAAAAGGTAGGAATTTGATTTGCTGCTTCGCTCAACGAGGCAATTACAATATCTTTGGGTTGATTGGCAAAGAATCGATAGAGGCTAGGAGCATCGCCCGTCACATAGCCCGTCACCGGAAAGGGTTCATGATCGATTTCCAAACTGTAGGGATAGAACACTAGGGTGGCAGCGAGTAGGGCCGTCAGGCCAGTGGCTAGCATTGGCTTTCTAGACAGACACCATTGAAACAGCCTATCCCATAAGATTACTAGCGTTATGCCTGCGGCTAAAGCAAGTAAAATCCGAAAGCTATGTTCAGTATAACGATTCGGTAAATGCAATCGAAACGCTAGAACATGGGCAATCAGAAATAGCCCAATTGATACCAAAAGAGCTTGCCAAAGCACTTGCCAATGGTGTGTCAACCGCTGAGCCAACGGAAAGTGATTGCGAGCCAGCAACACCACTGGAAACAGTAACCCTAACCAAACGGAGGGGAACCGTGCCAGCAGCCATGGACGGGCTATATCCTGCTGGTCTTTCGCCAAATCACACCATTCAGTTGGGATCATGCCGCTGCGCTTGCCGCATAGCCAAAACTGCACAAAATTGTCAGAGAAATAGGCTGACCAGCCAGTGGGAGCAAAGGCTGGTAAGGTTTTGGCTTCAGCTAGGCGGATTACGGAACCAAATTCAGATGACTTGAAAGCATAAAGCACCATTACCAAAAAGGCGACTCCTAAGCCTATCGAGCTGAAGCGGATCTGGCTGTGATTCAGCCGCGGCTTCGTGATGTCGCTCCAATCTAGTAATCGCAACAGCAAAATACCAGCCGATAAAAACACACCCTGAGGATAGAACAATCCCTGTAATGCTATCGTAAACAGGCAAGGTACTAGCAAACAACGCAGCAGATAATATAAAAACGCCAAAAAAATTGGATAGAAAAAAGCCCCTGGAGTGGCTGAGCTGAGATCATCACGCATCCAGAGATTTTGGTTCAGTAAGGTGGCAGCGGTAAATCCAGCAATGGGGATTGGTAAAATTTTTAGGGCAACACCGAAACAAAACCCTGTGGTAATTAGCCCCAAAATCAACGGTAGCATCTTACTCAACCCCACCGGATCGATGCCGAACCAGGCAAACAAGCGGTACAGGCTAGCATAACCCCAGGGCGCAACCGACTGAAAGTAGTCAGCCATCAAATCCTGGGGAAATAAGTCTGGATCTAGAAACCGCCGCATCCAAAACACATGCTGCCGCGCATCGTCCTGGATTACATATTCGCCGCTCCAGGCTTCTTGCAGAGCCGGAATGCTGTAGACTAATGAAACCAGCAGACTCAATCCCAGCCAGAGCCAGATTTGAGTCCGGGTGGGTTTAGCGGTAAGGAACTGGTAGAGACGAGTTGCGGACATAAATCGAAGATTCTAGACAGCAATTGCAATGCTTCAACGATTATTCAAGCGGGTCGTGCTTGATTTGCACTGTTGCCAGGTATTGATGCAAAAACGGTAATCCCCCAAGGGCAGGCAGCAGGTAGCGAGAGGTGCATAGTACTCCCAAAGCAGCAGCCGTGGCGGCATCAAAGTAGGGAGCATAGAAGGCAATCAGGGCTGCATCGCGAGTGCCAACCCCGGCAAAGGTGAGGGGCAGCAGTCCAGCCAAGATGGCGAGGGGTGACAAGGCCAAACTGGTGAGAAAGGGCGTCCAAGCGTTGAGCGCCAAGATAAAGAACCAAATTTGCAGCAGGTGCAGAAACCATAAGAAGATCGACGTTGCGGTAATTTTGCCCAGGTTGCCTTTGTCACGCCAGAAGTAGTCGTGCATTTCCTGCCAGGAGTAGCTGAGTTTACCCAATTTAGCTCGCAGCTTTTTAGGCGCTAGCTTTTGGCTGGTGTCAAAGAAAAATCGGGCAAACTGAGGAACACTGAGCAGTGCTATACCCAGGACTAACCCCACTACTACACTCACGGTCATGATGGCAAACAACCAGTCTTTGCGGGGGTAGAGCAACAGACCAAAAGCGCACCACAGCAACAGCGATAGCATATCGCAAGCCTTTTCAAACACCACCAACGAGAGCGCTAAGGAGCCACTAAGATGTCCTCGATCTCGCATAAAATAGGCTTTGGCAATGTCACCCATTTTAGACGGCAGCACCATATTCAAAACGCTAGCTGCCAAAATTAATCGGTTTGCCTCCCCAAAACTTAATTGTCCGGCGACAGGCATGAGCTGCTGCAATCGCCAAGCCGTAATCATCGTAATTGGCACCACCATGCCCAAGCTGATCATCATCCAGAGCCGGTCACAATCACGAAACACCTGGATCAGCCCAGCAAAGTCAATCTTCCAGTAAATTGCCGCCAGGATAATTGCGCTGACCAAAATTGAGAGCAGTCGCTTCATAATCAGTTCCTCACTTGGCGATGAGGAGCACCATTAGAAGTCTGAATCCCTGAATTAATTGGACTAATCATTGAGCTAATCAATAAATTGCGAATTACCGCTAGGGCCATAGGAACTTGGAATTTTAGTAGGCTGCTTTCGTAAGATACCATCTTGTTGTCATCCTAACAGGCACCCCTTTCCCGTTTACGGCTATATTTGCCTGCGGGTTGAAAACGCCGCGAGCACAAAACCAGCTTGATTTTCTTCTCGATAAACCTTTCGCGTACAACGAGGCTGGCTCTGCTGCGGTTAAGCTTTTGGCTCCAGTGATGTTCATGCCGAATTGGGATCAATCCTGATCAGGTAAGGACAGAATTTCATCTTCAATCAGTTCTGGCAGGTCTTCTGTATGTACATGAAGATGGCTAACCGCCCCTGTGAGTTCAGCTAGAATGTCACCTTTTTGGTCATCTGTGAGATTAGCCAGCTTCAATTGGGTCAGTAGAAAAAGTACTTTTTCACACTCTTCGCCCAGCTCATCCAGTAAAATTGATAGAGTTGAATTGACATGCAAAGGTCGCTCAATTTTAGAAACCATTTGCCCCTCCTGAGTCGTTTTTCTGCTCGTGCTAAGCTTTTCTCTAACCCTGCAATCTCTTTTTGCTAATAGCGAATTAAGTTTTGATCTGGGATTGGCTGCTGTTGCTGCTCGACAATCTTCTGCTGATGAATCTCAATCTGTCGTTGAATACTTTCAACCGATTTACGAAATTTCTTTTTTGACAATGTTCCTCCTCAATCATTAGAGTTGTTGGGGAATAAGCTCAAAAATCCTTGAAACCCTTGCCTAGCAAACATTTCAGCGATTTTTTGATAAAATCCTTGAGATCCAACCTGTACAAGCGTTTCAGCGATTTTTCCCGTTATTTCCCAACAGATCTATTATCCTCCACCGGCTCCAGCGCTGACTTTGTGAGAACGCTTTCGCGTACAACGAGGCTTTCTCTGCTGCACCTAAGCCTTTGACTCCAGTAATGTTCATACTCTTGAGAACTAACCTTATTGCTTACTAGCATGGAGAACGGTAAGTCCAATAATTTCGTCATCATCGTAGCAAACTACGATATCGTTATCGGTTAGTTTGCTGTCATTGGCAGATTTAGGTGGGCTGTAGAAGTCAACATAGAGGACATCGGCTTCTGGGTCATAGAGCAGCAGAAATGGACGTTTGGGTAGATCCTTCAAAACAGGGATGAATTTAAGATAGTCCTGTGCTTCTTGAAAATTATTTACGTCCATAGTTGTTGCCTCTTGAGCGAATTAATTTTGCGAGTTGGAAATGCGGTGATGACAAAACCATCTTCGTTTTCTTCTCGATATGCACTTTCCTATGCATTCAAGACCTCCTTCAGTACGACGATTGATAATCCTAGAACAGTTCGCAAATCCGCATCATTAGTCAGGAGTCAGGAATAAGGTGTGTCTGATACCTAGAGCAGTCGCTGCATGAATCGCATCGGGAGTTTTGAGATTGTTAGTGGCTCTTAATTGAGCAGCTAACCTCAAGATAGATTCACGGATGGGAAAAAGTGTTATCTGGAAGGAAAGAAACTGCTCGTAAGCGTTAATTAGAACAGTATTATTTATCCTTAACAGAATAACAAGACATTCCAAAAGCAACAGTTCACTACTAATAAGTTGAACGCTTTCCGCTTGAAGTTTCTCCCAAACAGGTATGAGAAGCGACCAATAATCGGGATGGCGTTCAATGCTGTAGATGACGGGAGCGGTATAGCAATCCTAAATGGTTCATGAAAAAGCACCATACATAAAGACCTTTGGAAAACTGAAGCATTGACGGTGCGTGACCAACTCAAATAAGCATTTCACTGCGGAGAACGACTGGCACAACCGGTAGAACTCTCTGATGAACCGTTTTGCCTGTAGCCAAACATCCTCAACCGGATTTTGTCGTGGGTCATTCGGTGCAAAGCGAATACAGGTAATTTTCTATTGAGACTCCTCCAACCCTTGGTTGACGGATGCTAAATAGTCTTTCACCTGTTGGGAGCGATGATAACTTGCACCATCCCAGATTAAGGCAATACGAGCAGTGGGATGCTCAGCAAGCAGGGCTTCCAGAAATGCAATCGTCGAGTGAGAATTTCCCTTCCCTTCTCAAAGGCTTTCAGAAAAAATTCGTGGGTGCAGACATTGAGTGCTCCATAGTACGTCTGCTTTTGACGTTCATTGATCATTGGAACCTCGATCCGCTCACTTGTCTTGCCCCATACATAGCCACATAGGTCCCCCCACAGCAGATGGCACTCATCTTGGAACAAGACCACCAATTGTCCACCGCTCATCTCACTGCGGTGCCTATCCAACCACTCGGTGATCTGCTGTTTTTTTCTCTACCGCTTTGGGGTCTGCTTTAGGATTCCGCTTTTGCGTCTTCTTCCAACTGATCCCAGCTTCACCAAACAGGGTGTAGTAGCTTTGCTTAGACTCGAACACCACGTTGTATTGCGCCTCTAAGTGCTGCTGGAGTTCGCCCAAGTTCCAGTCGTTCTTCTGTTTGAGCCATGCCAGCACGGCTTGTCGCTGCTGTGGCTTCAACTGTCCCCTTGAGCCTTGATGGCGTAAATAAAGTCCTGCTATCCTCTGCTGCTGATAACTCTGCTTCCACTTTGTAATGAAGCCAACTGACACCTTGAGGACATCTCGGATCTCGTAGTACGTATAGCCCTGTAGCACCATTTGCACAGCCAACGCCCGTTTTAGCTCTCGTGGGTCAGGGTTACTCTGAATAAATTGAGTCAGTTCATCCATAGATGAGTTAACACTACCAAATGCAGGTTCTAGAGCAGGTTACCACCTCTATCCATTTTCACAAATCATTTGAGATTGCTATAGTCGCGTAGCGGAATCACCAGCGGCAATCGGGGTCGCTCCAAGCCTCGACGTTTTGCCTGTTTGTAGCGCTGGAGTGCCTGCCAAGCATAGTGCAGCGCAAACCAGGTTTTGCCCGTGCCAAACTCACCCAAGACTGAGATATGTTCCTTCGCCGGATCGTCCAGCCACAGGTCAATGTAGCCGTCGATCCAGCCGTCGCGCTCGTCGTAGGTGCTGATGTCGATGCGCTGTTTGGTAAACGGATCGAACTCCTCTTTAGTGCAGGCTAGCGGCACATAGGTGCGGTCAATCTGGCGGCGTTGGATTTCTTGCTCCAGCCAATCCAGATAGCCTGCAAAGTCGGCGTCCTGATCGAGCAGTTCATCCAGGGTGTAGCAGCCTAAATTCTGATTTTCTAACTTTTCAACTTCATCTCTGGCGGCGCGGCTAATTCGTCGGGCTGTCACCAACCAGCCTTCATCCGTGCGCTGTTGCTCGACCGACTGACGCAGAGCTGCCACATCGGATAACTCAGCTTCGCCATCCATGCCCCGGATCAGCACCCGATCGTAGCGTCCGCGTCGCACTGGCACGTTGATAATCCACTCAAAGTAATCGGCTTGCCACACCTCGTATGCCTCAAAGCGAAAGCCCAGCGTCTCAAACCAGCCCCGAATCTGCTGCGATAGGGCATAGGCGCGGCACTGTTGGGCCCAGTGGTTGCCTTGCTCAGCAGCAGGCAGCGCCAAGACTTCTTCTGCGGCTAAGCGAGCCATTTCGGTGCGAATTCCTTCAATTGTAGGCAAGCGGTCGAGCCGTTCTTGTAAAGCGACCAAATGCTGATGCAGCGAGCGATGTAGTGGTTGAGACTGCTGATCGCACACTACCTCGGCAGGGGTGCGGCTGCGCTTAGCAACTCCAATAAACACCGCCGAAAATGCCACCAGCTCTCGTCGCCAGTCGATCCCCAACTGCTGAATCTGATCGTCAAGCAGGTTGGCTTCGATCACCTCCAGGCTGACTCGCTCCAGCAGCGGAAAGTTGTTTTGCTCAAAGGCTTGCCGAAAGGTCTGCTGAATTTCGGGGCGACGAAACAGATCCAGAACAATCATTGCTCGAATGCGACAGCTATCCAACTGGCCATCGCTTCGCTCAAAATTCCCCATAAAAACTCTCATGTCAGCGATTATGTGACGCTGAGTATGGGCATCGCCAGTCTGCTCCAACCCAGGAACACAACCTCGAAACAGTCATTGCTCAAGCTGATCAAGCGCTACATATGGCTAAACAGCAAGATCGCAATCAGGTGATCGCCACTTCGATCGCTCTTAGCAGAATTTGACTTCTCACCCTCAGCTCAGTTTGATGTTGTGATTGAGGTGGAAGATGTTGTCTGAGATGTCATGGTTACGTTTCCTCCTCGTGAGGCTGCTGACCGTTGACATCATGCTAGGCAGCCTCCATGTGAAAGAGCGTGTGAAGCCACCAGGTGCTAATTACTGACCCGAGCGCTTTATAGTCAACACCCACACCCCACACCCCTCACCCCACACCCCTTACCCCTTACCCCTTACCCCACACCCCTCACCCCCAACCCATAGCTTATGGAATGATCAAAGGCTTTAACCTATCAAGCAATCGGTTGGCTATCCTTTTGTAACCGCTCCAGTTGGGATGAACAGAACCATATGGATCTTTCTGAATAGTTACAGAATCTCGAAATGTGTTGATCCACCGTAAATTCTCACTGATAGCATCATCTGTATCTATAGAGCCTTGACAAATACTATGCCCTACAAAGCTATTTGCAATATTATCAACAAGAATCCAGCCTTGATTACGATTATCACTGACTGCGGTTGCAACAGTTCGATTCAGAGGACGAAGGATATTTCTTTCAATCCATTCAGATTCTGCGGCAAAAAGATGCTCCATTGAAGCTCCAACGGGATAATTCCATAGGAGTGGTGGTAATTCATAGCCAATCAGTTGACCGTAAGTGTAATGTTGGGGTGCCACCGTAAAATTGTCTCCAAAGCCTCCTAAGCCAATAGCATTTTTACCACAGTACTGATTCCTCCCTTTCAATCCTGGATTTGGGTACTCCGTGATCAGGACATACCTTGGATTCAACTCTTCAATTTTCTTTGCTAAACGGTTATAGGCTTCTTGTAGGTTCTCTGCGCCTATTAGTATGGTGTTATTTTCAGGAGCACCGCGCGTTACCCACTCTAATAAACGTTTGTCATTGTCACATCCTAAAGGTGTGAGTGGCCCCAAACAAGCTTCAATTGCAGCACCAAAACCCACATCATTTCCACCAACGCCCACAATTAAGATGTCTAATCGGGGAGCTTGCTTTTCAATCAACCAATCTCGCAGTTGATCGATCTGGGGAGGCAAGGCTGGCCTAACCTCGTAGCCATGAGGCACCCCTCCATAGGGACCCAGTAATCCGACGTTGATCGTAGCTCCAGA
Organism: [Leptolyngbya] sp. JSC-1; assembly: GCA_000733415.1. Lineage (GTDB taxonomy): Bacteria > Cyanobacteriota > Cyanobacteriia > Elainellales > Elainellaceae > Elainella. The sequence goes on from KL662191.1 coordinate 1,350,065, forward strand.
ACAGGAAAAATCTCCGAATTCAATTTGAATCTTGCTTCCATTCCGCCTCAATAGAGTCTTTAAATCGTTGACAGCAACATTTCTACTATTGTGTTTAGAACGATGGCACTGTTCGCTGATCCAAGTGACTGCCCCAGTAGACCAATTTCTTTCAGGTGCACCTTCCCCAGCGGCGTAGGAATCACCGATTGAAGCTATATAGAGTTTACCTTGCACAGCATAACGAGCTGTTGTCACGTCTGAAAATAATTCTTGCGCCACTGGTGGTCTGATTGGAATTCCAACAATGGGTCTACCAGTAATCGGATCTCTTACGACTTCCCTACCATCCTCTGGTTCAATCGTCAATGGAAATGGATCAGGACCTTTCACCTTAAAATAAATTGTTTTTTCTGTGATGCCTGAGCTAAGTATATATAAAATTTCATTTTTGTAGGTTTGCCACCTTGCACCAGAAAAATTTGGGGACTCGCTCACCATGTAATGGGTCACATTCCCTGAAACTTTGGGTTTGAGCAAGACCATTTGATAGCCAAACACATCTCTTGCTTCTGTATTACATTGTGTATTTGAGGAACTACAAGCAACTACATCAAAACGAGTAATTTTGGGGCGAGCTTGTTGGCGCAAGTTGGTGATGACCGATTCAACTCTGGTTCTGACTTCTTGCTCCCTCAGTTGTAAGTCAGGTATACTTACCCCCGTTTGCCCAACTGCAACTTTTGCAATCGATGCCAAAATCAGAACAATCAGAAAGGATCCAAGGATGTACTGGCGAAATCGTGGACGTTGCACGTTTGTGCTCCTTCTGAGGCTAGAAGATAGAAACTGAAAAATCAGATTTGCTTATGTTGGTTCAAGTTCAAGGGCGAGCGTTGGGAGTGTGAATGTTACTTTCTGGCCCATAATTTCCACCTCTCCTAATTTGACTTCATTGATTTTGATTTTGTATCTATGATTGATGCCGTGAATAATTACGTTTTGAATCACCAAAATTACGAAGATAGCTGTAACCATTGCCGCTATAATTGCGATGATTGCCACGAGTTCAATCGCAGGATTAATGTTCACAACTGGCATACCAAACGCATTCTTCGTTAGCTTCCATTCGCCCTTATTAAATAGGCCAGTTGCAACCAACTGCATTGCAATCTCACCTTCAAAGCACAAAACTATCCGTCGCCGGCTCTGCATTAGTGATGCTAAGCGCTCGGCAGATTGCATGTCCCGGACAAAAAGGACTTCGACATCCGGAGGAGAAGGTCGCGGCGTTTTAGGTCGTGAGTAACCACGCACCTGGTATCGAGTCACTCCACCCGGAGGAACCATATAGTCTATCTTCACTTCAACTTGTCCCTCTGTAGCGATGGCAGATTGGCTGGAAATAGACGCTACAGCACCGGGTGTGGAGGGTGGCAGGGTGATTACCACTGCGCCTTGATACTCATGATCTGAGGGCACTGTCATTTTGAATGTATCAGTCCCGCTATGCGGCAATTTAAATGATTTAGCTAGTCTGACTAGCTCTGCACTGGGTAAGCCTGGGAGAAAAGTTCTACCAGCCGTTATCGGAGGTACATTTGGTAAGGTTGCCGAGGTAGGGTGATAAATAGTCTTGGTTTCCCTAAAAAACTGTGTCGCCATCTACGCCTCCTGTAACCAGTTAGTGAACGTTTATGTGGTAGTTTACGTTGCTTAGTTGCAATGAACAATTGGTCATTTAACGAATTCTTTTATTAAGCAAATGCAACAAAGTTTTGCTTGAATCAAAAAAGCTGAGATAATTACAATATTTTCTTAGAATCGCCGTAATCTCGCTTTTCCTTCGCTCTAAAGGAGAAAGTTGCGATGGCACAGCTTTCAGCGCAGGATTATGAGCAGGTACTGATCTTTTTACACGGTCTATATGCACCTGACAGCCTAGCTAACTGGCCAATCCATCTGCCCGTACAGGTCTCCAAGCTGGTTGCAGCGGATATATCTGGCTGTTGCAAGATTAACTTTCCGCAATCTCAATTTATTGATGGGACATCAATTCCTAAAATGCCCCATGAGCAAATTCTGGAAGTCAGCAACCAATACCTGCATGAACATCCATTTGCAACCCACTACTTAGAAACTAGAGATTGTCGGGCTTATAAGCTGTCAGATTTTGTGACTGAGCCACAGCTTCATCGTATGGAGGGAGTTTATCAAAAGTTTCTCCGCCCAATGGGTATGGAAGAACAGCTAAAGCTTACCTTGCCTGACGATAATTCAAATACTGTGGATGTCCTCGTTTTGTTCAGGAACGAAAGGAGCTTTACAGAGCGAGATCGGACGATTCTCAACCTCCTGCTTCCCCATCTAATGCAGGCCCGTCGAACCGCTCAAGTCTTCTCTCAAGTGCATCGAGAGAATCAACAACTGCGCAATTCCCTGAATATAGCTGGAGGTATTGTTATCTCTAAGGAAGGGCATATTCAGTTTATGACCCGAAAAGCAGAGCAGTGGCTACAGCAATATTTTCCGTTTAAACGTCTAGGTCAAGCGCTACCAGACTATCTACAGCGGTGGGTTAATTATCAAAAGTCGTTTTTCGCCAGGTATGGAACGCTCTTAAAACCTCGACTGCCTTTGAAGATAGAGCAGGAAGGAAAGCAACTAACAGCACGCTTTGTCGCTGACCCTGACCAAGACCAATATTTGCTTCTCCTAGAGGAACATCAACAGCCAAAGCTATCAGCTGAGGATTTTGAATTATTGGGCTTAAGCAAGCGAGAGTCCGAGGTCCTATATTGGGTTGCTAAGGGCAAAGAGAATCTGGAGATTGCTACAATTTTACATGTTGGCGTGACTACAATCAGAAAGCATCTAGAGCATATTTACCAGAAACTAGAGGTGAAAACTCGCGCATCGGCAATTGTAGAAGCTTTAAAACGTTTAGGAAAATTGAATTGCGAGTAGGAATTCACCTAGGGGTGCTGTCCGTGGGTTAAACTGAGCTTTTGTCTTCAGTATCTCGATTTCCACCTCAGTTCGGTCTGATGTTGTGATTGAGGTGGAAGACGTTGTCGGGATCGTACTCGGCTTTGACGGCGGCTAGTCGCGCATAGTTATCGGCACCAAAGCCGGCGATTACCCGGTCGTGACCTTCGTTGCCGATAAAGTTGAGATAGACAGCACCACTCGCCCACGGCTTTAGATCGGCGCGGAGGTTGTGCACCCACTGTCTGCCGCGTTCGTCGTCGTTGGGGTCTTCCCAGAGGCCGAACGGATGGGTACACCAAGGAGACTGCCGCCACGGAATCGGATAGCCCGATGGCCCCCGTGCGATCAGACCACCCTGCGGAATCATCACCTGCTGAGATGGAGACGGTACAACCATGTTCCGGGAGCGGGAACAGAAGAGATCGACCGCCGCATCCGGAAACGCATCCAAATACTCAGCTGATTTATAGTTCCGGTAACCCGGCGGATCGTCTAGCATGCACTGGAGTTCAGCATAGGTCATCTCGGAAATCAACTCTCCCTCATGGCCCAGGGTGAGCAGCGGAGCTGTAACGTCGCGCATCTCAGCTTCTGATCCGGCATAAACCACAAGGATCACGAACGCCAATTTGCCAACTAGGTGACTGGGGATGAACTCCTCGGCGGGTCCGGTCACATACAGGGCTGCGCCTCCAACCTCGTCCGGGGCCGATGCCATAAACTCACGGTAAGCACGCAGAAGGTCAGGGGCCATATCGGGCTGCCACAGCAACAGGGCGGCTGTCACCACCGGCAGTTCGTGCAGGCGAAAGGTAAAGGAGGTGGCCACCCCAAAGTTGCCGCCGCCGCCGTGGAGTGCCCAGAACAGCTCAGGGTTCTCGCTCTCGCTAGCCCGAACCACATCGCCTGTCGCGGTGACCAACTCCACGGCTAAGAGATTGTCGCAGGCGAGACCCATTTTGCGAGCCAGCCAGCCGTCACCTCCGCCCAAGGTGTAGCCACCAATTCCGGTGGTTGAGACTCGCCCTCCGGTTGTAGCAAGGCCATACGGCTCTGTCGCTCGATCGAGATGGCTCATGGTGGCACCCCCAGCAACAGTAACCGTGCGCGCCTCTGGATCGACCGTCACCGCATGCATCCGGCGCAGGTCGATCACGATGCCGCCGTTGGTCAGGGCCATGCCCGCGACACTGTGTCCGCCACACCGCACCGCAATCTCGAACTCGCGCTCGCGCCCGAATCGGATTGCCCGGATCACGTCATCGACCGTTTCGCATTGGGCAATTACCGCCGGACGCTTATCGATCATGGCATTGAAAATGGCTCGCGCCTCCTCATACCCCGCATCGTTGGGCATGATCAGGGTGCCGCTAAAGCTGTGGCCTAGTTCCTGCAACGCTCCATCGTTGAGCATGTGAGATGTCATGGTACGGTTCCTCCTCGTGAGGCTGCTCGTTGACATCATGCTAGGAAACACCCGTGTGAAACAGCGTGTGAAACAGCGTGAAAGAAGGTAAAAGAGCGTGTAAAAGCGTGCGTCAAGCCGATCAGGAACTGGCCGCAGATAGGGCAGCATGGAGAGCCGGATTGTCGATGGTAGCCACTAAATCACGGGCGACCTCAAAAGCAGCGGCCTCGCCCAGACTGGCTCGATGCAGTAGGGCCTTGACGAGGAGTTCGCGCATTCCGCACCGGGCCGCTAGTGCTTCTAGGTCGGCAATCCAGCGAGGGGCCGCCGCTTGGCCCTGCTCAATGGCAACCATACAGAGAGCATCAAGTCCATAGCCTTCGATCCAGCGATAGCTGTCTGGCAAGCGTCGCGATAGGCGTGGGGCATCAACCAGCAACCGATAGCCCCGGCTGAACTGGCCCTGAGCCACGGCCACCAGCCCCAAGCCGCGTATCGCAATACTCTCCAAACAGGGGTCGTCGAGCTGGCGTCCCATGACAAAGGCGCGCTCGAGTCGGGCTTCAGCCGCTTTGAGGTCACCGGTTTGCATCTGCACTTCAGCTAGCAGGGAATCGGGTAATGGGGACAGCGCCATCCAGCAGGTTCGCGCCTCCCGCAATGCCTGTTCGAGGACCCGCGCTGCATCCGACCACTCCCCCCGCAGCAGGTGCAATCGCCCCATCCAACAGCGGGCAAACACCATCGCCTCGGAAGCATCGGTCTGCTCCGCCCGTTCGAGGGCCGAGCCAAGCACCTCAAACGCCTGCCGGTGGCGACCCTGATCGCTCAAGCAGGCACCCGCGATGGATTCGATCCAGGATAGTTCGACGGCATTGTCTGCGGCCAAGCATGTCGCCCGATCTAAAAACTTCTGGACACGGTCATAGCGTCCCCGTTCCAAGTCAGCGAAGGCCAGTTCCCGATAAGCCGCCGCCGCCACCTGGACATCGCCCGCCTCGAGCGCCTGAGTAGCTGCCTCATGCAAAGCCGCGCCGCCTTCCTCATCACCACCTCTTCCCACATGCACAAGGGCATGGCCCAACGCTACTAGTATCCGAGCCAGCATGGAGCGATCTTGACTTTGACGGGCCAGCGCAGCCGCTTCGCGCAGAGTTTGCAAGCCCTGGCTAACCGCACCCGCAGCAACCGCCGCCTCTCCCGCCTCAAGCAGCGCCTGTAGGGAGTAGGGACGGGCATCGAACAAATTGAGCGTCAGCATCCGACCCGCCTCTCGCAGCGCGGAACTTGGCTCGATTCCCAGTTCCCGCAGAAAGAGGTCGGTGCATCGCGCCACCTGTTCAGCCGCTCCAGCATGGTCGCCAGCCGATCGTAAGCACTGCACGAGCAGAACATGGTGGGCCTCGTCGAGGGGGTTAAGGTCCACCAGCCGCCAAGCATAACCAACGGCATCGCTGAGCCGCCCTGCTGCTACACAAGCGAGAGTAGCCTCGTGCAACACTGCTTCCGCCGCACCGCTGAGACGCCGTCTCTCACTAGCTAGCCAAAGATCGTAGGTAGCACTGCCCGATACGTTGACGCCTTCCAGCAATTCCCGGTCCAGGCCGCGCAGCTCAAGCGCTTCGTCCCAGTGACCTCGAAACACCAAATTGACATCAACAACTGCAGTAGACGGCAACTCGATGGCGACCGGATCTCCATAGAGTTGGCAGTCTGGACCAAGCACACGGCGCAGATCGGACATGCTCCAGCGCAGAGCACCCAGCGGATCATCAGCCTCAGGAAACAGCAATTCAGCCAACCGCTGGCGTGATGGTCGGTTTGCCAACAGCAGGTAGGCAAGCAGCCCCCAACTCTTGCGGCCCCGAGGCTGCAACTCTACAGCATCGCGTACTATGCGTGGGGAGCCGAGCAACTCAATCAAGAGCACCTTACTCATTCCTCCCCGCTAACTTGAACGCAAGTCATAAATCAAGCTTACATGACCAATCGATGAACAGAGGCAGTGGTTGATTCATATTAATTTTGTATTCCTAGATGTTTACCACTGATGTAAATTAATATTACATTTGTGTAACGTCATCACCAACAAACCAGCTTCCAATCCTACCTCTACCCTGACAGCAGCATTTCAAATTCATCCGGCCTTCTCCTAAGCATCAAGAAGCCAAACATTAATTTAAACTTCCTTCAACCTCTACAACCAAGAAGCCAGAAGCTCTCCTGGCTCCTGACTCCTGACTCCTGACTCTCGAATTCTCAAGGCGAAGTAGAAAGCGTAACCCGGTAGCTGTTGTCGCCATCAGCGAAGTAGGATTTCAGGTTCAGCATATAGGTTCCAGGTTCCAACTCGCCTGATAGCTCATAGGTTGGTTGGGTCAAGGCATCGATACCAGCACTGATAGAAGCACCAGCCGAATTCTTCCAGAACAGGCTTTGGGGAGCCAAGCCATCGATCTTGCTCAACTGGTGGTGAATCCGCGCTTTGTCAGTGTTACCAGTTCCCAGTCGCTCAAATTTGATCGACAAGGTTGTTTTGGCCGAGGTTTTGAAGGTGTAGTTATCAGCAATGTCCCCATGACCGACATAGTCAGTAAACGAGAAGGATTGCCCACTTGTATTCAAGGGTTGGAGGTTATTGATAACCAGGGCCGTCTCTTTGGTATGGCCGGCATTATCGGCGATAGGGGTGGCGGAGAGATCGAGATTATAGTTGGCTTTGCTGTTGGGGTTGACCGCTCCCACTTTGACAAAATAGTTGCCAGGAGCGAGTCCAAGGTTGGTATTGGCTAGCGGATTGCTGTGGCTATTGTAAGCAACAACATTGGCGACGGGATTCGAGAAGTTGCCAGCGCTATAAACTCGGGCATACACTCCAGCATCACCCTTGAGGGCTAGATTCAGGCGGTTGCTGGAGAATCCAGATTCCCCAATGCTGAAGCTATACCAATCGGCATCATCTCCGCCACCTACCACGTCGGTGATTTTAGTTAAGCTGGAGCCGATTTTTCCCCAAGGCGTTGCTGTAGCTGAGGAGTTGCCGCCCAGGTCAGGCTTGTTGATTGGTGCAGGGCTAATTGGAGCCGGAGCTTGGGGGGAACCCGGATTGGTAAATACAGGAGAATCCAGGACGATACCGGGCCGGGGTGTGCTGCTGAAGCTGAGGCGATAGCGGGTCTGCTGTCCGCGCTTCAGAATGGCTCGCAGCTTGTAGTTCCCTGGATCTAGATTAGCTTCCAACGTTTCTGGTCTTTTGCCTGGTTTACGAGAAGCAGCGACCACGACGCCTTGCTGGTTCACCAACTCCAAATCTACGTTTGCCTTGCGAGAAATTCCTTTGAGGGAGGCACGAAACTGACTAGTATTCGGCAAATTAACATTGAACACATCAACTCGATTCTTGCGGCTCAATGTATCCAGTATCGGTTGCGACAAACGGTTGCGCAGTTGGGCTTGGGTGTTGCGAGTGGAGTTCATCATAGTGGGCTTATGAAGAGATGCGTGTAAAGGTTTAGCAGGGGGAGACTATTGAACGAATCACTGAACTCGAAAAATAATTTAGAAAAGTAACTCAGCAGTAACGCGATAGGGGAAGCCGTTTTCTGTGGGGAACTCTAATTTAGGGGGTATGATTTTCTACCTTATTCATTGCCTGGGGTTACGTAATCTGTCGTTAGTGGAAATCCTTGTGTAGCAAAGATTGTTTTCTAAGAACTAAATCCAAATCCGTTTCAGGCGTTTCCGCACAAGATTCCTAATTTCTCTGTTGCCTTCTTCATTTCTTTAAGTTCGTAAAGGCTTAACCTATTTAGTGCGAACAGATTGATCTAGGACAATTGAAAAACTGCCACAGTAGATAAGTGAGCGCTAGCAGCAATGCGCTCCGACCCCTCTCAGCGTGCTCTGCATCATGTCTGAGCTATGTCAGGATAATGCCAAGGTGATAGACTCAGGTATTTTGGCAGACGCTAATACTACTTTAGATTTCGGATCTTTCTTGCTTCTACTTGTTGCCTCTACTCGTCGCTCTGTCGATAGTCGTTGAGTAGGGTAGGCAGATGGTCGTAGCCATCAACGCCAATTATAGGAATCAACTGGGGACGCAGCTGCCGTCGCAGTTGCTCAAACCCTACCTCCCCTAACTGGCCCTGCAAAATCGTCAATAAGCCAGCCGACTGCCGCCATTCCGTCGCAGAGATTTGATTCAGCAAATACATGCTGAGGAGTGCCGCTAAAACGGTTTTCTCCCGCTCGTCTAAGCTGTAGTATGCTTCTGCCAAATAGGTCAGATTTAGCCCTTGTAAATAGAGATCACCTGAGGCTTGGGCCGCCTGAACGCCTTTTTCCAGATAGGCAATCGCCTGCTGGGGCTGATTCAGAATCACATAGGCAATGCCCAAACTGTTGTAGCAAAGCGACTGGCTCTGGCGATCGCCCAGCTTCTCCGAGAGCTGCAACCCTTGCTGTAGGTAACCAACCGCCATATCGTAGCTGTCGCTGTCGATCCGATCTAGCTCGCGAGCCGAAAGCACCTCACTGTAGCCCAAATTGGTCAGAGCGTTGGCCTCACCCAACCGATCGCCGACTTGCCGAGCCAGAATTAGGGCACGTTGGCTGTAATTGATCGCCTCAACGTAGTTTTTCTGAGCAACATAGATCCGGCTTAAATGGTTGAGGTTGGCAATTTCACAGGCTTGATCAGCTGCCGTGCGAGCAATTTCGAGGGCTTGCTGATGGAAGCCAATTGCCTGTTGGTACTGACCCAAGGCTCGCTGCGAGTAGCCCAACAACGTCAGGATACGCGCTTTTTCCTGCGTGCCTGCTACCTGTCGCAAGGGTTGATCCAGATACTGAAGGGCATCGGTCAAATAGCTGCCGGAAAACAACGCAAAAATACCGCCATAAAGTGGGAAGTAAGGCTGCTGTGAAAAGCCGCGTAGTACTTGCAGCAATGCTTGAAAACATCCCTGAGCCAATGCTTGGCGACTGTTAGTGTTAAGATTCACAGCTCCACCGATCCCCTGCAACAGCTCACACCAAATAGCGGCAAAGGTGAGGTAGGTAGCAATGGACTGCGTCTTGCCCCATTTAGAGCTATAGGGTTGCTTTTCAAACCAGGCCACCAACGAACGTTGCAGAAATTGCAGCAGCACCGCTAGCTCAATCCATTCCCTGATTCCTAAAGACGATTGATGCACCCAGTTAGCAACGGATTGATTTCCGGCCAGCGTCTGGAAGAGTTGCTTAGGCGCAGGGGACTGTACCTGCTCTGCCCAGAGTTTCCAAGGGCCAACCGTGGCACTCCCCTCAAAACCAATGGAGGTGACGGGTTCATAAATCCAGCGAATTAGAGCATCTTCTAACCGCTGGCAGGACACTAGCCCATCGCGGATGCCAGTCGTGAGCAGTTGGATTTCTGAGCTGAGGTTGTCATCCGTCGCCCACTCTCCAGATTGCACCGCCCGATCCAAGGCTTGAGCTAATTGCTTCAAAGCTTCTGGATTAAAGCGGTTTCCTTGATTGGGGTCAACGTAAGTTAACCAAACGCTCAACCGTTCGGTAGATGCAGCCTGCAAAATTGCCTCGGTCGCGCGGGTCAGGGCATTCGATGCCTGCTGCTGTTTCTGATAGCGCTCCCACTCGCCTTGAATTGTCTGCATGGCCCGGAGGCTGCGGCTAGCTCTAGCTTGCTTCAATTCATCATCAGCCTGCTCGACCTGAGCTTGGGTGGCTTCTAATCGTTCGGTCAGGCAGCGCTCAAAAATTTCCCCCGTGCCAACTTCCACTTCCTGCACTAACTGCTGATAAATCTGCTCCTTTGATCGCAGTTGCCCCTTCAGGGTAATTGTCACAATCTGGTCAATCAGGGCGATATATCGATCGCGCAGAGAAGAATTGGGAGTGGAAGAACTTTCCGGTTCTGGGGCCATCGCCTGCTGTCCTCTAGCAAGTGAGCATCTTGATCAATCCTAGCGATCAATGGCTCAGTTTGGGTTTAGCTTGGGTTTAGCTTGGGCTTGGCTTAGTCTGGGCGCTTAGTCTAGGCTCAGTTGGCGGCAAAACCGGACTGATGTCTCTATCATACTTCCAGGCATTCAGCCGGTCAACTGAATCGGTAATTAACGTAGGTAATAAGTAGAGTCCCTGAAATAGACTGACCGCTGGCATGGCTTGAGGGAAATCTCAGCCATTGAACTAGATCGCTAAATTTGACACCAAATTTAATAGAACTGACCAACAACCGCAACTCCCCTAGCTCAGCGGCTCAGCCTAGAATTGAGAACAAGTTAGGGCACTTAGCATTCAGCTAACATTCAACCATCAGCAACCTAATCTATCTTCAACTCTATTTCGAGCAAAACTTGCAACTAGAGGAGTTCGTTGCGGTTCCACATGCCGGTTGATCCTGTAAACGAAGGACACCTCAGCAAGATGCACCGGTGGAAAGATGAAGCGAGATGCACCCAAGCTTTGGGTTAAACTAAACAGCGCGACGGGTCATCAAACCCCATAGGAAGATGGCGATGATAGCACCAATCACTGCGATGATTAAACCGGGAATGCTCAGGCCAGTCGCCGCCAATTGCAATGTTCCTGTAGTGAGCAGCGTGTAGAGGCTACCACCAACAAAGGCACCGATCACACCCAGCACGATAGTTGCCAAGATACCGCCGCCTTGATGTCCTGGATAGATCGCCTTGGCAATTGCTCCAGCCAATAGACCCAAAAGTAACCACGCAATGATATTCATGATTTCACTCCGTTTTAGTTTTCTCAGCTTTACTTACACATCTACGTTACCAATTTTGATGACAAAACCCTTCTACCTCAAGAAGTAACTAGACTTTTGAGCATGCTTCTGGGTATTACCTGGGTATTACAGATAACGTCATTCACACGAACGCTAACTGTGAGCCACCGCTCGCAGCGATTCTCATCAGCTCCTTAATTAGTTTTTTCAACTAATCCTCTTAACTGTGATACAACCCTGGTATTTGCAAGGGCGTGATTCTCAGGGCGGGTTCTCGTAGCGCGATTCGTATCTATCTATACAGACGACTAGTCTAGCGCTGAAATCCAGTGCCCGTTTTAGACTTAATCTTTTTCTTAGATTTATCTTTGCTGACTTCGATAACTGCTGCTTGGAATAAGTTATGTAAATGAATTGGCACGCTGGCAATCTCAGGTAATTCGGGTTGTAACGGCTTACCAAATTCCTGTAAAACTTTGTCTAAATCCTGCAACAAATTGAAGTCTGGGCGCTCAAGTACCCGACGCAAAACCACTTCAAGCTGGGCCGGATATTGTTCGGCTAACTGATGCCAAACAAAAGCCGGAATCGCTGGATCTTCTAAAAACTTCCGCGCTAATGAGCCTACGGTTGAATCGGCAGTTGAGTCGGGAGTCGTATTTTCGGTTGAAGGACTAGTCGAATTGCTGGTCAAGGCCGCTAAGCTAGCTTTGAACTGAGCGTAGTGGGGTGAAAACACTTGGCCCCAGCGGGGGTCAGTGAGAACTGTAACTTGTTCTGCTTTTTTCAGAGCAGGCGGCAATTCAACTTTGGGTGCCATCATTTTAGTTGGCTGCTTGGCATCAAGCATTTGGTTGACCACCTTGGCATCGGCCCCCATTGCCGTAGCGGTTTCTTCCAACTCTTCCTGAGAAATGCCTGCTTCTTCAGCTAACTCCTGCACCGATTTAGAGTGATCAATGCCGGAGCGCTCAAGCTGTTTTTCGGTCATCACTTCTTGGAATTCGGCCAGTTTTTTGCTGAGCTGATAGCCCGACATTGTAATTTCGCCACTGCCAAAGAAATCAGTAAAATCTTGATGGTATCGCTCTACCGACTTCCACGCTTCTTCTAATAGATCTGGAGCATCACTATAGAGGTGCTCTTTATAGTTTTGCTTAAAGTTACCAATCGCCACCGCTAGCTTAGGTTTGCCCAATTTTCCTAAAGCAATCCATTTACTGGATACCATCCAGTCCGAATCGGACAGGGGCACAATTTGGGTCAATAAAATATCCCCTTCTTTTAGTTTGGCGGCAGCTTGTAGCTCTGCCTCAGTCAGCCTGACTGTATAGGTTTTGGCAGTTGTCCAGTTCATTAACTCCAACCCATCTGGAAGCACCTGGGTCACTGCAAACAAGCCAACAAAGCTACGTTGCCAGCGCTGGAGCAATCGCCGATCAGATTCGGTTAGATCGGCCTCCTGAGCAATAAACAGGTCAATCGGCGTTTGCTCGCCAATCTGGGCTTCCATCAAAAACCGATCGACCACCAACTCCCGCCGGTACAGGTCAGTTTGCTGGCTACGGGAAAGTTGAGCCGCACTGTAGGTTTCTAGGGCTGTTGCCACCTCGTCTTCCGCATCCAAAACAAAGTCTGTCAAGGCCAGTTTCAGCTCTTTGGCACGGGTAAGTGTATCCATAATCCCTTTACTCCAATTCGTAGGTCAATTATCAAGCATAGTGTGAGCGATAGTGCGAGCGATAGTGTGAGTGACATAGTGTGAGTGACATAGTGAGCGGCACAGACAGAAATTGAGTACCCAAATTTGGATACTCAATCTTGTCCACCTTCATCTAATCTGAATCAAGCGAATCTTAACGTTCTGGTGATCAGGCTTCGGTTTTAATATTGATGTCAGGATTACGCTCAGCAAAGTAGCGATTAAGCAGTGTGCTCACAAAGGTAAGCACAACCGGGCCTAGCAAGAAGGCAATCAAACCCTGAACGCTGAACCCCGGAACTAACACGGCTGCCAACCAAAAACACAATCCATTGACTACAAATGAGAACAAGCCAAGCGTCAAAAAGTTTAACGGCATCGACAACGCGGATAGGATCGGCTTAATGGATGAGTTGATTAAACCGATCGCTAAGGCTGCTATCATGGCCGCTGGGAAGTTGGCTAAATCAACTCCAGGAACAGCAAGATCAACGATCAACAAGCTTAGGGCAGTTGCTAAAGTCGTTAAGAAAAATCCAAGCATCTTTTCTCCCTCAATCTAGACGAAAGCGTGGCGCGCCTGTCTTACTATGCACCTAGAGTATTGCCTCAGCTTGGATTTCTTCATCTGCCATCAGGGGGATTAAGGAGATGCGGCTCGATGGCACTCCTGGATATCCACTCAGATTAGGGTCTGTAAATTTTTCTGTGTCGCTCTGTGTCGCTAGGCTGCCCAACTCGTCCGCATCAGATCCTACCCGATCAACCCTGCTGGCGGTGTAATTTCGATGCGGCGTTGTTCAAGGTCTACAATCGGCACGATGGCTTCGACGAAGGGAATCAGCACTTTGGAGCCATCGGTGAGGGTAACTTCTAGAAGATCATTACCGGCAGGGATGACCTCGGTGACGCTGCCAATCAGAGCTTCAGTGGTTTGATCAAATACGGCTAGGCCGAGCAGGTCCGCAACGTGAAATTCTCCTGCTTCTAGGGTAGGACGATCGGTTTGGGGAACCAGCAGGCGACAATCGCGCAGGGCTTCAGCTTGGTCACGGTTGGTGATGCCTGCAAAGGTGACGATATAGAGTCCTTTGTTGGCTAAGTACCGTCCTGACAGGAGCTGAATCGGTTCGGGATCGGTTGCACCCGGATGCAGCAGCCAGCGTTGGCCCGGTTGTTGAAACCGTTCGGGAAAATCTGAGTCGGGATAGACCCGCACCTCCCCTTTCAAACCTTGAGCGGCTACAATGCGGCCTATTTCTAACCAATCTGATGCTTGCATGGAATCAATCAAACCTCTGTCTTAAACCACTCTGTACACCTCACCATTCTGGATTTTAGAGGCAAATGGGAGCGTTGATGACGGGTATAAGGGAGCAGGCTTTAGAGTAGCTAGGGCCAAATGGGAATCCTACCAGTAGGGTCAGCCAGTTATAGGCCAAAAAGTATAGGCCAAAAAGCGCAATTCAGGTCTAGCCCTGCTCAGGTTGTAACGGAGGCAGTATGTTTCAGGTTGTTGTAGGCCACAGTGAAGATCCGGATTCCCAGGCGGCAGTTGAAGAAGTTTTACTACAATGTCGGCAAAAGCTGGCTGGCATTCCGCCTCAAGCTGGGATCTTGTTTGCGGCGATTGACTTTGACCATGCCCTGATTCTGCGCCAGATCCAGGCCAGCTTTCCAGACCTAGAGCTGATTGGCTGCACCACCGATGGAGAAATGTCCTCCACGTTAGGCTTCCAGCAGGACTCGCTGACGCTGATGCTGTTCTGCTCCGATACGGTCGAAATTCACGCTGGAGTGGGCTATGGCCTGCGGGAAAATCCGGGCACGGCAGCGCAACAGGCCGTAGCACAAGCAACCCAGAAAAGTAGCGCAACGGCTCAACTCTGCCTGGCCTTACCAGCTAGCTATCTGACCGACGGCACCACTACCAGCGGTGGGGCAATTTTAGAAGCGCTCAAGCTGGTCTTGGGCAACCAGGTGCCGATTGTCGGCGGGACAGCTGGCGATCAGTTTCGCTTTCAGATCACCTACCAGTTCTTTGGCAGCGAGGTATTGACGAATGCTCTGCCGGTATTGATGTTCTCTGGTTCCATTTTGTTTTCCTACGGAGTCGCCTGCGGCTGGCAGCCAATTGGCCGCAAAAGCCAGATTACCCGAGCCGAGAAAACGGTCCTCTACGAAATCGACGGCAAACCAGCGCTGGAGTTCTATCACCGCTATCTAGGCAATCGCCCGCCCACGGCTGAAAACCCGCTAGCCGTGTATGAAGATGACAGCGATCGGTATTATATGCGGGTTCCCAACACCTATGATGTTGAGACCGGCAGCATCAACTTTCTGGGAGACATTCCCGACCAGGCTACTGTTTGTGTCACCGAAGCCAGCCGCGATCAGATCGTTGCCGCCGCCGAAAGCAGTCTCAAAATGGCGCTAGAGTGCTATCCCGGTACTCAACCTGCTGCCGCTCTGTTGTTCTCGTGCTGTTGCCGGCGCTGGCTGTTGGGTACCCGTGTGAACGAAGAATATCAGCTTGCTCGCAAACGATTGCCCAGCAATTTGCCGATCTGCGGGTTTTACACCTACGGAGAGTTTGCGCCCTTAGAACCCCAGGGCGTCACCTACTACCACCAAGAGACATTTGTGGCACTGCTGTTGGGTGTTCAGTAGGAACAGGGTAGGAGTAGGGCGCTAGGGCGAAAGTATGTAGAAGCGAGAAAAGGCTGGATAGAAACGGATGCATCTGACGGATGACGAGGATCAACTCAGGCAATTAGAAAAAACGGTGCGGATTCTGCAAAAAAAGCTGGAGCGGTCAGAAGCAGACCGACGGCAGCTAGAGCAGGCCAGCGAGTTGAGAGAACTGCTGCTCAAAGCGGTGATCCGCGAGCGCGAAGAGTCCCAACTGGCGCTGGAACAGCGGAGCCACGAACTGGAAACTGCCCTGGAAAACCTGAAGACACTGCAATTGAAGCTGGTTGAATCTGAAAAGATGTCGGCTTTGGGTGTGCTGGTGGCTGGCATCGCCCATGAAATCAACAATCCCGTCAGTTTTATCTATGGCAATATCGGGTTTGCAGAAGCTTATTTTCGTGATTTGCTGGAATTATTGCAGCTATATCAGCAGCAGTATCCTCATCCGACAGCGGTGATCCAAGCGAAACAGAATGCAATTGATTTCAACTTTGTTACCGCTGATTTGAATAAACTGTTGTCGTCGATGCGAATTGGCGCAGAACGTATTTATGAAATTGTACGCTCCCTGCGGATATTCTCTCGCCTAGATGAATCTGAATACAAAGCTGTGAATATCCATGAAGGCATTGATAGCACGCTTGTAATTCTGAATAATCGCCTCAAACCTAGTGCAGCCTGTCCTACTGGAATTCAAGTTATTTGCGAATACGGAGAACTGCCTTTCGTGCAATGTTTTCCTGGTTTATTGAATCAAGTATTCATGAATGTTCTAGTCAACGCCATCGATGCATTAGAAGAAAACAGCAGTAGCTGCGAATCGCTGCAATCAGTCAGCCCCTCCTCGCAGCCTTACATTCATATTCGTACTGTTCAAGTGCGCGACAAGGTGATGATCTGCATCGCTGATAATGGCCCTGGCATTAGTGAAGCTTTGCGGTCAAAACTGTTTGATCCATTTTTCACCACGAAAGAAATTGGCAAAGGAACCGGGTTAGGATTAGCGATTTCTCGCCAGATTATCGTAGAGAAGCATCATGGCAGCCTAGAAGTCGAATCAACACCAGGGCAAGGAGCAAAATTTGTGATCACATTGCCAATTAATAAACATGCAAACTGAGACTCACTGTTAATACTCAGTTGTTTACCCCGACCGCGTCATACTCGATTAACGTGCAATTTTCGTTCAGCCTCTTGCAACGCAGCCATTCATTCAACAAGTATCGGGCGATCTTCGAGCTTGGCAAGACGAATTGTGAAATTAGCTGGCATCAGTAACCGCTCATCTAGTAACGCAAAAACTAAAATCAAATATAGACTGACAAACTCACTAGGCGCTTTTACCAAGCTAGAGCATCTAGAGCACTTTATAGCAACCATTGCTCTGTATCTGAAACTGCTGTACCAAAGCCAGCTTTTACCCATCCACCCCTTCCCCCAGTCCAGTTATGAGTGAAGCTTCCATTCGTCCCGCCTTAATTACCCATGTTTTGCCCGATTCGATTGCCGCCGAAGTTGGGTTTGAAGCGGGGGATCGCCTAGTCGCGATCAACGGGCAGCGGCCACGGGACTTGATTGACTACCAGTTTCTCTGTGCCGATGAGGTATTGGAACTAGAGGTATTGGATGCCAAGGGCAAAACCCACATCGTTGAAATTGAAAAGGACTACGATGACGATCTGGGGCTAGAGTTTGAAAGCGCCCTCTTCGATGGGTTGATCCAATGCAACAATCGCTGTCCCTTTTGCTTTATCGACCAGCAACCGCCTGGTAAGCGACAGAGCCTTTACCTCAAAGATGACGACTATCGCCTTAGCTTTCTCTACGGCAGCTATTTGACCCTGACCAATTTGACTGACCGCGAGTGGGAGCGGATTGCTCAGATGCGGCTGTCGCCCCTATATGTTTCTGTGCATGCCACCGAACCGGAGGTACGCATCCGACTGCTGAAAAATCCACGGGCCGGACTGATTTTGGATCAATTGCGCTGGTTTCAGAGCCAGCGACTGCAAATTCATGCCCAAGTGGTGTTGTGTCCGGGAATTAACGATGGTCCGCATCTGGAGCAAACCCTGCTGGACTTGGCCCGCTTCCATTCAGGGGATGTACCGACGGTGGCTTCGGTGGCGGTGGTGCCGGTAGGGCTGACGCGGTTTCGTCCGCCGGAGGATGAGTTGGTGTCCGTAACGCCAGAAAAAGCCCGCGAGGTGATCGCGCAGGTGCAGGCACTACAAGCTAAGTTTCACCGCCAGTTTGGTACCAACTTTGCCTGGTTAGCGGATGAGTGGTTTCTGATTGCCCAGCAACCGCTGCCGCCTGCTGTCCACTACGAAGACTATCCTCAGATCGGCAATGGAGTTGGCTCGATCCATCAGTTTCTCAGTCAGTTTTATGCTGCTGCTGCCCAACTCCCGGCCCACGTTGATCAGCCCCGCCGACTGACATGGGTAGTAGGAAATGCGGTAGAGTATGCATTTCAGCCTTTAGTAGAGCGGTTAAACCAAGTGGAGGGCTTGACGGTGCAGATGGCCGCACTGCGCAGTCTCTATTGGGGACAACAGATCACCGTAACAGGACTGTTGACAGGTGAAGATTTGTTACAGGGGCTACGACCCCTAGCTCTAGGGGATGGGATCCTGCTTCCTACCTTGATGTTGAAGCATGACCAAGCTTGTTTCCTAGATGACATGACGGTGGAGCAAGTGCAGGAACGGCTGAAGACCCGGATTTGGCTGGTACACAGCGTGGAAGAGCTGCTGGCAATCTGTGTGTCTCCTCAAGAAAAATTGTTAAAGAAGTAAAATTCGATAGACGTTATACCAATTCTCTATGAAGCTGCATAGAATAAAGCCTCTAGGATAAAGTCGTAACTGGTGAGCGATGCAACTTGTTCAACACTAAACTGCTGAAACACTTGCTTAAGCCGCAGGCGTAAGTGATCTAGATTCTCAAAGTTCTCGCCACGCAATTGCTGTTTCACCCACTGCCACAGCCGTTCAATCGGATTCAGTTCGGGACTGTGAGCCGGTTGAAAAATCGGAATCAGATTCTCTGACCAGCGTAAACTGAGGGCTTGATGCGCTTTCGCTTGGTCTAATTGAATCAGCGCCACGTCATCACCTAATGCCTGGGAAAGCCCATCGAGAAAGCTCTGGAAATGCTCACTGTTGAGATGTTCATACT
>KL662191.1:1371931-1468675 GCA_000733415.1 [Leptolyngbya] sp. JSC-1
CACCTCATCACAATTTTTATCGGTGGGCCATCCTGAGATCTAGGCAATTTGGTCAGTAGATAACACCCAAACGTGTAAAGCTTTTCTAGCTCAGAATCTTGATAGGGAATGATCTGGGAGAGGAATAGGTACAGATTGCGGAAGCTGGCAAGTTGGCTTTTGAATAATGCCTGGTTTTCATCTGCAAGGGCTGTATACTTTTCGAAAACCCGATCCAGAGTGCCGTTGAGCTTTTTATGCTCTCCCCCAGTGGGAGTCTGATATTTTTCGGCAACTAGCAGCACTTGATATTCCTCGGTGTCGAACTTGCTCGGTAGTTCTTTTTCCTTGATGCCGTTGTTCATACTGTTCGGTAAATTTCTCGTCTGGCAGTTCTTTCAGGTACACTTCACCCGAGAAGGCAACCATGGATTTGATGCCAAAATAGCCCTTCTCCTTGATGTATTTATCAAATGCCAGTTTGTAGCGCACTGCATGTTCACGCGAATTGGTAACGACCATTGCTTTAGCACGTCCACCAATCTTATGAATCGTGTGATTGCGAAAGTGTTCGATAATGATTTCTACTTTTTGCGTAATGTTATGGTCATGCAGATCGACGAAGCAGGCCAAAGCGCGGTGCTTTCACTGAGTCAGTTACCCCCTCCAGTACAAATTATTTGTTCCCCTTGCCCTGACTAAACGATATGCTTTCTAAGAATTTCACCAACCTTGCGGTGTAATGCATCCTGATTGACTGACAAATCTTATGGCTATGGCAGTTCTAGTAGGTGAGGCTTTAGCCGCCAGCATCCAGAGTTGTGTCAGTCAATCAGGTAATGCATCTCAAAACTGGACGGAAGTGAGAGAGACAAAAATCAGCCTGTGTATACCGCAATGATGACACAGAATGGTACAGATAGGTTATGACTCTGCTTCAATTTGACGAACCACTGTGAGAGCCGAATAGCTAACGCCAGCCGTTCCTTCTCCGGGATGGGTCGAGTCGCCTACGAGCCACAGGTGATTGATTGGGGTGCGGTTAGCAAACCCAAAGGGACCGAAGGTGGAAATGCGTTGACCGATACCGCCAACAATGCCTTGGTGACGTCCGGTATAGCGAGCAAATGTGCGCGGAGTCGCGGCTTCTACATGCACAATTGTATTGGCAGTTAAATCAAAAAACTGTCCTAATCGCTGAATCGCTGTGTCGGTGTAGTGCTGCTTTAGCGATTGGTAGGAGTCCGATGCTGCTTCACCGTTCCACCAAATGGTTGGATTGGTAAACGAAGAGGCAATCACCGTGGCATATCCCTCTGGTGCCCGTCCATCGCCGGGATGACTGACCGACACAAACAGAGAGTTATTTTCGCCAATCGGACCATCATAGTCGTAGAGGAACTGCAAGTGCGGCGGACAGTTGGCCGGAATCGCGTCCTGCTTGACGCCCAGATAGATCACAAAGGCTCCGGAAGCCGTAGGCAGCTTGTCTACTCGCCGGCGATATTCCGTTGGTACAGCGTCACCCAGCAACTGCACCAGATTTTGCACCGTAACGTTCGCGATAATGTGATCTGCCGGTTCAACCCAAATTTCACCTGTTTTTTGATTGCAAATTTCGATAGTTTTAGCTCGGTTATTCTCAGTCAGAATTCGCTGCACCGTATGCCGCATTAATAGCTTGCCGCCATCGCGTTCTAGTGCTTGCACCAAACAATCACTCAACGCCTGCATACTGCCCTGCAAATGATAGAGTCCCTGTGGCTCCTGGGAAACGCCTAGTGCCGTTGCGGCATAGAGCAACGCGGTTTCATCGGCATCGACTTGGGAATAAAGCTTGAGCTGGAGGTCTAGAAAAGTCTTGAGGCGGCGGTCGGTGAGTCCATAGACCTGCAGCATTTGGCCTACAGTGGTGAAGGTATGGGGTAGGGTGAGAAGCGTATCAGGGCGCACCGCCTGCACCAGTTGAGCTAAATCCCAGAGATTGCGCGGCGGCAAAACCGGATCGCGGGATTGAAAGGCCCAGCTATAGCGAAACAAATCAGTCAGCAACTGCCAGAACGGTTCGCTACCCGGAAACTGACGCTGACGCTCGGCCTGCCATTGCTGCGGATGACGCCAAACCTGGATCGGTTCAGTTTCATCAGGCAAATATACAGCACAGGCCGGATCGCATGGCGTAGCAATGGGTGGCTCAATGCCCAACTCCGAAAAGATGCGGTAATGGATACCGCCCGGTTCCAAGCCTGCCACCTGGGTCGCGCCGACATCGAAGGTGAAGCCCTTGCGCTTAAACGTAGAGGAACAGCCTCCAGGCACAATCGCCTGATCCAACACCAAAACCGAGTAACCGCGATGGGCTAGCAGTGCCGCTGCCGTCAGTCCACCAATTCCGGCCCCGATCACCACTACCCTCCGAGTCTTCGCTCGTTGCCTTTGATTCATGCGCATCAGCCACTCTTTACATTTCTTTACTTTTTATTATATAAAGCTGAGGCTGCATCGGTAGGTCGGATCAAAGCAACTGGGGACGATCAACAAAAAGACCTACGGCTAAGGTAGCGTAGGCCAGAGGAGGTAACTCGTTAATCGAGTTTAGGTGGAGAAAAACTAGCTAAGAACAGTTAGAAAGTGAAGGTCGTGCGAATAGCGCCCAACACCGCAGGCTCATTGTCGAGATCGTTATTGGGTGCGGTCAGCACTACAACACCGGGCGTAATACTGATGTTGTCATTGAGCTGGTAACGGTAGAAGGCTTCGAGGTGAAGTCCATTGTCGTCGCTGCGAAGGCCGCTGACTTGGAAGCCAGTCGTTCCGGCTAAGTAAGGCTGAACACCAATCACGAAGCCAAGCAGGCTGCCTTTAGAGCCTAGGTCCGGAAAGCCGATGGTTCCGGCATAGGTCCAAACATCCGCATCACCCGTTTCAATCACACGAACCGCCGAGAAGGTTGCCCAGCCACCAATTTGCAGAAATCGAGCTACACGGAAATTGATCGATGCTCCGTAGGAATTTGCCACAACTGGAGCATCCCCAACCCGGACGCGAGAACGACTGCTGCCAGTTCCCGTGTTTAAGCCAACAGCGGAGAAGGTTCCATCGTCGTTCTCCTGAGAGCCAGCATAGGAGTTGACATAGGTAAGGGCCAAGGTGATGGCATCGAATGGCTTGATCGTGATCTGCGCTAAGGCACCATAGTCGCCGTTGAATAAACCCGATCCAGGGCTGGGATCACCTGATTCTCCAGCTAGGTAAGCAAGCTGCAAACTGGCAAAATCAAAATCAAACGATACGCCCGCACCCGCCCCTGAAGCGGTCCGGTAGATTGGGTTATAGCGACCGAATCGAGAGATAGCACCACGACCACTACTAGCAAACGGGCTGATGGTATTGATGAAATCAAAATAGGTGAAGTTGCTCACCTGCGCTGCCAACATCACCTCGATGTTATCGCTAACTGGAAATAGATAGGATAGGGTATTCAGTTGAAACTCATTATCAGTACCAGTGTCGAAGCCGAGTCGCGCTTCGTTGCCAATCACTGCATTGCCGAAGCCATCTGTCGTATTGAACCGTTCAAAGTTACCTACTTCCAAACGCACTCTCAAGCGATCCTCGCCAGAGAAGCTAGTATCGAAGGCCAAGCGAGCGCGACTCCCAAAGATAGTATTATTGGTTTCGTCCAGATTGCTGTCGTCCACATCATCTAGCCCGCCACCGAACAAATCCGCTACAGCAAAAATAGTTTCACCGCTGAGTTTGGTGGTCGTTGAAAACTGGTTTGCTTCCAGATTAGAAACCCGTGCATCTAGCACATCCACTCGCCCGCGCAGGGTCGCTAGTTCTGCTGCAAATTCTTCCTGTAGACGTTGCAGTGTTGCTAAATCTTCCTTGGTTGCCAAGTCTGCGGTGGATGCGGCCAACAGTTCGCTGATCCGATCTAAACAGGCATTCATCCCAGCCGCAAACTCAAAGCGAGTTAGTGCCCGCTGACCTCTGTAGGTACCATCCGGATAACCGACAATGCAGCCATAGCGCTCTACTAAGGATTGCAGCGCTTGGTAGGCCCAATCAGTAGGCTGCACATCCGAAAACTGGGTCACAGACGTGATCTGACCCATCGGATGTCCAGACACCACTTCATTAAGCTCAGGGTATTGAGTCATTTGATCGAGAGCAGCATCGTTAACAGGTGCCGCCGGTTGAAGTTGAGCCGATTCCGATTGAGTGAACTCTGGCAAAACAAGCTGTTCGTCGGGCGGGACCGTATCTATCTGACCATCCATAAAACGGCTTTCCAGAAGCTGGGCTACTGTAGATGGCCCTTCTAGAGGAGCGATTGCTCGCTCAACTGGTGTAATCCCACGCTCTGCTACAGACTGCCCTTCCGCAGATTGCTCGGTTGAGGTAGCTACAGGTGTAACCGTGGGTTGATTTTGGCTAATTTGGAGTCCAACAGGTTGATCAGGAGTGGGAACTAGCTCAGGCTCAGTCGCTATCGCGGGAGCTATTGCCAGGAAGAAAGGACTGAGGAACGCTGGAACTATTAATAGTCGATGCCAAAAATATCTGCTCACAATAACCTCACACCAAAAGATTTGTCGCAGTCAATCAGCAAAATTGATTGACACATTGCCGATGCAACACAAGCTAAGCTTCAAAACTGAATGTTTTACTGAAAGCACCGATACCGTAAACCAAGCCAGGTTACGAGACTAATTCAGCAAAAAAGTATCACGCTTTCAGAAAAAGACCATGTTGTTTAAATCACGTAAGTACAAGTTCTCACCTGTAAAATATAGTGATTGACTGCTAAAGGATTACTCCTGAGCAAGTGACATAAACTCAGTCAGGAGCCTAATTTTTCAACCAATCAGCAAATTAATAATCACCAATTACGACCGTTTTTAGAATTTTAGCTGTGATACTTTCTTTACTTTGGCTTTACCGAGGTAGCATTACTTCTTAATCTATTTATTCCTGATCTGTCTTGATTGGATCTGTCTTGATTGCAAGATTTGCCCAGTTGGGCAAAGGTCCAGCACTGCACAGCGATGACAAGCCGGACGCCGGTAAAAGCAGCATTTTTGACCATGCAGCATGAAAACTTCGTGGTGGTCGTACACCTGCTGGGCTGTCCAGGATTCAGGCAGTTGCGCTGCTAAAATCGCATGAGCGGCTGCCACATCAACCTTGGCCGGAATCAGACCCAACCGTACTGCCACTCGATGGTGATGGCTATCTATCACTAATGCCCGACGGCGTAGCCGACTGAAGCACAGCACGGCAGCACTGGTTTTGGGGCCTACTCCCGGCAGGGATTCCAACCAAGCTCTGGCCTCCGGAACCGGCATCTCACCCAGAAAATCCAGCGACCCATCTGGGCAGCGTTCGCTGACAAGCCGCAGCACCTGCTGAATTCGAGGAGCCTTTTGTTCAGGCCAAGTGCTAGCTGAAATGGCCGCTTCGATTGCGGCGGTAGGAGCGTCGCGGACCGCTTCCCAGGTAGGAAATTGCTGGATGAGCTGCTGAAACGCCCGATGCGAGTCGGCATTTTTCGTCCGGTGAGACAGCAAAGCTGAGACTAACTCACTCAGCGGATCGTAATTGCTGAAGTAGGGAATCGGACAACCATAGACCCCACAAAGACGCTGATGCACTAATAGCAGCTTTGGCACAGAATGATGGAATTGGTCAGATGGGAGTGAGGACAAGATAGGGCTAGGTTAAAACAATCCTATTGATTTTAGTCACCTCTTGAATCAAGTTTCCTCTATCCCCGGAAGCGATTGGCTAAGAAGCACCCATCCACCGTTCGGCTGAGCCCCTCACGGCGAAGCCCATCCACCCATCCCAAAGAACGAACCCCTGACAAACCCTTACAATAGAAAAAGCAGAAGGCAGGAATTCGATCGTAATCTCCTTCTCAATGGAGATGAATTCATTGATTTCTATGGGTTCCAATGATGTTATTCCTCACCCAACTGCTTTAACGTTAACTGAATGATTTGCACAGCCTATGCCTCCGCGTTGGTCTCGAATTCCGACTCGTCAAGATCCCGATTATCGTAAGTTAGATGACCGCATGAACTTTGCTGTTCACGTTGCTGTCTTTGCTGCCATTAATTCTGGTGCCTGGTTCGTTCGTACTTTACAGCATCAAGACTGGAGTTGGACCGTTTGGTTGACCGGCATCTGGCTAACGGCATTGGTGATTCACGCAATCTACATCTTTGCCATAGCAGATTACTCGAAGTGAAGGTAAGGCTGGATCATCATTCAAACTGAACTAGAGGGTCATCATGTCAAGTGAAGCAATTGAAAAACTAGCTGCCTCGATTGGTGAGAACGTCTATATTGATGTGGCCAAATGGCACCTGTATCTTAGCGATGCCCACCTCCACACTACGCTAGCCGAGCAGTTCTATCCAATGCTGCAAAAGGGCGGCGTTTCGGAGAGTGAGGTCAACACTGTGCTGAAAGGTATCAAGGTGAAGCTAGGCGGTGGCAAAGTCGAGCTACCGTTGTTCGATCTGCTGCCGATGCAGTCTCAGGTGCATTTGATGGATGCCCTAGAAGAATTTCAGCGCGATATGTAGGCTTTCACCGCTTCAGCAATTCGTTCGGAGGCATGCCCGTCGCCAAAGGGGTTGATCGCATTGGCCATTTCCTGATAGGCCGCAGGCTGGCTCAAGAGGCGTCCGGCTGCTTCCGCAATGGCTGTAGAGCGAGTTCCTACGAGTTTGGCAGTACCGGCCATCACGGCTTCGGGTCGCTCGGTGGTTTCGCGCAGCACCAACACAGGTTTTCCTAGGCTAGGAGCCTCTTCCTGCAAACCGCCAGAATCGGTGAGCAGCAGATACGAGCGCTGAATCGCTCCCACCAACTCAGAATAATCGAGCGGTTCAGTTAAAAATACCCGCGGATGATTCCCCAAAATTGCCTGTAATGGTTCCCGCACGGTTGGATTACGGTGTAGCGGTAATAACAAAGCTGTATCCGGGAATTTATCCAGAACTTGCAGAAAGCCTTCAGCAATATCGCGCAGCGGTTCGCCCCAATTTTCGCGGCGATGCACGGTAGATAGAATCACGCGATACTGGTTCCAATCGAGTCCAGGCACCGGACAGTCAGGATTACGAGCAGCAACGTTCAGCAAGGCGTCGATCACCGTATTGCCGGTATGATAAATTTTACCCACCACGCCCGACCGCTCCAGATTTTCGACCGAAAGGGTCGTAGGTGCAAAATGGAGCTGGGTGATCTGGGAAATCAGCCGCCGATTCGCTTCTTCGGGATAGGGATTATAGATATTGTCGGTGCGTAGTCCTGCTTCGACATGACCCACTGGAATTTGCTGGTAAAAGGCGGCTAGAGCGGCAGCAAAGGCAGTGGTAGTATCACCCTGCACTAAGACGATTTGCGGCTGCAACTGCTGAAACAGTTCCTCTAATCCGCATAGGCTGCGGCAGGTAATGTCCGTCAAAGTCTGACCATGCTGCATAATCGCCAAGTCGTGATTTGCTTGCAGATCAAACAACTCCATCACCTGCGCTACCATTTCCCGATGCTGTCCGCTCAGCACCACCTGCGTCTCAAAGGCTGGATCTTGCTGAAAGGTTTGAATCACCGGAGCCAGTTTGATTGCTTCCGGACGGGTGCCAAGGATAATGCAGACGCGCAGGGGTGAGATGGTCATGATAAAACCGGATGAAATCGTGCAATAGCTTAGCAAATTTCAGGTTGGATTGGAGTCTGTGAATTTTTTGTGTTCATTTGTGGCGACCCGTTGCTGAAGCACGGGCTAATTTAGCAAGTACGCTAAAGCGTACTAAAACCCTTGTCTAGTCTGCGACCTGTGAGAAGGCAGAGCCTAGAGCAGACTTCCCCAATTAGCCTGCCCCCTACTCCCCTGTTGTTGACGCGCGGGTGGGCAGTGACGAAGCTAAACAAGAAGCTAAACAATCGGATTGACACAACCTTCTATCCTCTTGGATGGCGCTGATTTAGTTAAGCTGATGTACTGTCTTCTGAGCAGGTCTGGCTCTCAATCAATTGCAGAAATTGCGAAATTTGTTTCGTTGATTTGATGTGGTAAACCTGTTTGGTACTGCGGGACTGCTCGACATACTCGCGATATTTCGGGGTTAACCGTTTATGGCACAACCAAAGCGCACGGTAGCTGCTGATCGAACTCTTTAGGATTGGACTGTTTTCGGGCCAACCTTCAGGGGATTTAAGGTAACCCGTCAGCAATCGCTTAGTCACCCACCAGAAATGTATGTACAGCGGTAAATCCACATACACCAAGCTATCGGCTTGATTGAGACGCGGCCAGAGGGTATCGATAGAGCCAAACCCGTCAATGATCCATTGCTCAGTCGTCACAATGTCTTGATGGATGCGCCTGTAGTCTTCATCTGAAACCTCAGTGCCTCCTGGTTGGAATTTAATCTTGTCCAAAATGTAAAGTGGCAATCCAGTGATTTCCGATAATCGCCTGCTTAGGGTGGATTTGCCGCCGCCAGCATTGCCAAATACAGCTACTTTTTGCATTGTGAACTTTTTCTGATCAGGAGTTGCGCTCATACTGGATAATGGAAGGGTTTTCACTCAATTTCCCACGTTGTAGCCTTTTCAATTTACTGCCATGCGAACCCATTATTGCGGTCAACTTCGGGCCGAACAGGTTGGACAAACGGTGACTCTCTTCGGTTGGGTCGATCGTCGCCGCGATCATGGGGGCGTGATTTTCATCGACTTGCGCGACCGCACTGGGATCGCCCAGATTGTCAGCGATCCAGAACGTACACCGGCGTCCTATGACACTGCCGATGCTCTGCGCAACGAGTATGTGGTCAAAGTGGTAGGACGGGTGACGAAACGGCCACCAGAGTCGCTCAATCCTCGCATCCCCACGGGCGAAGTCGAAATCTATGCCGATCAGATCGAGCTGCTGAATGCGGTGCGCAAGCAGTTGCCGTTTCAGGTTTCCACTGCCGAGCCAGAGCCGGTGCGAGAAGAGCTGCGCCTCAAGTATCGCTACCTCGATTTGCGGCGGGAACGCATGAGCCAGAATCTCCAGTTGCGGCATCAGGTGGTCAAAGCGATCCGGCGCTATCTGGAAGACGAGCAGGGCTTCATTGAAGTGGAAACCCCGATGCTGACCCGCTCTACGCCCGAAGGGGCGCGTGACTTTTTGGTGCCCAGCCGCGTCAATCCGGGAGACTTTTTTGCCCTGCCGCAATCGCCCCAGTTGTTCAAGCAACTGCTGATGGTGTCCGGCTTCGACCGCTATTACCAAATCGCCCGCTGCTTCCGCGATGAAGACCTGCGGGCCGACCGCCAGCCAGAATTCACCCAGCTCGACATGGAAATGAGCTTCATGACGCAAGACGAAATCATCGAGCTGAACGAGGGACTAGTTTGCCACATTTTCAAGCAGGTCAAAGGCATCGAGCTGCCCCGGCCCTTTCCGCGTCTCACCTACGCCGACGCCATGAACCGCTACGGGTCCGACAAACCCGATACTCGCTATGACCTAGAGCTAGTGGATGTGTCCGATCTGGTCAAAGATTCGGGCTTCAAGGTGTTTTCGGGCGCGGTGGCCAGCGGCGGTATTGTGAAAGTCTTACCGATCCCCGGCGGCAACGAAGCGATCTCGAATGTGCGGATTAAGCCCGGCGGCGATCTGTTCAACGAAGCCACCGCAATGGGAGCCAAAGGCTTGGCCTATATCCGCGTGCGCGACAACGGTGAAATTGACACCATCGGCGCGATCAAAGACAACCTCTCGGACGAGCAAAAGCAGGAGTTGCTCAGCCGTACCGAAGCCGAGGCCGGTCATCTGCTGCTGTTTGGGGCCGGTGATGCGCCTACCGTCAACAAAACCTTGGATCGGCTGCGGCAGGTCGTGGCCCGCGAACTCAACCTGATCGATCCCAGCAAAATCAACTTACTCTGGATCGTCGAGTTTCCCATGTTCGAGTGGAACCCGGATGAAAAGCGGCTGGAAGCTCTGCACCATCCTTTCACCGCTCCGATGCCAGAGGACCAGCATGACCTGAAAACGGCCCGTGCCCAAGCCTATGACCTGGTGTTTAACGGATTTGAAGTGGGCGGCGGCAGCCGGCGGATTTATCAACCGGAGGTGCAGCAGCAGGTGTTTGAAACCATCGGGCTGTCTAGCGCAGAAGCCTACGACAAATTTGGCTTTTTGCTAGAAGCGTTTGAGTATGGCACCCCTCCCCACGGCGGCATTGCCTATGGCTTGGATCGCTTGGTGATGCTGTTGGCCGGTGAAGAATCGATCCGCGATACGATTGCCTTCCCCAAGACCCAGCAGGCCCGCTGTCTGCTCACAAATGCACCTTCGCCAGTAGATGTCAAGCAGCTCAAGGAACTGCACATCAACTCGACCCACAAACCCAAATCCTCAGTGTCCTAAACGCTCTGCCCATCCCACCTCTCTCCATTGCCCCATGTACGCCCTGATCTCCCGCGAGCGCATCCAGCTTCCACCCGGAACCGTCGTCCGGATGCCGGGAACCTGGCAGGATTACCGTGCCCTCTGCGACAGCCGCGGCGATGGCTCGATTCCTCGCCTTAAGTACCGCAATGGAGAAATTCTGCTGATGTCCCCTCTGCCTAAACATGGTCGAGAAGCTCATCTAGTAGCTCACGTTGTCATCGCGATCCTCGACCAGCAAAACCGCAACTACGAAGCCTTCACGTCAATCACGATGGAACTGCCAGAAGCAGGGGGCATCGAGCCGGATTACTGTTTCTATATCGACAATTGGCAAGCTGCCGTGGGCCGTGACCGCTTGCAGTGGGGCCGTGATCCGGCACCGAATTTGGTAATCGAAATCGACGTCACCACCTACACCGACGCCAACGATTATGCTGCCTACAACGTACCCGAAGTATGGCTCAACGTACCCGAAGTATGGCTGCTGCAAAAAAAATCGCCATCTCGTCATCTATGGTCTAGAAGTAAACGCCTACCAACCGCAAACCGCTAGCCGTTATTTCCCAGGCTTTGATCTACCCGTTCTAGTTGCTGAGTGTCTGACTGCCGCCAGTGAACAGGGCACCGGAGTCGCGATCCGAGAATTACGCCAACGTTTGGCAACCGCTTCAGGCACTGTGGAGTAGAACTGAGGTAAGGGCCACAAGCATCGGAGAGACCGCAATGACAACAGAAACCCAATCGCACCAGCCCAGCCTATACGAAACCGACTATCTGCAATGGATCGAGACCACTCTAGAAAAGCTGCGCCAGCAAGACTATGCCGCCATCGACTGGGAAAATTTGATCGAAGAAATCGCAGACATGGGACGAAGTGAACGACAAGGGTTTGAAAGTAATCTCATCGTTCTGCTGCTGCACCTACTCAAATGGCAATATCAGCCCTCTATGCGCAGTGGAAGCTGGAAGGGCAGTATCGTCGAGCATCGCAGACGCATCCGCAAGGCAATCAAGGACTCGCCTAGTCTTAAACCTTTTTTAGAAAAAATTTTTTCAGAATGCTATGCAGATGCTGTGGAGCAAGCCAGCGCCGAAACCGGACTGCCAGTCACCTCCTTTCCTGGTGAATCTCCTTACACTCCAGCACAGGTGCTAGATGCTAACTTCTTTCCAGAAGTCTGACTTTGTCCGCTCACTTACCATAGAGTGGAACCAAGGTACAGGCTACACCGAGAGTCGGAGGAACACAATGGCAACTGAAATCCAATCGCACCAGCCCAGCCTATACGAAACCGACTATCTGCAATGGATCGAAACCACTCTAGAAAAGCTGCACCAGCGAGACTATGCTGCCATCGACTGGGAAAATTTGATCGAAGAAATCGCAGACATGGGACGAAGTGAACGAAAAAGGCTGAAGAGTAACGTGACGATTGTTTTGCTACATCTACTCAAATGGCAGTATCAGCCTCAATTGCGCAGCGGTAGCTGGAAGGGCAGTATTATCGAGCATCGCCAGCGAATTCGAGATGATCTAGCCGATTCTCCTAGCCTCAAGCCCTATCTGCAAGAGATTTTTTTCCAATGCTATACCGACGCTACCGAACGAGCCAGCGCCGAAACCGGATTACCGCTTGAAATCTTTCCTAATCAGTCTCCCTATACTCCGGCGCAAGTCCTAGATGCCGCCTTTTTTCCAGAAGGCTAACCTTGTTTAGACACCAGCTATCGTTCTATCGCTCCGATTCACAGCAAGTACGCCTATACTGGTACCTTGACCCCTGCTGTTATGCTCCATGATTGTGCTCCATGATTAGCTACCTCAAGGGCGTGATTGCCAGCATTCATAAAGTTGCCAGTGGCCGCGTGATTCTGACCCTCGATGTGAATCAAGTTGGTTACGATTTGCAAATTACGCCGCGCTTGTTGCAAACCTTACCCGGCATCGGTGAGACTGTGCAGATTTTTACCCATCAGCAAATCCGCGATGACCAAATCGTGCTGTTCGGGTTTGGCTCTCTGGCCGAGCGGGATCTGTTTCGCCAGTTGACGGGTGTGAGCGGTGTGGGTCCCCAAATTGCGATGGCGCTCCTCGACGGTATGGGTCTCCCCGATCTAGTGCAGGCTATCGTTTCTGGTAACACCCGCCTCTTGGCCCGCACTCCCGGCATTGGAGCCAAAACTGCCGAACGCATCGCCCTAGAGCTAAAAAACAAGCTAGCCGAATGGCGGCTACAATCGGGCCTCACCACAACTCCCGACGCTGGCCCTGCCGGTACAGTGCAGGAAGATGTAGAAATGACCCTGATTGCCCTCGGCTATACCAACAGCGAAATCATGCAAGCCCTGCGAGCAGTGGGTCAAAAAACGGCCCTCTCCAAAACCAATGATGTCGAAGCCTGGATTCGGGAAGCCATCGCTTGGCTAAGCCAATGAATTAAGTTTTGAGTTTTGAGTTTTGAGTTGATGAACCCCTCGGTTTGGTCTCTCTAGCTGCTAAATCTTGACGCTGCCACCAAAACTCAAAACTCAAAACTTACTATTAGAATAAGCCTGTCGGCCTGCTGTCTGTTAGGAGTCGGGAGTCAACGTAGTGAATCTTGGTCAATGGCTCAGTTTTCTTTGCCTGGTTATTGTGTTGGTGTTTTTGTGGCAGATTCGTCAGGTGCTGCTGCTAGTCTTCACAGCAGTGGTGTTGGCAATCGCCCTGAATGCGGTGGCTCGACAACTGCAAAAACTAGGGATGTCGAGAGGCAGAGCGGTCTTACTGACCGTTAGCTTATCGCTTCTGCTGGCCTTTCTGATTTTCTACTTGATTGTGCCACCGTTTGTGGATCAGCTCTTGGAACTGGGAGCACTCGTACCAGTTGGCTTCTTGCGGGTGGTGTCCTGGGTAGAAACGTTGCTGAACAATCGCCCGGACTGGTTGACGGATGTGGAATTACCCAGTCCTTCTCGCCTGATCGATGAGATTCAGCCATTTTTGCGCGATGTTTTGCCTAACTTTTTCGCTATTTTCTCTGGATCGCTGGCTGTTCTGTTACAGGGGCTATTGCTCATCGTCTTTACCTTGATGTTACTGGGTAATCCACTCGCCTATCGTTATGCTGTTGTACAGCTTTTTCCAGCCTTTTACCGTGAGCGGATCGATACCGTGCTGGGCAAATGCGAAGTAGCTTTAGGAAGCTGGTTAGGCGGAGCCTTGATTAGCTCTACCGTCGTGGCTCTCCTATCGGCAATTGGCCTATGGGCACTGCAAATTGAATTCGTGCTGGCTCAGGCGCTGTTGGCTGGGTTGCTCAATTTTATTCCCAACATTGGACCGACGCTGAGCATGGTGTTTCCGCTCACAGTAGCGGCTCTAGATGCGCCATGGAAAGTGCTGGCTGTATTGATTCTCTATATCGTGATTCAAAATTTAGAAGCCTACCTGATCACGCCAACGATTATGGCAAACCAGGTTTCGCTGCTGCCCGCCATGACGCTAGCCGCCCAGTTGGTGTTTGCCCGCTTTTTTGGCTTTCTAGGACTCCTGCTGGCCCTACCGCTGGCCGTAATTGCCAAAACCTTCATTCAAGAAATTCTGGTCAAAGATATTCTGGATCAGTGGCGCAGTCCCAATCACCGCAATCATCGTGATGATTACCCGACCAATCAGCAGGCTAAACTCCACAACGCCAAATCGACAGCTGAAGTCGAAAATCCGTTCAAACTGCCGCCAGATGACTTGTTTCATGACTAACAGGACATAGATCGATGCCCAGCAGATGCCCAGCAGATGCCCAGCAGATGCCCAGCAGATGCCCAGCAGGTGCCTAGGCCGATGAAACCGCTGAATTCTTGGGAATGTTAGAAGTGGTTTTAGCAAACTGGAATTGTTGCCTGCTGCCATGTTACCGACCAGTGCATGTCCCAATCTTTCACCTGGCCCATCACCTGACCTTGTTGGCTACTCCATCGTTGAGCAACTCTATGTCGGGGCTCGAACCGTCGTGTATCGAGCCGTGCAGCAGTCCAGTCAGCGCCCAGTGATTATTAAACTGCTGCAACCCGATTATCCTAGCTTCAACGACTTATTGCAGTTTCGCAATCAATACACCATTACCAAAAATTTGGATATTCCTGGCATTGTGCACCCCTACAGCCTGGAACCCTACCGCAACAGCTACGCGCTAGTAATGGAAGATTTCGGCGGTGTTTCTCTCAGAGATTATGCTCAGGCCCAGAGCCTTTCATGGCCGGAAGTCCTGCATATCGCTCTCCAGCTCAGCCAGATTTTACATCACCTACATAGTCACCGGGTTATTCACAAAGACATCAAACCCGCTAATATTCTGTTTCATCCAGAGACCCAGGAGATCAGACTGATCGACTTTAGTATTGCCTCTCTCTTACCCAAAGAGACCCAGGAGATCAAAAACCCGCAGCGGCTGGAGGGAACACTGGCCTACTTAGCTCCTGAGCAAACCGGACGCATGAATCGCGGCGTTGATTACCGGGCTGATTTCTATGCGCTGGGAGTGACGCTGTACGAACTGCTGACCGCAGAGTTGCCTTTTCAGACGGATGATCCATTGGAGTTGGTGCATTGCCACATAGCAAAAGTACCCAGCCTCATCCATCAAGTGAATTCCAATGTTCCACCAATCATCTCTCAAATTGTCGCTAAACTGTTAGCCAAAAATGCAGAAGATCGCTATCAGAGTGCCTTGGGATTGCAGCATGATCTGCAAACTTGTTTGGCCCAATGGCAAGCCAACGGTACGATTCAGCCCTTTGTGCTGGGTCAGCAAGATCGCAGCGAACGATTTTTGATTCCCGAAGCACTCTACGGGCGCGAGCAAGAAGTGCAAGCCCTGTTGGCCGCCTTTGACCGCGTCAGCCACGGCAGTTCGGAATTACTGCTGGTTGCAGGCTTTTCGGGAATTGGCAAAACGGCAGTCGTGAATGAAGTTCACAAGCCGATCCTGCGCCAGCGGGGCTATTTTGTTAAGGGCAAGTTTGAGCAATTTAATCGCGATATTCCCTTTTCTGCCTTTGTCCAGGCGTTTCGGGATTGGGTGGGGCAGGTGTTGAGTGAAAGTGATGCCCAGTTGCAGCGCTGGCGGACCAAACTGCTGGAGGCTCTGGGCGAGAATGGGCAAGTGATTATTGACGTAGTTCCTGAGCTAGAGCAAATCATCGGTCCCCAGCCTGCTGCACCGGAGCTATCGGATAGCGCTACCCAGAAGCGATTTAATTTGCTGTTGCAAAAGTTCCTTCAGGTGTTGACCACTGCCGATCACCCATTGGTGATGTTTCTAGACGATTTACAGTGGGCCGATTCAGCCTCGCTTCAGTTGCTCAAACTGTTAATGAATGACAGTAGCTATTTGCTGCTGCTGGGTGCCTACCGAGACAATGAAGTGGCACCAGCTCATCCCTTGATGTTGACGCTGAAGGACCTGAAACAAGCTGGGGCAACCATCAACACAATTACGCTAGCACCGCTGACAATTCAGGATACCAATCGCTTAGTTGCAGATACACTTCATTGTTCCACAGAGCGTGCCCAGCCCTTAACCGAATTGATTGATCGCAAAACCCAGGGTAATCCTTTTTTTACGACCCAGTTTCTCAAGGCGTTATACGAAGAAGGACACATTACCTTTAATCGCGAGCAACGCTACTGGGAATGCGACATGACCCAGGTGAATGCGCTATCCCTCACCGATGATGTGGTGGAGTTTATGGCGCAGCGCTTGCAGAAATTGGCCCCTGAAACTCAGCAAGTTCTGCAATTAGCGGCTTGCATTGGCAATCAGTTCGATTTGGCAACACTAGCCATCGTCTCAGAGCAGTCGCCAACCCAGATTGTTGCCCTATTGTGGGAAGCATTGCAGGACGGCTTGATGGTGCCAACCAGTCAGCTCTACAAATTTTTTCAGGCGGAAGATTCGGATCTGGCTAACCCCCAGAGTTCGATCAATCCCACCTACCGGTTTTTGCACGACCGCGTTCAGCAGGCAGCCTATTCCCTGATTCCAGAACCGCAAAAACAAATCACCCATCTCAGAATTGGCCAGCGATTGTTGCGTGATACGCCTGAAGCCAAACGAGAGGAGCGGGTATTTGTCATTGTCAATCAGCTCAACATTGGGCGTGACTTGATTGACCAACCCAATGAACGGACCAACTTAGCTCGATTGAACCTGATAGCAGGTCGAAAAGCGAAGATCTCTACAGCCTATCATGCGGCATTCACCTATTTGTCGGTTGGGATTGATTTACTGGCACCGGATCAATGGCAAACTGAGTATCCACTGCTGCTAGCCCTGCATCAGTTAGCAACAGAAGTTGCCTTTCTCAAAGCAGAGTTTACCCAGATGGAACGATGGGCAGCAACAGTGCTGCAACAGGCAAAAACGCTGCTAGAAACCATCAAAATTCGTGAAATTCAAATCCAGTTCTATCAGGCCAATAACCAATTAGAGCAGGCTGTTTGGCTAGCACTAGAGGTGCTGCAACAATTGGGCGTAACGCTTCCTAAACAACCCGACGCCGCAGCAATTCAATCAGCTTCAGCAGCGCTCCAGGCATGTTTGGCAGGCCAATCAATCGAGAGTTTGATCGATCTGCCGCAGATGACCAAGCCAGAAATTCTCGCGGCGATGCGTCTGCTCTCCTGCATGAGTTCGTCGGCCTACATCGCAGTTCCCCAACTCTTTCCCCTGATCATTCTCAAGGAAATTGAATTGTCGATTACCTACGGAAATGCGCCAGCTTCTGCTCTGGCCTATGCCGACTATGGCGTTACCCTCTGTGGTGTGGTGGGCGATATTGCCACAGGGTATCAATTCGGTAATTTAGCGCTGCAACTTTTGCAGAAAAGCTCTGACCCAACCTATAAAGCGAGCACGCTGACCGTCGTGAATGGCAGCATTCGCCATTGGCAAGACCCGCTAGCCGCAACCCTGACTCCGTTGATCGAGGCTTATACCAGCGGCTTGGAAACCGGAGATGTGGAATTTGCAGCCTTAGCCGCCCACATGTATTGCTATCACGCCTATCTGGTTGGGCGGGAATTGCCAGATGTAGCCCAGGATTTGCAGACCTACAGCGAGGCGATTGCTCACCTGCAACAAAAAACCATTCTTTACTTTAATCAGATCTACTGGCAGACGGTGCTCAACCTGATGGGGCAAGCTGAGGACCCCTGCTGCTTGGTGGGTGACGCTTACGATGAGCACCAGATGCTGCCACTGCACCTCCAGGGAAATAATCATACCCTGTTGTTCTATTTCTATTTCAACAAAGCCAGCCTGCTGTATCTATTTCAAGCTTATGCTCAGGCGGTCGAACAAATAGGCTGGGCTCGCCAGTCTCTGCATGGTGTGACCTCAAGGCCGCTGGTGCCGCTCTTTTATGTCTACGAGTCGCTGATTTTATTGGCCGACTATGCGGAACAATCAGAGATAGACCAACAGCAACGGTTGGCCCAAGTCGTTGCTAACCAGGAACAAATCCAGCGTCATGCCCAGTACGCTCCGGTCAACTATTTGCACAAGCTACATTTGGTCAAGGCAGAACAGGCCAGAGTTTTGGGCCACAGAGCAGCAGCGATTGACCTCTATGATTGCGCCATTGCCGCTGCTAAAGCAAATGGCTACCTGCAAGAAGAAGCGCTAGCCAACGAACTGGCAGCCAAATTCTATCTGGACTGGGGTAAAGTTGGCCTTGCGGCTGACTATATGCAAGCTGCCTACTATGGCTATGCCCACTGGGGTACCAAAGCCAAAATTCAAGACCTGGAGCACCGCTATCCCTATCTGCTCGCGCCGATTTTGCAGCAGCAGCGCATGTCGCTATCAGCGACTGAAACCATGTTTGCCGCAGAAACGCTGTCTCGCCTGACGCTTGCCGGTACTCAATCTGCGTCCTCTGGCGGTATCAGTGATTCTGATAGCCTCGACTTGGCAAGCGTTCTGAAAGCCTCGCAAACCCTCTCTAGCGAAATTGAACTCGATCAACTGCTGACCACCTTGCTGCACACTGCGCTGGAAAACGCTGGAGCTGACAAAGGGGCCTTGATATTGCCACGGGAAGGCCAATGGTACGTAGAAGCCGTCGCTAGCCTCAATCATTCAGCCCAAGCGCGATCCACTCTCCTACCGGACAGCCACGAGGTTCCCCAGTCCCTGATCAACAGCGTGAAGCGGAGCCTCAAGCCTGTTGTCGTCATCGATGCAGTTATCCATCCCACCCTGGCAACCGATGCCTATGTCGTGCGGCAGCAGCCCAAAAGTATGCTTTGTACGCCAATTTTGCAGCGGGGCGAACTAGTTGCGATTTTGTATCTAGAGAACCAGGCTACGGTTGGAGCCTTTACCAACAATCGGGTTGAAGTGCTGAATGTCCTCTGTGCCCAAGCCGCCATCTCCCTCGAAAATGCTAGGCTCTATTCTCGGGTCCAAGACAACCAACGCCAGCTAGCGACCCTGTTGAGCAACCTACCTGGCATGGCCTACTCCTGTGCTAACGATGCCGACTGGACGATGAAATTTGTTAGTGAAGGATGCTTCACTCTCACAGGCTACCGGCCAGATGAACTGATCCACAATCGCTGTATATCTTATGGTGCATTGATTTGTTCCGATTATGTAGAACTTGTGAATACAGCGGTGCAGACTGCTTTGACGCGCCGCTGCCCATTCCAGATCACCTACCCGATACGAACTAAGACAGGATCAGAGAAATGGGTGTGGGAGCAGGGATGTGGGGTCTTTGACGCCAATGGCAATTTCTTGAGTATTGAAGGGTTAATTCTGGATATCAGCGATCGGAAAGCGGCTGAGGCTATCAGCCTACAAAAATCGCAAGCTCTAGAGCAGGCACTTCAGGACTTGCAAAGCACCCAGCTTCAGTTAGTGCAAAACGAAAAGATGGCCTCTCTGGGAAATTTAGTCGCTGGGGTAGCTCATGAGATTAACAATCCGGTTGGCTTCCTCAACGGCAGCATCAACAATGCCAAAGACTATGTACAAGATTTACTTTCCCATCTGCAACTGTATCAGCAGCACTATCCCCAAGCTGTAGCCTCCATTCAAGGCCACGCCGAACAGATTGACCTGGACTTTTTGGCCGCCGATCTGCCCAAGCTTCTAGATTCCATGCAGGCAGCGATTGATCGGATTAAAACGATCAGCACCAGCCTGCGCACCTTTTCCCGTGCCGATACCGAACACAAAGTCGCAGCTAACTTGCATGAAGGGATCGATAGCG
The DNA here is from genome assembly GCA_000733415.1 of [Leptolyngbya] sp. JSC-1. Taxonomy (GTDB): domain Bacteria; phylum Cyanobacteriota; class Cyanobacteriia; order Elainellales; family Elainellaceae; genus Elainella. The sequence continues at coordinate 1,391,643 of KL662191.1, forward strand.
CTTTGCTGATTCTCAAATATCGCCTCAAAGCCAACGAGCAGCGCCCAGCGATTCAGATCATTCAAAATTATGGAGAATTGCCGCTAATTGAATGCTTTCCTGGTCAACTGAATCAGGTATTTATGAACGTTATAGCAAACGCCATTGACATGTTTGATGAACTGGCGCAACAATCCTCGTTTGCCGAACTAGCAGCCAAACCCCAAACCATCACGATCCAAACCGCTGTGCTGACCAATCAAAATGCGGTAGAAGTGCGGATCCGCGACAACGGGAAAGGCATGACCGAAGCGGTGAAAGCCAGAATTTTTGATCACCTGTTTACGACCAAAAGTGTGGGCCAAGGCACCGGATTGGGGTTGGCGATTGCCCGTCAGATTGTCATCGAAACCCATGCGGGTAGCATTGAAGTTCAGTCAGAGTTGGGGCAAGGCAGCGAGTTCTGTATCCGATTGCCGATCTCAGGCAGGTAAGTCAGATCTTGCACCATAATGCTCCATCAGGTGATTGTTGACACTGGAGTTTTGATAGCTTTGATTGATCGGCTGGTGGCTCCTGTTTTGCTATTCAGAACAGAAAATAGCGCTGGGCCATTGGCAGCACGGTAGCCGGTTCGCAGGTCAGCAATTCACCGTTTGCTCGCACTTCGTAGGTTTCCGGGTCTACTTCCATGCGGGGCATGGCGTCGTTTAGCTTCATGTCGCGTTTCGTGAGCTGGCGAATATCCGACACCGCAACGGCGGTTTTTTTCAGGTTCAGCCGTTCGGGGATGTCTTGCTTAAGCGCCGCCTGCGACACAAAGGTGAGAGAAGTGGCGTGCATGGCCCCACCAAAGCTGGCAAACATCGGACGCATATGAATCGGTTGCGGTGTGGGAATGCTGGCATTGGCATCGCCCATCTGTGCCCAAGCAATCAGGCCACCCTTCAGCACCAGTTCGGGCTTGACGCCAAAGAAAGCCGGACGCCAGAGGCACAAATCCGCCAGTTTACCCACTTCTACCGAACCGACATAGCCAGCAATCCCGTGAGTGATAGCAGGATTGATCGTGTACTTAGCCACGTAACGCTTAGCCCGGAAGTTATCGTTCCTGTCACTATCTTCAGGTAATACACCCCGTTGTTCCTTCATTTTGTGCCCAGTTTGCCAGGTGCGCAAAATCACCTCTCCGATGCGGCCCATCGCCTGCGAGTCGGACGACAGCATACTAAAGGCACCCAGGTCATGCAGAATATCTTCCGCCGCAATCGTTTCTCGTCGGATGCGCGACTCAGCAAAGGCTACATCTTCGGGAATACCGCGATCCAAGTGATGGCAGACCATCAGCATATCCAAGTGTTCTTCTAAGGTATTCACCGTGTAGGGACGAGTGGGATTCGTAGACGAAGGCAATACATTCGCTTCGCCACACACTTTAATGATATCGGGAGCATGGCCACCGCCCGCGCCTTCAGTGTGATAGGTGTGGATAACGCGATTTTTGAAGGCTGCAATCGTATCTTCGACAAACCCGGCTTCGTTCAGTGTATCGGTGTGGATGGCGACCTGAATATCATACTCATCGGCCACTGAAAGGCAGGTATCGATCGCCGCCGGAGTTGTACCCCAGTCTTCGTGCAGCTTCAGACCCATTGCGCCCGCTTCCACCTGTTCAACTAATCCTTGAGGCTGAGCCGCGTTGCCCTTACCCAAAAAGCCCAAATTCATTGGAAAGGCATCGGCTGCTTGCAACATGCGGTAGATATTCCAGGGACCGGGTGTACAGGTCGTGGCATTGGTTCCCGCCGCTGGTCCGGTGCCGCCGCCAATCATGGTAGTGACGCCAGAGGCAATCGCCACTTCAATCTGCTGCGGACAAATAAAGTGAATGTGAGTGTCAATACCGCCCGCCGTGAGAATCATCCCTTCGCCAGCAATGGCTTCGGTACCGGGACCAATCACGATGTTGATATCGTCCTGAATATAGGGATTACCCGCTTTGCCAATCGCGTAAATTTTACCATCCTTAATGCCAACATCCGCTTTGACAATACCCCACCAGTCGAGAATCAGCGCGTTGGTGATCACCGCATCTACCGCACCCTCGGCATTACTGATGGGAGATTGCCCCATGCCGTCCCGAATTACCTTACCACCGCCAAACTTGACCTCATCGCCATAGGTGGTATAGTCCTGCTCGACTTCGATAATCAAATTTGTATCGGCAAGACGCACCCGATCACCCACCGTTGGCCCAAAGGTTTCGGCGTAGGCGCGACGGTTCATCCGGTAACTCATAGCAATTTCCTTACTTGCAGATCAATTCTCTGAGCAACGGTAACACAGAGTTAGGTCTGAAAAGGTAGCATTTGAGCAAAGTTTAATTCTTCGACAGCCAAAGTCGCAATCATTGTTTTGATTCCCTCAATTGGTCGTGCAACCTGCGAGCGCTTAGATTTGAATAGCCAAGAGCATAATGAGGGGCAATTGCTAATTAAAAATTTATTAAATCTCAGTAAATCTTTGTATCAAAAAACACCGTCTCCTGGAATATCGTTAGCGCTTCATCAAAGCTGGGCAGACTAGAACCGTTAATTTACCTAAGCAAAGTAGCATTCAACACTATCAAGCTTAGGTACAGTCTAGTTCCCGGTTGAGAGCGGCATGGATTTTTTTAGACGATATAACCGTATTATTGTCAGGACTTCTATCGTTGTTGCGCTAGTCTCGCTCGGCCTGTTTGGATTTCAGTTTCAAGCGCTGTACTCCCATGAGGTGAAAACCATTCGCAGTCGCTTGAATCAAACGGCCAGCAATTTGGATGCAGCTCTACAAACAACGATTGATCATGTCGAGGTATTGAGAAGTCACGCCGAAGCCAGTCTAGTGCTGCATCCAGTCCAGCCCGCGGTCCATTCACCGTCCTTATTGTTTAATCAACTGCGCGATAGCTTTCCTGAACCAGGCTATTACGCCCTGCTCGCTGGAGGTAAGGCTCAGCGACACGGACTGATGAGCCGTCTGGAAGGCAAAGGCAATTTGGTCAATAGCTCTCCTGAACTGCGACAAGAAATCGAGATGGCGCTCAGCCTCAATTCCCTTTTCAAAGCGACCATCCGCAATCTTGCCAATGCCACCTGGGTTTACTATATCTCGCAACGTTCGTTTATTAATGTTTACCCATCTCCTCTGCAAAATTTTAGATACAGTGACGATTTTCATACTCAAGATTTTTACTCCCTAGGGCTACCCAATCGTAACCCTAAACGACAATACTTTTGGACAAAAGCCTATATTGATCCAGCCGGGCAGGGGCTCATGGTGACTAACGGTGCCCCCGTCTACGAAGCCAATCAATTTCGCGGTACCGTTGCGATTGATATTACGCTCAATTTACTCAATAGCTTTATCAAAGATCGGATTTATCCGCAAGGCAGTTTGTTTATTGTTGGCGAGAACCAGCAGTTATTGGCCCATGCCACCCTCGTCAATTCAGCCGACACCGCCGTTAAATCAGCCGCGCTTGCCTTTCCCAAACCGATATATCAACCCGTTGACCAGGTTTTGTCGGGGGTAGCCACTCAAAAACTCGGCTCCTATTTACTGTTTCAGCAGCGGTTGCACAATGCTCCTTGGCAAATTGTGTTTTGGGTGCCCCGCTCGGCCATTGTTAGCTCCCTGCTAGGTCAACTCCTGCTGGGAACGCTAGTGCCGCTGCTAGGGCTGGGGTTGGTGCTGGCTTTGACACACCGATTAACGCAACGAGAATTTATTCAGCCCGCACAGCAGTTGGTCAACCACATCAAGCATGAAAGCCGCAATTCCCGTATGCCCATACCGGCGGTGCCAGCCAATTGGCAATCTGTATTTCATGCCATCTCTACCGCGTTTCAGGAAAACCGCAGTTTGCTAGCAGAGCTGGAGCAGCGGGTCGAAGAACGCACCCAGGCGCTACGAGCCTCAAACGAACAGCTCCTCACCGAAATTGCCGAACGCACCCAAATCGAGACGGCACTACAGCAGCAAACCCGGCAGTTGGAGCAAACCCTGGAGCAGTTGCAATCCACCCAGACCCAATTGATCCAAACAGAAAAGATGTCGAGTTTGGGGCAGCTAGTAGCCGGGATTGCCCATGAGATCAATAACCCGATTAACTTTATCCAGGGCAATTTAAATCCAGCCAGACAGTACATTCAAGACTTGTTGGGGCTGCTGCATTTGTATCAGCTAGCCTTTCCCGAATCAACACCTGAAATTCGCCAGTGGGAAGCCGAAATTGATCTGGAGTTTTTAGAAGCCGATCTATCCAAGTTGCTCAATTCAGTTGCCGTTGGTACGCGACGAATTCAGGACATTGTCAAATCACTGCGCACTTTCTCCCGCCTAGATGAAGCCGACAAGAAAATTGTTGATATTCATGAGGGCATCGAGAGTACGCTAATGATTATTAGAAACAGACTCAAAGCAAAGCCAGATCGGCAGGAAATTTTTATCAACAAGCATTATGCCGATTTACCAAAAGTAGAATGCTATTCAGGCCAATTAAACCAGGTCATTCTGAACTTACTGAGTAATGCAATTGACGCAATCGAAGAGTCTGCCAAATTTTGCTTAAACAATTCAGAACATATAAATAATCAAATAAATAGCAATCAAACAAATAGCCCAGCCCAGCCTGTAATTGAAATTAAAACTGCAATTGCAAATCAGGAGAACCAACAGTGGATCACTATTTCCATTGCAGACAATGGTATCGGCATGGCAGAGAGCATCAGTCAACGCATTTTTGATCCTTTTTTCACCACCAAACCAATTGGCAAGGGAACCGGGCTGGGGCTTTCTATCAGCTACCAGATCATCACCCAAAACCACGGTGGTCAATTGTCTTGCAGCTCCACTCTAGGCGAAGGCAGCGAGTTTGTGATCCAAATTCCCTTACGGCCCCAGTTCCCTCTCACAAAACACCAATCGCGCGATCAGATGCCTGCTCAGATGCCTGCTCAGATGTCTTCAAATAACAGTGACAGTGTGGTTTCTCCAGCAGCGACCTGACTAACGCATTCAGCGCCACCGCGGCTAATAAACCACCGCCCAGAGGTCCACTTGTAGTGATAAACTCAACGCCTGTTTGCTGCAACCGACGTTTCGCGGCAGGGGCATGGCTGAAACCAATCGGCATCCCAATCACCAAAGCAGGACGGCACTGGTTAGCCTCAATCGCTTGGCACAATCCCATCAGCATCGAAGGGGCATAGCCCACCACCCAAATGCAGCCAGCGGGAATTTGCTTCAGGCGCTGCGACCAGTCAGTTTTCTGCCACAGCAGAGTTTCCGCTTCGCTGATCGTGCTAATGTGGGGGTCATCCAGAAAAGCCGTTGCTTGGCAACCCAAATGCGCTAACCGCACCTGATCCAACGCCGATAGAATCACGGGTACATCCGTGACAATCTGACAACCCGCCTTGAGGGCTTCCCGCGCCGCTTTGATTGCTAGGTCACTCAATCGCACAAACGCCACGAGGCTGACATCTCCACAGGCCAGCACCAACTGAGACAGCAAATCTACTTCGATTTCAGAACGGTCGCTCAGGTCAGGCAACAGCTTCTGCAGTGCATCGGCAAAGCTTTCGGGATGGTCTGCTGCCGCCGCATCGAGGTGTTCCCAAAACTCGTCTGAGATATTTTGGGCTGCTAGAATCCGGAGCTGAGCCAATGCTTCCGCCTGTACTGATTGACAGTGTCGGTCTCGCCCCAATAATCCTTCTAGTGCCGTGGCGGTTCGCCGCAAGCGCACCATCTGCTGCATCACGGTTTGGTACTGCTGCTGCAATTGCCCCATCCAAGCCTCGGCTGGTTCTGTGGTTTGGTCCGCTTCCAGCACTCGCTGGATATGGGACAACTGAAACCCCTGTTGCTTGAGCGCCACAATTCGCCGCAAGCGCTGCACATCCTCAGAGGTGTAGAGGCGATAGTTGCCTCGCGAGCGTTTCGGTGACGGCAGCAGCCCCAGTTTGTGATAGTGCCGCACCATCCGAGGTGTGACATTGCCAACCGCATCAGTCAGTTCCTTGATTGTGAGGTAAGACATGGGGAGAAGCAACCTCGACACCTTTCAGGATAGCAAGATGCTCAACCCCATTTACCCAAATTTGCCGCTGGCTCGACCAGCCAATTCTTCCCTGCTGTTCTAATTGGTTCAGGAGGCGGGTTACGGTTACACGAGTGGCTCCAATCACATCAGCCAGATCCTGATGGGTCAGGCGCAAATCGATCAGCCAGCCTTGGGTAATGCGATGCCCGAAACGCAGGGCCAGCCACTGCAGCAGGTTTAATAGTCTTGTATCAATGCGGCGGGCATGGACAATTCGCAGCAGTTCTTGAGCTTGTTGAATATGGGAATTGTGGACATCCAGGGCCAATAGTTCTGGCGGGTTTAACGGCTTACAGGACAGCAAGCTAGCTTCTACAGGCGTTAAGCACTCGATTTGATAGGGATTCACCCCAGACAACGCTTGACCCACTACATCTCCCGCCCGCCAAAACCCTAGCGTTACCAGCAGACCCTCCTCATCCCAAGTGATCGTGCGAGCATAGCCGGTCTCAATCCGCCAAAGCCCTTGTGCACCAAGCGGCAGCAATTCCCGGCGAGCAAAGCGGTAATGTCTGGAATTTGGCAGTGGATTCAGCATCGCGTCACATCCTACCATTCGGCTTAGCGCTTGCAGGTTTGCGAATAGGGTTTAGAACAGGGTAAAGGCGGCATCGAACTCGGTGCAAAATCCCGACAGTCAATTGCTGCTTCGGTCAAAGCGGTACAGGGGTTGACAGCACATTTGAGGCGATAGTCTCCGGTGAAGTAGCAACAGCGAGAGCAGGGAACTTGGTGCAGCCGCTTCAGACGCACTACTCCATCTCGAACAGCAAGGCCAATACTCCAGAGAAAAACTGTCAGAGAACTCCAAACACAAATTCCTAGGATCGGAGCTGGAATCGGTTGTGATACCTGATTAACGACGAGATAACTCAGCATAAGAATGTAATTTCAAATTGCAGCAGCACATCAGATTTGTGGTAAAGGCAGCTCAGAAGTTAATCAGAGAAAAATGATTGGAAAGTACCGAAGTCCAGAATTCGATCAGCTTTGTCGCAACTAGCTCTGGATAGGAAAAATCAAAGAAATGACAGCCATCCGGACAAATCCACAGCCGGTCCTCGGTTTTCAGATAATCTTGCCAGCCGTACAATTGATTCGGATCAACCACAATATCCACTTCACCGCCGCATACCATCAACGGCACCGCAACATTACCAGCCGCTATACTCACTCGCCGAAACAAGCTATGGGGCGATAGCGAGTTTTCCAGATCCCGCTTCAGCATCCGCACTAGCCGGCGAGTTGAAAGCTGCGTCTGCTCTCCAAACAAATAGGGAGTCATCTGCGCCAAAATTGCCTCCTGCTTGCAAGACAGTAACTGGCGATGCACATAGTAATGGGCTTGCCAATCCACCGCAGGATGCACGCCGACTGACAGGAGCGATAGGGTTTTGACATAGTCAGGATATCGACGGCTATACAGCAGCGCTAACAAGCCGCCAGTCCCGTGACCAATTAGATGCAGCGGTTGGTCACAGATTTTGAGATAGTCGTGCAGCAGGGTTATGGCCGTTTCCAGGGAGCAGGCTTCGTCTGGGGTTTGGCAATAGTCCCAACAAGCCACCGTAAACTGGCTAGATAGATGACGCAATAGGGGTTGATGAAATCGCTGTAAACTCGGACTCACATTCAACCAAAGTACTTGCGGAAAATTGCTCATGGTTTGAACCTGGTGAAGAGGAAAGCAACCACCAGAAATCAAAACTAATGGTTCAGTCAGCTCTAATGATTAAGCTAGTCATCAAGCCTTGATTCCTGATGGTATGGTGCTGTTTAGATCATGTTGCTTGTAGAAATTTAGATGGTGAGTCAGGGAACTAAACGCCAAACTCTTGCCGCAGTTGAGCAACCCACTGCTTGATCCGACCTGCCGTTAGCTCTGATTGATTATCGTCATCTAGGGCCAAACCAACAAATTTGCCATTCCGGACTGCTTTTGAGTCACTGAAGTCATAGCCATCGGTGGGCCAATATCCCACGGTTTGACCACCCAGTTCCGAGATTTTTTCTTCCAAAATTCCCATTGCGTCTTGGAAATTGTCGGAATAGCCTACCTGATCACCAGGCCCAAAATAAGCCACTTTCTTGCCGCTAAAATCAATGCTATCTAGTTCTTCGTAGAAGCCTTCCCAGTCGGCTTGCAGTTCGCCAACGTTCCAGGTGGGGCAACCAATAATCAGATATTCATACTCTGCAAAATCATCGGTGCTGGCATTGGCAACATCATGCAAGTCAACAACATTGCTGCCCAATTCCTTCTGGATCATCTCCGCAGCCGTTTGGGTATTGCCGGTTTGGGTGCCATAAAATAGACCGATCTTAGCCATACTTAACCTCTGTCGCCAACGTTCAAGTAATTTACACAGAATGTACTGAAATAAATTGGTGTAGCCTATTGGATAGGAGCAACAATCTGACCACTCCCGGCAGGCCAAACTGCTGCCCTATCCTGCGTCAACCTTGTCTAGTCAAGAGTTTCTACTGCGGAAGCAGAGAGAATTTCAGAGAGAGTTTCAGAGAGAGTTCAACTAGCTTTCAACTGTGCTCAGGGCGCGCTCAACCCGGCGGAAATCGAAGCCCATGGCCCGCAGTGCGTGCCAGAGATGACCTTGCAAGAAGAAGAAAGCTAGGAAGAAGTGGGCATTAGCTAGCCAAGCCCGCGAGGTATGGGCACCCAACGGTAACTCAACCGTATCCGCGAAATAGGGTGTAATCCCCAGCTTCACCTGCAATGGTGCACCGTAGAACTCCACTGGATAGGCCAATGTATTCACAGCACAGAAATAGGCCGCCACAAAGCCAGCTAGAGCAATGCCACCCAGAGAGTAGGACAAAATCGCTTCACCGGAGAAATCGAGTACTTTTTTGGCCCAACCCAGCGGCGGCACCAGAATATGCCACACACCGCCCGCAATCAGCATCAAGCCAACATAGATATGACCACCGACCAAGTCCTCTAGGTTATCTAGGCTAGCAAAGTGGGTCTGGTAGCCGTAGATCACCAGTGGGTCGAGAGTCGGTGCAGTCACAGTGCGAACTGCTTGAATTGTGGGGTCATACAGTCCACCCCAAAACATTGCCTTTGCCACCAGCAGCAGGGCACCAGCTCCCAAGAAAAGCAGGTGATGCCCCAGAATCAGTCCTAACTGCTTCGGATCACCCCACTCAAAATGAAACTTGCGAGCGCGGCCTGTAGCCTGCCTCAAATCTTCAGGAGCCTTGAAGGTATGGAACAGCGCCCCAGCCCCCAGCACCGCTGACGAAATCAGGTGTACCACGCCTACCACAAACATGGGATAGGTGTTTACCACCTCACCACCTTTGCCGATGCCCAGCCCCAGTGAGGCTAGGTGGGGCAACAGAATCAGCCCCTGCTCTCCCATCGGAACGGCGGAATTGTAGCGGGAGATTTCAAACAGAGTAAAAGCACCAGCCCAAAAGGTAATCAACGCCGCTTGGGCCACATGGGCCGCAATAAACAAGCCTGACAGATTGGCAAACCGGGCATTACCCGCCCACCAATCATATTTCACGCTCGGATTATCGTAGGTTTGCATTCAACAGTCCTCCCAGTATTGGAAACGAGTTTAGAAACAGACCGGCGGCTGCAAGCACAACCGCACCGGTCTGAGGGAGCCACGAACTTCCTGATTTGGAAAATGCCGACATGATGCCAGTCACACTCACAGCGCCAGTAAGCCGCCAGTAAGCCGCCAGTAAGTTGTTGCAAAGTATCTTCAGGAAGCTTGCAAACTTAGCTTATCAGAAAATTCGGCATACTTGAGAATTAGTCTCATTAATTTCAGATAATATTTTTCTATCTACTCTGGATCTAGGACTAAAATTCTTGATATTCAAGCAGTAAAAGTGCTTCTAATTAAGGATCACAGCGATTTTGGTTGCCTGAACACAATTGCGCCATTGCCAGGCAAAGGTGCAACTACTGTTAAAGTCAATGGGTGACTACTGCCACTATTCTCATCTACGCCAAGCGCATCTCATTCCTGATCTGCCGATTCTGAGCCATTCTCCAGCCGGGACTCCAATTGACTCAAGGATTGGGCAACGTGACGGCTCTGCATCGAGCGACTGCAAATCCAATCGCGGGGCAAGGTGTGACTCCAACCCTGTTCCATCGCCTCTGGACAGATGACATAGACTGTGAGCTGACAATCTAGCAGGTGGTAGCCTTCGATTTCAGCCTGTTTCGAGCCAATCCGGTCAATCAACTCACTCTCAAACTCCAAGGTTTGGTTACACTGCACGCAAACCAGATGATGATGCTGATGGCGGTTGGGTGCGTTTAGTTCATAATGCTTGTGCCCTTCCGCTAGCTCTAGTTCCCGCAGAATCCCCATGTAGGTCATCAGATGCAGGGTTCGATAAACCGTTGACAAACTGATGCGCTCTCCCTGCCGCCGCAGAATTTGATGCAGATCTTCAGCACTGAGATGGTCACCCTGAGATAGGGTCTGAAAGATATGCAGAATTACTTGCCGCTGAGGAGTCAGCCGAAAGCCACGTTCGTTCAAGAAGGCTTTGAGGGAAGCCGGAGTATTAGGAGACATGTAATTCCTCTGGCGGTCTTAAATTGGGCAGTCTTTAGATATTCTGATTGACCCGATTTGGGCTGCATCCAGATCTAATGAAAATAATTTTCATTAGTTTCGGGAATTCTGTAAAGGGCTTGGTGCAAGTTTTTATCATTTGACCTGATTTATGCCTGTGAGAGAAGTCACCCTAGTCGGGTAGCAAAAATTCCAAGATGGAAGCTGGGAAACCAATCTTGGGCATATTGCAAGCAAGGTTTTTCTCGATTTCATCTCTGCTGGTTACGGCTGCCCCCGGCCAACTCCAGCTCTATCGGCGGCAAAGGATTAACGCTATGGCATTTACACTCAAACCCGTAATTGATACCTGGCTCAAACTCAGTACAGCCCAGGGGGCTACCCTTCCCGATGAGCAACGGCAACTGATTGAAGCGGGCACCGTATTGCCCCTCTCCAGCTTCGAGCTAAGCAACGCTGACCATTTGCAGATTACCCTAGGGCGCGACGCCCAGGGGCAACAGCTTCAGTTCAAAGACCACAACACCTGGTATGTCTACCGCCCCGCCGTTCAAATCCTGCGAGATGGACAAGTCATTGCTCTGCCCGATCCTCCTGCGAGTCCTGCACCTGCACCTGTGTTTGCCCTCAAGCCAATCAGCGATACCTGGTTGAAGCTCAGCACGGCCCAAGGGGCTACACTACCCGATACGCAACGGCAATTCATTCGCGGTGGTGAGGCACTGCCCCTAGAGAGTTACGCCACAGCCCCTGACGATCACCTCAAAGTTACGCTGGGAAAAAACGCTCAGGGTGAACAGGTGTTCTTTAAAGGACGCAATACCTGGTATGTCTACCGTCCGGCTGTGCAGGTACTCCGCAACGGTCAAGTCATTCTAGCTCCCAGCCCTACACCCCAACCCACTCCCAGACCCACTCCCAGACCCACTCCTATGCCAACTCCCACTGCCACATCCTACGCGCTCAAAACCGTAATTGACACTTGGTTAAAAACAAGTACAGCTCAAGGTTCTGCCTTGCCAGAAGACCAGCGCCAGTTCCTCAACAGCGGGACGGTTTTGCCCATTGTCAGCTATGCTCCAGCCGAGGATGACCACTTCAAAATTACCCTCGGCAAAAATGCGCAGGGCCAGCAAATCCAGTTCAAGGGCCGCAACACCTGGTACATCTATCGTCCGGCTGTGCAGATTCTGCGAGACGGCAGGGTGATTGTCGCGCCTCCTGCTCCTGCTCCGACCCCTACTCCCACCCCTCCCGGCCAGCGCAATATCAACGCTAAGGGACTGCGGCTACTGAAATCCTTTGAAGGTTTACGATTACAAGCCTATCAAGATTCGGTCGGTGTCTGGACGATCGGCTATGGCACGACGTCTGGCGTGCGTCCCGGTATGGTGATCACTGAAGCTCAGGCCGAGGCATTATTACGGCGCGATTTGGATCGGTTTGAGCGGGCGGTCAGCGATTTGGTCAAGGTCCCCCTGTCGGATGACCAGTTTTCAGCCTTGGTTTCCTTTACCTACAATGTCGGCGAAGGTGCACTAGCCAGCTCTACCCTGCTGCGACTGCTGAACCAACGCAACTACCAAGGGGCCGCCGATCAGCTACTGCGTTGGGATAAGGCTGGGGGAAGCACCCTCCCCGGTTTGACCCGTCGTCGCAAAGCCGAACGCGCCCTGTTTTTGGGACAAGACTATACGGTGTTTCTTTGATACCGTAGGAAGCGGACCATTTTGGAATAAATTCGGGATAAATTCCTCCACGTTTCTCTTTTCTGAGAAAATTAGGAGCATCCTAATCATCGGGAGGAATTGCTATGTCTCTAAGAGAGCAGCTTGATGCGATCGTGGCGCAAAAGCACCTACTGACCCATCCATTCTATGTGGCCTGGACCGAAGGAAAGCTGACCCGCGATCACCTCAAGCAGTATGCCAAACAGTATTTCCATCACGTCTTGGCCTTTCCCACCTACATCAGCGCAGTGCACTACAATACACCTCACCTCAGCGTTCGGCAAGAACTGCTAGAAAACCTGGTGGGCGAAGAGCAAGGCGAGAAAAACCATCCGGCCCTCTGGCGCAATTTTGCCGTGGCCCTGGGAGCCGATGCCGAGGAGCTGGAAACCGCTGAGAAGCTGGCAACCACCACCAACCTGATTGACACCTTCCGGCGGCTCTGCCTCCACTCACCCTTTTACGCAGGATTGGCGGCCCTGCATGTTTACGAATCGCAGATTCCCGAAGTAGCAAGCGTCAAAATTGATGGCTTGAAGCAGTTTTACGGCATGGACAATCCAGCCGACTACGAGTTCTTCAGCGTGCATCAGGTGGCCGACATCTACCACGCCGAATCCACCGCCAAGCTGATCGAAGCCTATGCCGTTACGCCAGAGCAGCAAGCTGAAGTGAAACAGGTAGCCGAAACGGCAGCGACTGCCCTGTGGCAATTCCTTGACGGAGTATACGAAACCTACTGTCAAGACATTGCGGCTGAGAAAGCAGCGGCTTAGATTGACCTGACTTGAGAATGCTCAGGTATCGTTTCGATTCTCGTTTCTGATACTTGAGCATTTATCTTCAAATTTTCAATTAATTGTGCAATATTTGCAGCCTTTTGAATGAGGCTATCCATAGATTATATGTCCTCTTAGCTCATTAAGCGCTGTATTTCTAACAATTCCAATTAAATCACCCGGAATGACATTAGTAATGGCTTCCATTAGCTGGTTGGGATTAGATGTAAGAGGAACAACGGCACCCATACCAATGTCATTGCCTCTACTTTTTCAGTGCCATAGACCACATAAACAGGATCAAAGGTACTGGATTCCAAGCGAGCGTAAAACCCACGAATTCAGGGAGGTCTGGCTTGTACACCTTTCCCAGTAGAGGGATCGGCAATCAAAACCCCTTCAAAGATTTAGCTCGGAAGGATTGGGTTGCTAAATTCACCTGAGAAAGTGCAAATATACTTTGCGCAATTCAGGATCGGCATTAACCGGTGCTTGACTTTGATCTCCACCACTACTAACCCGAGCGCTTTATAGTCAACACCCTCACCCCTCACCCCTCACCCCTCACCCCTCACCCCTCACCCCTCACCCCTCACCCCTCACCCCTCACGGCAACGCTCGAACCAAAGCCATAAGGACTAGGAAAACCAAAACCGTAAACGAAGAAGCCCCGTTTCATACCCTGCGGCAACAGTTTAGCTTGATGCATCCATCTTCTTGTTTTCACATCCTGCTCATACAAATGAGCTGCACCGACTGGATAGGGGGCAAGGATGCTGCGTTCGCTAGAAGCCCCAACCAGGATTCTGCCGCCATCAATGGCAACCGCATGTCCAAATCCCTCTGTCTCATAACCCAACTCTTGAGTAGACAACAATGCCTGATGCTGCCAAGTATTGGTTTGAGCAGAGCGGACAAACACATCGACACTGCCTCCTAGTTCTTCTCGTCCCACGACAATGGTGTTGCCCTCAATTGGGTGCGTTCTCAGTTTTTAATCTGCGAAACCTTGAGTAGAAATACTCCATTCTGTGATGCCGATGGCAATCGAACCGAATTTGGTGCTGTACAAGTTGAGTACCGTCCTACCGAACCGATAACTAATCAACCAGCTTTGACCTGACGCCTGACTCCTAACCCCTGCTACAATTTAGTACAAACATCCTACTCTACCAATCATGACCATCGAAATTTGCCGCTGCGATTGGGTGCATGACGATCCGCTAGAAATCGCCTACCATGACCTTGAGTGGGGCGTGCCAGTGCATGACGATAGACGCCTGTTTGAATTCCTGATTTTAGAAGGAGCACAAGCCGGGCTGAGTTGGATTACGATTTTGCGCAAGCGAGAATCCTACCGAGCTGCATTTGATCAGTTTGATCCAGAGAAAATAGTCCGTTACGATGACGCTAAAATCACGGAACTGTTGGCCAATCCGGGGATTGTGCGCAATCGGCTCAAGGTTGCCGCTGCCATACAAAATGCCCGCGCTTACTTAACCATCCAAGAGCAGTTTGGCAGTTTTGACGCCTATATCTGGCAATTCGTAGAGGAAAAACCAATTATCAACGCCTGGAAAACGCTGGCCGAAGTTCCGGCTGAAACGGCTGAATCTAAAGCCATGAGCCGAGATCTACGGCAACGCGGATTTAAATTTGTGGGGTCAACCATCTGCTATGCTTTCATGCAGGCTTGCGGTTTAGTCAATGATCACCTAGTTGACTGTTTTCGGTATCAAGAGATTAATCGTTTTTGACTCTAGTTGTTATCAAACATTGATATACTGACTCACTTCCCAGGAAGTCACCTCAGCATTATGGGCATCCCACTCTTGATATTTGAAATCCAGATAGGTTTTAGCGGCAGCGTCTCCTAACGTTTGCATCAACAGTTCATCTTTTTCTAGACTACGCAATGCTTCTAGTAAACTACTCGGCAATGTTTGCAGATCGGTAAACTCAGAACCGCGGACAAACATATTTTCATCGAGACGATCACCGGCACTGAGATTTTTGTTGATTCCCTCTAAACCAGCCGCCAGCAAACCAGCCTGAGCCAGATAGAGCGTAGCAGCACCATCCACCAGACGACATTCAAACCGGCCCTTATCGGGAATACGGATCATGTGGGTGCGGTTGTTGCCACCGTAAGACAAATAGCGCGGACTCCAGGTACTGCCAGATGTAGTCATGGTCGCACCTAAACGACGGTAGGAATTAATCGTAGGCGCACACAGAGCCGCCAATCCCCTGGCATGGTTCAATACCCCAGCCAAAAAGCCATAGCCCAAGTTAGACAGCCCCATTTCATCGGTTTCATCGGAAAAAGCATTACTGCCGTTATTCCACAAACTCATGTGCACATGGGCACCATTTCCCGTCAGGTGGCTGAAGGGTTTTGGCATAAACGAGGCTGTTAACCCGCGTTGTTCAGCTAGAGTTTTCACCATATACTTGAAAAACACATGCCGATCTGCCGTCGTTAACGCATCGCTGTAGGTCCAGTTTAATTCAAATTGTCCGTTGGCATCTTCGTGATCGCACTGGTAGGGTTCCCAGCCCAGTTGTTCCATATAGCTCACTAGGGTTGCAATCAAATCAAACTGGCGCATCAGATTGAGCTGGTCATAGCAAGGCCGAGTTGCTGTATCCAACGAATCCGCAACCGTATAGCCCTGCTCGGTTTTTTTGAGTAACAGAAACTCCGCTTCTACTCCAGTTTTGTAGGCATAGCCTAATGCTTCACACTGCTGAAGCATTCTCTTGAAAATCACCCGTGGCGCTGCCGCAAACGGTTCACCGTTCATATAGACATCGCTAGCCACCCAGCCCACATTTGGCTGCCAAGGCAACACAATTAGCGAATTAGGGTCGGGAATGGCAGCGATATCGGGGACCTCAGGACCCAACCCCAAGTTCGAGGCAAAGGGTGCAAAAAACGCGCCTTCCACCTCAACGGCAGCAATCTTACTGGCTGGAACCAACTTGGCGCGAGTTCCCCCTAGCAAGTCAGTGTAGGAGACTAAGAAAAACTCCAGACCCAGCGCTTTGGCCTGCTCAACCAAGCTTTGCGATTTTGGTAAGGTTCCAACCATAGGAGTAGCTAAGTGGCTAATAACGGCTAAACACAGTCTGTGGCTTTTAGACAGATAGCTTTCAGTAAAACAACCTTAATGCGGAAAAATTGTATGACTCGATACCTAATCTCAGCCGATCGATCGATTAAAGATCTAATCAATTCAGTAGGATTCATTCAGAATCAATGTTGCTAAAGCCTTCTAGTCACAGACTTACTAGTCACAGACCTTAACAGCCGCACAGAGAATAGCTATGAACCAGAAAGTCGAGCTTAAAACCTTTACCCAGGAAGAGGTGCTGCTAGCTGCGGAAACCTTAAACACGGCAGGGATCGGCAAACGCCGAATCATGCTCACCTCCGAAAGCTTTTCAGCCCTAGAAGACCAGATCCGACAATTGCCCAACACTCCCGGTTTACCACCTGGCGAAATCGTGCCCGGCGTCGGAGGCTACCTCTACAACATTCCAGTCTTTGTCGATCCCAACAACGACGGAAATTACATGATTTGAGCACCCATCTACTCTTACAGCCTGCGATCACTGCGCACCCAGTCGGCAAACTGATCGGCAGTCAATGCTTCACTGAACAGAAAGCCCTGCATTTCGTCGCAGGCATGTTCTCGCAAAAAGGCCAACTCTGCGGCGGTTTCTACGCCTTCAGCCACTACTCGCAGATTCATCTGACGAGACATGGAAATAATCGCAATCGCAATGGCGCTATTTTTAGCGTTGGAGTCAATGTTGCGCACAAAGGAGCGATCCAGTTTGAGGGTGTCGAAGGGCAAGCGATGCAGATGGCTGAGGCAAGAGTAGCCCGTACCAAAATCATCCATGGCAATTTGCAGGCCCATCTCCTTCAGCCCTTGCAATTGCTGGGAAGCCATTTCAATGTCTTCGATCAGCGTACTTTCGGTGAGTTCGAGTTCCAACCTTTGGGGATCGAGACCCGTAGTGTGCAGGATGCGTTGAATTTGCTGGTAGAGATGGGGCTGTTTGAGCTGATAACCCGATAGGTTCACCGCGATGGTCAAATCGTCTAACCCGACCTGTTGCCATGCCTTGAGCTGTCGGCAAGCGGTCTGCAAAACCCATTTTCCCAATGGCTCGATCAAACCTGTGACTTCCGCAATAGGAATAAACTGAGCTGGCGACACGAGGCCACGAGTGGGATGCTGCCAACGAACCAGTGCTTCTGCTCCGACGATCCGGCCTGAGAGCAACTCCACCCTAGGCTGATACACTAGATGGCATTCCTGTCGATCCAGTGCCCGCCGCAGATCCATTTCTAGACCAAGATCCTGCTCAAGGGCTGCTTTTGGACGCGCCAAGACTTCACAATTAATCAGCGAATGCAGGTAGTTGAGCTGGTCTTCAGCCGCTCGCAGTTGAGCCGCATAGCGCACCCGGTCAGCAGCCACCGATCGATGTTTTTGCAGCGCTACTTCAATGGTTGTCTTCAGGTCATGGGGCTTAAAGGGTTTGACCAAGTAGCCATAGGGATCGGTTTGTTTCGCTCGTTCCAGGGTTTTATCGTCGGCGTAGGCCGTCATGTAGATCACAGGCAGATGACATTGAGCATTGATAGCACTAGCAGCCCGGACACCATCAATCTCGCCTTGCAGCATAATGTCCATCAAGATCAAATCTGGCCGAGTTTGGGCAGCCTCAGCAACAGCGGCTTCACCAGAATCAACAATGGCAACAACCAGATAGCCTTGCTGATTGAGATGTCGAGCAATGTTTTCTGCGACAATTAGTTCATCCTCAGCAATGAGAATTTTGGGTGGAGTCGCGGGAGCAGTCATATCAACCAGTTAATATCCTCGAATCTCGCAGTTTTCAACCCCTAAATTCAACCTCTACTTCCATTTCTCGCTGAGAAGCTGTTTGAAAAGGATCTTGTCGTCTGGATCCGCCCCCTTTTCTGGGATGCCCGCAGGGCCATAATCCCCTAGAATGGGGGACTTTGGACAGCGACGGTTCGGGAAAGTCCCCCCGAATGGGGGACGCAGGGGGTTTTTCAAACGGATTCTGAAACTCAGCTCCTAGATGTTGAAAACCGGCTAGTGTCACCATTAGCACATCGTGGTCATTATCACTGAGGCTAGTTTTCCCGCAAATTGGTTTCAATCAACCAAGCGGCAATTGAGGAGCAAAACCTACGGAATTTACGGAATCTGCGGACGACAGACCCAAAAACAGTCGAGTTGGCGGATGGGCTAACTTGCCGCCTGGATATTCAATGAGATACAACTCTGAAAGTGTAGGGTGCACCTCAACTGCTCAGTATTTCATTGCTGCATCTCGTTTTTTTGCATCTCAGTTTTTTGCATCTCAGTTTTTTGCATCCCATTATCCACCTTGTCTCAGATGAATCCACCGCGCCACTCTTCTGAATCGAATCCATCGAACCGGTTTGTTCCGCCCAGTCGCAAGCCGCGATTTAGCTTTTTTCCAGGGCTGCGAACCCGGATTAACCTCTGGCGTGGTAAAAAAAACCTCAGCGGTGCAAACCTGAGAGGCGCAAACCTAGGCCGGATGCATTTTATCGGCACATTACTACTGTGGGCCAATTTTGTCTGGGCCACCTTGCTGTGGATGTCGCTGACGGAAGCTCGATTTGTTGGAATTATTTTGATTTGGGCTAATCTGCTGTGGACCATTTTGGTTTGGATCAACCTGCGGGAAACCAACACTCAGCAGATGGGCAGTTGGCTGAAGAACATTATTCTGGTTGGGATTATTCTGATTTGGACGACGCTGATCTGGTCGATTGTGGTCGTAGACGAATCGAACTATTCATTTCTGGTCTGGGCTAACCCCAATATGGCGTTTATCCTTTGGGCGCTGCTCAGCAAAGTCGATCTGAGCGATGCCGACCTCAGCCACACCGATCTGAGTCGAGCCAACCTGAGCCGAGTCGATTTGCGAGATGCTAACCTGACCCACGCCTACCTACAAAAAGCCAACTTGCGTGAAGCCGTTCTCCGGGGCGCGAATCTGAGCCATGCCGACCTGCGCGGCGCTGACCTGAGTGATGCGGACCTGCAAGAGGCGGTCTTGTTTGGGGCCAATTTGAGTGGGGCTGACCTCAGCGACGCCAACCTTAGCGGCACCGATTTGCGCGAAGCCGAACTGCACCGAACCAACCTGAGTGCTGCTAATTTAAGCTGGGCAAGGCTGAGTCGAACCAATTTAAGCTGGGCCAATTTAAGCTGGGCCAATTTGGGCCGGGCCAAGTTGACAAATGCCACACTCAACGATTCAGACCTCAGCGGTGCCGATTTTCGGGAAGCCACCCTTCATGGTGCCACTATGAACCGTGTAGACCTGAGTGCCATTTTGGTCAAAGGGGCAAAATTTGGCCAGAACGAAGGCTTAAATAATAGCGATCGCATTAAGCTAAAAGCAAGAGGAGCTATCCTGGAAGGACGGATCAATCCACTCAGGGATAACTCCTAACTGATGCTACTAGGTCGATTCGTAGAGCAACCGATTTAGGATTTTCCAGGTTCGTTTGCATGAATTAGCTCTGGCTCTGCCTCAAGCGACGGACGATTGATCATCTGTTGGACAGAAGGACGCTTTGAACGATCTAGGTCGGCCAGACGCGCCGGTTGACCCGTTTTGATCGACTCGTACAGCGCTTGAATGATCTGCACATCGATCAAGCCTTCTTGACCCGACGGCTCAGGATCTTTGTTTTGCAGAATACAGTCCGAGAAGTAAATGAATTCGGCTGCCAACTGGTCATGACCGGCAAAGGATTGTTCTTCTGTTTCACCTTCAACCGTAATTCGGTGGCTAATCTCACCCTGCCAAGTATAGGCCGGTTCAACCTGCAAGTCGCCTTGTGTACCAATCACCCGATAGCTCGATGCCTTTGCCGCGCCAAAGCTAACCGTAAACGTGGCTAGCCGGTCCTGAGGAAAGCGCAGGATGGCACTGACCATTTCGTCTACTTCTTTGAAGCGCGCTTCGCCGTTATTGGCACTAGTGGCAAACACTTCAATGGGGTCATCCTGAAACAAATAGCGGGAAGCATTGATGCAGTAAATGCCGATATCATCCAGTACACCGCCACCTACTTCTTTACGTAACCGGATATTATCCTCATCCTTCACCTGTTGCGTAAACACCGAATTAAAGATGCGCGGTTCGCCAATTTTACCGGATTTGATTACTTCAATCGCCCGCAGATTTGCTTCCTCTAGGTGCAGACGATAGGCAATCATCAGCTTCACGTTATTATCCCGGCAAACTCGAATCATCGCCTCGCAGTCTTCTGGCGTCACGGCCATTGGTTTTTCGCACAGTACATGGACACCCGCCTTCGCCGCCCGCTCAGTATATTCTCGATGCAGATGATTCGGCAGTGCAATATAAACCGCATCCACTTCATCGCTGTTCAGGCAAGCTTCATAGTCATCATAGGAATAGGTTTTAGCAATCCCATACTGCTGACCCAGTTCCTGTCGTTTCACTTCGTCATCGGAAACCAAGGCCACCAGCTCCGAGTTTTCTGCATGGGTAAAGGAGGGTAGCGCTGCCGCTTGCGCAAACCATCCTAAGCCAACCACCGCATAGCGGATTTTTTTGGCGTTTGTTGAATTATTTTTGGGTGTAGCTTGAGTAGATGTCGCCATAGTTCCTGTTTGCCTCCTGTCCTCTAGTCACCCCCATAGTAGGCAGGCAGTCCGTTTTGGTCGTCCAACCAATGAGGCAGAATTTTCAGCGAATTGGTCTACCAGAAGAGAGACCGCTGCAACACAACCCAGCTTTTTCACTGCGCTCTAAAACGGCGTGTAGATAATCGAAAAGTAAATGCCGTTCTCTTGCCAGGTCCGCTTTTCCCCTTCCACATCCACCAACGGAATGCCCCAATCTAACCGAGCCGAGAAATCGTTGTGCTGCCAGAGCAGACCTACTCCCGCCCCGATTAGCGTGCTGGGATCCAACTCCACATCTGGGTTGTTCCACGCCGTTCCCACATCAATAAACGGCACGATTTGCAAGACGCCTTGAATTTCGGGCACCCGCAAAACCGGCACTCGTACTTCTGTCGAGAAGAGGGCACCATTGTTGGTCAGGATGGCATCTTGCCGATAGCCCCGCACACTCTGAGCGCCGCCAATGCTGAACTGCTCCAGCGACACTAACGGACTATCAGAGAATTGCACATCGGTACGCACCAGCAGCAGCAGATCGGGAGCCAGCAACCGCACCCACTGGCCCTGCCCCCGCCACGCTAAAAAGCGGCTATCTGCTGTTTCATCACTCACCGTTGCCCCTAGCCAATCCACCCCCAGACTAAACTGAGACCGCACAGCAAACACATGCTGACTGCTGCGTTCTGTCCATTCTTGGAAGAAGCGTAATGCCGAAACCTTGGTGCGGCCCTCTTCGTCGGCATCCAGCGATAGGGGAAACCCTTCTCCGTCAATTTGGGTTTGGCTCTCTTGTCGAGACGCGGTGAAACCGAGCGCGAATTCTTCGGTAGGGGTCTGGATCAGGGGCTGGCGTAGGGTGATTTCGTAGTACTGGGAGGGCGCATCGATATTTAGCTGATCAAAGGGTTCCTCGATCACTTCACTGTTGGCGCGACCGGCGGCAAGCCTCAGGGTGCCGTTGCGCGGATTCAGCGGCAGAGTGTAGCTGGCATTCACCTCGTTGCTGCCGTCGGTGTTGGTGTAGCCTACACTCAGGGCATCGCCTAAGCCCGTCAGGTTGCCTTGATCAAACTGAATCTGTCGCCGAAAGCTGCCGACGCTGGGTGAGCGACCATTATCAGCACTCAGCTGCACATTAAATGAATCGGCTTCTTGCACTTCGACCTGCAACACGCTTGTTCCGGGACGGGTACCGGCCTGCAAATCGGCAGAAATAGTCTGAATCAAGGGATCCAGTTGCAGCAACTGTAAGCCTTCTAGCAGCCGATTCTGGTTCAAGGGGGTACTGGCGGCCAGCGCTAAGCGACTGCGGACATAGCCTGGATTTAAGCGGCGGGTACCGGTGACGTTGATTTCTTCCAAACTGCCTTCCAGCACCTGAATCGTCACAATGCCGTCTTCAACCGTTTGGGGTGGAATGAAGGCACCAGAGGTGATGTAGCCTTGGTCCACATAGAGCTGAGTTACCGCTGAGCGGGCTTGCAGCAGTTCGGCAAAGCTAATTTCGCGACCGCTAAACGGAGCCGTAGCCTCAGCCAATTCCGCTTCGGTAAATACAGTACTGCCCACTACGTTGAAGCGCTCGACAAATACGGTGGCCGGCACATCTCCCGGCAGGTCTTCGGGCTGGACGGGGGCAGGCGTGGGTAACAGGTCTTCTGGAGCAGGCAATTGGGGTAGTGGCTGTTCGGGCAAAGGCAGTGTGGGGCGAGGTGGCGTGATGCGGGTAGGCTGATTGGCTGGTAGGTCTATTTCGGGTAGCGGTGCAGAGGGCACCAAGGGATTAACCTGCTGAGCAATATCCTGTTCTGGCAATGGCACAGCTAGTGGAACTGAATTCGGTGATGGAGTGATCGGTAGAACCTGGAGCGGGGCTGATGCCGCTAGAGCCTGAAAAGGATCTAACCCTATTGCTGCCAGTTCAAGCACTACGGTTGTTCCAACTCCCCACCATCGCTGCTCTGACACGTGTTTCTCCTCCTCAGACAGGCTGCTTGTTAGAAATATTACTGTACTGGGAGCGGTTAATAGCAGGACTGAGTGAGTTGGGGAAGGTATTGAGGAGTCAGGAGTCAGGAGTGGGGAGTGGGGAGTGGGGAGTGGGGAGTGGGGAGTGGGGCTTTCTAGAACGCCAACCGACATTCTGGCTCCTTTGCTCCTGGCTCCTAACTTCTGACTCCTATCTCCTGATTCTTACCTCTCGCTTTAGCGAATCAACACCGTCATATACTTGCCTTGATCAAACGGCGATGGAATCAATGGACTGAATTTGTTGCGATCGGTGACAAACTTGCGGGCACAGAATTCATTGATCTGGTGATTCACGCAGTCTCGGGTACCGATAATCCAGATTTGCACTTTTTCGTCATCATGGATATTCAACAATTTGTTCAATTCAGTAGTCATCGTAATACAGCCTCGCTTTTCAGTTTCGAGAAGAAACAGCTCAAGGCTTGATGCCCTGACTACTCCTGACCATTACGGTCTGCATCAAGCGAGGCAGCGAGATTGTACAATCAACACAGCCTTGCTCTCTGGAAGGTTCAGAGAGTCAGGTGAGCTGGTCCATGAGTGTTGCGAGCACTTTTGGATCAGCGCCCTAGGTTGTCCTTGAGCCAAATTACTGATTCTCTTTAGGGCAAAGAAAAACCAGTACTGGACAGGATAAACCATACGCTGCATAAACACAAGCGGATTGCAGCAGTTGTTAACAGTTGTTGATTTTAGCTCAACCAAGCTTGCTCGATGCCATGGGAAACAGAGTATCGCTAAAAGCTGTGAAGAACGTGCGCAGGGGTAATAAAACTATGAAAGTTTCACTTGATACATCCATTATTGTTGAAACCTCACTTTCAGAGCATCCAAGTTATATATTCTGGTTCGTCCGACTTCAACCAGCAGATTGACAATGGAGGTGGACAGGTTTCAACCCAACTTCTTTAATGAAATTGGCTCTTTCCGAACAGGCATAGATGATCATAAATAAGATGATCATAAAAAGACAGAACTCCCCTCCGAATTGAACAATGCTAGCACTTATTCAATCCGCCTCCGAGATCTGCGATAGGAATTTATCAGACTATGATCATACAGCCGTAGAGTCAGACTTAGTGCTCACACAGGACGAGTCAGAATCAATTGTGACTGATTTTATAGCCGATTTAAGAGCATATTTAGTTAGTCGAGGGGTCGCTTTATGAATTTAGATATAATCTGCAAACGGATCAACAAAGATATTTGGATGAAGTCATAAATCAATTCAAGAAGTCTTCTCGTCTAACCCACGTTGACTACGATTTGAAAGAACGAGCAGAAGGCGATTACTTGATCATTTACCTAGGCAATCCAACAGATCGTTTTTTGGATTGCTAAAGCAAAGTTTGAATACCCTACAGCGTTTCCACTCATGTGAGGTACAGAGGGTGTGGGGGCAGTGCCCCTGCACTCCGTTTTTCGTACAACCTTTCATAAAATTGAAGAGTTAATCACGTTACGTCTTCTACACATTCTACATTCTGAGATCACTCCTGGTGAAGTTGAACGACGCTTTATGACTCTTATGCTGGATTATGGCTTTTATGTAGGTATACGCGCAAGAAGTGTCAATTTGTTTTCCGAAGAACCCAAGCCTATTCTTGCGAAGGATGTAAGATTATTTCCCATATTTCAGTTATCTTCAGTGCAAGAGGTTCTTGCACCAAGTAGATCTAGCAAAAAGACTAGTAAAAAGAAGGCATGAGCAAACCTTTGGTACTAGTTTTACATCAGCGGATGCAAGCTAATCGGACGAGATTCAGCCCCTTGACGCCGGTTGGTAGAATAAAGGAAATATCAATCTACCAGCAACTTACGCTAACGACCGTTGAAAACATTTATCAGGATGGGCAAATTCAGTTTGCCGAGTTACCGTAAGATGTGAGTAATTGCTCCCAGGTTCCCGTTACATTGTTGGTGAGAGCATGTTGGTGAGAGCATGTTGGTGAGAGCAATAGTTAACTTCCTTCACAGGGTTAGAATATAGGGTAGATTCTCAAAAGAGCGATGACACTGACCCTTAACCTATCACCAGAATTAGAGCAGTATCTCCTCCAGGAAGCTAATCGTCAGGAGCTTTCGGTGGAAGCAGTAGCGTTGCAGCTTTTGAAAAATTCTATTTTACTGAAGCAAAAGCAAGCTGAAGCGATTAACTTACTTCAGTCCTGGATCGAGGAAGAAGATGGATCGGAACAGCAAGAAACAGGTCAGTATCTGATTCAGGCTTTAGATGAGGATCGGTTATCGGAGCGAAAGCTATTTCCACATGAGATGAAAGGCATAACTTGGTGAGTCGGGTCATTGCGTTAGATACAGGACCACTTGGTTTAGTCACCAATCCAAAACTCTCCGCTGAGAGTATTGCTTGTGCTCAATGGCTACAAGCTCACATTACATCAGGGAGCCGCATTATTATTCCAGAGAGTGCAGATTACGAGGTTCGGCGAGAGTTATTACGAGCAAACAAAACAAAAGGTGTTACTCGTCTAGATGATCTAGCCAAATTTCTTGAGTATTTGCCAATTACAACAACTGCAATGCGCCAAGCAGCAAAGTTTTGGGCACAAGCTCGGCAGCCAGGACAGCCGACAGCAGGTGACAAAACAATTGATGGTGACATGATTTTGGTAGCTCAAGCAACGACTCTGGCGCTCCCAAATCTTATCATTGCAACAACGAATGTAGGACACTTGTCGAGGTTTATAGCAGCCGAGTTGTGGCAGAACATCACTCCAAGTTGATCGCCATCTAACACTGCAATGTCAATCATTGATAATAGCCAAAACCGCATGAACATTCGCGTTGCTGAATTAGACGATACCGAAACTTTGTTTGAAATTAGAACCAGCGTGATCGAAAATTACCAATCTCGTGAAGAGATTGCTGCGCTGGGCATTACTCCAGAGTCCGTCGCCCAAATGCTGGAAACTGATTGTCGCGCCTGGATTGCTGAAATTGATGAGCAACCAATTGGCTTCTCGATTGCCAATGCCACGGAAAAAACGATATTCGGACTCTTTGTGTTGCCTGCGTTTGAAGGCCGGGGAGCAGGACGCGCCTTAATGCAAGCGGCTGAAACCTGGTTGTGGTCTAGGGAAATTGCAGAGATTTGGTTAGTCACCGGCAACGACCCTAGTTTGAGGGCCTATGGGTTCTATCTGCATCTCGGTTGGGTTCCAGTCGGGGTTGAAGCAGATGGCGATTTCAAAGGAGAAATGAAATTTGTCAAAAGGTGCTTATAGCGACTATTAACCCAGGTTCCTGGCTTTTGGAAGAATCAAGGTGATTGTCAAATATACTGAAATCATAAAGTAATTAGGCTGGATGCTCGATCCAGATGATTATTCTGTTTTATTTTTCACCTCCCAACAGGCACCGAAAGTTTATAGAGAAGAGCATTCGCTGCAAAGTAATAGAAGACATTCAGTTGACCCTAATTTCACGGCGCAAACACCGTCAATCCTCCCGGAACACATTCAATTTCTACTGGTGTAGTGCCAATGACTTCACCATCGACCACAACTTTTTGCGGCGGATTGGTAGTGACCTTGAGGCGACGCGCTCCCATATGCACAACGTTGGGGCTATTCACTGGTTTCATCAAGGCGGCTCCAAGCAGTTGGGTCATTAACCGAATGGCCTCCAGCTTGCTGCTGGCGCTGGCAATGGTCACATCCAGCAGGCCATCGTCAAATACGACTTGGCCAATCCCTTGAGCCAAAACCGAGGTGATCGGAGCCGCATTGGCAATCGTAATCGCTCCAGCTTGGAAGCGTTCGATCTTGCCGTCCATTTCAATTTCAGTGTCAAATAGCTGCTGTTCATCGAGTTGCTGCCAGCCCGCCATCAGGTAGGCCAATGCGCCCCAACGATCTTTGGTTTCCCGGTCGGCTCGTTCTACTACTTCGGCTTCGAGGCCAATTCCCGCTAGTAATACCATCGGCAGGCCGTTACAGTAAGCCGCATCCACATTACGGGTTTTTCCAGCCAAAATCACCTGACAGGCATTGCGAATCGGCGTCAGGGTGGCAGAAATTCCCAGCGCTGCCGCAAAGGCATTGGCCGTACCGCGAGGAATGATGCCTAACGGCGTTTCTGTACCAATCAGAGCACCCGCCACTGCAGAAACCGTGCCATCGCCACCGGAAGCAATCACCAAATCGGCATGCGCCGCCACCGCCTTTTCCGCCAAATGCTCAGCGCATACTTCCACGCTGGTTTGGTGCACCTCCAGGTGAAAATGGGGTTCCAGCATCCGCTGAATCAGCTCCAGCTCCTGTTCCGAATTGCCCTGTCCCGCAACTGGATTAAAGATCAAATGGGCTACCCGCGTGCGAGCCAAGCTGCCAACAATCGCCATAGCGGTTGCCAAATTGGTGGCTAGCGGCACGTTATGCAAATCGCACATCTGGCGCAGTGTCTGAACTGCCGGATCGACAGATGATGTTGCAGCGTCTACCAAAAAAATTGCCGCCGCTATATTTCCCGCCGCCACCTCTGCCGCAATCTGGACTTCGCCACCCGACGCCTCAGCCAGCAACAGTTCTACTGTTAAATTCGGCACTGTTTGCAAGCGTTCACCTGTAACCTGGGGAGCCAACAGCCGATAGCGCGCAAACACAGGCTGATACTCGCGCACAAGAGCGACAAGGGCATCACGATGGCGATCATGGGCCAGCAGGGCAAGGGTGGCAGTCATAAAGGGATCAAGAAGGGCAAAAAATAGAGGGAAGATGTCTAGATATGTCGTCAGACCAACACTAGGCTTCAGTTTCGCACAGTTTCACAAAAGTTGAGATTTATCTAGAAATCTGTCAATCGAAGGGTGATAAGGTCATTATGAAGAAGGTAGCCGGTTTTGACCATCTGACTGGAGTTGGATTTTGTAGAATGGTTGCCGGCAGCCGCTTTGGAACTGGCTGAATTGAAGTTCATTCCAAATCATCAAATCAACCTTCAAACGCGCTATGCAAGAATTGACCCGTCCCGTAACCCAACTGACCCGTGCCGATTTGGAAGCCTTCTGGATGCCGTTCACCGCAAACCGGCAATTCAAAGACAACCCGCGGCTGTTCGTGGCGGCCAAAGACATGCACTACACCACCATCGACGGGCGGCAAGTCCTAGACGGTACAGCCGGGTTGTGGTGCGTCAATGCGGGCCACTGTCGGCCCCAAATCGTTGAGGCGATCCATCAACAGGTGGCTACGATGGACTACGCCCCGGCCTTCCAAATGGGACATCCGGGCGCATTTACGCTGGCTACCCGCTTGGCCGAGCTGCTGCCAGGCGACTTAAATCATGTCTTTTTTGCCAATTCTGGCTCCGAGGCAGTCGATTCTGCCCTCAAAATTGCTCTGGCCTACCACCGTGCCAAAGGCGAAGGCACGCGGCAACGCTTGATTGGACGAGAACGGGGCTATCATGGCGTCGGGTTTGGCGGCATTTCCGTGGGCGGCATTGGCCCCAACCGCAAGTTTTTTGGCAGCCTGCTCACCGGTGTGGATCACCTGCCCCACACCCACAATTTGCAGCAAAACGCCTTTAGCCGCAACCAGCCAGAATGGGGCGCACACTTGGCCGACGAACTAGAGCGCATTGTGGCGCTGCATGATGCGTCTAACATTGCGGCTGTGATTGTAGAACCCGTAGCTGGCTCAACCGGCGTGCTAATTCCACCCAAGGGCTACCTAGAGCGACTGCGGGCGATTTGCGACAAGTATGGCATTCTGCTGATTTTTGACGAGGTGATCACCGGCTTTGGGCGGCTGGGCGCGGGTTTTGCGGCAGACTATTTCGGCGTCATTCCCGATATGATTACCGTCGCCAAGGGCATCACTAATGGCACCGTACCGATGGGAGCCGTATTCGTGCGCCAAGACATCTACGATACGTTCATGCATGGTCCAGATAACGCGATTGAATTGTTTCACGGCTACACCTACTCTGGCCATCCAGTCGCCTGTGCTGCCGCCTTAGCCACTTTAGATATTTACCAACAAGAAGGCTTGTTTGACCGCGCTCGCAGCCTAGCCTCCTACTGGGAAGAGGCCGTGCATTCCCTCAAGGGGCTGCCCCATGTAATTGACACCCGCAACTTAGGGTTAATTGCCGGCATCGAGCTAGAATCGATTCCTGGCAAACCAACCGCACGCGCCTTTGAGTGCTTTTTGCGCTGCTACGAGCGGGGTCTGCTAATCCGCACCACTGGCGACATTATTGCCCTTTCACCCCCGCTAATTATCGAGAAGCAGCACATTGACCAGCTCTTTGGCATGTTAGCTGAGGTTTTGAAAGAGCTACCCTAGACCACAACGATAGATCATACGATTCTACGTACAAATAGCAGCCGGAATTGCTCCTGCTCCTGACTCTTGGCCCCCCTGCAGCAAGCTTCCCCAGTTGCCTCCAAATCAAACGATACAATGAAACCATTGCCCCGCCTAAGCCAATCGGACTGGAGCGGGGCGGTTGATTTAGTTGGAGTGCTCATGCTGCCGCGAGAAGAACTACTGAAATCGGTCGAAAATCGTGAAACGGTGGCCCGCATCATTGATCAGGCTGAACAAGCGATCAAAACCTGGGAAGTGGTTTGCACCGATTTCCTGGCTCCGCCTGAGTTAGCCGAAGTGCAGCAAATGTTTGGCCGCCTCACCGAGGTGCAGTTTTTGGCGTGGGGCGGCTATCCGCAGGCTGAACGACAGCGCCTTGCCATTAGCCGTGCCGAACTGCCGCTGGATCAGACTCAGGTTGAGGTGGCCGCCATCGAGATCGCGGGCAATTTCTTGTTTGACCCAGCCAGCCATCGCGATTTTTTGGGCGCAATTTTGGGCACTGGCATCGTGCGGGAAAAAGTCGGCGATATTATCGTGCTGGGAGAGCGCGGCGCACAGGCGATTGTGGTTCCCGATATGGTGGAGTTTTTGACGCTGAACTTGAAGCAAGTCCGTTCGGTGTCGGTCAAAACTCAGGCCATCGACTGGAGCGAATTAAAGGTGCGAGAACCAAAGAAAAAAGAGCTGACCACGGTAGAAGCCTCGATGCGGCTCGATGCCGTTGCCTCGGCTGGGTTTGGCATGTCTCGCAGCAAAATGGCCGATTTGATTAACGCCGGGGATGTGCGCGTTAACTGGAAGGAAATTACCCAAGCCAGCTATGTCCTCAAACCAGGAGATCTGGTCGCCATTCGCGGCAAAGGTCGCCTAGAAATCGGCGAGGTGGCCGTTACCAAAAAAGACCGCTACCGGGTGCAGTTAACGCGATTAGTCTAGTGATTTGAGCGGTCATGAAAACGAACGCAGTTCGCATTCTCGATAATTTGGGAATTGCTTATCAGCTTTTAGCTTATGAAGTTGATCCCAATGATTTGGCAGCAGAAAGCATTGCTGAGAAAGTGGGGCTGCCACCAGAGCAGGTATTTAAAACCTTGGTGACAAGAGGAGACCGCACCGGAGTTTGTCTAGCTGTGATCCCTGGCAATCTGCATCTGAACCTAAAAGCGTTAGCTAAATTAACTGGAAATCGTAAAATCGAACCCGTTGCCCTGAAGGATGTGCAGCCCTTGACTGGCTACATTCGTGGTGGTGTTACAGCTCTAGCCTGTAAACGCAACTATCCAGTTTATGTAGACGAGACCATTGAACTGTTTGAGCAGATTGCCGTTTCAGCCGGAATGCGCGGGTTGATGATTCAACTGACGCCTCAGGACTATTTGCAAGCCGTTAATGGCACGGTAGGAGACATCGCTCAGGACAAAGCTGATTGAGGAGATTGCCGTAGTTGGCTAACTCTAATCTTTACCATCAGATGGATGCTATCTACCCAATCTGTAATTCAGAATAGGACCACAGGACTAGGCAGATTAAGCAGTGCTATGCGGTTGAAAACGCGGTTGAAAACTATTATCGATTTATTGAAAGAGACATTGCAAGAATGGCAGACCGATAAAGTGTCATTGTGGGCAGCGGCCTTGGCCTATTACACGATGTTCTCATTGGCTCCTCTGCTGTTGATTGCAATTGCAGTGGCCGGCAGTATTTTTGGGGAAGAGGCCGCTCAGGGTGAACTCGTGACCCAGATCCAAGGGCTAATTGGCCGGGATGGAGCCGAGGCGATTCAGGCCATGATCCAGAATACACAGCGAACCGAATCGGGTGGTGTAATTGCTACGCTAGTCGGCGTTGGTACCCTGCTGTTTGGTGCATCCGGCGTATTTGGTCAACTGCAAGATGCTCTCAACACCATTTGGAATGTCAAACCAAAGCCAGGATTAGGCTGGAAAAGCTTTGTTAGATCCAGGTTCTTATCTTTCGCGATGGTGTTGGTAATTGGATTTCTACTGCTAGTTTCCTTAATTCTCTCAGCCGTTCTAGCTGGCATTAGCACCTTTTTTACTACTTACCTACAGGATTTCGCAGCACTAGCTCGTTTAATTAACTTTGCAATTTCATTTGGAATTATCACACTCCTATTTGCCTCAATCTACAAATTTCTACCGGACGTGCGTTTGCCCTGGAAAGATCTGTGGGTTGGTGCTGCTGTGACCGCACTGCTGTTCAATATTGGCAAGTACCTGATTGGCCTCTATCTGGGCAGTAGCGGTGTTACTTCTACCTACGGAGCTGCGGGTTCCATTGTGATCATCCTGCTGTGGGTCTTCTATTCTGCTCAAATCCTGTTGATTGGAGCAGAGTTTACCCAGGTCTATGCTAGGCGGCGCGGCAGCGGCCTCCGACCCAGTAAACACGCGGTGCGGGTAAAAACTGTAGAAGAAGAGGTGCCGCCTAGGGAGGAAGAGTATTGAGCGGTTCTCAACTAAAATCCCGCAGCATTTTCTTGATTTCTAGGTTATGCATTTCCTCCTGCCCAATCATGGAACGAGCGAACTCCTCTAGATAAATGCTGGCGTCCGTTACCACATCTAGCAGCTTCTTGTACAAGTCTAGGGCGCGCTTCTCGTGGTTAAGGCTTTCCTGCAAAATGTCCTGCACCGAGTGGCGATGAGATTCTTCGATTGGGGCAATCCGCAGTGAAGGATGGCCCTCCAACCCGGTGAGGATTTCGCCGACCTGCTGAGCGTGCAGCAACGACTCGGTCGCTTGGGTTTTAAAGAAATCGACGATTGGAATCCGATTGGGTCCTGTGACCATCAGCGAATAGTGGGTATAGCGCACCACTCCCGCCAGTTCAAACTCCATAATCGTATTCAGCAGTTCGGTTGTTTTCTTGATATCTAAATCTTTCATCGCTGGGTGGGTGATCAGGCTCTAAACTACTAACTAACCAGACAGCTCTTCAGCTTATCACCTGATGCTAGCAAACCGTTGTAAGAATGCAATTTCTTTGGATTTCGCATCCACAAAAATCCGCTGTCAACCCTATTCTTTAACCACACTGAGATCGCAGCTGAGGGATAGTTTGAACTAGTGGAGGAGCGAGACCCTCAAATCGCTCCCGCGTGTCCTACTGCTTCACAAACGTCCATTCCAAAACCTTGATCGGCGCTTTCTGCAGCGCTTCCACCAAGGCATCATTGCTGTCATACTTCAGTTCCGGGAGCTGACAGGCTTCTACATTGACGGTAAATTCCTTCTCCTCAAACGGCCAAGGCTCAACTGTGAGTTTTCCATCTGCCAGTTGCCGGACATCATACCGCTGCCCATCGATGCCGCTGGTGATTTCCAAGGCTCGCCCCCCTTCCGGCACCATCCGCTTTGCCAGAATCAACGATAGCTGATCGCACCACAGCATAAATTGATAGGCTCGTTCGGCGCTTTCCGCATCAATGTCTAACTCGCGGCAATACTTCTGCTGAAGTTTGAGTTGCTGCTCCAGAAATTCATCCCATTCTTTAGAAGTACCCCGCTGGCTCTGGTTCAAAAAGTAGAGATGTTTGGAGGTGAGAAACGTGACCCAGCGACCTCGATAGCGAGCACTTTCAATTTGTTTTCTTAACTTATCGAGGGAACCATCTTCTACATTTTCCAGCGTGAAATCTAGCGGTGCACCTGCTTCAGTTAGATGGTTGCCCTGCCACTCTCGCTCTAAGTCATCATGGTGCGAAATCGCCGCAATGGTTTCATACAGCCGCTCTGGAGCATCAGATCGACGCCAGTGACCAGCAATCTGTGCAGCTAGCAAGGCATGGGCACGATGATAAATCACTTCCCAGCCGTTCTCGACTAAATTCACGATCATGTAACACTTATTCCTTGAATAATTGAGTCAAATTAATGTTTAATTCCCCCACAGAACAGGCATTAGGGGGGAATTAACCTTACACCGGACAATCGTTTAACTCGATGCCAATGTTCCTCCTAGAGCTGCTGCCGCTGCCGACACTAAAGCTGTTGCAAACAGCCACCACGCCGCTACTGCTGCCGCCTTACGGGTTTCTTCGAGCTGATGTTGCGCCTGTTGTTTGACAGCCTCTAGTCGACGTTGTGCTTCTAGCTGAATCCGCTCAGCTCGCTGTAGCACACCCGTCCGGGCTGCCTCGATCTGATCGATGATACGGTTAGCGTCGGCTTCGGAAATATCCTCCCGCGAACTCAGCAGCGCCACCAGCGTACCCCGGTCAACCTGACTCAATCGAGAACGAAGGGACTCAAACCCAGCCTGCGGATCTTCAAATAACTGTCCGATATCGTGCTTGATGCCGTCGTAGTTCAGCTCTGGCCGCTCTAGCGAATTGAGGTAGTTGCGAATACGGGCAAAAATGCCATCGATCACAGCCTGAATTCGTGCCTGCACCTGCTTCACCTGCGTCAGCATCTGATCCCGCACCGACTCAATATTCGAGACAATCCGCTCGGCTTCTTCGGGCGTCATGTCCTGCCGCTGAGATAGCAGGGCAATCAACGTCGAACGATCCATGCGAGACAACCGCTCACCTAGACTCTGCACACCCAGCTTCGGCGACTCGACCAGCAATCGCAAATCGCGCTTGATGCCTTCTGGATTCAGCTCTTCCTTGTTGGTTTTGCGCAGATACTCTTCCAGACCGGCTTCAAAATCAACTACCCGCTGTTGAGTCCGCAACGCTAACCGACGAGGCGAGCGAATGATTTGCTGAATCGATCCTAAAATCTGATCGATGGTGCGGTTGACCTGCTCTTCACTTAGATCGGGCCGTTGACTCAGCAAGCGCACCAACGTTTCTCGATCGATTCTAGATAGTCTCCGCCGCAGAGCTAGCGCGCCTTCTTGCGGATTTTCAAATAGTCGCTTCAGATCGCGCTGAATTCCATCCGGATCGAGTTCCTCTAGGTTGGTACGGCGTAGATAGTCTGCCAAGGTAGACAAAGTCTGATCGTATTGGTCTTTTACCGTCTGCACTACCGTACTCGGCGCATGCACCACGCTATACCAAGTCGATTCCACCTGATCGAGAATTTGATTGATCTCAGCCTCACTCAAGTCTTGCCGTTGATTCAGCAATTGCACCAGCGTATCGCGATCAAACTGGGCCGCCCGATAGCGTAACGCGGTCATTCCTGTGGCTGGATCGCTAGCCAGAAGCTGCAAATCCCGTTTAATCCCCTCTGGGTTCAGTTCCGATTTGCCGGTGTTGCGCAGATAGGATTCTAGCTGTTGCTGAAATTCGCTGTAGCGTTGCTTGGCTTGATCCCGGAGTAACTGCGATTCAAACAGCACCTGTTCGCGAGTACGGTCTAAAGCATCCAGAATGGCGTTCCGCTCTGAGATAGTTAAGTCCTGACGCTTCAGCAAAATTTGCTCCAGCCCAGTACGGTTGTAGCTCGCCAAACGCTGTTGCAGAATTTCGGGTTCTGCATCCACATCTTCAATAATGGCTCTAAATGCCGGCAAGGTATCGGGCGAAACCAACTGTTCTTTCGGCGTCACGGTCAGATAAATATCGATGCGCTGCTGCAGGTCTACCGCAATTTCGCGCTCTCGTGCCGCTTGGGCAGTTGACAGAACCTCCCGCCGCACGGCTTCCAACTGGTCAGCAATTTCCTGAATCCGCGACTGGGTAAACACTCCCCGCGAAGTCAACAATTCTACAAACCGACGACGATTTAACCGCGAAACAGCTTCAATTACCGCATTAGGATCGGCAGATGGGTCATACAAAGTATTGCGGAAGTCTCTGTTAATCGAATCCCGATCCATTTCCCAGGAGTAGGTATTCAGCAGATACTGCTCCACATCCGTTTCAATCGGGCTATAGCTCGGCTGGTCGCTACTGACCTGCCCCACCAACGACTGGGTTTGGTCCGTGACCTGAGCCGCAGTTGATTGCAGCCGCTTCAAAATGCGCCCCAGATCCATATCGTTGAGATCAGTACGGCCCACCAATAGGCCAATCGCAGTGTTTAGACCAGATTGCAATGTTTGTTGGATCGGGCCAGTCTGAGTTGGATCGGCGGAACTGGTCTGTTGCTGCCGTTCTGCCAACAGCCGATCTACCTTCGCATTAAGCTCTTCTAACCGCAGTTGCCCTGACTGGGTAGAACGCAGATATTCGACCAATTCGGCAGTGCTATCCGAGGTTTTGCGCTGGCCCAAGCTTTGCTGCCAAGCTGCTTCCAGTAGATCAGCCAGGCGATTCACTTCTTGTTTTGATAGATCCGTCCGTTGGCTGATCAGGTTGAGAAAGGTCTGCCGATCGATATGGCGCAATTCCCCTTCTTCCGCCAGTCGGGTTACTTCTGGATCATTAAGTAAACTAGTTAACTCGCCTTGAATCCGATTTAGATCTAAACCGGGGCGGCGCAAATTCCGGACATAGGTTTCGATTGAATCTCGAATAGTCTCCGAATCGATACCCGCCCCTAACTCGTTCCGCACCGCTGCTGCTACGGCTTCTGCCGTCGAAACTGCCTG
Source organism: [Leptolyngbya] sp. JSC-1 (assembly GCA_000733415.1). Taxonomy (GTDB): domain Bacteria; phylum Cyanobacteriota; class Cyanobacteriia; order Elainellales; family Elainellaceae; genus Elainella. Next base: position 1,427,484 of record KL662191.1, read on the forward strand.
ACGTTTGGCAGCCTGTCCACCTAGTGCTGCGGTAGCCGTACCCAATACCGCCTGAAAGCCAGAGGTGGCCGCTTGCACCACTGAGCCAATCAGCGAGCCAACCGTGGTAGAGCTAACCCAAACCAACAGCGAAAAGTAGGCGGCCCAAATCACCAAACCAACAATTGCTCCTAGGTTGGCGCTAGATAACAGACTCAGCTGCACCGCCAAGTAACAAGCAAAAAACAGAGCGATGCTAACGCTAATCAGAGTCCAGATGCCGACGCCAAAGCTGATTTTGCGAATTGTGGCCCCCACGCCACTATCGTCGCTGCTAGTGTCTCGACTGCTATCCGAAGAGGATCGGCCTCCTAAGAAGGAGATACCCGCAGCAACAGAAAGATTAGTCAGCAGTAGCTGGATCGCAAATGCCAACAAAATTCCTGAAACCAGGGCAATGAAAAATTGCGGTCCTGAAAACAGAACCGACGCAGCTTCAGGTGTACCGATGGCAGGGCCGGGTGCTCCTATTCCAGGAGTCGTGACCTGTGCTAGTTGTGCTCCCCATCTCTCTGCACCTAGTGACACTAATATGCTTAAGTTCATATCCTCTCCTATGCGCCAACAATTCGCTCCAACAGAAATCGCCGTAATCAGCAACAAGCGCACCTCTGTAAAACCTGATATGTCTTTAGTCTAAAATTCGCTTGAATCATTGGCTTTAGCATCTTTCTCAAGAGAGAAACCCTCTGATTTTGCTCGAACTGATAAAACTCCAAACACTGTTAGCTATAGACACAAAGCAGCTTTCCGGAGAGATACCATCAAATTGCGGATCTGACGGTTCGGCAATTCTGCCATCCGAGAGAGGTTGAGTTGCAGCAATCTGCCTACATTACAGAGCAATACAGAGCAATAGCAACCAGACTGGCTGATCGATTTTGGTCAGTTCATTGATGACTGATGTTAGACATAGAATTCAGGAGAAAGCTACGATGCTGACACTAGAGAATTTGCCGCAAGATGTCAAAGAGTCCCTACCGCAGGAAGCCCAGAGAATGTATTTGGCTGCCTATAACAGCTTTCTAGAAAACAGCAAGGATGAACAAGCCGCTGCTCGTGTAGCATGGCAAACCATCGAAATGAATGAACATTACACCCGTGGTGAAGATGGCAAGTGGCATCGACGTAAGCCGGAAGAAGATGGCGGTGCTGGTGACAAAGCACTTGGTGTCGCTCCTCAGAGCTAATTGACCAACGAACTAATTGACCGGAAAAGTTTGGGACGACCAAGCTGAACTAGCCAGGATTGGTGTTGCTGAATATAGAGTTTTGTCCCTTCCTCCACTCATAGCCCCACGGTATCCAGGTCGTGGTATCCAGACGAGTATCTCCGCAAGGGGAAAATCATCACTCTCTATAGGGATATTGGAAAAGGGATCTGGCCAAAAGCTCTAGCCCCAGCGATTTATACTCTAATTCAGCAACGCCTTCTCACGTCCCTCTGAACCAAGTGAAAAGAAGATCGGGTTGTCAGAGTTCTCAACTAAGAACTGCCCTACTCCCCTGGTTTTGATGAACAACCTTACCAACCATATCCAGACGCGACTTCACCCCCCGTAAAGCAGCCCATTATACGGTGTAGAAAGGTCAGCTGATTCAGCTAAAGTAGTTATATGGTTCAGCAAGGTGACATCAATAATGGCATTTGAACAGCAAGGAAGTCTCGCGACCAAGAGCATTGAATTACGTCAAAAGTTAAATGCCTTATTAGAAGCACGCGACTCTAATGCTGCTATTCAATCCGAGCAAATTATTTTCGATCGCTTAACCTCTTCGGAACTAACACTACTGAATGCGGACGTAATCGTAACCGCCAATGAAGTTAATCAGCGACATGGAACTGGAGTTTTAATTAATAAGATCTTTGGTAACTGTGCAAATATTTTTTCAATTCGTGCTCACAATCATTATGATGCAGAGCATGATTTCGGCGATCTGAGTGCTGTTATATCGGTACAGGAACTCAGCCGTAAAAATGTATTTTCCAATGTTTTACAAGCTTTTGCTCAGTGTACGCCTCGTCAGGTAATTTGCATTCCGTTTGATCCAGATGAGATTCTAATTGCGATTGCGATTAAGGAATTGTTTGATGTGCCCCTCTGCATGTACATCATGGATGACAACAATATCTATGCCAAAGGCATTCCTGATCCCCTGATGCAAGAAGCACTGACTAAGTCCTCACTACGATTGGCAATTTCCCCAGAGTTACAGCAAGCCTATCAACACAAATACGACCTCAAATTCTGGCTTCTGCCTCCGGTAGTTACAGGCGAATTGATTCACACTGACATAGACACGGTCCCAAAACCGCGCAATCCCAAAACCGGAATTATTGTTGGCAACATTTGGGGGCAACGCTGGCTAGACTTGCTGCGGCAGACTGTCAAAGGCTCTGGTATTACGATTCACTGGTACTGTAATGCAGCGTCTAAAAGCCGATGGTTGCAGTTTGACCCCACTGAACTAGCACAAGATGGCATTTTCTTTCGCGATCCGCTGCCCGAACCCGAACTGGCCGAGAAGCTGAAAGAATATGCCTTTGCCGTTCTGCCTTCTGGAGTTTTTGACAGCACAGAAACTGAAAATAATCAGGCAGTAGCGAAGCTTAGTTTACCAACGAAGGTGCCGTTTATCACGGCAACATCGAATACGCCAATCCTTGTCCTGGGGAGCCGGGAGTCTGCTGCCGCCCGTTTTGTGGAACGCTTCAATTTAGGCATCATTTGCGACTACCATCCCAACAGTTTTCAGCAGACGATCGAACAGATTACGCGCTCAGAGATGCAAACATTGCTGCGGCAGAATGCGCAGACGATTGCTCCTTCCTTCTCAGATGCAGGTATTGCCCAGTGGATTTTTCAGTCGCTTCAACGAGGTGAACCAATTGACCATCGTTTTGAACAGTTCATATCGCCTCTAGAATCTACCGAATACTAAAGCCCTTCGCTAGAGAAATTCAGGCTAACGTCCCTGACTAAAGCATTATGGGCTAGTTGAATGTGCTACATCGGTGCATTTTGCTCCAGAAGGATGGTCTTTCACTAGTAAAAGACTTTTGGTGAATGACCGAAAGTTGTAAAATAGTCCAGTTTTACAGAACCGGATCTGAGGAGTGAAGGTGCATGTCCACGGTTATTATTACTGGTTCAGCCGGTCTAATCGGCTCGGAATCAGTTCGATTCTTCGCCAATTTGGGATTCAACATCGTGGGTATCGATAATGACATGCGAGCCTACTTTTTTGGCGAGAAAGCTTCTACAGTTTGGAACCGCAATCTGTTGAAAGACACCTATGGCGATCAATATCAGCACTATGATGCCGACATTCGCAATCGTGAGCAGATTGAGGCTATTTTCAAAACCTATTCTTCAGAGATCAATCTGATCATCCATACAGCAGCGCAACCTTCCCATGATTGGGCTGCTAGTGATCCCCATGTTGATTTCACTGTCAATGCTAACGGTACGCTAGTCCTGCTAGAAGCGACTCGCCAGTGCTGTCCCCATGCTGTTTTTATTTTTACTTCTACAAACAAAGTTTACGGTGACACACCTAACTTTTTACCGCTAGAGGAATTAGAAACTCGTTGGGAAATTTCTCCTGAGCATCCCTACTACATTGGAATTGATGAATCAATGTCAATTGACAATTCCAAGCATTCGCTGTTTGGAGCATCCAAAGTAGCCGCCGATGTTTTAGTACAAGAGTACGGCAAGTACTTCACGATGAAAACAGCCAGCTTTCGAGGAGGGTGTTTGACCGGCCCGGCCCATTCGGGTGCAAAACTACACGGGTTCCTAGCCTATCTAATGCAGTGCACCATCACTGGACAGCCCTACACAATTTTTGGCTACAAAGGCAAACAGGTGCGGGACAATATCCATAGCTTCGACCTCGTCAATGCGTTCTACCACTTCTACCAAAATCCTCGCTGTGGGGAAGTTTACAACATAGGCGGCTCCCGCTATAGCAACTGTTCTATGCTGGAGGCTATCTCAATTTGTGAAGAATTGACCGGCAAAAAGCTCAGTTACACCTATACTGACGATAATCGTTCCGGTGACCATATTTGGTATATTTCTGACGTTAGAAAGTTTCAGCAGCACTACCCAGACTGGCAGTACAAATATACTTTGCAAGATATTTTGCAAGACATCTATACTGCTCAAGCGCAGCGTTTTTAGAGCTTGTCGTTTCAGCTCAACAACTTTAACTCAACAATGTTTGATGTACTTCTACCAAGCTAAATGAGCTATGGTGCATTAGACAACGTGGATCAAGCAAACTAGATTAACAAACCGAAAATTTGCCCTGCATGGATTGCAGTTGAATTATGAATACGTTGACCCAACAGGCACAGCTACGGCAAAAACTCTCGGCTCGGCTTGAGCAATTGAGAACAGCTCAGCAAAAACCTCAACTCGATGCAATTGTGACCCACTGTGAGATCAACGAACGGCAAGGCGTAGGCATTTTGCTACAGCGAATTGGCGAACAGAACCAAGACGTTTTGACTATCCGCTCCCACAATCTTTATGATGGTGTACAGGACTTTGGTAGATTCAATTTCTGCTTAAAACACGATAGCCAAAATCAGTTTTATATCCTCAATCGGGTCAGCCAGGCACTCAAGGGGCACCAGATTAAAAGAATTCTGTCAGTGCCTTATTTTACAGATGATGTTCTCTCTACAATTGCTCTCAAAGATTTGTACGACGTCCCCCTGTGCACATATTTGATGGACGATCAAAATATTTATGCCAGAAATATTCCTGATCAGTATATTCGAGAACTGCTAGCAAAATCAGATCTCTGCCTAGGCATTTCCAGAGAGCTATGTCAGGCGTATCAGCAAAAATATCAGGTCCAATTCTGGTGGTTGCCACCAGTCATCCCAGGCAAATTTATTCACCCTCACCCTCAACTGTTGTCACCAGATCGTTTAGCAACTCAGCGCGGAATTATTGTCGGCAATATTTGGAGTCCAGCTTGGCTAAATCGACTTCGCGGTCTGACACGAACCACAAGCATTCCCTTAGATTGGTATGGCAAGCCCAATCGAAACTGGCTGAAATTTGAAGACCATGAGCTTCAGCAAGACGGAATTACTTTTCGGGGTTATTTACCCGAAACCGAACTAGTGACACCGTTGCGTCAAGCTCCCTATGCTGTAGTGCCTACAGGGGCAGGCAATGATGATGACGACAGACCTGAAATTGCTAAGCTCAGCCTACCTTCACGAATCAGTTTTATTACTGCCGCCGGAAATACTCCTATTCTTGTGGTGGGTCGGCGCGATAGTGTAGCGGCCAAATTTGTTGAAGAGTTTGAGATCGGCGTCGTCTGCAGCTACGATGCAGATGAGTTTCAGGACGCAGTCGAATACCTCTGTTCTGCTCAAGTGCAGCAGATTATGCGTGGTCGGATCGCCGAGTTAGCCAGCGCCCTCTCAGCGGATGGCATTGGTGAATGGATTTGGAATTCGCTGGCCCACGGTAGACCGATCAACACTCGCTTTGAAAATCTCAAGCCTCGCCATCAAAATCTGACAGCTGCGAATCAACGCTTGCCCCAGTTCAAGCAAAAACTAACCGATGCTAGTGTCATTATTACCCTCAACGAAGTAACCGAAAAGCATGGTACTGGAGCGTTGGTGAACCGCATTTTTGCCGGAACACCTCGTGTTTTTTCAATTCGCTCCCACAACCACTATGGCGCAGACCACCAGTTTGGCGATGTCAGTGTTCAGTTGTCGCAACGTGACTGCACCCGTCATCAAGCGTTTCAAAACATCCTCAATGCGTTGCGAGGTTGCACGGTTGCACGGGCGTTTTGCGTGCCCTATGCTCCGGACGATTTGATCTCGTCTATTGCAGTTAAGGAGCTGTTTGATGTGCCGCTAGGCACCTACATCATGGACGATCAGAATATTGTCGTCAAAAGTATTCCCGATCCGCTCATGCTGGAGTTTCTCAGTAAATGCTCAGTTCGATTTGCTACCCATCCTGAACTCAGAGATGCTTACGAAGCTAAATATAATCTCAAATTTTGGCTACTGCCTGCTATCGTGCAAGAGGTTTTGATTAATCGAACCTTGCACCAACCCAAACCGGAATTAGTAGCAAGCAAAACGGGCGTATTAATTGGCAGTATTTGGAGTAAAAACTGGTTTGAAATGCTGCAACAGGCCGCCCAAGGAGCCAACATCTACCTCGATTGGTTTGGACACAATCAATATTACTGGTTGAAAGAACCCCTGGAAAGTATTCGCCAAAAGGGGATTACCTCCCACGGCATCTTACCTGAACCCGAACTGGCTGAGCGACTCAAATCCTACCCCTATGTGATTGTGCCAACCGGCACTTTGGATGAACGCGACGACCGTCAGGAACTTTCCCGCCTCAGCCTACCCGGACGCATTATTTTTGCGATGGCAACCGCTGGAACACCCGTGATTATCCTGGGCAGTCCCAAGACAGGGGCGGCTCGATTCGTACAGCGATTTGGCATCGGGACAGTCTGTGACTATGATGCTGACCAACTGCGAGCAGCCGTTGAATATGTCACGACGCCAACAGTTCAGCGCCAAATGCGTGAACAAGCCCTAGCCGCTGGTCCACAGTTTTCTGCCGTTGGGATTCGAGACTGGGTTTGGAACTCTCTAGCTAAGGGCGAGCCATCCGATCAGCGTTTCGAGCAACTATTTCCCGATCTACCGGATGATTCCCGACCTACCGGATGAGGTAGAGTAGACTGGATACTTAATCATGTTGGTAACCATAGGTCAATTTTTATAGGTCAATTTCCAATGTCTGAACAACCGATCCCCCCAGCCGGTCGATCTTCTCTATTCAATCTTCCCTTGGTGAGTCGGGTAAAGGTGGTCAAAGACCTCTTATTGACCAAGCTAGATGGGCTGCACGAGCAACTCCAGACTATAGACTCTACAGTCCAAACGCTAGATTCCAACTTTAAAGCCCTAGGCGCTACTACTAACGACTTGGCAAAGAACGATATTGCTCTGTTAGAAGCAACTATCGGCCTAATTGAAACACTTCAAGAAAACCAACAGTCGATTGAGCAGCAGAACCGCATGATTTTGGCCCTGCTGAGGCAAACCATTGCTAGTATTCAGCACCAAGAACATGTATCGTCACAAGTGCTGCCCGAAGTGAAAACAATTCTGCAAGAGATTCGCCAGCAGGAACAGACAAACTATCAAGCGTTGGAACAATCGCTGCATCAAAATGCAGCGCAAATTACCCAGCAAATTCAGTTAACCGAACGCAAGATTGACCAATCGTCGAACCAAATCACTCAGCAGCTTGAATTAACCGAACGCAAGATTGACCAATCCGCTGAACACATTGCTCAACAGCTTGAGCAGACCGAACGCAAGATTGACCAATCCGTTGAACACATTGCTCAACAGCTTGAGCAGACCGAACAAACCGTTAAGCATGTCAGTGAGCATCAATCAGCATCGTTAAAAACAACACTCCACTCCATTCAGCGTCAAAATTCCTCAATCTTGTACTACGCCTCAAAAGCTTCAAGTAACAGCAATTCTAATCGAGTGAACGGTGCTGATCCAGTGATGCAAACTCCATCAATAGGAGTAGCCACGGCTAAGCCATTTTATTTTTTTCATATTCCAAAAACAGCAGGAACAAGTCTACGGTTCTGGCTGCTAGAGTTATTCGCACAGGAGGACTATCTCGAATGTTTCTTCTTGGAAGATCTAGAAAAGATATCGTCAGAAAAAATTGCTCAACATCGGTTCTTTAGCGGTCATCTCGGCTTCAGTCTGTGTCAAGCGTTACCCCAACCGCCCGACATTGTCACTTGGTTGCGAGAGCCGGTAGAGCGAGAAATCTCCCAATACAACTACCTCCGTCAAAAGCGGAGTATGCTGCTGGATCAAGTCACTCAATCCCGCTCGGTTGAATACATTGATGCCGCTTCTCAACTCGGAATCGCAGACCTGCTGCAATCGGAGCTTCATCTAGGTTATTACGATAACCTACAGGTTCGATATCTATCTGGAATTGCGCCAGGGCAGTATGGCCAGATACCTAACGACGATGACGCCAATAATCTTAGCTTATGGACACGAGCGGCCAAGCAAAACTGCGACGATGAAATGCTAGCAGCCGCAAAGCGCAATTTGCTTGATTTACTTCATTTTGGCCTATGTGAGTCAATGCAGGCTTCTATCGAGCTGCTATGCTATCGGGCGAATTGGGCACCTCGTCAATTTAATCTCCATCTCAACCGCAGCCAAACCGGAGCTAAAGCGTTGGCAGATGCCCTTTCTGCGGAGGAAATTACCATCATTCGCGAGGTTAATAAATACGATCTTGCACTCTATGAATTTGCTAAAGCTGAGTTCAAATTGCGCTATCAAGAACTGTGGGAGGAAAGCCTGAGGGCTAAAAAGCATTATTTTGACCTATTCCCTGATGCTGAAAGACTCCCTACCTACGTAGATCCGTTTGAGCCAGAACCCCAAACCAGCCCAGTTGTCTCTGATTTTCTTGAGGAACATTTTCAACATCAGCATTCTGCAGATAAGAAGTTAGAGCGATTAAATATCAAATTCTCAGATCCTATATTTCTCTCCGGCTGGTATCCGCGAGAATACAACAACCCCTTGAAAACATGGCTGCGATGGGCAGGACCTGACACAACATCCTACTTATATCTACCTCTAAAGCCCGGTTCGAGCTATCGAATTAGTTTTTGGGTTCTATTTTGTATGTCTGCTAATATTCAAGAATCTATCTCTCTAGAGGTCGAAGGAACACCAATTCCATTGCAATCTCTTTACGTAACTGATGCAAACGAAAATGTTCAGTCGCTATTAACAGGAGTAATCCCATCTGAATTGATTAGCGAAGATCTCGCTTACACCAAAATCATCTTTAAAACTAATCGAGTTGTTCCTCTTGAAGTTGCTGAATCAGATCCTCCTGTCCGATATGTTAGTTTCGCAACCAACGGACTAACAATTGAGCCAGTAACCGATCCTAATTTAGTTGAAGCTTTGCTGCAGACCAATGCGCAGCTTCAGAAATTCCAGGATCGCTCTCATCACTTTGAGGCTCAAGTTCAGCAGATTCAAACAGCCCTTCACGACTCCCAAGCACAGGTGCAGCAATTTCAGGCTGAGTTGCAACAATTAAAAGAGCACGCTGCTGCGATTCAGATTGAACAATCATTAGTTGAGGAGCAACCACAGCCTCATGTAGTTGAGGAGCAAATGCAGCTCCATGTTCAAGAAATACTGCAAGAGGCTCAACTTCAGACTCAGCAACTTCAGAGTGAATTACATCAATCCTGTCAGGAATTGGAACAAACTAAAAAAATTCTGAAAAAGACGCAAAGCAAACTCGAGCGAGTAGATAATAAACGCAAGCAATTCCGTCAACAGCTAGAACAAACTCGAGCACAGCTTCAGCAAACACAAGCAGAAGTTGAGGCCATGGAAACCAGTAAGTTTTGGAAGATGAGAAAAACCTGGTTTAAGATTAAAGATTCAATTGGGTTAGGTCATTGATTAATTTTAGGTGTTCTGAGGATAGAAATTGTATAGGGTAATGCCTGTGGAGATGTACCTCCTAATAGTTCAAATTTACTGATTAAAAGCCTACTGAGATAAGCGCACAATTCAATTCAATCAAAATTAATGCAAAAGTAGAGTTGAGTTAGCAAAGACTCATGTCATTATCCACTAAGCCTTTCTATTTTCTACATATTCCTAAAACAGCGGGTACAAGCTTGCTAAGCTGGCTACGTGATTTTTTTGCAGTAGAAGACTACCTTGAGTGCTTTGATTTAGAACCTCTAGAGCAAATACCGTTAAATAAACTTTCACAATATCGTCTATTCTCTGGTCATTTTGGACTTGAACTGTATAATCTTTTCCCAGGGCCACTTGATACAATTACTTGGCTACGTGAACCAATTGCCCTACAAATTTCACAATACAATTACTTCCGTAGCAACCGAGAAAAACTTCTAAATTATTTTTCTTCAGACTCTCGCTCAAAAGCCATTAAATATCTTCAAGCAGCTAATGAACTTTCGTTAGTGGAGCTTTGCCAGCAGTATCAAGGATATGTAGACAATCTTCAAGTGCGCTACCTTGCAGGAAATGCCCCTCGTTATGCTGCAGGTAAGTACGAATGCAATGAAGATATGTTGGAAACTGCAAAGAACAATCTGCTAGAGTTACTGCATTTCGGCTTTTGTGAATGGATGCAGCCCTCGATTGAATTGCTTTGTTATCGAGCAAAATGGCCGCCTCGCAAGTTTGATCTTCATCTCAATCGCGGTTCCACTAGTACTGAAGATATGCTAGCTCGCCTATCCGCGGATGAGCTGGCCATACTCCGCAATCTGAATAAGTATGATTCTGCTCTCTATGAATTTGCTAAAACCGAATTCAAACAACGTTATCGACAGATGTGGGAGAACTGCTCGCAAGTAGTTTCACGTAAACAATTAATTGATAGCTCGAAAATCATCCTAGCCGACACCCCTTTTAAGCAGCAAGGGCATGAAGTTCAAGAGCTAATCCACCAGCTTCTTGAGGAAAACTTTTGTTGCCATGCTGAAAAGCAGACAAACCATTTCTACATCAAGTTCTCGGAAGCTGTATTTACCTCTGGCTGGTATCCAAGAGAGTATCATGCACCATTAAAAACATGGGTTCGTTGGGCTGGCCCTGAAACTGCCTCTTCAATTTATCTTGCTTTGAAAGTAGGTCTGAGTTATCGAATTAGTTTTTGGCTCTTGATGTGCTTAGCTCCAGATATTCAAGATTCACTTCGCATTGAAGTTAATGATGTACCAATTGAAATAGAGCGCATTTACGTAGGGGACATCAATAATACATCTCAAACACTCGTGACAGGTGTAATTCCTGCTGAATTAATGAAGGAAGAAACTAGCTATACCAAACTCACTTTCAAAGTCAATCGAGTTATGCCCCTTGGGATTAACACTGGTGTTTCTAAGCAAACTAGTTTTGCAATTGATGGCCTGTACATTGAGCCATTGACCATGATGAGTTTAGTTGACTCTGCATTGCAGTTAAACACCAAGCTTCAGGAAAAAGATGAACGAATCTGGTACCTTGAGTATGTTTATAAGGAAGCTTGGGAAGGATGGCAGACAGCCCAAACAGAAGGACAGCAACTTCAACATAAGTTAGAGCAAGAGAGAAGTCAGTATCAACATAAGTTAGAGCAAGAGAGAAGTCAGTATCAACAAATCCACACCGAGCTAGGACAGTCTCATTCCGAGCTAAGCCAAGTTCGAGAGGAGTTGAAAGAAATTGACAGCAGACGCAAGCAACTCGATCAAGAGTTAAAGCAAACCCAAATACAGCTTCAGCAAGCCCAGGCTCGCATTGCTGCTATGGAAACTAGTAAATTTTGGCATTTGAGAAAAACCTGGTTTAGGCTCAAACAGACCCTTGGTGTAGGGCAAGGTGAATAGATTAACCGGGCAGGGAATAAGGGCTATCCAGTCTGCTAAAAGCTGTGGTAATTGGGTATTAAGTCTAAATCGCTTTAGAATGAAGGCGATCTCTCATCCCCTTTAAAGCGTAAAATCGTGAAAGTTTCGATTATCACCGTCTGCAAAAACTCTGAGCAAACGCTAGAGCGCGCTATTCAAAGCGTAGTTCACCAATCCTATTCAAATATTGAATATATAGTTATTGATGGGAATTCGACTGATAGTACAAAGGAAATTATTAATCGCTATCATTCCAAGATTACGCATTTTGTCAGCGAGACAGACGACGGTGTTTACCAAGCGATGAACAAAGGCGTTCACTTAGCGTCAGGAGATTGGATTTATTTTGTCAACTCAGATGATTACCTGTTTGATAACAATGTAATTCAAGATTTAGTTGATTTCACCTCTACCTGCACCGACTGTAACTTTATCTACGGCAATCACGAAGCTCGTTACACAACTGGCGAATCTAATATTCATAAACCCGCTCCGCCAGAACAGATGCTAGAGGAAATGGTCAGCTTAGGCGAATGCATGATCCAACCTGCCTGTTTCTTTCAAGCTGAGTTGTTTCGTAAACTAGGACCATTCAATGAAACTTACAAAATTGCCGCTGATTACGAATGGTTCGCTAGACTGCTGCAAGATTCTAGCTTAAAGTTATGCTATTACCCACGCACGCTGATTTCCTATGCTCATGGTGGTTTATCGGGTAACATTCCAGCTTTGTTTGCCGAAGTATTTGCAATTCAGAATTCAATTCCGCTCTATCAGCAAGAGCCTTGGCTCAGCAAACGCAACCAAAAACTCCAGCAATCCTTTATCGAAAAGTACGATCTGCTGGAACGCACTCATCAACTGTCGATCAAACGCCTGCACCACATCGAAGCCGTAGAAGCCCATGTCAAAAATTTGGAGCAGCAAATCCAAACCTTAGAAGTCAAACTAGCCCAAACGACAGCAAACACTTCATCTCCCGTTGCCCAAATGCAAGCCGAACTCGCAGCACTACAGAACAAAGCAGAGGCTCTGCAAAATCGAATTACAGCAATGGAAACCAGCAAGTTCTGGCAACTCCGCACTGCCTGGTTTAAGCTCAAGCGCCGGATTGGGCTACCTGCCGATAATGAGTAGCGGATTCGGCACTCAGCTAACCGCCTGCCAAATCCACTCTCGATTAAAATCAATCAATGCCTTTTGTTCTGGCCAGTACAGGTCCGGCAATTGATCGAGTGGAAACCAAGCTAACTGATTTCCTAGCTCTAGCCGTTGAGCATTCGGCTGAACTTGACTAGTTGAAAACAAGAAATAATAAACCTTTTTCCAGCGCCGTTTAGAAAAACTGAGCCGCTCCCGCATGCCTAGATCGGCCAGCAACTTTAAATCGGTTAAGCCCGCTTCTTCGGCAATCTCGCGATGGGCTGCCTGCTGAATTGACTCACCCGGCTCTAATCGTCCCTTTGGCAATACAAAAGTAGCAGCACCTCGTTCCTGAATCAGGGCTACATAAACCTGCTCGGATTGACGCCGTATCACCACACCACCCGCCGAAACTTCCTCTGGAATTCCAGGCAAGCGATGATACCAGCTATCATCAATCGGCGGATATTGAAACGAACATCCCATAGATTACTGCTTGATAGAACGAAGTTAGCTATTCTGAGGAAAGACGGCGCTTCACCTCTACACTCAACTTACACTCTATGCTAGAACTGCACTGCCACACCACTCACTCAGACGGCACGCTCACACCACCACGACTCGTAGACGCTGCTGCCGCTGCCGGGGTTGAAATTTTAGCGATTACCGACCACGATACAATGTCAGGCTGGGAAGAAGCGATTGCTGCCGCCCGAACTTACAATATCGAGATTGTACCAGGTTTAGAACTCAGTACTGTTCACAGCGATCGCTCCATGCATATTTTAGGGTTTTATCCCAACCGTGAACGACTTGAGACACCCCTGCAAGCACGACTGGCCGGACGGCATCGCCGCGCTCAACAAATGCTGGATAAGTTAGCCGAACTGGGCTATCCGGTTGAGTTAGCCAACTTGAATGGCAGCATGGCTCCTGGTCGGCCTCATATTGCTGCTGCTCTGGTGCGAGCGGGTTATGTGCAGTCGCCGCAAGAAGCATTCGATCGCTGGCTGGGTGACGACAAGCCGGCCTATGTTCAGTACGAAAAGTTTTCCGCCATTGAGGGGATCCAACTGCTGCGTCAGTGTCAGGCTGTGCCAGTTTGGGCACATCCGTTTTTGTTTCGCGGTGGTGATGTGGAGGCCATTTTGCCGGAATTGGTGGCTGCTGGACTTCTGGGAATTGAAGTCTACCATCCCAGTCACACTCCCAGCCAGAGCCGCAAACTGGAAGCGCTTTGCCAACGGTATGGGTTGCTTATGACCGGCGGCAGCGATTATCACGGTCCCAGCAAGCAGGACGACCGCCACTCTGGACTCAACCAGCTACACCTGCCCACCGCGCTTCTACCGCCCCTGCAGCAAGCCGCGCAACAACTGCAATCACAAAATTAGCCGCTGCTAAACTCGCGCTAGCCGTGGTTTCTGGTTCAGCAAGCGCCCTTAAAACCACTGGTTACTTTGTCCTATCTGAGCCACCTGAACAAGTCTGGCACAACTTGAGCTAAATGTGCTTCATTATACTAATTTTACACCGAGCAATTATTGATAAAACTTCAGTGAAATACCTACCAAAACCCCCTCAATCTACCAGCAAGCCTTTGAGATTGAGTTATTTTTTATACATTAGCTTCAGTATCTCAGTCACGAAGATGAGTCTTTTTCGAGCGGGTGCTGACTCTGTTTAATCTATTTCAACTCAGGTCATAAAACTCAGGTCATAAAACATGGTCAAAATTCAGTCATTGCTTACTTCATTACTAGTTGTGGGTGCGATTTGCCTATCGGCGCTCGAGGTTAGTGCCAAGCCCGATAATAAAGCTCCTAAGCAGCCTGCTGGCAATCCTTCCAACCAACCGGCTAACTGTACCGCCGGCAGCGTCACGGCTGGTTTACTGACCTACACGAGCTGTATTGGTTCTTTCACAGGTAATGATGTCACTGATGGCGCTGCAGGCGGTGGCGATGATCCCTTGCTCGATCAACTGACCGCCGGAGTTTTTGATGGTTTGACGAATTGGTCCTTGCTAGAAAAGGTTGATCAACCTGGCAATGGTTCGGTTTTGAGTTGGACGGAAACCAGTGAAGGAATCGGCAAGTGGAGTGTTTCTACTCCCATCACCAGTCCATTCGTGTTGAGCTTAAAAGCTGGTAACTCCTGGAGCGCCTACTATTTTGCCAACCCTTCCAATCTTTCTATTAGCGAAGGCTTGTGGAACACGCTGGGAGTTTCCCTGGCAGGAAATGGCAACAACGGTAAAGGGCTATCCCATGCCTCAATTTTTGTGGCTCCTGGCGGTGATGATCCAGTCGAAGTGCCCGAACCTACCGTTTTAGCTGGACTCGGTTTAATCGCTGCCAGTAGCTTGAACCGCTTGAGAAAGAAACCCGCCTAATTCTGCAACGCTCACCTATCCCAGGCCATCTGATGCATCCTGCTCCTCTGAATGCGTTTAGGAGGAGCATTTTTTTCGACAGGTGTAGGCAGTGATGACAGATGATGCGCGCTCCACGGTTTCAATCACAAATCCAGCCTCTTCTAGCATGCATTCTATGATCCAGCTAAACGTAGTGTATTCATCTCGAACGTGAGTTTCAAAATCGGTCACGGTCCAACCTTCACCCGTTGGTTTAGCTGCTCGTGCTATCCAAGCTTCAATATGCGCCTGAAACTCAGAGGGCGGAAAGGAAAACACCGTATCCCAGAGGTAAAACACACCATCTGGCCGCAGCATGGTCGCAATGCGCAGCAGCACCACCATTTTCCAAAAATCGGGCAAGTGATGCATTGCCGCCTGAGTAATCACAAAATCAGCCGGAGCTGCGTTGTGGTTATAGGTCAGAAAGCCTTGATGGTGAAATCGAATTCGGTCGCTTAGTCCTGCTGCTATGGCTTTCTGCCGAGCATAGGCCAACATTGGTTGAGACACATCGACGGCATGCACCCTTGCTCCCGTCAAAGCGGCTTGAATCGCAAAGGTGCCGGTGCCACAGCCCAAGTCAATTACGGTATCACCAGCGGTGATGCCGAGCTGTTCAACCAGGGCTTGTTCCGCTTCCACGGTTGAAGAATGCTGGTTGCGATCGTAAGCGGCAACAACAGCAGGGTCATTAAAGTCAGTACCAACCTGACGAAATTCGTTATAAAACCAGACAGGATTATCACTCTGCTTCATCGATTTATAGCCTCCATCAAAGCAGCCGCATAGCGCTCGCCTGCCGCAGCCTGTTTGGGAACCACCTGATCGATTTGAGCCAGTTCTTCTGGGGTGAGTTCAATAGCAACCGCACCGATGTTTTCCTCGAGATAATCTCGACGCTTAGTTCCCGGAATCGGCACAATGTCTTTTCCTTGCGCCAGTAGCCAAGCCAAAGCTAACTGTCCAGGCGTAACTCCTTTCTGGCTCGCGATTGCCTTAACCTGCTCGACGAGCTGCAAGTTTTTGGCGAAATTCTCGCCCTGGAATCGAGGTTGAGTGCGGCGAAAATCATCAGGAGCAAAGTCAGCAGGGCTGGTAATTTTGCCAGAGAGAAAGCCACGTCCCATTGGGCTGTAGGGCACAAACCCGATACCCAGTTGCCGCAGGGTAGGTAGAATCTCGTCTTCTGGCTCGCGGCTCCAAAGCGAATATTCACTTTGCAGGGCAGTAATTCGATGCACCGCATGAGCACGGCGAATCGTAGCAACCGCTGCTTCTGAGAGTCCCAAATAACGAACTTTGCCTTGTTGGACTAGTTCTGCCATTGCACCCACAGTGTCTTCAATCGGCACTTCGGGATCAACGCGGTGCTGATAGTAGAGGTCGATGTAGTCTACGCCTAAGCGCTGCAACGAAGCCTCACAAGCTTGCCGGACATATTCGGGTCTACCGTTAACCGTCAGCGTTCCTCGTTCAAAATCCCGGCCTGAAATGCCGAATTTCGTCGCTAGAATCACCTGCTCGCGCTGGTTGCGAATGGCTTTGCCGACCAGCTTTTCGTTTTCTCCGAATCCATACATATCTGCGGTATCCAGAAAGTTCACGCCTAGCTCCAGCGCCCGCTGAATTGTAGCAATCGATTCGGTTTCATCGGCAGCGCCATAGGCCATCGACATGCCCATACAGCCGAGGCCAAGCGCAGATACTTCTAGCTCACCGAGTTTGCGATATTGCATCATCTGATTCCTCTCATGAAAAAATTAACTTTGACGTAAACGTTAACTTATTCCGAAAAAATTATTTACCTTCGCTTACTTACCTTCGCGCTGTGTTTGCTCCTCAAGCCACTGTTGAATGCGATCAATCTTGGCTTGTAACTCGATTCGGAATTGAGCTAGAGCCGCCAGTTTTCCATCGGTTTCTTGCAAATGCTGCTTCAGAATCTCCAGAATTTTCTGCTTACCGCGAATCCGAGTTGGGTCTTCAAAGTAGAGCGGTACGACGCTGATGATTTCCTCTAAACTGAGTCCTAGCTCCTTCAAATCATTGATTTTTTGCAGCCTTGCCAGCTCTGCCTCAGTGTAATAGCGAAATCCCGCTCCCTGTCGCTCGCCCGGTTCAAGTAACCCCAAACTTTCGTAATAGCGAACGGTGCGGGCCGTCACCCCAGCTCGCCGGGCAAATTCACCAATTCGCATTTTTTCGCTCACGTGATTATTTATAGCAGACTTTAACGTTAACGTCAATTTTTAGTCGAGAACTGAGAAGCCACATGGAAAAAGCAACCTTTGGAGCCGGATGTTTTTGGGGCGTAGAAGACAAATTTCGTCGCGTCAAGGGCGTGATTTCTACCTCGGTCGGCTATATGGGCGGGCATTTCGAGCATCCCAGCTATCTCGATGTGCTGTCGCGCATCACGGGTCATGCCGAAGTTGCCCAACTCGAATACGACCCAGCCCTCATCACCTACGATGAACTGCTTCAGGTATTCTGGAGCATCCATGATCCCACCAGCTTGAACCGACAGGGCGCAGACCGGGGTGAACAATACCGTTCGGTGATTTTTTATCACACCCCGGAGCAGCGGTTAGCTGCCGAGCGCTCCAAACGCCAGTTAGAGGAATCTGGCCGCTACGACAAACCCATTGTTACTCAGATCCAAGCCGCTTCTGCCTACTGGTTAGCCGAGGATTATCACCAGCAGTACCTAGAGAAAAAGCGGCAAGAGAAGAAGCGACACAGTCAATCTGTGGGCTAGCAGGCTACTGAATATTCGTGCTCGAAACCAATACCTCGCCCTTCAGCATCCGCTGGGCCGCATCCAGCAGCATTTCTTCTAGATAGGGCTTGGTAAAGTAACCCTTAGCACCAAGCTGAACGGCCATCTGACGGTGGCGATCTGCCCCTCTAGAGGTGAGCATGGCAATGGGCAGGTGGTTAAGGTTGGCATCTTTCTGAATCCGCGACAGCAGTTCCAAACCATCCATTCTCGGCATTTCGATATCACAGAACACCAGATCGCAAGGCAGTCCAGAGCGCAGTTTTTCCCAGGCTTCTTGACCATCGCGGGCTTGTTCGACTCGGTAGCCTACCTTGCTGAAGGTCATGGACAACAGCTCCCGCACCGTAATCGAGTCGTCTACAATCAGCACGGTAGGTTCAGTCTTAGTCGCTGATTCTACTGGCACTTGAGCTTCGCCCTGATCCCAAAGCGAGCTGCCAGCTTCGCGGCGGATGCGACCTTGCCAGAGGTCGATGAGTTCCAGCACATCAGCAATCGGCATAATCCGGCCATCACCCAGCACCGTTGCGCCCGCCACACCTAGCGGTTTAGGGATCGGGCCTTCGAGCTGTTTGATCACAATTTCCTGTTCGCCCAGCACCTGATCCACCTGGAGGGCCAAGAAATTACCAGCACTCCGCAGCACCACAATCGAAATGATGTCTTCTTCCTGATTGCCGCCGTAGACGCTGCCTCGCCCCAGCACTCGGTTATAGCGCAGTAGCTCCGATAAGGGTTGGAACGGCAGCAAACCATCGCGCCACTGAATGCACTGCCGCCCCTGCTCATCGATCTGAATTCGTTCTTGCGGTACATCGAGCATATCTTCCACCCCATCCATCGGGAAAGCAATGCGGGCACGGTTGCTGATGCAGCACAGGGCTTTCGAGATGCTCAGCGTCAGCGGTAGCCGGATGGTGAAGGTAGTGCCTTTGCCGACTGTGGAATCGATGTTAATGGTGCCACGAATTTCGTTCAGGTTACTACGCACCACATCCAAACCAACGCCGCGTCCGCGTAAATCATCCACCTGCTCCACCGTACTGAAGCCGTGATGGAACAACAGATCATAGGTATCGAGGCGGGACATTTCACGAGCTTGAGCTGGAGTAATCAAGCCTTTGGCCAACGCCTTCGCTCGAACTTTTTCTGGATTAATTCCAGCACCATCATCACTCACCGAAATCACGGTTTGGTTGCCCTGGTGGAAGGCTCGAATGATAATGCGTCCTGTGGGAGGTTTACCAGCCGCAATTCGCTCTTCGGGGGTTTCAATGCCGTGAGCAATCGCGTTATTCACCAGATGGGTCATCGGATCATAAAGCTGCTCTACAATCATCTTGTCGATCAGAGTATCTCGACCTTCGATTAGCAGTTCAGCCTGCTTTCCGTATCGGAGGGAGTTGTCACGCACGCCTCGTGGCAGTCGATCAGCGGTTTGAGCAAACGGCACCATGCGAGAACGGGTCAACCCTTCCTGGAGTTGGGTGGTAATTTGCCGGAAGTTGCGCGTTACCTGATCGGTTTCTTCCACCACAAAGTCAATGTCGGAAGCCGATTCTCGCACCCGGACAATCAGCTCGATCATCTCCTGCGATAGCGTATGGAAGCCAGTGAATCGATCCATTTCCAGCGCATCGAAACTCAGCCCCGTCGCGTGATTCGTCTGCCCTAAACCAAATCCGCTAATCGGAGTGGTTCCCGACTGGCCCCGCCGACTAGAGAGCAGTGAGCTTTCCAAGAGGGAGCGTTCGTATAGGTCTCGCATCCGCTGACCCACATCACTTAACTGCTGCACCTGGTAGAGCAGATTATCCAAAAACTGGCGCAATCGTTCTTCCGCCTGCTCTAGGCTATTGCGGTTCACCACCATTTCTCCAACCAGGTTATTGAGGTTGTCGAGGTGTTTGACCGAAACCCGCATAGTCTGCTCATTCAAACCACTGCGGCGATTGGGACGACGATTGCTGACAACACTAGATTTCCGAGCGGGAGAGGACCCGACCCCCAAGGTTTGGTCTGCATCCTGAAGCAACGCCTCTAGATCACCAAACTCATCGTCCACTGATTTTTCTAGTCCAATCGCTGGAGTCGGCGGTATTTCTGTCGCCGTTAGCTCTGGTGCAAGCTCTGGTCTATCATCTAGCAGCGCTTCCAGGTCAGCAAAATCAGCCGTAGTTTCATCGTTGTCATCATCAAAGGCATCGGTTGCATCTGACTGATCATGAATGGCAGTAACAGAGGTGCTATCTTCAGCCAGCATGGCCTCTAAATCGTCCAATTCAGCAGGTTCTGCTGAAATATCGCCAAACTCAACCACATCCTCCTCTGCTAACAGGGAATTCAGTGAATCATCTGCTTCAGCAGAAGCCAACAGATCGAATGGGGCAGGCTGATTGTCCTCTGAACCGTACATACCAGTGAAGGCAGCTGTATCTTCAAAGGCGAACTCGCTGGCATCAGGGGGTGCATCGAAGCTCAATTCGGTATCAGGCATTGCAGCTTCTAGCTCAGCTCCGCTGATCGGTAGATCTGAACTAGCGAAATTCTCATCGGCGGCCATCAGGCCAGGTACGTCAAACTCGATAGTTGGGTCGAAATCCTGATTAAACTCGTAAATTTCCTGACTCGGCGCTTCGTTGAGATCGGTTGAATCGAACCCTATATCAGCATTAGCGATGCCCATATCTTCTAGCAACAGCTCAGGAACTTGGGCATCTTCTGTCAGCTGCATTGAAGTATCTGTTGAAGCATCTGACTGCGCCAGTAAATCCAGCTCAAATGCGTCGGGGTCACTTTCCTCGCCAAGCAAATCGAGCATCTCCCCAGCTTGTTCAGCGTCCACACCGGTTTCTAAACTGAAATCAAACGGATCGGATGAGTTAGACTCATTGGCAGCAAATGGATGATCGGACTCTGAAGATATACTTTCGCCCCAGCCCAGCCCAGCATCGCTGTCACTACTAGAGCTACTGTTCAAGCTTTCGTTGAAGCTCTGATCTAAGCTCAGCTCCAGATCTGGAGCCAGTTCATTCAATTGATTCAGCGAATCTTCAGGCTGATCATCTTCAGGCTGATCATCTATTGTTAGGTCCAGTTCAATGCTGGATTCGATACCGGGTTCCATGCCTAGCTGAAAGTCTGGCTCTAGCAATGACTCCGTTCCTGGATCAGCTGCGCCTACAGAGCTGAATTCATCTAGTTCTGGCGGAAGAACCGCCGCAGTTTCCGAACTGAAATCCAAATCAAGGCCAGCGATCTCAGATTCATCAATATTAAAGTCCGTTTCAGTCAGGGCGGTTTCAGCTAAGCCATCGGTTACCTGGTTGGCATCCTCAGATGATATGGCATCGAAATCGAAGGTAGACGGAGCCGCTTCTAATGTAAATTCAGGTGCTGTAAATTCAGACGCCAGTTCCGTATCTTCATCCGTTTCAAATAGCCCAAATTCCAATTCTGATTCAGCAAATGGATTTTCGCCTTCTGAAGCTGGGACTTGACCCAACTCTAATGGTTGTGCCAAATTACCCAGTTGAGTATTCGGTTCACCTCCTAGCTCGTCATCTGCTGCGACCACATCCGAGGATAGGAATAGATCATCCAGATCGGAGGCAGCATTCGAAGTCAGAGCGCTGTCAGCTTCAGCAAAATCCTCTGGTAGCTCAAAACTCGATAAGTTAACAGCTTCTACCGTTCCTGAGGCTTCAGTTAGATCAGCTGTAAACAAATCGTTTAGGTCTGTTGGTAAATCCTCAGCGGCAGGTGCTGCCTCAACTGTAGGGCTGTCACCAGAACTATCGTCAGCACTATTGCTAAACAGATTCAGGTCCGAGTCAAAACTGGCATCGTTCTGAATCGGGGATGGCGAGAATTCTGAACTACTTGAGTCCGAAACTGTCGGGGCACTGTTCTCTACTCCAAAATCGGGCGGCAGTTCCGCTTCTCCGAACAATGCGAAATCCAGCTCATCTGAAGCTAGATCTGAGAATTCAGCCGATTCAGCTAATTCAGTATCAAACGGCAGCTCTGAGCTTTCCATAGCTGAGTCGATGAAGCTGAACTCTGACTCATCCGAGGAGCCTACTTCAGAAAAATCCAATGAAAAATCGGCGCTGCTAGCGTTTTGTTGATCTGGTTCGAGATCGAGGGTGAACAGCTCAGCTTCGCTAGAATTTTCGTCAATACTTTCATAACCACCAAGGTTGGCAAAGGGATCGGCAAGCAAGTCTTGATCGGATGCTGCCAGATCCAAGTTCAGATTGGACAACCCGGATAGTGTCTCCTCTCCCCAAGGATCAGCGATCTGCCAATTTTCAGGTTCTGATTCGGCAGGTAATTCTGGCTCCTCGCCCAATCCCAGACCTGATAGATCAAATGATTCTTCTGAGCTATCTTCTGAGCCAACTAGAGCGGATTCCAACCCTGCCATTTCAGACGGTGCAGCAGAGTCGGAAAATTCTAGCGTAAAGTCGGGTAATTCCTCTGGCTCTAGATCAACTGGTTCTAGATCAAACAGCGGCGTACCTAAATCCTCGCTACTATCGACCAGGGCTTGAGGCGGTTCTTCTGATTCTGTAGAGCCTAAGTCAAATAGTGGTGTATCAGAGTAGTCAGCCTGGAAGTCAGTGGAGGCAGCATCTGCAGCATCGAGACCTGAAGCGTCTAGAGAGCCGAAGGTTGGCTCTAGTCCGGCTAATAACTGGTCTAACCCTTGCGAATCCTCGGTTTGTCCAACTTCACCGGAATCTTCCAAATCAAACAGCGAATCCAGGGAGGCTTCTGCCGGCATTGACTGAGCGCTACTGTTGAGCAGTCCCGACAAATCTTCATCGGTACTCTCTAGGGATAATTCGTTGCCCCCTTGGAACAGCAAATCGGAAAAATCAGCGGATTGATCCAACTCTAGGGATTCGGTCGAGTGGTCTGTGGGACTATCAATAACTTCTTCCTGCCAAGCAAAACCTAGATTGGAGTCTTCTCCTTCAAACAAGTCAGCTAATGTATTCAACTCGGCCATGCCCACCTCTGGCCCCGTCTGATTGTTAGTCGAAGCCATCATCGACTCATCGAAATCAGACAGATCGGCTAGATCGACACTTTCAGCCAATTCGGTATCTAGCTCAGAGAACAAACCAACCGGCTCAGCAGTGCTATCTTCTGAACTACCGTCCTCTAAAGCAAACAGCTCCTCGCTCGCCTCCACTTCATACTCAGAACTAAATAAATCAGCAAACGCAGCATCGCTGCTGAAGTCCATCTCGATAGGTAGAGGTTGGGGAACCAGCACCAGCAGGTCTTGACTCGCCGTAATATTGGTTAAGTCGCCTGCCAATACCTGCTCTTGTGCCCGCTTGATCTCCTTAATAACTACGGGGGCTAGGGTGCGGTAGGTATTATCAGGGTTGGCAATCGCCTGCTCTGTAGTTGCCAGCAACTCACACCAAGCCGGAATATCCAACTGTTCACCTGACTGGGCCAGAGACCGACAAAGCGCTTGCAGGTGCTGACGGCTATCCAGACTATCGGCTTGCTTAAACAGTTGCAGCATCTCCCGCAGCCGCGCCGGAACGTCATTCTGAAAAATAAACCGCAGGGCACTCTCTTCGGTTGTGACTTGCGCGAGTCGCGGATCGGTCGCAGCAGGTTGCGTTTGGGCAACAGCCGTTCCCGCTAAATTTACATCTTCTGGCGGCTGGGCACCAGACTGACTAACCAGTTGGCCTAAATGCTGATTCAACTCAGCAAATACTGGTTCGACATTGGCCATTGCTTCTTCAGCCTTGTCATCGGTTAGCCCAAAGGGTCCTTGCAGGTGTTCCAGCAAATCGTCCAGCGTATCGTAGACCCGGAGCAACAGCGTTTCTAGTTTCTGATCAATCTTGACAGGGCATTCCTTTAAAACTTTGAAATAATCTTCTAACCGATGAGCCGTATGCTGAATACTCGTGAGACCCAACATGGCAGCCCCACCTTTCACCGAGTGGGCAGCACGGAAAACTTCATGCACCATTTCTGGGTCTTCGATAGTGGCTTTCAGGTTTAACAACCCCTGCTCAATGGTATTGAGGTGATCCTTCGCCTCCTCAATGAAGTAACCCATGATTCGCTGTTGTTGTTCCGACAGCATACGCAGTATTCCTCTAAAACTTCGGGCTTAGACCCACAACAAGATTCGATCGACTAGAGCAACCTGATGAACCGAGGGGAGGGGTTAACAAACGTGAGCAATAGACCAGAATCAAGGCAACGAACCTGTTGGATCGCCAATGGACTTAATGTACCCGATTCCTTCAAGAACGACATCAAAATCCGCCTAAAGCAGGTTGATCAGGCATTTAAGCTACGCTTATCGGCGGACTGATACGCACCACGAAGGCTGCTTGTGATCTTGATATTGATTCAACCAGAGTAGGAAAAAAATACCCACTCTGTAATGTTTTTTATAACTTTACGTCGGCTAATCAGCTGCCCATCGCCACTCACACCTCGCTCAAACCGAGTCCTGGATCTGAGCTTGCCAGTCAGGACAGCTGGCGTCCTCCACACCATAGGGATGCATGGCACAAACTAACAGATGCCCGCCATAGGTTCGCCCATGATAATGGCAGCATCCTCGACAAACCTTGGGCATGGGGCGAGTATGGGTAACCCGCTCTTGGTTAAGCTGTCGCAAAAATTCTAGATAGGCTTCCGCATCAGCAATGCGTCTCTTCTGCTGACGTTTACAGTCGAGGACAAACGCAGTTGATGTGTATCCCAACAGGCCAGCCCCCACAACTGACGCTGTGATTTGAACGACTTGGTTCGAGGAGCGAACAGCAACGAATAAGATCAAGCTGGCACAAATACTGCCTAGCGCTGTTTTACCTGTCATGGATTTGGCGCTCGTCAGGGGTGGTAGGTAAACTCAATTTCTAAACTAACTGAACTGGAACAAAATGACCGTTCTATCAAACGCCCGTTTCATAAAAGGTGATTAGTTGACAACTTGCGTTACAACTTTGCGGCACTAGGTAGAGCCGTTCGAGACAATTCCCCAGATTCCAGAATCGGTGCGAGCTGGCGCAAATAGTCAGACCAAGCTGCCAGAGCCACTGGGTTCGATTCGGCTCGACGACGCAGCAGCACCACACCATCTTGAAAGTCAATCAAACCATATTGTTTGGTCATCAGATCTATCACTCGTTCTGCCGTCAGCCGCAAACTTTTACGGTAGTCTTCAAAAGCGATCTGATATTGTTCGAGGTACCACAGATCGGCTATTGCATAGTCCATACGCACCACTTTATTCGTGTCATTTCGCAGCCGAATCATCGGAAACCTGAGCACCTCACGCCGACCTGAGAGATGGGCCACAATGTGATCCGTTGCTGTAACACTCGCTTCAGCAGGAATTTGGGCTAGTAAGGAACGCACCGCCTGGCCATGCTGCCACTGCCGTGCTGGTGAAACATACACCCAAGGTTGAAAGGAATCCGGAATTAAAAATGAAAGCACTCGGTTGGGATTGGACGTGATCGTAAAGAACAGCGACAGCCCGATGCAAAGCGCCCAGAAGCGGCGAAACCGCAAACGCCGAAATAGCTCGGGATGCTGCGTCCACCACAGAATCGCCCCATAGAACAAACCCGGCACTAGCGACATCGCATAGCGGAGATGCAGCGACAGCGATGTAATATCCTCCCGTTGAATCAATAATTTGATTGTTGGAAAACCAGCCAGCAGCCAAGCACTGGGCGAAATCACGGTCACAAAGGCCAGCGGCAGCCACTGCCCTAGCAAATAGCGCAGCGTTTGATTGAAGGGCGTCACAATTTCCACCAACAGGCGCACCGGATTACTGAGAATTCCCCACAGCACCTGAAGCGTGGTGGCTTCTTCCGTATCCACAAACTGGCCAAACTGTTCGATCATGAACCGCTGCGAAATATCAGCTGAGAACAACGGCATGATCAGATTGGTCAGCACCAACATATAGCCCAGACTCAGAACACACAAGCCTGCTCCTAACCAGAGATGACGACGGCTAGCGAAGAAATAAAACCCAATCCCAAACAGCACCACACCGCTATCTTCCCGCACCGCCAAGGTGAGAACCGCCAGCAGCCAAACCAGCCACCAAGCTCGCTTTTCTAACGCCAGCAGCAGGCCAAAAATATAGAGCGGAATCTGGCAAATATCGTGAAAGTTGGCTACGGTTGGACTGATGACAGCCGTCGCCCCATAGAAACTGACAGCAATCCAGGCTGAGAGCGTTGGCGGGTGGTAGTGACGGGCTAGGGCATACAGCACAAACCCAGCCAGGGTTACCAGCGTCACCTGTAAAACCGACAGTCCTGCTGCCGAAGGAAATAAGGCATAGAACGGCAGCCACAGCAGCAGAGCAGGCGTAAAATGCTGCCCCAAGCGCTGGTAGGAAACATCCGGCACCTCTCCTTGCATCACCGCGCTCGATTCCGTCGAGGAAAGAGAACTCTCAAACAGGCGACCGTGCAAACTGTTCCAAAAGACCTGATTAAAAATGCCTTGATCAAACGAAACGTAGGTCGGGTAGAAGTTGTAATAACGCTGTAAAACTAGTCCGCAGCAGATGATCCAAAACAGGGCTGCTGCGACCATTACCAAGCGCAGTTGAGGAGATTTTGCTAGCTGTAACCCAGGCCAAGACATGGAAAAACGTCAATAGAGAAAGAGCAGAAACACTTGAGCTAGCTATAGACCGTGAAGTCTCGCGTTAATCAGTTTGGTTGCCCAAACGATTTGCTTACCCAAACAATAAGAGACGCGAACGATCGCGTCCCTAGGATGAATTATCAGCGAATATCAGCGTTCCCAACCGTTAGTGTTCAGATCAGACCTCAAAAAAATTCAGGAAATCGAAACTGGATTATTTTAGGAGGCCAAAGTAGAAGGCTGCAACCAGGAAGTTACCCAGCAGAAGCAACAGTGCCCAGGAAGCACGAAACGTATAGGGAGGTTTACCCGTTTTTGTGGTCATAGGAATTCAGTGTCTCTCTACTCAAGATTGTTAAGTCAAGTTGACTTTTAAGTATTTATTAATTATCGAACAGAGCGTGACCAATTCAGCCAGCGATTAGAAAAATTTAGGAGGCTAATCCGCCTCACCGGCATGATAGGAACTGCGCACCAGTGGGCCAGAGCGCACATGGGCAAACCCCAACTCGCGAGCAATTTCGCCTAGACGCTCAAACTCGTCTGGCGTCCAGTATTTTTGGACCGGCAGATGCGCCAACGAAGGACGCATGTACTGACCCAAGGTCAGGCGATCACAGCCGACTGCCCGCAGATTCTGCATCGTTTCGATAATTTCAGCCTCGGTTTCTCCGTGCCCCAGCATCAGACCCGATTTGGTTGGAATGGTGGCATCGAGCTGTTTCACCCATTGCAGTACCCGCAGCGAACGATCATACTTTGCGCCGCGTCGTACCGGACCTTGCAGGCGGCGAACTGTCTCAACATTGTGGTTGTAGCAAGCAGGTTGGGCCTGCACAATCGTAGCCACGCGCTCGTACTGGCCAGCTTCTCCACCCGGACCGCCCCAAAAATCAGGAGTGAGTACCTCGATCTGCGTGTCTGGGTTAAGTTGGCGAATTGCGGTCATGGTTTGCACAAACCAACCGGCTCCTTGATCGGGCAGATCATCCCGTGCGACTGAGGTGAGCACTACATAGCGCAACCCCAGTAACTCAACGGCCTCGGCGACCTTGCGGGGTTCATCGGGGTCGAGCGGCAGGGGGGCATGGCCTTTATCCACCTGACAAAAGGCACAGGCGCGAGTGCAGGTCGGTCCCATCAGCAAAAAGGTTGCCGTGCCCTGGGCGTAACACTCCCCCCGATTCGGACAGCGCCCCTCTTCGCAGATCGTGTGAATCTGGCGCTGCTTGATGATTTGTTGCACCGTGGAGATTTCGCTGGCTTTGCCGATCGAACGGCGTAACCAATCAGGTAATTCCACCAGCGCTCGGCGATTGGTTAATTCAGACGATGAGGTCTCAGAAGACTGCATTGAACTATCTAGAGTTGCTATTGGTATACGGCTGCAATTTGAGAGATAGGATTCTTAATCTCAGGGGAATAGTAATACTGGCAATAGCTTTTGTCTCAGGCTAAGATGCGAGCTACGCCGGTTCTGCTTCCCATCCGCTGAAGAAAATAATTCAATGGAAATTACACTAGGTTAAGGTTAACTGAGAGATACAAGCAATCCAACAGGATGCACTTAACCAAAGCTTGCTAAATTTCGACCTCAAGTTTTGCAATTCCTGCAACCAGTTTCTTTTACTCTCAGAAGTTAATAATATCTAGTGTAAGTGAAGCTTCTTCTTTTCGTTCCCACACCAATCGTTCCTACACCAACCCGAGGAGTCCACCGTGGCAAGTCAAAAAATCCTGGTTATCGATGACAGTCGCGTCATCCGCAATATGGTAAGGGACATGCTGCCGAAAGGAAATTTCCAGGTTCTGGAGGCGAAGGATGGCGTTGAAGGCATCAATTGCATTCGTCAAGAACGTCCCAATCTGATTATGTTAGATTTTCTACTGCCTCGCATGAGCGGCTGGGAAGTCTTTCAGCAAATTCAGTCGCAGGCCGATCTGCAAAAAATCCCTTTGGTGCTGATGTCGGGACGACGGGAAGAAGTGACAGAAAAGATTCCCGAACCATTCGAATACTTTGAATTCATTGAAAAACCATTCGAGCAGAAGGAGCTGATCGAAGCGATTAAGTCAGCCTATGCTAAGTCTCGTTTGCCCCGTGCCGTCTCAGCCGCTCCTCAGACAACAGCCATGCCAGCCGCCGCAAGCGGAGATCTGGAGGCGATGAACCAAAAGATCGAGAAAATGCAAGCCGAGATCGATCTACTGAAGAAACAGCTTGCCCAACTGCTGGCCTTCGTGAAGCAGAAGTTGAAGTAGGCTGCTCGATTAGAGCGGTTTCTGTGTAGGCACACCAATGGCCCGTGGAAAAATTGCGCGAGTGAGTTCCACTTTCTTGAGATAGATGCAATGGCGGACACTCTGACTCAGCGGCGTTTCAAACCGCTCAATTTGAGTAATGCATCCTCCTAGCTGCTTGGCCGCAAGTTGCAACCCCTGCGTTTCTGCCTCCGACCACTGCCCCCGATACAAAACCGCGCTTCCACCAACCTTGAGCAGTGGCAATGTATACTCGGCGCAGACAGAAGCTGTAGCCACGGCTCGAATTAGCGCTAGGTCATATTTTTCTCGATGCTGGACTAGGTGACCCAATCGTTCAGCTCGATCAGTAATAGATTCCGCCTTCAGTTGCAGAGTGGCTATCAGATCGGCGAGGAAGGCAATTTTCTTCTGGGTTGAGTCCAGCAGAGTGATTCGCCACTGGGGACAAACAATCGCCACCGGGACACCCGGAAATCCAGCGCCTGTTCCTACATCAATTACCTGCAACGATCGCTCCGACTGGTTTAACCAGGGTTGAATACCGCACAGCGAATCCCACAGATGCTTTTCCCAAAATTCTGCCGGATCAGTGATGCGAGTCAGATTCAGCCGTTGATTGCCTTTGAGAATTTCTGTATACAAATTCTGAAACTTAGACTGCTGCTCTGATGTAGGCTGCCAGTTCAATGTGCGTTGCCATACCTCAAGCGCTTCGGGCAATACTACGGGTTCCTGAGGATTGACTAATGGCATGGCTTTGCTCCCGCAACCCAGACTCGGCGATTCATTCCACATTCGCCCCCAGCGGTTGCCGATTAAAAGAAGCTGGATCTACTGGCGTTAATTCACCATAGCTTAGCGTCCAGCAACGATCGGCAATGCTAGCCAGTTCTCCTGGTTCGTGGGAAACCACCAGCAGCGTCCATTGTTGCTTGAGCTGCGCGAGTAGACTAATCACCTGCTGACGCATTGACCAGTCAAGGCCGGCAGTGGGTTCATCCAGCAGCAGCAAATAAGGCTGGCGAATCAACTGCACCGCTAGTGCCAATCGACGTTGCTGGCCTCCACTCAAGGAACGGGGAGGTGTCGGCAGCGGCAAATGAGCCAAGCCAACAGCAACTAGAGCCTGATCGAGCCGGTCTTTGCTGAGTTCAGGATGACCGAGCCGCAATTCCTCTAACAGCGTATGACCACAAAAGTGACGCTCTGGAAACTGAAAGACAAGTCCGGCGAGCTGGCGCAGTTGATCAGGCGTGAGTTCTTGGTCGCGCCAGAGAATGGAACCTGTCGTTTTGGAGGCTAGACCTGCCAAAATTTCTAGCAGCGTACTTTTTCCAGAGCCGCTCGGACCAATCACTAACCCAAGCTGCTGAGGAGCCAACTCTAGGTTAATCGACTTCAAAATTGCGGTTGGCGTAGCTGCAGGGTGATAAACCAAATCTTTCAGATAGAGCATTCAGACACAGGAAATGAAGGAGTTGGAAACAAGAGCGATTCCTAGGTTTCTTCTTTATAGCAATTTGCTTACCTGGGAAGCTGCCGGAACTCACAGGCACCGATCCCGTCAGAACAATGGACTGGTAACAGATCGACGCTTGGTTCAACCCAGTCAACCCAGGTTTACTAGCATTGACCGAATTTTCCTTCGTCTCAGATTAATTAGACTCAGTTTATTGTGGATTGACTCAGGTTCAACTCCAGAGGTTACAGTACAAAGTGGCGTTCCTACCAAGTATATTTTGACTGCAGGTCAACATCCGTAGTCTACTGCAGATGTTTAGATTACATGCGGTTTCGTTCCCTCACAATTCGTTCCCTCACAATTCGTTCCTTCACAATCGGTTATGACAAGCATGATCACGCGATTAGCCGCTCCAACCAAACGTTCCCAAAAATTATTATTGTCCCTACGGCGAGTCACTGCGGCGGTGACAGGCGGGTTGACCGTTGCCTTGAGTGTGTGGGTAAATCCAGCTTTGGCGGATCCGTTTAGGACTAATAATCCCCACCAAATCGGCGATCAAACCGAACAAGCCTTCCGGGCGCTGTTTGAGCAAGGAAATTATCAACAGGCAGCAGAGTTACTGCGCACAGCCGAACCGAATGAACCGTTGGCCTACGCGATGAAGGCAGCTTTAGCCTACATCGACGAAGATTGGAACACAATGGGACAAAATGCCCGCCTGACACGGGAGTCTGCTGAGCAACTCATGGCGACCGATCCGCTGCGCGGCCATCTGTATGTAGCAGCAGGTCAGTTTCTAGAGGGTGCTCACACGTTGTCCACTCAAGGAGCAGTCCGGGCGACTCCAGCCATCCTGAGCAAATTGCAACAAATTTTCGACAGTTTAAAAGAAGCGGAAAAAATTGATCCCCAGGATCCGGAGCTAAATCTGCTGAAAGGCTATATGGATTTGATGTTGGCCGTTAATTTGCCATTCTCTAACCCGGAGCAGGCAATTGAACGACTGCAAAACTATGCGGCTCCTCCTTACCTAGCCCAACGTGGCATTGCGATTGCCTATCGAGATCTGGACAAACCCGATCAGGCCCTAGCCGCCGTCAATAGCGCGTTGCAGCAAACTCCCAACAATCCAGAACTGCTTTACCTTAAAGCTCAAATTCTCAGAAAACAAGGTAACACTCAGGAAAGCCTGCGCTTCTTCCGCCAAGCCCTAGCCAAGCAGTCTCAGCTTCCTCAGAATCTGGCTTACCAGATTGCCTGGGAACAATGCCGGACCGTTAATCAGGTGCGCAATCGAGAGCGCGACTGCTCCGAAGTAGCTCAACGGCAAGTCGAACAGCCCAATAACCAGATCGAGGAAGAGTAACCAAGCTAATAAGAATGAGTTGCCTCATTAGCAACCAAGCATGGGCAAACTGCCACCGCTAGCAAGACGTTGTGCTGAGGTACCCAGTACAATAGCAATTGCTCAAAACAAATACAAAGGGAGGATGATCCAACAGTCACCCTCCTATTTAACGTTCTAAATTTGACTTCAGAACTCACCAAAGTGCAGGGACACTGCGAGGTGGGGTTGCGGGGGGCGCTACGGGACTAGGAGGCGTCGTGGTTTGACTAGGGGCTGGTGTGACAGGTGTTGTTGTGTCGAGGTTTGCACCAGGAACTGGCTGTAGCGGGATCGGTTGACCGCTAGGAATGAAGTTAGGCAACACCTCTCGGGGGCGATTGGTAGCCGCGATGCAGGTTGTCATCATTTCAGTGGTTGAAAGAGCAGCCTGAGTGGCCAAACCTACAACACAGTTAGAAAATCGGGCTGGCAGCAAACTGCGACGACAATAGGTCAAAACAGCTTGGGGTTCTGTACCCTCTGTACTGATTTCCGTAATCCCAACTACGCAGCTCGCCAATTCCTGCGGACGACGCACCCGCCGACAGCCAGAGAGGGCATCGGTAGCCGACAGCTCTGTTTCAGAATCAATCGTTGTGACGCAGGACGACAAGGCCTTGGGATAAAGGGCAGCAGCGCAGGCTGCGGTGGCATCCGCTTCTCCTAACCCGGTTCCTAAAAGCCCCTCAGCGCATTTTTCATAGTCACTAACGGAAGCTCGATAGGGGCGAGGATTGTAGTAGGTTGCGGCATTAGCTGGATGGATGGGCAGTCCCGCCAAGGCAAAACCTGCAACCAATAGCGGCAGAGTAGCAACTTGGGTAAAGCTGAGCTTTCGGCCATCGAAGCTCCGTGAGTACAAATCAGGATTACGCATAGTAGGAACTGAGCATAACAATGAGGGGCTGCCAGTAAAGCCACAAATCTGACTTTACTGGCAAAATTCGACCGGCAAAATCTTGGCTGATTGTCTCATATTTGCCAGAATCTGCCATAGGTATACCCCAAAAGTTTTGTTCTGCCTAGGGGTTTATCGAACCAGTAGCCAAAATCTTTAAGTGGGTTCATCACAATTCTTAAACGAGTTAAGCAAGCAGGTCATTCAGGCCAATGATGAGTACCAGTATCTAGCCCATCAAGTTCTTAACCTATTTCAGCCGCGCAAGCCGCTTGAGTCCTACAACACCCTCACTGTTGCCCCGCGTTAATGTAAAGCATTTTTTGTTAAGCATTGTGTTTTCTTAAGCTGTAGAATACTTCTAGACGATCTGCAAACCTTGGCTGTCTGCTGATTTGACAAGGCTGCTGATTTGGCAACACCGGCTTTGTATGCTTAGGCGGCTCTACTCTTCGAGTTTTTAAGATATTTGTCTGCGTTTTCATTTTTTGGGCCGCAGATGCGATCGGGCCGGCTTAGGGTAGGTTTCGCTAGAACGTTTTTCCATTAAAACCCCTCTTACATTACGTAACCTTTGTTTAGATCATGTCTCAACTCTCTGGAAATCCTGATGTGCCCGATTTGGGACGACGCCAATTCATGAACCTGCTGATGGTTGGATCTGGTGCAGTCACCGTTTTAGGTGCGCTTTATCCGGTCGTCAAATATTTCATCCCGCCATCAAGCGGTGGAACAGGTGGTGGCGTCACAGCTAAAGATGCACTCGGTAACGACATTGTTGCCAGCGAGTTTCTGGCTAGCCATGCCCCAGGTGAGCGGGTTTTGGCGCAGGGTTTAAAGGGCGACCCAACCTACATTGTGGTAGAAAGCGCGGATGCAATCGCCGACTACGGCCTTAACGCCGTCTGCACTCACTTGGGTTGTGTAGTGCCCTGGAACGCGAATGAGAACAAATTTATTTGTCCTTGTCATGGCTCTCAGTACAACAGCCAGGGCAAAGTGGTTCGGGGTCCGGCTCCACTCTCGTTGGCGCTCGTTCATACATCCGTGACTGATAACGGCAAGATTGCCTTTTCTCCTTGGACTGAGACCGACTTCCGCACCGGTGATGATCCTTGGTGGGCTTAGTCTTTAGGGAGTGTTGAGTTTCAAGTGTTGAGTTTCAAGTGTTGAGCGGTGCGGTTTGAATTTGCAGCCGCTTCACAGGAAAAATGTAGAACTTATGGACTCAAAACTCAAAACTACGTGCTCCACACAGGCTGTGCCATCAAAACTCAAAACTTATACTTTTGTACTGAACACCCGTTAACAATGAAGTCAACCGTTTGGTCAATCCTATTTCCCAACAGCGGTCAGGTAATCCTGAAGCGTGCATTGGTGATTCTTGCTGCAATGGCCCTTTGGGTAACTGCTGATGTTGCCCTACCCCAACCCGCAGAAGCTTATCCATTCTGGGCACAGCAAAACTACGAAAATCCTCGTGAGGCAACAGGCCGGATTGTGTGTGCCAACTGCCATCTTGCCGCCAAACCAGTCCAGATCGAAGTACCACAAGCTGTGTTACCAGATACAGTCTTCAAGGCGGTCGTGAAGATCCCCTATGACACCAGCGTGCAGCAAGTCCTGGGTAACGGGGAGAAAGGCCCTCTGAACGTAGGAGCCGTGCTGATGCTGCCTGAGGGCTTCAAAATCGCCCCAGAGGATCGGATTCCTGAAGAACTGAAAGAAGAGGTTGGACCTAGTTATCTATTCCAACCCTACAGCGAAACCAAAAACAATATTCTTCTGGTTGGTCCACTTCCAGGCGATCAATATCAGGAGATTGTCTTCCCGGTGCTGTCGCCCGATCCGAATACCGATCAATCCGTTCATTTTGGTAAATATCAGATTCACTTGGGTGGCAATCGCGGGCGCGGGCAAGTTTACCCAACTGGCGAGAAGAGCAACAATGGCATTTTCAATGCCTCGGTTGCAGGCACGATCGAATCGATTACCAAGGCCGACGACGGTAGCTATGAGGTGACGATTCAGCCTGCTGAAGGCAATGCGGTGGTTGATAAAATTCCGGCTGGCCCAGAGCTAATTGTGTCAGAAGGACAAGAAATAGCCGCGGGTTCTGCCTTGACCTCTAACCCTAATGTGGGTGGTTTCGGTCAAAGAGACGTGGAAATTGTGCTGCAAAGCCCCAACCGAATTAAGGGATTGGTTGCCTTCCTCGCCGCAGTGACTTTATCTCAGATCCTATTGGTATTGAAGAAGAAACAAGTCGAGCGCGTACAGGAGGCAGAAATGACGTTCTAAGGGCGTTTGTTGCCAACAGAACGTCCTATTGGTTTAGAGCCTACCTGAAGCCTCCGAAGGGGGTTGAAAGTCAAAAACTCTGACGAGTTTACTGACTTGCAGTCAGAGAAATCGGATAGATATTTAAAGCAAACTCGGTCAAAAAGATAGAAGACACTCCAACCCTCGGAGTGTCTTTTGCTATGAACCCTTGCATGAAGTTCATTATATTCTCTAGGCACTAAAAAATTCTCGAATCGAGTAAAGAAATGTGCTTGCTCCAGAAACAGGTTGGGAATATTAACGTTAGAGCGCTGATACCAGGATTTGTATGCCAGCTTTGTCCAACCTCACCCTGAAATGGTCATACTTTGCAGGAACAACACGAAAGGAGGTCCCGGTCTTCGCTTGAACCATTGACACAATGGGCAGCAGCAAGGTCTTCTAACGGTACCTTATAGCTTTGTGCGCAAACCGCACCATAGCAGCAGTACATCAGGAAGGGCACAACTTGCGAGGAATCCGACTGGGAGTAAGCCACGATGGCCGAGCAGGAACATGTAACGCTACTAAAGCAAGGAGTAGCCATCTGGAACGATTGGCGGCAGCAGCATACTCACATTCACCCCAATCTGAGTCAAATCGCGTTGGAACAAATCAGTTTACGGGAAATTTGCCTCAGCGGCGCTAACCTCAAGGAAGCGATCCTCAGTCATACTGATTGCTGCATGGCTAACCTGAGCCGAGCCGATCTGCGTCAGGCCAACCTGAAGGCCACCCTACTCTATACGGCAAACCTAGAAGAAGCGGACCTGCGAGAAGCCAATCTAGTCGAAGCGGACCTGCGAGAAGCGAATTTGCAAGGGGCCGATCTACGCAAGGCAAATCTTTCCCAGGCATCACTCTGCACGGTTAACCTGAAACACAGCCACTTAAGGGAGACCATCTTAAAGGAAGCCAACCTCAGCTACGCCTCCCTTTGCCATGCGGATGGCTGTCTAGCCGATCTTCAAAATGCCTGGCTAAACCATGCTGATTTGAGGTTTGCCCGCTTTTACACGGCCAATTTGAGTCAGGCTACACTCTATGCCGCCAATCTTTGTCAGGCCGATCTACGAGAAGCGACCTTTAGCCAAGCTAATTTGCGAGAAGCCGACTTCCGGGAAGCAGACCTGAGCATGGCGGTGTTTTGTGTTGCTAATTTGATCGGAGCCACCTTTTACAAAGCCACAATGACTCGGGCCAATCTTAGTATGGCCAATTTGTGTATGGCGAATCTGAGCCACACTAACCTGGAGCGAGCCGTGCTGATCGGAGCCAATTTGATTGGAGCCAATCTCTACACCGCCTCGCTCGTCGAGGCCAATTTAACCGAAGCCGATTTACGAGAAGCGTCTCTACGCGGAGCCAATTTGACCAATGCCAATCTGTCGCGAGTCAATTTCGGTATGGCCAACCTATCAGGGGCTAACCTATCGGGGGCCAACCTCAGCTACGCTCATCTGCGTCAAGCCAATCTCTGGGAAACCAACCTAGAGGGAGCCTGTTTAACCGGAGCTGTCATGCCCGATGGCGAGGTTTACGAATAGGAGAGGGGCATGGAAGTGCTAAATCAGGTGTGGGGGTGGTTGAGGAGTCAGAAGTTAGAAGTCAGGAGTCAGAAGCCAGAAGCCAGAAGACTATTTGCTGACGACGATGAATAACCAACAAGCCAGAGCCTTTTGGCAACTGATAACTGATACAAGATAGCTTGCTAGGAGGTTAGGGCGTTTGATCGGTAGGCTGCATCATCTAGACTTAGGACGTTTGATCGTCCTGATTCTGATTTCCTTGAGTTTCCTGCTTGGCGGCCTGTTTTAATTCCTCCTCTAGCATGGCCTCAAAAATGAACAACCTTGCCAAGCGGTCGTAGGTGCCTGCACCGATATATTGGGGATAGCGATGCAAGCGGCTATAAATCCAAACGAGATCATCGCCATCAAAGATGCGAATGTCCTGCAGCCAGTTTTTGCACTCAGGCTTCAGTGCATTGGCGGCATCAAGCGCATCCGTCCAACGCTCGAACTCTGCCGAATAGTTGCGGGTAATAACCTTAAACATGTTAGTACCGGGTTAGTACCGGCTCAACGGAGTGGTTTGTCTCTGCCGATTTTGCCTCTACTCAATTCACTTTACTAAATTATTCAATTGTGGCAGTTTCGCCTACTGTACCTGGATTTTCGCCAGCGCCACCCCAGTGTAGTAATGCAATAAAATTTGCTGATAATTCCAGTTTTGCTGAGCCAGTTTGTAGGCACCGTACTGACTCAAGCCAATGCCGTGCCCATTACCAGCACCACTGATACGAAAGCGTGCTGGAGCCGCAGAAACATTGCCAGCACTGGCAACCGGACTTTGCTCTGCCTCAATTGAGAAAAGTGTGCTCCGCAGCCCTAATCGGTCCCGCACAGCTCGGCCTTCCACCGTCTTCGATCCAGCGCTGCCATCAATGGTAAGGGCTAACACTCGTCCATGCGGATGTCGCTGGACCGAAACCGACGAGACCGTGCCTTCATAACCGAGTCGCTCTGCCAATTCACTCGCCGTAAAGGTGAGTGGATCCCACTGGCACTGAGAAAAATCGCTGTCAGGGCTGGGCACACCCCGCAGATAAGGCAGTGGACTCGTCCAAACATCTTCCACATTTTCAGTATGCCCGCCAGCGCAAGAGTGAAAGACTGCATTAATGATCTGGCCGCGATAGGTAAGCACTTGGTCTTTGGTGGCATCTACGGCAGCTCGCGTGCTAGGTGCTTCTTTTTCTAAACCACCATAGACCTGCCAGGTAGTTGTGTCACCCAAATCAAAAACTGTATTGCCGCTGTGCTGACGTTGGTAAAGCGCGTAAGAGCGGGCAGCCACCGCCTGTGATTTTAGAGCTTCCAGACTCCAGCTAGCGGGCATTTCTGCCCCAACCACACTGTAGAGATATTGCTCCATCGGAACGTAATTCACAGCGGTAATGCCACCACTAGTCGGGACAACCAACGTTCGCCCGCGGTACCAGCGCTCACCAATGAAGACATAGCCATCTTCACTCGCTGGCTCAATCCAAAGCTGACTGGTCTGAAGTTGATTGACCGTGACTTTACCATCTTGAGATTGGGCCACCACCGCATTCATAGCCGGAATTTGGGCTAACACCTGACCGGCCCCATCCCGGAGGATCGCCTCGGTTGACCCCCCTACCTTCACCTGCTCCACATCCTGCTCAATGGCCACTCGCAACTCTATTTCGGCCCGCGCTGGCACGATTGCAACCAACCAAAACAGCAGCGTCATCCACCAGGACTTTCTACCGTAGCGCAGGACAAGCTGAATTACCTGCTGAAGCTGGACCGCCAGAGATGGTTTGGGATCTCCAGCCGCGCAGAAATAACCTGTCATTGTTGGCAAACTCCTCACACTGACGATTAGTATCCGAATCACTTAACTAACGATTTATCTGGGCAGGGATCAGCCTTAAATGGCTCTTAAATAAGCTAACTTTGCATTATATTAAGATAATTTTTACTTTAGCTGAATAAAAATGCGAGGTCAAATCAATATTACTTAGCGATAAATTATCGACGAAGCTAAATGAATTCGTCTTATCGCTGCGTCGTTTTCTCAGTATTTCCTAGCAAGATTTCATTAATTTCAAGCAGCTATGAATTTACTGCGGTTCAGCTTGACGACCAGAAGCAGAATGGGAAACTCCTTCCAGCAGTTGCAGTCTGTTTAATCTCACTGGCCAATTTGATTAAACCCGTTGCCCTCTCCTAGAGCAATCAAGGGCCTAGAGGCGACTACTCCTTAATTTATAAATCATCGATCAAGCGTTTACTTAGAGCGATTGCTGTTTCGGTAGGGGGCCTTCAGGCTAGACAAATCATGCTTGAGGTCAAACATCTCCTATCGAGTTGTGTCAGTATAGGTGGGTGAGAAATTGCTGAACAACAGGTTGATTGAGTGCAGATTACGTTTTTAGGAACCAGTTCCGGTGTTCCAACCCGCTCACGCAACGTTTCCAGTATTGCCCTGCGGTTGCCGCAGCGGGCCGAGGTTTGGCTGTTTGACTGTGGCGAAGGCACCCAACACCAGATTCTACGCAGTGATTTAAAAGTCAGCCAAATTACCCGCATTTTTATTACCCACATGCATGGGGATCACATCTATGGC
Organism: [Leptolyngbya] sp. JSC-1; assembly: GCA_000733415.1. Lineage (GTDB taxonomy): Bacteria > Cyanobacteriota > Cyanobacteriia > Elainellales > Elainellaceae > Elainella. The sequence goes on from KL662191.1 coordinate 1,466,567, forward strand.
TTGATGGGATTGCTGGCAAGTTGTGGATTAGCCGGAAACCCCACCCGGATTGATATCTATGGACCGCCCAAGCTAGACGAATATCTCAAAGCCTGCGGGCGCTATTCCCAGACTCATTTCTCCTATCCGGTCAAAGTGCATACAGTGAAGCCAGGATTGTTGTTCGAGGACGAGGAATTTTCGATCAGTTGCGCTCCCTTGACCCATCGAGTTCCGGCCTTTGGCTACCGCGTCACTGAAAAAGACAAGCCGGGTCGGTTTGATGTGGAGCGGGCTACCGCGATGGGAATTCCGCCTGGACCGATGTACGGCAGACTGAAGCGCGGCGAGGTAATTACCCTACCAGATGGCCGCATTGTCAATGGAACGGAGCTATGTGGTGAAACCCAAATTGGCCGCAAGTTTGTTTACTGTACCGACACGATTTACTGCGAGAGTGCTGTAGAGCTAGCTCAGGATGCAGACGTATTGGTCCATGAAGCCACCTTTTCCCATCAAGATGCAGAATTGGCCTATCAGCGCTTGCACTCTACGTCCACGATGGCGGCTCAGGTTGCGCTTGCGGCTCAGGTGAAGCAGCTAATCATGACCCACTTCAGCCCCCGCTATGCCCCTGGTAACACTATTGTCCTTGATGATCTGCTAGCCGAAGCAAAGGCCATTTTCCCTAGGACGATCATGGCGCATGACTTCTTTACTTACGAAATCCCACGTCGTCAACCAGCCGAATTAGCAGTTGCGTCCTAAGGTTCACTTCTTAACTCTGTCTAGCAAAAATACAGCTCAAAGTTATTTTTGTTTAATCGCCTATGGCTAGGCAATACTGGCAAGTCATCTACATAGATCGAAATCCCGATAATCTAGATGAGGGATGGGGATGGGTAGAAGTCGCCGTAGAGGATCTAAAACGTTTCAATATTCCCAGCGCACACCCTGCTCCAAGGATGGTGCAAAAGCAGAAAGAAATTGCCATCACCCGCGATAAAGATTCTGTCTCTTACTCGGAAACTTATATCAATAGCTACAGTGAACATCTTTGTGTTCCATCTAGAGGAAAAGCAGGAGCAAAACGCTTTACTCTCAATATTCAGGGTGAGCTTATTATTATAAAAGCTCAAAAATCTTTGACAATTCGAGCGATATGCACCTGGGTTAAAACTTGGGCTGCTCCGGACACAGAGATAATCACACCAGGCAATCGGTTGGTCTCTATCGATGGGGAGAAATTAGCCCAGGAAGCTTATTTTGTCTACTTCATCCTTAATCGCGACAGTAAAGCCATCAAAATCGGCAAGGCACAGGATGTAGAGAGAAGGCTGCGTTCCCTTCAAACATCAAGTCCAGTAGAGCTAAGGTTGCTCAAATCAATCCTGGTCAAAAATGCTAGGGAAGCTTACAGCCTCGAACAATCTTTGCATCAGAAGTTCAAAGCCATCAGACTAGCTGGAGAGTGGTTTAAAGCAACGCCTGAGCTTATGGACTACATCAGCCAAGTTTAGAGGCCCTTTAAGGTTTATCTCAAAGTAAGGGAGTATAATCTTGGGGTTTAGCGCCTAACGTCATTTCCTATCTCCGCTTAACCCTTGTTTTTTCTTCAATCCCTCAAAGCAACTGTGGCTGCTCCTACCCAATTGATGTGGGCACTAATGGGTTTGATTCTGACCATTGGTGGCACATTACTAGAAGCATTTATCGTGAGTTTTCCCTGGAGTTGGACTCAGCACGGAGTTCAGGCTCACTCACTAGGAGTTACCTGTCAGATTGCGGCTGTGTTGCTCGTGGGTTGTCTCGGAGGCAGCAGTGCGGCAGCTATTTCCCAAATTGCCTATCTGATTCTGGGCTTGACCTGGTTTAATGTGTTTACTCAAGGTGGCGGGTTCGATTATGTCCATCGTCCTAGCTTCGGGTATCTGCTTGGATTTGTGCCTGGAGCCTGGATTTGCGGTTGGTTAGCCTTTCGGCTGCCCCGGCGATTGGAGAACCTGGCACTAAGCTGTTTGATGGGTTTAGCAGCCATTCATGCCACCGGAATCGGATACATTCTGCTGGCCCATGCCGCCAAGTGGCAAGGATTTGAGACCCTTTCTGTGCCGGAAACACTGATGACCT
>KL662191.1:1471053-1500924 GCA_000733415.1 [Leptolyngbya] sp. JSC-1
ATTATCAACAGGTTAATCTTAATTTATTGCGGCAAGACTCGTTGAATTGATTGATCTTTAGAATTGATTGATCAACGACATTCTAATCCAGTTAGCCATTGGCATTCTTCCGACAATTGGCAACTGTCCATTGCGGTTGGTTAGCCTTTCGGCTGCCCCGGCGATTGGAGAACCTGGCACTAAGCTGTTTGATGGGTTTAGCAGCCATTCATGCCACCGGAATCGGATACATTCTGCTGGCCCATGCCGCCAAGTGGCAAGGATTTGAGACCCTTTCTGTGCCGGAAACACTGATGACCTATTCGGTTACGCCCCTGCCGGGTCAGCTAGCCCTGGTCTGCGCGGTCACGGTTTTAGCAGCCTTTCTGCGGCGTTTGATGCTTTACTGAGGGAGGATCGGCTAAATTTGTGCAACGAATTGCCGTCCAATAGTCGAAGAATCAAGAAGTCCAGCGGCTAGCCCAGTGGTAAATTTGTGACTATGAGTTTGAAAAATCGCCTTTTTTGGGTTGCGGCCTTGGTAGGACTGATAGCCGATCAGGTCACAAAGTTTTGGGTGGTCCGCACGTTTGAACTCAACGAGACTTGGCCCCTATGGGAAGGAGTTTTCCATCTCACCTTCGTGACTAACAAGGGAGCAGCCTTCAGCCTGTTTAGCGAGCGGGGAGAATGGCTGCGCTGGCTGTCGCTTGTGGTTAGTTTGGGATTAATTGCCCTAGCGGTTTTGGGGCCGCGAATGAACCGGTGGGAGCAAATTGGCTATGGCTGCATCTTAGCCGGTGCATTGGGGAATGGGATCGATCGATTTCTATTTGGGGAAGTAGTCGATTTCTTAGATTTTCGCCTGATTCGGTTTCCAGTTTTTAATCTGGCAGATGTGGCGATTAATATCGGCATTCTTTGTTTACTGATGGCGGCTCTCGTGCGGCCCCCCACTACAAACGGCAATGGCAAGCGGCCTTCAGTTTAACAGCCGTAATTCGCTATCTCGCGCAATGCAATCTGCTCAGTCAATTGCAATGGGTTTGGCTTGAAATCGAGCTACCCAAGTCGGACCAAATCGGTTCTCATCATGGGCGACATTCTATGTCATAATCTTTAACAGAATTTTTAATATTTCTATCTCAAGTTTTCTACCCCAAGTTTTGTTGTGTGAATGAGTACCACCAATGACTACGGAAGCCGTTGATCTCAAAACTCTCGATCGGTACGAATGCAAGGCTTGTGGTTACGTCTATGAACCTGCTAGAGGGGATGACAGCAACGACATTCCCGCTGGGGTTCCGTTTGAGGAATTGCCTGAAATCTGGCGCTGTCCTGTGTGTGGAGCCAGAAAAACAGCATTCAGCAATGTGGGTCCGGTTGGCAATCCCTCAGGCTTTAAGGAGAATCTGGGCTATGGATTTGGCGTCAATACTCTCACGCCAGGACAAAAGAATATTCTTATTTTTGGCGGTCTGGCTTTGGCTTTTTTATTTTTCATTAGCCTTTACGGACTGAGGTAAGCGGCTGAAAAGCGCTTCTACAAGTCAGGTTAAGCTCGTTTGGTGTCTAGATCGCAGTTTTGTTAGTTGGTATCTGTAGTTAAGTCCGATGCGCTCACTTCTAAAGTCCTTTCAAACCGTTATTGTGCTTGTTGTTGCTGTGCTGCTGTGCAGTAGCTGTGCCCGAGGGTTTCTACCTTCAACCAGCTACAATCCCTGGCAGCCAGTTTCCCTACCCACCGAGGAAACCCTTTCCGATGTTTCGTTCATTGACTCAAATCACGGTTGGCTAGTGGGCAAAAACGCCACCCTGCTGGAAACTAAGGATGCAGGAAAGACCTGGGATCTGCGAGCGCTTGATTTAGGCGATGAACAGATCTACAGCTTTCTCTCGGTGAGCTTCTCCGGTCCGGATGGCTGGATTGTTGGTCAACCCAGTCTTCTGCTGCATACCACCGATGGTGGCAAATCCTGGCTACGGGTTCCCCTGAGTGAGAAACTGCCTGGAGCACCCTACAAAATTACGGCATTAGGGTCTCAGTCGGCTGAGATGACAACGGATGTAGGAGCCATCTATCAAACAAAGGATGGTGGAAAGACCTGGAAGGCGATGGTGCAGGAAGCAGTAGGGGTATTGCGCAACATTGCTCGATCGGACGATGGGAAGTATGTCGCCGTGTCCTCACGAGGCAGCTTCTATTCAACCTGGGCACCCGGACAACCCTCCTGGGAACCACACAACCGCAACAGCTCTCGTCGTTTGCAGAATATGGGATTCGGCAAAGATGGACGGATGTGGCTATTGGCGCGGGGCGGAATTGTCCAGTTCAGCGAGGACGACACTGCCGAGTCCTGGGAAGATCCCCTCAGTCCTGAGTACGCCACAAGTTGGGGACTGCTTGATCTGGCTTACCGAACTCCAGAGGAAATTTGGGTGGCAGGTGGTAGCGGTAATTTGCTAGTCAGCTTTGACGGCGGCAAAACCTGGCAAAAAGACCGGGATGTTGAAAACGTTCCTTCTAACTTCTACCGGATTGTTTTTGTGTCCCCTGAGCAAGGATTCATTCTCGGTCAAGAAGGTACGTTGCTGAGGTATCAACAGGCGGCTTAAGGCGCTAGGATCGTGGTTAGTTGAGTATTAAGTTGAGTGCGGTGTAGTGGTGTAATTAGAGGTGCATTAGTTGCAAGCGTGATCAGACGATTGACCCACAATTCCTTCAATTATTTTGGCGTTCTAGTCGATTAAAATAGCAGGTTGCTTGTGACTGTTTCCGCACTCTCGTATGATGTTAAATAAGCTTTGAGTTGTCATTTACGGGAGGAGACTACATGGCAGGAACAACTGGTGAAAGACCGTTTTCCGACATTGTTACTAGTATTCGCTATTGGGTGATTCACAGCATCACCATTCCGGCTTTATTCATTGCCGGCTGGTTGTTTGTCAGCACAGGGTTAGCCTATGACGTGTTTGGTACACCTCGCCCGAACGAATACTATACGCAAACTCGGCAAGAGGCACCAATCATCAAGGAACGCTTTGAAGCAAAGCAGCAAATCGAAGAATTTTTACAGCAAAAATAGAGCGAATTGAACTCAGAATCCCTATGACAAGTAATCTTCCAAATCAACCCGTTTCTTATCCGATTTTTACAGTTAGATGGTTGGCAGTTCACACCCTTGCTGTTCCAACTGTCTTCTTCTTAGGTGCAATTGCAGCAATGCAGTTTATTCAGCGATAGGAGATCATTGTGGCACCCTTAGAACGTACCCCAAATCCTAACAAGCAGCCTGTTGAGTTGAACCGGACTTCACTCTATCTTGGTCTGCTGCTCATCTTCGTACTCGGTATTTTGTTCTCTAGCTATTTCTTCAACTAGGTTATATCTGGGGAGGAATGCACTCTAAAGCGCTCACTTCCTGCCCAGGTAGCCTAGGGTTAGTAGGCTTTTGTAATTTGATTGCCCTACTCTCGCTGTGGCTAGTTAGGTTACGTAGGTCTCTCATATTTGCGTTTTCAGAATACTAGCAAACCAAGTCGTATTAGGAGGTAAAAAGCAATGTTGCAGTCTGGCAGAATTCCCCTTTGGGTTGTAGCAACAATCGCCGGAACTGGTGTCCTTGTTGTGGTAGGACTCTTCTTCTATGGTGCATATGCTGGATTGGGTTCTTCAGTTTAACCACTTCTAATCACTTTTGACTGGTTCGTTAGCCTTGAGGTTCAATTCAGCTATTTTGAAACCTAAAAAAGTTTGACTCTGAAGAGAATCCGCTTTAAGCAAAGAAGAACAACTGAAAAAGAACCGCCCTATTTCTAAACCGATGAGGGCGGTTCTTTAATTTTTAATATTTAGCTGATCCTGATTGACCGCAAAACGTTAGCCATTGTTCGCCTGTTAGCTATAGACACGATCTTCTGGAATCAACCGTGCCTACACAAACTAACTGCACAGGCTACTCAGCTCTAATTGAGTTGAATCACCTACTTCAAAGCTACTTTGCAGCTACCTTGATAGCAGATTGAGGAATGACTGTCAAAGACTGGGTATGAGGCCGTTGATTAAACCAGTTCAATCCTACAACGGTATAAGTCTCAGAGTTATGATTCTGAAACGTGTCTCCAACCGCAAATGTCTTATCGCTGACTAAGGTACCGATCGGTCTGCGGTGGGTGTCGATTAGCAAGTATTGCATAGAAATACCTCTTGAAATTAGGAAAATGAACTACAAAAAACGAACTACAAACTATTCACACGAAATAACAGAAGAGCCACTGGAAAGAAATTGCTAATAGTTAGAAGCAAGAATACTTTGCAACTATAAGCTATAACCACAACTTACAACTATGAATTTGTTTTCCTCCGCCTAACTTCCATTCCAGTTTTCACTCCAGGACTCTATCTATCAGCGTCAATCCATTAAAGTCTAGATGCATTGAATACTTGCTCAACTACAGGAAAAACTGAGCAGAACACCTTGTTGATCCCTTTACGTTTGCTTAGGTTTTTTGCTTAGGTTTCAATCTGTAGAAAACCAGCTATTCAAACAGAAAACTTATGGCCGACCATCATCGGAAAGACAGCCAAAACCATCCCGGCAGGCAGATACAGCCATCCAGCCAAGGACAAACCAATCCAGACTAACAGAACCATTTGACAGCCTTGCTCAAGAAGAGCTGAAGATCTAATTAGATCATTTACAGGCTATTTCTAAGCACTAACAGGAAGTAATCCTCATCCGAACAATAACTGCATTACTTACTCAGAACTGCCTTCAGTAATTGACTGGAAGACTGAACCAAATTTCAAGCACTTAAGCGGAAAAATTAACGCCTAGAAAACTATTGAGTGGGCTTTTCAAACTATCTGAATCTGTCTGTTTAGCGACTCCCATTCTTATAACATGTCTTTTTGAGAAATGACTAACTTTAAGAAAGTTTATTTTCAACTTGATTTGAGTTAACAATTCGCCCAACTCCTTACCAATTCTGGGATAGAGCAACTCTAATTTTCTCTTTTAAGAAGAATATTTCTGCACTATAGCTTCTTTCAATAGAGGAGTAAATGTTGCAGAACTACTTAATTAAACTCTCACAAAAGAATTTTGGGCCTCTTCACTATCCATAGATCAGTTGCTTTTATTTTCAGTTGAACTGGGTGGGTCAGATTCTAATACCCACCCAATTTGCCTTGCCGTTTAACGGTCTGGGTCGCCCATTGGAACAGGAAAATACCCACGCAGAAATACACCGCTCCATTAATCAACGACAACCCCCACGCCATCCAGTTTAGGGCTGCACCACGGGCCATAACCTCGCGCAATAGCCCTGCCCCCGGAGCCATTGGTAGCAACCAGCCAATCGTCCGCGCTGTGCCCGTCCAAGTTTCAACCGGGGTCGTAAACAAGAATAAGAGAGCAAACTGGAAAACGCCGAGGAGTTGCTGCACCTGCTTTAAAATCAGCGCCATTGCTCCCATTGCGAACGAGATGCCATAAGCCCCCAGCAGGACCGTAAACAGGGGAAAAACCAGGCTAGGCGGAAAGCGAAGTTGACTACCTGTTAGGAGCAGAATCAGTAGCAAAATGCCCAGGTTAATCGCCAGATTCAGCAGTAGACTAGCAATTGTACGCATCAGAAATACCGTTGGGGCGCGGTAAGGCGAGAGAAACAGCTGCTCTAAAGTACCTGTGCGTGCTTCTTGTTGGAGTCCGCCAGCAATATCCCCCAAAATGAACAGCATTAGCGTCCAGAGCACATAACCGACAATTATCGAGTCGAGTCGGTCACCCAACTGAAATGCGGGGCCAGCGATGTAGCGAGCACTCAGAAACAGGCCGTAAAAAATGATCGTGGTGCCAATCATGCCGCCAATCACCTCGGAGGAATAGCGGACGAGTTGAATCCAGCTTCGTTTGAGTTCAGCGAGAAAAAGAGACATTACCATACCAACTCTCAGTTTTATTTTTTAGCGGCAGGATGTGCATCACGCAGCTAGTTGAACATTGTGAAGCTGTACCCCAATCACCAGGCAAGGCGATTAGACACTGCCTTCTCGGACTAGTTTGAGGAAGATCTCTGTTAGCTTGGCCTGTTCTTTTTCAATCCGCACAATCGGCAGGGGTCGCAAAATATCCAGTACCGAATACAGTGTTTCGGGATCAGGTAAATGAATCTGGAGCTGATCCACAACGGTAGCTAGGGAGCCAAGTTTGTGGAAGCGCTCTGCATCCAACGGTTGTTCTAGCTCGATCCGGTAGGCAGTTCCAGAAAATTGGCGAATCAGGTCAGTCGTGGGTTCTTCCACCACGATTTCACCCTGGTTGATAATAGCCACCCGATCCGATAGGTCTTCGGCGATGTCGAGCTGGTGGGTAGTCAGCAGGATAGCGCGTCCCTCTGCCGCAATCTCGCGCACCAGTCGTTTAACATTTTCTGTCGCTTCTACATCCAACCCTAAGGTAGGTTCATCGAGCAGCAGCAGTTGGGGATCATGGATCAGGGCTACAGCAATAGCTAGTTTTTGCTGCATGCCGCGCGAGAGAGTTTGCGTTAACGCTCGCCGTTTATCTTGTAAATCAAACCGCTCCAGTAAGATCTGGCTGCGCTGTCGCGCCACTCGTTGACTAAGGCCCCGCAAAACGCCGAAATACTCCAGATTCTCTTCGGGGGTCAGCCGCCAGTAGACATTGCGATTTCCTTCTAAAACAGCCCCAATTGACCGGAGGGCTTTAGGATCTCGGTGAGGGTCACGCCCGCTAATTTTTACCTGACCTGCATCTGGCACAATTAGCCCGGCGATAATTTTAATGGTCGTCGTTTTACCCGCACCATTTGGCCCCAGAAACGCCAGCACTTCGCCTGCTGAAATCTGCAACGAAACATTCTGTACCGCTGCAACATTTTTTCTCTGGGCACGATAAAATTTTTGGAGGTGAACCGCTTGCAAAACCTGCATAGAGACACAAAACACTTGTACTCTACAGTGTAACGAAAGTGTAATGAGAACCTCTAGTGTAGCGGGCAACTATAGCCAGCGTCGATCGGACGAAAGGGTGATCATTATCTATATCTATGCTATTTAGCACCTCATTGGCGCGGAAGTCTGCCTTGTAGTTTTAGGCATTGCTGAATTCAGGGATGATTTTGCCTCTCTTTCCAAAGTTGAAGCAACCAATCCCAAACTCCATCAGGGTTGGCAACATCTCAAGTCATATCTCACGCAGCAACGTCCTGCTTTGTTGCTTTATTTGTTGCCCTAATTTGCTAATTCAGTTAGAAGGATGTAGAGAAAACGAAAATCTTCTCTATCGTATATAGGTTTATACTGTAGAATACGCAAGGTAATCATAATGCTTTACTAAATAGCTATGCAAAATGGGATTTTAGATTTCCGTTGATATAAACTCGATTCAGCTTATACTTTATATTCGATTGGTAATACTCTAACAGGTCGTTGAGGCAGTCCATCGTCGAGACAAGTTAGCCAACAACTCTCTAGCATACCGAAGCAGTCCCTGTGGGTAATAACGCAGCAATAGATAGAGGGATTGGGCCGCTAGTTGAGGCTGCTTTGTGAGCAAATAGAATTTGATGTCATAGACCATATAGCGGCCATATATCTTGATCCAGTGCTGCTTACCTTGACGATAGGCAGTCTGATACTGCGGATTCTGACGGAGGTGGGACTGTTGTTTTTTCAAAACTTTCAGAGTAGATGCCAAATGATGCGAAGGACGGGCCGTTGTCGAAGCACTGACATCATGGGTCCGGTAGGCTACAACCTCCTGATTGTGACAATGACCTGGAAACACGGCTGCAACCCGCAGGTACATATCATAATCTTCTGCTACCGTCAGCGTCGTATCAAATTTTCCTACTGTTTCAAACACCGAGCGATGAAACAAATGACGAGCTGGTGGATGGACCGAATTGCCTTTAAGAATGTTGGGATAGATAGGATGAGGGTAGGGGTGCTCTAGGACAGCACGATTGGAACCTTGAAGGCGCATTCCATTGGTATCGATGTTTCTACAGACGCCAAACACAAAACCACAGTTAGGGTGCTGGCAAAATGCTGCGAGTCCGGCCTCTAGCGCGTTAGGCAATAGGTAATCATCGTGGTCTAAAAAAACAATATATTCTCCACAACTGATCTGTAAACCATAGTTTCGAGCAGCAGATACACCTTGTCGAGATTGATAAATATATTTAACTTGCGGATAGCGAGCTACAATCGCTCTGGTTTGATCAGTTGAACCATCATCAACCACAATGATTTCTGTTGCCGCAATCGATTGGCCTAGCGCGCTTTCAATTGCTTCAGCTAAAAATCGTTCTGCGTTATAGCAAGGAATGATTACCGATACAGTTTGTGAATTCACGTTAGTGTACCCCGAAAAGTACCATCAATCTAAACATTTAGATACAAGCTTTAAAGTCAAGATACTCAGGCCAGAACATTCTTATCTAGAACAAACATTTATTCTGATATAAAAAAATATGCATTCACAATTTAGTTTTCTGGAACCTTTTGGAACACACCTTATTGCGAATTCAGCTAATTACAGATCTAACGACAAACTCATTCAGAGCTAGGATTCAGCTAATTTACTAACGTAATTGATTCAGACGCACCCAACGTTACGACTAGTGGAGCTAGCTCAATTTGACTACATTCACTTGATCTAGAGTCTAATGATTTAGAGCCTAATCAATGTCGCTACTCACAAGACCGTACAAGGAACAAGACCGAAGGATTGCAAGTATGCTTCCAGTTTATCGTGGTGCTAGCATTTCTACTGAGATTTTGGCTCAATTTCATCACTACTTTACCAATAGATCTACGGAGGAGAGGCATGGCAGTACTACTCAATTCGATCAACCTACCATCTAAAGCGGCTGCAATTGGTCCCGCAATTGGTCCCTGTAACTCTCTACAACTACGCTGAATACCAATCCAGAACCGCAGCAGAATTGGCAAAAACTTTATAATTACCGCATAGGTACTGCGTAATCACCGCCAGCAGCACCGAGTGCGTTGCACGGAGTCTAGAACTAGGGTGAGTGTTACCTAGGCGGTAACTATCCAAGCCATTAGCAGGCTAATTGGCACACTAATTGGCAGATTAACTAGCAGACTAATCGGCACACCAACCGACAGATTACAAAACAAAATCCGATTCAAATGAGCAAACCCAAAAGAGCAGCCCCATCTACTGGATGCAAGCACCAATATCGATGAGGCTGGAGACGCAGTTAGGAGGTATCTTGAATTCCACATTAACTGCAGAAAGCAAAAATGCCGTTCGTTTTAATAAGTTCTTAAGCTATGCCGACAAAAACAAGAAATTTTTACTGTATTTTGTTGTTTTTCTTACCAAATCATAGAGTTTTATTGAGGTCTACTGATTCTAATTCTATTCTTCGACCCGATAGCCGAGTTCAGACAATTGCAGTCGCGACTGCCGCCACTTGGGTTGCACTTTGACAAACAGTTCTAGATAGACCTTTCCCATCAGCAGCTTCTGGATTTGCTGACGAGCATTTGTGCCAATCGTTCGCATCATGCTGCCCTGTTTGCCGATTAAAATACCCTTTTGCGAATCGCGCTCGACATAGATGGTGGCTAGAATCCGGGTAATCTCCGGATCTTCTTCAACCCGGTCGATAATCACCGCAACTGAATGGGGCACTTCTTCACGAGTCAGCGCCAAGATCTGCTCTCGAATTAACTCACCTATGATGAACCGCTCTGGCTGATCGGTAATCAGGTCAGGCGGATAGTAGTAGGGACCAGCTTCGAGCCGGTCGATCAGGCAAGTCTGTAGCTGTTCGAGACCATCCCCCGTCAGGGCAGAAAATTTAACAACGGTCCAGCCCTGGGCTGCTGCGAGCTGCTGATAGGATTGATCGAGTTCGGACGCTTCTGTCGGCTGCTGGTCAATTTTATTGACGCCGAGGACAACGGGCACCGAAGCTTGGTTGAGCAAATTTACAATGTAGCGATCGCCTCCGCCCGCAGGCACGCTACCATCAACCACAAACAGCACCAAATCCACTGATTCAATTGCGTTTTGCGCATTGCGCACCAGCACCACCCCCAACTCGTGCTGAGGTTTATGAATACCCGGCGTATCTACAAAAATGATTTGGGCTGTAGGCAGGGTGAGGATGCCCTGTAGACGATTGCGCGTCGTTTGGGCTACTGGAGAGGTGATCGCAATCTTCTGCCCTACTAATCGATTCATCAAAGTTGATTTACCGACATTGGGGCGTCCAATAATGGCAACGAAGCCTGACTTAAACCCCGCTGGTGCAGCAGGAATTAAGGAACCTAGCGTGACGAACGGAATAGAAGAACCGGAACTGGGGTCATTGGAATCATTGGAATCATTGGAATCATTAGCATCAAATGTGCTCATATCATGCGGCCTCGGTAGGTTGCACTCAATAGGTTGCACTCAAGGGATAGGTTGAACTGGCCCTGCCTTCTCAGGCTAGCCCAGCCCCGCTTAGATCGACAGCCCCAATCAATCAAGCCAAATCATAGATTGAAATGAATCGATCGGTCGAAAACCTGCATTCTACGACATAACAGAACATTACAAAGTTTCTTTAAGCTAATTTGCTTTGTGGAAAACTCTTAAATTTCTGTGGAAAACCCTGGGGAAAGGGTGGGGAAAACGACCGGTTTTGCGAGAAAAGATTCACTCTGTCTCAACACTTGTGCAAAACTAAATTCTCTTTCCACAGCTTTTTCACAGCCCTGCAAGCGCTAGAATTCAGGAATATCAATCATCACAGGATGTTTTCCACAGTTTCCACAGCCTCTACTACTGCTAGATCTCTTTAAAGCTATTTCAGGATATAAGAATTTGGTGATCGAGAATCGAGTTATGTTGTTCGGTTCGGTGATTCCTGTTCTGTAGGCATAAAGTGGGTAAACCCCGCCGTTGCTGTCAAAGAAATTAGCCTAAAAAATGCATCTTTTGAAACCAGGGGTGCTACGATTACGCTTCGAGCTAACCCATGGTTAGAAAAATCGGTTACGATTAACGTCCAAATTCACAAAATTTCCGCTGTGGGCCAGTACACCAGTCGGAAGCTGCACCAGAAACGACCCAGATCCATGAAACTCATCTGCAACCAAAGTGAACTGAACACCCACCTCTCCCTTGTAAGTCGAGTTGTGCCGTCTCGTCCCAGTCACCCAGTTTTAGCCAATGTGTTGTTGAGTGCTGATGCTGCAACACAGCAGATTAGCCTGACCGGATTTGACCTCAGTTTGGGTGTGCAAACCAGCTTTCCGGCTCAGGTTCAGCAAGAGGGCACCCTGACCCTACCTGCAAAGCTGCTGGGCGATATTGTCTCACGGTTGCCGGAAGGCGAAATCATCCTCGACGATTCTGATGGTTCCGACGGTAAGCCAGTGGGTGAATCGATGGTAACGCTGACCTGCTCGTCGGGGCGTTATCAAATGCGCGGCATGGGGGCAGAAGAATTTCCAGAGTTGCCTGCGATTGCCGAAGCGGAAGTCACCTATCTACCCGTTGAGGCCCTTTCCGAAGGGTTGCGCGGTTCTCTGTTTGCTACCAGCTCAGATGAAACTAAGCAGGTGCTAACAGGCGTGCATTTAACGGTCAACCCCGACGGTATGGAGTTTGCTGCAACGGACGGCCACCGGCTTGCGGTTGTGCAAACTAGCCCTGCTGATTTTGCTGACAATGTAGCGGTTAAATCAACTGATGATGGTACTCCGTACCCCGCTTCGCGGGATCAGACTCTCGATGTTACTGTGCCTGCCAAAGCACTACGAGAATTAGAGCGGATGATCCAGCTCAACTCGGCTGCGGACTCGGTTGCGGTGCGGTTTGATCCAGGTCAGTTGGTGTGCGAGTGGGCAAATCAACGCTTAACTAGCCGGCTGCTAGAAGGCCAATATCCCAACTACCGCCAGCTCATCCCCCGTCAGTTTTCGCGTCAAATGACGATAGAGCGGCGGCTGTTTGTGTCGGCTCTGGAGCGGATCGGAGTGCTGGCTGATCAAAAGAACAGCATTGTCAAAATCAATCTAGACAGCGTCAAGCAAGAAATTATCCTATCTGTCGATGCCCAAGATGTTGGCAGCGGACGAGAAGCGATTCCGGCTCAAATTTCGGGTGATGATCTCGAAATTGCTTTTAACGTCCGATACTTGCTGGAAGGTCTAAAGGCATTCAATACGACCGATGTCCAAATGCAGTTTAATGCCGCCACTAGCCCTTCGGTGCTGAATCCCATCGGTGGCATGAAGATGACGTATCTGGTGATGCCGGTACAGGTGAGATCCTAAAGTAAGAAATGGTTGATTGTCGGGTGAACAATAACTTTTCTGCCACGGAACTCTTATGCTTCTAATTGACTTCGAAAAAGTTATGTTAAGTAGGGAAAGCTTTTGAAGCCAACTTCCGCAACAAGCTGGCTTCAAAAGACTGATGGTAGACAGCAACAGAACCAATGGCAGTGATGTCTTGGGTCAATGATGCGGTGCTGGGCTGGGGAGAGAGCAGTGGCTTGGTGTGGCTCCTGCACTTCCAACCAAAACTTCCAACCAAAACTTCCAACCAAAGTTTCTTAAGGCATTGCAGCCCGTTCACAAAGTTGGATTTTGTCAGGAGAGCAGCCATATTTTGTATCGTGGAATTTTAGACTCTGTTCGGAGTTAGAATTCTCGATTCAGGAGGCTGACGCTTGGATGCATGAAATCTTGTTGGGAAAGTACCTGAGTTTACAGGAATTTTGCACTTGTACGCAAACGTATAGGAGGTATGCTGATCGCATCAATCCATATCCTGAAAATCCGGAAGAAACAATTCCGGCTCTAAAATCTCTCTGTGAACACATCCTTGACCCTGTGATTGCTCACTTCGGAAGGGAACAGTTTCAGTTGACCTATGGATTTTGCTCAAAGGATTTGAAGCGGTTTCTGGCTCAGAAATACCCGGAGACAGGCATAAAGAATGGTCGGGTTGATCCAAGCCGAGATCAGCACATGGCGCATGAGAAGAACCGGGATGGCAAGTATTACTGCGATCGCCTCGGTGCTGCCTGTGATTTTCGGATTGTAGGGGTGGAGAGCGATCGCCTCGTCGAGTGGATTCTAGAGCAGCGATTGCCGTTTGACTCGCTGTACTACTATGTCAGCGATCGACCCATCCACATTAGCTATGGTTTGCAGCATAAGCGAGACATTTGGGCATTCACAGGAAAGGGAGTGCCAACGAGAAAAGGGATTGAGCAGTGGTTAGAACGCCTTGGGTAGTCCTGCCTGTTTGAGGACAGCATTTGCCGTGTGACGAGATTTAATCGAGCCGTCTACCACAAACCGCCGATCGGTCATTGGGCTGTACCAGATTTCGTGGTCTCCTTTGCCTTGACGTTCAAAAGAACAACCTGCTTCGGTCAACAGTTTTTTGAGCGCAGGCGTGAGCGATGTAGCCATTGATCAAGCAACCTCGATTAGTTCTTGCCGATGGCTGGTAAGTTGAATAGCGATCGTCCCTGCATAATTGGCAGAAATGACATGGTTGAGGAGCAGTAGATCGGGGATGATCTGCCGTAGCTTTTGACTCAGTGCCTCGATCGTATCCGCTTCAGTGGCTAATCCCGGTACATCTTCACTGGTTGCCACCCAGACGGCGGCTTCTGCATCCCAAAAGGCATCAATGTGATAAGTGGTCTGTTCCATGCCTGCTTCTACCTGAGCGATCGTTTTTCCAGTTTAAAGCACCGATCGCCTCGGTGCTGCCTGTGATTTTCGGATTGTGGGAGTGGAGAGCGATCGCCTCGTGGAGTGGATTCTAGAGCAGCGATTGCCGTTTGACTCGCTGTACTACTATGGGAGCAATCGACCCATTCATATCAGCTATGGCTCTCAACACAAGCGAGACATTTGGGCATTCACAGGAAAGGGAGTGCCAACGAGAAAAGGGATCGAGCGGTGGCTTGAGCAAGTGGAGCCACGTTTCTAGCTATCCTAAAAGCAGATGATGTAATAGCTTGGGGGTAGTGACGAATGCTGAATATCTTCCTTCCCGATCAGATTAAAACCTTTGTAGAGGAGCAAGCGAACTGACAAGTCAGCGCTTACGCTATCGCCGCAGGCTTTAATTCAGCCAACGAGTATGTCTATCATCTAATTCTGCGAGAGCAGGAGCGGATTGCCCAACAACAGCGTATTGAATCTCTGTTGTTAGAAGGTCTGGAGAGTGGAGAACCAGTTGAAGCGACGGAAGATTGGTGGACACAAAAGCGTACCCAATTAGTTGAACGATTTCAACAGTCGGATGTATGATTGAGCGAATCATCAAACCTGAAATTTTTACTCTGCTACTGATGCACAATCACGGAGTCTCTGCTCAATTCGATGTAGTTGTTTTGGGAAAGCAGATCAACAATCAGGGATAGGTTTGCAGCAAAGAGGGTTTCTAGTTCTGAGTTTTTGATATTTCCTGTCGTGACTAGCAGAAGTTTATAGGGTTGCTGCACAGTGAGGAAGGAATCGACAAAATCTGAGTCTTTAGGTAATGACAATTCGCTCTTGCTAGACGGAAAGTGTGTTGATGATCGAGTCCGGAGTGGCATTTTGCTGAGGAAGTTCTCTAGTGTGGATAGTGTCGTAGCCAGCTTCTTGAAGCAGTCGAGCGAGCCGAATGGGCAGTTGAGCATCAACAAGAAATTTCATGATGCCAGCTTGTGAATGCTCTTAACCTGGCTAAGACGAGCGGCAAACAGAAGAACGGCAAGAATATCATTTGACTCAAGATCATCATAGTCGGCGAGGATTTCTTCAGTTGTCATACCGGAACTCAAAAGTTCAAGAATAAACTCGACGGGGTAACGTAATCCACGAATACAAGGTTTCCCATGACAAATGTCTGGATTATGCGTGATGCGTTGCAAGAGGTTGTTTTCCATGTTTGCTCCATTTTTAATTTTGTAATTTTTTAATGTTTGAGCATTTCGTCTACTTTAACCGTGAACTGCGAAAAAGTAGGATATTTGGATATTTTCAACAAGCGGTTTCTACGTATCTATAGGAATAGATGTGACTAGATTGGAAACAGGAGTGTATATGTCAACCTCTATTTCCGGAACTCTAATTGACACAATTAGAGTGTAGTAAGAGACTTGATTGTAGCGTTCTAGATACTTCTTCTCTTTCCACCATCCACCAATTGGATACACTGCAATTGCATCTTTCTGTGACAGTTCAACAGCAGTACCTTTCCAAATATCGGAGTGTATAGAACCAGTGTCCCGTGTCTTGGAACCAAGGAACCAATTTTCCTCCTCAGAGGTATCCGAAATAGCTCTGTCTTCCTCCTCTTCTCGAACAGCCTCATTAATCCGCCATTTGAAATCGTCATAGGTTTCTAAAGAGCCTTTGACTTTGAATCTCAAGCCGTGGGACGCATAACGATGTTTGTATGCCCATCCTCGCTCTCCAGGATTTGGTTCAATGAAGTAGGACAGAGTAACTTTTAGCTCTACTGGGACTTCTCCTAGCCGTTCTAACACTTCGCTTGGCCAAGGTAGTTTATGGAGCTTCATATCTTTAGTTTTGACTCTGTTGTTTTCCAGAAAGAACGGTTGCAGTTCATCTTCAGTAATTAGTGTTAAATCATTGCTAGTACTTTGGAGAGCACGCTCTAAATCAGGAACCCCATAACCATAGCGTCGCACAAGCGCTCGCCTAGCAGTCTTTGAAGATGTACTGTTGAAGTAAGTTCGCATGGCTGGAGTCCACTCAGCGGAATGCACAATCAGTGCCCGTACTGTTTCTGGACGATAGGTGGGTTGTTCTGACATAATTCGCGCTGCCATATGACTAGCGAGGGCAGCAGCACAGCTTGTATCACGCATGTAATCCAACGATCGCACTGCTGGTCGGTAATGAGTTGTGAGAACACAAAGATCGTCAATAGGCACTGCTGGATTGTGTCCATCATGAGCCATGTTTCCCCCCTCAAAAACTACGTCTGGACGAATTGGCCATTGAGGTTCCCATGTTACTGAAGTGCGACTACGTGGAGATAGATCACCGCCTGGTGCTAAGGGCTGCCAACCAGCGTAACTAGAATCAAGAATATTCACCTTTTCGGTGTAAGCACCTACAACGAGAGCATTCCAGGCTTGTGCAGGATTTTCCACCATTTCAAGGTCATTGATGTTGAGATAGTCACCTGAAGCAATGTCTTGCTGGATATTGCCTGCGGAGATGATCATCAACCGCCGGAATTCATTGTCGTTGAAGCAAAGCTGATCGACTGCTGATGACCAGGATGATGGCGTTCCTTTATCTGTAGAACCATAGCCGCTCGTTACTGCCATGCAAAATACTCGACGGCGATCAGGTGCCTGAATTTCAGGTAAAGAGACTCCCTGCTCTGTAATGGCACCATAAAGTTCAGGATCATTTTCACCATTGGTTGGAAGTATCTTGACCGACTCCAGTCGGTGTAGAAGTTTTACCTGCCCAGATGCTTGTAAAGAATCAAGCAAGTCAGCATATAAGGCTACGCCAGCCATAGCTGTACCATGCCCATGCCAGTAAGCGCTGTCATTAACACCCCAAGATGGCTCAACAGTATGCATGTCAGCCAGATCAAGTGCTAATGAAAGCAATCGATGAGTTCTGGTTGCACCACTATCTAGCAAACTTATTGCTACCGCATGTTGTCCGGGTTCAAGCAATCGTTGAGCTAAATCTTCAGCCCAGTTAGCTTGCTCTAATGCTCCCATCTCAAGAAATATTGATGGTACATCCTTCGCAATGCGTAACTCCGCCACAGCATCCGAATTTTTGATAATTCGTGCCATTGCCTCAACATTAGCCATCGCCAAAACAATTTCACGTTCAGGGAAAGTAAGAGTGTGAGGTTTAGTGCGGATGTTTAGCCTTTGAGTAACTTGAGCAAACATACTTCGCCGCTCATGCCGGAGCCAAACTTCCCACCAAACCTCCTGCCCATTTTCTGGGAACAAATTTGGATTATCTGTGAATAGAGATCGTACTGTTCCAATCTGAACAGTTTCTAACCGTGACACTAATGCCTCGTTCTTCGGTCTGCCTGTGTCTGTATTTTCATCACGGTACTTTTCTACTTTCTGTAAAAAATAGTTGATAGCTTGCTCTGGAACAAAAACTGTTGCTGAAACCATACCTTCCTGTTCAGGTATTTGATTAACTGCAACTAATTCAATCCTTTTCGTACGATTTGCCAACTTTTCAAAAGCATTGGCTCCATCAGTTTGAACTTGAAATTCCAAGTAAAAACCAGGTGCTCCAGCAGCAATGTCTATCTCACGAGAATTCAGCTGTTGACGAGCTTCCTGAAGCGCTTTACCAATTGCAGTCTCTAAGGCTCGCGCGTGCGCTGCCCTGTCTCGATGAGGAAGAGAGGAAGTTCCACCGCCTCCCGGTGGTCGTGTGTAATTCTCCCTTTCGCCATTCTCAGGTAAGTAGATATGAGGAAACCTGCGTGACTGATCAGACATGCTGCAACTAAACTTTCTTCAGTTGTTGAATATTAACGTCCCGTCGTTCCAAGATAGCCGAAAGCAGATTTTCCTCGCCAATTTCCTCGGTATTGGATAAAACTGCCTGTTTTGCCGCCTCATCCGCAGCACGGACAATTTCAGCTAAACTTAAGCCCTGTACAGCATCCAAAATCTCCGACCAATCATTCCATTGAATCTTAAATACTGAAAGCCGTGTTTCCAGCAGACGACGAATCATTTCGACTGTTGGAGGCTGATATTCAATTACATCGTCGAATCTTCGGAAAAGTGCTTCATCTAGTAGATTAGGATGATTAGTTGCCGCAATAATTAAACTGTCGCTTTCGTCACTTTCTATAAGTTGTAGAAAGGAGTTTAGGACACGACGAATTTCTCCTACATCATTTACGTTGTTGCGTTGTGTTCCAATTGCATCGAATTCATCAAAAAAGTAAACACCTCGTGTCAATAGCATCGCATCAAAAATCAACTTGAGGCGGCTAGCAGTTTCTCCCATCAATTTGCCAATGAGGCTACTGTATACGGTAGTAAGAAGAGGAAGTTGCAATTCGCCAGCCAAGGCCGCAGCAGTCATCGTCTTACCAGAACCAGGAGTACCTACCAATAAAATTTTGCGGCGAGGAGAAAGATTATAGGATTGGAGACGGCTTCGCTGTTTTTGCTCTGTTAGGATACGCTTTAGCCGGAATTCAAGCTCTGGTGAAAGAACCATATCCGACAATTTCGTATCTGGGTAGCGTGCTGATAATAGATTAGCTAGTTCGCCTTTCGGTTGAACTAACGGAACTGGTCCAGTTTTGCGTTCTATTGCGGAGCTACGGGCTTTAGCTTGATCAACTAACTCTCGAATTTCTTGAGCAAGCTTCCCATGCCCTTGTCTTGCTTCATGCGCCGCCATTTGAAGGGCGGCAGAATAGAACTGCTGCTCTTCGCCTTCTACATAGCTTTTTAGAAGCGCTATGATCTGACGAGCAGTGGACATGGCTTAACCTATCTTCCTCCAAAGCAGCAGGTGTTGATGCTGTCAAAGCTTACCCTGCCTAGTTTAACTTCTTTAAGAAGAGTTAATTTGATTCCTTAGGAGTACTTGACAATTTGCCGATTCGAGTCAGTCTACTCTTGTCCTTCCTGTCGAGTCTGTTTTACTCGTATTGCCGATCGCACTAACTTCACCCGATAAGGATCAGCATCTTTCCGCCACACCACACGATGCCCTTTTAATTCAGCACAGTGCTCCTCCAGGCACTTTTGCCAGCCACGAGTGTCATAAATCAGGCGCAAATCATCCAGCAAGCCCCATTCTGTCTCCTGCTTTGTCAGCTTTGCGAATTTCTCGTATAGGGGATAGTCGGTAGTTACTAGGGAATCCTTCTGGTGCAGTAGGGGTGGGTTATCGTTGGAGTCGTAATCTCGGTAATGAACGTGTAGATCTCGTAGGTCAATCTCCATACTGGTGTGCAGGGCAGGATGGGGATCGGTGTCAAAATTGGGGTAGAACAGATAGGAAATCTTGGGTTTACGGAAATGGAACTTGACAACATTCGCTTCCTGAGGACGACCGATCGTGCGAGAAGCGCAACCTTCATAGAGCCTCAGTAGCGGATCAAGAGCCTCGATCGCCGACACATGAACCCACAGTGAATTTGGTCGCTTCTGCCCGATCGCACTACTCTTGCAGCGTTCCTCAACCATCTCCAGATTGCCCAGACTCATCAGCATCAGGTCTGCCGCAGCACAGGCTTGTTGGTAGCCACCGAATAGACTTTTGATGTCGTTCTGAATTACAGGTGTCAAATCCCGCAACTTGGGACGACGACCAAAATGGCTCAATGCCAGATAAACTAACAAGTCCTGACGGCGGCGATCGCTAATCGCATCCCATTCCTGTGGGTTCGTGGCTTGCAGGACAATCTGGAATGCCCGTCGCAGATTACCAAATTCGCTGCTAAGAGCCTCCGTCTCAGGCAGTTCTTCCAGGGTTGGTAGTCGTCCCCGCTCGGTGAAGAATGCCATCAATGGAGTGAGCAGTTCCTTGTAATCTTCAAACCGCTTATTCGCCAGTTGAACTTTAGGAACACTGACTCGCGATCGAAACCGGGATGCCCGAAAACTTTGTGCCTGTGCCTCGTCCCGAAAAACGAAGTAGATTCCTAATGCCGCTGGAACTGAATCAACCCCAAGCACCTGGTCAATGTAAATCTTCAGTTCCTCTTGGTCATAGTATTTCTGAAAGGTGTTACGGCTGGTAATAACCCCATCCCCGTAGGCAATTTGGCTATTCCCCTGCGTGATGAGAACTTGGGCAGCGACAATTAGCACCTGCCCGGTTAGCTCCCAGGCTTTAATCAAAGCCTCACGCCGCTCTGTCTGAGACTCGATGACATTGATGACATACCCCAGGTTAACGACATCCGCAGCGACTAAGGGAGAATCTGGACGGTAGTAGGGGTCCCAGCCAGTACTCTCGTAGCCCAGCTTGCCCACCCGTTCCAGATCTCCGCCCTGCCCACATCCGTAGTCAAAGAAGGTTGTGGTCTGGTTCAGCAGCCCTGCCTCTAATGCCAGACGTACAGGTTTAGAGAAGTCGTTGCGGCTGATGGCTGCTTTGTGGCGATCGATCTTGACCTGAGTAGACTGGGCGTTGAGGAGCGATCGATGGATTAGAGTATGCCCTTGAAACGCAACCTTAAATTGGGCTAAACGTTCCTCCCAAGCCAAGCGTGTCCCGATCGCCCTCGGATTATCTAATAGCCCCAGAGCTTCCTCCTGACGAGTAAGGGCAGCGAACTGCTGGTAGTGGGGATAGTCAGTCGCAACAAAGGTTTCTTTCCGGTGAAGAATAAAGGGGTTGCCTGCCTCACCGTAATCTCGATAATTCACCTCACGGCTTTGCAGGTTCACCTGAATGCTGGACTGAAGCGCAGGGTGCGGATCGCTGTCAAAATCTGGGTATGAGAGGTAGGAGATGCTCGGCTTCTCCAGATTGAACTTAACGAGTGTGATCCCCTCTGGGCGAGAAGCAATCTCTCTGGCTTCACTCTCGTACTCTTGAAGAAGCGGGTCTAATGATTCTAAGGCTGAGACGTGAACGTATAAGGCATCCGGCAGAAGCTTACCCACCTTGCTGCGTTGGCAGGTAACGGCGATCGCACTAAAGTCATCAAGGCTACAAAACATTAAACAATTCGCTCAAGCTGCACCTATCAGTTCTTCTTGACTTATTATGCTTGCGAAACCAATACGATAAAAGGTTTTTATATATCCTAATTATTTCCCTATTGCTGCTAAGGAATTACATTATAGAATGCCATATAGTCCTACATATGGAGTACACCCAAAATTTTAGCCCCATATATATTGGGCCTAGTCATTTTCTTCTTAATCACAGACAATAGGTACATTCGTTCTATAAAGGTCTATGGTAAAGCAAATTAGCCTAGATTTGGGCAAGGTAGACACTAAGAAAATCAGTGCCTTTGCTCGCCATGAGACATTTCATCCCCGTTTCGGATGGATTAAGAAAGGACTTGACAGGGTTATTGAAGATCCAGGTATTTTTTTACGGGAGGATGCTCCTGTCCGCTTTGGTGTTGGGAAAAACATGGTGCGGGCGATTCGGTACTGGTGTACTGCTTTTAAGGTTTTAGATGAGCAGGAGGGGCTTTCCCCAACAGAATTAGGCTCAAGGTTGTTAGCAGACGGAGGGTGGGACCCATTTTTAGAAGATCCTGCTTCTCTCTGGCTGCTCCACTGGAGCTTGCTAACTCCCCCCTGTTATGCCACGGCTTGGGATTTTACCTTCAATGCTTTCCGGCAAATCGAATTTTCCTCTGAAGATCTGTTTCTAGCACTCTGCGATTACCTGGATGGGCAATCAATTCGCGTTGCCGATTCTTCACTAAGAAAAGATATCACTTGTATTTTGCGGATGTACGTTGAGCAGGAAGGAAAAGCAGGTTTTAACGAGGATCTAGTAGATTGCCCGTTTACAGAGCTTCGCCTGCTCTATACCTCTGGGGACTCCAAGCAGTACGAGTTTCAAATTGGCTCTAAGGACAATTTGCCTGCTGAAATCATTGTTTATGCTTGCTTAGATTTTGCAGGTCAGGTTAGTAAGAACCAGAGGACTATCGCACTTTCGCGCCTTGCTTTCGATCCCAATAGTCCAGGTCTTGTATTCAAACTGTCGGAGAGTGCGATCGCTGAGGCAATCGAGCGAGTTGTTCGCCGCTCAAATTCCCTCTTCCTGTCAGATACGGCTGGGTTAATCCAGCTTTCTTATACCGAAGATCCAGCAGCCCTAGCCTTTGAAGTCTTAGAGGGCTACTACCAGGGTAGGCACAAAACCCCTGATGATAATACAGCTTCAGGTTTGGAGAGTGCGAATGAGGGGAGAGCATCATGACAAAGCAAGTTTTATCTGAATTCTTTAGCCTCAATCGCCGCTACTCCCGCTCGATTAACTTAGAACGGGATTTTGAGTTGCCTAACTCTGTTCTAGGTTACATTCTGACGGAGCGGGCAGTTGATGCGCTTCAGCGAATTTTTGCCTCAATTACGAAATCTCAATCAACCCGTGCTTGGACACTGACAGGTGTGTACGGTACGGGTAAATCTGCTTTTGCCCATTATCTGACTTCTCTCTGTGCCCCAGTAGAGAACCAGATGCGCCACTATGCCCTAGAGATTGCTCAGAAAGCTTTGGGGGCAGATAGTTCTGAGTATGAGGCATTAGAAATGGCACTGCCCCCACAGGGATTGTTCAGAGCCGTTGCTGTTGGGCAGCGAGAACCATTACGCTACACCATTGTTCGGGCTTTGGAGCGGGGAGCCGACATTTTTTGGAAAAAGGGACGAAAACCTGCGATCGTTCGTCAGTTAACAGATTGGGCAGCGGAGGTCGAAGTCGATCGCACCACATTTACCAGTCGTCAAGTGCTAGCTGCAGTCAAGGAAATCGCAGAAGCAGCTAAAACAGATGTTCTGCTAATCATTGACGAATTAGGAAAAAATTTAGAATTTGCTGCTCATAATCCAGGGTCGGATGACCTTTATCTCTTACAGCAGTTAGCGGAACTGCCTCGTAAAAATAATTTTCAAGTTTACGTAATTGGCTTGCTACATCAAGCTTTTGCAGAGTACAGCCAGCGGCTTGCTTCGGCAGAGAAGAATGAGTGGGCAAAAATCCAGGGTCGATTTGAAGACATTCCGTTCACAGAATCAACAGAGCAGATGACTCGGTTGATTGGTCAAGCTATCGACTCCTCTAAAGCAAGTAAGTACGAATTCATTATTCATAAACAGGCTGAAGAGTGGAGTAATACTCTTAAATCTGCAACAGACCTATCTGAAATCTCAACCTCAATTCTGGCTGCTGCGTATCCCTTGCACCCAATTGCAGCCCTTGCGCTGCCGATGCTCTGCACTCGCTACGCTCAGAACGATCGCTCCCTATTCACGTTTCTGACTAGCTCTGAACCCCATTCCTTTGCCAATTTCCTCGAAGAAGCAGTCATTGAGGAAGAAGACCAAATTCCAACTCTCAAGCTGCATCAAATTTACGATTATTTTGTGGAATCGGTTGGGTCGGGGATTGGTTCTCGACCGACCTTACAACGATGGCTTGAAATCCAGGGTTTAGTCTCAGATGCCAAACATCTTGATCCAGATAGCATCGCTGTCCTTAAAACGATTGGAACGCTGAATCTGATCACCTCAACAGGTGCTTTTAGAGCAACTCGCAATCTTGTGAAGTTGGCTCTCATGAATCAGGTTGGAGAAAAGGGCAGCCAAAAGCATTGGGATCAGATCATCAAGAGCCTTTTGGATAAGGGACTTGTAACCTACCGCAAGCAATTGAATGAATTGCGGATATGGGAGGGATCAGATTTTGACGTTGAGCGGGAGATTACAGCTTATGTTGAAAAGGAGCGATCGCCCCTCGCTGAAATTCTGACTAAAATCAGCCCTCTTAAACCGCAAATTGCCCAGCGGCACAGCTACCGCACTGGAACGCTTCGGTATTTTGAACGGCAGTATCTTGGCTCTCAGGCGGAGCTAGAGGATTTGAGTTGTGCCGAGTCTGACTGTGACGGGATAGTTGGCTACTGGCTGAATGAAGGGTTTCCCCAACAGGTTCCTGCTGACACAAAGGACGGAAAGCCATTGATTTTGCTAACGGCTGCAAATTTGAATGTGCTCAAAGTCCGGGCAATGGAGTTTGCTGCTTTGAAGAAGATCCAAGCAGCCGCGACTCAACTTCAGACAGATGGGGTGGCGCGAAGAGAGGTTCGGCATCGGCTCGTGCAGGCAAAGCGACTATTAGATGAGTCGTTGAACCAGACATTTAATCTAGCCCACGGGGAAACGGTTTGTTGGGTTCAGGGTATCCAAGAGCAGATTAGCCACACAACGGATTTCAACGCCAAGTTGTCGGAAGTGTGCGATCGCGTCTATAACAAAACCCCAATTCTTTGGAACGAACTAATCAACCGTCGAGAACTGACCTCTCAAGGTGCCAAGGCACGACGAGAGTTGATTGAAGCGATGCTGGAACGTCCCACCCAGGAGCGATTAGGGCTAGAGGGATACGGTTTAGAAGTTGCAGCTTAATACCTATCTGGTGGCTCTATTTCGTGAGGAATGATCCGATCAACTGGGATATTCCTTCCTATTTTTTCATGTGCTTCTCGTTCAGCTTCCTCCAAACTATCAGCTTGCACATCAACTGAAGTTTTATCAGTAAAATACACTGTGTACCAGAGGAGAGGTTCTTGACTCATAAAATCAAGCTCTTGACGAGAAGTATCCTTTATTCTGGATTTATTATGGTCGTCCAGACAATGCTCTCAAGAAGTCTTCATTCGCGTCTTGCCGTTGTTTAACAATTTCGTGGCAAAAGCTGATTAACTCGTTAGCTTCCTCAAATGACAGAAGATTGGAAGACGCATAGAGTTTCACAAGCTGATCATTGGGAAGTACATCCAATAAAGTTTTCAGCATCTTAAAACACTCATAATCGGCTTGATCTCGCTTATCAAGTGCTTCTGCGATTCTAGAACAAACTTC
The DNA here is from genome assembly GCA_000733415.1 of [Leptolyngbya] sp. JSC-1. GTDB lineage: Bacteria > Cyanobacteriota > Cyanobacteriia > Elainellales > Elainellaceae > Elainella. The sequence continues at coordinate 1,495,666 of KL662191.1, forward strand.
AGGATTCTCAAGATGTGGAGCAATTGGGTACTTCATATCTTTTGATTGGTATAGAAGCTAATTAGTGATTCTAAATACTGATTAAAGATCCCAATAATCGAGATCCAATTCAAATCCAATTTTGAGTCCGTTGGCTTGACAAGCCCATTTTGTTAAACGTGAAACAATGATCTCACGAACATCTGTGTCATACACTTCTGCATGTTCTTTAGCAATTTCATCAATACGCTGTTTTAGTAATTTGCGGATTTCAAGTAAAGGTTTACTTTTCAGAGCGTCTTTAATTTCTTGCATCATAGCTGTAACAGCAGTATCACCCTCGTCGCTAAACATTTCCCATTCTTTCGGCACTTCATTCATATTCCTGAACACTCCTCCTAGATATGTTCCCAATCCTTTCTAGATTCGCTGAATTAGAAGACTGATTACTTCATCCGAATTTTTCGCTCGTTGTGGACGGCTCCAGTCGTTGGGTTCAGCAACTTGGTGACAATGCATCTTATGGATCATCCGGGCTACTGCATCACGAGAACCAATGACGATCAGCTTGATACTCTCCTTGTCATTTACACTGATCATCTCAGCCGAGAATCCACCATCCATAAGCTTTTTCCTCGCTCAAATTGAATGAAGTTAGCATATATGATAACAATTTGAAAAGCAAGTGTTATCTTTTAAGATAACAATACTTTCCGCGATGCTCTGCCATAATTGAGGACATGGGAAAAGCAGGAAAGTCACTCAAGCAGGTTTTAGAGGCTCATGGCATCAGTCAAAGTAGACTGGCGAATGCTTTGGGTGTGGAGCGTCCTATCGTTCATCGTTGGTTTCATGAACAGACAGATCCCACAGCCGAGACTGTAGTAGGAATTGTGGATGTGCTTCGAGAAATCAATCCAGTTGCAGCAGAGAACTTTATCAATTTATTTCTAGGTAGTTCATCTCCTAAAAACGAATCTATTCCATTACTTGCTACATCTCAGGATTTGCCTGCATCTGATCAGGTAAATGTTTCTATTCTTGTAAGATTTTTTGAAGACACTACAAATTCTTACAAGTATCTCTTTTTTATTTCGCTATTAGACATTCTTAGAAGACGGCAGTTTGATGTTCTCTCTTCTATTAGCTTTAAAGAGCTTGTGATCGAGATGCTAGCGAATGCATGGTATCCTCACACTTACTTTAAATTATCTTTTGGACTACAAGATAAGATCGCGGATCAACTAGACTCATTGAACTTGGAGATTGGTGAACCAATACTAAAGTTCACAGACACCGACAAGAAGCTTTTACGTAAAACGATTAAAGATCAAGATATAGAGGATACAGTTAAATACATCAGCAGATATGTTCCATTTCGTTTGATTAGACCATTTTTTGCACAACAGCTTGCAGGTCTTCCAGATGTGAAAGTGAATCAAAGCATCGTTGATTTAGCAGAAAGTGAGTTTGATACTTGCAAGCCTTTATATCGCTTTGACTCACCTAAAGTTGGAAGTTGCACTTCTATCCTCTTTAATGAAGATTGGGTTGATTATATAGAAACAAATTACACAATCATTCGAGCTTGGGTATCTTGGGAATGGTTGAACTATATGCAGCGTCGCAATCCCAATCTTCCTGGTATTGTCAATAAACTTTTTATGCCCCAGGAGCGTGACTCACTAGACAAACAAACAAAATACTGGAAAGTTGTTTTAGACAATACTTCTATTAACTGTATCTACTCTAAGCAGTCTGTAGATTCCAAAAAGTTTTCACTAGATCATTATTTGCCCTGGTCATTTGTGGCGCACGATCAACTTTGGAATTTAATTCCAGTTCCGATAGAGGTAAACTCATCCAAATCGAATAATCTTCCTGCACACCAGTATTTTAAGGAATTTGTTTCTGTTCAGCATACTGGGCTAACAACTTCTCATGAGAATCTCGGAGAGAAGGTATGGATCAAGTATGTGGAACCTTTTATAGCTGATCTAAAGCTGAATGATGAAGATCTTTTAGATATAGAGCACCTTCAGAATGCTTATGACTCTGTAATGCAACCATTAATATCGCTTGCAGGGAAACAGGGTTTTACACCTAACTGGACTTATCTCTAACTTCTTCTGAATCACAACACAGGAATCATGATCTTGAACTCGATCAAGTGCGAGACGGAATTGTTGTGGCAGGTCTATCCAAAACCTATAGCCGAGCTAAGACTAGCATCCAGTTTATCAATAGACTGGGAAGCCGCAGTTCTCTCGTTGTTATCGATGAAGCACATCAAGCGATCGCAGAAACATACAGGCTAGTTCTTGACGCTCTCGTAGTACCTTATGACAAAACAGGGCTGTTAGGGTTAACAGCAACTCCAGGACGTACTTGGGCTGACATTAGTGCTGATGCGGAATTAGCAGACTTCTTCGCACGGCGTAAAGTCACCCTCGAAATACCAGGATATGAAAGTCCAGTTGATTATCTAGTTGCTGAAGGATACCTGGCAAAAGCAAATTACCGCCCCTTATTCTACGAAAGTGGCTTGAGCCTTACTGAGCGTGACTTCAATCGCATTAAAGACGAACTAGAACTACCGCAGCACTTGCTCGATCGTCTCGCTGAAGACGAGCAGAGAAACCTCCGTATCTTGTTAGAGATCGAAGATCTGGCTCAACGGCATCAGCGAATTATCGTCTTTGGCATCTCCGTTCAGCACTCCAAACTGCTTGCCGCAGTACTTCGTGCTAGAGGCTTTGTTGCCGATGCCTTAACAGGCGATACTCCCCCACAAGAGCGGGAACGCCTCATCTCTAGCTTTAAAGATAGTTCTCCTGAAGCAAAAATCCTTTGTAACTACGGTGTCCTAACAACTGGCTTTGACGCACCTCGTACCAGCGCCGCAGTGATTGCCCGTCCAACCAAATCCCTCGTTCTCTACAGTCAAATGGTAGGACGTGCCATTCGAGGAGTGAGGGCAGGCGGGAATGAGACGGCTGAGATTGTAACCGTGATTGATAGTGGTTTACCAGGATTTAGGTCTGTTGCAGAGGCATTTAGTAATTGGGAAGACGTTTGGAGGCAAAACTAATGGCAAGCAACCCGCACGATATCGTTCCTGCTCACCTTGCAGTTCAAGCAATGCGTGACAACGGCTATAAAAACGCCGCTTACGCGATCGCAGAGTTGATGGATAACGCAATTCAGGCGGGTGCAACCCAGGTTGAACTGCTTTGCGGAGAGAAGAAAGAGCTATCAGGGCAACGGAAGCGATCCCGAATTAACCAAATCGCCGTACTGGATAATGGTCGTGGTATGGACACGGCTGTTCTCCGGCTAGCCCTTCAATTTGGCAATGGAACCTATCTGGATGAAGATAAACATACTGGGATCGGCAGGTTTGGCATGGGTTTGCCATCCTCCTCGGTGTCTCAATGTGAAAGAGTAGATGTTTGGTCTTGGCAAAATGGTGTAGACAATGCTCTCTATACCTACCTTGATTTGGAGGAAATTAAACAGAAGAAATTAACTGAAGTACCAGAACCAAAATCTAAGCCAATTCCAGCAATTTGGCGACAAGTGGGTAAGAGCTTTGGTAAGACAGGTACTTTAGTTGTCTGGTCACGTATCGATCGCTGCATCTGGAAAACTGGTTCTGCCATCATTGATAACTCCGAGTTACTTATTGGCAGGATGTACCGAAAATTCCTGCAAAGCGGTGAAGTTTCAATTCGGATGTTAGCTTTTGATTTAGATAATCCAGGTACAGCAATTGTCCCACCCAAAGAGGCTTTACCTAACGATCCTGGTTATCTCATAGAAAAAACCTCTTGTCCTGCTCCATTCGACAACCAACCGATGTTTCAGCCTTGGGAGGGAGACAGCGAATATGAGTGGACTTGCCCAATAGAGTTTCGCGACAAAATCCATGAGGTTAAAGTGCGTTTTTCTTATGCAAAGGAAGAAGCCCGTGCTGGACAGAATCCTGGTAGCTTACCGCATGGGCAGCACGCAGCAAAAAATGTAGGTATTTCGATAGTTCGTGCTGGACGGGAACTAGAACTTGACCAAACTCTAGTGATTAAATATGACCCAACTGAAAGATGGTGGGGAATTGAAGTTGAGTTTCCTCCATCTTTAGACGATCTTTTTGGAGTCACTAATAACAAACAATCTGCTCGAAATTTTGCTGAACTCGTCAAGTTTGACATTGAGTCTCTTCTGAAAAATGGAAAGACCATTATCCAACTTAAAGAAGAATTTCAGGAGGATGAAGATCCACGAGGACCACTGTTAGATATCATCCAAAAAATTGATTCTCAATTAAACATTATCCGTCGCCTTCTTAAAGCTCAAACCAGAGGAACGCGGAGCGGTAATAAACGCCATGCAGGACCTGTTGCAGAGCAAGTTGCTACTGCTGCTACAGAGGAACGAAAAAAGGAAGGGCACGTTGGTCAAAGCGATCGAGACGAGTCGAAACCTAAAGAGATTCGCCAAACTGAGATTACAGAGACTCTAACTGATCAGGGAGTCACAGAGACTCAAGCAAAGGAACTGGCAGCAAAAACAATCAACGATGGACTGAAGTACACCTTTGCTGAAGCTGATTTAGAGACAGCAGCTTTTTTCTCTGTTAAACCTAGAGGTGGCGCAATCATTGTCACCCTAAATACAAGCCATCCTGCCTATGACAAGCTTGTTGAGGTTATGGAAAAAGATGTAGACAACGTTGATGCAGAAACACTCAGGACCCGGCTTAGCAACTCTTTAGAAGGTCTCAAACTTCTACTAATGGCTTGGGCAAGATACGAGGATGAGCAACCGGACGGTAAGCGGCGACAAGCAGCCCAAGATACTCGTGTTGACTGGGGAAGGATTGCTCGCCAATTTTTAGAGCTTGAGGAGTAGCCAGAGTAGACAGGAAAAGGCAGGAAAAAATGGTTCTTCCTGGAAGCCAGTTAGAGGAGTTGTGTGCCCAAGCTTGCAACGAAGTCATTCTTGTTGCTCCATTCATTAAGGCTCCGGTTTTGGCAAGATTGCTATCTATAGCTGTGTCATAAACGTTAGGATACAGCCTGTTTGAGAACCGTTTCCATTGCCTCACGTAAACTGCTAGTGTTGCGTAACTGTTTGCGAATTCGACTTTTTAACCACGCCCAACACGTCTCAATTCGATTGAGGTCGGGTGAATAAGGGGGCAAATAGATAACCTGGGCACCTTTGGCTTCAATTAATTGAGCAATGCGCCCACCATGATGAAAAGTGGCATTGTCCAAA
>KL662191.1:1501604-1587027 GCA_000733415.1 [Leptolyngbya] sp. JSC-1
TTGTTTCGGACTCAAAGTGGGTCTAGACTTGACTTGAACATCTCCGGTTTCTGCCTTGCGTTGAAACCATAAGTTGATGGTGTTGCGACTGATGTTGAATACCTCGCTGGCTTCGCTTTTTTTCATGCCATCTAACTCAATGGCTTGCATCACCTTCTGGCGTAAGTCGTAACTGTAAGCTTTTGCCATCACAGATTGCCCAAACCACTACTAGTCTTAGTCTACGTCCTAACTGAACTGGCGACAGCTATAAAATCCCCCTCAAATCTCCCTCAAGTGCGTAACTCGTTGGCGACCAGAGGAAGTCTTAGCTGGTGTAAGTGATCTAGAAGTTTGGACAATACTTGAGGAGCGTCCCGACGCTTCACTTTGGCTAAGACCTGATTTACACGCTAAATATTACCGTGCTGACCAAAAGTGCCTGGTTGGATCAGCCAATCTTACATCTACAGCCCTGGGTTGGATCAGGCAGATTAACTTGGAGCTTTTAGTTCCTCTGCCTGCGAACAATGCTCAACTATTAGATTTTGAAAAGGAGTTGTTTGCTAGCTCAGTCCAAGTTGACCAAGCCATCTTTGCCCAAATGCAGTTAGCTGTTCAATTATTAGGGGAGCAATGTCCCCAAATTCTCCCTCTTGAGGCTTCCCCTCAGTTAGAGTTTGGAGAAGAATCTCAGGAAGCGATCGCTACTGACGCTTGGCTTCCAACCCTACGAAATCCTGAAGATCTATACCTTGCCTACAGGGGGTGTTCAGAGGAACTCAGTACAGCCAGTCGGGAGGCAGCTTTGCTGGATTTAGATGTATTCCCAATGCCACCAGATTTGCCTAAAGCTGCTTTTCAAGTATATGTAGGTTCCCTGCTCCTTCAGAAACCAATCGTCCGTCAAGTAGATTTACTGCTTTCAACTCCTCAAAGATTTGGAGCTGTAACAGATTTATTATCCTCCTTGGCTTGCAGCCAATCTCCAAACTTTGATGCTGATCGTGATTGGCAAACCCTAATGCGTTGGTTACGTTATTTCCTTCCAAATCGCTATACTTTGTCAGTACCTAATCATTCCGAGGTTTTCGGCAGAGTCAAAAGCGATTTCTAAAAATGGGGAAAAGCCTTCCACAGACCCAAATCTACCTCGATTACCACGCTACAACTCCGGTTGATCCCAGAGTTGCTCAGAAGGTGCTGCACTACATGACTGAAGAGTTTGGAAATGCTAGCAGCACGGATCATGAATGGGGCGATCGCGCTGAAACCGCCATCAAGCAAGCTGCTAAACAAGTTGCAGACCTCATCGGAGCCTCACCGAGGGAAATTGTTTGGACATCCGGTGCAACTGAGAGCATCAATCTGGCAATTCAGGGGAGTCTAACCCCTAACCCAACGAAACCCCATCGCATTGGCTTAATGCCGATCGAACACAAAGCCGTCCTCGATACCTGTCGCGCTTTAAAGAAGAGGGGTTGGGCTGAATTGATTTATCTCCAAGTAGATTCCAAAGGCAGGCTTGACCTGGAACATTTGGAACAAGTCTGCGCTGAAGGGATGTCCTTGCTCTGCGTTATGGCAGCTAATAACGAAATTGGCAACATCTACCCTATTCAGAAAATTGGGCGGATTGCTCAATACTACGGCATTCCATTTCTATGTGACGGCTCCCAGGCGGTCGGCAAGCTTCCCGTTCAATTTGAGGAGTGGGGCATTACCTACCTAGCAATCTCTGCCCACAAATTCTATGGACCCAAGGGGGTTGGGGCACTAGCTGTTCGTAAAGGCTATGACTTGGAGCCACTTATTTTTGGTGGTGGTCATCAGCGAGGAATGCGATCGGGCACTCTCAACGTTCCAGGAATTGTAGGACTAGGAGAAGCCTGTCGATTGCGATCGCTGGAGATGGAAGAAGATGAACGGGCGATCGCTACTAGACGAGATAGATTGCAGAAGATGCTCTTAGAGAAAATCTCCGACCTTATTATTAATGGGGATTCTGAGGAACGACTAGCCGGAAATCTTCACATCTCGATCCCAGATGTTCCTAACAGTGCTGTGATTGCTAGAATTCGTCACAAACTTGCGATCTCAACAGGTTCAGCTTGCTCATCGGGGGTTGAAGCACCTTCTCATGTTCTGCAAGCACTGTCCTTGCCAGAAGAGATAGTTGATGGTTCGCTTCGTATTGGGCTAGGAAAATTTACTACTGAAGAAGAAATCAATGCTGCAGCAGAGATTCTTGTAGAAGCTGTTACCAAGATTCAACAGTTGTCTTAAGCCAAACCTTTAAGACTAGGAAACTAAACACCCTAAACTCCAATGTTTGCTGGCCTAGCAGTGACTACTTGGATCTACTAAAGCTTCTATAAGCTCATCTTATAGAAGACTTCTCGAACCTAAAAATAAGAATTAATTTTGTTATTTATTGCTTAATATAAGTAAGAATAATGCTTTGCTCGAATTATCGGTAATACACCTCAAAATCTTAATTAAACTTAATATTTTACGGCGGAACTGGTATGCTTCCATTTTGGGATTTCGGAAAAGTTATGCTTCTTCTAGTGGTAAAAGGGCTGAATTGGAGGAGCGAAGGAATCAGAGTTTCAGAGTTTGTAGCGGAAAAGTTATTGTTCTTGCGGCGGAAAAGTTATCGTTCAACCGACACTAAGAAGCTGGTGACAGGATTCGAACCTGCGACCGGCTGATTACAAATCAGCTGCTCTACCAACTGAGCTACACCAGCAGAGGCTGTACGGCACTCAGTGTACGGTAAATCTGTTGAAGGTTAAAGATTTGCGGTACCTTTGCAGTACAGTTTCAAATTGTAACCTACAACCGATTGTGTTTACAAGAGTCTCAAGCAAACCCCAGCAATTCTCAGTATAGGAATTCAACTGGTGATTAGGCGGAATTTCCAGTCCAAACCCTCAAGCATAAAGGTGAACAGCTGATCCCCACTGTCGAGGTCCAGGTAACGGGTAAAGCAGCTATGGCGTTGGCTTCAGCACACCATTGGCATCGCGCCGCAGGGGATGAGGCTGTTTTGGCAGAGGTGCGCCCGGTGCTTCCAAGACAGAGACGCCGTACTGCCAGTCAGGCGGACAAATTGCGATATAGCGAGCATAGCCGCCGGTACCGCCCTCTGGTTTGGCAAAACCAATCGACACTAGTGCACCTGCTTCTGGGACTTGATCCAGATTAGCCACGCCTTCGGCTTGGGTGTAGTGATTGTGCAGCAACCAAGCTTCGCCTTCCAGGTTGGGCGTGGTGTCTGTATCGAGCGGCTCGTGGCCGTGAAATAAAATCTGGCGTTCCAGGTGCAAAAATTGCAGCGCATCTAGCTTTACGCCTGGAAACGGTTTTTGGTTAAATCGAGCGGTTTCCGTGAACCACTTTTTGTGCCAATCCGAGCGAATCATGACCACAGCGCCCTCTGGAATCGTGCCGTGTTTCGCTTCCCAGGCTTTGATGTCGTCAACGGTGGCGTGGTAGCCTGGATCTTGCGCTACTTTTTCGTGAATGTCGATCACTACGAGTGGTCGCACTGCGAAAGTAGCGGGCAAATCGCTGATCGTCGCGCCGTATTCCTCCCAATGGGCCGGTGGGTCAAGTTGGGTACCGTACTGGTCTGTAGGCAGCTCGTAGGCTGTGGCGATGAAGCCGTGGGTACCGTAGGTGTATTCTTCGCCGACTTTGACATAGTCCGGAATTTCGGCTCCGGCCACTGCAGACTTGAATGTGGCTTTGCCAAAGCCTTGCCAGACGGGAATCGTAGGACTAAACGCGTGGGTCAAGTCTACGTATTTAGCTGACTTCAAGCTTGTTTCATAGACCTGCCAGAGAGCGTTACTCTGACTTTTGGCTGGATGAATTGTAAGCGAAAGTAGAAACGTTAGAGCAGCAATGGTAGCGGCGATCGGCACAAACCAGCGTCTAAACATGGGCGAAATACCTGATTTATGGGTCAATCTATGGATTGAGGAATTATAGCAGGACTAAAATAGGAGACAGAAGTTCTAGTTAGTAGATTGGCGCTGGTCCCAGGCTTTCATTTTGCCGGGGTTGAGTAGGCCGTGGGGATCGACCATTTGTTTGAACTCTAACTGAACTGGATCAATCGTTTTGCGTCCGCCGTCTTCCAGAATGTAGGTGTGGGGATTGGCGATAAATGCACCGTTGTCTTCGTGGTATTTGATAATTTCCTGTAACCGTTCTGGTGTGGTATAGCGAACGATTTGTAGTGCTGCCGGTATTGCAGTGCCGTTGACGCGCAAATATTCTAGATGCATCATCACCTCATCTCCGAAATGATGATACATATGTTCAACCAGCTTGAGTTCCTTGTCGGGCGGAAACAGGGTTTGCAGATAAGTGAGGTTTGGATCGACGCTACGGGCATGGAGTGTGGTGTGGTTCCAGGTGTATTCGTAGATGGCGGTGCCTTTGCTGGCTTCCTGGGCTGTTTTCTGGTAAACCACGGTGCCATTAAATTCTTTCACGAGTTCCTGAAATAGCTCCAGGCAGGATTCGGCGATCATCAGCAAGGCACAGTGACTATCGGACGGAATCACTGTGCGGAAGGCGGCGAAATAGTTAGGAATAGGTGCAGCGCAAATGCAGATTAGTTTTTTGATTAGGCCATCGGAATCGCCGAGCACCTGACCAAACCGAGCGGCGGTCATGAAATCGGGGAAGGTGACAATCAGCTCCGCCCAGGGATAGGCCGGACCGAGGGGAATTTCTAGTTCGGTAATGATGCCGTTGGTGCCGTAGGCGTGATTCACCTTTTGCACATCGTCGCTCCGTAGCTCGATCACCCGCGGTTGGTCTTCCATCGTCACGACGCGCACTGCATGTAGATTGCCCCGATCACGCAACTGACCGTAGGTAATTGACCCCATGCCGCCACTGCCGCCGCCAATGAATCCACCAATCGTAGCTGTGCGATAGGTAGAAGGAGCCATGCGAATTTCCCAGCCGGTTTCGCGAGTTTGTTTATCAATCGCGGCTAGTTTGGCTCCCGGTTCTACACAGGCTGCTCCGGGTTTGATCCACTTGACGGCCTGCATCTTGCCCATATCCAAAATCACGCCGCCCTGAAGCGGAATACACTGGCCGTAGTTGCCGGTTCCGGCTCCGCGCACCGTCAGAGGCACCTTGTATCGAACGCAAACTTCTGCTACTTGCAGCACTTCTGCTTCGCTGGCAGGGCGCACTACGATGTCGCCCACCTTATCGGCCAACAGGGATTGCAAGATTGGACTGTAGGAATAGTAATCCTTAGACAGTTTTGCTACCTGTCCCGGCTCGCGGATCACTTCGATGCCATTCAGGGCGGCGACAAAGTTGTCCCAGTTGGTCGATTGCGTTGCGGCTACAGTCATCCCTTGCTCTCCATGCGTTATATCCAGTGGGGACAGTCTAACAAACCCCTACTTTTTACTCTACCGAGCCGGAAGGAATTTTTTTCGCATTGAGACGCGATCTAGCTGGGCAACGCATGGGCTATGTGGAACTGGCATCACCTCCATCTTGCCTCAAGCCTTCTATTTGCTGCACAGAGAGCTGTAAGGCGTCTGCAACTTGCTCAACGGTTAATCCCAGCGCCAGTAAGCGTGGTACTGCTAATCGTCTAGCCTGTTCGGCTTGGTCTCTAGCCTGTTCGGCTTGGTCTCTAGCCTGTTCAGCTTCCTCTTTGGCGAGTTCGGCCTGTTCTTTGGCGAGTTCCGCGAGTGCTCTAGCCTGTCGGGCTTCTTTGTAGTTGGGCAGTTTTTCGCCGGTGTTTGGGTCGAAAAAGCGCAGCTCACGTTGGATTGCATGGCCGTTGTCAAAATTGAACAGCAGCGAGAATTCGGATTCGATTAACCACAGCTCTAGCCCTAACACTTGGCTGGGAATGCAGAGTAGTGCATCGGGACGGGTTTCTGCCGGAATTGGCTGATACTGGCCTTCCACTAGTCGAAAGCCTTTGAGCTGAGGCTGGAGATAGTCTCCGGTTGGGTCGTATTGAAAATATTCCTGCACGCCAAGCTGGGCATAGAGCGATGGCTTGTCTCGTTCGTCTTCAGTTCTTGTTGTTTTGGAAGTAATTTCCATGACAAAATCAGGCAGCTTGTTGTTCTCTTTCCAGGCTTGGTAGCTGCGCCGCTTGCGTTTACTGGCACCAAACACCACAAACACATCCGGAGAAACCACTGCCTTTGGATCGCCCTGCCGGTAGTAAACAAATAGATTGCCTGAGACGTAGACGTTTTCGCGGCTCTGAAAATAAAGATCTAGCGCTTCTACGCAATACACTAGATAATCGCGGGTTGGATCACTTTCCGTCATGGGTTTGCCATCAGACTCTGGATATTCAATTAGGTCAAGCTGTTGATCGGTGGTCATAACCGCTATCCCTCCTAGCAAATGGATTGGGATGATTTTCTAGTATGGTGCAAGTATGGTGCAAAACGACAAATTCACTTTTATTGAGTCAGCGCTAACCGAGAGGGTGCAAAGCCAACGCTTGCGATCGCTCCAACCGCTCCAGCCGATTGATGCGGTGCATGTGGCTCGCTCTGGTCAGGTGTTGCTCAACTTTAGCTCAAATGACTACTTGGGGTTATCGAAGCATCCAACTCTGATTGCGGCAGCTCAGCAGTATACGGAACAGTACGGCACTGGGGCAACCGCATCTCGACTGGTGAGTGGCACCTACGAGATTCACCAAAACCTAGAGGAAAAGCTGGCGCTGGCCTGTGGACGGGAAGCAGCATTGCTATTCAACTCCGGCTTTCAGGCCAACTCAACAATTTTGGCGGCGCTCTTGGATCGGCAATCCTTGGTGCTGTGTGATCGGTATGCGCACAATAGTTTGCTACAGGGAATTCTTGCCAGCGGTGCCCGGTTTAAGCGCTATGCTCACAATGATTTACATCAATTAGAAGCCGCGCTGCAGCAAGCTCAACAAAACTACAGCCGCATTTTGATCGTCACCGAAACGGTGTTTAGTATGGACGGAGATTGCAGCGATCTAGATGGGCTGATTGATTTGGCCGAGCGCTATGACGCGATCTTGTATCTCGATGATGCCCATGCTGTCGGGGTTCTGGGTCAAGCTGGTATGGGGTTAGCAGCCCATCGGGCGGGTGTGGATCTGGTAATCGGCACCTTTGGCAAAGCGTTTGGGGCGTTTGGGGCGTTTGTCACCTGTTCGAGAAAACTGTGTGATTATTTGATCAACTGCTGTCCTGGTTTCATCTATACTACAGCCTTACCACCAGCGGTGATTGGAGCGATCGAAGCGGCCCTACTTTTGATGCCAACCCTAGAGTCAGAGCGGCAATTTCTGAGGCAGCAATCGAACCGTTTGAGGACCGAGTTGCAAGCGTTGGGCTATGATACGGGCACATCCAGCTCGCAGATTATTCCAGTCCTATTAGGTACAGAGGAGAAAACGCTGTCTCTATCGCGCTGGCTAGATAAGCAGGGAATTTTAGCAACTGCGATTCGCCCTCCAACGGTGGCTGTAGGCACGGCACGGATTCGATTAGCGCTATCAAGCTGTCATACACCAGAGCATCTAGATAGCTTGGTTGCAGCGATTTGCATCTGGGACAATATTAATCATTGATTATATAGATAATTTTATTTAGGTTTGCTTAGATTTCTGGTACATGATGATTCATAGTGATTGTTCTTTCTACAGAGCCGAGGTCCTTGCCTATCACGGATGGGGCTTTGATCATTCCTGTTGGCAAGGGTGGCAAACATGGTTAGAGGAACAGGCTTGTTGTTTGAAAGCTGCGGATCGAGGATATTTTGGCGCTAGCAAATTAGTGAATTTTACAAGTGATATCAAAATCCTCTTTGTTCACTCCTATGGATTGCACTGGTGTCCGGTAGAGCAGCTTCAGGCAGATGTTTTGGTTATTTTCAGTAGCTTTTGTGCGTTCCATCCAGAGCAGCCACCTAGTCTGAAAAAGCGCTCGCAAACGATGATACAGCAAATGCTCGGTCAACTTTCCTCTGACGAAGCAAGTCATTCAACGCGTGATCCCCGGCTGATGTTGCAAAAATTTCAGACCAGAAGTTATCATCCAGTTGCATGGCACGGCCCGATACCAGAATTGCTCAATATTGAAAAACTGCGGCAGGATTTGCAGCAGCTCAACAGGGCTGCAATTGATCTAGCCCTCTTACGTTCGGTGCCCCAAGTTGTCATCCTACATGGCTCAGCCGATCGTATTGTTTCACCCGCAAAAGGCAAAGCACTGGCCGCGCAGTTGAAATGCCCCTATTTTGAGATCCCAGCCGCCGGACATGCGTTGCCCTTTACTCATACCGCCCATTGCCAAGCGATTCTCCAAGCGATTCTCCAAGCGATTTTGAATCAGCGTTTGAACCCATGAATATACCAATTGAGGAACGCCACAAGCAACAAATCGCCGACAGCTTTGGACAAGCGGCTACAAGCTATCAGGCTCAGGCTAATTTACAGCAAAATTGTGCTCAGTATCTACTCAATTTAATCACGACCTATCAGGCCAAACTGCCAGAGGGTAAAATCCTGGAAATTGGCTGCGGCACCGGATTTATTACCCAGGGCCTACTGCAATGTTGTCCTCAGCGTTCTCTGGAAATCACGGATCTATCATTAGGAATGATTGAGTTTTGTCAATCGAATTTGAGCATTCCTGATTCACAAAAATCTCTGATTTTATTTCAACAACTTGATGCGGAACATCTACCTAGCCCTACTCAACCCTATGCAGCAATTGTGGGTGGCTTTGTGATCCAATGGTTTGCTAATCCGCTTCAAGGTGTGCAGCGGCTGCTAAAATGCCTTTATCCTAATGGCATGTTATTCATTTCCTTTCCCACTTGCCACAGTTTTCCAGAATGGCGACAGGTGTGCAACCAGCTCAACCTCCCCTTCACGGCCAGACCCCTGCCCGATCCAGAAATTCTACTGTCAGCTTTACCTCAGGCTCAGCTCTGCTATGCAAATGTGCTTGACCTCAGCACCACTCACGCCAATGCCGCCGACTTTTTTCGCAGCTTGAAGGCGATTGGAGCGGGCGTGAATCCGGCTCAGCCGCCATTGCCTCCAAAACAGATGAAAACCTTGCTTCGGCACTGGGACGCTCAAACCGTTGGTCCTGTGCAGGTGCATCACCAAATTGCCTGCTGGGCACTGCAACGCAAATCGAGCTAGCGTTAGAGAAACATCAGGAGTTGAATATGGCCGAACCGCAAACCCAATTACCCGCGACTGTGGATTGGAAGCCGCCTGCGCCACCCACCAATCTGATCTTTGATGATGGAGAACCCTTGGAAAGTAATCGCCACCGCATCGCCATGAATGCCCTGATTCGTTCGGCTCAGCAGGCCCTAGCTGGACGTTCGGATGTGTTCATCGGTGGCAATATGTTTGTTTATTACAGCAGCACCCAGGCCATGAATCGCGATTTCCGAGGCCCGGATTTCTTCGCAGCCCTAGAGGTAGACGGAAGCCGCGAGCGCAAAGGTTGGGTGGTATGGGAAGAAGAAGGGCGCTACCCCGATGTGATTATCGAACTGCTGTCTGACAGCACGGCGGCGGTTGACCGAGGCGTCAAGAAACAGCTCTACGAAAAGGTGTTCAAAACTCAGGACTACTATATCTACGACCCGTTCAATCCCAACTCGCTCGAAGGCTGGCATCTAGAAGGGCGCAGCTATCAACCCCTGACTCCCAACGAAAACAGCTGGCTCTGGTGCGAAACGCTACAGCTCTGGTTGGGTACTTGGGAAGGCGCGATCGATCGGGAGCCTGCGACTGGCACCTGCCATTGGCTGAGGTTTTATGATCCGCAAGGTAGGCTAGTTCCTTTGCCGGAAGAAGCCGCCCAACAGCAGGCCGAAGCGGCGCAACAGCGAGCAGAACGCCTAGCGGCTCGATTGCGAGAGTTAGGAGAAAATCCAGAGGCGCTGTAACGAACAAATTACAAGAAGAATTCTTAACCACTCTCCCAGGACTTGCTAACCTGTCACCCGATTCGTTTTAGAGTGAGACTATAACTATAGTCCTAT
Organism: [Leptolyngbya] sp. JSC-1; assembly: GCA_000733415.1. Classification (GTDB taxonomy): domain Bacteria; phylum Cyanobacteriota; class Cyanobacteriia; order Elainellales; family Elainellaceae; genus Elainella. The sequence goes on from KL662191.1 coordinate 1,511,649, forward strand.
TTTCAGGTATTTCATGATATGCATCTGAGTGAAATAACCCATCCGAATCAACTGCATGGGCTGTCTATCAGTCAACTTCAGCAGATTGCTCGGCAGATTCGGGAGAAGCATCTGGAGACGGTCGCAGCCAGCGGCGGCCATTTGGGACCAGGGTTGGGCGTCGTTGAGCTGACCTTAGGACTCTACCAAACCCTTGACCTGGATCGCGATAAGGTGATCTGGGATGTAGGGCACCAAGCCTATCCCCACAAGCTGATTACCGGACGCTACGACCGCTTTCACACGCTACGCCAAAAGGATGGAATTGCCGGATATCTCAAGCGCTGTGAAAGTAAATTTGACCACTTTGGCGCGGGTCACGCTTCTACCAGTATCTCTGCTGCCTTGGGGATGGCTTTAGCTCGCGATTTGCAGGGCGAAAAATACAAGGTTGTAGCGGTGATTGGGGATGGGGCGCTCACGGGCGGCATGGCGCTAGAAGCGATCAACCATGCCGGACATCTGCCCAAAACCAATTTGCTGGTAGTGCTGAACGACAACGAAATGTCGATTTCGCCCAACGTGGGCGCGATTCCCCGCTACCTCAACAAAATGCGCCTCAGCCCGCCCATGCAGTTCCTCACCGATAACTTGGAAGAGCAGTTCAAGCATTTGCCGTTTGTGGGTGGTTCGCTGACGCCCGAACTCAATCGGATCAAAGAAGGGATGAAGCGGCTAGCCGTTCCCAAAGTGGGTGCGGTGTTCGAAGAACTGGGCTTCACCTATATGGGACCGATCGACGGCCACAACCTGGAAGAGCTAATCGCCACCTTCCAACTGGCCCATAAGCAGCCCGGTCCGGTGCTGGTGCATGTAGCAACAGTGAAAGGCAAGGGGTATGCGATTGCTGAACAAGATCAGGTGGGCTATCACGCCCAAAATCCGTTTAATCTGGCAACCGGCAAAGCAATTCCGGCCAGCAAACCCAAACCGCCTGCCTATGCCAAAGTGTTTGCCCACACGCTAACCAAACTGGCAGAAAACAATCCCAAAATTATCGGTATTACCGCCGCGATGGCAACCGGCACTGGCTTGGACAAACTCCAGCAGAAATTGCCTCAGCAGTACATCGATGTCGGGATTGCCGAACAGCATGCGGTCACATTGGCGGCAGGTCTGGCCTGCGAAGGCATGCGTCCGATTTGCGCCATCTACTCTACCTTTTTGCAGCGCGCCTACGATCAGGTGGTGCATGATGTTTGCATTCAAAATCTGCCGGTCTTTTTCTGTATGGATCGAGCCGGAATTGTGGGGGCCGATGGTCCTACCCATCAGGGCATGTACGACATCGCCTATCTGCGCTGTATTCCCAACATGGTGCTGATGGCTCCCAAAGACGAAGCCGAATTGCAGCGAATGGTGGCTACCGGCGTCAACTACACCAATGGACCGATTGCGCTGCGCTATCCCCGTGGCAATGGCTACGGGGTGCCGCTGATGGAAGAAGGCTGGGAACCCCTCCCCATCGGCAAGGGCGAAATTCTGCGCCAAGGTGACGATGTGCTGATGGTGGGCTACGGCTCGATGGTGTATCCGGCGATGCAGGCGGCAGAAATTCTCAGCGAATATGGCATTGAAGCTACCGTGATCAATGCCCGGTTTGCTAAACCGATTGACACCGAACTGATTGTGCCAATTGCCCGTCAGGTGAAGCGGGTGATCACGCTGGAAGAAGGCTGCCTCATGGGTGGGTTTGGTTCTGCTGTGGCCGAATCCCTGCTCGATCACGAAGTTATGGTGCCCCTGACGCGACTGGGTGTGCCCGATCGCTTGGTGGATCACGCCAAGCCGGAAGAATCCTTTGCCGAACTGGGTCTAACTCCGCCCCAAATTGCCGATCGCATCCGTCAACTGATGCAGCCGCAGCCGACTCCGGTGCACTGAAGTGGCAGCAATTGCTGGTTACTAATCAGCGCGGCCTCTTTACCTGCGCCACTCCCGGCCCCCTAAATTCTTCAAACTTGAGGGACTTTGAAAAACTACCTGCCCTTTGGGTTTTTGGCTCGAAGTTTGGCGATCTGTACTGTTCCCTGCTGCACAGAGTCGGTTCGGAAGTTCCTCATTATTGAAGGGGTTAGGGGGCTAATCTTGGGTTCTTTGAAATTCGCTTTCAAGCATTGTGCTCCAATACACGCTCCAAGAACTGTGTCGATTTGATTGACTGTATTTAGATTCGATTCACCTGCGAACCCATTGAGATCTGTTCTAATGTGCATCTCTAGTGTGCATCTGCTCTGAGATGCCTTTTGCAGTAAGCGACATTCAATAGGCTTGACACGCGGCTGTATTGCTTATATCACCTGAATATTGACCTACATTCACCATTTCGTATCAGATAATCTCGGCCTGGACGCATTAGTCAAACATTCACTTGGCATTCCTGTGTCTGCACCTAATGTTTATGCCTAATGTTTATGCCTAATGTTTATGCCTGTAAATGTTTATCCCTATCCATAAAAGCAGTGACCGCAAATTTCAGTAGTAAAACCATTTGAATCAGTATCGTTTTATACTTGAACAATTTTCGGTAACTGCTTGAGCGACAAGGCCCTTCTTTTAGCTACAATTTGGCCTTGGAACTTTTGATGGCAAGATCGTCAGAAGTCGAGTATAACGGCAACGAACCAGACTCACGCAACGAACCACAAGCAGACTAGGCAACCAACCGGCTGAGTAACGAAGCTAGCCCCTCGGACTCGGCAGGCTCTTCGCCCCCCATCCCCTACCATGATTGAAGTTGAACATCTGAGCAAAGTCTACGGCTCTACACCCGCGATTCAAGATATCACCTTTTTCGTCGAAAAAGGAGAAATTCTTGGCTTTCTCGGTCCCAACGGTGCTGGCAAAACCACCACGATGCGCATCCTGACCGGCTATCTGCCTGCCACCAGCGGTACGGCCAAAATTGCCGGATTCGATGTCCACGAAAACTCGATGGAAGTGCGGCAGCGGATTGGCTACTTGCCGGAAACGCCGCCCCTTTATCCTGATATGACGGTGGAGGGCTTTCTCACCTTTGTGGCCCGGATCAAAGGCGTCGCAGCAGGTGACCGGAGCCAGCGAGTAGAGTCGGCCATGAAGCGCTGCAATATTCTAGAAAAGCGCAAGGTGCTGATTCGCAAGCTGTCAAAAGGATTTCGGCAGCGGGTCGGGATTGCCCAGGCGATTGTGCATGATCCGCCAGCGATTGTGCTGGACGAGCCAACCGTGGGACTTGATCCGCGTCAAATCATTGAGGTGCGCAATTTAATTAAGAGCTTGGCTGGCGAGCATACGATTATTCTCTCGACCCACATTTTGCCGGAAGTCAGCATGACCTGTAATAAGGTGGCAATTATCAATCGCGGTCGGGTTGTGGCGACCAATACGCCCGAACAGTTGATGACGGCCCTGGCCGGTGAAAGCGGCTATGAGCTAGAAGTCGAAGGCAGGTTTGATCAGGCGCGGCTGCTGCAAATCCCAGGCGTCAAGGCGGTGGATGCGTTGGCCGATGAGACTCTGCCAGAAAACCGCTCCAAACTGCGGCTGACGCTAGAAGCCGGTCACGATCCGGGCCGCGAGATTGCTGCCATGATCGTTGGTTCGGGCCTGGGACTCTACGAATTGCGCCGCACTCGTGTCAGCCTGGAAGACGTGTTTCTGGAACTCACTACCGAAGAAAAAACGATCAATCTGGCTGAGGCTGACCAAGCCTATGAGCGCGCACAAGCTGCTCAACGAGAACCATCAGAACCGGCTGAGGCAGACAATTCAACCTCCCAACGGTCTGATCCTGACCCAACCGCCATCAATCCATCCCCAGCCGACGCTGACCCAGAAGGAGACGTCCGATGAACACCATCGTTGCTAACGTAATTGCCATCTATCGGCGCGAGCTGCAAAGCTATTTTGCCTCCCCCTTCGCCTACATCATTGCTGCCGTGTTCTGGCTGCTGAGCGGCTTTTTCTTCACCGCTATCTTGATGGGACCCGAAGGGTTGATTGCCCAAGCCAACTTCCGCGACCAGATGGGCATCACCACCCCGCCGATCGATGTGGCCTACCAGTTTCTTAGCTATTTCTTAGGCATTTTAGGCTCCCTATCGCTGTTCATTCTGCCGATGCTGTCGATGGGGCTGTACGCCGAAGAACGCAAGCGCGGCACGCTGGAGCTACTCGCCACTTCTCCTCTGACCAACTGGGTGGTGGCGCTCGGCAAACTGCTGGGCGTGCTCACCTTTTTCCTAACGATGGTGCTGCCGCTCTTGATCTATCAAGCGATTGTCCTAAGTGCGGCTAATCCACCCGCCTCACCCACCGTAATGTTTCTGGGCCACTTCGGGCTAATTTTGATGGCGGCTGCGATTTTGTCGCTTGGCATGTTCATCTCGTCGCTCACCGACAGCACGATTCTGGCCGCGATTCTCACCTTCGCGCTAATTCTGTTGCTCTGGGTGGTGGACCTGATTGCCAATAGCTTAGCTGGCCCGATTGGCGAAGCCCTGAAGCACCTGTCGCTGATCAAAAACTACACTACTCTCACTCAAGGCATTTTCGACAGCAGCAGCATTATTGTCTTTATCACCTATATTTTGCTAGGGCTATTCCTCACTGCCCAATCGATCGAAGCCTTCCGCTTCCAACGGTCTTAGAAAATGTCCTGAAGACGCTGTATTGTCCAGGCGTTTTGCATAGGCGTAGCCTTTCCGCAGGAAATAACGCCTCTACGTTGAAACTTGTATCAGATCCGACTAAACGCCCTAATTTAGACGCTGTATTGTCCAGGCGTTTTGCAAAACGCCTCTACGCAAACTCTGGCTGATGAACCGGATTTGATATTAAAACTCGAAACTCAAAACTTAATTAAGCCTCGCCATGAAACTCACCTCCACCCAAACTATTCTGAAGAAATACTGGAAATACTGGAAATACCTGTTCTGGCTCGCTCCGGTGTTCATCATCATGGGGCTAACGGCAGGTGCCATCGCTGGCTGGGGAGTCGTGCCCCTGGCGTTGATCGGGATCGGTGGGGTACTGCTGCTGCTCTGGCTGCTAACATCGGGCTTTACCCAGGCCAGTTTTTGGAACCGACGTTCGACCCAGGCAGGAACCAACGCCCTGATTGCCACGCTGGCCGTACTGGCGATTCTAGGATTTGTCAACTTTCTGGCCGTTCGCTACAACACGCGAGTAGACCTGACCGAGAACCAAATTTTCACCCTAGCGCCCCAAACACAGGACGTGCTGCGAGAGTTGGACCAGCCGGTTAAAGCCTGGATTTTTAGCCCCAATCCGAGTGCGGCAGACCGGCAGTTGCTCGATAACTACCGTCGCGAAACCGAGCAGTTTAGCTTTGAGTTTGTCGATCCGCAGGCGAAACCGGGTGTGGCGCGGGAGTTTGGTGTGCAGTCGATTGGCGAGCTGTATCTAGAGACGGGGGAAAAGCGGCGTTTGGTGCAAACCGTTACGCCCCAGGAACGAATTTCCGAACGCAAGCTGACCAACAGTTTGGTACAGATCACCAATACCGAGCAGCAGAAGGTTTACTTTTTACAAGGCCACGGCGAACGCAGTCTAGAACCAGGCCAGGGAGCCTTTTCCCAGGCCAAAACCCGTCTCGGTGAAGAAAGCTTTGCGGCGGAACCGCTGAATTTAGCCACCAATCCCAAAATTCCCGATGATGCGGGCGTGGTCGTGATTGCCGGAGCACAGCGCCCCCTGCTGGACGTGGAGCTGACCGCCCTCAGGGACTACCTCAAACGCAAAAGTGGCCTGATGCTGATGCTGGATCCCCAAACCAATTCCAATTTAAACACTCTGCTGAAGGAATGGGGCGTGACGGTGAGCGATCGGCTAGTGACCGACCCGGCAGGCCAATCTTCCGGCCTGGGAGCGGGTGTAGTAATCGTGAATCAGTATGGCGACCATCCGATCACCCGTGGGTTTAGCAACGGCATTTCCTTCTATCCCCTGGTGAGTCCGCTGCAAATCCAACCTGTCACCGGCGTGCAGGCCACTCCCCTCCTGATCACCGACCCGCGCACCTCCGCCCAACAAATTGCCGCATCGGGAGAAGTTCAATCCACGCCAGAAGATCCCAAAGGCCCCTTCGACATTGGCGCTGCCCTCAGCCGCACCGTCGCCACCGAAACCGCCAAACCCAGCCCTAGCCCATCGCCATCACCACAAGCTGCATCTCCCTCTCCCTCTCCCTCCCCCTCTCCCTCCCCCAGCCCAGAAGCCGAACAAAATACCCCAGAAGCGCGGCTGGTTGTAATCGGCGGTTCCAGCTTTGCTACCGATGGCTTATTCGATCAGCAGTTGAATGGTGATGTGTTCCTGAATTCAGTGAGTTGGCTGAGCCAGCAGGATGATCAGGTGCTGTCGATTCGACCTAAAGAGGCGACCAATCGACGCATTGTCATGTCGGTGGGACAACAGTTGAGCGCGGTTTTGCTCGCCTTGGTGCTATTACCGCTAGTAGGGTTTGCAAGCGCAGCCTTGGTGTGGTGGCGAAGACGGTAGGGGAAGTTTTGAGTTTTAAGTTTTGAGTTTTAAGTTTTGAGTTTTAAGTTTTGAGTTTTAAGTGCTGGTGAGCCATGAAGATAAAACCTTCGACGTTGGCATTGGTGTTGGTGGCGCTTGGGTTAGGAGGCATTGTCTTACTAGTGCAGCAGCAGCCTGCGCCGAAATCGTCTAATTCAGAAGCGGGAGAGCAGGTTGTTTTGGAGGAAGAAAAGCCGATTTTTGGATTTAAGGAAGAAGATATCCAGGCGTTTACGCTGCAAACCCGGCTGCGCACCCTCAAGTTTGAACGCGACAAAGACGGCAAATGGCAAATGCTGGAACCGGAAAAAACCGCTGCCAGCGATCCATCAATTGCGTTTTTGCTCGATTTGGTTGCGACAGGCAAAACCCAGCGCACGATTACGGCTCCGGCTAGCGATCGGGAACAGTTTGGGTTGCATCAGCCTCTGGCAACAATCGACCTCACGCTGAAAGACCAGAAAACCCACAAGCTGGTGATCGGTGAATATGACTTCAACCGCAGTTTTCTCTACGCCCAGGCCGATCCGCCTGCTGAGGCCACCGACTCGCTGAATGTGCTGCTGGTGTCGCCAAATTTTGACAATGCCGTGAACCGACCCCTAGACGAATGGAAACAGCCCGCCACCGCTGGCAAATCCTCTCCGGCTCCAGCTAGTCCAAAAGCCTCGTCCCAAACTTCACCAGCGGCATCTCCCTCTCCTAACCCTGCTGCGTCTGAGTCTCCTTCAAACTAGCCGTAATCAAGCGCGGCCAATGGCTCAAGCACTTGGAACAAAGAGCTGGGAGAAAAACTAGGCCAAATTTTTTTGAAGTCTTCCGTAATTGGCCCTACTGCTGCTGTAGGTGGAAATAGTCAATCAAACTAGCTCCCCAGGCGCGTGGTCTGCGCCTTTTTAATTGGCTATTCTCAGAATTTAGCGGATGTCATAGCCAAATAGATTGGGATCGACTTCGCCAAGCTGCAAATCGGCCAAACCATACTCAGCCCAGCGCCGATCTACCATGGCAGCCGTATCGGGATCGGGCAGTAACATGTCGGCCCAAGGACGGTCGGTTTCAGGATAGATTTTCGTGGTGGCATCGATGCCCATTTTGCTGCCCAAACCGCGCTTTTCGGTGGCAAAGTCGAGTGAGTCAAATGGGTTATCGGGCAGAATAAACACATCTCTGGCTGGGTCCACCTTAGAGGTAATCGCCCAGACCACCTGACGCGGATCGCGGATGTTGATGTCTTTGTCCACCACGATCACAAATTTGGTGTAGCTGAACTGGGGCAAGGCACTCCAAAAGGCCAGTGCCGCCCGCCGCGCCTGACCGGGATAGGCTTTGTCAATTGAGATCACCGCCGCTTTGTAGCTCAAGGCTTCCATCGGCAAAAAGAAATCGACAATTTCTGGAACTTGCTGACGCAAAATCGGCGTATAGATGCGGTTGAGCGCAATTGCCATCATGGCATCTTCTTTCGGCGGACGACCGCTAAACGTCGTCAGGTAGATCGGATTCTTGCGGTGAGTCATGCAGTGGAAGTGAATTAAAGGCGCTTTTTCGTTGACGCCACCGTAATAACCCATGTGATCGCCAGCTGGGCCATCGATTCCCGTCTCTCCTGGCGTGATCGTGCCTTCTAGGACAAATTCTGAATCGGCTGGAACTTCCAAATCTACGGTTTTACATTTGGCTAACGGCACACCAGAACCGCCGTAGATGCCAGCAAACAGCCACTCGGATAGATCGACTGGCAAGGGAGTGGCTGCCGCTAAGATGATCAACGGATGCACCCCGATTGCCACCGCCACCTCTAGCTTTTGTCCCCGCTCGGCAGCTTTGCGTAAGTGACGAGTGGCTCCCCGCACCGAGAGCCACTGTACCGTCATCGTGTTCTTCGACTGGAGCTGAAGACGATATACGCCAACGTTCACAATCTTGTTTTCTGGATCTTTGGTGATCATCAATCCTAGCGTAATCACCTTATCGGCATCGCCGGGATACACCCGCAGCAGCGGCAGTTGGGTTAAATCAACGGCCTCATCCTTGAGCACCACCTGCTGACAGCTTGGCAGAAAATCCCGGCCCGGTTTGGCCTTTACTACATCAAACAGCACCTTGCCTAGCTCAATCGCCTGGGAAAGCTTTTTGGGCGGACGCGGCTGGTAGAGAATTGCTAGCTTTTTGCCCAGTTCCTCTAATTCTGCCGGATGCTCCATCCCTAGGCCCCAGCAGACTCGTTCCACGGTGCCCATGACATTGACCGCGACTGGATAGGGAGATCCCTTGACATTCTCAAACAACAGGGCCGGACCGCCTTGCTGCAGCATCCGATTGGCAATTTCGGCAATCTCTAGATTGGGATCGACTAGCGCCTGGATGCGCCGCAACTGCCCCCGCTGTTCGATGTCGTTCAGATAGTCCCGCAGGTCTTTCGCCATGATGAAGGAATGTAAACTGCTTCTCATTCTATTATGGCGGAGATGGGACGGTAGAAGCCCATAAGGCTACCACAACTTCTCGCTTAAGAGCAGCTCGCTTTCGCGACTGAATTGCCATTCATCGCCATTCATCGGGAAACTCAGTATCAGGATAGTCTTCTCGCGCATCGGTCAAGGCATTGACCCACAATTCAGAGAAAGTCTCCATCCAGTAGTTGCGTAAACTGGGGGATTGTTTCAGCAGCTTCTGTAACTGCCTGCGTTGCTCGCGAATGGTTAGTTCCCCACCTCGATAATCGTTCGGTGAGTCAACATACATCCGCTTCAACAAATGGTTCAGCAATATTTCTAAACGGCTCTCCAATTCCCGCCGGTCGCGCCCTGCTAACCCCTCGATTTCCTCAATTAAACTATCAATATCAATTTCAGAAAAATTACTTGCTTTGAGTTTAGCAACAGTGTCACTGCACCATGCTGCTAGGTCTTGTTGGTAAAGTTCTTTAGAGTCTATCGCTTTCGTCGTTTTTTGCATTACAACTTCTGTTGGCTGAATGCTTTTGTAGGATTGGCGCTTATAGAGCAGCTCAGAAAAATAGCAGTCATGAGACAGATAAACTGACGCAGTACGGCTCCGGGCTAAAGAAGTATCGACATGATCATTCCTGCCTCTTTAATTGTAATGGTGATACTCAGTCAGAAATCAGAAATGAGTTGCTCCTAACGCACCCCAGCGCTTTCGACATCTCCCCTGACTACATCATCGCTTTTATCAGGGCTACCGTGTACCCAGATCTCGATGGTGCTCCGCACCGCCCGGAGGGCGATCGCGACTCAATGCAAGAGGTGATCCCCCTCAATCCCCCTTATCAAGGGGGACTTCAATCCCTGGTTGGTAGGTGCTGCGCCCAGGCTTCGCCTCTTCCCCTTTATTTAAGGGGGGTTAGGGGGGATCCTCGACGTGTGGACACCGTAGTTTATCAGGGAGGAATGAGGGGATCTAGGTATGGACGGAATATTTCTGATGCTCATCTACACCGAAGAGCCAATCGACGTGGTTTGGGGCAGGCACTCCTGATCGGTAGCTTCGGCAATCGCAATTGGTTTGACCTGAACGGCGCAAGCTTTTAGCTCAGGCTGGTGAGAAGCAGGGCACGATTCCGGATGGGTGAGGGCATTCACCTCGGCGTCATCGGCCCAGAGCGAACCCCAGTGCATCGGCATAAATACCGTACCGGGGGCAATCGCCTGAGTTACCTTGGCTTTGAGGCGAGCCATACCGCGACGGGAGCGCACCTCCACCCAGGTATCATCCGCAATGTGCAGCTTTTCGGCATCGCGGGGATGGATTTCCAGAAACGGATTGGGATGCATTTTTTGGGTTTTTTCCACGCGCCCGGTGCGGGTTTGGGTATGCCAGTGGCCATAGAGTCTGCCGGTGGTCAGCACCAGCGGATAGTCAGGATCGGCGGGTTCAGCCAGCCCCTGGGAATGGTAGGCGGCAAAGCGAGCGCGGCCATCGGGAGTGTTGAACCGCAAGTCTGTGTAGAGACGGGAAGATGGGGCTTTGGAAACGTCAGACTTTCGGGAGGTTTTGCGACTCGCTGGGATACTCGGTTGAGCAGAGGCTTCCTCCAGGGCAGGGCAGGGCCATTGCAGGGGACCTTCTTGCCGCAGCCGTTCGTGGCTGATGCCGCTCATATCGCAGGGTCGGCCCCGCGTCAGTCGGACAAACTCCGCATGCACTTCGGCCACATTGTTGAAGGCAAACTGTTTGCCAAAGCCGAGCCGCTGCCCCACTTCAGCAAAAATCACCCAATCGGGACGCGCTTCGCCGGGAGGCGTGCGGAACTGGGGACAGAGGGTGACGCGGCGTTCTGAGTTGGTCATGGTGCCGGGAGCCTCACTCCACTGAGCAGCGGGCAGCAGCACATGGGCAAAGGCGCTGGTTTCGGTCGGGTAGTAGGCTTCTTGATAAATCGTGAAGGGAGAGCGACGTAGGGCCGCCTTGGTCCGCTCCAGATCAGGCATGCTGACCACCGGATTGGTGGCGGCGATCCACAGTAGCCCAACTTCACCAGTTTCGAGGCCGCAAATCATATCCCAGGCGGTGCGGCCCGGTTCCGGCGCAATCTGGCCGGGCGGCAATCCCCAAAACTGCTCGACCTCGGCGCGGTGCTGGGGCACTTTAACTGTGCGGTAGCCCGGTAACAGGTGCGACAAACCGCCCGCTTCCCGACCGCCCATCGCATTCGGTTGGCCGGTAAGCGAAAACGGACCTGCACCCGGTTTACCAATATCGCCGGTCATTAGATGTAAATTGATCAGCGTCCGCACTTTGGCCGTACCTTCCGCCGACTGATTCATGCCCATCGACCAGAGCGACAGCACCCGCTTCGACTCGCCCCAAAACCGAGCTGCTTTTTCCAGCTCATCTAGCCGAATCCCGCAGCGGCGGGCCACTAGTTCCGGCGGGTAGTGGCGGATTACCTCGGCATAGTCGGAAAAGCCGGTAGTGCATTCGTCGATAAAGGCCGTATCCAGATAGTTCCAGCGCATCAGCAGGTGGGCGATGCCGTTGAGCAAATCAATGTCGGTACCGGGTTTGATCGCCAGATGCAGATCGGCTGCTTCCGCCGTGGGGGTTTTGCGCGGGTCCACTACAATCAGCTTGACGTTGCGGTTTTGCTTGTGGTGTTTCCGCAGCCGGTTGAAGATGATCGGATGGCATTCTGCCGTGTTGGTGCCGATCAAAAAGGCGCAGTCGGTTTGCTCCAGGTCCTCATAGCAGCAGGGGGGACCATCGGAACCGAGGCTTTGGGTATAGCCTGCCACCGCCGACGACATGCAGAGCCGCGAATTGGCATCAAAATTGTTAGTGCCCAAGCAGCCTTTGACCAGCTTTTGGGCTACATAGTAATCTTCGGTATTGAACTGCCCAGAGCCATACATGCAAATCGCATCGGCTCCCTGAGTCGAGATTATGGTCTGGATCCGATTGACAATCCGCTCCAACGCCTCGTCCCAACTGACGCGCCGAAAGGGTTGATCCAACGAATCCCGCAGCATCGGGTAGAGCAACCGATCTTTGTGCAGCGATTCGGCAATAGTCGCTCCTTTGACACACACCATGCCTTGACTCGATGGGTGGGCGCGATCGCCTCGCACCTGCCAAATTGGGGTACCTTGACTATCGCGGTTAACGGCTTTACCAGGCTGAGCAGGCGGTAAGACTTCTAGGCCACAACCAACGCCACAGTAGGGGCAAACAGTTCTTGTTGGTTCGGACATGATTCGATATACCAGTTTGGATGGGTGGGAAGGGGTGGATGAGGAGTGGCTTGCTTCTGCGTGTCGCGCAGCGTCGCCGTAGACAGTAGCAGTTAGGTGGATGGGCAGGAACGCTAAAGAGCTGTGTTGATTGTTTGCTTGAAAAGCGGTCTGGAAATAGCCTGGTTAATAAGGGTTGGATGCTGTCAAGAGAAGGAGGAAGAGAAGTAGTGGTATTGGCAAATAATAGTAACCGTTGGGTTGAATGCCTTCAGTATTATAGGAAATATTGAATTAAGCTGTTCCAAATCGTTTAAGGGATAGACTACAGTAATCGTTGGCGGCGGTTTAACTCCTAGAATCTCATAGTATGGGGGTCAAGTATCCGCATATTTTTGAATGGTTTGAATCAAATAAATTTAACTAATTTAATTGAGCCGCTTCTGAGTTAGAAAGAGTAAGAAAATCAGAGGACAGCAGGCGATCAATAGAATTCATTAACTCTTCCTATTGTTTGCCTGACCATCCTCTAATATCTACCTCATCTATCTATTCCATATTAGCTGCTCTTTTCACTCATCCATTTATTCCACATCATCGTGAGCACAGCGCCGGTAGAGGAAGTCCAGCGCATAGTTACGCAGTTCGTAATAGAGGGGAGACTCCATGACGCGGCTGCGGTTGCGGGGGCGCGGGAAGGAAATTTCTAGAATTTCGCCGACCTTGGCGGCGGGGCCATTGGTCATCATTACCAGGCGATCGGCTAGCAGCAGGGCTTCATCGATGTCATGGGTAATCATCAGCACCGTCACCTGATGCTCGGTCCAGATCTTCAGCAGTTCCTCTTGCAGCTCTTCGCGGGTGATCGGGTCTAGGGCACCAAAGGGTTCGTCCAGAATCAGTACCTGAGGCCGCAGGGCCAGCGCTCTAGCAATACAAACTCGTTGTTTCATGCCGCCAGAGAGTTGCTTGGGCTTTTTGTCGGCAGCTTCTGCCAAACCAACTAGGGCAAGGTGATCGCGAGCAATCGCTTCTTTCTCGGCCTTGGGTTTGTCGGGCCATACCGAATCGATGCCCAGGTAGATGTTTTCAAAAGCAGTGAACCAGGGCAACAGCGAATAGTTTTGAAACACCACCATGCGGTCGGGACCCGGCTTGACAATTGGCTCGGACTGGAGCCGCACCTGCCCTTCAGTGGGTTGCCGGAAGCCAGACACCATATCTAGCAGAGTTGACTTACCACAGCCAGAGTGACCGATGATGCAAACAAACTCACCTTCGCGAACGCTGAGGTTGACACCATCTAGAACGACATGGGGGCCACTGGGAGTAGGATAAACCTTGGACACATTGTCGATGACCAGAAAGGCGTCCTGGTCGAGAGGAGCGTCGTTCAGTTGAACATTGATGTTAGATAGAGTCTGCATATGAGGTAGAAGGTCAGCGAAGAAGAATTTGTGGACTTAAGAAGAAACAGTTGGGACGAATGCAATCAGAACTAATCAGAACTAATCGGAGCTAATCAGACAGAAATTAAATAAATGAGAAAGGGATTCAGGACGGATGACGGTTTCGATCAGGCCGCAACCACAATCGCCGGATGGTCGATGTCGATTTCTTCGATGCGGATTTCGCGCTTGATCCGGAGGCTGTTGAGATAGCCAATTGGGTCATCTGGATCAAAGACGGTGCCATCGAATAGGGCGAAGGGTTCGCGGTTGGGTTCTAAGTCGGGGAAATCGAGCTGGCGAGCGGCTTCACCGTAAACATCCATGCGGCGGACGCGGTCGAGAATCTCGATCCAGTTGCGTGGGAAGGGAGTGATGCCCCAGCGAGCGAGCTGAGTGAGGATCCAGAGTCCTTCGGCGCGACTCGGACAGTTGGTGATATCGATGTGGAACTGGTTGAACCGGAGCAGTTGTTCCGGCGGTTTGCCGTCCCCGCGATCGTAGGGATCGAGAAAGCCAGCGCGAATGTACTCTAGCTCTGCGCCCACGTACTCAGGCTTGGCAAGCAGTTCGGCAATTTGGGGCCGATTACGGCGGTCGTCGCAGTACTCGCAGGCTTCTAGGAGTGCTTTGACCAGTGCCAAGTGGGTTTGGGGATACTGATTGGCCCAGTCTTCCCGCACACCCAGCACCTTTTCTGGGTGGCCGATCCACAGATCCAGGTCATGGGCAATCACAAAGCCGATGTTTTCCTTGATCGCATGGGTATTCCACGGCTCGCCCGCACAGAAACCATCGATGTTGCCGGCCTTGAGCGTAGCGACCATCTGCGGTGGTGGAATCACCGTCAGGTGCATATCCTGATCTGGGTCGATGTCGGCAGAGGCTAACCAGTAGCGCAGGATCAGATTGTGCATCGAGGCGGGGTGTACCGTTGCCATCGTATGCACCCGATCCGGAGCCGCGGCCAGTGCTCCCTTCAGGTCGGCCAGGTTGCGGACGCCTTCATCGTAGAGCCGTTTGCTGAGGGTAATCGCATTGCCATTGCGGCTGAGCACGACCCCTGTGACAACTGGCGTTGGCACTTTGCCACCCATGCCCAGCGTCAGAGCCAGCGGCATTCCGGCTACCATTTGGGCCGCATCCAGCCGCTTAGACGTGACGCCTTCAGCAATGGCCTTCCAGCTTGGTTCCCGCGAAAGAGTGACTTCCTCTAGGCCATGCTTCTGGAAAAAGCCCATTTCCTTCGCGACCACCAGCGGCGCACAGTCGGTAAGGGGAACAAACCCAATTTCCAGGTTGATTTTCTCCAAACCATTGCGGGCAATCGCGGCCTGCTTGACCTTGCGCTGCTTCGCTTTTTTTTGCTGGTTCAGGAAGTAGACAATCTCGCTGCGCAACGCATAGTAGTTGGGATGGTTGACCACCGCCATGCGCTCACGCGGACGCTCAAACGGCACGTCAATAATTTGGCCGATATAGGATTCGGGACCGTTGGTGAGCATGACAATCCGATCCGACAGCAGCAGGGCTTCGTCTACATCGTGCGTCACCATAATGCAGGTGAGGTGGTGCTCTTGGGCAATCTGAATTAGCTGATCCTGCAAGCCGCTGCGGGTGAGGGCATCCAGCGCCCCAAACGGTTCATCGAGCAACAGCAGCTTGGGCCGAATCGCCAGGGCGCGGGCAATCGAGACCCGCTGTTTCATCCCGCCCGACAGCTTGCCAGGGGTTTTATCCGCCGCTTGGCGCAGCTTCACCATGTCAATATGCTGTTCTACAATATCACGCCGTTCTTGAGCAGGCAGGTGCTTCATCACCTCATCGACGGCCAAGGCAATATTTTGGCGCACCGTCAGCCAGGGCAACAGCGAATAGTTTTGGAACACCACCATGCGGTCAGGGCCGGGTTTGGTTACCTGTCGTCCTTCTAGCAGCACGCCGCCAGCAGCAGGTTGGGCTAAGCCGGCAATAATATTGAGCAAAGTTGACTTACCGCAGCCCGAATGACCCAACAGGCTGACGAACTCGCCCTTTCGAATTTCCAGATTGATATTTTTGAGCGCAATATAGGATTGGCCGTTGGGTAGTGGGAAAACCTGATCGACGTGATCGATAACAACAAAGGCAGTCATAGGCTGGGATGAGGTGTGAAGTATGTAGGAATAGCAGAGAGATACAGCGGTGAATCGAAGTTTTCTAGCTTCTAATCTTCTGGGAGTACGAGTTTGCCGATAAACGTGATCAACTTATCGAGTAAAAGACCAACTAAACCGACATATAGAATCGCTAGAATCACTTCGCTAATTGCGCCGCTATTGTAGGCATCCCAGATAAAGAATCCAATGCCAACGCCGCCCGTTAACATTTCAGCCGCAACAATAGCCAACCAAGACAAACCAATCGCGATCTTCAGACCAGTAAAAATATAGGGTACGGTAGCGGGCAGCAACACCTTAACAAAGTACTTCGGCTTAGAGAGTTGCAGCACCTTAGCCACGTTGTTGTAGTCTTGCGGAATATTCTGCACGCCAACGCCAGTGTTGATGATGATCGGCCAAATAGCCGTGATAAAAATCACGAAAATCGCAGCCGGTTGAGCATCGCGCATAGCCGCTAGGGAGATGGGCAACCAGGCCAGTGGCGGAATGGTACGCAACACCTGAAAGATGGGGTCGAGGGCGCGGAACATTATAGTGCTAACGCCAACCAGAATGCCTAGGGCAATTCCGACAATCGCAGCCAGGAAATAACCAATTGCAACCCGCTTCAAGCTAGCGGCCAGTTGCCAAAATAGCCCTTGATCGGTGCCATCGCCCTGGAAGAAGGGATCAATAATCAGCGGATCCCAGGTGTCTTGCAGCACTTGGATGGGGCCGGGTAGGGTGGCATTAGGGCCAGAGCAGAGTAGTTGCCAAATTAGTAGAAAGACCACAATGGCGACAAGCGTTGGTACAAAGTTGGTTAGGGCTTTGATGATTTTGCTGCCCCAATTGGGGGCATAGGGATTGCTGCGCGGGCGAGTACTGATGTTTGTTGCCATGAGCTGGACTTCCTTCTGCGTTTGCGTGGATGAGGTAGTAGATGAGATAACAGACGGTCAAACGAAAATAGCGTGGAATTAAGCGAGTCCGCAAAGGAGAGCCGCCTCTACGGACTCAGACGAACCTAAATTTTCTTGATCTCAAGGCTCTTCAGATAGGCTTCTGGCTTCTCAGGGTCGAACTTAACGCCATCAAAGAAGGTTTCAATTCCACGAGAAGTGCTCTTGGGAATGGCAGCTTCCTGACCAATGGCCTTGGCTGCTTCGCGCCACAGATCTTCCCGGTTCACGGCTTGAATCAGCGCCTTGGTATCGGTGTCTTCTGGCAGGTAGCCCCAGCGCATATCTTCCATCAGGAACCAGAGGTCATGGCTCTGGAAGGGATAGGAGGCCGAATCATTCCAGAACTTCATCAGCAGGTCGCTATTTGCCAGCGTGCGGCCATTGCCGAAGTCAAAGTTGCCCTTCGAGCGCTCCAGAATATCCTCTACAGGCACCTTAAACCACTGGCGACCAGAGACAATCTTGCACATCTCTTCTTTGTTACCCGGATCATCACACCAGATTTGAGCTTCTTGAACCGCCATCAAAATCGCTTTGGCAGCCTTAGGGTTTTGCTCTACCCAGTCGGCTCGCATGGCTAGCGCCTTTTCCGGATGGTCTTTCCAGAGCTCGCCGGTAGTAATGGCCGTGTAGCCAATTTTTTGGTTCACGGTTTGAGCATTCCACGGTTCGCCCACACAGAAAGCTTCCATGTTGTTGACCTTGATGTTGGCCACCATTTGGGGGGGTGGAACCACAATCGTCGAGACATCTTTGTCGGGATCGATGCCGCCTGCGGCCAGCCAGTAGCGCATCCAGAGGTCATGAGTACCACCAGGGAAAGTGACCGCGCACTTCATTTCCTTGCCGCTGGACTTACCCTTAGCAAAGGCTTCCTTCAAGGAACTGCTGTCGGTGCTGACTTTCAAATCAGTGTAGGCATTCGATAGGGAAATCCCCTGCCCGTTGACATTGAGCCGCGCCAGGATATTCATCGGCACTTTGGCCCCGCCCTTGGTGATTTTGCCAGCCGCCATCAGATAGGACATGGGTGTGAGAATGTGGGCACCATCGATGCCGCCTCCGCCCGAACCCAGTTCCAAATTGTCGCGCGTCACAGCCCAAGACGCCTGCTTCACCACTTCCACATCGGGCATGCCGTACTTGGCAAACAGCCCCTTCTCTTTAGCGATGATCAGGGGAGCCGAGTCGGTGAGGGCGATGAAGCCCAGCTTAGCGGTGGTGACTTCCGGCGTATCGGCAGCGGCAACCGGGCTGGGGGCTGGAGATGAATCGCCAGCAGACTCATCCGATTTGGTTGAAGAACTGCTGCAACCATTCACAATCAACGTTGCGGCGGTGGTTGCTCCAGCAGTAATCAGGAAATTGCGTCTAGAAATTTTCGACATGGTTGGCTCTTCTCAGGGATTTTGAAAGTAAAACGGGGATCAAGATTTTGGGCCATTGAGGCACTAGGGTTAGGCACTCAGTTTCGATTGTTTAGTTTTGGGCGATCTGAATTAATCAGGAATAGACTAGTTACAACAAACGAGAAAGCGTCTAGATACGTATCTGGCTAGGCATCGATCACGACTCGGCCAACCGGACGGGCACTGCAAGTCAGCACCCAACCGGCGGCTTGCTCGGCTTCACTCAGCGCCTGCGGTGGTTCGGCATAGGTTACGGCTCCTTCGACCAACTTTTGTTTACAGGTGCCACAAATCCCGGACCGACAGCTGCTATCTAACTCCAGTCCTGATTGCTCGGCCACGTCCAGAATCAAATCATTCGTGGTGCAGGCGATTTCCTTGCCCGACTTGGCAAACGCAACCGTCGCGGGTTGGGCCGCTGGAGCTTCTGGGGGCGTCTCTTCCTCAACGGTGGGCGTCCAGTCCCCCTTGGGTTTTGCTCCAAATTGCTCGATCAGCAGATCGCGCAGCATCGGCTTCAGGTCGTCGCAGGCAATGCCTTTCTGCACACAGGTGCCGAGATGGGCGTCTTTGCCAACCTTGCCGCCCATGTACATATCGACGCCATCCACCGCCTTGCCGTTTTTGCGGGCTTTAGTGCCCATCAGGCCAATATCGGCAACTTGGGGCTGACCGCAGGAGTTGGGGCAACCCGTCCAGTGGATCCGTACCGGGCGAGTCAGTTCCACCATCTCATCGAGTGCTCTAGCAATCTCCAAGGCGCGATTTTTGGTTTCAATGATGGCAAAGTTGCAGAATTGCGCTCCCGTACAGGACACCAGCGACCGCACCAGCGGCGTCGGTTCAATCGAGAACTTTTGCAGCAGGGCTTCTTGCAGCAGGGCGTCTAGACGAGAATCAGGAACATTGGGAATGATTAGATTCTGCTCAACGGTGAGGCGCAGTTCACCATTACCATAGACTTCAGCAATTCTGGCTAGTTCAAACATGTCTGCGGCATAGAGCCGTCCTACCGGAACATGCAGACCGACATAGTTTAGACCCGGCTGCTTCTGACGATGCACCCCGATGTGATCACGCTTTTCCCAGTCAATTTCGTCTGTCGCTGCTGCCGGACTGAGGGGACGCCCCAACTGCTTTTCCACCTCGGCTCGAAACTTGTCGAGACCCCACTCATCGATCAACCACATCAGGCGAGCTTTCTGGCGATTCGCCCGCAGGCCGTGATCCCGATACACCACCAGAATGGCGCGGCACAGGTCTACCACGTCTTCAGGCGGCACCCAAGCGTTGAGCGGAATCGCCGCCTCACAGCGCTTAGCCGAGAAGAAGCCACCAACCACCACGTTGAACCCAAGTTGACGAGTCAGTGCGGCAGGAGCAGGCGTTGAACCGTTGGCTAACTGCGTCTGCTGGTTATAAATGGCCCAGTATCCAGCCGGCTGATCGCGCCATGAGCCAGATTCATTAGATGGGGACGTTTGAGACGAATCAACATCGTCCGCAGTATGAACTGAAGTATGATCTGACTCGATCTCTTTGAATGCAGGCACAAAGGCAATATCGTTAATTTCAGCGTGAACTGAATTATCTCGTCCACCTTCAATCGCGATATTGAACTTACGGGGCAGATTGGTAAACTCAGGATTTCCTTCACCGTTGTTGGTGATCATGTCCTGTACCTGCTGCACCAGTTCCCGCACGTCAATCAGTTCGTTGGCGTCTAGCCCTGCTACCGGCGAAGCAGTGATGTTGCGCACATTATCCATGCCAGACTGGACGCTGGTCATGCCCACTTCCTTCATCCGATTGAAGATGCTGGGAATATCCTCAATTCGGATGCCTCGAAGCTGGAGATTTTGCCGGGTTGTGATATCGGCATTGCCGTCTTCACCGTACCGCTGCACAATCTC
Source organism: [Leptolyngbya] sp. JSC-1 (assembly GCA_000733415.1). GTDB lineage: Bacteria > Cyanobacteriota > Cyanobacteriia > Elainellales > Elainellaceae > Elainella. Next base: position 1,531,785 of record KL662191.1, read on the forward strand.
GGCCAGAACCCGCATTTGCTGGCTGGTGATAATGCCGCTGGGCATCCGCAGCCGCATCATGAACTTGCCAGGTGTAACCGGACGAAAGAAAATGCCCAACCACTTCAGCCGGTGATCGCGATCGGTGGCATCAATGGCTTCCCATCCAATCTGAGCAAAGTAATCCAGTTCATCCTTGACAGCTAAACCGTCTTTTTCGGCTTTGAACTTTTCAAACTTGTTCTGACTGGCGGCTTGATTGGTGATAACGCTGGTCACGGTTCTATCCCTCGCTGGATCAAGATTGAAGCTGCCTTGTAGGACTCATTTGCAAGACAGATTAGGAAAAAGACAGAGGTGGTTTCGTAACTTAAGTTACAAAAATTTGCAATTTATGTTCTTTCTGCATTTTGATCATGCAATTGCTGCATTTAGAGCTGGTTTCGTAGCTATTTTTACAAAACTGAATTGGTATCAGCTAACGCTTCGAAGCAAGCAGTTTCTATCATCGAAATCGCTAATCGCTAAGATAAAAAATTGCTATCTTTGGCGTTAATTGCTCAGATTAAAACCGGATTCAGGTTCAAAGCAGCAGCAAATGCTACCGATTTGAGGGAAGAAATCGTTAGATTGAATCGAGCTAAATTCTGCCATTGGTTTTTCTCGATATTTGAATCGAGTTTTGCACTAGCCTGGACTAATTTCTGGCTTGTCTCTGGCTTAAACTGGGCATAAAACTGTTAAAAATTCCTGCCCAATTTGACCCGCTTTACCGCTACCCTTCGTCTCCAGTTCGGTTTGCTAATCCAGCTAATACGAGTTAGATATAGAAATATGGCTGGATAACCAAATAATTTCTGTAGTTAGACTAGCGATTTTCCGAATGCAAATTGGAAGAAATTATTAAAAATAGTTTTGTGCCTCAGCATTTCTCAGCAAACTATGGCTGTTTCGGCTAAATTTTATCGAAATAGCTCGAAGGCACTGCAACTCAATTCTCTCAACCGAATTAGCTCCGGTCTGGGAAACTTGTAGACAAAATGCTCTGCTGGGCAGACTGAACTCGGATAGTGCTGCTGCTTTTCGCTTCAGCAAAATAGGCCAAGCTGAAATAGGGAAATTTCGTATCTAAAACTACCGAATATTAACAACTATGAACATCTTGACGTTTCAATATGCAAAAACTGCATAAAATCCTCGCTTTTCACTCAAGCTTGTCTGACTTGGGGTGGTTTTAGAGATCAGATCAAAGTAGACTCAGCTGTGAGCAGACCTCTGCAACTGGGTGTAGCATCATGCAGCGTCATGCAGCAGTGGCAGCATATGGATGCCCCATAAATGCCCGGTAGACATGCCCGATAAATGCCCGATTAGATACCCAATAGACGCCCAATTTTCTTCGGACTGGCCTCTGATTAATTTCACATCGATGAATAAACTAACGCATCTAGACAAACCAGCGAACACAGCTGCGGATATGCCATCAGATATCCCTGCAAGCATTGAATGTTCGGCATCGCTGACAGCCGTGTTGCATAGCCTACAAACCGGAGATTTTCAGAGTCGTTGGGAGGCTGCTAAACTAATTCCGACCTTTGGAGAAGCGGCGATTCTGCCTTTACTAGAACTGCTGCAACAGGTCCAAGCAGGGAGTGATTCTTCCGATGATGACGATGACGATTGGCAATTGCTTTGGTTTATCGCTCGGATTCTAGGACAGTTTCAGCATCCGTTGGCTATTAGTGCGTTGGTTGAAATTTTGTTCACAACTGATGACACCGAAACGCTGACGATGGCGGCGATGACCTTGGCCACAATTGGACCGGCGGCGATCCCACCCCTGAGCGAGCTACTGGCTCGGCCCTCTAGTCGCTTGATTGCGGTGCAGGCGTTGGCTCAAATCCAGCATCCAAATGTCATCCCTGCCTTACTCGGTGTGATGGAGGATGCCAACCCGCAGGTGCGGGCAGCAGCCATGGAAGCACTGAGTCACTTTCGCAGCCCGGCAATCACAGCCATGCTAGTGGCGGCCTTACGCGATCCGAATGTGCCCGTGCGACGCGCTGCCGTCGTTGCCTTGGGCATTCAGGCTGAGGCAGACCCGCCAGTTGAGTTAGTCGAGCATTTAACTCCGCTGCTGTGGGACCTGAATCTGGACGTCTGTCGGCAAACGGCAATCGCGCTGGGACGAATTGGCACAGAAGCGGCAATTCACGTGTTGGATCGGGTCTTGCAGTCGCCCCACACCCCAGTTGAGCTGCAAATGGAAGTAGCGCGTGCCTTGGCCTGGATCGATTCGGCCTTAGCCTTGCAGCCACTGAAGACTTACCTAATGCAAACTGCATCTTCTGGCTCAGATTCGCTGATTTTGGCTCAAGAAATTGTGGCGGTTTTAGGGCGAGTGGAATCAACTGAGTCGCGCTCGATGGCGTTGGAAATTCTGCTGAGTTTACTTCATACCGCTCATCCAATCTCCCAAACTCCCTCCGGCAAGCAGCAAATTGCCCTCAGTTTAGGTCAGCTCCAGGATGCTAGCGCTATTGATGCTTTGATTTCCATGCTGAGTGATGCCAACACGAGCGTGCAGTTTCATGTGATCGCGGCGCTGAAGCAACTTGCCGCGCACGGAGCCTATGACCGTCTACAAACCTTACTAGCTTCAAATGCAGTGCCCGCTGACCTGAAAGCTGGCATTGCTAATGCGCTACGAGAATGGCAGATTCATACGGGGTTGTAGGGTGGTGAATGGATTGGGGAGGCAGGAGCATTGCTGTGGGCTGAGTGGATTAAACTGGCGAAAGTAGATTCCAACAGCCTGGGTGAGAAGACACGATGCCGACTCCAGCTATCTCAATGGACGGTCCTTCTACTGACAGCTTTGCGATCGAGCAGCTTGTGCCCCGGCTGTTTGCGGTGAAGCATTGGCGCTTGGCGATGGGGTTACAGCCGCTGTTGCTGAAGAATTGGATTGAAATTGGCCCAGATTGGGCAGAGCAGTTACAGCAAAAAGATGAACTGCTGACTCAGCGCTATGCGGAGGTGTTTGCTAGCCTACCGGGCTGTGAAGCAGCTCAGCAAGAAGTTTTGGATTTACTGGTAACGCATTTGCTTCAATATTTTCCGCAACATTATCAGCAACAAGACGATTGGCTGATTAATATCTCCACAGGACAACGCTGGCGCTGCTCTGAGTTTGCAGATCAGCCCCTGGATTTAGCTGGTAGACTGGTGCAGGAAGACCTCTGTTTGCTGTTGCCGAGTGAAGCAGGTTACCAGTTGGCTGCCGCCTCAGTTTGCTTCCCCTCGCGCTGGTCGATGCCCGAAAAACTAGGCCGCCCAGTAGCTGAAATCCACCAGCCCGTTCCCGGTTATGATCGCAAGTTGGCGCGCCCAGTTAACCAGTTTTTTCAGCGGCTTCAACCTGCTTATCCTGGCTATCGCTTCAACTGGAGTATCGTCGATTCACCAGCTTTATTCCTATCTCCTACCATTCATTCAACCAAAAATTCTGCTTTGATTCATCCGACTATTACTGCTCAAAATGCTGGTGAGCAGCTTTGGTTGCGCATAGAGCGCCAAACCCTACGTCGCTTATCGGTCAGCGATGGCATTCTATTTACAATTCGCACCTCTATTTATCCGTTGATTGAAATCGTTGCCTATCCGACTGTGGCAGGTAATTTAGCCACTATACTTCGGCAGATGCCATCAGAGATGCAGCAATATAAGAGCATTTTGCCATTTCAGGATGTCCTATTAAATTATCTAGAATCGATTGGCTCCTAATTGAGTAGACATCTTCTGACCGACAATAGAGAATAGACTCCTGCTTTCGATCAACTTCGATAGGGTTTGATAGACGTTGCATGAATCTTGACGCCAGACAATATGCACCCGCCACAGAGCGCAACCGCGAGCCGATCCTAAATGTGTTGCTCCAGGTGTTACCGCCAGCTACTGTGCCAGCCACCGTGCTAGAAATTGCCAGCGGCACCGGCGAACATGCGGTCTTTTTTGCCCCTCGCCTTGCTCCTCGCAATTGGATTACTTCTGATCCCAATGCAGAGGCACGAGCCAGCATTGCCGCATGGCAGAACCATTTTCCAGCGCCTCACCTGTTTGGGCCAATTGCGCTCGATGTGCATGACGCAGTTTGGAGCGTCGAGCAGCCCAACTTACCAGAGCCACTGGCTAACCTTGACCTCAACCGAGCACCTATCCGAGCAATTGTTGCAATCAATATGATTCACATTGCGCCTTGGTCCGCCTGTTTAGGCTTGATGGCCGGTGCCCAGCGGATTCTGCCAGCGGGCGGCATTCTCTATCTGTATGGCCCGTTCATGCAAAGCGGTGAACATACAGCTCCCAGCAACGCGGCCTTCGACCAAAGCCTACGAGCGCGAAATCCGCAATGGGGTGTGCGCAACCTAGAAGATGTGATTGCCGTTGCCGAAGATCATCAGCTTGCGTTCGTCCAAACCTACGCGATGCCGGCCAATAATCTTTCGGTAGTGTTTCAACGGCAGTAGACGGGAGAAGTCTGTTCAGAATTCTGTGTCAATCCGATTATCTGGCTCCTAATATCAAATCCGATAAACGGCCTAAATTTAAATGCCGCGTTGTACAGGTGTTTTGCCAAAACGCCTCTACGCGAACTCAACCGGTTGACAGCCTGGGGCTGAATTACCGAAAATTATCTGATTAATAATAATTTCTCATTGCTAAAAGCAAGGAACACTACCGTGGTCAGTCGGGCTTGGATCGTGGGGTTGTTGGGAAGTGGGTGCCTGTTGGGTCAAGAATTGTTGAATCAGGAGCTAGCCGCAGCGCGTCCGGCTGCCGTGTTTGGGCCTTATATCTATCAGATTCGGCAGGAGTTGCCGCCCAGTTATGAAATGCGATTGCCAGCAGAGGTGATCTTGACGGCAGGCCCGGGACTAGACCCGGAGGAATTGATCATTAAACTGCTGCCCTCTCCCAATCCAGGCCGGTTGACCGTCGGGCTATTTACCTGTGAGCGCAGTCCCTTTCCCTGTCTGGTCGGCGGATTTTCGGTCGAGGCGAATCGTTCGATCAGCGCCCAGCGGGAACTGCAACGCCATCAAACTCAGGGCAATCCGATTACCCTAGCCCAAGGCGTGCGGGGCTATCTGCGGGAAGGACCGTCGCTCAAACCCGTTTCCGAGTTTTCTTCGCTGATGTGGGAGCAGGGCGGCATGATTTACACCATCAGCTTTCTGGCGGCTGAGCGGGAAAATATCTTAACGATGGGCCGCTCGATGGCCAATCAACCGCCACTCCGGTCTGTGCAACTCCCCAATCCGTCACCAAATGAGTAATAATTCTTAGTGGACTTGTTTCACATTTCTTTAATTGTTCACATTCAGTGCTAATCTGAATAGTGGCATTTTTAAGCGTGCAAGTATTTGACAAGTATTTGAAAAGCTGATCACACATAGGCGCAAGCATGGTCACCACAGCAGAAAAAACCAACATTGGCTATATCAGTCAGGTCATTGGTCCCGTTGTCGATGTTCGATTTCCCGCGGGACAGATGCCCAAGATCTACAATGCTCTTTCCATTAAGGGCACCAATTCGGCAGGGCAAGAAGTTTCCGTTATCTGTGAAGTACAGCAGCTTCTGGGCGACAACCAGGTGCGGTCGGTGGCAATGAGTTCCACAGACGGTCTGGTGCGCGGCATGGAAGTGGTCGATACGGGTGCTCCGATTAGCGTTCCGGTCGGTACCGCTACCTTGGGGCGAATTTTCAACGTTTTGGGTGAGCCGGTCGATAACAAAGGTCCTGTAGACACCAGCGAGACCTCGCCGATTCACCGTCCTGCGCCTAAGCTGACCGAGCTGGAAACCAAACCTTCGGTGTTTGAGACCGGCATCAAGGTGATTGACCTGCTCACTCCCTATCGTCGTGGCGGCAAGATTGGCTTGTTTGGCGGCGCGGGCGTCGGCAAGACCGTAATTATGATGGAGCTGATCAACAACATTGCCACCCAACATGGGGGCGTGTCGGTGTTTGGCGGTGTGGGCGAACGAACCCGCGAAGGCAACGACCTATACAATGAAATGATCGAGTCGGGCGTAATCGACAAAGATAACCCGGCTAACTCTAAGATCGCGCTGGTTTACGGTCAGATGAACGAACCACCCGGAGCCAGAATGCGGGTTGGTCTGTCGGCACTGACCATGGCTGAATACTTCCGGGATGTCAACAAGCAAGACGTGCTGCTGTTCATCGACAATATCTTCCGGTTTGTACAAGCCGGTTCTGAAGTGTCTGCGCTACTGGGCCGGATGCCTTCTGCGGTCGGATACCAGCCTACCCTCGGTACCGACGTGGGCGATCTGCAAGAGCGGATTACCTCGACCACCGAAGGTTCGATTACCTCGATTCAGGCTGTTTATGTGCCAGCCGATGACTTGACCGATCCCGCTCCTGCCACTACCTTTGCCCACCTGGACGGAACCACCGTACTCTCGCGTGGTCTAGCTTCCAAGGGGATCTATCCGGCTGTGGACCCGCTGGATTCGACTTCAACCATGTTGCAGCCCAGCGTGGTTGGTGATGAGCACTATGGCACCGCTCGTGCTGTGCAGGCGACGCTACAGCGCTACAAAGAACTGCAAGACATCATTGCTATTCTCGGTCTTGACGAGTTGTCGGAAGATGACCGTCTCACCGTGGCGCGGGCGCGGAAAATTGAGCGCTTCCTGTCTCAACCCTTCTTTGTGGCCGAGGTCTTCACCGGCTCTCCGGGCAAATATGTGCCGCTGGAAAAAACCATCAAAGGCTTTCAGATGATTCTGTCGGGTGACCTCGATGAACTGCCAGAGCAAGCCTTCTATATGGTAGGCGACATCGATGAAGCCATTGCCAAGGGTGAAAAACTGAAGGCAGAAGGGAAATAAATAAGTTTTGAATGTTGAGTTTTGAGTTTTGAGTTGAAACTGATTGTAGGGCTGTTCTGAGAGCTGGTCCTAATTAGAGGACGGCTTCAGAGGAAGTGAGCAACAGCACTCAAGCTAGTTCCAATCGTTCAAAACTCAGAACTCAAAACTTAAAACTTAAAACTTGGAGAGAAACTATGCCATTAACAGTTCGTGTTGTTGCTCCTGACAAAACGGTTTGGGATGCAGCAGCTGAAGAAGTGATATTGCCCAGTACGACGGGTCAGTTAGGGGTACTACCGGGTCACGCACCGCTCTTGACTGCTCTGGATGTCGGCGTCATGCGCGTCCGGGCGAATCGGGAATGGTTGGCAATTGCCCTGATGGGCGGCTTTGCTGAGGTAGAAAACGACGAAGTCACCATTCTGGTGAATGCCGCAGAACGAGGCGATGCCATCAACCTAGAAGAAGCACGCACTGCTTACACCGAAGCTATGCGTAAGTTCGATCAGGTCGAGAGTGGCGATAATCGTCAGGCCAAACTTCAGGCTGAACGATCAATGCGGCGTGCTCGTGCCCGATTCCAGGCGGCTGGAGGCATGGTGCAGGTTTAGGTTAGAGAACTAAATCGCCTGCATTTTGCTCGCAGGAATTCTGTGAATACAGCGGACAAATGCAAATACAGTGAAACCCAACGGCTGATGAGTCAACTGTTGGGTTTTGCACTTTAACTCTTTAACTGTTTTGCACTTTAATTAGCTACCGTGTCCACACAAGTCGAGGATCCCCCCTAACCTCCCTTAAATCAAGGGGGAAGAGGCGCAGCCTGTGCGCAGCACCTACCAATCAGGGATTGAAGTCCCCCTTGATCTACGCCGAAGGCGCATCCCCGTAGGGGCTTAGGGGGATTGTGCTATGCACACGCTGCGCGAACAAACTCATTATCCGCGCCAGCGAGACGCTGGCACTACGGCTCGTCAAAGTGAACAATCTAACAGAGCATCCACTCGCTTGACCTATTCCTAGCAGCTAAAGCCAATTCTGGCTCCTGCCTCCTGACTTCTTACTGCTCCCCTTCCGGGTTGCTGCTAGACGCGGTATCTACCCCGCTCGTTGCATCAGCCGGACGAATTGCGACAATTTTGCCGCCCATCCGTGTAATCCGCTGCATTTCCTGGTTCATGCGATTGTAAGGAACTTGAATAAAAATACTGCTGCTGGTACGCATTGCATAGTTATTTTTATCGGTTTGATCGTTTTGGCGTAAGCCAGTCACCTCATAGACAAAAACGCGATTCTCAGCTGACGAGGAAGACGGGTTTGTTAATACGGATTGTCCTAACATGGTGATCAGTCTCCATCAAGAATTCATCCAGGTTGATACGAAATTGGCGTTGCTGGTAGGAGATTGGAACTGTGGGGCCACGAGCGAGATACCCTTATGAATCTTTAGCTGATTCAGCTCAGGAAAACATCCAGCTTCTATCCTCAAAAGCACCAATATCTTCAGCAACGCCCTATGTTTGATTACAGCTTGAGCCGAAGCCAATATACGCAGTAACTGTCCCTGCCTAGTGGGCCAGCGTTACACTCGCAACCTTGCCTCCCATCTTGTTAATTTGCTGGAGGGTGCTGGAGAGCTGCTCATAAGGCACAATAAATTCCCGGTTGCTGCGGCGCACCTTGGGATATCTCGGCAGACTGATGCCGGCCACTTCAATTCGGTACAACCGCTCTGAAGTACCCGGTACGGCGCTACCAAACACCCGATTGGGTACCACACTCCGCTTAGATGGCAGATAGGCAAAGCCCTCACTGCTACCCGAAGGCGCAACCACGGCTGAAGCACTATTGCGAGCCAGTTCTGCGGCCAGCCGAGGTGACGTACCCCCGATCTGCGCCCGGTCGCTATTGGCATAGCCGCGATAAAGGCGGAACATGCGGGTAAAGCCGACGGTTTTTTGCCCGGTTTGGGTTTCAAAGCCGCGATAGTAGGGCACGATGGAATCGCCAAAATTCATCTCGTACTCTTCCGAGTCGATGTAGGAATCGATGTCGGCCTCGAAGCCTTCGTTTTGGTAACGGTCGAGGTGCTCGATCACTTCCGCTTCGTCGTAAGGAGCACGACCCAGCAAATGCTTGATGTTTAGCTCGATCACCCGTGTTTGGAAGTGGGGATAGAGGAATTTGCGCTTATAGAGTTCCGATTTAGCAACGGCTCGCACAAATTCCCGCACGGTTAGCTGCCCATTTTTGAGCAGCGACTCCAGACTCGTCAGGCGTTCCGATTCCATCAGGTAATCGTTGCCTAGCACCTGCCGATAAACAGCATTAATGACAGTCTTAGCATCCTCCGGCGACCAGTTTGGCCGCAGCTCAACTGGCCTCGTTTCAGTGAAGCCACTTGTTCCCAAACGGGATGCTCCGGTTGTAATTGCCACAGATGATTCTCCTTCAATAGAGTCCGATCAGTCAGATTCGATGAGTATTAGGCTGGGGAGATGTCAACCACGCGGCTGCCTCGTTGGTTCAAGCGCTGGAGCGTAGGAGAAAGCTGCTCGTAGCTCACCAGAAACTCACTGGTACTGCGCCGAATTTGAGGGGTGCGTCCGCTAGCGGCTTGGGTAACTCGCACCCGGAAGAGTTGACCGCGATTGCCCCGATTCGTGCTTGCCAACCCTTTGCCAAACCCAGGGGTTCTAACCGGCGTTGCCGAATTCAGAGCTAGTTCCTGAGTCAGTGCGCCAGCCTTGTTTTTACCCTGAGAGCGGTCACTGTTGGCATAGCCCCGGTAGAGCTGGAACATGCGGTTGAAACCAACCGTTTTTTGGCCGCGCTGGGTTTCAAAGCCGCGATAGTGGGGCACAATCGATTCGCCAAAATTTTCTTGATATTCGATGGAATCAATGTAGGAATCAATTTCAGCTTCGTATCCCTGCTGCTGATACAGATTGACATGGGCAGCAATTTCCGCCTCGTCGTAAGGGGCACGGCCCAGCAGATGTTTATAGTTCAACTCAATAAAACGAACTTGGGGAGTCGAATAGAAAAACTTTTTCCGATAGAGTTCAGATTGAGCCAAAGCCCGAACAAAATCCCGCACGCTGATACTGCCCCGACGCAGCAGTGACTCTGCACTCGTCAACCGCTCCGACTCCATCACATGATCATTGCCAAACACCTGCCGATAGGCAGCATTGATCACGGTTTGGACATCATCTTCGCTCCAATTTGCCCGCAGTTCTACTGGCGGAGTGTCAATAAACGGCTCCACGCCGAGCTGCCGAGCTGCCATAGTACTTGTCATCGCTCAGATCCTCAATTGCAATTAGAGAAACAGGAGAAAACAATGCCAGGACAACAGCCTAATACACGCCGCACGCGCTACAACACGCCGCACGCGCATTATGCCGCTGTCCTGGAGGCAAAAGAGCCTTAGCTCAGAGCATTGATGGCATAGTCAATGTAGGAATTGGCTTCTACCGCTGGGTCGCCAGATAGGCCGTGGTTTGCCTTGATGTACTTCAGAGCTTCCACATACCAGCTGGGAGACAGATCAAAGGTGCGGTTGATTTCAGCCAAACCGGAGATCAGGTAATCATCCATTGGACCCGTGCTGCCTGCAACTAGACAGTAGGTGATCATGCGGATGTAGTAGCCGATGTCCCGCACACACTTCGCACGGCCCGTGTTGCTGGATGCATAGTTGGAGCCTTGCATTTGCGTGGTGTAGGGGAACTTCTGATACACCGCGTTAGCAGCGCCTTCAGCCAAGCTTTGTGCTTTAGAGCTGAGAGATTTTGCAGCATCTAGGCTAGCTGTAGCTTGACGCATCCGACCAAATGCGACCTGAAGTTCAGCCGAGCTGAGGAAACGACCTTGAGAATCTGCGGTTGCGACTGCCTCTGTTAAAGGAGTTTTCATACTGGATGACCTCTCAATAAATGTGGAAAAGTGTGCAAAGTGTAAGCGTTGATGCTTGATCAGATAGAGCCGCCTTATTCGCAATTAGGCAAACCCTAAGCGACAAGTAAGCGACAAACGAGCAACGAGCGCATTAAGCAACAGCCGCAGCAGCCCGATCAAAGTAGCCGCCCAGCTCAGACATCAGGGAGCTGCAATCGCCACGAGTCACACCATTGGGGTCGTTAGCAATCGCAATGGCTGCATCCTTCATTTTTTGTACGCCAACAGCCACCGAAGCACCGGGCACACCTAGAGCCAGGTAGGTCTCGCGCAACCCATTCAGGCAGCGATCATCGAGGACGCTAGCATCGCCAGTAAAGGCTGCGTAGGTGACATAGCGCAAAATGATTTCCATGTCGCGCAAGCAAGCTGCCATCCGCCGGTTGGTGTAAGCATTACCGCCCGGAGCGATCAGCTGAGATTGCTCAGCAAACAGAGCACGAGCTGCATCGGCCACGATCTTGGAGGAATTGGAGGTGATACGGTTAACCACATCCAAGCGCTTGCTGCCTTCAGCAACCATGTTCTTCAGGGCATCAATTTGCGAATCACTGATGAATTCGCCGCGAGCATCCGCTTGAGCAACCACTTTAGTGAAAGCGTCTAGCATTCTAGTTATCTCCTAATCATTGACTTGAGTTTGGATTGGCTCAAAGCCTACGTGATTGATTTTGCTTGTCCGCCATCATTTCGACCAGAGATTGACACACGAATCTGTGCGATTTAATAAACCGTCGCAGTATCGGCGTCAGGAACAGATTCATTGAGCTATGTTCGTTTAGCTACATCTGAACTATCTCTGATCAGTCAAACTATTTGGCGAGGCAAACAATCCTAACGAGTGTCCAGACCTCACCCTACGGTCATCTCAATGGAGTATTTCAAATCGATCATCTTAATGGCGTTCGAGTGAGTTTTTAAGAATCCTGACCCCCGACCTAAACAGCCCGGAGGCCAGTTGCTTTTGGACCACCATCGATTAAAGCAACCTGTTTGTGCAAACTTTGTGCAATTTTAGCAGCATTAAATCACAATCCGGTTAAGAAATGTTGAGAACGCCGCAAACTCTCTCAGCGCAAGCAGTTCCAGGTTCGCAGTCAAATGAAATAGGCGTAAACTATCTTTACATTGTTTTATGTCTTTTAACAGTAGTGAGGAATGATTTTAGGGGTCAGGGGGTAGGGGGTAGGAGTTGCAAATTAGTAGGTCTGTTCAGAATTCTGTGTCAATTTGTCAATTGAATGGTTCAAATAAAGTGTCTCAAATTCCATTCCACTCGCGAGTGAATAGCGGGTTGGTAGAGTAACGTCTGGCCATCCAGATTAGGGTCACTGAGTGCACTCCTACAGTAGTCCTGAAGAATCACAGCTTGGACCCTCCGCACGCAGACGAGGGCAAACGTTCAGCGCGCTTGTAGTGTACTTCCAATAGCCCGCAAATCAATTGCGGGTAAGCCTCCTGGCCCCTCAAGTACTCCCTCTACCTAAAATAAACTTTTGTAAACTCAATTCATCAAATTTGAAGTTTTACTGCAATCGCTAAAGCTAGGATTAAGGAGTTGATTGGAGTATAAGTCAGTGCTGTGCTTTTTGGCGGCGTTTTGAGTGCTGCTGTTTGATAAGTATGTTTTTGAGGTTTATAAAGTAAACTTTTGTGTAGTGCCACGATGACCAGCCAACGGCAAACCCAGAAAGGTGCCCTTTCCCCCGCGTCCCCAAAGACATCTCCAAAGACATCCTCAAAGGCAGTGTCCAAAAGGCGGGATAGCATTGCAGATGAACTGCGGCGGCAGCGGCAGCGGGTTGAGTTGTTTGCCGAGGTGACGCTGAAAATTCGCCAATCCTTGCAGCTCAAGGAAATTTTGCGAGCCACCGTCACCGAAGTGCAGCGGATTTTGCAGGCTGATCGGGTGCTGATCTATCAGGTGCTGCCCGATGGTACTGGCAAACCGATCAGCGAAGCCGTGTTACCTGCCTATCCAGAGATCCTGGGAATGGAGTTTCCGGAAGAGGTGTTTCCCAAAGAATATCAGCAGCTCTATGCCCAAGGTCGGGTGCGGGCGATTGCGGATGTGCGGGACCCAGCGGCGGGCTTGGCGGAATGTTTGGTGGAGTTTATCGAGCAGTTTGATATCAGAGCCAAGCTGATTGTGCCGATTCTGCAAAACTTGAACTCGCCCCAGATCAATGCATCAATTCCGGAGAACCAACTTTGGGGTCTGTTGATTGCCCATCAGTGCAGCCAGCCCCGCCGCTGGGATGACTTTGAGCTAGAGCTGATGCAGCAATTGGCTGATCAGATCAGTATTGCTTTAGCGCAAGCCCAGTTGCTTGGCCACCTCGAAGAACTAGTAGAAATGCGCACGGCAGAACTGCGAGAAGCAAATCACAGCCTTCAGCAGGAGATCAACGACCGGATGCAGGCAGAATCTGCTTTACGGCAAAGTGAGGAACAGCTCCGTTTGATTACCAATGCTCTGCCGGTGTTGATTGCCTACGTGGATGACCAGCAGCGGTACCGCTTTAATAATCAAGCCTATGCTGATTGGTTGGGCCAACCGCCAAGCCAGATCTGCGGCTGCCATCTGCAAACCGTCTGGGGCGAAGATTGCTACCAACGCATGTCTCCCTATGTAGAAGAGGCGCTTTCCGGTCGAGCCGTGATTTATGAAACGGAAATCAAAATCAAAACGGGAGCAATCCGTTCGGTTAATGTCACCTACATTCCCCATCTGGACGAGCAGCAAACGGTGAAGGGGTTCTTTGCACTCACGAGCGATATTAGCGAGCGCAAGGCAATTGAACGCATGAAAGATGAATTTATCTCAGTCGTCAGCCATGAGCTGCGAACGCCCCTCACCTCGCTGCATAGCGCCTTGAAGATTTTAACCACGGGCCGCTTGGGTACCCTTTCCACCGACGGGCAGCAGATGCTAGAAATTGCCGATGAGAACACTGACCGATTGGTGCGCTTAGTGAACAACGTGCTGGACTTGCAGCGGATCGAGTCGGGCGAAGTACGGATGGAAAAACAGTCCTGTAATGCGGCAGATTTGATGATCCAAGCAATCGAATCAATGCAGCCGATGGCCCAACAGCATGAGGTAATTCTGTCTAATCATCCGGTAGATATCCTGATCTGGGCCGATTCTGACTACATTGTCCAGGCGCTGACCAATCTGCTCAGCAATGCCATCAAGTTTTCGGCACCGGGTGACACGGTTTGGCTGTCGGTCGAGTATATCGATTCAGCCCAATCCGCTAAATCATCGGGCGCTCGGTCGGTAACTCCTGCTGTGCGGCGGAAGGGGCGCAAGTCGGCCAAATCCCAACCCACTCCTGCCGAAGTCCTGTTTCAAGTACGCGATCAGGGACAGGGAATTCCGGCTGATAAACTCGAAAGTATCTTTGAGCGATTTCAGCAGGTGGATTCGTCGGACTCGCGGCGCAAAGGCGGCACCGGGCTGGGATTGACGATTTGCCGCAAAATTATCGAACAACATGACGGCAGAATTTGGGCAGAAAGCAAACTCGGTGAGGGCAGTACTTTCTTTTTCACCGTGCCGGCGTTGCAGCAGCGTTGAGTGGATGCATGGTAGCTCGCTTCTGCGGAGCAGTTGAGTGGATGAGGTGAGTGGTTGAAAAAGCTATGGCAACCAAGCGTGTTTTGATCATTGACGACGAAGAAACGATTCAGACCGTGGTGCAGTTTGGCATTCGTTTGACGGTTGGCTGGGATGTGATCACCGCCAGCTCTGGCCCGACAGGAATTGATACCGCCAAAACCGAACGCCCGGATGTGATTCTGCTGGATGTGATGATGCCAGAGATGGATGGCATCGCTACTTTCAAAGTGCTTCAGGCGAATCCAGAGACCGAACAGATTCCGGTCATTTTTTTGACAGCAAAAGCCCAGGCTGCCGAGCGGCGGCAATTCAATGACTTGGGCGTGAGTGGAGTGATTACTAAACCGTTTAATTCACTTGATTTACCAGAGCAAATTGCCAAAATTCTGCACTGGCCGTTGGAATCATGAAAATCCTGCTGATCGAAGACGATGAGGCATTGATTGCCACCTTAACTCGCAGTTTATCTGCCCAGCACTATGTGGTGGATGCGGTGAAGGATGGCGAGAGCGGCTGGCTCTATGGCTCTACGTTTGAGTATGACCTGATTATTCTAGACATCATGCTGCCCAAGCTGGACGGGATTAACCTCTGCCAGCGGTTTCGGGCCGAGGGCTACACCATGCTGATTTTGCTGTTGACCTCCCAAGACAGCAGCACCGCCAAAGTGGAAGGACTGAATGCCGGAGCCGATGACTATGTGGTGAAACCGTTTGATCCGGCAGAGCTGATCGCCCGCATCCGTGCCCTACTGCGACGAGGCAGCGCTAACCCACTACCCATCCTGGCCTGGGGCGATTTGCTGCTCAATCCTAGCACCTGCGAAGTCACCTACAACAATCAGCCCCTCACCCTCACGACTAAAGAATATGACTTGCTGGAACTGTTGCTGCGCCATAGTCAGCAGGTGCTCTGTAGCGACGAAATTTTGGATCGGCTCTGGTCGTCGGAAGAGTTCCCGGCTGAAGCCACGGTGCGTTCCCATATTCGACGATTGCGGCATAAACTGGCGGCAGCGGGCGCGCCATCTGATTTCATCAGCACGATGCACGGACGCGGCTATTACCTGAAGGCGCTAGATACTTTACCTGAATCGAAACTGCCTCTCCGTTCGCAAAGCACAGGTTCATCCCAGACCGAACCTGCGACCGCTGCAAACCCGCCCAGCACTGACTCAAATCAAGAAGTAGAGCAGGCTCAACAGCAGGCCCAGTATGCAGAATTTTTAAATCATACCTGGCTTACCACCAAGCCCAAATGCCTCAGCCAGCTAGCAGATCTGCTGCAGATGGTGCAGGCGCTAACGTCAGCCCCTCCCCTTGCTAGAGCCAAATTCCTGAGTCAAGCGGAGCAACAGCAGGCCTATCAAGTGGCTCACAAGCTGATCGGCACATTGGGAATTTTTGGCCTCAAGGACACGGTAGATAGGGCACGTCAGTTGGAAACTCTGTTCAGTGCTGACCTCGCTCCTGCTCAAGCGGCTCAGGCAGAAACCTTGATTGTCAGCCTCCAGCAGGCTATCCAGAACATTGATGCAATTCCCTCTCAACCATCCTCAAAGCAGTCTCCCGCCCAGTCGCCCAAATCTCCTACTAACGAAAAATCTCACACCGCCTCCGCCACCAAAGTCATGATCGTTGATGATGACCAGGACTGGTTATGTACCCTGCCCAAACTCCTGAATCCTTGGGGGTTTAAAGTGACGACCTTGGCGGATGTGCAGCAATTTTGGACGGTACTGCGGACAGTTTGCCCAGATGTTTTGGTGCTGGATGTGAACATGCCCCAGTTCAATGGTTTGGAGCTTTGCCAAATGCTAAGGGATGATCCCCACTGGCAGCGGCTACCCGTAGTGTTCGTCAGCGTTTTTGACGATGCGGCGACTCAAAATCAAGCCTTTACGGTAGGGGCTGACGACTATTTGTGTAAGCCTGTGCGGGCGACTGACTTAGCCAACCGAATTCTGAATCGACTGCGACGAATGCGAGCTTGGGCCAGTTGATCTGACCTCGGGGTCGTAGAATAGGATGTGCACACATTTTGCACGGGCTATAGGCGAATCTTAAGATAAGGAATATTTAGCCTGGTAGGACGCTATGTCAAATTCTCTCAATCCCCCTCTGCGCAATCAACAGCATGCTTTGATTCAAAAGCTGGCGAATGGAATTGAACGAATTTGGCAACAGTATTTGGATTTATCTCCTTACCAAGTGCCCGACGATCTGGGATACGTTGAAGGATATCTAGAAGGCGAGCGGTTGGTGATTGAAAACCACTGCTACCAAACGCCTCAGTTTCGCAAATTGCATCTAGAGCTAGCTCAGGTGGGCAAGGGATTGGATATTCTCCACTGCGTTATGTTTCCCAACCCAGCCTATGCCCTGCCGATTTTTGGGGCAGATATTGTCGGCAGTCGGGGAGAAAAGGCTGCCATTAGCGCTGCCATTGCGGATCTATCTCCGGTGAGTGCCGATCGCTCTTTGCCCGTGGTCTATCAGGCTCAGTTGGCTGAACTACCGCCGCTTCAGTTTTCCCAACCGCGTGGCTTGCCGGCCTGGGGCGATATTTTCTCGGAGTTTTGTTTGTTTGTGCGTCCGGTGACAGCTGAGGAAGAAGCGGTGTTTCTGGAGCGGGTGCTGACTTTTTTGACGATTCACTGCCAAATTGCTAGCACCGCCACCCCGTTGCAGGCTTCGACTGAGGTATCCAAGGTTCTAGCTGGCCAGCAGCGCTATTGCACCATGCAGCGGCAGAATGATAAAACACGCCGAGTGCTGGAGAAATCCTTTGGTACCGAATGGGCCGAGCGCTACATGACAACCATGCTGTTTGACTGCGTTGCGGTTTGATGCCCCCAATCCTTCTGCACCCAATCCTTCAGCGCCGATAGGCAAGCACAAATCGTTCCACCCCTGCCAGGTCAGGATGAATAGCAATGGATTGGTAGTCGCCCTGGGCTTGCAGCAGCGTCGCTACAGTTTTGGCTTGGCCCGCCATCAGTTCAACGAGCCAAATCCCACCCGATTGCAGGTAAGTTGGCGCATCACTAATCAACTGACGGACGCAATCTAAACCATCTTCGCCACCGTCAAGGGCAAGCTGTGGCTCATGTTGGGCTACTTCGGGCTGGAGGTCAGAAATCTGGCTACGGGGGATATAGGGCGGATTGGAAACCATGCCGCTGAGTTGACCGCGCAGGTGCTGGAGCGGGGCAAACCAGGAGCCTTGATAAAACTGAATACGGGACGCCATCCCGAACTGCTGGGCGTTCTGTTGGGCAATCGCCAGCGCAGCGGCACTGGTCTCGACAGCATGAATCCTAGCCTGGGGAAAGGCATCGGCCAAGCCCAGCGCAATCGCCCCGCTGCCAGTTCCTAAATCAGCCCAGTGACCCTGTCGCAGCTCAGAACATGCAGGCTGCTCCACGGCTGCCAGTACTAGATCAATCAACAGCTCGGTTTCGGGGCGGGGAATCAGCACTGCTGGTGAAACAGTCAGGGAAAACTGTCGCCAGGGAACACAACCAGCCAAATACTGCACAGGAATTCGCTGCTGAAGTCGGCGTTGCCAGAGCTGGTCTAGATCGGCAGGGGAGCAAGCCAGGGTGATTTCGGGTTTGGTCTGGAAGGTTTCTAACCGCAGGGCCAGCCGATCTAGGTCAGTTAGGGCTTGTAGCAACCAATCCACTTCTACTACCGGAACCTCGGCTGCAATCGCTTGAGCTTGGGCCTGTTTGCGCCAGTGATAGAGCACTGGCCCAGAGATGGTGTGGGTCGGACTGGGAGGAAAATTAGCCATGAGTGCGGACTAGGTTGAGGGCGGAGGGGGCGGCTTGAGCGTCAACTGCATACCTGCTGCATTCGTTGCAGCTAAGTCAAAACGATGCTTGAGAATAGAGCTAGAGTTGCGTATGGGCCGTAGAATCGACAAGATCATGATTGCCTTGCGGTGCGTTAGCGCTATCGTACTTCAAACGGGGGGTTGGAGGTGAGGATGGGAACAGCTTGGAGATACTGGACCCATACGCGGCTAGAGGGATCTGGGAAGCTGAAACGGCAGGAAATTCTGGTTGCCCAGGCGTTTTTTCAACAGCAGTTTCCCGACTTGCTAGAAGCTGAGGAGCTACCTGATCTGCTGATCCAACGTCAGCTAGTTGCAGTTATGCAGGAGAGCGGCGAACGGGGCCAATCTTCTCGATTAGCCGAAGCCTGTCTGCGCTGCTTTGTCTCGCAGCAGATCCCGCAAATTTGTTTGAATTTAGAACGTCGCTTTGCCACTCAGGGCCAGTTTAGCTGCCAGGATCTACTGCCCTATGTCCTGGACGATGTCGATCCGCTCCAACCTTGCGATGATAGGCTAGGTTCTCCCGCTGTGGCCACGCTACGCCATCAGCCGTTGGCCGTCAAGATTGTCCAGAGCTTTGATCCTAGGCAAAGTAATTTGAGCACCTGGACAAAGCGGCTTGTGCTCCAACAAAAATTGCTGAATGCGGCCTTGGCCGAGTGCGGTGTCTACTTAGCCAGCGATTGGGCTATTTTGAGCCACACCACCCCGGTCCGGTTACAGCGGCTGTTGGCGGATGGGTTGTCTCCGGCAGAAATGGATCGAGCCTGTCAGTTACTGAGTAGCTTTCACGCCATCTACCGAGCCGACCGGATGCAGCGTCGCGCCACCAACCCCGGCCAGCGGTGCAGTGAGCCTAGCGAAGGCCAGCTCAACCGCATGGTGGACTATTTAACTCAGCAGAGGATTTCCGGCTACTCGCCAGCGCGGGTCCTGCGAGAGCTACGAGACTTGGCCCAAAAGCTGCGGCAGGGCAAGAGTAAGGCGACGCTATCGCTTGATGATGAGCAGACCCGATTTCTGGCTAATCAGCAGCAGGTGCAGTCTGCTGAATCAGACGATGACCAGGATGCGTTTCTGAGTTGCTATCGGCAACAATCGGAACAGTGCCTGATGCAGGCAATCCAGCAGGCCGTTGACAATCGCCTCGTCTATCTGCGCAGCAAAAAACCCCCTAAAGATCCAGAAGCTCTGCCGGACGATCGGGCATTTCTGAAAGCGCTGCGGCTGTTCTATTGCGAAAATAAGTCGATGACCGAAATTGCGCCCTTGGTGGGCAAACAAAAACAGTTTCAGGTGACGCGCCTGCTGAAACTGGACGATTTGCGAGCCGATGTGCGCATGACCTGGCTATTCCTGATGGTGGACCAACTGGATCAGGTGTTCCAAGAGTATCTCAATACTGACCAACTCCAGCACTTGCAGCAACGCCTCAAACAAGAGCTATGGGCTGACATCTGCCAAAAGTGGCTGCTGATGCTGGGCAATCAGCCGGATGTGCTGCTGAAAGACTACCTGAATCAAGGTGAGTTTTTGCTCGGTGAGCTGATCGACCGCATTCTGAATCAGGACGTGACCAGCACCTACAGCAAAAAATCCGTGCCCCAACCCGAATCGCAAAATCCCTATGCCCGTTGCTTCTGCCAGTATTTGCATCTTTTGGAGACCTAAACCATGAACTTTTTTCTCGACGACGAATTGATTACCGCTCAATTACTGTCCCCTGAGGGGATTTCCCTGGCTCCTGAGCAGATCAACTGGGCACTAGAGCTAAGCCAACAGGCAACCACCGAGGCCGAACGCTGGCAAACCTATCTGAGTGGACTGGCCCTGCTGGGGGTTCAGGAATGGCTGCAACAGCGCTTGCCCGATTTAGCCCTTAAGAGCAACTGGCTGCCGGGCCGCAACCTGTCTGTAACTAAGGCAAAGCAGGCTGCACTGAGTCAGCAGGTCTGCCAACTGCAGATCGGTGAGTTTAGGCTGTACTTACTGTTAACCGATTGCCTCGAAGACCCGATGGTGGCAATTCCCAAAGCGATTGTTGATCTGACTGAGTTTGCTGCCGATTTTTATCTACTAGTAGAAGTGCTAGAGGAACTGGCGGAAGTGCGGGTTTATGGTTATTTACCCGGTAGCCAACTCATCGCTCGTGCCCACCAACAAACCCCAACTATCCCATCCGATCCTCAGCTCGATCCGGAGACCATGCTGCTGCCAGTGGATCAATTTACCCACGAGGTAGACACCCTGTTGCTGCACTTGCGCCACTCAGATGCAGCTGCTCTCAGAACCGCCTCAGCTGCTTCCCGGTCTGCTTCTCCCAATTCTCCACTCTCCCCATCCCCCGCCATTAATGTCGGCGCTTGGTTACGCAATCGGCTGGACCAGGTGGCAGAGGAACTGTCCTGGTTGCTGCTGCCGCCGGTTGCCTTCAACCTAGAAGGATCAATGATGGCGATGCGCTCAGCCCGTTCGCCGATAGAAGACCTGGATGCGGTGATTACCGAGCTGATCCGCGAACATCGACTAGAGATTTCGCCAGAAGCCCGCTCTGCCTACTGGGATTTTCAGGTGGGCACAACTGCATTGCGGTTCTATGTCCTGGGCTGGGCCTTGGCATCTGCTGCGGACTCGCCCGAATGGTCGCTGCTGCTGGTTCTCGGTGCCCAACCTGGCACCCATTTGCCATCCGGAACTGTGCTCAAGGTGGAGGACGCCATGCAAGTGCTGGCCGAAGAGCAGCTCGATCAATCGCCCTACCTCTATGCGCAAGTTGCAGGCACCTGGGATGAACAGTTTCGAGTCACGGTTGCTTTGCCCAATGGAGAATCGCTGGTCTTGCCACCGTTTGCCTTCAATCCAGACGCAATTGATCCTAGACTTGTGTAGCTGCCAGTGTTGATTTTGCTGCCTCAAGCTCAGTGTCTCGTCTACAAATCGATCTGGCGCGTTTAGCTGTATCGTAGTAGGGCAACCTTCACGGTGCCTCAAAACATATACAATAGCATTTCTAAATTTATGTGAAAATACATCATTGATAAATAATCTGTAAAATTCACTGTTTGTATGCCACTCTTAAAACGTTTTGCTGGCTGGTGATACATCAGCGCATACCACTTCAGCCTACAGCTTTACCTCTCACCTGGCCATTTTGTCAGCTATTGCGCTGCCCGTTATAATGGTTTGGTCCTATCGTTCTACCAGCCCTGTTGCAAAAAACGACTGTAGAAGTCAATGCGTAGAAATCAATGTGTAGAAATTAATTAGAGACTTGTGTACACTCGCATACAAGTCGTATACAAGCAGCCAAATATGAGGCTAGAGCAGCCTTACTTGTAGTTTTATCTAGACTATTTCCCCTTTCTTCTAACACCCTGGCAAAACTATCATCCTATTTGAGTGTACGCCGTAGCTCAACTCCTGGGAACCTATTGACGGAACCGAAAGTCAATGGGCAAGGTCTGAGGATTGGCTGTTTGACGACTGATTAGTTCAGCAAAACTTGCCACCAGAATTTGCTCCAGAATCTCCCCTAGAATCTGCATACATCTGCGTGGATGAACACTAAATTCTGCTAAATCCCCTAGTCGTATAAGCTCAGATCTATGTTGGATGCTTCTCTCACTCCCTTCAGCAGTGGTGACATCACTGCCAGCAACTCTGGGTTGCTTAATTTTAACCAGCGGGACATCCTTGCTTCCCAGCCTAGCTCGTCTCTAGCACCGTTAAGTCTGGGGTTAGAGTCAGGTCAACCCTTGACCCGTCGCAGTCAGACTTTGGATTGGTTAGACAGTGGCTTCGCTCCGATGCAGCGCACCTCTGATTTGGGCTGGGAGCAGCACAGAGGCAAATCTGCGCCGCTTGCCTGCGATCGCTTGACAGGTCTGACCTTGGATCAACCCTGGGTGGCCGCTAACAAAGCTGCTAACAAAGCAGCACGATTCCAAAATTCTGAATTTCTGCATACCGACCGCCTGCAGGCTGAGCCAACCACTAAACGAGCGGTCAAACGCACAACACCAACGAGACAAGCGGCCATACGTCTCAATGCCGAAGCATTTGACAGAATCAGGGGGTATGGGTTGGTGAATGCAGCGGCGGCTGTTGCTAGATCAATTGATGCACCGAGGTTTGCTAGCCTCGCGGATTTTGGCGGCAACAATTGGAACTTAGATGCTGTTCAGGCACCGGATGTTTGGGCCAGAGGATTCACAGGCCAAGGGGTAACCGTTGCGGTGATTGATTCTGGTGTGGATATTACCCATCCCGATTTGAGAGACAATATTTGGATTAATTCAGATGAAATTGCTGGTGATGGGATTGACAACGATGTGAATGGTTACATCGATGATATCAACGGCTGGAATTTTGGTATCGGTCAAAACAACGCCAATGTATCCCCCGGTACCAATAATTCTGGACAGGAGCATGGCACCCATGTAGCAGGCACAATCGCTGCTAGAAATAATGGAAGTGGCAATACGGGCGTTGCTCCCGATGCCAAAATCATGGCATTGCGGTTGGGCGATGTAGCAGATGGCTGGTTTGTAAATGGCGGCAGTTTGCCGGAAGCGATTCGCTATGCTGTGGACAATGGAGCACGGGTCATTAACCTCAGTTTAGGCAGTGCGGATTCTCCCCAACTCCAGAGTGCCTTAGCCTATGCTGCCTCACGTAACGTAGTTACGGTCAGTGCCTCTGGCAACGAAGGCTTATTGAGTCCGGGAGCACCCGCTCGCTATGCCACCCAATATGGCTTGTCGGTTGGTGCCGTTAACCGGGAGCGTTCAGTTGCCCGCTTCTCTAACCGGGCTGGAGGTAGTCCACGGCTGCGGCATGTGGTGGCTCCAGGCGTACAAATTTATTCAACTCTCCCTGGTAATTCCTACGGTTTTCTCAGTGGCACCTCGATGGCGACTCCCCATGTGGCTGGCACTGTTGCTCTGATGCTCAGTGCTAATCCCACCCTAACTCACGGTCAGGTGCGACAAATTCTGACGGATACGGCAGTCGGCTGAAGTGGATGCAGTCAGATATGCCACTATGATGAAAACGAAGATGAAACCGAACGTCAGCACGTCAGCAATTGCAGCGAAAGGAAAACTGGTGACTATGGAACAGTGGACAGACAGCAAACTAGATAAATTGGCCCATACAGTGGCGCAACTAGCCGAACAGATGCAGCAGATGCACCGCCAAATCGGTCAACTGAGCCACCAGGTACAGCAAACCTGTAGCAGTGTCGATAGTTTGGCGGCTGTGCTTAAAACCCAACCCCTACTGCTGGAAACTCCCTACCTAGACGATTCATCTAATTCATCCAACGTTCTGGATGTGGATTGGCCGACTCGCCTCGCTACGGTCGAACAGCGGATGCAGCAGCTAACCCAGCAAGTGCAGCAGCTAGAGCGACGCATCGCCACCCACTACACCACCGATTACAATCTCGCCAATCTCAGTCTTGCCGTTGCGGCTCCCTTGTCCGGCCCCTTACCTGAGGATGAGGTGGATGATGAGCCTGATGAGATTTTGTGGGATTTTATGGAACCATCCAATGACCCATAATCGCAGCTGCTGCGAAGCAGTTGCCAATAACTCTGATGGTTCAGTTAGAGCAATTGGATCGGCTCTACTGGCGTTCATTCTTCATATTTCTATTCGTACGTTTAATTAGCAAATAGCTTACCGAGAGGGCAAAAATTGCGCCTCCTAGGGCGAGCAGGTCTAGATTATTGTATTTACTGAAGTCAAAAATAATAATTTTACGAGCAACCGCAATCAGCGAAGTCACAATCACCAATTCAACCTGAACAACATGCTTTTTTAAATAAGCGGTGATATTTTCTAACAGCTCCAGCGCAATCAGAATATTTAGAAACAGACCGAAAATATCAATCAGCGTTTTATCAAAAAAACCAACTGGGTCCGCCATTAGATCCCGAACCAGCAGAATCACCAAATCAGTGAGCGAGATCAGAATGACCAAACTCAAAGCAACAGCCAAAACCTTGGCGGCAATATTTTCTACCCAATGGGCAACGCCAAGAAAATTCTCGTCTTGACCCGCTTTGCTAACTTTCTTACTCAGTTTTTCCCAGGGAGAGATCATAGTCTGCTGCTAAATAGAAAAACACAGGTGATGTAGATAGCTAGGCAAAATCAGCACAGTTAAATCCGCCAGTCATTTGTCCTGTCAAGCTGGGACATCCAAACTGGGACATCAGCTCTTTAGCAGGCTAACCGGCGACTGAATCTATTGAATTTATAGATTCAAAACTATAAGTCAACAGGGCACCATAGAAGAAATTCTATTATTGACTGGACTAATTGGCAAGAATAAATCTGTTCTTTTCTTGTAATTGCTCCGGTTGCTTGTCCCGATCTCTTGCCCATTGGTAACTAATTAATCGGGTACGGATATCTGGACTGCCCGCAGGTTGTGCGAGGCGCAGCGACACAAGACCGATCACAAACTCCAAATTGGGGCTGAAAGCTAGATAGATGCAGAGACAGCTTCTGTAGCATGCTTCTGTAGTAACTTTGTCAGTTTTAATACATTAATCCATTCGTCGTTGTTGTACACCAAGCACAATCTTTATTGTTGAACTCTATGTCTACCTTGCTTGTTAAAAATATCCATACCTTGGTCACAATGGATGCAACTCGCCGGGAAATTCGGAATGGGGCATTGCTAGTCCGAGACAACAGGATCGAGCAAGTGGGAACAACCTTGGCGTTGCCTCAAACTGCTGATGAAGTTTTGGATCTACAGGATCGTTTCGTTGTACTTCCCGGTCTTGTCAATACGCATCACCATTTTTACCAAACCCTGACCCGTGCAGTTCCAGCCGCTCAGAACTGTGATTTGTTTAACTGGTTGCAAACCCTTTATCCTATTTGGGCCAAGCTCACGCCAAGGGCCGTGTATGTCAGTGCGCAAATGGCTGCCGCCGAGTTGATATTATCAGGCTGTACAACGGCTAGCGACCATCTCTATGTCTATCCAAACGGCAGTAGATTAGATGACGAAATTCAAGCCATCCAGGAAATTGGGCTGCGCTTTCATGCTAGTCGAGGCAGCATGAGTGTTGGGCAAAGCCAAGGGGGATTACCGCCTGATTCTGTAGTTGAGCCAGAAGCAGAGATTTTGAAGGACAGCCAGCGCCTGATTGAGCAATATCATGACAACACTCGGCAGGCGATGCTGCGAATTACCCTAGCACCCTGTTCCCCCTTTTCCGTGTCTCCGGATCTGATGCGGGAATCGGCAGCGCTGGCAAGAGCGTATCCCGGTATTCGCCTGCACACCCACCTAGCAGAAAACAAGTCCGATATCGAGTACAGCTTGGCGACCTTTGGCATGACGCCAGGGGACTATGCCGAATCTGTCGGTTGGGTAGGGGCGGATGTTTGGCATGCTCACTGTGTTCAGTTGGATGATCGGGCGATCCAACAATTTGGCAAGACCGGAACTGGGGTGGCCCATTGTCCGTGTAGTAATATGCGTCTGGCAAGCGGTATGGCTCCGATTCGAAAAATGCTGAATCATCAAGTTCCTGTAGGTCTAGGAGTCGATGGCTCGGCCTCGAACGATACCTCAAATCTATTGAATGAAGCCCGTACCGCTTTTCTGATGGCACGAGTTCGCGAGCTGGATGCCTCGGCTATGACTGCCCGCGATGCCTTAGAACTGGCTACTCTGGGAGGAGCAAAGGTCCTGGGGCGAGACGATGTTGGCTCTTTGACGGCTGGTATGTCAGCCGATTTCATTGCCATCAATCTGGATCGGCCCGAATTTGCTGGTGCTCTCCACGACCCAATTGCCGCAATGATTTTCTGCCAGGTCAATACGGTCGATTACAGTTTTATAAACGGTCGAAAAGTTGTGGATCAGGGACGAATAATCACAATTGAACTGGAACCGTTGGTGGAAGAACACAATAAATTAGCAGCTCAACTGATCCATAGTTGATTCACCCAGTTGATCCACCCAGTTGATCCACCTAAAGTTAATCCATCTAACGCTTAGGTTTGGCAACTCTAGAGAATAGGGAATTAGACTTGGGCCGGACCGGAACTTTTTTATTACACAGCAATGCCCATGTGACAGAATCCACGATGCCGTCGTCTCGCAAATGGTGCTGACGCTGAAACGCAAGCACAGCGGCCTTCGTTTCTGCATCATACATGCCGTTCCGCTGCACCCTATAGCCATTCACCTGCAGCAGACCCTGTAGCTCATAAACATCTGCTCCTGCATAGCCTTGACGCAGGGTTCGTGCTCCAGGCTTAACCGTTGCCATCAAGGTGCTCCAGGTCTCAGGTCCCACTACTCCATCGATCCGCAACCTATGCCGTCGTTGAAAGGTTTTAACGGCTACTTCGGTACGCCAACCAAAATCGCCGTCCACTCGTAGGCTGAAGCCATGGGCGTTGAGCAGTTCTTGCATCCGCGCCACGTTGGGTCCCACATCCCAGGGATAAAGAACGGGTGGGGCAGAAGGAGCACCACTGGACTGGTGAGGTAAATCGGAGAGATGGCTGTCCATAATCGGCTGTCCACAATCGGCTGTTCACAATCGGCTGAGGAGCACCACAATGCTGCTTCTTCTAGCATAATCTTATGCAATCAACCGCTAAGCAAAGCACTTCTTCTGGCTGTGACCAACTTTTACCAATCAGATACCAATCAGAGTACGTCCTAGCACCCCTTATCCTTGGTTTGAAACCCATAGCGAGACATCTGATTCGTTTAGGCCAGATGCCTGCCCTGCGTTTGATGCTAATTTTGCTTATCTACCCAGCTTCTCAAGCTGAGACTAGCTTTTGCTTCAACCAGATGTCTTCTCTAGCGTGCAAATAGCGCGGATCAGGATGGATCGTGATAGCCCGCTCGTAGGATTCCAGCGCGTTACCGTAGGCCATCATTTCGGCCAGCAGCAGTCCTCGGTTAAACCAGGCTTGGTGGTAGTCAGGCCGCAGGGCTACGGCTTTATCATAGGAGGCCAAAGCCTCGGCATAGCGCTTCAGGCCGCACAAAGCGTTACCACGATTATTCCAAGCGGAACAATAGGTAGGGTCAAGAGCAATGGCTTGATCAAAGGCTGCCACTGCATCGGCAAATTGCTCTGCTTCACAAAGGCTGCACCCTTTACCATGCCAAAAGTCTGAAGAATTCGGATCGGGATCGAGAGCCATCATTGTATTAATCCTCGCTAATCGATGAAATTGGTTGGTACAACTCCATTGTGAATTGCTTCAAACTAAAGCAGGGGACGGATTTTCACCCCATGAAAGTTCGGTTGAATATCAGGGAGAAATTTAGATAGAAACTAGTTGAATGTAGAGTATATAAAATCACCATGCTGTAGGACAATCACAAGCAAAAAAACGATTCCCGTAGGAATCGTCTAACACAAGTCTCTTGAACTTAAGTATTTGCTGAAGTATCTGCTGAAGTATCTGCTGAAACTATCACTCAGCTTGCCTTTTCCACGTTTTGCTCAGGCTCCAGTGTTGTGCTAGCTGTGCCACCGCCCAAAATGCCAAATCCTTTTTCAGCGAAATACTTATTGAGCAGTGTACTGACAAGAGAGAGCACAATCGGACCAAGCAAAATTGCCACAATACCTCGGACCGCAAATCCGGGCACCAAAACTGAAGCTAGCCAGAAGCAGATTCCGTTGACGACCAAGGAAAACAAACCCAGCGTCAGGATAGTAATGGGGAGCGACAAGAAAGCCAAAACGGGTCTAATCAACCCATTCACCAAGCCGATCGAAACGCCCGCCAGCATAGCCGCCACAAATGAATTAATGTCAACACCTGGAACAATCAGATCGACAATCAGAAGGCTTAGAGCCGTCACCAAAATTGTTAAAAAATATCCGAGCATTGTAATCTCCTTTACTGAATTGAATACTGAATTGAAGCACGGACCGAAACCATCAGGTTGTGAATTTGACCAAATGATCGGATCAGAGCAAGCCGTTTGTATCCAGTTCCAAGTTCTTTCGATAGTGTGTGTAGCTGCTTAGCAGGTGATTGGGCGTTTTGCCTACTAATCTATCAATTGGTTTATCCGAGTCGTTAGTTGGCCTATCGATAGTCTTGACTACAGATCCAACTACTGCCTAACCACAGATCTAACTATTATTTAGATCCACTCATTCAGCTACCGATTGCTCTGTTTACAATCTATCTGCTTACAATCTATCTGCTTACAATCTATGCCACTAATCTATTTGATTTAGTAAAAAAATACCAGAAAAATTTAGGATTGAGTGTTTACGCCAACTGTAGAGGCATGGTACTTTAATTTTGACAAAGCAATTGGTACGAGTACTTTTGTACGAACTTGACGAAAGTTTGTGCAGCTTTTTAATACTGGCTGCCTTTAAAGTGGGTTTATAGATTGGTTCTGTGTCGATAAATTTGTATCGATTTGTATCGATTTGTATCAATAGCTTGGTGTAGGTAAAAACGGTTTTTCTGGTCTGCTGGAGGTTCAACAAGCGAGCAGTTGAGCAGCTATCAAGCTCTAGCGTTTTGGCAGTTAAAGCCCTCTCTCAGCAGTTTTTTCGGTTGCTTTGCTTGCTATCGATCCAAAAGCTCGTCAGAGTTTTTGAATTTCAAAACCCCGAGGGGATTTGGGGATTTCTGGATAGGCTTTTAGTTGAACGGCTGTAGAAATATCAGCAAGATTGTTGAGAAATGAACGATTAGTAGGTAAAAGTGGTTAATAGGTGAATAGCTAGGTGATTCATATGAAATTTACACGAATTCTACTCGGTATTCTCTTGCCACCCGTTGGGGTTTATTTGACCTTTGGATTCGGCACCACATTGCTGATCAATATTCTGTTAACCCTACTGGGTTGGCTGCCTGGTAGCATTCACGCGCTATGGGCGATTCTGAAGCACGAAGAGCAAGCCAATCAAGCTTCTAGCTGATCTGGAGCTTGATCGGAGCAGCCATTCCGGGCTTGCTCACAGTCCTCAACCAATGAAAAAGCTGCCCTAGGGCAGCCGATAGGATTATTGCGCTAGTTCAAGCAGGCGTTAGGTGTCAGATCAGCAAAACCTGCTGAGGTTCCTTCAGTGTCAGCCTAATTTCTGGCCGTTTGCCACACTTCTTTCAGAAGCTGCTTGATCTTTTGCTCCTTCTGAGCAATGGTAGCGCCCGTTTCGCCCATTTTGATTTGCAGCTCAGATTGCTTCTGCTCTACCCAGCTTGTTCCGCGTTCTGCATCGTTGGCTTTGGTGTTTTCGTACCAAACCTTGGCCTTAGCCATGTCCTGCTGAAACTCTTGCTTAAATGTTTCGTAGCGTACACCATAGCGGCCTGTCAGTTTTGCATCCAGCATCGCCAGCTTTTGCTTCACTGAAGCACTGACAGAGGCATAGGTTTCACTCTCCTGAATCGTCCGCAACAACCGCTCAGCTAGAGTTTTCAGCGAATCAGCAAAGGAACCGACTTGGGGCTGGCTGGTTTCTTCGTCTGCAATTGCAGTCGGTACAATTGGCGCTTCGCTCGTCTGAGCTGCTGGCTCAATAATTTCAACGATGGGTTCAGCAACTGGTTCAGCAACAAGTTCAGCAACAGGCTCAACGACTGGCCCAATTACCGGCTCAACAGATTGCTCAAAGCTTACAGGAGTCGTTCCCATCGGCTCTACCGCGAGTGGTTCCACTGTGGACTCTAGAATGGGTGATGCTTGATTGATGGAGGGCTGAACCTCCACAACCACGTCGGCGGCATTTGCTTCCGGCATCGCTACCAGGTTCTCGTCATCATCATCAATTTTTACTTCTACAGGCGCAGCAGCGGGTGGCATCGTCTCGTTTTCAGCTTGGCGCTTTTCTTTCAACGTGCTAATTACGGTGCTGGTTGATTCTTTAGCAACCGAGCCAATTTCATTTGCGCCCGCTTTCAGCTCGGTAACGGTTTGGGAAAAAGCATCCTGGAAGATCTTGCGAATTCGCTCAGCGCGGCTACCACCGAGAGCTTTGATTTTCTCTAGCTCGGCAGCGATTTGGTCTTTCTTGGGATTGGTCATGGTCTCCTCCTACGTGAACTAGCTCTTTGGCTAGGATTATTGGTTAGGATCAAATTGGGCAATTGTAGTGAGCTTGTAAAGCACCTGATTCAGATGGCTTACCACTCATGCACTAGGGACAAACATCACGCGTAAACATCAGGCGTAAACATCAGGAAACAGACGAGCTTACCGTAGTCTTCTCTTTCCGCGCTTTGCGCTGTTCAATCAAAAACTGAGAAACTTCGGTTGCCAGCAAGGTTACAATCACACCATCATCTAACCAACCCAATACCGGAATCACGTCAGGGGAAATGTCAAGGGGACTGATCAGATACACAAGCGATGCTGCAATTAGTAACCAGCGATATTTAGAATTGCGAAGTGTTTTGCGAATAAAGTTGTACACGAATTGGTTTAAGAATTTCATTCCGTTGCCCTCCACTACAAGATCATCATGCCAGATACGGCTGAATCCGTCTGGTGTGGAAAACCCACGGTTTTAGCGTAGTAGTCCCATCATCCGATTGGGTGAGAGATTGGGTGAGAGAAAATTCGCGATTGTTTCGTTGATTATTTGTGATTGATTATTTGTGATTGATTATTTGTGACTGAATTGGGCATCCCTGCTAGGATCTTTGAGGCGTGGCTGTATCTGGCAAGAACTCATGGCAGAGGTGTTGGGTGCTGTTCTGATTTTTGTAGTTTGTCCACTGTTGGGTGGGTTGCCGCTGATTGGCTGGATTGTCCAAGCGCTGACCGGGCGCGATCTGGCGAAAACCGGTACTGGAAATGTCAGCGTTTCGGCCGCGTTTTACCACGGTGGCAAGTGGGTCGGGATGCTGGCGGTTTTGTCAGAAGCTTTTAAAGGAATTGCGGCGGTGCTGTTGGCCCGCAGCTTTTTCCCAACTGAGCCAGCCTGGGAGATTGGAGCGCTGATTGCTCTGGTGATGGGGCGATACTGGTTTGCCAAAGGAGCTGGAACCACTAATGTCGTCTGGGGTTACATTGTTCACGACCCGATTACGTCGCTGTTGACAGCCATTATTGGCGGGATTGGCTTTACCCTGCTGCGGGAACGTCAGGCCGGTAAGTATGGCGTTTTGGTGCTGCTGCCCTTGATCACGGCACTGCGCTATCCTCATGCCGGTGAATTGATTGGCGCTAATATTGCCTTGAGTATCCTATTAGGTTGGATCTATCAAAAGATTCCTGACGACCTGAATCTGCCCGCTAATCATGTCCAGTCGAGTTCTAAATCCATGTTTCGATTTTTCCAAGGAGATCGCGCTCTGCTGCCGCTGGATCAATCGCTGCAAGCCGAAAAAGTAGGGGCGAAAGCGGCTACTCTGGCGCAGCTCAAACGTTGGGGCTATCCCGTACCTCCTGGCTGGGTACTGCCGCCCGGTGATGATGCGGCTCCACTGCTGGCACTTCTGCATCCGTTTCCCGACTATCCGATCGCCGTGCGCTCTTCGGCAATTGGAGAAGACGGAGAAACCGCGTCGGCGGCTGGACAGTACGAGTCGCTGCTGAATATCACCAGTCTACCCGCTTTGGAACAAGCGATTTTGCGCTGTCAGGCGTCCTACAATTTGCCAGCGGCGGCTCGTTATCGACAGGACCGGGGGGTTGCTGCTGGCGGCATGGCAGTGATCGTGCAGCGCCAAATCCAAGGGGTGTTTTCGGGCGTAGCCTTTAGCCGCGACCCGATTGCTCGTCAGGGAGACGCTGTGGTGATTGAGGCTTTGCCTGGGATGGCAGCAGCCGTGGTTTCTGGACGCCAAACTCCAGAGCAGTACCGCGTCTGGATCGGTGAACCCATCTCGACCGCAAGCGGGCAACAGCCCGCTGATTGGCAAGCCACCGTCGAAGGAGGAGTTGACGGTGGAGTTGAGGGAGAAGGAAACATACCGCTCCAATTAATTCAGCAGGTGGCTTATCTGGCGCGGCAGATCGAGGCTCGCTACCACGGCATTCCGCAAGATATTGAATGGACCTACGACGGCGAGCAACTCTGGCTGCTGCAAGCCCGGCCAATCACGACTCTACTGCCAATCTGGACGCGCAAAATAGCGGCAGAAGTAATTCCCGGCTTCATCCATCCCCTCACCTGGTCGATTAACCGTCCGCTCACCTGCGGCGTTTGGGGCGAGATTTTTACCCTAGTTCTGGGTGAACGAGCCAGTGGTCTTGAGTTTGAGGAAACCGCTACCCTGCATCGCTCGGCGGCCTACTTCAACGCCACCTTGCTGGGCGACATTTTTCGACGCATGGGCTTACCAGCTGAAAGCCTGGAATTTTTGACCAGAGGTGCCAAGTTCAGCAAACCACCCCTGAGTGCCACGCTGCGCAACCTACCAGGGCTGCTGCGCCTCGTCCAAGCAGAATGGCGTCTGCCGCAGGAGTTTGAGCGAGATACAAAGCAATTTTTTGCTCCTGGCTTCGCGGCCCTCCAGGCTCAACCCGTCGCGACCCTAGCGCCTGATGCTCTGCTGGGCCGAATCGAGCAAATTCTGGCCCTGCTGAAACGCGCCACCTACTACAGCATCATGGCTCCTCTGAGCGCGGCCCTGAGGCAGGCTATTTTTCGGGTTCAGCAAACTCAGCTCGACAACAGCCAGATGCCCGAAGTTGCCGCCATTCGCTCACTGCAAGCCCTTGCGGTAGATTGCCGATCCAGTTTGGCTACTCTCAATCTCCTACCCAACGATTCCGATCAATCCCGTCAGACCTGGTCTGAGCTATCGGCTCAGTTAGCAGCAACCCCAGAAGGACAAGCCGTGCTGCATCAGTTCGAGCAATGGTTGGGGCAGTATGGCTACCTCAGCGAAGTGGGTACCGATATTGCCGTCCCCACCTGGCGAGAAGATCCCGGTCCGGTTCAGGACTTGTGGCTTCAGTTTGTGCAGCATCCCCCCGATTCTCCAGCGGCTGCGATAGCTCCGAAGCAGAATGGGGGCAACTGGAAACTGCGCCAAGCCCAACAGCGGCTGAACTTAAAAGGTCAAGTCACTGCCTGTTATAGTCACCTGCTGGCTGAATTGCGCTGGAGTTTCGTCGCCCTGGAGCAGTGTTGGCTGCGGTCTGGCTTGCTGGAGCAAGCGGGCGATCTGTTTTTTCTGGAATTCGACGAAATTCAGCAGCTGGTTGCCGACTCCATCTCAATTCCCGACCTGTCTCACCGGGTTGCCCAACGCCGCTCTCAGCTAGAGCACGACCGGCAGCTCACCCCACCCCTGCTCGTCTACGGCCATACCCCACCAATTCTGTTCGATTCAGCTCCAATCGCCAACGCCAAACAGCTCCAGGGAATTGCAGCCAGCCCCGGTCAGGTAGCAGGACAAGTGAGGGTGCTGCAATCCTTCCAGGACAGTCAAAACGGTGCTGCTATTGACCGTAACACGATTTTGGTTGTTCCCTATACCGATTCTGGCTGGGCGGCGCTGCTGGCTAGAGCTGGTGGTCTGATTGCCGAAGTTGGCGGTCAGCTCTCCCACGGTGCAATTGTGGCCCGCGAGTATAGCATCCCAGCCGTGATGAATGTGGCCAACGCCACCCGAATTCTGCAAGACGGTCAGCCAATCCGCATCGACGGAGAGACTGGAACCATCGAGCTGCTGAGCGAGGAGTCGCCTACCTAAAGTAAAGATTTTATGAACTACGCTCAGCTCAGCGAAGCGGCTGAGCGTGATGTGCCAACACTTTGCACAGCGCTGTGTTGGCTTTAGCTCACGGGTTCAATCTCTGCCGTAGCAGGTTCGCTAAAAGCCTCTACCAACCGAATGGTGAGAAAAGAGTTCACAGATTATGTAGAAAAGTTTTATTTAAAATCCGTCTTTTGGTCTGGCTCTTACTATGTCGCGTCTACAGGAGGTGCCCCAATTGAAAGACTGAAAGAGTACATCGAGAACCAGAACAAGCCGCAAAGCTAATTGTTCGCCTACGGTTCACGCACTTTCCTCCCCTACCCCGCTACGCTGTTGCTTGCTTCCCGCAGGGTGGGTGGGGACAGACCCTATGACGTTCTACCGAAAGTTACACTTCATTGCGAATTGAAATTTAGGTCCACCGGAATATGTTACGTTCAATAGCGTTCTGTTAACTATGCAGCGTTCCTGAGAGGGAAGAAACCTTGGTTAGCAATTTTAATGTGATCTCTCATGCTTCCGAACGTGAAGATCTAAGCGAGTACGTCGCTCATCTCCAACTTCACATGGCGTTACAAGCTCGTAACTTAGTACCTGCTCTGACTAATACATCCGACAGTCGGCAGCAGCTGCTACACCAAACTCAAGCAGACTTTGAGAAGTTCGTCTCGCGCCAGTCCAGAGTCATCAGTTTAGATTGATCTGGCTTAGCCAGCGATTTCGCTAGGTGAAATCAACCCGCAAGGGTATAAAATCAAACTTAATTAGCTATGCTTAATATCAACCTTGTCAAGTCAGAGCCTAAGCGCTCTGATTTTTTGTGCGTATGAGTTGAACGGGGCAGTCAAACAGGTCCGGCTGAACTTTACTTTTCTATATAGTCCTATACAATAAGTTTGAACTCAGCTCCTGGCTCCTGGCTCCTGACTCCTGACTCCTAGCTTCCCACCCCTGCCGCAACCGGAGCTGGCTCATAGAGATACTCAAACCAATTGCCTTCCGGATCGCGCCCGTAGAAAGAAGCTGTGCCGTCACGGTGCTCATGTATCGAGGTGAGGTGGACACCTGCCGCCTTCAGCTGCTCGTAGGCGATTTCAATTTCCGCCCGGTCGTGAAAAATAAAGCCAAAATGGGGACCTGCTTGCTTATACTGGGGACTCAACAGTGCCAAACCATCGTCGCCCGCTTTTAGGTAGGCCCAATCCGCATCTTTCCAAACCAGCTCCATGCCCAAATTTTGATAAAACTGGGCGGCTCGATCGAGGTCTTGAACGCAAATGGCTACATGACCGATTCGCTTAAGTTGCATACTGTTTCGAACTCCCAAACATTGCTCTATCTAGCCTTATTTTAAACACAGCCTCCTGAAATCGCTGGAGCTGAAGCAGATGCGATTCACGGGAAACGGTTCACGGTAAGCTGAGGAATGATAATACAAAAGGAATAGTTTATGAGTTGGTTGATCCCAGTCCGCCCCTTGGCATGGGCCATCGCTGTGTTAATTTGGCTTTGTAGTTGGAGCATTGCCCCCGCTGCCCTAGCCCTGACCCAAATTAAGCTGACCAATCTGTCCTATCATGAATGCCCGCCTGAGCTGGCAGAAGGAGCGATTACATCGGGTGGAACCAGCATGGCAGCTAATTGTTTTATTGTCACTGGCAAGGCAGAGAACCCTTCTGGCAAACCGATTATCAACGCCGACATCTACGGGCGGATCTACGACGCCAATGATAACCCGATCTTGCAAAACCGAACTCGCCTCGGCTCCATCGACGAGGTTCCTCCCGGCATTAGCGACTTCGAACTGAGGATTTCTGTACCGGCCAATCAGCCAACGCCTTTGAAGCTAAAGCAATTCAAAGCTTCTGGGTTTACCGGAGTAGTGCGGCGCTAGCACCGTAGGTGATTTTGTCTCTAGTTGGCCTTAGTTGGCTTAAATTAATCGCTATTATCGCTATTTGTGCTTGGCTTATAAATAGAGCGCTATGACTGAATCTGAACTCGCCCAACTGGTTGACCTGATGGCTCAACTCCTGCAATTGCCAATCGATCTGGAGCACCGACCGGGCGTAATCGCCAATCTGGGCAGAACCGCCGAAATTGCTCAGCTAGTGATGGAGTTTCCCTTGCCTGACGAGATAGAAGCAGCTCCTTTATTTGAGCCATAGCCCACAGCCTATTCCCCTATATCAACTTGTCCTAGCTCCATGAGATTCGATAGTGACTTCGATCGCGAATTAGCCGATGCGGTGGCTATTGCTGCCGCCGTTCGAGCCAAACAAGTGAGTGCAGAAACCGTCGTCAGAGCGTCTCTCGACCGCATCACTGCCCTGGATTCGCGCCTCAATTGCTTTACTGACCTACTGACTGAGCAGGCCATCGCAGAAGCGCAGCAGATCGATCAGCAAATTGCTCAGGACGAAACAGTTGGAGCACTGGCAGGTGTGCCGTTTGCGGTCAAAAATCTGTTTGATGTGACCGGCCTCAAAACTCTAGCAGGTTCTAAAATCAATCAGTCCAATCCACCTGCTCAGCAGGATGCAACAGCAGTAGCGGCTCTGAAACGGGCTGGTGCTGTCCTGGTGGGCACGCTAAACATGGACGAATACGCCTATGGCTTTGTCACTGAAAACAGCCACTACGGAGCTACCCACAATCCCCACGATCTGAGCCGCGTCGCGGGCGGTTCTTCGGGCGGTTCAGCCGCAGCTGTGGCCGCAGGCATGGTTCCGTTAACGCTGGGTTCCGATACGAATGGCTCGATCCGAGTTCCGGCAGCATTTTGCGGCATTTTTGGCTTAAAGCCCACTTATGGTAGATTATCGCGGGCTGGAGCCTATTTATTTGCCAGTAGCCTCGACCACGTAGGTCCGTTTGCTCGCTCGGTGCGGGATATTGCCCTCACGTTTGACCTGATGCAGGGGCATGACCCACGCGATCCGGTCTGTACATTTCGTCCGCCCGAACCCTGCTCACCTTGGCTAAATCGCGGGATTGAAGGACTGCGAATTGCCGTTGCGGATGACTATTTTGCCAGAGGCGGAGATCCAGAGGTCTTTGCCGCCGTAGAGCTGGTAGCTAAGGCTTTGGGAACCGATCGGCAGATCGCGATTCCCCAAGCCCATCGGGCTAGAGCTGCCGCCTACGTAATTACCGCTAGTGAAGGCAGCAACCTGCATTTAGAACGCCTCAAAACTCGTCCGCAGGATTTTGACCCGGCTACTCGCGATCGGTTTATTGCTGGGACAATGATTCCCAATACCTGGTACCTCCAGGCCCAGCGGTTTCGCCGTTGGTACCGCGACCAGGTGCGGCAGCTATTTCAGCAGGTGGATTTAATCCTTGCGCCGAGTACACCCTGCGTTGCGCCTAAAATTGGCCAGCAGACAATGACACTAGATGGCGTAGAAGTGTTGGTACGGCCCAATCTAGGACTTTACACACAGCCCCTTTCCTTTATTGGTCTGCCGATTCTATCTGTGCCAATCCAGCGTCCCGGTGAGTTGCCTGTGGGTGTGCAGATCATTGCTGCGCCCTACAACGAAGCCTTGATTTTGCGAGCAGCCGCCTTGTTAGAAGCTGCGGGAATTGTAGCTGCTCCAGTGGCTACCCCTTTGACTTAATCCGCCAAGTTGCGCCAATTGCGGCTCCTGCGCCAGCAAATAGCCCCATTCCCATCCCTTCGAGCCGTTTCAGCGTTGGATTTTGCGTCAAACACTGGTGGGAGGGATTTTCTGCCGCCAGACATTGATTCATTTCAGCCTGACTAGCAGTCGCGCCGAACACGAGTCCGAACACGCTACATACGAC
The DNA here is from genome assembly GCA_000733415.1 of [Leptolyngbya] sp. JSC-1. Classification (GTDB taxonomy): domain Bacteria; phylum Cyanobacteriota; class Cyanobacteriia; order Elainellales; family Elainellaceae; genus Elainella. The sequence goes on from KL662191.1 coordinate 1,569,599, forward strand.
GATCACGAGAGGAAGCTGATTTGTTTTTCTACCCATAGAAAGATGCGGAGCAAGAACCAGTTTGTCATTAGATACTCTTGCTGATTTTAGGGGAGAAGCACAGGCGTATTTTCTCGGATCTTGCAAAGATTCAGTGAAGCTAGTTCGGCAGCACGAACATAAACCGGCTTTAGGACCGGCGTCGTACAGCTCTTGAACCAGCGTGCTAAGTACTGGCCAGAACCTCAGCCTCAAACCAAATCTATCCGCAAATCAAATGGCTTCAAATCAAATGAAGCAGCGCCTCGATCAGGATTTGATTTTGCTCTTCGGTGCCAACCGTAATGCGCAGTTTGTCATCGAGTCCGAGCTGCTTGAAGTAGCGCACTAGAATACCCCGTTCTTTCAGGGCCAGATAGATGGCTTCGGCGTTCCCCTTTGGTGGTCTGGCCAATAAAAAATTAGTTTGGGAATCAGGCACCTGAAAGCCGAGCTGTTTCAGATCAACCGTTAACTTGGCGCGGCAGGCTTTCACTTGAGTGATGCACTGCTGCAAATAGGCTTGATCTCGCATCGCAGCTGCTCCTACTGCACAGGCAATCGCGTCGATGTTGTAGCTGTCTTTCACCTTAAACAGCCCGCTCAGCAGCTTGGGATTGGCAATTCCAAACCCCAACCGCAATCCCGCCAACGAATAGCCCTTTGACAAGGTGCGGCTGATCATCACATTCTCGAATTCCTGCACCAGCGGCAGGGCAGTAGAGTCGGCAAAATCCACATAGGCTTCGTCGATCAGCAGCACACCCGTGAGCTGGGAGGCTAACTGGCGCAACTCCTGATTGGACACTACATGCCCCGACGGGCTGTTGGGCGAGGCAATGAAGGTCACGGCTCCGTTGGCGGCAACTAATTCGTCAATCGGCAGCCGATTGTTCTCGCCATAGGGCACTTCCACCACTTCGGCGGGCTGCATTTCTGCCAGCGTCCGGTACAGCACATAGGTCGGCGTCGGATACACCACCTGGCGCTGCTGCTCGGCACAGGACCGCACGATCACATTCAGAATTTCGTCGCTGCCGTTGCCGGCCATAATCCAATCCATCGGCACCTGCAACACTTCGCTAATCGCCTGTCGGAACTCGTTGGCAAACGGATTGGGATAGCGCCGCAGCCATTCGCCATCGAAATTGCGCAGCACGTCCATTGCAGCCGGCGAAGGTGGATAGGGATTTTCATTGGTATTGAGTTTAATAATGCGGGTGCCGGGCTTGGGTTGCTCACCGGGCACGTAACCGGCCATCGCGTCGATGTTGGGACGAAAGAAGCTGCTCATGGCATTGGGCTAAAACAATGACTTTCCTATCTTAAAGCAGTGGCGAGCGGGACTTGAGGTGGGTTCACTGACTAAATTCGGCTTCTTTATTTACCAACTTTATTTACCAAAAGCTTAAATCATAGTGTTTGCCAGAAGAGATATTGTCGTGGCAACGGCTATAGCAGAAAAAAGTTGAGTAACCTGCATGGGCGGGTTGAATATATGCAGGCATGGTTTTAACCGCTAGAAGATCATTGCAAACTATCACGAAAAATCACGAAATCTTGCCTCTTTTTTTCTCTGTTGCTTGCTGAATGGCTGAGACACAAGTTAGAGCGCTGCTCTCTGAATTTAGAAGCTATGAAGCGGCAGTTTAGCTGATATAAATTTTCATAAAACAGCGCGTTGATTCAGATTATCAACAGGTTAATCTTAATTTATTGCGGCAAGACTCGTTGAATTGATTGATCTTTAGAATTGATTGATCAACGACATTCTAATCCAGTTAGCCATTGGCATTCTTCCGACAATTGGCAACTGTCCACCTCTACAAAATTCATTGTTTCAACCATTTATTTAGCGTTGAATCGATCGGCGCTGCCCTTGCTAGTTGTCCCTTTCTGAATGCCGAATGCTTCGCCTCGTCTGCTGAGGATTTGCAGTCAATCAACTAGTTGAACCTCTTAGAAACTACAGGAACTAACGGGTTCATTAGTTAGTGGACTGGCGGATTTTGCTGCAAGCTTTTGTTAACAAACATCAGCAAGACAAGTGAGTTGTCCTATGAGTGAAAAAGTTTTATCCGGCTCACGAAATGTGGCGATTGTGGGTCCCTATCTGAGCGGCAAAACGACGGTGCTGGAAAGCATTTTATCGGTCACAGGAGCGATTACCCGCAAGGGCAAAGTGACGGATAAGAATACGGTCGGAGATGCCTCGCCAGAAGCCCGCGATCGCCAAATGAGTGTTGAAGTCAATGCCGCTAGTACCGAGTATGGCGGCATTTGTTTTACGTTTTTAGACTGTCCCGGTTCGGTCGAATTTGCCCAAGAAACCTATCATGCGCTGATGGGCGTCGATGCCGCTATCGTCGTTTGTGAGCCGGACTGTAATCGCGTTTTAACCTTGGCTCCCCTGTTTCAATTTCTGGACGATTGGGAAATTCCCCATCTGGTTTTCATCAACAAAATGGACCGCTGCCACGACTCGTTTGCGGACATTTTGCAGGCGTTAAAAGCCGTTTCTAGCCGTCCGCTCGTGCCGCATCACTATCCGATCGGACAAGGCGAGAACATCCGTGGCTTTATTGATCTGATCAGCGAACAAGCCTATCAGTACCATTCTGGTGCTCCTGCGGACCCCATTCCTCTGCCGGACGAATTGAGAGCTGTCGAGCAGGCTACCCGTACCGAGATGCTGGAAACCCTGGCCGATTTTGACGATCACCTGCTGGAAGAACTGCTGGAAGACATCAATCCATCGCAAGACGAAATTCTGCAAGACCTAAAGATGGAGCTAGGCGCAGACCTGATTGTTCCAGTGATGATCGGGATTGCGGATCAGGATTTTGGCATCCGTCCACTGCTGGAAGCCCTAGTGCGAGAAGCACCCGAACCCACAGTCATGGCTGAGCGTCGCGGTATGTCGAGTGACCGCTCTACCCCGATTGCCCAGGTGCTGAAAACCTATTCCACGTCCCAGGGCGGTAAGTTGTCGCTGGTGCGCGTTTGGCAAGGCATCCTCACCGATGGCATCGTGCTGAATGGCGTTCGGACGGGTGGTGTCTATCGTCTCATGGGCCAGCAGCAGATCGCCCTCACCCAGGCCGGAGCAGGCTCGATTGTGGCGTTGGGTCGGATGGAAGGCATCAAGACCGGCGACACCCTCAGCACCGAGTCAGTGAAGTCCTTACCGAAAGCCGAGCGCCTGGAACCCGTCTATGCCCTGGCCATTACCCCCGAAAAGCGGGGCGATGAAGTGAAGCTGAGTAGCGCTCTCAACAAGCTGCTCGACGAAGACCCGTCTCTAGTGTGGGAGCAGCACGGCGACACCCACGAAATTATCCTCTGGGGCCAGGGTGAAATCCATTTACAGGTGGCCCTGGATCGCTTGCGCCGCAAGTACAGCCTGCCCATGACGACCCATCTGCCGCAGGTGCCCTACAAGGAAACGATTCGGCGATCTGCCAACTCTATCCACGGACGCTACAAGCGCCAATCCGGTGGGCACGGCCAATTTGGCGATGTGTACCTGGATATTAAACCAATGCCGCGCGGCACTGGGTTCAGTTTCAACGAAACCATCGTGGGCGGCGTGGTGCCGAAACAGTACATTCCTGGCGTGGAAATGGGCGTGCGAGAATATCTCACCCACGGGCCGCTTGGGTTTCCTGTCGTAGATGTGGCCGTCACGCTCACAAATGGCTCTTACCACACCGTAGACAGCTCTGAGCAAGCCTTCAAACAAGCTGCTCGTCTGGCTATGCAAGAAGGCATGGCCAAATGCGAACCCAGCCTGCTGGAACCGATCCTGGCGATCACGATCTCCGTGCCCAACGAATTTACCGCTAACGTGCTGCGCCTGATCAATGGCCATCGCGGGCAGGTGCTGGGCTACGAAGCCAAACCTAACTGGCGCGGCTGGGACGAAGTGCATGCCCACCTCCCTCAAGCTGAAATGCACACCCTGATCGTAGAACTGCGTTCTCTGACCATGGGGGTCGGTACCTTCCGCTGGCAGTTTGACCATCTGCAAGAAGTCCCGGATAAGGTGGCTGAGCGGGTGTTAGCAAAGACTGGCAACGGGAATGGCAATGGGAGCTGAGTAGGTAGGAGATGGGAGTCAGGAGTCGGGAATCGGGAATTAAAGTCAGGCGTCTAAACTGCTCACACTCCTGGTACCCATTCACGATTGGATTGCCGCTCGTTTAATAGCATTCCGCCAAAGGATTGGTCAAACTCCTAATCTCCTATCTCCTGACTCCTACAAAAACCTACAAAAAAGGGGCTAAAACGGCCCCTTAACTATTGTCGAATTCTCTCAAAACTCAATTACACCGGAACGGCTTCAGGAGCCGCCAGCGCCAGGATATGGTAACAGGAAGGCGTTTCTTGTCCTAATACTTCGTTGATCCGCTGGCGAATTTGGATATGCAGGGCTTGGATTGAGTCGTCAAAGTTGTGCTTCACATGCAGAACTGCCGTTTGCTTGTGAAAATCTTTGCCGTAGTAAGCCACAAAATAGGTGTAGCGGTTCGCGTTCGGTGCGTCCAAAACAAAATCTTTCATTGATCCGTATCTCCCAATTAAACGGCGGGCTGTGAGGGGGGTCTCCAGGGTGTGAAGCTTTCGGTCAGGTTTGGGTCAAGAACAGCCAGGCTCTATAAACACAGATACCGTAGCGAGTTCGAGGTTTCCGGGTAAATCAGTTACAACTGTGCAACTTCGCTCTGTAGCTGCCTTGAGGGTAAATGAAGAAGCTGATCGGCTCCACAGTATTTTTACTCTAGTAGTAGAGATGTAGCGATCGATAGTCCGTAAAATCTAGGAACGTTACATCCTTAGACAGTGTAGACGAAATTGGATGGCTTACTCATTTATTTTCTCGATAGTTCTGATCAGTTGGCATCGCTCCATCAGGTGAACTATTCGGATCAATCCTGAGTGATAAACTATGATTCACTGATCTACCAATGATCGATCATTGATCGATCTACCAAGTGATCCACCAAAGGTCAGGCCAAGGTCAGCGTTTAAGCGAGTTGGGTGTAGCGCATGATTTTTCCAGATTTTGCTCAGTTTTCGCAATTAGCGCAACAGGGAAACTTTGTCCCGGTCTATCAGGAGTGGGTGGCCGACCTGGATACGCCGGTTTCAGCTTGGTACAAAGTCTGTGCCGGACAACCCTACAGCTTTTTGCTGGAGTCAGTCGAGGGCGGTGAAACGGTGGGCCGCTATAGTTTTGTGGGTTGCGATCCGCTCTGGGTTCTGGAAGCCCGCGGTAACCAAACCACGCAGACCTATCGCGATGGCTCGGTGCAGGTGTTTGAGGGTGATCCGTTTACCACTCTGGCGGCCTGTTTGGAACCCTTCCGCCCGGTCAAATTACCCCAACTGCCACCCGGCATTGGTGGCCTCTTTGGCTTTTGGGGCTACGAGCTGATTCACTGGATCGAACCGCGAGTTCCCATCTACACGGCTGAACCGACCGATCTGCCCGATGGCCTCTGGATGCAGATTGACCATCTGATGATCTTCGACCAAGTCAAGCGCAAGATCTGGGCAATTGCCTATGCCGACCTGCGCCACCCCAACACTGACCTAGGGCAAGCTTATCAACAAGCCTGCCATAAGGTGAGCCAGATGGTGGCTAAACTTCAGCTTCCCTTGACTGGCAAAGACACGATTCTGGAATGGACACCGCCCCAAACGACCCAGCGCCAGAACGGTTCTAAATTTTCCTACAGCAGCAACGTCACCCAGGAGCAATTCTGCGCCAACGTCGAAAAAGCCAAAGCCCACATCCGCGCTGGCGATATTTTTCAGGTGGTGATTTCCCAGCGGCTCTCGACCCAGTATGCTGGCGATCCGTTTGCCCTGTACCGTTCGCTGCGATTGATCAACCCTTCGCCCTACATGGCCTATTTCCATTTTCAAGACTGGCAGATTATCGGCTCTAGTCCTGAAGTGATGGTGAAGGCAGAACGCACTGACGCCAACAAGCCCCTCCTCGCCACCCTGCGTCCCATTGCTGGTACCCGCCCCCGTGGCAAAACCCCCAAAGACGATGCGGCTCTAGCAGAAGACTTGCTGCAAGACCCGAAGGAAATTGCCGAGCATGTGATGCTGGTCGATTTGGGCCGCAACGATCTGGGCCGGGTCTGCGCCAGCGGCACAGTGAGGGTCGATGAGCTGATGGTGATCGAGCGCTATTCCCATGTCATGCATATCGTCAGTAATGTGATTGGCGAATTGGCTCCTGGCAAAACCGCCTGGGACTTACTCAAGGCTTGTTTTCCAGCCGGAACTGTCAGCGGTGCGCCCAAAATTCGGGCGATGGAGATTATCCACGACTTAGAACCCTGCCGCCGAGGGGTGTATTCTGGTGTCTATGGGTACTACGACTTTGAAGGTCAGTTGAACACCGCCATTGCAATTCGCACGATGGTTGTGCGCAGCCAGCCCAATGGCAGCCACTTAGTCAGTGTCCAAGCCGGAGCTGGATTAGTGGCGGACTCTCAGCCTGAGCGAGAGTACGAAGAAACTCTCAACAAGGCTAGAGGAATGCTAGAGGCGATCCGCTGTTTACAGTAAGCAAGTCAACCTATATGATTTGAAGGCTCTTGGAGTCAATGCTCTCATAGTGCCAATCAGACGTTAGCATCACTAGATCACCTCTCTTTTTTGTCCAATTCTGCTGACTTGCTAGAGGACTGTATAACAGACCCTACTTCGCATTCGACTCATCTTCCTAATTTACTTCTCTCTAGTATTCGTTATAATCAGCAACTTATTTAACTAAAACTTAATCTTGGTATGACTATTCCATAACCCAGTGATTACCCCCCCTTTAGCTGAGGCTTTTATTGTGGTGGTCAGACCTTAACTCTTGTGATCGCCATGCTTAATACTGCTACCCTGGAAGCGAACTCTAAGCCTGAGCTACGTCAAATCTTAGAGGAGCTTTACAGAGGTCGAGCTTTACAACCCTACAAGAGCGGTCAGCCGATACGCCTGTTGCCCGACGAGGTTTTGATTGTCTGTCGCGGGGTAGTGCAACTCGGAACCCTATACGACAGTGGTGATGAAGCGCTACTTGGTTTGGCTTGCCCTTCAATGCCGTTTGGTCTGCCGCTCTCGTTGATTCGTCCCTATCAGGCTGCTGCCCTCACTGATGTTGATTTGATGCGCCTGACGATGGCGGAAATCGAACAGTCACCGATGCTGGCTCAGAGTATTTTTCGGCATCTAACGCGTCGCTTGCAACAAACCGAAGCTGTGCTGGCGATGGTCGGCTACCGGCGAGTTGAGGATCGGCTGCGTCACCTGTTGCTGTTGCTGAAACAGGAAATTGGCCAGCCGGCTACCGCTAACGGAACTCGTCTTGGCATCCGACTAACCCATCAACAGCTAGCGAATGCCATTGGCACAACTCGCGTCACGGTGACTCGTCTGCTGAGCCAGCTGCAGGAAGAGGGTTGGCTGACTGTCGATAGCACCCGTCATATTGTGCTGCCCCACCAACTCGGTAGAACAAATGGCGCGATTAGCTCTGGGAGTTGATAGCGCTCGTTTTGCCATCAACAACACGAGTATACAGATTAGGTCAGCTTTATCCTTACAGGACCGTAGTTTGTGGTTTATTATCCGAGCAGTGATTTTACAATAATTTACTATTCGGACTTTAACCGTTCTCTTCCAAACTACTGCCCTAACCAATATTTCAGGCAGCATAACAACGCCCACGCAAACCGAACGCCGAGAGTTGATCGGGTGCGATGTAGAGGGTATCTGCGGCGGGTGATGGACAACGTTATGCGGCGATTGCTTCCAACATCTCAATGTCTGTGATTAACGGCGCTAAGAGATCAACAATTCCTACCCATTCTGCTAGGGTAATGACGGCGATGTTAAGCCTTGAAGCAACTGCGCATAGTGGTCGAGATAAAATTCCTGAGACTTGGCGATTGCGCGCACCGATTCTCGATTAGCAACGGTTCCCCACCATTGTTTTAGACGGTTGAGTCCGGCTGGGAATTGTTTCATTAGCTTAAAAGTTAGTGACGGTTGCGGTCCTCGCGATTGCAATCCAGCTGAACATCACATTCGGTGCTGGTATACCGTCGTGCTTCCAACTCCTAGCCCTGATTGTGATATCCATTGCTTGCGGCAGAAATGCCTGCCCTTGCGGAGGCTGAAGTACTCTTGCATCAATGGTACAGGTCACAAAGACTGGCTCTTCGGATTCTGGGGTCGCGATGAAATTTGGAACGCTTCCGATGTAGTTGGAGTAGATGATACCATCAACGACAGCAGGAATGCAATCTAAGAATTTATTCAGGTGAATATCGACTATTCCGTTAGATCCGGTCATGTGGCTGCCTGAGAACGACCAAATGCGCACCCCATCGCAGTGGGATGTGACTTGCGGTGGTGGCGGTGGAATGGGCGAAATCAATGGGTATACTGTTTCGATTCGCACATCAGCCGAACTACTATTTAAAGAGACAAGGGATTCCTCACGCAAAACCACGTTACGAATTCCCGGCGTGGCAGGAATTTTCAGTTCGATTGTGTCGCTCATTTGTAATCTCCTTCATAGGCAATGTGGTTTCTGGGTCAAAGATTTTGTCGTTATATTCTGCTGGTACATTGCTGGTACATTGCTGGTACATTGCTGGTTGTTGCTCGAAAATGGTGATCACTGCTCAGTGGCACTATCTTCTAGTAGAGTCAGCGTTCACTGTACATTTCCTCTTCATGAAATTGCTGACCGTTGACACAATGCTAGGTGTCCCCCGTGTGAAAGAGCGTGTGAAGCCATCAGGTGCTGACTTGCAATACTTCAATTTGACGTTTGACGTGGACGCTCTTGATCACACCAATGAAACCATCGTTGTACTTCTTTGTTTAAATGAACATTGCCGGAACTGAAGTTAAAGCTAGATGACCTCCTACCCAGATGAGCTGATCACAACCTCAGCGATCAACCGAACCCATAATGATGTCAATGCTGCCCAAAATCACGACAATATCCGCCACTTTGACATCCTTGAGCAACTGCGGCAATACTTGCAAATTGTTAAAATCAGCCGAGCGAATTTTCCAACGCCAGGGAAAGGAATTGTCATCGCCCACAAGATAAATGCCGAGTTCGCCTTTGCCGCTCTCTAGTCGGACATAATGCTCTCCTTTAGGAATTTTGAACGTAGGAGCAATTTTCTTGCCAATAAACTGATAATCAAACTGGTTCCATTCCGACTTGGGACCGGCGATCATGCGCTGCGCTTCTAAGTTTTCATAGGAGCCACCGGGTCTCCAGATGCGCCTGAATATAGTCGGTTACTCGTTTGAGCTTGGCTTTGGCAAGACCGCCAGCGTAGGTGGGCAGCATCGGCTGCTGGGCAGAATAGTGCTCTAATAAATGCACCATCAAGGCAGTGGTCAGGGTTTCCGCATACAGACGGCTCGTTTCTTGAGGTTTTTCTAAGGATCGTTTCAGCGCTAGCCCAATTTGGTGCGTCAAGGGGTCGGGGGTGGCAAAGTGGGGAACCAGTTCAATGCCATCACGCTTCAGGGTTTCATAAACCGTGCGGCTAAAGCTGGTCGGCTCTAAGCCAATCACAATTGCGCCGCCTGCAGTATCCCAACCGCTACGATGCAAAGTGTTAGCCGGAACAATCACCATATCGCCCTGAATTACCTGCTCGCAGCGTCGAGTTTCCGCAATCCAGCGCTCTGTCTGGGCAGGGGTAGGTAGTCAATGAAAATGGCAATTCCATGCTGTTTAGCTAAGATTTCCGGCGTTTGTTCCGGCCAGAAATAATCGTAGGCGATGTAGAGCTGATCCCAATTGGCGGCCACACTGCTGAGGCGAGGCAATTGCGCAAAAACTTTCTGGTATCCGGCTTCCTTTTCGCGGCCAAAGTCAACAACAACCGAGGACATAGCCTAATTCCCACTTTCTTGCCTGATTAGCCTTAGCCTAATCGGTAAATTCGCGTCCGCCATTGCTTTCAGTCTGCAAATCCCCCAGCAGCGCTTCTAGCGCCATGGCCTGAGCAGCGGGCATCTGTCCGTAAGAAAAGGCGTAGGGTATTGCGGCCAATTCAGCATCAAACCGGGTCAGCATGTGGTCCATCACATAGGGACTGCCGTAGATTACAAGTGCCTGAAGCTGGTCGGTATGCAGCAAAGATTGTAGCCAATCTTCAGCAAGCTGGATCAAGCTGGCGCTGCTGCGAAAGGGATTGCCGCGAATAAAAAGCTGGAGCAGAGTAGGAGCAGGTTCATTAGGGAGTGAATCTGGATGGGCTGGCGTGTAAGTGTCTACCACCTGCAAGTGATAGCCGAGCTGGGATGGAATGGTAATCGCAGGAGCCTGACGGTTCAAGCAGGTGCAGTTGAGCGCATCATCCACGAGAATCAGGTTTCGGGCTGGAGCGGAGATCTCTAAGCGGGAAGGATGAGGACGATGTAGGCGCAGGGAATCCCGCAGAATTGCTTCTACCGTGGCGATGGTTTGGGGTTGGGCTAGCTGCTCCAGCTGGATTGGCGGCGGCGGAAGCTGTTCCCAAGCGTGGCTGGAGTCTCCGTCCGATAAGGGCTGCACTTTCTGCTTGGCCTGCCAGATGCGTTCTAGCGATGCTTGAATTTGAGTAATTGGGATTTGTCCGCTTTCTACCGCCGCACAGATCGCCTCGATCGCCCCTTCTGGGTCAGCCGGCATCATTAGTACATCGGCTCCAGCGGCCACAGCCCGTACCGCGGCTTCGTTGGCTCCATATTGGCGGGTAATCGCACCCATCACCAGCGCATCGGTGACAATCAGGCCCGCAAAGCCAAGTTGGTGCCGCAGTAGATGCGTCAAAATTGGGCGAGACAGAGTAGCCGGAGCTTCTGGATCCCAGATCGGAAGCTGCAAATGGGCCGTCATCACCGCATCGACGCCAGCCGCAATTGCAGAGCGAAAGGGAGGGATCTCAACGGTTTCTAAGCGGGTTTTGTCATGGTTAATCAACGGCAGTTCCAGGTGGGAATCGACAGCCGTATCGCCATGACCGGGAAAGTGTTTGGCCGCCGTCAGCACCGGATACTGCTGAGCACCGCGAATAAAGGCTGCCGTGAGCTGACTGACCATTTCCGGCGTTTCGCCCCAGGCTCGCACGTTAATCACCGGATTGGCCGGATTGTTGTTGACATCCACGACCGGCACCAGCACCCAGTTGATCCCAATCGCCAAAGCTTCTTGAGCAGTCGCGGCTCCCATCTGGCTGGCGTAGGTTAGAGCACGGTCCAAATCCTGTGCAGCAATCGCGCCAATCGCCATTGGGGGTGGAAACCAGACTGCGCCCGCAAACCGTTGCCCGACACCCTCCTCCACATCGGCAGCTATCAGTAAGGGAAGCTTGGCCCAACTCTGAAGCTGCTGTGTGCGTAAGCCCACCTCTGCCGCACTGCCGCCCAGTAAGATCACACCGCCCACGCCCAGATCATGCAGCCAACCCTTCAGCCGAGCTGCGGGAGGTTCCCAGAGCGGATATTGGATTTGGTGATCAAACAAATGCCCAGAGGCGCGGACAATCACCATCTGGGCAACTTGCTGAGCTAGCGAAAGCGACTGCCAGTCCGGAAGTAGGGTCATGGTTCATCCGTCGGGCTACTTTGTTCGCTGATTTCGCCTGTTTCATCATCCGGCTTACGTTCCTGACTGAGGCGGTTGATCAGCGACAGTACCTTAGTGCCCCGTTCAATCGAGCGGTCTTCCAGAAACACAATTTCGGGCGTGCGGCGTAAGCGAATCCGATGACCCAGTTCGCTGCGGACATAGCCGGTTGCCGACTTCAAACCCGCCATCGTTTCGGCTCTCGCTTCTTCGCTGCCGTAGATACTGACAAAAATTTTGGCGTGCTGCAAATCTCCGGAAACATCCACATCGGTGACGCTGACCATGCCCATGCCGACGCGATCATCCTTAATCCCGGAGAAGAGGAGCTGGCTAACTTCCCGCTTAATTAATTCGGCCACGCGAGCCACGCGACGATCTGTAGCCATACGACTCTCCTTCTGATTGAACAAATGCGTGCTGTCAGCCCTGATCTGGGACAATAAGTTACCCAAAATCTGGGGACATATTGGTATTAGTACAATTGCTTAGACTGCATCCAACCCCAGCATGGCGCGTAGGGTAAAGCCAATAAAGAATAGAAATGCCACTAGAGCAGCCACGGTAACAATAGCAGTTGAGGGCCGTCTAAACAGAGGCAAAAGGGGACTCAGAGCAGTGAGAAAAACCCCTAGCGAAAAGGAAATTAAATAGCGCGGATAGCGCGAAACGTTATTAAAAAACTCTTCCATTGGTATCTGATCTTTAGCAGTAAATAGGCTCTGGGTGGATTAGAAATGGTTGGGCTGGGCTTGGTTTTGACTGGGTTTGGTTTTGACTGGGCTTGATTTTGAGCTGGTCTCGTCTTTGGCTGGTCTCGTTTTATTGTAAAGGACAACATTCCAATCGGCAGTGAGTTTTGGTGTGATCTTTGGCCTCCGATTAGACCCGTCGTTCGGCAGAGCTGCTTTGGGGTTCGGAGCCATTCCAGGACGGCATCGGTCGGTTGCGACGGCTGCCAAACAGATAGGCATACACATAGGTCAACTCGCAGCCAAATAGAAAAATCTGACAGGTGAGAAAAATCCATAGCAGCAGGATCATGACGCTACCAATCACGCCATAGGACAGAAACCGGCTGCCGATCGTGATCACGCTATTGCTGACCAACTGCTGCAACCCAACCAGCAACAAAGCGGTCAGCAGCGCCCCCAGCCAAACATCCCCCCAGCTCACATAAACCATTGGCAAAATCTTAAACAAAATGCAGGCCGCCAGCGCCAGAATCAACAGCGACGAGCTAGTTTGAAGCCCACGAGTCAACTGCAGCTCATCGATCTGAAGAAAAGCGAAGGTTTCTCGAAAAGTAGTGACCAATCCCAGGATCGTCTTGATGGCAATTTGGACCAGCAGTGAGGTCAGCAGTAGTAACGCCGTTCCTAGCACCAGCAGAAACGAAAACAGCTTGTTCATCACAAAAAACAGCACCATTCGATGCACCGAACCCGTTTCCGAAGCCCGACTGGGTGACTGCCAAATCCGGTTGACCGAATTTCTGAGGATGCCAAATACCGCACTGGCTGACCACAGCAGAAACCCAAAGCCAACAATGCCCGCTCCGACGCTGTTTTGATTCAGAGCAATCACGGTGCCTTTGATCAAATCATGCACTTCCGGTGGCAGAAATCGCTCCACATTCGTTTGAATCACATCAAAGGCTTCGGTGTTGGGGCCAATTAAAGCACCGATCACGCTGACAATCAGCAGCAGCAGCGGAAACAGAGAAAAGAGCGCAAAATAGGACAACGAAGCCGCCATTCCGGGGCAGTTGTCCCGATCCCACTTCATTCCGGCCTGAATCAGGAGCTGAGCGGGTTTTGAAGGCAAAATTTTGGTGCGGAGAAATTGAAGCATAGAAGCTGGATTTGGATATTGCCAATTATCGCTGACTGACAGGTTACTGGCTGACAGGTTACTGACAGACAGGTTACTGGCTGACAGGTTACTGACAGCCGCTGACTACAAACCATCGCTCTGATTATTACAAGCCATCACTCGCTATTTCTAGTGTTTCTTTCGCCACCTATACAAGCTGATTTAGAGTCTGTGAATTTTTCTGTGTTCGTTTGTGGCATCGCCTACCCGTTGCTGAAGCACGGGCTAATTCAGCAAGTACGCTAAAGCGTACTAAAACTCTTGTCGAGAACTCTTGTTGAGTCTGTGACCCTGCAGGGAGGCAGAGCCTAGAGCAAACTTCCCCGACTGGCTCGCTGTTGACGTGTGGGTGGGCAGTGACGCAGCCAGACTATCGGATTGACACAAACTTTTGTATAGACTCCTGATTTAACCCCTGCCCGCCTCCTGCCTCCTACCTCCTGCCTCCTACCTCCTGCCTCCTACCTCCTACCGACTCTTAATCACCCGCCCCGGACTCACAAACGACAATCCTTGATTGCCAAGCGTATTGATCATCACCGCCTCGACCACGGGAGCAGAAACGGTTGTTTGCGCCACCCACTCGACCACAAACGATGCTCCCACCCCGCCGCTTCTGTCGGCTTGAGCGACCACAAATTCAGTGGCGGCAAGCGGGTTTAGTTCTACCGGCTGCTCCAGATAGTTGCGCACCAGTGTACCGTTACCAGCAAAATAATCGACCGAGCGAATAATGATGGGATGGGTTTGGTCGGTATTGCGCACACTCAGGGTGGTGGTTAGATCCCAGGTGCGGTTTTGCTCGCCTGTATAGATGTAGGCATAGACCGGCACATACAGGGTTTGACCAGCAACAATTTTGACGCTGTCGTCTAGGGTGACCACCTTCAGGTCTGCTGCAGCGGGTGGGGGTGGCCCCGAAGCAGCAGTACAGGCCGTCAGGCAGGCAACAATAAGCACAAACCAAAACCGGAGAATGAACGGCATAGGGGGCTGGCGATTAAAGCGCATTAAAGAGTAGGAGATTCGCAGCGAGCCGAATTGGGGAAGTTCAGCATTTCTCCCAGCGAGAAACAGACAAATGGGTTCTCTGGAACAGGCGGCGATCCTCCAGCCACCCAGAGCAGCAGTTTATCTGGATCATAGAGTCCCTGTCGCAGGGAACCGTTGCCACCCGGACTGGCATCATCGTCGAAGACCTCTAGGGGAGTGACTTCTAAGGTATCGGGATTGACCCGGTCCCGTCCGATGCGCACCATCCCCGCTGGGTCGAGGTTGCCATAGAGCGAGCTAATGCCATCGGGTTCCATGAGCTGGGAAAACCGCCTGAAGCGGGTGAGGCTCGATTCGCTGATCGGGAACCGCTGCCGGTCAAACATTTCTTCCAGCACGATGTGATTGGTGACATAGAGGACATCGTTCTCCTGGAGTTCTCGCACGCCCAGGTTTCTGCCGGTAAACTCAAACACACCTGCCTCCCTGGATTTGCCGTCGGTGATCATCACCAAATCGGCATGAACACGGGGCTGGGTTTCCATGATCTGGCGGGCTTCGGCAAAGCTCGTGGCCGTTTTGAGCACTTGTCCCAGGATCTGCACATTGCTGCGGCCCTGCATCGACAGTTCACCGGGGCCGGGATGGACTGTATCGAGTCCCAGAGTGATGCCGGCCACGTTCAAGCCCCAGTTGGGCCAAACCACGCCGGGATAGGTGATAAACACATGGGGCAAACCGTCGTTGGGCTGGCGGATAAACACAACCGGATTGTAAATGATGTAGTTGATCGGTTTTTGGTCGTTATCCAGCGTACTGCCGTGATAGAGGCGGCCATCCGCGGTAGCTTCTCCGGTGGCAACCCACTGGCTACAGCCATCCCAGAACAGAATATCGGGCAGCGTGCTGGCAAAAATTTCCTGATAGACATCGCCATAGGCCAACACGAGGCAGGCATCCATTGTCATGCCAATGTCTTGCGTTGCATCGGCCAAACCCCGGCACTCTTCTACTTTTTCTGGATAGGAGCGCAGGGCAGACAACCGACCGAGGGCCAGTCCCCTGCCGGCAAATCGAAGTGCCCCAATAATGTCGCTGCCCAGAGAGGCGATCTCGTCATGCAGGTACTGTCCATGCTGATAGCCCATCTCATAGGAGCTACCCTGCAACCACACGACTTTGATCACGCCGTAGTCTTGGCGATGGGGTGCAACCGGCTGCCAGTTAGGAGGTAAAAACTGGGCGATCTGGTCGGGCGAAATCGTGGGAGCAGGTGGCAGAACGACCTCCGCAGCGCTATCTGGATCGCAGGTACAGAGATTTTCAGCAGCCGAAGCTTGCAGTTCTACCAGCCAATCTTCCAGACTGAGGACGGCCCCCCGGACACCGCCACTGGCTTGAAAGCGGCTGGCATTGCGTCCAAGGCGGGCCAGTCGTACCCCGTCAAGATGAACCTCACGGGTCGGATACTGTTGCAAAATCTCCAGCAGCGACAGGCGGTTGTCATTGGTGGCGAATAGGCTCGCGGCTCGCAGGGCTTGAATATTGGCCGTCTTGGATGGCGTATGCAGGTATTTCCCGACCTGGTAGAGCAAAAATTCACCCAGTAAGTTATTCAGGGTTTTATCTAAAAAGCTGGGGCTGACAGTAACCTCCTGCTTGAGGGCCGTGCGCACGGCTTCTGGATTCACTCCGGCTACGTTGAAGAAGAATTGCCAACCTCTGGGAAGTGCACCAGTTTCGGTAAAGCGAGTCAGCTCTTGCAGCGACATTGAGCGGCCCAGTGGCCCAAACTGAATCACCAGACGTTTGTTGGCTAAGTCTGGTGTGGTGCTGGGTCTGAGCCGATTGGTGAGCGGGGCTAGCAGAGAGGGAGCCGTTCCGCTAGGCGTTGCTTCGTTTCCAGGCAGGCGGTTTCGGATAGCATCGCGAGTGGCCGCGTTTGCCGCTTGAGCTGGGTTTGGAGGTGCAGCGGCAGTATTAGATTCAGTATTAGATTCAGTATTCGCCGTTGTATTGACGGAAATATTACAGTCACAGACTAGTTCTGGAAGCAAGGCTTCTGCTGTTTTCAAGATTGGTTCAATGCGCGTCACCAGTAAATTCACGTCGGTATAAACTTGACCTAATCGGCTGACTTCTAGCCGTACTTCACCTTTGGGATAGTTTTGCAGAATTTCGAGAATCGAAAAGGAGCGATCGGTTTTGAAGGTTTTGGCAAAGGCCAGTCGCAGTGGCTCCAGATCCTCGCGCCCCAAGGAATCGCCGACAATTTTGTTGATTTGTAGCAGGGTAAAGTCAGACGAAATTGCCTGGAATTGTTCGGGAGGGGTGATTTCGGTCGTTAGCCAGCGCTTGACATCGGCTGGTTTCTGTTCGCTGTCTTGCCAAAACTGCTGGAGTGCCGGTGAGGTGTCCTGATCTGCTACAAAGGCTTGCAGTTCGGTTAAGGAAACCGGCAGCTTTAGATCGCGAGATTGCAGCAGAACGGTTGTTGAGGCATGGACAGGAGCAATCAGAAACAACAGACTGAGTCCCAGACCGATCAATAAATAAATGCCTGAGCGTCTGAGGCGAGTAGTAAGGCGGAAGAAAATAGTGAGTAGGCTAAGGAATATCATCTTGAATTTCAGATTCTAGATTATTTTAGAGCTTGTTTGTAAACAAGGGTTAGGATCTCCCTGAATCCCCCTAAACCCCTGCGGGGATGCGCCTTCGGCTTAGAATAAGGGGGGCTTCAGAGATTTGGTTATGTGCTCCACACAGGCTGCGCCTACGGTTCCCTCTTTAAGGCTACGGTGTCCAAGTCAAAGATCCCCCCTAACCCCCCTTAAATAAAGGGGGGAACTGTAGGCGCAGCCATACCAATCAGGGATTGAAGTCC
>KL662191.1:1587485-1643996 GCA_000733415.1 [Leptolyngbya] sp. JSC-1
AACTGTAGGCGCAGCCATACCAATCAGGGATTGAAGTCCCCCTTGATAAGGGGGATGTAGGGGGATCGACCCCTTGCATTGAGTCGCGATCGCCCTCCGGGCGGTGCGGAGCACCATCGAGATCTGTGTACACGGTAGCCTTAAAGAGGGTTAGGGAGGATCAGGCAGGGAGCCGCTTCTAGTCTCTTACAATTCATTTACAAACAGTGTCTTAGATTTATGGTCCTCTTGTGCTGTTGAGTAGTCAAGTTGGAACAGTCAAGTGGTGTTTGAGCGTAAGCGCAGGTCATCAAATCAATCATGCGTTTTCTAGCGGTTGGGTGTTAGTGTCGGCGGCGGCCAGCGTCTTTGTCTCCTCTGCGGCTTGCATCCAAGCTACGATCATGCCAGCGATCGGAATTGAGAGAAAAATGCCGAGCAACCCCGCTACCCGTTGCCCAATAAATAGCGCCAGAAATAGCAGGACCGGATTTAATTCCAATGCATTGCCCATCACTTTAGGACGCACATAGTTGTCCTGAATTTGAATTAGCAGAACCGAGACGATCACGACTCGCAGGGCAATCGCAGGGCCTTGCGCTGCCAGCACCAGAAATGACACAACCGTGACGCCCAAGGTGGCTCCAATACCGGGAATCGCATCGATTAGCCCGACAATTACGGCCAAAAGCAAAGCATAGTTGACGCCCAACAATGGATAGATCATGAGCGTGGTGCTGGACAAAAACAGCATCAGCAGCAACTGACCGCGCAAAAAGCCGAGAAAACTGCGCTGAAAAATCGTGGCAAAGCGCTGCCGAGAATCAGCGGGAATAAATTTGAGGAAGCCCTGCCAGAGCTTACCGCCATCAATTAGCATATACAGGCTAATCACTGCGCCGAATATGCTAGTAAATACGCCAGAAAAGATACCTCGCGCAACGGACAAGCCTGTTGTTAAACCCGATTGCAGGGTGCTAATAATCTGACTGATGTCTAGCTGGAAGGCATCCTGAAACGGCACGATGCTGCCTTGCGCCAGAGCCGCCGTGAGCTGACTCATTAACCCCTGCCCTTGACTCAACACTTGCAGCCCCACAACGGTGACTAGAGCCAGCAAAAGCGCAATAGTGGTTAGAAACGTAATAGTGATCGCCCATCCTCTAGAAATATAACGCGACAACCAAACCACCGGATAATTCAGCAACGCTGCAAAAATACCGGCGGCTGTGAATAGGGCAATGGTACTGTAGAAGTAATTGATCAGAATAACCGTGATCCAACCACAGCCAAACAGCATGATGTAGCGTAGAAGGATAGAGTTATTTAGATTCTGCCACAATCGAGCAGATGGCTGAGGAAGTGGTGGCATCATAGTGAATAGTAGTGCATAAATCTAAAGAATATCAAAATAAACACAGATTTAACTTCAAAGTGAGTATGCTCAATATAGTAATGATTTGAGAGTAACGATTTAAGAGTACAGATGGATTGTACAGATGGATTGAAAAATCCTCGGTTTCTATTAAATCTGAAAGTTTGCCAATAGCCAGCGGCTAATTGCTCCGTCATCTTCGGTTTGGGAACGCTTCAATGCGTCCTCAACTAGAACAATTGCCAGCCCAGGCGACAGTTGAGAAGTGCAAATTACCGTCGCGGTTTCAGTCGATAGCGAAAAAGCAATCACCTGACTAGCGTTTACGTTTACTACCCAATATTCCTTGACGCCCAAACGTTGATACAACCTTTGCTTTCGGTCTAGATCATCCTGTAGCGGAGAGGCGGCAATTTCAACTACGAGTGTTGGTGGCTGCATCTGATCTAGATCGACTGGCACATTGTTGCGGGGTGGAAACTTTAGGCTCTTGCCAATTAGATAAGCCAGCTCGGGTTGGGCTTCTTGAATGCCTGTCGTTCTAAAGGATGTATTGGTCCATCCCAAAATTGGAATCCGATTGATGGCAGCATACAGATCGAGGTGATTGATCACCAATTTAATCATCAATGGAATTATAGTGTTGTCGCGTCCATGCGAACTTCCCAGTGAAGACATTTCAATCCCCATATAGCCCTGGTCGTAATAGAATCTACCGTTGACCAGAGTTGGGTCGGCGGCAAAAGTGAGAAAGTCTTCCCAGTCGGCGGCAATCCAAGTATCGGTGGGGACGGTGGTAATCTGCGGTGGTGGGTTCACCATCGGTTTGACTCCTAGCAATTTTGCCTTTTTCATCGCTTTTTCATCGCTTTTTCATCACTTTTTCATCACTTGTGGCTTTTTCACCTGACATTGGGCCAAGGTAATGCCTCTAAAGCGTCATCGGTGCAATCGGTTCAATATCCGGGTCGTAGCCACCAACCTGGTTCGTGCGCAGCACCCAAACCGAGGCTCCTTGCTCTAGAAACACCTGCACCACCGTGTCGCTGGCTTTGCGGGGTAGCAGCGTCCGCCAACTGCTGAGGCCCATCCAGAGGTTGCGCAGTGGCTCGTCTTCTAGCGTGGTGCCCAAATTAAATTCATTGCTTTCCCAATCGGAACGGGGAGACCCTAACGTTTGCAAGCGCTGGTACAGTGTGTCCTTCAGCTTCAAGAGCTGCTGATAGCGCTGGGCTTGAGCCGGGTTATCCGCTAACCAGCTTTGCAGCAGGGTTTGATGTTCCTCAATCGACTCAGAAAGCGAGCGGAGACTGGCAAATAGAGCCTGATTCGCATCCTGAGCGCAGTTATTGGCTGGTCCGACATAGGTAGCGCCGGTGCCGTCCCCAGTCCGATAGCGAGCGGTCATGGCTTCGAGTTGGTTCAGCATTCGATTAAGTGCCGAAACCCGTGTTCCGTTGATGTCGAAGTAGTCGGTAAACGGCTCAAACTTGATCAGAATGTCGCAAACGGGACGAGTCCCCAACCAGCCAAACTGCCGGTCGCCCATATAGCGAGACCAATGCAGCGTTCCTGCCGTTAAACCATCGGTGTTGTGGGTATAGACCTGGTAATACTGAATCTCAAATCGCCGCTCAGCGATGAGCGGATCGTGAACGACCGTGGCAAATCCGTAGGCAAAATGGCCAAAAAAGATGGGAGTGGCTGCTGCTGGCTCCTTTTTGTTGCCGCCAATGCCGCCGTAAACATGCAGCAACAGCGCCCGGTCACCGACTTTCCAATCGTCAATCGCAGGCCGGATCTGTTTGATCTGCCGATTGCCAACGCACAGCACCGAAGCAACTTTACCCTTCTGCGCAACTGCATCCGCCCAAGATTCGCGCCGAATGTAGCGATAAGATGCCTTGTTGCCAAACACCACCCGGTCGGGATCGAGCCGAAACAGCGAGCGGGGACCTAACGACTGCACTACAAAGTAACCCGCCGCATCTTTGGCTCCATAGATGTACCATCCGGCTTCGTTAAACGGAGACTGCTCCAACTGATTTGTGGTAGACGGATAGCTGCCATAGCACTGGGCCATCACCACCTGCGGCAGCCGCACCACCTCTGTTGGTCCATCAAACTGGCGAGTTCTAGCATTGAAATGCCGCGCCTGAAACCGATCTGTGCCGCTAATCGGAGCCTCAAACCGCACCAAGCCATAGTAGCGGCCCGTAATTTCAACCGGCTGATGGCGGGTATACAGCGCCGTTCCAAAGAGCCGACCAGCATCACTCCTGACTCCTGACTCCCTCACTTCCACCTCTCCCGCCAACATCACAATCAAATCATCCGTCGGATGGGAGCCAGCCAGCGACTCTAGCGGCCCGACCTGCTGCCAGTGGTTCAGCCGCACTGGGTGAATGCTGCCACCATACTGGCTGGAATATTCGGCATCGACGCTGAAGTTAACATCGCGGGTGACGGCTCGTACTCGTTGTTTGACACTTGGGATCTCTGTCCAGCGCAGCGCCACAGTTTGCCCAATTAGCGATTCGTATCCCTTCGGCGCATGATGCACCTCGAACCAAACGCCTCGCAACTGACGCCGTTCTGTGGGTTGGGGTAAAATCAGCCGTCCCATCCAGTCGCCAAGCGGGCGGTACCACTGCGGATCCACCGTCTGCGTTAAGGGATAGTAGGTGTAGTTGTTGAAGTCAGCTTGTTTGTAGAGTTCGTAGTTGCTGAGCTGGCGGGGCCGGGTTGGGGTGGCTCCCACTAACTGGCCCTCCAGAATCGAGAGAATTGCGCCAATTGTGTGCTGCAAATGGCTTTCTCCATTGGGCAAATACGCCTTGGGGTCCATGATGCCACCCGGCACCTGATGCCCCATCGGACCAAGATTAATCTCGGTGATTTTGCCCTTCCGCATCGCCCGATTCCAGTAGGACAGGGGAAAGAATTTTCGGCGTCCGGGAAACAGAATTGGCCCCAGTGCCGCCACCACATCCTTTTCGCCCACCAGATGGTAAAGGTGCTCTAGCTTCAGAAAGTTGTTGTTGGCGCTCATCACGCCACCCAGGGAAATCACCTGGATGTTGCCTCCCAAGACGCGCTTCAGGTAAGGCGCAATTGCCACCGACATATGGGCACCGCCGCTATAGCCAATCATCGTGATGGGAGTGCCCTCATTGGGCTGGTAGCCGTGTTTCAGCAAGCCGTCATAAACTACCTGGGCAATCCCCTGATTGTAGATGGGGCCATAGCGCTTATCGGCTGACACCGCGACCGCCCACGCATTCCGCACATTCACCAGCAAGCCCAAGACCGCCATTGGATTGGCCCAGCGCATCCGGTCTGCTGTTCGCCACAGCCACGCTAGAGGCCGATTTTCCCGCAGCGAGCGGTTTCCCATCGAGTAGAGCATTAACCCCTGCACCAGGGCCATATCCTTCGGTAAGGCAGGTGCCAAGGCGGTCAGAAAGTCCACGATATCCGGCGTGTATTCCTCGCCCGACTGTCCTACGCCATCCATGTAAACGACATAGCGAGACGGGCGATCCTCGATACTGACTGGACTAGAGATCTGGTCAACCGACGGCTCTAGCGACACCGTTTCCACCTCATCACCGTACCAGCCGGCCCACCACCCCAGTGCTTCCAGCGGAGCCAGCAAGCCGGCAAAGATCAGCGCCACAATCCCGATCCAGCTCAGATCAAACACCCAGCGCACAAAGCGAGGCAGACTGTCATGCCAGATAAACAAACTATCCCGCACGGGACGCAGCAGCACCGCCACGACCATAAACAGCACAATCATGCCCAGCAGGATCAACCCCAGCCGGATCACCTGGGGAATACTTTGAAACTGATGCTCTAGGCGAATACCGATGGTCTCGGTGTCTTTAGTTGGTATCTCTAGAGCCGCCACTCCTGAGGATGAGACGATTGAGCTGTTCTCAAATGGCAGGACGGATGATTGGGAGGACGTAGCGAACGCTGAGTTGCCCCCTGTACCGGATGAAGGGGTTCCTGCTGAGGCAATTCGCGTTTCCAGTCCCGCATCCACCAATTGCTTGAGTTGGGAACGCTGACTGACCACATCCACCCCAGCCACCCTGCGCATCAGGCGGCCTCCCAAATTGGCAATCGGCTGGCCAATCGTGCCCTTGAGGAGCTGAAGCATCACCCAGCCAAACATCACGTAGACTACGGCATTGGAGAGATTTTGGGGCGTCAGGGCGCTCACAGCTACGACCATCGCCAGCAAATGCCAGACCGAAAGCAGATTCAAAATCGGCACGCCAGCATAGGGCATCGCTCCCAAAAAACTAAGCAGTAAGGGCGCGTAGCTTAACCCCAATGCTCGCACCAACGATCCCCACGGCAGCCGCGCGAATCCGGGCAGCCAACCAACCAACCAGGTGCTGAACACCAGAAACAGAAAGCCAAACACGAACAGAATCGCCATCAACACCAGGCTGAACACAAACCGAAGCGGCTTGATTTGGTTAACGAACAGAATAATGCTCTGTCCGATGGCGAGGGAAAGACCGGCCAGCAATACTACCAGAATTGCCAGAGTTTGGCCCTGCGGTAACCTGACAACGGTGCGGAAGGCATCTTGGCTGAGCAGGAAGGCTCCACCTAGCAGATCGCCAAGGGAGTTAAATAGAGGATCAGGCATGGTCAATCTCCTGGGTCAATCCTTTGATCAGGCAAGGGTAACGTAATACAAATTCGAAATTCGGGCCAGTCATACGATGGGAATGGCGTGAAAACGGGAAAACGCTAACTTTGCGAGACACGCTGTTGCCCAACCTGATACAGCAATAACAATGACACAATCGTTCCGACCAAGCCAGCCGCAATGGCACTAATCATGGCGTGAATCGCAATCATATTAGAAGGAGTAATCAGCGTCCCTGCGGCTCCCAAGGTTGTGCCAATTTGATTCGGAGCTACTACGGTGGCCCCTTGCGGCAGAGTCAGCATCTTCAAGGTCAAGGCACCCACCCGCGACAGGGCAATCACAACTGCAATTGCCATAATCCCAATGTTGGCAACCAGTCCCAGCTTCAAATCGCGAATCACCTGAGCCTTGGCTGGGCGCAAATCCCGATCTTCCAACCGGGATGCCAACCGCGTGTAGCGAAAACACCAGTAGATGCTAAACAGCAGCACAATCAGGCACAGGATCGCTAACCAGACGCCCAAGGAAAGCATGGTCATTGGCTGAGCGGTCCTGGCTAGAACCGAGGTCAATACAACTAGGATTGGAATAAACCCCAGCAGAGCCTGCAACCAAAAGCCAGCCCAACCCAGCCAGCGCAATGAACGGGCTACCTGTTGGGGAGTAGAGCGGGCAGATTCGGGCTTGAGGAAATCAAACATAGGTGTAGGGGATTAAAAGGGAGCACTACAGGCAATTTAGGTACGATCCAACATTCAGTGGCTCGGCATTGGGTGGCTCAGCATTCGGCTGATCAGCCTTTGAGTACCATGAAAATCTTATAATCTGAAAACGCAATTACTGGAATGCAAGGGAATTTCTTAATCCAGCTTTCGTTCATATTAGTTTCTTACTATTTTTTTCTAAGCTAAAACTGAATTTAGTTGGTTGGTGAGCGGGGGAGACTCATGCTCCTGGTTTTTCCTGCTTGCCTATTGTTAGGGACGCTAGAAGCCACACATCAACCTATCTTCTAGCGGTTATGGGTGTGAAGTAGCTTCTCTGAAGATTGCAGGTTCCTGTAGACCGAATTCTTAGTTTCTAATAGTTATCTTAATGGCCATAGGATAATTGCAGGTTTGGCTATCGATATGAGCTAAAAGCTGATTTAGGTAAAAGAGTTAAGGGAAATGATTGGCGTCGCTGAGTGAGAAATGATGGTTTAAAGTTTCGTTTCCTCCCGGCCCCCTTTTACGCGATGTCCGCAGGGCTATAATTCCCCAACGTATAACCCTAAGGGCAGTCCAGAAAGGGGGACTTTGAGTCGTTCTAGCCCTTAGTATTAGCCCCCAATTTAGTATTAGCCCCCAGTATAGCTGCTCTAACGGGCAGAAGGGGTGGAGGGCAAAATCATACTAGGTTCAGCAACGCCGGAAATTAAATGGATCTCAAAATCCAATATATTAAACGCTAGTGTATTATCTACTATTGAAGATGCATAGATGAACTCATTCAAAATCCTATGATATCAGCTTAAAACTTATTTGCGTTTCAATGTAGTGCGAAATACATCATAATTTCTCGCTTTCATAGATACTAAGAGTAAAGGATTGTAGGCGGCGTTGAATCGCAGAATCGTAGACTGACCAAGTCGAGTAAGCGCGAATTGATTGGTGTAGTAGCAGGCTATTGTTGCAACTTGATAGTTTATCAACTCGATCGCATCTAAATTATTGGATGTATATAGTGAGCTATAGGGAAATATTAGAAAAGTAGAAAGAACAGCTTTATGTAAAATGTAAAACGGTTGTCGAAGCAAGTATCAATAAGTTTGTTCTCAACTGTTCTGCTTCACGTGAATAAACTCATTTATTTGCTCCTATGCTCCCTGCGTATACAAAGTCGAGCTGTCGAGCAGTGAGTTTTAGCTAAGGAAATTGCTTAGTTGCTTTCAGAATGCCGGTTAGAAGATGCGGTTGTTGAGTCAATTAATCAATCAGGAGATGGATCAATGAATAAGTATGTCCGTCGCATTATATCTGCTGTATTGAGCTTTGCGATTACTGTCAGCTTTGCAGCTTGTGCTCAGGGTGAACGACCTCAACCTATGATGGAAATCAATCTGCCCTTTGAGGAAACCATAAGAGCAAATGGAGCTGGTGCATCTTTTCCTGCTCCGCTTTATCAAAGCTGGTTCCGCAATCTAAATAGCAAAGAACCCCAACTTCAGTTTAATTTTCAATCTACGGGTAGTGGAACTGGGATAGAGCGGTTCACACAGGGCGTGGTTGATTTTGCCGCCAGCGATATTGCGATGACTGACGAACAGGTAGCAAAAGTTAGTCGAGGTGTTTTGCTATTGCCTATGACCGCAGGCAGTATCGTTTTAGCATATAACATACCGGGAGTAGAGGAGCTAAAGCTGAGCCGAGAAAACTATACTGATATTCTCCTCGGTAGAATTACTAACTGGAGCGATCCTAAACTGGCTGAAACGAATCCGGGGGCCAAGCTACCCAATCAGAAAATTACTGTGGTCCATCGTTCAGATGGCAGTGGGACTACAGCCGTTTTCACTAAGCATTTGAGTGATATTAGCCTAGAGTGGCAGCAAACGATTGGTTCGGCTACGACGGTGCAATGGCCGAGTGGTTCTGGCAAAACCTTCCTGGGTGGCAGAGGTAATGAAGGGGTGACTGCTTTGGTTTCCCAAACTCCAGGCGCGATTGGCTATATGGAATATGGCTTTGCCAGCAAAGGTGGTTTGAAAATGGCTACTTTGCAGAATAAAGCTGGCAAATTTGTGGTTCCCGGTAACGAATCTGGTTCTGCAGCTCTAGCCTCGGTAGAATTGCCTGAGAATTTAAGGGTATTCATCACCGATCCGCCGGGGGATGATGCCTATCCGATTGTCACTTATACCTGGATGATGCTGTACAAAAAGTACGACGATCCTAACAAGGCAATTGCGATGGAAGCAATGGTGCAATATTGCCTTACTGATGGGCAGAAGCAGGCTTCTCCCCTCGGCTATATTGAACTGCCACCTGAAGTTGTCAAGCAAGTGGCGACGGCCGCTGATCAAATTTCCCCAGACTTCAGCATTACCATCTCTGAAGCTAAAACTAGCTGAATCAGAGATTGGCTGGCGGTCAAGCCGCATCCCAAACGGTTTCAGCCAATGCAAAAATTCACCTGAACTAAGCATCAGGAACTTGATTACATTCCGCTGCAATGCGCTTGTTAGCCTGCATCAACTGTGAGGCGGAGTTATCAATCCCCATACCATAACGCCATTCGCCATTGAGATATAGCCATGTTGGCACCTGACGCACGAGATCGCGATTGCCCTCAAAACAAATTGTTCCTTGCTTAAGGGCAAGATCCAGACGGCTATAGCCCATCCAGACATGGGTGAATGCGCTCAGATCGGCTGATATTAAAACATCCACTTCAAAGCCCGGCTCTTTCTGGCACACATCCACCTCTCTATCCTCGATCACTAACCACCAGCTGCGCTGAGTTTTGCGCCCTTTGGTTAATTCACGAAAGTCAAACTGAAGCACGATTTTTTGCGCCGGTACTGCCTCAAGATTGATTCGTCGCCTCATGCCCCACATCAACAGGGCATCATCCAGATCTTCTGGGGCAATTTGTTCGCTTCCCCATTGTTGTGCCCAAACACCCATCGCCTCAATCAGGGGGCGCAGGGCTTCTCCGGCAGGGGTGAGAACATACTCATGCCCCTGCCCGGTTTCCTTTTCGTAGCTGACAACGACCCCTGCCTTCTCAAGCTCTTTGAGGCGTTGAACTAAAAGGGCACGAGACATCAACGGCACTCCCCGACTAATGTCATTAAAGTAGCGATTGCCATACAGCATCTCTCGCAGTATCAGTGGATTCCAGCGATCGCCAATCACTTCGGCAGCCTTCGCCACCGGACAGAATTGCCCATATCCCCTTCTCATAATGTCCGGGAAGGTAACAAATCAAGTTCAGATGTTGAACTTGTACCACCTTATCCAGCAAACCACAATTGGATCATCACAAGATTTAAAGGAGCAATTTATGTTAGAACTACAGACTACACCAACAGCCCAACAGGAAGGAATAGGCTGGTTGTCCTTGGCGGAATCCTTAGGAAAGCAATTTGCTGCCAGAGAAATTGAAGCTGATGAGAGCGACCTGTTTGTCGCGGATAACATTGCCAGGTTGAAAGCCTCTGGACTAGTGGCAGCGGGTGTCCCAGTGGAACTGGGTGGCGGCGGCGCTAGCTATACCGATCTTTGCGCTGTGCTGCGGATTTTAGGACGCTATTCCAGTTCAACAGCGCTTGCTTTTTCCATGCATACCCATCAGGTGATGGTGCCAACCTGGCGATGGTGCAATCAGAATGCTCCTGTTGATGGATTACTTAAACGAGTGGCGACTGAGCAACTCGTGCTTCTCAGCAGTGGCGGGTCGGATTGGTTACAGAGTGCTGGTACAGCTGTAAAAGTAGAGGGTGGATTTCTCGTTACTGCTCGCAAAGTATTTGCCAGTGGTGCGCCTGCCGCTGATTTATTAATGACAAGTGCCATTTATGAAGATCCAGAAACAGGGCCTACAGTATTACATTTTGCGGTTCCCATGAAAACTCAGGGCGTTTCTATTGAACCCACCTGGCAAGCAATGGGGATGCGGGGAACAGGTTCCCATGATGTTGTGTTATCCGATGTGTTTGTACCGGATGCGGCAATTGCTTTACGGCGAGAACAAGGAAAGTGGCATTTTATTTTTCACCTGATCTCGATAGTGGCAATTCCGTTGATTTATTCCGTTTACGTTGGGGTTGCCGAAGCAACTCGCGATCGGGCAGTTCAACTGGTAATGAAACGTCGTACCGATGAGCATCTCTGCTATATGGTGGGAGGTTTAGACAATGAATTGACAGTTGCCAAGTTAGCGCTTGAGCACATGATTTCTACAGCCATCACCAGTCAACCTGGTTTTGAGACAACGAATCAAATCATGACTGGACGGACACTCGTAGCCAAAGCAGTGCTAAATGTGGCTGATTTAGCGATGGAAATTGCTGGGGGAAGTGCGTTCTATCGCAAGCTGGGGCTGGAGAAATTATTCCGTGATGTGCAGGGAGTCCGCTATCATCCTTTGCGGGAGGAAGCGCAGCGCAAGTTGTCGGGTCAACTAGCATTTAGATGGGATATGTCTTCTTTATAGACTAGCGCTTGCATCCAGAGCGATCGCTCAGCCCTGGTTTCAGTAAGGAAACAAGCGATCGTTCTCTTGTGTGAGCAGTATGGCGTGCAGTTTGTTGCAACCGAGGAGAGCTACACTAGCAAAGCAAGTTTTCTAGATTCGGATGAACTCCCTACATTCGGTGAAAAACCGCTGACGGATGCAATCCGCTGGGTACAGCAAATTCTGGAGACTACTCAGCCGCTCAGCAGCGCTTCTACAAATTCGTAACTAGAGAAGGGCCGCAGATCTTCGATTCCTTCACCCGCGCCAATAAACCGGATCGGCAGACCGAGCTGTTGCACCACGGCTAGGGCTATTCCGCCCTTAGCGGTTCCATCCAGTTTGGTCAGAACCACGCCGCTCAGCTTCGCCACTTCAGAGAACACTTCAGCTTGACGCAGACCATTCTGTCCCAGGGTCGCATCCAGCACCAGCAGCGATTCCACATTGGCGTCGGGAGCCTTTTTGTCGATAATCCGGCGAATTTTGCTCAGCTCTTCCATCAGGTTTTTCTTGTTCTGCAACCGTCCGGCAGTATCCACCAACAGCAGTTCAGTGTCACGCGACTCGGCTGCCGCAATTGCATCGAATACTACCGCAGCAGGGTCAGTATTCTTGCCGGGATTGGCAATCACTTCTACTTGGCTGCGCTCACCCCAGACTTTTACCTGCTGTACGGCGGCAGCGCGGAAGGTGTCAGCAGCGGCAATCAAACAGCGATAGCCGGATTTTTGAGCGATGTGGGCTAGTTTGCCAATCGTGGTGGTTTTGCCTGCGCCATTCACGCCAGTAATCAACCAGATATTCAGCTTGTCTTTTTCCGGCACAAAGGAAAGGCTGTGGGAATCACCCAGCGGTTTGTCTAGCATGTCCCGCAGCAGGCTCTTCAGGTAGGAGATCGCTTCCTGGGGCGGCAGGGCTTCTTCTTTCAGTTTGTTTTGCAGCGATTCGATGATGTAATCGGTGGCTTCAACTCCCACATCCGCCTGCAATAGCAATGCCTCGATCTCCATTACCGCATCTTGGTTCAGCGGACCCTGGCCCACAATCGAGCGCAATTGGTTGACCAGACCGCGACGGGTTTTGTCGAGTCCTTGCCGCAACCGTTTCAGCCAGGTGATTTCTTCAATCGAGACCTGATCCGGACGGCGTCCTTGGGCTGCCAACACCTCAGCGGACCAAACAAAGGCTTCGTCTAAAACAAAGTCAGGAATGGTTTCCGTTGGTTCCACCGGAGCAGCGGCGGGTGCCTGGGTAGGTTGGGCAGCTTGCTCGGCTTCGGCTTGCTCGGCTTCGGCTTTCAGACGCTCCAAACGGGCTAAGCGCTCGGTTTCGGCCTGCATCCAAAACGGCAGTGCTGCGGGTGCTGCAGTCGATTCTGGACTCGCTTCTAGGCTGGGAGTTTCTGGGGTCTCCGCTTCTGTCTCCAGCTCGGCTGGTTCAGCTGCTGATTCAGTCACAGACGCTTCAGCCACTGACTCTGGAGCACCCTCATCTACTGCAGGTTCAGTTTCCTCTTGTTGCCGCTTGCGAATATTCGCGTAGGCAGCTTTGGCCCAGCTCAAATAGTCTTCGTTGACGGCAGCTTCCTCAGCAGCGGATTGTGTCCCTGAGTCAGCAACGCAGGCTGCTGACTCGGTTGTTGCCTCTTGCTGCGCTGCCTCGTCCTCAGCGGCTGGCTTGTCATCATATTGACGATTGAACCAATTGAAAGAACCCATACCACCTGCCTGCGTTTTTACCCTAATTATTGCCCTACTGTATTATTGCCCTACCGGGCGTTGCTGAATGAGGAATGATTGGTTAGGTTTCGTTCCCTCCCGGCCCCCTAAGTCCCCCAAACTCGGGGGACTTTGAGTCGTTCTAGCCCTCCAGCATAGAGCCTTGTTGGGCATTCCAGAAGGGGGGTGGAGAGCAAAATCATACTAAATTCAGCAACACCCCCTACTGTTGTCCTAAGCTTGTCCTAGCCTTATCCTCAATTATGCAATCCAGCCTTCTGGTCAAACGGCTGCAAAGCACAGCCCTAACCGATTCCACCCTCTGCAACCCAGTTCTCCCGATCACGGACGCAATACTCCAATAGCACCATAATACATACAAGCACCCGCACCCGCTAAATACACCAACCAGGTGAGGAAAAACCCAATCGCGCGTCCCGGTGAGGGGCCATAGGTCTTAATCACTCCCCAGGCATGAGCCACACGACCCACAGTCAGCGCGCTGCCCAACAGCCATAACAGCCCTGTTCCTGCCTGCATCAATTCCAGCGTCAACAAAAACAGCAACGCTAGCGGCACATACTCGATGAAATTACCGAAAGCCCGCACTTTGCGCTGCAACAGGCCATCATCCGTGGTTTTAGCCGCGACTGATTTTTGCGTGTAGCGTTCAACAAACGCGGCCCATTTACCTGGATTCTCTAGATAATTAGGCTGGTTTGATACATCGGTTTGCGACTCTCCATGCCAAACTCTCGTGCTGGTTCGCTCCATCACTACCATGTAAGACAAAGCAAACGCGATCAATCCATTCAGTCCAATAAACAGGGTTGCAATCGGAACCGGATTGTTCATCAACATTTGCTCCAAACCAATTCGCCTTTGATTATGGCTTCAACTCGAAGTGGAAACGGCCAGATTTTGCTGATCGTTCGTTCAATCATTCGCTTCAAATCATTTAAGCCAGCGATGATCCTGACCGGAGACGTTCATTTTGCTGTTCACGGTTCGATTCGTTCTGATTGTTTTCTTCGTTCTGCGAGTTGTTCGACTCAGCTTGGCCGTTGATTTGTTCACTGACGCGCCGCAAGACTCCATTCAGGAACCGATAGCCTTCTTCTCCGCTGTAGCGTTTCGCTAGCTCAACGGCTTCGTTAATCGCCACCTGTTCCGGCACACCCAGCAGCCACATTTCCGTTACCGCCAGTCGCAGAATATCCTGATCAATCCGAGCCAGCCGGTGCAGTTGCCAATCGACCATTGATTGATTTAATAACCGATCAATTTCTTCCCGATGGGCTTGGGTTTGGGTCAGTAGCTCCATCGTGTAGGCCCGCACTTCTTTTTGATTGGCGAGCTGAATGAATTCTGGTAGTTCCAGAGCGGCCCCGACGCGGTTAATTGCGGTTTGGGTCAAATCAATGGCATCGTTGACCATCGCTCTGGCGCTGTTGATGCTGCCGGCTCGCGTCTCGCTATTCAGCAACCGATCGCTGCTACGACTCAACTCGGCTGAAGCGGCTTCTAGGGTGTCCTGCACTTCGGTGGTCAAGGTTCGCACCGCCGCTAAAATTACATCCTGGAGCGGTTGGGCTTGCAGCTTGTCGGGCTTGGCAGGAAGCTGACCGATGCTGAGC
This sequence comes from [Leptolyngbya] sp. JSC-1, assembly GCA_000733415.1. Taxonomy (GTDB): domain Bacteria; phylum Cyanobacteriota; class Cyanobacteriia; order Elainellales; family Elainellaceae; genus Elainella. Next base: position 1,602,093 of record KL662191.1, read on the forward strand.
AAAGCTAATTCGCGGGCAATTCGACGGGCTTGCATGGTGTTGAGTTGGCTAGGTTCAGAGCGACTGGGCTATTGTAGCAAGGTTTGAGGGGGAGTGGGAGTGGGGAGTGGGGAGTGGGGAGTGGGGAGTGGGGAGTGGGGAGTGGGGAGTGGGGAGTTAGGATCTGCGGGGAACGGTGATGCGGGCGAGGCGGAAGACGCCAGCGTCGGCAATGGTGTTGTATTGGTCGGGGGTGATGCCGGCATCTTCGAATTTGACAGGGCGGCCAATTAGCAGCAGGGAGCGGACTTTAGAGCGGGGGCGAGATAGGCGACGGGTGAGTTTTTTGAGCTGGTCGGGGACATCGCTGAGGGCAGCGACGAAGGTAATCGGGCGTTGGGTGTAAAACACGAGGCTGGGTTTGCGTAGGCCAATCATTAGGATGGGTTCTTCGGGTTGCTGGACTTGCACAATTGTGGCGGCGAGCTGGCGCAGGGGAAGCTGGCGTTGGGCATCCACAATTGTCATGGCGGGCAGCAGGGTGAGCAGCAGGAAGGCTAAAAAGCCAATTAATTGAACGCTCCAAATCCAGCGGCTATGGCGGCGGAGCAGCAGCCCCAGTTCAACTAAGGCCACCGCTAGCCAAATCAAACTTCCCCAGAGCATAATTCGAGATTGGCGCACGAGTTCTGCAAGCTGGGGCATTTCTGGCTCATTGCCCATCCAGTTGGGGCTGTAGAACACCACTGCCGCCAGCAGCAAAATCAGGCCCAAATTGGCGATATGACTGATCCAAACGCCTCGACTGAGTGACTGCTTTGACCGGGGGCCAGGGAGACGAGTCATTTGATCGCTCCAGAACAACCCCACCAAAATGGCGGCGGCGGGCAATAGCGGAATCGTGTAGCTGGGCAGCTTGGTCACAGCAATCGTGAAAAAGCCGAAGATGACGGCAAACCAGAGCAGGGCGAATAGCCCTAGATGGGTCGAGCGGGGCTGCTGTCGCCAGCGCTGGAGCTGCCAGATCCGCAAACGAGCAATCGCAATCGGTAGGTAAGCAGACCAGGGCAAAAACGCCAGCGGCACCACGGCAAAATAAAACCAGACGGGAGCCGAGTGGTTATTGACTACGCGGGTAAACCGCTCGACATTGTGATAGCCAAAGAACGATTCGATGTAGTCTGCTCCGTTGGCCCAAATCACCAGCCCATACCAGGGCAGGGCAATCGCCAAAAACACTAAACTGCCTCGCACCAGCCGCATTTCCCGCAACACGGACCGCCACGTGCCCGTGTAGAGCAGAAAGGCAAGAATCACTAATCCGGGCAGTACGATGCCGACCGGACCCTTGGCCAGCACGGCCAAAGCACTCAGGATATAGAAGGCCAGATACCAGCGGTTTTGGGCCTTGGGCTGGTTGGGCTGAGCATAGCCCCAAAAAAACGCCAGTAGCGCACTGCCGATGCAGCCGTTCAGCAGCATATCGGAGACGCCAATTCTGGCCCAGGCGATAGTTTGAACATTCAGAACGACCAGAGCAGCCCCAATCCAGGCGGAGAGCCAGAGAGCTGTGGGTCGGGAAGGCTCTGTGACATCGGCTGATGCAGATGATGCAGATTGCTGAATCGCGGGCCGAGGCAAGCCAAACCGACGCAGTGTCACCAGGGTGAAAATCGCTAAACCCGTCGCAGCAAAGGCCGAAGCAAAGCGGGCTGCCCATTCGTTGACGCCTACCACCTGATAGGCAATTGCCGTCAGCCAATAGATCAGGGGCGGTTTATCGAACCGGGTCGCTTCGTTGAAGTAGGGGGTGATCCAGTCGCCGGTCACGGTCATCTGCCGAGCCGCTTCCGCAAACAATGGTTCCGTCTCATCGAGCAATCCGGTGCTGCCCAGGCGAAGCCAAACCGCAATTCCCGCCAGCAGTGCCAGCCACAGGGCCGACAGCAGCCACAAACGGTGAGGGTGCTTTTCCCAGCGCGACACTAGCGGCAGCAAAACAGGTTGCGAGAAGCGAGATTTCCAGTTCATGCGGTCGTTTGGTTGATCAGACTCAGACCTTACTTTACCTGGAAACCTGTCGAAAAAATGGCGTTGAGGTGGTGATTGGTCTTTGACCACTGGTGATGCGGTTTAGCCGGTTGAAAGCTGCGCCAGAGTTGCCAAGCCGCTAATAGCCAAACAAAATCACGGCTGTAGAATTAAAGACCATTCCTTCTCAGCTGCACTCCAATTTGGAGCGGGTGTTCGACCGACAACATAGGGACCCCAATAGCGCCGGGAACCATCTTGCGCAAACGCCACCAGCACATCTCCGGCTTTTAACCGCAGGCTGCCTTCAGGTAAGGACAAAATCAAGCCTTTGGCTTCTCCTTCTTCCGGGGCAAAGTCCCAATGCACGGGCTGCTCGTAGGTCACCTGTTCGGGCGGAACATCGGCTGCTGTGGCTTGATGCAGTAGGGCAATCCGGACCGGAAAGGTCGTGCGATTGCTGACTCGCAATCCGCCTTCACTGGGCGCAGCTGGCGCTGGGGCCACCACGGATGGAGAGGGGCTGGGAATAGGAGTTTCGGCCTTGGGTGTGGGTGAAGGTGAAGCTGTCGGGGAAGGCTGCGGCGCAGGTGGAACCGGACTGGGCGACTTTTCCCTCAACGGCACCAAGTCTGCTGGAGGTACATCGCTTGCCACCTGGATCTCTAGTCGCGACATCAGGAGCGCCACCAAACTTAAGCCCAGAATGGCAATGACAGCAGGATAGATTTTTAGCTTCAGATCGTCCGTCAAAACACCCTATTCCCTTTCGCTGTCCTCATCTACTACTCTAGACAGTGATTGGCGCGTTTGGGATGCATTTCCCGCCAGTTTTAGACAAGATTTTGGGGATCGCTGGGGATCGGAGGGCTGCCATGCAAAACACCCGCTTTAGTACCTTACTTGACCGTTTATCAGGGCGATTAGTCACGTTTTTGCGCAACCCCTGGCGACGCACCTCGGTTCTGATCATCAGCTTGTTGAGCGGCAATTTTATGGCCACTACCATCTCAACGGTAGCGGGACAGCGAGCCAATCTGGATGTGATTGTGTCGTTGCTGCTGGTGTTTTTGAGCGAAGTGATTAGCTGGATCGTCTACCGCAGCGATCGGGGGCGGCCCAGTGAGCAACAGCGGACGCTTCTGTTAGAAGCCATCAACGGGTTCAAGATCGGCGTCAGCTATGGGCTGTTTGTGGAAGCGTTTAAGCTGGGCAGCTAGGGTCTAGAAAAATTCAGAATTCAGAACAATTCAGAACAATTCAGAACAATGACCGCTCACCGCATTCACTTCGGCCCGCTAGCAGCCGTTTTGCCAAAGCTGACCCTCGGTGCTGAAGTTCCCCTGACATCGCAGGACCGTTTCCATCTTCGGGCCAACCTCCTGGACTCGTGGCAAGCAGATGCATTTGCCATTACTGCCGATACGGTAGAAGCCGTGCTGGAACAGCGGATCGAGCAATGGCGGCTGGTTTATCCGGCGGTGGTGCAGGTGTGTCAGCAGTTGGGATGGCCGCAGTGCCCCTTAGAGGTGCTATGGCTGCTGTGGTTGCCGCTAGCCGAACAGATAATCCAGTGGCGCAGGTCGCTCTCTCGTCCGCTGGTGCAGGGCCTTTTGGGTGTACAGGGAACTGGCAAAACCACGCTCACCCGAATTTTGGCTGTAATTCTGGGCCAACTGGGGTGGCAGGTCTGCGGCCTTTCGATCGACGACCTCTACAAAACCTACGCCGAACGCCAACAGTTGCAGCAGGCTGATCCACGCTTTCGCTGGCGAGGCCCACCCGGTACCCACGATCTGGGACTGGGATTGACGGTGCTGAGTCAACTGCGGCAAGCTCAATTCCCGGTGGCTCTGCCCCGTTTCGATAAGTCAGCCTACAGTGGAGCAGGCGAGCGCACCGCACCAGAACTAGTGACTGCCGCTGATGTGGTGCTATTTGAAGGCTGGTTTGTCGGCGTGCGTCCGATTGACCCACAGCAACTGACAACCGCCCCCGCCCCCATCACCACCGAAGCCGACCGTGCCTTTGCTCGTGAGGTGAACTCTCGCCTCCAGGATTACTTACCGCTATGGAAACAGTTGGATCGGTTGATTGTACTCTATCCAGCCGATTATCGCTTCAGTCAACAATGGCGACAGCAGGCCGAGCAGCAAATGCAAGCCAGCGGCAAAACCGGCATGAGCGCCACCGAAATTAACGAATTTGTCACCTACTTCTGGCGTTCCCTGCACCCCGACTTATTTATCCGCCCCCTGCTTCAGGATCCCGACTGGGTCGATCTAGTGATCGAACTCGACCGCGAACATCGGCCTACAGCCATCTATCAGCCCGCCTCTCTACTTTGAAAAAAGTCATTTTAATAAAAGTCACCCCCTCCCCCCTCCCCTCCCCCCTTACCCCTCCCCCCTCACCCCTCCCCCCTTACCCCTCACCCCTTACCCCTCCCCCTCCCAACGACTGCATTAACCGACTGGCCCGTTCCCGAATCAGATCCCAATCCTGGTTGCGCAAGGCTTGTTGGGGAAATAGCTGACCCGCTAAACCAACGGCTACAGCTCCGGCATCAATAAAACTCCTAGCATTGTCGAGCGTTACGCCCCCGGTAGGAATCAGGGGAATCTCTCCCAGCGGTCCTTGCAAATGGCGAATATAGTCAGCCCCGCCTACGGCCTGAATCGGAAACACCTTGACACAGCTCGCTCCTGCCTGCCATGCCGTCAAAATTTCGGTGGGCGTCAGGGCACCTGGAATAATTGGCACCTGCTGCTGTACGGCTTGTTGAATCAAATCTAGGCGCGTGTGGGGCGTGAACAAAAAATCGGCTCCGGCAGCAATGGCCGCCTGTAGCTGATCGAGGTCTAGCAGCGTCCCTGCCCCGATCCAGCAGTCGGGCAACTCGGCGTGCAGCGCATAAAGCAGCTTCACAGGTTCAGCACTATTCCAGGTAATTTCAATCAGCTTCATGCCGCCAGCCGCCACTGCCTTTGCCATCGCAATCCCGGTTTCGAGATCTGCCGCTCGAATCACCGCAATCGCCTTCTGAGACTGCACCAGCGGCAACCAGAACTGAACCATGACCACACCCTTGTTTGCATCGAGAACAGCGAATCTGATCTTGCCACCGCCAAACTAATTCGACACCAATCTAATTAGATATGCGTTAAATTAGATAGATATCGAATTAACACTGCAATTATGTCTACCGTCCCCTCTCCACCCGATTTTTCGACCCTGCTGCAATTCTTCAAGGCGTTAGCCAACGAAAGCCGCCTGAAGCTAGTGGGAATTTTGGCCCAGCGCGAATGTAGCGTTGAGGAGCTAGCCGCCCTGCTGCACCTGAAGGAACCGACAGTGTCTCACCATTTGGCCAAGCTGAAAGAACTCAATCTCGTGCAGATGCGGCCCGATGGCAACACCCATTTCTACCAACTCAATTCAGAGGCACTGCTGGCGTTGAACAAAGCGATTTTGACGCAGGATCAAATGGCGTCGCTCGTGAATGGGGTTGAGGCGGAGGTATGGGATGAAAAAGTGCTGAAGAGCTACCTAGAAGCCGGTCGGCTGAAGGAAATTCCGGCCAGTCGGCGCAAACGCTTGGTGATTCTAAAGTGGCTGGTGCGTCAGTTTGACGAGGGCATCACTTATCCAGAAAAAGCGGTGAATCAGCTTATCCAGCAATATCATCCCGATAGTGCCACTCTGCGCCGAGAGTTGATTGGCTATCGCATGATGCAGCGCGACAAAGGCATTTACTGGCGCTTGCCCGAACCTGAATGGCAGGAAACCGCTTAACCAGCAACATCTCACCTGCGAATGAGTTGTACAATGGTCGGTTGTATTTTTTTGCATAAGAGCCTTGATAGAACGCTATACCCTGCCCGAAATGGGCGAACTGTGGACCGAACACTATAAGCTCAAAACCTGGCTGCAAGTCGAGATCGCGGTTTGCGAGGCACAGGCAGAACTAGGCTACATTCCCCAAGCGGCGGTGGATACGATCAAGGCCAAGGCAAATTTTGACCCGCAGCGGGTGCTAGAGATCGAAAAAGAAGTCAAGCATGATGTGATCGCCTTCCTGACCAATGTGAACGAGTATGTTGGGGATGTGGGGCGCTACATTCACCTGGGCATGACCAGTTCCGACATGCTAGACACGGCATTGGCGCTGCAATTGGTTGCCAGTTTAGATGTGATTTTGGGCCAGATCGAGTATCTGGTACAGGCGATTCGCTATCAGGCTCAGCAGCATCGCGATACGGTGATGATCGGTCGCTCTCACGGGATTCATGCCGAACCGATTACGTTTGGCTTTAAGTTGGCCGGTTGGCTGGCGGAAGTGCTGCGGCATCGGGAGCGGCTTTGTATGCTGCACCAGCGGATCGCTGTGGGCAAAATCTCTGGCGCAGTGGGTACCTATGCCAATATTGACCCGCAAATCGAGGCATTGGCTTGTCAGAAACTGGGCCTAGAGCCGGATACCGCTTCGACGCAGGTAATCTCTCGCGATCGCCATGCAGAATTCATCCAGGCGTTAGCGTTACTGGCTGCCTCGATTGAGCGATTTGCCGTCGAAATTCGCAACCTCCAGCGCACTGATGTCTTGGAAGTGGAAGAGTTTTTCTCGAAAGGGCAGAAAGGCTCGTCGGCGATGCCCCACAAACGCAACCCAATTCGGTCGGAACGTCTGACTGGCTTGGCCCGGATTATTCGCGGCTATGCCATGTCGGCCTTAGAAAACGTCGCCCTCTGGCACGAACGCGATATTTCCCATAGCTCGGTCGAGCGGATGATGTTTCCCGACTGCTGCACCCTGATTCATTTCATGCTGGTGGAAACGACCGATTTAGTGAAAAATCTGCTCGTCTATCCAGAGAATATGCAGCGGAATATGAACGTCTATGGCGGAGTGGTGTTCAGTCAACGGGTGCTGCTGAAGCTGGTCGAGAAAGGACTGACTCGTGAAGAAGCCTATGCTGTGGTGCAGTCCTGTGCTCACCAAGCTTGGAATCAGCCCGACGGAGATTTTCACGGCTTGATTGCCCAAGATCCCAAAGTTACTGCTGTGCTATCACCGGCAGAAATCGAAGAATGCTTTGATTCGCAGCAGCACCTGAAGAATTTGAATGTGGTTTATCAGCGGCTGAATATTTAGTGGATGGGAGTAGCTGGCTTCTGCACGTCGCGTCGCGTTGCCGTAGGCAGTAGCAGTAGGGTGGATGGGCTTCGCCATGAGCGTCAGCCGAATGTCTGAACGATGAATGGGTGATGTGCCTGTATCTGATTCATCCTGTGATCAGGCAAACGTTCGGCCTGCTGTATGGGGGATGGCTGTGCTCTACATAACCATCTCAGTCACGTGAATCAGCATTTCAACAAGCTAACCATAGAGGTACGCCAATCGGAAACGTGAATCTATAGACTGGGCAAGACTTTCGGGACTTTGTAAAAATTCGTTTCTTTTTGTAAAATTTGTTATAGTTTGTAACGAAGAGTTATGACATGTGCCCGATGGCCCCAGGTTTCTGGTTTCGCCCTCCGGGTTGACTCTTTTGATTGCCAATTTGTTTACTGAATCTGACGAGGTAGATCAGTCCTATGCCATTCACGATTGAATCAGCTCGTGGTATTTTTCCTGGCACCCTTGCTGCGGATGCCGTTCCTGCTACAGTCGCCAGATTTAACCAGCTCAGTGCTGAAGATCAGCTTGCCTTAATTTGGTTTGCCTACACCGAAATGGGCAAAACTATCACAATTGCCGCTCCCGGAGCCGCTAGCATGGTGCTCGCTGAGGGCCTGTTGAACCAAATTCGTCAATTGTCTGCACTGGAGCAGACCCAGGTGATGTGTGACCTTGCAAACCGGGCTGATACGCCGATGTGCCGTACCTACGGTACATTCAGCCCCAACATCAAGCTGGGCTTCTGGTATCAGTTGGGACAGTGGATGGAACAAGGCATTGTTGCCCCCATTCCCGAAGGATATAAGCTTTCTGCTAACGCTTCCGCCGTTCTGCAAACGATTCGTGAGTTAGATGCCGGTCAGCAGATCACGGTTTTGCGCAATGCCGTAGTTGATATGGGCTATGACCCCAGCAAGTTGGCAGGCTACACTCCCGTAGCAGAACCCGTTGTGCCGCCTAAGTCAGTCGCGCAGCGTACCCAAGTCAGCATTGAAGGGGTGGATAACCCGACCGTATTGGGCTATATCAATAATATGAACGCCAATGACTTCGATGCGGTCATCAATCTGTTCACCGGAGACGGAGCGCTCCAGCCGCCATTCCAGCGTCCGATTGTGGGGAAAGAGAATGTGTTGCGCTATTTGCGAGAAGAGTGCCAAAACCTAAAGCTAATGCCAGAGCGGGGAGTGGCTGAGCCGGCAGAAGATGGGTTTACCCAGGTGAAGGTGACGGGTAAGGTGCAAACGCCTTGGTTTGGTGCCAAAGTGGGCATGAACATTGCGTGGCGCTTCCTGCTCGATCCTCAAGGCAAGATTTTCTTTGTTGCCATTGATTTGTTGGCATCGCCCAAGGAACTCTTGAATTTAATTCGCTAATCAGATATTTGTTAGTAGAGCACTCGGCTAGATGTTGAGTTAGTTTCATCGCCTGATCTTTAGTACTAGGGGTCAGGCGATTCTTACTATCGACTCAACGCTAACCGTCAGCTTTTGATTTACCAGAAATTCGCTGTAGTCAGCGATGGTGTCCATCCCGGCAGAACTGAGGATCATCTCAGCGATTACCCAAAGAACGGCTTCAATCCAGATATTACGACGACGGCGGCTCATAGCAGTGACTCCTAAATCGGCTGTTCTGGAATTACTGTAAAAAATTCCGCCCAGTTCCACAGCCTGAAAAGGTCAGGCGATGGGTCACAAAAAGTCAGATGTTCTAGCTCAGCGCATTCATCGCAGTAATCGTAGTCCGCTCAGCGTTACCAGTACGGTTGAGCCTTCGTGCCCAATCACGCCCAGTGGCAGGGAAATCTGACCGGTGAAGTTAGCCAGCAACAGCAGCGCAATAAAGCTCAAGGCAAAGACAATGTTTTGCTTAATCACACGCTGAGAACGTCGCCCTAACTGAATTGCCGTCGCCAGTTTCTCTAACCGATCGGTCATCAGCACAATGTCTGCCGTTTCCATCGCAATATCGCTTCCAGCGGCCCCAATCGCAACTCCAACGGATGCCTGAGCCAGAGCAGGAGCATCATTGATGCCATCCCCAATCATAGCAACCGCACCATAACGCTGCTGTAGTCGTTTGATTTGCTTAACTTTATCCTCGGGCAGTAAGTTAGCATAGACCTGATCAATTCCAACAGCCTGAGCAAGCTGATTTGCAGTACGTTCGTTGTCTCCGGTCAGCAGAATGACTTGCTTGATGCCCAGTTGTTTCAGTTCGCGAATGGTCCTCTGAGCTTCGGGGCGAATCGTATCGGCAACGGCCATTAGCCCTAGAAGTGCCGTGTCAGCCGCTACCCAGATCACGGTTCTACCCTCTGATTCCCACTGTTGGGCCTGTTGTCCGAGGATAGAGGCGTCGGTGTTGGCAGAGTTTACCTGAGGCAAAACAAACTCGGCTTTTCCGACCCGCACCGGTTTACCTTCAAACAGACCGCTGATCCCTTTGCCGATCTGGGCCTGTACCTGGCTGGCCTCTGACCAACCAACCGGCTGCTGTCGGGCCAGCCCTACAATTGCTGCTCCAATCGGATGCTCAGAACGGCTCTCAAGGGCAGCAGCTACCTGCAACAGTTCAGTTGAGCTAAACCCCGGAGCGGTAATCAGGTCTACGACTTGCAGAGTGCCGGTGGTGAGGGTGCCGGTTTTGTCGAAAGCGATGGCCTGCACCTGACCCAAGGTTTCGAGCTGAGCACCACTTTTGAACAAAATGCCCTGCTTGGCTCCATTGGCAATTCCTGACAGCAGCGTCGGCATGATTGCCGCCATTAGAGCACAGGGAGAGGCCACCACCAGAAAAATCAAGGCGCGGTAGATCGTCGTTTCCCAATTCCACTGCCACAGCAGGGGCGGCAACGTCGCTAACAGCACACCCACCACCACAATCACCCGAGCATAGCCCCGCTCGAAGCGTTCGATAAACTGCTGGGAAGGCGGTGTTTCGGTTTGGGCAGCTTCCACCATGCGGATGACCCGCTGCAACAAACTGCTTTCTGGCGGCTGGTCGAGTTCTACCACTAGGGCACCGGTTCCATTCAAAGTTCCATCATAGACCGGATCACCCAGAGATTTCTCGACTGGAATCGATTCGCCGGTAATCGCGGCCTGATTCACCGTACTTTCTCCTTCCACCACACGCCCATCGGTGGGAATTAGCTCACCGGGCTTGACGAGAAAACGGTCGCCCAACGTCAGGGCAGAGATGGGAACTGTTTTTTCTTGCCCCTGCTCGATCTGACGAGCTGTTTCGGGTGTGAGCGTCATCAAGCCGCGAATACTGCGCTCGGTCCGCTGCATGGCATAGCTTTCTAGTGCCCCGCTAATGCAGAAAATCAAGATCAGCACTGCCCCATCGATAATCAGGTGGTACTCCTGTCGCCAAAGACCCAGCCCTGCCGCACCCAGCGCCGCCACAATCATCAGCAGATCAACATCGAGTTCTTTTTCCTCAACTAGGGTAGTCAATCCTTCGCGGGCGCTATCGTAACCCCCTACTCCATAGGCCACGGTCAAGCTCAGCAGCGCCAACCCGATCCAGTTCCAATGCAGCAACAGCCCACCCAACAGAATCAGCAGACTACAGGCAATCGCCGCCAAGGCTTCGGGATGCTGAAACAACGCCCTGAAAAACCGGGGTAGTTTGGCTGCAGAGAGATTCGAGAAAAAAACCGCCATTGATTTAACTTGTAAGCTAATTTGCTGATATACCAACCATTGGCAGCTTAAACCTTAACATCAGTGTCAATGTCAAGCGGTGAAGAATGTCAAGCGGTAAAGTGGGACGGAGAAGCAAGTAAACAGAGAGGCAAGTAAGTAGATCAACATCATTAATTTGACGATCCGTAGTGCCAGCGTTTCGCTTGTGCGGGCATCTTACCTATACTGCATCTACCGTTTAATCTGATTGACCTACTTAGGTGGGAATAAGTAGGAAATAGGTGAAAATAAATGTCCCTTGTGGCAGAGGAAGAGTCGAGGTACATCTTTGTAAAATCTAGCGGTAGTGACAAATACTGTTTGCTGAACGCAGATTGCTAAACGCAGCTTACTAGACATGGCTTGACACAGCTTGCCAGACATGGCTTGCCAGATGCAAGTTTCTGGAAGGTTGGTCTTTCATGCGATGTGTAACTTTATTTGTCTAGTGGTAAAACCGCAACTACACAAACAATATCCGCACAAACAATGTCTGCGAAGGCGGACTCAAGCTAACCTTTTAATTTGCCATGCTGGGTGACACACTGCATAATTTCTATTCACCCGATATGAGCTGGAGTAGTAGCTCAGCGGTAGCGAGTCAAATCATCGCAGCGTTAATTGTTGGATTACTAATTGCCTACGGCGTTCAGTTGATGCTGACCAACCTAGGCGTTGCTATTGGTCTGAGCCTCTATCGATTTGGCAATACGGGATTGAGCAGCAAATCGAAATCGCCACTAGAGACACCGCGATTAATTCCCAGTATGGCTACCCTAACCGGTCTGGGAATCTTACTTACCATCGATGGCGTGTTATTTGCCGCCTGTTTTTTGGCGGTGCGCTTTGCTCAGGTGCACGACTGGTTTGCGGGTGTGGTTGTGGGAATGGTGATTTGGGCCGCCTATTTTGCAATTTTGCTGTGGCTGAGCACGGCTGCGATTTCCACATTAGTCAGCCAGCTTCTAGGATTTACCGTAACGGGTGTGAGGGGCTTGCTAAATCTAGTGCGGTATGGCTTGGGTTGGAATCAGGTCAGCCTAGACCGAAAAACAATAGCGGCACTGCGGCAACAGGTGCAGGTAGTAGTGGATACGAGCGAGCTACAGCAAACGCTGGAGGATTATTTAGCCAAGTTGCCCCTGCTGAGTTTGGAGACGATGCGGCAAGATTTGAAAACCTGGCTTGAACAGTCCCCTGACCTGCGGGGTTCTGGTTCGGCTCAACCCTTTGATGTAGCGATGACAAAGCAGCGAATAAAGCAGCGCGCTCAGGTCAGTGATGCAGCATTGCAACAGGCAGTGAATGTTTTGCAAGAGGTTTGGCAGGAAGTCATTGCGCAAAAGGTTGAACAATCTACTTCAGATGAGCGAAATGAGCCTGAGAGTAAATTAGAGGATGAGAAGTCTGAACCTAATGAAGAATTGCAAGCTCAGGCAAAAGGGAAAGATTTTGTAACGCAGAACGCTGATCAAGCCTGTCCATTTTCCAGTCGAGTCGAAACACTTAGTGAATCGCCAAATCAGCTAATCAGTGAATTATATAGTCAATTAGAGTCCTATCTTCGTTATACTAATCCGAAAAAGTTGACGCCTAAGCGAATTGAACGCAAGCTGGAAAAGCTGTTGACCATAGCGAAAACCCAACTGGCGTCGTTTGAGTTGCCTGCCTTCGACTCAACTGGCCTTGCTGCTATACTGAGTCGCCGCAAGGGTCTCAGTAGAAAGCAGCGGCAGCAGATTTTGCAGAGTATCGAACGAATTTGGACACGAACGGCAGTTGTTGCTAATGTCGTGGATGTTATGACGAATCAACCCCCTTCTGCCGAATCCATCTCAGAACCCGATCCGGAAAACTCTTCAACGCTTCCTCCCGATGCCTTGATCGAGAAGCTGGCTGCTTATCTGGAGTCAACGCTGGACCTCCCCAACGCAACCGATCAGCTCAAGCAAAATTTGATTCACTGGTTGGCTCAGTTTCAGTCTGAGCAGTTGGTCAAGGATCTATGGCATACCTTGCGCCAGCCCATGAGCGAGAAAACGCTAACGGCTGGATTGGAGCAGTGGCGGCAATCCTTAACCCAACTGTGGCAGGAGCAACTCAGGCGAGGTGAAGCCGTGCTGCTAGAAGGACTACCATTATCATCCCTGCCTTCATCTACGCAAACTGTCCTTCAGTCCCAAATTGGCTGGGTAAAGCAACAGACGCAGCACTATCTTGAAACGGTACAACAAACCATGCAATCGCAGCTGCAGCAGTGGCAACAGCAGGTTGAGCACCGTCTGGAATTGGCACGAAAAATGGCGCTTGTGGCAGCTTGGTGGCTGTTTTTGATCACCCTAACTGCAGCACTCAGCTCAGCCGCTGCCGGAGGATTGGCAGCCGCAGGCTAGAAACTTAGCCAAAAAGCCACGGTAGTGAACGAATTGCTTGTATTTCTGCAGCATTATTTAAATTTTTGAGCCAATTTTTGCAGAATACTCACCGATGTGCTGTAACTTATTTCTCATCGGTCTTTTTCATAAGCTACAGCTTTACATGGATTGCTAGCTTTACATAGATTCAGTAGATCGCAAACCAACAATGATTGGCAGTCCCCCTTCATAAGGGGGATTGAGGGGGAGCCAACCCAAGTCTAGTGATCCAAATGAATTCATCTTCGATCTACTGAGATTGCTAGAGATTAACTCCTTGAGCAAGTGGTAACGCCAAAAAATTCTTTTAATCGGAGTACAAAATCTAATGGTGAAATCTGCTTCTGTTCAGCAGGCCTATGATGGATCCAACGTCTACTTTCAGTTACTGCGGGCCTGCGGTTGGGGAGAACTGCTCAACCTTGGTTACAGTAGGCCGTGGGACTGGTTTATTTATCCCTTTCGGGCTGATATTGCGCAAGAACGGCTGGTGCAACGATCGATTAAACTTCTGCATATAGAAGCTAATCAGCAGGTTTTGGATGTAGCCTGCGGAAAGGGTAAAAGCTCCTTTTTGCTAGCAATGCAATATCCAACGGCAATGATTACAGGACTGGATATGCTAGCGGGCCATGTTGAGGTTGCCAAGCTGCAATATGGCAACACCCACAATTTGCAGTATCAAGTCGGTTGTGCTGAAGCTCTACCTTTCGCGGATCAGTCCTTTGAGCGAATTCATTGCCTAGAGGCAGCTTTTCATTTTGATCGGTTGCAGTTTCTTCAGGAAGCTAATCGCGTGCTCAAGCCAGGTGGCCGCATCGTAATTGTAGATTTTATGTGGAACGATGCCAGTTCTAGGCAATTGTTAGAAACACCAGATGGCAAGGTAGTTCAATCCATTTGGCAATTCGACGACCTATGGACAGTTGCAGAATATTTAGAAGCCGCGACAAAACTAGGATTTCACCAAACCGAACTGATCGATTGGACGAAGCCAGTAGCCCAAATGAGCTACAAGCGAATGCAAAATCTTGTCCAAGCTAGTTTGAATCCTGCTCAACTCGAAAAATTTTGCCAATTTCACCCGCCCCTGCGCCATTTCTCGGCGGACGACTGGGCAATTCTTCGTCACTACAGCGATGCTCATACTTCCTTGCAGCAAGTTTCCCGCTATGTGGCGCTTGTACTCGAGAAATAGTGCAGCTGACTTGGAGGTACAACCAGTCCATAGATTCAACAGATTCAACCCAATTTTTGGATTGCAACTTCTGCGTGCACTGCCATGCCAACTGCGGGGAACTCTAAAGCTGGACTGCCAGCACGGCACCCAGTTAGATTGACACCCCCTTTAGCCTCAGGTTTGGCAAACCGCTAGCGCAGAGAGACGGTGATGAAGACAATTTTGGTGATTGAAGATGATCCTTTTATTCGCGAATCGATTGGCGACGTGCTAGAACTGGAAGGCTATCAGGTTGTGACGGCTGCTAATGGCGCTATTGGTGTCGCACTGGCTTTCCAGCATCTGCCTGATCTAATTCTCTGCGATGTATCTATGCCCGAAATGGATGGCTTTGAAGTGCTGGAATCGCTGCAACAACATCCCGAAACCAACACGATCCCGTTTGTGTTCCTGACGGCTCGTACCACCAAGGCCGATCAGCGTCAGGGCATGAACCTGGGAGCCGATGACTACTTGGCAAAGCCTTGTACTGTCCCTGAACTACTCAACACGATCAGCCGCCGATTCGAGAAGCGGGCTGTTGTGCAAGCCAAGTCCGAAAAACAGCTGGAAAGCCTACGGCTCAACATTGCTCAATCTCTGCCCCATGAGCTGTATACACCACTGAACGGAATCCTGGGATTTTCTGAGCTGCTGCGCGATTACGATAGCCTCGATCAGGCTGAAATTCAGGAAATCGGTGAGGCCATTCACACCTCAGCACTGCGACTCCATCATCTGCTAAAAAACTTTGTGCTCTACAGCAAACTGGAACTCATTGCCCATCATCCAGAACAGGCACAATTCTTGCAAATTCCAAAGGTGCAGTCTGCCGCGGCGATCATTCAAGCCACCGCTCAACAGGTTGCTCAGCAAACAGGCCGCCTCCTCGACCTCCAGCTGCAAACCCATACCAATCCAGGCATTGGCGAGGTGCCTATCGGTGAACCATATCTGCAAAAAATTGTGGAGGAATTGGTAGATAACGCCTTTAAGTTTTCCGCTGCCCAGACGCCTGTAGTCGTGGAAATTACCCAGGATGCCAACGAGTTTGTGCTGCGGGTGACAAACCAAGGGCGGGGCATGACGCCAGAACAAATTGCCAACATCGGGGCCTATGTTCAGTTCAACCGGAAGCACTACGAACAGCAAGGACTGGGGCTAGGAGTCATTATCAGCAAGCGTATCACCGAACTCTGTGGCGGCAGTTTCCACATCTACAGTATTCCGAACCAAACCATTACAGTTCAGGTCCGGTTTAGGGGCGATTTGCTTGCGAGGCCGTTGACGGATCCGATGCGAGAGTGGGCACGGGTGCAGGATTGGCAAGTAAGTTAGCAATTGCGGCCACCAGCATTTCCGGCTCCACAGGTTTCGCAATATGAAGCTGAAACCCCGATGCCAAAACCTGCTGCTGATTGTATTCACCGGCATAGGCCGTTAATGCAATCGCCGGCACCTGTCCACCCAGTTCTGGGACCAGCGTGCGAATTTGTCGCAGCAGCCGACAGCCATCCACATTGGGCAACCCAATATCGCTAATCAACACATGCGGCTGAAACCGAGGCAGTTTAGCCAAGGCTTCTCCAGCTGAGCCAGCCAGCACCACCTGTGCTCCGGCCATTTGCAGCACCACCTCCACATACTCCCGCATATCCGCATCATCATCTACAACCAGAATTCGCACCTGGTTTAGCCGCTGAGCCACCGCTGTAGAAGGAATAGGCTGTCTTACTGTCGAAGTCCGCCGAGTCGATTGCAACAGCGGCAACCAAACGCGAAACGTGGCTCCTTGCCCTTCCCCTTGGCTCTCAGCCTGAATTGTGCCGCCATGCAGCTCCACTAAGTGCCGCACAATCGTTAATCCCAGCCCCAAACCACCAAACTGGCGCGTAATCGTACTATCCGCCTGTCGAAAATAATCAAAGATATAGGGCAAAAACGCCGGATCAATCCCTTTCCCCGTATCGATGACGGCAATTTGAGCGTAGCAGGAGGGCGAGACCGTAGCAGGAGCAGGAGCAGGAGAAGAAGCCAAGGCTGAAGAGACGGCTTCCCTATCTCCCTCACCTCCCTCACCCTTCCCGACCTGCTCCAGCCGCACCTCAACTTCCCCACCACTGGGGGTAAACTTGACGGCATTGGAGATCAAATTCCAGATGATTTGTTGCAAGCGAACGGCGTCGCCAGCGACACAAAGCGCCTTTGGTGCTTCGCTCAAAAAGCGGAGGTGAATCGATTTGCTCTCTGCTGCTAACCGCACCGACTCCAGTGCGGCTTCGATCACTGTCCTCAGATCCACAACAGAAATATTCAGCCGCAGCTTGCCCTGCAAAATGTGGGATATGTCCAGTAGGTCTTCAATTAGCTGCACTTGCAGTCTGGCATTGCGCTCGATGGCTTCTAGAGCGCGGTTGGTCATCTGGGCATCAAACTGACGCGACCGCAGCATTTTAGTCCATCCGAGGATGGGGTTGAGTGGCGATCGCAGTTCATGGGACAGCACAGCCAGAAACTCATCTTTGACTCGATTAGCCGCTTCAGCCGTTTCGCGGGCTAACCGTTCTGCCTCGTAGAGCTGGGCGCGCTCTAAGGCTTGGGCACACTGGCGAGCCAGCGTCATCATGAAATCACAGTCGCCTTCATCAAACTCCTGCGGTTGGGCAAAGCTCCAGCCGAGCGATCCCATCACTTGCCCATTGATGACCAGCGGCAGCGACACCAGCGATTGACTGCCAGAGGCCATAAATTGCTCAATTAGGTCTGGATAGTGCTGACGGTATTCTTCTAGAGAACGAACCAGCACCATCTGCCCAGTTCGGATCGAGTCGGTAGCTGGTGTTGTCTGACTCAACCGCACCGAGCGGTAGGTTTCCATTTCCGCTGGCGAACAGCCGATCATTTTAATAATTTCAATCGTTTCGGGATCAGCGCTACGTTGAGCTACCCAGCCCCGCACTGCCTTCAGGGCGATCAACCCCTGGTGTAAAAGAATATCGACAATTTCAGCGGTTGTCAGGGCACCAGCCAAAGATGCCATCAACTGCTGCAATAGCGAAATTCGCCATGTGCTCAAATCGGCTAATTCGCGATTCCCCTGGTTCACCTTTGGGTAGGAGGATTGGGCTAGATCGGCGATGCCCTGCTCAAGTTCCACAACATGCTGGCGCAAAATGGCTAATTCGCTTAGCAGTTGCTCTCTGGTTTTATGGGCATCTGCTGCTAAATCATGTTTAGACACCATAAAACGGTATCTCCATCCATTTCTTATGTTGGTCTTACGTTGAATACGTTGAATAATTCACGGTCTCTAAAAACGGTTTCAAAATCAGGCTTATGGTCGATTTCAGCAAACAAAACAAACCGCTGATTGACTTGCTAACTAGCTAAACCTGCCAGAAACAAGCATTGCCAAATCAACGATCACACGGTTCAGACCGCTTCTATCCTAATTGGCCTCACCTAGCTTGACATTCATCGGAAGAAAGATTTGAGCTAAATTTGCAATTTTGTCAGTCAAGCGTCGCGACTCAGGGTTGGGGATCGATTTAGGACGTGCTGTAAACGCTTTCAGGGCTGCTGAATTTAGCTTGGTGCTTGATTTTCCTGCCCCTCCTATCCTGCCTATAGGATGTGGAAAAACCAGTTACAGCGTAGGAAAAAACAACTGCCGATAGCCGGAAATTAACGCCTGACCGAAAAAGGCAGCCAGTACCGCACCCAGGGCTAAAAATGGCCCAAACGGCATCGGTTGGCGACGGCTAATCAGTCCCAGCGCCATCGCTGCTCCGCCCACAAATGCTCCTACTGCACAAGCCAAAAATCCGGCCAGCAGCAGCAGCTTCCAGCCCAACCAGGCTCCCATCATGGCTGCTAATTTGGCATCGCCGCCGCCCATGGCCGGTTGTCCCAAGGCTACAGAGCCAATCAGCGTAATTAGATCCAGCAGCCAGATGCCGACCACCGCCCCTAAAATGCCCGTCATCAGCTGACTGGCGACTCCAGCCCAGCTAGCGCTAGCCCACCAGCCGCTGATCGCTTGAAACAGTAATCCAGCAATCAACCCCGATTGGGTGAGGGAATTGGGGAGGATCATCGTATCCAGGTCAATCAGGGCCAGCGCCAACAACCAGCTAAAAAAGGCCCAGTATCCTAGCGTTGGCAATGACAGATCAAACGCCCAAACCACCAGCACAAACAGGATACCCGTGGCAGCTTCCACCAGCGGATAGCGGATTGAAATCCGAGTTTTGCAAAACCGACAGCGCCCCTTTAGCCACAACCAACCCAGCACCGGCACATTATCGTAAGCCTTTAGCCGCCTGAGGCAATGAGGACAGCGAGACGGCGGCCACAGAATCGACAGTCCTGCAGGAACGCGATAGATCACTACATTCAAAAAGCTACCCACCGCTGCCCCCAGCAAAAAAACCAGCAGCACCACAGCGGCAGAGAACAAAAATTCCATAGAGTACTAAATCAAGGTAAGCGCACTAACAGAAGGACGACCGATTCAACCGATCAGAGTATGACCGATTTCCCGCCTAATCTATCAACTCCTGATTTAGCCGAATGCCTGCAGTGCTATTGGCCTGTACGCAGCGAAGGCAAAACATTTAGCCCAGCGGACCCAGTCCCATCCACCGTTCGGCTGAGCCGCTCACGGCGAAGCCCATCCACTCATCCACCTTACTGGAGCTTCAAAAACTTCTCCAGCGCCTGCACCATTGCCGGGGACCAGCGCCGCGTATGGGCTACCCAATCCAGATCTTTGTAGCGCCTATCCAATCCCACGGCAGCCACCCAGTTGCTTTCAGCTTCACCCCGGTCACCCCGCACCCAGAGTGCCGCCGATAGGGCAGCCCGCATATCTGCAAATTGAGGATACTTGCGCACCAGGTTTTTCATCTGCCGAATCGCCTCATCGGTCTGACCCGTTTGGTAGAGGGCTAGGGCATAGTTGGCGCGGGCAAAGGCAAAATCGGGCACCAGTTCTGCCGCGTGCTGATAGTCGGCCAGTGCTTTGTCCCATTCGCCTAGTCCGGCTTCGGCATTGCCCCGGTTATTGTAGGCGGCAGCATCGTTGGGATCCAGTTCTAAAACGTGATTGTAATCAGCAATGGCATCCTGCCAGCGTTCCATGCCCTCTAGGGCGGCTCCCCGGTTCAGGTAAGGATCAGGTGCATCAGGAGCCAGCTCGATCGCCCGCTCATAGTCGGCAATTGCCGCTTCTAGCTTGTTCTGACTGACTCGCGCATTGCCCCGATTGCTCCAGATCGCCGCCTCGTTGGGAAGCTGATCGAGCAATTGAGTCCAGTAGGTTTCAGCCGTCGCGAAATCGGCCCGATTGGTGGCATCAAAGGCTTTTAGCCGCAGATTGGCAATTGTTTCTGGCGATTCTGGCGCTGGTGTGTCGGCATAGCAGGGCGGCACCGGACCCGATCCGACCCAAATCGTCACCGCAAGCGCCAATAAAAGTAGCAACGCAATAAACTTCCTCATGCTCTGATCATGACAGGCCGAGGCAGTTAGGGCAAATAGGGGTGTCCCTACATCAACGTCAACTGGCTCTCTGGCGGCTGATAGCCGAGGTGCTTCCAAGCGGCAGGGGTAGGAATTCGGCCTCTAGGGGTGCGTTGCAGGTAGCCGATTTGCAGCAGATAGGGTTCGTAGACTTCTTCGATGGTTTGGGGATCTTCGCCGGTAGCTGCCGCCAGTGTATCCAAACCTACCGGACGCCCAGCAAAATTTTCGATCATCACGGCCAGCAGGCGACGGTCGGTCCAGTCGAGGCCGCAGGGGTCAACATTGAAGAGTTCCAGGGCTTCTGCCGCCAGGAATTCGGTGATTTCAGACCCGGTGGCTTTGACTTCCACATAGTCCCGTACTCGCCGCATCAGGCGATTGGCAATCCGAGGCGTACCGCGAGCACGACGGGCAATTTCGGCAGCACCCGCTTCGGTGATTGGCGTCGAGAGAATCTCAGCCGTGCGGAGCACAATCCGAGTCAGTTCGTCGAGTTCGTAGAACCGCAGCCGCTGCACCAAGCCAAACCGATCGCGCAGGGGAGAGGTGAGAGCACCGACGCGGGTTGTGGCTCCGACCAGCGTAAACCGATTCAATGGCAGACTGCGGGTTTTGGCACTCTGGCCTTTGCCAATCGTGACATCCAAACGAAAGTCTTCCATTGCCGGATAAAGAATTTCTTCAGTGACGCGGGGCAAGCGATGAATTTCGTCGATAAACAGCAGATCCCCCGATTGCAGGCTGACCAACAGGCCAGCGATGTCGCGGGGCCGTTCCAGAGCGGGAGCGGTGGTAATTTTGCAGTTCACTCCCATCTCGGCAGCCAGAATCAGCGCCATTGTGGTTTTCCCCAAACCAGGAGGACCGTAGAGCAGCAAATGGTCCAGCGTTTCCTGCCGCGACTGGGCGGCCCGAATCGCAATATCCAACACTTCCTTCAGCGCCTTTTGCCCCACATACTCCGACAGCCGCTGCGGACGAATTTTTTCTTCTTGCCTGCCGGTTTCATCGGGCTTGGCATCCGGCTGCAACAGCGATTCTTCGTCATCTGCGTGGGGTGGTCGTGGCACCCTGACCGGACGAGCTTCAGGTTTACCTGTCTGACGCTGCTCTAAAGCAAGGTCTGACTCTGGCTCTGGATTAGAGGGCTGTGGCTTGGAAGAAATAATCGCCATAGGTTCCGCTTTTGCCAACAGTACAGTTGGACTACTCTTCCACCCATCTTAGCGTGATTACGCGGAGCAAAACCGTCAGGCTCAACTCAGGAATCCTCAAATTTCTAACCCGGCTGCGTTCAGATGCGGCTCTGCCTTGGCAGAATAAAGCTAGGCTCAACCATTACAATCACACGCTGAAGCGAATTGAAGCCATGACTGACGCTATCTCTGTTCCCGCCAATATCAGCTTTGAGCAAGCAATTGCCCTCACCGAGACGCTAATGGCGCAGATGCAGCAGCAACAGCTCACCGAACCTGCCTTAGAAGCCACGCTGGCTGCCCTAGTCAGCAGTGAGAATGGCGCTCGCGGGTTTTTTGTCACCTACCTGACCGATGAGCGTTCTCTGGCCGATCACCCCTCGGATGCTGTGATTCGGGCTTTGCAGTCTTCTCCAGAAATTGTCTCCGAACTGCTGGTCAAAAATCTGGCCATGTCTTCGGCTATGGCGATTGCTCATCGACGCAACCAAAACGAAGAGATGGCTCAGGGGTCAGATCGGGTACAAACTCGCACAGCACAGCTCATCGAGCGGCTCAAACTGCCGGAAGTCACAGACAAAGCCCAGAAGCTACACGCTAGCGCTGCTACCGGCACCGGCGACTATCAAGCCTTTTTGGACCGCTGGGGCTATGATGCCGAACAGCGAAAGGTGATTCAACAAACGATGGAACGGGTATTGGGGGCAGAACCGTAATGTTTCAGTGGGGCTTCAAAGACAGCATCCTCAATGGTCTGCTTGATTCGCTGCTGACCCCAGTACAGGATTGGCTGAGTCAGTATCCCACACTGCTGTGGTTGGCAATGCATCCGCTCTGGTTGCTGGGCACCATCTTGCTGCTGCTGTTTTTGCTGTCGGGGCTGCTGCGGGCGATCGCCAGAGTAACCGAGAAACTGTGGCTGTGGCTGCTGATGTTTCCGGTGACGCTGGTGCGGTGGCTGTGGCAGGGGACGCTGTTTTTGCTCAGTCGCCCGTTTTCTGGCAAATCTTTGCCGCAATCCAGCTTTGTCAATCCACCCGCGCTTGAGACGCCTGACCGCCTCACAGAAGTTCTCAACCGATTGGAAAGTTTGCGACAGGAGCAGAATGAATTGCTTCAGGAAGTGAAGGTGTTACTGGCGAAAGAACAAAAGAACGAATAAAGCTACGCTTAAGGCTTCTTCTCTCTTGCTTTTATGGCTTCTCGCAAAAGTTGCTCGATTATGAAAGTCAACGATTGCTGATCTTCTTTAGCAATCGCTTCAATCTGTTCTCTAAGAGACTGTTTGTAAATGAATTTTAAGTTTGGGGGGATTATAGTCCTGCGGGCATCTCAGAGGGGATTGTGTTATGCACACGCTGCGCGAACAAACCCAAGTTTATGATCCAAACGAATTCATTTTCGATCTACTGAGTCTATGAATTTTGCTCCAGCAGCCTATTTCAACACCATCCCCGCTTGATGCGGATTGAAGGTAGGGCTGGGATTGAAGCCTGGAAATTTGGTTTTGCTGTCGTAAAGGGCATCCTTGAACTTGGCTCCTTGTTATTTTCTGACTCTGACTGTGCATGGTTATTGAGCGTTTGCACAGAAATCTCCTTGGTAGGTATGGTGTGAGGTTGTTGAATAGAATCAGCGAGTTATCTTATCCACAGCAAGTCTGACGCCAGATTAACAAGCGTTGTTGAATGAGCGTGAGTAAATTAAAAGAGATTAGTAGATAGGCAACCCTAATCACCAAACGTAGAGCACTTATCCTGCCTGCTGACAGGAGGTCTGCGCTAGGGTTTGCAGAATCATTGGGTTGACCTACCTAGTGACTGAAAGGTAGATGAACTACTGCGGCTGCCACGTACCATCTGGCATACAGATCAGAGGACCTACCGTGTCGCCGGTTTGGTAAGTTTCGCCTTCGTAAATGCATTCGGCCCGTGCGGGGGAAGCTGTAAAAACTTGAGCTAGCAGCGCAATTAAAATGCTTGCAAGCAACAACAGCAGTGAGGATTTTTTGTTTTGGAAATTATTTGTTTTCGTAGACATAGCCGTCAATTCCTTATAAACTTCTGCATCAATAAATCTTCTATAGTTAGCGTGAACAGATTGATTTAGAAACTGGTTACCTGGTTACTTCGTCTCCAACTGATTCAGTGTAGATATCAGATAAAGCGTTCTAAAATTTCTATTTCTTAGGCCATACTGGCTTGACTATAGCTTCTCAGTTCAGTGAAATTTCTATTTTTCAGGAATTCTCTAGATTCTACGTCAATTAACCTCCTGGCAATATTCACGTAATCGATTTGATGTTTTATCTTTACCCATAGTGCACCAAAGCATCCCTGTTGTATCTACATCTTTAGGTAGCACTGTTTTATAATTGTATTTAGCTCTTGTTAAGTTTGCTCTACTCAAATCAGCACCTGCTAAATTTGCTCCTTTCAAATTGGCTCCTATTAATTTGGCTTCTCTTAAGTTTGCCCCTTGTAAATCAGTTCTGATTAGCAGTGCTTCAGTTAGATTGACTTTTGTCAGGTCGGCTCCCTGCATCTTGGCATCAGTCAACACCATCTTAGATAGATCTGACTTTGTCAGAGTAGCTCTCTGTAAATTTGCCGCGTCTAAGTTCAGTTCTGATAGTTTGGAATTAGACAAATCAGCTCCAGAAAGATCAATTCCTATTAAACGTATTACAGGGCGCTCCATTATCATTTCATTCAATTTGATGGTGCTCAGCTTAAGTTCGGCAGGCTTACATTTGGCTTTGTCCACTTCCAGCTTCTGATTAACCGGGCATCCGCCAATCAAATCAGCTTGATACAGAAATTTGATCAACTTCCCTTTATGCTCTCCATTGGGATTTGGCTGCCCCAGGAGCTTAGATAGCCAAGGTTGATTCTCATATAGTTGGCTGGCTGCATTTAGGGTAATAGCCTCTGCCATCCGCTTCGCCTCTGCTCTCTGCTCTGCTTTTGCTTTTGCTTCAGCATCTGTAGAGGAGACTTCATTGCTATCAGACAGGCGCAGTCCCTTGTCAACCAGTAGATCTTTCATTTCTTCAAGATAGGTTGACATGATTTCATGACGCTGTTGATTAGAGGCAGCGTCCATTTGTTGCAAGGTTAAGAAAGTAACAGAAATGGGCACTGCGGCAGAGGCTGTGAATTTTAGCCAACTGAACGAAGATTCTTTGCGAATCCCAGCACAAAACCAATCCCAACTTCCACCAATGAATCCTTTTTTTGCTTCTGAGGGTGATGCTGCATGTTCTGCTTCCTGGTCATTCCTCTGATCATCATCGTCATCATCAAAAAGCGGATCTATGTCAATGATTGCCATCCTAGCAGCCTTTTAGAGAATTTGTTGATAGTTTTGTCAATAAGACGGCAGGCCAAAATTGCGCCTTTCGGCGTTTTAATCACGTGCTAATCAACCGCAGGTGAAGTGGGGCTAGTTACTCGGCTTTCCAGGAACCATCGGGCATACAAATTGAAGAGCCTACTCTTTCGCCAGTCTCAAAGCTCATGCCCTCATACCAACATTCCGCCTGTGCTGGCAAAGCGAAGAGAAGCGGTGCAGCAACGGCAACGAGAACGCCAGAGAAAAGCAAGAATAATGTAGGGCGCTGAACAGAAGCAATTTTCGTGGACATGAGTATTGGCCTTGAAATTTGAGAACAGAGGAACGAAGAATACGTACAGACCGTGAGGCGAATCAGGCAAATGTCGAAGCTGGTAGATTGGAGTGAGCGAACAGAACTATCAATAACTTCCGTAGATCTACGGGTTGATCCGAATATAATCCAGAAATCTTTGCCTTATTTTTAGATTTTCGTAAAGCAGGACGGCTGGTTTCTGAGCGGCTGATGAAGACTGATGCGGTCTGGGTTGCAAACAGCTTGGCTAAATCAACGGCAGCGATCTAGCCAAGTGTGGAGCCTATTTCTGCATGCCTTTGCCTTTGCGGTCAAAGCCGGTGGGAAACTCGGTGTTGTTGTCCCATTTAGCGCCCTTCAGGTTGGTTTCAGTCAGAATAGCGCCCGATAGGTCAGCTCCGCTCAAATCCGCGTTTTCCAGATTGGCGCTCGTCAAATCGGCCCCCGTCAGTTTGGCTTCCTTCAGATTCGCGCCCGCCAGATCTGCATTGTTCAGGTTGCTGTTCTTTAGAATCGCCTTTTGCAGAATGGCCTTGGTCAACGTAGCGTTACTGAGGATGGCGTCCTGGAGGTCAGCTTGGTCCAGCTTCGCTTCCGTCAAGTTGGCACCACTCAGGTCGGCTTTTCTCATGAAAGCAGCGTTTAGTGTGGCTTTATGGAGATTGGCATCTTTCAGTACCGCATCTACTAACCTCACGCTGGCCATTTTCGCTTCGTCCAGAATCACTTCAGTTAAATTTGCACCTTCCAGGTTGGCGTTTGGGAGCTGTGCCCGCGACAAATCAAATTTCGGCAACTGAGCACCCGGCAAAAAGGCCGCGGTGAGGTTGATCCCCGGCAGAGGAACCGGCTGATCAAATGTGGTTTCGTTCAGGCGCGCGCCATTCAGATCCAGCACCGGGGCTTGGCATGCCGTAGGCTGTCCTGGTTTAGCACTCAACTTGCACTGTCCAATCAAATTCGATTCGTACAAAAACTTGAGCAACTGTCCTTTGCGTTCTCCATCGAGCTGCCGCAGCGTACTCAGGGTTCTGGCCCGCGCCATCGACTGTACTTTAGAGTTTTGCTCTGGCTCACCCAGGCTTTTGTTCAACATCAGCTCGGTCATTTCGTCAAAATAGTTCGACATCATCTCGTGACGCTGCCGGTCATCCGCGGTCTTCGCCTGCTGGTAGGTGAGCAACGCTAGAAACACAGGCACAGCAATCGAGGCACCGAGCAGTTGCAGCAAATCAAATAGGGTTTTGTCTTTGAGGCCAATCCAACTCCAGAACCGTTGAGGCCAATGGATTCGTTGCTGTGTCGCTTGGACAGGCAAGGCCGGAAAAACCGCAACTTTAGCCTTTGGAGGCTCGGTTGCAGCAGTAGGGGCAACGGGTGGTTCTCCTAACCGGTTTCGTGGTTCTGATTCAGTGAATGGGCGTTCGCTAGATTCAGTGACGTAGGGGGGCTGGGGGTTAAGACTGGGGCTTTCTTCGTAGGACACGATCGGTCTCCTTGAGGTAGGGCAATGGTCCCAAAACAAATCCAAAATGGTTGAACTATTGGTTGAACTATTGGTTGAACTACCTATTGGGGCTGCCAGCTACCATCGGGCATGCAGACATAGGGTCCAACCGTTTCGCCCGTTTCGTAGATTTGGCCTTGATATTCGCAGATTGCTTGAGCAGGTGCGGCTATAAATAACTGGGTAATTATGGCTGTAAACAGGCTAGCGAAAATTTGTAGATATATAGCGCGAACATGAGGGAAAGCTTTGGTAGTCATAGTTGCTGAGTCCTGATGATGTGAAGAAACAAAATTCTGAAACGAACCCTGCATGTTAGCAATGCAATCCTGGTTCGTATCTGCGAAGATCTACACCAATGTCTTGTAAATTTACTGATAACTTCAAGTGAATTTTACGCTGGCTTGTGGACTTATCTGCATGGCATCCACCCGTCCACTCATCCACTCATTCACGTATTTCGGAATACATCCATCCTACTCGGGCGATTTAATAGTGTAAGTCAGTCGAAGTCAGCAAAAGGTCAGATTCTAAGTCAGAGGTTGTATTAGAAGGCTAAATCTGATTCCGTCAATCAAAACTCAAAACACTGCTTCGGCAATTTCTCAGGTGGCTTTCAGGTGGAGCTAGGTTTGCCGATCTATGATGGAAGTTAAGAAGCGTAAAGATTTTGAGAAAGCCAGGTTTTGATTATGGTCCTATTTGGATTTGGTAAAAAGCTAACCATTCCCACCCCTGAAGAAGCCCTGCCTGGACGCGCAGAGCCGATGCCCGTACCCGACCGGCATTTTGTCAATGGGCATCCCCTCAAGCCTCCCTTTCCCGCCGGAATGGAGCTGGCTATGTTTGGCCTGGGTTGCTTTTGGGGCGCGGAGCGCAAGTTTTGGCAGCAGGAAGGCGTCTATTCCACAGCTGTAGGGTATGCGGCAGGTTCTACCCCCAACCCCACCTATCGAGAAGTCTGTACCGGCATGACGGGGCATAACGAAGTGGTGCAGGTCGTTTACGATCCCAAATTAGTTAGCTATGAGTCCCTACTCAAACTCTTTTGGGAAAGCCACGATCCTACCCAGGGCATGCGGCAGGGCAATGACGTAGGCACCCAGTACCGCTCTGGCATCTACGTTTACTCGGACGAGCAGCGCCAAGCCGCCAACGCATCGCGGGATGCCTATCAGCAGGCTCTGAGCAAGGCAGGTTACGGCACCATCACCACCGAAATTCTGGACGCGCCAGAGTTTTACTACGCGGAAGACTATCACCAGCAGTATCTGGCGAAAAATCCGGGTGGCTATTGCGGTTTGGGCGGCACCCGCGTGTGTTTCCCGGACGCGATTCAGCTGCCTGAACAGGCATAAAACAGGTTTGGGGCAAAGAAATCAAATGGGGCAGAGAAACCAATGCAATTCCTTGCCCCAACTTGGTCTAATTTAGATTTCTACTGATTCTGCTTTCTTACGACTCCTCCGGCTTTGGGCGTCGCTTGACCGGTTTGGGTATAGGCCGGGGGTTAGAGGAAGCCGCTGGACGGTCCGACCGCTCTGGACGATCACTCCGCATTGGTCTGCTCGATGACTGCCCGCCCTCACGATTATTATCCCACCGTTTTCGGGGCGGACCACCTGTCTGACTACCCCCTCTGCGAGGCGGACCACCTGGTCCCCGACGTCTGCCACCGCTGCCGTCCCGCTTGCGTTTCTGAGGAGGTACCATGCCGATCTGGGTCGCCTCTTTCACGACTAGCTCATTTTCCTCACGCTGAACATGGAGATCCCAGAAGTAGCCAAGTGCTTTGCCAGCCAAAGTACCTTTGAGGCCGACTTTGAAGGCTCGTGCTTGGGTTGTACCCTGCTTAGGAGCACGGCGAATCTTCACTAGCAACCGCTGCTCTTCTTCTGATTGATAGACTACTTCTCCGCGTACAGAAAAGTAGCGATCATTCAATTCTTCGGGAGGAGTCAGGGCAACGCCCATAGTGGGTGCGGTCGCAGCATCAGCTGTCTCGCTCGACTCAGCCTGAGTCTGCTCGGCAGCTGATTCGGAGTCCGATGCTTCAGCGTCTTCCTGCTCGACTGGCTCCGAATTATCGAGTTCGGCTTCCAGCTCGGTTTCAGACTCCAGCTCTGAATCATCTGAATCATCTGAATCATCTGAGTCATCCACATCATCTGAATCATCTGAGTCATCCGCGTGGGCAGCACTATCCATACCCAGACCACCAGCCCGGTTCAATTTCTCTGGCTCCCACACGCCCACAATCTGCATGTGTAGTTCTAAATCCCTTTCTCTAGTGCGGGGATAAACCACCCAGAGGTGGGATTCGTCCAGGTTGATGTGCTTCTTGACCAAGCTCATGACCCGTCCCAGCAGAACGGCGTCAATTATCACTCCATCATCGGTCAAAATCGAACCCCGGGTGAATTGCTCCTCAGAGGGAGTATACTTGCCGCGCACTAAGCCAATCGCCCGATACTGCATCGGCTCACTGGCCGGAGGAATGGGCTGTTGCCGCAGGGGTGCCGTTTGGCTATCAGCTTGATGATCGGTTGGATTATTGCTTTGACTATCGCTATCGAACGAACTGCCAACCTCAGAGCTGTCAGAATTGCGAATTGGGTGCTTGGCCTCAGCAGACTCCGCTTCGGCAGTGGCCTGACTGGCTATGGCTGACTCAGCAATTGGCTCAGAACTTGATTCAGAAGGCTCAGCAGGGTTGCCCTCAGCGGCTGAATTCTGTGAAGCGGTCTGATCAGAATCAGTAGAATCGACAGAATCTTCAGGCGTTTCAGGCTCTGCTTGAATTACAGGTGCAGGAATGTCATCAATGGCATGATCAGAGGAGTGGCTAGACCCAACAGCGTCTGGCCCATCGGGTTTGGATACGGCCTCGTCGGATGTGGTCATACGAGTGGGAGGAGTGATTAGCGTTGCTTTAGAAGATTGGTCGGTCATGGTTTCCGCTGGTGAGGAAGTTTCGGGGGCTAAATTGGCCTGAGCCTCCGTCCGCGATTTGGGGGACGAAGCCGATTTAGACGACTGAGAGGATTTGTTCGGGTCAGGACTCATAGAACCTCCTTGACAGCGGTAATCGAACCACCTACCGTTGAGCACTACAGCAGATCTGCAAACTGACACACTACAGTCTAGTGTGAATACAGTCTAGTGTGAATTTAACACTAGGGTAGCACTCAGATTAAATGCGCTCTGCTGTTGAATACATATGTTGAGCACATAGTTGGGTAGTTGGGCTGGTTGGGCTATGAGATTCTTGACCTTCAGATTCGTCCATTCTGTTTATACAATCGCAATTGCCAACATCAGGGATCTCTGTAAAGAATTCTCTCAGCGTTTAAATTACTCATACTAAATTAAGCGATCAGAATTTGCCAAATTTAGGTAAAACAGATGTGATGAACCTGTAGAGTTTGGGAGCTGCTCGTGTCTAACAAGCGTAATCGCTGGCTGACTGGTTTGGTGATGGCAATTGGGGTACTCGCCTTTGTCGGGTTCTCGATTATTTTGCCCTTTAGCGGTGCGTTTCAGCAAAGCCAGAAGCCTGCCGGTTCTGCGACGCCTTCGCCTCGGCCTAGCGGGTCGCCAAGTGCCGATCTAGAGGCGCAAGCTAAAGGATACGAGCTAGTGCTGCAACGTGAGCCAGATAATCAAACTGCCCTGCGGGGCTTGGTCGAAACCCGAATTCAGCAGGGCAAGCTGGAAGAATTGCTGCCGCCGCTGCAAAAGCTGGCCGACCTGAATCCCGATCAACCTGACTACACGGTGCTGCTAGCCCAAACTAAACAGCGGTTAGGCGACCGAGAAGCCGCCGCCGAGCTGTATCGCTCTACTCTGGCCAAGCATCCTGGCAACATCAATGCCCTCAAGGGGCTGTCGGATTTGCTGATCGAGCAAGACCGCCCCGAAGCCGCCATTGGCCTGCTGCAAGACACGATCAAAACGGCAGACGAAGCCAACAAAGCCCAACCTGGTTCAGTTGATGTGGTACCAGTCCAGCTTTTGCTGGGTGAGGTCTATGCCCGCCAAGACCGCTTTGAGGAAGCGATGGCGATTTATGATCAGGCGGCCCAGGTCAACCAGCAAGATTTTCGCCCCATTTTGGGTAAAGCATTAGTTCTGAAGGCTCAAGGCAAAACCGAAGAAGCCAAACCTCTATTTACCTCAGCGGCGGCTTTGGCTCCAGCCCAATTCAAGGATCAAATCAACAAGCTCGCAGCGCTGCCCTCCCCTTCCCCGGCTCCGGCCAGTCCGGCCCCAGAAAGCAGTCCGGCCCCAGAAGCATCCCCCGCTCCAGCAGAACCCGCCTCTCAACCGTAGAATCGCAAACCGTAGAATCACACTCCATCAGCGAAGCAGCTAGCTATAAAAAGCTTAATTCTGGCTCCTGGTTGGCTCCTGTCTTCCCCTCACTCTTCACCCAGATACGCCTTCCTGACGGTTTCGTTGACCTGAAGCTCTTTGGCACTGCCGGTAAGAACAATTTCTCCAGTTTGCAGCACATAGCCTCGGTTGGCTACAGTCAACGCCATGCGGGCATTTTGCTCAACTAGCAGAATCGTAGTGCCCTGATCGCTGATCTCATGGATAATCGAGAAGATTTGGTTGACTAGCATGGGGGCCAGTCCCATACTCGGCTCATCCAGCAACAGCAGCCGCGGACGGGCCATTAGGGCGCGGGCAATTGCCAACATCTGCTGCTCACCGCCGCTAAGGGTGCCGCCTTTTTGCTTAATGCGTTCCTGCAACCGCGGAAAGAGGGTAAACACCCGCTCCATATCGGCTTGAATACCGGCCTTATCTTGGCGATGGAATGCGCCCATCTCCAGGTTTTCCAGCACCGTCATGCGGGGAAAGATCATCCGCCCTTCTGGGCTTTGGGCAATTCCTAGACGTACAATCTCCGGGGAAGAGCTGCTGCTGAGGTCCTGCCCTTCAAACAAGATTTTGCCTTGACGCGGACGCAGCAAGCCCTGGATGGTTCGCAGCGTGGTGGTTTTGCCAGCGCCGTTACTGCCAATCAGCGTCACTACTTCACCGGGTTCAACGTGGATAGAGATGCCCTTTAGCGCCTGGATATTGCCGTAGTAGGTGTGAACATCGATCAGTTCAAGCATGGAGGATCACGATGAATAACAGGTCAAATAAGGTCAAGGAAATCCACCGCTAGTTCTCGTCTAATTCAGAAGGCACCGTTCGCTGCGGATCAGTGCGGTGGTTGAGGTCGGGTTCGGGCGGGCTGGTTTCAGTTGAGGGACTGTCTTCTTTGCCCAAATAGGCTTCGATGACGCGCGGATCGGCCCGCACTTCTGCC
Organism: [Leptolyngbya] sp. JSC-1; assembly: GCA_000733415.1. Lineage (GTDB taxonomy): Bacteria > Cyanobacteriota > Cyanobacteriia > Elainellales > Elainellaceae > Elainella. The sequence continues at coordinate 1,633,820 of KL662191.1, forward strand.
GGCGTGCCTTCGGCGATTTTAATGCCGTATTCCATAACGCTGACCCGGTCTGAGATGCCCATCACCACCTTCATGTCATGCTCAATCAGCAGGATGGTCAGATTGAGTTCATCGCGGATGCGGTAGATGAAGCGCGTCAGATCGGCAGTCTCGTTCGGGTTCATCCCTGCCGTGGGTTCGTCCAGCAGCAGCAGCTTGGGGTTCGAGGCCAGAGCACGGGCAATTTCTAGCCGCCGCTGATCGCCATAGGACAGATTTTTGGCAAACTCGTTGGCCTTTGCTATACCTAGCCCCACATAATCCAACAAATTCAGGGCGGCTCGGCGGGCTTCGGCTTCTTCTTGTCTCACCGCAGGCGGGCGCAGCAGGGTGCCCACCAGCCCAGTTTGCAGGCGGCAATGGCGGCCCACCAGGACGTTTTCCAGCACTGTCATGTTGTTGAACAAGCGGATGTTTTGGAAGGTGCGGACAATGCCGAGTTTGGTCAAGCGGTGAGGCAAAGTACCGGTGATGTCTTGGTCTTCAAAGAACAGACGACCAGAGGTGGGAACATAGATGCCCGTCAGCATATTGAAGAAAGTAGTTTTACCAGCTCCGTTGGGACCAATCAGGCTAGCAATCATGCCCGGCTCTAGGATGAAGTCTACGGCATTAACAGCAATCAGACCGCCGAAGCGCATGGTTAACTGCTGAGCTTCAAGTAGAGACATCAAACACTCCTTACGTCTGCAAGCGACTCATTCACCACCGGATCTTCAGAGCGGAGTTCGGCTTTCCGGCGAGCACTCGGCACCAATCCCTCTGGCCGCACGATCATCATCACCACCAGCACCAGGCCAAACAGGAACAGCCGCATTTGAATTGGGTCAAAGCTGATGGCCAGAAAGTCCCGCAAGGCCGGATTGGCAATATTGGGCAGCACTGTGGTATTAAGAAAACCCTTCAGCACTTGCGCCAACTGTGGCAAGAACAGCCGGTCAGCTCCCATGATGATGACGCAGCCCAGCAGCACGCCCGCCATGTTGCCCAAGCCGCCTAGAATCACCATACAAAGAATAATCACCGACACCGAGAAATCAAACACACTGGGGAAAATTGCCGTGATGTAGGAGGCGTAGAAAGCGCCTGCAAAACCGGCAAAGGTTGCTCCCATGGCAAAGGCCAGCAGTTTGACATTGACGCGGTTAATCCCCATGGCGCTAGCCGCCAGTTCATCTTCCCGAATCGCGGTCCAGGCCCGACCCAAGCGCGAGACCCGCAGACGGTTGATCATGAATACTGAGAACACTACCAGCAGCAGCACCAGATAGTACCAGGGCAGGTAGTTATCCGACCGAAAGGTGCCAAGAAACGGCAGAGAAGGGCGACCAATCGGGTTGATGCCCGCTTCGCCATTTGTCAGGTTCAGCGGCTCTTCGCAGCCCACCAGACAAATCGCCAACTCCGGTCGGTTGAGTAGGGTGGCAAACAAGCCAGAAATCGGCTCAACGATTCTAATTGCCGTCAGGTTGCGAAACACGATCGGCACGATTTCGCCAAAGCCCAGGGTGACAATTGCCAAGTAGTCGCCGCGTAGGGGCAGGGTGGGCGATCCCAAAACCAAGCCAGCGATGGCGGCCACGGCAGCAGCAATCCAGATCACGATCCAGAAGTTCCATTCAATGCCTAGGTGCGGTGAGGAGAGCATCCCGGTGGTGTAGGCTCCAATGGCAAAAAAGGCGGCATAGCCCAAGTCGAGCAGTCCGGCATAGCCGACCGTAATATTGAGTCCGAGAGCCAGCATGGCAAAAATGAGAATCTGAATCACGGTGGCGATCCAGCCGGTGGCGGCTCGCTGATCCACCATCGGAAACACGACCAGAAACAGCGCCATTAACAGCCAGGTCATGCGGCGTCGCTGCACTGGGTCGGTGAGGCTCTGAATGGTTGACATCACGGTGGACCAAACCACGGCCATCACTAACCCCAGCAGCCCGTACTGCAACGCCTGAGGAAAGGAAATGGCGGTTTGTCCCGATAAGGGGCGCACAATCAAGCCTTCCACCAAGCTGGCTACGGCCAGCCAAATTCCCAGGATCAACCCAGTTTTGGCTCCCATCTGCGCACCAATTTTCGGTTTAGGCCAGAGGCCATCGTGGCTGTTCGTGTAGCCGGCAGCGGTTCCCAGCAGCCAGCCCATTACCGCACTGCTCCAACCGCCAAACAGCAGAACCGTCACGGCTCCAATTGCCCCCAAAATACTGCTTGCCCGCAGTGCTTTCCAGAAGTTCTGCATCGGTTTCTCCTTACACCTTCTCTTGGAGGTTTTCACCCAGTAGCCCACTGGGTCGGAAGACCAAAATCAGCACCAATACGCCGAATACCCAGGCATCGGTCCAACGGCTCGACAGATACTGATCGCTGAGGGCCGACAGTAAGCCAATCAAAACGCCTCCCAGCATCGCGCCGGTAATGTTGCCAATGCCGCCCAACACTGCTGCGGTGAAGGCTCGCAGTCCGGCAGTGAAACCCATCGTAAACACAATCGTATTGTTGTATAGCCCGACGAGTAAGCCCGCCGCTCCGGCCAAGGCACCGCCAATCAAGAAGGTCAGCACAATCACCCGATCCACATCGAGGCCAACAATTTTGGCCGCATCGCGGTTTTGGGCCACGGCCCGCATCGCTTTGCCCGCAGATGTGTTTTGCACAAACCAGTTCAGGCTCACCATCAGCACAACCGCCACCACCAGCACGATCAGGTCCTTGGTGGTGAAGTCCACTTTGGTGTCAATCCCCAGCGAGCGAAAGATATCAATGCGGGGTAGCAGGTCAGGAAAGCTTTTAGGAGCCGCGGCAGTGTTGCCCATAATCGGAATAAACGACCGCAAGCCGCCCCAGAATAGCCCTAGATTTTGAAAGATAAACGACATCCCAATCGCTGAAATCAACGGAGCCAAACGAGGAGCGTTGCGCAGGGGCCGATAGGCATAACGCTCGGTTAACACATTCAGCCCGGCACACATGCCCGCAGCGACCAAGAGGGCTACCAGCATCGGGATGATGGCGCTAATAAACGGTGCACCATCCTGCATACCAAAGGCTCCCACCACTGTCAAAGCCGCAAAGCCACCCAGCATGTAGAGGTCACCGTGGGCAAAATTGATCAATTCGATAATGCCGTAGACCAGGGTGTATCCCAGCGCAATGATGGCGATGATCGCACCATTGATCAGCCCAACCAGCAGTTGGGTAATTAATAGCGACGGACTCTGAGCGATTTCCTTAAGAATACGGGGTAGATCTAAGCCAGCAATCGGACCTAGTAGCAGGACAAAATAAACGATCGCTAGATACAGAACGATTTTCTGCCACGGTTTCATAAATATTTGTAATAGTGAACCGACGGATGGAAATGAGTAGAAGAGTAGTAACTAGACTAAGCTCTATCCGCTTACAGGAGAGGTTTGGACGTTAAATAAAGACTATAGGACATTTCGACTCGTTCAGGACTCTGGTTCACCAATCGCAATCATTGCTACTTGCCGTTGAAATCCGCTTGGGAAACGGTTTGAACGCCTGATTCGGGTCTCCACTCAGTCTAGAGGCTAGGTTTCGCCTTCTGCGTAACTTTGACTACAAAGTTTTAACGACAAAGTATCGAAGGTGGGCGCTTTGGTCATTCTAAGCAATAGGTACAAGAAAGGGGCGAACGCTAAGTAGCATCCGCCCCAATGATTGAGGAATAGGTTAGAAAGCAGCTTATTTGGCCTCTAGGGTTTCAGCAAACGCCCACTTGCCGTCTTTCACGACATTCCCGGACATGGTGGTGCTGGTGGTGTCGCCGTTTTCGTCAAAGCTCCAGGTACCCAGCAGGCCAGGAAAATCCTTGGTGGCCAGTACGGCTTCGCGAATCTTGTCGCGATCGGCTTCACACACTTCGTTGAGGGCATTCAGCACCACTTGAGCCGCTTCATAGCCATAGGCGGCGTAGGGTTCCGGTTCAGTGTTGAACTTGGCTTTGTAGGCGTCATACCACTCTTTACCTTTGCCGGTCAGCTCCTTGGGAGGCACCCCACCAAAGGTGGCATAAATGCCTTCGGCATCCTTTCCTGCCGCGTCAATTACGGCCTGTTCAAAGATGCCGTCTGGCCCCATGAACTTAACATCGGTCATGCCAACGTTACGCATGTCTTTGATCAACTGACCGGCGTTGTTTTGGGTGATACCAGCAAAGTAGATCAGGTCCGGTTCCAGATCTTTGATCTTGTTCATCAAGGCGCGATAGTCGCTAGCTTTGGGGTTAATGCCTTCGTGTCCTAACACCTCTAGACCAATTTCCTGGGCAGTGGCTTTATAGACATCGGCAATGCCCTTGCCGTAAAGTTCCTGGTCATCCAGAAGATAAACCTTTTGGGCACCGAGCGACTTGGACCAGTTGGCCGCCATTACTCCTTGCAAATCGTCGGCTGGCACTACTCGCGCATAGTTGCGTTTGCCGCTGGGATAGTAGGTATCGGGTTCGTTCTTTTCGCCTTTGCCAGGTTTGGTCAAACCAGGATAGGTATTCGCTGGGCTGACCATGACCAGATCGGCCTGATTGAAAATCGGAATTGCTAGCTTGGCTGCTCCAGAATTGAACGTTCCGATCACCGCCACGATTTTCTGGTCGGCCGCAATCGCATTGGAGTTGGATGTAACCTGAGCGGGATCCCATTTACCTGCTGCTGCCGTAGCATCATCATAGGTTCTGAAACCAACCTTGAGCTTGCCGTCACAGACAGTGGAATCCACTTCCTCTAGAGCAAGCTGGATACTGTTGACGATGGTCTGGGTTTGGCCCAGCGAACTACCCGTCATCGGTAAGCTGGACGCAATGATCACATCCCCATCGGTGGAAATGGCCGGGGCCGAAGCCGCCGCCGTTGGACTGGCGTCTGGACTAGCTGTTGGACTGACTGGGCTTTCCGAAGTGGACGTGGTTGTACCAGCGCAGCCGACACAGAGAGAGAGCAAGCTCAGCACCACAGCCGAACGTTTGAGAGATGCTTTCATGGGCGAATACCTTTGTTAAAAAGTAAATTTCTGTATTGGTCAGGGTTTTAGCTTATTACTTTTATCACAACTGTACCGCTTAGAAAAGCAGCAAATTTAGCCAGTCTCAGTTTTGCTGATCCAACCCCCTTGCTAGAGTTTCACCTGCTTCAAGCTACTGCGCGGATCCGAGGTGCGATTGGCGCGAATCTTTTCGTACAGCTCCCGTTCGGTACTGCTGAGATCGGTGGGCGGTACAATCATTACGCGAACGAGCTGATCACCCCGTTCCCCATTGGGGTTGCGCCAACCTTTGCCCCGTAGCCGCAGGGTCTGACCAGAGCGAATTCCGGCTGGAATATTCATCGTCACGGTGCCGTCTGGGGTTGGAACCTCAATCGCTGCGCCCAAGACTGCTTCGTCAGGAGCAATCGGCACTTCGCACATCAGGTTATCGCCTTCAAATTTGAAGAAGGGATGGGAAGTAATTTCCACGACCAGATACAGGTCGCCACGCCGACGGCTGTAGGGATTGATCTGGCCCTTTTCCTTAACGCGAATCCGGCTGCCCGGTTTGGCTCCGGCTGGAATCCGAACGGTGATCACCTCGTTGCCCAGATTCAACCGCTTTTGCACGCCCTTAAAGGCTTCCGCCAAACTCAGCTTGATCGTTGACTCCAAATCTTGCCCAGCCGCCGAGGTGTCCTTGTAGCCGGTATAGTCATTGAAGCCGCCAAACCCAGAGGGGCCAGTGCCGGTGCGATAAGAGGAATAGGTGCGTCCAGCGCCCGGAGTGCCGCCAGCAAAGCGACCTAATAGCTCATTAATAAAATCATCAAAGCTGCCGTACTGGCTGAAGTCAAAACCGCCAAAGTCAGCGCCACCTGCACCACCTGGCCAACCAGCTGACTCAGCACGGTTCCAATACTGGCCAAACTGGTCATACTTGCGCCGCTTATCCGGATCTGACAGGACTTCGTAGGCTTCGTTAATTTCTTTGAATTTGGCCTCAGCCGATTTGTTGCCTGGGTTGACATCCGGATGATACTTGCGGGCCAGTTTGCGGAACGCCTGCTTGATCTGATCCGCCGTGGCAGATTTGCTAACACCTAAAGTGGCGTAATAATCCTTAAAGTCGGTTGTTGCCATCAACCCAATTCCTCTAGAAAGTTAGAATATCCTACCCCTAACGCTAGCAATCACAACAGAAAACTTGGGTTCGGTTCTTGCCGTTGACTTGGAGCAATTTCCGTACTTTCCCGAAGCTTACTGGTCGCAACAGCCTGAGGCTGAACGAACTGGAGTAGCAGCTCTGAATTAGGAGCAGTCGTGCCATAGTGTAGCAGCAGATCGATGCCTTCGCGCAACCGGGGCGGACTACTCCACAATTGACGATACATGCGTTGGATCACCGCCTCCGGAACCTGTCGCCCTCGCTGGTGATTGCGCCAGCAGCAAAGCTCTAGCGGTGGATCGAGCCACACGGCTACAATGCGGCTGAATCCGACCAATCGAGCCAGAGCAATCAGGTCGCGGCGGATGAGGCGGCGGGTATTCGTCGCGTCGTAAATTGCAAAGTCAATTTGCCCGGTTTGGATTTGGACCACAGCGTCCCGGAACTGCTGATTCACTTCTCGCCAGATTAGCAACCAGGGGCCTTGAATCGCCGCATCGCCAAACAGCTGAGCGCGAATGCTATCGGTAGAAATGATGCGGCAAGCTGAGATTTGCTGGAGCTGAGCCGCCAGAGAAGACTTGCCGCTTCCCGGAATTCCGATCAACAACAGCAGGTTCACCAGCTCCAAACTTCCTAGATAATCGTGCCGTCGGGAATCACTGCATTCTTAATCGTCACCACCACGCCGCTGCGAATGTAGAAGCCCATGTCTTCCCGCTCGGCTTCTTGGACCCGCTCCTTGTTGATAATCTGGACATCACAGCCGATGTGAGCGTTTTTGTCGATAATCGCGCCCCGAATTGTAGTGTTGGCCCCAATGCCGAGGGGAATACCTTTTTCCTGACAGTTGGTTTGCCGTTCTGAGAAGGGCTGATAGTAGTCGGCTCCCATGATCAGCGAGTCTTGAATCGTGCAGCCGGACTCGATCCGCGTCCGAATGCCGAGCACCGAATGGTGAATCTGGCAGTCTTTGAGGATGCAGCCATCGCCGATCATCGACTCGGTAATCGTGCTGTTGAGGATCTTGGTGGGCGGCAGCGAGCGGCCTCTGGTGTAGATAGGAGCTTTTTCGTCGTAGAAGCTGAAGGCTGGCTGCGGCTGTTGGGTCAGGGCCAGATTTGCTTCATAGAAAGCCTTGATGGTTCCAATGTCTTCCCAGTAGCCATTGAACAGGTAGGCTTGGACATTGTGCGTATCCGCCGCGGCTGGAATAATCTCTTTGCCAAAGTCGGTTTGTTCAGGCGAGCGTTTCAGCAGATCCATCAGCACTTCGGACTTAAACACGTAAATGCCCATCGAGGCGATGTAGGGATTCAGCTTCGCTTCTTCAGGGGATAGTCCTAGTGTGGTTGTATCCACCTGGGCTTTTTTCAGCGCTTCGCCTTTGGGCTTTTCGCTAAAGGAAACAATTCTGCCGTTGTCATCAATTTTGATCAGCCCGAAGTCGGAAGCACGGCTCTCATCCATCGGCACCACCGAAATCGTGATATCGGCATTGGTTTCGCGGTGGCGCTGCACAAACTGACTATAGTCCATCCGGTACAGGTGGTCGCCAGAGAGAATCAGATATTCTGAGACATCCCAGTCTTGGAATAACCACAGATATTGCCGCACGGCATCCGCAGTGCCCTGGAACCAGTTGGGATTTTCCGGCGTTTGTTGCGCAGCCAGAATTTCCACAAATCCTTCGTTGAACCCAGAAAAACTGTAGGTGCGAGAAATGTGACGGTTCAGCGAGGCCGAATTGAATTGGGTCAAAACATAGATCTTGTAGATCTCGGAATTGATGCAGTTGCTGACCGGAATGTCAATCAACCGATATTTACCGGCAATGGGCACCGCAGGTTTTGCCCGCAATTTGGTTAATGGATACAGCCGGGTGCCAGCACCTCCGCCCAGAATAATTGCTAGTACCTTTTTCACAATGACCTCTTAACTGCCGCTTAACAACCATTCAACTTCCACCTACAGTGTCTGATGGTCGGTAGCAGTTGGCAAGGGTCTAAAGGTAGAAGATTTGGAATTGGGATCGAGAAAGAGAATGTGGGGATCAGGAAAATCGTTAGTTTTTGGGAAAATCTGGCATTGGAGTTGCCTAAAATGAAAAACTAAACGGATCGTTTCGGCAATGGACCCCCAACCCCAACTCACCCCCGAAGAACTCCAGGAATGGCAGCGCTGTATTGCAGAAGCCAATCGCTACAACATCTGGTGCCACTGTCGAGACTGCGATCGGGAATGGGTCGCCTCTTCAGAAGTGCCCTGTGAGTGCGGCAGTAAACGGGTGGAGTATATTGCCTGCTGGCAATTTCCAGATGACTAGCGCCTGCTGGCAATTTCCAGATGACTAGCGCCTGCTGGCAATTTCCAGATGACTAGCGCCTGCTGGCCAGATAGCCGTTCGGGTCACAATCACCCTTTTCCAAACGGCTTCCTAGACTTGGTTTGATAGTCTACATACTTTTTCAGATAATCATCGTACTTTGCGCCCGTTAAATCAGCCTCACTGAAATCAACGTCGCTACTTTCATCTGACTTACCATCACCTAGTTTGACATCACTAAGATCGGCTTCACTCAGTTTTGCACCTCTAAAGTTTGTGCCTTTCAAACTTGCGCCTCTCAGATTAGCTCCACTGAGATTGGCCTGACTGAAGTCTGCTTTACTCAAATCTGCTCCGCTCAGGTTTGCCCCGCTCAAATTCGCTGCAACTAATCTAGCGCTGCTGAAATTAGCCTTATCCAGTTCTGCATCGTTGAGATGAGTCTCGCTCAGATCTGCTCCCTCCAGTTTTGCTTCTGTCAGGGTGGCCTTGCTCAGATCCGCTTTGCTCAAATTTGCTTCATCCAGTTTTGCCTCTAGCAACTTTGTCCCGATCAATTTGGCGTTACTCAAGTCTGCCTTTTTCCTAAACGTGGCTTGAACCAAGTAAGCGTTACTCAGATCAGCGCGTCTTAACTTAGAGGCATCCAAGTTGGCTTCCCGCAAATAGGCATTGAACAAGCCCCGTTGAGGTTCGCTTTTTCGAGTTCAGCTCCGGCTAGATTAGCCTCACTCAGATCCGCTTCGGTCAGATCGGCTCCGTTCAGCTTAGTTCCGCTCAGTTGGGCTTTACTCAAATTGGCCTTGCTGAGACTAGCACTGTTCAAATTAGCCTGACTCAGATCGGTTTCACGAAAATTCGAGTTTCTTAGCTCAGCTGCTTGTAAATCAATGCCTTTTAGGCTAGCTTTTGCTAAATCTTGACGGCTCAGGTTTTGTTTTGCGCGGTTTGCCGCCTCCAGTTTTTGGAACAGATCCTGATCGGATGCAGTGCGTTGATTATGCTCGGCTTCTCGGATTTCTCGCTCGCGTTGTATCGTTGCTTTCAGTTCTTTTTGCAATTCTGCAAGCTCAGATTTAATCTCTTCAAATCTTTTGCCAGTCGATATAGGCTCTATGTAGATCGGACTTTGCTTTTTCAAGGCTTCTAGTAGATCTATCTTGATCTGGTCCACTGATTTCTGAAGCGCCACCTTTCCCTCTAAGCCATCTAAGCTAATCAGTTTCTTACCAAGTTCTGTATTCAGCTCGTTTATTTTGTCTTTGATTTCTTGTTTCACTTGATCTTGAATTTCTTTTTCAGTAGCAGCTTGGGAATGTCGAACTGTTGCATCAACCCAGACAAAAGCGGCAGCGGCAGTAACGGCTGCTAGAAGTTTGTAAGCGAAATATAGCAATCCCAAATCAGTTATGAGAATCTAGAGGGGTCAATCTGGGTTTGGAAACTGTTCGATGCTAGAAGATCTCAATGCCTTCATTCACTCTAATCCTGATGCCCGTGAACTCAAACGCGCTGTTGCCGTTCAGATGTTTCTTAAAGGCTATAAACACCGAGAGATTGGCGAGAGTTTAGGGGTAAGTTCCGGCTTCGTTAGCAAATGGACTGCCCGATATGAGCAATTTGGGGTGTCAGGCTTACAATTGGGCTATGCTGGCTCGGTTGGG
>KL662191.1:1647838-1668666 GCA_000733415.1 [Leptolyngbya] sp. JSC-1
TGTGGTATGAAGACTTGGTGCTTGATAACCCCCTTCTCAGGGTGTGGTATGAAGACTTGCATCTGCCTAATCTGGTCTTTGGAGGTTTAGACGGACCGCAAATCTGCATGACATACCATGGAGCGCCATTCGCACAGACGTGAGTCCGCCCAATCCCCTCCTATGGGGAAATAGGCGGATTGAGAAGGGCTAATTCAGTCCAATCAATAGTTATGCCGCTGGGTGATTGTTGGGGACGCGAGCACAAAGCCATCGGTTAGTGTTCAGCCTTATTTCACCAGAAGGTTTTTGGTTAGGAGAATTTGCTGGTCTTGGCGACGTGCCAACATAGTTGTTCGAGGCAAAGCTACGATGGTAAAAACAATCTCCACAAAACTTTGCTAGGAGCAATTCATGACTGAAGGGCAGTGGTATGACGTTACTCGTATTGTTCATTTAGTAGGTGGACTAAGAGCCATTAACAAGGCAGGATCAGAAGTCGTTATTCCTCTTGGCAGCAACGATCCTATACCAACATTTTCAATAGATAAATATCATGATTTGCCCTGGGCGTTAATCTCATTAGGATTCAAAATTGTTGGAATTGACTACTATGAAACTTCTCAGCAAGCACAGGGATATTACCCACCTACTTGGTATCCCTTCCACGCAGATCAAGAAAACAAAGATACCTCTCTTAGTGCAGAAAATAAGTGGAGTTGGTTAGCTAATGCTGCTTTCAAAGCAGAAAAGATTGAGTTAATGGATATTTGTAGCCGAATTGATTTCGAGATGAGAGCCTGTAACTTAAGGCTTCGAGCATTATCGGAGGCGTATAACGTTGAACTTTGGTCTTTGTGTGAACAGCAGCAGTTTTCTCCTGGTAAAATCGAAACACTGAACTCATTTTCTATCTACTTAGAAACTCATGATCTTCTGCGAGAGTTGTGTACTCTTCGAGATTATCTGGCAGAGTTTGTCGCAAATTTTGTCCTCAAAAACTCCCTCAACACAGCCGATAGAATTCGACTAATGGCTTCCTTGAGAAAACAGATAACTAAAGCCAAAATTACAGATAGCTCCATAGCTTCTGAACTCTGTAAGATAACTAATGAAAGTGAGGGTGGTTGGTTAGCTAAGTTGTCTGCTTACCGAGATTTAGTTGTTCATTATGTACCGTTAGGACAGGCGACACGAAAGGAATTTGTTGTCAGACGGTTTCTTCCTGGCAGTAATCTAGGAAACCTGCCTTCAATTTATTTTCCAATTCCGTCTGATCCATTCTCAGTAAAGCAAGTCCGCTCGAAAGGCTCTCCATTTGAAACAGTATCTGAGTGGATTGAGGCTTCTAAACAAGATGACAACTCTGCTCCTGATGCTCTTGAATATTGTTTACACTCTGTTGGCAACATGATGTCTTTAGCTTGCAAAATTGCTAAAGAAGCACCGATTTTGCCTGAAATGCCAATTTTCATTAAGGGAGTAAACATTGAGGAGGTTGTGTAGTGAAATTTCAAGCTTTGAGCAGTCGCGGCATAACAATTCAAATGCAGCGGACGGTCGAAACGCTGCTGGTGCTGAGTTTGAGGTTGTTTGCCGCCGCTGATTTGAGCCGTTAGCTGTAGACCTTGCATGAAGTCGGAAAAAGCTGTATATATTGGGTATCAGTATTCCTAAATATACGAGCTGACTCGATACCTAATATTGTTCAGTATCACGTTGTCCCTTAGCAAAAGCTTAATTTTTTGGGAAGGTGAAGACATGAATCCGTGGCAAGTTGGTATATTCCTGAGACACTTCTCCAAGTGGAGCATTAATATCCTCTCTGTCTTAATGGTCGTCGGCGGTCTACACCTCACCTTTTCGGGAGAAGACCAAGACGACAGACTGATTGGGGCTACCGATATTATCCTTGGGGCGACCCTCTTTTCCCTTGTTGAGGATTAGCGGGTAAGCCGGTAGGCGTCTGTGGATCAGCCCTTTCAATTTTGGATTGAGCGACTCTTAATAATCGAGAGAAATCCATTTTAGTAAAGGGTTCCAGCTTCTTAAATAGAGTGAGTACTCTCCACAACTTGAAAGATTCCTGATAGTGATCGCTAAAAGCTTCAGTGCGATCGTGGATTTTGTAGCGTGCGTTCCCCACTTCCACTTCCACTACCCCACCGATGAATTTTAAGGAATACACCATTCTTATAGATTCCTTGAAGCAAGCGATTGCAGCTAACAACGCCCATGCACACCGACCGCCGAGAGTTGTTCGGTTGTGATGCAAAGGTTATCTGCGGCGGGTGATGGGCACCGTTAGGCGGCACGGGTGTAGGTCGTCGCTCATCACCGGATATCTGCTATGCAAGCCATCAATCTCGCAGACAAGCTCGCCACCTTCGAAGGTCACTGGCAGCCGCGCGTCGTCGGCCAGTTCAATGGTCACGATCTCATGGTGGTCAAGGTCAAGGGCGAGTTCGTCTGGCATACGCACGACAACACGGATGACTTCTTTCTTGTTCTCAAGGGTCGTATCACCATTCGCATGCGTGAGGGTGACGTCTCCCTTGGCCCAGGAGAGCTGTTCGTCGTCCCCAAAGGCGCGGAGCACTGCCCCGTAGCCGAGGAGGAGGCGCATCTTCTGCTCATCGAGCCAACGGGCACACCCAACACAGGCAATGCCGCCACTGCCGCACCGCGGCGCATTCTCTAGCCAGTAGTCGCGGTGCCGCCTAACGTTTGAGTTCACCCGACCTGCGTAGGCTGACGAAGCCAGCCTACGCAGGTCGGGTGCAACGAAGGGTTGGGCTGCTCCGTTTCTGGGTTGTGACCGTGTTTCAAGAATACCTGTGGGTACTAGAGTCAAGTTACGTTGAAGCTTCTAGTGGAGTAATAGGATTGGCAAAGTTGTATGTACATTCGCACACTGCAACCCAATGAATCTAAATTGTTTCGTGAAATCCGTCTACGCGCTCTAGCAGAATCCCCCAACGCTTTTGGAGAAACACTTCAACAAGCGCAGGCGCAGCCAGAAACGTACTGGGAAGAGTTAACTGATTCGGTTACTCAACCTAACAGTCATGTGATGTTTTTAGCAGAGCAAGCAGAGCAAGCTGTGGGGTTTGCCTTTGGTCTAGTCGATCGTAAAGATGCGAAGGTTGGGCATATCGGCGGAATGTGGGTAGATCCGACATTCCGCGCTAGCGGTGTAGGTTATGCGCTTATGACAGAAATTTTGACTTGGGCAGATCAGCAAAGGCGCAACAAGCTGGAACTTTGGGTTACGGAAGGAAATGTGAAGGCGATCAGTTTGTATGAAAGAGTAGGATTTGTAGATACAGGCAAACGAGGCGTTCTTCCATCCAATTCTTCGTTGCAAATTATACAGATGTCCTTGAGGCTTCAGGCAAGTAAGTAAAGCGTGGTTAGTGTTATCCTGGAAGGCAGTATCATCTCCTTAAGTTCTTTTCTATGCCGTCCACCGCAATCCATACCGTTGTCAAAATGATGGAGTCTCTCCCAGTCGAGATCCAAGAGCGAGTTGCAGAGCACATCCGCGAGTACGTCAGCGATTTGCAAGATGAAGCACGTTGGGATGAATCATTTCGGAGAACTCAAAATAATCTTGTTGCTGCTGCTCGGCGGGCGAAACAGGAAATTGCCGAAGGGCAGGCAAGTGCAATGGATTACGAGCAGCTATGAAGTCGGCAACGCTCCCGTCGTTTTGGACTGAGTATCGGCAGTTAAATGAAGAGGTGAGGCAGAGTGCGCGGAAGGCGTATCGACTATGGGCAGAGAATCCATTTCATCCGTCACTTCATTTCAAGTGCGTGAACAGCGAGGAGGGAATTTGGTCTGTCAGAGTGACGAGGAGCTACCGGGCGGTTGGAGTCTTAGAGAACGATACGGTGACTTGGTTTTGGATTGGAAGTCATGACAAATACGAGCAGTTTTTCTCGTAAATCGCTAGCAGCCCAACAATTCCGTTGCACACCGACCGTACAAAGTTTCTTCGTTGAGTTCGAGAGGTTGCTAGCGGCGGGTGAACGGGGTCGTTGTGCCGCTGAGATTTGGAGTTGTGGCGGTAAGTTGAAGGTGATCTGTCCGCGATTCGAGGATAGGTGGTTTTGAAGTTATCGATACAGAGATTGCTTCTCGCACATCAGGTAAAATGGGCTTTAAGTTCTGTAAGCCGCTATTCTTTCGATGACTGATAGCCGAATTCACTTGATTGATGCAGATACAGAGCAGATCTTTCCAGCGGCTCCTCAAGGGGCTGTGCAACTTTCCAGTGCGGCGAATGGTTGGCGTGGAATTTTGGTTGAACACCATTGCATTCCGTCTATGGAAATGTCTGAACATTATGTTCAAGGGCATCGCCTGATCGTTCATATCGGAAAGCCGATCGAGTATGAATGGAGAGATGACAGCCGTTGGCGAAGCAAAGTGCTTCAACCTGGAGCGTTCTGTTTGCAATCCCACGGAGAGATTAACCTTCCACGATGGCACGATACATTCGAGTTTCTCGCAATTGCCCTCGACCCAGCCTTTCTAGCACACAGCTTTCAAGATATGGGACTGTCAGGAGCGATTCGATTTCAAGTACGACGGGCAGCTTTCGATCCGGTCATTACACAATTTGCCAGACGGTTTAAGACAGAAATAGAATCAGGAAGCTACTGTGGTGCGCTTTATGGAGAGTCATTGGCGATCGCATTCTCTCTTCATCTCTTGGAACGCCATAGCCAGCACCCGAAGTCTATCTCTCAACCCAAGGGAAAATTAACATCGATTCAGCTTTGGGAACTGATTGAGTTGATTCATATCAATTTGTCAGACGAATTAAGTCTCTCCGATCTCGCTGCTCATCTTAACCTAAGTCCCTTTCATTTCGCTCGTCTGTTCAAAAGCTCACTTGGTTTGTCGCCTCATCAATATGTACTGCAAAATCGGATAGAACGCGCCAAGAAGTTGATCAGCGGTTCAACAAGCTCTGGGCTGAGTCTGGCTGATATTGCTGTGCAAGTTGGGTTCTATGATCAAACTCATTTTGGAAAAGCCTTCAAGCGAGTCGTGGGCGTTTCACCCAAGGGTTTTTCTAGGCAGGTGAGTTGAGCAAGAATTTACTATTTTCCGCAAAGCCAGTTTCGTTACGCTGTTCTCAACATCTAGGAGGACACAGCAATGATGAACAGCCGCCGCGACATGGTCAAGGGTGCTGCAATGACTGCAACAGGTATTGTTTTAGGTGCGATGTCGTCACTGAAATCACAACCAGCAGTTGCCCAGCAGCCGACCCCACAACCTAGAGAGAGTATTTCGACCAATCGGCTTTTGGTAGGAAAAGTTGCTTTTGTGACGGGCGCGGCGCGTGGAATTGGACGTGCGATCGCAGAACTCTTTGCAGCAAACGGGGCAAATGTGGCAATGCTCGATATTGCTGATCCTTCGCGGTTGAACTCTTCGACAGGCTACCGCGTTGCGAATATGGCTGAATTCGATCAAGCGGTGGCTTCAGTGCAGCGATACGGCACAAAGGTCTTGAAAATTCAGGTTGATGTTCGGGATCTTGCAGGAATGCAGGCAGCCGCAGAACGAACTAATCGCGAGCTAGGCGGGATTGATATTGTAGTGGCAAACGCTGGCTATTGTGCATGGCACAGCTTTGAGGATGGAACGACAAAACAATGGGAAGATGTGATTGATGTGAATGTGCATGGCGTATTTAATACAGCAAAAGCAACCATTCCATTTCTCAAACAGCGGCGCGGTGGACGCATTGTCAATTTGGCATCGGTGGGCGGTCGGGCTGGATTTGCGGGCAATGGAGCTTATACTTGCTCAAAATGGGCAGTGATTGGAATGACGAAGCAAGCCGCACAGGAATTGGGCAAATATAACATTACTGTCAATGCGATTGCGCCTGGTGCAGTGAACACACCTTTGTATCGTAGTGAAGGTCAGATGAGATCGATGGGAGTTTCAAGTGCAGCGGAACAAGACAAGCTGATTGATCCGATCAGTCCACTTGGCAATGCTGGAGCGGTTGAGCCAGAGGATATTGCTCGCACTGCCCTGTTCCTTGCCAGCGATGCAGCGAAAACAATTTCAGGAACGACGATTGATAATGCGCTAGGTTTCAACGCAAGCTACACAGCTTAATCTGCGCCGTGATCGCGGCACAACAACCCCCTTGCAGCGGACGGTTGGGAGATTTCGGTAGAGATACAAAGGTTACTAGCAGCCGCTCAGCCGGAACGTTGGGCAGCTTTATCAATCCATTCGCCTTCAGCTTGTCTATAACTGTCACCACCAAACCCCCGCCTGCAAGATATGCTGTATGCTCATACCACTTCTAGCAGTAGAGAATTTGATACATGAACTCGATTCGACGGATTGTCTCCAACATCCAAACTAGAGATACTGAGCAGAGCGAACAATTTTATACCCAAGTCTTGGGCTTGGTTAAGGCTATGGACTTGGGTTGGATTCAAACATATGTTGTGCCAGAAGACCCGACAACACAAATCAGCGTGCTTACAAACGATCCATCGGGCATACACCCAAACCTATCGGTTGAAGTGGCAGATGTTGATAGCGTTTATGAGACAGCCACAACGCAAGGCTATGAGATTGCCTATCCACTTACAGATGAACCTTGGGGTGTCCGTCGCTTTTTCGTTCGGGAACCAAACGGTACTATCATCAATATTGTGAGCCATCAAGAAGCGTAAGCATTTATATAATTCACCAGTATCCACTTGTGAACGACCTTTGGCTTTAGTAAAACCTGCTTTAGCAAGCATCCGATCAATGCGGGAAACACATAAGCGATCGTGCTCCCCAACGTTGCCCATCACCCGCCGCAGATCACCTTTGCATCATAGCCAACCAACTCTTGGCGGTCGGTGTGCATGGGCGTTGTTAGCCCTCCATCTTTGGGTGGTGGCAATGCAACAGCCTCACCTGTTGGTAGTCATTGTTAGTCACCTTAAGTTATGGGTGAAGTGTTTCTTCAAAAACTCTTCGTTTGTAACAAGTATGGTTGAGCATATTCGTTTGTGAATATGAATGCTTCTACACGCTTCACAGTATTCTGTGCTCTAATGGCTAGCTCTGCATAGAGATTGGCGTAAGTGATAGCCTGTTCCTCAACTGCTCGTCGTTTCTTGCGGTTACTCGTCCTTTTCGTTGATCCAGTCCGCCCCTCCCCTTCAAGGTCAATCCACTTCACTTCGACAACACCAAAGCACCCGATGCCATCAGTAAACACCAAATCTCCACGCCCCTTGTCAGTTCGACCTGCTTCTACTTCCCATTCATCCTCAATCACATATGGATAATTAGGAAGCAATTGATGACTGCTCAAAACCAATTGACGCTTGAGAGCATATTCATTATTTCTATCCCAATCTCGCCCATTGAAATATTCCAGAAGTATGCAATTTCGATGTTCTATCTTACTTTTATCCATCATCTGAACAGACGCAATACTGAAAATATGCTTTGTATATCTTTTATCGTGGAATTTCCTTACCAGCCTTTGGAGCAGGTGCCCCCCGTAACATTCCTTCCGTGCTTAAATCCTCGTCTATTTCTTCCCAGTGAATACCATAGCCTCCTCCACATACTTCCCATTGTGTTCTCTGCTCAGGTGTAGCATTAAACAATCTTGGATACCAGACTAAGGGCACAGTAATAGTTCTTCCATCCATCAAATCAACACTGATACTCTCTTCTGTGAAAGAGACGTGCTTAACTCTCTCGTCTGCTCGAATCGCTAAAATACCCATACCAAGCCTCCACTAGTGTTTGTTGATTCTCTTGTACTAATGACTGTAGTTTCCGAAGCTCTTTAGCACTAAAGCCAAGGTTACTTGCTAAACTGACTGGTTCTAACCAGAATTTAGTCGATAGCTTGTCTCGGTCAATGTGAACATGGGGTGGTTCATTTGATTCATGGCTGTAGAAGTAGAGTCGGTAAGGACCTACCCGTAAAATTGTTGGCATGATTCTAGGGTACACATTATCTAGATGTAGAATACCTCAGCAAGAGGTAAGTAGGCAGAGGGCTAACAATTCAAATGCAGCGGACGGTTGGAAGCCGCTGGTGCTGAGTTCCAATTTGTCTGCCGCCGCTGATTTGAGACGTTATACGGCTCCAGCTATCGGTGGGGGTATGGTTGAGAGCGTACCTGTTGGAACCAGAATATTTCTGAATTCAACTTGGGGTAATCGCATCTCTTCCAAAGCACGATCACCCCAAATTGATTAGCGAAACGATCGAGTCATCACAATCACGCGCACCAATCCGGTGATGCCGCTGGTGAGAATTGAAATCAGGATCGCGATCGCTAAAATCACCGCTGTTGGGGATTCAGATTGGATAATCGGGGTGGGATCGATCGGAGCAATCTGTGAGGTAGCTTGATGGGTTAATGTGGGCTGTTGTTGATTCATTGGAATGACCTTGTGAACTCGATGACCCAATTCTCGCAACCCCTGCCAGCCCTGTCGTTACGAGAAATTCCGAAAAAGTAAGGTTATGATTGAGATGATTTTCCTGCCTCACGTCTTGCGTTAAGCCATGCCCCCAGAAGATGCTATCCAGATTGCTGATGAAGTGCTGCTTGTCCAGGTTGGCAACCCTTTAACGGATATTCAGCGCCTGATTTTGCGTGAGTCTCTGGCTGGTAAGGGGTATGAGCGTATGGAAGGCTATGCGCCTCAGCACATCAAAAACGAGGGTAAGAAACTGTGGGACTTGCTTTCTGAGGCTTTAGGGGAGAAAGTCAGCAAAACCAGTTTTGAAGGGGCATTAGAGAAACGGTGGAAATTGGGCAAGCTGATACCCAAGCCACCATTGCTATCGATCTACAATCCTCAAACTTGGGTAGGGCGCAAGGCAATCATTGATGAATGTCTGCCTAAACTACATGGACGGACAAGAATTCTTTGGATTACGGGTATTTCAGGGATCGGGAAGACGGCACTCGGAGAATGTCTTGCCAGCCAAGCTTGGCAGGGTGATCCTTCGTTTCAATGGGTATATCTGGAAATTTTAGAGGGGCAGAGCGTTGAGTTTGTCTCGGTTGCGGCAGAACTCCTGGCGAAATTGGGTGAAGTAGACCTCGATCCACAGGAACGTAATGACCCCAAACGTTTGATGGAGCGGCTAATCCGAAAACTGAACAGTAGTCGCTATTGGCTTCAGGTCGATTCGCTCGAACGATTGCTCAGTTCTGAACAGCCGACTGAAACGGAATTTGCCGATCACCACTGGGGAACCTTTCTTCAACGCTGTTTGACAGAGCCGAATTTTGCCAGTCGGTTGGTATTAACGGCACAAGCCTTGCCGAGTTCGTTGGCAGAATTCGAGGAGCGCTATCCCAATTGTTGGCAGGCGATTACGTTACAGGGGTTGTTGGCGTATCAGCCAGATGATCTGCAATGGAATGAGCATTTAGCGCTCTTTGCTAAGAATGGCTTGAGGGTGGATGACAGCAATTCCAGCCATTTGCGACGCATTGGGCAAATCTATGAAGGTCATCCGTTGGTGTTGCAGGTAATTGCCAAAGAGATTCTGGCTGCGCCGTTTGCTGGCAATGTGGCAAAGTATTGGGAACGATACGGCAATGAGTTTGAACAAGTCGCACGGGAACTGCAAGCGGAACGGGTTAGACCAGAACTCTATAATCAAGCGTTGCAAAAGCGAGTTCGTCGTCGAGTGGAACTGTCGCTGAAGCAGTTGCCTCCCAATGCATTGGAGTTGCTCTGTCGCAGTTCGGTTTATCGCCGTCCCGTTCTAGAAACGTTTTGGCTGTCGATGCTTGAAGAGCAGACCTCCCAGCGACGGCAGCAGGCTTATCAGATCTTGCATGAACGGGCGTTTGTGGAACGAGAAGGCATCCACCAAAATCAGTTTTTGATTCGCCAACATAACCTTGTTCGGGCTGTTGCCCATGATTTGCTCAAGGCTGATCCTCAGATGTGGCATCAGTCGGAACGCCAAGCCGCTCACCTCTGGTTGACCGTCTACGAACCTGCTGCCAATGCACCTAACCTGGAAACTGTGCGCGGCTATTTGGAAGCGTTTGACCACTACTGTGAAGTTGAGGATTGGGAAAAAGCAGGCGAGATTTATATGCAGAACCTTGAGACAACGAATCAAGCGCTGCATCAGCAATTATTCATTTGGAGTAATTATCAAGAGCTGATTAAAATTAGCGATCGCTTAGCTCAGGACGTTTCAAGCGTACAAATCAGGTGTTTTCTCAATCTAGGTAACTCTAATAATTGCCTAGGGAATCCGAATAGAGCTATTGAATGGTATGAGAAGGCTTTGTCTACTGCACAGGAGATTGGTGATCGCCGTGGCGAAGGTTCTTCTCTAGGCAATCTGGGGCTTGCATACAACAGATTGGGGCAGTATGAGCGGGCGATTGACTATATTCAGCAATATCTGACGATCTCGCGGGAGCTTGAAGATCTCCGTGGCGAAGGTAATGCCCTGGGTAATCTAGGGAACGCATACTACAGGTTGGGGCAGTATGAGCGGGCGATCGACCTTTATCAGGAACTCCTGACGATCTCGCGGGAGCTTGACAATCCCAAGGGCAAAGGCGCTGCCCTAGGCAATCTAGGGAATGCGTACCGCATTTTGGGGCAGTATGAGCAGGCGATCGACTTCCTTCAGCAATCTCTGGCGATCACGCGGGAGATTGGCGATCGTCACAGCGAAGGCAATGCCCTAGGCAATCTGGGGAGTGCATACTACAATTTGAGGCAGTATGAGCGGGCAATTGACCTCCATCAGCAAGCCTTGGTGATTAGTCGGGAGATTGGTGATCGTCAGGGTGAAGGCGCTGACCTTGTCAACACGGGAGCAACTCAACTCAAACTGGAGCAGTATCCAGAAGCTTTAACCAACAACCAAACTGCACTGCAGATTTTTCAAGAGATTGGTAGTCGCGATGGTGAAGCTGCAGCCCTCAAGAATTTGGCGGAACTGCATCAAGCCTTGGGTGAGGTCGAGGTAGCGCGGCAGTATTGTCAGCAGGCGTTGGAGTTAGCGACAGAGTTGGGGATTCCATTGGCAGAAGAATGCCAGAAATTGAAGCAAGAATTAGCAGAACGGGGAGCGGAGGAGGGAAAATGAGCCAACGAGATAAACTATTGGTCAAAATCCTGCTGGGAAGTTCCGATGCCAACATTCCCTTTGAGCCACTCTGTCAACTGCTTCGCGCGCTCGATTTCGATGAGCGAATACGGGGAAGCCACCATATTTTTTCTAAAGATGGTATCGAGGAAATTTTGAATCTCCAACCCAAGCAAGGCAAAGCCAAAGTTTATCAAGTCAAACAAGTCCGCGACATAATTTTGAGATATCAACTCGGAGGTCAAGATGAAGATTAAGTACGAACTGATTATTTACTGGAGTGAGATCGATCAAGCTTTCATTGTTGAAGTACCTGAACTACCCGGTTGTGCAGCCGATGGCGAAACCTATCAGGATGCCGTGCAAAATGCCGAAGTTGTGATTCAAGAATGGATTGAAACTGCACAAGAGTTGGGGCGACCCATTCCAGAACCTAGAGGTAGGTTACTGTTTGCCTAAATTGTCAGCTTAGAAAGGTTGAGTTTGGTCGAGTAGAAACGCCGTATAACAAATCGTTGCAGCGGCGGAATAAAGATGGTCGGTAGAGATGCCCAAGTTACTTGCCGCCGCTGAACTCAATCGTTAGGTGTCAACCAGGAGTAAAGTATGAGTATAGCCAAGAATCTCAGCCTGCAAGAGAAACCCGCTACACAGTTACTGCCGATGAAGAAACAGGAACGGTTACACTATCATCCCAATTCTCAAGGGAAGAGATTGATAATCGTATTCAAGAACTCTCTCAAGGAACTGAAGACGCAGAGGAGGACACGCAAGAAGGACCATTTCCGATTAGAAAAATTTGGTGGTGTGTCACTTGTCAATCAGGAGTGAGGAGAAGTGTAAAAGCATATACTGAAGTAGATGCAGGTTTCAGTGTGTGTGGAGTTCAATCTTTTGGTGTGCGGAGAGGCAAATGCCCAGGAGATTGATCTAGGAAGTATTTCGGCTGTCAAGCTATTCCTATAATTTGGTAGGCTATATATGAGAAAATTCATGGGGTAGGACTTTTGGTTTAAGGGGTGTTGCAAGTTTGTATTATGAGGATTTATTTCGATATGTGCAGTTTGCAACGCCCACTTGATACCAAGACGCAAATTCGAGTCGCTGTTGAAGCTGAAGCTATTCTCAATGTTATTGCACTATGGGAAGCTGGACAGTTCGAATTAGTGTCTTCACAAGCCTTGATGTTTGAAGCTGAACAAATTACGCTCTCTCCAAGAAAAGCGTATGTTTTAGAGGTGTTATCGAAGGCAAACTTATTTCTTCAGCCTAATAAACAAATCGAAGAACGAGCGCAAGTTTTTGTCAACTCAGGTATCAAACCACTTGATGCATTGCATCTGGCTTTTTCAGTTGAGGCAGAAGCAGATTATTTCTGCACATGCGATGACAGATTCTTAAGACGGGCTAAGGAAGTTGATACTTGGCAGACCAAAGTTGTTTCTCCTCTTGAACTGATTACGGAGCTGTCGCAATGAGCAGTCAAACGAAGTCCCTGAGTGAAATTACTCAGCAAGCAATTCAAGTGCTATCTAAAGAAATTGGCATCGCAAGTACGGTACGTTTTTTAAATCAGTTTTCAACCGGGTATGGCAACTATACAGAAGAGCGCGAAAGTCTCTTCAAAGACTTAACATTAGACGAGATTTTGAAGCGTATGCAAGACACCTAATCGGGTCGAGAAGGGTATTTAACTCTTCCCTGCCCCACCACCTGCCAGGCGGCTCCGCAACAGGCGGTTCAGGAAGACGCGCAAACAAGACTAATGGCTTAAACGTATCCTTGAACTTTCATCCAAAGTTGTTTAATCGATAGCAACCCCTGTTGTTCTAACCACTGATTCGTCATTCCCGTATGCGTTGCTAACGTTTTTGATAACCGCCAATAGCCTTTGCGACTAATGCCCGTCAAAATCGCCTGACGCTTGGTTGTCCCCAGTTTGAGCAAGTTGGTGATGCGGGTTCTTGGTCTACGCCACTGCTGCCAGTAACACATCCCAATCCGCCGCCTCAACCCACCGTCTAACTCCTCAATGGGACTGTAATGTGGGGACATGCCAAAGTAGTTCATCCAGCCTCGTAAGTATCGGTTCAATCGCTCGATTCGTTCTGCCATCAAGACTCCCCAACTGCGGGAGCTTAACCCCTTGAGTCGGTGTTTGAAGTCTTGCAGGGCTTGACTAGAAGCTGCAGAATGGCTTGTTGGATCACCCGGTCAACGACACAAGAACACCCAACTTTCGCTCTCCCTTGCCTTTGGGCTTGGGAATGACCACCCGCCGCACGGGGCGCGGTTGGTAGCTACCCTCCATCAGAGATTGGCGAACCTCATGCCAACGCAACCGCGCCATTTACTATGCCCCTTGAACCACGGGTTTCGTTGTGTTGTGCCAACTCACCCAGCGGTCTTAGCCTGCTATGACGTTTCTGTTCGTCGGCTCGTCGATTTGCCGCTGGCTTCCTCCAGACACTCCCTTGCGGGAGCGCCCTTGCCTTAAGCTAGTGGTTATCGTCACTCGGATCTTTTCGATCATTGGACATTGGTTCCACCACAGGGGACTTTCACCCCATTAGATCACGCCCATGCTGGGCGCACACAATTCAAATGCAGCGGAACGGCGCAGTTCTGTTGGTTGAGTTGCAGAACCTATCTGCGTCCGCTGAACTGAGCCGTTAGCTGGCTTAAACCCTTTGTTAGGGCGTACATCAAAATTGTCTGCGAGTCGTTTGACATTGTGAGCAAATCGATTACTCATTTTTGGCTACTTTTTGCTGCGTCATTGGTCATTTGGGTGCTGCTAACCTATCAACCTGCTTACGCTCAGGCACAAGCAACAAATACAGATTTGTGGAGTAATCTTGATGCATCTGTCAAGGTCATTGCTGGTGTAGTTGCTGCTATCACAGCGATTCTTGGCGTCCCAGTTGCATTTCTGCAAATTCGTAAAACAATTGTAGAGATTCGCAAAATTGAACTGGAAGCTAAAAAGTTACAAGAGCAAACAGCAACAGAACTGCCAAAAGAATCTGAAGGATACCGTATAATCCTGGATCACTCAGATGGAAATGTTATTCAAATTCTTGTTGATCCCAGATTTTCTGCTCCTTTATTAATTTTGTTGGATTTTGTGATTGTCTACATTGTTTTAGCTTTAGCAGGTTATGCAGTTGGCATATTTTTGCCTGGGCGGATTGGTCAAATTATTTTGACAGTTGTTGCAGCAGTCTTGCTACTACCTCTTTGCTTGGAAGAAAGGTGAACATGAGAATCATAAGAACTAGCGATCTCTATAGTCCTCAAAGCTACAGGCTGATTGGTCGTTTGCTACTATATGGTTTAGAAATAAGCCTGGTAATGTCTATGACTCTATCAATTGCCCTTGAACCGGCCCCTATAGAAACTGATGATTATGGTGTTGTGCGAGTTTCTAGAACTCGTGTCACTCTAGACACTGTTGTGACAGCTTTTTTAGAGGGATGTACGCCAGAGGAAATAGGAGAGCAGTATCCGTCGCTTCAACTATCAGATATCTACCTGGTTATTGGTTACTATCTTAGACATAGGGATGAAGTTCATACCTATCTTGCAGAGCGTCAACATCAAGCAGATATGATTCAACAAGAGGTTGAGCAGCGTTTTAATCCTATTGGAATACGCGATCGCTTACTTGCTAGGCGAGATCAGTCCAGGTGATTTGAAATGGCTCGATTCCTGGCTGATGAAAATTTTAACAATCAAATTGTACGAGGTGTTCTTCGTCAAAGCCCAGATGTTGATATTGTGCGTGTTCAAGATGTTGATCTATCTGGAGTAGATGACCCAACCGTTTTAAAGTGGGCAGGCCAAGAGGAACGAATTGTCTTGACTCATGATGTTGCTACCATGACAACTTTTGCTTATCAACGCATTCAAGCAGGATTGTGTATGTCTGGGTTGTTTGAGGTGAGCCGTCGTGTTCCAGTAGGGGTGGCGATAGAGGAGATTATCCTGATTGCGGAGTGCAGCCTTGAGGGAGAGTGGGAAGGACAAGTAAGATTTCTCCCCCTACGATAGGCAACAGTAGTTGTCGCCACCTAACACTGCGTGGTAGTGGACGGTCGAAAACTGCTGGTGCTAAGTTCGAGGTTGCCTACCACCGCTGAACAGCACCGTTAGCTGGCTCCGCAATCAGTTCTTCCACTCGTTCATCAAGCCGCATCGTCAAAGGGCAAAGCACCGCGCAGTTGGTGGGTTGAGACCGTAGGTTGAGGTTGTCTGTGGTGTCGAAAAGCACCCAGAGGACGGTGGGTGAGGACGGTGGTTTGGAGATAGCTTGGGAGTGGCAGGGTCAGAGTCAGCCAAGGCAGTTGGTGCGTCTCTCAGCTAACAACGCTATTGCAACGGATTGATGGGTTTTGCTCGTGGAGTAACAAAGTTTGGTCTGCAACCGCTGAACAGCACCGTTAGGTTGCTAATTTTTCGGTGGGGACGTAGCCATAGAGTGATCCGTTAGCGTTTTGTTTTGAGGTTATTTGTAGGACACTCAAGATTGAATTTTTCTTCTCAGTAAGCAATTGTGAAAAAAGAAGTTCAGCAATTCCGGACATTACTTGTGATGGCAGTTGTGATATGCATCGTGCTGTCGGTTCACCCGTCGGTTTACAGTCAGACACAAATATCCCCCACACCAACAACAAACTTTTGGAATAGCCTTGACACTTATATCAAGGTAGTTGCTGGTGTTGTTGCTGCTATTACTGCAATTTTGGGTGTTCCTGTTGCCTTTTTGCAAATTCGCAAAACCATTGCAGAGATTCGGAAAACAGAGTTAGAAGCAAAAAAGCTACAAGAGCAAACGGGTGGAGAACTACCCGCTAATCATGAAGGACATCGAATATATCTCTCAGATTCTGACCACAACGTTATACAAATCCTCGCCGATCCAAGATTTGCTGCTCCACTACTGATCTTGCTAGATTTCGTGATTGTTTACATAGTTCTGGCTCTTGCAGGATATGCGGTTGGGGTTTTCTCGCTGGGGCGAATTGGGCAAATCATCCTAACTCTTACAGCAGCAATTCTACTTCTACCATTGCTCATAGAAGCTTTGCGTTTGCGAGGTGTTTTGCGATCAGCTTGGGATAAGGACAGCGAATCCCAAACAGATAAGTAGACCTAACCCTGGTATCTAAATACGCTGGTAATTGTTCAAGGTACTGGCGATTCAGGGAGGCTCATTGCTTTTGCTAGAATACAGCACAAAGGCTTTATGTCCTAGGAGATCGCTCAAATGGCAATAGTTGTTACCCTTAGCCCTGAATTAGAGGCGTTGCTGCTTGACAAAGCTGCTCGGCGAGGTCAAGATGTGAGCCTTGTTGTGTCTGAATTATTAGCTAGTATCTTAGAGTGGGAAGAGCAGGATTCAGAAGAGGCTATCAAGGGTATTCAGCAAGGGTTAGACAATTTTGAGTCAGGACAATTCCGGTCTTTTCAAGATTTCTCTGAAGAGCAACGCAGCAAGTACAATCTGCCAGCCGATTCATGAAGTATCGTATCGAAATTTCAAGCGTGGCAGAGGCTGAAGCGGACGGTGCATTTCTAGTCTCAAGTTACCTCTCCTGCAAAGGCAAGCCAATGGTATTCAGGGCTACTACAAGCCATTGAGTCTTTGTCTCAAATGCCTAAACGCTGCCCATTAGCGCGAGAGAATGAGTATTTTAGACAAGAGATTCGCCAGTTACTTTACGGGCGGGGGCGTAACTTATACCGAGTTCTTTTTACTGTTTTGGAGGGGCAAAACATATCAACGGTTCGCATTCTCCACATCCGTCACGCATCACAGCAAACGATTGGTGAAGATTCTGAAGAACCCGACGCAACCTAACGTTCCGGTTGAGCGGCTGTTAGTAACTTTTGCATCCACACCAAAACCTCTCGACAGTCCGCTCCAACCGGGTTATTATGCCGCCGTTGTATTACCTAGCCACTGGCTACCGTTCTGATGGCAAGTGAAGTCATGATTGATCTATCTCCTATTGAGTTACCGTTGGAGCTAGTAATTCTTGAACAATTTGTAGTCCAGTAATCGCTTGCCAAGTAAACAGAAACAGCAGACTGACGTTAATTGCAATGTGAATTTGTCGTGCCCAGTTCTGTCCACGTTGCATTAGGGGAACAAGGGCAGCGGAGATCGCAACCAGTGCCGTCATGCCCAGACCCACAAAAAGATGGGCGATCGCTGGGATTTCTCCTTCTCCTAAATAGGTGCTGACAATTCCACCAAAAGCACCCGTGACCATAATTGCCAAAACGATCGCACCTGAGTGGTAATGGCGAGTGGTGTATTTGCCCTGAATCAGTTCCTTTTTAGTTTCGCCTTCAGCATTGCGAGTGCGACGAACTTGAAAACCAAGGTATGCTGCGTAGAGCAGGTAAGCGAATAGCCCCAGCATCAACAGAGGATGAATGAATTGGGCTAAGAAACTTAAGCTAGAAACATTGATAGTGTTTGTCACTTCCATCGTTTTGCTTTTTCCTACTGCCGCGAATTGTTAGGAATAAATAACACAGAGCCGATTGTAAACAGGATGCTGGCTGACAAGTGCAGCAGGGATGAGAACGAGATGCCCCTCATGCTCTCTAGAATTGCGTCTAAGACAAACATCAAAGAACCCATGAGAAATAGCCAACTAACGAATGCCTCACGATTGATTTTTTCCTTGGAATTAATTGGCTGTGTCTTCTCAGAACCTTGAGCTTGTTGGTGCAGCGGAATGATTTGCCTTTGAGATGAACGTAGAGTTTTGATTTCTAAGGATTCCACGATGTTTCCTCCATCAGTTAATTTTCAAAGAATGTTCGCTCTAGTTAACGTCGCTGAGCCAACCAATGATGTCGCCCATGTATTCTCGATATTCAACGATCTGATTTCCCTGGACGCGCAAGAAATAGGCTTCATTGCCGTCATAGGGTTCGCCATTGTACGTGCCGACACTGTTTGCTGTGAAAATTCCCCAGTTATCCTGAAACACGCTCAGGGATGGAGTGATTTGAATCCGATCGCCCGCCTCTTTATGAGCATTCGCCCAAGCCACCATTGCAAGTTTGCCTTCAGGTGCTAAATGTCTTCCCCGATGAACACCTGCTGGATATTGAAAGATCAGATCGTCACTCAGTAAATCGAGAAACGGTTGCCAGTTGCCAGTTGCCCATCCGTTGAGAAATTTTTGATAGGCATCTTCTAAAACTCTACAAGACGTTTGATGCATAATCTTCTCCACGACTTTTCTGTAGACCTCACTGCCTAGCTGTGGGTAATCATCAGGACTGGTGATACTATGAGGCAGTCATTTGTGCAATGTCATCCAGCAAAGACAAATTGGCTTGCGGTTTCCAACCTAGCTGCTGCATTGCTCTATTCGCAGAGACTTGATTGTTGATTGAGAAAAAGGTGGCAATTCCACGTCCCCATTTAGAGATAGCGGCTTCAAAGGAAATTCCTTTGGCTTTACTGCCTACTGTGTGACTAATGGCTAGGGCAATTGCTTTTTCTGAAATCCCAGATTCTGTGGTCGCATGAAAGATTGAACCCGCAGGTGCTTGTTCTAGGGCGAGTATGTAAAGCTGAGCGACATCATCAACATGTACGGCCGAAACTTGATGTTCACCAGGGGTAATGTAGTAAGCGACTCCCTTTTCTTTGGCTTCTTGTAATCGCATCGGTACGTAGCTTGTACCACCTCCACGCCCATAAATATAGAGTGGCAAGCGTAAAACGACGCTCCGAATATTTTGTCGGGTAGCATCGAGAACAACTTGTTCAGCTTTTGCACGTTCAGCTAGGAGAAACCCCTGAGCGATCGGGTAACTTTCGTCTGCAATAGTTGATCCCGTATCCCCTAAAACGCTGGTATCTGAAGTCGCAATTAGCGGTTTATCAGAGCCTGCTAATGCCTGTACGAATCCCTTGATCACTCGACAATCCGCTTGAACGGCACCTGCCCAATCCTCAAAATCGTGGATAAATGCAGTGTGAATCACACCATCTGATTGTTCGGCCGCCAATGCCAATCCGTCAGGGTTCTGTAAATCTCCCAAGAAGGGTTCGATTTGCCGTTTTTCCAATTGGGCGGCTGTGGTGCTGCTTCTTGCCAACCCTACAACGTTATGCCCTGCGGCTTGCAGCTTTTCTGCTACTACGCTGCCAATATAGCCTGTTGCACCTGTTAGAAAGACTCGCATTTTTTCCTCCTCAATTTAGACAGCCACCAACTGAGCAATTTGAGCTTGAGCCGTCGCGATCGAATCCGCTAACTTTTGTCCGCCGTACTCATCGTTTTCCACATTCACAAAGGTGATATCTGCGACTCCCAGCATGGAAAACACCTCTTTGAGATAGGGCGTGAGAAAATCCCGTTGAGCATTCCGACCACCGGGTGCAAATCCACCGTCACCTCGTGCCGAAATCACAAACATCTTCTTGCCATGCACCAGCGGTTTGTAGGGAAACTCTGGGTTTTCCTCCGGGATGTAAGCCCAGGTGCGATTGATGCGGACAATGTTATCGATGTAAGCTTTGAAGCCGCTGGAAACCGTCCAGTTATACATCGGCACACCCATGACATAGATATCCGCCGCTAAAAACTCATCCACTAATTCATCACTAATGCGGAGCGCCTCCCGCAGGTCTGGAGTGCGTTGCTCTGCTGGGGTAAAAGCGGCTGCGATCCAGGCTTCCGTGACGTGAGGAACGGGGTTGCGTCCGATGTCGCGGTAAACAACGGTATCGCCAGGATGCGCTTGCTTCCACTGCTCGACAAAGGCACGAGTCATGCGTCGAGAGTGCGATCGCTCTCCCCGTGGGCTGGCATCTAGATGCAGTAAGTGAGCCATACTTCAGAACCTCCTTGTTTGTTACACTTTGTAACCACATCGGCTACAATTACAAATTAAGGGAATCTAAAGCGGCGGAATACTTGAATTTTGCGCGATTGTCAAAATCTTGCTGTTAGTTTTGAAAAAGGCTAAGGCTCCAATGGCAAAGGCAACTCAGCATCAAGACCACCCTTCATCTCGTCACCCACTTCTCCATCATCTCTGTTCTTGAGTCCATTACTCATCTAACAGTTCTGTCACCCCATAACTGCGTTGGTGCGGACTGACAAAGTTAGTCGGTTTTCTCAGAGGTTACTAGCAGCCGCTCAATCGGAACGTTATGCGGCTTGAAATCCCGGTTGAGATCGCACCTCAAGACCATTTGCTAGGCTGAAAGTGCCTGTAAGGAGAGGAATGGGAAGCAGCTTAGTTTTAGCAGGAAAAACAACCCCCTGCTTAGTTGCATAAGGCTGTCTATGGTGAGGGCTATATCTCATTGTTGTGTCGATGCAGCCTTTTCGTTAGAGAATCGCGCTCGCAAAGTTCACTAATTCCTGATTGAACTGTTCTGCGTTTTCCCAGTGGGGCGCATGAGCACCCGAATTGTACAAAACGTACTTGGTATCGGTTCTAAGTAGCTAGGACTAATTAAATGTAAGATGGGATAGACCCTCTAAACAGAGCTTTCCATCTTTATGCCTGCTCCCATTCGGATTGTCTTAAGTGAAGCCGAAGACTCGATGTTGAGCGAGTTGCGAGTTGCCCAAACGGTGCCGCAACGGACACGCGACCGCGCCCATATGATTCGCCTCAATGCACAGGGGTGGAACGTCCCTGCGATTGCTGAGAT
>KL662191.1:1674616-1810198 GCA_000733415.1 [Leptolyngbya] sp. JSC-1
TGACTGGGATGCTTCTGCTCAAGGCGAAGAGAGTATGGCAGGTATGGCGGTACCGACCTCTAGAGGATGCGTTGGCGAGCAAAGCACAGGGTGGGGTGAGGCGATAGGTTAGTAGACATCTAGTGTCGCCCGATGCATGGTCGTCTCCCACTCTGTCTCCCAGGACTGAAGCAGAGACGATAGACTCAGTTTCAGTCCTGTCCCCCCATAATCAAGGTGCAACGGACGGTATCAAGAGCTTGGCGGTAGTTCAACGGTCACTAGCCACTGCCGAACATGATCGTTAGCACTCCATGCGCTGAAGCACCGTTCTGCCAGGGCTGCTACCTGAATCCCAAAGAGGGCATTGACTGCTAGTTTCATTACCAGGCCATGCCCCTACTACATCTATTGTGATGAATTGTACACTGGCGATAAAACAGGCTAGATCACTGCATCCGGTGTAGCTCTGCTTGCAGATTGGCAATGGTCTGATAGTGAGAGCGGAATTGGTCCAGCAGTTTGGTATAGAGCGGCATGATTTTCTGATAGATAGCAGCATCGGCTGGATTAGGCTGATGTTGATGGGTTGCGCCGATCATCATTGGACTGGCGTCGAGGTTATCGATTTGCTTGAGGGCATAAAGGCCCAAAATTGCGGCACCGAGGCAAGAACTCTCGTGTTGTTTGGGAATGGTAATTGGCTGATTAAACACATCGGCCATCATTTGCCGCCAGAGCAATGAGCGCGCAAATCCACCCGTTGCCTGAATTTGCTTGGTTTTTCCGGTAAAGTCTTCTACGGCTCGCAACACCACCAGCAGGTTAAACAGAATCCCCTCCAGGACAGCTCGAGCCAAGTGTGCCTTGCCGTGGTTGATCGTTAAGCCAAAGAAGGAGCCACGCGCATTGGCATCCCAGAGGGGTGCTCGTTCCCCTAGCAAATAAGGATGGAAAATCAGACCATCGGCACCGGGGGGAACTGTCGCAGCCAAGTCCGCCAGCAGCTCGTAGGGATCTTCCCCCAACCGATGGGCCACCATGATTTCGGCATCGCCAAACTGATCGCGCAGCCAGCGCAGAATAATCCCACCGTTATTCACTGCACCGCCGACTACCCAATGCTGTTCGGTCAAGGCATAGCAAAACAATCGCCCCTGTGGATCGGTCACGGGACGGTCTACTACCGCTCGAATGGCTCCACTCGTGCCAATCGTGGTTGCTACCACCCCAGGCTGCATCGCCCCCACCCCTAAGTTCGACAGCACCCCATCACTGGCTCCCACTACCACCGGTGTGTCTGGTGCAAGTCCCATCAGTCGGGCAAACTCAGCCGCCATTGGCTGCAAGACATAGGTCGTGGGGACCAACTCCGGCAACTGCTCTGCCCGAATTCCAGCGACTTCTAGGGCAGTCTCATCCCACTGCAAGCGTTCCAGGTTCAATAGCCCTGTGGCGGAGGCAATCGAGTGATCCATGACATAGCACTGAAACAAGTGGTGCAGCACATAGTCTTTGATGGAAATAAACTTGGTAGCCTGCTGGAAGATCTGCGGTTGCTCGTGGCGTAACCACAGCAGTTTCACCAAAGGCGACATTGGGTGAATCGGCGTGCCGGTGCGCCGGTAGATCTGATGCCCCTGATGCTTTTGCTTGATCACGTCGGCCCAAGCCGCACTGCGGTTATCAGCCCAGGTGATGCTTTTGGTTAGCGGGTCGCCATCGGCATTCACGGCAATCAGGCTATGCATGGCGCTACTCAAAGACAGACACAGCACTTCGTCGGGCTGAATTTGCTTCGTCACCTGTCCCACAGTTCGCAGCACTGCCTGCAATATTTCCTCTGGATCTTGCTCTGCCGTATCTGGATCGGGGCTGCAGAGCGGGTACTCCAGCAGAGATGTGTTAACCACCTCGCCGGTCAGGGTAAACAGCACCGATTTGGTGCTCGTTGTGCCGATATCCGTGCCAATCACATAGCGCTTCATAAAATTAATATTACCGTTGAAGCTGAAGTTAATGGTTGTTGAATATTGTAGTTAAAGTCAGAATTCAAGTCAGGTTTAATATTGCCTTCGGCTCATCAGGCATTGTTTTGGAGGGGGCGGTATTGCTTACGGAGAAGCAAGCTATACGCGGGCACAGCCGTTCCGTAGGAAATACGGCCCGTACTTACAGCGTTTTTCACTCATGTGAGGTATGGGGGGTGTGAGGGCGAAGCCCCCACGCAGGGGCACTGCCCCTGCACCCCGTTTTTCGTACTTCACTAGCCTGAAAAAGGCTGTATCTAAACCCAAATTGGAGCCATCAAGAGTTCAGTTCACTGGCTCCAATTCGCTTGCGAATCGATCAACGCCTCAAAGGAAAAAGCTGAGGACGAAAACCACCGCAAACCCAACAAAGCCAATGATAGTTTCCATCACGGTCCAGGAGCGCAGCGTGTCTTTTTCACTCATGCCCAGGTAACGTCCCACTAGCCAGAAGCCAGAGTCGTTGACATGGGAAAGAATCGTTGCGCCTGCCGCAATCGCAATTGTAATCGCTCCAATCAACGGGGCGGAATAGGTGCCAGTTTGCAGTACTGGCGCAACTAGACCCGCTGCCGTCACCATCGAAACCGTGGCCGACCCCTGGCTGACCCGCACGGCTGCCGCAATCAAAAAGGCCAGCAAAATTACCGGCAGATTCGATGCGGCCATCGCTTCGGCCAAAGCTTTACCCACGCCGGTTTCCACCAGCACCTTACCAAACACACCGCCCGCGCCCGTAACCAGAATAATCAACCCTACTGGCTCAAACGATTTAGTAGTGATGCGCAGAATATCCGACATGGAATAGCCGCGCAGCGTCCCCAGAAAGTAGAACGACAGCAGAGTTGCAATCGTTAAGGCGGTGAACGGATGCCCAATAAAGCTCATCCAGTTGCGCACCGGATTGCCTTCCGGCAGAATCACCCCTAGGACCGTGTTGAGCAAAATCAGCACCAGCGGAATCACAATAATCGTGAGCACCATACCAAAGCTGGGCAGCGGTTTGCGGCTCAGCTCCTTTTCAATCAGCTCGCGGTTGGCTTTCTCGCTCTCTAAGCTATCTAATTCTGCTATATCTGAAGCGCCGGAAGTAGCAGCAATTGATTCCGCAACCGATTCTTCCATTTCCGCGGGCACATTTAAGTGAATCCGCTTGGCAATGTATTTGCCAAACAGGACGCCGCCAATCGCTAGGGCCGGTAGACCAGCCAACAAACCAAACAGAATCACCCAGCCCAGATCAGCTCCCAGCAGCGAAGCCACCGCCACCGGTCCCGGAGTGGGCGGTACAAAACTGTGGCCCACAGCTAACCCAGCCACCAAGGGAATGGCATAGTAGAGCAGTGAGCGTCCGGTACGTCTGCCGAGACTATAAACCAGAGGAATGCAGATAATTAGCCCTACATCAAAAAACACTGGCGTCGCAATCGCTAATCCGGCTAGTCCCAGTGCCCATTGGGCATTGATTTCACCAAACTTGCGCACCAAAGTATTAGCGATTTGCTCAGCCCCACCGGAGACTTGCAGCAATTCCCCAAACATAGCGCCCAAGCCAATCACAATAGCGATATAGCCCAGTGTGGAACCCATGCCCTCACGAATCGTGTCGGCAATTTCCGCCGGAGGAATACCGCCAATCACCGCCACAAACAAACTGACAATCAGCAGGGCCAGAAAGGCTTGCAGCCGCACTACGATTACCAAAAACAGCAGCAGCGCAATTCCTAAAACCGCAATAAACAGTAATGAAAAGGTGGACATTTAAATTTCTCCTAAACCGGTGCAGCCGCAATCTAGCCAACTTTTTCAGCGTTCATGAAACGTCATGCAGCGCTAAACGCAGAGAAGGCAGGGCCAAAACGGCTTCAATGCTTAAGTAAATTAAAATCTTAAGAATAGATTATCAGAGAATGCATCACCCTGAAGAGATAAGGTTACGCTGTATATAACGAAAGTAAACGAAATATTACGACAACTTTAAACACAGCGTAAATATTGGTCACTGGACAGTTGCCATTCCCTGCCGTTGCGATCCTTTATGGAGAACTACCCCAAGTCTCCAAACCGCTGACGATATTGTGCCAGTAAAGCCTCCGCTTCGGCTGCTTTTTGCTCTGCTTCGGCTGCTTTTTGCTCTGCTTCGGCTGCTTTTTGCTCTGCGACTAGGCACTGCTGTTCTTTCAGCTGAGCCGCTTCCAGAGGAGTGAAAACCAACTGTCCTTCTGGGGTGAAAAACCGCAGTTTGCTATCCTCGACTCCCAAGAATAACTGCAATTGCACACTCCAATACCAACCTTGCTCATTCGGCTGCATCGGTTGATAAGTGCCCTGCAGGAGCGCAAACGCCTGAAACTCTAGCGTGTTGGGATCGAACCAGAAGTATTCTGGCGTGCGGAAGATATCTTGATAGATTTGCTTCTTCAGTCCTCGGTCCGTGTTGGCAGTGGAATCGGACAGTAGCTCAATAATTAGGTTCGGATACTTGCCATCTTCTTCCCACACCACCCAGCTCTTGCGCGGCCTCCACTCCGTGTCCAGCACTACAAAGAAGTCGGGGCCACGGAAGTCCTCGGATTTGCGCTGATTGGGGCTGTAGTAGACCGTGAGGTTGCCAGCCGCAAAGTAGTCGTTGCGGTCACGCCAGTACCATTCGAGGCAGGAGAGCAGCAACAGCAATTGGCGTAAGTGTAGGTAGGTTTCCAAGGGCGGTTCGTCGCTGTAGAGATCACCAGGAGGAAAGACAGGCGTTTCTGCTCCACTCTGCGTCGATTCAGCCAGCGTTGACAGCAGGGTTTCTTGATTTGCAACAGGTTGATTTGCAACAGGTTGGTTTGCAACAGATTGATCTGCGACAGACATAGCAGCAGGAACAGAAACAGTACGTTTATTTTACTAAAGATTTGGGCTGGAGTACCCTAAGCCGTGCTACTGCTCAACTTGACAGGCAAAATCAACCACCGCATGTAGAGCAAACATGCTGCCTGCTGGTAGATAGAAACCTGCTGCAGGTTTACCGAACCATTGGGTTGCTTCTCAGTTAGGTTGGCTAACCTTGATGCAATGATCTGAGCACATTACTCCTGCTGGGCTGCTGCTGGGCTCCTGCTGGTGCAGCTAGTATTCGACTAGGGGTTCCGGTAGAATAAGCTGTGAGGATTAGCTGGCTGCAATTATGGCGCGTCGAACTCGCAGACTTTCAGAACAAGGTAAGGAACTGATCAAACAAGCCAAAGACCGAAAAAAACAGGAGTGGCAGGGAGAGCGAGATAATACTGCACTGATTAAAGAGTCATTTGATGAAGAATGGCGCAGACGAGCGCGGGAATTCCATCCAAGCGGAATTTATATTACTGAGGCAACATTCAAGCGATTTCGTTGGTATAGGCAAGCCATTGAAGAGGATACCTTTATTGCGCTTTGTCAGGCAATCGATGTGAATCCAGATGAAGTTACAGACTATACTGATCTAGATATTATCTGCATTGGGGATTTGCCTGAGGCTCCCAAACCATTCTGTGGCCGCATCAGTGGGTTAAAAACACTTCAGCAGTGGATCGTAGCAGGCAAGCGACTAATTATCCTGAACGGTAGAGCGGGTATTGGTAAAACGGCTCTCGCTTATCAGCTGATGAAACAAATCGCCAGTCAGTTTGAGTTTCTGATCTGGATTTCCCTCGACGCAGAACCATTGCTCGTCGATGTGCTAAACCAGCTAATTTGCTCTCTATCGAAAGGTAAGGAACGGCAGGGTAGCTTGACCGATTTGATGGGCTATTTCAACCAGTATCGCTGTTTCGTAGTAATCGATAATTGGGAAACCATCGTGGCAGATGCTCCTTCTAGACGCTATCGATCGGACTACGAAAATTACGGTGACTGGCTGAAGCGAATGTATGGCAAACACAAAAGCTGTTTTATTTTAATCGGACGAGAGCAGCCACCAGATATGGCCTCAATTAAAGTAAAAGCGAAGGATATGCTTCAGGAATATCAGCTAGAAGGGCTACGCTACGAGGAAGACAAGAAGATTCTAAAAGCTGAAGGGTTGATGGGAACCGAAGTAGAACTGAAGCAGTTTATTGAAATTTATAACAATCCCCTGATCTTAAAAATTCTAGCCGAAACAATACGAGGAACTGGAAATACTAACGTTAAGCGCTATGTCGGAGAGAAGAGCGTCACCTTGTTTCGGGGAGATGATGACAGCGTCTCAGGGATCAAAGACGAGTTTAGAAGCGAATTCCGCCGACTTTCTAGATTGGAACAAGATATTGTCTATTGGTTAGCCCTCTGGCGGATTCCGGCATCCTGGCAGCAGATCCAGCACAGCCTGTTTAGTCCAGTAGGTGTATATGAATTGGATAGCGCTTTGGCTTCTTTAATCAAACAGCGCTCAATCGTAAAAGTTCGGGATATTGACCTGGAAGACTCGAAGGAATATTATCTGGATCAACTCACAACTCAGCTAGCCACAGCTAGTTTGGTCGAGCAGAGTTGTCAAGAGCTGAGCAATGCGGTGCTGCAGCAGGAAATTCGCAGCTCAGCTATCTTTGTCAGCCATGCTTTTGTGCCATCAGGCCATGCCGAATTAGAAAAAGAACAAACTCGGCGGGTAATTGCTCGTATCGCAGCCTGTTTGCTCCGCCAGATTCCGAATGAAGTGCAGCTTCAGCAGGATTTGCAAACCTTATCAGCTCAACTAACGGCGGATTCGGCTCGCTATGCCGCTGAAAATATTGAAAGGCTAGTGGCTGCCCTGTCTTAATTGACTGGAAAGACTGAATTTTAGAAGGACTGAGAACACGAAAAAGCGAATATAGAAAGACTCGCATAGAAATAAGCAAGAACTGTACTATGGACAAGTTTCTCCGTCTAACAGCACAAAGCGATTCATGTCCGATGCAGGGGTGGCTAGAACGCGATTCGTAATGTCTCGGCGATTGCCATCAGCGTTAAAACTGAGCTGTTTGCGAGTAAATACATCACTCTGGGTACTAATGGTTCTCAATCTGCTTTTCAGAGCTGGGGATGAAGATACACCTTCCTGAAACGCCGCCGCTAGTACTTGAACAGCTTCATAGGACAGGGCCGTTAAGCGATTTACTCCTCCAATCCACTCAGACTGATAGGCAGTGGTAAACGCCTCTGCACTACACTGGGGATGCCAATCAACGGCCAGCAAGAATTTGCCCGCCAAGCTCCTGCCGTTCTTGATCGATCCCAGCACTTCATTTTGGTAGAGCGTATTAGATCCCACAATTAAGCGCCCATCATCTGCGGTTTTGAGGACTTCTAGCGCGCGATCAAACGAGCCGCGATTTTCGGTTTTACCATCGGGGAATACAGCAAAAATATTGGCGCTACTGGCATCAGATAGGGCTTGATCTAGGTTGAAATTCTGATCAGATAAGTCAATTTTTTGCACAATCGCGCCTTTACCTTGAAACAAGCGCTCAAATTGCTCAGTCAAATCTCGACTAAAGCCCTCATTAGGATTATAGAAAATGGCCACTTTGGGATCGGCAATCTGGCTTTTTTCCGCAATGTAGCGGACAAACGTATCGGCTTCTACCGCGCTGGATGAGCTTGTGCGAAAGAACACTTGCTGACTGTCTTGGCAATCTTGGCGCAAGTTAGTCAATGTACTGGTGGGAGAAATCACAACCACATCGGCTGCGGAATAGAATGGCAGTGCGGTGCAGGTAACTGGACTGGTGTAGTGGCCGACAACCGCTAGAATTCGTCGCTCGCCTTCAATCTGCCAATTAGTCAACGCTTTGGCGACTACTTCAGCTTGAGCTGGAACGTTACGGTCGTTAGCAATCACCATCTCTAGATTGATTCCGGCTTCCACTGCTTTTTTCTGAGCTTGAGCCACCCCAAACAGCATTTGTTTGCCAACTGGAAAGTCCTTGCCCTCCTTGTCGCTGACGGGAAGCGCAACGGCAATGGTGTAGATCGGTTGGCCTTGCTGATGCCGGAGTCTGGCTGTGGCGTTGTTGCCATAGATCATCACCTGCGGGTCTTGTAGCGCAGCAACAGCCGCCCGATATTCTGGGGCAGTAGTTTGGTTAAGCAGAGCATCGCGTCTTTCACGAGCCAATTTGCGGATTTGGCTAAACGACTCCTGTGCTGCCCTGTAGTTTTCCTGCCTCAATTGTTCTATACCTTGCTGTTTAAGGGTTTCATATTCATTGCTCAGAGGTTGGCTACCGGCAATTTGCTTTTCACCGGCGCTGATCAAATTCTCTGCTGGCAACAGTTTAGACGCTATTTCCTTTGGGGCGTCGTTTGGATCAGAATGGGAAATAGAGCTGCCAAACAAGCAACCAACAGAATAATTACAGTTACTTAAACGCATCCCCCCAAGCAGCAACAAAGCGCCAGCAATCACGGAACCACCAATTAGCGCAGCTAGCCGTGGATTGAAGCTTGACGTGGGTGGCTTTCCAGCCAATGCGTCCAGATCCTGGAGCACTTCAGCAGCGTCCTGGTATCGCTGGCCAGGCTCCATGCCAATTCCCATCATTCGGTTCAAGATTTTAGCAAGACGCAGATCGACTTGAGCAAGCTTTTGCCAGCGG
The DNA here is from genome assembly GCA_000733415.1 of [Leptolyngbya] sp. JSC-1. Classification (GTDB taxonomy): domain Bacteria; phylum Cyanobacteriota; class Cyanobacteriia; order Elainellales; family Elainellaceae; genus Elainella. The sequence goes on from KL662191.1 coordinate 1,683,210, forward strand.
GTGCTGTCGGGCACTCCTAACCCTCTCGGATTCTCGCCCGTAAGCAGTTTGACGCAGGTAGTGGCTAAGGCATACAAATCCCACCAGGGTTCAGGCCGATCACCCGGTCGTGGATGCAGCTGGAGATAGGGGCAATATGCTTCTGTACCTACTGACGTGAGGGTTGAAGGTTGCTCTGGAAGTAGTTGATCGACCGCTATCGTTTGATCTGCCGGTACACCCAACTGCACAACTTGTTTAACGCTACCGAAATCAATTAAATAAAAGTCGCCGTCTACTCCTCGCATAATATTAGAAGGCTTGATATCTCGATGAATCAACGTTCGCCGTTGACCATCTGATCGAGATCGGTGTAATCGAGGCTTGTGAATATATTTTAAGACATCCAGAATCTGTTGGAGTAACTTGATAATTTCCGCTTCGGAAAATCCCTTCTTTCCTTGGCAATGTACCTCTTGCAGCTCCTTTTGTAAATCCCGACCGTCGATAAATTCCTGCACCAAATAGTAGGCTAAGGTTTCATCGCCATCTTCATTGGGAAGTGGCACCTCAAAGTGATCCCAAAGTCGCGGAATCTGATCATGCCGCAAGTCTTCTAAAATCTCAGCTTCCTGGACAAACAACGCCCTGATTTTCTCTTTAGTCTCTGTTCCCAGCCCATCTCTGGCGATCAGCCGCTTAATCACCCGGTCCTCACCGCGTCTATAATCTGTAGCCAGAAAAGTCAGACCAAAGCCACCAGCTCCCAGCGGCTGGATTGGAATATAGCGCTCGTTCAAGACCAGCGGCATCTGACAGTATTTACAACGAAACTCCTGAAACTGACCTTTCTGTATAACCCCATCTGGAATTTCGTTCTCATGATGTTTGATATCAATTAAATGGCCAAACGAATAAGTTAGCGTTGGATTGGTACAAAAGACTTTCATTTCATGTTCTCCAGTGCAGAAACACACTAATTCAACTAAATTGAGCTGTTTCAAGGGAGTGATTCAAATTGCCTCAGCCAACAGACTCGATCTGTTAACCCCATGCATCTGCTAACCAAGGTGAGGAACGATCTGGCTGGGCGTAGGCCGTTGGCACCAACGGGAGTAGCTCGGTTGGAGACCATTCCGATCTGATCGGTTCAGGTGTACTCATGACGGTTATTGCTGTTTGAAGTCATTGAAAATTCTGCATATTTACATCGTTTCAATGTCTAAAACTATACCATTGCTATAGCAGCCTCTATCCCAACCCTCACCCAATGGCGAACCTCACTCCTCACTCCCAACGCCTAATCTTCAGATCGAGTACTCCGTGCTCAAGCTATGCATGTTCAGTACATATTGAGGCATGAAAAGCTAAATATTGCTCAGAGCGTACCTGAACAAACCGTTGAAATCAACTCATTTTGGGTCCAAACCATCAGCTATCTGTTCACCATCGCCAGTCCTTGAGTTCAACATCTTCAACATATACAGTTTTCTCATTAGACTTATGCATAACTTGAAGGGCAGTAGAAAACTGGGGTAGGCTCACGTTAAGTCGGGTTGGTAGGCTTGATTAAAGCTTGGGTGTCAAGGTCCAAATCGGCTCAATGGAGCTGCCCTTTAGTGGACTTTCCCTGTGATGAGTCCTGCCCCGTGATGAGTCCTGTTGACTTGATAAAATTATCGCTAGCGCAAGCCGATGAACACAGTAGATTCTGCCGAATTAATCAGATTTGCTAATCAGCAAGTCCTGGCTAAAACCGCTAAACCCCTCAATGATGTTCAAGAGCGGATTTTGGAACAGGTTTTGATCGATAGGCCGAGGCTGCTCGATATCCAGGTGCATGGCTATTCGGAAACAACGGTGCAGCGGGTATTTTGTCCTAAGCTCTGGAAGCTGCTCTCTGAGGTGTTTGGGCAAGAAGTTCGCCTCAACACCGTTCGGCTAGTGCTGGAAAAAGCCTATAAAATCTCTAGACAAAGCATTCATCCGGGCAGTCAACCGCTGCTCCCAGGAACTTCTACAGTCGCTCCTGCACCTACCGCTGCTCCTCCTTCAACCCGACAAATTCCCCATAACTTGCCGGCTTCTAGCTGCACGGCCTTCATTGGTCGAGAAGAAGAGTTGGCGCGGCTCCTGGAACTGCTCTCTCCGCAGCATGCAGCTCCGATCATCAGCGTGGATGGAATTGGCGGCGTCGGTAAAACAACTTTGGTAGTGGAAGCAGCCTATCGATGCTTGCGGGCTAGCTGTAGCGATGCATCGGCCTCCACGGTGCCTACCTTTGATGCGATTATCTTCACCTCGGCCAAAGAGTTTCGCCTCATGCCCTTTGGCTTGCTCAAAAGCCTGGCACCCCGCCGCACGCTTAACGATATTTTTCGCCAAATTACCTATGTGATTGAAGAATTGGACCTGGCCGGCGTTGCCTTTGCCGAGCAGCTCGACCTGATCCGCACAACCCTGGCCCGCTACCGCACATTGCTTATAGTCGATAATTTAGAAACCGTCAAGGATCAGCAAGAAGTTCTGGCGTTCCTGTACGAACTCCCGCCCACGGTGAAGGCCGTGATCACAACTCGTGAACAAATTATTTTTGTGCCAGTCCGGCTCACTTCGATGCCAGAGTCCGATGGGTTGTCCCTCATCCAACACGAGGCCCAGACCAAAGGCGTTTCTCTCAGTCTCACTGACCGAATGCAACTCTACCAAGCAACTGGCGGGATTCCGGTAGCCATCAGCTATGCCGTGGGTCAATTGGCGAATGGGACGCCATTACGCGAGATTGTGCAAAAAATTGGCCAATCCGATGGAGATGTGGCCCGCTTTTGTTTTGAGAGTTCTGTGCAGCCGCTGAAGCATCAACCCGCCTATCGACTCTTGCTGGCCCTGGCTCTCTTTCCTGCACCGGCCCTCCAGGAGGCGCTAGTGCAGGTTGCTGTTCCTGAACTGGAGGCAGACCGAGCAGAACCCGATTTGGCCAAGCTGCGGGGGCTGTCTCTGGTGCGGCAAGAGCATGACCGCTACAGCATGTTGCCCCTGACCCGCGAATATGCCCTGGCAGAACTAAAGGTGAATCCTGACTTTGCCCAACAGGCCCGCGAACGGTGGATTACCTACTACCTCCAGCATTCTGAAACTTACGCTCAGCAGGATCCGAGCGATTGGCAAGGCTCAACGTTTGTAGAACTAGAAGCCGAGTGGCAGAATCTTCAGGCTGTGATGGAATGCTGTATCGAAGCTGAGCGCTACGAGGATTGTCTCCAGCTTTGGCAAAATCTGAAAACCTACACCCAGCTTCGCGGACGTCACATTAGTCGGTTAGACTGCTGGACTGATCGGCTGATCTGGACGGCTTGGCTGATTCAGGCCGCAGAGCAACGCGGTGATTGGTCGGTCGTGGCTCAAATGATGGTAGATCGAGCCTGGACTTTGATTGGCCTGGGTAAACCGGCTCAGCTCTCGGAGGCCGAGGACCTATTGACTCAGGTGTGGCATCTGCGCCAGCATCAAGATCAGGCATTTCAGGCCAATCTAGCCAAAATCATTGCGGTGCTGTATGTCCAGCAACAGCGGTTTGAGGACGCACAAACCTGGCTGGAGCAAGTGAGCCTACTAGTAGAGCAGGCTGGGCTGAGCGAACCCGATCACCAACGGCAAGTGCTACAAATCCAGTATTACCAGGGAGAAATTTGGTTTAAAACAGGCAACTATGATCAGTCCAAGCAGCTGTTTGAAGCCGCCCTCCGCACCGCTCGCGAGCTAAACTGGGTGCGCGTTGTGTTCATGATTGAGAACTGGATTGCAGATATTGCGATTGAGCAAGGTAATCTAGAGGTTGCTCAAACACTTCTAGTCGAAGGACTCCAAGTCGCTGAAGCCAATCAAGACCGGACTCGCATTGCGTACTATCAACATTCGTTGGCGAAACTGGCTCGGTCTCAAGCCAACTACAGCGAGGCGGTACGATGGGCAACCGAAGCCCAACACAGCTTTGAGGCACTTGGAATGCTGCCAGAGGCGGAAGAATCCCAGAACCTCCTCCAGACCCTGCTGGCATCTTAAAGCCGCAGTTCCAGAATTTCACAGCTAGCTGGGAAAATCTCACAGCCAGCAGCCAAGGCAGTTTTGCTCGATGGCTCTGATGCCATTAATTCACACATGGCGATGACGTCATCATAATGGCCGACTGCAATCGAGTCCGAGGATTTAACGTCGATGATATGGCAACAAGCTGCCTGGAGAGACATCTGAGGGCTGGTCGTGGGGTTCGTGCTCGGACCAAAGTGGGTCGCATATAGGCGGCGAGTGCGTTGAAATTTGAATTGCCACTGCTGGCGGTCTTCTACACCTCTGGTGCCCAAGCCCGGAGAGTGAACGAACTGCACCTCACCAATTTGCAAGAGATCCTGGTGCGGCGTCATTTCATCCAGCAGGTGAATTACCGCATCGGTTTGCCGATCGGGCACCATCGACAGGTATGGATAGGACAGACTCAGCACTAGAAATTGCTGGCACCCCTGAATTGCCTGTATCACCTGGGCCGGTTGCCAACCCTGCCGCTGCAACCGCATCGCCACTTCTGGTAAATCAAACGTCGTTGCAAAGTCGTTGAAGAATTTTTGTTTATCTACGTTCACGGCAGCATTCATGATTGAGACACCTCATCTGAGTGGATGTCTCTGTTTTATGAAAATGCTTCGGTTGATTCTAGGATAATTTAGGTACAGTAGCTTGCTCTTAACTGCAAATAACTCAGGGAATGCAGTCAGCTAAAATTCTTGTGGTAGCCGCATTTCATTAAAGTGATCCCAAGTGAGCCTATTCTGTTCTGCCCAGTGGGCCTCCAGTGGGCCTCCAGTGAGCCTATTGTGCTCTGAATGAATTAGGCCACTAAAAAACCGGCCATCCCTGGGCGAATGCTGCTCTCTCTGTCAGAGAGACTACGCCAACGAGAGCCGGTATTTGGATGTGTTTGGTTTTCGGAATGACAAACAAGCTTGCTGAATAGTGGCCTCAGCAATAACCAAAGCGTTTGATTCAACCTCTAACTGGCCTAACTGCCCACCAGCTCTTTGAATTGCTTGCCCGCCGAAAATGCAGGAACCGTAGTGGCCTCGATTTTGATCTTTTTGCCCGTTTGGGGATTGCGCCCTTCTCTGGCGGCTCGTTCTCTCGGTTCGAAGCTGCCAAATCCAACCAGCGTCACCTTGTCTCCAGCAGCAACGGCTTCCATAATCGCTTCGATCGTAGCAGTGAGAACTGCATCTGCTTCTTTTTTGGTTACTTGTGCCTTGGCGGCAACGGCATCGACTAATTCGCCTTTGTTCATAGGTTTTGTGCCTGTACTCGACAAATGACCACACATTCTAGTGCATTTCTCAAAAGGTGAACTGCGATTTCGGCTGAAATTCAATTTTTCCTAACCAGTTTTGCTAATCAGCCCCTTGGGCAAGCTGTTCGCGGACCACCTGCTGCACCACCGAGAGCAAGTTATGCAGCATGGCAGAGGTATGGTCGCGTCGCCAAACCAGCGCCAGTTGAAACAGGGGCATTTGCCCAGCAATGGGGCGATAGACAACCCCAGATCGCTGTAGGTTCATGGCATTGGTCGGCAGTAGCGTCACGCCCACGGCTCCCGCCACCCAATCTAAGCACGGTTGACATCCAGGTTCCTTCTTGCACTACGTTGAGCTGCACGCCTGTTGATTCGCAGGCAGTCCGGATCAAATGGTGCAAGCGGGAACAGAAGGGGTCGTTGGTAAAACAAAGAGCTGTCTGGTTGCACCATTGAAGTAGGGGCTGTGGCTCAGGGTGTGCCAGATGCAGGTCTATGTGTAAGTAAATCAATCCGGTTGGATCTTGCAGCTTCAAGTCAGAGCCAAAGCGAGAACCTACAGCCTTGATTTAACCTTATTACTCCCTGCCCTGCCTTGCTTCCCCTTTTTAGGAACGACTATTTTAAGGATCTATTGGAGAGATCTAAATCTAAGTGCAGCTCAACTAAAGCTGTCTATAACTGTGAGAAAGTTCTTCAAAGTCATAGATTGATTATTTCGATGCCATACTGCTCCAATTTCCAGTTCTGGAGATTCTCCCTGTATCGCTCGATAGACGACACCGTTTCGCTGAAGATTTTCTACATTGGCTGGAAGAATGGAAATTCCCATGCCACCAGCTACTAAACTCAGCACAGTTGAGATCCAAGCTGCTTCCTGTCTGACTTTGGGCTTAAATCCTGCGGCTACACAAAGTTGATCAATTTGTTCTCGCAGACCATGCAGCAAGTTGGCGGGCGGCAAAATAAATGGTTCATTAGACAGAATGGCAAGTGGCAGGTTGACAGATCGCTTAGCAAAACGATGTTTTTCAGGCAATACCAAAATTAAGGACTCTTTTATGACTGTTTTACTGGTTAATGCCACATCGTTGTGGGTGTTATTCATCTGCAAATTGTGCAAATGGAAGAAACCTACATCTAGTTGTTGTTGTCTCAGTTTTTCAATCTGATCGTATGAGGCGAGTTCCTCAAGCATCAGCGTCACATCTGGATATCGCTCATGGAACACTCTTAGGATGTCAGGGAGCCTGCTATTGGAGATCGAGGTATTGATGCCGATTGTCAGACGGCCTTTTTTGCCTCGATTGATTTGTTGGGCTGATTCAATTGCGTGTTGAGTGTGAGCAAGAATGAAACGGGCTTCTTTGATAAAGTCTTTTCCAGCCTCCGTTAGGGTGAGTGGACTCCGTCGTCTGCGATCAAACAACTCAAATCCCAGTCTTTTTTCTAGCAGTCGAATCTGCCTACTCAAAAATCCCTGATCGATTTGCAAGTGATCCGCTGCTTTGACAAAGCTTTGCTGCTCAGCCACCGCGACTGCAAATTTGAGGTGTCGAAAGTCTAGGTCATCCCAGTTTGGATGAGAGCAACTGCCTGAAAAGCTCTGGCGAAAGAGGGTCATGACACATTAGTCATATTATTTTGATGATTATGATGATTATACAATACTGGATTGTGGTTTGATAATTACTGAAGCCGTCAATCTGCTGGTAAGTAGCCCGTCTGTTTATATGAGTACAGTCAAGCGAGTCGCAATTGTAGGAGGAACCCACGGAAATGAAAGGACCGGGGTGCAGTTGATCAAAAAATTTAAGTTGTGTCCCGATCATGTGCGGCGCTCTAGCTTTTCTACTCAGGTGCTTTTAGCAAATCCTCAAGCCGTTGCGGCTGGACTGCGCTACATTGATCGAGATTTGAATCGAAGCTTCGAGCGCGATCGCCTCCAAAATCAAGCCCTAGCTAACTATGAGGATCGACGAGCGAAAGAAATAAGTCAGATGCTCGGTTCTGACAGCAGTGCTCCCGTAGATGTGATTCTAGATATGCACAGTACGACTAGCAATTCGGGTTTGACGTTGATTATCGATGAAGAAAACGCATTCACTCTACAGCTAGCCACCTACCTTCAGCAGATCCATTCATCGGTCAAAATTTACAGCACGAGTTGCTCTGGACGAAAGCAGGATGCGCTGCGATCGCTCGCTAAGTTTGGCTTTTGCCTTGAGGTAGGTCCGGTTGCCCAAAATGTTCTAAATGCAGATTTGTTTCAGAAAACTGAAACTCTAATTCATATTATTCTGGATTATCTGGAACAGTACAACCGCAACGAAGTTACGCTTCCGGACCGTTCGCTGACGCTATACCGTTACCTAGAGGCGATCGACTATCCCAGAAATGAGCATGGAGAGATTCAGGCTATGATTCATCCGCAGCTTCAATTTAAAGATTATGAAGCGCTTCATCCAGGTGATGCAATGTTTTTAACGTTTGAAGGAGAAACCATAAACTATAGCGGCACATCAGTGGTTTATCCAGTGTTTATCAATGAGGCCGCCTACTACGAAAAAGGGATTGCTATGTGCTTGACCAAGAAAGCACAGGTCATTGTTTGAATTAAAAAGGCTTGAGACAGCAAAGAGACACCGTAGAGTGAGAAGTAAACAATGAATAAATCGCAATTTGAAGAAGTATACCGACGGGTTCAACAATTTTCTCTTGATGACCCTAATGCTGTTCTCCCCTTTAGCCGAAAGCTAGCTAAAGAGAATGGTTGGACTGCCCAATATACTCAACGAGTGATTGATGAGTATAAAAAGTTTGTGGTGCTTGCTGTCTTAGCTAGTCATCCTGTTACACCGTCAGAGCAGGTTGATCAGGTTTGGCATTTGCATTTAACGTATACCCATTCTTATTGGGACAAATTTTGTACTGAAACCTTGCAAAAACCACTCCATCACTATCCTAATGAATGGATAGCATATGCGCTCCGCGCAGGCTGCACCACCAAAACTCAAAACTCAAAACTCAAACATGTCCCCCCTAGCAATCCCCCTAGCCCCACTAAATTATCAGTAAACCGCTTCTCTACCGATTGGGCAATTCTGAATCAGGCATCTGCTCAGCGAGTGTACCGTTTGTTGGCTAGCAAACTCAATCGCAGCGACCTAGACCGCGCCTGTCAACTGTTGGCTGTCTATTGGCTGGTGTACCGTGCCGATCGCCTACAGCAGCGAATTGGATTGGGCAAACCCTGTAGCCCGCCCACGCTAACTCAGCTTCAGCGGATGATTACTCGCCTGAAGGTTCAAGGAATTCAGGTGGAGAGTCCTGAGGCTATGCAAGCAGAACTACAACAGTTAGCAGCGCTATTACGCCATGTGAGCTAATGTACAAGTTTGAAAAATCTAAAATTGCCAAATGAGAACAACTGCATCAGCGCCAGATCTTGATGGTGGTATCGCTGCTGCTGCTGGCAAGAGTCTGTTGGTGTCCCGCACCGTTCGGAGGACGTTTGGCAACACTAGCTAAGGCAAGCACCTGATCGCTGTGGGCCGAGATGGTCTGGGTGGGCTGGCCACCTGCGGTAGACCAAATTTTGACGGTACGGTCGAAGCCAGCGCTAGCAATCATTTGTGGATCAATAAAGGCTACTGTAACCACGCGGTCAGTATGGCCTTCAAAGGTTTGTAGCAACTGTCCAGTTGAAGTATTCCAAAGCTTGACAAATCCATCCCAACCTGCGCTCACCAGCATTTGACCATCTGGACTAAAGGTCACCGCACTAACCACATCACGATGCCCGCCCGGTTCGCCCAAGGTGCGCAGCAGTTCGCCGGTTTTGGCATCCCATAGTCGAATTGTTTTATCGGCACTGGCGCTAGCGATCGTGCGACCATCTGGACTCAGCGCCACCGAGTAAACTGTATCAATATGTTCAGAGAGAACCCGGCTCTGATTGGTCTTCAGATTCCAGATGCGGACGGTCTTATCCTCACTGCCGCTGATGAGAGTCTGCTGGTCTGCACTGAGCGCCACCGACCAGATGGGAGCCGTATGACCCGACAAGGTTTTACTCAGATCACCTGTTGCCATATTCCATAGATGAATTTGATTGTCACGGCTACCACTGGCAAGCAACTGCCCATTTTTGCTGAGACTAAGCGACTGAATTATGTCGGTGTGGCCATCTAAGGTCTGCGATACCCGCTGGTTGGCGATGTCCCAAACTTTAATCGGATAGCGTTGCTGTAGACTATCGCGTTCTTCTCCGGCGCTGATTAGGGTTTTGCCATCTGGGCTGAACACGACCGATCGCACAGAGGCAGATCCCGATAATGTTTCAGTCAGGGCAAAGGGATCGGCTGAAGTAGACTCGGCGCTAGCTGGAATGGCGCTGGGCGTGATGCTTGAAAGGTTGGGATTGTTGCTGATGGAATTCTGTCCTCCTGGTCGTATCAGGGGCACAGCATAAACGCTAGCCACTAGAATTGCCGCGGCGCTACCGACGAGCCAAGGGAGTTTGCGAGAGAGCGGAGAGGGGGGAAGGGGGGGAGAGAGGGGGGGGAGGGGAGAGGGGGAATGTACACTGGTGGTTGCTGGGACAGGATTTGCTGGGACAAGATTTGCTGGAGTATCTACGCTAGTGGATGAATTTTGAGCGGCTAGTAGGGCGGCTTTTAGAGCTGTGACTGAGGCCAAGCGATCGGCGGGGGATTTTTCTAAACAGCGGCTAACTACGGCTTCCAGGGCAGGAGGGATGTGGCTACAGTGGGGCTGGGAACGGAGGGGGCGGGGTGTTTTTTCGGCATGGGCAGCCAGCCAGGCATTGTTGGTGACTCGATTGTTTTTGAAGTCCAGGCCAAAGGGATCGGTGCCGGCTAGCATTTCGTAGAGGATAATACCCAGGCTGTAAATATCGGTGCGTTCGTCTACTTCAGCATAGATATTAAATTGCTCTGGTGCAGCATAGTGGCAGGTTCCTAAAAATACGGTTGTGTGGGTGGTGTACTCGGTTTGGAGGGAATGGATCTTGGCAATACCAAAGTCAATGATTTTGGCTAGTTCGCCTAAAACGGTTGGAACCAGCAGAATGTTGTCAGGTTTGAGGTCGCGGTGAACAACTTTAATCCGCTCGCTGGAATTGGTTTCGCGATTCCAAATTACGACCCCAGAGTGTGCCAACTCTAATCCTTCACAAGCCTGCGTGATGATATTACAGGTTTGAGCAATCGACAGTTGCGGTTGATTAGTGAGTAGTTGGCCTAATGTTTGCCCTTGTAAATACTCCATGACATAGAACGGAAAACCTTCGGTTGTCACGCCATAGTCGCTGACTTGAACAATATGAACACTTTTAAGGGCGGCGCAGATTGCGCATTCCCGTTCAAATCGCTGCTTTAAGTCGATATCTTGATCGATAGCTAATGTATCTTTCAATAATTTCAGCGCTACCGGCTTTCCTAAGCGAGTATCAGTGGCTAGAAATACATCACCCATACCTCCACCACCAAGCCACTGCTCCAGACGATACCGCTCCTGATCGCCAATCGAACGACCAATCCAGGAATGAGATGAATGCTGACTCATGGGGCTGCTCCATTGTTGCCGATTATGGTGTCGATTATGGTGTCGATTATGGTGTCGATTACGGTCAAAAAGCTAAGGGCCATCAATTGCGGCTATGCGTTGCCATTGCCGTTGCCAAGTTGTTTTTAGGTGATTTTTGCCAAATGGCGACCGTACCATCGCGACTGCCGCTAACTAAGCTGTTCCCATCAGGACTAAAGGTGACAGCCAGCACCCAGTCTAAATGCCCTGAGAGCGTGGCGGCTAGGGCTTGCTTGTCTAAATCCCAAAGCTTGACCGTATTATCGGTGCCGCCGCTGGCGAGGGTTTTGCCATCGGGACTAAAGGCAACCGAAACCACATGGTTAATATCGCCGTTAAAGGAGTTGAGTTCTTGACCGGTTTGCAAATCCCAGAGTTTAACAGCGCCATCCCAGCCCGCACTGGCAATTCGGGTGCCATCGGGACTGAAAACGAGAGTCCTGACCGTATCGGTGTGGCCGGTAAAGGTTTGCAATTCTCGGCCAGTTTGCCAATCCCATAGCTTAATGGTTTTGTCTTTACTGCCACTTGCTAAGATTTTTCCATCCGGGCTAAATTCTACCGGAAACAACCGATCGCGGTGACCCGAAAGAGTTCGCATCAACCGACCTGTTTCTAAATCCCACAAGCGAATCGTGCTATCGCCGCCGCCGCTGGCTAGGGTTTGGCTATCGGGCGTAAAGGCAACCGACCATAATACACCCACATGTCCAACTAAGGTACGAATTAGCGTTCCTGTTTCCAGATCCCAAAGTTTGATGGTTTTATCAGCACTGCCGGTTGCTAAAGTTTGACCATCGGGACTGATGGCAATGGCATGAATTACATCTTTATGACCTTTCAGCACGTACAGGGTTTCTTTAGTCTGCGTATCTCGCACTTCGACGGTATTGCCGCTGACCGAGGCCAAGAGCGTCCCGTCAGGAGACATATCTACCCACCAAGCGGCTCCGAACCGTCCCGATAAAACCTGGACTTTGGTTTGCTGCCAGTCTGGCGCTGCACAGCCCGCGGGGGAGACCTCAGCGATTACGGCTTGTTTTGTTACGGTTTTAGTGGAGCTAGGCGTAGTGGGGAGGCTGATACTGCAAGCTGGGGATCCGGTTGGGGCAGTTGGAGCCGCGGTCTGGGTTGGATCGGTCTGTTGGGTCTGTAGGTTGGCTGCCTCCCGCTGTAGCAAAGTGGAATACGAGGAACCAAACAGACTGCCTAAAATGAACCCACCGGTGAGTAGAGCCAGTGTTATGGCGGCATGACGGAAAAAAGCAAGCTGTCTAAAGGCAATAATTGTTGTTTCGCTTTGGGCACGATGCTTAGAACGCGATTTGGGATCCGGGGGCTGTTGCTTCATCGCTAAAACCTCTCAGTAATTGGTTCTCCCCCTTACATGCAAGTTGAACATTGGATTAGGGGAATTGTCAAGCTGTGTGCGTGCGGTAGGTCAAAGCAGGTCTTGTCAATGAGATCATCGACAAGACCTGCTTCAGCAATCTGATTAAGCCACAGCGAAGTCTGCTGACGAGAACGTATCTTGGAATTTCACACTGTTTAGGTTGGCGTAATTGGCCTGCACGCTGAATGGTCCGCCTTTACCTAAGTCGGAAGAGTATACAGCTCGGCTAATGTTGAGGGTACTGTTGTAGTAAACAAACACACCCTTACCAGCAGTGATGTTGTCATTGGCAGCAATAGCAGCAGCGGCTAATCCTGCGTTAGCGAAGGTCTCACCCGTGAGCACAATCAGGTTAGCGTCTCCTAACAGCTCGCTGGCTTTACCCTGGGTGAACTTGAGATCGCCGTAGAACTGCTTGCTGAACACAACTTGGTCTACGCCCTGTTCATAGTCCGTAATCACGTCAGGCTGGTTCAGGTTCTGGGCCGGATTGCCATTGGCGAACGGATCGGTGAAGAACTGGAACTTATCGGCACCACCGCCGCCCGTGAGGGAATCACCCAAGGTTACAGGCTGGTTCGTATTGGGATTGATGGTTGTAAGTGTGCCGGTACCACCCGTGAGAATATCATCTCCGTCGCCGCCAATTGCTTCGATGCGGGTGCTGCTAGCTCTAGCATCAATGCTATCGTTACCTTCACCGCCATCAAACTGGATCAACTCGACGCCTGTACCCGACAGGTCATTAATCACAAAGGTATCGTTGCCACCATCCCCACTGACATCGAAGACCTCTGCCGTATCAACTAGTAAATTAAATTTACCAACTGGCTGATTATCTAAACCAACTCGTTCAAAGAAGGCTCGTCCGTCGGGTGCTTTGCCTAACACAAAATTATCTCCGGCGGTTACTGCTCCATCGACTTCGATGATATCTCGGCCTTCGTTACCGCTCATAACATCGTTGCCGTCACCGTCATCCCAGTCGAGCGTATCATCACCCGCTCCACCAATCATGCGATCATCGCCTGTATTACCTGAGACAAAGTCATTGCCGGAGCCACCATCTAATGTATCATTGCCGGAGCCACCGCTAATATTATCATCACCTGCGTCTCCAAACACCTGATCTTTACCGGAGCCGCCATCAGCCGTGTCATTGCCTTCGCCGCCGGAAATTAGATCGTTGCCAGAGTTGCCGTTGAGCGTATCATCGCCTGCGTCTCCGTAAATTTTGTCTTTACCAGCACCACCTGAGATATCGTCGTCGCCTGCGCCACCATAAAGCTGATCGTCGCCTGCGCCGCCTTCGATCGTGTCATCGCCTTTTCCAGCATCGATGCCGTCGGCTCCTTTGCCACCATCGCAGACATCGTTTCCACCCTTACCGATGAAAACATCGCTACCCGAAGTTCCGTCCCATTCAGTGGCGCGGTTGCTATCAATTACTTTCTCAATTTCGGGATTGTTAAACAGCGATCTGAATCTCTTAACCATTATGAAATCTCCTGTTTAGTTGACTGTTTAGTTGACTGTTTAGTTGACTGTTTAGTTGACTGTTTGGTTGAGTTTGCTTGGTTTGTTGACTTTATGTCGATTGGACTACTGCTACATCAATCAGACATAGCAATCTCTGTGTCGTTGAACGCTCCCGAACGATAGCGATGGAGTTAAGCTACAAACGCTTTGTAATTACTATCGAACCCGATCAAAACTTGCACAATTGAAACTTTCAGAGCGAACGCAGTTTATTCGTAAATTTCTGCTCAATCATCATTGGTTGAATCCATTGACTGAATCTGGTTCCGTAGGTAAGCAATGCACCGAGTGGTTTCAGTAGGCTGGAAAATCAGAAGCAAAATCGTTTTTCTGTCCGCCACGCTTACTAGACTACGCGGAACCAAAGCTTTTGCCAGCCTGAAAAAGTCTGAAAAAGTCAGGTGTTACGTTTTAACTGACCTGAAAATAGGGTGTGATTGCCTGAAGTCCTTGTGGGTGAGGGGGTGTAGGGGTGTAGGGGTGGGGAGTGTAGGGGTGGGGGGTGTAGGGGTGGGGGATAACTCCTCAGCGGTTTGTTGGGCTTTCACCTGATATTGGCAAAGCAGAAAAATAGCATTCTAGGTTAATCCTGGCCACGTTCATTGTTTTATTGAGCTTGAGTTGAGCAGTCTGTCTGGCTCTTCAAAATTTTTAAAACAGAACGTCAGACCTTTTCTGATTTTTTCAGGCTGGCAACTTGAGGAATTCCCTGTACCTTACATACCAGAGCGCTTCAAACTAAACATCGCTCTACAATTATTCCTCCACTTAACTGCCCTGCAAAAGCACGCGACCACCCATCCACTCATCCACTCATTTCGGAGACTTCAGCCCCATGTTTGCCCGTATCCCCGAAAAATTCATTCACTTGACGCGATGGAGCCTGACCCTAGGTTGGCTGCTGCTGATTGCGTCACTATTCGTTGATCCATTCTCAGCCTGGCTTACAGCGCCAGGACAAGTGTTTGCCGCGTCCCAAGATTGCTTTCAATTTCAGGGCGAATGCCGTCCACTCGATTCCTATCCAATGGGAGCACGCATTTTTTGGGGCATGGTACTGCCACTGGCGGTACTGATGCTGCTAATTTTTGGTCATGAAGCATGGCGACGCATTTGTCCTCTCTCGTTTATGGCCCAACTGGCGCGTGGGTTGGGTTGGCAGCGCAAACGAACAATCAGCGAAACCTCCTGGCTGGGACGAAACGCGCTTTATTTGCAGATGGGATTGCTATTTATCGGCTTAAATTTGCGCCTGCTGCTGGTCAATTCAGATCGCTGGCTGCTCGGCATCTTCCTAATATTCACGATTGTTTCTGCCATTACGATTGGCTTTCTCTACGATGGCAAAACCTGGTGCAATTACTTTTGCCCAATGGCTCCGGTGCAGATGATCTATAGTGAACCGAGTGGCCTGTTGGGAAGCGCTGCCCATACCGCACCACCCAAAACCATTACTCAATCGATGTGCCGCACGGTAGATCAGAACGGCCAGGAGAAAAGCGCCTGCGTCGCCTGCAAGACCGGCTGTATCGATATCGATGCTGAAGCTGCCTACTGGGATACAATCCGCCAAGCCGATCGCAAATTGCTCTACTACGGCTATGTGGGGTTAGTGATTGGCTTCTACCTTTACTTTGGCTTGTACTCCGGCAATTGGCGGCTCCTATCGGCAGGCGTGTGGAACGAAACCAATCAGCTTGCCACCCTGATGCAGCCGGGATTTTTTATTGCCGGTCGTGCAATTCCGATTCCCAAACTATTGGCCGTACCGCTGACCCTCACCCTCTCCACCGGCATGACCTACATGATTGGGCTATGGGTAGAACTGAAAGCAAGACGTACCAATAAACGATTGGGCTATCCTCTCAGTTTGGATCAGGTACAAAGCCGGCTATTCGCCATTTCCACATTCATGGCATTCAATCTTTTGTTCTTTCTGGGAGTTCGGCCAACGCTGGGTTATCTTCCTCTGTTTTGTCAGCAGCTCTTAAGTTGGATTGCGATTGTAGTAAGCAGTCTGTGGCTGGCAAAAACCTGGTACCGCAGTGCCCAAAAATATAACCGGGAACGGGACGCCAATTTGCTGAAACGGCAATTGCACAAATTAAACATCGATCTGTATCAGGCCCTCGAAGGACGTTCACTAGACGATTTGAACCCCGATGAGCTGTACGCTTTGGCAAAAGTGCTGCCCGGCTTCACTCAAGCCAATCGCTTACAGGTGTATCGCGGCATTTTGCGAGAAGCCTTTGAACAGAAAAGCGTCATACCCGCTAGAAGCCTGAAAGCGTTTCAACCAATGCGGCAAAATCTGGGCATTGATGAGGAAAGTCACTGGGCTGTACTCCAGATACTCCAGCTAGAAGAACCCCATCTATTTGCTCAGCAGCGGTGGCAAACTCAAGCGATGGAAGCCACTCTCTATCGTTCTGCTGATGCTCAGAATCTTTCTAACCATTCCCCTACTGATGCAAATAGAACAGAGATTGGAACGAAAGCTAAAACAGCAGAAGTACAAAACTTAGAGGCTACTGTATATCGAGCTGCCGACGTAAAGATTTCTCGGCAACCCACTGCTGAACCCAGTAATCCTGCTAACCGCCAACCGAATTCCAACAGCGAAAATACAACGGTAGTCAAACCATTTGAAGACAGCAGCGACGAAGCAACAACTGGAGAGGAGCAATAAGTCAATATGTTAAAGCTAAAGTTATTTAATCATCAAACGGGTGAGTTTCAAGAAACCGTACTTGATCCAAACAGGCAGCAGAGCGAGGTTTTGATTGGACGAGCGGCAAGCTGTGACCTAGTTCTCGATGGTGCAGATGTTAGCCGTGTGCATGGTCAAATCAAGTTTCAGCAGGGAGGCTATTGCTATAGTGATTTGGGCAGCGCGAACGGATCGCGGATCAACAATCAGGCAGTGCAGGTGCATCAAAGCTATCCCCTCAAAGTAGACGATTTGATTCGCATTGGTGACTTTGTGCTGATGGTAGAAGCAATCGAAATCACAGCAGCTTCAGGCGAAGCTTCGATTTGGCGAAAACTGAGCGGCGAGCGGCCAATCTGGGCTAAGGGCGATTTGACGGTTCGCTGCATCCGCGTAACAGACGAAACCGCTGATGTGAAAACCTTTACTTTTGTTGCCGATCCACCAGTATTATTTCACTATCAACCCGGCCAGTTCATCACTTTAGATCTAGAAATCAACGGTGAATCCGTACTGCGTTCCTATTCGATTTCATCTAGCCCTTCTCGTCCCCATACCTTAGAGATTACCGTCAAGCGAGTTGCCAGTTCACCGGATGCGCCCGATGCACCGCCTGGTTTAGTCTCCAACTGGCTGCATGACCAGATCAAAGTGGGTAGTCGAGTCAAGCTCAGCGGACCGCTAGGCAAGTTCACCTGCTATCCCAACCCAGCTAAAAAACTACTCCTAATCTCTGCCGGCAGCGGCATCACACCGATGATGTCTATGTCTCGCTGGATTGCCGACACCGGAGTTGACACAGATGTCATCTTTTTCCACTGTGCTCGCACACCCCGCGACATTATTTTCCGCCAAGAGCTGGAACTGATGACCGCTCGCCTGCCCAACTTTCGTCCGGTCATTTCTGTCACCCGCTCCGAACCTGGTCAACCCTGGTTTGGCTTTAGCGGCAGACTCACCGACACCATGCTGCACAGCATCGCCCCCGACTTTCAAGACCGTACCGTTTACGTCTGTGGCCCCAATGGCTTTATGCAGACTGTCAAAACCCTGCTCGAAAGCCTCCACTTTCCCATGTCCAACTATCACGAAGAGAGCTTCGGCCCCCCCAAAAAAGCCAAACCCGTCTTGCCGCCCCCATCTTCCTCGTTCGGCGACGGTTCCGCTGAGTCACCGCAAAGCGCTCACGAGCCGCCCCCTTCTCTATCTTCCTCAGCTTCCTCAGCTCCCTCACCTTCCACAAAGCCAGCCGTCTTCTTCGCTCAGTCCAACCAGGAAGTGACAGACGAAAGTGCCGAATCGATTTTGGATCTAGCCGAACAGGCAGGGATCAAAATCCGCAGTAACTGTCGCCAGGGAGTTTGCGGAGCCTGCAAGAAGCGCAAGCTGGAAGGAGTGGTGAAGTACGAGTCGGAGCCAGATGGCTTAGATCGAGAAGAACAAGAGGCCGGGTACATTCTCACCTGCGTAGCTGCGCCTGTGGGGCGAGTAGTGGTTGAGGCCTGACTCCTGACTCCCAACTCCTGTCTTCCCCGCTCACCCCTCCAACTCCAATACCTTAATCACCGATTGCACATCCTTATCGCCTCGGCCAGAGCAGTTGATCACAATTTTGGGACTGCCGCTCAGTTGAGGACAAAGGATGTCGAGATAGGCGATAGCATGGGCTGTCTCTAAGGCAGGGATGATACCTTCTAGGCGCGAGAGCAACTGCAACCCGACAAGTGCCTGCTGATCGGTGATGCTGTAGTATTCGGCCCGACCAGTCTCTTTCAGGTAGCTGTGTTCGGGACCAACGCCGGGATAATCTAGGCCGGCGCTAATCGAGTAGGGTTCGATCACCTGGCCGTCTTCGTCTTGCAGCAGGTAGCTCATGGCACCGTGCAACACGCCCACCCGACCGCGCGTCAGGGTAGCGGCATGTTTTGCTGAATCGATCCCTTCACCGCCGGCCTCAATCCCAATCAAGCGGACGCTGGGTTCCTCGACAAACTCGTGAAACAAACCCATTGCGTTAGAACCGCCGCCTACACAGGCCAGCAGAATATCCGGCAAACCACCCCACTTCTCCAAACACTGCGCCCGCGTTTCCTGGCCAATTACAGCCTGAAAGTCGCGCACAATCATCGGGTAGGGATGGGGACCCGCTACCGATCCAAGAATGTAGTGCGTGGTTTCCACATTGGTAACCCAATCACGGATCGCTTCTGAGGTGGCATCTTTGAGTGTGCCTGTGCCCGCTTCCACCGGACGCACTTCGGCTCCCATCAGCCGCATCCGAAACACATTTAATGCCTGCCGCTCCATGTCGTGCACCCCCATGTAGATGATGCACTGCAATCCAAACCGAGCACAGACGGTTGCGGTGGCTACTCCATGCTGGCCCGCTCCTGTTTCGGCAATAATCCGCTGTTTGCCCATCCGTTTTGCCAGCAGCACTTGACCAAGGGCGTTATTGATCTTGTGGGCACCCGTATGGTTCAGATCTTCCCGCTTCAGGTAGATTTGGGCACCCGTACCGTCAGGTTTGGCGTAGTGTTGAGTCAGCCGTTCGGCAAAATAGAGCGGCGTGGCGCGGCCCACATAATCGCGCAGCAGTCCGTTTAACTCTTGCTGAAATGTGGCATCGTTGCGGTATTGGTAAAACGCCGCTTCCAGCTCTGTTAAGGCGGGCATTAGCGTTTCGGGTACATACTTGCCGCCAAATTGACCATACCGGCCCAGGGCATCGGGGCGTTGAGCAGTGTCGGTGCTGGATTGGCTGGGAGAAGAAATCGGTGTCACGGGCTGACCTAGAATTAAGAGAATAATCTCTTCATTATAAAGTTTTGGGTTTTGTTGGCGCAGTCTGCGCAGAGCGCGTAGTTTTAAGGTTTGAGTTCACAAGTGGAGCAGTAAAACTTTCCAGCCCATGTCTAACAAGAACAACCACCCCACCGATCGCCCCCGCGTTGTCTATTCTGAATTTGGTTCGTCTGAATCGTCCGAAGCGTTAGAGCGCACTACGCCGGACTTACCGCCCAATCAACAGAATGTCAGGGTACAGACAACTCGCGCCGGTCGCAAAGGCAAAACCGTCACCATGATTACCGGCTTCCAAACCAAACCCGAAACCCTGAACACGTTACTAAAACAGCTCAAAACCCAATGCGGCACCGGCGGCACCGTCAAGGACGATAGCATCGAGATCCAGGGCGATCACAAGCAAAAAATTCTGCAAATTCTGCTGCAAGCTGGTTATAAAGCCAAGATCAGTGGTGGCTAGGAGTTTTGTCAGGATTTACCCACCAACCTGGGGATGTCAACCCTGCCTCGAGCCTCGACAATAGAAGAAGCAGGATTGTAGTCACTCCCCTCCATTCTGCTGCATCCTGCCTACTCTAACTGAGAGGGTTATTTACTGTGGTTGTACAATCTCAACGAATTTCTGATACCCGTTACGAAGCCCAAACCCAGGCGATTGCCCGCCAACTGCTGAGTGCTACACGAGAAAATCGCAATTTCTTTAGCCAAATGCGCGACCAAATGCGGTGGGACGACAAGCTGCTGGGTTGGACGATGAGCAACCCTGGCCTGCGGGTACAAATGTTTCGCTTTATTGACTGTCTGCCAGCCCTGCGCAGCAAAGCTGAAATTGCTCGCCATATGCAGGAGTATCTGAGTGACGAAACGGTCGAATTGCCCGGTGCCCTAAAGGGAATGCTCAACTTCGCCAATCCCGATTCGATGCCCGGTCAATTGGCCGCAACAACGGTTTCGGGAGCTGTTGAAACATTAGCGCACAAATATATTGCGGGCGACAACATTCAACAGGTAATTAAAACTATTGAACTGTTGCGCAAACAAAAAATGACCTATACGGTGGACCTACTTGGTGAAGCCGTAGTGACTGAAGCAGAAGCCAAGCTCTATCTGGAGCGGTATCTGGATTTGATGCAGCAGCTCACAGAAGCATCGCAACGCTGGTCTACGGTCGATTTGATCGATCAGGCCGACGGTGAACCGTTGCCCAAGGTACAGGTTTCGGTGAAGCTGACCGCCTTCTACTCCCAGTTCGATCCCCTTGACGCCAAAGGCAGCGAAGAACGAGTCAGCGAACGAATTCGCCGCTTGCTGCGCCGCGCTCAAGAATTGGGAGCCGCTGTTCACTTCGATATGGAGCAATATTCCTACAAAGATCTGACGCTGACGATTTTGAAGAAGCTACTTCTAGAAGAAGAGTTCCGCCATCGCACCGACCTGGGCGTAACGCTACAGGCCTATCTACGCGATTCCTACAATGACTTAAAAGACCTGATCGAATGGGCCAAAGAGCGCGGCACTCCGCTGACGGTGCGTCTGGTTAAAGGCGCTTATTGGGATCAGGAAACGATCAAAGCCAATCAGCATCATTGGGATGTGCCGGTTTTCGCCCACAAAGCCTCCACCGATGCCAACTTCGAGCGGATGACGCGCCTGCTGCTGGAGAACCACGAGTATCTCTATGCCGCAATTGGCAGCCATAATGTCCGCTCTCAAGCCCACACTATCGCCATTGCCCGCGAACTGAACATTCCTCGCCGCCGCATCGAGCTGCAAGTCCTCTATGGCATGGCTGACAAGCTTGCTAAAGCCTTAGTCGATCAGGGCTTCCGGGTGCGCGTCTACTGTCCCTACGGCGAACTGATTCCCGGCATGGCCTACCTGATTCGCCGCCTGCTCGAAAACACCGCTAACACCTCCTTCCTGCGGCAAAACCTAGAAGAACGCCCAATCGAAGAACTCCTCGCCCCTCCCGAAAGCACGGAGCTAACCAACTCTACGCCAGCCAATCTAACTCCCTCCCCAATACAACCCTTCACCAACGCTTCCGACACCGATTTTGCGATTGCCGAAAAGCGTGACCGGGGACTAGCTGCAATCCAGACTGTGCGGCAGCAGTTGGGCAAAACTTACCTACCTTTAGTGAATGGTGAGTACATTAATACCCTGGACCACGTTGATTCACTGAATCCCTCCAATCCAACCGAAGTAATTGGTCAGGTGGGGCTGTTGAGCATCGAACAGGCCGAGCAAGCGATTCAGGCTGCCAAAGCCGCATTCCCTGCCTGGAAGAAAACGCCGGTCAAGGAACGGGCCAACATTCTGCGTCGCGCTGCCGATTTGATGGAAGAGCGTCGGGCTGAACTGTGCGCCTGGATGGTGCTAGAAACCGGCAAGCCGTTGGGTCAAGCCGACCCAGAAGTTTCCGAGGCCATCGACTTTTGCCGCTACTACGCGGACGAAATGGAGCGCCTGGAACAGGGCGTGAATTACGATGTGGTGGGTGAAACCAACCGCTACCATTACCAGCCTCGCGGCATATCGCTGATTATTTCTCCTTGGAATTTCCCGCTGGCGATTCCTACAGGTATGACGGTGGCATCGCTAGTGACGGGCAACTGCACCCTGCTCAAACCGGCTGAGGTGTCGTCAGTGATCGCAGCTAAACTGGCAGAAATTTTAGTCGCAGCAGGCATTCCCAAGGGCGTATTTCAGTATGTTCCCGGTAAAGGTTCAACGGTGGGTTCCCACATGGTGCGCCATCCCGATGTCCATATGATCACGTTCACCGGATCCCAGGAAGTGGGCTGTCGGATTTACCGAGAAGCGGCAGAACTGCAACCCGGCCAAAAACATTTGAAGCGGGTAATTGCAGAAATGGGCGGCAAGAATGCCATCATCGTGGATGAAAGTGCTGACCTGGATCAAGCAGTGCAGGGCGTGGTCTATTCGGCCTTTGGCTATAGCGGTCAGAAATGTTCGGCCTGTTCGCGGGTAATTGTGCTGGAACCGATCTACGAAACCTTTGTGAATCGCTTGATTGAAGCTACCCGCTCCCTCAATATCGGGGCTGCTGAACAACCAAGTACGCAGGTCGGTCCGGTAATCGACGCTAATGCGCAGCAGCGGATTCGCGAATACATCGAGATTGGTAAAACCGAATCTACCGTTGCCCTAGAACTACCGGCTCCCGAATCGGGCTACTTTGTCGGTCCGGTAATTTTTACCGATGTGGCCGCCACTGCCAGAATTGCCCAAGAGGAAATCTTTGGCCCAGTGCTTGCGGTGATTAAAGCCAGCAACTTTGACCAGGCGCTAGAGTTCGCCAACAGCACCAACTTCGCCCTCACCGGCGGCCTCTATTCCCGCACTCCGTCTCACATCGACCGTGCCCAAGCCGACTTTGAGGTGGGCAACCTCTATGTCAACCGGCACATCACGGGAGCAATTGTGGCTCGCCACCCGTTTGGAGGCTTCAAGCTCTCTGGTGTCGGTTCTAAGGCCGGGGGTCCCGATTACCTGCTGCAATTCCTGGAGCCACGACATATTAGTGAAAACGTGCAGCGTCAGGGCTTTGCCCCGATTGAAGGCGCAGAACAGTAGGAATATCAGGAGTCAGAAGTCAGAAGTCAGAAGCGGCATTTTAGCCAAAGTAGAGAATCGTAGAATCAGGGTTTTGTGAATCGTTCGTTGATTGCAAGCGACTACTTCATCCTTAATTTATTCTGACTCCTGACTCCTGACTTCTGACTCCTGACTCCCTACTAAAATCTACCGCTCCATCTTCCATCCATGTAATTATTGCCAAGACCGTAACTTCTTTCAACCGAACCGAAAAATAAGCTTAGCGTTTGCTTCCAAACCTAAACAAAGTCTTGTCAACTTTAAGACAGCTACTGATAAACGCTTGCTTTCTTGGGGAACTCTCTAAAAAAGTTGTAAGTTGTATGAACTGAGCAGTTCCTGGTGCATTAATTCTGACCAGAAGAATGCCAAGAACTCTCTATCCCAAAGTCTTGCTGGAGAATCATGGGAAAGGTTGAGGCGCACTTGGTTCAGACGACTTAAAGTTTCTTTTCGCCTGGAGTTGGCAAATGCAGCAAACGCTGGAGCAAGATAGGCTACTTCACCGGATTACATCTCAAATTCGTCAATCCCTCAATTTAGAAGAGATTTTAAACACAGCTGCCACCGAGGTTCGCCTATTCCTGGATACGGATCGGGTCAAAATCTACCAGTTCTATTCCGATGGTCACGGACAAGTCATTGCTGAATCGATTCATCAAAACCGTTTACCCTCACTATTAGGCTTACATTTTCCAGCTGATGACATTCCACCGCAGGCTCGTGAGCTATTTCTCACTGCTCGACAGCGCTCGATCGTCAATTTGGAAACCCAGCAGATTGGTTTGAGTTGCGCTGAACAGCACGCTTCTGAGATTCACTATCGCCCAGTTGATCCATGCCACATTGAGTACTTGCGAGCAATGGGCGTCCAGTCTTCTGTGGTGGTGCCGATCCTGCAAGCTGAACAGCTCTGGGGGTTGTTGGTCTCCCATCATAGTGGGCCGCGATTGGTGACAGAAACCGAACTGCAGTTTCTTCAGTCGGTAGTGAATCAGTTAGAAATTGCCATCACCCAGGCTACCTTGGTTAAGACAATTCAGCAGCAAGTCGAGCACGAAGCTAAGGTCAATCGCATTTCCAAATTGCTGCATGCTGATCCTAGAATCCACTTCCAGCGCGCTTTAGAAGAAACGACCATTGCCCTGCAAGGAACTGGTAGCCGCCTATATTTGCTTCAAGGTAACGATGCACCAGAACTTTACACCAGCGGCGAACAACCAGCGCTGCTAGATGGCAACAGACTGCTAGAGCAACATTATTTGTGGCAGTCTTATCTCAGAAGTGACAATGCTCAGTTGCCCTGGGCTATCAGGGATCTGTACCAGGAACCGACCTGCCGCACCTTATCATCCGTGTTTCAAGCCACCTCTATTCGGGGTTTTCTGGTGATTCCTCTGCATTATGGGCAACAATGCTTGGGATGCCTGACCGTCTTTCGGCCAACTGTTGAAACGGAAACCCTCTGGGCCGGACAGTTTGATTCTGATCGTCGTCAAACCATGCCACGGGAATCCTTCTTGGCATGGCGAGAACTCAAAGGCGGTCAAACCAAACCCTGGGCTGAAGCAGATCTGAAATTGGCACAAGCCCTAGGCGAACATTTCTCGATGGCAGTGCAACAGTACTACCTCTACCACCAGGTGCAATCACTCAACACTGGCCTAGAGCGACAGGTCCAGGAACGCACAGCCACGCTTCAACAAGCGATCGATCGCCAAAAAGCCTTAGCCAGCGTAGTTGCCAAGATTCGCGCCTCGCTTGATCTGACTTTTATTTTCCAGGCAACTGTGCGAGAGGTGCGTCAGCTCCTCAATGCGGACCGAGTGGCTATTTTTTGCTTTGAACCAAACTCGAACTGGGAAATCGGGGAATTTATTGCTGAAGATGTGCAGCCAGAGTTCATGCCGGTTCTCGGGTTTCGTGTGCAAGACTATGGTTTTAGCCAAAACCATGCGTTGCACTATCACCAGGGGCAACTGCTGGCAATTGCTGATCTGGAGGCTACCGATCTAGCAAGTTGCCACATGCAAGCACTGCACAAACTGCAAATCAAAGCTAGTTTGGTGATTCCCCTGCTGGAGAGCGATTATCTTTGGGGACTGCTATGCATCCATCACTGCGAACACCCGCACCAATGGACAGATTCAGAAATTGAGTTTGCTCAGCAAATCGCGGCCCAGTTGGGAGTAGCGCTCCAGCAGGCGAAGCTACTCACCCAAACTCAGCAGCAAGCCGAGCAACTTGCCCAAGCCTTGCATGATCTACAAAGCACCCAAAGCCAGCTTGTGCAAACGGAAAAAATGTCGAGCTTGGGGCAGCTTGTTGCTGGAATTGCCCACGAGATTAACAATCCAGTCAATTTTATCTATGGCAACCTGGATTATGCTCAAACCTATGCAGAATCATTACTGCGTTTGGTTGCCCTCTACCAGCTGCACTATCCAGAGCAGCATCCAGAAATTCAGGCAGCGTTAGAAGCAATTGATTTTGACTTTTTAACAACCGATTTCTCAAAAATTCTTACTTCAATGAAAATTGGCGCCGATCGAATTCGGCAGATTGTTCAATCGCTGCGCAATTTCTCGCGGCTTGATCAGGCAGAGCGCAAGCCAGTTGACCTGCACGAAGGAATTGACAGCACCTTGCTGATTCTGCAACACCGCTTAAAAGCCAACGGCAGATCGCCAGGTATTGATATCATCAAAGATTATTCTGAGTTACCGCTAATTGAATGCTATGCCGGACAGTTGAATCAAGTATTTATGAATATCTTGAGCAACGCGATTGACGCACTTGAAAGTCGTGACGAAAAGCGGACACCCGAAGCCATGCAGCACCAACCAAGCTGGATCAAGATCCGAACAGCTCTAATCCACAATGCCTCCGGTCAAAAATGCGTGATGATCAGCATTTCAGATAATGGAGCGGGAATTCCAGAGACGGTTCAGTCTCGCATCTTTGATCCATTTTTCACCACAAAGCCAGTAGGGCGCGGCACCGGGTTAGGGCTTGCAATCAGCTATCAGGTGATCACCGAAAAGCACGGAGGAACCCTACAATGCCATTCCCAACCCGGTCAAGGCACGGAGTTTCGGATTGAGCTGCCCATTAGCTACAGCTAGGGATGCTGCTTCTCTAAATGGGCCTGTACCAATCGGCTCAATTCAATAAAGTTTGGCTCTGCTTGCTTTGCCAGAATGTCTTCTGCCAAGTGGCTTACCTGACCAGCAAGGAAACTGGGCACACTCTTGAGTCGATGCGGATCAATCGTTAGTTCCCCTCGACTTTCAATCCGGGTACCGTTACTTTCTTCCAGGAACCGATCGAGTCCAGCCCAACGAATCGCTTCCCCGAAGGCATGGGGCTGAATTTTCCAGTCGGTCGTAAATTCAGCTTCCTTCCAGGTTGCAAAGTCAGTCCAGGTGAGCAAATCTTCGCTGACAAATGGCTTCAGCAGCCCAGGGATATCGCTCTTGCCCCGCCACTCAAACACTTGCTGCACAGTGCTACCCTGCTCCTGGCGAGATTTTAGCGCCACGCTTTTGACATTCGGCATTTGCGGCACCAGTTCAAGCAGTTTGTCTCGATAGGTAACATACACGAGCGCACGGGGAAAGGGCAGGAAAACACTGGCATTGATCCGCATGGAATTTAAACTTGCTGAGGGTAAGAAAACCTAATCAGGATGGAGCAAGTATAGCAAGTTGCGGTTCCCATCAACTGAATTGAAAAAATAGTTTGAAATGTTTGCCGTTGGTTGCCAACACTCTCATTCGTTATCAGCATGCTATGAGCGATTAATTGCTGGGCTGACTAAGCTGCATGAGCACATCGTAACGGTAGTTATGATTTAGATGGCCTAGCTCAGTAAGCAGGGAGTGATGCTCTGCTGGAATTTGCTGAATTAGTTGCTCAATCACTTCATCATCGCATGACGAAGCTGCTTGATAGAGGGCGGTTATCCAGGCAGTTGGCATGACCTTCAACATGACCTTTAAGTCAACGACCTCCTGGTCAACTGGTTCAACTATGTCACCTGGTTCAACTACAGAGTCATGAAAGTTGGCCGTAAAATGGCTTATCTCGGTGACAGCAAAAGCCGGCAAATGAAAACTGAAGGTAGTGCCTTGGCCTAATGTGCTACGAACGGATAGCTGGCTGCCTATTAATTGGGCCAATCTCTGGCTAATTGTCAGTCCCAAACCTACTCCTTCTGAGATTTGTTCCCCGGCCTGGGCCTGAGTAAAAGCTTCAAAAATGCTTTCCTGGTCTTCTAGAGCAATGCCAATACCCGTGTCTTCCACTTCGAACTTGAGGATTACTTCTTGATGATTCATCTGCTTGGCTGCTTGACAGTAGAATAATTCTGGATCAGATTCTACTGACACCCGTAGCATTATCCTTCCTTCGTGAGTAAATTTAATTGCATTAGTGAGCAAATTGATCAAAATCTGCCGCAGTTTTTGTTCATCAGCAATTATGATTCTAGGAACATTTGCGCCAACTTCTAGTAGTAGTTTCAATCCTTTATTGACAACCTCTTGAGAGATCATGCCTCTGATTATCTGAAGCATAAACAGCAAATCAATCTCAGTTTCATTTAGATTTACGTAACCAGCTTCTATTTTTGATAGATCCAAAATATCGTTAATTAAATTCAGAAGGTGATCGCCGCTGCGTTCGATAATTTCTAACGTCTCTTGCTGTTCCCGACTGAGCAGCGGATTATGGCCCATTAATTGCGTAAAGCCAAGGATAGCATTGAGAGGAGTCCGCAGTTCATGGCTCATATTTGCCAAAAATCTGCTCTTGGCCTGATTTGCAATCTCTGCTTCTTCTTTCGCTTTCTGCAGGGCTAGTTCAATCTGTTTGCGTTGAGTAATGTCTCGAATAGACCAACGGATTCCACTCATTCTCCCAGCAGAATCGGCAATGATGGTGACCGTAATTGCGACCGGAATAGGTTCAGTTGTAAGCGACTTCAGTCTGAGTTCGCAAGCTTGCGTTGGGGGTTGTTGCTGCAACTGATTCAGCAGTGTTCTAAACGCTTGCCGATCGGCTGGGTCGATGTAAACTGCGAAAGGCTTGCCAATCAGCCTTATTTGCCCACACCTTAGCAAATTAGCAATTGCCTGATTAGCTTCCTGAATCAAGCCATACATATCAGTTACTAAATAGCCATCCGGGGCAAAATCAAATAGGTCTTGGTAACGCCGTCGCTCTTGTTCCGTTAGATGACGGAGGCGTTCTAGCTCCTCATTTTGAATTCTCAACTCTTCTTCCGCAACCGAAATTTCCTCAAGGGCATTTTGCAGCTCTCGATTAACTGCTTGCAGTTGATGATTTTGTTGTTCTAGTTGATCGTAGGCTTGCTGTAGCAGTGTTTCTGCCCGCTTGCGCTTGCTAATATCTGCAATTTGCACCCAATGTATGACCTTATCTGCACTCTGGATTGGCCTAATTGCTAGACTTCCCCAAAAAAGTTTTCCTGTTTTTGTTACACACTCAACTTCCTCAGACCAAAAACCTTGTTCACGAAGAGTTAGAGCAATTATCTTGAGTTCTTTGTCGGTAAAGTGCCGTTTTTGTAATCTTTGTCCTTCAATCCCGAGTAGTTCTTCTTTACTACTGGCTTCAAACAGCTCTACAGCTCGCTCGTTACAGTCAACCGTCAGCCCTGTTTCAGTATCAACTAGAAAAATCGCATCAGTAGATTCGTTGAATACAGCTTCAAATATCGCTTCTCTGAAACCCTGACTTTTTGCTATTGCTGGCACTGTTCGCTTGCGATAGGCCATACCATTCCTACTGCTCCATTTTGCTTGAATCAACCTCTGATGCTATATCAACATTACACCCAGAAAGAGTAATCAGGAGCACTTCGCGTCATTGAGTGGGTGCGACAAGAAGAGAAGAGCGTGAATTAGGCATATAGCCTAATGTTCGTGCCACTGGTCAATTTCATGGCGCAGGCTTAAACCGATTTGTAGTGCCTGATTTAGAAGCTGTCCATATTCGCTGGCTTGAGCGTCAATTTGTAGGGTTTGCAGAGTTGCCAGGTTGGTCTCAATCGTTGCAAAGAGTTCCTGACGGCGAGCAATAAAGGACTGATGTTTACGCAGAATTTTTTCGGTCAGCAGGGCATTGATTAGAGTTTCACGGGTTGCTGCCAGTGCCTCTAGGGCTTCCGTGCGATCGAGCAATTGCATTGTTGGCCGCACGGATCTCAGCTCATCCATGATCCGCACTGCTTCAATAATTTGATTGTGTTTATCAACTTGATCGAGTAAGTGCGCCAGTGTTCTCAGTTTTTTCCCTTGCCGCCACATGTAGACATTCCAACCGGCAAACAGCAAGCCCGAAAAACCGAGCATGACCAGCAAGAAAGTAATCGTATTGCTAGCATCACCCGATAACAGACCAAAACCACGGCCAATCACTAGACCAATCGGCAAACAGAACATTAGAATCAAACCAAACGTAAGTGCTTCTGTGATTAGAAACGGCAATAGCTGATGAAATGAGCGAAATACCGTAGGACGATACGCTCTGCCCATGAAGGTATCACTGATTTCCATACCAGTCAGTTTCTCCAACTGGTGGGGGGTAATTCTCAAATCCTCTAAATCAGACTGCATTTCATCCACTGTTCACCCGCTGATCCCAATCTGCCAACAATGTTTGCCATCTCTTTCACTAATTCCATCCCAGCAACGTAAACAAGGACCGAAACACTTGGGAATAAAAATTACCTTCAATGTTGCGAAATAGTTGAAACGGTTCTCCTGGAGCACCAAAGAAGGGACGGAGGGTCCAGCCGAGTTGACTGCCAACTAAGGCATACAACACCAGCCAAAATTGCAGCAAACGTTTGCGGGTTACTTGATTACTAGCCTGATTATTGGACGATAGTGCAAGCTGTTTCTCTGCAACGGTTAACTCGTTGATTGGAAGAAAGTCTTTCCGATATGGTTCTCCTTCCAGTTCGGGAACCGCTTTCACATTAGAAAATGCTGGTTGTTCAATTGGCTCAATTCCTTCGACTCGGTCGATTTGATCAATAATTTGCATCGCTTGGTAGAGAAACTTTACGCCCATGAAGCCTGTGAACGCAAAAATTGCTACGTTTAGCAATAGAAAGAAATTGTAATCATGTACTGAGATTAGAAAGAACAATGTAATTGGCGCAAAGCTGAATAGTAAAACGCTAATAACCGAGATACTGATTAGAACTAGAACTGCATACTGGCCAAACGTCAGCGCCGAGCCAAACAAAATATCAAAAAAATAAAGCGTGGGTAGACAAATCGTTAGCGTGATCAGGTAGAGCGCTGGCAGTTTGATTGCAGAAGCTAACATTTGCAGCCAACTGCTAGACGCACCAATAATTGCCCCATATATGGCTAGAAACACTGAGCTAGAAATTAGCAGAGAACCAATTTTTTTCTCGGTCTTGTAGTTGCGGCCAATTTCGTCAAAAAACTGTTTGCGATCGCGCAGGAGCGAAATCAAAATCGCAAAATGCTTCATTGTGATCTCCTTGGCGGGGGACGTTGAATCTAAAGTTCCCAAAACTCAAGCTAGCCGTATGGCTCTCTAGAAAAACCGTTCAGGGAACCCAACTAGATTGAAATGCCAGACCGGAGATGCACCACGTGAGCCAGCTACCGATTCCGTGATAACCTACTCAAAACTGAGCGGAATTTCTGAGCTAACTTCGCCGCAGAAACGGCAGCATTATTTCGGCCATTTCAGCCGCATAGCGCTGCGGTAATGCGTGATCGGCGTTGGGAATAACTACAAGCTTGGCATCGGCAATTTCGGATGTGTAGGTTTGGGAATGCCACAGCGGAATTGTCTCATCCTGCTCGCCTGTAATCACTAAGGTGGGCAATTTGAGCTGATAAATTTCTTTTTCAACGGTATCAATTGCATCTTCCGGGCGTAAGCGATCAAGCAAAAACGAGCGAGGGGCCGGTTGGTTATTGAGTTCGCGCCGTATCCAACGAATCTGATTCAGCGAGTCCTGCTGTTTGGTCAGGGCGGCTAGAGGATGCAGCAATTCCAATGCCCAATCGATCAGTGGCGTTTGCCACAGCAACGGACGCAAATGATCATATCGCCCACAAAAACTATCGTCGCGAATACCTGCCGGAGCCGCAAGAATCAGCGCTTTTACATCCTCCGGATAAGCCAGTGCATAGGCCGCTGCCACCCAACCGCCAAGGGAATGCCCAACCAAAACAAATGACGAGATGGCCAGTTCCTTCACAAATGCCCGCACAAACTCAACCAGTTTCGCAATGTCGTAGCGAATCATTGGCTTCGAGGAGTCACCAAATCCTAGCTGATCTAAACAAATGCAGCGGTAGTGAGGCTGGAGGTGAGACACCAACGCTTGCCAGCACTCGCTTCGTCCCATAAAGCCGTGAAGAAACACAATTGGCTGGCCAGTTCCAGCCTCCCAGTAAGCAGCATGATAGCCAGTTTGATTGAGTTTGAACGTGATTTGTTGCTTTTGTAGCATGAGCAGATTCCATCGTCAGTTCTATACATAGCATTTCTGGCACCATTACCTTGGCACCATTACCTCTGGCACCATTACTTCCACCATGACCACCCGGCATTACTGTTCAGCTATCAAGGCTGATGGGCGCAGCCAATAGGCCAACTCAGGAGCGGTAAAGGCATCTCGAATTGCGTCATTCTGGCTGTTTAACAAATTGGGACGCAGAATACCGGGCAGAAATTTCAGATCGTACAATTCTCGACAGCCTGTCGGAAATTCTAGCCAGCCAATCGGCGCTCCTTTCTGCAGGTCAACCACCGCAACACCACAGATCAGATGCTCAAAGCGTGTTTGCAGCGGCAGTTCTCCAAAAATGTGGTGCTCGCGCATTTGCGACAGACCCACCAAGGCATAATCGCCAACCAGTGCTAAACCCCGCCCAAATCCAGGTAAGGCACAGACTACTTCTGGTTCCCAGGTGGCCGGATCCACACGCCACAATTCACCCGTACCAGAGTTCAGCAACCACAGCCGCTCTTGATACCAGCGAGGTGAATGGGGCATCGACAACCCGCGCAAAACAATCTTGTCGGTTTCCACATCGATCACAATGCCGCCCGTTGCCTTCGTGGCCCGCCAGCCACCCACTTTATCCGATTCACCCAAGGCCGTGACATATTTGGGTCGGCCTGCCACCATTGCTAAACCATTCAAATGACAGCGATCTTCAGGAACAATTTCGGAGATAAAGGGCGGATACCAGCGCGGCACAAAGCTAAAATCCAGACTCAAGCTGGCAAGACAGCTAAAGCGTGTATTCACCAACCATAGCCCATCTGTATCAAAGGCGAGATCGTGGGTGTGCAAATCGCCTGTGAAGTAGCTGGTACGCGGCAGGTAAAGCGCATCATATCGTCCTGGCTGATCTTCAAGATAGGAATAGGCTAGAGGGCGAGCATTCGCAAACATCATCAACTCATGCTGTGTCGATAGCGCCAAACGATTACCCGCTACTGCCACACCCATTGGTTTGGTAAACTGCCGTGCTAGCAGCGTCACCTGTTGCCCATTCCAGCCCACCAGCAACACCCTACCCGCCTGATAGGTTGTGATCAGCAACGATCCATTTGCCTGACTTAACCAACTGAGAAAGCCTGTATCTGCAGTGCAGGTGATAGTTTCGCTGGAGAGATTGAGGGAGGTGGGGGAGATGGGGGAGATGGGGGAGTAGGTTTTGAAAACTGACTTCTGGCTCCTGACTTCTGCCTCCGACAAAACTGACAACGACTCCGCCGGTAATCCAGCCTGATAGCGCTGCCAAATCATCTGATACCCAGCCTCTAGATGTTGCACTGTTTGGGCAGTGTCGAATAGAGGAGAAGCAGGCCGATTTTGGAGCAGACGCTGTTTGAGCAATTCCAGTTCAGTGGGATGGGTCGCTAGGTGCAGGGCAAGCTGTTCATACTCGGATAGGTTGGCGGTAATCAGCTCTGGCAACCCTGCTGCAGTTAGCAGGCTGGCTGCTACACGAGCAGCAAAGGTGTTTCCCAAGACGGTAATCAGAGGAGTTCCAGCCCAAAGGGCGTCACTTGCCGTGACGTGGGCATTATAGTAAAGCGTATCGAGAAACAGATCGGCATGGACGTGACGCTGGAGGTGGGCAGCTTTAGTTACACGGGGTGCAAAAATCAGGCGGGTTGGGTCGATGCCATGAGCAGCTGCCTGTGTCCGCAGATTTTGTTCGGTTGCAGGTCGATCGCTGAGCAGCCACAGCACGCTCTGGGGTACTTGCTGTAGAATTCGCATCCAGACTGCAAAAATCGTTGGTTCAATTTTTTGGCTTTTGTTGAAGCAGCAGAACACAAATGCATCCGTAGGCAGGCCGTGCTGCTGTTTGGGCAAATTGCTGGAGATGGTAGGGTCGCTATCGGGATAGGGATAGCAGTTGATTTGATAGGTGTGCGGTAAGTAAAGGCGGGCTTCGGTCAGGGTGGTTGCTAGTTCGGGTGGAGTAATGACAGCATCGGTGATGATGTAGTCCATATACCGACTACCCAAGGTGCCTGGGTAACCCAAATAGTTGACCTGGAGTGGAGCGGGGCGTAGGGCGAACAGATCTGGACAGGCATAGTTGGTATAACCGGCTAGATCGATCAAGATATCAATCTGGTCCTGCATCACCAAGCGAGCGATTTCAACCGGAGTCTGGCCCTGCACATCTCGAAAGCAGTTGCAGCTCTGCATCAGCGTTTGCCGCTCGCGGCTCTGATCATCAGGTCCTAGAGAATAGGCAAACACTTCAAACTGCTGCCGGTCATGTAGCTCAAATAAGCGCAGAATGAGTTGTCCAACTGCGTGATAGCGGAAGTCTCCAGACACATAGCCTAACCGAATGCGCGAGTTTTGACTGATTCTGCGTTTATCCGGTTGATTCGTAGCGCGTCCTGCTGCGGCCAACTGTTGCTGCAATCCGGCCATGCGGCGTTCAATTGCTGCGGCATAATCCTGTGCGATGGCCTGTTGCTCGCTGGCTGAGAAGGGTAGAAACAAACTGTTCAGCGGCGAGAGGGGAGCTGTCAGATCGGAGCGGGATCGAGTTTGAAACCCTTGCTGCAATTGGGCAAATGAATCGGCTAAGTTCGTCCAGTCACCCGTTGCCAGCATCAGCTTGAGCGATTGATCTAAAGCTTGCAGGTGATTAGGCTGCAACTGCAAAATTTGCCGGTAGGTCGCTGCGGCTTCAGCAAACTGCTCTAGGCGAAGCTGAATGTTTCCCAGATTAGTGAGGGCAGGAATGTAGTCAGGCTGAAGCGCCAACGCCTGCTGATAGTGCTGGATAGCCTGCGTCGCCAGTTCCTGCTTTTCGTATATGGCCCCCAAGCCGTTTAAAGCTTCTACATAATCGGGGTTGAGCTGAAGCGCTCGCTGGAACGCGGTTTGTGCCTGAGAAATATCCCCAATTGCCTGAAATGCAACCGCCAAATTACACCAAGTCGCGGCTACCTGCGGCTGGTGTTGGAGCGCTTGCTGATAGTAGTGAATGGCACTGAGAAATTGCTGCCGCTGCTGCTGAATGTTGCCGAGCTGTTGATAAGCAGCACTGTAGCTGGGTTGATCGGCCACTAGCGTTCGGTAGGTCTGTTCCGCAGCTTCTAGCTGTCCTAACTTCTGGAATGCTAGCCCTAAGTTGAAGCGGGTATGGCTGCTTGGCTGTAGGGATAAGGCCCGTTGGTAGCACGCAATTCCCGCCGCTAAATTTCCCAAACTACATTGAACAACCCCTGCATGGCTATGAAATTCGGTCCCGTTTGGATCGAGGTCAATGGCTCGCTGAATGTGAGACAGAGCTGCCTCTACCTGCCCCTGCTGTAAGCAAATCAGACTCAGGAGATGCCATGCCTCAGCCTGATCCGGATAGCGCTGCAAGAATTTCTGACATTGGGTTGCGGCCTTAGTGAGATTGCCAGATTGCCCAAGCTGCGCAATCTGCTGGAGCTGCTGTGCCACCGAAGGCCCGGAGCGAGATGAACCACGAGGCTGTTTCGTCATCGGCTACCATTTCTCTACCATTTCTACAGGTTTCTTGTTAAAGATACACGCTAGATCGAGCCAGTGTTGCCTGACTTTTGCGCCCTCCTAGTCCGACTCAATAATTGGAGCCGATCTCTCATGAGCTTAGAGATTTGGCAAATATTCGGCGAGAAAGTCTGGAATTACCTGGCTTTAGTTCAAATCTGTGAGGAACGACCACTTGCGAAAATCTCATAGATTCGTAAACTGGTCTGTAAGCTTTCTTATCAGCTTTTGTAACTTCAGGTTTACATTCACCTGTCTCCTTGCCCTTACGCTCAGTAAGGTGCTGATTACCTTAAGTCTTTCCTCAATTGGAGATAGTTATGCCTTCAAAGCTTTTCCATGCTGTAATTTGGTCTACTGTTACGGGTGCAGTACTGATGACATCCATTGCTCCCGGTTCTGCCTGCCCGTTTAAGAAGGGACTGAACTCAGCGGATCCGGTAACTTCTAGCAGCCCTTCGGATTTGACCAACAACTCGCTCAATTTCAATCAGTCCGATACCCGCCAGTTAGGAATTGCGGCTATTAGTCTAGCAGCGCTGTTGGGATTGGGAGCAGGTGGCCTATTTCTCAAAGCCCGTCTCGCGAAGCGGCAAACTCCAGATGGGGCAGAAGCACCTCAAGTAGAAGCCACAGAAACTTACAAGGAACTGCCAGCATTTCCAATTGTGGTTCCGGCTGAAGTATTGAACTCAAGCCGAGTGGAATCTCCCGAATCCGAGACTACATCAGTTTGATAGCCCGAACAATCAGCAAAAAAAGGCCCTCCAACTGGAGGGCTTAATTGATCAGAGAACTAGAGTGACGATTTGAACATGAGGAACTCAGCCCTAGGCAGAAGCAGCCGCTTTCCGACGACGGGCCAGCAGCATTCCGCCTGCAACCATGCCTAAGCCAGCTAAAGTGGCCGGTTCGGGTACATCAGCAGAAACAACCCAATCTTGATAGTCATAGTAGTAGTCGTTGCGGTCACTGGTTCTGGAATTGGCATATAAGCCATCTTCCATACCGATAAATAGAGTTCCCGGCTTGGAAACTGTAACGGTTTGAGTTGACTTGGGATACTGCTCATCCGAGAGCCGATTGAAGGTGAAGGTATCGAGTGCGCCTACACCAAAATGCACAGCCTTCTGGGATGGATTGAGCGCCAGTTGATAGATCGTGTTCGCCTTGAAAAGCACTGAACGCACACAAGTACCTCCAATTGCATTGCCGCAGGTTCCGAGCCAATCATCAACTCTGCCGCCTTGTCGCTCATAGCTGGTGTTGCCGACCTGATCGTAGGCTTTGTCTTCCGAGAAGATGGAGGTGAAAGCACCCACGCCGTTTACTGGGTTGGTGAGAAAACCAAAGTTGGACTGCGCTCTGCCTCGGCTACCCAATCCTGTCGGGTTAAGGACACTAAACCGAACAACAGTGTCTTTCTTGAACGAGAATTCCCTGGCGAAATAGGGAAAATCCTTCAAGTGAGCCGAACCAGACACGACTTGATTTTTGGGTGGTGCATTCAGGGTATCTAAACCCAACTGAGAAGGGGTCAAAGTGCCTGCCAAGGACGGAGCGGCAACGCTAAAAGCTGCTCCTGCTGCAAGACCAACGCACGCTAAGCTTCGCTTGAGATTCATAAATTTTTTGCTGGTGAAAAATACAGAAACGGTCAGAATTAGAGGCTCCAAGCAACTTGGAAATAGCTTGAAGATAGCTTGGAGGCATCAGAGGCCCTTCAAAGAGCGTCTAAGCTTGACTTTATATATGGGCCAATTCACGCATTAGGAAGGGGGACAGCAATGAACTGACTGGTCAAAGCGCCTTATAAGCGTCCTAATCCTGCGAAACTCAATGGGGTATATGAGCATCGCAATTACCTTGCTGGAGCTTCAACTTCTGTTACAGATACTGGCATCATAGCCAACATCTATATTGATCTCCATACGCAATGCCACGGATTTCTGGGCTGGAAACGCCTTTTCTGGCAGAGCAAGGCCCTAAGCCCATGTAGCTAAATTTACTAAGGGCCTTGGCTTGATGTCAGCTCCAGCAACGAAACTTAATCGCTGCTTTACGTCCCATCTTGGAATACAAAAAAGTTATGAATCCACTTCAGGTTCCAATGGATTCAATAGGATTGCAAATAGAGCTGAGCCTCCTTTGCTACTGGTTCATAGGCATCTTGACTCAACTGTTCTAGTACAGTGCGAGCCTCGGGTGTGTTGAAGTGGCTCATTGCCTGAACGACTCGGTGGCGCACTTGCCAATCCGGATCGGTGGCATAGGGCAGCAGCAGGGGGATAGCACGTTCATCGGTTAACTCTCCTAATGCTCCAATTGCTGCCGTTTTCACCAATTCGTTGTCTGATGCCAGCGCTTGCTTCAGCAACTCAAATCCTCTGGGATCACCCAGCTCTCCGAGCGCTGCCACAATACTAAATTTCACCAACCATTCCTGCGTCTGGTGATAGAGATTCTGCATTTCTTCAAAGGCATCCGTCAGCCTCAGGGCACCCAGAGAGTCGGCAGCAGCGGCTTGTACATCAGGTTCTGGATCTTCGAGCAAGGCACGGCGCAATACTTCAAGGGCGACTTGCAGGTTTTGCTGTCCTAAAGTGGAAATTTGGCTAACAGCGGCGTACCGAACCCGCACACTGGGATCAGCTAGCGCAGGTTGAATTAGCTCGAATGCAATCGCTGGATCAATTTGCCGCAATTGATTGATTGCACTGAGGCGATCAGCAAAGTTCTCAGATTGCAGCAATTTTTGAATTGACTCAGGTGTTGTACTCATTTTTAAGAAATGGTTTAAATGCAGTGGATTGAAACGTAGGTTAAAGCCGGGAGGTTAAGGCCGGGAGGTTAAAGCCGAGGGAAAAGGATCTATTCATCTTCATTGGCATGGGAAGCCATGAAGCGGACGATGTCGCCTCGGGTGAGTACACCAATCAGGTGACCAGCCGCATCAACTACCAGTAATCGGTGAACCTTGCGATCGTGCATCAGCTGTGCCGCTTTGCGGATAGGAGTTTCTGGCGCAACAGTGACTAGTTCCTTTTTCGTCATCACCTCTCCGACAGTCTGCCCTAGGGCTTTGTGCAAATCTCGTTCGTATTTTGCTGGATTTTCCAGGTAAATCACACTATCTAAAATCATGATGTAGGCTGGCGGAGTCATCCCTGCTTCTTGCCACATCAAATCGCTTTCAGAAATAACGCCAACGAGGTTGCCGCTCTGATCCACAACGGGCAAGCCACTGATTCGCCGTTCCGCTAGGGTTTTGACGGCTTCGCTCAGGGAATCCTCTGGGTGGACCACAATTGGATTGCGGCTCATTACGTCAGCAACGGTTGTCGGCATAAAAACGTGCCCTTCAATAGGTTGGCTCTGGGATATCAGCAAAGAGGAGCAAGTGTTTCCTCTCCCTATGGTTTATTTTAAGAAATCACGGGATCAACAAGGAACTATTAACAAAACTCTCAACGCTACCCGAAGCGAACAATTGGCCAGCCAACCAGCCACTAGCTCTATACGCTACAGAAATTTTCATCTAAACCGGCATAATTTGATCGGAGCGGAGCGCTAAATGCTGGGAATCGTCCTGGTTTCTATGCCAGTTCCACGGCCTTTTAACCAATTTCTCTTGAGCCTAATTCTCTTTTAGTTTTGAGAAGTTGTGTGATTCGTTTTATTGATAATTAATGCACGAAACAGTTGATAAAGATATTCGGCAAATCGAGTATTAATTCTCAACATCCTGAAGCAAACCAAAAGAATTTTTTAGATAGATTTTAGGTATATTGAGAATTACTTCTACTAACTCAATAGAGAGCGGTTGACGGGTTGATATAACGTCGATACAGTAAGGAGTAAATCCACCCAAAATGCTTGCCTCAAGGCATTTTGAAATGACTATTTAAGTTGGGATACTCCCACCTGCACTGAGAGGAGAACACTATGTCTACCACTGGAATGCTTTTGCA
Organism: [Leptolyngbya] sp. JSC-1; assembly: GCA_000733415.1. GTDB lineage: Bacteria > Cyanobacteriota > Cyanobacteriia > Elainellales > Elainellaceae > Elainella. The sequence continues at coordinate 1,722,261 of KL662191.1, forward strand.
GCCATTTGATCAGATGCGCGACAATCCAGTGATGCTGGAATTAAGCGTTACAACTCCAATTTGCGAAGGATTGAATGTCGCGCTAGCCAGTTTCCAGGCGCTGTATTTGCAGTATCAAAAGCATCATTTCGTTGTCGAAGGTTCAGAATTTTACTCATTGCATGAATTCTTCAACGATAGCTATGAAGAAGTGCAAGGACATGTCCATGAAATTGGTGAGCGTTTGAACGGCTTGGGTGGTGTTCCTGCGGCCAGCTTCAGCAAGTTGGCAGAGCTGTGCTGTTTCACCCCCGAATCCGATGGCATCTACTCCTGCCGCCAAATGGTAGAGCACGATCTACAAGCCGAGCAGGCGATTATTCAGGTAATCCGTCGGCAAGCCAGCCAAGCGGAAAGTCTGGGGGACCGGGCTACTCGCTACCTATATGAGAAAATTCTTCTAGAAACCGAAGATCGGGCGTTCCACCTCGATCATTTCCTGGCTCACGACAGCCTGACTCTTGCCTTTGTTGGTACTAGCAACGGCAATTAATGCCCGAAGCTGACCATTCCGCATAGACTGGAAACATAACTTAAACGGTAGGCTCTGGATGTTCGTCTTTTGGCATCTGGAGTCTATTTGTTCAGATTGGTTTGTTTGGATTGTTCACTCAAACTACTAACTTAAATTACTGGCTCAAATCATTGACTCAAATCCTTCTTAATTGATTCGCTCGGACTTGGAGGCACTCTTGCATTTTTCTTCTGCCTATTTGCTAGTTTCCCACGGCAGTCGCGATCCCCGGCCTGAAATGGCCCTAGAGCATCTAGCTGAGCTGGTGCGGCAACGCTTACAAGCAAAGCGGCAACAACAAGGACAGGCCCTAGCCGTAGGACGAGAAGCATGGGGGCAGGAGCCAAATTGGGGGCGCACAGACAGTTATTCCCGGTCGCCGCTTGTCGGTACAGCCGTTTTGGAATTGGCTCCTCTGCCGCTGCACCAACAGATTCAACAATTTGCTCAACAGGCTTTGAGCGCCGGTTACGAAACCGTCTACATCCTGCCTCTGTTTTTGCTGCCGGGTGTCCATGTAGCGGAAGACATTCCAGCCGAGGTGGCAATGGCGCAGCAGCAGCTAGGCAACCACATATGCCTGAAGCTGGGTCCCTATTTGGGTAGGGAGGCAAACCTATGGCAACTTTGGCTTGATTCAGTGGAATGGGCCACGGCTCCTCCTCAATCAGGCCAAATTTTGCTAGCCCACGGCAGCAGACGCTCTGAGAGCCAGCAGTTAGTGGAAGCGATTGCTGGCCAAATTGGGGCGGTTCCGGCCTATTGGTCTGTGGATCCGGGTTTAGAAGCTCAGGTGAGTGAGCTAATTCAACAAGGCTACCGGCAAATTCTGATCTTGCCCTATTTCCTGTTTGAAGGAGGCATTACCGACGCCCTGCGAGACCGAGTTGACCAGCTGAGCCAGCAGTTTCCCTATGCCCAAGTGCAACTGGCCCATCCGATTAGTGCCACGCCTAAACTAGCCGATCAGATTGTGCATCTATTGCTGTGATTGGCGTGATTGGCGTGATTGTGTTTGTAGGCAGCGGCTCAAGCTCGGTTGGAACAATTTCGTTCTAAGCTGGACCGGCAAACATTAAGATAAGTTAAAGTCGCAGCGTTTAATACGACTGGAATCCGATGGTTCATTCATCTTGAAATGGCAGCAAGCTGTTGTCCACCAGTTCTCTACTTCTTGTTCTTCAACGAATTAGGTCATCGGGTTGGTTCAAGTTGGTTCAATTAGCTCAAACCGCTTATGTAGTCCTACAGCGTTTTTCACTCATGTGAGGTATGGGAGGTGTGGGGGCGAAGCCCCACGCAGGGCACTGTCCCTGCACCCCGTTTTTCGTACTTCACTAGCCTGAAAAAGGCTGTATCTCGTCTTATCCAGTATCTGAGTCAACGCTTACATCCTCTATTCCATGCCGCAAAATTTGGGAAAAGTTTATTTGATTGGGGCTGGCCCCGGCGATCCGGGCTTGATCACCCTGAAGGGAAAAACCTTGCTGGAATGCGCTGATGTGGTGATCTACGATGCCTTGGTTAGCTCACCCATTCTGGCAATGATTAATCCGCAAGCAGAGCAAATTAACGCCGGTAAGCGTCGCGGACGCCATTCTCTGCATCAGGAAGAAATTACCCAGCTATTGATTGAAAAAGTCCAAACCCATGCTGTTGTGGTGCGGCTCAAGGGTGGCGATCCGTTTGTGTTTGGCCGAGGCGGCGAAGAAATGGAAGATCTGATTCAGGCGGGCGTGCCAGTGGAAGTTGTACCGGGCATCACCTCAGGGATTGCGGCTCCAGCTTACGCCGGTATTCCGCTGACCCACCGCAGTCACAGTTCTTCTGTCACCTTTGTGACAGGCCATGAATCGGCTGGGAAATACCGTCCCGCCGTCAACTGGCAGGCTATCGCCCACAGTTCTGAAACGATTGTGGTCTATATGGGCATTCATAACCTGTCCCATATCGTGGAGCAGCTTTGTCTGGCTGGGTTGTCGCCAGAAACACCAATAGCCTTAGTGCGCTGGGGAACTAGACCTGAACAGGAAGAGCTAATTGGCACTTTAGCCACGATTGGGCAGCAGGTGGAAGCTGTTGGCTTTAAAGCTCCTGCTATTGCTGTGATCGGCTCAGTTGTGAAGCTGCACGCAGTTTTATCGGTGGGCGTTGCCAAAGCATTGACAGAGCAGATTCAAGGATGATAAAGGCTTACTATCCCAAAGCCCAGCCTCAGTGTTGCCAGCTGTTCGCCATTACAGGTCCATAATTTGCTTATGGCTATCCTTGCGATAGTGCTCCGCACCGTCTGAAGGACGACAGTGCTCTGCATCGACTGGAGAGCGCTGCTCTCGGCTTGCGCCAATCAAGGCATTGACTAAGGCTCCGCTGTCGAGATGGGAATGGCCTAGTAGTTCCAACAAGCGCTTGACGCGGGCTACTGCGCCGCTAACTAGCCGATCTCGCTGAAATCGAGGCAACAGGTCGGAAGCGCCTTGAAAAATGGCCCATTCTCGTTCCGACGGCGTAATTTCTTTTTGTGCCCCATTGACTAATACAACCTGCACCTCTGGATAGTGATCCCGACACCAGCGACAGACCGAATAGGCATTGAGGGTTTGAATGCGAGTATCGATCAACAGCAAATCGGGTAGGGCTACCTTGGCTGATTTCAAATGCTTGAAGCTGTCGGGCAAATTGACGTCTGGATGCTCCCAAATTACAGCAATACCCTGGGATCGCAAAATTGCTTGCCAAAGTGCTCCTTGGCGGCTCATCGGCTGAATCATCAGAACAAGTTTGCGCGTATCAGCCATCAGCAGAAGTTAGAGTAAGAGGTAGGAGTTGCAGCGAGACCGCATTTGCAGTATCGCCTTTGTGGGCAATTTCAAGCTACTACCGTAGAATACCCAAGCATTGGTAGCCTGTTGCAACGGTTACTTCTTTTGATAGTGCCTATTTAAACACTCGTCAGAGGTTTTGCATCCCAAAACTTTGCAGAGGTTTCCGGCTAGGTAGTGACTGTGGGTCGTTTCCCAAAGGCTCAGATTTATAATCAATATTTGTTCTTTTTAGCCAAGTCGTTTTGATCAATCCCTTGCTCGATCAACAATCGCCAGATCAGCCCGTAAATTTAGTTAATTCAGCCTCTCACCTGCAGCTAGTAGCCGACAAGGTTGGAGGCCGTCTCGACCGCTGGCTGGCAGAGCAGGTTCCTGATTTATCGCGCTCCCGCATTCAGAAGCTGATCGAGCAGGGGCAAGTTCAGCTCAATGGGCAGGTCTGCAACTCGCAGAAGCTAGTTGTGCAACCGGGTGACTGCATTCAGGTAACGATTCCAGCGGCCAAGCCGCTCGATTTGGTGCCAGAGGAGAGGCCGCTAGACATCCTCTATGAAGATGAGCACCTGCTGATTATCAATAAGCCCGTTGGCTTGGTGGTGCATCCGGCACCGGGTCACGAGGGCGGCACATTGGTGAATGCCCTATTAGCCTATTGCAACAACTTGGCAGGCATTGGTGGCGTCCAGCGGCCTGGCATTGTGCATCGGCTCGACAAAGACACCAGCGGTGCCCTAGCCATTGCTAAAACCGATCTGGCCCATCAGCATTTGCAGTCTCAGTTCAAGACCAAAACGGCACAGCGCGAGTATCTAGCAGTCGTCTACGGTGCTCCGACCCAATCTAGGGGCACTGTTGATGCAGCGATTGGCCGTCACCCAGTGGAGCGCAAAAAAATGGCTGTTGTTTCAGAAGATAGGGGCGGCAGACGGGCTGTGACCCACTGGGAAGTGGCAGAGCGCCTAGGAAACTACACGTTGATGCGGTTTCAGTTAGAGACAGGACGGACTCACCAAATTCGGGTGCATAGTGCTCACATCGGGCATCCGGTGGTGGGAGATCCGGTCTACAGTTCAGGACGGGCGGTAGGCGTCAATCTACCGGGACAAGCCCTCCATGCCTGGAAGTTGACATTGCAGCATCCTGTCACCGGAGATTGGATCGAAGTTATCGCGCCGCTTCCCGCCACGTTTTTGACGTTGCTTGAGGTACTGCGCCGACGGACCTCGACCTAGATGATTTATTCTTACAGACCTCTTTATTCTCTTTATTCAAGGCATTTCAGCCGTTTGCTCTGTGCGTTGCCGAACAGCTTGCTGGCGCGTCAGTCTGGGTCGATTCAGGACAACCCGTTCTCCATAGCTTAATAGGGTTTCCAACGTTTCGAGCTGATTTTGCCAGGTGCTAATTCGATAGGCTTCACTCAGAGCTGGCAAATTCATCCAGGTTTTGAACTGGGTTTGAAAACTGCGCAATAGAGTTCTAGCCTGCTGGAGATTAGCGCTAGACGGGTCGGTCGCTAGCGTTTGCAAGGCTTGCTCTAGGGCTGCGGTTTTGCTACGCCAACGCTCAATCTGGGATTCTCGCACCTGCAATTGACCGTTCTCTAGCAGCCAGTTCCACTGTTGGAGTAACACGCTGTAACGGCTGGCTGCTGTGGCAAACGGATCCCGATAGGGAATTGGCTCACTGGTTGCGGCGCTCTCCCCTTGAATCTGACGAAAAATAGTTTGCAGACCGCTATTGAGATTCTCAGCCGCAAACAAAGCAAACCCACCGGACGGAGAATCCCGCAACGCTTGAATTTGATCCACTATCGTCTCGTTCGATAGATTCAGCAGACGAATCCCCGGCAAAATCAGCGTTGTTCCCAGATCGGCGTTTTCCGATAGCCACGGATTGGCTAGCCGCTGCAAGCCGTTGGTATCTCTGGCGTAGCTCATCAAGACGATCATGTCCACATCGCCTCGCTGCGCCCACACTTCCCAATTTTGCTGAATTTCATTCACCCGTCGCCGTTCCGGCAAGGCAAATACAGCGGTCGAGAGGATCAGTTCCGGCCTTAAGCCATGCACGAGCCTAGAGACATCCGCCACAAAGGAATTGACCTGCTCGGCCCGAAACGTAGTCCACTGTTGCCATTGCGGGTGGCCCGGCGATAGGTTCACCGGATCGATCCCGGTCAAGCGCTGAAACTGCTGACGAGCTGCCATGCCATAGCCGTAGGTATGTCCACCGGCCCGTGGATCTTGAAACGGGTAGCGAATGTAGTCGAGCTGGAGGCCGTCCACGTCATAGCGGGTGACTATCTCCTCAAACAAACTGAGCAGATAGGCCCGCACCTCTGGGTTAGCCGGATCGAGAAACGGCTTGGTTTGTCCGGGTGGGATGGGAGAGCCATGATTATCGTAGTTGGCCCAGTTGGGCCGAGCCGCCAGAATCGGGCCAGGATAGCTGGCCGGTTGATTGAGAATGGCATTGTGAACCTGATTGCCTGCCGCAAAGGTCCATACCCAGGCGTGCAGCTCCATACCTCGTGCATCCGCTAGCTCTACGGCTGCTGCTAGCGGATCCCAATGCCGCGTCAACGGATTCTGCTCTGGCGCAACTCGACTGGGATAGATCGGGTAGCCCGCATTCACCGTTTCAAAAAATACTGTGTTGATACCGGCAGCAGCAAGGCGATCGAAAATCTGCGCCAGACCTTGCCGGGAGCCAGCCTGGACAATCGTACCCCGATCCAGCCAGATGGCTCGCACCTCCGGTTGAGACAAAGGCCGATCCAGCGGAAAATTCTGCCACAAAAGCTGACGGGTAGCGAGCCATTGCTGCCGCGCCGCTGCGTAATCGCGTTGGTTCAGCGCTTCTGAAAAAGCCGTGTAGCCCTGTCGCGCTTGGGCCAAAATCCCATTGCCGAGCAGTTCGGCTGAATTGGTCGCCACCTGCACGACATCACCCACTTTTGCTCCTGATTGAGCCTGATTGAGCTGGGTATTACTCTGGGTATTACTCTGGGTATTACTCCGGGAAGAAGCCAGAATCAGCGCACTCTCATAGCGGCCAATTAGATTCTCCAACTCTTGTCGCATTGTGGTGGCTTCGTAGAGCGTGATGCGTGCTCCACTTCGGTGGACCTCTAGTTCGACAGGAGCGACCTGTTCGGCTGGATCAGTACTGGTGGGAGCAGTTTGAGGAGTGCGGTTGAGCAACCTCGTTACATCAAATTGGCGATTGGGTTGCCTGGTATTCCTAGAAGCAGTCCTCGCAGGGTTGTCTGAAGTTTCACTGGAGGTGGTAGCGCGAGGAGGAGAAGCTGTGCGGGGAGACGTGACGGCGACGGGACCGCTTGGTGCCGGATTGCTGGTTCGATTGCTTTGGGGTGCCGGTACAGTTGTGATAGCAGACCCGGACGTGGGAGCAGGCGTGGCAGCAACAACGGGGGAGATGCCCTCAAACCGACTCACGGCGGCCCTCAACCAACTAGTGTCAAGCTCCGCCAAGCTAGAGGACTGGTCTCCCCAGCGCCAGCCCAAAAATGTAGATTTTTGCGTCACCACTACGGCGGCTCCACTGCTCGCTCTAGCACTTAGATTCGGCTGCTCGGTCCGATCCCATACCACCACGGGTTGACTGGCAAGACTGGTGGGAACGATTACGCCACCGAGCACCGTACTGCCCGTATCAGCTCCACGAACCCAGCGTTGGCTGGCGATCTGAAGCGGCTGTAGGGTTTGAGGTTGGGATAAATCAGACGCCCAGTAGGCACCCAGCAGAGAACGCAAAGCGTTTTGCACCCCTGCAGAAGACTGACTGCCCGCTGCACCACTGACAATCAAGCGTCCACCTCGGTTAAGCCAAGCTTGGACTCCCAAAAGCTGCTCAGAGGTAATGGTTTGCACGTTGGGCAAAAACAGAACAGTGATATCGCCAAAGTCGGTAGAGCGTTGCACTGCATTCCAATCAATTACCCGATAGGTCAGTCCACTGGCATCGAGACGAGCAGTAATGTCTGCCCATTGGGTCTGATTGTCTGCACTTCTGACCACTCCTAGAATCGGTGCCTGCTGAGTTTGGGCCTGCGCTAGGTGCTGCGGTTGAGTCGCGGTCGGAAGTGCTGCTGCCGGAGAGTCGCTGAATAACCCGCCCATCAGAGTGGCGGGAGCAAGCAAGACCAAACGAGCCAACCACAGGGAGAGCAATCGAGAATTAAATTGGGACATTGCCATTAAATTGCACCATTGAAAGCAGAAACTTGCTGAGGAAAACCAAAACCTGAACCAAACGCCAATTTAAGTTCCACATCAAAATTGCAACAATAAACACCCTACATCAACATCCAGAGGAAAATTCAGCCTCGTAACGCTGTAGCCCCAGAATCGCAGAAAAATTTGCTAAGTCTTTACAAACACAGCTCACAGGGTTTACGACCAGAATGGCCGTTGAGCGGTGAAAGTGATTTACAAACAATCAACTAGACACGCTACACAAGGCCGCCATGCCCATACCAGTTGTCGTACTAAACCCTTATGAAGCAGTTTGTCAGTCAGCTTAGTTAATCGGCTTCAACCGCAGCAAGTTCCAGTCCAATAGGTTCATGTTCCACAACGAATACGTTGGAGTAGAGATTGGCAATGATTTGCTTTCCTTGTTGTGTCAACTCCAAATATTTCAATGAATCTTTCACATAGGGATAAACCCCATTCCAGTAGAACTTGGGATAGTTTTTGCGCAAATCTCCTGGATGACGATATCCTAAAAACTTATTGACGCCCGTTTCCTCAAATTCATAGAACAGCGCACTAATTTTCTTGAGATAACGCGGGTCGCTGAGTTGCCCAATTAAATCAGAAGCGCGAATCAAGCCGGGGTAATTAATTGTGTCTTGATGATCCTCTTTATTAGGGACGGGGAAGCGGGTTAGTTCAATATTGACTTTGATGCGTTCGGAGTCAATTAAGCTATGCCCACCAAAGCGCTCATCGATGAATAACTTGGCCCGATCCACATGGTAGGGCGTTAAGCTGGCGTCGGTAGATCCGGGCTGCAGGTAAACCATTTCACTGTTCTGTCCAGTGGCGTACCAGCCATCCCGATCATCCCGACAAACTCCTTTGACGTAGCCAATGTCGTGACAAACCAATGAAATAATGAAGTGCAGCCAATCTTCGCAAGAAACCCCGCCCTCGCGAATATGCCGACCGCGTAGGATCTCTTGGCCTACCAAGGTGACGAGGATAGTGTGCTCGACATTGTGGTATAGAGCGTCACTATTGGCAATATTTTCTAGCGCCATCGACCCAACCCAACCAATAATGTCTTCGTAATCGTGTTTCCATGCACCATAGGTGCGACGATAGCCTTCTTTCAGCTTCTGCACGAAGTCATCAATCAGCAGTTCGGTGGCGTTAAACATCCTGGGTTCTCACTTAATCTGCATTAGGGGTTTAAGATTGCTTAACCATTCTTTTCCTCAAGCATGCCCAGATCGGCGCGGTTGTTACCTTATTTTATTGAACTGCTTAAATCCTACCGATTCTGTCCCAAATTAGACACAGCAATCGCCTCAAAAATGCGCTATGCTTGGATACACAGAATTTTGCCACCTGCGGGTGTAGTTCAGTGGTAGAACGTCAGCTTCCCAAGCTGAATGTCGTGGGTTCGAGTCCCATCACCCGCTTATTAAGACCATTCATTTGTAATTGTGAATTTGGCTACGATTGCGGCTTAGGTCATTGGAGAAGATCGCCAGATTGGTATTGATGTAATGCGCGATCGAGTTGTTACGATTGTATTTACAGAACTGGATGGGAATACAATTCGAGTTATTTCCTTACGAAAAGCCTTGAAACATGAACGACGCCAATATGAACAATTCCTCCAAAACCAATTAGGCTAGAGTTGATGTGATGACCGATGAAGAAATTGACACATCCGATATTCCACTTTTGGATGATGCTTTCTTGCGATTGCCACTTGTGCATCTTTAGCAATTTCTGCTCAATGGTCAGCGATCGATTCAATTAGGCAAATCAATATTTTCAATTTCCTGTGTCAATTGTACATCTTCATAGATTTGCTCGATGGCACAAGAATATTCAATACTTTCCCAGGTGATAATCTCTCCAGCCGTATAAGGTGTGTAAAGCCACAGCTTGCCTTCACCCCGACGGAAACACTCTACATGCATTTGTTTTGAGTCGATCAAAACATACTCTTGAAGCGTTTCCAATGAGCGATAGTAATTAAACTTCCGACCTCGATCGTCGGCCTCGATGCTGGGTGAAAGCACTTCAACAATCAGCTTGGGATATCGAATCAGCTTGATCGCATTGCGGTCTCGCTCGTCACAGCTCATTACCAGATCGGGATAGAAATAGACGGTGAGAGTGACCTGGACTTTGACATCAGCCACATTAGTTCGACATCCCCTAGAGCGAACATGCGGGTAAAGTGCTCGGTACACATTAAGCGCAACATCATTATGAGGAATGGTGCTGCCGGGCATGGCAACCACTTCGCCCTCGATATATTCGTAACGGACATCTTGCTGTAACTCCCACTCCAAGTATTCTTCCGCTGTAAAGTGGGCCGGGCTGGGATTGACAATCATGGCAAAATTCTCGATGCGATAGGTAAGCTTGTGTCAAACTGGCAGCCCCAGCTTCAGGGTAAAAACGTTTCGTCTAGAACCTGTTCAAGCGTGAATCATACAATATCGAGTCCATTGCTTGTTCTTAAACCCGATTCGACTAACTCGATTCTAGTCTTTCCACCGGAACCGATCGACCAAATCCCCAGAGCGAGGCATAATGATGAAATTGATTTGGCACACTCGAACAAAACGTCTGTGAAGTATTTTTTTCTATCGGAAGGATGGAGCGTCGGTCGCGTTTGGGAATTTGGCGGCCTGTGGAATGAAGCCGCTTGGCGGCGGAAGCCCGATATTCAGCAGACCAATCTCTGCATTTTGGAGAACGGCGAACGGCTCTGGCTCTACAGCGTTGAAGAAGCTGTAATTATGGTCGAAGTTAAACCGATTGACCCAGCCTTGAGTAATCCGGCTAGTCGTTCAATCGGCAATGTGATGCTCAAACGCCTAATGACGGCGGAGCAAGCCATCGAATTGCTCTGTAAGGCCGAAGCTTGCTTCAATAAAGTGGACGGCTGACAGCAACAGAGTGTTGAGTTCTAAGTTTCGAGTTTTGAGGTGCGATGCCAAAACGCATGGGTTTGAGGTTTAAGTTTTGAGTTACAACGCAGAGGTGTCGAACCTAGAACTCAACACTTAAACTTAGAACTCTCCCTTATGGCTGGTCGTTCAGAAAACCTTCTGGATAGTTACTAACGGCCCGTCGCAGTACGGCTAGAGCACGGTTATAGTCCAGAATGGCATTCAGGTTGTTGACTTGGGCCTCGGCTAAAACGGCCTGTTGCCGCAGTACGTCGGTTTGGGTGCCGACACCAGCCTGGAAGCGGAGTCGAGCTAACCGCAAGGCTTCGGTGGCTTGTTCGACCGCGAGTGCGGTGGTTTGGATATTGGCAAAGCTGGCGTTGAGCTGGGAGAAGCCCCGCTCCACATCCAGGCGGATCTGGTCTTGGACATTCTCAAACTCGGCCTCAGCAATCGAGATATTAGATTCCGCCTGGTTGGCCTGCGCCCGGGCTACGCCTCCATCAAACAGGGCTAGGCTGGCCTGCAACGCTAGGGAGTAGTTGTAGCCGAAAGAATCAAGAAAAGCATCGTTGTCCAAGTTATTGGTGACGTTAAAGTTTCCGACAAAACCGACTTGGGGACCCAACTGAGCCAGGGCTGCTCGTCGTTCCTGCTGGGAAATCTCCCGCTGAACCAACTGCTGCTCTAGCTCCACTCGGTTTTTGTAGGCCTGAACAATGCTTTCTTCTAGACCCAAATCCCAAACGCCCGCGACTTCAATTGGATCGGCTGCTGAAACATTCACGGTCTGGGAAATGTTTAACCGTTGAGCCAACTGCCGCCGCGCCACCTCTAGGTCACTGAGCTGCTGAGTCAGCCGCTGCCGCGCATTTGCCACATCCACTTCCGCCTGAAGGACATCAAACCGAGTGCCGACTCCGGCCCGTTCCAAAGCTTGGGCATCGCGTAAACTCTGTTCTGCCTGGGCTAGATTGGCACTAAAGATATTTACCTGTGCCCCGGCCTGCTGCAAATCGTAATAGTCGCCGGTGGTTTCTAGGATTAACTGTTCGGTCTGGCGCTCAATGTCCAATTGCTGAAGCCGCACCTGACTCTGAGCCGCTTCAATCAGGGCAGGACGTCTGCCCGATGTGAAAATGTTGTAATTAAGCTGAATGCCTGTACCTAGAAGGGTAGAGTCTTGGTAATTTCGCACTAGGTCGCCGCCGGTGGTGATTTGTTCTCCAGTGGTAGGGTCAACTCCGGTTGTTTCTGGTGACCGGACTACATTCTCGGTGCCACTCTGCTCGAACCTAGCATTCGCATCCAGTGTGGGCAAGTTGCTCGCTAGCCGCTCTCGCAACTGAGCCTGAGCACGTTCAAGTTGGAACTGGGCCTGCCGCAATTCGGAATTGTTGCGTAGTGCCAACTCAACCGCCTGCCGCAGAGTGATTGGCTGGGTGCCTACCAGTTCAACCTCATCGGCTTCAGTGGGAAAGGCCAGCGGATTCGGATTGGGATCCAAGTATTCGGGAGCGGGTTCGTTGTCACCGGGAATCAGGCTTGTACCAGGGGCTTGGCCGTCGGTTTGCCCATCCGTGGGATTGGGATCAAATGGGATCGTCGGGAGACTATCTGCAGGCGGGGGAGTGGTGTCAGTTGGGGGAGCGACTGGCGCTGGTATTGTTTCGGTTGGGGCGGTTTCAGTTTGGGTTTCGGTCTGGGCTGTTTCAGCGCGGCGTCGAGCTTGGCGTCTTTTGCGTCTGGTCTCTCGATCAACAGGCTGAGCTTCGGCCTCTGGTGTGACGTTGGTTTCTTGCTCTGCCTCGGCTTGACTGGTGGGTGCTTCAGCAGGCTGTTCGGTGGCGCTGGCTTCAGTTTCAGCCGATTCAGTTTCAGTCGATTCAGGGCCAGTTGGCTGGGTCGCCGTGGACTCTGTTGCCGGCTGTTCAATTTGACCAGTCTCATCAGTCTTAACCGCTTCTTCAGCGACTGTATCGGTGGCGCTGGCTTCAGTTGCCGTCGGTTCTGCCTGGGCTGCCTCTTGAGTTGGATCGGTTGCTGTAGTCTCAGAAACAGCCGATTCAGGATCTGGATCGGGATCTGATTTGGGATCTGGCTCAATTGCCATCGGTTCTGCTGATTCTGCCGATTCCGTGGGTTGCGGGACTTTGGCATCGGTCTGGTTGGCTGTTGCTTCAGTCGCTGCTGCGGGTTCTGTTGAGCTAGCCTCGGCTTGGTCAGCAGCAGGGGAATTGGCAGCTGCGCGAGTCCTGACCGTTCTAGAAGCATATCCTCTAGAGACTCGTCGAGGCCGTGGCTCAGCGACTGGGGGATCGGCTTGGGCTGATTCCGTCGGCTGGTTCTGATGTTCGGCCTGACTGGAAGCTGGATTCAGCGATGGACTGGACTTGGCTTCTGAAGGAGATTCCACTGCAGCTGAGGTCTGAGCTAGAGGTGGAGAAGCTTCAGCGGGAGATGCTGCCTCAGGTGTTTCTGACGCTGTGGAATTGGCTGTAGTACTAGCGGCTGGCTGCGCAGAGACGGCAGATTGAGGCTCAGGCTCAGGAGCTTGCAACCGTTGCCGCACGCGCTGTTCAAACTGCAACCGATCCAGCGTGCGAGACGGATTCGTATCAATGGCCGGATTTTGAGCATCGGGCAGACTAATTTGCTGCATCATCTGCTCCATCTGTAGCGGATTGGGCTGCGGGCTAAGCGGGCGGTCGTAGGTGCGAAACTGAGATTGGTTCAGCCGTTGCTGAATGCGCGTCTCGGTTTGGAACCGATCCAGCAGTTGGTCCGAGCGGCGCAAGGCGTCCGAATCCTGGAGGCTAACGGCAGGCTCAGAGCTGGATGCTGCGGAATCAGGCTGATGGGCAGGGCTAGGCTGCTCAGACGAGCTAGCTGCATTCGCAGAATCCGGGGCAGGCTCTGAGGGCAAATTTGTCTGTGTTGTCTCTCGTTTTGCTGGAGATTGGCGATGAGAGATTCCTGGCTCTGCCGCCGCAGGGGAAACTCCAATCGCGCTTGCAGCAACTACGGCACTCACACCAAGGGCAATCAAAGAATTAGGGGGTTGCATACTCAATTTGCGTCCAAACTTGCGTCCAAAATAGCTCACAGCCAAGGAAACAACCTTAAGCAGAATACTGGGTGATCAATGTTCTTGGCAAATATTAATGGAGTGATCACCAATTAAACACAGAGAAAGTGGAAATCTTTGCAGATATTCCATAGTCGGGTGACGGCTTTGCAGTAGAATGCCTGTTGGTTATATCAAGAAAGGCCCCATTGAGGTTGTGCATCAGGCTTACCCTCAAGGCCGGCGCGAAATTCACTAAGCTAGTCATTAAGCGAACCACCACGTTACACCCCCTTGCCGATCCATGCCTAAGGTTCTTGTTTCTGATCCAATCGACCAAGTTGGAATTGACATCCTATCTCAGGTTGCTCAAGTTGACGTAAAGACCAATTTATCTCCAGATGCGCTAGTCCAAATTATCCCGGACTATGACGCCCTGATGATCCGGTCAGGAACCCGCGTGACCGAGGCCGTGATTGAAGCTGGCAAACAGCTCAAAATCATTGGACGAGCCGGAGTTGGGGTTGATAATGTGGATGTGCCGGCGGCCACCCGTCGAGGCATTTTAGTCGTGAACTCGCCAGAGGGCAATACGGTCGCGGCGGCTGAGCATGCCGTAGCAATGATGTTTGCTCTGTCGCGCTATATTCCTGATGCTAACCAATCGGTCAAAAGTGGCCAGTGGGACCGCAAAAGCTTCACGGGCGTTGAAGTTTACAAAAAAACCTTGGGCATCGTCGGCTTGGGCAAAATTGGCTCCCATGTAGCTGGGATCGCCCGTGCCATGAATATGCGGCTGCTGGCCTACGATCCATTTCTCACCACCGAACGGGCCGAACAGATGGGCTGCCAGCTCGTAGAACTCGACTTCCTATTCCGCGAAGCCGACTACATTACACTGCACCTGCCCAAAACGCCCGAAACCTACCACCTGATCAACGCCGAAGCCCTCGCCAAGATGAAGCCTACGGTGCGGATTGTCAACTGCGCTAGGGGCGGCATCATCGACGAAGCCGCATTGGTCGAGGCAGTTCATCAGGGCCGGATTGCTGGAGCCGCGCTAGATGTCTACGAAAACGAGCCGCTGGAAGCTGAATCTCAGCTCCGCTCGCTGGGTAAAAACGTGATTCTGACGCCCCACTTGGGAGCCTCCACCGAAGAAGCCCAGGTGAATGTGGCAATCGATGTGGCCGAGCAAATCCGCGATGTGTTACTGGGGCTGCCGGCTCGCTCAGCGGTGAATATTCCAGGTCTGCGCCCTGACCTGATGGAAAAACTGCGGCCCAATCTCCAGTTGGCTGAAACCCTGGGCAATTTGGTCAGTCAGTTGGCCGGTGGCCGCATCGATGCCCTGAATGTCCGATTGCAAGGTGAACTGGCAAGCAGCGAAAGTCAGCCAGTGGTGGTGGCGGCTCTTAAAGGTCTGCTGTCTCATGCGCTGCAAGAGCGGGTTAACTATGTCAATGCCAGCATCGAAGCCAAAGAGCGCGGCATTCGGGTAGTAGAAACTCGCGATGCCTCGGTGCGGGACTACACGGGTTCGCTGGTGCTGACGGCGCAAGGCTCGCTGGGTGAACATTCAGTCAGCGGCGCTCTGTTGGGCGATTCGGAAATTCGCATTACCAGCGTCGATGGCTTCCCGGTTAACGTACCGCCGAGTCGCTATATGCTGTTTACGGTGCACCGCGATATGCCGGGGATCATCGGCAAAATTGGCTCGCTGCTGGGCAGCTTTAATGTCAACATTGCCAGTATGCAGGTGGGCCGCAAGATTGTGCGCGGCGATGCGGTAATGGTGCTGAGTATCGACGATCCGCTACCAGACGGCATCTTGACGGAAATTACCAAGGTTCCCGGCATCCGCGATGCCTACACGGTGACGCTAGCCGAGAGCACCTGAAGCCATCCCTATCTCTACCTCTGTGCCTCTGTGGTTTCCTAAGGCAGGTTCCTGGATGCGGGCAAGATGCTTACACTCTATTTGTCGTTCACCGGGTTGAGTGCCTCAAAACTTGATAAAAATTAGTCAAATCAAGCGGTGATTCTAAAGAAATCATCCGGCTTGGTCCAAGCTTGCGGACCAGTTGCCGCTTGGGAGAATCAGGAGGAGTAACCCCCACCCCTTCCTCGATTCGACCATGCCGATTGCCCTGTTGAATTTGTCTGCCCTTGCTGCCAAGAACGGTTTTCAGATTAGTAGCAGGCAGCGTTTTACTACCGATTTTGCTTTCCAGATCAAGGATGCGGGCGATGTAAATGGGGATGGCCTCCAAGACATCATCCTGTCCCATCCCAAACCTGTCGGTCGGCAGCAGGCGCAAAGTTATGTGATTTTCGGGCAGCGATCCGGTTGGCCGCGCCGGTTTGATTTAGCCAGCCTGAACGGACGCAATGGGTTCGGGATTCGGGGAGCCGTCGCTAATCGGGGTGCTGCCGCTGCGGTTAGCGGTGCCGGAGACGTGAATGGCGATGGCATCGACGATCTGATTGTGGGCGATGCAAATTCAACCGGGCAGGGCAGCGGACAACGCGCCTATGTGATCTATGGGCAGCGCTTCTTTGCCCCTAAGCTGGATCTATCAACGCTGACCGGAACAAACGGCTTCGTTGTAACTGGCTTTGGTGCCGAGGGGTCACAGGTCAGCCGAGCCGGAGACGTGAATGGTGATGGCATCGATGACCTGATGATCAGTGTTCCAGAAGCCAATCCCAACCCAGACGCGGGCGAAGCCACCGCAGGCGCTGGCCAGATCTATGTGATTTTTGGCCGCGCCAACTCTGCAAGCTCAAATCTCGACATCACGAGTCTCGATGGCAGCAATGGCTTTGTGATCAACGGTCTGCGGTCCTGGGAATTGGCCGGATCTCCAATTCATGCTGCCAGAGATGTGAATGGCGATGGTCTGGGCGATTTGCTAATCGGAGCCTTTGGCCGTGGTCGTCAGGCGGATGAAACCGCAGAAGCCTACATCCTCTATGGCCGCCGGAACAATTTTCCTTCTGCACTGAATCTATCCGAGATCAACGGCGAGAATGGTTTTGTGATTCAACCGATTCAGGCCAATTACGGCTCTGGAGATATTAGCGATGCTGGCGATGTAAATGGTGATGGTATTGCGGATGTAGTCATTGGTGCACCCTACGTAGATACCAACCGAGGCAGATTGGCCGGCTTCCGGGCTGGACGGAGCTATGTCCTCTACGGCAACCAATCCCTCGCTCCGACAATTGATCCGTCTGGTTCCAGCAGCTTCACTATTGATGGCAGCACCGGCTACAACTTTTTGGGCAGTGCGGTGAGTCGAGCGGGTGACATTAATAATGACGCCATCGATGATCTGCTGGTAGCCGCGTTGGGCGGGTTTCCAAATGCGAACGGTTCCGGGCAGGTCTATGTGATTTTTGGTCAGCGTAACCGTTTAACGGCGGTGCTAGCTGTGGAGCAACTCGATGGCAGCAATGGCTTTGTGATCAATGGTGGCTCCAAAACTGACCGCATCGGGCAAGTGGTGCGCGGCATTGGCGATGTGAACGGGGACGGCATCGATGACCTGATTCTCAGCGGTACTCGCAGCCTCAATGCTCAGGGCAATCGCTATGCCTTTCAACATAGGGTGATTTTTGGTGGCGCGATTTACGGCGGTCCTTTGGCCGATCGGTTGCACACAAACAGCGCCAAGTCTCGCATCTATGGCTTTGCGGGTGATGATGTTCTGACTGGCGGCGCTAAGGCCGATGTTTTAATTGGCGGTGCGGGCGCAGACTTGATCGTTGGCGGCGCGGGCCAAGACATCTTGCTGGGGGAAGCGGGCCGGGATCGATTGCGGGGCGGCAGTGGACGCGATGGGTTTGTTTTTGATCTGGGCAGACCCTTTAGCAGTCAGGCAATCGGTGTCGATCGGATTCTGGATTTTACCCTCGGTGAGGATCGCATCGGCTTGAGTCAGGCCACTTTTTCCGCTCTAGCGTCAGAACGAGTGCGGCTACCTCGTTTCCAATTTGCCAATGTAGATGAATCACCAGCAGCCAGTTCTGCCCTAATTGTCTACCAACGCAGTTCGGGCAGATTGTTTTATAACGCCAATGGCCCAGAAGCAGGGTTTGGTAAAGGTGGAGCGTTCGCCCAGTTGCAGCGGAATTTGGCGCTAAGTAGCGGGGATTTTTTCGTGGTAAGGAGGTGGAATTGACCCCCTGAATCCCCCAGAACTGGGGGACTTTCGCTTTAGAGCTATCTAAACTTGAGAGGCAGGAGGGCTGTTGAGTATCCCTTCCTGCCTTTGCAGACATTACTCTCACACAGACTAAACAGTAAAAACTGTTTTCAGCACTTTTACCTTAGCGGTATCGACACCACAGTCCATTTTGGTAATTGGATTTAGACTTTTCCATTTTGATTTATCAGTGGTGAAGAGTAGTTCTGTTAATTCATCGGTATTGAGTGTTTCAAAGCCACCAATTTCATAGGTTGATAGGTAGTTTAATCGCTCAACAATCTCCTCTTTTGAGGCTTTCTTGATACTGACTAACTCGGGAGCAGGTGGCGGCGGCGGCGGTGGCGTGACATAAAAAACTTTGCCTAATGCATCTAGTTTTTTGCCTTTTGTAATGCCGCATTTTAGCTTTGTAATTGGAGTTAAATCAGACCATTTGCTGCGATCTGCTTCTTCAATTCGATTGGCTGCAACAATAACATTGACACCTTTCAATGGACTGGCAGGCTGAGATTCTAGATATCTTAAAGCTGATAAAATAGACTCGCCAGATGCGGTTGTTAGGTTGAGCTTTGGTGTTGTTTCTCTAGTAAGTACTTTTGCTTGCTCAATTAGTTGTTCATTTGGTTCAATAATGATGCACCAAACTCGTTCCAAGTTAGCTTGTTGGGCAACAACATAAATGAAATGATTGGCAACAACTTCATATTGGTAATTGCCCGTCTCTCTAACAATGATAGGAATCCAATTTCGTCCATCAGTTGACAGAATGGAATCCGCTGCTGCATTAATAATGAATTCAGATTCGTAAATTGATTCTTCGGTATCAATGCTTGCTAACGGCAAGTGCATGAGTTGCCCGATATTGTCATACTTACCCATGTAGAAAATACTCCTTTGCTAGTCTGTCGTAATGATCAGAGACTACTTTATTTACAAAAACTGCTGGTACGTGGGCGAAAGCTGCATTAGCTACACTTGCGTAGGCAGGAATTTGAAAAATAGTTTTATCAAAATTGCCTCTTCTAGCTTTAGGGTAAAAATAAGGTAAAAGCTCCTTATTTTGAGCAATTATCTTCCCAATTTCAGAGTCAGCAATATGTCGAGCATTATCTGTTACTTTCTCCCCATTAAAGAAAATAGGAAGAGCGATCGGTGCGCCATCCTTTCGTTCTTGTTGTATTTCAGGGATAAATTGCCCAATTACCCTAGCTGCATTATGCAAAGATGTTAGACCATTGTGCTTTGTTGGAATCAAAACCACATCTGATGCATAAACACCACTCTGGCTGAAGAATAGCCATTGTGTTGGACAATCAATCAGAATGTAGTCATATTCATAATGAAATGGCTTAAGTATGTCTCTCAATCTAGCAACACCTTTTTCAATTCTTACTGCCATTGACTCCTTTGTATACTCTTCCATCTTTGAATCAGACGGAATCACATCAAAGAAGTGAATTGTTTTACCTTTTGCTTCAACCGTAAATGGCACAATAGCAGCGCGAGCATCTACATGTGGATTAGTTAAACATTCAGATAGAGAAAGTTTTCCAGTCCCTAATTTGAGTGAGCGTGTTGTGTCAGATTGGGAATCAAAATCTACTACCAATACTTTTTTCTCGTGCTTCCTTAAAATAGCAGCTAGATTGATGATTGTTGTCGTTTTTCCTACACCACCTTTGTTGTTATACACACAAACAGATAACGCTCTAGGAGTATTTTCAATTTTGTGCTTAATTTCAGTGACAATCTTATTAAGATTATCCTGCTCAATGCGCAAATTAGCGGTTGCAGGGACTACAACTTTTCCATGTCGCCGAAATAACTGAATATAAGTTGAGTTTGTAATGATTCCCCACTTAGCCGTCTTGCATTTCGGAGACAACAAATACTTTCTGAGTTGTGCTTGTGTAGTTTGATTGGCAGGAGAGCCGTCGGCAAGATTAATGTTTTGTCCTTTTACCTCAACCAGCAGGAAAGGGTTTTGGCGAGTATGAAGAAAAATGTCGTCTAATGTATTCTTACGAGCTGCAAAATCTACTGCATCCCCACCTGCGCCCGTATTGAATTCTGGATAGCGCTCAGACTCGCCGAATCCAAGTGCCTCCAAAAGCGCCTTTACAAAAATCGTACTGACAACAGCTTCATCAGCGGTGGGCGGTAAGCTGTTCCAAGCTTTATGCAAATTTTCTAGGTCTGTCTTGCTCACAACGGCTTGAGCAGGATCAGGGTGCTGAGTCAAAGTCATAGTCTTGAATATTCCAATGCAAGCCTTACTGCAAAAACTAGTCGCAAATCATTTCCGGGAACTTGAAATGTATACCTTCATACCTTCTTCCCATTACGACGCGCCCACCTACGAATGTGGATAGAATCTAGACAATTTCATCAATTTTTTGAAACTCATTCATAGCTTCTTCAACCAGGATTCCCGTAATTTTTCGATCCGCCACATGGCGTAGGCAAAAGATTGGATTTGGATAACCTGCATAGGCGGGTTTTGTCTGTATGGCGTGGTTTAAACCGACGGTCTGTTTTTTCGCGGAGTGAGATAGAGTGAATAAGCGTAAGGGGCAACTTTATCGAATGGGCGGCTGCAACGGTGGCAAGTAGCTGGTGGGAAATTCAGGTCGCGTGTGACCCAATGGCTGAAGATTCAGTGCATTGGCGGTTAGAGGATTTTGGCTGTCGCGGTAGCGCGAGTGAACAGCGGGGCTATGGCTGTCTAGTGCGAGCCTATTTGCCGCAAATGAAAGCTCAGCAGCTCGATCTGGCCGCCCTCGCCCTCCTGCTGAAACAGGACGCCCTTTGCACGGGGCTATCGGTTCCGATTGTGCAGTGGCATCTGATCGACGAAGAAGACTGGTCGAGTAGTTGGAAAGCCCACTGGCATCCGCAGAATATTGGCGATCGGTTCTTGATCAATCCAGCCTGGTTGCCCCTACCCGACCAAACCGATCGGCTAATCATTCGTCTCGATCCGGGCGTCGCCTTTGGAACCGGTGCCCATGCCACCACGCAGCTCTGTTTAGAATCCCTGGAGATGCGGATCAGCGAACCGAATTCCGAGCTAGTCGTAGCCGATATCGGCTGTGGTTCCGGCATTCTCTCGATTGGAGCCTTGCTGCTAGGAGCCAAACACGCCTACGCCGTCGATACCGATCCATTAGCAGTGCAGGCGGCTCTAGAAAACCGTGAAATGAACCAAATTGACCCCGACCGTTTGACGGTGGCAGAAGGCAGCGTGGACCAGATCAAGCAGCTCATCTCCGCCCCAGTAGACGGCATTTTGTGCAACATCCTAGCCGAGGTGATTATCGACCTAATTCCCGACATGAGCGCCATCGCCAAACCCACCACCTGGGGCATCCTCAGCGGCCTCTTGCTCGACCAAGTCAAGCCCATCGCCGACACCCTAGAACAACACGGCTGGACCATCGCCACCCTCTGGCGACGCCAAGACTGGTGTTGCTTGAATGTGCGGAGAGCCAATTAGGGAAGGAAAAGAACCAGAAGCCAGAAGGGTTTTTCCCACCCCACCCATCCACTCCCTACCCCCCACCCTCTACCCCTATGCCCTTCCCCCATCTGCGCACAATTCGTTTCTCCGACACCGACGCGGCTGGAGTGGTGTATTTTGCTAATGTTTTGTCGATTTGTCACGAAGCGTATGAAGCGTCGCTGGCGGCAGCAGGGCTTGAATTGGCCGCTTTCTTTCGCGGTGAATCGGTGGCGGTGCCGATTGTTCATGCTGAGATTCGCTTTATGCAGCCGATGGTGTGCGGCCAGACCTACGCGATTGCCGTTATGCCAAACCGCCTCAGTCCAGAGAAATTCCAGATTGATTACATGATCCGAGGGCCACTCAAGACGACAACCGAACCCAACACGCTGCCCTTAGTCAGCCAAGCCGCAACAGTTCATCTCTGTATTGATCCGGCCACACGCGAGCGCACTCCTCTACCTGCTCAACTAGAGCACTGGCTAGCGACGATCCCATCAAATCCTGACATTCCGGCTTCCTGAGCTTGGGGCTAGGTATGATCCATAGAGAGTAGGGCGAATCATTGCTGAATTCAGCAACGCCAATTGGCTCAAACCAGAAAAACCAGAAAAAATCGACAGACTTTTGGCATTCCCATATAACCTGGTTTATGATCAACATCCTGAGGCAGCGAGTCGTTGATTTCATGAGTGATTTCATGAATGATTTCATCAGTCTAATTGCCCAGTTTGCTGCGAGTGACTGCTGGTTTCGTTGCCACCGCTCAATTTCCATCCTATTCCACCCTAAGAGATTATTAACGCTCGTTTGTCCTGACTGTTTGTCCTTTAGATCTGTTGCCTTGGAGAAATAGCCTGTGAGTCCAGAAACCCTTGTGCAAACTCCCGTCTCCGTACCTCTCCAACTTACGACAGCGGATTTCGATCGCTATGTCATGTCTACCTATGCCCGCTTCCCGATTACCCTAGAGCGCGGTGCGGGTTGCCGCGTATGGGATAGCGAAGGCCGAGAATACCTCGATTTTGTAGCTGGAATTGCTACCTGCACGCTCGGTCATGCCCACCCGGTGATGGTGGAGGCGGTACACCAGCAGATTCAAACCTTGCACCATGTCTCGAATCTGTACTACAACCAGCCCCAGGGCGAACTGGCCCAATGGCTCGTCGAGCATTCCTGCGCCGATCGGGTGTTTTTCTGCAATTCCGGTGCCGAAGCCAACGAAGGAGCGATCAAGCTGGCTCGTAAGTACGCCCACACGGTATTGGGAATCAGCGATCCGGTGATTATTACGGCCCACGCCAGTTTTCATGGCCGCACTCTCGCTACAATCACTGCCACGGGTCAACCCAAGTACCAGAAGAACTTTGATCCGCTGATGCCTGGGTTCTACTACGTGCCCTACAACGATATTGCCGCCATCGAGCAAGCGGTGGCCCTGTTAGACAGCAGCGAGCGGCAGGTGTGTGCAATTCTGCTAGAGGCTCTGCAAGGCGAAGGCGGCGTTCGTCCCGGCGATCAAGCCTACTTCCAGCGCATTCGCGAGATTTGCGACGAGAAGGGGATTCTGCTGATCTGCGATGAGGTGCAGGTAGGCATGGGCCGCACGGGGCGCTACTGGGGCTACGAGAATTTGGGCATCGAGCCGGATATTTTCACCTCGGCCAAAGGCTTGGGCGGCGGCATTCCGATCGGGGCGATGTTGTGTAAATCCTTCTGCGATGTGTTTCAACCGGGCGACCATGCCAGCACCTTTGGCGGCAATCCGTTTGCCTGTGGTGTGGCTTTAGCAGTGTGCCGGACGCTGGAACAGCAGAATTTGTTGGAAAACGTGCAGGCGCGGGGTGAGCAACTGCGAGAAGGGCTGCGGTCGATTGCGGCCAATTATCCCCATCTGATTAGCGAAGTACGCGGCTGGGGTTTGATTAACGGTTTGGTACTGAATGCTGAGATCGAGTTGACCTCCAGCGCTGTGGTGCAGTCGGCCATCGAGGCTGGGGTGCTGCTGGTGCCCGCTGGTCCAAAGGTGGTTCGGTTTGTGCCGCCGCTGATTGTCAGTGCCGAAGAAGTGGATCAGACGTTGCGGGCGGTGGAACAGGCGTTGGCCACGGTTGGCTAAACGCACATTCCCTTAGACAAAATCTGCCAATGGGGTCGGTAAACCATCAATACTGGCCCGATTTTTTTCGTACCAATAATCCTGCAAACCCGTCTCGCCCTTATTGATGGCCCAGTTCACCATCACATCTCGCTGCCCCTGAAACTCGTAAAGCGGCACACCTGCGCCACAGGAGGTCTGCACCCGGTCAATGTCGGCCACGATGATTTGCCGTGCCCCAGGAATCGCCGGAAACAGCGGCGACAGCACCAGCCATTCGCTATCGTCGGGTAGAACCGTCCGCCCCTGTCCATAGAGCCGCAGAATTAAAGGCGCTCCTTCAAAGGCGCAAAACATAAAGGTGATGCGTCCATTTTCTTGCAGATGGGCTGAGGTTTCGTTGCCGCTGCCGGTAAAGTCTATATACGCGACTTGATTAGGCGAAAGTACCCTAAAACTGTCCAATCCTTTGGGAGAGAGATTCACATGTCCAGATGGGCTGAGGGGAGCTGTTGCCACAAAAAACATTTGCTGCGCCGTAATAAAATCTTGCAGTTTGTCGCTGATTGAGTCGAATACTTTTGCCATATTAAATTCGCACCATGACCGGATCAAACCTTAGATTAACATTAGGGCATTGAGCCAGTGCATTAATCCCAGCGTGTGAGCTTGGGCATCCTGAAGCCTAGCATAACCCAGAGTCAGGTTAAACTAATGAAGCTATCGCAGTTCGTGGTGGTAGATACGGAAGGAAGTGATCAGCACTGGATTATCGCTGCCAATGTCATTCACTCCAATAATCATGATTATACTCTCTTGTATATATACAGCCAAGTTCTAACGACTACTTTGGCGACACATTGAGAAATGCATCAGTGAATAGTGAGTGAATCAATACGGGTTTGCCGATCATTCCACTCAGCTGATCAAAGGCAATCCTGCTGATCAACTTTGACAAAGCCGTTAAGGAAATATGGCGTTGCTGAATTGGGGTACGAATCGTAGAGTTGCTGTAACGTTGGTAGCCCCCTAAATCCTCCAATGCTGGGGGACTTTGAAAGGTCCGGTTCCCCCCAGAATTAGAGGCTGGCAATTCATACCTCTATTCAGCAATGCCGGAAATATTTACCCATGTGCTCATGCCCAACTCAAATCAGGTGATTAGCGTGTTGATTGTGAATCAACAGCGACACGGGAGGAGAACCCTTACCCCTTCACCAGCCTCACCTCTGCCTCAGTCAACTCCCGCCACTGCCCCGGCTCCAGTCCCGCTAAGCCCAACTCCCCGATGGCAATCCGCACCAGGCGCAGTGTCGGAAACCCAACTGCCGCCGTCATCCGCCGTACCTGCCGGTTTTTGCCTTCGGTCAGCGTCATTTCCAACCAAGCCGTGGGTACATTCTTTCGAAACCGAATTGGGGGATCGCGCGGCGGTAAGGCTGGCTCCGACGCCAACAGCTTCACCTGAGCTGGACGGGTGCGATAGCCCTGAATCACCACTCCCTGCCGTAGTGTTTGCAGCGCCTCTGCATCGGGAATACGGTCTACCTGCACCCAATAGGTGCGCGGATGCCCAAAGCGCGGATTGCTAAGGCGTTGCTGCACTCGACCATTATTGGTGAGCAACAACAAACCTTCACTATCTCGGTCCAGCCGGCCCACCGGATACACCTCCGCTATGGAAATATAGTCCTTCAACGTCCGCGCTGGGCTGCCAGGTTCTTCTGTGAACTGAGACAGCACATTATAGGGTTTGTAGAACAGGATGAAGCGATCAGGCATGGGGAAGCAAATCCTCCCTCGTTTCTGTTACAAATTGTTTCAACCCTTTAGAAAGGTTTAGATTCCAACCCTATGCTCCCCTGTTTGACTTACTGTAAAACGTTAATAAGCATATCGCTGGGACAAGTCTATGGACATGCAAAAATATCGCGTGGTTTGCACACTCACATTTGGTGATATCTACGGTCAGATCATTGTTTGGTTGGTCGTTTTGTTTTTGAGTTTGGCGGCAGCGTTGGCACTCATGGGTGCCAGTCGTCCGATCTATGCCTTGGCAACGGTGGGGCTGATCCTGGTGCTCTCGCTGCCGTTTCTGCTGTTTGCGTTTGTCACAACTCTTTTAAATCACATCGAATTTTCCTCGGTTGATCCAGCGACCGAAGCCAAAGCCCGACCCAAAGCAGCCACGGCCCCTCAAAAACCAGCCCAAGCTGCTAGCTAGCAGGACATCCCTGCATGGTTATAATCAAATCCAATAAAATCTTGGGGGCGGACCAGTCATCCGCCCCTCTTGTTTTGAGAATACACTCTAGCCCACTACGATTGACACCCTAATTAATTTAATTCACCTAATTAATTTAATTCAAATGTTGGATTGTACAGGCGTTTTGCGAAATGCCTCCGGATTGTACAGGCGTTTTGCCAAAACGCCTGTACGCAAATTCTGGGTGATCACCCGAATTTGATATTCAAACTCAAAACTTCCCTCTACCCAATCACGTCCTGCAATTTCGTCCGAAACTCCCCTTTCGGATGGGCACCTTTAACTTCACCGACGATTTTAAAGTCGCCTTCTGGGTCTTCACAAATAATGTAGGTCGGCCAACCCATTTCAGCCTTGTCGGGATATTGGCTCAGCAAGATCTTGCGATATTTCCGATAGGTTGCCGTATCCTGCATTTTCACATCAACAAACTGCAAACCTAACTCTTCAGCCACCTTTTGGTCATAAAACGACATCTTGTGGCACAGCCCACAGTCCTCCGAGGAAAACTTAATCAGCGACAAAGTCATATCCGATTACTCCGACCGAAAATTCGCTATTTCAACATTATTTATTGTGATGGAGCCTGACCACAATTGCCGACTGCAGCAGCCAATTTTAGTAGATCTTTGAGAGACAGGAGTCAAAGCCGCAATTTAGCATTTCCTTTAACTCTTGCAGGGGCAGATTTAGCCAAGCTGATGCCCTTCATACACTTACACCTAACTTTTCTACAAACTCACCCCTACTCCTGGCTCCTGCCCCCTCAACCCATAAAATAATCCAGCATCACCCATTTCATTGGCATCAACTGCAAAACATAGTCTACGTTCTGGCTGGTACGGGTTTTGAGTTCTATCAGGTAGCGGCCCGACTTTAGGATCACCGTTTCGCGGTTGCGGTCTCCAGGGGCAATCGAAAAGAGCTGCTGGCTGCCGTCTTCGCTCCAGAGAATCACCTGGATATTGCGAGTGCGAATCAAATCTCCAAACAAACCGGGTCGGCGCTGATTGCTAATGTCAATCGAAACCTGGCGCATCTGGTCGAGCTTGAAGGCAAAACTGTGGGAGCGCTCCTTCGTCAACTTGTCAAAATAGCTGTAGCATTTGCCAGGCACGGTGCTGATGGTCTTGAGCGTGCCAATCAAGCGACTGGAGGAATCGACTGGAGCAGAATTAGGCTGAGGTGAAGCAGGTGCAGGCGAAACACTGGATGAATTCACAGAGGGCGGGGGAGGGAAGGGCTTTCCCAATTTTCTCAACATAGGGGGACAACTTCAGCCAAACTTGCTTGGCGGTTGCGTGAAGTTCGCCCCCGCATCCTAGCCTCTGTTACGCTCCTTTACAAAGGGTAGTTACACCGAAGTCCACCTTTCGCCGTTTTACCAACGTTTTCCAACAGTTCTACAAACAGTTCTACAAACAGTCTTCCAAATACAGCCTTTTTCAGGCTAGTGAAGTACGAAAAACAGGGTGCAGGGGCACTGCCCCTACGTAAGGGCGAAGCCTCCACGCCTCCATACCTCACATGAGTGAAAAACGCTGTAAGTTGATCAACCTCATTAATTTGAAGATCCGTAGTGCCAGCGTCTCGCTGGCGCGGGCAAGATCCCCGCACTATATACCGTTTGATTTGGTTGACCTACTTAAGCCCGAACCGATGTGACGAGGTATTGCTTGCGGTTGCCATCTGATTGATAGGCCGCCAATTTCGCGAATTCAAAATCGCATCCCACTTCTTTCGCCTGCTAGTGGCAATAAAGCTGGAAAATAAAATGACAGTAGCATCGCTAAAATTCCGATTTGTAGCCCATTTCCATGCTCGATACTCCTTCTCCAGCCTCCCCAGTCCGCCAACGCGAACCCTTGATCAGCCTCGTGCTCTACCATCTGTTCAAGTGGTCAGTAGTCAGCCCGATGTTGCACCTATACTTTCGTGGTCGCATTTATGGGGTAGAACAGGTACCGCAAAAGGGGCCGCTGCTAGTTGTCGCCAACCATGCCAGCGATTTCGACCCGCCCATCCTCTCCAACTGCGTGCGACGTCCGGTTTCGTATATGGCAAAAGAAGAGCTGTTCAATGTACCTGTGCTAGGAAGGGCCATTCGCCTTTATGGAGCCTATCCGGTCAAACGGGGTTCGGCTGACCGCAGTGCCATCCGAGCTGCCCTAGCCCAACTGGAAGCCGGATGGGCCGTGGGTGTGTTCTTGCAGGGCACTCGCACTACCGATGCCCGCATCCCCAGCCCCAAACTGGGAGCCGCCATGCTGGCCGCCAAAGCTCAGGTGCCCCTATTACCCGTCAGCCTCTGGGGGACGCAGGCGATTGTGCCCAAGGGCAGCAAGTTTCCCCAACCCGTACCCGTTACCGTCCGCATCGGTGAACTAATCACGCCGCCCATCTCCACCAAACGGGAAGAACTCGAAGCCGTGACTCAGCAGTGCGTTACCGTCATCCACGCCCTGCATGACCTGGGTAGATAAGGTCTCTTATTACCGCCTGCACCAATGCTCACCGTAGCGAATCACCAATTCACCGCTCGGAACAACCCGCATACAGGCAGGAATTCGAGTTGCATGGGCCGATGGCAGCTTCAACCCCAGCCCCAAGGTCACGCTTCCTAGCAACAGCCAAGCAGGCAACAATCGAGTAGCAGGCATAGCACGAACTCCAGCTAGAAGATCTAGCTTGCTCGATTCTGCCATCCTAATAACCTTTTCTTAACTGTTCTTTAATCAACTGCTCGATTGACGCGATTGAGAGTCTGTACAGCGTTTTGCGGCAATCCGTTTGTGGCAATCCATTTGTCTCGGCTGCGTCACTGCCCATCCGCGCGTCAACAGCGGGCTAGTCGGGAAAGTCTGCTTTAAGCGCAGCCTTCTCGCAGAGTAGCAGACTAGACAAGGGGTTTAGTCCACTACCCTGCGGGAACGCAATTCACTTCCTACATTGCCCGCATTCCAGTCACTGATGGGCTAGGTCAGTCTGTCGCTGGCTGTGCTATTGTGAAAAAATTGTGAAAAAGCTATCTCATGCAGGATTTAAGAGCCGAACTGGCTGAAATGATTGACGAAGCAGAATGGGACTGGTTGATTCCCCATGTG
This sequence comes from [Leptolyngbya] sp. JSC-1, assembly GCA_000733415.1. Taxonomy (GTDB): domain Bacteria; phylum Cyanobacteriota; class Cyanobacteriia; order Elainellales; family Elainellaceae; genus Elainella. The sequence goes on from KL662191.1 coordinate 1,751,058, forward strand.
CAGCGAGACGCGGTAGTCATTGTCGATTCCAGTCTGGATCTGGCTGATGTGGGTGTTGCCATTGCTAGCGATAATGTGCTGGCCGTGCAGCACTGGATCAGTGAACAGCAGCTCTCCAAGCCTTCAGCCGAACAGCTCACAGCCTGGGGCAACGACCGCACTCGCCGCTTTAATGCCCTGATTGTGCAGCCCTATGTTTTAGTGCAGAACCTTTAAGCGAACTTCCTACTTACCGTTCATCCCATTCCGCAGCAGCGTCTGCAACCGCCTGGTCAACCGTTTTCTCGCCTAGCATGGCGGCTTGCAGATTGTCGTAAACGATTTTTTGCAGCTCTTTGATGTCTTTGATGCTGGGTAAGAGGACCTCCGCATCTTGCATTTGTTTGGCGCTAATCGAGCGGGCTTGGTCAAGGGCTGGAGCGTCGGCACCAACTTGGGTGAAGTGGGCGTCTTCTAGCGCTGCGATCGTGGAGGGCAGCACATTGGCAGCTTTAGCAAACGAGAGCTGGTTTTCGTTGTTGGTGACAAAGAGAGCAAACTTTAGCGCCGCGTCGGGCTGGTCGGTGTTGCGCGGAATCACCAGATTCATCACCGCCACGTTTTTCTTGTTAGTTTTACCCGTGATTTGGGGAGCGACGCTAGACGCCTGGGCGATGGCTGGAGCATTGGTAGCAATGGTTTTGAGAAACTGGGGTCCGGTCGTCAACAGAGCCGTCTCGCCCGCCTGATAGAGGTCAATCGCCCGCCGATGCCCCTGGGTCAGCACTTCTTTGGGCAGCAGCCCTTGCTGATACAAATCGGTCCAGTACTGGAAGGCAGCTTTGCCTTCTGGGGTATTAAAGGCAGCCTTGCCCTGGTCATCGAGGAGCGTGACGCCCATCTGCACCATCGATTGCAGCACCTCAGCCGAATCTTCGGGAACTACGGTGACGAAGAAGGCATATTTGCCAGTTTTGTCTTTGACCTGCTTGGCAACTTGAGCCAGTTCCTCGTAGGTGGTCGGTGGCTGACTGATGCCTGCCTGTTGCAGCAACTCTTTGTTGTAGATGGTGATGCTGGTTGAGAGATACCAGGGCAGACCAAAGCTCTTGTCGTCTAGGGTGCTGGCTTTCCAGATGTTGGGCAAATACTGGGCTTTGTCGGTTTCGCCAATCCGATCGTCTAGCGCTAACCAGGCGTTGCGACCGGCAAGTTGGGCTGCAAAATCAGGATTGAGGTTAACCACATCGGGAGCCGTATTAGCCGAAACAGCGGTGAGAATTTTGCTTTGCATGTCGGCCCAGGGCACATCCACCCAGCGCACCTTCACGCCCGGATTTTCCTTTTCAAACTGGGCAATCAACTGGTCGAAATAGTCCTTAAACTGAGCTTCGAGCTGCATCGTCCAAAACTCGACCTCTGCTGCCCCTGCCGTAGCCGATCCGGAAGGCGTGGAGTTGGGACTACAGCTAATCATCCAGCTTAGCAAGATGCCCAATAACGCAAAGATACCGAACTGTTTCCACCGATTGATTCTGTTCATAGCTCGATCTGGTCTACCTAATCTGGCTTCCAACTACTTTACCTTGGTGTGTGAGGTGTGGGGGGTGAGGGGTGGGGGGTGAGGGGTGGGGGAGGAAGATTTTGGTGTGGTTGGAGACAATTGGTGTTTGATGCACGTAGGCGCACATTGTCTGTTTAGTCGCGGTTTTAATCGCCAAATTCAATGACGGCTGAATCAAAGTTCCGTAGAATCACGGTACAGTAAACCAACACATCTAAGCCGCGGATTTGTATCCTGTTTATTAAAGACTTGACGAAGTGAACCCACGAGGCGAACCTACGCGAAAATTTACAAAATTTACATCGGATTCTGCCAGTTCGCGAATTGGACGGATCCAAAACAGCGGAGATTCGCTATCCTGAGTTAGCACAATTTTTATCTGACGAAAGTTTTTAAACTCTCGGTCTCCTTGCACGTTCTAATTCCTCCTTACTCAATGGACAAGAACTGTGGTTAGTGGTCTCAAAAACGTATTCTCAAGAAAAACGAAGGGAATTGGGGTCGAGTTGACAGCCGATCGGGTGAATGTGGCTCGCCTCAAGAAAAAAGGGCAGGGATTTCAATTGGCGACGCTGGCCTCAGCCGAAGTTCCAGAAGGAATCTTTCAAGAGGGGCAGATTATGGATTCGGCGGCGATGGCCGAGATCATTCAGTCTGTTCTAGCCGAAACGAAGCTCAAGGTCAAATATGCTGCGACTGCGATTCCCAGCGGTCGGGACACGGTGACGCGAATTATCCCGGTGCCAGCGGAGCTAGACGATCGGGAGTTGCGGGAAATGGTGTTGAACCAGGAAGCGGGTTTGTATCTGCCGTTTCCTCGCGAAGAAGCCGATGTGGATTACCAAAAGCTAGGGTTCTTTGTCGATGAAGATGGCATCGAGAAAGTGCAGGTGCTGCTAGTAGCCACCCGCAAAGAAGTCACCGATTCCTATCTCGAAACCTTCCGCTTGGCTGGGCTGATGGTGGATATTTTGGAGATCAGCAGTTTTTCCTTGATTCGCACCATCCGTCAGCAGCTGCGGCAGTTCACGCCTCAAGAGGCCGCTGCAATTGTTGATATCCAGTTCGAGAATACTGAAATTTCGATTGTGGTGGATGGCGTGCCCCAGTTTTCCCGCACGGTGCCGATCGGAACCTATCAAGTGCAAACAGCACTGAGTCGGGCGATGAACCTGCCTCCGTCTCGCAATACTGATTTGTTGCAAGGCATGACGATTCCGATTATTCCGATGGACAGCATGGGCACGATGCCGACCAATCCCACTCGTGGTGGTGTCAATCCGGGTACGGCAGCCATGTTGCGCGTTTTAGGAGAATTGGCTGATGAGTTGCGCCGCTCGATCGACTTCTACCACAATCAAGGCGAGAATATGGAAGTAGCCCAGCTTCTGCTGGCTGGACCGGGTGGAGCGATTGGCCAACTAGATGAATTTTTCTCGCAGCGATTGAGCCTACCGGCCAGTCAAGTCGATCCGGTGACCGCAATGTCGTTAGAAACCGATCAGGAGATTACGCCTGCCCAGCGCGTCGGTTTAGGGGTGGTTTTGGGGTTAGGTTTACGGGAGGCATGGTGAGATGTACAGCTTAGACATTAATTTTTTGAATGACCGGGCAGAACGAGCGGCAGAGGCTGGCCTAGCAAGGGGCACGGGACGGCCTGCCAGCGATCCCCGGCCTTACTATATTGGGGCGATTTTAGCCATTGCCTTGCCGGCCTTGGTGGGTGGCTTTTGGCTATTCCTGCTCAACCAAAACCGCAGCTTAGAGGAGCGCCAAGCCCAGCTCGACACCCAGCTCAGCGAGCTGCAGGCCCAGTTGGGTGAAGTCAATACGATCAACACTCAAATCCAGCAAATCGAAGCCGAGAATCAAGCTCTCGCTTCCGTGTTTGACTACATCAAACCGTGGTCAGCCGTGCTTCAGGATGTGCGGTCGCGTGTACCCAATGGTGTACAAATTGCCACTATCGAGCAGCTTGAGCAAGACCCAGCCGTCGCTACTCCCTCACCTAGCCCCAGTCCGGCAGAAGGAGAAGCGTCTCCGTCTCCCACGGCTGAAACCGCACCCGCACCACCACCGCCTAAAATTGCTGTTTCTGGCGTGGCTCGTTCGTTCAATGATGTGAATGATTTTGTCCTGACGTTGCAGCGCTCGCCCTTTTTGCAGAGTGAGGATGTCAGGCTGGTTAGCTCCCAGTTAATCGATAACCCGACCGAAGTTGAGTTTGCCACTGAAACAGGCGGCCAAGATCTGGAAGTCAGGCTGCCCCAAGTGGTGCAGTACCGGATTGAAAGTAACCTCACCAATTTACCCGCCTCCGAGTTGCTGCAAGACCTAGAGCGGACCCTATCTGTTGGCCTCGCTTCCCGCATTCAAGCCCTTCGCGACAGAGGAGTATTACAGAAATGACCTATGGTGGAGACTTCATGACTGTTGGAGAAGGGCGGGACGAAACACCCACCTATCCTAAAGTGTTTGGCGTAAGTATTACTCCCACGGTCGGTGCCATTTTACTGACCTTACTGGGGGCAGTGGTTGCCTACTTGCTGTGGGCAAACCTAGTGCAGGGCACTTTGCAGCGTAACCGAGAGCTAAAGGCTGATATTGCCGCCAAGGAACAGCAGCTGCTCAACCAGGAGGAAACTCAAAAGCAAATTGCGGCAGCCAGAACCAGACTTCAAGAGGCGCAGCAGCTCCAGGCCGATGTGCGCAGTTTGTTTGCCTCTGAAGATAGCCTCAACACGTTATTGCTAGACATCAATGAACGGGTCCAATCGGTCAACGCGGGCATTACCGATCCGGCACGGCGGGCTACCCTGGCTCGATTTGACCTAAATGCGGAAGAATCAGGTTTGATTACCGATGGCAGTCTGGGTGGGCAGGTCAATAACCAGCTAGAACGGCGGGTCTACGATGTGGAAATTAGAGGCACGTTTCCCCAAACTCAGTCGATTATTCGCAACATCGAGCGGCTCCAGCCCTTACTCGTCGTGAGTGACCTGAATTCGAGTCTGGACGCCACCAGCCAACGGATTGTCCTGGACGATCGAGGTCGCTTAACCCCCACCGGCCAACCCGACACGCGCATTACTACAACCTTTAAACTAGCGGCTCTGGTACCCGTTGACACCCCTGCGCCGGCTGCCGCGCCAGCTGAAACTCCAGCTGAGACAACTACACCGCCTGCCCAATAGCATCGGCGCTGAAAATGGCTCGGTCGTGGGTAACTGCAATCTCCTTCTAAACCAGAAGGAGCATTTTTGTCTTGCCCAGCAGACAAGCAAAATTACGTTTTTTTAATTTCGTCGCTATTTTCTCCGTTGAGCGTAAATTAGGGGAAAAAGTGCGCTATATATGGCGAAGTCGATTAAGATTCTAGATATAGAAACGCTATATATAATGCTATTCAAACTCCAAAGATCAGCTCAAGCTTGAGTCAATGGTGCCTGTCAGATCATGAAGGAGGAGTGAACCGTGAAACGGCGTCTTGGATTCGGTAGTTTTCTTAGCAGTGCGGCAATGGTTTTGTTATCCGCACAGGCGGCCCAAGCGGCAGCCACCCAAATCACCAACATACAGGTCAAACCAGCCGACGCTGGATTTGAGGTCGTTCTAGAAACCAGCGATGGAGAACGTCCGCAGGTGTTTACCGTGAATCGAGGCAACGCTTTAATTGCCGATCTGGTCAACACTGAGTTGCAGCTTCCTGAAGGTAACAGCTTTGAGCAAGCCAATCCAGCTCCAGGCATTCGTTCCATTACCGTAGCCCAACTCGATGAAAATAGCGTGCGGGTGACGGTAGATGGTGGTAATACAGCTCCGGTTGGGCAGGTCAGCCAGGGACAAAACGGCATTGTACTCAACGTCAGTCAAGCGACGGCAGCCAATTCGGCAGCCCGTGCTCGATCGGCTCCAGCTTCTGCTCCAACCTCTGCCGCGCCTCAAACCGGTTCATCCTCAGCCGCTCCAGCCCCACAGGTCGCGCAGGCTAACCGCTCTAGGGACGTGTTGGTGCCCAATCCCCAGATCACGATTGATGGCGTTCCGGCGGTAGATGGCCTACCTGAGTACACACCGCCCCTGCTGCCGCGAGCCATTGCCCCACCATTGGGAGACATCTCGGTTTCTAATATCGACTCTTCGCCGTCTGAGATTAATCTGGGTTCCGATGAGGTAGTGCCTCGGCTAGTTCTACGCGATGCCCCGGCCAGAGATGTGCTGTCACTGTTGGCCAGAGCCGCAGGGTTAAACGTGGCCTATGTCGATGGCGCTACTCAAGCCGCTGATCCGCAACAGCCCGATGCCGCCCCCGCTGAAGTCAGGGTTTCTTTGGACATCGAAAATGAGCCGGTGCAGAACGTGTTTAACTACGTGCTGCGAGTAGCCGGTCTAGATGCCAATCGAGTCGGTCGCACCATTTTTGTTGCTCCTAGAACCAGAGGTGGACTACCCGATTCTGCTCGGAACTTGATTACGCGCACTCTGCGTTTGAACCAGGCCGAAGCTCTGACAGCAGCAACCTATCTAGCAACCTTGGGAGCCGAAGCCCGCCAGTTTTTTGAGGGTGGTACCCAAGTTGTCACGACTCGAGATGAGGTTACAGGAGTTGTCAGAACCGTGGAGGAACCAAGACCACCCCGGATTGAAACGGTTCGACTGAACACAGCACCTGATCAAGTTTTTCAAGGAGCCAGAGTTCTCGATGGTCTGGCTGTAACGGCAGATCCACGCTTGAACTCGGTGACGCTCTCTGGTGAACCGCGCCAAGTTCAAATGGCGGAAGCAGTATTGGCCCAGCTCGATCTGCGGCAGCGGCAGGTGGCCGTTAACGTCAAGATTGTCGATGTCAACCTGCTAGCCACCGAAGACTTTAACACCAGTTTTTCCTATGGTGATGGCGACTTCTTTGGTGTGATTGATCGGGGCGCTGCTGTAATTAATGTGGGTCGCTATAACCCGCCCAGTGCGCAAACGGTGAATGGGAACACAGCTGCTCCGCCGATCATCCCCAATCCCTTTGAAGGCGAACCCTTCCTCGATCCAAACAATCGCTTGACGATTCGCGGTGGCGGTGGTGGAATTGTGCAGCCTAACGGTAATTTTGATCCTACCGATGCCACGTTTCTCTTACCCAGTCGTCCGCTTGGCAATAACGGCAATCCCCTCAATCCTGGCATTACTGATTTTGAGCAAGGCGATCCAACGATTATCACGCGGGATCCGACGACCGGTGCCGTTACCGTGACGCAAGGAACTAACTCGGAAATCACTACAGCCCTGCCCAGCCTGTTCCAATATCCTCAGCGGTTCCTGGCGAGGCTACAAGCTCAAATTGTCAGCGGTAATGCCAAAGTATTGACCGATCCAACCCTGGTGGTGCAAGAAGGTGAAACCGCCAACGTTAACTTGGGGCAAGAAGTGATTGGACAAGTTGATGGTGAAGTGGTTCCGGTAGAAGGCGGTGGTCAGCCTATCGTCAGCTCTCAAATTCAGAAAGTAGTAGCCGGTTTGCAGTTGGCCGTAGAGATCGAGCGCGTGGATGACAATGGCTTTGTGACCCTGCGAGTTCAACCGACGGTTACAGCTCCGATTCGGGAAGTTGATCTTTCAACGGATGTGCTGCCCAACCGGGCTACATTGCTCTCGGTTCGGCAGGTGCAGTCAGGCCGGATTCGACTACGCGATAATCAAACCTTGATTTTATCGGGAATTATCCAAGAAACGGACCGCACCACCGTCACGAAAGTGCCGATTCTAGGCGATATTCCGATTTTGGGAGCCTTATTTAGAAGTACAAGCCGTGAGAACAGCCGACAAGAAGTGATTGCGCTGGTGACACCCAAGATTTTGGATGATTCTGACTTCTCGAACTTCGGCTATCGCTATGTGCCAACTCGTGAAGTGCAGGAAATCTTGCAGCGACGCGGAGTTCAGGTGCCTTAGGCGCTGGGCAGCAAACAAGGCTGTTGAATAGCAAACAAGGCTGTTGAATAGCCGAACAGGTTGGGATGGTGCATGTAGGGATAGATCGGGTGACGCGAACGGTTGCAGCTTCGTCCTGGGTCTGTCCCTACTTTCGTTGCTGGTGCTGCTTTAGCTGTTGGCGTTTAGAGACCCAACAGCTATTGTTGAAAAACCAGCGTTGAGAAACCAGCAATACATTTTGCTAAGAATTGGGAAAAGATAGAAACAGGAACTGCCATGCATGCTGGGAAAGATCGGTTCCATAACAGGTTAGCCCTAACGTTGGTTTTGAAATCGCAGTGCTGCTTCTGGAAAAGACGTGAATTTCGAGACCATCTTTTGTAACAGATCGAGGCATGGGCAAGTAAATAGAGCAAGTAAATAGAGTAGGTGTGTTTGGGGGGTGCATTTGGAGAATTATTCCCGAACTAGCCACAAACCGTTTAAGACAATACCGTAAGAATTTCCCATCGGGTTGATCCATCCCCACTTCAGCCTCTTCAACTGCCAGCAAACGAGTCGAAAACTTGCAACAATTCGCAACACTTTGAGCCAAATTGCGGCTCAAATTTGCCGGTTTGGCTGAGTAAATTTGCTTACCAAATAAAAGTTTTCTTAAGAAATCCTCGAAATCTATATAAATTAAAGGTTCCACCGATCCATATTGGATATGTTGCCCTTAGAATAAAGCAGTGAAAATTCGAGTTCGTCTGGGTTTCAGCGATCTAACCCGATCTGGGCTGATCCTCACCTCGAATTTTTATCCTCAGATCCAAACTATCGATCTGATGGTTCTGACCGCGTAGGTCAATCTCTCTCTACCACTGACTAATGTTGTTAAGGAGACACCCATGAATAAAGGTGAGTTAGTCGATAAGGTTGCAGAAAAAGCCAACGTTACCAAGAAGCAAGCCGATGCCGTTTTGACAGCGGCAATCGATTCAATTATGGAAGCCGTCTCTCAAGGCGATAAAGTGACGCTGGTTGGTTTTGGTTCCTTCGAGCCACGCGAACGCAAAGAGCGGGAAGGACGCAACCCCAAGACCGGAGAAGCAATGCAGATCCCAGCAACCAAAGTACCCGCCTTTTCTGCTGGTAAGCTCTTCAAGGAAATGGTGGCAAAATAATCCGCCTGTCGTTCGGCGAGGCTTACGAGCCGTGCAAGAGCCGTTTTTACGACCCGCGCATGGGGGGAACCTTGTCTGGGCAGCGTCCTTAGCAGGCTGTTCCCCCTCTGCGATTCTTGATTTTTCAGCCAGTATTAATCCGCTGGGGCCGCCCCAATCGGCGCTTGCAGCAATTCAGGCTAGCCTTAGCTTGTTGCGCGACTATCCCGACCCAGACTATCGCCAACTGCGGCAAGCCCTCAGTCAGCAACATCAGTTGCCAGTGGAATGGGTTTTGCCTGGAAACGGCTCAGCGGAGTTGTTAACCTGGGCCTGTCGAGACTTGGCTGCTCTTCCGGCCACCTGCCTGTTTACGCCAGCCTTTGGCGACTACCAACGGGCCTTGGCTGCCTTTGATGCCACAGTTGTCCCTTGTTCGTTGCCGCAACTGACCGCTGCCCTACCTGACGCCACGATTCTGCCGCACATCTTTCAACCTCTGCCTGCTCAGGCTGGCCTGTTGCTCAATAATCCCCACAACCCGACCGGAAAACTGTTTCCGATTGCCGAAATCCTGCCCTGGCTCTCACGTTTTGCTTTGGTGGTAATCGATGAAGCGTTTATGGATTTTTTGCCGCAGCCGCAGCAGCAGAGTTTGATCGAGGCGGTTCCGGCCCATCCAAATTTGGTGATTCTGCGATCGCTGACCAAATTCTACAGTTTGCCTGGACTGCGATTGGGCTATGCGATTGCCCACCCGGACCGGCTGAAACGCTGGCAACAATGGCGTGACCCTTGGTCAGTGAACATTCTTGCTGCTGAAGCCGCTATCGCCGTTTTGCAAGATACCGCCTTTCAGCAACAAACCTGGGATTGGTTGGTTCCTGCTCGCACCCAGCTTTTTGCTGATTTGACCCGCCTTCCTGGCTTGACGCCCTTACCCGGTGCTGCCAACTTTCTTTTGGTGCATAGCCAAACCTCAGTGACGCAACTTCAGCAGCAACTCCTACAGCATCGCCTGCTGATTCGCGATTGCCTCAGCTTTCCAGAGTTGGGCGACTGCTATTTTCGGGTGGCAGTTCGTACAATGGCACAGAATGATCAACTAGTGGCGGGACTGAAGGCCGTATTGGGTGCCAAAGATTGAGCCGGGGATTGAGTCTGTATGACCGTTGATTACGATTTGATTATCGTTGGGGGTGCTGCCGTCGGGCGCTATGCCGCAGCGCGGGCAAATCAGCTCGGTGCCCGGGTAGCCTTGATCGAACCGCCATCTCCGAATTCATCTCTGGTGTTGTCGTTGTTAACCCAGATCAATCAGGCTCTGCGGCAACAGGCTTGTCTGCAACAATGGGGCTACCAGCTCGACGGCACAGCCAAATGGAATTGGTCCCAAACTTTGGAATGGGCTGAGACCCTAGCAGAAACCCAGGCCATATCAATAGCGGCTCCCTATTCTCTGATGCAGCTCACGGCGGCGGGAGTAGAGGTGATGCGAGCCAAAGGCGCATTCTGTCGGCAACCCCAGCTGGGGTTTATGGTGGGCAATCGGCTGCTGCGCGGACGGAATTACTTGTTGGCTCCCAGGGTTGAAGCTACCATACCGCCGATTGAAGGACTGGCCGCGATCCAGGTAGCCACACTCAATTCCGATTTCCGGTCTAATTTCTGGCCCACCTTACCGCGTCAGGTGCTGATTCTCGGCAGCGATCCGCGCGGGATTGAACTGGCTCAGGTGCTGAATCGCTTGGGCACTCAAGTGACACTGATTGTTAGCAGCGAGCAGCTCTTGCCCCAGGAAGATCCAGAGGCTGCGTTTCTGGTGCAGGCCATTCTGGAAGCCGAAGGAGTAACCGTCCTGACCCAGACCCAGGTTTCTCAGGTGAGGGCAATCGATGATCAGATTTGGGTCCAGGTGGGCAATCGGGCAATCACAACGGAAGCAATGGTGCTGGCAACCAAACCTCACCTGAGACTGGCCTGCCTTAACCTGGAAGCTGCCGGAGTAAAGTGGCAACCAGAGGGCATTCGGGTCAACCGCAAGCTCCAAACCACCACCTCCCGTATCTATGCTTGCGGTGAGAGTCTGGGTGGCTATGTATCCGCAGCCCTTGACCAACACGAAGCCGATGTAGCCCTGCACAACGCCCTGTTTCTTCCCACCCAATCAGTAGATTACAGCCGCATTCCCTGGACTCTCTTTACTGACCCAACCCTAGTGCGCATTGGCTTAACCGAATCCCAGGCCAGAAAGCTCTATGGAAATGATGTTTTAGTCGCTCAACAACCGGTACAGTTCCTCACAACCGCCCAGCTCAGCAACGACAGCAGCGGCTTCCTGAAGCTGATCGCCAGCCACAAAGGCGAGATTTTAGGTGCGCACGCAATTGCGCCTCAAGCACAGGAATGGATCGGCACTCTAGCATTAGCGATGCAGCAGCCGCTCCCCCTCAAGGCTCTAGCCCAACTGCCACAGCCTTCCCCAACATTTGCTGAACTGATCCAGCAAACGGCGGCGCAACTCCAGCAGCAACGCCGCCGCGAATGGCAACGGGAATTACTCGAAACCTGGTTCAACTTCCGCCGAGCGAGGTGATCCGGTTCCAAAACTCAAAACTACTAAGTAGGTCAATCTAATGATTTGAACGATTTGTAGTGCAGGCGTCTTGCTTGCAGCGGGCAAGATACCCACACTCCCTGGATCGTTTAATTGGGTTGAATGACTCATGAGTTGAATGACTTATCAAACCTTTGCCAGCGTGACTCGCTCTTGCTGATCCTGATATTTACCGCGTCGAGCTTCATAACTGACCGCACAGGGTACCCCTTCCAGGAACAAAAGCTGCACTACCCCTTCATTGGCGTAAATCCGACAGTCGGCACTGGAAGAATTGGAAAACTCCAGCGTTAGATGACCGCGCCATCCCGCTTCCGCAGGCGTCAGGTTGGCAATCAGGCCAATTCGGGCATAAGTACTCTTGCCAATGCAGATCACTGTCACATTTTCCGGTACTTGCAGCCGCTCTAGCGCCACCCCTAATCCATAGGAATGGGCAGGAATCACAAAGTAATCGCCATCCTCATCCGATTGCAGCGGCACCGATTCAAGGTTATGAGGATTAAACCGCTTCGGGTTTACCACCGTGCCTGGAATGTGACGAAACACCAAAAATTCTGACGGCGACAGGCGAATATCATAACCATAGGACGACAGCCCGTAGCTCAAAACTGGACGAGTCAAGCCATTGCCAGCCACCGGGACCGCTCGCACCAGATGCGACTCGAAGGGGTCAATCATACCTTTCTGGGCCTGCTCAATAATCCAGCGATCGTTTTGCAACATAGATTTGTATCTCTCTGAATCAGCACGCATTTAGCAACATGCCCATGATACTGACCTCCCAGATTTTGACACGCATTTTTTACAAATCGGTCAAATCGGTCAAATCGGTCAAATCAGCCAAATCAGCTAAATCAACTGCGTCCTGGAGGCGCTGAGCGTTAGGGTCGATGGGTCCGGCGCAGTTCCGTAATTTGATCCGCCACATCTAAAATGGCCTGCGGCATCTCAGGTCCGGTTAAAATCAGATCCACCTGCCGGGGGCGCTGTTGAATAAACTCCAACACATCTGCTTCCGAAATCAAGCCAAAATTGATCGCCAGACTCAGCTCATCCAGCACCACTAGCGCATACTGCCCTGCCGCCACAACGGTTTGAGTGTGTTGCCACAGATCATGCAGCGCGGTCAACTCGGCCTCCGCCATCTCCGGCGTATCAATACAGCGAGGCAGGTTGCAGCGAAGCCAGTCTAGATGCTGAGCTAACTGCACCGGATGCTGATAGCCCTGCCCAATCCCACCCTTCAGAAACTGCACCACCAGCACTGGTGTCCCCTGCCCCGCAATCCGAAGCGCCTGCGCCATCACGCTGGTAAAAAAACTGCGGTGGGGACAGGTAAAGACCTGAACCAGCCCCTCGATCGAGTAGGACAACGTAGAACTGCCACCGCGAGTAGGGGCTTCGAGTTGAGAAACCATAAGAATGCTGCCAACTAGCTGTTACAAAATACAAACACTGGATTTGCCACTCCCAAAGATGCACCAAGTCAGAACGCACAAATCGGCATCCTTTGACCTATCTCTAGACTAGTGCAAAAGTACCACTCCAGACCAGAGCACTAAACTAAGGGCTGCCATAAATATAGCGTGACTATCAGCTCTGCCCCCCTATAAAACACCATATGTAACAGACTCGTCAAGACGCCTCACGCGACGATCTGCCAGCTCAGCCCTCATTAAATTGCCCAAACAGCCTTCTGCCTAGCGACCCAACCTGCTTACTTCTTTCACTTCACCCTGATTACATCAGATTCAGAAACCCCCAAACGACTGAATTCCTTCCCCATCTCCCCCATCTCCCTTCCCCCATCCCCTTCCCCCCTTTCCTCCCCTGCTGTATCCTGGGTGAGGATCTCAAGGCAGGCATCATGGTTTGGCAGCGTCCCGACGGTCGGCAACCCGATCAACTTCGTTCTATCCGGTTTGAACGCCACTTTACGCGCTTTGCAGCAGGGTCAGTGCTAGCCCATTGTGGCGATACACAGGTTTTATGTACGGTCACGATCCAGCCAGGGGTGCCCAAATTTCTAGAAGGCAGCGGTCAAGGTTGGTTGACCGCAGAATACCGCATGTTACCCACAGCAACAATGCAGCGCCAGCCTAGGGAGTTTATGAAGCTGTCTGGCCGCACCCAGGAAATTCAGCGCTTGATTGGTCGCAGCCTCCGCGCCGCCCTCGACATGGAAGCCCTAGGAGAACGCACCCTCACTGTAGATGCCGATGTGCTCCAGGCGGATGCCGGTACGCGCACAACTTCGATTACGGGCGGGTTTGTGGCCCTTTCGGATGCAGTCAACTCGTTGGTGCAAGCAGGCGAACTTGCTGAGTCGCCAATTCGGCAGCAAATTGCAGCCGTGTCGGTGGGGCTGCTAGAAAAGGAACCGATGCTGGACCTCAATTACACCGAAGACATAGCCGCAACAACTGACTTTAACGTTGTCATGGATGGCAACCTGGAGTTGATCGAAATTCAGGGCACCGCCGAAGCCGGTAGCTTTAGCCGTCACCAACTCAACCGCATTCTGGACTTGGCCGAAAAAGGGATCAAGGAACTGATGGAGTTACAGCGGCAGGCGATTGCAAATATAGATGATTGAAGAAGGCAGGAGCCAGCAGCCAGGAGGTAGAGTAGGAGCTGATTGCACAGCTGCGGAATCTGTGGCTGGGAGCTTGTGGTGATTGATTCCAGGTCACTGATAACAAAGGAGCAGGACAAGGAAGCAGTGACCAATCCCACCCACTAGTGTTTTTAAAGTCAAACTTTTTCTAATAAAGCTCCAGCAGTTAATCAAATAATGCAATGCTAAGATCAGACAGTATCTTATCACCCTAAATCCGAGCGGGATACCGGACATAGATGAAGGGTTATATGATGAGGGGCTTCGATCTTCGTAAAGTTAAAATTGCTAGATTACAAGTGCTTAGTTAGCTGCAATGGTTACTACTCCTTCTCAACCGATTTCCGCACCCAAAGTTTCTAAAGTCGAGGGTTTGAAAGAACGCAGTCGGGCACTGCGCGAACCGGTCGCCACTGAAGTTCTGCAAGATACGACCCACTTCAGCGAAGACGCGGTTCAGATCCTGAAATTCCATGGCTCGTACCAGCAAGACAATCGAGATAACCGGGTCAAAGGGCAGGAGAAGGACTATCAGTTCATGCTGCGGACTCGAAATCCGGGCGGCTTTATTCCGGCCCAGCTTTACTTGGCGCTGGATCAGCTCTCGGAAACCTACGGCAACCACACCCTGCGGGCGACCACTCGGCAAGGTTTCCAGATTCACGGCATTCTGAAGTGTAACCTCAAAACAGTCATTGCCGAAATCGTGCGCAACATGGGATCGACCCTGGGTGCATGTGGCGACCTCAATCGTAATGTCATGGCTCCGCCAGCTCCTTACAAGAACCGGCAGGACTATGGCTATGCTCGCGAGTATGCCGACAATATTGCTGACCTGCTGACGCCCCGAACCGGAGCCTACTACGAAATTTGGCTGGATGGCGAAAAAGCGATTACGGCAGAACCCAACCCAGAAGTGGTCGCTGCTCTCCAGCGCAACGGCAACGGCACCATCTTCCCCGACAAGGAAGAGCCGCTCTACGGCACCTACTACATGCCGCGCAAGTTTAAGTGTTGCGTCACGGTACCCGGCGACAATTCGGTAGATTTGTTCTCTCAGGATGTGGCGCTTGTGGTGCTAACCAATGCAGCCGGAGAACTGGAAGGCTTTGATGTCTACGCCGGCGGTGGCTTGGGCCGTACCCACAACAAAGAGGAAACCTTTGTTCGCATCGCTGACCCAATTGGCTATGTCGATAAGGCCGATGTCTACGACCTGATGAAGGCGATTGTCGCGACCCAGCGGGACTATGGCGATCGGTTTAACCGCCGTCACGCTCGCATGAAGTATTTGCTGCACGACTGGGGCATCGAAAAGTTTCGGGCCAAGGTGGAAGAATACTTTGGCAAACCGATTCAGCCGTTCCGTCCGCTGCCGGAGTTCCAGTATCTCGATTACTTGGGCTGGCACGAGCAGGGAGACGGCAAGCTGTTTTTGGGCATTTCAATCGAAAACGGACGGATCAAAGACGAGGGCAGCTTCCAGCTCAAGACTGCCCTGCGGGAAATCGAACAGAAGTTCGCCCTGCCAATGCGGCTGACCGCTAGCCAAAACTTAATTCTGTACGAGATCGATCCAGCAGACCAGGTTGCCATTCAAGCGATTCTGGATCGCTGCGGCGTGCAGCGCGAAACTGAAATTGATACGCTGGTGCGCTACTCGATGGCCTGTCCAGCCTTGCCCACCTGTGGTTTAGCCATCACCGAATCGGAACGGGCGCTGCCCAGTATTCTGGAGCGGATTCGGGCCTTGCTGGTGAAGGTGGGCTTGAAGGACGAGCATTTCATTATTCGAATGACGGGTTGTCCTAACGGTTGCGCCCGTCCTTACCTGGCGGAATTGGGATTTGTGGGCCAATCGCCCAGCGCCTATCAACTGTGGCTAGGAGCAGCACCCAACCAAACTCGTCTCTCCCAGCCCTACATCGACAACATGGAAATTGACGATCTGGAAACAACGCTGGAGCCGCTGTTCGTTTACTTCAAGAAAAACCGCAAAAAGCGCGAGAGCTTCGGCGATTTCTGTGATCGAGTCGGATTCGATACGCTACGCCAGTTTGCGGCCACCTATGAACCTGCCACAACCGCAAAACGCACCCGTCATCGGGTTGGGGTTTACGATCCGGCCTATAGCAAACTCAAAGCAGCGGCAGAACAGCACGGTAAGCCGATGACCGCATTAGTCAACGAAGCGATTGAAGCCTACCTGAAAACGCTGGAGTAGGCCGCAAGTTTGACTGACCCAATTGTGCTGAGCGCTGGTTGGAAAGCCAAACGCTTCACCAGTGCTCAGACCGTACTAACCCAACCTCTATTCCAATTCGCCAACGGCTTTGTTGACGTCGGTAGGCGTTTCGTACTCCTCGTCGGGGAGTTGTTCCAGCAGATCGAGAATATCGTCATCTGCGCCCTGTTCCTCGGCATGGTCGATCAAGTCATCTTTAGAGGCTGGATAGTTCATGCCTTTCAGGTATTTCTGCAGCTCGATTGGATTGACGGTAGCCATCGGTCAAGTTCTCCTGCGCAACCATAGTCTTGGACAATCACCTAGCATCTTAGGCAGTTCAAATTTAGGCAGCCTCGTACCTGAGACAGACGTTGGCCCGCTCAACATTGCGGCGGTTGGCAATCAGATTTACACACAGGCGTGTAAAGCCTAGGTACGTTAACTCCGGGTATAAGCAACGCCAGATGCTGTTACAGGCTCAGGTAATGCCATATACAGGTAATGTCACAGTGCTGTTAGCAGGTGTTGTTTTACGTCAAATTTCGTGTGCAATCTTGCTGCTGCTTCAAAAAGTGAGCTACCTTCGATGAGGCATCCACACATCAGAGGCAGCCATGACCATGCCGATCTGGAAGCTCTTGCAGGCGGACCTCAGAGACTTTACTTCCACCCACCCCTCAGCCAATTCCGACTCCGCTTCCTCAGGAATGGTGCTGGCTCGTCTGCAGCGGCTGTTACCCGTTCTAGAACAGCAAAATTCTCTATTCGCCGTTTTGACCTTGCCGCTAGCCGAGTTAGCTGCTGCCTTACCGGATTTATCAAGAGAAAACCCTGCGTTTGTACCGTTGGCTGCCGAGCTGTTGCGGCGGTATCAGATCCGCACCCAGCAGGCTCCCAGTTTGGGGCAGGCCATTGAGCTACTGGGGCAAGCGGCCTATCTGGATCAGTTTTGCGCAACGTTTCAGCGGCCCAAAATTCAGCGCTGGATTGGGCAAGTTGGGCAGGCAGCCGCTGCCGAGGCCGTTCAGCACCAGTTTCGTATACTAACAGGCTTAAAGCTAGAGGGGCAGGATGCGCGGCAGGCAGTCGTGGCTTTCTCTACGTCTCGATTGGCAACCGTCCTGAATCGCCTCTTAGCAGCTCGGCTCACCCAGTTGGGGCTTCAGCCAGCGCCAGCTCAGCAGATTGCGGCTCAAATTGCTTTTAATACTGAACCCCAAATCCTGCCGGCCCTGGAGCAAGCGGGAGCCGCGATGCAGCCCTGGGTGGCCTGGTACCGCGATGACGATGCAGACCGTTTAGAGCGTCACCTGCGTCTCGATGCCTACCTAGATGACTATATTCAACCACGTCCAGCAGAGCTGGTCTTTAATGAGTCCTTCAGTCTGCGTGACATCTATGTTCCGCTAAAAGCACAGATCCTCACCAGCGATGGCGAACCTGATTTTGACCAGCCGCCAGTCGATCTGGAAGAATGGACCAAAGCTCAGCTCAGTCAGACCGAAGCCGATCAGGTATTGCTAGTGCAGGGCGGTTTCGGGCGAGGTAAATCCACCTTTTGCCGCATGTTTGCCGACTGGGTCAGGCAGCAGCAATACCCCCGCTGGACGCCGGTGTTGATTCCGCTCCAGGAACTGCGGTCGCTTGGCAATGACTTTGAGGAACTTTTGCGGCAGGCCGTGCCTTCCCATTGGACCCAAGACCCCGACTGGTTGGCCCAGGGTGACACCCGCTTTTTGTTTCTGCTAGATGGATTCAGTGAGCTAAATCTAGAGGATAACAGCAGCCTCGAGCAGTTCTTCCAGCAGGTTGGTAAATTTCAAGAAAGCTGTGCCAGCCAGCCAGAAATGGGGCATCGGATCATCATTACCGGGCGCTCGCTGATGATCAAAACCCTGGAGCGGTTATTGCCTCCTAATCTGGCTAGGGTGGAAATTCTGCCATTTGATGCCGCGCTTCAAACCCGCTGGCTGGCGCAGTGGGAGCGGCTGACAGGTGCAGCTACTTCCAGCCTCAAGGCTATGTTGCAGAACATTGACGTTCCGGAGCAAAATGCTCATTTGACCCGTGAACCCCTGATGCTGTACTTTTTAGCGGCAATGCATCGGGATGGAGAACTGCGGCTCGACATGCTGGAGGAAACCAACGTCGCCAGAGCCAAATTTCTGCTGTATCAGCAAATTTTCTACTGGGCACTGACCAGGCACCGGCCTGGTTTGTTACAGCGACAGCTCAGCCCCACCGAAATTGAGAGCCTGCGCCGCCTGCTAGCCGAAGTGGGCCTATGGGCCGTACAAACCGGATCGGAAACCGTGCCGCTAGCCCAAATTGCTACCCGACTCCAGCACGACCAGGAAGTACAAGCCCTACTCGCCGAACTGCAAACCAAACTGCAAGACCACGCCCTCACCAATCCCCTGGTGACGCTCTACAGCCGGGGTGATCAGAGCTATATCCGCTTTACCCACAACAGTTTTGGCAAGCTGTTTTGCAGTCGCCGTCTGCACGAAGCCCTAGAGGACTGGGCTACCACCCTGACTCGCCGCCAAAAGCCGGAACCGCTGGTGCCTACCGAAACGATGAACTGGCAAATCTTCGACCTGCTAGGCTACGGTGGCCTTACCGCCGAAATGACCGAATACCTGATGGTGCTGCTGAACGCCAACCCTGACCTAGATGCCACCTATCTGTTCAAGCGGCTAGAAAGCTTTTACTGGCGCTGGTGTGGAGGTCAATTTATGGATGCCCCACCGGAAAGCCTGCCCCAAAAAGCCTCCCGCCTGCTGCGCCAGCCCCATCCAGCCCTAGGACAGCGACAGGCCGATATCTATGCTGGATTCAACGTGATGATTCTGCTGCTAGAGCTGCATCGCTACGCCCGCTCCCAAAACGAATCCCAGGACGAAATTGCCTTTTATCCCTGCGGACGCCAAGGCAGTCCAGACTTTGTCCCCGAACGATTGCTGCGGATGATCGGCTATAGCCACTGCGTTTCGCCCAGTGCCTTTCGAGCCATTGTCGGCCCCTATCTGAGTGGAACCAACCTCAGTGGTGTGGTTTTGACGGGCACCGACCTCAGCGGCATTGATTTCAGTGGAGCCGACCTGCGCAGTGCTGACCTCAGCCGCACCCATTTACGCGGAGCCAACCTCAGCCGTGCCAATCTGGTTGGAGCCAGTTTGGATGGAGCCAACCTCAGCAGCGCCGATCTGCGGGGGGCCAATTTGATCGGAGCCAACCTGCGTGGAGCCGATCTAAGCAGTGCTTCCCTGAGTGGAGCTGACCTGAGCAGTGCCAATCTGGTTGGAGCCAGCCTCAGCCGCGCCGACCTGCGGGATGCCGACCTCAGTGGAGCCTACCTGCGGGGGGCTAGCCTCCAAAGTGCGGACCTCAGCCGTGCCTATCTGATTGGAGCGAGCTTAAGTGGAGCCAGTCTCAACGCCGCTGATTTGGGCCATGTGGATCTGAGCGATGCCAATCTCCACGGAGCTGACCTGAGTGATGTCAACCTGCGCCACGCCGACCTAAGCGGAGCCGATTTGATCGGAGCGTACCTGAATGGAGCCAGCCTCTGTGGAGCCAGCCTCTGCAACGCCAGCCTTAACAGTGCCGACTTGATCGGGGCCGATCTTTGCGGGGCTGACCTGAGCAGCGCTAACCTGATCGGAGCCGAATTAAGCGATCTGACTGCCGGTGAGGTGAAGTGGAGCGAACGCACCAAGTGGGAAGATGTGCGGGGCCTAGACGCGGCTGTGAGTGTGCCTGAAGCCCTGAAGCATCAGCTGGGTCTAGGGTAGTTCGCAAAGAATCCCCATCTGGTCAGAGGGCAAGCCAGAATCAGCCTCCTAAGCTGAAAGGACGTTCCCTATCTGGGAGGAAGCCCAATGAACAGAACCCTAGCGACGGTAGTCCTCACCCTGTTGCTACTGCTCGCCATTGTCGCGCCGTTTTCAGCCCTCTCCGCCCTGATGCTGATTGTCGTTGGTACGCTGGTTTATGGATTGGTCGTAACGCTGGTCAAAGCGTTTGTCACGGCTGATGTTAGTGATGTCAGTAATGTCGGCGATGTCAGTAATGTCAGCGATGTCAGCAACGATGCGGATTCTTGAAGGTATAGCCGTCGCCATGATAGTTAGGACAGAGACATTGTTGTGGGCGTTCTATCTCTTCTGGCAAACACGATGGGATTGAACCCACCAGATTTAATTCACCGGCACTGCCGCATTCACAATCGGCATCAAGGCTCCAGATTGCTCTTGCCCATTCACTGCCAAATCACAGTGGCAGAGGTAGACCCTTACTGACCGTTGATCAGAGGAATCAGTTGCACGACCCAGTAGATCTACAATTTCCCGCTCCAGGTAATTCTGGTTTGCCGTAAATTCGTCAGCCGCGGTCCAAATCCGGTTTAGCCGTTGGCGCAGGAACAGTGGTGCTGCAAATAAACTGACCCGTCCCGTTAGCCAAAACGGGGAACCAGCATCGAGCCAAAACTGCCAGCGATGGTAAAGTCGCTCGCTGCGGTACTGATAGATCGTGGCTAGGGTGACGGCTGGTTTAGCAGGATCCCTTGCTTCAGCAGGCGGATTGCCCGTGATGGTTCCGGCTCGCAAAAGCTGAATGAATCGACCGGCACTGGTCGCAGCAGAAACCGGCGTGCGATTAAACTGCCCCAACCGACTCTCTACTTCCCAATAGTGCTGGGCGGCCTCCATCAACTCCCGCAGCAGCGTCTGTTGGTCGTAGGTCAACTCACCGCTGAAAAACCGCTGGATTGCCCGTTCTATCATTACTGCTGGGCTGATAGTAGCCTGCTGTTGCTGAACTGTGAGCCACTGCAAAAATTCGCCATAGGCTTCGGCAGCCTGATAGCCCAACCGATCCCAGCGGGGAAAACTTGTGGCTGGCAGCAGTTGGGGAGTCAGCGGATCTGGCACAAAACAATGATCGGCCAGTAGTCCTGCCCGCACTGGATCGATGCGCGGCTTTCCCGCCACTCCCTGAGGCGTGATCGAAAACGAAGGGGCATCAGGCGCAGATGCAGCCACCGCCGCACGAGGTTGGCTCTGGCTCAAAATTACCAGCATCTCAGCCACCGCCTCCCGATCCACCAAACGGCCTAGGTTGGGATAGATCAGGGCCAGCAGAGTCAAAAGGGACCGCACCAACGGCGACCGCACCAACGGCTGCTGCAGATTGAGCAAAACCAGTGGAATCCCCTTGCTGCTCAAAATTTCTTCCAGCGTGTAGCGAGTAATCGCATCCAAACCCGGCGCAATAATCGCGATCTCCTGCGGTTGCACCTCCTGAGACTGAACTGCTGTAGCGATGATTTCGGCAGTTTGACGCAGCAGTTGGGCCTTCGACACGGTTTGAATCAGCCGCACCGAGTCGGGTAACTGGGGCATCGACAGCGGGTTCCGAATCGCTTCTACCATGACCTGCCCCCAGCCAACCGCCAAATTATCCGCAGGAGGTTGAAGGAGTTCCACTCGACAGCGTTCGGCCAAATCAGCCCAGTAGTCGGGGTCGGCTCCCAGCCCTAGACGAATCCCGCCCTGAGGATTAAAACTGAATGCCGCCGGAATGTCCTGATTCAGAAAAAACTCAAATAGGGCACGGGCCGCCGCGGGATACTCGTCTACGTCATCGGCCAGCACAGCTCGATAGCGCTGTTTTAACTGCTGCTGATAGCGAGGATTGGGCAGCAGATAGCGCCAGTACAGTTCGCTCAAAATGGCGTAGGTTAGGATTCCCCGTTCCAAGCACCAGCGCCACCAGCGGTTCACCGCATCACCCATCTGTCGCCACAATTGTGGTGAGCCAGCTTGCTCGGTCAAACCCTCTTCTAACAGCAGGGGAATTTGTTCGTGGGGAGTGCCACTCGCTGCTGCCAAGCGCAATAACTCCAATATCCGCTGCACCATCATTGCATCGGGGACGCCAGTCTGCCGTAACTGCCCCGATTCTAGCTGAGGCAGCCAAAGCCGCGCCGCCAACTCCTGTTCGGTTTCAGGATGCAGACGCATCGGAGCCTCTGTCTTTAACTCCAATTGCGCCATCAGCAGCGGCCAGAATTGCATCACCTCATTTTGAAAAAAGCCAACGGGCGTGAAACACTCAAACAGAGTTGAGCTTGCTGGAGTTGCGGCTGGTGCAATTCGGTCCAACAGAGACAGACGGTTGCTGCTACTAGCGGCAAAAATCAGACATGGCGGCGCTTGAGATACCAGCGAAAAACCCGATTCCGGGCTTTGCATCCCAGCAGTTTGCACCCCATTCCAGCGGCGTAACTGCTCAATTAACCGAGTGGTTTTACCGCTGCCAGTAGCTCCTGTATACCAGATCGAAGTTGTAGGTACCGACCCCGCTTGGAAGGATTTGTTATGATACTGCATAATTTAATTCTAGATCTTTAGATTGAACAATACAGGAGCAACGTTGACACAAAGCTCAAGCAAAAAATCAGGAAAAAGCTTAAATGGATTGTTACTGTTTTTAATCAATCGATTTCTAATTAACAGCTATCAAATAACGACTGATAGTGACTGATAGTTGCTGATAGCTCAAATGGCTCTATCGCTAATTCATCGAATTGATTAAATTATGATTGGAAGCGGTTTCCCTATCAGCTAATTTGTGGTCTTAAACTCAAACTTTAAAGAAACTCTTAAATTATTTGGGCGATCAAGCACTGCTAATTTTCTATTAATGTCGTGTAATGTCGTGCGACAGAAACCATGCACAATTCTTTTTTGGGTCCGGTTAGAAGCTCTCTCCAAGCCGCAAATCGCTGGTTGCTTCGCACTCCTGAGCGAGCGCTGAACGAAGCCTATGAAGCAGCCTTGAGAATTAAAGGACTCGAGGATGCCCATTTTAACGGCAATCGAATTTTGCTGAATTCAGGCAACTATAGCAAAAGTGCTCAAGCTTACTTTCAGGGAGAATTAAAAAAGTATCTCAACATTATTAAAGTTAGACTGATTGAATTCAAGGCTAGTCGTTCGGTTGTGCGCCTGTCCAACCAATCGGTAACTGAAATTCAACTTAATGAAAGTGCGACCGATTTACGCACAATCAGCGTGATCGATCAGCCCAATTTAATTCTGAAAAAATTGCGGTTTATCGACGACGTTGTTGCTCGCTATGAGCAACCAGAACCCGGATCGGTCATCATTGTCACGGAGCCAAATATTGCTAAGGCCAGTAGCTCATCTCTCAACCCAGCTAATGGCTTGAACCCCTCTGATGACCTACCCAAACGCGATCTTAAATCAATTACAGATAAAACCGGCGTGTTGCCTCGTTCAATTCTAGAAACGGTTGATCGGATTAAGCGCGACCTCGATCCCCAAGCCGAACAGGAGGTTTTGCAGGATTTTCGGGTCTCCCGCTCCAAGACCATCATTTCAATTCGGCTGGTCTTGCTGATGATTATCATCCCCCTGTTGACCCAGCAGATTTCAAAAAATTTCCTGGTGGGACCGATTGTGGATCGGGTCAGAGAGCAGTCAGAACAGGCATCGCCATTTTTGAATTACGAACTCGAAGAAGAAGCCCTCAACGAACTCCAGCGGTTTGAGCAGCGGCTGCGGTTTGAGATTCTGATTGGCAAAGCCCCACCGATTGGCGATGAAGCAATTGTCGAGCGGGTCAGAGAGAGAGCCAGCGAAATTGAAGCCCAGTACCGTCGAATTGGTTCCGATGCCATCAAGAATGTCTTTTCCGACTTGTTGGGCCTATTGGCCTTTGTCGTGGTCATTGCTACCAGCAAACGGGAAATCGCGGTGCTCAAATCCTTTATGGATACGCTAATCTATGGTCTCAGCGACAGTGCCAAAGCGTTTATCATTATTTTGTTTACTGATATTTTTGTCGGCTTCCACTCACCCCACGGTTGGGAAGTACTGCTCGAAAGCGTGTCTCGCCATCTAGGTCTACCGGCCAATCGAGATTTTATTTTCCTATTTATCGCTACATTCCCGGTGATTCTAGACACTATCTTCAAATACTGGATCTTCCGCTATCTCAATCGGGTTTCACCCTCAGCCGTTGCCACCTATCGCAACATGAACGAGTAATACATGAAACCAGCCATAAACGAGTAATAAACCAGGAATAACGGTTGCTTTAGGTCCCATCTGCTAGTGCCTATAGCAGCACCTGATTGCAGAATATACCCAGAACCCAGCTATCACCAACCCATTCACGCCTCTACTCCCATTAAAATATCGCTCCCATATCTTCCTGAATGCCAAACCCCAAATGTCCAAACCGTTTGCTCCTCCCAAAATCGCTCCTGAGGCTGCTGCGACCGTGAAATTTTGGCAGCAAGTACGCTTAAGGTTGAGTTTGATTTTGGGCACGGGCGTCTTCGTGGGCATTGGTATTGCGGCTGATGTGGCGGCGGCTGATGCAGTTTGGGCCTTGACCTTTGCAGCAGTAGTTGCCTTGGGCAACGGTTGGGTTGAAGTTGCCAATGTCACTCCTCCTGAGATACCAAGCCACCAAACTTGGCTGCAATTTGCGGCCCAATCCACCTTGTTTCTGGCCAAGCTGACCTCTGGCGCTGCCGCCGCTCTGGGCGTATCTGGGTATTTACTTAGTGGTTTGTACCACCCAGCTCCCATCTGGCTCGTACCGATCGCCCTATTGGTGATTGTGGGATTGACCCGGTTGAGTTGGCGCGGGCGCTCCTTAGCCCGACTCAGGCGAGTCACGGTTATGATCACTGCCGTTTCGCTGTTGGGCTTAATTGGGGTGGGCCTGCTCAAAATTAGCCAAACCAGCAGTGCAGAGGCGGTACTGTTGGCTCAAGCCAACGATAGAGCGACCCCGATAGCCCTCTTACAGGCAACAACGCTGATGACTGCAGCTTACGCTGGCTTCGAATCTCTGGCACCCCAGCCTAACTTCAGATCGGCCAGACAGCTCTTGAGCGCCATTGGTTTAGCGATTGGCCTGGCCTGGTCACTGTATCTGGCCGTTGCAATCGTTGGCATTCAAACAGTAGGTGCTGGAGTTTTAGGCAGTTCAGTCACCGCGTCGGTGGCTCCTCTGGTTATGGTGATGCGCAGTTTGGCCCTACCCGGCGGTGTTTATTTGATTACCCTAGGAGCCGTGGCTGCCATGAGCGGCATGATTTTGTCGCTCCTACCTCAATTGACAGAACGGTTACAACACCTGAATCAAGCGGTCAGCCCGCCTGAAGCTTGGCCTAACCAGGAAGCAGAAACCCTCTCTCCCCAACTGGCACTAGGGTTGGTCAGTTTGATTTTGAGCTGTATTTTGTGGGTCGGCGATGTGCAGACAATTTGGTCGTTCAGTGCCTTTGCGTTCCTGCTGCACTATGCTCTGATGCATTGGGCCGCTCTGCGACAGGCAAGTGCACCTCGTGTTTGTCCCCGTTGGCTTAACGGCCTTGGTTTAGTCGTATGTGTGGGTTTGGCGTTTTGGGTGGAATGGTCCGTTTGGCTCGTGAGCTTGGGCTTAGTAGCGTTGGGTTTAGTTTGGCGGGGCATGATGCTGTGGACGGATGAACAGGGGTGATGAGCAGGACGGATTGAACAGGGGCGATGGAGCAGGGGTAGGGAAATGAAATTCGGGCAACGTTTATGGCAGAGATTAGGCATACTGGGGCTGGCTATTTTGCTATCGAGCTGCACGATGCTGCTCAATCCGGCCTCGATTGGGCAAGATAGCCCCCATCTACTATTGGGCAACCCTAGCGGCGCTACGATTTTTAATGCTAAAAACTATCTGATCAGTCGGCCCCAGTACGCCCTATCCTACAATCGCGATAAAGGAATTCCCAATTGGGCCAGTTGGCAGCTCAACCAAAACTGGCTAGGGCAATTGCCACGTCCACCCTTCGCGCCAGATGCATCGCTACCGTCGGGATGGTATCAGGTGCAGCCAAGGGACTATACCGGTACTGGATTTGACCGAGGCCATTTGATTCCGGCTGCCGACCGCAACAGGTCCGAAACAGACAGCAAATCCGTATTTTTGATGACCAATATTCTGCCGCAGGCACCCGATAACAACCAAGGCCCATGGGAACGCCTGGAGAGCTACTGTCGAGAGTTGGCGCGTCAGGGCAAGGAGCTATACATTATTGCTGGCGGCTATGGCGAAGGCGGGATCGGCTTGAAAGGAAAGCGCACAGCTATCGCCGCAGGTAAGATTACCGTTCCAGATCAGCTCTGGAAGATCGTTGTCGTCATGGATCGTCCCGGCTTGGGAGTAGAAAGCCTGAAGACAGAAACACCCGTGATTGCTGTGATTATGCCCAATCAACAGGGGATCAAAGAAATGGCTTGGAAGAGCTATCGTACTTCCATTGATGCCATCGAGCAGCTTACGGGCTATGACTTCCTCACGACTGTTCCAGAACCGATTCAGTCTGTCCTCGAAGCTAAAGCGAATTAAAGAATATTCCAGGTTAAAGATTACTTCAGACTAGGTTACTCCAAGCCCATCAGCATCTCTTCGGTCATGATTGGAGTAACTGGAGCCACCGGAATAGCCTCTGTTTCCGGTAAAGTAAGAGTTGGTAAAGCCAATTCAGAGGTAATCTGAGTTTCGGGATCGCTAGAAGGCGATAGCCACGAACCGATCCCCGCTAGCTGCTGCCAATTCGCAGTAAAGGGAGCCATTGCGAGAGAGCAAGTTTTCCAGCTTCCTTGCACCGGTACCCCAAGCTGCTGACAATATCCACCTCGCCGCCCTTCTGCCCTGTAGGAGCGGCAGTGACGGCAAGCAGAAATTCTGTCATTCACGGGTTTCATAGACGAGGCATTCCCAGAGCGAATCTTCCACTTCATTCTCATCTCAGCTATTTATAGGTTTTGAACGAATAACGGGCATGTAAAGCTCGTGTGGTAAAGTTTTCAACGATCCCGAAGAGAAGATAACAATTTAGATTCTCTTTAGACTCCTGTTAAGTTACGGATACATTTCCAACACCTGAGTATTTCCACAAGGGTTTTGGGTAACTCTACGGATATTTCTGTAAACTAACTAGGGATCACGGAAAAACCACCAAGCCTCAAATACTAAGCATTTCTTTAAAAACAAAAGAAGCACCTAAAAATAGGTATATCGTTCGCTCGATTACTCGGCATCTGTCCTAATGAATAAAGTGAATTGTCGCAGAACTAACGTGGGGATCACGCAAGATTAAAGGACAGCAGAAAATTACGTTCTGTAATAAAAATAAATATGGCAATTTATTAAAAACTAAGTTAAGGAAATCAAAGTCACGAATTAAGAGTATGCGGCTTATGATTTGGGCCTTATTTAACTAGGAATTGAATTAATGATTTGTTAAAAGATTTAGTGCAAAATCAATAAATGATCGCTTTTGTCAACTTCCTTTCAGTCCATGATAAGTCCTGACGAAATCTCCCTTACCGTAGATGCTGCCTGCCAATTGCTGCGGCAATCCAACTGCTTGAATCAAGCGTCATCCCATCAGGGATTTGACCAGCCGCCCAGTTCAATCGACAGAGCCAGCCTGCAGCGGGCATTACAGGTTGTTGCAGCAGCGTCAGATTATCAAATCCTAGGTATTTGCGCAGGTTCCCAAGCGGAGGCAGTGCGGGCGCTCAACTCCTACGCAACCGCCTTGGGATATGGCCAAGGTGACTGGTCTCCCGTCGAACGAGCCGTCATGGATGGTGCCGTCTACATCAAATTCAATCCTAATACCGGCCTTTGCTATGCCGATGCCTACACGGGTAACTATCGGGGGGTGCTAGTTTCCTGCCAATCGGCAGAAGCAACTGACGTGAACGAGATGTTTGGGCACTTGCCGCTCGATCTATTTGAACCGTAGTGGCATTCCAAAATCGCAATTTTTGGTTACAATCGTCAGGCCAGAGACCCTCCATCGCTGCGATTCATGGCTTCAGATTCATGGCTTCAGATTCATGGCTTCAACGGACGAACTAACCGCCCAACACCAGGCTCAAAAACAGACCCAACACCAGGTCCAGCACCGCATCGAAGAGCTGAAAACGCTGTTGCAAAAGGCGAGCTACGAGTATTACGTACTCGATGCGCCCACCATGCCCGATGCCGTCTATGACCAGCTCTATCGGGAATTACAGGAGCTAGAAGCCGCCCATCCTCAATGGATCACGCCCGACAGCCCCACTCAGCGTGTGGGTGAAAAGCCAGCAACTCGCTTTGCCTCGGTGCGGCACAACATTCCCCTCTACAGCCTGGAGAATGCCTTTGACCTGCAAGACTTTGCCAACTGGCAAGAGCGCTGGCGTCGCGTAGTTCCCCAGGTGGAAAGGTTTGATTATGTCTGTGAACTCAAAATTGACGGCAACGCTCTCGCCCTCACCTACGAGAACGGCATTCTTGTCCGGGGAGCTACCCGAGGCGATGGAATTACTGGCGAAGAAATCACCCAGAACGTTCGAACCATTCGCTCGATTCCGCTCAGACTTAACCTGGACCCGGCCCCTCCCCTAGTTGAGGTGCGAGGAGAAGCGTTTTTGGGCCTGGATGTGTTTCGTCAGATCAATCGGGAGCGGGAACAGGCTGGAGAAGCCCTGTTTGCCAACCCCCGCAACGCTACCGCAGGTACCCTGCGCCAGTTGGATGCCCGCGTCGTCGCTAAACGCCAGCTCGATTTTTTTGCCTACACGATTCATATTGTCGGAGCAGAGGCCCAGGATAGCGAAGCCGCTGAAGATCAGGACGCTCAAATTGAACAGCTCCAACTCCTTGCCACCTCCCCTACTCCCTCTATCTCCCCTACTTCCACCACTGCTTCCACGTCCCCCTTCCCCCTACCGCATACTCAATGGGAAGCCCTAGAGCTACTGCAATCTATCGGGTTTAAGGTCAACCCCAATCGTCAGCTCTGTCGGTCGCTGACAGAAGTAGAGGACTACTATAACCGCTGGTCTACCGAACGTTTAGAGCTGCCCTACATGACCGATGGTGTTGTGGTCAAGCTCAATTCCTTCGGGCTGCAAAATCAACTCGGCTTTACGCAAAAATTTCCCCGCTGGGCAATTGCTCTGAAATATCCGGCAGAAGAGGCTCCCACCATCGTGGAACGGATTAGCGTCAATGTGGGCCGCACCGGAGCCGTAACCCCCTTAGCCGAGTTGCGTCCAGTTCAGCTAGCCGGCACAACTGTTTCGCGTGCTACCCTGCACAATGCCGATCGAGTGGCCGAACTGGATATCCGCATTGGAGATACAGTGATTGTCCGCAAGGCGGGAGAGATTATTCCAGAGGTGCTGCGGGTGTTACCAGAACTGCGGCCTGCCGGAGCACAGCCATTCCAGATGCCGACCCACTGCCCAGAATGCGGCACTCAACTAGAGCGGGAAGTAGGGGAAGCGGTAACCCGCTGCATTAATGCCTCCTGTCCGGCCATTCTACGGCGCTCCCTACTGCACTGGGCTAGCCGAGACGCCCTGGATATCCGGGGTTTGGGTGAGAGGTGGATCGAGCAATTTGTGGACCAGGGCCTGCTGCACTCGGTAGCCGATATTTATGATCTGACGGTGGAGCAACTGCTGACCGTTGAGCGCATGGGCCAAAAGTCGGCCCAGAACCTGGTTGAGGCGATTGCCCAATCCAAAACCCAACCCTGGCCGCGAGTCCTGTATGGGCTGGGCATCCGGCATGTGGGTAGTGTGAATGCCCAAACCCTGGCAGACCAATTTCCAACGGTAGAAGCCCTAGCCGCCGCCACACCCGCCGAGATCGAGGCCGTGTATGGGATTGGAGCAGAAATTGCCCAATCGGTGCACGATTGGTTTCGGGTACCGGCCAACCAAACCCTGATCGAGCGGCTCCAGGCTGCAGGGGTGCAGTTAGCCGGAGCAACCCCACACCGTCCGGCTGCCCAACCCCTAGCCGGCAAAACCTTCGTGATTACAGGCACTTTGCCTAACTTGAAACGGGATGAAGCTAAAAACCTGATTCAAGAGGCGGGCGGTAAAGTAGCCAGTTCAGTCAGTGCCAAGACAGATTACGTAGTGGTAGGAGCAGAGGCTGGTTCTAAGCTGGCCAAGGCCGAAGCGTTAGGCATTTCTCAGCTCTCAGAAGCCCAACTACTAGAACTGCTGCATCAGGCATCGGTTTCAGATACGCCAGATCCGTAAGTTTTTCTACCCAAACTATTGACCAGGGCGGCTCGGCTTCAGTCTTGCTAGAGTGATACTGACCTCTGCTTAGAAAAAAACAGAGACCTCTGGTTAGGACAGGCTATTTATGAATCGCTGGGCTACTGACGTGCAGTCAGAAAAATCAGCTTCTCGAGTGGCAAAGGATGTTGCAATTTCGGGTCAAGCCACTCACGGTCAAGCCACTGATAAACAGGCCACTGATAAACAAACTACTGATCACGGCACGCCAAGCGCCAACGCCTACTCAGTTGCCCCCAGGTTGGTTCGTTTTGCTCGCAGTCATTGGCTGCATTGGGCCAAGCTAATTCTGAGTATCGGATTACTGCCGCCCCTGCTAGATGCCGGAGCTACCATCGCCGCTGAACGTATTACCATCTCTTACGGGTTGTTGGAGCGCTCGATCAGGATTGATGCCCTAGAACAGTACGCTGCAGATGGTACGGTCTCTAGCGATCTACGCGATTACCTGCGCTATCTCAACGATGCCCAACAAGAACAACTGCGGCAGGCACTGGTGGCCCCTGTCAACTTAGGCGTCGTGCCCGTCACCCAGTTCCTCTACACTGAACAAGGCGAAATTTTGCTGCGGCGGCTAGGAGAATTGGTACGCACCGACTCCAACCTGTCGGGCTTTTATGCCATTCGTGCGGCCCTAATTCTGGCTGCCAACGATCCCCAGGGGTTGACCATGCTGAATGTGCTGCGTGAATTTCCCCTCAGCAATATTCGCATCGACCTCAACCGCACGCTTCAGCTCCTGAGCGATCTACAGCGATTGATTCAGCAAACCCAGGAAGCAGCAGCCCTAGTTGCCGAACAATCCTTACAGGAAGCCGAATTGGAAGCGCAAATTGCCCCCCTTAACCGTGCACCCCAACCTGACCTTCAGAACCTTGGCTCGTTTGGCTGGCAGGTAGTTTCGATTCAGCTTAACGACATCAGTCGGAACCGACAGTTTCCGGTAGACCTCTACCTACCTCAGACTCGCAACTCACCCGTTTTGCAGGCTCCCGTCGTGGTGATATCCCATGGCTTGGGGTCCGATCGCAGCAGCTACGCCTATTTGGCTAAACAGCTTGCCTCCTATGGATTTGCCGTAGCCGTTCCCGAACATCCAGGCAGCAATGCTCAGCAGCTCCAAGCGCTGATTGCCGGAACCGCCAGCCAAGTCACCGCTCCTGCCGAATTTATCGACCGACCGCTAGATATCAAATACCTGCTTGACCGACTCACCCAACTCAACCAAACCGATCCCCAAATTCAGGGCCGTTTGAACCTCGAGCAAGTCGGCGTCGTGGGCCAATCCTTCGGCGGCTATACGGCACTGGCATTGGCGGGTGGGCGCATCGATCTACAGCAACTTCAGCTCGACTGTGACCGCAATGATCCTCTCAACCTCTCCCTGCTGCTCCAGTGTCGTGCTCTAGAGTTGCCGCAACCTCTGTCCGATCTATACGATGAGCGGGTCAAAGCAATTGTGGCAATCAACTCGATTGGCAGCAGCCTGATCGGAGCCGCAGATTTTTCTGATATTCAAATCCCGGTGATGCTGATGAGCGGCAGTGCCGATACGATTGCCCCAGCCCTGATCGAGCAGATTCGCCCCTTCACCTGGTTAGCTACACCCAATAAATACTTGGTACTCCTCCAAGGCGGTACCCACTTCTCGACGATCGACGTGCCTGACCCCACTGCCGCCGATGTGAT
This sequence comes from [Leptolyngbya] sp. JSC-1, assembly GCA_000733415.1. Lineage (GTDB taxonomy): Bacteria > Cyanobacteriota > Cyanobacteriia > Elainellales > Elainellaceae > Elainella. The sequence continues at coordinate 1,783,004 of KL662191.1, forward strand.
TCCGCTGCCCTCCGAAATCATCGGCCCCGATCCTAAAGTAGCCCAAGCCTACCTAAAGGCGCTAAGCGTGGCGTTTTTTCAGACTCATCTCGCTCAAAATCCAGACTACCGCTTTTATTTAGGAGCCACCTACGCCCAAAGCATCAGCAATCAACTTTTACCAATCTCCCTGGTGCAATCTCTGACCCTACTTCAAATAGCAACAAATGCCCTTACTAGATGATTAAAACCTTTGATTAACCCCTAATGAATCCTAATCAGCCATCCCGGTTTGCCCATCATTGTTTGTAAAGAAGTGTGAAGCGGCTAGAATGAGGAAAGGAAATCACCGTTTGACCGGAAATGGCGTTACCCCCTTCTGATACTCCGCTCTATAATCATCCCCTGCCAGATATCGAAGACTGGTTAAGGACGCAGGGCTGCCAGCAAGACGAAGCTGACCTCCACCGCTGGCATGTGAAAAAGACTACCTGGGAAGCTGACTTGTGGCTAGAGGTAGACTCCTTAACAGTCCGTTACATTGGTGCTGCAGAAGATGGCCGCGACATCCAGCGCTCGTTCAAATACTCCCTCAGTCGCAAAGACCTCGATGAAGTCGTTTTTTCGGGACCGTGATTCTCTGAGTTTTTCGTTTCTTGGATGCAAGGAGCCAGGTTTTTTTCTAACTTCTGGCTCCTAAACTCTTCCTACTTCCACCCAGCCCGGTCCATGATCCGCAGTGCTTCAGCACTATTCCGGCCAATCTCAGCCGCGTTAATTGGGTCTTCCTTAAAGCTGCCGTAGCTAGCCAAGATTGGATCAAGCGTAACGCCTTCAACCACTGGGTATTCGTTATTGCCCTGAGCAAAAATAGCTTGGGATTCGGGCGTGGCCAGATGCTCTAGGAACCGAATGGCGGCTTCCTTATTAGGAGCAGTTTTCAAAACACCCGCGCCGCTGATATTGACATGGGTGCCACGGTCTCGTTGGTTGGGGAAAAAGATATTCACCTGTTCGGCAACTGCTCTGTCCTCTGGGGTGTCGGACTTGGCCAAGCGAATCAGGTAGTAAGTATTTGCCAGAGCCAAGGACCCCACCCCAGCCGCACAAGCTTGAATTTGGGCTGTGTCATTGCCTTCGGGCGGGCGGGCAAAGTTTGCGACTAAGCCACGCACCCAAGCTTCGGTTTCCTGAGGACCATGGGCCGCCAGCATCGAAGCGACCAGCGAAATGCTATAGATGTTGGTCGAAGAACGGGTCAGAACTTGGCCTTGCCATTGGGGTTCAACCAGCGCCTCATAGGTAGACAACTGGGCTGGATTCACCTTCGACTTGTTGTACATGATTACCCGTGCCCGCTTAGAGAAGCCATACCACAAGCCTTCTGGATGGCGCAAATTAGCAGGAATAGCTTGATTGAGGGCATTGGAGCTGATGGGTTGAAACAGTCCTTCGGCTTCCGCTCGCCAGAGACGGCCAATATCAACCGTCATCAGGATATCAGCAGGGCTGTTTGCTCCTTCGCTCTTAATCCGCTCGATCAGCGGATCGGCTTCTGCCTCAATCAAGTTCACCTTAACGCCGGTTGCCGCCGTAAAGCTGTCGTAGAGCGTCTGATCGGTATCGTAGTGACGCGATGAGTAAAGATTAACCACATTATCGGTTTGAGCGACTCGAATTGCCGGACCTTGTTGGGCCACAGCCTTCGATTTGCCCATCTGACCCACGGTCACTGCCGCGGCTGCTGCACTCACACCAATAAAGGCGCGCCGAGAAATTTTGCTCATTTTTCGTTTCCTAATTGCCCATTTATCTATCGTGAAAACACTGTGACTACTCAAACCAAAGAGCAGTCTATTCACTACAACTCAATATTCTCAACGTTAGTGCGTGCTTATTGCAAGCTTTTCCCAATATATTCGGAGGCAGGGGTAGGGGGTAGGGGGTAGGGGGTAGGGGGTAGGGGGTAGAGCTGCGGCCCTGAACAGCATAGTAGAGCCTTCGACCTCAGCGACTTAGCCAAACCACTAACCGTCAATGCTTTAGAAAATCTACTTCCTAGAGCTTCCTAAATAAGCAAAAACCGAAATCACACCCCCCACCCCCCACCCCCCACCCCAGCACCCTCTTGCCCAAAAATGCCCTTAAGCATTTATACTTAACTATGGGTGAACTCTTTAAGATTTATTTTTCTTTTTGTAGAAAATGTGGCGTTTACCTATCTGGGTGCCACACCTGAGAGGGTTTGACCTGGAATCGGTAGATACAATTCACTACGGTGAGTAAAGTATCTTAAGATTATCCTTAGAATTCGTTTGTCTTAGAACTAGCTGATCACACCAACTTAGGAGGACTCCCTATGGCGCTTGTGCCCATGCGACTGCTGCTGGATCACGCAGCCGAGAATGGCTACGGTATCCCTGCTTTCAACGTCAACAACATGGAGCAAATCCAGGCAATTATGCAGGCTGCCCATGAAACCGACAGCCCTGTGATTTTGCAAGCCTCTCGTGGTGCTCGTAAGTATGCTGGCGAAAATTTCCTCCGTCACCTGATCTTGGCTGCGGTTGAGACCTATCCTCATATTCCCATCGTCATGCACCAAGACCACGGTAACGAGCCGGCTACTTGCTACTCTGCGATCAAAAATGGCTTCACCAGCGTCATGATGGATGGCTCGCTGGAAGCAGATGCCAAAACTCCGGCTAGCTACGAGTACAACGTGGCCGTTACCAGCGAAGTCGTGAAAGTGGCTCACGCAATTGGCGCATCCGTAGAAGGTGAGCTGGGTTGTCTGGGTTCTCTGGAGACGGGTAAAGGTGAAGCCGAAGACGGTCACGGGTTTGAAGGCGAACTGGATCACTCGATGCTGCTGACTGATCCTGATGAAGCCGTTGACTTTGTGGAGCGGACTCAGGTGGATGCGCTAGCTGTTGCCATTGGTACCAGCCACGGCGCTTACAAGTTCACCCGCAAGCCAACCGGCGAAATTTTGGCTATCAGCCGGATTGAAGAAATCCATAGCCGCCTGCCTAACACCCATTTGGTGATGCATGGTTCTTCTTCGGTGCCGGAAGATTTGATTGCGCTGATCAACCAGTATGGCGGTGCCATTCCCGAAACCTATGGTGTGCCTGTAGAAGAAATCCAAAAGGGCATCAAGAGCGGTGTGCGTAAGGTCAACATTGACACCGACAACCGTTTGGCGATCACCGCAGCCGTGCGGGAAGCGTTGCAGCAAAATCCCAAGGAATTTGACCCCCGTCACTTCCTCAAGCCTTCAATCAAGTACATGCAGAAAGTGTGTGCTGATCGCTATCAGCAGTTCTGGGCCGCAGGCAATGCCAGCAAGATCAAGCAGGTCTCTCTGGAGGAGTATGCTGCCAAGTATGCTAAGGGCGAATTGGCTCAGGTTGCGAAGAAAGCCGTTGGCGTGTAGGTTCTTGTCGGATTGTCGCTTCAGTTGACGCTTCAACTGAATTCATTAAGTGAATCTTGTGAAATGCGGGTAGCCCAGTGCTGCCCGTTTTTTATGCCAGTCTCTGATTGCTATGCAGCAGTACAATCAGGATAAGTTTTCGGCTGAGAACGCTCAGAGGTCAAATAAAGAGGAAAATAAAAGGATGGCTGAGAAGTGATAAAGCTACTGGATTAGCCCGCTTTTCTAGGATGCCCGCAAGGCTGTAACTCACCTTTCTGAGATTCGTATGAGAAATGTCAGATGAGGAAAACAAGTGGATGCTGCCTATCGAAACTTGGAACAATCACCGCCAGTATTGTGATTTATATCGCTATTAGTGGTGGAAATTGTGTGTTGACCCATGTACTGGCGCAAGTTGTTCCAGATGCGACGTTGGGAAACGAACGATCTCGTCTCACGCGGCAGAATGCCAAGACCGATCGGATCGATGGAGGAGCTAGGCGGGGCGCTAATTTGTTTCACAGTTTTGCAGATTTCAACGTTGGCGAAGGGCGAGGAGTGTATTTTGCCAATCCTGCTGGCATTACTAATATCCTGAGTCGGGTTACCGGACGCAATGCATCGAGCGTGCTGGGAACATTGGGAGTATTGGGAGATGCCAATCTATTCTTGATCAACCCGAATGGCATCATTTTTGGTCCCAATGCTCGACTGGATATTCGAGGAGCTTTTGTTGCAACTACCGCCGATCACGTTCAATTTGATGATCAAGGCTATTTCAGTGCCCATAACCCGGAAGCTCCTCCGCTGCTAACTGTGAATCCGTCAGCGATTGGCTTTACCCAACGAGCGGCGGCTCCAATTGTGAACCAGTCTATCAGTTCGGCTGGCAAAGGAGCGGGGAGCAACGCCGGGGCGGGCCTGCAAGGGGGTGCTGGACACAGCCTGATTTTTTTAGGTGGGCGGATTAGCTTTGATGGCGGTAGAGCCACTACCCGTGATGGAGTTGTTGAACTGGCAGCTGTCAGAGAACCAAGCAGCGTTGCCCTTCGCTTTGCCCGCCCGTCGCAACCTCAACTGGGCCGAATTGCATCTGACGTTCGGGGAAACATCCGATTCGTTGATGGAGCCGGTGTCAACACTAGCGGCGAAGGGGGAGGAGCGATTCGAATGCAAGGGCACAGTATTCACCTTGTTGAAGGCTCAACGCTGACGGCAGACACCCGAGGCAACCTTAACGGTGAAGGCATTATGATTCGAGCATCACAGTTAAGGATTGAAGATGGTGCTCAAATTTCGTCCTCGGCCTTAGAAAACACAACGGGCAACAGTGGATCAGTCAATATTGATGTAGATGGCTTAATTATAGTGAACGGTTCATCTACCGATACTTCAAATGGATCGAATAATCGTAATAACAATAGCAATAACAACAATTTAAGCAACAATAGTAATAATTTAGTCAATCCCAATGGTAATAATTTAAATAATGGCAACGGCGGTGGCGGTGGCGGTGGCGGTGGTAATAATCCAGGTGGTGATGGTGACGTTGATGGTGATGGTGACGGCAATGGCAGCAACAACCGTGAAAGACCCAGCAAAATTGCCAGTGATGCTCGTGGTGAAGGAGCCGCAGGAGGGGTGGAGATCTCCACCGCCCGTTTGCAGATTACCGAAGGCGGTAGAATATCCGCTTCAACCATTGAACGGAGCGGGGGAGGTAACATTCGGATCAGGGCTAGCGAACGGGTGATCATTGATGGTGTATCTCAACAGCGGCAGCGTCCAAGCGGTATCTCGGTGCAAACACGAGGCAGCGGTCAATCGGGTTCAATCGAGATTGATGCAGGTCAGTTGATTTTGCGATCGGGCGCTGAGGTTTTAGCATCGACGTTTGGCAAAGGCGCAGGAGGAAATATCACGATTCGGGCACGTGATGTGATTGAAGTGATTGGAGGGACAACGCTTCTGGAAGCAAATCGAAATGATGCCATAGCCCCTGATAACTTTCTCCCCAGTTTGATCGGTGCTGAAACCGGACGATCTCGACAATTTGAAAATGCCGGGAATCGCTTTGGTACTGGTCTTGCAGGCAACCTTACCTTAATAACCGATCGCTTCACTGTGCGGGATGGTGCTCAAGTTAGCGTTAGTAGTCAAAGCAACGGTAATCGACCGGGAGGAATTGCTGGAGACCTTAAAATACAGGCGGAAGAGTTGCAGATTTTGAATGAGTCGTTGATTACTGTCGGCAATCGCAGTGGACAAGCTGGTAGTCTGACTGTGAATGCTGGTGCAATACATCTCGACGACGGTCGGATTATTGCGATAACTGGAGGACAGGGTAGAGCCGAAGATGGAGCGGTAATCGCCCTGAATGTCTCAGATATTCTATTCATGCAAGATCGCAGCCTGATTTCCGCAGAAGCTCTAGATGCCGCGAATGGAGGGAATATCACGATCGATGCTGCCGATGGGTTTGTGCTCACACGTGCCAATCAAAATAACGACATTGTTGCTCGCGCTCAACTGGGCAATGGCGGCAGAATCCAAATCAATGCTCAGCGGATTTTCGGCCTGGATGAAGGGTCATTTTTGCCAGAGAATCGCACCAATGATATTGATGCTAGCTCAGAATTTGGAGCGCAGGGACTGGTTGAGTTAGAACAACTGGGTGTAGACCCCAGCACCGGAACGGCGGAGTTACCAAATGAAGTATTAACTAGCGCCATCAGCCAGCGCTGTCAGCCCGGCCAAGGGACCTCCAGCTTTATAGAAACTGGGCATGGTGGTCTTCCGTTAGGACCTGGCGAGACAATCACCACTCACGATCTGTGGGAAGACATGGGCAACCCAGATCAACGCATTTCCCATACCGCTACTCCATCAGTACCCCTAGAATCAGATGCTAATTCACCAGATGCCAATTTAGTGGCCAATTCGGTGAATGCAATTGTGGAAGCTCAGGGCTGGGTAAAAAGTGCTGACGGCAGGATTGTGCTGACGGCAACCGCACCCACGGTCACACCCTATAGTTCGCTGCAATCGCCTACATGTTCCTTGTCTGATTCATCCTCTAATGCGCCATGACGATGCAGCCTCTCCGCCCTTTCAGTTCGACCTTTCTGAGAATTTGGCGGCTCGTGCTGGCATTTTTGCTTGGATTCATACTGACAGTAGCTGTTCCAGCAACTCCTGGCTTTTCGCAAGCTGCTGCGCCTGTGGGGGCTGATGTTGGTCTTAATGCGATTGAGCGAGGCAGAGCCGCTTATCAGCAAGGACGCTGGGAAGACGCTATCGCCATTTGGCAAACGGCGCTCAAAACTCAAGGTGATAATCTGGCAACTGATCTGGCAACTGATCTGGCAACTGATCTGGCACAGGCTACCCTATGGACCTACCTGGGGATGGCCTACCAGAAAATGGGGCATTGGGAAGAGGCTCAAACTGCGATTGATACTGCACTGCAACGATTAGAGGTGATAACACCCTCTAATCAGCGATCGCATTTGCTGGCTCAGGCACTGAATGTACAGGGGCAACTCAAATTGGCTGAAGGCAAGGTGGAACAGGCCATCCTGACTTGGCAACGAGTCACCCAGATCTATCAAGACTTGAACTATGGTCCAGGTGTGACGGGAAGCCGGATCAATCAAGCTAGAGCCTTGGAAATTAACGGCTATTACCGTCGAGCCTGTCAGGTATTGCTAGCAGCCATTGACCTGGATGATCAGAGCTGTGATGTCAACCAGCCGCCCGATGCAGAGCAGGTCTTGCAGCACGTCCTCTCCCAGCCTGATGTTTCCCTGCAACTCCTCACCCTCCGCAGTTTGGGTAATATCTTTCGCCTCAAGGGGTTTCTACCTCAGGCGCAATCCTTGCTGCACACCAGTCTTGAACTAGCCCAATCCCTGGCAGATCCACAAATCATTGGGCTGTCTCTGCTGCATCTAGCCCATGTGGAGGCAGCGCAATACCAGCGTATGGCATTTCTGGCAGACCGCTCAAACCAGGAGACCGATCGGCAGGCTGCACTGAACCTGGCTAGACAGGCTCTAGAGCACTACAGTGCCATCGATGCGAGGTTGAGCGAACACCAGGATGAGGCCGATCGGCTGGAAGCTAGCAATCGCTTGCTCAGAATGCAGGCCGCTATTCAAAGGTTCAACTTTTTAATTCAGCTGAATCATTGGCTTGCCGCTCAAGCTGAGACTCCAGAACAACAGGAATTTCAACGCCAGCTCCAGGCCCAAGACCAGGAAATGGCGAAATGGCTGAGCAATCCCCTTCCACCCAGTCGTGCGGTTCTCTATAGCCAGATTGATTTAGCCCGTGGCTTGATGCAGCGCTGGCAGGATAGAAGGGCGCAATCTGCATTTACAGCATTTGCAACTACATCTCTAGACCTAATTCGCCAGCTTTTAGAGCAGATCCAGCAGCAGGCCGATGGATTGGATGACCTCCCAGCGCAGTCCTATGCCTGGGGCACACTGGGTCAGTTTTACGAACTCCTCGCCCTTCAGGAGCAGACTCCAGCTGCCTGGGTGCAGGCTCAAACTGCGACTCAACAGGCACTGGGACTGGCCCAATCGGTTCAGGCATGGTCGATTGCCTATCAGTGGCAGTGGCAACTGGGGCGCATCTATCAAGCGCAGGGACAAACGGAAGTCGCGATCGCTCATTATCAGGCAGCGGCGGCAACCCTCAGCACAGTGCGGCAAGATTTATTAGCCGTTGAGTCGCAGGTGCAGCTCTCATTTCGGGACGACGTTGAGCCAGTCTATCGGGAATTGGTGTCGTTGCTGTTAGCCTCACCCAATGGCACACCACCCAGCCAAGCCAATTTGCAACTTGGTATCGAGGAGATTGATGCCTTACAACTGACAGAACTAGAAAATTTTCTCAGCTGCAATTTGACTCCCACCATTGCCCTGGGTCAGCCGCAAACCGATCCCAAGGCCGCCATCCTCTACCCGATTCTGTTGCCTGATCAGCTCGTGGTCCTTGCCCGTCTACCCCAGTCTGATGTGATTCAGTTCCATGCGGTTGCTATTGCTCGTGACGAGGCGACTCACCAGCTAGAACAATTGCGGCAGCAAGTGGAGCAACGCTACCTGTCTGATGCTTTCCTCGCGCAGTCGCAGCAGGTTTATGATTGGCTGATTCGTCCGTTTCGAGCTGCTTTAGAGGAGCAACAGGTGCAGACACTCGTGTTTGTCTCTGATGGGGTGATCCGGAATCTGCCAATGGCAGCGCTTTATGATGGAGAACGGTTTTTGGTTGAAGCTTACGCGATTGCGCTTAGCCCTGGTTTGCAAATTCCTGCCTCTACACCTCTGCCTAATTTGCAGCTCGATGTGCTTGCTTTTGGGTTGTCAGAAATTCGCCCAGACTTTCCTCCCCACGCCAACTTTGCTCCCTTAGTCAATGTAGAACGCGAACTGAACCAGATTGCGACCGAGGTTTCTAGCCATGATGTCTTAAACCAGTCTTTTACCAGCGAGGCCCTGCAAACATGGATTGGCCGTTCTGATGCCCCAATCGTCCACATTGCGACTCACGGGCAGTTTAGCTCCGATCCAAATGACACTTTCTTGCTGGCATGGGACCGACGCATCATCCTAAAGGATTTCAGCAACATTCTCCAAACCCGCGAAAACCCGAATACTAAAGCGATCGAGCTGCTTGTGCTCAGTGCCTGCAAAACGGCTGACGGGGATGATCGGGCCACTTTAGGATTGGCGGGAATCACGATTCAATCGGGGGCACGCAGCACAATTGGTTCGCTTTGGTATGTTGACGATCAAAGTACGTCGGAACTGGTGGGGCGACTCTACCAGGAACTGGCTAAACCAGACGCCGGGATGACCCGAGCCGAAGCACTGCGGCGTGCCCAGGTCAATCTGCTGCATTCTCCTGGCTACCGTGCTCCCGTGTTTTGGGCACCCTATGTACTGGTGGGAAATTGGCAATAGGAAGTTCAGTTCAGGACTGGCGCGTTGACAATTACCGACAAGCCTACCGATTCTACGAACTGCTGCCAATCTTGCCTGACTGTAGCGTCATGGGGAGCCGTCTGGCGCATCACGATGATCTCGGTCAGCGCATCCTGCCAAATTCCCTGTTGAGCCAGGAGGGTAATCCGCTCGCGCAGTGTGGATTCGGCTGCTAGTTGCTGGACCAGCGGAGGAGCCAGTTCAACCCGACGAATGGTTCCTTCCACAGAACGATTGAGGGAAGGACTGTTGGTTTCCAACAACGAGAACACCCACTGATAGGATCGATTGACTTCAAGCGGATGGCGGATCTGCACGCCCACAATCCCAGCGGTAGGTGCCAGAGTCACCGTTTCGATTGAGATGGCCTGCTGGTTTTGATCTAATAGCACCAGTTCGGCCTGGACGCTCTGCTGCCGCGCTGGCACATAAAACCACAGTGTTGGCGTTGCTGTAATCGTCTGCGTCGCATCGGCCTCAGAGGGTAGGCTACAGGAACTGGTTGTATTCGATATGGGGTTTGGACCTGGCAGCAAGGCAATTAACTGATCGCTACAGCTACCTCGTGCCCCACCAGAAGTACGGCTTTGGGGACGACCCTGTCCGTCAAACCCACCATTAGAAGCTTGAGAGACCATGTCAAGGTCGGGACGATAGGCGTTTTGGCGAGATTCTGTTGCCACCGAGGAAGCAATCGCTCCGGTTGAGAGCAACACCAAGCTGGCAATCGCGCCTGAAACGGTAGAGAGAATTGAAGCACGCTTAGAGTAAGTCATGTGACATCCAGGGGGGTTAGTTGTCATTTAAATCAGCGAGAACAAACCAGCGAGAACAAACCAACGAGAACAAACCAGCGAGAACAAACCAGCAAAAATGAACAAGCGAAAATAAATAAACCAGAACAAACTAGCAAAAATGAACAAGCGAAAATAACCAGGGGCGGCTACCCAATGTTGATGCTGTCAGGCTAAAAATAGCTTTCGCAATAGCAAAACCAGCACTACTCCTGCTGCAACAGCAATGGCGATCATGCTTGGCAGAGCAGGAATCCATCCACCGTGCAACAGCACTCCATAGCTAATACCGCCCACTGTCATGATCAGCCCACCAACGGCGACACTCACCCACCCCACCGAGCGTTGATCAACTCTGCCAAGCCACCAAGCGACTCCACTGCCCACGAGTCCCCATCCTGCAATCCAGACTATTTCTAGCCACTCCGGCCACCACCAGAGCAGGGGACGGTGGCCCAATCCAGCATCAATTAACTGACTGGCCATATGGGCGTGCATGATCACTCCTAGCATTCGCTGCGATCGTCCGGGGGCAAACAGGGCATCTTGGGGATCTGCCAAACCGATGAGTACCATGCGATCGTTGACCAACGTTGCTTTTAAGTCTCCGCGCAAGACTTGTGTCAGTGAGACTCGCGCTGGATCAGCGGTCCGGTAATTTACCAATACCTGGAAGCCTGCTCGCTCGGCTGGGGAAAGCCGATATGCCCCGGCAGTCGGCTGCAGCTCAGGAATAATCGTTTTACCAAGGCGGATGTGGTGATCATCCAAAAATTGAAGCTTAATGCCCTCCTGTTCTAAATAGCGCAGTGCAACTTGCAGGTTGAATGAACGGCTCGTGGGGCAAGCCTGGGACCGATCCATGCCCAGAAGCTGCCGCCGGACCCTGTAGTCTGAATCCACAGCAAAATCGGTGAAACCGAGTCTATGAGTTGGTAATCCTGGCGGTGCAGGAATACTGATAGGGGTTTCTACATCTTTGGTCTCTGCGATTACGCATACAGGCACGAAGTTATTCATTGACCGCAGCCTAGACTCTAATTCCGGCAGCAGCGGAAAGTCGTGGTAGACATCCAGCCCAACTACGCGAGGTTGATGGGGGGCGAGTCTATCCAAAACCTGGAGGAGGGCTTGATCTGCTAGGGAACCTCGGCGCTCCATGCCCAATTGATCCTGGTACTGGATATCGGCTTCGCTGACCGTGATCACCAGGAAGCGATCGTCGCTAGGTTCGACAGGACGCCATCGCATCATCTGATCGTAGGTTTGCAATTCGAGACCCTGCAGTAACCCAAGCGAGCGAACGGCCAGCACAAAGAGGACACTGCTCACGCCTGCCGCAACTGCCTGCCAAACAGGAAGCCAAGGCGCTGCCAAGCGAGACTGCTGACGTAGGGTCTGGAGCTGTTGAGCCACCCATGCCCGATCAAAGATGGTGGTGTAGACGCGGTTAAACGGCATTAGGCGTCCGTGCTGCTGGGTCACTAAGCCCGTCAAGCGTAATTCGGTTTGTTCGGACGAATCAGTGGCGGGAACGGCTCCGTGCTGCAAAAGGGTTTGGTAATAGCGCAGCAGCCGTTCGGGCCGTCGGGAATGGCGCAGCAGCCGATCGCGGATGGTCCGTAAGTGCTCTGGTTCATCCTGAGTTTCCCAGTTTTCAATCAACTGGGTGTGTACCAGTTCGGCAATCCGCTGGGCTTCGGCTCCGGCTGGGATAGGCTGATTCTGTCGCGTCACTAGCCAGCACAGCTTTTGGGTCAGAAACGGCTGCCCTCCCGTCCAGTCGAGAATGGTCTGAAGCACGGCCTCAGGGCAATCGACGTAGGGCACCAGCCCAGCAGCAAGAGCACCGCTTTCCTCAGGCTGAAAGCCCTGTAGCCCAATCGCCTGACCAATGTTAAACGGGGTTGCTGTTTCGTCCCGGATTAGGGCTGCGGGGGTCGCTACGCCTAACATCACCACGGTTAAGCGACGATAGCTGGGCTGGGACGCTCGCCGCTCATACCAGCTCCGCACTAACCCAAAGAAATCATCGGTGGGAAAGCTCAGCCCCAACACGCTGTCGATTTCATCAAAAAACAGAACTAGTGGCTGGGTCACTTGGGCTAACACCACCTGTTCGACAAACGTGCCCAATTGCTGCACCGGCGAAAGATCTTCGTGTTCTCGCAGCCAAGCTCGTCGATTCACCTGCAAATCGAGGCCGCTGATCAGTTCGGCAATCATGCCGCCATACCACTGGGAAGCCGTAATATGCTGACTGCCAATCCCAAGCAGTTCAACCTCGACGCTGAGGATACCCTGTTCAGCCAGTCGCTCCATCGTCCGCACCCGCAGGGACGACTTACCCATCTGGCGCGAGTTGAGAATATAGCAATAGGTGCCATGCAGCAGCGCCTCAAACAGGTCGTGGTCCGCCTGTCGCATCACATAGCTTGGTGCGTCTGATGTCAGGCTGCCGCCCGGTTGGTAATGGTATGAGGCAAACTTACTCATGATCGCCCTGCCTACTCTAACGATCGCTGCAGTTGGGCATTGAAATACTGACGATAAAGGGGACAGCGCGGCGCAGCCTGATTGCCTTGTAGCCGAATCAGCCCCATGCTTTGCAGCTGGTAGGCTTGCACCGACTCCAGCTGGATCGGCTGAGTGGCACGCATTACCTGACTGAGGGCATGAGTTAAGTCGGAATTGCCGCGAATGCGCAGCCAACATTCCCGCAGGTGATTGGCGTAGATGCCGGCTTCCGTAGGGGCCGATTGAATCAGATTCTCTAAAGACAAATTAGGATGGCTCTTGAGCGCCAAAAACGCCAGCTCCAGCAAATAGGGATGTCCTCCCACTAGGTGGATCAGAGGCGTCAGATCAATATCGGCAAGCAGGTGGTGCTGCTGGGCCAGATCGAGGATCTGACTAGGGTTAAACTCTGGCAGATTCAGTGGAACGCCTATATTGAAAGGAGACTGGTTGATATTGAGCTGAATATAAACATCGGTAGCGTGAACAATGCAGAGGCGCAGCTTTTTCCAATTCATCCGCCGCCGCGCTTTTTCATACCATGAGCGCAACAAGCCGAAAAAGTCTTCATAGATCTCTGGATAAGGAAACAGCAAATCGACATCATCCAGGCAGAGGACGAGCGGGCGATCATCGGCGGCCAACAGATACTCTTCGACATAGCTCGTGCAACTTGCCTTGCTGCCCATGCCTGCTTCATCCCAATAGGTCTCGATCTGGTTCGGCATTCCTAATTCGTGGCTGATGTTGATGCAAAACCAGCGTAAAAATCGATCAAGGTCTGAAAAGTGAGCTTTGCGATCGGCGAGTTCAAAGCTAAGGATGACTGTTCGCAGCGCTTGGCTAGACAGCTGAGCCAGAGTATGTTCCATCAACAATGTTTTGCCCATCAGGGCAGGCGCTTTGATGCGAACGAGTGACCCAGGCTGCAGCAGAGTGTCATAGCAGATGGCCTCAATCGGAGGTCGCGCCACGTAGATCGCTGGTTGCGCGGTTTCCACAATTGTAGAAGGCACTGTAGAAGCTAGGGCTGTAGTAGTCGGTCCTGTAGCAGTCAGGGCCGCAGTGGATGCAGTTTGCTCAGGAGCATCGCGATTACCATTCTCTGCAGCTAAAGCCTGATGGTTAGTAGTGTGGACCTGAGGCAGATTCTGGGTCGGATGCTGGATCAGATAGCGTTGCAGTGCCTCGCGGAAGTCAGTTTTGCTGACGGTTTCGCCTAGGGCTTGACTCAGCGATCGCCACAACTTGTTGCCGACATCGCGCCGCAGATAGCTATCCGAATAGCCCGACACCTCCGCAATTTGGTCATAAGTAAACCCCTGCCATGCCCCTCGGAGAATTTCAGTTTCAACATCACTCAGGTGCCGTCCCAGACCGTCAAACAGGGCTTGATCGGCTGTGGCAATTGCGCGTTCCAAATTCAGTTCCATAGGGCACCCCCCGACTCACCGTCAGCCTCAAGTCGGCTTCGATAGGCCGATTATAGAGCGTTTCAGTTATTCAACCTGATACAGATCTGTTAATTAAAATCTGTGACTAGAAACCGATCACTACAAATCTGCGATCAGGCGTGCTTTGCGCAAGAGAAATTGCAGTACCGTTTCTTCTCGGGTAACAATGTCGGCCCGTCCTTCCATACCGAGCTGCATTTCGCATTGATTGGTGCCTCGCCCCAGCGTTAGTTGGTCTGGTTTAATCGTCACTTCATAGAATGCGCCCTTCACGCCAGGCTGGGGTTCCGACAGGTCCGAGCCATTGCGATTTTGAGGGGTTGAGGTGTCAGGGGCGATTGCTGTCACTTCGCCTTTGAGCGTGCCATAGTCAGGATAGGGACAAGCCGCTACTCGCATCTGCGCCTGATGCCCGATTTCAACTTTGCTGATATCCTGGGCAGGCACTATTGCTTTCAGCACAAGCGGACTGGCGCTCGGCGCTACCTGGGCAACCGCTTCACCCGGTCGGACAATTTGATTGGAATTGCGTAGATTAAGCTGAAACAAAATGCCATCCGCTGGAGCGGTAACGACCGTTCGGTTCAGTTCAACTTCGGTTTGTTGCAGCGATTGGCGATCATTTTCGAGCTGTTTTTCAACTTCGGCTCGCTGCTGCACCAGAGATTGCTGCTCTTTGTTCAAGGTTGCTAGCGTAGATTCTCCTGCAGCACTTTCCTGCGCAATCTTCTCACTCGCGATCGCCACTTCTGCTGAACTAGGGTGAAGCGCCGCCTGGGCCGACTGCAACCGTGCTTTAGCCGCTTCGACTTCCTGCGCTTGCTGGTCAGCGGCTAGTTGAGCTTCCTCAAATTCGTCTTGGGAGAGGGCACCCGCCTCCGCCACCGGACGGTAGCGATTGCGCCTTGTCTGAGCGGCTCCATAAGCGGCCTCAGCTGCTCTCAGGGCCGCTGTGGCCTCCTCTACTTCAGCAACGGTGACAATTTGCTGATCGCGGTATTGGCGTTGACGATGAGCCAGTTCCGCCTCCGCAGAGACAACTGAGCGATGAATGCGATGGGATTCTGCTAAAATCTGGCGATCGACAGCGTGAATCTGAGCATTGAGCTGGGTGAGTTGCAGTTCAGCTTGCTGAATATTGTTGAGGAGTTGGTTTTTTTGGGTTTGCAAGTGCGAATCATCAATCGTGGCAATAACGTCTCCCTGCTTTACCTGCTGGTTTTCTGCAATCAAAATGTCTTGAATCGCGCCTTCAGCCGCCGCCTGGACCACCCGCAATTCACCCGTCGGACGGACAATGGCCTGGGTTCGCACTACCGATTTGTATTTGACAACAGCAGACAAGGGAAATGCAAGCGCTACAGTTGCTACGACAAACAGCCCACCAAAATGAATCCAGCGGCTAATTGGCGGCAGGAATTCAGCTTCTTGAAACAGAGGTAAGGTTTTAGGAGAATGTTGGCTCAGCATAGGTTTCGGAAAAATTATACAAGGATGACAAATTTTGAATGATACAATACACGCCAATGTAATCAATAAATCAACCTGAATAGGAAGAGAAATTAGAATGAGGTGCCAAGCGAGAAATACACCATTGGTGGCAAATAGGATAAATCAACTGTTATAAATCAGCTTTCCGTTCATTCCATTTGCGCCATTGTTACCGTTAGCCTGGCTAGAAGCTGATTTCAGTGGCTTGACCCACTCAGAGTTGATCAAGGGGGTGGCTTCGCCCAGAAATTCCAGGTGTTCTCCGGGTTGGTGCATCAACTCTTGAGGAGTGCCATGAATCTTGAGACGGCCTTTTTCGAGCATCACGATCCAGTCGGCTTGACGAATCACTTGGGGACGGTGGCTGATCAGAATCGTAGTTTTGCCTTGGCGATGCTTCAGCAGTCGAGTTAATACCTGCGCCTCGCTGACCGGGTCAAGCGCTCCTGTCGATTCATCCAAAATTAGCACCGGCGGGTTTGTGACCAAGGCACGAGCAATCGCCAAGCGCTGTTTTTGTCCGCCAGAGAGATTAGCGCCAAATTCACCCAACACGGTTTGATATTTATCTGGCAGTTCGCTAATAAATTCGTCTGCTCCGACAACCTGACAGGCTTGCACAATTTGGTCAAAGCCGATGTGAGGATAGCTAAACCGGAAATTGTCGATGATGGAACGGCTCCAGAAATGGGGATCTTGGGGCACTAAGACCACCTGTTGCCGCAGGCACTCCAGCGCCAGATCGTGCTGGTTATAGAGTCCGTAGCGAATATTGCCGGTTTGGCTGAAGTACAGTCCGGCCAGTAATTTTGCCAGGGTGCTTTTGCCGCAGCCCGACTTGCCAATCAGAGCAATGGTTTGGCCTCCGGGAATCGTTAACGAAAAGTCCTGCAGCAGATCAACCCGACCTGTGTGGTGAAAATTGAGCTGGGTGCAGGTGATATCGGCATGACCGGAAATTTCTGCCCAGGGTTTTTTCAGATCGCCATCGTCTTCTGGCGTTGCGTCGATCACTTCCTTCAGCCGCTGCACGATAATTTGAGCCGTAATCATCTCATCGACTAACCCAATCACCGCACCCAAAAAGCCCAGGAAATTACCGCTCATGCCGCTGTAGGCCATTAGCTGACCAATGGACAGGGTGCCGTCAATCACCAGGTAGCTGCCCAGCCAGAGCAAGCCAATGCTGGTGAAGGTGGAGAGAATTCCCGTAATCGTGCCGCTGTAAAGCCCCAGCTTCATAGTGCCCCAGCCCAGGTTGGCCAGCCGTCCATAGTTGCTCTGATATTCCTGCCATGCCTGAGGGGTAGCCTGGGTTGTTTTGAGCACCTGCACTCCCCGAAAGGTTTCCACTAAAAAGCCCTGATTTTCGGTTCCTAAAACAATCATGTTGCGGGTCTTTTGGCGCAGGGCAGGTAGAAACAGCAGATTCACCCCCGTCACCAGAATGAAAACCAGAATCGATGCCAGCGTGAGTCGCCAGCTGTAACACAGCATTAATGCTAGCGAGATCATAGCAATGAAGAACTGGCTAGGTAAACCCAACACAATTTGTGATACCAGGGTGTTGATTGCGTTCACATCAGCGATCCGGCTCACAACTTCGCCACTGCGCCGACTTTCAAAGTAGCTCAGAGGTAGATGCAACAGCTTGCGACCATATTCCATGATCAGTCCGAGATGGAGCCGCTGGCTGAAATGACCGATCAGATGTGCCTGCACCAATCCAACGACACTGCGAAACAAATTCATGGCAATTACACCAATTGCCACCGTAGTTAGTAATTGAGTATCTCCCCGCACTAACACATCATCGGTAAGCAACTGCATCATTAATGGTGAAGCCAGAGACAGGAGGCCAACAGCAAAGTTGATGGCAATCGCCTGCCCTAGAATCGTGCGATAGGGCCAAGTGCGGGCTAAAAAACGACCGAACCCGCCTGCTGAGTCTTCCTCCTGTTGATAAAACCGAGTATCATCGGGCGATAACAACATCATGACGCCGTTGCCCCAACCCGCCATCAACTCTCGCTGGGTCAAGTAGCGCATCCCGATGGCCGGATCAGCGACCATATACTGCTTGCCCTTTTGCCCATAGAGCACCACCCAATGGTTGCCTTGCCAATGAATGATGGCTGGAAGCGGCACTTCGCTGAGCCGTTCAATCACCTGTTCGTTTGCTTTGACTTGGCGAGCGTGAAATCCAAACGCTTCGGCTCCTCTGGTCAGACCCAGCAGTGTGGTTCCTTGGGCACCGGTTCCTACAGCTTCGCGCATCCGACTGATGGCAAATGTACGCCCATAAAATTTGGCGATCGTGGCAAGACAGGCAGCCCCACAGTCTTCTTCGCTGTGCTGCCGAACAAGAGGATATTTCATGGTTAGACTAAAAATGGTAGAGGAAATTAGCTTGGCAACCTGCTGAGGTACTGTTTGAGGTACCGTTTGAGGTACTATCCCAACAGGTTACTGAACTTGCAATGGTTAGATATTCAGTGCAATAAAGTAGGTAGACATAATTGGGGCATTTGGAGTTTTCTGATTAATCATGCCTACCTACTGACATTAGGCAGTCAACCTTTACAGGGAGCGAGCAAAGGTTTAGAAAGGATCAACTGGATCGACCACGGCGTAGGTTACTTGATAGGTAGAACCGCTGCCAGACAAGGTAATGGTTTTGGGACCTTGAGTGCCATTAATGGTAAATCCTCCCATGAAGTCATCACGGCTGAACCAACCATCATCGTCATATAAACCTGCAAATGATCCCTTACCAACATTGACTGAAAGGGGCTTATCAAATACCTTGCGACTACCTGCGCTCATGCTACCTTTCCAGACATCAGCGCCATCAACTTTCAGAATCGCTTCGTCAGCACCAACGATATCTGCACCCGCCTTAACGCATTGAATCGATTTGATCAGAAGTTGTAGCCCTCCACTAATTGTAGATCCTTCTTCAGCAGTCAAGTCGGTGAATAGAGCAGTATTAGCGTTAATCATTGTTCTCTCCTTAAGTAAATGAAATAAATGAACGTGAATGTGAACTATATGGAATCCAGACATTGAACAGAAAAAAGAAGTATCAGTAAATTGATATTTTTCTTTTTCTTGTCTTTGTCCGGTGTGAGGCGTGATGTGTGTTTGTTTCATCGCCCTCACATTTACTACTTTATGGAGAGGTACAATGAATGTCGTTACAGAAAATGTCTGGAGTCCAACTTGATATGTCAGGTGGATAATGTCAGGAATGGCGCAATGCCCGATTGTAATCTTGTAGAGCGAAGCTAGAAGCCGACAACGAAAAGCTATCTGGCAATTACAGACCGATGGTAGTCAGACTCTAGAGAAATTCTATAATTGCCTAAAATTCCCGAACCTGCCGCTTTGCTCTTTCAGTCAGGCTGCTTCTTTTCGCAGATGAAATAAAGCCAAAAAATTGTCACAAACTGTTGTCACAAACTGTGGCGCTAGCTAGAGCCTCAGCACCAAAGGGTGAGCACTGCAAACCGTAAAGAAAAATTCATCCCTTTGTTAAATAACGGCGAAACATAGCGCTAAAATATGACATTCTGCCAATACTTATTAATAATCGAAGACTGGCACACCTTAATTAATTGACCATTATCTTGAGAAGCGTCCCTATGAGCCTGAGCGATAAAATTAGCGATCAAGCAACCCAAGAGAGTTTAGTGGCAGACTGTGCCAAATTGATTGACGAGCACGTTGCTGCGAAAAGCGGCATTTCTGGACTGGCTCTCAAAGCAGCTTACGGTGTAGTCAAAGGCATTGAACCGGGCTATGTCCCAGCCGCAATTCAACGACTGTTGCCAGAAGTGGTTGCGGTGCTAGATCCGATGTGGGAGGAAGGTGTACAGTCGGGCGATCCAGTGACCTATTTAACCCAAAACCGTGCCCAAACAGCGGATGCCCTGCTCAGCATTACTGATGCCAAGATTGAGAAATCCAAGAATGGAGTCGTGCGGGCCTCCTATAATAAGCTCCGCAAGTCAGTCAAAAGTGATGTTGAAGAAGCGGTTCCAGGTTTGGCTCAAATTCTGGGTGCCCATGTGTAGTTTGAATCGTATGTACTCTGCTCTTGTGTAGGCTGATCTGGGCCTGATTTTTGGTCTAATTTTATAGGCCAAGCCACCGAGGTGGTTAGCCAAAGCGCTACACTGAAGGGGGTTTAAGTTTCTTAAAGCTAGCTACTCCAAATCCCTATGGCATTACCTTACAAGCTGCTGTTTGTCTGTTTAGGCAATATCTGCCGTTCGCCTTCAGCCGAAGGGATCATGAATCATTTGATCCAGCAGCGGGGCTTGGAAGGGCAAATCATCTGTGATTCTGCCGGTACGTCTAGCTATCATGTTGGCAGTCCACCGGATCGCCGGATGACCGCCGCCGCCGCTCGCCGAAATATTACCCTATCAGGTCAAGCGCGTCAGTTTGAGCTATCAGACTTTGAAGCATTTGACCTGATTTTGGCAATGGACAAAGACAATTACGAAAATCTACTCTACCTGGACCGTGAAGGGAAGTATCAGCACAAGGTAAAGCTGATGTGCGATTTTTGTACTCAGCACCGTGATCGGGAAGTGCCTGACCCTTACTACGGAGGCGAAGCTGGCTTTAACTATGTAATTGATTTGCTGCTCGATGCTTGCGAAGGGTTACTGGCCCATGTGCAGCAGGAGATCAGAGCTTAGGAGCCGAGCCGCCTAATCAACGCGCAACACTAACCCCTTTAGGTACAAGCCTTCCGGGTGGTAGATGCTGACAGGGTGATCGGCGGGTTGGGTAAGATAATGCAGAATTCGCGTGGGTCTCCCAGTTTCAATCGCGGCTGCCATTACCGCACCATTGAAGTACTCTGGAATCACAACCTGCGAACAGGAAAACGTGAACAGCAGGCCGCCGCGCCGCAATTTACTGATTGCAAGCTGGTTCAGTCGCTTATAGGCCATCACTGCCTGATGCCGCGCCGAGAGATTTTTAGCAAACGCAGGCGGATCGAGCACAATGATGTCGTAGTCAGCATCACAGTCTTTCAAGAAGGTAAACACATCGTCGGTAAAAGCGGCGTGATCGCCTGTTGTTGGGTTCAACGCCACGTTATCCTTCGTCCACGCCACTGCCTTGGCAGAGCTATCTACCGAATGCACCACTCTAGCACCCGCCTGCAGCGCATAGATGGAAAACCCGCCCGAATAACAGAAAGTATTTAGCACTTTCTGATCTTTGGCGTAGTGGGCCAATAAGGCTCGATGCTCGCGCTGATCGAGAAAGAAGCCAGTTTTTTGCCCCGTCTGCCAATCGACTAAAAAGCGATGTCCAAATTCCAACACCTCTAGTGGGCCAGATTCGCCTAGTAAGTACTGGTCCTGCCTAGAAGCATCCTGAGAAGCCGCATGGCGAAACAGCAGCGAGGCGCTTTTGTCGTAAACCGCTTTGAGTGCCGCACCATAGATATGCTGCAAACCCCTGACCAGAACTGAGCGCTGCTCGTACATGCCAATCGAGTGGGCCTGCATGACCGCGACACCGTTGTACCAGTCGATAATTAAGCCAGGAAATCCGTCGCCTTCTGCATTAATCAAGCGATAGCAGTTGGTGGTGGGACTGTTGACTAAACCGAGCTGCTGCCGGAGTTGATAGGCGGTTTGCAGTTTTTCTAGGAATAGCTGTTCTAGATCGGGGACAGGTGCAAAAGCAAAAATTTTGACAGCAATCGTACCTGTTCCGTAGTGACCAGTTGCCAAAAACTCTCCTGCATGGCTATACACGTCAACCACTGCCCCTTCCCGCAGTTCGCCTTCGGTTTGCTTGATTGCACCGGAGAAAATCCAGGGATGAAACCGTTTGACGGCATCAGCTTTGTGTTTATGTAGAACAACGCGAGGAATAGACATAGAAAACCAGCAAAAATCGGCAGCAATGCAGCAGATGGGCTACTTCATCCTACAGTAGCAACCTGCTATCGCTTGCTGAGCCTGTGTTTATTTAACAGATTTGCTGAATGAGTTGGTGCAGTGGGGGAGGTGGTTCGGTTGATCTAGCTGATGTGCTCGGCTGGTCTACTTTAACGGCGTTGAGTTATTGCGGTTGCGTCGTTTCTGGCGATGCCGTACCAGCCAAGCAATACCGGCCACTAGAATTAGACCCAGAACAACTTTGGAAACTGGGCCAAGATATTCTTCTACTAGCTCGTAGTTGTCACCCAGCAGGTATCCGGCAAAGGTAAGCAGCAACACCCACGCCAGTGTACCCAGCGTAGAATAGACCAGAAATTTCCCAAATCGCATTCTGCTGAACCCAGCCGGCACCGAAATCAGCGTCCGCACTCCTGGTACTAAACGACCGAAAAACACCGCTTTTGTACCATGCCGGTAGAACCAACGCTGGGCCTTGTCGATTTCTTCTCCCGAAATACCAAGCCACTTACCGTAGCGATCCAGCCAGTTTTTCAGGCGGGTTTCCCCCAAATAGCTGCCGATGTAGTACCAAGGCAAAGCCCCCAGCATGGTCCCAATTACTCCGGCAGCAACTGCTGGTACAAACGCCATTTTGCCCTGACCAATCGTGAATCCGGCTAGCGGCATAATCAGCTCGGACGGAATTGGCGGAAACAAATTTTCCAGAAACATCAGTATACCGATGCCCCAATAGCCCATTGAGGTCATGATTTGGGTAATCCATTCTGCCATGAGGTCACTCCTAACTGTTGCTGGATACGGTTGCTGAACGCCCTAGTTACGAAATTGGCTATTAATGCGAGCTATGGCTAAAAAACAGAAGCAGGCAAATGCCTGCTCCGTTGAAGTTATCGCCTTAGAGTCATCAGGTTCCCATAGTCCAGGAGTTGATGTACTCAATTTGCTCAGCAGTGAGGCTGTCGATGGCAATACCCATTGCTTGCAGTTTCAGACGAGCAATTTCCCGGTCGAGTTCTTCCGGAATCGAGTGGATACCCGGCTCCAGCTTGCCCTTGTTCTTCACTAAGTATTCGCAAGCCAGAGCTTGGTTCGCAAAGCTCATATCCATCACGGCACTGGGATGGCCTTCTGCCGCTGCTAGGTTGACCAACCGGCCTTCGCCTAATACCACAACCGACTTGCCATTGGTGAGCCGATATTCTTCGGTGAAGTTGCGCACTGTTTTGACTTCACCCGCCATTTCCTTCAGGGACTTGAGGTCAATCTCGATATCGAAGTGGCCAGAGTTGCAGACAATCGCACCATCCTTCATTACCTCGAAGTGCTCCTTGCGGATCACATGCTTGTTGCCCGTCACGGTGATGAACAGGTCACCCAGCGGAGCCGCCAGCGCCATTGGCAGCACTCGGAAGCCATCCATTGCCGCTTCAATCGCCTTGACCGGGTCGATCTCCGTCACGATCACATTAGCACCTAGACCGCGTGCCCGCATTGCTGTACCTTTACCGCACCAGCCATAGCCAGCTACAACGACAGCCTTACCAGCTAGCAGAATGTTGGTAGCACGAATGACGCCATCCAGGGTGGATTGGCCGGTCCCGTAGCGATTATCAAAGAAATGCTTGGTCTCTGCATCGTTGACGTTCATCGCCGGGAAGGTGAGCACCCCATCCGCCAGCATTGCTTTGAGGCGCACAATGCCAGTCGTGGTTTCTTCGGTTGAACCGATCAGGTCAGGAAGCTGGTTTTGCCGCTCTTGAATCAGCGTGGCTACCACGTCACTACCATCATCAATGATGACGTTGGGCTTGTGATCGAGGGCAGTGCGGACATGACGGTGATAGGTTTCGTTGTCTTCGCCTTTGATGGCAAACACCGAAATGCCGTAGTCTACAACCAGGCTGGCCGCTACATCATCCTGGGTGGAAAGCGGGTTGCTGGCAATCAGCAGCGCATCGGCTCCTGCATTCTTGAGGGCAATTGCCAAGTGGGCTGTTTCAGTCGTGACGTGACAGCAAGCCACCAAACGAATTCCTGCCAATGGCTTTTCTTGCGCAAACCGATCTTGAATTTGGCGCAGCACGGGCATTTCCCGTCCGGCCCACTCAATCCGCTGCTTGCCAATTGGAGCCAGGGAGAGATCTTTAACGTCGTGTTTAACCTGAGTGATGGTGCTCATTATGATTTGTAAAGATTTACTTCGGAGACTGTCTTAACTAGACTAACAAAACACTTGCCCAGCGAATAGAAGCAAATCGCAAACAAAACCAGATCTGAAGCGATATTTGAAGAATTTTGAAATTTCAATGAACCAGAAAACCACACTGATGTCAAATCAGGGCATCTAGTTCAGTGCCTACTAACTACCTATCCGATTTCTCTGACTGCAAGTCAGTAAACTCGTCAGAGTTTTTGAATTTCAAAACCCGCAGGATTTTTTGGATAGGCCCTCAGGGCTGGTAGACTTGGGCCTCAATGCCCTGTTGCTGCAATTGCTGGAGCAGTTCTTGCGCTTTGGTTTCATCGTTAAATGCACCAAGCTGCACCTTGGCTCCCTCATCGGGAAGGTTGCGGACATAGGCATCGGGCACGGCACTGCGAGCTTGCTGCAAGCTGGCATCTCCGCTGTATTCCGTCACAACGTAATAGTAGTTGTTCTGAGCAGCCGGGGCAGTTGCAGTGGTCGGAGCGATCGGATCAGTTGAAGCAGCAGCTACGCTGGGAGCGGGTTCTGCAGCCGGGGCTGGCTCAATCGGCGGTGGCACAGTACTGATAGGTTCTGGTGAAACGGGAGCGGGTTCTGCGACTGGAGCAGGTATGGCAGGCTCTGGCACCGACATCACTGGGGGAGCGGCAGGCACCACAACGGTTGAAAGGCTGGGTTGAGGAGCAGGAGCCACAGGAATTTCCGGGGGAGCAGAAGCGGCAGCTTGGGTCGGGCTGCTGACGGCAGGAGTGCTCGGCTTGGCTGTCGAAGCGTTGGATTTGGCTGATTGGGATTGAGTTGATTTAGTCGATTTTTCGGTTTGAGCACCAGAACGAGAAGTTTGCTTGGGCAGGGTGCTGAGCGTTCCCAAATCCAGGTCTACAAACTCATCCGAAGTCAGATCGGGAGAAGGAACTGTCCCTCCAGCGGTTGCCGCAGGGCTGGTGGAGGGGTTGGCAGATGAGTCTGGATTGGCATCAGGAGTCCAAAGCCCTAAGCTACCTGGATTCATAATTACATAGCCCAATGTTGTGCTCGCTAACACGAGGAGCAGCATCGACCCGATCCCCATGGGCGTGAGCAGGGTATTTAGCAGCGAATGGGTATTTGGATCACTGGGTTGGTCTGGATCTGCTTCGCCAATACTGCGCAACAGCTCTTCTGAGGATGCCAGGTAATCATCCGGAGCATTTGAGGCATCTGAGGTTGAGTAGGAAACCGGCTGCTGGACGAACTTTTGTAGCGTAGAACTAGGTGTATAGGCTGAGAGATCATGCTGCTCGGCATAGCTAGCAATGCGGGCAGTGGTCGCTTCATCAGCGGCTCGATTGGCCCGAGGGTCTGCTGCAAACGTGACTGGAGCTGGAGACGCTGTCGGTACAGCCATTTCTGGCGGTTGCGGACGCGAGACCGCCGTCTGATGAACTGTCTGATGAACTGTCTGATGAACCGGTGGAGTGGGTGGAGGTGGAGGTGGATTGATCTGAGCCGCAGACGGACCTACCTGAGACGGACCTACCTGACGAGTTGCCTGACTGTCATAGCTGTTATGGCTGTCATAAGTAGACCAGCCATAAATAGACGAGCGGGGCGTTGGTAGCTGAATACTATGGTTCAAAATGCCAATGGCGGCTGCGCCTGAACTGGTGGCAGGAAACGGCTTCCGGCGGGGCACGGTGGTAGCGGGGTGGCGACGCTGACGACGATATCGGATCAGTTCCTCCTCGATCTGCACATCCAAATTTTCTAGTGCTGCTTGGAGGGCTGGGTGCAGCACTACGGTAGGCGAAGGGGTAAAGGGTTCAATCGAGGATGGTTGACGCATTACAGTACTCCTGATCAGAGCCGAAAGTAATTGATGGAATGGAACTTTTGCATCGATCAAGCGATGGATTGGACTAAACCCAAGGCTCGATTCAGCTAATCGACGGTTCTAGGAATTGGCCTCTACTGCACCTACCGCCCTACCTACTGTATCTAATTGCTACATCTAGAGGAACAGCTTGCAGATTGCCAGTATAAGCGCTATATATAGGCTCAGATTTGGATGGCGACTCTAATGGGTAACAATAATAACGGATTTTTAGAAAAAAGCTGCGTTTATTCTAGAACTCTTTCAAGTTTCTGCTGAAAACCAGCTCAAAATTAGCCCGATCTTGCCAAATTAGATTTCTAACTGGGTGCGGATTTACATTTGCGTACAGTTACATTAGAGCCAATTGATCAAGTCTCACCCCATTAAATGTTTATGTTTTTAAGCTACTGCTAGTGCGTCATGGGTTTTCAATCACTGCCTCAGTTACTCGATACCATTTCTAATCAAGAGAGTTGGTGCAAGCGCAAACAGTTTCAGCTTCTCCTAGCCTGCTGGTTTGATGTAGTCGGAGCAGTGGTGGCGGCCCAAACTCGTCCCACCGGCATTCAGCGGCGGATTCTGCAAGTCGCCACCTCTAGTTCGGTTTGGGCACAGAATCTGGCCTTTGAGCGGCATCGGATTTTAGAAAAACTTAACGCTCGTCTAGAGCTGGATCTAACCGATATTCGCTTCTCGACCGCCCACTGGCAAACCGACAAAAATCGCCAAGGGGTTGAGAATTTTTCAGAAATCGTTATCCTATGGCGGGATCACCCCAGTCGGGTCAGCAATTCCTGCTTACCTCGGCAGTCCCGATCCCGCGATGCTGCTCCGCGCCTTGCTAGGCAAGACCCGCAAACCGCTTTTTTGAACTGGGCCAGAACCGTGCGTGCCCAATCCCAGCATTTGCCCCTCTGCCCAAGCTGCCACAGTCCCACTCCAGAAGGAGAACTAACCCGCTGGTCAGTTTGTTCCCTCTGCGCCGCTCAGCAATTTGGCCGCGTCCAATCGACTGGAGCATTGCCTAAAGCGCCCCTACCCGCATCGAGACCACAACCGCTGCCGATCCCATCTGATTCCATTTGATCTAGCATCGAGTACGGCACCCAGTACTAGTCTCTATTTCTGGCTAGTCCCTATTTCTTACTTCCCCCTGCACCTACCCTTGCATTGCATACAGCATCGGATCCATGACATTTCTCTCTATTATTTATGGGTTGTTTTTCCTCAGCACTCTCGGCATTTTTTGGTCGGTCGAGCGGCGGTCGTTACGGTTATGGGTTTTGCTGATTGCTAGCCTGGTATTCTACAGCTCGCTGCAAATTCAGTATGTACCGCTGCTGCTGGCAATTACGCTCGTGACGTTTTATGGGGGACAGGCGATTGGCACCCCAATGGATTGGCGTGTGGAGGATCGGGACTGGCCGTTTGCCCAGCAGGACTGGAACCGCCGTCGGCTAGCCCTACTCTGGATCGGGATTGGCCTGAATTTACTGCTGCTGTTGGGCTTCAAATATGTGCCATTTCTCCTAGAGTCATTTGGCGG
>KL662191.1:1811028-1966977 GCA_000733415.1 [Leptolyngbya] sp. JSC-1
GTGGAGGATCGGGACTGGCCGTTTGCCCAGCAGGACTGGAACCGCCGTCGGCTAGCCCTACTCTGGATCGGGATTGGCCTGAATTTACTGCTGCTGTTGGGCTTCAAATATGTGCCATTTCTCCTAGAGTCATTTGGCGGCATTGCAGGCATTGCAGGAGCGAATGAACAGGCCGACTGGATTCGTCAGCATGTGATTGCACCTCTGGGCATTAGTTTCTTTAGCTTTGAGTGCATTGCCTACCTAGTGGATGTGTATCGCGGTGCTCCGGCCACCCAGAGTTTTTTGAAATTTTCCTCCTATAAGCTGTTTTTTCCGAAACTGCTCTCTGGCCCGATTACACGCTTTCATCCTTTTGCGGCCCAAGTCCAGTCCCTCAAGTTTCCGGCCACGAGTCAAATCATCGATGCCCTCTGGCTGATTGCTAGCGGTGCAGTGAAAAAGCTCGTACTGGCCGATCATCTTGGTACTGTAGTTAATTTGATTTTTGGCAATCTAGAACGGGCCGGCAGTGGCGATCTCTGGTTAGCAACCTTGGCCTACGGATTGCAGCTTTACCTCGATTTCAGTGGCTATGTCGATGTGGCGCGGGGTTGCGCGATCCTGCTGGGGTTTGATTTGCCCCAAAACTTTGACTTTCCCTACTTCTCAACCAACATTGCTGACTTTTGGCGTCGCTGGCACATGACGCTAGGGGACTGGCTGCGCAACTATCTCTATTTTCCCCTGGGTGGATCTCGGCGTGGCCTCTGGCGCACCTGCTGCAATTTGATGATTGTGATGGTCATTGCCGGAATTTGGCATGGCGCAGCTTGGGGATTTGTGGTTTGGGGTGGTTTACATGGCCTAGCCCTGGTGATTCACCGCCTCACAGCTGTCGCCTCCGACCATTGGCAAATCCTGAAAAACTGGTGGAGCAGTGTACCCGGTGCAATGGCAGCTTGGGCACTAACCCAACTCATGGTCTTTACCACCTGGATTTTCTTCCGCCTCCCCGACCTGAGCCAGTCCAGTCTTGTTATGCAGCGCTTGTTTGGTCACACGGCAGATCTGCAGTTTGCCCAAAAAGTCTATGTAGAGAGCTTGCAGATCGACCGGCCCCATCTGGCTCTCTTGCTCTGGGCTATTGTGGCAGGGATGGGCATTGCCTACGGCCTCAACCGCGCCCTCAAACTCCAACTCGCCTGGACCGTGAAGCTGCTGCTTGTTCCCCTCTGCCTATTTGCCGCTTGGCTGTTGGCCCCCAACGAAACCCCGCCCTACATCTACTTCGATTTCTAACATTGACTTCTGGGCAAAAAACATTCCCTTCATCCCATCTATCCCTTACTTATCTACCCCTACGCCCCTACGCCCAGCGATTCACCTCGTCCAACAACCAGGGATCAACTGGTTGACCGTCGCGTCGCTGGAGGCCAATCTCCACTACCATCACCTGACCGGAGCCAGGAGGAGCTGGCTTTTGCACAAAGCTAATGTCATAGGCATTGGGGTCTTGATTATGCTCGCGGAGCCAGTCCTGAACGCGGGTGGTAGCAAAAAAGGATTGGCCCTGGTCAAACATGCGGGTAATTTGCATTTGCAGCGAGAACGGATTCAGTCTCGGCATAAAATTCGCCTCAAATACAGTGCTGTCCCTATCCTACTCAAGATCAACTGTCCGGCAACCAAGGCTGAACTGCTGGGCCTGCATCACCTAAGCTGAATCGGCTCATCATCGGCTCATCATCGGCTCATTCCAACCGCCAAGCTAGCCCTACTGACCATTGCTCTGCAACTGATTAATCACCTGCTGGATCCGATTCGACAGGTCAGGATTAGCCTGGTGGGCAACCGTGATTTGATTAAAGCGAGTGATGGTGAGATTGTTGCGCTCTACAATAGCAATCGCCTGATTGCAGTAATCAACCGCAATGTCGCGGATGGTATCGGGTAGGTCGCTCAAGCTACTAGGCCGATGGCAAGCCACGACGGGAACATCACTAGAACCAGACATCTGCTTGATTTTGTTGTAGGCCGCCTGCCGAATCGGCTCAATTGCCAACACAGACCGGGCATAGCTTTGCACCTCCTGATCGGACACAGATTGGGCAAAGGCTACTCTGCCCACCGTAAAACTGAGCGAGGTGAGGCTAGACGAAGTCGGGGATGAACTTGGAATAACTTCTAGTAAAACACCAACAGAGGAAAGAATACCCACCACCAAAACTTGCAGCAATAGTCGAATGCTGCACCGAGGCAGCGGACGAAGCACAGTAATCATAACCGTTTATATCGTCGCCTGAAATATTTACATATCTAACTCTTTTGAATTATTTTAAGCAGTCGAAGTTCCAGCGCAATGTATCGAAGCTCCTATAGAGTAAAATCTGGCTGAATTTAGCCACAGCTTGTCATGACAGCAATCTACCGAAGCTGGCTTCTAACGCTGGCTTTTAACTAGGCAACACAGCCATCAACCAACAAAAGGGATACCAGATTTGATATCCCTTGCCCATACTTCTATTGCTTACTGCTCACTACTCTACCAGTGGCTGCTCAACTGGCGGCTGCTCAACTGGCGGCTGCTCAACTAAGGAATCCAGTCCTAGGACAACTCCCGTCTACCTACCACATGCCGCGTACCGGCTGGGGCGCAGGTTGGGCTGCCGGAGCAGGTGCAGGGGCTGGACGGGGAGCCGGAGCTGGAGCTGGAGCCGGAGCCGGACGAGCAACGGGTTCCTGTACGGGAGCTTCGCGGCGAATCACTACCGGAGCAGGTTCAACTTCGAGTACCTGGTTGCTGACTGCCAGAACAAACCCCCTTGCAACTGTGAGCACAACTTGATTTCCAACTTCGAGGCCGTCCCGATTCTCATTTTCTGCCGCAATTGAATAGGTGCGAGTTTCGCCATTCTCTAGCTCGATGGTGACTCGATTACCTTGAATTGAAGTAATCGTGCCACGTACAGAGTCAGTCGGACGAGGAGGCACCCCTTCCTCAGGCGGACGATTGACTTGGCTTACATCAAGTTGAGCAATGTCTTGTAATGTTACTTGTGAATTGGTTACTTGTGAATTGCTTAGAGTATCTTCCTGTGAAGCGAGTGGGCGGGCAACACTTGGATAGGCCGCAGCCAAACAAGCAATCAGCGATGCGGCACCAGTCAATAACCTAATGTTGGGAAAAAACATTGTAAAGCACTCCTTGTTTACATGAGGTTGCGTTACGGGGCTGCCGTAGTGTAAAAACCCAGAACGTATAAAAACCCAGAAGCAACAACTCAGAATCTTGTCTTTTACAGAAATCAGTATAAAACCAGGATGTAACGTAGTCTTAATGAGGAAACCGCAAGTCTTACTTAGATATATACCTAGAATCAAGGCTTAAGTGCAATCCTAATAAAAAATTCCAATTCGTTCGCTAAAAGATAATATATGCCAGTCCATTCGCAGCTATATCTAAAGAGGTACTTTTTCAATGCGCCTTCTAAATGTGCAGTGATTTCCCAGGAAATGCCACAGATGATTAAACTCTGAAAGGCTTGAGAATAGAGAACCGTAGCCGATTATCGCACAGCATATCTAGCTAAACAGAACTGGCTAGAATCAATTCAGTCCATCGACAGCACAATTTTTCCGGTCGTTGAGCCTGTTCCGATCAACTGATGGGCTGTTGCTGCCGATTCTAGGGGCAGCGTTTGCTGGAGGTGAATTTTTAGCTCACCACCATCGAACAACCGTGCTCCCTGCTGCAAAATTTTGGCCTGATCTTGCTGGGCTTTTGTGATTCCTTTCAGCATTGGGGTGAGCATCAATTCATAGCTGAGGCGGAGATTGCGGTCGCGAGCTGTTTTCCAGTCGGTATTAGGATCAGGGGCCAACAGGGTGACTACATCGCCGTAAATGCTGGTGACTGCAAATGATTGGGATAGCACAGCCCCCCCTACTGTATCAAACGTCAGATCGACTCCTTCTCTATCCGTCCAATCCATCACTGCCTGCGCCACATCGGTCTGACGATACAAAATCACCCAATCAGCCCCCAGCGAACGCACAAACTCTGCCTTTTCTGAGGAGCTGACGGTGGTACAAACCGTTGCGCCAGCCAGTTTGGCAAGCTGAATTGCGATATGCCCAACGCCACCAGCTCCCGCCTGAATCAACACCCGTCGCCCTGCTTCCAGCCGACCCCGGTCATACAACGCCTCCCAAGCAGTGATCAGCACCAACGGCACTGCCGCCGCTTCGGCAAAACTCAGAGATGCAGGCTTGCGGGCCGCGAAGCGTTCATCCACTACGGCATACTCAGCATAGTTGCCGGGATGCCCTCCCAACCCGCCATTGCAGAAATAGACCGCATCACCCACTTGAAAAGATTGCACGCCATCCCCGACCGCTTCCACAATCCCAGCTCCATCACAGCCCAAAATGGCAGGCAAGGCATCTGGATAGAAGGCTCCCCGCTGGCGAATTTTAGTATCGATTGGATTTATCCCTGCTGCCTTCAAACGCACTAGCAGCTCGGTGCTGCGCTGGATTTGGGGTTTGGGAACCTCTCGAACTTGCAGGACTTCTGGGTCACCCACTGCGGTCATTACAACGGCCTTCATCATCGGTTTCATGCCACTCCTCAATTCGTAGGTCTGAGTTCTGCGTTCAGTATCTCAGCATAAAACCAAGGTTGAACCATCGGATGACAACAAGAAAATTACGTCCTAAGACAAAGCACCCGGACAGCAAATTCATGTGGCGGACAGCTATCCAGATGCTTTGAGTTCCGAGCAGATGTTGCGTTGCTCGATAGATGGTAACTGAGTTAATCGGCCAAGCTCCCCACACTGAGGGGCACCATCTCGCCGGTGGTGGTGAGTCCTAACAGCATTGGCTCCTTTGGTCGGATTAATTGACCCGTGAGGACACAGCGCTCTTCTTGATTAGCAACTGCCTGTACGCTAGCCCGGATATCCTCCTGCGAACACCGAAATTGATACTCTCCTGATTTCTGCCGTACATAGTTCCAAAGCACATCGCGAATTAACGCCTGATAGCCTTGATTGCCAGACAACTCCTTGAGTTTCTCCTTCAGTTCCCGCTCTAGACGGATGCTGGTGACTTCCATATCGGTAGTGGCCGTGCGGTTAATCGTATACATCACAGTTCCTCCAAAATTTGATCGCTAACTGAACAAAGAAAGTTTGAGCAAGGTTCAAGATTTGAGTTTTGCGGCTTGCTTCTGCGTAGCAGTGTCTTGTTGGCACTGTCTGTGCATAACACGTAGTTTTGGATTATTTCCGGAATAGAACGATGGGCAGGTGTAGCTGCTCGGACAGCTACGAGTTGCTAGGACTATTCCTTAAATTCAAAACCCACAACTTAAAACTCAATGCTTGTAAACCTCCTTGATTCAAACTTCCACGAAAGACTAGACACTTCCGTAATACAAGTGTAGTATGTTAACTGAGAGATGCAAGCCTTATCTTTCCAGTTTTTCTAAAGGAGAACCATGATTCGTTACCTCATGACCACTGATAGAGCGATAGCCGCAGCGCCCAATTGGGGTAGTGAGTGGTTGTCGCTGGTGGCATGTCAGCTGGCGGCATGTCAGTTGGTGGCATGTCGGTGGAGGTGGGGCAATGACACAGCAGGAATTGGTGCAGGTAATCACACACAAGTTAAGCATGCACAAGTTAAGCATGCACAATTTGAGCGTGCGCAAGTTAAGCATGCACAAGTTAAGTGCGCACAATTTGAGCGTGCGCAAGTTAATAGTGTTCGACCTATTTGGCGGCGGCTGGATCCAGCGATTCTGGGTCAATCCATTTTGGATCAATTCATTCTGAAACAGCGCTTAGATCGAGTCGGGTCGCAGAGAAGCGGGAGGTACGGCGGCAGCCAGCGAGGCAGTCTCGTACCAAGAGAGGACTAGAAATACCTGCATTTGGTGTTCGGCCCCCGCTTCTACTCAACGGAAGTGGGGGTCATTGATTTGGTGGCATTTTTAGTACTGATGGAGTCTCTCGGTCATGCTGAAAGTTACTTATTTGGACAGCGGTTTATATTTGGAACATCTGCAAGAAACCGTGGAAGACTGGTTAACCCTGCGGGTGATCTTAGCGGTGAGAATGGGCCATCGCTTGGTGATAGAGCGCAGCACAGCTTCGTTGCTGTTGCCCATTAATCTAGTGAAACGTTCTAACCTAGAAGCCTTAGCTTGCCAAGAACCTAATCTTTTCATATCTCCAGTAGATAGCGAATACCTGGAAGTCAGCCTTCAGGGAACTTGGGTATGTTCTGATGAGAGCGGCGAAGGTGTATTTGTGACGGCACTCAACTCGACGATCGAGACGGTTTTGTTTAATTTGTGGCAGGTGGCCGCCGTCGGGGCTTCTTCATTTATCTACTAGAGGTCGATCGGGGCTTATTTACTAGGGGACTGATTGACGCTGGCATATTATCCTCAATCGGCCATTTCGGATTCGGAATCACTTGTAGTCTGAATGTATTATAATGTAGCACGGTGTTGCTAAATTCTTGCAGTTTGCCGGATGGCTAGCGCAAGTCTGAATTGTGATTAGTCATTGAATTAGAAATTGTCCTCCTTGGAACTGTAGTTGACTCCATCTTTCAGGCATCTAATTTTCTTCACTCTTCTGCCTCAGATATATCTACAACGCTCATTTAACCTTAGCTCCTTAGCTATCTCAGTATTTCAGCATTAATTCACCTTAGCTTTACCTCAGGATTCCTATGTTGCTCTACATTCATTTCCTTGAATTTTTTGTTCCGGCCAAACAGGAGCCTGCCCAATCCCGCTCCAAGTCTGACTGCCAATCAAACTCAAATCCTGCTGCTGTCCTGGCGGCTCGCAAGCGCCAATCCGCTCAAGCAGTAACCAAGCAGCTGCATGAATTAAAGTCCAACTATTCTCTGGAGCGCCGCCTCTTCTGGTGAAACTCCAGATATTCAGGAGAGCAATTTAACTATGCCAGTCCTAACAACACGCCCCTACAGAGGTGAAGTCGATCTACCACTGATTGTGGACTTACTGAATGCCTGTGAAGCGGTTGACCGCGAAGACAATTTTTATTCTGCTACTGATCTGGGCCTCAGCTTTGCCGAGCCAGACTTTGACCCAACGCAAAACGTGCGGTTGTGGGAGGATGAAGCGGGGCGCTTAATTGCCTATGCCGACCTCTGGACTCCGCCTGAACCTTTAGAGTCATTAGATGGATTTCTTTGGTTTCGGGTGCTGCCCACCGAGCGTTGGCAAGGCATCGAGAGAGATATACTCGCTTGGGCTGAAGCACGGGTCCATCAGGAAGCCACGGCACACCAACTGCCCGCCAAACTGCAGCTGAGCTGTCGTGATTGCCAATCAAACTGCATTGTGTTCTATCAACAGCACGGATATAGTTACGAACGTCGTTTCCTAACTATGGCTCGATCGTTGACCGAACCGATTCCTGAGCCAATTTTGCCAGAAGGGTTTCAAATTATCCAGACGCGGGGTGTCGAAGATGCGGCTGCGTGGGTAGAGATGTACAATCAAACGTTCATCGATCACTGGAATTTCCATCCTCAAACAGTAGCCGAGCACAGCTACTGGCTATCAACGCCGGTTTACTGTCCAGAGCTAGATCTAATTGCCGTTGCTCCAGACGGAACCTTTGCGGCCTTTTGCCACGGCCATATTGATGCCGAAGAGAACCAACAAAAAGACCGGCGTGAAGGCTGGATTAATAGCTTGGGAACACGGCGTGGCTTTCGGCGCATGGGGTTGGCAAGAGCCATCCTGCTGGCAGGTTTACAGCGGCTGAAGGCAGCCGGAATGGATACCGCCAAACTGGGTGTGGATACCCAAAATCCGAACTCAGCGCAAACGCTCTATGAGTCTGTAGGTTTTCAAACGCGATATGCATCTCTGTCTTATAGCAAGACAATTTCTAGCCAGACAATTTCTTAAGAGCAAAAACAGCACAAATTGGCAACCTGACTCATTTCACCTGCTCGATCGAATATTTCTGGTAGCCTTGTTCTGCCATCCATTTGGATAGCGCTTTCATTACAACAGGGGCACGACGATCGGGCAGGCGAATCAAACAGCCGTAGTCGAATAGCGGCGTTGGAGCCATTCTCTGAACTTTTTCAGACTCCCAAAAACTTTGGGGAATTTTGCTGTCAAACGTAATTTTGATGTGCTTCATTCTCTTCCTGGGGCGCTAGTCAACTCATGGAGAACACCCTGATGAGAAAGGCATTATAAAACAGTTGCCTTTAAACCATGCCTTGAACTAACTCAGCAGAGGAGCTACAGCCTCACATGTAGGGATCTATTCGGTGGTAGTTGCTGCGGTACTTTCTGAAGTACCTACCGGATTATCTGCTGTGGTACTTTTTGGGGCACTTCCCACTGGGGCAGTGTCTGGGGGATTAGACTGGAACACACCAAATGTAGCCCAAACCGTGTAGCCGTTATTACGCACTCCTCACCCATATATAAATTTCTACCACAAAAGAACGGTTGACTTCTGTACTTCCTCAAACAAAAAGGGGAGATCCAGTAGATCTGGACTATAGCCTTTTCCTGGTTCGATTTAATACTTCTGAAAAATGAAACTACAGAAACCGCCATTTGTAGTAGATCACCTGAGGCTAATTTAGCCTTTGTCGGGTTTACTTAAGCCGGAACTTGTGCTGCTGCCGGTGGGGGTGAGCGGTCAGCGGCAGGTTCACTTCACCCTGATTGCAATCTTTCTTAACCCATCTTGATTAGTTCAGTCAAGAGAGCAGACTTGTGCTAAAAACTCTCAACAAATCCTCATGAACCGTAACCCATTCCGAACAAGAAGCTTAAGGTCCAAGGAGACCTGATGTTCTCGTGGTAGCTTGTGGCTAGAAGGGAGCCGAATTCAGTTAGGCTCGTCTGCGGCCTTTGAGTTCGTTTGATTGCTTTCGTTCTATCTCTACTGTCGAACTTGTCGGAGATTCTGCCATGATACAAACTCCACCGCCTCCTTCGATCACACCACGCCAAATGAATTTGCTGCGAGTTGTCACAGCGATGGCTTGGGCCGATGGCGGTTTAGCCACTGAAGAAGTTGATGTGATGCTAGACCGATTCAGCAGCATTTTTGCAGCTGATGCGCCTCAGCAGCAAATGCTACGCCAAGAATTACAAGACTACATGATGCAAAATATCCCGCTTGAGGAGCTGACACCCAAACTGCAATCGACCGAAGAAAAAGAGCTGGTGCTGTGGCTCGGCTATGAAGTGATCTGCTCTAGTGCCCGTTCGCCGGAAGAAGAGAATATCAATGAAGAAGAAGAAGCTGCCTATCGGAAACTGGTAGAGCTACTAGATTTGCCAGCAGAAACAGTGGAACGAATTCAGGCTGAAGTTGAAGCAAGCCATGAGTCCGGCAGTTTGATTGATAACCTGACGCGCAAGCTAGAAGAGTTTATGCGTTGACGGTATGAACAGTGACCTAAGTACCTGGACTTGTGCAGGAGCGATCGTTCGACCGCTCTTTTTTTGTTCTGTAATTCGAGCAAATCAAGGGTTAGTGTCTTAAACTGTGTTTCTTGAGCACTAGAGCCTCAATGCTATTTTAAGATTCCACAAGATACACAAAGAAGCCATAAGAAGTGCACCGATGCAGCCAGATCATGCGAATATCAATTGCATTGGTCGAAAAATTTTGCTTTCGCGATTTTGCAGTTTTAAGCTTGTGTCTCCTGTTTTGATGTTTGAGCTGATCAATATCGCTTCGTTTTCTGATTTCCTTCATTTATTTCGAACCACAGCCTCCGTTCTCGATACACCCATTCATTCATCTATCAGTTGACTCAACTATGAACATTCGTTTCTCTCGTCGGGCTTTTCTGCAAACCGCATCATTAGCGACCGTTGCCATGGTCTTGCCGATTGCCAGTCACTCTGGTCAGGCAGCCCAGGTGATGCAGCCTTCTCCGCAGTTGCGCAATCCCGGCTTTTACCGTTTCAAGTTGGGCGATTTTGAGCTGGTTTCGGTGAGCGATGGCACCCTGTCGGTTCCGGCGGCTGTATTTGCCGGTAATGCCAGCCCAAATCAATTGGCTGAAGTGCTGCAAGCTGGGTTTGAAACCGAAACCCTGACGGCCCATTGCAATGTTCTATACGTCAACACCGGTCAACATCGAGTTTTAATTGACACGGGAAACGGCGCGTTGTCCGGTGATACAGCCGGTAAACTGTTGGCCAATTTGCAGGCGGCCCAGATCAATCCCTCAGATATTGACACGATTATCATTAGTCATGCCCACGGCGATCACGTTGGCGGTTTGCTAGATGCGTCTGGCAATTCTGTGTTTACCAATGCTCAATTTTATGTGCCACGTTTAGAGCACGAATTCTGGATGCAGCCGCAGGTAAGTTTACCCAAGATGAGTTTAGATGAAGCGGCAAAGCAGAAGATGATTGAAACCGCCAAGCGGCAACTCGGAGCTATCGAGTCGCGCCTGACGATTTTTGAGCCTGAGCAGGAGATTATTTCTGGATTTTCTGCGATGCCAGCGTCTGGGCATACGCCCGGCCAGGTCGCGATTCGTATCCGTTCTGGCAATCAGTTCCTGACCCATACCGCCGATGTTGTGCACACGCACCATATTAATCTCTGGCATCCCGACTGGCAGCCCATCTTTGATGCTGACCCCGCTCAGGCTGTTGAAGCCCGTCAGCGAATTTTGCAGCAAATCTCGGACAGTCGCGAGCTGATGTATGCCTATCATTTTCCGTTTCCGGGACTGGGCCATATTCGCCCTCGGGAAGGCGGTGGCTTTACCTGGGAGCCGGTAAATTGGCAGTTTGAAACATGATGAGACATGAAGGTTTTAGGTAAGTAGGTCAACCAAATTAAACGGTAGATATAGTGCGGGCATCTTGCCCACGCCCGCGAGACGCTAGCCCTACGGATCTTCAAAATAATGATGTTGATCTACTTGCAGCGTTTTTTACTCATGTGAGGTATGGGGGGTGTGGGGGCACTGCCCCTGCACCCCGTTTTTCGTACTTCACTAGCCTGAAAAAGGCTGTATCTAGCATAAATGGCAAAAGAGCGGATTCACAGCCTACTAAATTCAATCTGGAATATCCGCTGCTTTTGTAGCTCTTTTTCAAAAAAACCGTCTTAGTTACCAGCTTCCATCAACTAGGCAATCAACTCACCTGTTTCCTGCAATGTATGCAGACGGTGATAGATGCCACCGTGATTCAACAACTCGTCGTGGCTACCAACTTCGATAATCTGCCCTTGGTCTAGCACCACAATTTTGTCTGCTTCTCGCACGGTACTGAGTCGGTGGGCAATG
This sequence comes from [Leptolyngbya] sp. JSC-1, assembly GCA_000733415.1. GTDB lineage: Bacteria > Cyanobacteriota > Cyanobacteriia > Elainellales > Elainellaceae > Elainella. Next base: position 1,822,357 of record KL662191.1, read on the forward strand.
ATGATGGTGGTACGAGTGCCCAGAATACTGCGCATAGCAAGTTGAATCGTCCGCTCCGACTCGTAGTCCAGGCTAGAGGTGGCTTCATCAAACACCAGCAGATCAGGATTCATCAACAGAGCGCGAGCAATTCCCAATCGCTGCCGCTGGCCACCCGATAGACGCACCCCTCGCTCGCCGACAATCGTCTTGTACCCCTTGGGTAACAACCGCACAAATTCATCCACCCGGGCAATCGCACAAGCCGATTCAATTTCGGTCATGGATGCCGTCGGGTTGCCGTAAATCAGGTTATCAAGCAGCGTGCCGTTGAAGACATCCACCTCCTGATGCACAATCGCCAACCGTTTGCGGTAGCCGGTAATATCGAGCTGCCGAATATCCTGACCGTCGATCAAAATTCGACCGGCGTTGGGATCAAAATAGCGGAACAGCAGTTTCACCAGCGTGGACTTGCCTGAACCGGACCGCCCTACTAGAGCCACGGTTTGATTCGGTTCAATCAGCAAGTCAATGTTCTGCAACACTGGGCGATCGGCGTCGTAGCCAAAGTTGAGCTGATCAAAATGCACCTTACCCGTAAACTGGTACTGTCGCACGGCGGTGGGGTGTGCCTCGGCTTGTTCCAGCAGGGCTGCATCGGTGCCAGAGGGCAGTTCCATGAATTCGTGTAATCGCTGCATCGAGGCATAGCGACGGGCGAACACTTCGGCAAGCTGGCTAATGGGTTCGAGTTCGGCATAGGCCATGCTAGAAATTGTCAGCACCGTGACAAAATGCCCCAGGGAAATCTGCCCCCGCACCGTGGCCCATAGGGTTAATGCCAGCACCGTAAACACAGACGACTCGATCACCAAACGCTGCCAGGAAAACAGCTTGGTATAACCTTTGTGAATGCCGTAGTTGAGGAAAGTAAACTCCCGCTGGATGCGGCGTTTTTGGTGTTCTAGTTCTGCAGCTTCGGTAGCAAATGCCTTGACCGTTTTGATGTTTGTAATAATCTCCGACGTGCGACTTTCCGTATTCTCTTCGTGTTTATCCAGGATTTCCTCCTTCTTCATCAAACGAGTCAGATTCTTCAAGGTGAAGCTGAGAATGAAGACAAATGAACAGAGAAACAGTATCGCGATCCGCCATTCAATCAGCAGAATCATCACAAAAATTCCGATTACGCGAATAATTTTCGGAATCATTTGCCCAGCAATCTCAGGATAGGTCCAGGTATGATTTGATAAACCCCTGGCAACACGTCCAGAAACACGACCTGGATTATTTTCATCATAAAATTCTAACGGCAGGGTCAGAACTTTCCTAATCGCTTCCAGGGTGTGATCTCGTCTAGTTTTGAAGGCAATATCCCAGTGGAACCAACTGCTCAGCCAGGGTTGAACCGGCGCTCGCACAACCGTGACAAGAAAAATGACGCCGAGCAGCAGCAGTAATGCCGCCTCACGGCCATTGGCTTGGGTTGGCACAGACTGATCGATCAAATTCTGCAAAGGCTGATCTAGCGGTTGATTCGACAAAACATTCAGCAGTTGACCCATGATGTAAGGCACAGCCAAATCGACCAGTTCAAATAAACTGCTGGCCGTAATGCTAAAAATTGACAGCGACCAATAAGATCGGTAGTACTGCAGGATGTCGCGAAACTTGGCCATAAAATATCCTCCCATTGGGGTTGAAGGTGTCTAGAGCTTAGGTGTTCAACTCAGGCTAGAGGGTAGGCAGCACAAAACGTTAGCGCTTGTGACTAGCGCGTTTGGGCTGCATCAAATTGGTTGCAATCGAGCAGGGAAAAACCCGAATCAGACAGCTTGGGAGGTGAGCGCAACAAAACTAGCTTGCCTAGGCGATTTGCTAGGCAAGGGGCGGCATCTGAAACGAATCTGAAAAATCTAAATTTGAGAACCGAAACTTTGCCCTCAGGGCAAGCCCAACAAAGTTAATGAGTCCGGATAGTGGCAGCCTGGAGCGGCATTGCTTGAGTAGAGATCTGATTAATCATCATAATTCAGTCATGAAGACTAGGATTTACGTATTGTAGCATGACTGTAGTATGTTGCAAGGGCCGGATGCTCCACAACGGCCTGAAAAACAAAAGGACAGCGTGATTAGTTCAGGCTGCCCTCCACAGTTTAACAATTTAATTGATTGGCTTAATTGATTAGCAACGATTAAACAGCTCAACCGACTGCATAGGCCGATTGCAACGCCCACACAATCAAGAATGCAATTGCGCCCAGGATCAAAATGCCAGAGAGCGCTACGACGGGTAGGCTGTCCGCCCCCTTAAATTCCATGATTCCTCGATTCAAGTCGGTCATAGGTTTGATGTCCTCCCACAACAGGATTAGCAGCAACCAAATTGCCAATAACTAGGTTAACAAGCGATTAACAAACATCAAACTGACGATCAATTTGATGCTGATTCAGCCAATTTCAGCCAAATCGAAGGCTCAAGGTCGAGTCTTCCTTCCCAATTCTAGCCAGAGTTCTGCCTCGATCAAGTCTAGAAAGCACACTTTAAGATTTTTTTCAAGAAAGATTTTGGGTCTATTTAGCCTGTTGATTCTACTCCTTGCCATCCGCGCCCAACGGCAAGAACCATTCACCCTAAAGATCAGGCCGCGAGAGCAAAGCAATTCGACCGCTCCAGCATCTAACCCCTGGTAAATGGCCCGCTGGGGCTGCTAACGAGAAATTGAGCTGCTCATAGTTGAACCAGCTCTCGCCAATCCGCCAGCCCACAGCCGAACCAAACTGCTGATAGGCTTCGTAGTGAGTACCCACTTTTGCAAGAAAGTTAGAGAGGAGTTGTTTTTAAGTCTTTTTAGGTTGGCATGAACACTGTACTGTCTGCTATCTAGCTGCTATCTAAAGTTAAAAATAGCAAGTTTCTCGGCGTTCTACTATATTTATCCTGTACGTAGAGCAGGCTTTTCAACGAACCATGTCGAAGCCAATATTTGTGACTGGCGCAACTGGAAATGTGGGACAAGCAGTTATTGCTCTCTTATCCGAACAATCTATTCCAATGCGGATTGCAGCCCGCAGACCGCCAATCGAATCTAGCTCATCACTGGCGCAAACTGTCCATTTTGATTTCACCAAGCCCGAAACTTATGCACCTGCCATTTCCGGGTGTCGCGCTGTGTTTCTGTTGCGGCCGCCAGCCATCGCCAACACCAAGCAAACGCTCAATCCCTTTATTGACATCGCCTACGAGTCAGGGGCTGAACAGATTGTGTTCGTGTCGGTCACAGGAGCAGATCAGAATCCGTTTGTGCCTCATCATGCGGTCGAGCAGCATCTAAAAGCTTGCAACCGCACTTACACTATTTTGCGGCCAGGGTTCTTTGCCCAGAATTTGGGCGATGCCTATCGGACGGATATTGTTGCAGATCATCGAATCTATTTGCCTGCGGGAACCGGCAACGTATGTTTCATCGATGCTCGCGATATTGCAGAAGTAGCAGTGCTTTCATTGTGCTTTCCGGAGCAACACCAGGGGAAAGGATACACGTTAGTTGGGCCAGAAGCACTGGCTTTCCATCAAGTTGCAGAGTTACTCAGTCAGCAGTTGAATCAGCAGATTACCTATGTTCCTGCATCGGTATTCGGCTACTGGCGTCATTTAAAGAAACGCGGCTTGCCAACGACTCAAATTGCCGTGCAAACAGTGCTGCATTTCGGCATCCGATTTGGACAAGCGAATATTCAGGACAGAACATTGGTTGAGCTACTGCCCCATCCACCCCGGCGTCTCTCAGACTATATTCGCGATCATCTACACCTCTGGCAGCTTAGCCCACACTAATGAGAGCGGCAATAAAAGATCCTGTAATTTGTTGTAGCCACAGGAATCAACCCTACCCTTCGTAAGGGGGCTAGGAGGGATCAATCAGAATTTGCGATCTACTGAGGCTGCCCTTGTCCCATATCCCCAGGTTCTATCGCCTCTGATTCTCTACTCTTTCACGACCTTATTGATAAACGACGCGAACACGATCAGGTTGTCTTGATAATGGCGTGTTCGGTAATCAAACCGACCAGCACAGGTAATCAACCGCAATGTAGGTTCAGGCGTTTTTCTGTAAACGGCATCGGTAGGGAACGCATCTTTAGGAACTTGCTGAAGCCGTTCCACCTTGAATCTCACGGCCTGCTCAGTAGGATCCATGATTTGGATTTCATCACCGGGTTGCAGCTCGCGCAGACGATAAAACGCGGCTGGACCTGACGTTGAGTCAAGATGACCCACAACTACGGCAGCTCCCGGCTCCCCAGGACGTGCTCCCCCCATCCACCACCCCGCTCTAGCAAAATCCTCTGGAACCTGAAGAGTGCCGTCCGCATTCAGGCCAAGCTGAATTACATGTGTATTGACCTCAATGGCAGGAATATGAATCCAGGTGGGGTCAATACCTGAAAAGTCAGGAGTTGCCTCTGCTGCCTGAACTGTCTGAGATGCCGCGAGTTCACCGCTATCAGCTGGTGTGACTGCTGGAGAGTCCGCAACCGCCGGAGCAGCCGCTGGAGCAGTCACTGGAGAAACAGAATTTGCCACGAGCCGATCAGAATTTACCGCACCCGTGGCCATTCTCTCAGCCATCCCCACTGTGGTACCCAGCATCATTCCAGACAGGAACGATAAATACAGCAAGAGCCATACGGTACCAGATGCTTATAAGGTTGCGGCCAACTCTGCAATCTCATCCGCACCTCTGATCGGAATTCGTCGATCAAAAGATTGATCAAAATCTTTAATTGAGCGAGCCGTTTCTGTAAGCAATTCTAATGGTGAGAGGACTTTACCAATCGCAATCCAGGCCAGAATTAGCGCTAGCAACAGTACGCTAATAATCACTCGAGCGGCCACCAACACCGCTTGATCAATTTCTCTTTTTAAGTTACTGAGAGAATGCGCGACAACAAACACGCCAAAATTATTGTTTAGTGTTTAAATCGGTTGAGCTAGATAAATGATGGTCTCTCGTTCCGTGGATGTTTGCCCTTGAATCGGGGATTCAGTTTGAGCTAGCGATCGCAATAGGCTAATATTGCTACTCAAGGCATCGGGTAAAGCAATTGGACTAGTTTGATACACGTCCCCATTCAGTAGCGTAATTAAAAATTCATCATCATCAGGCACGCTACGAGATAAAAACACATCAAAAATGGCTGCAACATCGTTGCCAAAGGGCTTCCCGGTCGCCGGGTTGCGTCCATTTGCTAACTTTTGAATTTCCTCAACCTCTTGTTCTAGTGAGCGCTGGACCCGATCCAACAACTGGGCAAACAAAATTTGCCGGATTGTAAAGATTGCAACAACCGTTGAAAGGGCAATCAGAACCACCAACCAAACTAAAATCCGTGCCCGTGCACCGAGAAAAAATTTGCGCCATCTCATGGCTAATACCTTACCCGAAGAGCCTGAAGCACTCAATCGCCTCACGGAATCTCTCAGAGAATATACGTCACTGGGTAATCGGGATGCTTGGGATTAGGAACCAGCCTTTGGTTCTTGCAGTCCACCAACAGGTCCAGCTTTTCCAATACCACCTGCCCAATCAGTACCTCATCACCGGCTACTAGGGCATCTTCTATGGTTCGTCCCAACTATAGAGTCCCCTTTTGCCTAGCTTGTTGGACCTCAGCGACGGCGGGCTTGCAGCTTGCGGTACACCTCACGGATGTCTACCTGGTGATGGGCCAGAGCTACCATCGTGTGATAGAGCAGGTCAGCGACTTCGCCAGCAATTGCGTCTTTATCATCGTCTTTGAACGCCATTACCACCTCTGCCGACTCTTCGCCGATTTTTTTCAGAATTTTGTTGTCGCCACCCTCGAATAACTTGCAGGTGTAGGAGTCTGGGTTGGGATGATCGCGGCGGTCGCAAATTACCTCAAACACCTGAGACAGTGTATCGGCTGGGGGAGCCTTGATCGACCCCTCGATTTGGTGGAAGCAGCTTCGTTCGCCGGTGTGGCAGGCAATGTCGCCAATTTGCTCGACGGTGACTAGAATCGCGTCGCTGTCGCAGTCATAGCGCATGGATTTGACCTGCTGCAAATGCCCCGAAGTTGCACCCTTATGCCAAAATTCTTGCCGCGAGCGGCTCCAAAACCAGGTTTCGCCGGTCTCCAGGGTTTTCTGGAGTGATTCCTGATTCATCCAGGCCATCATCAGCACCGTCCCATCTAAGTAGTCCTGAACAATGGCAGGCACCAAACCCTGTTCGTTGTAACGGATTTGCTCGACTGGAATGGCAGACTGGAAGGTTACAGCAGGAGTAGACATAGTTTTCAATGGGTTTCAACGGTTTTAACGGGTTTTAACGGGTTTCAACGTCTTGTAATAGCAGGTATTTTCATTATCGATGAAGGCACGACCGAGATAATCAATCGCTTCACTGGATCAGAGGGTCGATTAGGGCACTGCCGATTTAGGATAAGTAGAAGTGAGTCAATCAAGTCATCAATCGCTGTGACTTTGGATCGATAGTCGGTTGAAGCGTATAAGAGGAGAGAATTTTGGTTACTACGCCCCTTAAGACTACAAAATCAGAAGAAATCTTTGCAGCCGCTCAAAAGCTGATGCCCGGTGGGGTTAGCTCTCCGGTACGGGCCTTCAAATCCGTGGGTGGGCAGCCGATTGTGTTTGACCATGTCAAGGGTGCCTATATCTGGGATGTGGACGGCAATCAGTATATTGATTACGTCGGCACCTGGGGACCGGCCATCTGCGGCCATGCCCATCCAGAGGTGTTGGCAGCTCTGCGGGACGCACTCGAAAAGGGTACCAGCTTTGGCGCACCCTGCTATTTGGAAAACGTGCTGGCAGAAATGGTAATCGACGCTGTTCCCAGCATTGAAATGGTGCGGTTTGTCAACTCTGGTACTGAAGCCTGTATGGGTGTGCTGCGGCTGATGCGAGCCTTTACCGGACGCGACAAGCTGATCAAGTTTGAAGGCTGCTACCACGGCCATGCCGATATGTTTCTGGTAAAAGCCGGTTCCGGGGTGGCGACGCTGGGCTTACCCGATTCCCCTGGTGTGCCCAAATCCACCACAGCCAACACCCTGACCGCCCCCTACAACGATCTAGACGCCGTCAAGCAGTTGTTTGAAGAAAATCCGGACCAAATCGCGGGCGTGATCCTAGAACCCGTCGTCGGCAATGCCGGATTCATTCCACCCGATGCTGGTTTTCTAGAAGGACTGCGCCTTTTGACCCAAGAGCATGGTGCGCTGCTAGTATTCGACGAAGTGATGACCGGCTTCCGGATTGCCTACGGCGGCGCGCAAGAGAAATTTGGCATCACGCCGGATCTGACCACGCTAGGCAAAATCATCGGCGGCGGTTTGCCGGTCGGGGCCTATGGCGGACGCAAGGAGATTATGCAGCTCGTGGCTCCTGCCGGTCCAATGTATCAGGCGGGCACACTTTCCGGGAATCCCCTCGCTATGACGGCTGGGATCAAAACCCTAGAGCTATTGCAGCGTCCGGGCACCTATGAGCAGCTCGACCGGATTACCAAAAAACTGTCGGATGGCCTGCTGCAAATCGCTCAAGAAACCGGCCACGCCGCCTGCGGTGGGCAAATCAGCGGCATGTTTGGCTTCTTCTTTACCGAAGGCCCGGTTCACAACTACGAAGACGCCAAAAAATCCGACACCGCCAAGTTCGGACGCTTCCATCGCGGCATGCTAGAGCACGGCATCTATCTTGCCCCCTCCCAGTTTGAGGCTGGATTCACCTCCCTCGCCCACACCGACGAGGACATTGACCGCACCCTAGAAGCCGCTAGAGCCGTAATGGCAAGCCTTTAAGCTTAAAGGCTAAACAACAACGAAAACAATGTGAACGATGTCCTCTCTCAGGTGAGGACTATTTTTTGTTTTGAGGATTCTCAGATTTGGATCTTTTTGGAGCTTTAAAGTAGTATCGGTTCACTTGTACTAATTTTGGGCTGTACTAATTTTGGGCTGTACTCGTGAATTCGGACCCATCAATCACCGCGTCGGTCACTTGGCTGATCAGTCCCTTGGCTAATGAGGATATATGACTAAAAGAACCAATAATAAGCAGTGTAAATCTTACAGTATCAACGTGATTCAAGGCCAAATTACTGGTTTTGCCTAAACTCTCTAACTGCTTGAGGTCGGGACTCAATCGCTGCGCACTGAGCCAGTCGTTCAAGATTGATACCCTTAACGAATTGGCTTTTGTTTGCTTTTTGGTAGTTCGTTAGAACCAATTGATAGACACTGATCTCACCATCTTCCCAAAACCAGACCTCTTGAACTCCTAATGCCTTGTATCGCTTAAGTTTGTCGGGTCCACCGCTGGTGATGATAACTTCTATTGCCAAGTCTGGAATTGATTTCCTTACACCAAAACAATAGGACTCATCTGCTTGAGCCGAAGCTACCGCTTCCTTTTCTTGAGAGAACGAACCCGTGGCAACAAACTCCATTCCCTGATTGAGCATGAAATCTTCGAGTAGATAACCAATATTGCCTTTCACAATTTCATGTTCTGGTGCAGTAGACAAAATCTCTAGCTCTCCCTCGTAGTAGAACAGGCGAACTCCAGGTGAGCCAGCGAAACCACTTTGAATCGCCTTAAAACTCTCCCAACTCACACCAGTTTGGATAAATCGCTGTTCAGCGGGTTTGCCTAGAAGCTGGGTCATCATGGTTGCCCTCTGCTGCAATCGTCTGCCTATGATCCACGATACGATACACTCAATCTAACTGTCACACTATATCTGTCACACTATGCCTGTGAACGGGGGCGTTCACAGGCCGCTAGCAGCTTTATTCCTTATTCCTTCTGCAATGCTGTCACTCCTGGATCCTAAAGCACTGCTGCTTAGACGTAGACAGATAATATTCAAACCACTGCCACAACCCAGAATGCAAGCTGCCCAACAGGAAAGGACTAGAAGCAATACAAATTTGAGTTCTAGGTCTTGAGTCTTCAGTTGATTTCCGCTCGATTTCAATTCAAAACTCAAAACTTAGAACTCAAAACTTAGAACTCAAAACTTAGAACTCAAAACTTTTTTAGCATCCACATCCCGTGTGGCCACAGCCATGCTGACCGTTCTGATGGCCGTCGGCACAGGCTTGGCTGCAATAGTATTTGCCTTCTTTTTCTACAGCCTGGTCTACGGAAACGACGCAAAGGCAAGGCTCACAGGCGCATTTCATTTGAGTAACGGTTGTCATTAGTTTTCTCCTAGGTCGCTTTCACATTATTAGAATAACATCTGAACAGATATTCAGATATTGTTGTAAGTAAATCTTTAAAATCCAGATGGCTAAAAGCTGACGGCATAGCAGGCCAAATACAGTGTTTTTCACTCATGTGGGGGTGTGGGGGTGTGGGGGTGTGGGGGTGTGGGGGTGTGGGAGTGTGGGAGTGTGGGAGTGTGGGAGTGTGGGAGTGTGGGGGCACTACCCCTGTCCCCCGTTTTTCGTACTTCACTAGCCTGAAAAAGGCTGTGATTTGGCCTAATTATTTGGCCTAATTATTTAGCCAACAGTTCTGCCTATTCCCTCTTGCACTCTTCAAAAAATAGTTATAAAATAACGATTGTTCGATATAAATAAATTCTGCCCCTGCTTGAGAAGTATGAAATGACACGCGCAAGCGTCATCATTGAAGGAGGTGAGAACCCGCCTAATCACATCGCATCATGCCCAAAATCGTTGACCACGAACAATACCGTAAAGACCTGATTGCCAAATCCTTTGATTTGTTTGCTGAAAAGGGGTACGCCATTACCATGCGGCAGATTGCCCAAGGCTTGGGGGTGTCTACGGGCACGCTGTATCACTATTTCCCCAGTAAGGAAGCGTTGTTTGAGCAGTTGGTGATTCAGCAGGCCAACCAGGACCTGTTGCAAGTTGCCGATGAACTCAAGCAAGCCAACACCTTGACCGAACGGATTGAAGCCGCGTTTCTCTACCTGGAGAAGAACCAGGACTACTTCTTTAAGCAAATGATGATCTGGATGGATTTCAGTCAGCACCAAAATCGCGAAGGCAAAGAATGTAGTGAAGTGCTGCGACAGGTAGAGGAAAACATCTATGCCGCCATTGTTGACCTGCTAGGAATTGACGATCCCGATCTGCTGCATTTCATTTGTGCCCTGGTCGATGGGCTGATTATTGGTCAAATCTACGGCACTCCAACTTCAATTTCTCGCCAGGGCAAGCTTTTAGCCAAGATGGTGACGGCTTATTTGAAAGAAGACAGGAGACAGGAGTTAGAGGACAGTAACCATTGATTTTTTGACCACGAATGACCAATGACTCAATGATTAATGACCAATAACCAATAACAGCCACAGCTTTCATTCTTGTTATCTCTGTGGCTTGCCACTCGAAACGACCTGCATAAGTACGAGTCGAGGAATCACTAATGATGAACAAACTCACCCAAACAGCCCAACCTATCCGGGAGCCTTAGCAGTTTTGCCGTAAAACCTGAGGAGAAACCCTAGCTGAGGCTGGGTTCTGATATTACTCTTCTCCTTAAATCGACGGTTATGAAATCACAATGGCAACGCTACCGGGAACTGGAATTGATCTCCGGTCCGCTCCTGCAACTCCAGCAAGCCCCCTCCGGTTCTGCCCCTCGCTCTTGGCTACAAAACCTCTGGACTGCGATTGATCTGGCCCTGTTCCGCAACCTAGAGGCGCGCGTCTGGCAAAGTGCCGACCCAAAAACCGGCCAAGTTCGCTGGCATCTGTACAATCCTGAAACCGGCAAAACTCAGCATCTCAACTCGGATGCAGAAGTGCGCCACTGGCTAGAGCAGATATTTCGTGATTAACTCCAACCTACAAAACCTTTGCTTATGAGCCTGCAAAGTCTACCCAAACGCTCGTGGATAATTGGCCTCTCGATTGCCGCAACGGTACTCACGGGCGGCCTGTTGCTGATGACCTTCTCCCAGTTCAGTGCCCAAACCCCGACAGAATCGGTTCCGACTGCACCCAGCCCTCGTAAAGTGGGAGCCTTGGGGCGGCTAGAGCCAGAAGCCAAGGTGATTAAACTCTCTGCCCCAATAGCCCTCGATGGCGATCGGGTGGCGCAGCTCCTGGTCAACGAAGGCGACCGAGTTACCGCCGGACAGGTGATTGCGATTCTCGATTCTCGGGATCGGTTAGCGGATGCCCTACGGCAGGCCGAGCAGCAAGTGGCTGTGGCCCAAGCCAGATTGGCTCAAGTTCAGGCCGGAGCTAAAACCGGAGAAATCCAGGCTCAGCAAGCCACGATTGGCCGCCTCCAGGCTGAATTGACTGGCACCCAAGCCACCCAGACCGCCGAAATTGCCCGCTGGCAAGCTGAAGTCCGCACCGCTCAAGCCGAATTCGACCGCTTTCGTCAGTTGTTTGAACAGGGGGCCATCGCTGCCTCTGACCTAGACAGCAAACGCTTAGCGCTCGAAACTGCCCAGGCCCAGCTCAATCAGGCCCAAGCTGAGCAAACCCGCACCCGCGAGTCGCTGCAAGCCGAGATCCGCCAAGCCCAGGCCACCCTGGACCAAATCGCCGAAGTGCGCCCGGTTGATGTACAGGCGGCCCAAACCGAGGTGAAGGAAGCAATTGCGGCAGCAGCACGAGCCAAAACCGACCTGGAGCAAGCCTATATTCGTGCTCCAATCGATGCTCAGATTCTCAAAATCCAGGCGCGGGCGGGCGAAAAAATCGGAGATGCCGGGATTGTGGAACTGGCCCAAACCAATCAAATGGTGGCGGTGGCCGAAGTCTACCAGTCGGATATTGGCAAGGTGCAAATCGGTCAGCCGGCAGTGGTGACTGGTTCTAGCTTCGCAGGTGAGCTGCGGGGTACCGTCTCCCAGATTGGCCTGCAGGTGTCGCGGCAAAATGTATTCAGCAACGAACCGGGCGAGAATCTGGATCGGCGGGTGGTGGAAGTTAAGATTCGCCTCAACCCAACCGATAGCCAAAAAGTAGCGGGTTTGACGAATCTACAAGTGCACACCGAAATTCTGGTTGGTCAACCCGAAATTGACCAGCCAGGACCCATCCCATCCCCGAAGGCCGATGCCGCACTCCAACTTCAGGTAGCCCAATCCCATTCCGCTTGTTCAACCTTAAAGATAACGAACGCTCGATTTAAGCTAAATCGAATTTGCTGATTTTTTCCATAACGAACGATTGATATCCAGAGGTTATGATGCTGCAACCGATCTATTTTCTGCTTTGCATTGTGGGCACAGTTCTGCCCTATTCGCAGGTTGGTTCGTTTCTGCTGCAAAACGGGTTGAATCTACCGCTCTTCGTCGAACAACTTTTTGCCACTCCAATCTCTAGCGCCTTTGGTCTCGATGTGGTGATTTCTGCCATCGTGCTGCTGATTTTTATCGTTGCCGAAGGTACCCGCCTCGGTATGAAACGCCTGTGGATCTACATTGCCAGCACCTTCTTGATTGGTGTCTCGCTTGGTCTTCCTCTGTTTTTACTGATGCGCCAACGTCAACTAGAGGCCACTGCCAACCCGACTAAATTGAACCCCCTTTGAATTCATCCACAGCGCCTATGCGGTCAAGTCCCATGCGATCAATCGGTCCTTTGGTCTGGTTCCGCCTTTGTCGCCTCAAAATCTTTCCCTGGGTCAACTTTGCCATTGCCAGTTGGCACCTGATCCGCACCTGCGGCAGCCCCTCCGAAGCTACCCGCTTCGCCATCGCTCTCGCCAAACTCGATCACCTAGGACTCATTTCCCTGCTCAACGACTGCCTCTGGTAACGCCCCAACTCAAAACTACGCGCTCTGCGCAGGCTACGCCACCAAAACTCAACACTCAAAACTGACCAAAATGTTGCGTAAAACTCCCGTCGCTTGGCTCCAGTTAATGAAAGAGAAGACCCGTCTGCTGGTTGCAATTGCCGGCATTGGGTTTGCCGATATGCTGATGTTCGTTCAGCTTGGCTTTCTCGATTCGCTCTACGATAGCGCCACGTTGCCCCACCGGGCACTGCAAGCCGATTTGGTGATCACCAACCCCCAGTTCAAAAGCCTAACTTCGGTGCAGAGTTTTTCCAGAGAGCGGCTGTATCAGGCTCAAAGTGATGACGATGTGGCCTCGGTCAGTTCGATTTACATTGGCATGGGCGATTGGAAAAATCCCGAAACCAGACTTAAGCGCTCGATTCTGGTTTGGGGCGTGGAACCAACCTTGCCCAGCTTTGACCTGCCAGGATTAGCTGAGCGCACGGATAGCTTAAAGCAATTGAATCAGGTGTTGTTCGATCAGGCGGGTCGTCCAGAGTATGGACCGATTCCGGCTCTGTTGCAGCAAGGGCAGGATGATGCCGAACTAAACCGCCAGACTGTGCAAGTAGCCGGACTGTTCACGATGGGGTCGTCGTTTGTAGCAGATGGCAACATCATTACCAGCGACTCTACATTCCTCAAGCTTTACCAGGATCGCCGCTCAGACCAGGTAGACATTGGCCTGATTCAACTCAAACCTGGTGTTGATCTTCAGCAGGTGCAAGCTCGCCTCGCTGCTGCTTTGCCGCCAGACGTGCGCGTCTTGACGGTGGAGGAATTCGCTGCCGTTGAAAAATACTATTGGGAGAGCCAGGGTACAATCGGGTTTATTTTTGGGATTGGCGTTGTGGTCGGTTTTATCGTCGGTACGGTGATTGTTTATCAGATTCTCTACACAGATGTTGCCAATCATTTACCCGAATACGCCACGCTGAAGGCAATGGGCTACAACGACCGCTATCTGCTGACGATGCTGCTGCAAGAGGCGCTGCTGCTAGCCGCCTTTGGCTATATTCCTGGTTTCGCGGTTGCTGTGGGGCTATATCACCTCACTCATGCCATGACGCTTTTACCAATTGGAATGACCATGAGCCGCGCCGTTATTGTTTTTATTCTTACATTAATTATGTGTAGCGTATCCGGAGCCGTTGCATCTCAAAAACTACGCTCAGCCGATCCGGCAGATATTTTCTAACAAACTTGATTAACTGCAATCGTCAACTAACGTCACTCAATAGATAATAAATCGTTATGCAATTTCATCCTACGTCTGTTGCCGAATCCATCGTTACTGTGTCGGCTCCTGCTATCGTTGCCCATAAACTCAATCATTATTTTGGCACAGGTTCACTGCGTAAACAGGCATTATTTGAGATCAACCTCACTATTGCTGCCGGTGAAATCGTGATCATGACTGGACCGTCCGGATCGGGTAAAACGACGCTGCTGACGCTCATGGGTGGCCTCCGCTCGGCTCAGGAAGGCAGTCTCAAAATCTTGGGACAGGAGATTTGTGGAGCTACCAAACACCAGTTAACACAGCTCCGCAAGCAAATCGGCTATATTTTCCAGGCCCATAACCTGATGAGCTTCCTCACCGCTAAGCAAAATGTTCGCATGTCGCTGGAATTACACGACGAATACAACAGCACTGACCTGGATGCCAAAGCAACCGCCATGCTCGAAGCTGTGGGGCTGGGCCATCGGGTGGATTACTATCCCGAAAACCTTTCCGGCGGCCAAAAACAACGGGTCGCGATTGCCCGTGCCCTGATCAGTCATCCCAAAATTGTTTTAGCGGATGAACCCACCGCAGCTCTGGATAAACAGTCCGGTCGGGAGGTGGTAGAGCTAATGCAGAACCTGGCCAAGGAACAGGGCTGCACCATTCTGCTCGTCACCCACGACAACCGGATTCTCGACATCGCCGACCGGATTGTTTACATGGAAGATGGCCGTTTGGTAGAAGGTTGAGTTCGGTTGTGCCAAGCAGTTTTGCTGAACCTAGACCAGCGCTAAAATACAGCTATCGTTTAGAGGAACTGAATCTATGCCTTCCTCGTTGCCCCAGTTGCCTCATAATGTCCTCGCGCCTCTGCAATGGCAATCAGCTACGTGGGAGGATTATTTGGCATACCGCGATCGACCGACCGATCAACGAATGCGGCTCTACTTCAACGGTCAAGCGCTTTTAGTCGATATGGGTAGCGAAGGAATCGATCATGCCAGCACCAGCGATCTGTTTTTGCTGCTGATCTACGTTTGGGTGAATCACCATCAGCCTAACTTAGCGGTCGGTTCCTTTGGCCGCTGTTTGCTAGAAAAACTGGGCTACCGAGCGGCTTCACCGGATTTGGTGCTGTATTTAGGTGACAGCATCCCACGACGCGAAGCTGGAGACCTGCGGCGAATTGATCTAAACGTTTGGCCTGTACCTGACTTGGTGGGTGAAATCGCTGATACCTCGCTAGCAAGTGACCTCGACGAAAAGAAGAAGCTCTACGCCGATCTACAAATTCCAGAATATTGGGTGATCGACGTGCAGGGAAACCGGGTGTTGGCGTTTCGGTTGCAGCCAGAAGGAGTGTATTGTCAGTTGATTCAGTCAGTAACCTTGCCTGGATTGTCAATTCACCTCTTGGAACAGGCACTAGAGCGTTTAGGTGAAGAGCCGAATTTTGCCGTTGCTAACTGGTTTGGGCAGCAAATTCAATAACTTTCTGAATGCAGAAGGTTAGAATCTGGGAAGCCTCTGCATGCTCCGTGAAATGGTTGCTCCCTATATTGTTCGTCCGGTTGCTGAAGATTTTTTGATTACGCTTGGCCATGCCTTGAAAGCGTCCGCTGAGTCGCCGCTGGTGTTTCATGCTTGGGGTGTGGGGGGCGTGGGTAAATCAACGCTGCTGAAGAAAGCCGGAGAAGCAAATCCGCAGTGGGCAACAGCAACCGTCTCCTTTGGAATGACAGAAGGGATTGACGAGCCAATTGGTTTAATGCAGACGCTGCACGCACAGTTGCGCCAAATTTTGACCTCAGCTTCTGCAAAGCCCGATCCATTTAGCGAACGTTATCAGCAGTATTTCGACACGATTCACCAGCTAAAGACCGAATCGGAGGATGGCAAGGGAGCCGCGACGCCAGAGCAAATTGAGTTAGTCAAAAAAGGCGTGGGTTGGGCAGCCAAAGGAGCTGGAGAGTTTTTCCTGCCGAGCATTGCTGCGGAAACGCTGGGCAAACTTGGCGAGGCAACGGTAGAGGGAGCAAGACTAGCGCTCTCGGAGAAGGATCGGCTGGTGGATTTGGTGCAGCGCCATCGGGCTACGAAGGACAAGCGCGAGTTGCAGGAGTTGATTTTGCAGCCCGTGCCCAAACTAACGGCAGCATTGGTAGCAAGCTTAATGCTATGGGGAAAACAGCGGCCTATCTTACTGCTGCTCGACACCTACGAAAAAGCGCCTGTTGATATTGATAACTGGCTGTGGCGTTTGCTGTTGGGCAATCATCCAGAGTTGCGAACCGTGCCGGTGCGGGTGTTGGTGATGGGGCGTCACTGCATTTTGAATAGTGAAGGCTGGCGTAAGCTGCAACAAGATCGGGCGATTGTGCATGAACGTGCGTTGGAACAATTTGACTCAGCTCAAACGCAGGACTATCTACAGCGAATTGGCATCACCGATCCGGTTAAGATGCAGCAAATCTGGCAGGTGACGAAGGGGTTGCCCTATTACCTCAACTGGATTCGGGAGCAAAAGGAAAAACGGCGCGAGCTAAACTTTGCGGAGGGCAATCAGGAAATTGCGAAACTGTTGCTGCAAGGGTTAGACCAAACGCGCCAAAAGGTAATTCAGCTTGCCGCCTGCTGTCGCTGGTTTGACCGATCGCTGCTGGAATTTTTGGCTCAGCAGTATGGGTTGGCGATTGAGTTTGACTGGCTGGTGCAGCAGAGCTTTGTGGAGATGATTGGACATCGCTATCGATTGGATGATGTGGCGCGAGATGTGTTTCGGCAGGCATTTTGGCAGAGCGATCGGGCAGGATTTGAGCGGATATTTGATTTATTGATGCGCTATTTCAAGAGTCTTTCCGATCGAGAAGTGCCGTCGAATGTCGCTCCGCCTGATCGATACGAAAACCCCGACTGGCGCGACCTGCGAACCGAATACCTCTACTATTTGCTGTTTACTCGCCAACAAAATCTCCAGTTAACTTGGCTAACGCATTTGCTGGAAGCCCGCTACTTCAATCAAGATGAGCTGGTGCAGGTGCCATTGCAAAGCTTGGACTCGGAAGCAGATCTGGCAAACCATCCCTATCTCAGCTACCCGACTCGTCAGTTTTTACAGCAGTTGCGTCCGGCAATTGAGCACGGCTGGGCAGTGCTGGAGCAAGACCCAATCGATTATCCCTATAACCAGGAGAAACATGGCCTATCGCGTGCAGCAACCCACAAAGCGATCGACCTCTGTTTAGGGCAAATCGAGCAGATGACAGGCTTAGCTAAATTTGCGGCGTTGTTCTACAGATCGAAGCGCTGTCCCGAAGCTCAAAGGTTAGAGTGGTTGCAAAAAGCCAAAGCACAAGCGGAACAAATCGCTACTGCCACCCATCCCGACTTTAGCAGCGGCTTGTTTCTGTGGAAAATTGGCAATGCGCTATCAGACTTAGGCCGCGAAGAAGAGGCGATTTCCAGCTATGACCAAGCGATTGCGATTAAACCGGACAAATACAACGCTTGGAACAACCGAGGTGATGTCTTACAAGCGCTAGGACGCAACGACGAAGCGCTCGACAGCTACGATCGAGCCATTGCAATCAATCCCGACTATCGCTTTCCTCACAAAGGTCGGGGCACGGTGCTGATGCAGTTAGGTCGCTATGACGAAGCCCTGGCTAGTTATGATCGCGCCATTGCCCTCAAACCCGGTGACGCAGAAGCCCATTACGACAAAGCCCGCTGTCTGGCTCTTCAGGGCAACATTGCCGCCACCGTTGAAACCCTGCAACAGGCGATTGCCCTCAACCCCGACTACCGCGACCTGGCCCAAATGGAAGCTGACTTTGACCGAATACGGAGCGAAGAGCGGTTTCAGGCGCTGATCGATGCGTAAAGTCCTTTTCCTTCGGTTAAGAGGATTGCCCTAAATTTCGTCTTTTATTAATCTCCTTGAGAAGTTCTGCGAAGTTTTCTTGCTCAGCTTCTTCACTCGAAAATACAGGAGGCAATGTTGCCAAAACGGGTTCAGTTGCCAGTTTATCCATCAGAGCATAAAAAGCTTGCTGATCTTCTCGATGCTCTAGCAGATAGGAGATTAAGACTTTGCGGTTCATGCTGTGGAAATCAGGCTGACTCATAGAAATCTCCGCTCACCGTTAAGGCTGATTAGAACAATCGTTTCTTCACCTGCCAAAATGAACACATCGCCTGTCCGCTCATCTAGACGAATGATAAAAATGGGCAAATACAGCTTGGTTAAGTTATAGCAAACGATGAAGCTGTTCAGCGCTTGAACCTGGGTAGGAAGTGCAGGAATAGGTTTGCCCCCAAGAAACACAGCAGACATTAGTTTGCCCATTCCTGCCGTAGCCTCAACCCCGACTACCGCGACCTAGCCCAAATGGAAGCCGACTTTGACCGAATACGGAGCGAAGAGCGGTTTCAGGCGATAGGAGAATAGACTGAAATTAATAGCACTAGAGGCAGGCCACATGACTGAAATTCGCCAGCGCATTGACCAGTATCTCGATCAGTTATCAAATGAGCGACTCAACCTTGTTGCTGATTTTTTGGCCTACTTAGCCGATCGAGAAAGCGAAGCCGCCACTCAAGAGTTATTGAACATCCCTGGTTTTATTGAATCGTTTGAGAAAGGCAAACAGCAAATCGCTGAAGGAAAAGTGAGAAACTGGAGAACGATTCGCACGGATGTATGAAATCGTTTTGTCGGCTGAAGCCGAAGCTGTATTCGCAACTGCTGATAGAGTCTTTGCCAAGAAAATAGCTAAATGTCTTGAGCAGCTTGAGCACAATCCTAAATTTCACCCCAATATCAGACCCCTAGCGAGGCAAATCAACAAGTTCAAGTTATAACCATTGCTCATCGAAAAGATGTCTATGAATAGGTTCAAGCCCAGGCAGGTTCTTTCCGCATCAGCGCTTCCACTTCTTCCCGATCCAGCGGTTTAGCAAAGAAAAAGCCCTGTCCGTACTCTGCACCGAGCGAACGCAACTGCCGCAACTGTTCGGCCAATTCCACGCCTTCCGCGATCACATTCATGCCCAAATTGTGCGCCAACGAAACAATCGCTCGGACAATTTCGGCACTTTCACTGTCGGTACTCATGTGGCTGATAAACGACTGATCGATTTTGACGGTATCAATCGGGAAACGGTGCAGATAGCTGAGTGACGAATAGCCAGTGCCAAAGTCATCGATCAGCAACTGGACTCCCATCGCTTTGAGCTGCTCTAGCATCACCTTGGCCGCCTCTGGGTTCTCCATGATTGCGCTTTCGGTAATTTCCAGCTTCAGGTTGAGGTTCCAGGCGTTTTGGAGGTCGGGGTGACGCAGCAACTGGCTGATCTGGTCCAACAAACTGGGCTGGGAAAACTGCTTAGTCGATAGATTGACGCTGACCGAAAGCGGCATATCGGGTGAAAATTGCCGCTGCCACTGACCCAACTGCCGACAGGCTTCAGTAAGAATCCACTGGCCTAAGGGCACAATCAGACCCGTATCTTCGGCTAGGGGAATAAACTCGGTGGGCGGAATCAGTCCCCGCTCTGGGTGTTGCCAGCGCACCAAAGCCTCAAAGCCGCTAATTTTACCCGTTGCCAGCGCCACAATCGGCTGATACTGAATCCGAAATTCCTGCGGTTGTAGCGGACTGGCACTAGCGGCCACGGCTCGCCGCAAATCGGTTTCTAACTGCAACAACGCCACTGCCCGCTTGTGCATCGCCATATCGAATAGGGCATGACGCGAACGACCCAGCGTTTTCGCTCGGTACATGGCCGTATCGGCGTTGCGCAGCAAATCTTCCGGACGGTCACAGTCGGCTTCGTTCATGGCAATGCCAATGCTGGCCGAAGTAAACACTTCTTGGCCGCCGAGGTTGAAGGGCGCTTGCAGCGCTTGGTGAATCCGTTCGGCTAGGTGGCAGGCATCGTCGGCATCCCGGATGCCCTCTAGCAGCACCGTAAATTCATCGCCACCCAAGCGGGCAATGGTATCCACCGAGCGCAGACAGGCTTCCAAACGACGGGCAATCGCGATCAGCAACTGGTCGCCGACAATATGGCCCAAGCTATCGTTCAGCACCTTAAACCGGTCCAGGTCCATGAACAGAACGGCAAACCGATAGCCAGGAATCCGCCTACTGCGACCAATCGCCTGCTG
The DNA here is from genome assembly GCA_000733415.1 of [Leptolyngbya] sp. JSC-1. Lineage (GTDB taxonomy): Bacteria > Cyanobacteriota > Cyanobacteriia > Elainellales > Elainellaceae > Elainella. The sequence goes on from KL662191.1 coordinate 1,842,576, forward strand.
CAACCGATCCATAAACAAAGCACGATTGGCTAGTCCAGTAAGGCTGTCGTGAAGGGCGTGGTGCAAGAGTTGCTGCTCGGCCCGTTTGCGTTCGGTGATGTCGGTTTGAGAACCGGCGATGCGATAGGCTTTCTGATTACTGTCGCATACGGCAAAGCCGCGACTCAGCATCCAGCGATAGGAACCATCTCGGTGGCGCATCCGGTGCTCGATTTCAAAATGCCGCGTTTGGCCTTGGAGGTGGGCTGTGATTTGCGCCTCTAGCCATTTGGTTTCGTCTGGATGTACCCGCTTGAACCACTCTTCGGGCCGGTTGCCGATCTCCCAATCCTCGTAGCCCAGCATTGCTTTCCAGCGGGGCGAGAAGTAGATTTGATCGGTGCGTAGATTCCAGTCCCAGAGGCCATCATTGGCTCCGTGCACGGCAAGGGCATAGCGTTCTTGGCTTTCGCGCAGTGCTTCTTCAAACTGTTTGCGGTCGGTAATGTCGAGTCCGACAAAAACGGCGGCCTGATTTTGCGAATACTTTTGCGCCGCTAGCAAATAGCTGCGGGTCGCGCCATCCACCTGCGCCGCCACCTCAACCGTACTGGACTCCACCGGACTGGCCAAGAACTGCTGCACAAACGCGGCAAATCCGGGACTGGCTTCCATAAAGCCCAGCTTTTTGCCAATAAAGTCCTCTGGGCGCAGTTTGAAGGTTTCCGCCAGGTAGCGATTAATGCCCAGGTATTCCAGATCCGAACTAAACCAAGACACACAGCCCGGAACCGCATCCAGCACCGCCTGAAGCTGATCTTTTGCCGCCTGAAGCTCTTGGCGGGCCCGCTTGCGATCGCTGACATCCCGACCAAAGACAGCAACGCCGGTGATCTGCTGATTCTCGCGAATCGGGTTGAAAGAAATTTCCACATCTGCCGGTAAATCAGGCACATCAAAATGCAGCTCGATCGCAAATCGCTCTCCGGCCAAGGCGCGATCATAACAGTCTTTCCAGAGGGGCTGCTGTGCCACCGGCAAACAGGCTACCAAATTGAGGCCAGGGCACAAGTTGAGGCTATACGCTTTCGCAAATTGCTGTTGGCAGGCCGAGTTCCAGACAATCAATTCGTACTGGTGATTGACCGACCAAACCGCATCCAGCGTGTGCTCGATTAAAGCCGTTAAATTTGCCGCTTTGGGATCCATGGGAGTTGTCACGTTCAGGGTTGATTTTACTAGTGTGATTAACTCTGGAGTGGCAATTTGACGACTAGGCAACACTAATACTGGTAAGCTTCCTACCTGCTGTAAGAGTTCCGTCAGGGCCGATGTTTGCTGAGTGGGAAGGGAATCAAATGTAATCAGCAAGTCCCATTTTTGATTCGCTAGGGCTAGGGAAAGCGTTTCGAATGAATCAACCCATTGCCAGCCCAGAGGACAGCCGTTTTCTACCAATCCCCGACTGATCTCTGCTGCCTCTTCAATTGAATTGACCCAAATTAATCCCTGCCGCAGCGATTGACTCACCGCATTCCCTCCTTGCACCCTGATGGCAGTAATGGCGTATCCGTAAATGAAGTAGCTGAAATAGCTGAAGTAGCTGAAGTAGATGGTTGATTGAACGTCCTCGCCGCAGTAATGAGCAGTCACAATGGCTAATCACAACTGAGGAACTGAGAAACGCGCTGGTTTAAGGAATGTATCTAAATGTTTCGATCAAACTGGGGCTAAGGCAAAAGGTAGAAATTACTGAGTAGGTCAGTATCTTCACGGAAACATTAACTTTCAGTTCCGTAAAATTACAGGTCGGGGTACCGATCCATTCTTTGGAGACAAATCTCTGGGGGAAAGAGTTAGGAGCAGGAAGCAAGAGAAAAATCAGGATTGCAGCCGGTCAAAACAGTGAGTCAGTCTTGGGGCCGCTGGACTTGAGGACTGCTAAGGCCGTCTAGAGCACTATCTAAGTAGCGGTTTGACTGGGCTGGAATCTAACCGAATCTGGTTTAACCGAACCTAGTTAGACCGGGCTTACGTTTGATTCGAATCTGACCAGATCATACGCAGCGAACTGGGCTTAATCCGGAAGATTTTGCATCTCGGCTTTGCATTCTCTTAACCTTGTGCCTCGATCATGGAATCAGCATAGCCCTGTAACCAATGTCTGTCCCAGGTCTGACTTCCCAGGCTTGATCTCCCAAACGCTGATTCTCCGAGACATCTTCTCCAATACATCAACCTACACCACTTGCCGCTCAGGACTGATCTGAGCAGTTCAAGCTCTGCTGTCATGAGAAGCCGTTATTTTTCTTTACATTCCTTCAATCGCTCTGGGTCTGGAGAAGATGATTAAATTTTTGTTACGGTTGAACTGGTAGACTCAGATTGCCCTTACTCCGATTCTGGCTGGCAGAGTTTCGGCTTTCATCTGGTTTTTCAAGTGATTCTGGTTCTTCAACTGATTGTTCTTCAACTAATTACTGACCGTTTCACTAATTCAGGTTCACACTTACTGGCGTTCAAGGTGACTTCATGCTGCGGCTAGAACACATTAGTAAAATTTACCCGACAGGTGAGGTGCTCAAGGATGTCAACTGGGAGGTAAAACCCGGCGACCGAATTGGCCTGGTGGGCGTGAATGGGGCCGGGAAGTCCACCCAACTCAAAATCATTACCGGCGACGAAGAGCCTTCGTCGGGTGAGGTGATTCGGCCCAGTAGCTTAAATATTGCCTATCTGTCCCAGGAGTTTGATGTTGATCCCCAGCGCACCGTGCGGGATGAACTGTGGCGGGCCTTTAAAGCGGCAAATGAAGTCCATGAAGGCTTAGCACAGGTGCAGCACCAAATGCAGTCTGCGGCTCCAGAGGAATTAGATGACCTGATCCATAAACTTGACCGGTTGCAACGTCAGTTTGAAGCACTGGATGGCTATGGTCTAGAAGCGCGGATCGAAAAGATTTTGCCCGAATTGGGCTTTAGCTTAGACGACGGGGATCGCTTGGTAGAGTCATTTAGCGGTGGCTGGCAAATGCGGATGGGCTTGGGCAAAATTCTGCTGCAATCGCCCGATCTACTGCTGCTGGACGAACCCACCAACCATCTGGATCTAGAAACCATCGAATGGCTGGAAACCTACCTGAAGGGACTCAGCACGCCGATGGTGATTGTTTCCCATGACCGAGAGTTTCTGGACCGGCTCTGCACCCAAATTGTGGAAACCGAGCGGGGCATCTCCACTACCTACCTAGGAAACTACAGCGCTTATCTGGAGCAAAAGGCCGAAAACCAAACTGCTCAGCTCAGCGCCTACGAGCGTCAACAAAAGGAGTTGGAAAAGCAGCAAGCCTTTGTCGATCGGTTTCGAGCCAGCGCGACTCGCAGCACTCAGGCGAAAAGCCGTGAAAAGCAGCTGGAAAAAATCGAACGCATTGATGCGCCAATTGGAAGCGTTAAAGCCCTCCGGTTTCAGTTTCCACCTGCTCCCCGCAGTGGTCGAGAGGTGGTTCAAATCAAGGATCTGACCCATATCTACGACGATAATATTTTGTTTTTGGGTGCGAACCTGTTGATCGAGCGCGGGGATCGGATTGCCATTGTGGGGCCGAATGGAGCCGGTAAGTCTACCCTCCTGCGGCTGATCATGGGGATCGAAACGCCGACTGAAGGCGTGGTTAAGTTAGGGGATCATAACGTAATCCCTGGCTATTTTGAACAGAATCAAGCCGAAGCTTTGGACTTAACAAAAACCGTTATGGCAACTATCCATGACGAAGTTCCTGATTGGAAGAACGAAGAAGTTCGCACGTTATTAGGACGATTTTTGTTCAGCGAAGATACCGTTTTCAAAACAGTTAGTACCCTCAGCGGTGGCGAAAAGGCTCGTTTAGCACTGGCCAAAATGCTGCTGCGTCCAGCCAATTTTCTGATTCTCGACGAGCCAACCAACCATTTAGATATTCCGGCGAAAGAGATGCTGGAAGAGGCTTTACAGAATTATGACGGCACCGCTATTGTGGTATCCCATGACCGCTATTTTATTTCTCAGGTTGCCAACAAGATTGTTGAAATTCGAGATGGAGAACTGCGGCTCTATCGCGGCGACTATCACTATTTCCTCGAAAAAGTTGAAGAGGAAAAAGAGCGGGTTAGGCTAGAAGCAATTGAGGCAGAAAAACGTGCCAAGGCTGCTGAGAAGAAAGCCAAGCAACGAGAGAAGCAAAAGCAAAAACAGGACGCTAGAAAGATAAAAGTTTCATCTTAGTAAAGCGATAGAAAAGATTAATCAGTTTTGGTATTAATACTTCGGTTTTGAAGTACTCAAATCGAAAGTTTGAATGATATTATTGCTGAGAAATTGCTGAATCGAAGGGCTACTCAACATATGGCACAGGTGCCAATTTCTCCGGTCGTACTGATCATCTTGGATGGATGGGGTTATCGAGAGGAAACCAACGGTAATGCCATTGCGGTTGCCAATACCCCCGTCATGGATAGCCTCTGGGCTGCTTATCCTAGAACTCTGATCCGAGCTTCCGCTAAAAGTGTGGGCTTGCCAGAAGGGCAAATGGGTAACTCAGAGGTGGGCCACCTCAACCTCGGCGCAGGACGAGTTGTGCCGCAAGAACTGGTGCGCATTACCGACGCCGTAGAAGATGGCACCCTACTGAGTAACTCGGCCCTGTTACAGATCTGCCAGGAAGTGCGACAACGGAATGGCAGGCTGCATCTCATCGGGCTGTGTTCAGAAGGCGGCGTTCACTCCCACCTGAGCCACTTAGCTGGCCTGCTAGAACTTGCCAAGGAACAGGACATTGGAGAGGTTTGCATCCATGCAATTACAGACGGGCGGGATACTAAGCCAACCGACGGTCTGGCTGCTCTGGGGCAAATTCAGCGATATATCGATCAGTTTGGCGTAGGTCGGATTTCGACCCTCAGCGGACGCTACTATGCTATGGACCGCGACCGTCGCTGGGATCGAGTACAAAAGGCTTACGATGTACTTACCCAGGATGGCCCCGGAGATGGCCGCTCGGTACTAGAAGTGCTACAAGCCTCCTATGATGCGGGCGTAACCGATGAATTTGTGTTGCCAATCCGGATTGCTCCTGGTGCGGTTACTCCCGGCGATGGTGTAATTTTCTTTAACTTCCGACCAGATCGAGCGCGACAGCTGACACAAGCGTTCATTGACTCCAAGTTTGACGGCTTTGAGCGAGAGTTCATTACTCCCCTCACCTTTCTTACCTTTACCCAGTACGATCCTAGTTTTCCGGTCTTGGTAGCCTTTGAGCCGCAAAACCTCAACAATATTTTGGGACAGGTGATCGCTCAGCATGGCCTCAAGCAATTCCGCACTGCAGAAACTGAAAAATATGCCCATGTCACCTACTTTTTCAACGGTGGCATCGAAGAGCCGTTTGAAGGCGAAGATCGACAGCTAGTCCCCAGCCCAATGGTGGCCACTTACGATCGTGCTCCTGCTATGTCTGCCGTACAGGTGACGGATGGAGCGATTGTGGCAGTGGAAAAGGGCGTCTATTCGCTGGTTGTGATCAACTACGCCAATCCAGATATGGTGGGGCACACCGGCAATCTAGACGCCACCGTGCAGGCTGTTGAAACCGTCGATACCTGTGTCGGTCGGTTGCTCGAAAGCATCGGTAAAGCGGGCGGCACGGCGATCATTATTGCTGACCACGGTAATGCTGAGCTGATGTGGGATGAGCAGGGCAATCCTTGGACCGCCCACACCACAAATCCGGTGCCGTTTATTTTGATAGAAGGCGAAAAGCGGAAAATTCCTGGTTACGGTACAGATGTGGAATTGCGGTCCGATGGCTGCTTAGCCGATGTGGCACCGACGATTCTGCAAATTTTGGGCCTACCCCAACCCACCGAAATGACAGGCCGCTCAATGATTCTGCCCAGCGAATATGAGGTCCGTGCTAACCGCACACCGGTCCGGGTTTCACTCTAGAGCAGAACTAGCGTACACAGAGAAGGGATAGGATAAGATCGGTAGGACTCAGTTTGTTGTAACTGTTTGTTGTAACTGTGTTTGTTGTAACTGTTGCGAGCACTTGCGGCTTGCAGCAGGCAACCTGAGCCGAACTGCATGCTTTGGATTGGGATTTCTGATTATGACAGTGACTGGCATTGTGACGATTCTCTGGGCGATTGCCGGAGTTGGGCTGATTGTGCTTGTATTGCTTCACAGCCCAAAAGGAGACGGTTTGGGTGGCTTGGGCGGTCAGGCGCAGCTTTTCACTAGCACCAAGAGCGCTGAAACAACGCTTAATCGCGTCACTTGGACTCTAACAGCCATCTTCATGGGGTTAACGGTCGTTTTGAGTGCAGGATGGCTCAACGCACCGCCCCCTCCTCCGGCTAGCTAAACCATGCTTCGACCGCTATGTAGGTTGCTGGAACGGCAGCCTATTTTTTGCTTATCTATTCGTCTGTCTTGCGCTTCTGCTCTGAAATTCGCGTTGGGCTGGCTATGTGCTTTCTGGTTGGCGCTGATCCTAGGTTGGAGTGCACCTGGAAAATCTGCTCCAGCCAACTTATCAACCAATTTCGTATCTACTAGTTTCTCTACTGCTAATTTCTCTACAGAGCCAGCGACCCAGCTTCCTCCACTGGCCGTTCATCCCTTGCCCCCTTTCCTAGCGCAATGGCAGGATTCAGAGCAGCAAGGGGACTATTTTGATGCCATAGAACCGACGGCGGCTGGCTATCTGGTTTGGTCTACTTTTCCAGTTCGAGTCTATATTCAACCGCCTGATGCTGCCGATACCACTGGCCGCACCCGAGCGTGGTCCGAGGCAGTTCAGCAAGCGCTTCAGGAATGGGCCGTCTATTTGCCGTTAACCCTAACGCCTGATTCCGCAACGGCTGATATCTCAATCTGGCGTGCTGTGCCACCGCTGCAACCGTTAGCACCCCAAACCAAACCGAACCAACCGCTGATTGACCGTTTGCCTAGGGTACGTGCCGCAGAAACCCGCTACGAAATTTTTGTCAGCGCTCCTCAGTCTATCCTGTCCCATCGCTATACGATTCACCTCAGCCCGAATCAAACCTCGTCCTATACCCTGGCTACCGCTCGTCATGAACTCGGCCATGCGCTGGGAATTTGGGGCCACAGTCCGCTGCCAACTGACGCTCTCTACTTTTCCCAAGTGCGTCACTCACCGCCCATTTCCCACCGCGACATCAACACTCTCAAGCGTATCTATGAACAACCCACTCGCTTGGGATGGGAACTACGCTAGCCAGCACGCTCCTTAGCAAATCAAATTAGTAAATCAAACTTAGTAAATCAAACTAGGGCCAAACTAGGTAACGACCAATTCCTGATCCTCGGTAGGATGGAAGCTATCTGCCACATATCTTCCATGAACGGTTTAAGCCTATGCCTTCTTCCCTATCCTCGCCCCAACTGCGGCTCAACCTGTCAGAGGGTTCTGTGTCCTTCAGTTTCAGCCCTGATGCAGCCACCAACCTGAAGCAGGCAATTGACACATTAATGAATCGGCTGAAGGTAAACGCAACGCAGACAGGCGGTAAATCCCAACCTCAGGAACCGATGGAGTATCGGTACACCGGAGAGGTATTTTTAGAGATTTTTTGTAATCCCAATATCTGGTCGAGTCCCTTTGCAGCCAAGGTGCTGATTACGCTAAGAGATGAACGCATTCGCCTCAATACCGAGGCAGAACTCACCCGACTGATCGAGGACGTGAATCAGTTTTTGGAACAATATGGCTGAGGGAATATCAAGCTGCGGTAAGCTGACAAACTTGGTCTCAATCTGCTTAGATAAGCACTGAGTTTGCTGCCATTACCATTTACCATCAAAGAAAAGCTGGCAAGCCAGTTCTCGCCCTAACTCACAAACTTGCAGCTAATATAAAGAACTTAAACCGAGCACTCAAAACTCATACTACTGCCCATTCATTCTGTTGAGCGCCATGAATTCTGATACCTTAACTCAGCTAATCCAAAAGGGATTTCGGGTCACGCTTGGGGCCACAGCGACTCTGGTTGAAGCCTTGCAAGATCCTCAACGTCGAGAAGCCAACTTGGACAAGTTGACAACCGAGCTTAGCCAGTTGGCGGAAGAATGGGAGACGAAAGGCATTTCCACCGAACAGGAAGCCCGCAACTTTGTGGATACCCTCTGGAGAAGAGAGACCAACCCGTCCGCGGGTCAGGCGGTTCCCCAGTCGCCCAGGCCGTCCTTGCCTAGAGAGTCAGTCTCTCCTGATGTGCAGCAAGACTTACAGGAACTAACGGCCCAAATTGCGGCAATTCGTGCTGAAATTGAGCGGCTGCGCGACCAAGATAATTCCTGAAGCCGCCGTTTATTTTATTCAATTCAATCTATTTGGGGGTAGATTCCCCAACCCTTGGGGCGTTGTATTTGGGCATGTGAACCGAAATACCCCGCCGCTTGCGGCAGGGTGAGTTTATTTACAAAGACAAGAAAAATCAGGTGTTTCTCTAGTGCCCCTAGGATTTTAGAAAAACACCTGGTTATCTACTCGTAGATGCTGATTTATGTGGCAAAAGCGTCGCAGCTCAGACTTAGATCACAATTTATGGATCTCTAAATTAGAGCAGGTTATGCAGAGCATTGTGCTAACTGAGGGTGTTTACAATTGCCGATTGAGTTCGTCTATTAAGCAAAATAGATTTGTTTGATTAAAACGATCAATCATTCAATCATTTTCCCAGTCTTCCCGGCCCAACAAATCGCCAATTCGATCGCGCAGCAGGAAATCGTGATCTTCTAGAACACACTCGATCCCGGCCCACTCACGAGCGGGAATATATTGACAGAGGACATAAATCGGCTGGTGACGGCTAACAACCCCCTTTTGTACCAATTGCCGTGCTTCATCTTGCAGTAGGTTCATTGAATACTGAACAGATTGAATCATGATTCACCCTCTGGAAACTGGATTATGGTTCGTTTATGCCCAAATAGGCGGAGAAAGTAGAGAAGAGCATGACAGCTCGAATCCAAATTCGGCGAAGTAGCACAAAGTTAAACTGAGAAATCGTCTTTGTAATCAGGTATACTGAATGATTTCTATTTTCACGCTAACGCTCTACTGATCATATTAATAAAGATTACGAAGGTCAGCAAATCTTGACGAAATATTGGGGCTGTGCTGCAGAGATGCTGAAGCTGCAATACTGAGCCAAGAGTGGTTAGAACATCGCCAGAAAACGAACAAAAACAGGATAGTACCGTTAGGAACACATTGAGGTCGTACTCAAACTTCTACCTAAGCTAGATGCACGATGAGATTCACCGAGGCTAGGAAATGCAGCCAAAACCTGGCATTCCCATGTCGCAATATCGCAAATAAACAAACAAAGCAGTGGGCGGCAGCTGATCCATCCTTGACCTCTGAGCCATCTCATCCTGGATTGAATATCATCCTGGATTGAATATAAGCCAGCCCTAGAGTACCTACACTTGAGCTTATCCTCCCTAATTAGCCTAAAATGCAGAGGTTTCGGCATATTAGCCTCAAAATCATTTTTATGCTTTCTCAAGCTTTCTTAGGCTTTTCTTAGTCTTCTATTAATATTGATTGCAAAACCTGCGGGTTTAGTTAAATGGCAACCGCTGCCTGACGTTTTTGGCCGATCTCGATTGCTACTTGAATCGCTGCTTTGAAGCTGTCTGCTTGAGCAACCCCCTGTCCGGCAATATCAAATGCGGTACCGTGGTCAGGCGAAGTGCGAATAAACGGCAAGCCAATCGTGGTATTCACAGCCCGGTCGAACGCCATTAGCTTGACGGGAATCAAGCCTTGGTCATGATAGAGCGCCAGATAAGCATCCTCACCGAGATTGGCGTCTGCTGAGCCGCTGCTGCTAAGCCCGTACCAGGTTTGGGCTGGCCGAACCCACAGAGTATCGGGAGGAACCGGACCTCGCAGGTGAACCTGGGGAAACTGAGCAGCCATCTCCTCTAACCAGGGAATCAGCCAGGTTTGCTCCTCCTGCCCGAGTTGGCCTTGCTCTCCGCTATGGGGATTGAGGCCGGCAATTGCAATCCGGGGATGCCTCAAGCCAAAGTCTTGCTGCAATGCTTGAATCAATAGCTCTAGCTTCTGCGTCATCAAAGCAGGGGTTAGGGTATCGGGCACCTGCCGCAGGGGAATGTGGGTCGTGGCGAGTAGGGCACGTAGTGTCCAATCAGTATGGGGAGAACGGGCCACAAACAGCATGCCAAACCGCTCTCTACCAGCTCGTTCAGCCAACAGCTCAGTTTGCCCCGGATACAGATGACCGGCAGCCTTCCAGGCTGATTTAGCAATTGGAGCAGTGACAATCCCAGCAAAATTTCCTCGCAAGGTTTGGGCAATTGCCGTTTCCAGGAAGCGAAAGCTGGCGGCTCCACTGGCCGCATTCCCTATGCCCAACCGAATTTGCTCCCGGACCGAGAGGGGCAGCTCCACGTCCAGAATTGACAAGCTATCTGGATGGGCAAGTTGAACCAATGTGCTTTGTGGCGGTTGAGCAGACAGTTGAATTTGCAGCTGTAAATCCCGGTATGCTTGCCAGAGCAGATCCCGATTGCCAACAATCGTAATCTCACAGCAATCTGGAATAGTTGGGTCAGCAAGGGCCTTCAAAACCACTTCAGGGCCAATTCCAGCTGGGTCGCCAAGCGCAATCGCCAGTCGAGGTTTGCACTGGGGTTGGGAAGTAGAAGGGGAATGGGGAGAGATCGCCATGAAAACCAAATGATGGGCCGCAATTTGATTCAGATTGGCCGCCAAACTGCTTTAAGATCTTCTAAAGATTGTAAATTTTGCTGTCTACATAGTTTTTGAGGAGAGTAAAGGCAATGGGTGGCGAGATTTTTAACACGGCCCTTCTATCGGCTGTCCCGATCCTGATTGGGTTGGCCTTGGGCTTTCTAATGCTGCGGTTTCAGGGTGGAGAAGAGTAAGCGCTAATCTTCTGGCTCATCGAGGTGCTCGGCCACCTCGCGGTAGAGCGTCAACACATGGCTGTCCTTCAAGTAGTAGAAGACATTGCGTCCTTGCTTGCGATAAGTGACTAGCCGCATGGCCCGCAGAGTTCGGAGTTGATGGGAAACGGCTGATTCCGTCATTTTGACAACGGCAGCCAAATCACAAACACACAACTCCTGCTCTGCTAGCGCCGACAGAATTCGTAGACGATTGGCATCTCCCAACAGGCTAAAAAACTCCGCCATGCGTTGAGCTTTCTCGGTGCTGAGAATTTCTCGGTGCAATTGGCGAACATGTTGCAAATTCACTGGGTGTTGCACTTCGCAGTTGGGAGCGGTTGGGATCGAAGCAGAGTCCATAGGAAAAGTCCATTACAAGTCCATCACAGTAGAAGTGTTGTTGCATTGCAAGCGCAGCCGTAAGTTGCAAGCACCTCAGGGTAACAGCAAACGCAACCTTCTAGAGATTCGCTAAACTCAAACAATGGTTCAGCTAGATTACCCTTAGCGTAACAGTTTTAGCAGGGGTAAAGTTTGGATTGCCTCTGGTTTGAAATTTTTGACAAAGCTGGACACTGAATCCCTTTCCTCTAGGATCAGTTTTGGTATATCTTAAACTAAGAAAATTAATAAATCGTTACGGAATCCCTCATGAATCTATTAATTGTCGGTGCCACTGGGACTTTGGGAAGGCAAATCACCCGCCGCGCCCTAGATGAGGGATATAAGGTGCGATGCCTGGTGCGCAGTATGAAAAAAGCAGCCTTCTTGAAGGAGTGGGGGGCTGAATTAGTCCAGGGTGATCTGTGCGAGCCAGAAACCTTACCCCCAGCTTTAGCTGAAATTACGGCGGTGATCGATGCAGCCACGACCCGCCCCACTGATTCCCTCAGCATTCAGCAAGTCGATTGGGATGGCAAAGTTGCGCTGATCCAAGCCGCCAAAGCTGCCGGAGTGGAGCGCTTCATTTTCTTCTCAATTCTGGACTGTGAGAAATATCCAGAAGTGCCGCTGATGGAAATCAAGCGCTGTACCGAGCAGTTTCTGACCGAGTCGGGGCTAAACTACACAATTTTGCGGCCTTGTGGTTTTATGCAGGGGCTGATCAGTCAGTACGCGATTCCAATTCTGGAAAAGCAGGCGGTATGGGTAATGGGCAACAGTTCGCCAATTGCCTATATGGACACTCAAGACATCGCTCGCTTCACGATTGCAGCTTTGCAGAAGCCGGAAACTATTAACCGCAGTTTTCCGGTGGTGGGACCAAAGGCTTGGGGAGCCTACGAGATTATCCGCCTCTGCGAACGCCTATCGGGACGGGAGGCCAAAATTTCGCGCATGCCAATTGGGTTGCTACAAGCCGTACAGAAGACAGCTCGCTTTTTCCAGTGGGGATGGAACCTCGCTGACCGGCTGGCATTTACAGCCGTGATTGCTTCGGGCAAGCCGTTAACAGCCAATATGGATGAAACCTATGCTGTATTTAGCATTGAGCCTGCAGAAATTACGACGCTGGAAGATTACATGCAGGACTACTTCAGTCGCATCATGAAGAAGCTGAAGGAGCTAGAGTACGAGCGTGAGAAGGCAAAGGAAAAGGCTCGTAAGAAGCGCAGCCCATTCAAGTCAGCAGCTAAGAAGTAGCGCCAGAGAAGTGTAGAACAAGCTAATTCTGCAAGTGCTCTCGCAGCGATTGCAACGACGCCCAGCGGTGATCGATTCGGGTGGGTTGTTCAGTCTCCGCTTCAGTTGCGGTGTTGACTTGAATACCCGCACAATTGACATCGCACAGTTGCCGGGGTGGCATCTCTAGACAAAGCTGCTCGTAAAGCCAGATTAGGGGCTGAAAATAGCCATCTGGGTCTAGTGTTTCCACCAAGTCTTCAAACGCCACTTCCCGTTCCAATAGATCTGCATCTGGATCATCCTCTTGCTTTTGCAGCCAGATCAGTTCCGATATGTTGACTTTGATCCGGTGGTTATATTGTTGCAAACAGCGGTCGCAAGTCAGGGTAACGATAGCTTCGGCCTGGCCGGCAACTTCTAGATAATTACCTCGATGGGTAACACGCACCTGCCCTTGAACAGGGGTCAAGGTGTCTAGATCGGGCAAATAGCTGTTGACTTCGATTTGTTCGGTTTGCTCCGGCGCTCTCACTAGCTGTGGAATGTAAACGGCTTCCATGATGAGCGCTCCTCCTATGCAATTTGAACTTGAGCTACGTTATTTCACTTTCTGCTAGCCGTACTACCAAGCGTCGATCGGGTTCTTTACCACGGCTATAGGTTTCTAAATCACCGTAGGTTGCCTTGAGATAGGTATGCACCTGCCGTCTCTCGGCGGCTGACAGCGCGGCCATTTCGTATTCCTCACCCGTCTCTCGCACATGCTGGACGGCGGCTTCGGCCAATTGCTGCAACTCGATCTGCCGCTGCACCCGATAGCCTGCCAACTCGATGGTATAAGCAGTCTGGAGGTCTTCCCCCCGCCCAATATTGAGAATCGTATTGGCCAGATACTGCACAGCATCGAGCACATTTCCCTCCTCGCCGATCAGAATTTGGGTTTGCTCGTGGGTCAGGGTGGCATCATCTATGGTCAACCAGCAGCTTCCTTCGGCACCGGTGCGTTCCAGATCGGGCTGAACCGTGGCTGGCAAGCCTGAGAGTTGCAGCATTTCTTCTAACCAATGCTTGCCTCGTTGAATCTGCTGGTCATCCATCCGCGTTAGCCTTTCTTTTTGGTACTGCTGGTATTCTTGGGCGTAGATTGCTTTGGCGTTTGCTTCGCATTTTGCTTTGGTGTTTGCTTAGCCGCTTTAGGCACTGGCTTGGCTTCAGGTTTAGCCTTAGCCTCCGGCTTTGCTGCTGGCTTCGCCTCCGCAGCCGCTTCATCCTTCTTCGTCTTAACTGGCTCAAAGGGAAGTGCCTCTCGTCCTTCCTGCTTTTTCTCCTCCTCATCCACAATTTTTTGCAGGTTTTCCGGCAGGGGTTCTTTGGAGAGGATGTAGGTTTGCAGGGTTTGGAAGACGTTGGCGATCACCATATACATCAACACACCTGCCGGCAAGGGAAAGAACAGAAACATGCCTGAGAAAATAATGGGCGTGAAGCGGTTCACTGCTGCCTGCTGCGGGTTGGCATTAGAGTTTGGCCCTTGCCCCGAAAGCAGTTGGTTGACGTAGAGGCTGACGCCGAAAAACAGCACCATGCCCAAAATATCCCAATTGATGCTGCCATCTTCTCCAAACGCTCCCACTCGTCCCAGGGCTTTGATGAACAGGAAGCCTTTATTAGCTGCTAATCCAGGAATCGTACCTTGCAGAGTCACTTCACCAGGACTGAGTGCTTCCAGGTTGCCATTCTCATCGAACTGTACTAGCTCCTGCCCTTTAGTTACCTTCCAATGAGGCTGGAGGTCGGTCTCAGGATACTCAGCCAACAAATCAGATAGCGGCTCACCGGTCGCGGTTTGAAACGTAATGTTGGTCTTTTCGCCCACTGTTAGTCGATTGCCGCCTGGAATCACGGCGATGACCGGAGCATGAACTCCATCGGCGACGTAGATATTCTGCGGGTTCGTGACAAAAGCCTGAGGTTGGATCTGTTCGATCTGCTCGCGCGGCAAAATCTGAACATTCACGTTGTAGTTTACATCCGAGAACGGCGAGCCGCGCAATGTGGCGAATAGAGCAAACAGGACTGGCATCTGCACTAGAACTGGGAAACACCCAGCTAGCGGGTTGCCAAATTCCTTATAGACTTTGCTCATTTCTTCCTGCTGCTTGGCAGGATCGTCCTTGTAGCGCTCTTGAAGTTCCTTGACGCGCTTTTGCATCACGGGTTGAGCCACCCGCATCCGCCGCATACTGCGAATCGAACCCGCACTGAGCGGATAGAGCGCAAATCGAATCACTAAGGTCAGAGCGACGATGGCAAGACCATAGCTTGGCACAATCCCGTAGAAGAAATCCAGGATCGGCAGCATTACATTGTTAGAGAGAAATCCGACGCCAAAATCCATGCGTTGTGTCTACCTACGTACTCTGTTTTCCCAACCTATTGTGCCAACTGATGCGCCATAGTTGCCGCCAACTACTTGCTCAATATTTGCTCAATACTTGCTCAATATTTACTCAGCGAGTTGCCAACTACTTACTCTATCCTACTAGCGCGGGTCTGTTGCAGTGGTAGCTTGACTCACTGCTTCACTTGCTGCCAAGCGCTCCACTGGCTTTTTGCGCCCTCGGCGACAGCTTCTGATTAATATATTCGTAGATCTCACGAAACTTGGGTAGGGCACGCAACTCTAGGCGACTGCCGTCTTTCAGGGTAATCACCATATCGCCCCAACCGCCCAACCCGCGTGGAACCGTGACAACCTTGGTGATTTCGGAATAGATTACATCTGAGCGATCACGCCCCATCCAACCGCCAGTAATCGAGATACGTCGGTCCGTAATCCGGTAGCGCAACCAGAGCGCTCGCACAATCGCACCAATAGTGAGCGGCAGACAAATTACCGTAAATCCCAGCAATATGTTAATGATTAAATCCCCAATATGAGGACCGCCTTCATAGTAAACCTCTTCCTTAATGCCCATTGATAACCTCGGCGCTGATCAATAACTGCTTTAATTCTTGCAGAAATTGTTCATAACCGCACTCGGCCGCATTTGGCTTTACCACGATTACCAACTGCCATCCCGGCGAGATCTGGGGAAGAAACTGCTGCACAATAGCCCGGAGCTGTCGCTTAATTCGATTTCGGACCACGGCTCGTTTACTCACTTTTTGACTGATGGAAATACCAATTTGGGTCGGCGGAATAGCTTGCTGTTCCTGCCTCTGCGTTTGCTCTTTGCCATTCCGATCTGATTGATCAATTTGATCAATCTGATCCAGATCGGGCCGAGCTGACAGTTCTGGCCTTTCCAGCCTTGCAGATCTGCGTTTACGCAATGCCCTCAACGTCAAATGGGGACTAGACTGACGTGAGCCAGCTTGATAGACCGCTGAAAAATCTTGCCGATGTCGTAGTCGATGGGCTTTGGGCAGAGCCACCGCTAGCCTAGACCCTAGCCGGAAACAGAGAGCCGTGCCCGCCCCTTGCGCCGCCGTGCCTTGATCACACGCTGACCGTTTTTAGTGCGCATTCTGGCTCGAAAACCAGAGGTTCTTCTGCGCTTACGGCTTGTTCCCTCCAAAGTCCGCTTGGTCATAGGTATTTAACTCCACTCAAAAAGCCACAGTCTATCATCATAGCATTCTGCCCTCAGGTTTCCGCCAGATTGCTGCGGGAGCTTGGTTTTGCAAAATGAATTGGGGGTTTCTAGCAGTGACCCTACAGCACATCCCTATCTGCGGCTAATGGACAAAATCCAGGTGCCAACATATCGCATCATTGGCAAATCGCCCGGAGAACGTACCAGTGCATTAAAGTAGTGCATACCAATTCGATTCGGGTTACGGACATTCGACAGGACAATTTCAACGCGCGTATCCGCCGGTACCGGCGACTGGGGATAAATCTCAATCACGCGATTTTCAGGATCCCAGGTCACTTCATCCAGAGGAATCTCATCCCCATTGGCCCTCACTTCCACCGAGTCTGGATCAAATTCGCCGCGATAGGTGTCGGGATACGTAATAGAGAATTGTTCAACAGCAAGCTCCATTTTTTTGGCCGGAATCCGCAGACGGTAGCGGTCTCGCACACCAGGCTCACCGTCAAAATCCATGCGCCAACTTAACTGGTTTTCCCGCTCAACGCCGCTAAAAATGGTGAAACCGGGCAGTCCTTGAGTCAAACCAATGGATGCCAAGCTAGTGACCAAACAACCTGAAATCGCCAGAGCTGAAAGCAGACGAAGCGTATATTTCCGTGCCATATGTTAAGTACTCTTAGAGATGCCTCACAACAGTTGAAGGGCGCTGCTAACACCACAACTAATGACTTTAGCAAAATTACCTGAAGACCTGTTAAAGAAGTGGCGCAGCGACAGATACGACATGATACGACGAATTTAAGCCGGGAAGGTGCCCAGTGGGAGAGCTAGGGAAAAAGAGGGAGCGGATTAAGTTTCAGCCTACCTTTTCTAAAGGCTGGTACCATGAGTGAGAACTATTTTGTCACAATCGCTTGATATGAGCTTGACCCCTGGCACAACGCTGCAAAACCGCAAGTACGTTATTCAGACGGTCTTACATCAGAGTGACTTCGGTGTCACGTATCAGGCCCAGCACGCCTATCTGGAACGGCCCGTGGTGCTGCAAACCCTCAATCCCAGCTTGCGGCAGCGGCAAGATTTGGCTGAATTGCGGCAGCAGTTTCTCAGCAAGGTCCGATCCCTGGCCCAGCAACTTGATCAAGGGCGTGTTTTGGATTGTTTTGAAGAAGACGAGATGCCGTATGTGGTGTTTGAACTTAAACCAGGACAGGTTCCTCCACAACTGCTGGACTGGTTTCCGATCTTACCAACCGTGAATCCTAGTGCCATCGAGCAAGCTCTTGCACAATCTCCTAATCAATTGGCCAATCAATCGGCAACAGCAGAGGTAGCGGTCAACGTCGCAGACTCATCTACTCTGACCTCAAAGCCATCAACTGCAGTGGAAAAAACTCAGCCTCCTGCGCCGGTTTTGGTTCGAGCCGCCATTCCTTCTGCCGATACAATCGCACCGGAATCCAAGACCATCACGCCAGACCCAGTCGGATTAGATAATCTGGTTGCTCTCAATCCAGCTGCAGTTACTTCAGCTACCCAACCCGCCCTGCCCGTCACTCCATCTGCCGCGCCATCCCCAATTGCCCCTTCTCCAGTAACACTGACTCAACTGCGCCGTCCCAAAGCTTGGATGCCGATTGCATTAGTTTCTATGTGTATGCTGGGTGGCTTAGTGGGAGCCGGGATGGGTTTGTCGCTGCGGCTTGCTCCTGCTTCACAATCTCAGGCAGAGAAGCAGCCCAAAGTACCGCATCGGTTGTTGTTTAATCGCGAGCAGAACTTTCCAGCAGAGGCAAATTGGCCAATTTCGGAGACACCGCTATTCACTTCCGACCCTACACCCATCGAAGAGCCGGTTTATCGCGTCAGCCCCGAATTTGAAGACTATTCGCAGCCCCCATTGCAACCATTGCCAGAAACCCCAATCCAGCAGCCTGCTTTGCCATTACCAAGTAGTCAACCTACAGTCAAAGCTACGACCCCTAGTGAGCTGGAAACGCCCCTCAAACCGATTGTGCCTCCTGTAGCCCCACCCAGTAGAGCGACGACCGCATCACCAGATCTGTTACCCCCGATCAATCCTGTTCCTGCAGCCCCCCTTGAACCAGCTCCGCCGCCTGTAGCTGCACCAGAATTGGCACCTCCTGCGGCGACCGAATTACCAATTCCCGAAGCAGCTCCACCTCCCCTTCCCGATTTACCAACCCAAAATCCGCCCGTGAAGCAGTAAAGGGCTGGTGAACTGCGACAAGAAGGCATCCATCGAGAATTCTCGATGTAAAGCCCAATCGCAGCAATCAACTCGCGGCAATCAACTCGCGGTCAACGGATGAGTTGGGGCTGGGCTAAGATTTAGAAACATCGTTTCTGTGAACTGCTAATGACAGCCTCTGAACTCTCTCGCTCTCAATCGATTGGGCACAGCCATCCCGGCCAGCTTCATGGGGATGATGTGCTGCCTCACGCTGATGAGCATTCCAACCATCCCCATGTTCACAGCGAGGAATCATTGCGGCGAATTGTGAATCGGCTGTCGCGGATTGAGGGCCATATTCGCGGCATTAAGATGATGGTGCAAGAAAGCCGTTCCTGTCCGGATGTGCTGGTACAAATTGCGGCAGTTCGGGGCGCTCTCGATCGCGTCTCTCGGATTATTTTGGATGAACACTTAACCGAGTGCATTGCCCGTGCCGCTAAGCAAGGCAACATCGAAGCCGAAATTGAAGAACTTAAATCTGCTCTCGATCGCTTTTTACCCTGACGTTTTCTTACCCTGACGTTTTCACCCCAACGGTTTACCTTTTTATCCTTGGGATAATCAAAGAGCCAACGCAGCCCAAATTGTGGTAGGTATGTGAGGTACAAAAGGTGCAAACGAGGCTAAGCATAGAGCGACGCAACAAACTCACCATAGCCGTTGTATTTCAAGGTTGGCACCTCCTCCCAGTCAAACTCTGAATTGGGACCAATCAGCCGCTCTTTGGCCTGGGACCAGCGAGGGTGGGAAACCTCTGGATCAACGTTTGATTCAAACTTGTACTCACCCGGACTGATAGTATTCCAAAACGTGGCAGGTTGAGTTTCAACAAACTCGATCTTAACGATGGATTTGGCTCCCTTAAAGCCATACTTCCAGGGAATTACGGCTCGAACTGGGGCACCATGCTGTTTGGGCAAGGTATGCCCGTAAACCCCGACTGCAAAAAAGGCCAAATCGTTTGCCATTTCTTCAATCCGTAGCCCTTCGGTGTAGGGAAACGGCAGAAACTGGCTGGGGGGAAAAGTTGGGCCTTTCATAATTCTGCGGTCGTAATAGGACGTGAAGCGCACAAACTTAGCGTTAGCTTTAGGGTCAACCGCTTTCAAGATCGCATTCATCGGAAACCCAATCCAGGGAACCACCATAGCCCAGGCTTCTACACAACGGAACCGATAGAGGCGTTCTTCTAGCGGAAATTCTCGTTGTAACGTCTCCAAATCAAATGTACGCGGCTGGTTGACCAAACCTGTGACTTCGACCTTCCAATCTTCAGTAGGCAACGCCTGAGCATTTTGCCAGATTTGTTTGGTGCCGCCAAATTCGTAGAAGTTATTGTAGGTTGCTGCCAGTTGCTCATTCGTGGTGGGCCGATCTACTTGAGAAAAAGTGGGGTTGGGATTTGTGCTGAGAGGATTTGTATCAAATGTCGGTGCATCCACTCTGCTCTGCCTTTGACAGCCAATCAGCGGCAAGGTTGCCCCCGCAATTCCAGCACCAACTAGAGTGCGAAGAAACCGACGCCGATTAAAGAAGGCTGCCTCTGAAGTAACCTGCCGTTCCGGCAACTGCCATGGTTGAGGAATATGAATAAAGGGCATAGAAGCACATAAATTTATGTATCAATTTCTTAATATAACGGCAGAAGCAAGCACCAATACAGCAACGGGACGAAATCCAATCAACCCCGCCCCGCTGCTGTATTTAGTTGTAGGGTGGTTTAGCGAATGCTGAGGTCTCGCTAATTTTCAACCATTCAATCGTCCCGTGAACTGTAAGAACCTTGTCCGCACCTTAAATCCCAAAACTTTACAATTGCTTTAGCTAAAGCGATTTAGTTTGGGAAGCACAAGGAGGGTTGGGGAGAACACCACTCTATCAGACTCAGAACCTGGTTCAACCTGGACTAACGACTGGAAGCTACTAGACCTTCTGCCTCATCCTCTGTCATTCGCAGACTGGGGAACAGGAAATGATTTTCCTCAACATATTGAGCACCGAAGAGACCTTTCTCTGCCCAGAAGTATCGATCTGTGGTGTGCTCGTTGCGCTTGACCAACAGTAGGGCTGGCGGCAAAATACCTTCAGCCTGAATGAACTTCCGAGCAGCAGTGACGGGCTTATCTTCGCCACTCTCAATGCTATACTGAGGCACCGATTCTAGGATGCGGCGTCCCTCCAACCGACGACGACTTTTGCGTTTGCGTCTTCTTGCCAAACTCTCTACCTCCTCTCTTAAGTGATTGCTCCTTGACGATTTGTCGTAACTATCGTTAATGTAACTCTAGTTACAAAATACTAAGACCGTGCAAAGTATATCGGGTTGAGAATAGAATTTCAACTTCCTTTAAACTATTGATACAAAATCTAAAGCAAATCTGTAGCTCCCCTCAGGTTTCTCTTCGTCTCAGGTCAGGCACTCAGGGTTATGGTTGGTTAAGGCACAAACTTCGCAATAAATTGGGCCGCTCAATTAAAATTTTTAAACAGGTTTGCTTCTCATTCTCAGATGCAGTGCTGGCGGAAGGCAGCTTTTCATGGTGAAAGCATGGCTAAAGCGGCCTGGATTCATCAGCTTGGACAGGGTTGTTGAGCTTATTGATTGAGCTTATTGATTGAGCTTAATTAGTTTTGCTAATTTTTGGTTCTGCTGTGGATGAAAGCTTGGGACACTCGGGAGAAAGCTTGGCCAATGGCAGCACCGTGTGGGAAGCAGGCGACCAGTGTCAAGGCAAGCAGGTGTAAGAGTAGCGCGATCATGCCCACCAGTACAGAATTCTTCAAACTCTGTCAATCGCAAGTCGCCCTCCTGACGCAGGGGATGGGAGCTGCATTAAGTATTGTCTATTTAACCGAAGAGCTGACTACTTCGCCCGATACTCAGCTGATTCCGTTTGTAGCCCATCCAGAAGTAGCGCTGAACTGGGGCGAAGAGCAAATCCTGTCGTTTCTAGCGCAAGTGGGAGCCAATCTGTACCCCCGACGCTTGCTGACAGCCGACTCAGGCATAGACCCTCAAGCGGATGCTAACCAGACTCAAGCTTTACTGGCTCAGGTGTCACCCGCTTCACCTTACCGAATCTCAGATGGGTTGCTGCCCAAGCAGCAAATGGTTTTGCCGCTAATCTATCAAGAGCGCGTCATGGGCCTGCTGGTGACGGCTCGGGCTGATCGGGCTTGGAATGAGGTAGAGCAGGCTCAGATCGAACATGTGGCTCAAACCTTGACGGCAGCCTGCATCTTAGAGTGGCGGTCTCGTTGGCTAGCCCAGGATCTACAGCAGCAGCAGTTGCTAGAAGAGCAAAAAACCGATTTGTTTGATGATTTGCTCCACCAGTTTCGCAATCCCCTCACTGCCGTCAGAACCTTTGGCAAACTATTACTGAAACGGCTCCGCCCCGGCGACACGAATCGCTCTGTGGCTGAAAGTATTGTGCGAGAGAGCGACCGGCTGCAAGAATTGCTACAGCAACTCGACACGGCCATAGATCTGGATGTAACCGATTTGCTGCCGCTGCTCCACTCAGATCAGGAACCACAATCGCCATTTCAGCCGCCATTGCCTTCAGAGACCGCAACCCGTCTGCCTGATCCGCGTACTGAAACCCGCATGCTGTTAGGAAGCGCCATTGACCTCCGGCCCCAGGCTATAACTACCGTATTGCAGCCTCTTTTAGAAACCGCAGCTGCCATTGCTCAAGACCGGCAGTTGACCCTGCAAAGCGAAATTCCTGCCAATCTGCCCCCGCTGCTAATCGATAGGCGGGCGTTGCGCGAAGTTTTGAATAATCTGCTCGATAATGCCCTTAAATACACTCCAGCAGGTGGGCAGATCTACATTGGTGTGCAACGACAGCCTGTGTCCGAATCACCCATAACAGGATTGCCTCAGTCGGGTTTCCAGCCGCTGTATTATCAGGTCATCGTGATTGCCGATACAGGTCCGGGGATTCCTCCGGAAGATTTGCAGCATTTGTTTGAGCGGCACTATCGTGGTATTCAGGCCACAACTGATATTCCCGGTACTGGCTTAGGCTTAACCATTGCCAGAGAGTTAGTGAGCCAAATGGGAGGTCATATTCAGATCTTTAGCCCAGCGGTTGCTAGTGGTCTGATTCCGGCCAATTTCAGTCAGCTAGCTCAGCCTGAACCAACCCAAAAATCTATCGGCACTGCCGCTGCGGTTTGGCTGTGTGAAGTCAGCGATGTAGAGGCTAGTGATAAGGCTGATGTGCTAGTAACACCCACTGAAATAATCTAACGCTGAAACCATCCAAGCCCCTACTGTGCCAGCTCCGGTCGGGCATAGGACGCATCGCAGTACTGAGTGCAGTGTTCGGGGCGCAGGGGGTTGGCCGCCGTATATACATAGAACAAGGATGCTCGTTCTTTCCGGCGAGATTTGCCGTGATGAAAGATATTTTTGGGATCCATCAATACCACAGTTCCGACAGGACCAGTACAGCGCTTCCAGGCTGAGCGTGGCACGAAGGTTTCCATTTCTGCGTCCGTCAGGCCCATTGCCTGCGATTTCGCATAAGCTTGACCAACACGGCGATGGATTTGTTTGGCGACCCAAGGCGAAACCTCGGAGCGGGGAATGTACTCAAACGGGCCGTCTTTTTCTTCTACATCGGTCAAATAAATAATTGCCTTTAGCATGCGCCGATCTTCCAGGTCTTGGTGCCAAAATTCAGTTGTTACCGGAGAAGGATTGGCAAAGTCGCGCCGCAGATGTACGCCCTGAAATGCAACAGGCAGACCAATATAGTTTTCCACAATATTGAGTAAGCGCGATTCGCGGCCCCAGTTGGCGAATTCCGGCAGATCAGTCATTGTGAAAATGTGGGGAGGAAGCAATTGGGGCGGTTGGTTGGCATGATCATCTGCGAACGTTTGTTTGGGGCGGATACTCTCCATGACATCGAGGTAATGTCTGGCCGCCTGAAGCATTGCTGCTGATGAGGCAAATCCCAATTCGTCCAGCGAGGTGATAAATACTCCTTCCCGTTTGCAGGCAGCTACCGCCCGCTGCCCAACCGCATCGAGTGTTGGCAAGTGGCGAGCATGCTGTTTCAGTTGGAGATAATAGGCAATTTCAGCCGGAATCTGGGCAACTTGGGCTGCTTTGCGCTCTAGCTTTTTCTGTACATTCGCTAACATCGTTGCATCTCGCTCAATTACGCTACTGAGAATCTACAAGTTCTTTAGCTGTGCTGCTGAATCCGGGCATTCGTACTTCTGCCAGTTTTATAGCGGCATTCCTACCCAGGGTGCAGCTCAGCAAGAAGCTGATATAGGCAGCTACAACTCGACTGGACCAGCGGGGCGCTTTCCAGAAGCACCAGAGATAATACTTTAGGTTGTTCAGCACGTTTCGGCTAATAAAATCCTCTTCAGCCATGTGTAGCATCATTTTTTGACAAAACTGGCGAGGATAGCCAATTTGATAGAGCTTACTGTAGATCTCAGGAATATCGAAGTAGCGAATTTTAAACCAAGCTTTTGGGTCTTTTTGCCAATAGCTGATGCCAGTTGTACATTCCACAAAGGTCTTTTCGGTGACTAGAACATTGCCTTTGGTGGCACAATAACCGTTCCAGTAAGCTAAACCACCCCAGTTCTGTAAACTCTCTTGCCACGACTGATACGCTTCTCGCCCAAACTGCGTCCGAAAAATCGTGGCGCTAATAAAAATCACGCTACCAATATTTTCTTGGATATGTTTCTGAAAAACCGCTTTGCTATCGGGTAGATTGACATCGTCTTCAACCCGCTTGAGCCAAGGTTCTGGACTGAAATAGCCTGTTGCAACATTGCGCTCGCAGAAGTTGAGATAAAACAGCGAAAGATCAGGCCTAGTTTTAAGCGTCGAAACGACTAGAGCAACTGTCCCATCATCAACCTTGTCATCATCTCCCAAAATCCAGGTATAGCATCCCGTAGCAGCATTAAGACAGTAGGCAAAGTTCCGCATCCACCCCAAATTTTCTGGATGGCGGTTTGTACGAAACACAACGGAGCTGGCCGATTGCCATTTTTTGATTACCGCAGGCGTTTCATCCTGCGAACAATTATCCGACACGAGGATTTCGCAGTCTGCGCCAAGCTCGTTTACCTCTTGGAGTAACCACGCAAGCTGCCGATCTAGCATCTGAGCGCGATTAAAGGTAGGAATGCAAATTGAAAGAAGTTTTTCCATGAATGGTAGTCACCCTAATATTGATCAGCACGTTAGATCAGGCACATGCTCAGTCCCACAAAAGCTAGCCATAACGATGAAGGGCAGGACTAAGCCAATGTATCGGGAAGCAAACAATTGATCTGTAAAAATCTAGACAATGGTTTAAGTTTCTGCCCCCAGAATTCTAATAAAGTTTACTCCTTGTTCACCATCCTTGATCGGCAAATTCTACAAATTACTAGTCATTATATGAAGCAATCATGAAGCATTAGCACAAAATATTGAGAAGCCATAAACCTGCTCTCTTCTTATAGCATCTATCTATCGGCAAATTTTTCATTTAAGTTCTGTAATTCCTTCCTAAGAAGATGTATTCTAACGAA
Source organism: [Leptolyngbya] sp. JSC-1 (assembly GCA_000733415.1). Taxonomy (GTDB): domain Bacteria; phylum Cyanobacteriota; class Cyanobacteriia; order Elainellales; family Elainellaceae; genus Elainella. The sequence continues at coordinate 1,867,614 of KL662191.1, forward strand.
CATTGACTAATTTTAGAGACCTTCTAAAAAGCCACTACGTTCGAAAACTAGTCTTCACCTCATCCGTTCTTATTTTCGTCTCTTGCTGATTTCTTTGTCCCGAACCTGGAGTAATCGCTTTTTCATGTATTTACCCTTGACACACCTTCTCTAAAGGAGATGGTCATGACCAAACAAATGGAACCGAATCAGGCTACATTCAGTCCTGAAGACTCAACCAGTATCAGCACCCAGAGTCAGCCCATTGTGCTAGTTTGCGCTGCCGATGAAAATTACGCCATGCCGATGGCGGTGATGATTTATTCGGCCTTGAGCAATCTAAAAAACAACCAGCAAAAGCTGCTGCTCTATATTCTGGATGGCGGCATTTGGCCAGCAACCCAGCAAAAGGTTGTAAATTCCCTGCGGCAGTTTAAGCAACTCGAAATCAATTGGACTCAACCGGAGCCGGCGTTGTTTCAAGACCTGTCGGTAACTCGTTACCTAACCCGAACTGCCTATTATCGTTTGTTAATGCCCCAAGTGTTGCCTAGCCACCTCAACAAAGCCATTTATTTAGACTGTGACATGATCGTGCAAGGTGATCTAACAGAGCTGTGGCAAATGGACCTGGGAGAGCATTACGTGCTTGCTGTGCTAGACGATAATCAGCCATTAGTGTCAATGGCAGTAGGATTGAGTAACTATCGTGAGTTGGGGTTGAATCCCAATCAAAAATACTTTAACTCCGGCCTGCTAGTTGTGAATCTTAAGAAGTGGCGAGTAGATAATATCGGAATGAAAGTAATTGAGTACAGTAAACGGAATCGTGAATACATTCGAGACGCCGATCAGGACGGGCTAAATGCTGTCTTCACCGGAAACTGGGGAGAACTTGATCCACGTTGGAATCAAATGCCACGAATATATACCTATGAGTCTTGGCAAGATAGCCCCTATGACCAGACGCAGTATGAATTATTGAAGAATAACCCGCTCATCATTCACTATACCAATGCTCCCAAACCCTGGCGAAGCGGCTGCCAGCATCCAGCGACTAGCTTATTTTATGCCTACCTCGACCAAACTGCTTGGTCTGGTTGGCGAGATACTTGGTGGCGACGAGTGGCCCGCAAAGCTCAGAAGGGCGTCGGTAAAATGAAGCGGGGACTGCATCGCCTCGGCCCATAGTGCTAACCCCAGGCTTGTTGATTTCGGAACTTGCCAGTTTCAAAACCAGTGTGCTAGGATATGAATTCGTGAGCGAGGGCTTGTAGCTCAGTGGACTAGAGCACGTGGCTACGGACCACGGTGTCGGGGGTTCGAATCCCTCCTAGCCCGTCTAGTGTAGAGAGAACAAGAGAATAGAGAGCGAGAATGGGTGAGGAGCAGAGGTATATCTTGCTCCCTTTTTATTGGTTAGCTTTTTAGTTGGTTTTATGGGTTTGCCTCATGCGGCTCCCTTATTTGACTCGCTCGTAATGCCAACTGCATAGATGTCTCGTCCCTGTCCCAAAGCAAACCGCCAAGAAGCAGACAGGTTCTTACTAGACTGAGTCAGGAAAACTACAATAGCTGCTATTCCCAACCCAACACAAATTCCAAAAATACTGCGATAGCCAATTTGAGTAGCAACAGCCCCTAAAATCGGACCGGCCAAGGCAATGCCGATGTCGAATCCGGTCATGCAGATGCCAAACATGCGCCCCCGTTCGTGGGGCAGCGAGCGATCGGCCATTAAAGCCGCCATCATCGGGATTAGGGTTCCAGATCCTGCTCCTTCAATTGCCCCAGCCAGCAGAAACGAGGCCGAACTGTTGGCCTGCCATAAAATCACCATTGAGAGCGTGTAAAACACCAAACTCAAACTGATAAACGGACCACGACCGTACCGATCCGAAGCTGGACCGGCGACCAACCGAATTGCAAAACTCGCCATCGCCGCGGCTGTATAGAACAAGCCCGTATTCAAACTTACCCCTGCTTCTTTGATATAGAGCGGCACAAAGGTGCTAAGAGTTCCAAAGGTTAAGCCGATTAGCAGCAAAATAATCGCCGGTACACGAATGCGATCATCACCCAGCAAACGCCAAAATTGGCTATCTCCCTGCTGCGCACTCTGCTCCACGACTCTAGATTCCTGCACTTGAGCCGTACAGAGCAGCCCAACTAGTCCCAAACTGGCAGCAGCTAAAAACATGGGTGTGAAACCAAACCACTCGTGAGTAAACCCACCAATCGCTGGACCCAACGCTAGCCCGATCGGGTTGACTAGACTCATATAGCCAATCAGCTCACCTCGATGGGGCGGTGGCGATAGATCGACGACAAGAGCACTATAGGCCAAGGCAAAAGCGGCGATGCTAATGCCGTGAAAGGCTCGCAACCCGATCAGTGACGGAATACTGGTAGTTGCCAAGTATCCCAACGGCGCTAAGGCTACTGCGGTCATGCCAATCAGCAGAACCAGCTTGCGCCCACGCGAGTCAGCTAGCCTTGCTAACCAGGGTCGCGACACCAATAGTCCAACCGCAAACGATCCCATCACAATCCCAACCCAGTGTTGATTGGCTCCCGCCTGCTGGATGTACAGCGGCAATGTTGGTAAATGGGCAGCTAAACCAGACCAAAATAATAGTCCTGCGGCAAACAATACGGTTAAGTTACGCCGCACCTGAGGCTCTAACTTTGCAAAAACGCTCAAAATTGCACCAACTTTTTCTACCGAGTAATGATTCAGTTACTGACGAAATTCCTTATTTAATATGACGAATATTAAAAAGTTTTGCAGCAGTTCACTGCTGCATTAGTAGTGGTGCTTGCTACTACTCAATCCTCTGGGCTAAAGCTGCACAAGTAGCTGAGGTTTCTGGCGGTCCGGATTGGCCAGATGCCTGGGTGTAAACAGAATTACCAAGGCAACAGGATGACCAAACCAAATTTTCTTCAAATTAGTTTTACTTTGAATTCCAGATGGGTAAAGCCTTTGTTATGAGAATCAGGAAAACCGCAGCAGCAATTAGCGGCTGGGTAGACTAAACGATAATCACTTGTTGGAATATGAAAAGTCTGCATCAGCTCGCGTTCTGGGCTAGAGCCAAACAGCCAATCAATTCACAAAATTCAACCTCCCCTGCGCCATCAGCTGGGCCAGCGCTTCAGAATACCCCGCCACGGACCATCGAAGAACTCGAGCAGCGAATGGCACGAGAAATGGCACGAGAATCTGTGCTAGAGGCCGAAGTTTTGCATAGTCGTCCGACACTTTCAGTAAAGGTACGGCGGACCTGGAACCGTCTTGTTTGGACTGCCATTTTGCTAGGGATTCCCATCGGTGCGCTGGCCGTGGTGAACCTGCCCTACGCGCCCATCCGTGATCCCATTGCGGAGGAAGCGCCTTTGTTGCTTCTGCCCAGCTACATCAGCATGGATCGCAACTTCCGCCAAGCCTCAGCTGCCCTAGAAGCAGCCAGCCAATTGATTGATCAAGCTACGGCACCCAGCGATCTGGACCAGGGTGAGGAAAAACTCAAACAGGCCAAAGCAAGTCTTGACCGCCTGCCAACCTGGGTTTGGAGTGAACTGCCTGATACACCCTATCTGAGTTGGTACGATTGGCGACTCAATCCACTCGGCTTAAACCGTGCCCGTGCAGAAGTGGGACGGCTAGAAGCCAAACTGTTTCAAGAGAAAAACGCTCAGACTGCCCTAGCCCAAGCTGAACAAACCCTCGGTGCAGCAATGCAGCAGCACCAAGAAGCCGCAACTTCTCCAGAAAAACAAGCGGCACTGCGGGTATGGCAAGACGCGCTCGATCAATTGCGGCAGATTCCAGACACGACCCTAGCGGGAAGAAGTGCACAACAAAAGCTAGAGGCAGCTCAGCGGCAGTTTGCAGCCAACGGTGGTTTTCAGACACAGGAGTCGGCCAGTTTGATTGAGGCTGCAAGAGGGTTTGCTTGGGAAGCCGCGAAAGCAAGTCAAAATCCACCTCATTCGGCAGCACACTGGCAGCAAGTCATCAGTTTGTGGCAGCAGGCCATTTCTAGACTAGAGCGAGTTCCTTCCAAGGACCCGGCGGGTTACGACGAAGCGCAAAAACTTCTAGCAGAATATAGCAAAAACCTAGGAACAATTAAAGTTCGATACCAGGAAGAGACAAACTCGACATCGGCAATGCAGCAGGCCAAAGCGGAAATTGCAAGTTTGCTTAAAGTAGCCGATGTCAATCTACAGCCGTCCAATCGCAGCTATGTGGTTGGCCAAATTCAGCAGATTATCAATCAACTAGAATCTGTTAAACCAGGCACCACTGCCTACCAAGAGGCACAACAGTTACTCAAATCAGCCAGAGCAAAACTAAAGCAGCTTCAGTAATGCCAGAGGGAGAGATCAATTTTTGTTTGTGTAGGCGTTTTAGTCGCTAGCCTTCAATTAGGTTTGACGCCAACCGGCACTACAATGTAACCTTCCACACAGCACGCCTCTGTTGTCTCGGCTCCGAGTACCCAGTTGCGTTCTGATCCCCAGTACCACCAATGAGCGGCCACATAGGCGCAAATCAGGCTGTCCAGTTGGTCTTCTAAAGCTTTGAGAGCAGGGCCACGCTCAGGCATTGCTGGCAGTAGAGAGTTACTAGCCGCATCGGTAAGCAGCAGGGGCGGCTCCAACTGCGGCAAAACAGTCAAGATGTAATCACGGTAACGAATCAACTCGGCCCGCCGCTCGGCTACTCTACCCTTCTTGTACTTCAAAATCTGACTTAACCCAAACAAATGCACAATCGCCGGATGGGGAAAGACCTCGATTTGATAGCGGCCTAATTGCTGGGGAGTAATCGCTGGGGCATGTACAAACCCTCTTGCAGCTAAGCTCAAGCCAAATTCGATGGTGCGTTGGGCAAAGGGACGACCCAAATTAGCCGGATAGCAGCCTGCATGATAGCGACCAAAATACTTGTGAGCTAACCGATCGGCCAACCGCATTCCAGTCAAATTGGCAATTAAAGTTGGGGCATCAACCGCAACCATAGCGGGATCCTCAGGACTCACCCACGCATCTATGCAGGTCAGCACATCAGGAATTGTTGCCAAACGGGTTAGATGCAGCAACTGTAATTTTCTTTGCTGCCAAATTAAACAACATAACCCACTCGGCTGGGATTGCCATCCCAAATCAACACCCAGAAATTTCATGGACTATCCAATCTGGGTGCCCAAAACAACGGCTGTATTCACTTTCCAAACGTTCAAGCATTTTTTAATTAAGAGCTTGAGAGCAACTTCAGGATGCCATAAAGCCATAGCCCCGCCAGACGGCTACCAGAACGCCCTGAATCACCACATCGGTTGCTGGGGCTTCTATCACAGGATAGTTGGGGTTTGCTGGTTCCAGTTTTACCTGGTTGGCTTTGCGGTGGTAGTACTTCAGCGTTTGTCCCTCGCCATTCACCCTAGCTGCCACAATCGTACCGTTCTTGACGGTTTTGGGATCCTGCACTGGGCGCATAATCACCACATCGCCATCTGCAATTAATGCGTCAATCATACTGTCGCCCCGAACCCGCAAGGCATAATCTCCGGGTCGAAGTAAGGAGCTAGAGAAATCCAACTGCTCTACTGCATCTGAGAAAGATTCAACTACCGAACCAGCTGCAATCGCCCCCACAATGGGTAGACCTTGGGGCCGCAGAATCCGAATCGTTCTCGCCCGGCCTTCAGTCCAATCAATGTATCCTTTTGCTCTGAGATGCTCCAGCCGACTCTGGATCGGCGCAGGAGACTTTAGCCCCATCGCTCGCATCATTTGACGAATCGACGGCGAATGCTGATTTTGCTTGATATATTCCACCAGCCAGTCAAAAAGCTGCTGCTGGACTTCAGTAAGACGAGCGTCCATAGAACATTACCATTGGCAGAAAATAAAGGGCCAATCAATCGCTCCTAGAACATTTGTATCACCAAATGATTCAGCTTGTCTAGTTTTGTTGATTCCTAGTTTTGCTAATCGCTATTTGTGATTAACGTAAATAGGATGTCTGTACTACAGACATGTACTAAGAGTATCGGATTTTGGTGGCAATTTCTACTGCTTGGCTAAAAATATTTTGATATAGAAAATTTTCAGAGGGTTTGCAAATACTCCAGCAGGTCTGCCATTTCCTGCGGGCTAGGTTGAAACTGCGGCATTGGGGGAGTTTTACCGCTGGTTACCTGATGAATCAGCCCAATTCGCGACTTGCGGGACGCGACATGGTGCAAACTCGGACCGACTCGACCATCCGCAGCAACCCCATGACAACCGGCACAATTCAACTGAAAAATCACCTGCCCCTGAGCCGGATTGCCATTCAGCCCTAAAACATGCTGTACGTAAGGATCAGAATGGCGAGACTGGTAGAACATTAATGTCACAACTAGCAGGGCAACCAAAACCGCTAGAACGATCCAAGCCGCCTTCTGAACTGAGATGTCGGTGGTTGCAATTTGGTTATCCAAAAGCTCTTTTGCCATCAAAAACGGTTAGTGAACGAGAAGCGCAGGCAGACCAGCGACATACCTCAAGAATTTAACTTACTTCATCTAAAAACTAGAGGTTATTTAACTTTTCTAAAGCATTACCTCAGCCTGAAGCTTGTCTTGCATCCTAAAAGGTACATAGCAGAGCAAGTACGAACCTTGTCTTGCATGCTTTTCAAGCCAAACTGCCTCGTTTGGGAGGGTTGACCCTTTGGTCTGTCTTCCCTCAAGAATTATGATAGAAGAATAAAAAGCATTAAGAGAAAGTTGGGTCGTTAAATTTGATAAAATCCAAATCGACGCTAAGGAGATGAAGCAGTGGTTGAACCTTTACTTTCGGGCATTGTGCTAGGTCTGATTCCAGTAACGCTGGCCGGTTTGTTTGTAGCGGCCTATTTGCAATACAAGCGCGGCAACCAGCTTAATCTTTAAATTGGCATGGTTGCTAATCTGAGCAGATTCATTCAATTTGGTTAGCAAACTTGATAAGCAAACACAACCTTTCCTTCTGTGCTGCTCTTGAGCCTGTAGAAGGAAAGGATTTTGATTATTTGGACGCTTTCTCAAGAGCCAAGCAAATATTCGTTAACCACACTCCATGCGTTCGAGTGGGATGCTTTTCTTCTGGCCGCGATGTAGTCAGCTAGGTAGTTGGCGTCCCGTGCGATGCCGGAAAACCGGCCCGAACCCCAGGTGTAGAGCCATGGCAGTCCTAGAAAATACAGGCCGCGCACCGCAGTCACTCCCCGTTCGTGCCCTGGATAACCCTTGCCGTCAAACACGGGGACCTCAACCCAGCTAAAGTCAGACTGATAGCCAGTACACCAGATGACGGTACCGATATTGGCCTGCTCGTAATTCAACGACAACACTTCTGTTTCAGGTTGCCAAACGGGGCTGTAGGGTGATTCGGTTGGAGCGTCGATCTGGTGGTTCTGAATAAACTGATCGATGCTTTTCTTGATACTTTCGGCAACCGCATCAGCTTGATCTAGGTTTTGCTTTAGATTGGGGCAAAATTCCAGCGTATTGTTGCTGACGGTTTTCAATCTGCCATAAAGCCGCATGCCTTCCAAGGCAAACTGACGTAGGTCAATCTCGCGTCCACCATCGCGCCCGGTTACATAGTGATTTGCTTTAGTTCTGACTTTTTCTTTCTGAGGGTGCTCATCAATTGACAGATCGTAGTAGCCCATTTGATCCAGCCAATCGACCACATCTTTACCTCGATAGCGGCGCGGAGAACGAGGAGCACCTCCGACACATAGGTGGACCTGTTTACCGGCCAAGTGCAAATCTTCGGCAATTTGGCAGCCCGACTGCCCCGTACCGACCACTAACACCGCTTTGTCAGGCAAGGACTGCGGATTTCGGTATTCGGAGGAATGCAATTGCACAATATGCTGAGGCAACCGTTCCGCGATTCTGGGAATTTTAGGCTGATGGTAGCTGCCCGACGCAATCACGACCTGATCTGCTGTGTAGTCGCCGTTGGTCGTCGTTAGCTCAAATACATCATCGGCTTCGTTCTGCCAAAGACGGGTCACTTCAACCCCTTCTCGCACCGGTGGGTTAAATGATGCAGCATACGCCTCGATGTACCGGACAATTTCGTCCTTTTGCATGAATCCGTTTGGCTCTGCACCGCGATAGGGATGGCCAGGAAGTTGACATTGCCAGTTAGGAGTAACCAGGCAAAAGGAATCCCAGCGTTTGGTTCGCCAAGCGTAGCCAATCTGGTGTTTTTCAAACACAATATGGTCAAATCCCCGCTCCTTGAGGCAGTAGCTGATCGATAAACCAGCCTGTCCTCCTCCGACAATGGCAACGGAATAATGCTGTTTCATGGGCTAACTGGTTAGATGCAGGATAGATGCAGAAGGTACATACGACAGCCAATAACTGCACCATAAAATGAGCGTCTCAGCGCTATCGTATTTCTAGTTACAAAACCCTCAAGTCTGGTGGTAAAGACAGGATGGTCTTTGTAGCTAGGGTTTTCAGGAACGTTAGCGGAAATAGGTTTTGGGGGCAGTGGGCATGTCTGGCCTGTTTAAACTGACGGGTTCAATCAGCGGTTTTCCTGCCGATGTCCCCAGTCAAGAAGTAACCAGCAAGGAACACGAGTCCGGTATCATCTGAGAAACGCTGCTCAGCGATTTTTACCTTTTAATGTTTCTTATTATTGGGGCATGACCGACTCTTCTGGCAAGGTTTATCTTGTGGGCGCAGGCACGGGCAGGATCGAGCATTTAACCCTCCAGGCCCATCAACTGCTGACCCAAGCTGAGGTGTTGATTTACGACGCTTTGGTGGGTGACGCCTTGTTGGAATTAACGCCTAGTGCCTGTCTAAAGCTGGAAGTGGGAAAGCGAGGCGGAGAAGCCAGCACCCCCCAGGCCGAGATCAACCAGCTTCTGGTGGATTATTGCCAGCAGGGAAAGCAAGTGGTCCGGCTCAAAAGTGGCGATCCATTTATTTTTGGCCGCTCCACGGCTGAGATTCAAGCATTAACTGAAGCAGGCTGTTTATTTCAGGTGGTGCCTGGTCTTTCGTCAGCGCTAGTTGCTCCGTTGCTTGCCAGTATCCCCCTCACGGATCCGGTGCTAAGCCGCTGTTTTGCCGTGATGACGGCCCACGAACCCGACGCCCTTGAGTGGGAAGCCCTAGCCCAGATCGAAACGCTGGTAATCCTGATGGGTGCTCGGCAACTGCCAGAAATCATCGACCAATTGCTGCGCCACGGACGCTCCCTCGATACCCCAATTGCCATCATTCGCTGGGCCGGTCAGCCGCAACAGCAGGTTTGGACAGGCACGCTTGGCTCAATTGTGCGCCAAACGGCAGCCTCTTCCCTGTCACCAGCGGTGATTGTGATTGGGGAAGTCGTTGCCCTGCGACCCTATCTACAAGCTGCCCAATCCATTAGAGAATAAACGCAGCATTTAGAATCGGTTTGAAAAGCCCCCTACATCCCCCATTCTGAGGGACTTCCCCGAACCAATTGCTATTCAAAGTGCCCCACTGGTGGGAGATTATAGCCTTGCAGGCATCCCAGAAAGGGGGCGAAGCTGGAAGACAAAATCCTTGTCAAACAGCTTCTTAGAGCGCACCCCTCAAACCTCAGAACTTAAAACTCAAACTTCAGAACTTAAAACTCAAACCTTAAAGCTTCACCCGTGACTTCCCTTCCCCTTTCCGGCAAAACTATTCTTGTGACTCGTGCAGCGGGTCAATCGAGCCAATTTACGGCCCTGCTGAAACAACAAGGCGCGATGGTTTTAGAAATGCCCGCGATTGAAATCACGCCTCCCTCTAGCTGGGACGCCCTCGATCACGCGATTGCCCATCTAGACCAGTTTGACTGGCTGATTCTCACTTCCACCAACGGGGTCGATTATTTCTTTGAGCGTTTAGCGGCTCAACAGCGCTCGCTGGCAGATTTGGCTACGCTAAAAATTGCGGTAGTTGGTCAAAAAACGGCTCAGAGACTGCAAAATCAAGGCCGCCAGCCCGATTTTATTCCGCCTGACTTTGTAGCCGATTCACTGGTCGAACACTTCCCGGAAGCGGTGCAGGCGCTAAAAATCTTGTTTCCTAGGGTGGAAACCGGCGGGCGAGAGATATTAGTGAAAGAACTAACGGCGAAAGGAGCGGAAGTTACCGAGGTGCCCGCCTATCAGTCGGGCTGTGCCAAAACGATGCCGTCCGACATTGCAACCGCACTGCAACAGCAGCAAATCGATATCATTACGTTTGCCAGTTCCAAAACCGTAAGCTGCTTTTACCAATTGCTGCAAACCCTGCCCACGGCCTTGCCCCTGCCTTCTAGCTTTTGCCTCGCCTCGATCGGTCCCCAAACCTCGACCACTTGCCAGCAGCTATTCGGACGGGTTGATCTAGAAGCGACAGACTATACTCTAGAAGGACTCACCGCGGCAATTGTGCAATGGGTACAGGCATGAGAATTATTGGTCTCACGGGCGGTGTGGGCATGGGCAAAACGACCGTTTCTGAGTACCTAAAAACCCGATACAAGCTGCCGATCCTCGATGCTGATGTTTACGCTAGAGCAGCAGTTGAGCCAGATTCCCCCATTTTGAGCCGCCTTGCCGAACGCTACGGGCCAGAGATTTTGCTGCCGACTGGTGCCCTCAATCGGTCTCGACTGGGTGATATTTTGTTCAACGATGCTGCTGAACGTCGGTGGATCGAACAGCAAATTCATCCCTATGTGCGCCACCAGATGACGACAGATTTACATCGATTGGTCGATCAAGGCTGCCCAACGGTGGTGCTGGTGATTCCGCTGTTGTTTGAAGCGGGCCTTACCGATTTGGTAACGGAAATCTGGGTCGTGTCTGCTTCTCAGCAGCAGCAAATTGAGCGGCTCAAGCAGCGGGATCCGTTGAATCTCGATCAGATCCAGGCTCGGATTGCCAGCCAGATGCCGATCGCAGCCAAAATGGCTCAGGCCGATGTGGTGCTTGATAATTCCTCGTCCTCTGAGGCGCTGTTTCACCAAGTAGACCAGGCATTGATGGGCAGGGATTGAAGTTGAACAGCGATTAAGTCCGAGGCTAAATGTCACCTGACTCGAATTCCAACCAATCTAGAGAGATAACGATAAAGTAGATCTGCGATGTAAGCAAATATGGCATGAGCAGTCCTCCCGAAGATCATGATCCGCACGGTAATCCCCCGCCCGAATCCACTTCCTCCCAATCAAATCCGTCTAGATCGGCAGCAGATTTAGCAAGGCTAGAAAAAGAACTAGAGGAAGTCGAAGCCAGCCTCAGCTACACCCGAAACGACTCCGATTCCAGTTCTACCGCTACCGCCTATGTCCGCACGGCCACACCGCCGCTAATGATGGTAGAAACGGCCTTTCTGGCGAGCACGGCCAGTTTGCTGTGGTTAGTCAGCTACTATCTCAGCATTGGCCCCTGGATGCGGATTTTGTTTCCGATTCCAATCGCGCTAGTCTATTTGCGCTGGGGGCTGCGAGCTGCCTGGATGTCAGCAATTGTTTGTGGGTTGCTGCTGTCGGTGCTGATGGGGCCTTATCTCAGCCTGCTGTTCTTTATTCCCTACGGCATTTTGGGCGTACAGCTTGGGGCGATGTGGCGACGACGGGTTCCCTGGCTAGCCTCTATCAGTGTGGGTACCCTGATTTCCACCTTGGGATTTTTCACGCGCGTGGCGTTGCTGTCGGTGTTTTTAGGTGAGGATCTATGGAGTTACCTCACCAATCGCATTACCGATCTGATTCAATGGGCACTCAGTAAATTGGTCGCTTGGGGATTGCTGGGCCTGGAAGTGCTGGGACAAACCAATCTGACCACGATCCAAATCGTTACAGTAGGGGTGGTCTTGGTAAGTGATTTTGTTTATTTGTTCACAGTTCATCTGGCAGCTTGGCTGCTGCTAGAACGCCTGGGCAACCCGATTCCTGATCCGCCCCACTGGGTTCAGGTGTTGATGGACGAGGAAAAGTAGCCAATCAAGTCACCAACCCCTGAATGATTCGCATTTACACTAAATTTGAGCAAGCCCAAGCCTGGTTACAGCGGTTCCGAACCAAAGCTCCCCTGTTTGCCTGCGTTTTGGGATTTACGGAAACCGGTTTGATCCCAGGTATTTCAGCAGCCGGAGCCACCCCAGCCGACCGCCAATACACCGCCTTAGCAGATGCAGAGTTTTTGATTCGGGGAGCACAGTCCCATCCCAAATATGCCTTACCGCCGCTGCAAGCTGGAGCCTCGCCAGTGCTGATCACCCGTGCCGTTGTTACTGGTCAGCAGATTCCAGTTTACTTGTTTAATGCCGGGCTGTCCCATCCGCTCTCGGTACCGGCAATTGATTTGGGTGGCAGGGCTGCAGGGTGTCTGAGCCAAGCTGAAGCGCTACCGTTAGAGACAGTGCAGCATTTATTTCAGCAAGGCCTAGCCTGGGGAGAACAGCTCGCGGCCCAAGTGCCACAGAGCTATGTGATTCTCTCTGAGTGCGTAGTAGGTGGCACAACAACAGCCCTAGCGATCCTGACCGGATTGGGCTGGAACGCCGTGGGCCTGGTGAATAGCAGCCATCCAACCTGCAACCATCAGCAAAAGTGGGAGGTGGTGCAAACAGGCTTAGAAAAGCTGGTGCAACGGCAGAGACCGACCAGGGAATCTGGATTTAATCGAGAGATGAACGGCTGGGATCCCTTTGAATTAGTAGCAGCAGTAGGCGACCCGATGCAAATCGTCGTAGCCGGAATGACAATTGCAGCGAGCCGGACCGGTGGCGTTCTGCTGGCCGGTGGCACTCAAATGTTGGCGGTCTATGCTCTGATCGAAGCCATTGCTCAGCCAGGACGATGGCCGCAACAGGTTGATTGGCAACCGGAGCACGTTGTTGTAGGAACCACCCGTTGGGTTGCTGAAGATCCAACCGGAGACACCGTTGGACTAGCTCGCCTCCTAGATGCGCCCTTGCTGGCAACTCAGCTGAGTTTTGCTGCTTCCCGCTATGCTTCACTGCGGGCCTATGAGCAGGGCTACGTTAAAGAAGGAGTCGGGGCAGGAGGTAGTGCAATTGCGGCAACGCTTTATCAAAGTTGGGATCAGTCTCGGCTACTGGAGGCGATTGAAACGCTAGCTCAGCAGCTTTAATGCTTCCAACCTCTGCTCTGTGATTATGAGGTCTTTTGCAGGAGGAGCGACCGGCGAAAACTGCAGCCTATGCCGATTCCTTGGAGGATTGGTACTACGCGCTCTAAAAAACGCCTTTTAAAAAACAGAGCTGTGCAATAACCCAGCAGGCAGCACAGCGGCGACAATTTTTTCAGCAGGAACTTAACGTCAAGAAAGGCGTTTGGCTAGGAGTTGTTCTTCAAGGGCAGCAATTCGGTTATAGGCTGCGGTGAGCTGAGCAGTGAGACGTTGGATTTGAACCTCTGGGGCAAGGCTATGATCGCCACTCTGAGAGTCATCGGGGTAGGTTGTATCAGACAGGATGTCTTTATGCTCCATGCCGCTATTGAGCATAGTGCGGCTTTGATAGGCATGGTAGGTTTGTCGCGCCAACAAATCAGGAGCAGCGCCATGATCAGAATCTGCCCCTAATTGTTTCACAAACGACAATATTTCAGCAGTTTGATCACCCAACTGCTCAAGCGTCTGGCGCAGCGCGTCAACCTTGATATTCAAAGCAAAAACTTGGTCTTGGAGTGAATCCATTTGACGCTCTACTCGTTTAATTAATGTTCTTCATATCTTAAAAAGGAAATAGTCATGATTAGGTGATATTCCTGAATCATTTAACTTTTAGTCTCAGGTCTAAACATGACAGGCAAAATGTAGCAATTGCATCATCAAAGTACTTAAAGTTTGCGATCACGTCGTTTGCCGATCTATCGAGACTTCAAGGCAATAAGCCAAGGAGGTGATAGAGAGTTGATTGGTTTGGTTGACTGGTGGCCAACAAGGTTCAGCCAAGTGGAGATCAGATCCATTCAGGCCAGCATGATTCCAATTTGATGTAGCAAGTCTATTTAAGATCCGACAGGATGATCGAATTCAAATTCCAACAATTATTGTGATTTAGAATAATATCGATTTGCCAGTCTTTCCTTGCCCAAGACAGAATATAAAAATTAGCAAAAATTCCTTATTTTGCTGCTAGACGACACGAAAAGGGTCTTATTCTATTTCTTTGATTTATCTAGCGGCTAAAGAATTTGGATCAGTAATTCTTCAAGGAAAATTACAAATTTTGCAAAAAATTCAAATAAATTCAAATTCTGCAGATAAAGCCGAGCTATTGAGAGCCGATCCGAAACCCAAAGGGGTTTATGAAATTCAAGAACTCTGACGAGTTTACTGACTTGCAGTTAGAGAAATCAGTTAGGTAGCATACTTTCCATCTCGTTTAACCAACCCAAACTTTGCCAACTGTAGGTGAAGCGTAGAATAGAGCAGTTAGGCTGACGTAAAGGCAGAACGATGCCATGATGAATCGACGAACGCTGCTGCTGGCTGGTGGAGCCTTGACTCTAAACTATCTGCTGATGGGGTGTCAGAGTAGACAGGAGGCCGCCCTGCGGGTGCGCTTGTTGGCCAATTCGGTGCCACCTCAGATTTTAGGTGAGTTTCAGCACCGCCTTGCAGTTGAGTTTCGTGCTAGTGACCAGCTTGCGGATCTATTTCAGCTCCTCAAAACCTGGCAAACTCCCACTCCAGAGCAACCAAGATTTGGATTGCCCAATTTGACTAGGCCGGTTGCCGTTGCGGATCTGGTCACTCTGGGTGACTTCTGGTTAACTGCTGCGGTACAACAAAATTTGATTCGGCCTCTGTCGCTAGAGTCGATTGCAGGTTGGCAACAGCTTCCTCCCGCTTGGCAACAGCTTGTGCGCCGTGATGCTCAAGGGCAACCCAGTGAAACCGGTCAGCTCTGGGCCGCGCCCTACCGCTGGGGTAGTTTGGTGGTTGCTTACAATACCGAGAAATTTCGCCAATTGGGCTGGACCCCAACCGACTGGAAAGACCTGTGGCGGCCCGAACTGAAGGGCCATCTGTCGCTGCTGGATAGCGCCCGCTCTACGATTGGTTTGACATTGAAGCAACTCGGTCAATCTGCCAACACCGGCAATCTAGAAACCGTGTCTGCTCTACCTGAGCAACTGAAATCTCTACACCAGCAGGTCAAATTCTATAGTTCCGATGCCTATTTGCAGCCGCTATTGCTAGGAGATAGCTGGGTTGCCGTGGGCTGGTCTACCGAAGTGTTGCCGGTAGTTGAGCGAGATCGACGGATCGCGGCTGTTGTACCTGCTAGCGGTACAATTCTGACGGCAGATCTGTGGGTCCAGCCAACCAAAGCAACCCAGGCCAATCAACCGGCTCCTATTCAGCAATGGCTGGAATTTTGCTGGCAGCCTCAAATTGCCGAACAGCTCTCTCTCCTTAGCTTGGCAGCTTCTCCGGTGCTCGTGACCCAAAATCGCACCCAGCTTCCGACCGCCATTCAGCAAAATCCGCTGTTGTTACCTTCCAACGAGGTAATTGAACGCAGCGAATTTCTGTTGCCAGTTGCTAATTCTGACCAGTACCGCCGTTTGTGGGAGACGGTACGCCAAATGGGGTAGGAGTGCTGCGAAAGGCCGACCGACCGAACGGATTGAGAAAGATGCGACAAGGTACGCTGGCTGTACCGCTAGTTGGGTCGCTAGCTGAGCTGGAATTGATTATTGAGGCATTGAATTGATCATTAAACTCGCAGATATGCGCTCCCAACAGCTCGCCCTGTAGGTTGAATACACGCACGCTATAGCCAAACTCTTTTGCGGCTGTGCCAAATCGATTCACAAAAACGTAACGCTGCAAATAATTGCAATTTCCCCAAACCTCTTGATTCACCAGCAGATCAACTCGACGGGGTGTCCCATCTGTTCCTGGATAGGCCAACCAGTAATTGAGCAACTCCTGACTGAACCGTTCCGCAATACAACCCGTGTTTCCAAACGACTCTCCCACCCAGCTTAAATTAGCAAACTGCTCCTCGGCCCACCAGAGACTGGGCGGGGTCAATCCAGTTTGGGAAATGCGGTCGGGCGTCACAACAGCAGGATCAATTGAGGCTCCAGGCTGAAACAAGGCGGAATCGAGGGGAGTAGTCAGCAGGAATAAAGTATCTTGGTCTGCTGCGTACACAGGACGACTGCTCAACACAACCAGCATGCCCCACCCCAAGGCCAGCATTCGCCGCCAACCAGAGTTACGTTTCCAAATTTTGGCTTGCTTCGCTGCCTTCACCATTCCATTCGCTCCCATGCCACCTGGTTTTCCGCCTCAAGGGAAGCACCTCTGTCTTCTGCCTTCTGCCTTCTGTTTTCTGCCTTCTGCCTTCTGCCTTCTGTCTCCTGTCTCCTGACCCTGATCTCCGCTTTCCCAACTCTGCCATACCTGTGCCATACAAGATAATTTTGCCGATTTCAGATTCAATTGCCTCCCCATAATTTGATACAACCGTAGAAGCAGTCCCGCAATCAAACCATTATGAGCCTCTCCACTTCATTAGCCGATGCTAAAAACCTGCTTTCCGAACTGGTTGCCCGCTATCGCCATCGCGTAGACTACTTAGCCATCCGCTTAGAAGAGGCTGAAGGCACCGATATTCTACTGCGGGGTAACAAGGTAGAAACCCTCAGCGAAGGCATCTCGATTGGTGGACAGGTGCGTGCGTGCTACAAAGGCGGCTGGGGCTTTGCCAGCTTTAACCGTTTGTCTAGTTTGACGGAACAGGTTGAGGCAGCGATTGCAGCAGCACGGCTTGTAGGAGATGAGGAGACCACGCTAGCTCCAGTTAAGCCGATCCAGGCTAGCTGCCATCTCCCCTTATCGGGCACGGATCCTCGGCAAATTCCCCTGATTCAAAAGAAAGCCCTGTGCAGCCACTATGCTGAAATTCTTAGGAGTGTAGACGACCGGATCACGACCACGTCAGTCCGGTATGGCGATAGCGCTCAGCGCGTGATCTTAGCTACTTCCGATGGGACGCTAATCGAGCAATCTTGGGTTGATCTAGAAATGCGCTTCGCGGCGACGGCTCGCAATGGTGAAACCGTTCAAACTGGGCGGGAAACCACCGGCTCCCGCAAAGCCTACGAAGACTTGGAACAGCTTGATACTCAAGTGCAGAGCGCAGCACAGCGGGCTGTAGAGGCCTTGGCTCTCCCCCCGGTAAAGGGCAATACCTATACCGTTGTGATCGATCCCATCCTAGCCGGATTGTTTGTGCATGAGGCGTTTGGGCATCTTTCCGAAGCCGACATGATCTACGAAAACCCCGACCTGATGGAGGTAATGACACTGGGACGACGCTTTGGCTCTCCCGAACTGCAAATCTTTGATGGAGCTGCTCCCGAAGGGCATCGCGGCAGCTATTACTACGACGATGAGGGGGTTCCGGCTACCACGACTCAGTTGATCAAAGACGGCGTTTTGGTCGGGCGACTGCACTCCCGCGAAACCGCTGGCAAGCTGGGCGAATCCCCCACCGGCAATGCCCGCTGCCTCAACTACCACTATCCGCCCCTTGTCCGCATGACTAACACTTGGATCGAGCGCGGCACTACACCCGTTGCCGATCTGTTTCATGGCATCAAAGAAGGCGTCTATGCTCGCAACTGGCTGGGCGGCATGACTAATGGCGAAATGTTTACCTTCGCGGCAGGAGAAGCCTGGATGATTCGCGACGGCAAAATTGCCGAACCCGTGCGGGATGTCAACCTGTCGGGCAATGTGTTCACCACACTGGCAGACATTGAGGCAATTGGCGATGATTTCTACTGGGATGAGTCAGGCGGCTGCGGCAAAGGCGGACAAAACGGGCTAGCTGTAGGCTGCGGCGGTCCGAGTCTGCGGATTCGCAATGTGGTGGTAGGCGGCGAAGCACTGGATGAGGAGTGAGTTTTGGCTTTGGGGAACTCTGATCGAGACGACTTCTATCGAGACGAGCATCCTTCCGTATGGCCCAATCCAACTCCCAGTTCTGCTTTTGCACTGCCGCCTTTGGTGATAAATATGTGCGGCTTGCCCAACTGCTGGCTGCCGATCTGCGCCAGTTTGCGCCCAATCAGCCGTTTCTGATCCTCACCGACTTGCCAGAACGGTTTCGCAACCATGCCAACGTGATCGCTGTTCAGCATTGGTGTCGCGGGGTACAGACCTATCATGAACGCCGATTTGCCCTGCAGCAAGCCCTCCGCTTGGCCGATGCGGTGATGTACCTGGATGCGGATGTGCGAATCTGTGCGCCAGTGCCAGCGTTGACCTTTGCGCCCGGTTTAACGGCTCGCAGTTGCGGTGAGTTGCGGAAACACTGGCAGGAGCAGTTCGAGCGGCCCAACCTATCAGCCGGTAGTCAGCGCAAAAAGCAAATCATTGAAGCGATGGCCCGCAAAGTAGATGTGGATTTGTATGCGCCCGACGTGAAGTTCATCAACGAGTTTTTGTTTGTCGTGACGGCCCAAGCCGGACGGGAACAGGAATTTCTGCGGTTGTGGGGCGAGTTGGCGATCTATGCCGATACCTTGGGCCTGCACCAGCATCCCACCTACGCGATGGCGCTGGCCGCCGTGAAGAGTGGCTTTCCAGTTCACCACAGCGAAATGGTGGGGCTGGATTTTTTTGACGATCGAATTGAAACGATCCGGATTCGCAAAGGGCAGTCCACACCGGACGCAAAAGCGCACTATTTTCAGGAACAGTCCCAGATCGAGCAAGCGCCCAAAACGCGAGTCGGGCGACTTCTACGAGTCGGGAGTAAGCGGATTTCGCTAGCCTACCATCGTCTGCGAGTACGGCTAATCGCGGCCCTATTTCCAGCTTTGCTAATCGATTACCAGCCAAGGGTTGGACACAATCAGCGGTCTACAGCACTCCCTTCGAGCTAGGAATGGTTTGCGCCCGCCGGGGGTCAATTTCCACTGCCATACGCATAGCGCGAGCAAACGCCTTGAAGGTTGCTTCAATGATGTGATGGGAATTGATGCCATCGAGCTGGCGGATGTGCAGCGTCATTTGAGCATGATTCACCACCGCTACAAAAAACTCGCGTACCAGTTGGGTGTCGTAGGTCCCGACCCGCTCGGTGGGAATCTGTAGCCCATAGCTGAGGTGAGGTCGGCCAGAAAAATCCAGCGATACCTGCACCAGCGCTTCGTCCAAGGGCGCAACAAAATGCCCAAAGCGGACAATGCCTTTGCGATCGCCCAAAGCTTTAGTCAATGCCTGCCCCAGCGTGATCCCGACATCCTCATTCGTGTGGTGATCGTCAATCTCGATGTCACCTGTTGCCTGCACGTCTAGGTCAATTAACCCATGCGACGAAATTTGATGCAGCATGTGGTCTAGAAACGGAATGCCGGTTTTGGCAATGCAGCTTCCTTGCCCGTCTAGATTTAGGCTGACCTGCACATTCGTTTCTCCGGTGACCCGATGGACTGAAGCAGTGCGGCTAGGAAATTCTAACTGACGCGAAGCAGGCTGATTGTCGGGAAGGTTGGTGCGAGAGTCGCGAGTCTGCATGGTGAGATGCCGAAGAATGGCTACAAGATTTTCTGCAAGATCTCTATTTTGCCTCAGCATCTAACAAAAAACGCCACTCAGACCAGAGTGACGTAGACCATTTGACGTGACCAATTCTTAGGGTAGGGATTGCTTGGACTATAACCCTGCTACTGAGACAATTGGGCCTTAAGCGGGGTAGCTGTCGATTTTGCAAGCTTCTTGCGGATGATGGAAGGCAAAACTAGCGGCCAAAAGAGTGTAGCAATCATCAAAACCATCCAGGAGAGGCGATCGGTTTTGGGTGTAGAAGTGTCCTTCCAAAAGGCACGAAATGAAACGCCAAAGACAAGAAGCGCGCCAGTGATGTAGAGTACCATGCTGCTGAATTCCTTGATGCTTACGCCTGTTAACTTGCATCTGTTAACTCGATCAAACCACTTGCATTCGCTGAGGAGTAAGGCTAGAATCACCGATTTTGTTTGATCAAGTTCTGCCAAGCTTCCTGGAGAATACCGAAAAATTGACCTCTGTTCTGCCGTGATTTCACGAATCGTTACGTCTGGCAAACCAGTGGCTCAGTAGTTTCCGCAAAAAACGCTCTGGCTTCAGAGCAACGACAGGCAGGCGCAGTTCCATCAATTCAGGCAATTCAGCTTATTCCTCAGCTTTTGCAGGCTCAGACATGCCCATAATTTCGTAGCCCGCATCTACGTAGAGGATCTGCCCGGTAATGCCGCTAGCCAGATCGCTGCACAGGAATGCGGCTGCATTGCCAACTTCCAGTTGCGTAACGGTACGCCGCAGCGGAGCCACCCGTTCCACATGGTGAATCATGTCTAGAATGCCACCCACGGCAGAAGAGGCTAGCGTGCGAATTGGGCCAGCCGAGATCGCGTTGACTCGCACCTTTTGCGGTCCCAGTTCAGCTGCGAGGTAGCGCACATTCATTTCCAGCGCTGCTTTCGCAATCCCCATTGTGTTGTAGTTGGGGATCACCCGCACGCCGCCCAAATAGCTGAGAGTGAGAATGCTGCCGCCCTCGGTCATTAATGGCTTCGCATAGCGACTGAGGCTGACCAGCGAATAAGCGCTCACTTCGATTGCTAGAGAGAAATCTTGACGCGATACGCTGCTGAAGTCACCGCTCAAGGCATCTTTGCTAGCAAACGCAAGGCAGTGAATCAAAATATCTAAGTGGCCCCACTTATCCTGAATCACCTCGAATGTTTCCTGCATCTGAGCTTCATTCTGCACATCACAGGGGAGGTACAAACTGGGTTGCAGCGGTTCTACCAAATCTGCCACTTTCTTTTCGTTGCGGCCCTTTTCATCAGGCAGATAGGTAATACCCAGATTGGCTCCTGCGGCGTGAAGCTGTTGGGCAATTCCCCAAGCGATTGAGCGGTTGTTAGCGATTCCTGTCACCAGGGCATTTTTTCCAGACAAATTCAACATGACCCTTCACCCAATGTCGTTTGGCGTCTCAAGAATACTGAAAAATGGGGACGGAAAGAAACTGGTGAGGGAGTTTTAAGTTTTGAGTTTTGGCGACATGGCCTGTACGCTGGGCGTTAGTCTTTGCTTAGGCATGGTGTGTAGTTTTGTAGCTTGCTGCTGTGGAAATCTTGTGAACCGATGTTGCCTAGATGTAGCGTTGCTAGAGGCAGTAGCAGGGGTTTAAGTTCTACTGCCTTGCAACTTTTGGGTTGAACGGCTATGCTCTATTTTCATTACTCAGAAAAAATTCTGAAAATATCTCAGGAAATAGCATTCTGGTCTGAGATTTCAGCATTGTGTAATTCTTGCTACAAAAAACTATCGCATTCTTAAGTTTAGTGTTTTAAAGTCAGAGTTCTATCACAGTATGATTGTGTTATGCAGCACAATTTATCCTAAGAGTTCTGGCTAAAAACTTGGTAGTAAGCGTAAATAAGTACGAAGAGCGCTTCGGGGGTTATTACAACTACAGGCTCATACAGGCTCACGATAATAGGCTAGGGATAAAGGCATGGTAGCGTTGCAAGATAGACCGTTAGCAAATGTATTCCGTCAGTTGAGCGGTGGTGCCTTCCCGCCTGTCGTAGAGACTTACGAGCGCGGCAAAACCATCTTCTTTCCAGGTGATCCAGCGGAACGGGTTTACTTCCTGATGCGAGGGGCGGTCAAACTCTCTAGGGTTTACGAAGCTGGGGAAGAGATTACCGTAGCCTTGCTGCGCGAGAATAGCGTCTTTGGCGTACTCTCTCTGATTACCGGGCACCGCGCCGACCGCTTCTACCACGCTGTTGCCTTTACGCCCGTGGAGTTGCTTTCAGTACCCATCGAGCAGGTTGAGAAGGCGCTCAAGGATAACCCAGAGCTGTCGATGATCATGCTGCAGGGTTTGTCGTCTCGCATCCTGCAGACTGAGATGATGATCGAAACCTTGGCGCATCGGGATATGGGTTCCCGTCTAGTTAGCTTTTTGCTAATTCTCTGCCGCGATTTTGGTGTTCCTGCTCAGGATGGCATCACCATCGATCTCAAACTTTCCCATCAGGCGATTGCAGAGGCAATTGGCTCGACGCGAGTAACAGTAACGCGGCTGCTAGGCGACTTGCGGCAAGACAAGATGATTTCTATTCATAAGAAAAAGATTACCGTTCACAATCCAGTCACCCTGAGTCAGCAGTTCACCTAGGTAAGCTTTGAGTGATAGAAACCCCCCAATTTGGGGGGCAGGAGGGCTTAGTCAGCCCTATATCTTCAAACTTTGCAAATCTTTCAAGTCAGTTAGGCAAGTACAAAGTCAACCTCATCAGCGCCTTTGGTTTTGCCCTGGCCACTGGTCAGTTTCTGCCCTTTTACCTCTACAGCAAAGGGAGTGTTGCCCAAGTTGATGTTGTAATCGGTTTCCTGATTGGTATAGCCAACGCTGGCAATCATCTTGCGGCCTTCGGGGTGTAAATAAAGGCCAGCATTTGGTTTTTGTTTTTCTTATTGTCGCGTGCCCAAACCACCATGTACTGCTTGCCCTGGTAGTCGAACACCTTGGCTGGACGATTGGGAACATAGCGGCCCGGTTCGCCAAAGCTAACATCGAGGAATTTTTGCAGCGAGGCGTCTTGGACTTTGGCATAGGCCACTTCTGCGGCAGAAGCAGGCAGTTGATCACCCTGGCTTTCATCCGGGACATCTTCCTCACCCCGGTTCTTGAAGTAATCAACCGCGGCTTTGGTGCCAATTGCGCCGACGGTAGCAATGCCAGCACCCACTAAGATGTTGCGAAGCAGATTATTACGGTTAGTCATGATTCAGCAATATCCTGTAACGTTTTCAACTATAGGAGAGCCGTTCGCGCCTTCTAGGTAGGATTAACAAAAACTTCAGACTTGTATATGGCAGGCTGATCAGTCAGAAGGGCCGAATACAGGAGCCGGGAGTCAGAACATTGCCTTCCTGCACCAGCGAGTTTGCCTGTTGATGCTCCGCTAACCGTTGCCCTACAGCAAATCCCACTCCTGACTCCTGGCTTCTTCTAAAGCGCTTCCGGCTCTTGACCCGACACCACCGGAGCCACCTTCTTCAGCTTTAGCTCTGGGTGCTCGCCTTCCACCTGCTGACAATTCCACTCATTGCGAAACAGCAGCACCGGACGGCCCCAGCTATCTTTAACGGCAACCGTGTTGAATAAACGGCCTACCTTTTGCAGGGCTTCCCAACCGCCTTCCACCCAACGAGCAACGCTATAGGGCAGCGGATCGAGCAGAGTTT
Source organism: [Leptolyngbya] sp. JSC-1 (assembly GCA_000733415.1). Classification (GTDB taxonomy): domain Bacteria; phylum Cyanobacteriota; class Cyanobacteriia; order Elainellales; family Elainellaceae; genus Elainella. The sequence goes on from KL662191.1 coordinate 1,890,922, forward strand.
CGACACCATATTCATTCTGCAAGCGGAACTGCACCACCTCAAACTGAAGCTGACCCACCGCCGCCAAGATTGGATCCCGCTTCGATTCGTCGGCAGAGTACATGATTTGTACCGCTCCTTCTTCGCGCAGTTCATTCACCCCCTTGCGGAATTGCTTGAACTTTGAGGGGTTAGGATTGCGCAAATAGGCAAACAGCTCTGGCGAGAACATGGGAATGCCTTCGTACTCCAGCTTTTGGCCGTTATAAATCGTATCGCCAATTGCAAATACACCAGGGTTATTCAAGCCAATCACGTCACCTGGATAGGCTTCGGCTAAGGATTCCCGATCCTGACCAAACAGTTTTTGGGGATGAGAGAGCCGCACGGTTTTGCCGGAGCGGGCGTGGTTCACCACCATATCCTTCTCGAACTTGCCGGAGCAGACGCGGATAAAGGCAATTCGGTCCCGATGTTTGGGGTCCATATTGGCTTGCAGCTTGAAGACAAACCCCGAAAAGTCTGGATGGGTTGGCTGAATTTCGCCAATCGTGCTGCGGCGAGATGCGGGTTTCAGCGCATAGTCGAGAAAAGCAGTCAAGAACAGCTCGACACCAAAATTGGTCATGGCGCTACCAAAGAAAACCGGCGTCATTTTGCCTTGATGAATCAAATCCAGATCAAACTCGGCCCCAACGCCATCGAGCAGCTCTAGATCTTCTTTGAGCTTGTAGTACAGATCCTGCTCTAACAGTTCTTCGATCCGCGGATCGCCCAAATCAATTACCGTATCAGCCGCTTCCCGGCTACCGTGGGCCGACCGCTCAAACAAATGAATCTGCCGCTGGCGGCGGTCGAATACTCCTTTAAACCGATCGCCCATGCCAATCGGCCAGTTGACCGCATAGGTCTGCAAACCCAACTCTTGCTCGATCTCGTCCATCAACTCAAACGGATCGCGTCCGGGTCGGTCCAGCTTGTTGAAGAAGGTGAAGATGGGAATCCCCCGCATCCGGCAGACTTCAAACAGCTTGCGGGTCTGTGGCTCTAGACCTTTGGCTGCATCTTCCAGCATCACGGCATTATCAGCCGCCGCTAGGGTGCGATAGGTGTCTTCACTAAAGTCTTGGTGGCCGGGAGTGTCGAGCAGGTTGATCCAGTAGCCGTCGTATTGAAATTGCAGCACGGTTGAGGTGATCGAAATGCCCCGCTGCTGTTCCATAGCCATCCAGTCGGAGGTAGCATGCCGCTGTGCCCGTCGCGCTTTCACTGCCCCAGCTTCGTGAATTGCACCTCCATAGAGCAGCAGTTTTTCCGTCAGCGTTGTTTTACCTGCGTCTGGGTGAGAAATAATGGCAAAATTGCGTCGCTTTTCTACCGCAGATTGCAATTCAGTTTCGAGTTCATCAGTAGGCATGAAAATTTATCAACCTGCTCAATTCGGCATGGCTCAACTTTATCTTCCAGCATAGCGAGAAATGCATAATTGGCTATCTCCTCTGGCTAGGGTTTCTTGGTTCCCACGGTTTAGTTGCAATGTGGGAATGCTAAGAAAATCAACAAACCTAAGGAGAACATCATGGATTTATTTGACAAGGTTTTTGGAGTGCAAAGCTAGGTGCAGGAAACCTTTAACCCAGCGGAAGCATTTGCCGCTATCTGCCTATCGGCGATTGCTTCGGATGGCTATTTGGCCGATGAAGAACTAGATGTCTTAAACCAGCTCTATCGCGCGCTGGAAATCAACGACACATTGGCCCTAAAAATCGTGGAAGTGATGATGATTAAGAATCGAGGTTAATCGAGGTCAATAGCAGGTCTGGGGGCAGGAGGCAGAAGTAGGGTCCGCCGCAAGATAACAGTCAGTGGATTCTCAACGGACACCCTCATCATGAAGTTAAGAGCCATTCTGGTTTTAGCTCCTGACTTCTGACTTCTAACTTCTAACTTCTAACTTCTAACTCCTGACTTCTGACTTCTGACTCCTATCTTCGCTTGTGAGCCAGCCCATCCCGCGCTATGGTTTGTTATGAACAGTGTTGATTGATACTGAAATTAATTGATGCTGGGTTTGGTGCTAGATAGTCGCTAGAGGGCTAACTGCTATGGTTTGCAATCGTCGTCAGTTTCTTTCACTGCTGGGTGCAACAACGGGTGCCGCGGCGCTGGGTGTGATCGGGTTGAGGCCGGAGGGTGCCAGTGCGGCTGGGTTGGCTGGGCTATTTGGCACCAAAGTAGCGCAGGGGGATACCTTTACGCTGCCGCCTCTTCCTTACGATTACAACGCCCTCGAGCCGTACATTGATGCAGAGACAATGCAGTTCCACCATGACAAGCATCATGCGGCCTATGTAAAGAACCTGAATGCAGCCGTCAATCAATACCCTGACCTGAAGCTGCTGACTGCCGAAGAACTCATGCGTCAAATCAATACCGTTCCCGAAGCGATTCGCCAAACCGTGATCAATAATGGCGGCGGCCATGTCAATCACTCGATGTTCTGGGAAATTATGAGTCCGAATGGCGGCGGTGAACCGACTGGACCTGTGGCGGCGGCCATTGCAGAGACCTTTGGCAGCTTTGATGCCTTCAAAAAAGCGTTTAATGAAGCCGGAACAAAACGATTTGGTAGCGGTTGGGCCTGGTTGGTGATGATGCCCGACGGCAGACTACAAGTCACCAGTACCGCTAATCAGGACAGCCCACTCATGCAGGGGCTTTATCCGGTTATGGGCAATGATATCTGGGAGCATGCCTACTACCTGAAGTACCGCAACAAACGCGATGAGTATCTCAATGCCTGGTGGAATGTAGTCAACTGGGAGGAAGTAAACCGGCGGTATGAACAGGCCATCACTGCTTGAGCTAGAGTAGAGACTAGTAGGAGCAAAGCCTTCACTGCTTTTACCTCGTTTTAGCAGGTATTTTGGATACTTAGCCCTAAAATTACAGAACAAATTCATACGCCTACATTCCCTTATGCTTGAAGCTCTCGAAATTAAGCGCGAAGTTGAAGAATTGACGAGTCGCCTGGGGAAAACCCAGGACTATCTTTGACGTACCGGCCCTGACTGCCAAGATTCAAGATCTAGAGCAAATTGCCTCTCAGCCCGACTTCTGGGATAACCAAACCAAGGCTCAGCAAACGCTGCAAGAGCTGAACGACTTGAAATCCCACTTGGAGCAAATCGATCGCTGGCAGTCGAGCTTAGACGATACAAAAGCGATTCTGGAACTGCTGGAACTGGAGGCTGACGAAGCCCTGCTGCAAGAAGCCCAAACTAACGTCAATCTCCTGAGTCGAGAACTCGATCAGTGGGAGCTACAGCAGCTTCTGTCTGGTCCCTACGATCAGCATGGCGCGGTTGTCACGATTACGGCGGGGGCGGGCGGTACTGATGCCCAGGATTGGGCTGAAATGCTGCTGCGCATGTATACTCGCTGGGCCGAGGCGCATCGCTACAAAGTGCACCTATCTGACTTGTCAGAAGGCGATGAGGCTGGAATTAAATCGGCTACGCTGGAAGTGGAGGGCAAGTATGCCTATGGCTATCTCAAAGTCGAAAAGGGCACCCATCGTCTGGTCCGCATTTCTCCCTTTAACGCCAACGGCAAGCGGCAAACTAGCTTTGCAGGCATAGAGGTGATGCCAATCTTGGATGAATCAATCGAGCTAGAGATTCCCGATAAGGATCTTGAGATCACCACTACCCGTTCTGGCGGTAAAGGTGGGCAAAACGTCAACAAGGTGGAAACGGCGGTTCTAGTGAAACACCTGCCTACGGGCATCATGGTGCGCTGCACCGAAGAACGCTCCCAGTTGCAAAACAAAGAGAAAGCCCTAGCTCGCCTGAAAGCCAAACTGCTGGTGATTGCGCAAGAGCAACGCGCCAAAGAAATTGCCGATATCCGGGGCGACATCGTAGAAGCAGCTTGGGGCAACCAGATCCGCAACTATGTGTTCCATCCCTACCAGCTCGTCAAAGATCTGCGTACCGGCACCGAGACTACTGCTATTACCGATGTAATGAACGGCGATCTAGATCAATTTATTGAAAGCTGTTTGCGTCAGGAGAATCAGCTTGTAGAGAGCAGCAGCGTTTAAGTATTGGAAACTCCACCTAAAACTCAAAAAACTTAAATCACACTCGATGATTTGCTCTCGAGCTGGGGCTTGACGAAGGCGGCTGAGGGCAATTTCTTTATGGGAGTGTGTTCAATTGTTACAGTGAAAGTAGCTTAAACTTAAATTTGTGTGAACTGAATGAGTTCAAATTCTGCTATGAGTCAATCTTCACCGATTCCAGAAGCCTCTGCCCCGCCCGCAGCAAATGCACCTACGGCTCCTACCCGGCCTCCCAGTTTTGTCAAGTTGGCGATGCGCAACATGGTCCGCAAGCGCGGCAAGTCGCTGTATCATTTCGGCTTGACCGTAGTCGGATTGCTAACCGTTTTGGTGGGTCTAGCCTACCTGACGCGCTGAAGGAGTCGCTGCATGGCAACCGGCCCGATACAAGTCGAAGTCTATGTCGAGGATTATTTCTTTGGCGATGGGGCATCGAGTGATGGACAAAATTCCATCGAGATTGTCCAAACTCTGGTCAAAGAGGCAGTTGAAACGGCTCCAGCCCCACCGATTGAATTGGCCACATGGGAAAGCTGGTTTCGGTCATGGCTAGAGGCGCTGCAACCCGATTTGGCCAGTAAACAAGCCTATGAGCTGAGCTTGCGGTTAACCGATGATGCGGAAATCCAACAGCTTAATGCGCAGTATCGCCAGAAAGACCAGCCTACTGATGTGTTAGCTTTTGCAGCCCTAGAAACAGAGCTGCCGCTGCCAGAATTAGTCGAATCGGAACCCCTGTATCTAGGTGATGTGGTGATCTCCGTAGAGACGGCTCAGATCCAGGCTCAACAGCATGGTCATTCGTTAGAGCAAGAGTTGGCTTGGCTGGCGGCTCATGCGTTGCTACATCTACTGGGGTGGGATCATCCGGATGAAACCAGTCTGCGCCGCATGTTACAACAGCAGGAGTTTTTGCTACAGACGATCGGCCTCAGCAGCGGATATTATCAAGAGGAATTGCTAGCTTAGCCGTTGGTAGCTGCAAAACTAGCCTTAAAATCGGACTAATTGTCCACTTAGCATTTCTATTTTCTGGTTGATAAACTTTCAATGAATTCGTTTCTAGCTGTGGCAACATTACTTTAGTCTGGACTAGTCCACCTTTAGTCCGTGAGTCCCCGATGATGAGTATCCCGCTTTCTTCACCTGTTCGCTTTGTTGGCTAACGAGTACGACTCATGACCCAAGAACTCTCAACCGAGACTCCGCCGCTCCGCCCTGTTGCGCCTCCCAATTCGCCAAACCGAACCTTGTCGTGGCGCGTTGCCTCCAACTTATTTGTGAGCTTCAGATATGCCTGGACGGGCGTTAGTTATACCTTTCAGACACAGCGCAACTTTCGAATTCATGTCGTGGTGGGTCTGGTGGCGATTGGGTTAAGTATCTTTTTGCATCTGAGTCGGGTAGAAATTGCCATTATTGGCTTAACTACAGGAGCCGTCCTGACGATGGAACTGCTCAACACCGCGCTTGAGTCAGTTGTAGACTTGACGGTGCGTCAGACTTATCATGAGCTTGCCAAAATTGCTAAAGACTGTGCCGCCGGAGCCGTGCTGATTTCTGCCTTGGCAGCGGTCTTAGTTGCGGGTTCTTTACTACTGCCACCCTTGATTCAAACAGTTTTGAGTTTTAAGTTTTGAGTTGAAACAGCCGGGTGATGATAATTTTGAGTGTTGAATTCTAAGTTTTGAGTTGAAACAGCCGAAACCGTGGATTTAGAAGCACTTAAACATCTGAACTGACAAATCTCAAGGCTTATAATTTCTAATTCAAAACTTCTTCAACCCCTAACTCAAAACTTAAGCAAAACTTTTCAATGATTCTCGTCATCGATAACTACGATAGCTTTACCTACAACCTAGTGCAGTACTTGGGTGAATTGGGTCAGGAAATCCCGATTGCGGCTGAGGTGCAGGTTTACCGTAACGACAAGATTACGTTAGAGGAAATTCGGCGGTTGCAGCCGGATGCGATTGTGATTTCGCCGGGGCCGGGGCGTCCGGAGGATTCGGGGGTGTCGCTGGCCGTGATTGAGCAACTCGGACCGACTGTGCCGGTGTTAGGCGTCTGCTTGGGGCATCAGGCGATCGGTCAGGTGTTTGGCGGCAAAATTACGAGCGCGGCTGAGCTGATGCATGGCAAAACCTCTCCAGTGCAGCATACCAGTGCTGGGGTCTTTGCTGGCTTGGAGAGTCCGCTGACGGCCACCCGCTACCACAGTTTGGTAATCGACCGCGACACTTGCCCCGATATTCTGGAAATTACCGCCTGGGTGGAAGATGGCACGATTATGGGTGTGCGGCATCGAGATTATCCCCACATTCAGGGCGTTCAATTTCATCCAGAAAGCGTACTGACTCAATCAGGCAAACAGCTTTTAAGAAACTTTCTGTTGGAAGTCAGCCAACGACGTTAGCAAAAACTAGCAGCTATCGAACTCCAGAAGACCTAGATTCAGTGCTGCGCATTCTGCTTCAGCAGGCTACTCATTCAGCCATGACACAGGATGCAGGCGTCTAAGCTGACTTGCTCACCCACCAAAGAGAATTTTCATCGCTGAATGCCCGCAGACAGGGTAGAGTTTTTTGTTGATGGTGAATTTGTCTGGCAGTAGGAATCAGACCGGAGCAAGCAGCCTCGCCTTCGTGGGAGGATGTGACAATTCGGCAGGATTCTGGCACTTTCGCGGGTGGAAATCGACAACTATCGGGTAGGGTTTACCTATCACGTTATTCGGCCAGATCTGAACCAGTTTCCAACGGGTGCTCGAATGAATCGAGTGCGCGAGTGGTTTCAAGACATCTGGATTGGCATGGTAATAATTCCTGGTCAAACATTCCAGATTGCCTTGGCTGAAGGCGAAGCGTGAAATTCAATCAAAAGGATGTGAGGAGACGATGAAACGACGGCAGTTTGTACAATACACAGGGGCAGGCTTATTGGCGGGTTTAGGGTTGAGCTTGGTGGATCGGCTGCCGGCTCAGGCTCAATCAGGAGCGGTCAGCATTCAATATCTGGGCCATACCTGCTTTTTGTTCACGGGCGATGGACGGCGGATTCTGGTCAATCCCTTTCGTCCGGTTGGCTGTACCGCGGGCTATTCTGCGCCTCAGGTTGGAGCCGATTTGGTGATGATTAGCAGCCGCTTGCTGGACGAAGGAGCCGTGGAAGGGCTGCCGGGAAATCCGCGAATTTTGTTTGAACCGGGCGTGTATGACGTGAATGGGCTACAGGTGAACGGCATCGCCATGGATCACGATGATGTCGGCGGACGGCGGTTTGGCACCAACGTGGCCTGGAGATGGGTTCAGGGCGGGGTGAATATCCTGCATTTGGGCGGTGCGGCGGCTCCGATCACGACTGAGCAGCAGATTTTGATGGGGCGTCCGGATGTGCTGCTGGTTCCCGTCGGCAATGGTCCCAAAGCTTTTATGCCCGAAGAAGCCCAAGCTGCGATTCAGTTGCTCAATCCTAAACTGGTGATTCCGACCCACTTCCGCACAGCCGCTGCTGATGCTGCAACTTGCGATATTCTACCCATCGATAACTTCTTGGCCTTGATGGGCGGTACTCCGGTGCAGCAGGTAGGCAATTCGATTAGCGTTGCTCCAGGCGATTTACCAGGCAGCACCCAGATTCGCGTCATGAGCTATGCTGGATGAGGTTTCGTAGGGTTCTAAACGGCGAATCGGCATAGCCTTCACTGGCATCTCGAAAGACTCGATCAATTTCCCGCCAGTGAGCAACTGGTAAGCAACGCTCTGGCGGGTCAAAGGTTTTGTCCTGCGATTGACGCTAATTTTATATGAACTTGAGCCTGCAAGAATTTTAGCCAGATTAATTAGAAATTAATTAGAGATCGAGCAGCTCTGGATCAATTCCTAGGGCCTCTAATTGACTTGGATTGATGGCTCGCAATTTTTCTACCAACTGCTGCCGCTTCTGTTTCTCTGCTTCGGCTCGCTGTCGTTCTTGTTCGGCACGTTCGTCACCTGTGAGCAGCAAATTTCCTTGCCGATCCCACCAGCGCAACCAGGGTAGTTCGATGTTTTGGTAGCGGCCCTGCCAGATGCCCAATTCTACTCCCATCGGCGAAATCGGATACCGTCCCTCAGCGTTGGGCGTCATGCGTTGATAGGTATTGTCTAACAGGTGGTAAACCTCGACTTGCGCGTTTTCGGCTTCATAGATGGCGTAGTAGGGCACGCGGATTGCCTGCTCATAGACCCAAAATCTACCGACTCGATTGATTCCCTGGGCCGGAGGCGTTCGGTCGCGTTCTTCCGAACCATCGCCAGAGACAAATTCGATCACGATCAAGGGAGCCACATACTCTTTCCAAAGCACATAGGAGCGACGAGGCTGTCCGTCTAGCGTGGGTGGCACATTCGGCACATAGAACCAAATCTGGAGCTACAGCTCCGCGCTCAGGAGGATCGGTCAACCGCCAGTAGATGCCAGAATCTTGGCCGATGCAGAACTGACCGTCAGGATGGAGGGCCTGTAGCGTAGGATAGATCGAATCAGTCAGTAAGACACTCTCAGGGTGCTCTTGAAAGTTTTTTACAAACGTTCCATCCGCCTCTGGTAGCTGGGTGTGATCGGGCAGAGTCAGCCCAAGTGGCGAAACTGGCACGGTCGAAGTCATGCTCTCACTCCAATTCGCTTGGCTCTATGCTTGGCTCTATTGTAGGTTGGTAAAAGGCCATTTCCCTTCTCCTTCTTGATTGAGTGACTATGCAAACCGAGTATGCCCAGCGTCGTGAACAGTTGATGGCCAAACTTGGCAAAGGCACCGCTATTTTTCGCAGTGCGCCGATGGCCGTGATGCACAATGATGTCGAGTACAACTTTCGCCAAGACAGCGATTTTTTCTTATCTGACTGGGTTCAACGAGCCGGAAGCGGTAGCGGTGCTGGCTCCCCACCATGAAGAGCACAAGTTTGTTTTGTTTGTGCAGCCGAAGGATTTGGAGAAAGAGACCTGGACCGGCTATCGGGTGGGGGTTGAGGCAGCGAAAGAACGGTTTGGGGCGGACGAGGTCTATCCAATCAACGAGCTGGACGAAAAGTTGCCTCAGTATTTGGAGAAAGCCGACCGGATCTATTACCACCTGGGGCGTGATCGGGCCTTCAACGACAAGGTGCTGCGCCATTGGCAACGGCTGCTGGCTACCTATCCCAAGAAGGGGTACGGTCCGATTGCGCTAGAAGATCCGGCTCCGGTGCTGCATCCGCTGCGCCAAATCAAACGTGCTGCCGAACTAGAACTGATGCGAACTGCGGCCCAAATCGCGGTGGATGCCCACAATCATGCCCGTCAGTTTGCCCAACCAGGCCACTATGAGTACGAAGTGCAGGCCGAAATGGAACATATCTTTCGCAAACGGGGCGCAATGGGACCGGCCTATCCCTCGATTGTGGCCTCAGGAGCCAATGCTTGCGTGCTGCACTACACCGAAAATACGCGCCAAATGCAGGCAGGCGATCTGCTGCTGATCGATGCGGGTTGCGCCTACGACTACTACAATTCTGACATTACCCGCACCTTTCCGATTAGCGGCAAGTTCACGCCCGAACAAAAGGCGATCTACGAAATCGTCCTAACGGCCCAACTTCAGGCGATTGCCCAAGTACAGCCGGGAAATCCCTATCAGCAAATCCATGATACGGCCGTGCGGGTGATCGTAGAAGGACTGATGGATTTGGGGCTACTGCAAGGCGATATCGAAGAAATTATCAAAGAAGAGAAGTACAAACCTTTCTACATGCACCGCACTGGGCACTGGCTCGGCCTGGATGTGCATGATGTCGGCGTCTATCAGCATGGCGAAACTCCCCATAACCTAGCGCCGGGGCAGGTTTTGACGGTAGAACCCGGCATCTATATTTCGCCCTACATCAAGCCGGTGGAAGGTCAGCCTGAAGTAGATCCCAAGTGGCACGGCATTGGAATTCGCATCGAAGATGATGTGCTGGTGACGCCGGATGGCTGTGAGATTTTAACGGCAGGGGTGCCGAAGGCGATCGAGGAATTGGAGCGTTAGAAAGCAAAAAAGCAAGCGGGATAAAACTCACTGCTTGCTTTCTTTAAAGTTAATTAGTCGAACCAAATTCCTTTAAACCTGAGCTATTCAGGCTTGTGCTCGACCGCACGCCCTAGGAGCGACTAATAGCGACGACCACCGCGGCTGAAGCTATCACCACTCCGGCTGAAGCTGTCGCGGCTTCCGTTTGCAGGACGCTCTCCCTTGGGTCTGGCTTTGCTGACGCGCAGATCGCGCCCCATCCACTCTGCACCGTCCAATGCTTCGATGGCGGCAGACTCATCAGTGGCAGATTCCATCTCGACAAACGCAAAGCCGCGCATCCGCCCGGTTTCGCGATCAGTCGGAAGGGTAACGCTCTTAACGCTGCCATATTCTGCAAAAACCTGGGTCAGGTCTTCTTCACTGACAGAGTAGGATAGATTTCCAACGTAAATTGACATGGCGTGTCTCCAGAATTTGAAAAATGCAGAGGTTGAAATTCGGAGAGACGCTCACCAGTTAATGAAAACGACTTAGACATCCGAAATTAACGCTCGCTGACTTCTTCATCATAACTGCGGACTTGCCCAAAGACAGCAGTAGATTTGACAAGAAATCCTAATAAAAGATGACATTTGATTAATGCTTCAAGCCTTACACCACGCCGAATAGCGGTTGTTTGGCGGTGCCGCATCAGTTAACAAACATTCAAGATAGCTAACGTAGCTAACGCGATGGCGATGGGTCCGCCACGGCTCCTCTTAACCAAGTTTTAACTATCCACTAAATGCCCGTCTTCCATCGTGATAATTCGATCGGCCAAATCGAGAATTCGGTTGTCATGGGTGACGATCAGAATGGTGCAACCCTGTTCTTTCGCTAGTTTTTCCAGAATTTCGACTACATCCCGTCCCGATTTTTTGTCAAGAGCGGCGGTGGGTTCGTCGGCCAGGATAATTTGGGGTTGGCTGACGAGGGCACGGGCAATCGCAACTCGCTGTTTTTGTCCGCCCGACAGTGCTTCAGGATAGTAGTGCAACCGCTCAGCCAAACCAACTGCGGTCAATATATCTGTAATGCGAGTATTGGCCTCTAGCGCACTGACGTGCTGTATTTCTAATGCCATTTCCACATTTTGATAGACGGTGAGAAAGTTCAGGAGATTGTGGGCCTGGAAAATATAGCCAATCCTGCGGCGGGTCAGCGTTAATTGCTCTCGATTGGCATTCAGCAATTCATCTCCCAGAATCTTCAAACTGCCGGACTGAACTGATCGTAACCCACCAATCAAAGTCAGCAACGTTGTTTTGCCGGAGCCGGAAGGACCTGTTAGCAGCACAATTTCACCACGTTGAATCTGTAAATTGATATCAGTCAATACCTGTTTCCGCAATGAACCATGACCATAGTAGTGATTTAAATTGAGGATGGCGATGGCATTATCTGAAGTAGACAGATCAGTAGATGATAAAGAAGATATTGTGTAAGTCATCATCAACCTCTAAAAAATATCAGCCGGATCGGCTTGCTGTAATTTGCGTACCGCCATTGACGCTGCAACCGAACACATCAAAGTAGTGAGCACAAAAACAAATACAACTCGTCCTGCATTCATCGCCATTGGCAATAAGGTGGCGACATGGGTGATCTGATAAAGTCCTAGCGCAATTGCGGTGCCTGGAATAAATCCTAGCGCTGCCAGAATCAGCGATTCCTGAAATACAACTGCTAATAAATAGCGATCGCGGAATCCGATTGCTTTGAGCGTGGCATATTCTGGTAGATGATCAGTCACATCACTGTAGAGAATTTGGTAAACAATCACAGCTCCTACGATAAAGGCAATCACCACTCCCAAATCGAACGTGTAGCCAACCGGGGTACTGGCATTCCAAAAGGCGACTTCGGCTTTGGCATAGTCTGCTTTAGTCATGACTTTGACATCATTTGGTAAGCGTGATTGCAAGGCTGCTAGCACGATTCCTACATCGGCATTGGGCTGAAGCTTGATCACACCAACATCAATTAATCCCCCTTGCCGAAATCGAGCCATGCGCAGAAAATTCAAATCGCTGGTAATCAAATAGGCATTGATCCCAAACGTAGGGCTGAGTTGAAACAAACCTCGAACTTCAATTTGCCGTTGATTCACTTCGGTAGAAATCACTTCTCTGGCATGAAACCAATCGGCAATCGGACCGAATTCGGCTCGGGAGCCACTGTTGAACAAGGCTGTATCGGGTTCGCGTAGTTGCTGGTGGTTCGCCTGCACGTCCGGTAAATTCATAACCTGATCGTCTGGTTGAATGCCAATCACAAAAATGTCCCAGATTTCTTTGTTATCTGGATTGCGCCACTGCATGAAATTGAGATAGATCGGGCTAACCGACTCCACGCCTGTCACTCCAGCAGCCTGGTACAAGCGTCGTTCTGTAAAGCGATCCAGCGAAATCAACGAGCGATAGCGACTGCTCAGCATGACAATTTCACCATTTAAACTGTGGTGAAACTCCACCGCACTACTAAACAACGCACCGCGAAAGCCCATTTGCAAAAACATCAGCACGTCCGCAAAGCTGATCCCGGCAATCGCCACTAGCAATCTAGCCCGTTCCTTACGTAGCTGAAGCCAGGAGAGAAACAGCGGCGGTTTGCGCTTAATGTGGTTTGGAGCACCTTTAGATTTTTGAGCATGATTTACCTTAGAATCACGATTGGCAGGTAGGTTTGCCATTTTGACCTCAGTGATGAATGAAACGGTGATTAAGCAGTAGCCATAATGAACTATTTAACAGAACATAAAGTCTGAAGATTAGGATTGAACATCAATTTCTACCTGAACACTCAAGTTCGTCAATTCAGCAACCCGACGACTGGAGGACGGGTCTAGCCGCACTTTCACTTCTACAACGCGAGCATCAAACTGAGCGGCTGGATCAGTGTCGAGCACATCCTGTTTATTGATCTCCAATCCGACTTCCACAACTCTGCCCCGCAACCGATCGGCAAAGGCATGATTTTTGCTGATTACAATAGCCGACTGCCCCACCCGGACTCGGCTCACATCCACCTCATAAACTTCAGCTACAGCCACCATCTGCTGGGTTTGGCCCAGGCTAATAATTCCTTGTTCACCGACTAACTCACCGGGGCGCGTATGAATTTTGAGCACCTGCCCGTCCTGGGGTGAACGCACAACAGCCAGATCCAAGTCGGCTTTGGCTCGTGCCCAATTCGCTTGCGCTTGCCCTACTTCCGACCGGGCTACCTCCACATCAACCGGGCGCACTTCGGCAATCTGAGCTAGAGTGGCTCTGGCTTCGGCAATTTGCATCTGGCGGGACTGACGAATTCGCGCTAATTCGGCTTGGGCTTCGTTTAAGCGTTGTTGGATAGTATCTGCGGTTAGCTGCTTTTGATCCCGCAAGGAGGCAGAAACAGCTCCCTCGATTTGCAGGTATTGGTGGCGCTGGTTTTCCAGTGTTGCATTGTCCAGTTCAGCTTCTATACGGCTGATAGTAGCCAGTTGGGCAGCGGTTTCGGTTTGCAATTCGGCTTGCAGCCTCTCTACGACTCGCTGCTGAGCCTGAATTTGCCCTTGCTTGGCTCCAGACTCCACCTGCTTTAGGCGGGCCAACGTGACCTCAACTAGTTGTTTGGCCTCTTGCAGGCTGGCCTGACGACGAGCGTAGGTATCCAGAATGGCAATCACCTCTCCCTGACGCACCTGCTGACCGTGATTCACTTTCAATGCTTCCACTCTGGCTCCATCCAGGGAAGTGGGCGCAAAGACCTGAACCACCTCCCCTTCTGGCTCCAAGCGTCCGAGTGCTGATACGGCTTCTACCGCAGGCACGGCTGCTGTTACTGTCGGTTGAGCAGGGCGATGCAGCACTCCCCAATAAACCATCCCAACACCCAGCAGGCACACCCCACCCACCACTCCCACTACTGAAACTGGCCGCGACAACTGCCCAATGGTTTGCTTGATTGTTGACATAGGTGTAGCCGGGACATCGCCGGCGCAATAATCTACTTCTTGTATTCAATTTTTTGAATACAAAAACTAAGGTATACTCAAAGAACTAATTCGTCAAGCACTTGGTGAAGACATACCCAAAAGCCCACCCCCCACCCCCCACCCTCTACCCTCTACCCTCTACCCTCTACCCTCTATGGCACTCAAGCACACAATTCTGGCATTTCTGTCTCGTCAGCCCCTCAGCGGCTATGAGGTGGCAAAGGAGTTTGCCGAAGGCTTTGGCAGTTGCTTTTGGAAGGCGAGCCAGCAGCAGGTATATGCCGAACTCACCAAGCTAGAGCAGCAGGGCAACGTCACCTATGAAGCGATTCCCCAGCCAGGACGATTGGACAAAAAAATCTATTCGATTACCGAACAAGGCCAGCAGGAACTGATCGATTGGCTGATGCAGCCGTCTGAACCTGCTGCGATCCGGGAAGATCTGGGTGTCATGGGGCTAGCCGGACATCTAGTGCCCGTACCAGCCGTGATTCGCGAAATCGAACGCCGCCGCCAGCTCCACGCTGAAATGCTGCAACAAGTTCAAGCCTTAGATGAACAGTTTGCCCAAAATTTAGCAACGCTGGAGTTGAAGGATCTGTATATGCATTTGATTATTCGCCGCGCCATTCGCTATCAAGAAAGTTGGGTAGCTTGGTGCGATGAGGCTTTGGCAGCGATTCAGGCTTCACCCGGCATAGACGACGACCGGGACGCGCTTAAAGGCCGGAGTACCTGAGCGTTTGTCGATTCTGGCTTTGAAGATAACATTCACTTCAGGATAAAACATCAGAGCTGAGCCAGGACGCACCGAGCCAAGGATAATTTCGACGTTTTCTAGTTTGCCAGCATCACCTTGGACTGTTACCTGCTGGTGTTCGTGGAATCCGGCTCGTTCTACATCATCTGCATGCATCAAAATACAGTTGCGGTGAGGCATACCGCGATAGCGATCGCCCGGTTTGTAGACCACGGTGTTGTGCTGTGAGTAGCTGCGTCCGGTCATCAAGGTTAACACTAGGCTGGGAATAGATTCGGGTATGCCAAAATCGGCAGCACTGGGTAGCTGAAGCTGCGGCAGAGGAGTGACAAACATTTTGGCTTTGCCGGAAGGAGTGGCAAATTTGGGTTGGGTAAAAATCCGTCCGTCAATCGTGAATTCTGCTTGGGTTTGGTCGATGGTGCCGATCTTCTCATAGCCGGGAATGGTTTTGGCGATAAGCTGACGAATATACTGAGTATCTTGCAGTTTACGCCAATTCACAGGATAATCCCCCAGCAGCCGCTGCGCTAGTTTGGTCAAAAATTCGACTTCTGAGATCAGGTCAGCATTGGTTAAGTGGGTTTTACCTTCGTCGTTCAGCCGCACGAAGTTGTTGCCAGATTCGGTGGTGGTTTTGTGGGGATTCTCGAAGCGGTTGAAGACCGGAATGATGATCGTAGTTTGCTGAGCGAGGCCGTGAAAATGGCCCAAGTTTGGCTTGGTGGCGAGATAGATGATTGTATTGATTTTACCGAGGGCGCGTTTAGCCTGAGTTGAATCTGGATTGGCAGCGTACAAATTACCACCCACGCAAATCAGGGTATCGATCTGACCGGCGTCGGCAGCTTCGATCAGGGCGCGAGTATCGTATCCCGGTACACGGCTAAGGGAGCGTCCCAACAGTTTTTCCAGCGCTTCCTGGATTTCTTGCTTCAGCCGGTCGGTGACGACCACACCCATTGAACCAAACCCCTGTACGTTAGAATGGCCTCGAATCGGCATCGTGCCGGCGCCTTCCTTACCGGCATTACCTGTGAGCAGCGCTGTGTTGGCAATACTGTAAACATTATCAACTCCGTTATCATGCTGAGTTATACCCATTGCCCAAGCAAATACAACGCCCTTTGATGTACCGATAATTTGTGCCGCCGCTTCAATTTCTGTTTGAGACACACCGCAGGTTGAGATAATCGTATCCCAATTTGTATTCTTCGCTTGTTCTAGAACGTTCTGCCAATTTTCGGTATGTGCTTGTAGATAATCTTCTCGCACCAAGCCTTTTTCGAGCAGCGCTTTTTGGATGCCGACAAACAGAGCCACATCGCTGCCGGGAGCAAGCTGAAGGTAGAGGGAGGCAATCTCAGAGCCAGTCAAGAGCGACTTAATCGGAAAAGCAGGCGAGGCAAATTTAACCAGACCGACTTCGACCACTGGATTCACGACAATTACTTTGCCACCGCGTTCGCGCAGTTGAATCAACTCGTTCATCAGGCGCGGATGATTGGCGGGCGCATTGGAACCGATCAGCACTACACAGTCGGCCTTTTTCAGGTTCTCTAAGCTAACCATCGAGGTGCCGGAGCCGAACATTTGCTTCAAACCTACAGTAGAAGGCGAATGGCAGAGGTCGGAGCAGTCGGCTAGGTTGTTGGACCCCAAGGTACGGATCAGCAGTTGCAGCAGAAAGGCAGCTTCATTCGAGGAACGACCGGAACTGTAGGAGGCGACTCGTTCTGGCGGCTGGCGAAAGGCCGACTCGGCAATTTGGTAAATCTCGTCCCAGCCAATCCGTTCGTAACGGTCACTGCCAGCTCGATGAATCAACGGTACACTCAACCGCCCGAGACGATCCGCTTCCAAAGAGGTGAGCTGTTGCAATGCGCTGAGCGGGCGCTGCTCAAATACCGACAGAGGAACCGCTGGCTGAATTTCTGCCGAAATGGCTTCCACACTCTTCATGCAGCGCTGGAGCGTTTCGCCCACTTCGTTTGTAAAGCCGCCCTTTTGTCCTCCCGTACCCCAAGCGCAGGACAGGCAAGCACTCTTATGCAGCAGGGTTTGCCAGAGTTTGGGACCTTCGGGCGAGAGGGTATGCTCGGCCCAGTACTGAATTACCGGCAGACCACCGCCCATGTTGGGAGCATTGTCGGTCGTGTCTTCAATGGGTGAAGGAGGTTGATTGTTCAGAGGCTTCTGAGCGTCCATACGGCTGATGCTGCGAGTCGGGCTTTCTTCAACTTAACGCAAATTGCCCAACCGCAACATCCAAGCTTGCTGTAAACTTTGAGGTTTATTGAGGCTCGATTGAAAATCTTCCTGGATCGAGCCTGTCTGGATAGGGTCTGCCTTTTTTAGTTTAGTCTTGGGCAGCTTGAGCGCTTCTTTCAGCCGTGTCAGGATAGAGTTTAGCCCAATCTTTTACAGCTTCTTTGCTTTCTTTGGCAATTCGTTGCAGACGCTCACCGGGAGCACCTTCGGTTTCACGCGCTTCCTGCTTCCATTCGCCTACAGTTTTAGGCCGATCCGAGTCATTTTGGTGAATCGCTTCGTCAACCTTGTTCTTGATCGCTTGAGCACCCCGATCATTGCTAACATTCGCAGTTAATACTACAAACCCAATCAAAGCTACTGCTAAAAACCGCTTGACTTGGAATCCATTTAGAAAAGAACCGATACGAGCTACTGCTCCAGAAATCAAATTCAGCATCATTTAAGTCTCCATTTCTTTTGATCGCTCGAATTCAGCAACGCATACATCAGCTTCAAAGTACAGATTCAGCTATGAAAGGTAGGCAGCCAATCTAGACTTTAGTAAACGTATGAGTTTTTGAATCCAGATATAAACGTAGCGATAAACAAACCCACTCTCCTCTAGCAAAAGTTGTAGCTTGCCACGTAACTAAGAGGGACTTTTTGAAATGCTTTGAACTGTAAAACTCATGCTTTTACAACGCAAAATCAATCTATAGTGTTTGCCAGAAGAGATAGGACATTGTTGTGGGTGCACGAAGCGGCCCACAACAGTATCTCTGTCCTAACAGTATCTTTGTCCTAACTGTTGTGGCAGCGGCTATAGTTAGAGATTAGGTAAAAGCTAGTATTACTTTTCACGTAGCCTTATCAGGCAATAACCAATGAAATAAGCGCATGGATTAAATGTAGCTCATATCACACTAGCTGTTCATATTCTCAGATTTATATTCAAATATTTGAAGACTGTTCTAAGCGGCCTACTTTCCAAATCCTGCCAGACCAGTCTTTATCATGATCTATGATGATCTCTCCAACAATCTCTATTTTGGGCCTTGACAAAAATCGACTTGCTTATTTAGCACACATCTAAATTTCTCTGTAAGGTTACTTTTTGAGTAGTAGTCTTGACATCTCTAGTTGAAACCTTGAAGAATCTCTAGCATCGAATGCTTCTCCTTGTATGAAAGCCGCTCTATTCCGGTTTTGGGTTATCGGCAGCTTAGTGTTAAGAGGGCAGCACACTGCTTGTGTCTCTTCGCAGCAATATTTCTTAGAATATACAGCGGATATACAGCCTCTTCCAGGCTAATGAAGTATAAAAAATGGGGTGCAGGGGCATGGCCCCTGCGTGGGCTTCGCCTCCACACTCCTCGTACCTTGCCAGAGTTGTAATCCCTGCACCTTCCGTTCAACTTCTCATCATGATCCTCGAAGAGGCACTAGCCGTTGTTACCCAAGCTTTAAATCACCAACGTTTAACAAAAGTTCAGAACATCATCTTCCGGCAAGCCTGGGAAGGCAAATCCTACATTGAAATGGGGGTAGCCTTTGGGTACGATCCGGCCTATCTGAAGGACGAAGGCGCGAAGCTATGGCAGTTGCTTTCCCAAGCCTGTGGTACCAAAGTCACCAAAATTAATTTTCCGACTGTTCTAGCCCAATACGCAGAGACCCAACAAGCACAGGCCCAACAAGCAGAGGCTAATCAGGCAGATGCTCAGCAAGAACAATCCATCCTGCCAAAAATTTCTACCGATTCAAGCCGCCGCATCGACTGGGGAGAAGCGATCCATGTATCCAGCTTTCTGGGCCGAGAAACCGAACTAGCTACGCTAAAGTATTGGCTGCTGCAAAACCACTGTCGCTTAGCCACGATTTTAGGCATGGGCGGTATGGGAAAGACGGCACTGTCGGTAAAGCTAGCCCAGCAGGTGCAGTTCCACTTTGAGCGAGTGATCTGGCGCTCGCTGCGTGACGCCCCTCCTCTGACTGAACTATTAATGACGCTAATTCAGTTTTTGGCTCCAGATCCAGACTCTACCCTGCCGGTTACCGAAACCGCCCAACTTGCCTATTTGATGGATGCCCTCCGCGCCAATCGCTGCCTGCTGATTCTCGACAACTACGAGGCCCTGTTTCAAGCGGGTCAGCAAACGGGCACCTACCGGCAGGGCTACGAAGGCTATCGCGAACTGCTGCAACGCATCGGTCAGGGGCAACACCAGAGCAGTTTGGTGCTCACTAGCCGAGAGAAACCAACGGTTGTGGCAGCTTTACAAGGCGAGAATATGCCCGTGCGCGTCCTCAATTTAGCGGGCTTACCGCAAGCTGATGCAGCGCGGTTATTACAGGCCAAAGGGCTATCAGGCTCTGCTGCGCAGGTGACTAGTTTGGTGCAGTCCTATCAGGGCAATCCCCTGGCTTTGATGATCACGGCCACGTCGATTCAGGACCTCTGTGGGGGCAGGATTGATACCTTTCTGCAACAGCAAACCACCGTGTTCAATGGCGTGCGGAATTTATTGCAGCAGCAAATTAATCGCCTTTCGGGACTGGAAACCAAAATTATGTACTGGATTGCGATCAACCGAGAAGCAGTGACGGTACAGGAATTGCAAGCTGATTTAGCACCCTTTGTGCCCATGAGTCGCCTGCTAGAGGCAGTGGAATCCCTATACTGGCGCTCTTTAATTGAAAAAACGACGACGGGTTTACGCAGCAGCCGGTGATCATGGAGTACATGACTGAGCAGTTGATCGAGGGAATTTGCCAGGAGATTTTGAATACTAAAACCCATTCAGCGACAGAACCTCACCCATTTGTGTTTCTCAAAAACTACGCCCTGCTCAAAGCCACTGCTAAGGACTACATTCGAGATAGCCAAGCCCGCCTGATCCTAGAACCCATTGCTCAGCAGATTAGCATTCAGTTCAGTCCTCAGGAGTTGCTAGAACGAGTCAATCATCTACTGTCTCATATCCGGCAGACGAATGTATCCAATTATGCTACTGGCAACCTGATCAACCTATTGGCCCATCTACGCATTGACTTAACTGGAGCCGACTTCTCCCGACTCAAAATCTGGCAGGCCGACCTCTCCAATCTAAATCTACACCACGTCAACTTTACTCAGGCGGATCTAAGCAAATCCGTCTTTGCCGAAACCTTTGGCGGCATTTCAGCCACGGCTTTTAGTCCAGACGGAACCCTGCTGGCGACCAGTGACACCAATGGCGGCATCCAAGTTTGGCATATTGCTAGCGGACAGCAACTCTTAGCACTGGCAGAAGGCCGCGCTCCTTGGGTATGGTCGGTTGCCTTTAGCCCTGCCCAGCCAAACTTGCTTGCCAGCTGTAGTGACGACACCTACATCAAACTATGGGATATACAAACAGGTGAATGTCTAGGAGTATTATCGGGACACACCAGCAGCGTGCATATGGTGGCTTTCAGCCCAAACGGACAGCTTTTGGCAAGCGGTAGTGAAGATGGCACGATCAAGCTGTGGCAAGTCAGTCAGTGGAGTTCTGCATCCTGCATGGCAACTCTAGAAGGCCATCAGGCTTGGATCTGGTCAATTGCCTTTAGCCCCGATGGGCAAACCCTAGTCAGCGGCTCTGTTGACCAAACGCTGAAGCTGTGGAATGTAGCAACTGGCATTTGTGAGCAAACTTGGATAGGCCATACCGATTGGATCAAATCTGTGGCCTTTAGCCCTGACGGCAAATGGATCGCTAGCGGCAGTGCCGATCACACGATCAAGCTCTGGCAGATTGAAACAGGACAATGCCTCAAAACCTTGCAGGGCCATCAAGAAACAGTCACAGTCGTTGCGTTCAGTCCCGACAGCCAGCAGATTGCCAGCTCTAGCTATGATCAGACCGTTAAACTTTGGAGTATTGCTTCCGGTGAATGTATCCGCACATTACAGGGACATAGCAATCGCGTCTGGTGGGTGACATTCAGTCCAGATGGACATCATTTAGCCAGCGGTGGCGATGATCATGCGGTTCGCGTCTGGGATATCCATACCGGCAGATGTAGCAAAACCTGGAAAGGGCATACTAACGGTGTCCTCTGTTTAGCTGCTAACACCACGCAGCGCATCCTAGCCAGCGGTCATGAGGACGAAACCATTCAACTCTGGGATATACAGACTGGCGAAATTCTCAGAACTTTGCGAGGACACACGCACCGAGTTTGGTCAGTAGCGTTTGCACCTCAATCTCTAGCTCAACCCCTCCTCGCTAGCAGCAGCGGCGATCGCACTGTAAAACTCTGGAACTGGCAAACTGGACAGTGCCTCAACACCTTACGAGGTCATACAAGCTGGGTTTGGACAGTGACGTTCAGCCCAGATGGGAAACGGTTGGTTAGCAGCAGCGTTGACGGTTTAGTCAAGCTCTGGGATACTCAAACTGGTAAATGCATTGAAACATTGTAAGAACATAAAGCTGCTGTTGTTAGAACTATCTTTAGTCCCAATGAACGAACTTTAATTAGTGGTGGTTTTGACCAAACCATCAAAATTTGGGATAGTGCGACAGGTACTTGTTTAAGAACGCTGGAAGGACACCAGGGTACGGTCTGTTCTGTTCTTTTCTGGGCACAAAGCCAACAGTTGATTAGCGGCAGCTTTGACCAAACCATCAAGTTCTGGGACATCAAGACTGGGCAATGCCTCCGCACCTTGACTGGTCATCAAGCGGCAATTGTCTCCCTCGCACTCAGTGCAGATAGTCATTATTTAGCAAGCAGTAGTTTTGATCAAACCATAAAACTATGGGATTTGGAAACAGGTGAATGTGTTCGGACATTTGCAGGGCACACTGGCATCGTCACGAGCGCCATCTTTTTCCCAACTGTTGATCTGCAAAATCAAACTGATTTGGCTCTGCTCTCCGAGACCGATGCTAGCGAACTGCTGATTAGCAGCAGCTATGACGAGACGATCAAATTTTGGGATACCACAACTGGAACCTGTATCCACAGCATGCAAACTCCTCGTCCCTATGAAGGAATGACCATTACTAGGGCTACAGGGCTGACCGAAGCACAAAGAGCAACCCTAAAAGCACTCGGGGCTTCAGAGGCAGATCCACATTTTCATTGAGTTGCTCAAACAGCTTATTTTAGGGTTAGCGAAGCCTTGTTTTGGGGTAGGAAACAAGATCAATTCTTGCAGCCTCGATCATTCCTTATGCAAAACTCAGCTAGGTTTCACAATTGTTGCCTAACTTAGAGAGGTGAACTCTAGGAGGATCGGTCGCTGTGAGACTGAATCTGATACTGAATCAAGGGTTGGAATTATGAAAAAACGCTATCTTCTACAAACCGGCGCGGCTATTGTGGGTGTGATGGCCCTATCTCGTTATCTCTCGTCGAGGTCAGAGGCTCAGACAGCGTCAGAAAGCGGATTTGAAATTGTTAAAACAGAAGCAGAATGGCGCAGAATCCTATCACCCGATCAGTTTAACGTTTTGCGACAACACGGTACCGAACCGCGATTTAGCAGCCTACTGGACAAACAGTTCGCCCAAGGCGTCTACCATTGTGCTGGCTGTGCCCTGCCACTGTTCTCTTCTGACACCAAATTTGATAGTGGAACCGGTTGGCCCAGCTTCTATGCACCGATTGACAATGCTATCCGCACCTCTGTCGATCATTCCTTCTTGATGACACGCACTGAAGTTCATTGCCGACGCTGCGGTGGACATTTAGGACATGTATTTGATGATGGCCCCGCGCCCACTGGAGAACGCTACTGTATAAACGGCGTCGCTCTTAAATTTGTTGCCCAATAATCTATTGCCCAATAATCTGTTGCTCAATAATTTGTTGCTCAATAATCTATTGCCCAATAATCTATTGCTCAATAAATTGGCAACGTTGTTGTCATCAAGCTCTCTGAAAAACTGAAATTCACTGACTATTCACGATTGTTGAACCGCTGGAGAACTTCGAATCTATGCCACTACGCATTGTACTTTCCAATTCCTTGGTGCGTCGCTTTTCGATTTTGTCGCTGACTGCTGCGGCTCTAACTTATGGTGCAAGCCATTTGGGTGCTGCGGCTGATGTGGCAGCTACGGCAACATTTCCCAACCCTGTTACAGATATAGCAACTGCTGCAACGATGGAAGAACAGACGGCAGTTTTTGCAGGCGGTTGCTTCTGGGGGATGGAAGGCGTTTTTGAGCATCTCAAAGGTGTGTCTGAGGTCGTTACAGGCTATGCGGGCGGCAGTGCGGCGTCTGCACGTTATGAACAGGTGAGTGCTGGCACAACTACCCATGCAGAAGCGGTGAAAATCACCTATGACCCATCGCAAATTACCTATGGTCAGCTTCTCAAGGTTTACTTTGCGGTGGCGCATGATCCAACCCAATTGAATCGACAGGGACCAGACACAGGACCCCAGTATCGCTCCGCCATCTTCTTCGCGAACGATGAGCAGAAGCAAGTGGCCCAAGCCTATATCGACCAACTCAATCAAGCTCGTGTTTTCAATCGCCCGATTGTAACTCAGCTCAACCCCTTAGACCGATTTTATGCGGCTGAAGACTACCATCAGGATTTTATCAGGCGTAATCCCCGCAATCCCTATGTGATCCTGCATGACTTGCCTCAAATCATTCGACTTCAGGAACGGTTTCCGGAACTGTATCAGGAATAGAGAATTGCTGCGACAGCGCAGTAGCTGAGATTTTTCCGGAATCCTGAAAACTGAGGCAATTGATTCTGATTGATGGATTACTGGATGGATTATTAGGGTGCAGTTGATCTTGCTAGCAGAATAAGGGATTGCTTTGAATGTATCGCCATATTCCTTATCGAACCCCCAGCGCAAATGCTTACCCTTACAATCCATGTCGCTTAAATGTTCAGCAGATCGAAAAAGTCGTCATCCAGTTCATAGCTCAACATTTGCGCCATAAATTTGAGTTTGGTACGGCTGGCAATGCCCTGTTCCTGCATCCAGTTCGCCAATACAAAGATTTTTTGCATTAAGAAAATTTCCAATGCTTCTGGATTGAATTCAATACCGCTGGAACTGAACTGATGGGGCACCAGCATGGCGGTGTAACGGCCCAACTCCTGCGCTTCCCAATCCAGCAAAAAGGGCAGCCAGGGATAATTGGCATCTAGGCGCACAAACCAGAGCCGCACTTCCGGAATTTCAGATAGCTCACGCGGGTCCTCCGGCTCTTGAGGAAAGTCGATCACAAAGCGAATTTCTTGCTCGTGGTTGGCAACGGAGCCATCTTTGATCCAGGGTTCAATCACCGCTTGGGCCGGAGCAAGATCAAGCGTATGGATTGCGTCTGCATTGAGCGTAATTGTCGTGGTCATTGGCTGGAGTAAGTGCACGCCTTTTTTATTCTCTGACAATTGGGTTCTTTTCAGCATTGGGTTAGGTGATGCTAGAGGTCGAGATTCTCTTGGAGTAGTGTATGTTGAAAAAGGAGTTGAGACGGACGCCACGAAGGTTTAATCTCGAATCCGCATCATTTTCAAAGCGCTTGAGAATACATTTGCCAAAATCCTGTGAAAGCAGGTTTTACAGCATCGCCATGTTAAAAATTGGCGATTAGTGCGAGCATCTTGCTCACGTTCTCTCATCCAAGCATTCTGCCCACAGCTCGATTTGTATTTGAGAAACAAAACAATTCTCAGCAAACCCTCAGGCACAGCTCACATAGGCATCATTCCGTTGCATAGAAATGCCTTTACAGTGAATGCAGGGACGACTCAATCAACCCCTGAGGAAAGAAGCCATGCCGCAACCTATCCAACCAACACGACTTCGCTATTCTAGCCTTCTGAGATCCCTGAAAATCATCGGAATTGCCAGCTTATCTTTTCTTGTCAGCGCTGTGCCCGCCTTTGCCACTACCCTGCAAGAGAGCAGCGGTTGGAACCTCCAGGAAGTGATCCAGCGAGCACTGGAACAGATCCAGCAGTTGGGAATTGCTGGCGTTGTAGCCTTTATTGTCCTCTATGCCCTTGCCACCGTGGCTTTCATCCCAGGATCGTTGCTGACTCTAGGAGCCGGAGTTGTATATGGCGTGGTCCAGGGATCGCTCTATGTTCTGATTGGGGCTAGTTTAGGCGCAGTGCTGGCGTTTCTGGTCGGTCGGTATTTGGCCCGTGATTGGGTGGCGAAAAAGATTGAAAATAATCCTAAATTCAAAGCGATTGACGAAGCGGTCGGACGGGAAGGTTTCAAAATTGTGCTGTTGACTCGACTTTCACCGGTGTTTCCGTTTAATCTGCTCAACTATGCCTACGGCATTACCGGCGTGAAGCTGCGGGACTATGCCCTAGCCTGCATCGGCATGTTGCCCGGTACAGTGCTGTACGTCTATATTGGCTCACTGGCTGGCAGCCTTGCCATGCTGGGAACCGAAACGCAAGCGGCAAACCCCCTATTGCAATGGCTGGTGCGCGGGATTGGGTTTGTAGCGACCGTTGCCGTAACCCTCTATGTGACTCGAATTGCCCGCAAAGCTCTAGACAGCGTTTCTGAGCAAACCACGACTGACAGCGTTCCGCATGATGCCTAGCTGATCTTTAACTGACGCCAAACTTTAGTTCAAAATCTCAATCTTTCGGAGTTTCGAGCCATGACTCAGTCAGCCTTTCAGCCGTTTCTAGTACCGCCAATGGACGAGTACAACCAAACCCTTGTCTCTTATGTGCATCCACCCAACTGGACGAATCCCACTCCCCAAGCCGAATATGACCTGGTTGTGATTGGGGCAGGCACGGCTGGCTTGGTGGTAGCTGCTGGTGCAGCTGGACTGGGGCTGGGATTGAAAATTGCCCTGGTGGAACGGCATCTGATGGGCGGCGATTGCTTAAATGTCGGCTGTGTACCGTCTAAGTGTGTGATTCGCTCCTCGCGAGTGGTAGCCGATATTCGAGATGCCGAACCGTTCGGCATCAAGCCCCCCGACACCATTGAGATCGATTTCGCGGCAGTCATGGCTCGGATGCGGCGATTGCGGGCGGGCATTAGCCATCACGATTCGGCAGAGCGGTTTCAAAACCTGGGCATCGATGTGTTTTTGGGCCAGGGGGAATTTCAGAGCGAGCGCAGCCTCATGGTTGGCGGGCAGATCCTTCGCTTCAAAAAGGCAGTGATTGCCACCGGCGCACGGGCCGCTAAACCCAAAATTGCAGGACTGGAAGCGGCTGGCTACCTGACGAACGAAACCGTCTTTTCCCTGACTGAACGTCCTGCCAAGCTGGCGGTAATTGGCGGCGGGCCGATTGGCTGTGAGCTGGCTCAGGCGTTTCAGCGACTTGGGTCTGAGGTGATCTTGTTCCACAAAGGTGGTCATTTGCTGGATAAAGAAGATGCGGACGCGGCTGAGATCGTGCAGCAGTCGTTTTTGCAGGAAGGAATTCGGCTAGTGTTAAACGCCCAACTCCAGCGGGTGGAAAAAACCGAGTTCGGCAAGGTGATTCACTTTAGCTCTGATGGTAAGCCCGATTCGATTGCGGTGGATCAGATTCTGGTCGGCACTGGACGTGCTGCCAATGTGGAGGGGCTGAACCTGGAAGCGGCAGGCGTGGCCTACGATGCCAAAGGCGTCAAGGTGAATGATTATCTGCAAACCAGCAATCCCAAAATCTTTGCTGCGGGCGATATTTGTATGAACTGGAAGTTCACCCATGCTGCCGATGCCGCTGCTCGTATCGTGATCAAGAATGCGCTGTTTGCACCGTTTGGGATCGGTAAATCGAAACTCAGCAGTCTGGTGATGCCCTGGGTCACCTACACCGATCCCGAAGTAGCCCATGTCGGCATGTATGAGTCGGAGGCTCGCCAGCAGGGAATTGCCGTCAAAACTATCCATATTCCGTTTAGCCAAGTCGATCGGGCCATTGCCGACGGTGAGGAAACGGGATTTCTGAAAATTCTGCATCGCCAGGGCAGCGACAAAATCCTCGGCGCGACGATTGTAGCCCGCCATGCCGGAGAAATGATCAGCGAGGTGACTACGGCGATTGTGAATCAGATTGGATTGAGTAAGCTCTCGACAGTGATTCATCCCTACCCGACCCAAGCAGAAGCAATTAAAAAGGCAGCAGATGCCTATCGTCGAACCTTGCTGACGCCGCGCAGTCAGTTTCTGCTGGGCATCTTGACCAAACTTTCCTAGGATCAACCGACTTTGGGTAGTTTTAACTGCAAAATTTGCATGAACCGACACTGGCAAACAATTCCAGACCAAGCCAAGTTTGTAGACTCAAGTTTGTAGACTACTTCCTAGAGTGATCGAAATTCCTGTAATGCTACCTTCTGATCCACTGCTTAATTTCTCTGCTCAGTCAATTCACCCGATCGGACTAGCCGATTTAGGGAGGGCACAGCTGTTGTACCTTGTCAGAATAGGCAAGAAGCCTGATACTGTAGCCACAGCTCTCCGTTTTCCTCCGCCAAACCGGCTGGAAACCCCAATTCCTGCTGGTTTCGCTCTACCAGGATTGACTGCTGCAAACTGTTCGCTCAAGGTCAAGGTTCATGTCTTCCATTGCGCGTAGAAATTTGTTCGAAGACATTCCCCGCTTCTTGGTGGCTCAGGCTGGCATCATGTTTGCGGTGAGTCTGGTCACCATTCAAACGGGTGTTTTGAGTGGCTTCATTCGCTCAGTAGGGACGCTAGTTGACCACGCTAATGCCGATATTTGGGTGGCCAATCAGGATATGGTCCAGCTCGAACTCACCCTGCCCATGCCGGCCTCGCACTTGAACTTAGCCCAGCGAGTCCCTGGGGTAGAGCGAGCTGAGCCATTGGTAATGGGAGGGGGCACCTGGCGCAGTCCAGGCGGTGAAATTAACCTGGTGCGCGTATTTGGGTTTGAGCCAGAGGGTCAGCTTTTCAGCGATTTTAGGATGACTGCCGGCAGCGTTAGCAACTTAAAGCAGCCCTTTACCGTCATGGTAGATGAGTCCACTTTAGACAGTTTAGGGATACAGCAAGTCAATGATACGGCCACGCTTGGCTCCTTGGGGCTAAAGCTGGTGGGGCTAACTCAAGCTTCCCAGTCGATTACATCCAGTCCTTACCTATTCACCTCAATTGAAAACGCCAAAGCCTTTTCGACCAGCGGTTTAACAGCTAGCCTGAACTGCCGCTTACAGAATGGTGAGTTTAGCTGCACGAACGTCTACCAAAAATCACCCGATGCCAATCCGGCTTCGTCGCAACCAACGCCCCTCTCGGCTACCGACCCGATTAGCTATATTTTGGTGCGGGCAAAACCGGGGGAGGATATACAGGCGTTGAAGCAGCGGTTAGAGCAAGCCTTACCGGGCACTCTGGCCGTAACACAGGCGGAAATGGCCAGCCGAACGCGCAGCTTTTGGGTGCGACGCACGGGGGTTGGCTTTATTTTGGGGCTGGGCGCTACCGTCGGCGTGATTGTCGGCGTCGTAATTGTGGGACAAATTCTCTATTCGTCAGTCTCTGACCATATGAAAGAGTTTGCTACCCTCAAAGCAATGGGCGTGTCTGACAAAGTGGTTTACGGCATCATTATTCGTCAGGCGCTTTGGATGGGCCTACTGGGCTATCTACCAAGCTTGGCACTGTGCCTGGGTTTAGGAGCCTGGACATTTCAAACCCAAGGCATCATGATTTTGATCACACCGCTGACGGCGGCTGGAGTGTTGGGGTTGACGATCTTTATGTGTGTGGGGTCAGCGATGTTTGCAATTCAGAAGATTACTCGTGTGGATCCAGCGATTGTGTTTAAGTCCTAATTGATGCCATCTAAACAGTGCCAATCCATGTGAGTTCTCCGTAATTTTTCGGTGTCTGTAGAAAACTGTTGAGCCAAAACAGCATGAATACTTTATCTCCAGCCTGTGTAAAAAGCAGCAATTTTGAAAGAATGATAAAAGAGCCGTCAATTTCGTTACTTCATCCGAATTTTGATTGGCCTCTGGTGAATCTACCCTGAGGATTGGCATCTCCTCTGTGACAGATTCGTAATGTGCCAGATGCACAACTGAGCCAAACTCCGGTTCAGGATAAGTTCTCAAACCTCACAATTGATAGGCTGTGCCAGATTGAGGACTGTGCCAGATTAACAACCATCCCTATCAAAAACTCGCATACTGCATAAAGTAAGGGTCATCAAACATAAGTTTCCATAGCGGAAAAGATTTACCTACCCAATACGACCAATGACTGCTACGCCAATTAACTTCCAAATCAACCTAACAGAATCCCACACAGTCTTGAATCAGGGTGCTGATGCATCGGTTGACTCGATTAAGGCCGGGGCCAGAGCCATTGTCGCCAGAGGGGTGGAAATGGTTTTCCAAAGTGGAACCCAGCGATTTCAGGCGCTCAAGAATATCGACCTCGACGTATACCGGGGCGACATTCAGCTTCTGATGGGACCCTCCGGTTCCGGTAAAACTACATTGCTGTCAATTTTGGGAGGTATTCTGACCCCGACGGCAGGCAGCGTTTGTCTATTGGGGCAGGATCTGACTCGCATGTCACGTTCCCAGTTGGCTCGCTTTCGCTTGAAGAACATCGGCTTCATCTTCCAGGAATTTAATTTGTTTCCGGCATTGACCGCCCTGGAAAATATCGTGGTAGCAATCGAAATGAAGGGCGTGAAGGGACGGGCGGCTCGACAAGAAGCGATGCGGCTGCTAGAGCAAGTGGAACTAGAAGGAAAAGCCAACAACCTGCCCCGCGACCTCTCCGGTGGTCAAAAGCAGCGAGTGGCGATTGCCCGCGCCTTAGCTGGCGATCCTCACTTCATCATGGCTGACGAGCCAACTGCCGCCCTCGATTCTCGCAGTGGTCAGGCGGTAGTGGCCCTATTGCGCCGTTTAGCAAAAGAGCAGGGCCGCACGGTTGTGATGGTGACGCACGACTCGCGGATTGTCGAAGAAGCCGACCGGGTGGCTTATATCGAAGATGGCATGTTGCAATCGACGCGGTTAGGTGGTGCGCCTGTAGGAGCCTAGGCTCCTTCCAAAACCCCGCTTACCACATCGCGCAGGGTTTGCTCCACCGATCGGGGCTGCCAGCCCAATTCATTCCGGGCCTTGTTGCCGCTGACGCGAACACAGCGATCATACACATAGTGCACCCGCTCGCGACTGAGGGGCGGCTGCCAGGAAAACAGGCGTCCAATTGGATCGAGAAGACTACCAGCTAGGCGCACCAGTGGTTCGGGCACTTCCTTCGGCACGGGTATGCCGGTCTCTCGACTGAGAAATTCAAACATTTCTCGCGTGCTCATATCGCCGGCAGAAATGATGTAGTGCGCTCCAGGGTTGGCCTTTTCCGCGACCAACAGCATTGCTTCGACCAAATCATCGACATGCACAATCCCGGTAATGCGTTTGCCGCCCGCCCAGAGCTTTAATCGACCTTTCAGAAAGGTTTTCAGCACCGGGCCAAAATGGGGATCATCGGGGCCAAAAATTCCCGACGGCATTACACTCACCACTGGCAGGCCATCAGCCGCAAACTGATCCACCAATTGCTGGGCTTTATATTTAGTTGAATCGTAGGCCGAGGAGAAGTCTTTTTGCTGCCGCTGGAAGGACTCGTCCACAACCCGCCCCTGGGTGTCGCCATAGACGCCAATCGTGCTGCAATACACCATTTTGCGAATCCCGGCTGCTTTGGCTGCTTCTAGCACCTGCCGAGTGCCCTCCACATTCACCCGTTCCATTAGTGCTGCATCGACTAGGCCCAATTCCACATAAGCCGCCGTATGAAACACCCAATCTACATCGGTTATCGCAGTTTCTAGAGCCTGTTGATCGGTAATGTCGCCGTAAACCAACTGAGCGTTAGTGCCCGCCAATCGCGACAAGTCACTCGATTTTCTCACCAGCGCCACTACCGTATCGCCTCGCTGTTCCAACCGTTTGACCAGATGGGAGCCAGTAAAACCATTTGCGCCTGTTACAAGTGCTTTCATAGGCAGTTTTGACAGTTTTGAGTTTTGGTGGCGGAACCTGTGCCCAGCACGTAGTTCTTTAGCTTAAGCAGATCGAACATGAATTCGTTTTGATGACTAGACTGATGACTAGACTTAGGTTCATTCGCGCAGCGTGTGCATTGCACAATTCCCCTAAACCCCAGCGGGGATGCGCCTTAGAATAAGGGAGACTTCCAACCACGGCTGGCTTGGTCCCCCCCCCTTTTTGTATTTTGTAAGGGGGGCGTAGGGGGGGATCTCAACAGGATTTGCGATCTACTGAGCTTGCTTTTGCGTGAGTCCGCAACCGAATGTATAGCATCTACAAACGCCTCGCTGTTTGAGTTACTCGCTGTTTGAGTTACAAGTTGCGGGCAAGATACATGCACCCTAATTACTTCAATTACTTCAACTTAAAACTCAAACCTGCTTTTCATAGATTCGGTAAGTCTTATAAATCGTTCCGCCTGCGGCTTCGACTAGTTTCCGCGAGGCTGAGTTGCTTTCAAACACATGCCCTAGTTCGGCGCGCTTATAGGGTTTACCTTTTTTGATGCCGCCCTGCATACCCAGGTAGATCAGGGCCAAGGGAACCATTTTACGGCGATATTCCGGCAGCGAACAAAATAGCACCACCCGCCCTTGGTCGATTTGACGCTGATACCAGAGGAACTTGAGCGTACCCCACAGATCCAGCTTGCCGCCCACATGCTTAAGCGGAATATTGAGGTCAGGTAGTCCCATCCAGTAGCCCACCATTTGGCCGTTGTGCTCGGCAATCGGAAACACATCGGGGTCAAGCAAGCTCTGCATTGAGCGGGCCTCTTCCAGGAACTCTTCCTCGGTGCGCGGCGTGGCACTGTAGTTGTTGGCAAACATCTGGGTAGTGAGCCGATAGATCTGGCGGGCGTCTGCCTCAAACCCTTCTCCCTTGGCTCGCACCGGACGGAAAGTTACCCCTGCTTTGCAGGCGATCCGATAGGCTTTTTCAAATTCTGCGGGTAGGGTAGTCGTGAGCGGGAAGTTGTAGGAATAGGCATCCTGAGCTTTCTGCCAGCCGGCTTGCTCAACAAACTGAGGATAGTAGGGCGGATTGTAGGGCATCAGCACCATTGGCGGCGTATCGAAGCCATCCACCAAAAACAAACAGCCATTGTGGGTCGAGAGGTTGATTGGGCCGCGCACTAGCGTCATGCCCTGGTCTCGCAGCCAATCACAGGCGGCTTCTAGCAGAGCTTGCGCCACGCTAAAGTCATCAATGCACTCAAAGTAGCCGAATAAGCCGACCTTTTGGCCTTCCCGTTCGATTAGCCGATCGTTGACGGCGGCCACAATTCGCCCAACTGCCTCTTGGTCGCGCCAAGCCAAAAATCGCTGCAACCGGCCATATTCAAAAAATGGATTATCGGCAGCAAACGTTTTAGCGACGCTGCTACGCAATGGCGGCACCCAGTTGGGGTCGTTGGCATAGACCCGATTCGGCAAATCGAGAAACCGATCGGCATCTTCGGGTGTATTTACAGCACGAATTTCAACGGCTGATGGGGAAACAGTGACCATAGGGGAGCCAGGGTTAGCGGTACTTTTTGAACACCAGCGTTACATTATGACCGCCAAACCCAAATGAGTTGGATAGCGCCACTTCGACCGGCTGCTTGCGGCTCTGGTTGGGGACATAGTCCAAATCACAGGCTGGATCGGGATTTTCCAGGTTAATCGTGGGCGGGACTTGGTCATTGGCAACCGCCATTGCTGTCGCCACGGCTTCGATACCACCTGAACCTCCCAGCAAATGGCCGGTCATCGATTTGGTGGAGCTGATCGCCACCTTGTAAGCAGGATCGCCTAAAGCCGTTTTGATCGCCGTGGTTTCGGTTGAGTCGTTAGCCGGGGTACTGGTGCCGTGGGCGTTGATATAGCTGACTTGTTCAGGACTAACACCCGCATCCTTCAAGGCCAACTGAATCGCTCTGGCGGCCCCTTCCCCACCCGGAACTGGAGAGGTCATATGATAGGCATCGCAGGTCATGCCGTAGCCGATAATTTCAGCGTAGATTTTGGCACCTCGACTCAGGGCATGCTCCAGTTCTTCCAGAATCAATATGCCAGCACCTTCTCCCATCACAAAGCCATCGCGGTTGATGTCAAAGGGACGGCAGGCATGGGCCGGATCGTCATTGCGAGTCGAGAGGGCCTTACAGGCGGCAAATCCAGCCAATGACAAGGGCGTCACCGCTGCTTCAGTTCCGCCACAAATCATGGCCTGAGCATAGCCCCGCTGCACCAACCGGAAAGCATCGCCAATCGCGTTGGAACCTGCTGCACAGGCGGTTACGGTACAGTTATTGGGACCTTTAGCACCAGTGTGAATCGCCGTTAGACCCGCTGCCATGTTGGCAATCATCATCGGCACCATGAAGGGGCTACAGCGATCTGGGCCGCGATTCAGGTAGATCTCCTGCTGCTCTTCCATTACTTTGAGGCCGCCAATTCCCGTACCAATCACCACCCCTACTTGCTCAGCGTTCAGATCATTGATTACGAATCCGGCATCAGCCAAGGCTTGCTTACTGGCAGACACCCCGAACTGCGCGAACCGATCCATCCGCTTGGCTTCTTTGCGCTCTAGATACAGATGAGGATCAAAATTCTTTACCTCACCAGCAATGCGGCAATCGTGCTTAGACGGGTCAAATAAGGTAATTTCAGCGATCCCGTTGCGACCGCTGATTAGTCCTTCCCAGTATTCGGCCAGGGTATTGCCAATTGGCGTGATTGCACCCAGCCCAGTAACAACAACCCGCTTTAACTCAGAACTTGTCATGACGGCTTTCTAGGGTTTCGCACCCGGAACAATAGCGAAGATGTCAAATCAATGTTAAACAGGGACTAGGACGAGAAAGCCTATTCGGAAAGCGTTGGAGATTGCATTGTCGAAAAGCTATCTCAGTCTCTAATCCCTCATATCTAACCGCTGATGATAGGCTAGGCAGCTACCTTGTCTTGGATGTAGTCCACTGCTGCCTGAACCGTGGCAATGCCCTCCGCTGCTTCATCTGGAATTTCGATGTCAAATTCTTCTTCTAGCGCCATTACCAATTCCACCGTATCCAGGGAATCTGCGCCCAAGTCGTTGGCGAAACTAGCTTCTGGCTTCACCTCGTTGGGGTCAACGCTCAACTGCTCCGCCACAATTTTCTTAACCCGATCGTAAATCTCTTCTTGACTCATACCAGTTTTTTCCTACACCTCGATGCAGCAGCTATCTATATAAGCACAAAATCCCAATTAACGCTTCAGCTCAAACCAGATGTATCGAACCGTGTCGAGCACTGAACCTGTTGGCAAATTGTTCAATTGGGCATCTCTTCATCTTACTGCAAAGCGAGATCGGATTGACGGTAAGAAAATAAGACGATAGGCAAAAACGCTTAGATTCATGAGTCAGCTTAAAGCAATGCATAGCTCAACCCACAACGGCTTGAAATGCAAGGAATCGAGCCGTTAGGCTTGGCATAGGTCGGATGACAGAAGGTGGTCACAATGCGAACCAGAACCAAACAATGGACCATCAACGACTACCACCGCATGATTGAAACCGGAATCTTGAGAGCGATCGATCGGGTGGAGCTACTGGATGGACAAATGATCGAAATGAATCCCAACTGCCTCCCCATGCCGCCACGACGCCACGGGCCTTTCACTATCTCGATCGCTGGTTAGAAACGGTTGCCTATGCTCGGATGCAATTACCCGTAACGCTCAGCCCCAAATCAGAACCAGAGCCAGACATCGCAGTGGTTCGGATCGACCCAAACGAATACGGAGATCGCCATCCTGGGCCGGAGGAGATTTTTTTGATTATTGAAGTTTTGATTATTGAAGTTTTGATTATTGAAGTTTTGATTATTGAAGTTTTGATTATTGAAGTGGCTGACTCTCCTTGCTCAGCGATCGGCAGCAGAAAGCTTTGATTTACGCGAAAGCTGGCATTGTAGACTCCTGGATTTTGCATGTAAATACTCAACAGGTTTATGTTTTTCGTGAACCTGCTGAAAATGGTTACCAGCAACAAGTGACGCTAGGCCAACATCAGCTCAGCGCCTGTGGCCTTCCCCGATATCGCCATTCCACTCAATCAACTTTTCCTGCCGCCTGCTTATATCTAATTCATCTCCGAAAGTTTAATTCTAGGATCTACTGCCTTTAGCGCCAAATCAGCCAACAAATTGCCCAGGATCAGCATCACCGCCCCCATCATCAGGCTTGCCATCACCAAATAGAGGTCTTGTGCCTGCACTGCTTGCAGAATCAACCGTCCTAGCCCCGGCCAGTTGAAATAGTACTCGGTAATAAACGCCCCGCTGAGCAGACTGGCAAACTCAAATCCCAACAGCGTAATCAGGGGATTGACCGCATTTCGCAGCGCGTGGACATAGATGACCCGATTTTCCGGCAGCCCCTTGGCGCGAGCGGTTTGAATGTAATCTTGCCGCAGCACATCCAGCAGTTCACCGCGTGTAATCCGCTGCAATCCGGCGAACCCCGTAATGCTGAGGGCTAATGTCGGCAGAATCATGTGCCAGAGGATATCGACAATTTTGCCAAACCAGGTGAGGTCGGCATGATCGATACTGGTCATCCCACCTACCGGAAACAGCGGTGACGTAAGCTGGGCAAAAAACAGCAGCAGCAAGCCTGTAATCAGGGTTGGGAAACCCTGCCCCAAATAGCTAATTACCCGCAGAAATCGGTCGATGGCTTTGTTTTGATGCACGGCTCCCAGAATGCCAAGGGGAATGGCAATCGCCCAGGTGACAATCAGCGAAGCCACCGACAGCAGCAGTGTCGCCGGTACCCGCTCCCACAGCAGGGCGGTCACAGGTCGCTGGGCATAGGCAAAACTGACGCCAAAGTCTCCCTTTGTCACCACCTGCCGCAACCAGAGAAAATACTGCTCGATGATTGGTTTATCTAAGCCAAACTGAGTTTGCAGCCGTTTGATCGTCTCCTCTGAAATCTGAGGATTCTGGCGCAAGTTATCGAGGTAATCCCCTGGAGCAAGCTGAATAATAAAAAAGCTGAGGGCCGAGGCTAAAAGCAGCGTCAACAAAGCCTGAGCTAGCCGTTTGACGATATAGCTAAAGGTGTCGCTAGTGATCCATTCAACCAGTCTGCTGGTCAACGCTTGAAAACGCTGCTGCACTGACAAATCTGGCGTAGAAGTCATAGGCGCAATCGGAAGCAACAGTTGACTGGAACAGACTGGTATTGGGAAAATTCGGTGGAAGTTTACCTTAGTACTGGACCAGGGTAATCACCGGCAGATCGGGCAGCGCTTTGCGGCCTTCTAACCCGGTTAGTTCGATGATAAAGCCGAATCCGACTAACTCACAGCCCGTTTGTTCTACCAGTTTAGCGGTAGCAGCAGCCGTACCACCTGTAGCAATCAAATCGTCCACAATCAAAGCCCGACAGCCGGGATGGAGCGCGTCCTGATGCATTTCCAGCCGATCGGTGCCATATTCCAACTCATATTCCGCCGCATGCACTGCAGCCGGTAGTTTGCCTGGTTTGCGCACCGGCACAAAACCAACATTCAGTTTGTAGGCCAGAGGTGCCCCAAAAATAAAGCCGCGAGATTCCATCCCAATGATGTAATTAGGGGCTAGATCGCTGCATTTTTCGGCCATGCTATCGATGGTGTAGCGTAGCCCTTCTGGATCGCGCAGTAGGGTCGTAATATCTCGAAACAGAATGCCAGGTTTGGGAAAATCAGGAATTTCGCGAATTAGAGCCTTTAAGTCCATAGCAGGGGAGTTGACAGGGGTAGCAATGTCCTAGTCATCCTATCAGGTTTGTCTAGTGGTTCGCCTACGGCTCACGCGCTTTCCTTCCCCCCCCCCCGCTTGTTGCTTGCTTCCCGCAGGGTGGGTGGGGGCAGACGCTTTAACGTTCTGGCCTGCTTGTAGCCGCTAATCTTTGATACCAGAGAAGTTTTCAAACCAGCCGCGCCGTTTGAAGTACAGCACAAGTGCCAGCGTAATCCCCAGCATCAGCAATAAACAGGCCGGATAGCCCCAATACCATTCCAGCTCCGGCATATTCCAGGGAGAGGAATCTGGGTTGAAGTTCATGCCATAGAGTCCGGCAACAAAAGTAAGAGGAATAAAAATAGTCGAAACAATCGTCAGAGTCTTCATGACCTCGTTCATGCGGTTGCCCACCGAGGAAACATACACATCCATCAAGCTAGATGCCACTTCCCGATAGGTTTCCACCATATCAATCACCTGCACCGTATGGTCGTAACAGTCGCGTAGATAGACCCGCACTTCGTCGCTGATCAAATCATGGCAATCGCGAATCAGGCTGTTAATCGCATCGCGCTGCGGCCAGATCGCCCGCCGTAGGGCTAACAGCTCGCGCCGGATGCGGTGGATTTTTTCCAAACTCTGGTGCGTCGGACTTTCGACCACTTCGTTTTCCAGTTCTTCCAGCGCTTCACCATATTCTTCTAAAACTGGGAAGAATCCGTCAATAATGGCATCAATCAAGGCATAGGCTAGATAATCTGCTCCATGCTGCCGAATCGTGCCCTTGGCGAGCCGAATTCGTTCCCGCACTGGGCCAAAGCAATCATAATCCGGCTCTTCCTGTACGGTGAGCAAATAATGTCTGCCCAAAATCAGGCTGACCTGTTCGGCCACAAATCCACGCCCGTTTTCCTTTGGAGTTACCATGCGGGCAATCAACAACACCTGATCGCCGTATTCATCAATTTTGGGGCGCTGGGGTACATTCACCACGTCTTCTAGCATCAGCGGATGCAAGTCAAACACCTCCCCAATCCGCCGCAACACATCCTCGTTGCCCAACCCCTGCACATCCACCCAGGAAACGGAGACCGAATCGAGGTAGGGAGTGCAATCTTCTGGCTGATCGATCTTGACCCGAACCGCTTTGCTGGAATCGTAATCAATCAAGAAAATTACCGGCGGCGAGGCATCTGCTTCGATACTGAGGGTGCCAGGAATACTGCCCGGTTCATCCGAGAAATACTCGAAGTATTCGTCTTCCTCTTCGGGTTCGGTGTTGATGAACGGCAATTTTTGCAGGGACAGTCCAGCTAGGGGCGTATCCCCATTCGGGACAGTACGGGAAGGTCGGTTGGTCATGGCTTGACTCGGATGCTTGGTATTAGCTCGACATGGAAGAGGGTTAGCGTGATTGTACTCAATTCATGCCATCAACAGGTTAATCAACCAACCACGTCATTTTTGATCCCCAGGCATTTTATAGTGGAATTGCTGCGAATGGTCGGCAAGACGCTTGAGGTATCAAAGTTGTGAAAGCAATTACTCTGCTGGGTTCAACCGGCTCGATTGGAACGCAAACGCTCGATATTGTTTCCCAATATCCCGATCAATTTCGAATTGTGGGGCTAGCTGCACGCAATAATGTTCAACTCCTAGCCCAGCAAGTCCGGCAGTTTCGTCCCCAGATTGTGGCGATTTGCAACCCGGATCAGCTACCTCTGCTGAAAGAAGCGATTGCCGACCTCGATCCACAGCCGATTCTGCTCGGCGGAGAAGCCGGTGTGGTAGAAGTAGCCCGCTATGGTGATACCCAAGCCGTGGTGACGGGGATTGTGGGCTGTGCCGGACTGCTGCCCACGATTGCCGCCATTCAAGCTGGGAAAGACATTGCCCTAGCCAACAAAGAAACCTTGATCGCGGGCGGTCCGGTGGTGCTGCCGCTGTTGCAGGAACATGGCGTGAAGCTACTGCCTGCCGACTCCGAGCATTCAGCCATCTTTCAGTGCCTTCAGGGTGTGCCAGCGGGTGGACTGCGGCGAATTTTGCTGACCGCTTCCGGAGGCGCGTTTCGGGATTTGCCGGTCGAAAAGCTGGCTACCGTAACGGTGGCTGACGCGCTGAAGCATCCCAACTGGTCGATGGGGCAAAAAATCACGATCGACTCGGCTACGCTGATGAACAAAGGCTTGGAAGTGATCGAAGCTCATTTTCTATTTGGCGTAGACTACGACCAGATCGAGATTGTGATTCATCCACAGAGCATTATCCATTCCTTGATTGAACTGCAAGACACCTCGGTGCTGGCGCAGTTGGGCTGGGCGGATATGCGGCTGCCCTTGCTCTATGCCCTCTCCTACCCAGAGCGGATTTCCACTAACTGGGAGCGGTTAGATTTAGTCAAAGTTGGTAGCCTCACCTTCCGCGAACCCGATCACCAGAAATATCCCTGCATGAAGTTGGCCTACGCCGCCGGACGCGCCGGGGGAACCATGCCAGCCGTCCTAAATGCCGCTAACGAACAGGTGGTCGCTTTATTCCTAGACAAAAAAATTGGTTTCCTCGATATACCTCGCCTGATCGAAACCGTCTGCGACCGCCACACAGCTCACAATCTTTCTAGCCCTACGCTCGACGATATTCTAGAAGCCGATCGCTGGGCGCGGCAAGAGGTGTTAGCCATCCACAGCAAGCTTGATCAGGTCGTAGTCGTTTAAATTCAATCGGTCCTGACTCTCGGTTCTTACAATGAATGGAAGGCACAAATCCGGGAGGCTGGCTGATGTCTGCTGAACTGCAACTCGATTCTCAAAGCCTTTACAATACTGATTTTGTTCGCTGGGTTGAAACTACAGTCGAGCAACTGCGTGCCCAAGACTATGCCAATGTCGATTGGGACAACTTGATCGAGGAAATTGCTGATATGTCCAAGCGGGAGCGGAAAAGCCTCAAGAATAATCTTGTGGTGGTTCTGCTCCATTTGCTCAAGTGGCACTACCAACCCCAGCAAAGAAGCGGCAGTTGGCGAGGCAGTATTCGAGAGCACCGCCGACGCATTGCGGATGATCTTAAAGATTCACCCAGCTTAAATTCCTATTTTCAAGCCGTGTTGGCAGAATGTTATGCTAGTGCCCGCGCTCAAGCTGCCGATGAGACCGAACTACCGCTAGAAACTTTTCCGTTTGATTGTCCCTACACGCCGAGCCAAGTGTTAGATCCTGAATTTTTGCCATAGGTTTTGCCATGACTGTGCTATCAAACTTGCCTCTGCCGCCCGGTGACAATGGGTTGCCCTGGATTGGTGAAACGCTCAGTTTTTTTGGCGATCCCGATTTTGCTCAGAAAAAGCACCAAAAGTACGGTGATCTGTTTAGAACCCGGCTATTTGGTAAACCAACCATTTTTGTGCGAGGCGTCGAGGCAAATCGCTATGTGTTGATGAATGAAAACCGCCACTTTGTGGTGAGTTGGCCGCCTAGTACCAAAGCGTTGTTGGGCAATCTGTCGCTGGCGTTGCAGACTGGAGAGATGCACCAAAATCGTCGCAAACTATTGGCGCAAGCCTTTATGCCGCGAGCCTTAGCAGGTTATATCGAGACAATCGAGCAAATCACACAGCAGTACCTCGACCGCTGGAGCGATCAGGGCGAACTAATTTGGTATCCCGAACTGCGGCACTATACGTTTGACATTGCCTGTAAACTGCTGGCCGGACTGAATCACGGCTCCCAAACTCCGCTCGGCAAACTGTTTGAAGCCTGGAGCGAAGGATTGTTCTCGATTCCGGTCGCCCTGCCCTGGACGCGCTTTGGGCGGGCAAAACGCAGCCGTGAACAGCTAGCCCGCGAACTCGAAGCGATTATTCGGCAGCGGCAGAAAAGCGCTAATTTGGGCAATGACACCCTGGGGCTACTGCTGCAAGCCCGCGACGAAAACGGCCAAGGGTTAAGCATCGCCGAACTGAAGGACCAAATTCTGCTGCTGCTGTTTGCCGGCCATGAAACCCTCACCTCAGCCGTTGCCTCTTTCTGTCTACTCGTAGCCCAACATCCCGACGTGATGGCCAAGCTGCGAGCCGAGCAACAGCAATTTGCTGCGCTGGAACCGCTGACGCTCGACCAGCTCAAGCCAATGACTTACCTAGACCAAGTGCTGCGCGAAGTGATGCGGCACACTCCTCCTGTGGGCGGCGGCTTTCGGAAAGTGCTGGAATCCTGCGAAATCAACGGCTACCGAATTCCCAAAGGCTGGACTTTACTTTACCAAATTGGCTCCACTCACCAAGACGAGCAGCTCTATCCCGATCCCGATCGGTTTGATCCAGAGCGGTTCAGTTCCGAGCAAATGCAGCAGCAAAGCAGCGATCGCCAAAAATACGGCTACCTGCCCTTCGGCGGCGGCCTGCGCGAATGTCTGGGCAAAGAATTTGCTCGCCTAGAAATGAAAACCTTTGCAGTCCATCTAATTCGTGGCTATACCTGGGAGTTGCTGCCCGATCAAGACCTAACCCTCGTCACCATTCCCACGCCTCACCCGAAAGATGGCCTCAAGGTTCGCTTCAAAAAGATGATTTAACTTCACCCTTCCTCATTCCACAGCCGCTCTAGCTGATAGCGCCATGCTCCCATCACGTCACTGCGGGTTTGGCTACCGGCATCGATGTCCCCCATAATTCCTTCCTGGTAAAACCGATCCAGCGTTTGCAAGGTTGCCTCTAGGGATTGGCCCTGCTGTTTAGCGGCCCGTA
The DNA here is from genome assembly GCA_000733415.1 of [Leptolyngbya] sp. JSC-1. GTDB lineage: Bacteria > Cyanobacteriota > Cyanobacteriia > Elainellales > Elainellaceae > Elainella. The sequence goes on from KL662191.1 coordinate 1,932,626, forward strand.
CAATCTGACGGATCTGGATTTCGACCAGCTTGTTAAAGCTTTCGTTTAGACCCTGCTGGTGCAGATCAATCAGCCGCACAATTGCCTGCTGAAAGTCCTGGACGGTTAAGTTCGCCAGGTTATGCTGAAACACCCCCCACAGCATTTGCTGAAATAGGGCATAGCGGACTTCTTGAGTGTCGTCAAAATTGGCTTCTAACAGCTGCCGGTAAAACGGTTCAGCCTCTTGGGCTGGGGCTACCGTCACCAGAGCACGCAGCCAGGACTGGTCTTCCGACAACAACACCAACAGCCGCAGATTCTCCCCTTCGACCTGCCACGATTCGGGTTCGGCGACTTGTACGGCATCCCCAAACATCGATGTCAGGGTTTCGGTGATTTCTGATGGGGTCATTTCCTGCCGCTCATATAAAGGTTTTTTAGGGTTGTATCACTTTCAGGTTGTATCACACTCTACCAAAGGGAGACTCAATAAAAAAGGACATAGTCTTCTATGTCCCTCACAACAAAATATTTGTGGCCTAAAACCTATCAAACACTCTCAACAGGCGAATTCGGTTAAGGTTGTGCTATTAAATCGCCTTACTTGTTGGGTTGGGGAGTCATCCGCAGATAGGGCTTCAGCTCGGTGACGCCTTTGGGAAACTTCTGCTTTGCTTCGTCGGTGGGAATCGTCGGCACAACCACCACATCATCACCATCCTTCCAATCGGCGGGGGTGGCTACACTGTAGTTATCAGTGAGCTGGAGCGAGTCGATCACCCGCAGAATTTCCTCGAAATTGCGACCGGCGCTAGGTGGATAGGTCATCGACAAGCGCAGCTTCTTGCTGGGATCGATGATAAACACCGTGCGGACCGTCACCTTGGCATTGGCGTTGGGGTGAATCATGTCATAGAGGTCAGAAACCTTCTTATCCGGATCGGCCAGGATCGGATAGTTGAGTTTGGTTCCCTGGGTTTCCTCGATGTCGCCGACCCAACCTTGGTGGGAATTAACATCATCCACACTCAGCGCAATTACCTTAACGTTGCGCTTATCAAACTCGGGCTTCAGCTTAGCGACCGTACCGAGTTCAGTGGTGCAAACGGGGGTGTAGTCAGCTGGGTGAGAAAAAAGCACAACCCAACTATCGCCTGCCCAGTCGTAAAAGTTAATTTCACCATCCGTGGAGGCTTGGGTGAAGTTGGGAACCGTGTCCCCAAGTCGGAGTGCAACCATAACTGAAATTCCTGTCTGTTACTTCAACAACAAATCAATACTTGCCATGAACTATCATCTCACAAACTCCGGTTTCCCGATGGGGGTTTAGAGCTTTCTTAATGATTTAGGCCTTTCGCTAGGATTTCGCTAGGATTTGGTTAGCCAAACCTCTGCTTAAAATCCGCAGCCCCTATTCATAAAAACTGAGCGCAACAAATCGCAACAAAAAACCATCCGGTTTCAAGCATTCACAAGTATTCAATTGTAGCGGTAATTCAATTCCAAGATTCGGTTTTAAGATGAGGAAGTAACTCCACACCCTGTTGCAGTTGGTTAGCGATGCTTCAACTCTTGCATCCACTGGTTCGCGGCTTGATTCACCTGATTCAACCAATCCTGGTACCCTTATGTTTTGGCCTCGCTTGGCTGCTAGTAGCGCTAGTTTTCTGGAGCCTTTGGAGTGCGATGCGCGATGCCGTCAGCCATGCCAAACAGATGCATGAAATTCCCTGTGCCGACTGTCAGTTTTTTACCAACAGCCATTACTTGAAATGTCCGGTTCATCCCAATACGGCCCTGTCAACCGAGGCGATCAACTGTCCCGATTATCAAGCGGCTAGTTATTCAACGTTGCCAGATGATGAAGTCGCCAGACGATAATCCAGCAGGCAACTAGAACTGAAACTAGCCTACCGGCATTGAGGGAAACGCAACCAGGAAAACTTAGCCAAATAATTCGTCCTGTGGATTGGATTCATGTGAATTTATGCAGTTGTTCAATGCAGTTGTTCAATACAGTTTAATTGGCAAGATTGATCGGCAATGTTGATTCGGAAGCTATCGGAATGCCCAGAGTTTATTGCAGGAGATGCAACTCTGCTGCGGGAATTGTTGCACCCAGATAAACAGCCTTTGGCGCTGCGCTACAGTTTGGCCCATGCAATTGTGCCACCTGGAGCTAGTTCCAAACCACACTCTCTCAAGACCACTGAGGTTTATTACGTCCTCAGTGGCACTGCAGAAATGCATATCAATGACGATGTGCAAATGATTGTCCCCGGCGATGCGGTTTACATTCCCCCTGACGCCAAACAATTTGTGCGCAACCTGAGTACAGAACCGTTTGTCTTCCTCTGCATTGTTGACCCGGCTTGGCAACCAGAAGATGAAACTGTGGACTAGCCCTACAAGATCTTTGTCAATCATCAGGTTGGCCTGATTGACGGTAGATGTTTCGGTCATTTGGCAAACCTAACTTGCGAATAGTGAATTTAAGTGAAGTTAAACAACCGTTGCGCAACCACCTCATGCTGCGATTGTCATGCTTGGTCGTTTCGCGATCAATTTTGTTTAATTTTTACTGATGAATTGTGATTTAGTATACAGAATAACCTTGTTAAGAATTGATGAAATTCTAACAATACTTACTTGCATTTTCTGCATCAACAACGGCGTCACAGTCGTAACTCCCTGAACTATGACCGGTGGGTATTGAGGAGTTTGTCATTGCCGCAAGGTTAAGCTCGGCAATCTCCTAAATGGCCTCAAGTGAACAGGGTTTAGTGCGGGGTGCTGGGTTGCTCTTCCTATCCGAACGGTTTAGCTTCTGTGCTTGCTCCTTACAGCGCAGATTTAAACCTCATCACATCTTGAAGGAAATTCCTGCAATGTCTAAGTTAGTACTCAAAGGCAAGAGAAATAGAGGCAGGCAATCACCTGAGCGCAACTATAGTGCTCCGATCGTTTCTACCCTGCAAAAGAAGCTGAGAAAGATCGGCTATCTTGCTCCTGCTTGGCAAGCCTGCATTCCCCTGGCAATTCTAATCGTGTGTGTTGGCGGGATGGCAGCTTCTGCCCAAACCACACCTCAAACACCTGAAGAACTGGCGGCAGATCTCAAGGTGGGACTTGACACCATGTGGGTGATGATCGCGGCCATGCTGGTCTTCTTTATGAACGCCGGCTTCGGCATGTTAGAAACAGGCTTTTGCCGTCAGAAGAATGCTGTTAACATTCTGGCCAAGAACCTGATTGTCTTTGCCATGTCCACGATTGCCTACTGGATTTTGGGCTTCGGCTTGATGTTTGGTAACGGCAATGACTTTATCGGTACGGAGGGGCTGTTCTTCCTGTCGGGTGCAGATAATAGCCCCGCCACTGGAGATGATTATCAAGGAGCCTACAGTGCCATTAGCTGGGCAGGTGTACCGCTGTTAGCCAAATTCTTCTTCCAGCTCGTGTTTGCCGGAACCGCGGCAACGATCGTGTCTGGAGCAGTGGCAGAGCGGATTAAGTTTATTGACTTCCTGATCTTCAGCTTGCTGCTGGTTGGTATTTCCTATCCAATCACGGGCCACTGGATCTGGGGTGGCGGTTGGCTAGCCGGCTTAGGTTTTTGGGATTTTGCTGGTTCCACCGTGGTACACGCAGTGGGTGGCTGGGCCGCTCTCATGGGTGCGGCTTTCCTTGGCCCCCGTTTGGGCAAATACAACAGCGATGGTACGGTAAATGCAATTCCAGGCCACAATTTGGCAATCGCAACGCTGGGCTGCTTGATCCTGTGGTTAGGCTGGTTTGGGTTCAACCCCGGTTCCACGATGGGTGTGAGCTGGCTGATTGCCCACATTGCCATGACCACAAACACAGCTGCGGCTTTTGGTGGTGCGGCGGCTACGATTACGGCCTGGTTGGTGTTGGGTAAGCCTGACCTATCAATGGTGATTAACGGCATCCTGGCTGGCTTGGTAGCAATTACGGCTGGTTGTGCCTTTGTCCCCGTTTGGGCCTCTGCGGTTATCGGTGCCATTGGTGGCGTGATCGTTGTATTTGCCGTGCTGTTCTTCGACCGGATCAAAATCGACGACCCGGTGGGTGCCGTCTCAGTTCACTTGGTGAATGGCATCTGGGGCACGCTAGCGGTCGGTTTGTTTGCCGTTGGTCCCGATGTAACGGTGGGTCAGGATGTGCTCTACGGCGAAGGGCTGGGTCCCCTCGCAGGTCTGTTCATGGGCGGCGGCATTACCCAGCTCTGGTATCAGTTCTTGGGCACTATCTCGGTTGGTGGCTTCACGGTTCTGCTGTCCTCGATCTTCTGGATGGTGCTGAAGTCCACCCTGGGCATCCGCGTTACCGAGGAAGAAGAGCTAATCGGTTTGGATATTGGTGAACATGGGATGGAAGCTTACAGTGGTTTCCTCAAGGACACCAGTGATGTAGCCGGTCGCTCGGTTAGTACCACGAGTAGTTCGACAGGTATTGCTAGCAGCAACTTCTAGGCCAGCCATCTGGCCAGTCAAGGGCTAAGTGGGCTTTGAGCCTAACAGCCCTTCGAGTTGCTGAGTTGAGCATCACACCGATTGGTTTGCCTTCTATAAACCTTGTGCTAAAGTCAGTGAACTATCACTGGCTTTTTGTTTTATTGTTTTGTTTGATTGTTCCTTACTACCCATCCGGAAACCCCTTCGGCAGTTTGGAATTCCAAAATTCTGACGAGTTTTCGGACAGGCGCTTAGTTGATCAGCATGTACCCCCATTATGTTTGTTAGACGCATGCGCGAACGTCAGCTCCGATCTGTAGCCCACTTTTTCAAATTTTCGCCGCTGCTGTTGCGGTTAAAATTACTGCCAACCTGGGTACTAGTTTCGTTAGCGACGAATGCTTTTTTGCTGCTGACACTTCTGATGTCAATGTGGCGACAGGCTGACCAGCCGCAAGCTTCAGAATCAGAGCAAGTCCCCTACACCGCTGCTGGTGAGCTAGCGACTTCTGCTCCCCCTCCCTTTGGCACCACTCCCTCGACCCAGTCCGGCGAACGTCATCAGCTTACTTATGAACAATGGCTGGACCAACTGCGGCAGGAAGCGAATGCCATCGTGGAGCAACAGCCAGAGCGGTTAACCGTCCTGGTAGGAGATTCGATCAGCCTCTGGTTTCCGAACGAGCTGCTGCCTCCAGAGCGCTTTTGGCTAAATCAGGGCATTTCTGGCGAAACCTCTCATGGTCTACTGAAGCGACTGGATCTGTTCGAGAAAACCAAACCAGAAACTATCTTTGTCATGATTGGCATCAACGATCTGCTGCGTGGCACGAGCGATCAGGAGATCCTCGATAACCAGCGCCAAATTATTCGTGACCTCGATGTAGCCCATCCCCAAACCCAGATTGTGGTCCAGTCGATTCTGCCCCATGCCAAGCAGGCCACCTGGGAAGGGCGCGAGCGGCTGCTCGAAGTGTCCAATCAGCGAATTCAGGACCTCAACAAACAGCTTGAAACCCTGGCCCGACAAGAAGGCGTTTACTTTCTCGATCTGTATCCTCTATTCGCTAATCCCGACGGCGATCTGCGACCCGAACTGAGTACCGACGGACTTCACCTCAGCACTCAGGGCTACCAAACCTGGAGCATTGCTCTACAGGTCTATAGTCGGGAAGTTTTGAACGTGGATTGACGGCTGTAAAATTGCTTGACCGTGTAAGCATCCACTTGGGTGCCAGCAGCATGTTTGAGGAGATTGGACTTGGGGATGATTAGGCTTGGGGATGACTCAGTATGGTGGTGATCAGGCGGTGATCAGGCGGTGATGTAGATGCAGCCATGCCATCCGGGTTGCTAGTCTGGCTCATAGTACACTCCTGCGGGAGCCAAACAAAGAGCCAGAACCGCCATGCCCCAACTACTGACCAACTACCACATCAAGCTTTTGGCCGCTCTGCTGATGCTCATCGATCATGTGGGCGCGATTCTCTTGCCCGAGCTAACACTGCTCCGGGTGATTGGCCGCTTGAGCTTTCCCTTGTTTGCCTGGTTGTTGGTTCAGGGAGAAGCCCATACTCGCAGCGTGCACAAATACGCCCTGCGATTGCTGGGCCTTGGTCTGATCTCGCAGCCCATTTACATAGTCGCTTTTCAGGTCTCTCGACCGAATATTTTGTTCACCCTGCTGTTAGGTTTGATTTGCCTGCGGCTGGTGCGAGCGTTTCCTCGCTGGCAGCTGGCAGTTTGGGTTGGGGGTGGCCTGATCGCTACGGCTGCTCATCTGGAATACGGCAGTTACGGCATTGCGGTGATTGCATTGATCCGGTATTTCAAGCCGCACTGGCTCTGGTTGGCTGCTTGGATTGGGCTGCATTTGCTGATTAGCGTTGTTTCCCCCGATAGCAGTTCCCAGATCTGGGCTGTTTCAACAGTGCTATTGATGGGCATGACTAATCAGCAACGAGGCGCAAAGGCTCGCTGGTTTTACTGGTTTTACCCACTTCATCTCCTGATTCTGGTACTAATTCGATCGGCGGTTCAGCAGGGATTCTTGGAGCTGAATTTCTGAGTAGTGGGAGGTATTTGCAATCAGGAGCCAGTGGCAGGCTTGGCGAGAGAACCAACGCTAAGCAACTCATCAATTCCCTAAACCACCTGCCCAAAAGCTAAGCAATCTCCTGACTCCTGACTCCCGACTGCTTCGCCTGATTGATTAACCAATCAAATCCAACAGACGAAATCGAGAAATAGCAGCAATTTCCGCTAGGGCTTGTTGCAGTTCCACAAATTGGGCATTGAGCAACCGCTGCTCGAAGGCAGCCAAAATGCTCTCCCGCGTGTGGTTTTTCACGGCAATGATGAAGGGAAACCCAAATTTTTCTCGATAGGACTGGTTGAGTTGCTGAAACCGCTCGTATTCGTCAGGCGATAATCGGTCCAATCCCACACCGGCCTGCTCCTTGACCGATGCTTCTGCCATCTTGACGCGACTGCCCAGATCGGGATGGGCACAAATCAGAGCGAGTTGGTCTGCGGTGCTCAACTTCTGCACCACAGCTACCATTTTCTGATGCAGATCATTCACATCAGCGAACGGACGCTGCTCCCAAGCCTGGGCTGCAATCGATGGAGTATTTTCAAACACGCTGCCTAACACTGCCACAAATGCATCCTGATTAGACTGATTGAGTTCGGTAATTGAATAGGACATAAATTGATTAACGAAACGAATACTTCAGAGGAGTAATTGAATGTATACCAAAATAAGCTAGAACAGTGATTCTCTTAATGAGAACTGACCATCGAGTTTATTGAGGAGTCTTGCAATTCATTTCGCCATTCATCCAAATGTACTTTATTTGCCATATAAATGTATTAAAACTACAATTTATTGAATTAGAGGACCGTATGAAAAGTTACTTTAAGCAACATGAACAAAGTGATACTTCCCGGCGGTCTAGTTTTTGGCAGGCTCTCCGAGCTGTATGGCAACGGTTTGTTGACTTTATGTACGACAAGAGTGACTATTTGCTTCCACCTGAACCTGGCCAAACGCGCAAGTATCGAGAGCGGCAGCAGGGGCTAATCGATCCAGCCGCGTTTCTTCCTTCAATTGAGGCGGAACGTCAGTGGCTAGAAGAAATCTACCGAAATAGCTGAAAGCATTCTGCGGGGCCATCCCCTCAATTGAAAAGCTCACTGCTTTGCATAGGCCAATTCGCCCATGATATAAGTCGCCTGTACAGCCCGATCGTCTCCCATAATGACCAGGCTAAAGATCCGATCTGCTAACTCTACTAGTGAGGTGGGCAACGCTTCTGAATTGCGAAAGGCCAGTAAGGGAGTCGCTCGCGGATTCAGGACAATAAAATCGGCTTCTTTCCCCGGTTCAAAATTGCCAATTTTATCCTCTAAATTCAATGCTCTAGCACCTCCCAATGTTGCCAGAAACAATGCCTGAAACGGTGAGAGCCGCTGATGCCGGAGTTGGGCCACTTTATAGGCTTCGTTGGCGGTTTGCAAGATCGAGAAACTGGTGCCTGCCCCCACATCGGTTCCCAATCCCAATTTCACAGGAAATTCAGTCGATTTGGCCTTTTCCAACCGAAACAAGCCGCTGCCCAAGAACAAGTTAGACGTAGGGCAAAACGCAATTGCCGCCTCTGCTGCTGAAAGTCGCTGAAATTCCTCATCTGTGAGCTGCACCCCATGGGCAAACACCGAACGGTTCTTCACCAGTCCAGCCCGATCGTAGGCGTCCAAATAGCCCTGACATTGGGGAAACAACTCCTTGACCCAAGCAACCTCATTCACGTTTTCTGATAGGTGGGTATGCAGGTAAACGTCAGGATACTCTTCCAGTAGCCGTCCGGCCAGACGCAACTGCTCGTCGGTTGAAGTGGGAGCAAAGCGGGGTGTCACCGCATAGAGCAATCGCCCGCGCCCATGCCATGTTTCGATTAGCTGTTTACTGGCCTGGTAGGCCGACTCGGCAGTATCTTTGAGGAAATCGGGTGCGTTCCGATCCATCATCACTTTGCCAGCAATCATGCGTAAATTCCGCCGTTCAGCTTCCTCAAAAAATGCATCCACCGACTCCGGAAACACCGTAGCAAACACAAGCGCCGTTGTGGTGCCGTTTCTGAGCAATTCATCTAAAAAAATTGCCGCAACCTGCTGGGCATAATCTTTGCTTTGAAATTTTCGCTCAGTGGGGAACGTGTATTTACTCAGCCATTCCAAAAGCTGCTCGCCATAGGCAGCAATCATTTCCGTCTGAGGAAAATGGATGTGAGTATCGATTAGCCCCGGTGTTAGCACCATGCCAGGATAGGCCACGGTTGCCACATCCGCATAGGCGTCCTTCAAGTCCTCATAATGACCCAATGCCTCAATTCTGCCGTCCTTCAGGACCAGCAAACCGTCGGGGATATAGCGAACGCTTTCAGCTTCGCTGACATAAAACGGGTCATCGACGAAATCTAGCAAAGCCCCTCGAAACGCTTTCCGTGGATTAACGGGTGCTGCAATCGAGAGTGGTTGAATTGAATCAGTAGTCATCAAATTATCCCGCCTTTAGCCACAGGCATGACCTCCTAAGTTGAAACTGCCTCCGACAACGCCCAGCGAGATCCAGCCTGGATAGGGTGCTGTAATGTAGGTCCAGTAACGCTCTACATTGCCGGAGTGGGAGCGAACATAGTCGTTCGTAAATTGAAACTGATGAATGCCTTTGGGAATGGTATGGAGCGCATTGTTGGCTGCAATCGTGGGTTCACTGCGAACAACCAATCCCTCAGTCGGCAGCACCTCACAAACTGCGGTTACGATTGTGCCGCCTGAAATCATCGGTGTTCCTGGTGAAGCACTCGATACTGAACCAGCAGCCGTAACGCCAGTTCCTGTGGGTATAGACTGAACTGCCTGCGAGGATGGAAGGTCCGTGCAGGCGGATGCGGGTGACAAATATTTCGCCTCCACCCAACCCATCATAGGAGCTGTGATCCTTGCCCAACCCGTACCAGTGCCAACCAGCTCTAGCCGCACTGTTTGACCGCGATTCAGAATACCGCGTGATTCACTATCAAAGCTAGGTTGCACATATACACCGGTGGTGGTGTTAGCCTGACGGCACCCCGTTTCGGTGGTTGGAACGGCTTGAGCTAGCAACTCGCGCCCAGAGGGTTGACTAGATAATTGGCTAGATAGTTGACCCTCGGCAAGATTGGGTTCATTGGCCCAGGCTCCAGCCGCAGCGATTATGAGTAAACCTGTCGCAACATGCACGAAGACAGCACTTCTGAACCCTTGTGTATTCATGCCATTCAGTCTCACCAGATTGCAAGTTTTTGATGCGCCATGATAACACAGCTGGCATATTGAAATCAGTTAGTTACAAAGGTTATCGCGGTTCTCAGCGCTGGGTTAAGAAATCCGAGGCAGTCAGATTGCCGTTAGCTGATTTGGAACGCTCTAGGGTAGCAAACCAACCGCCCCTGCCAAAGTCGGCTTCAGTGCCATTTGGGTTATAGTACAAGCGCCCGGTTGAACGCACGTAGGTGACGAGCGCGGCATTGGTTTTGGCTTGCGCCAGCGTTTGCACCGATGCAAAACTAACCTTACCAGACAGGGCTGTAAAGGTACCGCGATCCAGCACGATTTTGTCACGTCCCTTCTCAAAGTCAGTCAGACGGTCCTGTCCATCGGTGGGGCTAAACGGCGCTTGGTGATCAAAAATGAACCGATCGCGTCCTGCTCCACTCGTTAACCGATCGCGTCCGATGCCGCCGGTCAATTGATCGTTCCCGGCTCCTCCCTCCAGCCGATCGGGGCCTGCTCCTCCCGTTAGTACGTCGTTGCCGCCCAGTCCGATCAGCCGATCGGCACCATCATTGCCACTGAGCAAATTGCGTTTGTCGTTGCCAGTGATGTCGTCCTTGACCTGCGTGCCCTCCACATCTTTAAAGCCATCCACTGAAACCCGCACTACCGGGTTGCCTTTCACAACCAGCGTGCCTCGGTCCAGATTCACCGTCATACCGGCTGCCGACTCTTGAGAGCCATCTACTAAGGCAATCGTTTTGGTTGACCGCAGCACTACCGCAGTCGTTTTGTTCAAGATCACCGAGGCATTGGTACTGTTGAGGCTGGCAGAGACCAAATCCAGTTTATTGTCCTGGTTAAAGTCAGCAATAGACAGATCCGTAGCAGCACTGCCGACAAATGTATCAGGAGCGCGGGTAAATCCACCTTTACCATCACCCAAAAACACGACCATCGTGGCCGAAAGGTTCAACAGCCCTGCTAAATCGAGCTGGCCGTCTTGATTGAAATCCGCTGCTATAAGCGAATTGACTCCCCCGCCTGCTGGCAGAGTAATGCCTCTAGGAAAATCTCCCTTGCCATCGCCAAACAAAATTGAGATATCCCGCCCATCGGCTGCCAAGTTGCCCGTAACTAGGTCAAGCCGCTTGTCGCCATCAAAATCGCCTGTCACAATGGCAACCGGACTGGTGCTTCCCACAATAAACGACTTGGGATCGCTGAACTCGCCGTTACCCCGTCCCAAAAACAGCGACACTCCATTCGATGCCGCATCCGCGCTGATCAGGTCCAACTTGCCATCCCGATCGAAATCACCAGTTGCCACAGCAAACGGTTGAGTTCCCTTGGTGCGGAAATTGGTGGCACTGCGAAACCCTGTTTCACTACCCAGCAGAACAGACAGCGTGTTGGATCCAGAATTAGCCGTCACTAAGTCCAGTCGCCCATCTTGGTTCAAGTCTGCGGTTACGACCTGATTGGGCTGCTTGCCTACCTGAAAGGTTTGTGCTGCCTGAAAGCTGCCGTTACCATTGCCCAGCAATAGCGAAACCGTATCCGAGCCGAAGTTAGCCGTGACAATATCTGAGTTGCCGTCGCCGTTAAAATCACCTGTCACAACAGAAAATGAACTCAGGCCGTTGGCTGATAGCAGCAGGGGAGAACCAAAGCTGCCGTTGCCGCTGCCCAAAAACACAGCCAAATTGTTGCTAATGGCAGGGCTAGCCAGCGCCACCACTAGATCGGGAACCCCATCGCGGTTAAAATCTGCCGTCGCGGCTGCCGCTGAGTTGCCGCCAACGGGCAAATTGGCCGCTTCAACTCTGAAGGCTGCCGGATTCAAAACCGATTGCTTCGATTGACCAGACGAGGCGCGATCACGTGCAAAGACCATAGCAGGAAAAAGATGAGGAGAATGGGTTGGGATAGCCGCTACTGGCAGCATCAACCAAGCAATTTTAGCGGCTTTGCCTCTACCCGTAGCGTGACCGCTATAGTCTAGTTCAACTTTTTCCTGCCTTGACCAAGCTTAAGCAAATCTAATCACTCAACGTTAGACAGTCTCACCAAACAGCGGTTCCATTGAATCCAGCGTCAGCAGTCTGGCAATCTCGTCGGTTTGGAAACCCAGCGCCATCGGTCGCTGTACCTTTGGCAAAATCTGCACATCATAGAGTTCTGTCACAACCCCTTCTAGACGCAACCAGTGCACCACCGTTCCCGATTGGATATCGATTATCATCACGCCACAGAAAGGATCGGCCTGCTTGGCCGTCAGCATTTCATCGAGGGCTAATCCGGCAAAGGTCTTATCGTCACCGCGCGGTTTCGAGAGGCCAACAATCGCGTACTGCTGCCAAAAGGCTAACCCCCGCAAATAGCCTGGGCAAAAAGTCACGGGTTCAAACCGTCCGCTGGCCCGATCCAGATAGCCAAACTCGCCCTGGCCGGAATTTAACAGCCATAGCTGATCTCGATAGCAGCGAGGGGAATGGGGCATTGACAGGCCCTCAGCCATAATTTCCTCGGAGCGCAGATCGATCACACAGCCACCCTCTCGTCGCCGATTGCGCCAGCCGTCAACCACATCCGAGCGACTGCATGCCGTCACATATCTAGGCTGACCGGCCTCTAATGCCAATCCATTCAGATGACAGCGATCTTCATTGACGAGTTTGGAAATAAACGGCGGCTTCCACAGGGGGATGCAGCTATGACGCGGACTTACCGTTGCCAAACAGTTCAACAAACTGCTGACAAACACCAGCCGCCCCTGCTGGTCAATCACCAGATCATGGATATCCAGATCGCCTGTGGTATAGCCTACCCGTGGAACATAGAGCTTGTCGTAGCCGTTGTAGTCCTGACCAGGCTGCAACACATTATCAAGCTGCCAGATCTGATACTTTGAGCTGAGGTAGAGCCGTTCGGTTGTGGTAAACAGCCCCATCGCCCGCTCAAAGATCCGTTCAAATCCAGAAATTTTTCCCGTTGGGCTAGCGCCAAGCAAGAGTAGCCGCGAACTTTGATAGGTGGTGAGCGCCAAACTGATCTGCTCGGCCAGCAGCCAATCCAGAAATTGCCGTGAGGCATAGACCCCCAACGGCAGAGCAGTTCCTCCAGACGCTGCATCAGCTTTGGTTTGACTCACAGCCTACTCCAAGTTCGCTTAGCCAAAATAATCCGGCGCGTTGCCTGGTTTCCATTTAATATTGCATCCAATGCTGGGCTTTTGGTCGGCACTAATTGGCTGCCCCACCAGTAACGCATCGATGGCCGCTCGCAAGTCTTGTCCCGTGACTGGCTTGTCGTTACCCGGACGGCTCTCATCTAACTGGCCCCGATAGGCAAGTTTGCGGTCTGCGTCGAAGAGGAAAAAGTCTGGTGTGCAGGCAGCGGTATAGGTTTTAGCCACTGTTTGGCTTTCGTCATAGCAGAGCGGGAACGTGAAGCCCAGTTCCTTAGCCATTTCCTGCAATTTGTTGGGGGCATCCTCTGGATAATTTTCCACATCATTCGCGCTGATGGCCACAATACCCAGACTCTTGCCCTGATAGTCCTTGCCAATGGCAGCTAGTTCATCCTGGACATGCTTCACAAACGGGCAGTGGCGGCAGATAAACATCACCAGCAGCGCTGTCTTGTCGGCAAAGCTCGCCAGGGAAATGGTTTCCCCAGTAACTACATCTGGTAACTGAAACTCTGGAGCCGGTGTCCCTAGAGCCAGCATGGTTGAAGCAACTCGTGCCATCGTGATTCTCCTTAATCTTGAAAAATAGCTTGAGAAAATTTGAGGACGTTTATCGAGGGAATCTGTCAAACCGCTGTCTGTCAAATCGCTGTCTGTCAAATCGCTGTCTGTTGCAAGCAATTCGGCAACCAGACGGACGCTGCTCTATCTCCATCCTAAAGTAGCCGGAACCACTACTGTGCCACAGCTTGTCTAAAACCAATGCCGAGGCAGTTTGCAAAAATCAGGTTGAGAATCCGGAAAACCAACTTTACTTCCTGTTGCTAATCTGGGCTGCCTCAAAGCTTGGTTGCCTCAAAAGCTTGGTTGCCTCAAAAGCTTGGCTACTATCTTTGTCACTCCAGCTTGTCGATAATACGGCGACTTGGGGCATTCTTGAACTGAGTCGTCAGCGTCGGTAGGTCACCTAAACTGATCCAGTTAAAGCCAGGTTAAAGTCAAATTAAAGCTATTTATGGAGGCTGCTTTCTGAAAACTCCTTTAGACAATACCGAAAGTCATCGAATGACTCGTTAGAATAATTTCACGGGTGCAACATGACATCATCAACTTAATTGCTTCCTTAACTGCTTCTGCAATACTGACGAAGGCACTTCAGATTGTGGGCGGGATTCAGCTATCATGTAAGGTCACTCTACCTGATTGCTATGAATTCGATTCAGGTGTTTCAGACCTATCAAACTTCAGACCGAATCTCAAGCCGTAACTTCTCCATCGCCTTCACTAGATTTGGAGCCAGTTTTCTGGTTCCCGTAGGTTGAGTTTGGCTTTTGTTTGGCCGACCAGCTCAATCCGAGGACAAAGCACCAACATCACCAATGCAACCAATTCCCCTAACTGACCTGTACTGTTCAGCTTCAACCCGGAATCCTATCAGCCTCAGCACCTGGGTTGTTTTGATCTGGTTGATACAGCAGGCAATAGGGGCAGTGCCGCCTAGCAGTGGAGCTAGTTCTTGGCTGGATTGGGTGTGCTGTCAAATTTCGTTTTACTCTCTAGGTTCTACGGGTCATCTAAGCTGGAGAATCCATTTATGATGACAGAACCTAACATTGGTCGTCTCCTGCAAAATCGTTATCGCTTGATTCGCCTCCTGGGACAAGGGGCAATGGGTCAGGTTTATGCTGCTGAAGATACCGCTTTGGGAGGCATTCCAGTTGCGGTCAAGTTTTTGTCCCAAACCCTGCTGAATCGGAAAATGCGCGAGCGGTTTGAACGAGAAGCTAAAACTTGCGCCCAACTTGGTCAACGCAGTATCCACATTGTTCGCGTCACCGATTACGGTGTGGATGAGGATGGGGTTCCCTTTTATGTGATGGAGTATCTCAAGGGTGAGAGCCTGAGTGAAGTAATCAGCCGCCACACGATTTCCTTGCCGCGGTTTCTCAACTTAACCCGCCAGATTTGCCTGGGGCTATATTGTGCGCACCAAGGCATTCAGATCGACGATAAGATTTGTCCAATTGTCCACCGAGACATTAAACCCAGCAATATCCTGGTCAGCCAAAACGACAGCCTTGGCGAACTCGTCAAAATCCTCGACTTCGGTATTGCTAAAGTTTTAGAGCCAGAGGGCAATCAAACTCAGTGCTTTATGGGTACGCTGGCCTACTCGTCTCCAGAGCAAATGGAAGGCCGGGAGCTAGATGCCCGCTCCGATATCTATAGCCTCGGCGTCATGATGTTTCAGATGCTGACAGGCAAAATGCCGCTCAACGCCGATACCCACTCCTTTGGCAGTTGGTACAAAGCGCATCATTTTCAAACCCCCCGCTCGTTTGAATCCATCGATGCAAACCTCAAGGTGCCTAAGGCGCTAGAGCTGCTGATCATGGCTTGCCTCGCTAAACAGGCCAGCGATCGTCCCCAGAGTGTTGGGGACGTAATTGCAGCCTTAGAGCCTCTGGAAGAACGATTTGGTGCCGGTCGGCAGATTGCCCATCGAATTGGCGCGTCCCTGTCTCGGCTGCCAGTGATTGCAGAACCCAGAACCTCCAGTATCGTAGTTGGGGATGAAATCTGCCGTTCGGCCGCCTGGCCCAGCAACATGCCGCTAGCTGAAATTGTATTTCCCCGCACGATGCCCACGAACGACGGAGTACTGCCAACGCTGTGGGTAATGATGACCAAACAGGAAATCCAACGGCGCTTGGTCTGCACCCGCTACAATCAGTTTCTGTTCTTGGAAGCGCCCCACCCGATGGCCCTCTGGCTGACGGTGCTCTACAGCCGTGGCCAAGAGCCCCGCTGGTTGCCCTGCTACCTTGACCTCAAAACCCCCCAAGGGCGGCAAATG
The DNA here is from genome assembly GCA_000733415.1 of [Leptolyngbya] sp. JSC-1. Lineage (GTDB taxonomy): Bacteria > Cyanobacteriota > Cyanobacteriia > Elainellales > Elainellaceae > Elainella. The sequence goes on from KL662191.1 coordinate 1,948,455, forward strand.
GCAACTTCGTTGAGCAGAGTCGGCCAGTACAATATCTTGTTCTTTGCTCAGGAAGAACCGCATCGCTGTGCCCACATTCAAACAGCCACGGTTGCAGCTGCCCAATGTCGTCTTCTGCATGACTGGGCGATGATTGGTCAGATGTCTAAAAGTGCTCCTAACTCAGCAGTTAGCAAAGAGCATCTGCGTAATGCCCTAGAAAATATTAAACCGCAGATTCTCCTGAAGCTGGATGCCATCTACGCCAGTAACGGCAATTCTCTCAACTAGCAATCTCAGCTTTCTAGCTGACTGAGCCAACTAAACCTACTGAACCGGCGGGAAAAATAGGATGGGATGCCAACTGCGGCGGATTAATTCCCCCGTAAAACTTGGCCCCGACCACTCCGCAAACTTGCCCATTGTGGCAGAAGCCGTTGCAATGGCCGTAATGTCATACTCTAAAGCGGCCTTGAGGGTTTCTGGAATCGGTTCACCAAGGACAATTTTGGTATTCACCTGCAATCCTGTACTCTCAAGATCTGTCTTTGCAGTTGCCAACCTAGCTTCTGCTTCCTTGATTCGACTTTCTAGCAGCAGCTTTTCAATGCGGTCGCTGTCTGCAATCACGTGGAATAGCAGGCATTCTTGCAGAGACGACGGAGGGCGGCGCTCGGCGTATTTTTTGACTTGAGCCAGTAAATACTCGGCTGCTTTACCGCCGTCATAGGGCATCAAAAAGTAGCGCAACAGATGCCGACAGCGGAGGTCAAGCTCTTCTACCGTATAGACGGAAATCAATTGGGGTCTCAGGATCAAAATTGGGCTGAGGCTGCTTTGGCACAGGGCAACGGCAGTGCTGCCAAATAATTTCTCAGTCAGCAGGCTGCGGCTTTCAGACCCCAGAACAATTAAATCAATTTGGTTTGCCTTCGCGACCGCAGCAATACGCTCATCCGTTCGTCCGGCCTGCACCTCAACCTCGACTTCTACACCAGATGGCAAATCAGCTTTTGCAACCGATAATTGTTCTTTGACCTGTTGCACCTTCGCTTCATCAACTCTGGGAATTCCTCTGCCATCGACGGGTAACACATGTAGAAACGTGATGTGTTGAATCCCACCCGATGCTAGGCTCGGCACAAAGTGAACCAAGCGTTGCAACCCATCCGACAGGCTAGTACAGATCAAAAGGCGCTGAAACATAGATCCAATAGACGTTTGGAGTCGAGCTCATTTCCTCCTAACCCTACCACTCTCAGCCATTCTCTGCCAGGGTTAGCCATAAATTCCGTTAAATGGTCCAAATTTCTGTTTTCTCCCAGCTCCTGTTCCAGAGGCCATCATCAAAGCTGTGATCAGCTTGAGGAGCCGTTTTGAGAAATTATTTCCAGGCAATTGTTTCCCCGCTCAATTGTCTCCGGGCAAACTGCCGCAACTCTGTGGTTGCTAGCTGGATTGCTTATTGGATCGCTAACCAGATTATTAGTCAATCAGATTATTAATTGTGAGAGAGCATTACTGAAAAACCTAGTTATCGTCGCGCCATCTGAATACTTGCCAGAAGGCCCAGATTTTTCAGAACCAGCCATCGTAAAACTGGTGAATACTTGAGCAATTGCTTTCCAGTCTTCGTAGGCGTCAGAACGCTTACTAGAGAACACTTACCAAAATGTGGTTCATTCAAAATGCAGCTGTTCACGCAGAGTTGACGCCCCAGCATCCCCAGCCCTTTTCCTTGCCTAGAACAGGGCAAGAGAGGGAGGTCGCCCACTACAGCAGCAGCTTACTCAAACTGAGGGCGAGGCTCCAGTCCCCACTCGTGCTTGAGGAAATGCTTGTACATGGTCTCGCGCAGCATCATTTGCTCATACAACTTCACCAGGAAGTCTTGAGCCTGTTCGAGATTCATCTTCTCTACCTGCGTTTCAAACGAACGTAGGCTGAATTGCTGCTCTAGCGAGAGTTCAATTGGTCGGTCCATAACATTACTCCTGTTCGGTAACAATGGAAAACGATGGAATCAAACAGTAACCAAAACTAAGCGAGCTTAAGTTGATCACACGAGTGGGAGATGATTGGCCTCTAGCGTTCCCGCTGGTCGAGTAAGTTCTCCCTCGTATTACAAAAGATAACAATCGTTTGACAAAGTGACCACCCCCCTCATGGGTACTCATTTCGGTTGAGGTAGTTCTAGCAACTTACAGAACAGCAGAATGTTCATTTGGAACTTTATCCGATTTAGTGATCGTGAATCTTCTGTAGAGCAGTTGTGAATGAAGAGCTGAACTCCTATCTGCAGCTGGGTTGCAGCCGTTGCCCAGGCTAGGCTCAGCAACTTTCTAATCAGCCATACCGAGATAAGAACAGATAAAATTGATACTTTTCGTTGATAAAAAAGGGAGTGGAAAAGTATCTCTTTTAACAGAAAAAGAAAATCCTGCTGTCCAGTACAACTGTCTACAGCAGGAAATTTCTAACTGATTAAAAGTTCTGATTGATTGAATGAGAAATTTCGAATCTATTGTTGAACCACTTTGAATTGAATTCACGCTAGCTTGAGCAACGTGAAGCACAAACAAATTCTGATTAAGAAGGATTATCGTTGTTCCTGCCAAGCTCGATCTCAGCAAGATGCGATCACAACAGTTTCGATTTCCATATTTGATAAATCTGCAACCGATTTTTGCTGCTTGAGCATTTTTAAGTGCTGCAGTAGAGCTTCAGTCTCTGCTTGCAGATGGAGTAATTCAACTTGGTGATTGGCCTGATAGGGCAACTGACGAGATTGAGCAGCCGCAGACCCCTTTGTTTGAGAGTGAGTATTCCTATCAGCGACAGTAGATACAGTGATTTCAGACAGAACTGCTTGCTTAGACATCAAAACTTGCGTAGTCATTTTTACTTATTCACACCACACAGGTATTCTACAGTAAGACACAATAAATCGCAGTTTTGATTCTATTGAATTCGGCAAGGCTAACTTCAGAACATGTGGCGGTTTCCCAACTGGCTTGCCCCAAAATCCTCTAGTTAGGCATAGTAGCCCGACTATCTTTAAGCCGGTGGCGTAACGTTTCAACCGTTGCCAGCAGGTCGGTTTGGGTAAGAGCCTCTTGGTCACCGCTGCCTAGCCACTTTAACTGTACAGTGCCATTAGCGGCCTCATCGTCTCCTAAAATTAGGCAAGCTACTGCCCCACTGCGGTCTGCTCGCTTAAATTGTTTACCAAAGGCACTGGCACTCAAATCTAGCTCCACAGCAAATCCGGCTCGTCGTAAGGTTTGGGCTAACTGGAGCGCCTGCGCTTCGGCCTGTTCACCCCGGGAAACCACATAAAAATCAAGCTCTACGGCTGGAGTGTTGGTCAACTGTTGCAGCAACAGCAGCAGTCGTTCCAATCCCATTGCCCAACCCACGGCTGGGGTTTCTGGCCCGCCTAGTTCACTGACCAACCCGTCGTAGCGTCCACCGCCGCCCACGGCATTCTGTGCCCCCAGCCCGGTTTCGGCCACAATCTCGAACGCAGTGTGGGTGTAGTAGTCTAAGCCGCGTACTAAGCAGGGGTTGAGAGTGTAGGCGATGTTGAGGTCGGTCAATTGCTGCTGCACCTGGTCAAACCGTCGTCGCGACTCTGGAGCCAGATAATCCCAAATTTTAGGAGCGTCCTGGATAATTTTTTTCGTCTCGGCATTTTTGCTGTCGAGAATCCGCATTGGATTGCGGCTGAGGCGATTTTGCGAATCGGGATCGAGCGCATGCTTGTAAGGCGTGAGATATTCTACCAGCGCCTGGCGATACTGCTGTCGGTCGGCGGGATCACCCACGGAATTCAGATCCAGCCGCAGATCCTTCAGACCCAACCCAACGAGTAGATCCATCGCTAGGGCGATCACTTCCACATCGGCACGGGGATCAGCACTGCCCAACACCTCGCAGCCCAACTGATGAAACTGCCGCTGTCGTCCAGCCTGCACGTTTTCGTAGCGAAACATCGGCCCCAGGTACCACAGCCGCTGCAACCCTTTGACATGGAGACCGTTTTCGATATAGGCCCGCACGACGCCCGCTGTGCCTTCAGGTCGCAAAGTTACGGACCGCTCACCCTTGTCGATAAAGGTGTACATCTCCTTGCCCACCACATCGGTGGCTTCGCCAATTCCCCTGGCAAACAGCTCGGTCTGTTCAAAAATCGGCGTGCGAATTTCTCGATAGGCGGCCCGATTCAGCAGGTCACGCGCCACCTGCTCGATCCGCTGCCAGTAGCCAACTTCCTCTGGCAAAATGTCGCGGGTTCCTTTAATTGCTTCAATCGCACTCATGGAGAATTAAAACTATCGTTATTTCAATTGTGATTGCAGAAATATGATTGCAGAAATATTGAACATTCTGCAGTGCAGCCATTTGCGATTCCAGATGACCTAACTAGCTATATCTTGAACCAAGCTAGGGCAACACCAGCCACTCGCCGTAGCGATCGCCATAGTAAGCCAAAATCTGCTGGACTCGCTGCCGAGCTGCTGGAGTAGCTTCAGAGCCATAGCACAGCCTCAGACCACCCACTTGACTCTGGCGATAATCAAAGGTTTGGGACGACTGGGGCAACAGCTCGACCGCGACCCCACTCACTTGCCGCAAATGGGCCGCGACTTCTCGATAGACTGCCAAAGGCAAGGTCGGGCAGTAAAGCTGCTGAAATTCGGCTGACTTAGGAGAGGCAATCTGTTTATCCATAGCTTACTAGGATATCAGGGGTGAGGGTGCCCAGCGCAGCAAGCCAACCAAAGTCTAGTTATTAAACCCGGTAAGCAGTTCACCTTTGCATCTTGCTCGTCAATTTACCAATTGATAGGGTTCATAGGACGCCGAGATAATTGTTGTTGTGCAGACGCCAGGAAAGGTTGCGGTCCCCAAATTTCGCTTGACAGACCGCTAGTGAGCCAACTGATTAATTTAAGCTGATTAATTTAATTAGCCAACTAATCAGCTAACACCGGCTATTCCAACAGCGGATCGTTTTCTTCTGGCAACGGCACCGGATCTAGAGCATCTTTAGAGATGGGTAACGTACAGCAGTTCACTTCGTCAATACACACTTTGCCCCACTGCAACGCCCATCGCACTAGCGCCACCCGATTGCCCGTCGCCGTTTTGGTCAAGATATTGCTGATATGGTTATCAACGGTCCGCTTGCTGATTTCCAACTTCTCGGCAATTTCCTGGTTGGTTAAGCCAGCAGCCACCAGTTCCACGATTTGCAATTCTCTCTCCGAGAGAGAGCCAGAGGTCTGAGACTCACCACCAGTCATATATACTTTCCCGTCGGACTACCAAACTGTGTATATGTACTTACTCTACTCATAATTCTAGTCAGTTTAGCAAGATGTCACTAGAGGCCGGAGCAAAAACTTGAGGCAACGAGGGGGTTGAGTTATGAAGGGCCATTCATTTCTACAACGGCTATCGGATTGCTATATGCTAGGTTGCCAGCCTGGTGCATAATCTCAAAGGCACTCCAATGGCTGGTTCGAAGTCAGCGATCAGAGCCTGTTAATCAAAACAGAGGCTGTTAATCAGAACAGAAGCTGTTAATCAGAAAAAGTGAGCGAGATATGAAGTACATCGTGGGGATGGTTGGAGTCAGCGCCGGTATGGTGATGAACATGGGAATTGCTGCCGTCGCCTGGGCCGAACAACCGCTGTCAGTGGTGTATCCACCCGATGGGCATGAAACCACCGCTGCCCAAATTTTTCTGATTGGCACGGCTCCGCCTGCAGGAGAAGTCACCGTCAACGGTCAGCCAGTTGAGCGCAGCGCGGCTGGACATTTTGCGCCTAGCTTCCCGCTTCAGCTTGGCGAGAATGCTTTCACCTTGCGCTATCAAGATCAGGAACTCGTTCTGCGAGTAACTCGCACCGATCCCAACCCAACGCTGCCACCGGGAACTGGTTTTGCCGAAGGGTCGCTTGCTCCAGCAGTCGATATAGCCCGTTTACCGAATGAGCCGATTTGTTTCAGCGCCATTGCTCCGGCTCAGGCCACGGTCAGCGTCAGTTTGAGTGACCAATCCATCGCGCTACTGCCCCAACCCAGTTCAGTCAATTTGCCGCCGAATTCTGCGGTTTTAACCTTTAGCAATCAGCCTGCCCCATCGCCCACGACCACTTACCAAGGCTGCATAGCTGTTGCAAGTCCTGGCGATTTGGGGGTACCAGAATTTCAGCTCACCCTCAACGGCTCCACAATTCGTCAATCTGGCCCCAGCCACGTTAGTGTGCTTGCGCCGGCCCAAGCTGAGGTGGTCGAAGTCACTGCCGATTCCGGCACTGCCCGCAGTGGACCGAGCACCGACTACTCGCGCCTCACTCCTCTACCAAAGGGCACCCAAGCCAGCGTTACCGGACGAGAAGGGGAATGGCTGCGACTCGACTATGGCGGCTGGATCAGAGCTAGTGAAACCCAGGCCATCCCTAATGCAGCCTTGCCCCGCACCCTGATCCGCAGCATCCGCGCTCGGACAATGGGAGAGTGGACCGAAATCGCCTTTCCGCTACAAGCTCCGGTTCCCGTGACCGTGCAACAGGGCAACCGTAGTTTTGTCCTCACCCTGCACAATACTACGGCCCAAACCGACACCATTTTTCTGAATGATGATCCGGTAATTGAACGGCTCGATTGGCAGCAGGCGGCTCCCAGTCAGGTGCAGTACACCTTCAACCTCAAATCCGCCCAGCAGTGGGGCTACAAACTGCGCTACGAGGGAACGACCTTGATCCTGTCGCTGAGGCATCCGCCACAGGTAAAGTCAGATAGCCTAGCAGGCATTCGGATTTTGCTAGATCCAGGGCATGGTGGCCCAGAAGATTTGGGCGCACGCGGACCTACCGGCTATCCAGAAAAGGAAGTGGCGCTGATTGTCTCCCAATTGCTGCGCGACCGCCTGGAGGCCAGAGGAGCCACGGTGATCATGACTCGCGAAGGCGATATTGACCTCTATCCGCAAGACCGAGCTGCCCTGATCAATCAAGCCGAACCGACGCTGGCCCTCAGCCTCCACTACAATGCCCTTCCCGACGATGGTGATGCAGTCAACACGGCTGGTATTGGGACCTTCTGGTACAATGCCCAGTCCCACAGTCTGGCTGTTTTCCTACACAACTATTTGGTAGCCAGCCTCGATCGCCCGTCCTATGGTGTGTTTTGGAATAACCTTGCCCTCACCCGCCCTACAGTAGCCCCGGCGGTGCTGTTGGAACTGGGCTTCATGATCAATCCCGATGAATTCGAGTGGATCATCAATTCTGCAGAGCAGGAACGCCTTGCTGATGCTCTGGCTGATGGCATCGCCGCATGGCTTCAGCAGCAGTGAAATAGCGTTTAGGAGTCTGGAGAAGCTGTAACGGTTATGCCAAGTGATGCTGTCGCCAGACGTGAATCTGGTAGAGGACGATCAGGCTTGATTGCAGAGTGCTCGAACAATTTCTTGACACCATCATCAAGGGTTGTTTGAGCATCGCTTCAAAGACGAATTGGTAAACGGATTTGAAATCGGGTATTGCCGGGTTCTGAAGAAACGCGCAAATCGCCTTGGTGCTGTTCCACAATGATTCGATAAGCAATATGCAAGCCTAATCCTGTGCCCCGACCTACGCCCTTGGTTGTGAAGAAAGGCGCAAAAATCTGCGACCGTATTTCGGCGGGTATCCCCGGACCGTTATCAATAATTTCGACTAGAATCGTCTCGTTTTCTCGCCGGGTATGGATCTGAATCGTTGGTGTGGCTTGTTTATTGAAATCTGCCAGCGCATCAATGGCATTATCAATCAGATTAGTCCACACCTGATTCAGTTCGCTTCCATAGGCTGTAATTCGAGGCAACTGTCGGTCATACTGCCGTGTCACTTCAATGCCTTGCTTAAGTTTGTGTCTTAACATGATCAGGGTGCTTTCTAGCCCTTCGTGGATATCAATGTCCTGAAGTGGAGCTTGATCCATGTAGGAGTAGTCTTTGACTGCTTTGACCATTTGACCAATCCGCTCAGTAGCGTGGTCTAGCTCATCGAACAGCCTCAGCTCGGTTAGGCTGGCCTCTAGCCAGATCAGCACCGCCTGTAGTGCCGATGCAGGCAGTTGGGACGCGATCTGGGTTAGAGATTCAACATCCAGTCCGGCACTAACCAGGGTAGGAGCCAAGCGCCAGCAGTCGGAAACACCTTGAACGTGCAACCAATCCATCATTTCATCTTCGCGGTCGCTCTGGGTGAGGGGATCGAGAACCACCGCATGGGTAGCCTGCTGCATCAGGGTCTGGTGCAGTTCAGCCAGCCAAGCCTGCTGAGCGCATGATAGATGATGGTGTAGTTCCAATGTGGCGGCTTTGAGGGTTTGGGAAGTTTCACGCAGTTGCTGGGTGGAACGCTGGGCGGCTGAGGCAGGATTGTTTAATTCGTGGGCTAGACCGGCAGCCAGAGTGCCTAAGGCCACCATCTTTTGCCGATGTTGAGACAGGAATTGCACTGCCTGCATGCGTTTTGCCATCGTGCTGAGAATGGTGGTAGTTACACAGGGGCAAGAAGCCAGCAATTCCCAAAAAGCCGTTACGCCCAGTTCAAAAATGTGACAGTAGCTAATGGCGCGTCCAGCGGCCCAAAAATGGGTTTCGCCCGTCAGCACCGGCAGTTCACCGAATAGGGTATCAGCACCGTAGGTGGTCAGCAGCACATCCTGGTTGCCTTCGCGCTTGGTGATACCAACCTCGCCTTCTAGTAGCACAAACACATGATCGGCTGGATCACCCTGGGCACGGTGCAACTGTCCTGGCTCTAACCAGACTTCGTTGCCCTGTTGCAGCAACCAATTTAGCCGCTCTTCCGGTAATTTGGCAAAGATGGGAACTTGACGCAGTCGTTCAACGGTTAAGTCGCGAGGAAGAGGTTGTGTATCAATCTTGATTTCAGCTTCCGCATCATTATGCGTACTACTATATGTACTAGTATATGTCCCAGATATTTCTACTTTTGCCCTAGCTTCGTTTGACTGAGTTGGTTCTATGGCCATATCTTACCTCGTTCTCATAGTATCTAATTTCGATAGGCAAAGCGTTATAGATGACTGCTTGAAACTACATACTGAAAAACTGCTGCAATTGAAAAACCAACATTCAGGATCTAAACTCGTAAGTGACTCCCCTAATCAAACTCAGTAGCCCATTCCGGATGCTGCCAATGCTCATATAACCGCAGGATTTGGTTAGGTAGGACGCGACCGAGAGAAAGTTCAGGCAGAGCATGCACTGGGAAAAAATCGATGGCATCAGTTTCGATGCTAGTTGCGGGTTCGCCTCCAATCAACTCACAGAGAAAAAACAGTTTATAGGCGTGAAATTGGTGCGGTGGATGAGGATGCTTGTTGCGGTCATAGAGCGCGGCCAATTTGATCACGCGAGTTTGATAGCCAGATTCTTCGTATACTTCGCGGACAACCGCTTCGCTGGGTGGTTCTCCTACATCGACCCAACCGCCTGGTAGAGTCCACTTTTGATCTTCTCGTTCTAGCACCAGCAGGACCTGGTCATCCTGAAATACAGCTCCACGAGCATCAACCTTGGGAGTCGCATAGCCCTGCTGCTGGGCAAACAAATCATAAATGGATTGGGGATCTGCATCGGTATATCCAGCCATCATTTCGCTGGCGATGGTCAAAATTTGCTTGAACCGCTCCACGTCGTAGGGATTTTCAGTAAAGGTGAGGCCGTTTTGGGCGATAGCTTGCAGCCGCTGTGCCCAGTAGAGCCACTGCAATCCAGCTTGAGTTTCGGGTGGTGTCATGGTGCTTTCCTGATCGAGGTTATAGAACACTATCAGAGCTGACATTCTACCGAACAACTGCCGTTCGCATCAGAGTTTTGATCGGAGCGCTCAATCGGCAAACAGATCGAAAACTTGGTTTCTCCGGGTTTAGAGGTGACGCGAATATCGCCGTGATGCCGCTGCACAACAATCCGCCGCACAATATCTAAGCCTAAACCGGAGCCATCGCCCACGCCTTTAGTAGTAAAGAAGGGTTCAAAGATGCGCGACTGGATCTCTGGAGGAATTCCAGCAGCGTTGTCAGTAATGTCAACCAGAATTTTAGCGTTTAAGCGAGCAGTGTGAATCGAGATGGTTGGCATATAGTTGGCATTGCCGTTCTGCTCTTGCTGTTGAGCTTCCTTCTTAAGGGCATAGACAGCATTGTCTAGGATATTAGTCCAGACTTGATTTAATTCGCTGCCATAAGCATTGATTTTCGGTAAATTAACAGCATAGTCACGGTTGACCGTAATTCCATATTTAAGTTTGTGATGCAGGATGGTCAGGGTATTTTCCAATCCTTCATGGATATCGATCTCCTGCAGCGGAGCCTGATCCATATAGGAATAGGATTTGATCGCTTTGACAAGCTGAGAAATTCGAGTTGTGCTTTGTTCAATTTCGTTGACCAAGCCGGCTAAGGCAAGGGTTTCGCCCAGCCAGTTCAGCGCCTCGGTCAGGGCGGCTGGATCGAGATGGGTCGCGAGGGCGTCTAAGCGAGCAGTATCGATACCACCAGCCACTAATGTCGGAGCTAGCTTCCAGCCATTAGCAATATTATGTTCACCAAGCCAGTCAGCTAGGGATTCTTCTCGGTCACTTTGGGTCAGGGGGTCTAAACGGGGTGCTTTGGCACTGTAGGTTAAGGCGTCTTGCTGCAAGTCTAGAATTAACTCGCGCTGCCCTTCTGGAAAAAGCTGATCGCAGAGCTTGAGTAAACGAGTTTGAATTGAGCCAATCGACTCCCGCAGGAGCTTGGCGGCTCGTTGTCCGGCGGCAGCAGGGTTGTTCAGCTCATGCGCGAGTCCAGCAGAGAGTCTACCAAGTGCAGCCAGCTTTTCCTGTTGACGCACTAGAATTTCAGCTTCGCGCGATCGTCCGGCCATTGCCGATAAAATTACCGCTGCACCTTGGGAACATTCGGCAAGCGCCTGTTTAAAGGTCTCTGGATCGATCTCTAGAACCCGGGTGGGGCCAATGGCGCGAGCGGTTGCCGTGGCCGGTTTGCCGACAATCATGGAAATTTCGCCGGTAAATTCACCAGGATCATGTAGCGCCAGAATTTGCTCTTCCATGCCTATGCGGCGGGTGATTTGCACCTGCCCTTCCAGCACAACATAAAACTGGTAGGACGGGTCGCCTTCCTGGAAAATAATCTGGCCTGGATTAAGCTGGAGTTCCTGTCCGTGAGCTTTTAGCCGATCGAGTTCCTCATCCGAAAGCTTGGGAAACAGTTCCGATTCCTGGGTGGTGGAATTCATAGGGGTTGTACCAATTCTCAGTTTTGAGTTTTGCGTGACGAGTTTTGCGCGACGACGTTTAGCACCTTGTCAAAGCAATCAAAGCAACCTTCAAACTTTACTGAGATAGCGGTGAATAAACTGCACCGCAATGGAACCTTCGCCAACGCCCGAGGCAACTCGCTTAACGGAGCCATAGCGCACATCACCAGCCACAAAAATACCGGGAACGCTGGATTCGAGCAAAAACGGATCGCGGTCGAGGGCCCAGCCTTTGGGGCGCTGTCGGTCTCGCAGCAAATCCAACCCAGCCAGGATGAAGCCCTGCTGATCGCGCTCTACGACGCCATTTAACCAGTCGGTCTGGGGCATAGCTCCAATAAAAATAAACAGGGACTTGGCCGGCAACGTTTCGCGGCTGCCACTGCTGGAATCGGCCACGACAATCTTTTCTAAGCTAGTTTCACCGTGCACTTCAACCACACTGCAATAGGGACGCACGGTAATGTTAGGCGTGGATTCGATTTGATCAATCAGGTATTGCGACATGCTCTTGGTGAGGGATTCGCCTCGCACCAGCATTGTGACGTGCTCTGCATATTTAGAAAAGTGCATGGCAGCCTGTCCGGCGGAGTTGGCTCCTCCCACGACGTAGACTTCTTCGCCTTTGCAGGCAATCGCTTCAGTCATAGCTGCGCCATAGTAGACGCCCGCACCATAAAGCCGATCCATACCAGGCACAGCCAGTTTGCGGTAAGAGACGCCCGTGGCAATCAGCAGAGCATGACAGCTAATTTCGCTGCCGTCGGCCAAGCTAACAATCCGATAAGGATCTTCGATTCGAACACCTTTAGCTTCCTGAGGAGTCAGGATTTCGACCCCAAATCGCCGCGCTTGGGCTACGGCTCGACGAGCCAAATCACCGCCGCTTAAGCCGCTGGGAAAGCCGAGGTAGTTTTCAATTCGAGAACTGGAGCCGGCCTGACCACCGGGAGCCTCCCGCTCGATCATCACCGTACTCAACCCTTCGGACGCACCATATACGGCTGCTGCTAGCCCTGCTGGACCGCCGCCCACAATCAGCAAATCATAGAAAGGGCGTTCGGCCTGGGTGCGCAGACCAATTTTTTCAGCAATCTGAACGTTACTCGGTTTAACTAATCGCTCACCGTCCGGAAACAGCACCAGCGGGAGCTGGGCTTTGCAATCCGCTTCGGCATAGGTGACCAGTTGTTTAGCTTCCTGAAGTTCAATGTCGAGCCACTGATAGGGAATTTGATTGCGAGCCAGAAAATCCTTAACTTGGTGCGACTGGGGCGACCAGCGGTTGCCAACCACGCGGATACCGTCGAAGGGTGGACGAAATGAGGCCAGCCAATCATCGAGCAAATCATTGAGCACCGGGTAGAGTTTTTCCTCGGGCGGATCCCACGGTTTTAGCAAATAATACTGCAAGCGGGCAGAGTTGATGGCTCGAATGGCGGCATCGGTGTCAGCGTAGGCGGTGAGCAGTACCCGTTGAGCATTGGGAAACATGGGCATCGCCTGTTCTAATAACTCAATTCCGCTCATCTGCGGCATGCGCTGGTCCACCAGAAACAGGGCAACCGATTCGTTCCGCAACTTTAGCTGCTGCAATACATCGAGCGCAGCCTGACCGGAATCAGCTCGAATAATCCGAAACCGATCACCATACTGTTGCCGTAAATCACGCGCGATTGCTTGCAGAACTTCTGGATCGTCATCAACGGTCAGAATTACAGGTCTTGCCATGAGGAAGGGCGGGGTGGAGAGATTTTGATGATCACTCCTTATGCTAGAGCTGATATTGCTTCACATCAACTAATCGAATGGCTAGGTGGTTCTGCCGCCGCCCAAGATTAACCTAGTTGCAGTTCTGTAAAAATAGTGTTACTTTTATTTACATAAGTTTACAAAAAACGCAGTTGTTTTAAGGAAGGGACCATGAGAAGCGGTACAGTTACTGAAGAGCAAGGCCGGTTGAACAACTATGCAATCGAGCCAAAGATGTATGTGATGGAAGAACAACAAACCGGCTTCACGGCCCATGCAGAGAAGCTGAATGGCCGTTTGGCGATGCTGGGCTTTATTTCGCTGCTGGTACTAGAGGCTGTCACCGGGCATGGGTTGATTGGGCTACTGTCAAATTTGCAGTAGGCTGCTTTAGAGAAACTCAAAGAGGGTGAAAGGGAAAGTCAATGTTGAATCGTGTGTCGGTTCATTAGCCGTTCAGGCAAGGACTAGCGGGTCAAGCTCCGCTGTCGGCTTTACCTTTCCAACCCCGCATCTAAGCTGACAGTTTGATCAATAGCTTTTCAATATCTTTGTTTTTGAAAGCACGGGTAACTGTTGTTGCCCAATTTTATACTAGTAGTTTTTTAGGCTACGTTCTTATAGCCGTCGCCACAACAGTTAGGGCAGAGACATTGTTGTGGGCGCGAAGCGTGCCCACAGCGATCCCCTATCTCTTTTGGCAAGCACTACAAACACTTTTTATTACATACTCTCTAAAGTAATTACACTGTGTAGATTGGTACGCCCATCAGTTTCTCGAATAGGGCTACGTTTTGAGTTTCGACTGGGTCGTAAATGCCGTAAATTTTGGGCAATCTACCGGTGGCGATCAGAACGTTGCGGATTTCGATGTTGCTAAAGCTGTTTAGCTCTCGGTTAGTTAGCAGAGCCAGACAGGCAGCGATGCCAATTCCTTGGCCAACAGCGACATTGTATTCAACGATTCGGCCTGCGGTACTAGCCGCACCTTCAAATCCAGAGGCAGGGCCGAGCACGGCCAGATTAGGGAAGGCTTTCAGCAGTGCATGACGCATTCCCACGTTAAACAGCGGCGATTTGAACTTAGCTTGAGGCGCACCCACCTCTACCACCCGTTCCTCTAGGCCGCGAATGCCGCCACGGGCATCAAAGGCATAGCCAAAGCTACCCAAGGCTTCGTAGTCGTAGACGCCGCCCGCCATCATTTGAGCACCCGTTAAGGGCTGAACTGCACCGAGAATATTGCCCGCGTGGCGAATGTAGAGTTCCGAAGCAGGCTTGACGCTGGTCGCACCCAAGCTTTTGAACCACTGTGCGATGGCGTTCATCTCCTCTAGCATTTTAGGCGTGGGTTTGGCATTGTTGCGGGCCAGGGCTTCGGCTTCAGCAGCGGTGACATAGAACAATAACCCGTTCCACGACAGCCGATTCGTGCCCGGCAGGATGGCAACGTTGGGATTATCTAGGATTGAGCCAGTGGCCACCAGATCCATCTTGGTGCCGCGATAGGAATGGTAGGCAATTGGCAATGCTTCACTGTAGACATCGATATAGTCCACGCCAATATCCATCCGCTTCAAGCGACCGTCATCGAAATACAACTCGCGGATAATTTTTGCCTTATAGGCGGGGTCAAATCCGGCAGCAATATCGAGCCAGCGCTGGGCTTCGCGGTCGTTAGGGTTGGTCAAGCGCTTCAGGTAGGTGTCTTCTGCAATCCGCAGTTGGGAGGTGCTCAAGCCTTCGGTTTCAAATACCAGCGTCACGGCTAGCTCTGATTCGGGTAAACCCAGCGTGCTATAGCCCGTGGACTTGCGCACACCCGCAGCTTGAGCCAACTCGGCATTTACCGTGCAGTCGATGAACTGTTTGCCCAGATACACCTCACCCCGCTTCAGTTTGATGCCGGTAATGCGGGAGCCATCCATGATTAACGAATCCACATCCACACGGCTGAGGATATCTACGCCAGCTTCGCCCAGCATTTGCCGCAGTACAGTGTTAGCGCGGTCTGGATCGAGCGATACTTTGGCTACCCCAACCCGGCTAATGAACTCCCTGTACACGGCTGGCGGATCGCCAAAATCATCGAGCTGGAACTGCTGCCGAGTACCATAGGGAATGCTACTGCGATCCAGATAGGCCAAACGCCCCCGCACCAAATGCCCACCGATCCCGTCTTGAGCACTGGCCTTGAGCATCAGTAAGCTGCGGGGAAACCGATTGGTGCGGCGACGGTATTCGCGGGCGGCAGTCACAATTGCCAAAATTCCAGGCACTTCATCGCCAAAGCAGATGAAATCATAGGAGCGAGTGGGGGATTGGGTCATAGGGGATACTGGGGATCGCAGCTCATCAGTAACATCATTCCCTAAATGACTGAATCCGGAGAAAAAACGTTCAGATTTTTAGAAGGGCGATCATTGGACCGGTTGGGAGGATGGTAGCATTCCCAGATTGGGAGGATAGACACCTCACCGCCGAACAAGTGCTGAGCGCTGGAGAGTAGCGCACTACAGTAAATCGGAACCTGCCAAGCCAGTGGCCGCAATAATGACCGATTAACAAAGCCCATTAACAAAATAGTGAGGTTATGATGGTGACGTTTTTAGCCTCGTGGATCACTTCGCAAGCTTGAGCGGAGCGAGGTTCCGGGCACTGGATAACGTGATAGGAAAGCGGTGAAGATATGGGCTGGACAGATTTAGTCATGCTGGCAATTGGGTTTGGAGCCGGAGCGTTGCTGCAAAAGCGGAGTATGGTCAAGCACGGTAGCCGGTTGCCGGTTGAGGAGAGGGCTGAACTAGCAGCATCGCAGCCAGTTGAGGCCCCTGACCCTGTTGATACTCCTGTCGATACTTTAGATCTACAAACGCTGCAAACCCAACTGCAAAAAACGCAGGTTGCCTACCGGATGGCGCAACAGTCGGAGCGGTTTAAGGCCGGTTTTTTGGCTCGTACCTCCCACGAATTGCGCTCACCCCTCAATAGCGTCATGAGTTTGCAGCAGTTAATTTTGTCGGACCTGTGTGAAGATCCTGCCGAGGAGCGCGAGTTTATTGCCCAAGCCTATGCTGCCGCGCAAAAAATGCTGGGTTTGCTGGATAAATTGATCAGCGTTTCTAAAGCCGGGTATGGCACTGAACAGCTTCAGATCCAGCCAGTTTGTCTGGAAGATATGTTCATGGAAATGGAAAGCTTGACGCTAATGCAGGCCCAGAATCGCAATCAACGGCTCAAAATTGAGTACCCGGATGCTGACCTGTGGGTGCTGGCAGATCCGCGCTGGTTCAAGCAAGTCTTGGTCAGTCTGGTAGATACACCCATTGGCCTGATGCAGGAAGGGGAAATTCATGTCATGTCAAGGCTAGTGCCAGAGGTGCAGGAAGTGCGGATTCAGGTCGCCGATCAGCGTCCGGCTTCTTTTTGGAGCGAACCGATCGATTGGCTGCAAACCTTAATGAACAAAGGCAAGCTTGACTTAACTTCAAGCCCAACGCCAAGCCTAAGTGATGTCGATTTATCTACAACTGACTTGGATGGCGTTCCCTCAGCGGCGTTTTCTCTTTTGGTGAATCAAACCGTGCTGGAACTGATGGGTGGGAGTTTAGAAGTGGTGGCGGTTCCGTCAGGGGTCGATCTGGTGACGCGGCTTGAATGCGTGGTGCCTTGGGCCAAGGCAGAGAGTGAATCCCAAAAAATACAGGGCAGTTGATAAGCCTGCCCTGTAGGTATAAGTTGAGTCAGTAATGAATTGTGTTAGTTTAGATAGTCATTTGAGCTGATTCCACAAAATCAACCAGGTGGCTCAGCAGAAATTAGCCAAGCACAAAGTTCGTTGATTTAACATTGGCGACTGCCACGTTACTGAGGGTGATGATGGGCTGGAAGGTTGTACCACTGCCATTACCATCGGCATCGACTTTAATAACCGTATCGGCTCCGACCTGCTCTAGCTGAATGAATTGCTTAAAGCGAGCTGTCAGGCTAGCACCGGCAAATTGAGCTTGGCCGAATAGCCCTCGCAGATCGAGCAGATCCTCAGCCGCGTTGAAATCAGTGAACCGATCCACCCCTTCGGCTAGGCTGCTGTAGACAAGCGTATCCTTACCGCTGCCCCCCGTAATTTGATCATCACCCGCACCACCGACTAACACATCGTTGCCAGCATCGCCGATCAGCCGATCATTACCGCTGTCCCCTCTGACGAAATCGTCTCCTTTGCCTGCTCTCACTGTGTCATTACCTGCACCAGCTCGAATCCGGTCATTGCCACCTTTAGCATTGACGCGATCGTTACCACTTCTAGCATTGAGCACATCTCTAAAATTAGTTCCAGTCAGTCTGTCAACTTTGTTTGTGCCAGCACGGGTGATGCCAGGCTTACCGAGTTTAAAGTTGATCGGAGCAGGAGCGGCAGCAAATGTCAGGACTTGATCTGCTGTGCCTGGAAGCCCAGGAGTTGGATTACTCGGAGTTGGATTACTCGGAGTTGGATTACTCGGAGTTGGATTACTTGGAGTTGGGCCGCCAGGAGTTGGACTAATAGGAGCGGGAGTACCACCCGGGTCAGGTGTACCGCCGCCTGGATTGCCACCACCCGGATTACCGCCACCAGGGTTGCCACCGCCTCCCGGATTACCACCGCCTGGATTGCCGCCTCCTGGATTACCGCCACCACCCGGATCTCCACCGCCACCCGAATTTGGAGCTTCAACCATCCAATCCTCAGAGGCACCAAAGACTAGCGCATTGCCCGCACTGTCTGTAATGCCGGAGTTGGCCTCACTCAAGGACAAGACATAGGTACCAACTGCACTGGTGAGGTTTTTCAAGCCGCTCAAGGTCCAGGTTTGATTGTCCTGAGTGTTCAAGTTAGCAGCAGATAGGTCAATCAGATTACCATCTAGGGTCAATTGGAGATCGGCAATATCAAACCCCTGGACCACTTCATCAAATTGAATAGCGATGCTATCGACGCCAGTTGTGCGTGGATCGGGTGAAACATCAATGATATCGACGGTAGGAGCCGTGATGTCTCCATTGCTAGAGGTTGTAAAATTCCAGGCATCAGTACCGCTAAGACCTGCAAACGGATTACCAACCCGATCGGTGAAGGCAGCTTGATCGATCTCGACGTAGTATTCGGTGCTGGTTTCTAGAAGATTGCTAAATCTGAGCACAAGCTTCTTGCCGTTATCCTCTAGAGAAACTGAACTGGCGTCAAACAATTCAACGGTTGAGCCATCTGACTTTTTCTTGACGACAATATTGCCAGTTCCTGGAAGCACTGTTTCACTGAAGGTTAGGACCAGTTCACTGTTGATGACGACATCCGTGGCATTATCTGTAGGGCTGAGAGTGGCCGTAGGTGCTTGGTTGTCAGGCGTTGCAAATGTCCACTCAGTATTTCCGAAAATACCTGCGAAATCATTACC
>KL662191.1:1967240-1976476 GCA_000733415.1 [Leptolyngbya] sp. JSC-1
AGGCATCAGTACCGCTAAGACCTGCAAACGGATTACCAACCCGATCGGTGAAGGCAGCTTGATCGATCTCGACGTAGTATTCGGTGCTGGTTTCTAGAAGATTGCTAAATCTGAGCACAAGCTTCTTGCCGTTATCCTCTAGAGAAACTGAACTGGCGTCAAACAATTCAACGGTTGAGCCATCTGACTTTTTCTTGACGACAATATTGCCAGTTCCTGGAAGCACTGTTTCACTGAAGGTTAGGACCAGTTCACTGTTGATGACGACATCCGTGGCATTATCTGTAGGGCTGAGAGTGGCCGTAGGTGCTTGGTTGTCAGGCGTTGCAAATGTCCACTCAGTATTTCCGAAAATACCTGCGAAATCATTACCATCCAAATCTTTGAAGGCACCAAAGTCAACTTCAACGTAGTAGAATACGTTCTCTTCTAGATCGTTGGCTGGGTTGATTGTTGCTGTAAACGTATTGTTATTGATTGTGACCAAGTTAGAGGTTACATCAATTTCCTCAGCAACCGTGCCATCTTCTTTCTTGATATAAATTTTGCCGGCACCTTTTTGGATCGCTTCATCAAAGGTGATGACCAAATTCTTGCCCACCGGCACATTGAAGGTATCCGTATCCGGATTGAGTTCAATGATCGTCGGCCCTGATTGATCTGGTGCAACGGTTGAAAAACTCCAGGTGCTTGCACCCGTGATGCCAGCGAAGGCGTTTCCAGCTAGGTCAGTGATGGCAGTTGCATCGATCTCAACATAGTAGGTATTGCCTTTGGGCAGAAAACCAACTGGATCAATCTTCACCGTTTTATCGGTAATGGTGACGGCGTTGCTGGTAATGTCAATCGTTTCGACAACGTTGCCGTTGCTGTCTTTGATTACAATATTACCGCTGCCCTTCTTGACGGCTTCATTGAACTCAATCTCTAGGTTTTCGGTTGGCTCAACATCGGTGCCGTTGGGGTCGGGTGTGTAGAGAACAACGGTCGGTGCGGTGACATCAGGTGGGGGTGCAGTAGTGAATACGGCAATGGCATCGTCTGTGTTGCTAACGACATAAATGTACTTGCCATCGGCACTGACGGTGATGCCCCGTGCACCATCTAGACCATCAATGCCGTTTTCACCGTCCTTTAAAACTTCAACAAAGGTGAGTTTACCCGTACTGGAGTCGCGGGAGAATACAGCAATTGCATCACTCTCGTTGCCGGTGACGTAGACATAGTTGCCATCTGGACTAAGGGTGACTCGATCAGCGTTGTTCAAACCACTAACACCATTATTGTTCTCCTTTTTAAATTCAACGAAAGTAAGTTTACCTGTATTGGCATTGCGCTCAAACACAATAATTGCATCGCCACTGCCGCCTGCTACGACATAAACAAACTTGCCATCAGAGCTAATTGTCACTCCAGCCGGATTCGTCATGTTTGTGATACCGTTATTACCGGTTCTCAATGACTCGACAAAGGTAAGTTTGCCATCGTTACCACGTGAAAAAACTGCGATAGCGTTACTGTTGGTTGCCGTGACGTAAACATGATTGCTATCAGGACTTAGCACCAGTCTGGAAGCACCATCAAAGTTCGTGATGCCATTGGTATCATTTTTCAACGATTCAATCAGGGTGAGCTTACCGTCGCTACTGTTGCGCGAAAAGACTGTAATCGCGTCACTATTACCACCCGCGGCAGCATAGACGAAACTACCATCAGAACTGACAGCAATACCCGATACAGCATCCAGATCCGTGCTGTTAACGATTGCCTCAACGAAGGTGAGCTTACCGTTTTGGGGGTTACGGGAAAAAACTGAGATTGCGTCTTCATCTATGCTTGCAATGTAAACAGAAGTGCCATCTGGACTCATTGCAATACCAGATGCACCGTTTAATCTACCGCCTGAACCTGTGGCATTATCCCTTATTGACTCAATGAAGGTGAGTTTACCAGTTTGAGCATCACGAGAAAAAACCGTGACAGCGTCATCGTTGCCCCCTGCTGTAACATAGACATAATTACCATCTGGGCTAATCATCACGCCATGAGCAGCGTCTAGCTCGATTGTTTGGGTAACACCATTAATATTGACTTGTGTATTGTCTTTGAGGAATTCAACAAACGTGAGGTGATTCTGTGGCATATTGGTAGACTGATCCTAAACGACTATGGCCTGACTCGTGGTGTAAAAACTGGCACCCTGTTGTTGCTCTCAGACGAACCAACTGCATGGAGCAAAACGACCATGACGCTGTGCCGCCTTTCTGACAAACAAAGGAATCAGCCAAGGGTTCATAGAAAGTGCGGATGCTAAGCCCACACCACTGCCTTAAACTAGGCCGGGCTAGTAGAGAACGCCTTCAGTAACTTCTGTGATTTCTTTTACTGACAGTTAGGATTTAACCCCAAAAATCCGAAAATCTTCGGATTAGCAACTTGAGCAAACTCAAAAACTAAACGAATCAGAGTAAAGGTAAGCGGTTGACACAGTTTAATAATTACAATATGACCATTTTTAGTGACTGTTTATAGATGATTATAGACACAATAAGAAAATATAGTGTTTGCCAGAAGAGATAGGACATTGTTGTGGGTGTGCTTCGCGCGCCCACAACAATATCTCTGTCCTAACTGGCGTGGCGACAGCTATGCTTGGTTCCGCCCTAAACGCTTCAGCAGTTTGCAAAATATGGACAGGCTCAAACCCCGCGGCCTACTGCACCTCCAATGACCGCAATCGATTGATCACGGCGGCCAGTTCCAACGGTCGAAACATCGCCAAGTCTCCCTGGGGATAAGGCGTCAATTGATCGAGTCCTGCCGCAAGGGTTGCCATCAATGCCTCAATCAGCTCCGCTAGGGAGCGTTGTCCATCCAGTTCGTAGGTTTGCAAATAGGTGATCGCGGCTCCAATCGAACGCAACTGTCCCACTTCCACCAATTGCTCCACTGCCGTTAAATCCACCACCTCCGAACCAAACACCAGCTCATCTACATCCCTTACCTTCAAGCGCGGCCCCCGTCTCGATTCCAACGCTCCCCCATCTTCCCCATCTTCCCTACTTCCCCATCTCCGTCGCTGTCGAGGCGAATCCAGCCGCTTCGCCAGGGGAATCCGAGCTGTCAATGCTCCAAATGCTGTACCTCCTTCTGCAAGCCGCTCGGTACGGTAAGTTTGGGCAATCACTTTAGCTTGTTCAGTCACATCACTGGGAACAAATTCAGTCATGGCAATCACCGTATCGGCCACATCAAAATAATCTCCACTACCGCCCATCACCAATATCGTGGAGACACCGTAGTCTTGATAAAGCTGGCGAATTTTGTCTACAAAGGGCGTGATTGGTTCCTGCTCCTTAGCAATCAATGCCTGCATGCGGCGGTCGCGGATCATAAAGTTAGTCGCAGACGTATCTTCGTCGATCAGCAGTACCTTTGCCCCGATTTCTAGGGCTTCCATGATGTTGGCAGCTTGGGACGTGCTGCCGCTTGCATTTTGGCTAGAGAAATGGCTAGTAGAACGACCTTGAGGCAGGTGATTAATGAAGGGAGAAATATCTACACCAATAATACTGCGACCATCTTCAGCCCGAATTTTGACAGCAGCGGCCTCCGTCACGATCTGTTCGCGGCCATCATCAGGAATATGATTGTAAACACCAAGGCTAATCGCCTCTAGTAAAGTAGATTTGCCATGATAGCCGCCACCGACAATTAGCGTTACGCCAGATGGAATGCCCATGCCGCTGATCTTGCCCTGATTAGGGCGCTCGAATTCCACCCGCAGCGAAGCTGGTGACATGAACGGCACCACGGATTCCCTTAACGGCAACTCATCCACCCCACTGGAGCGCGGCAAAATCGCTCCATCTGGAATAAAGGCTACCAAGCCCTGCCCAGCCAACTGTTGCCGCAGCCAATCAGCATCTTCTACGGTTTCTACATGCTGCTGAATTGCCTTAGCATCGAGGGCTTTGTAGAGCAGCGCTTGATCCACAATCGCTGGTAAATCGTCGCAAAGGAGTTCGGCGGCCTGTCGGCCTAGAATTGTACGCCCTCGAGCCGGTAAGCCTACCGTAAACCGCACTTCAAGCTGCTGATCGTCAATCCAGACGGCGGTGCGCTCCAGAACCTGCTGCGTTGGACGAGCAATGGCAATCAGGCCGCTATTGCCGCTGCCGCGTTTGGCTGCCATCTGAGCCGCCACGTGACCAAACTGACGATTGAGATAATCCCGCAAAGCAATTTCCCGACTGCGCGTTTGATACAGCGCCTGCGGAAACCCGGCGGTTGCTTGTGGAATCTGGATGCGCATGCGACTGGGAGCTGCGAATGGATCACCCTGCACATGGTCCACCATTAGCCAGAAATCGCGGAAACGGTAGCGTCCCTCGATCGCTTTGTAAGCCTTGTAGCTTCGTTGATCGAGACGCAGCAGATCTTGATAGAGCGCTTGAGCCGTTGTCATTGCTTTGCCTACATCACTCTTAATGAACTTTAGAGGATGAAGACCAAAATGGCTACTAGCAGTGCTCTAGAGATCGTAAACCGATCGCATCCTACTTGGCTGCTTTCACGGGTCTTGTCTCAGGTTCGGTTTCAGATTCTGTTTCAGGGTCCTGGCTCTCAGGCTCTGCTACTGTCGCTTCGGTTAATGGTTCCTCAGCCACAGCTGCATCATCCAACTCCCCGGCAGTTACTCCAGCTTCGACATCCTCCTCCATGTCATCTAGAGCTGCTTCAACCCCATCTGCTTCAGCCGGATTCACCGCGGCTTCATCTGTCTCAGCCACAGCCGCATCTGTTGCCGCATCTATTTCAGTTTCATCTACCGCAGCCGTATCTGTCTCAACTGCTGCCATCTCGTCTGTCTCGGCTTCATCTATCTCCGTCTCGTCTGTCTCGGCTTCATCTGTCTCAGCTTCATCTGTCTCAGCCACAGCCGCATCAACTTCAGCTTCAACCGAACGCTCGACTAAATCGTCGTCTGCATCGTCACTGCCTTCAGCCACAGCCATTTCTTCCGCCACCTCTTCGTCTGCTAAATCGTCTAAATCGTCCTCTAGACTGCCGCTGCCACTATCGACCAGATCTGTTTCTGCCAGTGATTCTTCTGCCAAATCGTCGTCTAGTTCGTCGAGAATTTCTTCGATTGCATCATCAGTTTCATTATCAACTTCATCAACCTCAACTGCTATACTCGCTTCTGGCTCATCTTCTTCTGGTTCAACTTCTGGCTCAACTGCTTCCGATGCTTGCTCAGCAGTCAAACTACGTCCTTCTTTTGGCTCTTCTAAATCTGATCCACTTTCAACCGGATTATCTTCGCTTTCGTCTTCAGCTTCACTGACTTGCAGGTCTGAAACATCTCCCCCATCTCCCTCAACCAGCGGAGGAGACATAACAGGCCGAGAATCGACGAGGGAAGCGTCAACTGAGGGAAGCTGCTTCAGCATTAGCTGCCGAATTATGCCCCCATCCAAATTCTGCTTGCCCATTTGCTGAGATAGTTCTACAATCCTGCGGCCCAATTCTTCCCCAACCTGAACTGCTGCCGTCAAACTAGCGAAAGGCTGTTGGGCGAGGCGTTTCACTGCATGGTCCAGCTCTTTACTGCCGCTGCGAGTCGAAGGATTCATCCCGCTGGCAGCAATTATTTTTTTTGCGTTCTTGCTAATTGACTGTTCAATCAGCTTGCGATTGATCGAAGTGGAACTCATGGAAACACCTCTTGCTGCGGATTTTTTCCTAGCCTACAGCACCCACTTTCGATTCCTCTGCTGTCTCAAACACATTGTTTGTCAGGTTTTGATGAACTAAAGCACTGCTCCCCTCCTCTTTTTTCTGCCATATCCGCAGCCGTGGAGCTGTACTTTCTTACTTTAAGAGACTGGGCAAATATGGTTTCCACAGAATTGGGGGTGGGGAAGAACGATCTATTGCTGATGGGGCACAGGTGCCAAAATCCTCCTCTAGAAAGGCGACATCAGTCGCTAGTTGGGCAGCAAAGGGACGCAGCAAATGCATGAGTTCGGCTTCAGAGATTGCCCTATCCTCGAAGTAGTATGTATTTTTTGAGGTATGGCTCCACACAGTTTGCCAGCGGGGCAATTCAGAGATTGCGGTAGTAGCAATGGCGGCTCCTGCTGCTAAGGCAGAAAATCGCAAGCATCGGCAGCAGAACCAGTAGAGTTCTCTGGAGAATGGAACTGTGTTTTTAGGTGCCGCAAGTTGTAGATGCGCTGTCTGTAATAGGCGAATAGATTTGCGAAATAAAGGTGAACGTGCCATGCTTTCTCCTGTTGGGATAGATAGCTGGAGGGGTGGGATGCACCGAAGCGAGCAGAACAGTAAATGTCATGCAACGCTCGGTGCCTACGGTAGGAAGACATCTCCGGTGCTCTCATCGCATGTATCTCATCGCATATGTCTCATCGCATATGTCTCATCGCATATAGCGAGACCACCGCTGCTCAAGCCAAGCGCAAACTTCCTGTTCGGTGTAGAAGACCATCGACTGTCCGCTAGCTGGATCGTGAACACGCCAACAGGTCTGACCCGTGCGATCTCGACACTCTCTAATGTGAGGTTGATGGGGAGACGCGAATAGCCAACTGAGGACTTCCGCAACATAGTTCCATATTCTTCCTAGTAGCATTAGCGGCGCAAATTGGGTTTGGGATGGTGTGGGTAAGTCTTTTGATTGCTCTGAGGAAGCGGATTGATTTAATGTATTCGCTTGAGTGCTATTGCTATAACGTGACATGGTGAATCTCCTTTGCAGTTGAGAGTGTTTGATTGGCTTACTTGGTAGGCTGGCGGGATTGCAAAAACTGTTGCCTTTGGCTAGGAGGCAATGAACAATATTCGCCATAGAAATTGCTAAATCGCCAGAATTTTTTCAGCATCATCCAGGTGTAATCTCGGACATCGAGATAACGGAATTCTTGAACATTAAATTTGGTAGTTAGTCGAATCATTGCTACTCCTATGGAAAATATTTCTGTTTGCATTGATGAAAAGCTAGAGAGAATCCTCAGACATTTGCTCTGCTATCCAAGCTTCGAATCGTTCGTGGAGCAATCGTTGTCGCATCGGGATATCCAATTGGGCGGGGAGCAATTGTTCTAGTCTGACAATTAGAATCCAGTTGTCAATTGGGGTGGGTAGCCAGAGCTGACCAGGTTGGCTAATGCTTAGCAGATGGGCCAAGGCTGGGTGCATGGTACCTAATTCAATCGGACCGACTATCCCATTGAGTTGAGCTTCTGGCCCTTGGGAATATTCACGAGCTACGTCAGCAAACGATTGTTCGTTTTCCTGAATTCGGAAATAGAGTTCTTCGGCTATCTCTGCATCCTGAACTTGAATCAGAGAATAGATGGCAGAATCCAGTTCAGGTTTGCGTTTGAGAAAATAGGACTCTAGGGTATGGTTCCACTGCTGATGCTTAAATTTTTCGATCTTGAGCAATCGCGGAATGAAACTTGTTTCCAAAAACTCCTGAGTCATGCTGTGATACTTGAGCCAAACTTGTTGCTTGTTCTCCTCAAGCATCTGATTTTGTTCATAGAATTGCTGCCGAGCGATTGCCAGTTCCTCTTCTGTACAGTAAATCTCTGCAATTGCCTGGTCGATAATACTCTCGCGCCGTAGTTGTGGCATCATCTGGTAATTGATCAGTCGTAGCAGAATCTCTTGCTCCTGAAGCATGCAATTGCTCACTTGTAGAGCTGTAGTCATCACAGCCTCTCCTTTTAGCCGGAACAGGTAGTTGAGTCAGGGTGAAACTGGTTAAGAACCATGCAGAACACAGTTCCTAACCAGTGGGAAGAGCGATTAGCTCATGTTCAGGGTGTAGTTGCTAGTAGTACCCGCAACATTCTGCACCTGGAGATAGTAGGTTCCTGCCATCAAGTTACGGCCAATGCTCTCAAGCCCATTCAGATTTGTGGACCGGGCCACAATCTCACCGGGATCTACCTGGCGATTACCGTTACCATCCCGAATCAGGATCAAATCAACATTGTTAAAGAAACTGCCACTAGCTCTGGCTGTGAGGTTGACAAAGCGAGTTGACGTGACGTTGAAACGGTAAGTGTCAATCATATTGGTTTGTCTTACCGTCCCCGTAAAGCTGCGGGGACTGGTTAGATTTCCCACGTTTGTCTCAGCAGGTAGGAGGGGACTAGGAGCAGGGGCATTACCGACAGCAGCGGAGGTTGCTACTCGCAAATCGTATCGAGTATTGGCACTGCCAACCGGAACCACTTCAGCGATGTAGCTGCCCGGACCAGCATTAACTAGTGAGGACGATATGTTGATCGACTCGTCGTTATTGCTACCAAACGTGGAGGAAGCGAGTAACCGATCATTGCTGTCAATTACTCCATTTCCGTTAAAGTCACGGTATAGTCGCAGGCTAGCGTTTGCACTCATCCCCGTCAGCGCGAGGTGGATATCGCTTCTGCTGCCTAATACACGGAAACTAAACGTATCAATTCTGTCGTTACCCCCCACTGAATCCCTTCTGCGAGTGGGGTTGTCGGTAATGACGCCAAGATTAACTTCAGCCATTATCTTTCTCCTTCAAAAATACAAAAATCACGCACAGCAAAGCTGGAGAAGCTATACCTGCCGGAGTCGGCAAGCAATTGCTCATCCGTCACACAAATTGTTAGAAGCTCATTGACAAGTCTTACTTCTGGTCACTCACCCGATTATTCACTAGGAATAAGTAGTGTTTTGCGCTTTCCTTTGCTGCACATTTCTACGATATCCAGGCCGATCGGAATTGTCATTACAGGAAAACTGGGGAATTGCTTGCACCCCAACTTGGGGAAAGTTGGGGAAAGTTGGGGTCACAGTTGAGGGTAAAACCTAAAAACAATCGGAAAAGGCTGGAAAACCAAGGTCCTCTTCGGTAGTCTCAGGGTGGAAGGGCGGTTGTATCAACAAGTTTTCAACTCACCATGAACTTAGAACAGGCAATTGATCTAATCAACGCCGCACTGGTGGTACGGGAAGGCAGGTCCCTCACCGATGCGGAAGTGGCAATTGTCACAGGTGCTTGGCAAGGACAAACCTACAGCGCGATTGCTGCAGCATCGGGCTACAGCTTGAGCTACCTCTCTACCGATATTGGTCCTGCCTTCTGGCGACGCCTGAGTCATGCTTTGGGTGAGAAGGTAAGTAAGACCAATGTTCGCTCAGTAGTCGAGCGGCACGGTAGGCAG
>KL662191.1:1980655-1991856 GCA_000733415.1 [Leptolyngbya] sp. JSC-1
GGGGCGAAGCCATCGATGTCAGCCTCTTCTACGGTCGTAGCCAAGAACTCCAGAGTTTGCAGCAGTGGGTGCTGGCAGAGCGCTGTCGTCTGGTTGCGGTGCTGGGGATGGGTGGGATTGGCAAAACCTCGCTGGTGGCCAAGCTAGCCCAGCAGGTTGCGCCTCAGTTTGAGTATGTGATTTGGCGTTCTCTGCGCAATGCTCCACCCCTAGAAACCCTGCTGGGTGAATTGGTGGCGTTTTTGTCAAACCAAACTGACACGCAAGCCGAGGTCGTCCGACTGTTGCATTGGCTGCGGACCTATCGCTGTTTGGTGATTCTTGATAACCTGGAGACCATTTTGCAACCGGGAAATCGAGCGGGACAGTATCGCTCAGACTATCAAGGCTATGGCAGCTTGTTGGAAGCGGTGGGGCAAGCCACCCATCAAAGCTGCTTGTTGTTGACCAGTCGTGAGAAATCGGCGGAAGTGGCGCTGATGGAAGGAGAGGTAGGGGCTGTGCGCTCGTTAGCACTGAGTGGATCAGCGGAAACCGGGTTGGCGCTTTTGCAAGCGCGAGGCTTGAGTGGCACCGAGGAGCAGCAACAGCGATTGTGTCAGCGCTATGGCAGCAATCCCTTAGCGCTCAAGATTATTGCTAGTACGATTCAGGAGTTGTTTGACGGAGAGATTGCACCGTTTTTAGAGCAAGAAGCAATTGTGTTCAACAGCGTTCGTCGATTGCTGGAACAACAATTTGAACGACTCTCCGAGCTAGAGCGATCGGTGATGATTTGGTTGGCAATCAATCGGGAATGGACAACAATCGCAGAACTGGCAGAAGATATTATCTCGCCAGCATCGAGAATTGAATTGTTAGAGGCACTAGAATCATTACTGTGGCGTGGATTGATTGAGAAGCGAGCCGTCAGCTATACACAACAGCCTGTAATAATGGAATACATAATTGATCAGCTTGTCGAACAAATTGCGGATGAAATTTCAAGTCGAGATATTGATCTGTTTGGCAGTTATGCTCTACTCAAAACAACCGCAAAAGAATATATTCGAGAAACACAAGAACAATTGATTTTAGGAGGAATCGCCAATCAGCTAAAGACAATCTACGGAACACTGCCGCGAATTAAAGCTCGATTGCAGGAAGTTCTAAAATTACTGCAACGCTGGTCTACTCCGCCTGTTTATGCTGCCGGCAATTTGATCAACCTCTGCGTTTACTTACAGATCGATTTAACTGGCTATGACTTTTCTAGGTTGACAATCCGACAGGCTGATCTACGAAAAGGCAATTTATATCAGGTTGATTTTGCTAATTCAAATCTTATTCAATGTGCTTTTATTCAAACTTTCAGAAGCGTATTCCCCGTCGCTTTTAATCCTAATGGAACGTTGCTAGCCACAGGAGGTTCAGATGGAGAAATTTGTTTATGGCAGGTTGCAGATAATTATCAGCCACTCTTCATTCTAAAGGAACATTCAGGCTGGATTTATTCGATTATCTTCAGCCTGGATGGGCACCTAATGATCAGTGGCAGTGGTGATAAAACAATTCGATTATGGGATATCAGAACAGGGCAATGCATCAATACACTATATGGACATCAAGATTGGGTAAAATGCATCGCACTAAGTTCTAATGGTCAAACTCTTGCTAGTGGTAGTGAGGATGAAACAATTCGATTATGGAATCTGTCAACAGGACAGCCTATTAAAAAGATACATGGGCATACAAAAGGAGTACATACGTTAGTATTCAGCTCTGACAATCAATTGCTTATTAGTGGTGGTAATGATGCAAAGATTCGTTTATGGGATGTAAAAACGGGTGAATCTCTCAAAACTTTGGATGCACATACATCTGAAGTATCTGCGGTTGCATTAAGTCCCGACGGGAAAATTTTAGCAAGTAGCAGCAATGATCAAACAATTTGTCTATGGAATTTTTCAACAGGAAAATGCATGAATGTTTTGCGGGGACATACTAAGGGGCTACGCTCAGTCACTTTCGCCCCAGATGGGCACACTCTGGCCAGTAGCAGTGATGACAAAACGGTTCGCCTTTGGGATGTACAAACTGGACAGTGTTTTAGAGTGCTGCAAACACACAGTAGCGGAGTGTGGGCAAGTGCATTCAGCCCGGACGGGAAGACTCTAGCAAGTAGTAGCAATGATGCGGCAGTTAGACTATGGAACATACATACAGGCCAATGCCTCAGAAATTTGAATGGATATGTAGCTAGTATTACCTCCGTCAATCTCAGTTCAGATGGCTTGCTGCTAGCTAGTAGTGGTTATGAAAGAGGAATCCGGCTTTGGGATATGCAAAGTAACCGATGTGTCAAAACGTTGTATGGTCACGACGATCGAGTTTGGTCAATTGCTTTTAATCCAACCCAAAAAATTCTTGTAAGTGGTAGCCATGACCATACTATTCGTCTATGGAATGTAGAAAATAGTTGCTGCTATAAAGTCCTGCATGGTCACACGGATTGGATATGGACAGTTACTATCTGTGCAGATGGCACAATAATCGCAAGCAGCAGTAATGATCGAACGATTCGTTTATGGGATACACAATCTGGCAGTTGTCTTAAAATACTAGTAGAACACACAAGTGCAGTCCATTCTGTTTGTTTCAAT
The DNA here is from genome assembly GCA_000733415.1 of [Leptolyngbya] sp. JSC-1. Lineage (GTDB taxonomy): Bacteria > Cyanobacteriota > Cyanobacteriia > Elainellales > Elainellaceae > Elainella. Next base: position 1,983,298 of record KL662191.1, read on the forward strand.
CCAGACAACTCATTGCTTGCCAGTGGTAGCCATGATAAAACCATTCGGCTATGGAATTTAGAGACTGGTCAATGCATCAATGTATTGCAAGGGCATACTGAGCGAGTGTGGTCTGTTACTTTTAGCCCAGATGGTCGGTTGCTTGCCAGTAGTAGCCATGATAAAACCATTCGACTATGGGATGTAGAGACTGGTCAGTGCCTCAAGCTTCTGGTAGGACACACGGATTGGGTATGGGCTATTAATTTTAGCGCTGATAGCCAAACCCTAGCCAGCGGTGGACACGACCATACAGTTCGGTTATGGAATGTACAAACAGGGCAATGCATAAAAGTGTTGAAAGGGCATGAGGGGCCGATATATTCGTTACTGTTGCATCCCGATCAGGTCACGTTAATTAGCGGTAGCTTAGATGGAACCATCAAACTTTGGGATGTCAAAACAGGAAGATGTTTGAACACTCTAAGAGCCGATCGTCCCTATGAAGGTATGAATATTACAGGAGTAATTGGGTTAACCAAAGCCCAAAAAGAAACCTTAAAAGCGTTAGGTGCGATTGAACATTAATGGGATAATTCAACTGATTCAACTAATTCAGCGTTGATATGTTACCAAATAGCGCTTGAACTGCACACCTTGGCGAGATGTTGGTTTAACCGAACTCGAAGGAGCGATCCAGCAGGGTGAGATCGGTATTGACTGTGTAGTGAGAGTCGCGCTGAATGGCCTGCACTACGTTCGCTAAATTGGCATTGCCTTTCCTAGCGCCCAAGCCGTTGACCGAGCATTCAATCTGCCGGATGCCATACTCTAACGCCAGCAGTGAGTTTTCCAACGCAAAACCCAGATCATCATGGCAGTGAACGGCAATTCTGGCTTGCTCAATATTAGGAACCCGATTCGTTACTGACTCAAGCAGTTGAGCAAAGGTGGGGGGCGATGCAACGCCCAAGCTATCGGCCAAACTGATGGTGGTCGCGCCACTGCGGACGGCAGTTTCGATCGCTCGACACAAAAAATCGGGCTGACTGCGGGTAGCATCAAAGGCCGTCCACTGCACATCGTCGCGGTAGTTGCGGGCTAGGGAGACACTCTCTCGAATTATGTCTAGCGTTTGGGCTTGGTCCAGGGGTGAAGCGTCTGGTGAATTCGTAGAGGTGAATATGTTAATGCGCCCTTGCAGAGTAGGTTTTAGAGCAATCGCCACGCTGGCAATTTCATCGAGCTTACTGCCAGCTAGCCCGCAAACAATAGCTCGCTTAACCCGTTTAGAAACCATAAACAGCGCATCACTATCGTTTCGATATGCTCCTGGATATCCCACCTCAATCACATCCACGCACATAGCTTCCAACTGCTGCGCGAATTGCAACTTTTGCTGAATCGATAGCTTAACGGGTAATGCCAACTCGCCATCTCTCAGAGTGGTGTCAAAAATGGTGACTTGGGACTTTGGATCTGGACTCATGTTATCCTCCATGACTAGAGCCGTGTACTTGCTTTACGGGTTACCTGAATAAAACTAACACTAGCGTTTTATGTTCGATTGCACCAATTGCGCTTCTCTATAATGACAACTGGATACCGCTGCCCGCAGCAGAACGCCGTATTTGCCATAAAGGTTCTGCTGGTGGGCAAACGGTAGCTTTCTAGGTCCGCTCGCTAAACACCTCAACTTGCGATAGCACTCCTTGAATACGGCGGGCTACAATGGCGGCTGCCAATCGTCCTGTTTGTGCTGCACCATTCATATAGCCATAATATTCATCACTGAGGTGTTCTCCCGCAAACACAAGATTATCAACGTAGACATCTTGGCGTTCGTCTGGATCATCGGATTCGATGTATAGATATTCCCCAAACTCCAAATACTGCCCCGGTTTGAAGCTCGTGTAACCCCCGCGAATGTAGGGATCCTCTGCCCAATTTGTGCGGTAGAACTGTCGGGTCGCGGCGGCTTTGACTCCAGGCATAACCTTGTCCAGACGATTGACAAATTTGTGTCCCTGGCTGTTGGCGTTACGGCGGGCGCGATGCACTTCCTCACCCCCCAAAAAGAAGGTCAACGAACCTGCTGTCTGCTCGGGCTGCCGCTGCGTTTCTTCCCATAGCCCTGAGAAGCCCAAATCTGTCCAGGCCTCACCCACAAAGCCCTGCTCCTGGTGCCACGCCCGTTGCTGAAAACCGGCAAACAGCTTTTCGTTGGTGCCAAGGTTCATTTCCCGGATAAAGCGTCTCAAGGTATTGGGCAGATCAACCTGGAGATCAACATGGCGCAAGGCGGTAAAGGGTAAGGCGAGAATCACGTAATCTGCCTCAACTTGCAGCCCCGTATTAAAGGTGAGGCGGAAGCCATCTCCCTGCGATTGTAGAGCAGATAGGGGAAGTCCTGTCCGAATTTGACCACGCAGGGCATTGGTCAAGCTTTCAATTAACTTGCCGCTACCGCCCTTGACGTAGTATGTTTCGTCGCTGCTAATGGGCGAAACGCGATCGTCATCCACTAGGGTGACAGAGTATAGGAGCTGCAAGGCAGACGACTCTTTGGCTTCTACCCCATATTCGGTGCGCACGGCATTTTCTGCTAATCGCCGTACTACCGGAGTCGGAATTTTATCGCAGTGCTGGTCCAGATAGTCGGCAACGGAGAGCTGATCGAACTGCGGCGCGTGGGTGTCAAACTCCTCATCCAGCAGCGTAGCATCGATGGCCAATTGATCCGCTAGGGGCCGCAGCAGTTCTACCAGTTCGGCTTCGGGAATCGCTTTGCCATCGAAGTAGTAGGCAGTTTCGGGAAAGGTAGCGCGATCGGCGTCTTCCACCCGGTTGAATAGCTCTAGCCCAAATTCGTCTACGAGCGACAGAATATCTTCGTGGTCAGTATTGATAAAGCTACCGCCCAAATCATTGATTAGATTGTCGCTCACAACTGTACGGGACTGAATCCGCCCTCCCACATAAGGTTTGGCCTCATAAACAGTCGCGTTTAAACCCAGCTTTTTCAATTGGTAGGCAGCATTGAGTCCGGCAATACCACCACCGATGATCGCCACTTTGAGGCTGCCATAGCCCCAGGCAGTTTGAAGGCGAGGCAATTCAGAAATAGCAGTCGTAGCAAGGGCCGCTCCTCCAGCCAATGCCGAGAGACGCAGAAACTTTCGCCGCGACCAGTTGGCGTGTGGCAAATCGGTTGTGTGGGAGCGATCAGCTATACTCGATTGAGAATGGGCCGATCGAACCAGATGAATAAATTTATGAAACAACGGTGAACGTGCCATAACATCTCCTGTGTTAAGTATTAATTAGTGGTCTATTGGTCAAACATTGACTAAACATTAGTCAACTGTCAGTCAGTAGCTGGCTAGCAACTAGTCAAACATTGGTCAAACATTGGTCAAGTAAAAGTTGATATCTTGTCAGCCTCTTGTGGCTATCTACGTTCCAGTAGTATTTACGCCAGCTGTATTTACGCTAGTTGTAAGTAGATCAACATCATTAATTTGGGCGTTGCTGAATGAGGAATGATGGTTTAAAGGTTCGGTTCCTCCCAGCCCCCTTTTCTGAAATGCCCGCAGGGCTATAATTTCCCAACTTTGGGAAACTTTGAGTAGTTCTAGCCCCCAGCATATAGCCCTGTCGAGCATCCCAGAAGGAGGAGCAAAATCTACTAAATTCAGCAACGTGTCAACTTGAAGATTCGTAGTGCCTGCGTCTTGCTGGCGTGGGCAAGATGCCTGCACTCTATCTACCGTTTAATTTGGTTGACCTACTTATTTATGCAGTTATATTCATGCCATAACATAGGGCACCTCAATTCCGCCTATCGTGACAAAATCTACTTGCACAAAGTCTTTGGCGTTGATTTGCTTGCGCTGGATTCCTTCCAATACGGCAAGTTTTTGTGCGCCTGCATAGATACCCAAGTTTTTGCCTTCTTGTTGGAAGTCGAGAATCTCATATTTCATTGCTCCGCTCAAACCGAGCTTGTCAACGCCATCGTTGTAGTCTTTGATCAGATCCACACCCCGTTCTGGATCCAGCACAAAGGTATCGCGCCCAGAACCGCCGATATGAACATCCCGACCAGCTCCACCGTAGGTGATGTCGTTACCGATGCCGCCATTGAGGGTGTCGCCACCCAGTCCACCGACTAGGGTGTCATGTCCGCCTTTACCGAGAAGCGTGTCGTTGCCTGCATCACCGTAGAGAATACCGCTGAGGTTGCGTCCCACCAGTTGCTCACTCTGCTGATTGCCCTGCACCATTGGGAGACTAAATTGGTTGATGGGCCGGTCTGGGAGAGGGCCACCGCCGCCGGTTCCACCCTCGCCAGCAAAGGTGTTGAAATCGACACGATATTCGGCTCTGGCTCGTTTGTTGCCGCCGCCTTCTGCGATCAGGGTTTGCCCTTCTGGTCCAACCACAGCACCACTCCGCGTCGTGACTCGCCCCAGCAGCGCATCGTAGTTTAGCGGCGCAAACAAGCCCAGATCATCTGACCCCAAAAAGGGTAAGTTGAAGTCCTGATCCATCACATAGAGGTCGATTTTGTGCTGCCTGCGATTGATGTCTACATTCTTGCCAACATTAAAGTTAGGTTGAATGTCGTCATTGTCTGAGAAGACGCGGCTGCTGTTGGGTAGCCCTCCTGAGCCAATTAGCAGCAGATCAGGCTCGTTGATGTAAGTCCCCATGTAAAAGTCGGCTTTATGCGCATTGGGCAAGAAGAAATTCCGGTCGTCAAATTGCTCCAGGGCTGTCACTCGCTTCATGGTTACGCCGAGGTGGGCGCGGGTGATGTTGCTGGTGTTGATGGACAGTTCGTAGTTCGTGGTGGGCGTGGAGTTGGTGCCCTTGGTGACTTGAAGGAAGTACTCACCAGCAGGAAGATACTTTGAATTCACCAGCTCGCTAACCTGATTGCCTCTTCTGTTGGAGGTTTTGAGGTCAATCAATGCGCCAGAGTCCCTTGTCATGAGTTTTAGATCTAAATCACCGCCTTTGGGAGCCAGCAGAGCCGAGAGCTTGGCAGGGCGGTCGAGCCGAATTTTGTAGGTATCTGCCGAATCGTTGCCTCCAACAGAACCTTTCAGAACAGCATTTTTGACTGTGGTGCCAACAATGGTGAGATTAGTTGAATTCGGAGTATTGTTGGGTTCGATATCATCATTGGTTGTCATGATTGAATCTCCTTAATAAATCGCATTGGTGTAGCGCCCTGAGATGGCTGTACGTATCCAGTCTTCCAAAGGGAGCTAGGGAGCAGAAAGCAGCACGAATAGGCTCCACGGTTCCAGCAGCATCGTGAATGCAATGAGACTAGCAATTGAAAAACTTAGGTTGAGGGTTGAATGACCCTTACTGCAAGGCGTAGAGGAATTGAATTAGTTGCTCTCGTTGCCTGACTTTTCTACGATATCCAGGCAGCAGCGATTTGTCATTACAGGAAAACTGGGGAATTTCTTGCACCCCAACTTGGGGAAAGTTGGGGAAAGTTGGGGATGGACTTGAGAAAGTAGCCTTACAGAAAAAACTGTCTGGGTTACTCGTAGTGATATTTGCAGGCAACGATAACAATATCGGTATCCGTCACTTTGTAGATCAGACGGTGTTCATCACTGATGCGTCGTGACCAGTAGCCACTGTACTCATGTTTTAAGGCTTCTGGTTTCCCCAAACCTGAAAAGGGTGAACGGTCAATGTCTTTAATCAGCGTAACGATTTTTTGGTGAATCTTTTTGTCTAGCGCCGCCCATGCATTGAAATCCTCAAATGCAGAGGCTTCAAAGCTAATCCGCCGACTCATTCAAACTCCTCAAGGTTGACCTCAACCAGGTCTGTGCCGTTTTCAGCATGTTCTATTGCCCGCAGCAGTCGGTTCCGATTTGCCTCTGATTTCGAGAGGTATGCAGTTTCGTCAACCTCATAGACGACAATTTCGATTTCCTTATCTTGAAACAGGGTTTTAAGCGACTCCAAAAAGCGCTGATCAAGATCCCTGGCATTCAGACGATAGGAGGATTGCATGGCCTTCAAACTACAGTGTGATTGCCTTCATTATAGTCAGTCTGTACCTGTTCACGAGATACAGATCAGTTGAGTTTGCTGATGTTCGGGTCAGTCAGAATATTTGGGTCAAGCCTGGAGAATCAATGGGATAAAACTCCACGATCAGGGTTTCACCAACAGCTAATGCGTCCCATGCACGGGTAGCCGCTTGTAAACGCCGTCTGATCCGCTCTATATCCTGATGGGTCAAAGATTGCGGTACGGCAACCTGACGCTGCTGGCAGGTGATTTGCAAAATCTCCCAGAAATTCTCGCTGGGTTGAAACCCATTCCACATTTCGGCTTGAAAGCATTCCACCAATGATTCTGCTTGCAATGCCTCGGTTAAGTCAGGCAGATTGAAGTCCGCTGCATCCCACGGGGGAGCCGAGTTGGGAAACCCGACACCGAGCGCCAGAATTCCCCAAAACCCTTGCTGTAAATGCAGCGACTCTTCCACGACATAATGAACCAGATCATGCGGTAGAATCCCCTGCTTCGGCATCGGACAACGGGTAGAAGTGCCATCATCGCGAATGCATTCCAGCCAATCCGGCTTTCCAGAATGTTTAGTAAATCGAATTTGCATCGCTTCACCTCAGTGCTGATACAGCCTTTTTCAGGCTAATGAAGTACGAAAAACGGGGTGCAGTGCCCCTGCGTGGGGGCGAAGCCCCCACACCCCCTATACCTCACATGAGTGAAAAACGCTGTAAATAAGTAACCTGATTAAACGGTAGATGCAGTGCAGGCATCTTGCCCGCACCAGCGTCTCGCTGGCACTACGGATCTTCAAATTGATTATGTTGAGCTACAAGGCTCTAAACCAAACTAAAGTCGGCAGCAGAGAAGTTCGCCAGATTGTTGATGCCGTTTTGCCCTGCCTGGTTCGTTAGATTTGCCAAAATGGTAAATTTGCCGCCGCCAGCTAGATCTTCAGAGTAGACCAAGCGGTTGATCCCTTGGGTCAGATTGTGATAGGTAAAGACTCCTGCTTTTGCTGTGATGTTTGGGTTATCGGCAATTGCTTGGGCAGCAGAGCCAGCATTGGCGAAGGGGTCGAGCAACACAATCGCATTGCCATCGGCAGCGAGTTCTGCGGCATTGCCTTGCTGAAAGTTGAGCGACGCAATGCCTAAGTCTTGACCTTTCAGGGCAAATTTGTCGCTGCCAATTTCGTAATCGGTGATTATGTCTGGCTCAGGGGTCGCGAAGGGATTACCTAGATACAGGAAGGTATCCCGCCCTGCTCCGCCGGTCATGGTATCAACGCCGTTTCCACCCACAAGGGTATCTTCACCTGCTTGACCCAAGAGGGTATCAGCCCCGTCACCACCGCTGAGCCAATCATTTCCGTCTCCACCATTCAGTGAGTCATCACCAGCATTGCCAGCGATTAGATCATGCCCGCGCTCACCAAAGATTGTGTCGTTTCCGTTGCCGCCGAATGCTAGATCATTGCCGTTACCCAACCGGATAAAATCGTCTCCACCTTGGCCTAGCACAATGTCATCACCGCCTTTGGTGTTGACCTGATTATTGCGGTTGCTGCCGATGTGAATATCGGTTTTACGAGAACCGTTGAATGTTCTGCCTCTAGAGGGTTTGATCAGGTTCGCTGCTTCCAAAATATCAAGAACTTGAACGACTGTATTTTCAGCCTCTTCAACAGAGAGTGGATTGTTAGCCAGAATATTGAGTGAACGACGAATTACCATAAGTAGGTCTCCTTGTGAGTGATGAGTGAGGGTTTGCCCCCTCAAATTCCTTACGAGTAGGGGACTTGCGAGCCGTCGCTTCAATTACTCGTTCTGAACTACCCCCAGGGGCAGGAACTGAGGGCTAGGGATTTGGAGCAGCACGAACAGGCTCCACGGCTCCAGCAGCATCGTGAATGCAATGAAACTAGCGGTTGGAAAAACTTAGTTGAGCGGTTAAATGGCCCTTTACTGCAAGGCTCAGAGGAATTGGATGAGTTGCTCTCGTGGCCTGACCTTCTTACGATATCCAGGCAGCAGCGATTTGTCATTACAGGAAAACTGGGGAGTTTTTGTCTCCTAACTTGGGGAAAACTGGGGAAAATTGGGGAATCAATACCAATTAATCTCTAATGAAACCTAAAAACAATCCGCAAAGCCCGGAGAATCAGGAACTTTTCCGGTAGCCTCAAAATAGAGCGGTTGTCTTATTCGAGTCAGTTCCCTATTGACATGGAATTAGAGCAAGCGATCGACCTGATCAACGCCGCACTGGTGGTACGGGAAGGCAGGTCCCTCACCGATGCGGAAGTGGCAATTGTCACAGGTGCTTGGCAAGGACAAACCTACAGCGCGATTGCTGCAGCATCGGGCTACAGCTTGAGCTACCTCTCTACCGATATTGGTCCTGCCTTCTGGCGACGCCTGAGTCATGCTTTGGGTGAGAAGGTAAGTAAGACCAATGTTCGCTCAGTAGTCGAGCGGCACGGTAGGCAGATAAGGGACAGAGGTAGGGGAGATAGGGGAGATAGGG
>KL662191.1:1992914-2022556 GCA_000733415.1 [Leptolyngbya] sp. JSC-1
GACTGGGGCGAAGCCATCGATGTCAGCCTCTTCTACGGTCGTAGCCAAGAACTCCAGAGTTTGCAGCAGTGGGTGTTGGCAGAGCGCTGTCGTCTGGTTGCGGTGCTGGGGATGGGTGGGATTGGCAAAACCTCGCTGGTGGCCAAGCTAGCCCAGCAGGTTGCGCCTCAGTTTGAGTATGTGATTTGGCGTTCTCTGCGCAATGCTCCACCCCTAGAAACCCTGCTGGGTGAATTGGTGGCGTTTTTGTCAAACCAAACTGACACGCAGGCCGAGCTTGGGCAACTGCTGCACTGGTTACAGATTCAGCGCTGTTTGCTCATTCTCGACAATGTCGAAGCCTTGTTTCAGCAGGGAAGTCGGGCTGGACAGTACCGGGCTGACTATCAGCACTATGGTGAACTGTTCAAGCTCCTTGGAGAAGTCCAGCACCAAAGCTGTGTTCTGCTCACCAGCCGCGAAAAGCCAGCTGAAGTTGCCGCTCTGGAAGGTGACCCTGCTGTGCAGACACTGGCCTTAGTTGGTTCAGCAGAAACCGCGCAGGGCCTGCTGGAGGCTAGAGGATTGGTAGGGTCTCTGCGCCACCAACAGGAGTTGGCCGAACGCTATAGCTGCAACCCCTTGGCCCTCAAGATTGTGGCTAGCTCGATTCAAGATGTGTTTGACGGCAGCATCGAGGAATTCCTTCAGCAAGAGGTGATTCTGTTCAACGGAATTCGCCGCCTGCTCGAGCAACAGTTTGAGCGACTGTCGCATCTGGAGCAGAGCATCATGTATTGGCTGGCGATTAACCGAGAGTGGAGCACGATAGCAGAGCTAGCCGAAGACATTGTGCCGCCTATTGCACGAGCTAGGCTACTAGAAGCGTTGGAGTCATTGAGCTGGCGCAACTTGATTGAGCGAGGGCAGGGGCGCTACACCCAGCAGCCAGTGGTGATGGAATATGTGACCAATCGCTTTGTAGAGCAGGTGGTCAACGAGATTGTGAATCGAGATGTAGATTGGTTGGGCAGCCATGTGTTGCTCAAGACAACTGTGAAGGAATACATTCGAGAGACCCAGCAGCGCTTGATTGTGGCAGGTGTAGCCAGTCAATTGCAAACGGTCTTTGGGACTGTTGCCCGCATCGAGGCGCGATTGCAGGACCTGTTGAAGCGGCTGCAAAGCTGGTCTGCTCCACCGGTCTATGCAGCAGGTAATCTGCTCAACCTCTGCTGTCACTCGCAGCTTGATCTGACTGGCTACGATTTTTCCAATTTGCCGATTCGCCATGCCTGCCTACAAAACGTATCCTTGCATCGCGTCAATTTCACTGCATCCCAGTTCAGCCACTCCATTTTCTCTAGAGTATCGGGAGCAATTTTATCGGTTGCCTTCAGCCCTGATAGCCGCCTGCTGGCAACGGGTGATGATCGGGGAGAGGTTTGCCTATGGTCGGTTGCAGCCGATCAGCTAGTTCTGAGCAAACAGGGCCACAGCAATTGGGTGCGCTCGGTTGCCTTTAGTCCCGATGGCACCCTGCTGGCTAGCGGCAGTGATGACAAAACGATTTGCGTATGGCAGACGCAAACGGGCCGGATCTTACACACCCTCCGCGGCCAAACCGACTGGGTGCAACAGGTGATCTTCAGCCCCAATAGCACGATGCTGGTTAGCGCCAATGATCGCAGCCTGCAACTCTGGGACGTACAAACCGGCCAACCTCTGCACCAGTTCCAGGAGAAGGATTGGGTGCGCTCGATTGCCCTGAGTCCAGATGGCCAGTATTTGGCTAGCAGTAGCGATGATCAGGTGATTCGACTTTGGGAGATAGATACAAGGCAACTCGTCAACCAATGGCAAACATCTGCTCGCGTTTGGTCTGTTGTTTTTAATGCGGATGCGACGCTTCTTGCCGGTGCCAGCGAGGACCATACCATCCTACTCTGGGATACTCATACAAGCCAGGTTGTCCAGAAGCTTCGAGGTCATACCGATCGGATTTGCTCCATTGCCTTTAGCCCGGATGGTCAAGTCTTAGTCAGCGGCAGTGAGGATTGGTCGTTGCGGCTGTGGGATATGCAACAGGGACGGTGTTTGCGCGTTCTTCGTAAACATGGGGATGGCGTCCTGTCTGTCGCATACAGCCCGGATGGTCAGTTTATTGCCAGCGGTAGCCGCGATCAGTCGTTCATTTTATGGGACGTATCCACAGCAGAGAGCAGCAAAATTCAGCATGGTTATAACAACCAAATCTCCTCTGCCATCCTCAGCCCAGATCAGCAAATCTTAGCCAGCAGTGGTTCGGATCAAACCATCAAACTGTGGGACGCTGACACGGGGCGGCTTCTGCGAACTCTGGAAGGACATGGTGGGTGGGTTTGGTCGCTTGCGTTTGCGCCGTTGCACTCCCCGCTGGGAAATCAAATCTTGGCTAGTGGCAGCAGCGATCAAACCATCAGAATTTGGAATTACGCTACTGGGCAGGTACAAACCACCTTGCACGGACATACTGGCTTTGTTCGCTCCCTCGCTTTCAGCCCAGATGGCAGCATTTTGATCAGCGGTAGCGGGGATAAAACCCTGCGGCTGTGGGATGTTCAAACCGGCCAAGTTTTACTAACTCAAGCCTATCCAAGCTGGGTGCGCTCAGTTGCGTTCAGCCCTGCCGGAGAGCGATTTGCTAGCGCCGGAGGAGATGGGGTAGTAAGTCTGTACGACACCCAAACTAGGCAGGTTTTACACACCTTTCAGGGGCATGAAGCGGCCATTCAGGCCATTGCTTTTAGCGCAGAGGGCGATCTTCTGGCTAGCGGCAGTGATGATTGTACAGTTCGGCTTTGGCATGTGAAAACCGGAGAAGCGCTGCACATCTTACGCCAACATACGAATTGGGTGCGCTCGATCGCCTTCAACATTGACGGCCATCTTCTAGCGAGTGGTAGTGATGATGGCAAAATTAATCTTTGGGATGTTAGATTAGGAAGATTAATTAGAACGTTATCTGGTCATGAGTATCCAGTCCGTTCAGTAGTATTTACTTCAATATTTCCCTCAAAGGGTCCTTGCCTGATCAGCGGCAGCAGCGATCAGACGATTCGGTTTTGGAATGTTCAGACTGGAGACTGTTGGAAAACGATCAGAACCACTCGTCCCTACGAAGGGATGAATATTACTGGAGTAACTGGATTAACCGAGGCGCAAAGAGCCACACTCAAGGCCTTAGGCGCAGTAGAAACCGCCGCTGATTATGCCTGCAAGGCATAGTCAAACTGTCAGGACATCACCCGATTACGCTAGTCATGCCCTCTTCGCCTAGACTAGACACAGGACATCACAGTTCGCCAACTGCTCATTAATCGTTCATCATAAGTTTTTCCCATGCCTGTTCGGCTCAAATTTCGCCCCTTTGTCTGGCTAGGACTATGCCTTACAGTGGTTCTAGCGTTGATTACTTTTGCTGCTAAGACTCCATCAACGGCAGCCACTCCAGGAACAGCGATTCCAGCAACCGCCGCTCCAACCGCCGCTCCGGTGTCGATGACGCAGGGGGTGAAGAAAACAGTCTTGCAGAATGGCCTCACAGTACTGACTAAGGAAGTTCATACGGCTCCAGTGGTGAGCGTACAGGTTTGGTATCGGGTTGGCTCGCGCAACGAAGCGCCTGAGCAAAACGGCATTTCCCATCAGTTAGAACATTTGCTGTTCAAAGGCACAGTGGATCGTCCACTTCAGTTTGGTCGGTTTTTTAATGCGTTGGGCAGCCAATCCAATGCCTTTACTGGCTACGACGAAACCGCCTACTTTGGCACGGTAGAAAGTAACAAGCTCGAAGCTCTGCTCGTTCTGGAAGCCGACCGCATGCTCAATTCTGTCATCGGCTCTGAGCAGCTTGATAGCGAGCGGCAGGTGGTGATCTCAGAACTCCAGGGCTACGAAAACAATCCCGACTATCGGCTGACCCGAGCTGTGATGGCCGCTGCGTTTCCACATCATCCCTATGGCCAGATGCCGGGTGGCACCAAGGCCGTTGTGGAGCAGTTCACCCCAGAGCAGGTACAGCGCTACTATCGCACCTACTACCGACCCGATAATGCCATTCTGGTGATTACGGGAGATTTTGCCACCGCATCGGTTTTGCAAACCGTGCAGAAACTATTTGGGCACCTAGCGCCTCCTCAAGCAGCGGCTTCCTTAAAAGCCGATTCTGCCAGTTCTGCCAGTTCTGCCAGTTCTGCGCAGCAACGGTCTCAGCAGTCGTCTGCCCCAACCGCTCCAATTCGGCTGCAAGAGGCTGGCAGTGTCGCGTTATTGGAAGCCGTTTATCCCTTGCCGAATCTGAATCATCCGGATGTACCCGCGATTAATTTGATGGATTACATCCTGACCGCTGGGCGCAATTCGCGGCTCTATCAGGCGTTAGTGGAATTGGGATTGGCTAGCTCGGTATCGGCCTATCCAGAAACGCTGCTGGAGTTGGGCTGGTACACTATTTTGGCAGTGGCGGCTCCGGAACAGGATCTGGCTCAGCTCGATCGGGTGTTGCAGCAAGCGGTGGCTGACATTCGACAAAACCCGGTTACAGAAGAGGAGTTGCAGCGGGCAAAAGCCCTGCTCAAAACGGCAATTGTGCTCAACAATCAGGACATTACCAGTCAGGCCAGTCAGTTGGCCTATGACCAAACCGTGGCGGATGACTATCGCTACAGCGATCGCTATCTGGCTGCGCTTGAGCAAGTGACGGTGGCTGATATTCAGCGCGTGGCCCGAACCTACCTCGATCCGAGCCAGCGCACTTTGGGTTTATTTGAACCAACCGCTATTGCGGGGCAGGCAAATCTAGCAACCGCTGACCGTTCAGAGCCAACTATCGAAAGCTTTAGCCCCAGTCAGCCTGTAGATCCGGCAGAAGTCGCTCGCTATTTACCACCGATTCCGCCTTCCACCACTACCTCCCAAGCGCTGCCGACTCAGTTCAAATTAGATAATGGACTGCAAGTGCTGCTGCTGCCCGATCCTAGTACACCAATGGTCAACCTGAGCGGCTGGATTGGAGCTGGCGGCAGTGGGTTTGACCCCGAAGCCAAAGCCGGATTAGCGAGTCTGACGGCAGACAACTTGATGAATGGCACCCAACGCCAAACTGCCTTGAGTTTGGCCCAAACCTTAGAAGATGTGGGTGCGGAACTCAGCTTTGGCGCGTACCAGGAGGGCGTCAGTTTTTCTGGCTATGCTTTGAATCACCATCTGCCGACGCTGGTGCAAACCCTGGCTGAGGTGCTGCAACAGGCGTCCTTTCCGGCTGACCAACTCGAACTGAGCCGTCAGCGGGCGCTAACCAGCCTCAAGGCCGAGCTGGATGATCCCAGCAGTTTGGGTTGGCGGATATTTCAGCAGGCGATTTACCCCAGCGGCCATCCCTTCCATGCCTTTCCCACCGAAACGAGTCTGAAGCAAATCACCCAGGCCGATCTGGTGCAGTTTTATCGAACCTACTACCATCCGGGTGCTACCTCGCTGGTGCTGGTGGGTGACTTGAATCCAGAACAGGTACGCTCGCTGCTGACCCAGCAGTTGGGTCGCTGGCTGCCAGACCAAACCGCCAAGCTGGATGTGCCATCGGTACCATTGCTGCCTTCTACCGTTCGCCTCAGCCGCTCGATTCCGGGCAAAACCGAAGCTGTCACCTATTTGGGCTATCAGGGCATTTCCCGCACCGACCCACGCTTTTATCCGGCCCTGGTGCTGAACCAAATTTTGGGCGGAGAGACCCTATCCAGCCGTTTGGGTCTAGAAATCCGTGACCGACAAGGCTTGACCTACGGCATCTACAGCTTTTTTGACACCGGCATCAACCCAGGACCATTTGCAATCGAAATGCAGACAGCACCTGAGGATGTGGACCGCGCCATCGAAAGTACCGTAGCATTACTGCGGCAACTGCGTCAGCAAGGCATCACCGCTGCCGAATTAGAGACAGCCAAACGCTCACTTACCAGCAGCTATGCGGTCGATTTAGCCAAGCCCAGCAGCTTGGCTTCCGCCATTTTGGGCAATCAAATCTATGGCTTGAGTCCAGAAGAACTGCGCCAGTTTCCGCAAAAAATCAAGGCTATCACCCTAGAGCAGGTACAGCAAACCATTGAGGATTTGATCCATCCAGACCAGCTAGTTATTGTCACAACAGGTCCTGGCAACTAAACGGAAATCAGCAGCGTAAAATTAAGAGAACTATCGCTTGAAGCACGAGGGAGTATGTTGCCATCCGAACTCAAGCACCTGCCTAGCAGCGAGGAACTGCCCTGCTCTGACGATACGCCTGTGGATAATGAGGATCAGAATCTTTTGCCCAATGTGCTGTTGTTTTTGCTGAATACCATCTGGACTGAGCGGATGGATTGGCACTTTGGCGTAGATATGGCCGTATATCACCCTACAGGTGAAAATCCCCGGATCCCGGTCGTGCCCGATGCATTTCTGAGCATTGGTGTCGAACGCAAGAAGGGAGGTAAGTCGCGCCTCAGCTACGTAGTGTGGGAAGAGAAGGGAGTGGTGCCTATACTGCGCTGGAGATAGTGTCGCACAAGCCCGGTAGCGAGTATAGCGAGAAGATGGGGATTTATCAAAAGCTGGGAGTACTGTACTATCTGGTGTACAATCCAGAATTTTGGCAACGAGATAGACATCGGCCATTTGAAGTATACAAGCTGGTGAATGGCCAATATCAGTTAGAGAGTGGAGAGCCATACTGGATGCCAGAGGTTGGCCTGGGAATCGGGCGTTGTCAGACCATATTTGGCAATTTGCCACAGGAGCAGTTAGCGTGGTTTGATCAGAACGGCCATCGCTACCTGAGTGAAGCAGAAGCCGAGCGACAACAAAAAGAACGCCTTGCGGCGCGACTGCGGGCATTGGGTGAAGATCCCGATCAACTGCTCTAAGATTGGACAATTCTTGCAGTAGAAGGTGTTGCAGGAAAAAACACTTTGGACTTTGCAACAGCTTCCTAGCAATGACTTTTCAGGCACTTTTTCCGCTAGCATCCCGCAAGTGCAAGTTCTGCCGCTATTTTGGTAAGAGAGACTTTATCAATCCAGTTGATCGAATACTCATGACCAGCCGTATCATTGACCTCCTCCGAACCGGACAACCCAACCAAACCGTCACTATTCAGGGCTGGGTCCGCACCCGACGCGAACAAAAAGAATTTTGCTTTGTTGAAGTCAATGACGGCTCCTCGATGGCCGGGTTACAGGCAGTTCTGCATCAAGATTTGCCCAACTATACGGAACTCGTCAAGCAGTTGAATACCGGCGCTTCAGTGGAAATGAGCGGCGTTTTGGTGGCGTCTCCGGCCAAGGGGCAGCGGATCGAGCTAAAGGCAGAATCGGTGACTATTTACGGCGGAGCCGACCCGGAAACCTATCCGTTGCAGAAAAAGCGGCATTCCTTTGAGTTCCTGCGGGAAATTGCCCATTTGCGGGGCCGCACCAACACTTTAGGAGCAGTGTTTCGGGTACGGAATGCCTGCGCCACCGCGATTCACCAGTTTTTCCAGGAGCGCGGGTTCCTCTGGGTCCACACACCCATCATCAGCGCCAACGACTGCGAAGGAGCTGGAGAACTCTTCACTGTGACTGCGCTGGATCTAAAGCAGGTGCCCCTCACCGAGACCAAAGACGTAGATTACAGCCAAGATTTCTTTGGGAGACGCGCCTTTCTCACGGTCAGCGGCCAGCTCGAAGCCGAGATTATGGCAATGGCGTTCACCAATGTCTATACCTTTGGTCCCACCTTCCGGGCCGAAAATTCCAACACCTCGCGTCACTTAGCCGAGTTTTGGATGATCGAGCCAGAGATGGCCTTTTGTGACCTAGACGGCAACATGGACCTAGCAGAAGCATTCCTCAAGCATATCTTTCGCTATGTGCTAGAGCATTGCCCTGAAGATATGGAATTCTTCAACCAAAGAATTGACAATTCCGTTCTTGCCACTGCCGACAATATTATCAATAACTCATTCGAGCGTATCACCTACACCGAAGCCATTGCCCTGCTCGAAAAAGCCGACCGCAAGTTTGAATTTCCGGTTTCCTGGGGCCTCGATCTCCAGTCCGAGCACGAGCGCTATCTGGCCGAAGAGCTATTCAAAAAACCGACTATCGTCACCGACTATCCAGCCGCGATCAAAGCCTTCTACATGCGCCTCAACGACGATGGCAAAACCGTGCGGGCCATGGATATTCTGGCTCCCAAAATCGGCGAAATTGTCGGCGGCTCCCAACGGGAAGAGCGGCTTGACGTGCTAGAACGCCGGATTCAGGAACTGGGCCTACCGCAAGATGACCTCTGGTGGTACCTTGATCTGCGTCGGTTTGGCACCGTTCCCCACGCTGGCTTTGGGCTTGGCTTCGAGCGAGTCGTGCAGTTCATGACCGGCATGACCAACATCCGCGATGTGATTCCCTTCCCCAGAACGCCGCTCAACGCCGAGTTTTAATTAACTACTTCCAACACCCGCTCCAACCGCTGCTGCGCCTGCCCCAAGGCCGCTTCCGGCGTACTCTTGCCCAACAGAACTGCTTCAATCGCTCGTCCCAAGGCATCGGATAGGCGACTGTAGCCAGGAAAAATCGGGCGAGAGCGACCATACTGAGCCTGCTGCAAAAACACCTTGATCACTGGCTGCTGTTGCAAAAACGCTTGATACTTTGGATTTTGGCGTGCTTGCAAATTCACCGGCAAATAACCCGTCGCGATCGCCCACTCGGTCTGAAACTCCTCGCTCAGTACATACTCGGCAAACACCTGAGCCGCCTGTTCCTCTGCTGGTGACGTTTTGAAAATAAACAAATTCTCGCCGCCAATGCTAGTTGCAGGTCGCTCCAACACCGGAATCGGCATCACCGCAAAATCCACCCCCGTCGCCTGCAACTGCCCCAGCGTCCACGGTCCCGTCAACTGCATTGCCACCTTCCCCGCCAAGAACTGATCCAGCTCATAGCCCCGCTCCGGCTGCGACAAAATCACCGACCCATCCTCAATCAAATCCCGCCAAAACCGCAACGCCGCAATTGCCCCAGCACTATTAAGCCTGAATTTTATAGCTTTGAGTTGACTATCCTCCCCATCACCCCCATCTTCCCCACCTTCCCCATCACCCCCAACTCTCACCCCCATCTGCTGTCCCACATCTCCCACCTCCCCTCCCCCGCTCCACAGAAACGGCAGCCACATAAACACAGTCCATTCGCCCTTTCCTAAGGGCAGCAACAGGCCATATTGATCGGTTTGGGGATTGGTTAAGCGTCGGGCTACCTGGCGGAAGTCGTTCCAGGTTTGGGGCAATTCGGTAATCCCAGCGGCAGCAAACAAACTAGGACGGTAGAAGATGCCAACATTGTTGACGCTAAAGGGAACCGACCAGAGATGCCCTTCCCACTGCATCGACTCAAATAGGGTGGGATCGATGTCCTGTTTGATGGGCAATGGGTCTAGCCAATCGTCTAGGGGCACAATCGCATCTAGCTCTACTAACTGTCCGGTGAGCATAGGCGCATACCAGAGCAAATTGGGCGGCACCCCACCCACTACCGCCGATAAAATCTTGGGAATCTGCTGATCGCCCTGCCCCACGTAGAGGGATTCCACCTGAATCTGGGGATGGGTCTGGTTAAACCGATCCACCAACCGTTGCAGCACATCCCGATTCGGCGGCGGATTCACACCATGCCAGAGGGTTAGGTGAGTCACATTACTAGCCGCAACCCCAGCCCGACAAGTCGTGAGGCCAATCAAACAAACCACCAAAACCAAACTCACCCGTACCCAGCGCAACAAGTTGCTCATCACACTCAAAACTCAAAACTCAGCACCTGCCCCCCAATCACCCACGCACTGCTTCACCCATTGCTACTCCAACCCTGCTCAACGTCTTGCGGTAAGGCAAAGGTTCCATCCGCATCCGGCTCAAACTGCAACACTTGAACCACCGCATCGCAAGCAATCGGGCCGTAAACATGGGGAAACGCGCCCACGCCTTCCACCTCGTCGTAGCGCAATGTTTCCCCTAGCTGCTCGCTGTCGATCCACAGCAAGACTAGCCCCTGCTGGCCACGAAAGAACGAGTTCGCCACCCAAACGACCTGCTCAGCCGTGGAGCAGTGAATAAAGCCCTCGGTTTGCAAAGACGGATGTTGATAAACACCATCCGCTTCAGCCACCTGCCATTGGGAGCGCTCCGCGATGTGGAAAATTAATGCCATAGAGGGGGTCGGGATTGAGTAGGTTACTTTTGCATTGTAGAGCTTCAACTGGATGCTATATAGCTTGTGCTTCAGTTTGAACTTTAGGTTTGCGCTTAATTTTGTCCAATATCCTATTGTACATTCTCAGGATCGTAGTAGGCGTTTTCTTCACCGCATTCCTCAAACCTGACCAAGATAGTGTTAGAAAATGCAAACTGCTGATTTAGAAATAAATACAGATAACAAATTGCGGCTCCTCCTGAGAAGAACCGCCTAGAACAAATTGATTTGGGGGTTTATGGTCTATTCTTCTGTTTCCAACCCAGCCACCACCATCGCGCAGAAGGCAAAGGCAGTGACCAAAGGCATGGGCGATTGCGCTAAGAAGCTGAGTCCAGCCGCTGCCAACGCTACCATTCCGGCAGCCCCACACCAAACTCTTTCATCCGAGCTGAGACCTCGTTCTGCTTTGATCTGCCGCAATACTTGCTGAGGAATGGGCAGAGGCATAACTCCATTAGGAGGAAAGGCCCAATACTCATTCCGTCTTCTCATGAACAACTCAGTCCAGCCGTTTTCTTTGCACCAATCCTCGATCCAGGCGTAACAGTAGTGGTTCATTGCTCGACCTTTCGTTTAGAAATTACAGTTTGTAAAAGCGATAGCAGAGCCTTTGCTCAACATAAAATGAACTTATCGGTAAAAACCACCAAGATAAGCCTAGGCAATCCAACAAATAAACTGCAACCTTAACTGCTTCCTTATCTATGCAGGCTAGCAGACCCAATTCGGTCTGATGTCAGCACAGAAATTAAAGTTTACTTAACCGGGAAATTGGATTAAGTTGAATTAATTTTTCTATTTAAGATGATTATCATGCCGCTCAAACCTGTAATTCAGGAGATTTTGGGCAGGGAAGAACCGCTCAAAAGTATGAAAGATTGCTTTGCTGTTGGTCCCAGTCCAGGCACAATAAAGAGCAGAATACGAAGGTTAAACATAAACTCTGCTGCGAGCAATCATTCATGAGTGACCTTGCCAGGAAAGATCTATTTGTCTGCTTGGGGATTTGGTTAGCTTTAGAAATCGTCTGTTTTGCAATTCTGCCTGTGCTGCACCTGGGTCAGACCCGCTCCAGTTTGCAGGGTTGGTTTCTGCTTAGCGTGCTGATGGGTATGGGGGGAGCTAGCCTCATGGCCGCTAGTACCCAACTTGATCAGTTTTTTCAGTTTCAACAAGAAATTGGCCGCCAAAACCAAATGCTCCGCTCGCTGCTGGTGGCAATCGTGAGTTGGCTGGGGCTGATCGGCATTGGCTTTCCTCTGTTGGTAGGCAGTCTGCAAGTGTTTGGCAAGGTGTTTGAATTGCTGAAGTCTTAGTTGCTTTTAGAAGCTTGCTGCGGCACAACCGATAGCACCATCCCTTCGCGGGCCAGTTGCACGTTGGGAAACGCAGCCTGCACTTCAGCTTCCACCTGATCTAAAAAATCATCTTCGTGGCCTGGATCGTGGTGAAACATCACCGTTTGCTTTACTTCAGCGGCGAGGGCCACTTCGATTCCAGCCTTCCAAGCAGCAGTGGGTTGACCAACGGCTGCCTCGGCGTTGTAGGAGGAATGGTAGTAGGAATGCTCGGTATAGGCGGCGTCATAGATTAGCAAGTCAGCCTGATGGGCCAGGTAGAGCAAGCCCGGATCAATTGGGTTGAGCAGATGTTCGGTATCGGTAGCGTAAGCGACCGAATAGCCATTCCAGGTAATCCGATATCCCAGCGCCTGATTAGAGCGATGCAAAGCAACGGTTTCGATTACCACATCATCGAGCGTGATTACTGAGCCAGGAGCAATGTCATGGAACCGCAGGTTGGCCTGCATCATTTTCAACGGTATCGGGAAATTGGGCCGCAGCATCTGGTCGGAAAGCCGCTGCTTGATTGACGCGCCGTTTAGCCCGACTGCACCGTAGATATCAAACTGGTTGCCCTCAATGAAGGCTGGCATAAAAAAAGGAAAGCCCTGAATCCGATCCCAGTGGGTATGGGTAAAAAAGATATGGCCCTTCACCGGTAGTTCTTGCAGCATTTGCTTACCCAATACGCGCAGGCCGGTTCCTCCGTCAAAAATTAGCCGCTTACTGCCCACCTCCATCTCCACACAGGCCGTATTGCCGCCGTATCGCACCGTCTCGATTCCGGGAGTTGGAATACTGCCCCTAACTCCCCAAAACCGAACTGTAAACTCACAAGGACTACTAATCATTGACGTAAGCTGAGCGTGACCCAGAATGGTTTGAGCGCGAGTTAGGGAGGAAGACCAAGTTGCGGAGGAAGAATTGAAGCCTGACATTGGAGTGAATGTAAGCTGAGCTACGAAAATGGAACAATAAACCGATTTACTCGGTGAGCAAATCGGGCAACCGCTCGATCGTCCTGCTCATGCAAAGGGAACACCGAGCTAAATCCCTCTATTGATTGAGGTAATTGAATCAGGTAGCTGATTCAGGAAAAGCTAGGATTTAGACAACAATTTCAGGTGTTCAAATAGCGCCTGAGAATTTTCAGGCGGTGAGCGGCGATCCAGGATTTGAGTACGGTTATAGTTCCCCAGTTTTGTAGCCAGTCATCAGTAGGTGCACATGCCGGTGTCGGTCAGATCCAGCACCAGTCAGAGCCAGTACCAGTCTATCCATGCCCCCATCTAGTTGGTCCCCTGAATAGAGAGCGCCAGTCAGACAAACGATGCAAACCACCTTCTAAAAGATTTTAATCTGGATCCAGAAATTGGTACCGAAAATGGTCGTAGCAAAAAAGCGACCGTTTGTCAGTCGCCTCTAGGTAGATAGTAAATAGCCCAAGCGGTAGAGATAAATCCTACTTTGACCCAGCCTTGATGCAGGTTTCAATCAGCGGCAGGACATGCTCTACATCCTTCCAGCCCAGGATTTCCGTCACCTTTTTCTCCAAATTCTTGTAGGTTCTGAAGAATTCCGCAATTTCTTCCAGACGGTGGGGGGCAACATCCTTGAGGGACTTGACCTCGGTATAGCGGGGGTCTTTGTCGGGGACGCAGAGAATTTTTTCATCCCGATCGCCGCCATCGACCATTTCCAGCATGCCAATCGGACGAGCCGCAATCACACAGCCAGGAAAGGTTGGCTGGTCCATAATCACCATGCCATCGAGGGGATCTCCATCGTCGGCTAGGGTGTTGGGGACAAACCCGTAATCATAGGGATACTGCACAGAGGCATACAGTACGCGGTCAAGGGCAAAGGCTTGCAGGTCTTTGTCAAATTCGTACTTGTTTTTGCTGCCAGCCGGAATTTCAATCAAAATATTCAGCAGCCCAGGTTTTGGCTGGGGGGGAATCCGCGACAAGTCCACAGCAGTTCTCCAAATTAAAAATTAATCAGGACATAGAAAAGATAACCGCTATTCAGTACCGTGTTAAGCATTGCACTAACTACCTATTCGATTTCTCTGACTGCAAGTCAGTAAACTCGTCAGAGTTTTTGACTTTCAACCCCCCTTCGGGGTTTTTGGATAGGCACTAAGCATCTACATTCAGCACTGTACAAGCGGCTAAACAGCAGATCGTTCCCGCATCGGATTTTGGGGAAAGCTCAAGAATTTATCTTCTCATGTTCGGTATCAATTGTGCCGGAGTTCGCCAGCTTGGCTGAGGGGGTGAAGAGAAATAGCCAATGGCAACTAACGGAACGGTCAGGGTGAGCAACGCGATCACAGTACCCATTACATTTGCAAATCTCAAATCTGCGAATTTGGGGGACGTTCGTTCGACAGAGCTGCTCGCTCGACTACTGGATTCCATAATAAAACTCGTTTCGTAAACCGATACGACGTATTCTGTTAGGTTAACTCAGGTGCCCTCGGAAAACCGAGGTTTCCAACTTAATTTTAACGATTAT
This sequence comes from [Leptolyngbya] sp. JSC-1, assembly GCA_000733415.1. GTDB lineage: Bacteria > Cyanobacteriota > Cyanobacteriia > Elainellales > Elainellaceae > Elainella. Next base: position 2,007,067 of record KL662191.1, read on the forward strand.
TCAGGGTTGCCATCATCCGCAGAAACTCTAGCGGTAATCCATCGGTATCGCTAATAAATGCCACTTCGTAAACGTGATTACCAATCATCTGCTGAGTGGGTTCCAGCAACACCTTCAGCGGCTGGACCGAAGCTGAGGTCTGGGCGGCTTGCTGAAACTGAGCTTTGAGCTGCTCCAACCAGGCGGGCAAATCATCGACCTGATCGGTCAGGTCAAACGACAGGTGATAGTAGCCGGTGTAATGCTCATCATGGAAGGCATCTGCTGCCGGACGCGGTTCGGGGACCTGCAAAAGTTCAATCCGTCCGCCTAAGCCCTCCATCCAGCAGCCCAGGGTAATGCCCGCCGTAAACCGCTCACAGACCTGAAACCCCAGCAATTCGTAGAACCCAATCGCTCGGTGAATATCGGCGGTCCGAATCGAAGCGTGGTGCATAAGAGGTGCAAAAAGAGGCTGAGAACCTATTCAAAGAGGCGAAAGTAGGGATAGCGCACGGGCGCACCGGGTTCTTTCTCCAAATCGAAATTGATCACGTCCCAGCAGGGTTCTTCCGACGGATCGGGACTAAACTCAACCGGCAACCCGTAGAGACGCGGACGCGATGCTTCGGTTTGACCCCGCCAGGGGGTGCTGCGCTCTAGATAGGTGCTGATTAAATCTTTGTAACGGCTGGCAATAATTACCCTAGTGGCTCGGTAGCCCTGTGTATAGAGGCGATCGAGCGCCTCATGAATTTCAAACCGGATGCCGTCCGGATGGGTATGTTGGCGATACCACTCATTGTTCCAGCGCCGCCAGTGCCGCCCAGATTGCAGGTGAATTAACTCACCCGTCTTTGGGTTTGCTTCAAAGGCCCCATGTCGTTGACAGAGGTAAGTGTCCGTTAAGGTCAACGCTGGAATCATTTGACGGCAGTGAGGACACTGAATTTCAGGGCCAAAAATTGGATATTGTATAGCTGGATTCATCATGTAGTTGCGGCTATGGGCGACCTAAGCCAGTTCTAGTGGCTCTATTATACTCTTTAGGATTTGAGCCTTCTAGCGATTGCGTAGGTTTAACTTCCCGCAGGGATTTTACGGTCATTATGTCACCCATCTAGAGAGCATGCTGAATAACTCTCCAAACCCAACCCCGAACCTGAATTTACCCACTCCCGCCTATTGGCCAGCACCAGACCTGTCGCTAGCAGCCTTTGTGGCGGTGAATGCTACCGTGATTGGCAATGTCAGCATCGGCAGCGGAGCTAGCATCTGGTATGGAGCCGTGGTGCGGGGAGACGTGGAGCAGATCTGCATCGGAGCCTATACGAATGTGCAGGATGGCGCGATTTTACATGGCGATCCGGGCAAACCAACCGTACTGGAAGATTACGTCACGATTGGGCATCGAGCCGTGGTTCACAGTGCCCATATCGAGCGGGGCTGTTTGATTGGCATCGGAGCAATTGTTCTAGACGGAGTGCGGGTTGGCGCAGGCAGCATTATCGGTGCGGGCAGTGTGATAACAAAAGCGGTGCCAGCAGGGACGCTGGTGGTCGGAGTACCGGCCAGGCCAGTACGGGCGGTGTCGCCATCTGAGGCAGAGGGATTGATTGAGCACGCTAAACATTACCAGCAGCTTGCTTTGGTCCATGCGGGGAAAGGGAATGAACTGGGGTTTCGGGGTGAGGGGTAGGGGGTGAGAGGGTAGGGGGTGAGGGGGATGGGGGATGGGGTGAGTCTAAATGACCGATTAAGTTAAGAATTGTAAAAAATAATAAAGGGAGACCTGGCAAAACTGGGCGATTCACCGCAAAATAAATTTCAAGATGAGAACTATTTATAAATCTTTAGGAGGATCGGAACTATGGATTGGCGTCTTCTGATCGTTTTGTTGCCGTTAGCTCTTGCTCTTGGTTGGGTAGCTAAGAACATCGGGGATCTGGCACTCAAGCAAGGCAAAGAGTTTTTGAGCCGGTAATCTGATTACTCGTTGGATTGCCTGATTGGGTAGGAAGTCTCTATCGTTGCCCTATTGGGCTAACTACACGGTGAGGGTAATCCGACTCGATTCGTTTCAGTTGATTCATTATGCAGCCTTCATTGGCTGAGGTTTGCTACTAAAACGTGACTTCTAATCACGATGGCGATCAGGCTTTTCAGGAGTGGTCGCCTTTTTCTTTGCCTTATGTCCATTTCCCTTGATTGAGCGATCATTCACAACTTCAACGGGCTGGCCCTACAGGTTCCGTATACTTCAGGCAAAACTCTGCGTGGGCAACGCCTGTCCGCAGGATAGCTCGCAGAAGCAAGCTACAAAACTACGCGCTCTACGCAGGCTGCGCCAACAAAACTCAAAACTCAAAACTGGTATTCCTTACCGCCACAGCAGGCTAATCGATTGCAGCAGCCCAATCACTACGCCCAAAATGCCGCCTAGGTTAACAATTGCCTGTAGCTCGCTTTTAACGATGCCCTGGATGGCAATTTCTAGGTCTTTGGCTGGGGTTGCCTTGACTCGGTTGATGATCACCTGATCAATGCCCAAAATCGGAATTACCTGCACCACAATCTTTTCTAGGTCGCGCTCTAGATAGCGTTCCAGCACCAGCGCGATTTCTCGACTCACGGGGTCTAGAGAGCTGCTGAATACTTCTGAATTGCGCAAACGGTTGAGCACCAGTGAGGCTACATTTTCCCAGTCCACCGAGGCGCTGAGGTCTTTGATTAAATCGCTGCCTTTGGTTTGGGCATAGCTGCGAACCGTATCCCGCATGGTTTTGCGAAGCTGTCGTACTGTCGAGACCGGCAAATTTTGCAGCGTCAGGTTTTGCAATAGTTCTTGGAGGCGGTCGTGGATGCCTAGGGTATCAATTAGTTCCGATACACGGGCGTTGCTGGCTTCTCGTTCGTCCAAACAATAGGTACGAAGCCGAGTCAGGGCATTGCGGACACCAAACAGGTTAGCTACGACCCAATAGGTGCCGGTTGTCTTTTCGCGGAAGCCTTCGTCAATGATGCGAATGTTGCGGTCGGTAAGAAAATCCACGACGGCTTGGCGGATGACATCGGGCGGAATTACCACTTCCAGCAGCCAATCGGCCAGTTGTTCGGCCTGTTGTTCGTTCAGGCGCAGTTCCAGAATCACCTGGTCGAAAATCTGGTTGAGCTGCTGCTCCAGAAAATCTTCTCGCCTTGCCATGACCTTGAGCAGACGCGGCAAGGACTGCCCCAGCAGATCTCGCAAAATATCCGCAACGATTTTGACGGCTTTATCCTGATTGCGGCCCTGAATTTGTTCTAGGGTGAGCTGGAGCAGCCAATGAATGGCCGCCTGCATCCGCTCGGTTTGCAGCAGCTTGCGGGCCAAATTTTGCAGCTCTTCGGGCGTCAGCAAGGACCCCATGATTGCATCTGAGATCCGCTGCGCCAGTCGCTCTTGATTACTGGGAATTAGCCCTGGCGTGAACGGCAGCCGTCGCCCTGCGATGTAGTAGGCTCGGTAGGGACGAAACAGCATCTTGATGGCAATGTCGTTTGTGAAGTAGCCAATGATGCCACCCACAATGGGGGGAGCTGCAAATATCCAGAGAGTGTAGAGATCCAAGGGAGGTGAGTTTCAGAAAATATAACTGAAGATAGTTTTACCTGATCGGCTGGTGAACCGGGCAGGGATTTTCATCCTAGCCTAATCGCTGATGGGGTTGCGTTAGACTAACTCCCGGAAATGACGCGAAAGGTGAGATTAATTCTAGACTCGACGGGCTGCTGGGTTTTGGGAACTTGATGCAGCCAGTAATGTTGGGTTTCGCCTCGCATGAGCAAAAAGCTGCCGTGAGTTAATAGAATCTCGACTTTTTGCTGTGTTTGTCTGTGCTTAAAGCAAAATCGGCGGCTGCCGCCAAAACTAACGGACCCAATCACCGGATTCGGTCCCAACTCAGGCTCATCGTCGCTGTGCCACGCCACGCTGTCCTGACCGTTGCGGTAGAGATTTAACAGCACACCGTTAAACCTGGTTTGCGCGACTGCTTCGATGCGAGTTTTGATCGCCTCTAGGGTTGGTGTCCAGGGTCGAGGATACTGTTCGATTCCAGAGTAGGTGTAGGATTTTCCGGCATCTCCGTACCAAGCGGTCAACCTCGGCAAGGCCACTGACTTACCGAAGATTTGCATGGCATCTTGCTGCCAATTGATTTCGGCAAACAGCTTTGCTAAAAAGATTTGGCTTTCGGCAGGCGTAAAGAAATTCTTGTAAAGCAGCGCCTCACCGTTGATCGGCAGCACTGCGACTGGAACAACTGACTCAGCCTCGAAGCTATCTAGAGTACTGTTGTTGGGAGCTAAATTCTGCCAGAGACTGAGTTGTTCGTAGATTGAATTTCTGGAAGTCATGAGGCAGAAGTGCTGTAGCCGCTGGGTGACAGTAGTTCCATTTTATTTTTATTTGAAGAATTGCGTTGAAGTGGCGGCAAGAAAGTTATGGCGGTTAAAACCGCTGCGATACAAACCAAATTGGCGATTCGGCTAAGCTTCGTCGAACGCCCTGTTGAGTAGTATGTGGATTAGTGAAAATTTGGTATATGCCAACGTCTATACCAGCCAATTCGCTAGTGCCCAAATTCCCACAAGAGACAGAAAAACAAATAACCATGCTCGCCAAGTTGCCATCGGTTTACCTCCTTTTATACGTCATCTATGCGTCAGTGAAAGCTATAGTCCTAGCAAGTTTTACAATCAGGTCTAAATCAAATTTAATAATTTAGGACAGAGTAACCAGATAACTGGCCCCTGTCCTAGAATCTTGACATCAATCAACCTGGAGATGAACTGCCTTTGGTAGGAAGCTTTGAGCGGATGCAATCTCAAGAGTGCCCAATTGCTCACTCCAAAGGCTTAGAAGCAGACTGAGTGTCAGGCTTAGAAGTCATCGCCCATGCCTGCGCCTGCGGCGGCTGGAGCCTTCTTCGGTTCGGGCTTATCCACCACAATGCACTCGGTGGTCAGCACCATGCCAGCAATTGAGGCCGCATTTTGCACAGCAGAGCGTGTTACTTTCGCCGGGTCAACAATGCCCGCCTCGAACATATCGACAAACTTATCTTGGGCGGCATCGTAACCCGTGTTGAAGGGCTGCTGCTTGACATGCTCGGCAATCACCGCACCGTTCTGACCGGCGTTCTCGGCAATTCGCTGGAGCGGAGCATAGAGAGCACGCGCCACAATTAGAGCACCTGTCAACTCTTCATCATGCAGATGGCTCTTGGCCCATTCTTCCAGCTCAGGCGCGAGGTGAGCCAACGTGGTACCACCACCGGGAACGATACCTTCTTCCACAGCGGCTTTAGTGGCGTTGATCGCATCCTCTAGACGCAGCTTGCGATCCTTCATTTCGGTTTCCGTCGCGGCTCCGACTTTCACCACAGCGACACCACCTGCCAGTTTCGCCAACCGCTCTTGCAGCTTTTCTTTGTCATAGCTAGAGTCGGTTTCTTCGATCTGACGGCGAATTTGCTCGCAGCGGGCCTTCACGGCTTTCTCGTTGCCGTCCGCCACAATCGTGGTGGTGTCTTTGGTGATAGTGACGCGGCGAGCCTGACCCAGCATCTCTAGCTTGACGTTTTCCAGCTTTAGACCCGTATCGTCGCTAATCACTTGACCGCCGGTGAGAATCGCCATATCCTCCAGCATCGCCTTACGCCGATCGCCAAAGCCAGGAGCCTTCACAGCCGCCACGTTCAGCACACCCCGCAGTTTGTTCACCACCAGGGTTGCCAGGGCTTCTTTCTCGATGTCTTCAGCGATGATCAGCAGGGGTTTACCGGACCGGGCCATTTGCTCCAGCACTGGCACCAGGTCCTGCACCAAGGTGATTTTCTTATCGGTGAGCAGCAGGTACGGCTCTTCGAGAACCGCTTCCATCCGCTCGGTGTCGGTGGCAAAGTAGGGCGAAATATAGCCCTTATCGAAGCGCATCCCCTCGGTAATTTCCAGCTCGGTGGTCATGGACTTGCCCTCTTCCAACGAGATGACGCCTTCCTTGCCCACCTTGTCCATCGCTTCGGCAATCATCTGACCGACTTCATTGTCGTTACCGGCGGAAATGGCTGCCACCTGAGCGACGGCCTTAGAATCATTCACCGGACGGGCATGTTCGGCAATGCGTTCCACTAGATGGTGTGTAGCTTTGTCAATGCCGCGCTTGAGGGCAATTGGATTGGCACCAGCAGCCACATTCCGCAGACCTTCTTTCACCATCGCATGGGCCAGCACAGTTGCAGTTGTGGTTCCGTCACCAGCAGCATCATTAGTTTTGGCCGCAGCTTGCCGCAATAGCGAAACGGCTGTATTCTCGATATGGTCTTCTAGTTCGATCTCTTTAGCAATCGTCACACCATCATTGATAATCTGCGGCGCACCGTATTTTTTCTCTAGCACCACATTGCGACCTTTGGGACCCAGAGTAACGGCAACCGCTTCTGACAAGGCATCAAAACCGCGCTCTAGCGCTCGACGAGCTTCATCACTGTAGGTAATTGTCTTAGCCATAGCCTTTACTTAGTTCTAAGTGTTGAGCTTTAACCAGTGTTGAGTGTTGAGTTTTAAGTTGGTTGAACCTGTCTTAGTAGCTTTGAGCGTTATTTTTGAGTTAATCGAACGGGCAACAACCTTGCGCTTGATTGAACTCAAACCTAAGCGTTCAACCTGATTAACTCAAAACTCAAAACTTACTTAACTGACCGTTGCCAAAATGTCCTGTTCGCGCAAAAGAACATAGTCTTCGCCGCCGAGTTTGATGTCGGTGCCGGCGTATTTGGAGTAGAGTACATTGTCACCGACTTGGACATCAATGGCTTGGAAGGAACCGTCTTCGTTGCGTTTACCAGGACCAACCTGTACCACTTCCCCAACTTGGGGTTTCTCTTTGGCCGTATCGGGTAGGATAATTCCGCCTGCGGTTTTTTCTTCGGCTTCCCGCACTTTGACCAAAATTCGGTCGCCCAGCGGTTTAACGGTTGTAACCCCTAAAGAAACAGTCGCCATAGATAATCTCCCAACGTTTCCGTTAGATTGCGTGAATTAGTTTGAAATAAATTTGATAACAGAATGAGATATGCAGGAGGAAATCTAGATTGCGAAGTTGCAATGCTAGATTGGACTGTTTGTCCCAAACAACTCTACCTACACCGACGTGACAGTGAAGATTCACGTCAGGAGGTATTCTCTCAACTTCTAGATGCTAATTTAGCCGCAAGATGTAGCAAGTGGCAATAAATCGGGCTGTACGGTTTGCCGAACTTACTAAGGAGAGCAGTAAATGGTGAATAGTGTTTCGGTGAGGGGTGAGGGGTGAGGGGTGAGGGGTGAGGGGTGAGGGGTGAGGGGTGAGGGGTGAGGGGTGAGGGGTGAGGGGTGAGGGGTGAGGGTGTTGACTATAAAGCGCTCGGGTTAGTAATTAGCAGTTATTCCTGTTCAAGTAGGTAGGGATGCAGTGCCGTCAGTTCAAATAACAGAATCATTGCCGTCAAGGGTGCTCGCACACTGCCCGCTAAAACAGCGGCCATGTCCACAATTGCATAAGCAGGCGGCAGCGCAATTTCACCCCGATGAAGACTCTCTAGATGAAGACTCAATTTTGTGCGGCCTGATTCGGCTGGGAGAAATTAGATGATTCGGCTTGCTGTTGACTGGATTGGTTCGCCAATAATCGTTCTAGCGTTGAATTGAGTCTATAGAATTGACTCAGAGTTGTGTCTCTAGAAAGATTATCTCGAATACTTTGTTCGAGGGTTTGAAGCTGTTGCTGAATGCGTTCGAGTTGGGCGGATGAGATCTCCGGAACTTGTTCAATCAGTGTGCGGGCTTGTTCGGATAATTCTTGAGTCTGCTGGTTTAGCGAATTGAGCTGTTGTTCAAGGCGTCGGACTTGGTCAGGGTTGGCTCTGCTTTGTTCTAGCGTTCTGACTTGCTCGCTTAACTGGCGCTGTTGATTTTGCAGATTCGCCTGTTCGTTGTGCAGTATCAGCGTAATTCTAGTTAGCGCACCGCCTAAGGCTAGAATTGCCGCAATCAACGATCCAGTTAACCAACGCATTTGTTTGCGCAGTTTATTGGTTTCATAGGTGGATAGGCGAGCGTTTGCGCTGATTGACTGGCGTAGCTCGTGCAACTCCTGAGTCAGTTTCGCTAGCAGTTGATCTGCTTGTTCGCCAAACGATCTGCCTGGACTGTGAGAATCAGAACCATGATGGGTTTGAACAGGTGTTGAGAAGTGGTTCTCCTCGTAGAGAAGCGTAGTCTCTTGTTCCATATTGTCTTTCATATTGCCTCATCTCTTTGAGCGAGTTGGTTCAGCAACGTTTTAATTCTGAGATTGATTCTGGAGAAGGCTCCCCATTGCGGAAGAGCCTTCACTGACTAATTGGCTAAAAAATTAGCTAAATTAGCTGATCGAATTAGCTTAAATTAGCTGCCGTGATTACCGCCGTTGGGCACGGGTTCGCTAGCCGCTTCCAAAGTGGCCGTGGAAGCAGAATTGGCGAACTCACCCAAATTTACCTTCACGACGCGCCGCCGCTCTTGTTCGGTCTTTGGTAGGGTGAGACTGAGAATGCCATCGTGGAAGTCGGCGTGAACGCGGTCGTTCTCAATTGTGGCTGGTAGTGAGATCAAACGGCGGAATTTACCGTAGGCGAACTCAGAACGAAGCCACTGCTGCGATTCGGATTGCTGCGGTTGAGGATATTCGCCCTCGATGAGAACCGCATCTCGCGTTACTTGGATATTTAGGTGGTTGCGATCAATGCCGGGAAGCTGTGCCCGCAGCACTAGGTTTTCAGGCGTATCCATCAGTTCGATGGCAGGATACCAAACCGGCTCTCGCTCGCTAGATGCACCGGTGAACTCATCAAACACCTGATCGAGTTGACGCCGCAGGGCTTCCATGCGTTCAAAGGGTTGCCAGGTTAGGTCAAAAGGTTGCCAACGCATGATTCTCATAGAGTTAGCCTCCTTTGCTAAAATTACCGAATTTGGTTCTCTAACAGTTACCGAATTTGTGGACCGTATAGGGACTGTATAGATGCACCAAGCAGCGTGATGAAGAGTTCAGATACAGTCGTGCTGGCTGTTCTGATGGGCTGCTCAGCGCTCTATCCAACAAATAGCAAACGATTCTGTGATTCTGGGTTTGCTAAAAGTAGGGGTTTCCGAACGTACAATTTGGCGGTTCTCCCAACCGCTAACCAACAGAAGTGGTTAATACTAACAAATTATAATAATTATTGAGTCAATATAAAATCGAATCGTCAATAGTAATTAACTCAACACTTCTAAAGCGCAAGGCAGCTTATCTATCACGGGTCTATCGCGGGTTTATCACAGGCGAGACATGTGCCCTCTATTCGCCCAATAGCTTGCGTTTTGATCTGACGTGCTTAACTTAGTTCAGAGATTAAGTAGGAAGGCGTAAATAGTTTGACCGGCAGGTAGTGGTGGATCGGCCCGACAAAATTGGACGAGCCGCGATTTTGCAGGTGCATGCCCGTAATGTCAAACTGGCAGAGGATGTAGATTTGGATAAGATCGCTGCCCGAACACCGGGATTCGCTGGAGCCGATCTGGCTAATTTGGTCAATGAAGCTGCTTTGTTAGCGGCTCGCCAAAACCGCGATGCGGTGACGATGGCCAATTTTAATGAAGCGATTGAACGAGTCGTGGCCGGATTGGAGAAAAAATCGCGGGTGTTGAATGAGGTCGAGAAGAAAACCGTTGCCTATCACGAGGTCGGCCATGCCATTGTCGGGGCGCTGATGCCCGGTGCCGGAAAAGTAGAGAAAATCTCGATTGTGCCGCGCGGCGTCGGTGCGTTAGGCTACACGGTTCAACTCCCGGAAGAAGACCGCTTTTTGATGATTGAAAGCGAACTGCGCGGTCGGATTGCCACGCTGCTGGGTGGTTGCTCGGCTGAGGAGTTAATATTTTGGCGAAGTTTCCACCGGAGCCAGCGATGATATTCAAAAAGCAACGGATCTGGCTGAACGGGCTGTAACACTCTACGGCATGAGCCATGAACTGGGTCCAATTGCCTTTGAGAAAAGCCAGCCGCAGTTTTTAGAAGGCTACAGCAATCCGCGTCGTTCGGTTAGCCCAAAAGTAGCCGAGGAAATTGATCGGCAGGTGAAGGAAATCATCGATGGTGCCCACGAGATGGCATTACAAATTCTGCGGCACAATCAAGCCTTGCTGGAGGAAACGGCGCAAACCTTGCTGCAAAAGGTGTGGAAGGTTCGGAAGAAGGAAACAAAGTTTTCGAGAGAACCGAACTTCACAGCATTCCACAGCGGCTGATTTGCTGACTAATCTGAAATTAGATAGCTGAATCAAGCCATTCAACCAAGCTATCAAATCAGATCGTAGAACAAGACCGTAGAACAACGAAATTGGAGGTGAATAATATGTCTCTAATTCGTTGGCAACCGTTTCAAGAAATTGAAGCCTTGCAACGGGACATGAACCGTTTATTTGATCGCCTCATGACTACGAATGGCAGTCAGAACGGTTCAACCTTTGCTCCCGCCGCAGAACTTGAAGAAACCGCTGACGCGATTCACCTGAAACTGGAAATTCCCGGATTAGACAAAAAGGACATCGATGTTCAGGTTTCCGCAGACGCCGTTTCGATTAGCGGCGAACGCAAAGAAGAAACTCGCACCGAAGAAAAAGGAATCACCCGAACCGAATTTCGCTACGGCAAATTCCAACGCGTGATTCCGCTACCGACACAAGTTGAAAATGCCAATGTGAAAGCCGAATACAAGAACGGCATCCTGCAACTCACTCTGCCGAAAGCAGAAGAAGAGAAGAAGAAAGTCGTTAAGGTGAACGTTGGCTAGAGGGGGTAGGGGGTAGGGGGTAGGGGGTGGGGGGTGAGGGGTAGGGGGTAGGGAGTAAGGGGTGAGGGGTAGGGGGTAGGGGGTAAGCAGGTTGTCCTGACAATCATAAGTTGATTGCTGGATTATTGATTGTTGATGCCTGCATCTCATTCACTCACCCCTCACCCCTCACCCCCTACCCCCTACCCCTCACCCCTCACCCCCTACCCCCTACCCCTCACCCCCCACCCCCCACCAAATCTGTAGTGAATCAAAACAAGGGAGAAACGCGATGGCGAAAGTTGTTGGAATTGATTTGGGAACGACAAACTCCTGTGTGGCCGTGATGGAAGGCGGTCAGCCGGTGGTGATTGCCAATGCTGAAGGGAACCGCACCACGCCATCGGTGGTGGCCTATACCAAGAACGGCGATAAATTGGTCGGGCAGATCGCCAAACGGCAGGCGGTGATGAACCCCGACAATACGTTTTATTCGGTGAAGCGATTTATCGGGCGCAAGTACGATGAAGTGACCGGCGAAGCCAAGCAGGTTTCCTACAAGGTGCTGCGGGATGCCAACGGTAACGTCAAGCTGGATTGCCCGATTCAGAAAAAGCAATTTGCTCCGGAAGAGATTTCGGCTCAGGTGCTGCGCAAACTGATCGATGATGCCAGCAAGTACCTGGGAGAAACAGTCAAACAGGCGGTGATTACGGTTCCGGCCTACTTCAACGACTCGCAGCGGCAAGCAACCAAAGATGCCGGACGAATTGCTGGGATTGAAGTGCTGCGGATCATCAACGAACCGACGGCAGCAGCTCTCGCCTATGGACTCGATAAGAAGAACAACGAAACGATTCTGGTGTTTGACCTGGGTGGCGGTACGTTTGACGTTTCAATCTTGGAAGTGGGCGATGGCGTGTTTGAAGTGAAGGCCACCAGTGGCGATACCCACTTGGGCGGTGACGACTTCGACAAAAAGATTGTGGATTGGTTAGCCATCGAATTTCAGCGTAACGAAGGGATTGATTTGCGCAAAGACAAACAAGCGCTGCAACGCCTCACCGAAGCCGCCGAGAAAGCCAAAATCGAACTGTCTGGAGCGACGCAAACTGCGATCAATCTGCCCTTCATTACGGCGACTCAGGACGGTCCGAAGCACCTCGATATGACCCTGACGCGGGCGCAGTTTGAGCAAATGTGCAGTGACCTGCTCGATCGCTGTCGGATTCCAGTCGAACAAGCGCTGCGCGACGCCAAACTATCGGCTGCGGATATCGATGAAGTGGTGCTGGTGGGTGGTTCGACGCGAATTCCGGCGGTGCAGCAGCTTGTGCGCCAACTCACTGGTAAAGACCCCAATCAGGGCGTTAACCCAGATGAAGTGGTGGCTGTGGGTGCGGCGATTCAGGCAGGCGTACTGGCGGGTGATGTCAAAGATGTGCTGCTGCTGGACGTGACGCCGCTGTCGCTAGGGGTAGAAACCTTGGGCGGCGTGATGACCAAACTGATTCCGCGCAACACCACGATTCCGGTGAAGAAGTCCGAGATTTTCTCGACTGCTGCCGACGGCCAAACTAGCGTCGAAATTCACGTGCTGCAAGGCGAGCGAGAAATGGCGTCTGACAACAAAAGCCTTGGCACCTTCCGGCTGGATGGCATTCCTTCGGCACCGCGCGGGATGCCGCAAATCGAGGTCACGTTCGATATCGACGCCAATGGAATTCTCTCGGTCTTGGCTCAGGACAAAGCCACCGGCAAAGTTCAGTCGATCACAATCACGGGTGCTTCCACCTTGGATGAAAAAGATGTAGAGCGGATGGTGAAGGATGCCGAAGTCAATGCCGAAGCCGACCGCAAGCGCCGCGAGCAGATCGATACCAAAAATATGGCCGACTCGCTGGCCTACCAAGCCGAGAAGCAGCTCAAAGACTTGGGCGACAAAGTTCCAGCAACAGACAGAAGCCGTCTTGAAGATCTGGTCAAGGATCTGCGGCAAGCGATTGACCAAAACAACTACGACCACATGAAAGCTTTGACGAACGATCTGCAACAAGCCCTGATGCAAATAGGCAGCGCGGTTTACAGCCAAGCTCAGGCCAGTTCTGCTAGCGGCGCTTCCGGTTCAAGCGGCAGCAATGCGGACGGTGATGACGTGATCGACGCGGACTTTGTTGAAAGTCGATAAACAAATCCTGCTCTAGTAGCCAATTGTTGGTTTAGAGCATTTGGTTTAGAGCATTAGGTGAGGTAGGGCGGGCCAAGTCCTGCTCTACTTTTGTTTGGGGCGTTTCACGGCACGCAAAAGCGGCTGCAAATTGGGGACGCAACCCTGATTTGTACCTGACAACCGAACTCCTGCCTCATGCGTTTTTCCAGTTCCAGGGCGAGGATCTCGTTTGCGAGGTGCCAATTCGGCCCGATGAAGCAGTGTTGGGAGCCAAGATCGAAGTGCCCACTCCTGATGGTAAAGTAACCCTAATGGTGCCGTCTGGAGTGGATTCTGGGCAAACCCTGCGGCTGCGGGGCAAAGGCTGGCGCGACTCGAAAGGCAAACGCAGCGATCTGATGGTCAAACTGAAAATTGTCACTCCGAAGTCGCTTGCCCCCAAGGAGCAAGAGTGTTATGAGAAATTGCATCACCTGAGCAAGTTTAATCCTCGTCAAACGTTAACGGAGGTATGGCTGTGAATTCGAGCAATTTCATGAATTCGATCAGTTTATCGCGTCTGGTATGGTCTGAGGCGGGCGAGCATCTGTATAGCTTCGAGCAGGCAGCCCTGCTTACCCAAACCTCGGTGACGGTGTTAGAGCGTTTTGCTAGTTTGGGCTTGATTGAGCCAGTCGGTGTGATGCTGCGGTCCCAAGATCTGCTGCGCGTCGTCAAAATTCTGCGGCTTCGGCGGGATCTGGGTTTGAATCTGGTAGGAGCGGCAATGGTGCTCGACATGGCCACCGAAATTGCCCAACTGCGGTCGCAACTGCAAGCCTATCGGCACGCAAGGAACTAAACGATGGGTGTAACGGTGAATCGCTGTTTAGGAGTCTTTTCGCTGGCTATTTTGCTGGTCTCGACCCACTATGGGCTGGGGTTTTTGCTAGGCACGGCAGAACAGGCCCTGATCCGAGGCGTCAGCGGCAGTCTCTACGCCGTTTCGATTGGATTAGGGACGCTGGCTTTGCTGGCGCTAGTCAAATTCTACTGGAACGAAGTCGAACAGATCTGGACATTGCTGGGCAACCGCTACGGCCAGTCGGTGAAAGTTGGCGTTGGGCTAATGTCCTGGACTTCTCTGATTGGCATTGAGGCGGTGCAGATTATTGCGGCAGCGTCGATTTTGAATGTGGCAGGCGTGCCAACCGTGCCTGCAATGGTAACGTTAACGTTATTGTTCGCAATTTTATCTCTGCTGCCGGTTGAACGAGCGAGCTGGGTGTTTCGCGGCCTGTTGCTGTTTAATTTGCTGGCCTTAGTTTATGCGCTAGTGGCTCTGCATGGCGTCTCGCTGTACTGGGAAGCACCGCTGCAATTTATTCCGGCTTTGTCCGATTTACCCCTAGCCAAGCGAATTGGCATCTCGCTGCCCACGATTTTGCTGGTGCTGATCGATATGAAATGTCAGCAGTTTATTGTGCAAGCCAAGGATGTGCGCACGGCCTATTGGGGTTGTCTGCTGGCGGCTCTGATGCTGTTGCTGCTTGCCTTTTTGCCTACAGCGGTGGTCGTGGCGGCGCAAGCGGCGCAAATTTTGCCGCTGGATTTAACCGGTAAAGAAGTGATTCCCTACATTCTGACTTGGATCGGAGGCGGGGCTAATCGGCTAGAGGGCCGAGTCCTGATTGCAGCGCTGGCAGTTCCGGCCCTGGGGTTGGGAAGCAATGTCCTGAGGATTCAAGCCAAAACAATTTTAGATCTAGAGGTGATTCCCCCAACCGAGATTAATCGGATTGGGATTGTAATTATCAACGCTCTGTTAGCGCTGGCGGTTGCCTTCAAAGGTGGTGAAATCATTCAGTTGATTCTTTGTTTTTACGCGGCCTATCTCTCGACTGTATGGGTTCCATTCATCGCATTTTTGCTGGCTGAATTCAAGATCTATTACTTTTCTGCTACGAGTGTGCGAACCGCTTTGATAGCAGGTAGTGTCTCAGCTTTGATTACGTTAGGCATCACTATTCTGATGCCAAAAGCAATCTCTTTTTTAAGTCCGGAACTCATCATTTTGCTGATTGGGTTGGGGTTTGGTAGCTTCGGATTATCGAGTGTGCATTTGATTGAGAAGTTTGCAGCCTACCTACCAACGGGTGCATCCCAGTCTTGCGAGTCTCAATTTGAGAACTGCCCATTGAGATAAGCACAACGATGGAGCAAGACTTGAGGAACGTTTTGCGCTTTCCACTGTGCTCCAGATAGTTTGATGCGCGCTCCAATCTGTTTGACAGTCGATTCAATCGTGCCTGAACCAATGGAAATCCCTTCGGCTTGGAAGTAACTGTAATTGACGATGCGATGACGGTGCTTGTTGAGATAGGCAATGAAGTTGTCTACGTGTTCATGCTTCCAGTCCTTGCACTGCTTCAGTGCTCCATCGACATCCCCCTTCCATAACAGGGCTTCCACGATGGCTAATCGT
>KL662191.1:2026052-2036252 GCA_000733415.1 [Leptolyngbya] sp. JSC-1
GGAGGGNGGGGGATCTCATGCCTGACCACAACACTTTTATCAACACAAACTTTCACCTACCCTACAACTCAAAACTGACTTCTAGAGCAAAACAGTTGCGGCAAAATCCAACACCTGCTGAACAGAAGCTCTGGCGAGACTATCTTAGAACGTTTCCTTTTCGAGTATTGCGACAAAGACCGATCGATCATTTCATTGTGGATTTCTACTGTGCAGCATTGAAATTGGTGATTGAGGTGGATGGAGAGAGTCACTTTACTGAAGATGGGCAACAATACGATTGGGAGCGGACACAAATTCTAGCGGGATATGGATTAACGGTGATTCGGTTTACGAATGAGGAAGTGATGAATCAATTTGAGGGAGTTTGTGAGAGGCTTGAGGGGTTGATCCCCCCTATCCCCCCTTGAGAAGGGGGGAACCGATCCGGAAGTCCCCCTTCTCAAGGGGGATTTAGGGGGATCAAAACTGCCACGAAATTGTCCCCTGCACCGTGAATGGCTCACCTGGGAAAACGCGCAATCTACCGAAGGAAGTTTCAAAATAATCGATATCGAACAGATTCCTAATATTAAGTCCAACGCGAAACTGATCGCGCCTGTAAAAAATTGCCGCATCCGTTCTCAGATAGCTAGGGAACTGAAAAGTATTCTCTAAATCCCCTTCACGCTCCCCCACAAAGAACAATCCTAAGCCGAATCCTAAGCCCTGCAAATCTCCTGATTGGATCTCATAACTTGTCCAAAGACTGAAAGCATTTTCAGGAACACTGCTCAATCGATTTCCGCTGGGGATAGCGTTGTCTTCGGTTACTCTGGCATCTGTATAGGCATAACCAGCAAGAATATTCCACCCTGGCAGAATTTCGCCTTGAACATTGAGTTCTATCCCTCGACTGCGTTGTTCCCCAGTCTGAATCTCAAACTGATCTGGGGGCACACCCGGTCTATTGTCAGGTGTCAAGACATTGCTACGGGTTAGGTCATAGAAGGCAAGGGTGGTTGAAAGTTGGTCATTAATATCCGCTTTGATCCCTACTTCATATTGGGTACCACGTTCGGGTTGAAACATTGGGTACCACGTTCGGGTTGAAACAAATCACCCTCAAACGTTGTGCCAGTGAGTGGAGTAAAGGAACGACTGTAGCTGGCGTAGAGCGAAATCGGCTCAATGGGCTGATAAACAATCCCCACACGAGGGCTGAAGGCATCACTCGTTTGATTAGTTTCAGTACCTGTTGGAAAATCACGATTAGTTTCTGTCGATAGATCAAATCTTCCGCCTAGCAACAAATTGAGATTGTCCGTCAGAGTTACCTGATCTTGCACATAGATTCCCAAAGTGCTTCGGTAAAAACCGCCATTAAAAGCCAGGGAAAAAGAACTAAGCGGTTGTTCATAGACAGGATTGAATAGATCTATTGGTGCAGCAGTACCTGTAAATAGCTCTACGGTTCGGGTAAACTCACCCCAATCAACTCCAAAGACTAGCTGATGATCAATTGAACCTGTTGAAAAATTGCCAATCAGAGCCAATCAGATTGACATTGAAGTCGTAGACATTTGTATCGGTGCCAACAAGACGCTGAGTCACACGATCTAAGGTTCGGTTGTCAGCGTCAAGACTGGCAGGAAAAACATAAAAGCCATCATCAGAATTAAAGTTTGCTGCTCTCCACTGGAATGCCTGTTGGATAGACCAGTTGTCGCTAAACTGATGCTCTAGCCGATAGCCTAATCTACCAATTCTGCTATCAAAAACAGTGTCTGGTTCCCCGACATTCCGATCGCGAGAAATGTCGCCATTAGGGTTTGGCAGCACCGTACCCACTGCTGGCAAACCTGGATCAACAAATGTGCTTCTGTCTGTGTACTCACCTTCTAGGATAAGGCGAGTGCGCTCACCAAAAGAAAAACTGATAACGGGTGCAATCGAAAATTGATTGGCGTTGAAAAAATCGACAAAACTTCCTCTGTCTAGATAGGCTGCATTGAGCCGATACAATATTGTCCTGGAGTCGTTTAACGGTCCTGATAAATCAATGGCACCTCGGTAGAATTCATAGCTGCCAATGGTGGCATCAACGGCGTAGAAAGGCTCTCTGAGAGGTTGTGTCGTGACTAAATTAATGGTGCCTCCCGGATTAGCCAGTCCATAGAGTACAGATGCTGGACCTAGCAATACTTCAATCCTTTCAATGTTAGGGGCTAAATCCACTACTGTAGCCCCACTCTCTCTTAATCCATTTCTGAGAATATTGTTGCCGTCAGCAGCGTTGGTCTCAAAGCCGCGAATGACAAAGTCGGAACCGTTAAGTCTTGAACTACCAAACACTGGGAGTACTCCAGGAACATTTTCTAGGGCTTCGTTGATTTGAGTGACATTTCGATCGCGCAGCACTTCTTGAGGTACGATTTGAATCGATTGGGGAATATCTCGTAGAGGAGTATCGGTTCTAGTTCCGACACTAGTATTCGACGGGTTATAACCCTCATCCTGCTCCCCCGTCACCACCACCTGAATCGCGTCTTCCTCTGCTGTTGTTCCCGCATCTCCCAATGTCACCGCCAGCACTAAGCCCTGAGCTTCTGATGTCACCTCAGCCACAGGCGGCGCATCCGTTCCCGTAATCGCTACCCGTACTCGATCGCCCGGTAAACTTGTCACGCTCACCAGCGCAATCCCTTCGATCGGCTCTGCCTGAGAAAACTCCTCTGCGATCGTGGCATTGGGAATATCCGCAATCAAGGCATTACCGAGCGCTCGCGTTTCCGGCACTACCAGAGAGCCGTTTTCCGTTTCTAGAATGATTTGCAGTCCAGCTTCGGTTGCTTCGACTCGCACATTGGTAATTTGCACGATCGAGGCTTCGATCTGTGAAACCCAGTCTTCGATCGTGGTAGCAGGCTGCTCCAATTCACTCAATTGGAGGATAGAGTCATTTGTCCTTTGTTCCTGGTTATTTGTGATTTGTTCTTGACCATTCGTGATTAGGTCTTGTGAGTCCTCCAATGACGATTGACCCATGACCAATGACTGTTCCCCTTCCTCCTGCGCCCCAACAGGCAATGCCAGCAGACCATTGGCAAGACATCCCGACAAACCCGCCAATAGCCAAAGCCGTACCTGAAGCGACAATTTTCCCAAAAACACGCTGCTAACCGCCGATCGCGCATACCCACTCCACACACTTTCATCAGCGAATCACCTTCTTTTGAGAATAATTTCTTACAAGCTGAAAGTCAGTCTAGAGGAGTGCTTATCGCGGTGTCTACTCCAAAACAATCAATCATCGCGAAACAATCTTTCTGCCCAGCAAACACTCCGTCGGCGTGATCCCAAACTTGCGCTTAAACGCGACTGCAAAATGCCCCGGATTGGAATAGCCCACAACTGCGGCAACCTCGGCAACCGTATAATCACCTTGCCGTAGTAGCTGCTCTGCTAGCACCATCCGTTGATCAGTCAAGTAGCCAAACACCGTCATGCCAAATAATTCCTGAAACCGCCGCTGAAGCGTACAGATACTCACCCCAACCTGCTGTGCGAGTTCCAGCACCGAAGGCGGATTCTCCAAATTTGCCAACACAATATCTCTGGCGTAGTAAATGCGATCAATCGTCGTTAGCTTGGGCGATGGCTCTGACGGCTGATCTTGCCCGACCCCAATCGCATCAAGCTGCATCACCAGCAGTTCAAACACCTTGGATTGAAGATACATCCGTCGCTGCCCACCTCGATAGGGTGCGTTCCACATCTGTTGAGCGATCGATCGCATCTTTGTCGTCACTGTGGGGTAAAACGAAACCTTCCAGTCTTCCCCTTTGAACAATTGTTTCATTGGCTCAGAATGTCGCTGGCGATCGTTCAGGAAAAAAGTCTCCAGCACTTCTGGCTTAATCCCGATATCGATGAAGGTAAGATGCTCTCCACTGTAATTTGTTTCAACATACGCAGGCGAAATGCCGCTCCCCGATAGGTAACCGCGTGCCCCACCCAAATCAGGATGAATATCACAATGAATCAAGCCCCGTAGACAAACTATAGTTTGAATTGGATGCTGATGAGTTGGTTCCTTAAATACCCAGTCTTGACAACATTCGCCATCCGAAAGGGTTAACTTTACCCCAGGCAGTAACTCCATCACTCGGCTAAACTCTTTCCCTAAAACTCGTGGAGCATCCACAAACTTCTCAAACTCGTCAAGCACTAAATTGCTAGGTCGAGGTTGAGGAAACTGTTCGCACAGTTCTTCCCAATCGGACTGATTAAGGATAAGCGTCATGGTGAGGGGAGTTTGACAGGAAGCTAACTGCAACTAATTATCAATAACTTTACCATTATCCACAGAATTACCCTCTGTGACAATATGAATGAGACACCTGACCGCTCACAAATTACTGTCTAGTTCAGGTGAACTCTTATGGTTATGCCTTCTCCCTCCTCCTGTAGCCACAATAGCAAACGGTTCTCAAGCAGCAGTCCAACCCGGACCATTGACGATTCATGCCGAGCGAGGCGCTGCCATGACCTCAAAGGCAGGTGCTCTGTTGCTGTCGGCTTTAGGCGTAACCAAAACCCATGCTCGTCCCCCTGTCTCCAATGACAATCCCTATTCTGTTCGCCTGAGCGTGGCGTAGCCATAGCTCAGTTCAAAACCCTCAAGTACCAACCCCAGTTTCCCCAGCTCTTTGATTCGATTGAAGAGGCTCGCACCGTTTGGCAAACCTTCTTCACTTGGTACAACCACGACCATCGCCATGAGCATCTTTTTTCATGAGCAGCTTTACCGGACAGATTCAGTTATGGCAAAGCTGAAGCAGTTTCCTGTGACCATTTGTGGTGCAGGAGCGTTGGGCGCAAATTTGACTGAGAATCTAGCTCGTGCTGGTTTTGGTAAGCTCAAGGTGATTGATCGCGATCGCATTGAAGAACGCAACCTCTCCACTCAGCCCTACTACCGTTCGGATGTCGGTGCATTCAAAGCCAAGATTTTGGCGAATAACCTCTATCGGGCGATCGGGACAAAGATAGAGGCAGAAACCAGAGAACTGACTGCGGCAAATTCTGCTTAACTACTCAAAGAGAGTGGATTAATTGTTGACGTATTTGACAACAGTATCTCTCGCCAATCCGTAAAGGACTATGCCGCTTGCAGTGGAACTCCTTGTCTTCATGCTGGACTCTCTGCGGATTATGCAGAAGTAATCTGGAATGAGGTTTATCGAGTTCCATCTGATGTCAATGATGATGTTTGTGATTATCCACTCGCACGTAATTTGGTGATGCTAACGGTGGCTGTGGTTTGTGAGGCGATCGTTTCTTTTGTTGCACTTTGCGTTTTCTGGCTTTGACATCACATTCCAGGTGAAAAATTTGCTGCTACGTTCCAAGAACCAGCTTGCCCTGTTCAATGGGTACGGTCAGCGATGGTCCAAACCAGGTTGCCTGGAGATGGGAGCGTTCATATTTGAAAGCCGCGCATTTCTGCGCCATCTTTTTCATAAAAACGTACATATACGTACAAATAGAAAAAGGCGGCACCCAGATTCGAACTGGGGAATGGAGGTTTTGCAGACCTCTGCCTTACCACTTGGCTATGCCGCCGCCCTAGATAACGCAAAAGTACGAATGCGTCTTGCCAATTATATCACTCAGGATAGCAACGACGGCAATTTCATCTAGCTAAAATTATTGAGTTTTTCCACTGAGCAGCTCAAATCAGGCTCCTCAAGGTTCTATCATAGGCTTTGGGCTGTTTAAGTAATTTGAGTAACTAAAAGTTTGAGTTAGAAGTAGCTCGATAAAATGCAATGACGCAGGTTTATACGGTTCAAATTCACAATCGCCAAAAAGCGACGCACCATGTCATCCAGGTTCCTGACGACCGCTATGTTCTG
The DNA here is from genome assembly GCA_000733415.1 of [Leptolyngbya] sp. JSC-1. GTDB lineage: Bacteria > Cyanobacteriota > Cyanobacteriia > Elainellales > Elainellaceae > Elainella. The sequence continues at coordinate 2,031,953 of KL662191.1, forward strand.
CACAGTGCCGAAAGTCAGGGGGTAGAGCTGCCGTTTGCCTGTCGGAATGGGGCTTGTACAACCTGCGCGGTGCGCGTGCTGTCGGGTAAAATTGACCAGCCGGAAGCAATGGGGCTATCGCCCAAACTGCGCGATGCCGGCTACGCACTTCTATGCGTCAGCTATGCCTGCTCCGATCTGGCAGTGGAAACTCAGGACGAAGACGAAGTGTACGAACTCCAGTTTGGCCGCCACTTCGGTAAAGGCAAGGTGCGGCAGGGCTTGCCGTTGGATGAGGAGTAAATTCAGTAGAGAATTTTCATGCTTCCTGCTGCTCACGAACTTCAGCGTTTTCTAGATATTGCCACCGAAGCGGCTCTGGCCGGAGGCGGAGTGTTGCAGGCTTATGCTGGTAAGGTCGAGGCGGTTGAGAAGGGGCGGCCCGGAGATTTGCTGACCGAGGCCGACCAGGCAGCAGAGGCGGCGATTTTGGCAGTGATTCGGCGGCATTTCCCAGAGCATGGGGTGTTGGCAGAAGAGTCGGGGCGAATGGGTGCAACAGCGAGTGAATTTGTCTGGGCAATTGATCCTCTGGATGGCACCACAAATTATGCCCATCAGTATCCGTTTTACGCCACCTCAGTGGGGCTGCTGGTGCATGGTGTGCCCTGTGTGGGCGTGGTGTTTGTGCCGTTTTTGCAGGAGTTATTTCGAGCGGCGCATGGGTTGGGGGCAACGCGCAACCGCCAGCCGATTCGGGTGTCTCAGACGGCGGCACTGGCTCAAAGCTTACTGGTGACTGGATTTGCCTATGACCGGCGCGAAACGCCGGATAATAACTATGCTGAGTTTTGTCATCTAACTCACCTGACCCAGGGAGTGCGGCGGGGCGGGGCAGCGGCGGTGGATTTGGCCTATGTGGCCTGTGGGCGGCTGGACGGATATTGGGAGCGGGGACTCTCGGCTTGGGATATGGCCGCCGGAGTTGTTATAGTCGAAGAGGCTGGCGGCAGGGTGACGGCTTACGATCAGGGTGAGTTTGAGATTGGCTCCGGACGGATTTTAGCCACGAATGGCCTGATTCACTCGGCGCTGAGCCGGGAACTGCTACGGGTTAAACCGTTGCCAGACGATAGTTTACCTGGCCATTCAGGTTAGGTTGGTAAAAATACTTAATTTTTCAGTTAGGCAGAGTAGACTAGAGGGAATCCTCCAGACGTGGAGCGCGTGGGAATAAGAGCAGCATGTCTTTCAAGATTGAGCAAGGGTTGTTTAACTTAGACTTCACCGACTACCACGCCATTTTAGGTGTGCCGGTTGATGCTGAAATCAAGGATATTCGCAAGCGCTATTTGGGAATTGCCCGGCGTCTCCATCCCGATAGCGGTTCTGCCGACAATGAAGCCGATCGCCAGCGGGCTGCCGAATATCTGTCGAAGCTGGTGAATCCGGCCTATGAAAAGCTGTCTCAGGAGAAAAACTACAGCGAGTATACCTTGCTATTGCGCCTGAAGGGACAGCAAGCCCTCAAACAGCAGGAAACCGTGGTACTGACTAGCGATTCGGCCCGTCAGGTCGCAGCCGCGAGTGATGTTGAGAATAGCTACAGAATTGCCCTGAAGCAGCTCAGCGAGCAACAGTATCAGCAGCTCGACAAAACCTTAGAAATTATTGGCTTGATTAGCGAGCTGAATTTGGTCTACCTGATGCGGAAGGAAAGCCGGGGTGAGGCTGTGGGGGCGGCTCGCAAGCCAGCTTCTGGAGCGGCATCGGGGAGTTCGACTCGTCCGACAGCTCCCAAAGCGCCAAACCCGTCGCCTCCACCTTCTCGAGAAACGTTGGTTGCGGCTTATCTACGGCGGGCGCAAGAATTTGAGACGAAGCAAGACTTTCCCAGAGCGATCCTGGAACTGCGGGATGCGCTGAAGATGGACCCCACCAACAGTACCTGCCATAGCCGCTTGGGCGTGATCTATCTCAAAACCAATCAGGCGACGATGGCGAAAATCCATTTCAACAAAGCGTTGGAGTTGAATCCCCAAGATGCGGTAGCCTTGGAAGGTAAACGCAGAGTAGAGGGTCCAAACGCTAAGGCAGCCAATAAACCCGATGGCAAAGGCGGCAAAGCGGCTTCTAGAGGCGGCCAGTCTGACACCAAGGGCGGCGGGCTGTTTGGCCTGTTTGGCAACAAGAAAAAGTAATGGTTTACCAACCTCCCGTTGGGGCAAGAGATCTATTTCCGTTAGATGTGGCTCAAAAGCGTTGGATCGAGGAACGCCTACAGCAGGTGTTTCACGGTTGGGGCTATCATCGCATCATCACGTCAACCCTGGAACGACTCGATACCTTAATGGCTGGAGGCGCGATTCAGCCCGCCACGGTGATTCAACTGCAAGACCGAGAAGGCGAGTTTTTGGGACTGCGCCCGGAGCTGACGGCTTCGATTGCTAGAGCGGCGGTGACTCGCTTAGCCAATGCTTCCTATCCGCAGCGGCTTTACTACAATGCCAATGTGTTTCGTCGAGCCGAGCGGGATACGCGCCAGCACGAGTTCTATCAGGCCGGGGTGGAACTGTTGGGGGCTGGCAGCGTGGCCGCAGATGCGGAAATTTTGCTGCTGCTATTTCACTGCTTGCACAATTTGGGCTTAGACAACAGTGCGGTGATCCTAGGCGAAGCGGGCCTGACCCGGTCATTGCTGTCAGCGTTTCCGGCGTCTATACGTCCAGCAGTGCGGCAGGCGATTGCCCATCTCGACCGGATTGCCCTAGAAAGTTTGCCACTGTCCTCTGACCTGCAGGATTTAGCCTTGATACTGCTGGATCTGCGCGGTCAGCCAATGGATGTGCTGCAACAGGTGGCTCAACTGGAATTGGAGGAAGAGCAACGCGCCACGGTGAATCGCCTCAAGGCGTTGATTGACCTGCTCCAAACCAGCCAAGCGCAGCAAGACTGGCCGTTCCCGACGCTGGTGCTGGATCTAAGCCTGATCCAAACCTTTGACTACTACACCGGGATTGTGTTTGAGGCGGTTAGTGCCAGCGGTCAGCGGGTATTGGGGCAGGGAGGCCGCTATGACCAGCTTTTGGGACTGTATCACCCCAAAGGGGAAAGTCAACCTGGAATTGGATTCGTGCTCAATATCGAAGAACTGCATCAGGTGCTGCTACCCAGCGGACGACTGCCCGCCCAAACTCCGCCCAGTGATTGGCTTGTGGTGCCCACCAGTCCAGAAGCCCACGCTGCCGCCTTCACCTATGCCCAAACGATTCGCGCGGCCCATCTGGTGCGGGTTGAGGTAGAGCTAGGCAACCGCACCAGTCCAGACGAAATTCGCGCCTATGCCCGCCATCGCCAAATCAAGCAGATTGCCTGGGTAAACGCAGCCGGCCTCCCAGAGATTGAAACCCCCCAGAGTTAACCTGAGAGTTAACCCAATGACTTTAACCCAATAATTTTTGCCGTGCTTAAGAAGAACCGATGAAGCTGTTTCCTGCCTTAATCGTGGCCTTAATGATTGGGCTGGCCGGATTTGCCCTCAGCAGAAGCTTGCTGGAGTGGCAGGCCAATAATCAGCAGCCGGTAGTTTCCGTAGCCGCTGAGGTTGTCGCCAAACGAGCCGATGTCCGAGGTAGAGGCTCCGCCGATAGCGGTCTAACCCGCACCTACTACTACGGCACCTTTGAGGATCAAACCGGTATCCGACGCGAGTTTCGCCTCTCCGGACAAGAATACGGCCAGCTAGCCGAAGGCGACAAAGGCATCCTCACCTACCAAGGCAGCCGCTACCACAGCTTTCAGCGCCGCTCCAGTCCTACCCTCCCCTAACGTCGCAAGCTAAGCAAGCATCCAGCTAAATCACAGCCCTGCTCGACTGACAAATCTTTTACTGTGGCGGTTGTAGACGCGTAGCGGCTGCTTGAGTAACCACTGCGATCCTAACCCAGTCGGCGACTCGGCTGAGCTTTATCGAACCCCCTGCACCGACCCTCCGAACCCGCGCAGGCAGGTTCGGATTGTGTAGGCACGGCTTCTAGCCGCCAGCATCGGAAGTTTTGTCAGTCAAGCAGGTCACAGCCATACGCATCCACCCCCTCACCCCTCACCCCCTCACCCCTCACCCCCTCACCCCTCACCCCCACCCCCTCCACCCCTTCTAAAGAAGTTCCCCGCTTTCCAGCAACTCCCCTGTCATCTACGTCAGGATAGAAACATCGGAGAACACAAAAGAAGGCGAATCATGATTCAGCATGATGTTGTAATTGTGGGCGGTGGCTTGGCCGGTACGCGAGCAGCGGTGGAGATTGCCCGGATCGATCCG
>KL662191.1:2039909-2080342 GCA_000733415.1 [Leptolyngbya] sp. JSC-1
TCAGCACGATGGCGTTCAACCTGAACGGGTTCAACTTCAACCAGAGTGTTTTGGACAGCCAGGGCCGAGTGGTGAACACGTGGGCGGATGTGCTGAACCGTGCGAACCTGGGGATGGAAGTGATGCATGAGCGGAATGCGCACAACTTCCCGTTGGACTTGGCGGCGGGTGAAGCGACTCCGGTAGCCCTGACGGCTCCTGCTATCAATGGCTAATTCTGTCTCAGCTTTAGTCTAGGTGAATCCCCCCAATCGGGGGGATTTTTGCGTTTTAAACAGCCTAGGAAGTAGCTTAGCGACAGGAGTCCTGTGCGGGCATCTGCACTTTAGGGCAAGCAGATTAATCTTTTACAATACAAACGTCCCTGACGAGGAACAGATCCATGCCTGAGCCTCACAACGCTGAACCGAATTCCCAACCGCATCCCGATTGGAAACAGCAGATTACGAGCCTACTCAAAGACGCCTCTAGTGGTTTACGCAAAGCGCTGCCGCTGGAACCAATGGCGAAGACTATCACTGGGTGGCTCAGTATTGATGAAGCTCAGGTGGCTAATATTCTGGCTACGGTCCGAGCTGAACTGCCCACCACTGAAGCGCTGCTGATCGGTAAACCGCAGGCCGGTAAAAGCTCGATTGTGCGGGGGCTAACCGGCGTTTCGGCAGAGATTGTCGGTCAGGGCTTTCGTCCCCACACCCAGCACATGCAGCGCTATGCCTATCCGTCTGAAGATTTGCCGCTGCTCGTGTTCACCGATACGGTGGGTTTGGGGGATGTCACTCAGGAAACAGAGGCAATCATCCAAGAGTTAATTGGCGACCTGAAGCAGTCTAGCCAGCGGGCTAGAGTGTTGATTCTAACGGTGAAGATTAATGACTTTGCGGTCGATACGTTGCGTCACATTGCTCAACAACTGCGGCGGCAATATCCCCAGATTCCCTGTTTGCTGGCCGTCACCTGTTTGCATGAGGTTTACCCCAGCAGCACGGTTGATCACCCTGCTTATCCGCCCGATTTGCCTGACGTCGAGCGTGCCTTTGCGGCGCAGCAACAAGCCTTTGCCGGACTCTATGATCGAGCAGTGTTAATCGACTTTACGTTAGAAGAGGACGACTACCACCCGGTTTTTTATGGCCTAGAAGCATTGCGGGACAATCTCGCCGAGTTGCTGCCAGAGGCCGAAGCCCGCGCGATTCACCAGCTCTTGGATGAAGGTGTGGGTAAGCAGTTGGGCAACTTGTATCGAGATGTAGGACGGCGCTATATGACGGCGTTTTCTGTGATGGCCGCAACATTAGCAGCCGTGCCTTTGCCATTTGCTACGATGCCCGTTTTGACAGCATTACAAGTCTCGATGGTGGGTCTGCTGGGGAAACTCTACGGCCAGACGCTGTCGCCTTCTCAAGCAGGAGGCATTGTCAGCGCTATCGCCGGGGGCTTCCTGGCTCAAGCGATCGGTCGAGAGCTGATCAAGTTTTTGCCTGGATTTGGCAGTGTGATCGCAGCATCTTGGGCCGCGGCCTACACTTGGGCACTTGGAGAAGCCGCCTGTGTCTATTTTGGCGATTTGCTGGGCGGCAAGAATCCCGATCCGCAGCAAATTCAGCAGGTAATGCGCGAGTCATTTCAGACGGCGAAAGAACGTTTTAAGGGAATTAAGCGGTAGGAATAAGACGAACGAAGCATGCGAGATATCGCCGTCACGTGCGCTAAGCTGAAGCAACGCTTGCCAACCCTATCCTCCAATCAACGAAGTCGCCTTCGCCTCAAACCCAGCTCGCAGCAGAGCGCTAACGGCAGCCTGATCGTTCTGCACGCGAAACTGAGCACCCAAACGCACGATTTCCCGCCGATTTTGACCCGATACCACGGCAATTACCGGAATTTTGCCGTTTTCATCCTCGCCGCGTTGCTCTAGCAGAATCGTGCGTAAACCATGCTGTTTGGTAATGTCACCCGCAGTGCGGGCATCGAGTTCTACCAGCACCATACGCACGGCTTCGATCGGTTCCGCATCTTCGATTACAAACTGGCTGCGGTCATCCCGTCGGTCCACCTTGCCCCAAATCATCAGCCGCGTATCTACCTGAATGTGCTGGCTGATGCGCTCGTAGAACTTGGGAAAAATCACCGCTTCGGCTTGTCCGGTCAGGTCTTCAATTTGCACCACGGCCATGCGGTCGCCCCGTTTGGTGACAATCGGTTTGACGCTGTTGATCATAACAATCGCACTCAGGGTCATGTTGTCGGGCTTGTCGGCCAAGTCGCTGAGGTTGATCGGGGCCAACATACGAGCCACGGACTGGACGGTTTTGAGCGGGTGATCGGAAATATAGAATCCCAGCAGGTCTTTTTCTAGCTTCAGTTTTTCCTGAGGCGGATAGTCGGGGACTGGAGGCGTTTTGGGAGCGGTTTCAAAGCCGTTGGTGTCGGAGCTGGCGCTATCGCTGCTGCCAAATAAATCAAATAAGCTGCCCTGCCCAACTGCCCGGTCTCTGGCGCGGGACTGTGCCCATTCCAGCACGGGTTCTAGGTCATGCATCAACTGGTTGCGGTTGGGGTCGAGGCCATCAAGGGCACCGCACTGAATCAAGGCTTCTAGGGCACGCCGGTTGACGGTGCGGGGGTCAATCCGGTCGCACAGGTCGGCTAGCGAGGTGAATTTGCCGCCGGTTTCTCGCGCTGCCAGAATATTCTCAATCGCGCCTTCACCGACGTTGCGCACTGCCGATAATCCGAACAAAATGCTGTCTTGCAGAGGTGTAAAGTCTACCCCGGAGCGGTTGATGTCGGGCGGTTCAACTTGGATGCCCATGCTCATACAGGTAGCAATGTATTTCTGCACTTTATCCTGATCGCCGCTGTTGGCCGTCAGCAAGGCCGCCATGTATTCGACTGGGTAGTTGGCTTTCAGATAAGCGGTTTGGTAAGTGACATAGCCGTAGGCGGTTGAATGGGATTTGTTGAAGCAATTAGAGGCAATCAAGCCATTTCTCAAGAAAAAATTATGGTCTTGTTTAACTCCGATGTCATAAACGGATTGAACACCGACTGAGCGACGACTGATAATCTTAACCACGTTTGTAGCTCCTCAAAAGAATCTCACGGCATTCCATCCCTCGATTGAAAGCTGCCAAAATATCCTGCTTTTGTTCTGGCTTTAGCTGGCCGTAGTGGATACCCATTGCTCTAACCTTGTCACCTGCGCAAGTTCTAATCCTCGTTCAAAAATCTCATCAATTGGCAGCATCTCGCCCCCCTTAGTCATGAACTTGTGATCTTTGGTAGAACGAATAATCGAACCATCTTCTAAAATATATTCAAACACCTCCTGCTGTCCGCGATTATGCCACTGAGCAATTGGCTGGATATAAATATATCCATTGTTGTCTATACTATAAACGCTGCAAATCATCTGATTTTCGACAATCTTGCCAATTGGCAAAGCACCATACTCTACCGTTAAAATCTCAGTGTCGTAACTCAGGCAGTACTCTGCGAATTGCACCATTTGCTCCCATAAAGCTTCTGCAATTTTTGGCTTAACGCCATTTTTGGTTGCCCCACTCACAAAAATTTCTTGGTGTTTTTGCATTTCCGATGGTTTCTTCTTGCCCATCGCCCGCCGCAGTAAATCAGCTTGCCCCAGCGAATATCCGGCCATATCCTGAGCAATTTTCATAATTTGCTCCTGGTAGACCATGATTCCGTAAGTTTCTTGCAGAATTGGTTTCAAGATGTCATGCTCATATTCAATCTGTTCACGACCATGCTTACGGTTAATAAACTTGGGAATCAATCCTGCATCTAATGGCCCCGGTCGATACAGCGCCAGCACTGATGAGATGTCTTCTAAACCGGACGGTTTCAACTCCCGCACAATTTGCCGCATCCCGGATGATTCAAGCTGGAAGATACCTTCGAGTTCGCCTCTGGCCAGCAGTTCATAGGACCTGGGATCGTCTAACGGTAGTCGATCTAAATCCAGCTTGACTTGATGAGTTTGGGCCACCAGATCCACGGTTTTCTGGATCATCGTCAGGTTCTTCAGGCCCAGAAAGTCCATCTTCAGCAAACCCAGCGATTCGATGTCTTCCATAAAGTACTGGGTAAACACTGCTCCGTCCGCGTTGCGCTGCAACGGAACCACCTCATCTAGCGGCTGAGCTGAAATCACCACTCCGGCAGCGTGAATGCCCACACTCTTGTTGGTGCCTTCGATCCGCATTGCCATATCCATCCAGTGGCGTACCTTCGGGTCATTGTCGTATTTTTCCTTGAACTCCGGGGCAGGCGTTTGCTCCGACACCATCACTGCCAGTTTCGTGGGTTTACCGCGCACCACTGGGATCAGTTTCGCCATCCGGTCCGATTCGGCATAGGGAATATCCAGCACCCGCGCCACATCTTTCAGCACCGCCTTTGAGGTCATACGGTTGTAAGTGATGATCTGCGCCACCCGGTCATTGCCGTACTTTTCGGTGACATACTGAATTACTTCCTCTCGCCGCTCGATGCAGAAGTCGGTGTCAATATCAGGCATCGACTTGCGTTCCGGATTCAAGAACCGCTCGAACAGCAACCCGTGGTGCACTGGGTCAATATTGGTGATGCGCAACGCATAGGCCACCAGCGAACCTGCCGCCGAACCGCGGCCCGGACCCACCGGAATGCCATTGTCCCTGGCGAACTTGATGTAGTCCCACACCACCAGGAAGTAGGCATCGAAGCCCATCTGGTGCATCATTTCCAGCTCGTACTCCAGCCGTTCCCGGTAGCGGGGTTCTACTTCTTCGTAGGACTGAAGATTAAAGCGCTCGATTAAGCCCTGCCGCGTTACGGCCTCCAGATAGCTGGACAGGGTGTACCCCTCCGGCACCGGATAATCGGGAATGCGCGGTTCGCCCAGAATCTGGTATGGTTCCACCTTTTCGGCCACGGCGAGGGTGTTGGCAATTGCTTCCTGGATCACATCGTCGCTCAGGTGGTCGCGGAACAACCAGCCCATTTCTTCGGCAGACTTGAGGTATTCGGTGCCGCTGTAGCGCAGGCGTTTGTCTTCGGTAATCAGCTTGCCGGTCTGGATGCAGAGCAGGGCATCGTGGGCTTCTACGTCGTAACAGGAAATGTAGTGGGAATCGTTGGTGCAAATAATCTGGATGTCTAGCTCTCTGGCGATCCGCACTAGCTCCACATTGACGATGCGGTCTTCTTGGGAGCCGTGGTCTTGCAGTTCGATGTAGTAGTCTTCGCCGAACAAATCCTTATACCATTGGGCCACCCGGCGGGCGATTTCTGGCTTACCCTGCATGATCGCCTGCGGTACTTCTCCGGCCAGACAGCCGCTGGTGACAATCAAGCCGTCATGGTACTGCTCGAGCAGCTCTTTGTTGATGCAGGGCCGTGAAAAAATCCCTTTGCCCTGGACGCCTTGCAGATGGGAAATCGTGGTCAGCTTCACCAGGTTCTTGTAGCCTTGGGTATTCTTAGCCAGCACGATCTGATGGTAGCGGGGTCGGCGCTCTTGCTTGGTGATGTCGCCATTGATGATGTACATTTCGTTGCCGATGATCGGCTTGACGCCTTTGGCCTCACATACCTTCAGCAGCTCGATCGCCCCATACATGACGCCATGATCCGTCAGGGCAATGGCTGGCATCCCCAGTTCCACGGCCCGATCGATCAGCTGGGGCAGTTGGCTAGCTCCATCCAGCAGGCTGTAGTCGCTATGAATATGTAGACCGACAAAGGACATGATGATTCCCAAACCAAACGGCTGAGATTTAGAGTAGCGGATTCTGTCTACTATATCTAGATGATTCGCAGCTAATTTTGCAAATCGGCCTCTATCTATAGCGCTAGTCGAACGGTTAAAAGGATGTCCTAGTGCGCTTGTGCTCTAGCCTCCTCAGTACTAATGTATCAAGTGGTAGTAACAAATTGTAATGATGGAGCAGATCGAAGCGGCTGCTTGAAAGTGATGTTGATGGTCAGTACTCTGATTGGGAGTTGGGAAGTAACTGTTGGTCGATCAGATGGTTTTGAATCGCGATGACGGCGGCCTGCGTTCGGTCGCGGACCTCTAGTTTTTGCAGGATGGCATGGACATGAACTCGCACGGTTCCTGGGGCAATGTAAAGCATCTGGGCAATTTCTTGATTCGTTTTACCGGCGGCAATCAAGGCCAGGATTTCCTGTTCGCGGCGGGTGAGAACGACCGTCGGTTGGTCTGCTTTGCTCGTCGCACTGGAATTGGCTTCAAAGGCAGCCCGAATTTCAGTTGTGGCCGTGGCATCCCACCAGGAAGCTCCAGTCGCCACGGATTGGATTGCGAGAATCAGGGTTTGCGAGGGGGCACCTTTCAGACAATAGCCCTGGGCACCCACCTCAATGATGCGGTTGATCAAGGCTTTTTGCGTATGGGAGGTCAGCACTAGAATCGGTAGAGTCGGGCACAACTGCCGGATCTGCCGACAGGCTTCGACGCCACCCAGTCCCGGTAAACCAATATCCAAAATCACAATGTTAAGCGCATGACGTTTGACCATTTCGATGGCCGTTTCCCCATCTTCAGCTTCGGCTACGACTTCTAGTCCATTTTCCTTTTCCAACCGGACGTGCAGACCGAGACGAAAGAGTTCATCGTCCTCGACGAGCAAAATTTTTAGGGGTTGGTCGTGGAGCATGGGGTAGGAGTCAGGAGTCAGGAGTCGGGAGTCAAGAGTTGGGAGGTACTTGCAAATTCGATCCAGAGTAGGGAAGGGCTGGAAGGCGAAATGCGAAAATCGCGCCAGTCGGGTGACGATTCTCTGCCCAAATTGTACCGCCGTGTGCTTCAACAATCTGCCGAGATAGATAAAGCCCCAAGCCAGATCCTTTAGCCTGACGATCGCTTTGTCCTTGATAAAACCGTTCAAATAGATGCGAGAGTTCCTCTGGTCTGATGCCTGCGCCATCATCTGCGACTTTGATTGTTTGATAGGAGGAGCCAGTTTCCATAATCACGTCAACTTTTCCACCACGAGGTGAATGATTGATCGCATTAGTCAGGAGGTTTGCCAAGACGCGCTGAAGCTGAAATTCATCTCCGTATACCCAGAGAAACTTACGAAAATCTGATGCTCCATAATGGCAAGAAATATGCACCCGCCGACTTGCAGCCAGATCGGTCAAGGTTTTGGCGACTTCTTCTACAACTCTGACTAAATCAACAGGCGCGAGATGCAGCGGGAGTCCCTCGTTGTCGTTCCGGTAAACGTCTAAAATTGTTTCTACCATTTGCAGCGTATTTTTATGACTGCGAATTATGGTTGCCAGAACGGTTTCCTGGCTAGACTGAACCACGCCGAAGCTGCCTTGTTGAAAAGCTTTTAGGGTTTCGATGGCTCCTAGCAGGGGAGTCTTTAAATCATGGGTGAGGGTGGAAGTAAAGTCTTCTCGCACATTTGCTAACTTTTCCTGTGCTGCTAATTTAGCTTGTTGCTGTAGTACGGTTTGTTGATATAACCGATTGCGATCGCTCAGCACTCCCGTCACAATTAGAGCTAATGTTGCAATGACGCGACTGGCAATCGTCGGTGCTTTTACGGTTTCAATTCCCGGCAGCCAGACATTCAGCAGGGTGAGAATACAGGCAACCAGGGTGGCTTGAAAAGTGATTTTTCGGCTGAGGCGAGCACTCGCCAGCAAAATTGGACCAATGTAGAAATAGCCAAATACATAATCAGGTGGAGTTGAGAATTCCAGGGAGAACACGACGGCAAAGAGTCCTACCACTAACCAGAATATTCTCGAATGCCAAGTTTTTTGCTGGTCCCTAGTCATTGGTCATTAATCATTGGTCATGAGTTACTGATTGTTAGTTGGTGGTAGGGGCAGCCATCCATGCATGGCAAATAACAAACGACGGACCAACTAACCTATCTTAAACTATAGTCTTTCAAGCGGTTTAGATGCAGATTTATAGTTGCAGGTATAGAACCTGCCTAAACACTCCCTAAACATCTCGTAAACACTATCTCTGAAGGATTATACTTATCATCCAGAAATTTGGATAAACGCCGATGTATACCTTGTCATTCCTAAATTAAAGTTTCACTATCAAAAGGTAGTAGTTACTTGTCATTGGTTATGTACCATCTTTGATTAGCCGTCTGTGATTTCTAGTTATGAATCGCTAACCCTCGCTAACCAATACTCAATCACCAATGACCAGGTATTAGAATTTAACAAGAACTATGTTGCAAGGATGGATTCAAATTGCACTGACGCTACTGATTGTGGTAGCAATTACACCTTTCTTTGGTCGATACATAGCTCGCGTGTTTCTGGGACAGAGCACTATCCTCGATCCAGTTTTGAACCCGATTGAGCGATTTCTCGATGCCTCGATGGGAGTGCGGGCCAAGGAGGACATGACGGGCTGGCAGTATGCGCGGGCCGTGCTTTACAGCAATGCGGTTATGCTGGTGTTTATTTTCTTGATTTTTATGCTGCAGGGAGTGCTTCCGTTTAACCCCACCGGTTTAGGCGCTCCTAGCTGGGATTTGGCTCTGCATACGGCCATCTCGTTTGTTACAAATACGAATCAGCAGCATTATTCGGGCGAAGTTACCTTTAGCTATTTCAGTCAGTTTGCGGCATTGGGATTTATGATGTTCACTTCAGCTGCAACCGGGATTGCGGTAGCGATTGCCTTTATTCGCGGCCTGACTGGCAGACCTCTGGGTAACTTTTACGTGGATCTAACCCAATCGATTACGCGAATTTTGCTGCCAATTAGTCTGATGGGAGCGATGATTTTCATGGCGGCTGGTATTCCAGAAACCTTAGCCGGTCCAGTTGTGGTTCCCACGCTAGAAAATCCAGGAATTAGTCAGGCGATCGCACGCGGTCCAGTAGCTCACTACGAGATTATCAAAGAGCTAGGTGAGAATGGTGGCGGTTTCTTTGGGATTAATTCTGCCCATCCATTGGAAAACCCAAACGGACTAACCAATTTAATCCAGCTCGTTGCCATACTTTCAATTCCTTCGTCGCTGATCATCACCTATGGCATCTTTGCCAATAATCTCAAACAAGCCTGGTTAATCTACTGTATTCCGTTTGCAATTTTGGTGGGACTTATCATCCTGACAGCAATTGGTGAATATCAGGGTAATCCTGCAGTGAACGCATTACTGGGCGTGGAGCAGGCTCCAAATTTAGAAGGGAAAGAAGTCCGGTTTGGTTGGGCGCAGTCGGCTCTCTATGCTGTGTTTACAACGGCTAGTATGTGTGGTGCAGTCAATAGTATGCATGATTCGTTCATGCCGAATGGCGGTTTTGCTACCTTGTCTAATATGTTCCTGCAAATTGTATTTGGTGGACAAGGAACGGGAACGGCCTATCTATTTGCCTACCTGATCCTGGCGGTGTTTGTCACAGGTTTGATGGTCGGACGAACACCCGAATTCTTAGGACGCAAAATCGAGAAACGGGAAGTGGTGCTTGCCAGCTTGCTGATTTTACTGGTACATCCGATTGCTATTTTGATTCCCAGTGCGTTCACCCTGGCGATGCCTGAGCTTTCAGGAATCAGTAACCCTGGATTTCACGGCCTGTCTCAGGTGATTTACGAGTATACTTCTGCGGCGGCCAACAATGGTTCTGGCTTCGAGGGCTTGGGAGATGCCACACTCTGGTGGAACTTAACGGCTAGCTTCAGCCTGCTGGCAGGACGTTATGTGCCGATTGTGGCGTTGCTGCTGTTGGCAGATAGTATGTCGCGAAAACAGCCCGTTCCAGCTACAACAGGGACCCTACGAACCGATACTGGCCTGTTCACTTGGGTGACGGCTGGCGTGATTTTGATCCTAGGTGCCCTGGAGTTTTTTCCCGCCTTGGCACTGGGGCCGATTGCAGAAGCCTTTCAAATTGCTAGAGGAATTGGGTAATTTATGACATCCATGAATCATTCTCCTAAGCCGGACGGCAGAGTACGCGAACGAGCCTATCGGGTCCCAGCAGGAACCCGAGATTCGCGCCGCCACACCCCTAAAGTAGAAATGCAAGGGCTGTATCAGCGGGCAATTAAGGCAGCGTTTGTCAAACTTGACCCCCGGATTCAGGTCAGAAATCCCGTCATGTTTGTGGTCTGGGTGGGCACGATCGTTACATTGCTACTAACCATTGATCCAAATTTATTCGGTCCGCTACAAGCTGATGTTAACCAGCAACGACTGCTGAATGGATTGATCACGTTTATTCTGTTTTTCACAATGGTCTTCGCAAACTTTGCAGAAGCGGTTGCAGAAGGACGAGGTAAGGCCCAAGCTGATGCGCTCCGCTCAACCCGAACTGATACGATCGCCAAGAAAATTCTGCCCGATGGTTCGATGCAAACAATCAACTCAACTGAACTGCGGCGCGGCGATCAGGTGAAGGTTGTTGCCGGAGACATGATTCCTGCTGATGGGGAGGTGGTTAGCGGACTTGGTTCGGTCGATGAATCGGCCATTACCGGGGAATCGGCTCCGGTTCTAAAACAACCAGGAACGGATATTGCCAGTTCAGTTACGGGTGGAACTCGCTTGCTGTCTGATGAATTAACAATCAGAATTACAGCCGATCCAGGACAGGGCTTTATCGACCGCATGATTGCCTTGGTCGAAGGGGCAGAACGCACCAAAACTCCCAACGAAATTGCTCTAACGGTACTGCTGACCGTGCTGACGCTGGTGTTTCTAATTGTGGTAGCCAATATTCCACCGCTAGCTGACTACATTGCTGGCTTTTTAACTGAAACTATCGGAGAACAAGCCGGAGCGGATCTGAGAAACGGAGCCAGCGTTGCCGTTATGATCTCGTTGCTAGTCGCACTGATTCCCACCACAATTGGGGGATTGCTGAGCGCCATCGGCATTGCTGGGATGGATCGAGTGGCTCAGTTCAATGTAATTGCCACCTCTGGACGAGCTGTAGAAGCCTGTGGCGATATCAATACACTGGTTCTGGATAAGACCGGCACGATTACGTTGGGCAACCGCTTAGCGGCTGAATTCATCCCGGTCAATGGCCATACTCTGGAAGAAGTAGCTCAGGCGGCGCTGAATGCTAGCGTGTTTGATGAAACGCCGGAAGGTCGCTCGATTGTGGCCTTGGCAGAGCGATCGGGTGCGAAGCCGAGTTTCGATCCCAATCTGGCTGAAGGCGTCGAATTTTCTGCCCGCACCCGCATGAGCGGTACCGATCTGGATAGCCAAGAGATTCGCAAAGGCGCAGTAGATGCGATCAAAGGATTTGTGCGCTCAAGAGGCGGTTCCGTTCCCAATGCGTTAGACGAAGCTTACGAACGAGTATCTCGCTTGGGTGGCACACCGCTTGCCATCTGTCAAAACGATGACATCTATGGCGTGATCTATCTCAAGGATACGGTGAAACCCGGGCTACGCGAACGGTTTGATCAACTGCGGCGCATGGGTGTTCGCACCATTATGCTGACTGGCGACAACCGCATCACCGCTGCGGTGATTGCGCAAGAGGCAGGAGTGGATGACTTTATTGCCGAAGCCACGCCGGAAGACAAGATTGATGTCATCCGCACTGAACAGGCTCAAGGCAAACTGGTGGCCATGACCGGAGACGGCACCAATGACGCTCCAGCTCTAGCACAGGCGAACGTCGGTTTGGCGATGAACTCTGGAACTCAGGCGGCCAAAGAAGCGGCCAACATGGTCGATCTAGACTCGGATCCCACCAAGTTGATCGATTTAGTGACGATCGGCAAACAGCTATTGATTACTCGCGGTGCTCTTACCACTTTCTCGGTTGCCAATGACATCGCCAAATACTTTGCCATCATTCCAACTATCTTTGCTGCCGCAGGAATTGGAGCGCTCAACATTATGGGATTAAAGAGTGCCAACTCTGCGATCATTTCCGCCCTGATCTACAATGCGCTGATTATTTTAGTGTTGATTCCGCTTGCTCTTCGAGGCGTGCAGTTTAGGCCCTTGACTGCCGATCAACTATTGCGCCGCAATATTCTGATCTACGGTGTGGGCGGTGTGATTGCACCATTTGTTGCGATTAAATTGATTGATGTGATTCTGCCATTCTCTTAAGCGGGCAGATGAGATATGGCACACTCTCTCCCCTTCCTCATGCCGCCCCTCTCGCTTCTTCACTCATTTATACACTATTGCTGCCATGAAACTGACTCATTTACAACGCAACGTTCCACAGGCAACTGCCCAGATGCTTGAAAGCGTCACCGAAGTTTGGTCCGAGTGGCGTCGGCAAAAGCTGCCGCTGTATCTATTTCTGGGCCTGTGCGTTAACTTGATTATTGCGCCTGCCGTCTTTGCTACAACAGGCGGAGACTTGTCGCGAACCCAATCTTACTGGTTGGCAGCATTAATTCTGCTGACTGTTGCGCTTGCTATCTATCTCTTTTTTGTCATGTTTGTACCGGAGAAATTCTAATGAGTTTTGCACGCGAAGCTAGTAGAGCCGTTCGTTCTACCTTAATTCTCTGGGTCCTAACGGCAATGATTTATCCATTTGTGATGCTTGCAGTGGGGCAACTGGTTTTTCCCTTTCAGGCAAACGGCAGCATCATTACCGATGCTCAAGGTCAACCGATTGGCTCAGCCTTGATTGGGCAACCCTTTATCAGTGACCGTTACTTCAACAGTCGCCCCAGTACCACAGGCTACAGCACCGCTGATCCGACTGCCGATACATCCAATATTTTGCAAACCGGAGTTTCCGGCGCGAGCAATCTGGCTCCCAGCAACTCTGCCCTGCTCGAGCGCATCAACGGTAAACCCGATCTTGATCCAGCGCAGGCGGTTGCAGGAGAAATTCCCCGACTGCAAGCCGCAGGCATCACTCCAACAGCTGATCTGGTGTATACCTCTGGTTCTAGCCTTGATCCTCACATCACGCCGGAAGCTGCTAGAGCGCAAATCACGCGAGTGGCAAGAGCACGAGGACTTCAACCGAATCAACTGGAGGATTTGATCAATCTAAATACCGATGGCCGGTTTCTAGGCATCTTTGGTGAACCGGGAGTGAATGTATTAAAGCTCAACCTAGCTCTGGACGCACTCAGCAGCTAGATGCCTTACACAAGCATCTAATTCAGCCATGTATCACTCATCCAAGCCTTCCCCCGATAGCTCCTACATTCGTCCTGCCCATCGCGGTAAGCACAAAATCTTTATTGGCATGGCACCCGGCGTGGGTAAAACCTACCGCATGCTGGAAGAAGGGCATCGGCTGCGGCAGGAAGGCATGGATGTGGTGATCGGCTTGCTCGAAACCCACAATCGGCAGGAGACTGCCCAACGGGCAGAAGGGTTGGAGATAGTGCCTCGACGGCAAATCAATTGTTCTGGTGTGTTTTTGTCTGAGATGGATACCGAGGCAATTCTGGCTCGTCAACCGCAGCTGGTTCTAATTGATGAACTGGCCCACACGAACGTACCTGGATCTCAGCGCGAAAAACGCTATCAGGATGTGGAAGTGATTTTGGCAGCAGGGATTAATGTTTACTCCACGGTCAATATTCAGCATTTAGAGAGCCTGAATGATCTCGTAGCTCGAATTACCGGCGTAGTGGTGCGAGAACGAATTCCCGATCGCCTGTTCGAAGAAGCCGATCAGGTCGTGGTCATTGATGTCACACCGGAAACGCTGGAAGAACGCTTGCAGGACGGTAAAATCTACGCCCTAGAGAAAGTAGATCAATCGCTGCAAAACTTCTTTCAGCGGCGAAATTTAATTGCCTTGAGGGAGTTAGCCCTACGAGAAGTTGCTGACAACATTGAGGAAGATGCTCTCGCTGAAACTGCCAACAGTCATCAGCCCGCTGCCCCCTATTGCAATATTCATGAACGGGTTTTGGTTTGTGTTTCTACCTATCCAAATGCGGTTCAACTGATTCGCCGCGGGGCACGCATTGCTAGCTATATGCGCGCCCCCTTCTATTGTTTATTTGTGGATGATCCAGATCGGTTTCTGACTAAGACAGAAAGTTTGCACATCGAAACCTGTGAACGGCTCTGTAACGAGTTTGATGGCGAATTTATTCGCGTTCGGGATCAAGACAAAGCCAAGGCAATTGCGGAGGTGGCTAGCAACTATCGCATCACTCAGATTGTGATTGGAGAAAGCCAACGGTCGCGCTGGAAGCTGATGCTGCGGGGATCACTGACTCATAAGCTGCTGCGACTGTTGAAAAATATTGACGTACATATCATCGCAACGGATAAACTAAATTGAGCCTAAAGCTGATGCCGTTCCTACGTAGATTCAACAAGTGGCTCTAGCATTCTTAAACCTAAGGTAAAAACTGATGGATCTGGCCGTGCTTTGGTGACTTGGCCTGGGAATACTGCGGTTGATTAGATCAACCATTGCAATCGAACCATGCCACGAGATATTGCTAAGAGCACGTTAGCCGCCGCAAAACCGCTAAATTTAGGTACCAGCCTCGATGCATTCAAAGGGGTATTGGGAGCCTCCAACCGAGATGATTTGTTTCGCTTTCGCTTTGATCGAGCCAGATCCTTCAATCTTGACTTAGCAACCGACAAAGGGGGAGTGCTGGGTGTGCAGGTTTTCTCGCTGAAGGGCGCAAAAAAACGAGTCCTGCGGGCGATTGGCCGTAAGGCATTTAGCACACTCAAACCGAGCGATATCAAAAAATTCCTCCAGCCCATTGCCAACCAAACCTTTGCCAACGGCAAGGATGGTACCCTCAAACTCAATCTACCAGCGGGCGAGTATTATCTGCGGTTTCACCAGCGCCGAGGCAGCAGCAGCTACGGAGCTAAGCTAGCAGCCCAACCTCTGGCACCGTCAGCTCCTAATACTCCCGGTAATTCCACACCCCAGCCTGTGCCCACGGCTTTGAATACGTTTAGCCGTCGCTGGTTGCAACAGTTTGGCACCTCTGGCAACGATTACACCTACGGTACAGCGGTAGATCGCAGCGGTAATCTCTATGTGGCAGGTGTGGCCAATGCGGGCAGCGGTCCCGCCGGAGATGGGTTTATCGCTAAATACGCGGTGGATGGCACCCAGCTGTGGCGACGCTCGATTGATACGCCTGGAGCTGATGTGGCGTTTGATGTGGCTGTGGACGACGCTGGCAATTACTATGTCACAGGTGCGACGGTAACGGGATCTGGCTCTGCCACGAACAGCGATGTGTTTGTCACTAAATACAACAGTGACGGTCTCCAGCAGTGGATTAAAACCATCGCCACAACGGTGGATGTCTCTGGCACCATTCGTAACGGTCTGGATGCCGGGTTGAGCCTCGCGTTAAATGGCAATAATCTCTACATTTCCGGCTTGGTCGGGGCGTTTCCGCTCCCCAGCTTGGGCAAGGCGTTCATCGCGAAATATGATGCCACAACCGGCGCAGTCGATTCTGCCTTTGGTGGGGCTGGAACAGGACGGGTCGAGTTTGGTGTGGCGGATGCCTCAGCCGCAGTGGATCTGGTCGTCAGTAATGGTGTCCTGTACACCACCGGCATTACCGGAGCGGCCGTAGCCCTGAGCGGAAGTGGGATTCGACCGGCGGGAGGCGATGCCTTTGTTAGCGCCTTTGATGGCGTCTCCGGCGCAACGTTGTGGAGTCAAACCCTGGCTAGCAACGGCACCAGCCAGGACTATGCTCGCGGAATTGCCTTGTTTGGTTCCGATTTGTATATTACCGGCCAAACCAGCGGCAGCCTTCCCGGCAATACTTCGGCGGGCGGCAGGTCAGATGCCTTCTTAGCTAAATACACTGCCCAAACCGGAACGCTGCAATGGGTGAGTCAGTTTGGCAGCAACGGGATTGAAGAGTCGCAGGGAATTGCCATTGACAGTGCCGGCAAGATCTACATCACAGGCGAGACCGACAAGGCGCTATTCGGCGGTGCTTCCGGCAAAACCGATATCTGGGTAGCCCAGTACGACAGTAGCGGCAATCGCAGCGGCAGTGCGCAATTTGGTACGAATCAGGCCGATGAAACCTACGGTATCGTAGTGGATGCAGCAGGCAATGTCTATCTGGCTGGTCAAACCCAAGGAGTCTTGTCAGGGTTGGCCGGTGCTGGTAAGTATGACGCCTGGGTGGCTCAGTACGGCGTGTTGCCCACGGGCTAAAGTGCGGTTTTATTACACCATCACTCCAATCCTTGGAGCCAGCAGGAGGAGAGTCGGTACAAGTTGCTATCCCCTGTTGGCTCCATTTTTCATGCGTAGTTTTAGCTCGGTCAGCAAAGGTCGCTGGGTTAGAAAGCTGAGTTAGAAAGCGGTTTGTTCCGGTGCTGCTGATTGCAGTTCTGATTTTTTGTTGGAGGTTGGAGCTGTAGGATCGGGGCACTGGTTCCATACAAAATCTAAAGTTTCGTGGGAAAGGAACGACAAACCCGTATGGTTTTAATCAGGGCCACTGTGGCAATGCTCTGTTTCGAGTCGATAATATCTGCTTATGACAGCACCGACGATTGAATCCATCCTGCACGAAAACCGTTTGTTTGCGCCATCGCCTGAGTTTTCTCAGCAAGCGCAGATCCAATCTCTGCCAGACTACGAACAGCTTTACGAACGCGCTAAGGCTAATCCAGAAGCGTTTTGGGCCGAGTTAGCTGAACAGGAGCTGCACTGGTTTCAGAAGTGGGACCGGGTGCTCGACTGGCAGCCCCCCTTCGCCAAATGGTTCGTCAATGGCAAGCTCAATATTTCCTATAACTGCATTGACCGGCACCTGACAACCTGGCGGCGCAATAAAGCAGCTCTGATCTGGGAAGGCGAACCCGGCGACTCGCGCACCCTCACCTATGCCCAACTGCATCGGGAGGTCTGCCAGTTTGCCAATGTGCTGAAGCAACTCGGCGTCAAAAAGGGCGATGTAGTCGGAATCTATATGCCGATGATTCCCGAAGCTGCGATTGCCATGCTGGCCTGTGCTCGGATCGGTGCGCCTCATACGGTCGTGTTTGGTGGATTCAGCGCGGAAGCCCTGCGGGACCGGCTGAACGATGGTAAAGCCAAGCTGGTGATTACGGCAGATGGCGGCTGGCGCAAAGATGCAATTGTGCCGCTCAAGGAGCAGGTGGATAAGGCATTAGACAACAACGCCGCGCCGACGGTGGAAAACGTGCTAGTTGTGCAGCGCACCCAGCAGGCAGTACGAATGGAACCGGGCCGCGATCACTGGTGGCATGATCTGCGGCAGGGGGTGTCTGCTGACTGTCCGGCCGAGCCAATGGATAGCGAAGATATGCTGTTCATTCTCTACACCAGCGGCAGCACCGGCAAACCCAAGGGAGTTGTCCACACCACCGGCGGCTACAACCTCTATACCCACATGACCACCAAGTGGATCTTTGATTTGCAAGACACGGATGTCTACTGGTGTACGGCGGACGTGGGTTGGATTACCGGCCACAGCTACATTGTCTACGGCCCCTTGTCGAACGGGGCCACGACGCTGATGTATGAAGGTGCGCCGCGTAGCTCGAATCCGGGCTGCTTCTGGGACGTGATCGAAAAGTATGGCGTCAATATTTTCTACACGGCTCCCACGGCGATTCGGGCCTTTATCAAAATGGGCGAACATTTGCCAAAAGCCAGGAACTTGTCGTCGCTGCGGCTGCTGGGCACGGTGGGTGAACCGATTAATCCGGAAGCCTGGATGTGGTACTACCGGGTGATTGGCAATGAACGCTGCCCGATTGTCGATACCTGGTGGCAAACCGAGACCGGCGGCATCATGATTACCCCACTGCCGGGAGCGATTCCTACTAAGCCAGGCTCAGCGACTCGTCCCTTCCCTGGCATTTTGGCCGATGTGGTAGACCTGGAGGGCAATCCGGTCAAGGAAGGCGAAGGTGGCTATCTGGTGGTGCGGTATCCCTGGCCCAGCATGATGCGAACCGTGTATGGCGATGATGAACGGTTCCGGCGCACCTACTGGGAGCATATTCCGCCCCGAGATGGCAACTATGTTTACTTCGCGGGCGATGGGGCGCGCAAAGACGAAGACGGCTACTTCTGGGTGATGGGCCGCGTGGATGACGTGATCAGCGTTTCGGGCCACCGTTTGGGCACGATGGAAATCGAATCGGCGCTGGTGTCCCATCCGGCGGTGGCAGAAGCAGCGGTGGTGGGCCGTCCGGACGAACTCAAGGGTGAAGAAATCGTTGCCTTTGTGACGCTGGAGGGCCATTACTCTCCTAGCGAAGACCTGGATAAGTCCCTGAAGCAGCATGTAGTCCAGGAAATTGGTGCCCTAGCGCGTCCGGCGGAAATTCGCTTTAGCGATGCATTACCCAAAACCCGCTCTGGCAAAATCATGCGGCGATTGCTGCGCTCGTTGGCTGCCGGTCAGGAGGTTTCGGGCGATACCTCCACTTTGGAAGATCGGTCAGTGCTGGATAAATTGCGCGAAGGGGCGTAATTTGCCTGACACGATAGCGAGATAGGGTAGACAGGATTGATTGCTCAACTGCCTACCCTAGATACTGCTTTTAATATCGGATCCGGCTAAACGCTCTGGTTTAGACGCTGATATTGCAGAGGCGTTTTGCAAGACGCCTCTACGTTTGGCTGATTAATTAGACGCTGAATTGTACAGGCGTTTTGCGTAGGCGTAGCCTTGCCGCAGGAAATAATGCCTCTACGTTAATTAAACCAGCACAGACCGACTGATCTGCTGATCGACAACGACCCCAACTACATCACCGCCTAACCGAATAAACGTGTCGAGTCGGCTGCTGCCATAGGACTGTCCGAACGATAGGGTGTACGCACTCCTGGGACCCAGCAAGTCGATTCGTTCGCCATATTGCAAATCGTGAATTATAAACCGACCGCTGCCGATATAGTCGGACTCAATCACAAATAGATCGCGTCCTCTACCGCCATAGAGCTGATCGACCTCGTTCGTTGGGATGGGTCCTGAAGGAGAGAAAGCTTGGGGATTGCCGGTAGCGAGCAGATCATCGCCGTCTCCACCCAGCAAAACATCATTGCCATAGCCGCCGACTAGCAGATCATGACCTGACTGTCCTTCCATCCAATCTGCGCCATTGCCGCCGTACATATCGTCATTGCCAGCACCGCCCAATAAAACGTCATCTCCTGCTAATCCATCGAGTAAGTCGTCGTAGGGTGAGCCTTCGATCCAATCGTTAGCGGGGGTACCAATAAATACATAACCTGGAATGTGTGACATTGTTCCCACCTTGATTCTTAAAAACAGGGTTATTTGCATCCAACCGTTTGTAGCGGGATGCGGTTGGGGCGTCCTGAAGTAACGTTCACAAAGTCAGTTTTCTATCTGTGTCTACGGCTGATGATTTTAAGCCTCAGGATAGAAATCGAAGGCAGGAGATAATTTCACCCAATTTCACCCGATCGGATGAGTCGGTGGAATAAGTTTAAGTGGAAAGTTGCGCTTGAATGAACGTGGGTATTGTTTGTCCTGAATTCAGTGCAATGTTTCTAGCAGCGGCCTTTCATCTTTTTCTAAGAAAATCAGCGAATATCGGTAGATCGAAAATGAATGCGTTTTGATGACTAAACTTAGGTACAATTCCCCTAAATCCCCGTTATGAAGGGGGACTTCAAGCTACGGTTGGCCTGTTTCCCCCTTTAGTAAGGGGGGCTAGGGGGGATCTCAACATGATTTGCGATCTACTGAATATCGATTAAAACAGAGGTGATGTAATTCCCCCTGAAACACCGATGGTTGATCCTGTAAGTGCGCTGACGGCTGGCGTGATTGTTGATTTGGCGGCTCGCAAATTTATCGAAGTATCAAACCAAGACGGGCGACAATAACACCAATTTCTTTGGCGGTACTCATTACCACGTGCCTGAGCAGCCAGCCTCTGTTCTCTACGACATTCCCTCTGACCTCGGCTCAGAAAACTTTGTCGGGCGCGAGGAGGAGCTAACCCAATTGCATGAGCTGCTGCAAGACTCGAATCGGGTGGCGATTGCGGCGGCAACGGGCATGGGTGGGGTGGGTAAAACGGAATTGGTTGGCAGTATGCCGTGCGTCATCGCGATTTGGGCAGCTATCCGGCAGGCATCTGGTGGCTGTTTGTGCGCCAGCAGAATTTGGCGGTGCAGGTGTTGAGCAAGGCGAGGCGGATGCAGATTCGGCTTCCCGATGGAATGGATGGCGAGGCGCTGGTGCGGTTTTGCTATGACCAGTGGGTGGCGAGAACCGAGGGCAATGGGCTGCTGGTGCTGGATGATCTGCCCGACTATGCGGAACGGCAGTTCGGAGCAGAGCATCCCGATGTCGCCACCAGCCTCAACAACCTGGCAGGACTGTACGAGTCCCAAGGGCGCTACTCAGAAGCAGAACCGCTCTCCCTCAGAGCACTGGCAATCTTTTGCACCCAGCTTGGCGCTAAACATCCCCATACCCAAACAGTGTTTGGCAATCTAAAAGAATTCCTGCGCCAAACGATCGCCGCCAACCGCACTGCCGAACTCTCTGACCATTCGCTGACGCAGAATCTATTGCAGCAGTTGCAAACCGAGGGATGAGATGATTTCCCTATGAAGCTCCCCAATCCTGATTGAGTTCAACTTAATAGCTCACCTCCGACGTGGGGACCGATCCTGACCCAATGCTATTCGGTGCTTCGGGCTGCGAGGGAGCTGGATCACTGGGCTGGGCTTCTCCGGTTGCGGGTGGCTGTTCGGGTGCCGGCTGGGTGGGCGGCTGTTCCGGTACGGGATCGGTCACAATCACATCGGGTTCGGCGGGTTGTCCGGCACCTGGATCGACCTGACCGGGAGGCTCCGAGCCAACGGGCGCATCAGGATTGTGGGGATCGACGGGATGATCGGGTTCCTCAGGATCACCGGGGTGGCTGGGATGGCTAGGTTCTTCGGGATGACCGGGATGGCCAGGATGATCCGGGTAGTCAGGATGACCGGGATGGCCAGGATGATCCGGATAATCCGGCACATGAGATGAGCCACCGCCAGGAACCGGATAGGGTACGGGTACGGGGAACGGTTCTGGAACCTTAATCACCTTAGTGCGGCCTGGAGATTCAACATATTCGGTTTTGGTTTTTAGGATCACCTGCGGTTCTGGCTGGGGTGGAGTCAGAGTCGATACAAACCCAGGAGCCAATCGCTCGGTGGCAAACTTGATATACACATCTCGGTTGTAGGCATAGTCGCCTGCTACTGCCGTTTTGTAAACCTGATCAAACTGAGAGCGCACATCCCAATAGCGGCTGCCCGTTTGTAACCAGCCCGCAATTTGCCGCCCAATTGCCAACCGTTCGGCATCCGTGAGGCGGCGATGCTCCACCGACTGTAGCGCCTGGGACAGATCGTAGAGATAATCATTCTCGGCTTGGCTGAGGGCTACAATGGGTGCCGGTTGGCTCGCGGGAACGGCCCGTTCAGGTTGAGGCACTGACGGGCTGGCATTACTGTAATTAATCGGCTGGGGTGCCTGATTCTGCCATTGCTGGAATGCAGCCCATCCTCCCAACGCACCTGCGGTTAAGCCAACTCCGATTCCCAATCCCGCGATTATCTGCCCGAAACGCATCGTCCTCATCCTCGTAGTAGCGGATATTTCCTTTCTACAAAGGCAGATCTACCTGTTCCGTGTAAGTTTACAGAAATACAGACAAAGCTACAAAAGGTGAATGACTTAGTAGACTATTCTGTGATTAGGGAGAATGGAAGGGCAGGAGAGCTAGAGAGGATAGCAACAGGGATAGCGAGATGAAACTGATTTTTCTTCATGCTTCGACTTCTGCCAATTCTCTGTGTTAGGAGATACAATACGCAACACAGGGCAAGATCAGGAGCCACTCAAATGACCCACAGCCTGACTACAGCAAAATGGACACTTGAGCAGTATCACCAAATGATTGTAGCCGGAATTTTGGATGGGCAGCCGGTGGAATTGTTGAATGGAGAAATTGTTGAGAAGCCGCCGGAAGGAGAGCCGCACGCTTTTTATAGCCACGATGTTGCTAAATACATAGAGCATCTATTGGGTGAGGATCGGGCCATGGTGCGGCAGGGTAAACCCATTACAATTCCCAGCAGCAACTCAGAGCCGGAGCCGGATATTGCTGTGGTGCAACCGTTGGGACGAGAATATCTACGCCATCACAACCTAATTCGCCAACAGCGACACATGGGCAGAAACAACTCGCCAGCCCTGATCTGTGCGTAACCAGGTTTGGCTTTGTCGCCCCGATTGCCCCGGACGCTGGAACTCGGTGTTAACGGTAGCGAAATCAGTGCCATAGGTGGTGATTATGGTATGGCTGAGAGTCCGAGCTAACCCTGCCGGAGAACGAGCCGAGCGAAATGCGGCAATCGCCTCATAGCCATAGAGATTTTCGGTGACGCCATAGCGAACGGTATGAGGACTTGACCAGAACAATTCATCTAATACAGCGACATCGTTACTGATAAGGGCCGCCTCATAGCGCTCGAATGCAGATTTTACTTCAGCGACCACTGCGGGTAGATTGATTTCTGGCATAGTTTGTTAACGCACAAAAGACTGCATATGAAAAATATCCTATGCGCTATTGCCATAGCTCATACAGGTCTATTTATGCAGCAATTATGCGCCATTTTTAGAAACTTTAGAAACAGTTCTCTTAGTTATTTGTGCACGGGTATGGGCGGATTGACAATTAAATCCAGCGAATTACTGTAAAACCCAAGCCAGGGGCGGCCTAAATTCAGCTCTGCTAGAGGGCTTGTGGAATCAATGGTCAAATCTACCCCAGCCAACTGCAACTGCAACGTGCCTTGTCCGGTAAACTGCAACAGTTGAGTGTGTTGCAAGCTAAACACAGACCCCGAAACTGGCTGCGGCCAGCCTGGAAGTTGCCAGCTGCTGCTCAGGGTACAGAGGGTCTGCCCACTGTGGTTGACCTGAACCGATGGCATCTTACCGACATTCCAGGTAAATTGGGCTAGCTGTTTCGGTAAGCCCCAAATTTCTCGTCCTCCAACCACCGAATCAGGATGATCCACATAGATATGAGAAATCCAGGCTCCGACTTTGCCCTGCCAATGCAGCAGCCCGCTCACGGCAATCAGCTCGTTGTACGGCATCGTTGAACCGGCACCATAAGAGGCAATATAAACTCCACCCACGGTTTTTCCGGGCAGGACCGAAACGATATTCAGCTCAGACGGAATCATGGGACGCACGCGCTCGATATCGAGAAGATGCAGCGTTTGTAGGGAAAATCCCTTTAGGTGCCAAGGCGCAGGAGGGTAGGACATGGTGCTTTGCAGGTTACTCTCTTTTAGTTTGCTAGCCTCGGTAGCAGCCTGCCTCTATCTGAGGTTGACACTGAATCATCTGTAGCAGCTTTTGTGATTCTGTAGGCGAGCCAGTCGATAGAGCGCCAGCCAGAGGTATCTACGAAAAGGTCAGGTATCTATATGGATTTCGTGATCGTTGAGCAAATTTTTGAAGATGCCGCGTAGAAAATCGCTCCAGAGATATTTTTTCGGAGTTGGATAGCTCCGGCAGGCTTTCCTGCCACTTGTAGAACAGGTGGGGATCGGTACTCCGTCGCAAATTGAGCTTTGCTTCCACATCCCAGAAACTTAGAATTGCCTTGGTAACTGCTGTCGTCTGAGTCACGTCCTACGTCTTCCAATGGCGATACCACGTTGCACTGTCCATAGTTCTCGGTATCAGCAAGCACGAGATCTTACGACTACTCTATTCAATCTGACGACAATTAGGAGAATTACGCCTCACCCTGCTAAGGGTTAAGACAAGCAACTTAAACTTCTGTTACCAATAGAAAAACAGCGTTT
The DNA here is from genome assembly GCA_000733415.1 of [Leptolyngbya] sp. JSC-1. Taxonomy (GTDB): domain Bacteria; phylum Cyanobacteriota; class Cyanobacteriia; order Elainellales; family Elainellaceae; genus Elainella. The sequence goes on from KL662191.1 coordinate 2,063,745, forward strand.
CGTAGCTCCTGATACATCTTTAATTAGATTCCATTGGTATTTCTGGATTTAGGTTTAACAATTTATTGCCTCTAGGGTTCCGATTCGGTTGATCTCCATTAAGCTGAATGGCTGGTCCGAGAGAGGCAGGCTAGTGTTTAGGCGCAAGTTTTTCAGATTGAAGCAATCGCTAGCCACACGGCGGGAGAAAAGCCCGGGAGGAACGTCAGTTGATTAACCCAACTGGTTTCTTCCGGGTTTCTCTTTATGATTCTCGCTTTTACGTTCACTAGTTACGGTTCACTTGTACATTGAGGGTGTTTAAATGACGACTGACCCTTCTGAAGTTTTTCAAAGCCCTGATTCGAATGGGCATGTGCCGTCAGAAGCGCAGCGGGCGCTCGATTTAGAAACGCGCTTGCCCCTAACCGGATGGCAGCAGGAAGTGTCCAAAGGGCTGGAGTATGGGCTAGAGGCGGCAGACAGCATCCGTGACCGCACCATTTCCACCTTTTCGCGGGGGGAACTGCCCCACTATGCCGGCATCAACACGTTTCTCAAGGCTCCCTATCTGGAAGATGTGCGGCAGGTGGGCAACTATGATGTGGCGATTGTTGGTGTTCCGCACGATTCGGGCACTACCTATCGTCCCGGCACCCGATTTGGCCCGCAAGGCATCCGACGGATTTCGGCCCTCTATACGCCCTACAACTTTGAGCTAGGCGTGGATCTGCGGGAGCAAATTACCCTCTGCGATGTGGGGGATGTGTTTACAATTCCGGGTAATAACGAGAAGTCGTTTGACCAAATCTCGAAGGGAATTGCCCATATTTTTAGTTCCGGCGCGTTTCCGATTGTGCTGGGCGGCGACCACTCGATTGGCTTTCCTACGGTGCGGGGCGTCTGTCGGCATTTGGGCGATAAAAAAGTCGGCATCATTCACTTTGATCGCCATGTCGATACCCAGGAGACTGACCTGGATGAACGGATGCACACTTGCCCCTGGTTCCATGCCACCAATATGGCGAACGCGCCGGCGAAAAACCTGGTGCAGTTGGGCATCGGCGGCTGGCAGGTGCCTCGGCAAGGCGTCAAGGTCTGTCGCGAGCGGGCTACCAATATTCTCACGGTTACTGACATCACGGAAATGGGACTAGAGGCAGCCGCAGAGTTTGCTCTAGAGCGTGCCCTCGATGGCACCGACTGCGTTTGGATCAGCTTTGATATTGACTGCATCGATGCTGGTTTTGTCCCCGGCACTGGCTGGCCCGAACCGGGTGGCCTCCTGCCCCGCGAAGCTCTGTCCCTGTTGGGCAAAATTGTCCAGCGTGCCCCGATTTGCGGCCTAGAAGTGGTGGAAGTTTCGCCGCCCTACGATATCAGCGATATTACCGCCCTGATGGCAACTCGCGTGATTTGCGACACGATGGCTCACTTGGTGCTGTCGGGCCAACTGCCGCGCCGGGAGAAGCCTGCTTATATCAGTTCGGAAGTGAATATGGCGGTGGATGTGGCTTGGGTGTGATGGGGAAGGTAAGGGAGGTGGGCGATGCATGAGACGGATATGACGAAGGCGTTGATTTTGACGGTGCGGGATTGGTGGGAGGCGCAGCCGGAACGGCCACAGATTTCCCAGATTCACCTGACGGTGGGGCAGTTTACCTGTGTGGAGCCGGCTAGCTTGCAGTTTGCCTTTGAGGTGCAGACGCAAAATAGCTTTTTGCAGGGAGCCAAACTGGTGATTCGGGAAACGCCGTTGATTGCTTTTTGCCACCGCTGTCAGCAGGAGTATCAGCCGGAAATTGGGATTCAGTACGCCTGCCCCACCTGTAGCTCGCCGATGGAGGATATTCGCTCTGGGCGAGAGCTAAAAATTGAGCGGATTGAATACGAACAGTTCAACTATATGAGCTAATCCCTTTTCCCTCTGGGACGAGAGACTACAGCAGGCTACAGCACCAGCTTTCGTGACTCAAAACTCAAAACTCAAAACTCAGTACTATGCACCAAACCTTTGATGCGGCCTTGGGAATCGATCTACTGCACGCGAATCAGGCGGGCGCAGATCACAATCGGACACATTTCGATGAATGGGGGATTACCTGCTTCAACGTGATGAGCAGTCCGGGGGCGGGTAAGACGGCCCTGCTGGAACGCACGTTGGCCGGTTTGACGCCCGATTTGAAGATTGCTGTGATTGAAGGCGATATGACCACCGAATTAGATGCCGATCGCCTGCGGCGCTATAACGTGCCGGTGATTGCGATTAACACAGGCCGCTCCTGCCATTTGGACGCCAAGATGGTGGCTGGTGGTATTCACCGTCTGGCCCATGAATATAATCCAACCGAGTTTGATCTGGTGCTGGTCGAAAATGTGGGTAATCTGGTCTGTCCAGCCGAGTTTGAAGTGGGGGAACATGTCAAAGTGGCGCTGCTGAGCGTTACCGAAGGAGAAGATAAACCGCTGAAATATCCGGTGATGTTTCAGGAAGCGGACTGTTTGCTGATCACCAAAATGGATTTGGCTCCACATTTGGATGTGGATTTGAATCAGATTATTGCTAACGTGCGGCAAATGAATCCCCATGTCACGATTATTCCTGTTTCTGCCAAAACCGGCGAGGGCCTCAGCGAATGGTTTGACTGGGTGCGAACAGAGGTCGGGCAATTGGCAGGAATGCAATCGTTGGTAGTGGGGCATTAGTAGGGGCAAAGCATTTGCCAGATAGCTTTAAACAAAGCACATCCCCTGTATGCGAATGTTTGCCTTGCAGTTATGTAGCACACACAACAGACTATTGGTTCCCTTATCCCTTACACCCATAGCAGGCATAAAAGGGTGCTAGCTAACTATTGTGCTGTAGCCGTCATCAACTAGGAGCTGTTATGAAGCTGCCTTTCTTCAGGTTTTCTAAGCTCAGTTCATTCTTCTCGTGCTGCCTGCTGTTTCTGATCACGCTCTCGTTTGTCGTGGGCTGTACGAATCCAGCCGTTTACATCAAAACTACCAATGAAACCAATGCAACCAGCTCAGCCGAGGTGGGAGCGGTGCGGCTTGGGTTTAGCGCTTGGCCGGGTTGGTTTCCCTGGCAGGTGGCTCAAGAGGAAGGCATCTTTGCCGCCCATAATGTGCCGGTAGATCTGAAGTGGTTTGATGGCTACCTGGAGTCAATTAGCACCCTGACGGCAGGCCAGATCGATGCCAATAGCCAAACCCTCGGCGATACGGTCAACTCGGTTTCGGGTGGTGCCGATCAGGTGATTGTGCTAGTCAACGACAACTCTACCGGAAACGATAAGGTAATTGTCAACGAGAATATCAATTCGATTACCGATCTGAAAGGTAAAAAGATTGCTGCCGAGGAAGGTACGGTAGATCACTTCTTGCTGCTGCTGGGCTTGAAGAAAGCTGGACTCACTGCTCAGGATATCCAGTTTGTGCCCCTAGAGACAGGAAAGGCGGCAGCTGCTTTTGTGGCAGGGCAGGTGGATGGTGTGGCGGTGTTTGCCCCCTTCACGACGCAGGCGTTGAAGCGTCCGGGCAGCAAGGAGCTGTTTAGCTCTAGAGATTTTCCGGGAGCAATTTCTGACCACCTGGTTTTTTCACGCAAGTTTGTGGAGCAAAATCCCGATAAGGTGCAGGCGGTTGTCGATTCCTGGTTCGCCACGCTGGATTTTATGCAGCAGAATCCCGACAAATCCTATGACATCATGGCGAAACGAGCCGGTGTCAGCGTTGAGGAATATAAAGCCTACGCAGACGGTACCAAAATATTCACGATTGAAGAAAACCTGAAAGCATTTCAACCGGCCAACGATATGTCATCGCTCATCTTCGCGGCTGAAGAAATGAGCGACTTCCTGATCGAAACTGGCTTGGCCGCCCAGAAGCCCGACACCAGTCGCCTGTTCGACGACCGCTTTGTCAAAGCCTACGCCGAGAAGGCCAAGAAAGCTTAGAACAGGAGCGGTAAATGGGGTGGAGGGGTAGGGGGTAGGGGGTGAGGGGTAGGGGGTGGGTGATGTTCACTAGTAAAGCACTTTGGTTTAGTAAAAGACGATTTGGTTAAGAGGCAATAATTGCAAAACTTACAACTCAATCAAGTTTCACACCAAACCTTAGAACCCTCCCACGGCAATAGTATCTGCATCACAGAGCCAGTCCAAAAAGCTTACACAAGTTAGAACTATCAATCACCCCTCACCCCCCACCCCCTACCCCTCACCCCCCACCCCCTACCCCTCACCCCCCACCCCCTACCCCTCACCCCCCACCCCCTACCCCCCATAAACCCATGAACCAAACCACCTCCCCCCATCGCTCAATTCAGTCCTATATCAAGCCAAAGACCATGCGGCCTACGGTATTTTGGCGATTGGCTGAAGATATTCCCAAATCCCTCTATACGGCCCTAACTATTACTTCGATTGCGGCTCCGCTGCTGCTGTGGTGGCTGGTGACGACCTTCGGGAATATCGATCCGAAATTTTTGCCCTCACCGGCTGATGTTCTGGCCGCGTTTGGCCGGTTGTGGAGCACTCGTGAACTGCTGAAGGATACAGTCGCGAGTCTCTGGCGGGTGGGGGTTGGGTTTTTCTGGGCGGCGCTGCTGTCGATTCCGGTGGGTGTGTTGATGGGCAGTTTTCCCAGTATTCGGGCACTGCTGGAGCCACTGTTTGGCTTGATGCGGTATATGCCCGCTCCGGCCTTTATTCCGCTGCTGATTCTTTATCTTGGGATCGGGGAGGAACCGAAGATTGCCCTAATTTTCATCGGTGTGTTCTTCTTTAATTCGCTGATGGTGATGGATACGGTCAAATTTGTACCCAAGGATTTGATTGAAGCGACCTACATGCTGGGGGGCAATCGCTGGGAAACGCTGACGCAAGTCATTCTGCCCCATGTGTTGCCGGGAATTATCGATGCCTGTCGGATCAACTTGGCCGCGGCATGGCAGTTGGTGATTGTCTCGGAGCTGATTGCGGCTACCGAGGGGTTGGGACGACGAATCAGCGTGGCCGGTCGTTTTCTGCGCACCGATGAGATTTTTGTCGGATTGATTGTGATTGGCGTGATTGGTTTAATGTTCGATTTGCTGTTCCAGTATCTACTGCGGGTGTCCTGTAAGTGGGCTAGTCAAAAGCGCTAGTTGCCGATCGAGATTGACTGTTCGTTATTCCTTCCCTATCCAGAGGCTTCAACTATGTTTCTACAAATTAACAACCTGAATAAGAATTTCACGACATCCAAAGGTACGCTAGTTGTTCTCAAAGATATCAACATGAACATCGAGCAGGGTGAGTTTGTCTGTGCTGTTGGGGCTTCTGGCTCAGGTAAATCTACGCTGCTGCGCCAAATTGCCGGATTGGATACTCCAACCAGCGGCGAAGTAACAATTGACGGTAAACCTGTGTATGGACCGGGGCCGGATCGGGGTATGGTGTTTCAGCACTACACGCTCTATCCCTGGATGACGGTGCAGGAAAACACCGAATTTGGTCTGAAACTGCAAGGCGTTCCCAAGCATGTACGGCGAGAGCAGGCTAGCTACTACCTGAATGTAGTGGGATTAACCCGATTTGCTCAATCGTTGCCAAAGGAATTGTCGGGGGGGATGAAGCAGCGAGTGGCGATTGCGCGTGCTCTGGCTTCGGAACCGAAAGTGCTGCTAATGGATGAGCCGTTTGGTGCGCTCGATATTCATACCAAAGAATCGATGCACGAATTTATGCTCGACCTGTGGCAGCGCACGGGCATCACGATTTTTATGATCACGCATGATGTAGAAGAAGCGGTGTTCCTCTCGAATCGTATCTTTGCCTTGGGTGCTCGTCCGGGTACAGTGCGCAAGGTGATGACGATCAATCTGCCCAACCGCTCCCATACTGTTAAACGCAACTCGGTTTTCCACGACTACCGCGATGAGCTGATGGATCTGCTGCGAAAGCATGGCCAGGAGGCGGTGGCAGCCGTAGCTTAGCAGTACTCTCAACTGAATGGGTTGCAGTGTGCTAAGTAATTCAACCCAGTTAAACGGTTAAGGGAGTGTGGGCATCTTGCCCACTGCAAGCGTCTCGCTTGCATTACACATCGTTCAAATAATTACATTAACTTACTTAGAACATTAACTTACTTAGAAACTGTTTGTAAGTGAATTTTAAGAGGCTAGAATCGGTTTCACATCTGATTCTCCCTAACCCTCCTACCCTAACGGGAAGGCAAAGCCTATAAAAAGGAGGGAACCGTAGGCGAAGCCTGTAAGGCAAATATGGGCGAAAACTGGCTTCACCCAAAGTTGGATCGCCTGGAAGAAATGGATATCGCTCGGCGTTACGCATGGTCTTGAGCTTTAGCAGCGCCGCTGATTATAGGTTTGATGAAGCAATTGGAGCACTGAAGCTAAAGCGGGCCACAATTGGGTCATGGTCGCTGTCCTGCTGGGCGAATTCCGAGTTGGTATGCACCACATCGATTTCAGCTAGCGAACGCAGGTTTTGGCTGACCAGAATGTGATCCAGTACCTGCGCATTGCCCTCGAAGTTGTAGTTGTATTGCTCGTTAGCGGGCAGAGTGTTGATCAAATTAGTCAACGCACCGCCTTGCGTCAGGACATCCAGTGGCTTAGAGAACTGGAAGTCATTCAAATCTCCGGCCACAATCACGTTAGCATTGGGGTTGATGCCCAGCAAATCATCGACGAACTGGCGCACAATTTGAGTTTGCTGGAGCCGCTGCGCTTCGCTGCTGAGGGTAGGCGGCTGGAAGCGGCCAAACAGGGGTTGATCGCCTCCCTTTGAGTTGAAGTGATTGCCAATCACAAACACCCGATTTCCCTGAAACAGAAACTCGCCCACCACTGGCTTACGACTGTCTTTAAAGGCATCCCCGTCACTTAGGTCAGTGTCAATCAGGCGACCGGGACTGGCGGAAATACCGTCTTTCGTCACGGTGGTGTTGACGTTAGCTCCTCCACCCGGACGGTCTACAAAGCTGACCCGATCTGGATTGAACAGAAAACCAACGCGGATGTTGCCGCCCGGTTGGCCGCCGTCCTGCCCCTCGACTGGACTCACATCCCGAAATTCGTAAGTAGGCCCACCAGCTGCTTTGATTGCCTCGATCAGAGTTTGATAAGTCACCGAAGCATCAACAACGCCATCATTAACCTCGGCTCCCGTATTGTCCTGGATCTCTTGTAGAGAAATGATGTCCGGTGATTTTAGATTCTCGACAATTTGTTTGGCTAGGGCTGTAAACTTGCCATCCCCCAGATCATCATCCACATTGCTCGCGCTCTGTCGATCCACCTTCGTGCGGTCTTCTTTTTTCGGATCAAGGTTTTCGACATTGAAGGTGGCAACCGTGAGCTGATTTTCTGTGCCGGTGAGGTTGGTGACTTCCCGCTCTAGGTTACCCGATGCGACTTGCAGTGCTTCGCTATTCAACAATTTGAAGTTGCTAAAGCTATAGTCCAACACACCGACAATCGGGCTGGTGAAGCGATCGCCAACATTCACTTTCGGTTCATCTCTAATAATCAGATCATCGATGATGATCCGTTCTGGATTGAAGTCATCGGGACGAATATAAATTCCACCGCGACTGGTGCGTTCTCTGGCGTTGACACCATTATCGGCTAGCACCGGAATTTCGCCAAAGTTGTTAGTCGGACCGATCGCAACCGCGTTGTTCACCTGTACCCGCATTCCTTCCAGGCTTTCGTAGAAGTCGATGCCGTCTTCGTCCGGATCAAACGGGCTGCCTTCCACACTGCCATTCACCGCATCGTTGCTAATAATTTGGTTGGGAGGAATCTGCCCCCCTTTGCCGATGATAGTTGCGGTGGGTAAGGGATTGCCGCTAGAGAGCACCGTGAATTCGGCAGTATCACTGCTGGCATTGAGTTGCGTCACCGATAGATCGTTATTGCGAGCCGGAATACCACGAAACTCTTCGACCTTGCCGTTAACCCGCACTGAATCGCCCACGGCAGGCTTGCTGCCCGATCCACCTCGGAAGACAAAAATGCCCTCAGATGTGGCTGGGTTGGTGTCTGGATTGGGGTCTTGCAGATAGAAGCCATTCGACGTGACTGCCGTGACGATGCCGGCTACGCTAACGGTCTGTCCGAGTAGTGGCGAGACATGCCCTGCGCCTTGCACATCGCTGATCCGCGTCGGAGGCGTGAATTCAAAAATCGCGACTGTTTGGCTGACTTCATTGGTGGTGATCAGCAGTGGCTTGCCATTAGGACTATCGGCTGCACTGATAAAGGTCAATCCCTCTGGGCTGACATCTCCCTCTGTATTCACATATTCGACAAACACGGGTTTGTTGGGATTCGTCACCTCGTACACCATGACGCCACCAGTGCGTTCCAGCCCAATAAAGGCATAGGTGCGTCCGTTGATGGCTCCAACCACGATGCCCTCGGGTTCGGGACCTTTATTGTCGCTGCGGGTGTCAAACGTATCAGCTGTACCGTTAGAGTTGAATAGCGTCGGAACTGCCTTGGCCGTAATCTGCTCGAACTGATCGCCGCTGTCGAAAATCAAATTACCGCTGCTGTCCCACACCGAGAAAGAGCGGGCACCCGGCATCTCAATGCGTTCAAATTCGCCATCACCATCAATATCGCCAGAAGCGTTTGTGACGGTGAGGCGACCCAGCACCGCGTCTTTTTTCAGCTCGGCTGCATTGGGAAAAACCGTCGCATCTAGTTTGTACTCATCGCTGCCAACGCGAATTTCTTCGTTGAAGCCTTCATAGTCGCGCGTATCGCCTTCGTTGGCCGTCACTAGATAGGTCTGACCATTGATGCTGAAACTGGCGATAGCGTCCGGTTGGTAAATACCAAACACGGGATGGAACTGGATATTGATTGCACCTTTGCCGTCGGTTCCATCGCGGTCGCTGGGGTCGAGTCCGTTGCTTTGGTTGAACTGCACCAAGCCCAACTTGATGGCATCCGGCACGGTTGGATTCGTCAGCGTTCCGTCTCCTTTGGTTTCTGCACCTCCGATACCGAAATCATTATCGTTAATAATCGCGATTGTATTTTGATCGACTAGCGCTAAGCCTTCCAGCTTCTCGACGCCGGTATAGCCAACTGCTGCCGCATTCGTCACGAGCCGCTTCTCGACCGGATTCAGTCCTAAAGCCGCCAACTCTGCCACCGAGAGCTGCTCGATGGTTTTGTCGGTAGGTGCTTGACCGCTAATGTTCGATGCACCCTGAAGATCAATTTCGTAGATTAGCTTGTTGGCGTTGACTCCGCTGCGGTCATCCCGCTCCACCACCAGAAACTTACCGTTGCCCAAGGAAACGGCATCGCCGATTTTGTCGGTTCTGGCACTGCCGCTAGCGCTGATGTCGTCCAGGATATACAGATACTCGCCCGTCACCTGCTTGCTGACCACATCGAACTCTAGGATGCGCAGATTGCGAGAGGCGCGGGAGGTGGCATCGTTGGCGGTATCGGGGTTGTCGAGGGCGCTCTGGATAAAGGCATAGAGTTTGTTGCCTTCCAGCGCCACAGCCTCAAAGCCGCGATTGGCGCGTCGCTGGGCGTAAACTGCGGGCAGAACAGGTGTGCCAAAGCTGCCGTCAGCGGTCGGTTCGCCTTGAGGAATGAAACGATCAATAAGTTTGCCCTGCGCATCAAAGTGGTAAATCGCCGGACGGTATTCATCCACCAGCCAGAAAGTGCCGTCTGGGGCCACTACAATTCCCTCAAAGTCGCCGCCCAGCGGATCGTTCATCAGGCGTTTGCCGTTCAGGTCTACCGGCACTTCGTCGGTGTAGGCGGTTCCGGCTGTGCCGCTTTGCAGGTTGGGGAGTCCAGTCAGGGGTGTGCCATCGGCTCGACTGAGGCCAATTTGTTGAGCGATGCTGATTTGGCCTGTACTGGGGTTGAGTTCAAACCGGATCAGGCGCGGCTGGAATTCGGGCAGAGCAAAGGGACGCTCGTTGCCGGGGATATCGGGCAGCAGGTCAGTGGGTTCAGCGTTGGGGCCGCGGTCGGTATGGGTGATGAATCGGAGATTGCCGTTTGCTGCCTTGCCCTCAAAAAACAGGCCAGAAAATCCGCCTAGCAAAATTTCCTGTCCGGCAGGAGTTTTGCCCAGCAGCGGACGCTCTTTCCAGTCGTAGGTTGTGACGGTAGGCAACCCTTTGCTGAAGTCTTTCAAGCCTAGAGGCACGATTGCTGTTACTTTAGCGGTGGCAATATCGACCACGGCTAACGCATTATTTTCTTGTAGCGTCACATAGGCGGTTTTGCCGTCTGCTGTCACCGTGATGTATTCTGGCTCCAAGTCTTGCGCCACTGTGGCATTGGGACCAAAAATCCGCACACCCTTGGCTTGCAGATCGGCTTTCTGGGCATTAAAACTCTCAAATCCAGCCGTGGCAACGGTGGCATTGGTCACGCCCTTCGTTAAATCAATAATGCTAACAGAACCAACTGGATCGATGGAATCGGGCTGATTGTAGCTGCTCGGTTCCCCTTCGTTGGCTATCAGCACTTTCTGACCATCGGGCGTAAAGGTGAGCATGTCTGGCAGTGCTCCTACCTCCACAGTCTTCTGAACAGTACCGTTAGCATCCAGAAATACAACCTGACCTGGATCTGTGCTGGGATCTGCTGCCATCGCTACGGCCACAATGCCATGACTGACCGCGACGCTATTGGCCGCCCCACCATACTGAGACAAATCCAACGTTTGCAACAGTTTGGGCTGGCTAGGGTCGCTCAGATCCAAGACCTGAATTTCCGCGCCCCCCGACACAACAAACAGCCGCTTTGTGTCCGGATCATAGGCCGAGATTTCCGCCCCCGGTCCGGTGAAGCTGCCAATCTTTTTCAGCGCAGCATCGGTCTGGCTGAGGTTCGTGAAATTCTGGGTATTGGGATCAATTGGGCGAAATGCAGACATGAAATGGCTCCTTTCAGGTGGAATGGGTGGAGGGGTGGGGGGTGAGGGGTGGGGGGTGAGGGGGTGGATGGGTGAGGGGTGAGGGGTGGGGGGTGGATGGGTGAATGAGTGGTTCAACTGTTTCGGTATCTCATCCACCCCTACGCCCCTACACCCATCCACTCACAGCACCGGCATTACCTCAAACTGACTCACTACCCTCGGCGTCAGGCCAGTAATTGCACCCGGATTCTGCAATAGCTCGGCTTCGCTGTAGTTGTTGATGCCATAGGTTGTGACCGTGAGTTTTTGGGTTTGGGGATCGATATCGAATTCAGTCCAGCCGTAGGTATGCACCGAGACATAGTCACCCTGGAGTAGATTGGCCTGGATTAGCCCATCAGCTTGGGGCAGGTTGTTGTTTAAGCCGATGGGGTCGTAGCCGAGTAGGTTGGTTTGCTCGACCAAGAGCTGCTTGATAAAATCATCCCGATCGTTCACTAAACTATCGCTGTCGGGCGCAATCGGCAGTTGATCGTAGAAGGCGCGTTGCTCGGCGGTGATCAGTCCTGTGCGAGTGGAGATGTCCACCACGGCGCGACCAAACACCCCGTCAAAAAAGGCGGCGGGTCCCGTCACCACCTCAAAGGCGTTCGTGGCAATTTGGGGTTGACCGGGCGCGAGCTGATAGGTGAGGTTGTTCACTAGGGTGCCGTGGAAGTCACCGGCTAAGAAGATGACATTATCGATATTGTTGTCGTCGATGAATTTGAGCAGTTCGGTGCGCTCAGCCGCATAGCCCTCAAACCGATCTTCCGCATTGACAAGACCAAAGTTCTGGATCGGTTCCGGGACAGCCACAAACTTCCAGGTAATGCCGTTTTGCTCTGCCGCCAGTAAATCTCGCTTCAGGTCGTTGAACTGTGCCTTACCCAAGAGAGTGCGGGATGGGTCAAACGTCTGGGCCAAGAAGGGTAATGGATTATTTAGATCGGCAGGTGCGAGCTGAGTATCTCGGAACGAGCGCGTATCCAGAATCATCATCGCCGCATCTTTACCATAGGTTGTGTAACGGTATAGCTGACGTTCACCGGCTGTGCGATCATCTCCGGTTTCGCCATAGAAGCGATCGTTGATTGGATGGTATTCCTGAAAGGCTTGCAGTGCCTCTTCGTAAGCGCGAGTGTCGTTGACATACCGAACCGCATCGGTAAACAACGGATCGGGAGAAGAACCGATATCCGGCGCATCAGGAGATTCTCCAGGGGCAGCACCGCCAGCAAAGTTATCGACCAGTTCATGGTCATCAATCGTGGCAAAAATCGAGGTGGAAGCGTACAGATCCTTTAGCGTGTTCAAGCCAAACCGATCGCTGACGTTTTCTGCCTGTTTGGTGCGGAATTCTGACAAAGTGCGGGCCTGAGTCACTCCCGGCAATGCCGGCGTTTCGGTATCGGCATAGATGGTATCACCCAGCTTCAGGAAGAAGGCCAGATCGCGTTCGTCGGCATTCGAGAGCGATGGAAAGGGGGGAGCCTGCTGCCAGTCGCCGGTGACGCCAAATCGTAAACCTGCCTGCACATCGAGGGGATTGGGCGTTTGGAATTGTCCGGTGGCAACGGCACCTGCTGCATCGGTAACGCGGTAGTAGTAGGTTTGTCCCGCTGTCAGGCCGCCAAAGCTCACCTTGATTGGAATAGTTGGATCGGTAACGTTGACCGAGTTGTAGCCGAAGATGTATTGAAAATCGGGGAAGATTGAGAACTCAAACGTGACATTCCCTATGAAAGTGCTCTGTGCCCAGAGTACCGTTGAGGTTTGGTTTGTATCCCCGCTAGCCACAGTCAGCAGCGAATTGGGGGTGGGCCGACGCGGATCGTAACTCGTTGTGTCGATTGCTAATGTATCTTCAAAGCTTTTAGCGACGCTATCCCACGGTACGAACTTGAAGTTGGTATTGAAGTTCTGCACTTCGCCATCGTCCTCAATGATTTGTGCCGGTTCGTTGGAGCCATCATGCACCACCAGCAGGCCATTCGGGAACTGGGTGCCCAGAGCGACATTGATCACATCCGCACCATCCGACTCCTCGACGCCATCAATCCCGTCATCGATCACAAATCGACCGAGAAAATCATTGTTACCTTCGCGGCTGAAAACAGCATAGCTGCTATCTCCCTGACTCGACGCCAGCAAATAGCCCTTACCGTCTGCAGCATAATAAATCGTCAATCCTTCAACATCTGCCGTCAGTGCATCTCCGACTGGTTTGACTGGCTGGATCAAGCGACCCTGCGGAGCGGCGGTTGGTTCGGCCTGAAACTTCCAAATACCAACCTTTTCCTGCCCCACATAGAGGTAGCCCAACTCCCGGTCTACGACCATACCCTCGACCTGCGCGTCTTCGAGTTCACCATCTGCTGGAATCGGTACCTGCAATGTTCGCACCAATTTAGCGTCAATTTGCCCCTGACCGTTATCAACTAGCTGCAACTGCGCGATTCGATCGCCTTCCCGCTGGCTGACGAACACGTAGGTTTTACCGTCAATCGGACTGGTGTAGGTGGCTAATCCATAAGCCGTTTGGCTGCCGTCATCGATGCCGAAAATAGAAGCAGCTTCGCCGCTGAGCGCCTCTGCAGTAATATCCTTGAGCTGACGAGTATTGGGATCAATCGCCCAGATTGCCAGCGTATCGTTGCGACGGTCTGATGCAACCGCTAGATCGATCGGCTCACCGTTCAATTCAAACCCATAAACCAAATCCACATTGTTATAGCGAATCTCTTCTGGCGCAATTCGCTGCACTTCTTTGCCATTCAGGTCATAAACTGCCAGACCGCCGTCCTTCAGCGCTGTAATCACCAAACTCTGAGCTGCATCGATGGGATGAACATAGATCGCTGGGTCGTCGGCATCGGCCCCATCCTCAGTGCGGTCTAGATTAGGTGTTTCCAGAAGCGGCGCAACAGCAGGCGTGGTTTCAGTATCAATTGCCAATGCCAATACTTGAGTAAACTGCGTTGGGTTAAAGTTATTGTCGCTAATAATCACTAACGACTGGCGACCATCGGGCAATTTCGGTCCCAGCGCCATACCTTCAATGTTGTCGAGCGGGATATCCAAATCAGCAAAATCCAACAACAGACGTTTGTTTGCAACCGCATCTACTTCTAAATCTGCTAGTGCTTCAATGTCTTTGAGATCGGTCGTATTCTGGATACTAACCTCATAGAGTTTTACTGTATTACCTATACCAGTTGAGAAACCGCGCTCTAGGGCCAGTAGGGTGCCGTTGTTGTCCAGCGCTAGTAGTTCAACTAAACCATTGGTGACAAATTCGCCGGGTGGCACTGAATCTGTGGCAACTGGATCAGTGTTGTAGAGAATTTCCTTGTCTACTTTGCCGGTTTGCAGGTCATAGCGAATAATCCGAGCTGGGCTTTCGTCCTCTAGCGTGGCTGCTGGTCCATCTTGATAAAGCGCGTTTTCAGTCGCTGTGTAGAGATAGCGGTTATCGGGTGTAATCGTCAAACTCTCAAAGGCAAGGTTGTTGCGAATTCCTGAGGATTGGTCAGTGGTGGGCAGGAATTTGGCTGGAATTGGCAGTTCGGCAAGCTGTTTGCCTTCTAGCGAAAAGGCATTTACAAAAGGATTAACCAATCGATTCGCATCGCCTTCCGAAGCAATATAGAGCCTTTTATCTTGAGTTAGGGTAATTCCTTCCGGATCAAGACTGTTCTTGGCAAAGGGCTGGCCGGATGCATCGGTGATGGTCGTGACATTGTTAAATTTGACATCGCCATCGTTTAACTTGCCGTCACTCAGATCGATTGACAAGGTGTAGAAGCGTGCCAGATTCTTTTCGCTGCGATCATCCGAGATACTGTAATAAACTTGCCTTGCTGGATCGTACACAAGACTTGATAGTCCGCCTACTTCAGTGTTCTGAAACAACAAACCAGTGGGAAATGTCACTTCACCCAGAAACTCAACCTGGCTGACGTTCTGACGGCTGTAATCCCCTCGCGACTGCACCTCCACCCAAACCAAGCGGTGATCGGAACTGGGAAACCCTTCGGGCGGAAAATTAGGAGCAAAATCGCCCACCAAACGGAACAGCGGATCGTCCTTTGCAGGCCAGAACACCTGAGCATCAGTAATTGCTAAATCCTGCGAAGGCAACACATAATCAGCGCGTAGATTGCCGGGCGTAGTGTCGCTAAAATCTGCCGTATCAAAAGCTGGATTGCCTTGATGCTGGTCGTTAATTCGGTGCTGACGCTGGGCTGCATCTGGTCCTCCGGCACTCGTGGGCGTCACGGATGTATTGACGCGAGAGTTGTTGAGCAGTTGCAGAATCGCCTGCTGAAAGCTATCGCCATCAAACGGATCGGCATTCTGATCGCCCATGATCACAAAGCTAGCTCCCAGCGTCAGCCCACCCTTGCGCCCCTGATCGTCGTAGATGTAGCTGCCTTGACCGGGTGTAATGTAGTCAGCCCAAAAGCGAATCTCATCATGATTGCGTTTACCGTTGCGGTCTTCCGCCCCATCAAACACGGGTGGCGTCGGGTGGCTGACCAAGGCATGCACCGTTTTACCATTGACCTGAATCGGCACATCCCAGTGGCTCTTGGAGGAAAGCCGCAGCGCCGCCTGCTCTTCTGGCGAATACCAAGGCTCAGCCGCATCGGGAAGGGCAATTGTCGGCAGTAACGAACCGGGCATATCCTGCCAGAGAAACTTCTGAAACGTGCGCACATTCGCCGTATCAATCGGATACTTTGAGAGCAGCAACATGCCAAACTGACCGGGATAGATGCCGAACCCAAAAGCATCGTTGCCGTATCCGGCCTGACCAGGTGTCGTCACAACGCTGCCATTGTTATCTAGATCAAAGCCTGATGGAATTCCCGTATTGGAAGGTGCGATGTAGAAATAGGGATACTCGACTGGCGACGCTCCATTTTGCCCTACCGCCAGATAGTTTTGCAGAAACAGCTTCACTGCCAAGCTTGGATCGGCGGCAAAATAATCAAACTCATTGATCAGCACTACATCCGGATCGGTCCGCTGAATAATTTCCGCAATTGCTTTTGCTTGGGCTGTACCGGGTGTCGCCGCATTGGGATCAGACAGATCAGTCACGAGTTGCCCCTCGGCCCGACGGTTGAGCGAGGCATTGAACTGAGCAAAACGAATGGATTCGGTAGACATGCAAACTCCCCAGGATTTGGATAGGGCGGGTGATGATGGTAAATACAGCTCAAGTAAGATGACTGATATCAAGTTGGTATTCAAACCGCTGAAAACAGAGAACCAAGGACCGAATCTATCTCCCTGGATCTGCATTTAAAAACCAACGCAACAGCAATGCACTCCTGAAAAGGACAAATTAAAAAACGTTGTAGTGAACGCAGTAATCCAAAAGCAATCCAAAAAGTGTTAAGAAAAACTGCGGAATCTTTCGTTTGAATCTCGACATGATTTACACCCTGCCAAGCAAGGTAACACTGACAGTTAAAGGTTTGACTATGAGAACGTTAATGATTCCCGCCTTGCAGGTTAAGACACCCCATTTGTCCGCTAAACCCGCTACAAAATCTCTGCTCTCAGCAAGCTATTAAAAGTTCAACTCACCCCTCACCCCCTCACCCCTCACCCCCTCACCCCCTCACCCCCTCACCCCCTCACCCC
>KL662191.1:2081533-2107639 GCA_000733415.1 [Leptolyngbya] sp. JSC-1
CCCCTCACCCCCTCACCCCCCATGCCCCCCCTCACCTCCCTCAGCGCCACCCAACTCGCAACCTACGCCCAGCTCGCCCAAGCTCAAGCCACCAAGGGCAAAGTGATTGGCAGAATTGCTCCACTAGCGAGTGCAAATCCCAATGAGTTAGCGGTGTATATTTGCAGCGAACACCACTCCTCCAGCTACGGCAATACGGCCTGTCGCTTTCCCTTGATGAGCGTGATCAAGCCGTTTTCGCTGCTGTTTGTGCTGCACCACTGCGGCACCGAGTCAGTGCGACATTGGGTAGGAATGCAGCCCTCGGATATGCCCTTCAATTCGCTAGAGCAACTCAGGGCCGACCAAGGGTTTCCTCGCAATCCCATGATTAATAGCGGAGCCATTGCCCTAGCCGACAAACTGCCGGGAACCACCGCTACCGAACGCTGTACCGCCCTCTGCCAATGGCTAAATCAGCAGGCCAATGTCACACTCCGTCTCGATGCAACGATGCTAACCGCCGTGCGCCAGAGCGACCGATCGGCCAATCTTGCTTTGGTCGATTATTTGGCTGCCTGCAACGTTCTGCACAACCCGTCTCTGGCACTAGACACCTACGAACAAATTTGCTGCTTATCCGGTCAGGTGGCAGATTTAGTCCAACTCGGCCAGTTGCTAGCCGGAACTGCCCAGCCTGCTCGGCCTCTTTTGCCCCAGCATCGGCAGATCGTCAATGCCGTGATGCTGACCTGCGGACTCTATGCTGCCTCTGGACGGTATGCCGTTGAAATTGGCTTGCCGCTGAAATCGGGGATTAGCGGTGCCTTGCTGGCCGTAGTGCCGCGCCAAGGTGCAATCGCCTGCTACAGTCCTGCCCTCGACGATATTGGCAATCCGGTTGCCGCTTTAGCATTAGTCCAGCAACTCTCGCAAGACTTGCAGTTGAGTGTGTTCAGTTAATGCTGCTACCCCTAGGCCAACTAGCTAGCAATGCCGGGATAGGATTGAACAACAATCGGTTGCTTCAGAAGCTAGAGCAGTCGCAACCCAAAGCAGGAGTTGTGCAATGACAATGAGTATTGAAGGACGGAATGAGATTCTCGCAGCAGCGATTAAGTTTTTGCAAGGAGGCGAAACGAAGTAGTGAAGATCCAGCATCGTCAACTCCAGATCTTAACTGTCCATGCCACGAGTTGCTCACATTACACTCCGACCAAACTCGCCGATGTTGGCCCACTTCTTCATTTCCTTGCTCATTTCCTTGCTCTGTCCAAGCATGGTGTCCGGTCGGATACTTTTGGCATACAGCCTTTTTCAGGCTAGGGAAGTACGAAAAGCGGGGTGCAGGGGCACTGTCCCTGCGTGAGGGCGAAGCCCCCACACCCCCCATACCTCACATGGGTGAAAAACGCTGTAGAATCTGGAACTACATTCTTCTCAACCACTTCGTTGGGATCAGTATATTGATGGGACTACGTATAAAATATTACTATTACACCACTCTCAAATCCTATTATTTTCATAGATTTATTCTGTATACTGGAATGTTCCTCGTCTATATGAGTCAAATTAGTAAAAGTTAGTAAAAGGCGAAAAATCAATGAGCATCGGTTTGAAGAATCTGCAAGGCTGCACGACCGCTTTGGCAACCGGGTTAATCACGCTCGGGGTACTGGTGGTAGACCAACAATCTGCCCATGCGGCCCAGCAACTCTTCTGTAATGGCAGCATGAATAACGGTTGGGCTTACACGGCTGAGTTTCTGGATGGGCGCTTCACTCAGATTCGCTGGCAGCGCTCTGGGCAACCACCGCAAACCACAAATCTGACCTTTAGCAATACCAACGCTCAAGGACAACCGATTTATACCGGCGCTTTTCAAGCCGCAACCACAGTCACTCTGACCGATCTCTCTGGTGGCAATGTAAATCCCGGTTCACAGATTTCTGTCAGTGTCGAAGAGTGGGGAACTTCAACGGGAACCTGCGGCCTCTCTTCAGGTGGAAGTGCGCCGTCTCCTCAGCCTCCCCAACAACTCTTCTGCGATGGACGCATGAATAACGGTTGGGCTTACACCGCTGAATATACCGATAGACGATTTAGCCTGATCCGCTGGCAACGCTCTGGGCAACCGCCGCAAACGACGAACCTGAGCAGCAGTGGCACCAACGCTCAAGGACAACCGATCTATAGGGGAAGCTTCCAGGCTGCAACCGCCGTCACGCTCATCGATCTGTCGGGCGGGAATGTGCAGCCCGGTTCTGAAGTTTCGGTCGGAGTTGAGGAATGGGGATGGGCTAGGGGACGGTGCAGATCCTAAAGCGATTCGTAGAGCCATCGCTGCTATACAGATGTTAAAATTCTCGAAAAAACCCTATTCAACAGCTTCCGATCGGATTGGAAGGATATTCTTGCTGATTACCGCAATTCATGGCTCAATCTCCCTGAAGCCAATAATCCCCGCCATATCCTTATGATTCCAATCGGACATCGAAGCTACGACGTGGAACTTGGCTCAAACGTTCACCAGACACTCCACATTCTATCAACCAGTAATTGGTTGCAGTTCTATGTTTCAAACTGGCTACGATTAGGTAGTGAAATACAGCAGCGGATGATGATTGACAGTGGCATGACCCACTTGCTTCATGCCTAACTTTTGCAGCACCCGTACAGAAGCTGTATTTGGTTCATCTACATCTGCATTCACTCTAGGCAAGCTCAACGTTTCTAAACCGTAAGTTAAAACAGCTCTAGCAGCTTCAGTCGCATATCCTTGCCCCCAGCAGTCGGGATGAATACCGTAAATTAGGTTAGGTGCTTCCTCAGCATCCAGAAAGCCAGCAAAACCAATACATTGATTCTGACAATAGACAAGCCATAACCCATAATTATGCCGATTGAAGCTGTCCAGGCTTGCCTGAATGAATGAGCGTGCTTCATCCTCAGAAATGATGCGCTCATCAAACAAGAAATAGCGAATATGCTGATTTGTCCATAGCCTATGCAGACGCATCAAGTCTTCAGCGCCGCAGGGTTGTAGGTGGA
Organism: [Leptolyngbya] sp. JSC-1; assembly: GCA_000733415.1. Lineage (GTDB taxonomy): Bacteria > Cyanobacteriota > Cyanobacteriia > Elainellales > Elainellaceae > Elainella. The sequence goes on from KL662191.1 coordinate 2,084,564, forward strand.
GGCGTTCAGTCGTCAGGATAAAATTCATGGTGCAAAAAGCAATGCTCCTATGATCGAAAACTCCTATCTCCTATCTCCTGTCTGCCTCTATACTAATCAACAGTCGTTCCTCTCCTGCTCATGGGTCGCACCCCTACCCTCAAGTTCGATCGCGGTACGCTGATTTTGCATCCACCTCCCAAAGGGAAAGCGTGGATCGACTATGCTACTTGGGATGATCGGATTGAACGGTTTCGGATTCCGGCCAGTCAATATCGGGCACTGAAGCAGACCCTGGAACAGGAAGGTAACTCGTTTAAAGACGAAGCCTCTGACTTTGCCCCAGTGGATCTAGACGTCACCCTGGCGCGACAGCCCTATCCGCATCAGCAGGAGGCGCTAGAAGCTTGGCAGTTCGCGGGACAGCGAGGCGTTGTTGTGTTGCCGACGGCAGCTGGAAAAACCTATCTGGCCCAGATGGCGATGCAGGTGGCCTCGTGCAGTACCTTGATTACCGTACCCACGCTGGATTTGATGCATCAGTGGTATGCCCATCTGCTGGCAGTCTTTCCCGATGCGGAAGTGGGGTTGCTGGGAGGAGGCTCGCGGGACCGGACGCCGATTTTAGTGGCCACCTACGACAGTGCGGCGATTCATGTCGAATCCTTGGGCAACCGCTACGCGCTGCTGATCTGCGACGAATGCCATCATCTGCCCAGCGACTTTAACCGAGTGATCGCCGAATATGCCATTGCACCCTATCGGCTTGGCCTCACCGCCACACCGGACCGTTCCGATGGGAGACATACCGATCTGGATACGCTGCTGGGAAAAATTGTCTATCGCCGCACGGCAGAAGAACTGGCAGGTCAGGCATTGGCCCATCATGAAATTGTCCAGCTTCGGGTGAAGCTGTCCCAACAGGAGCGAGAACGCTACGATGCGCTGATCAACACCCGCGATCGGTTTTTGCGCCAGTCCAACATCTGGTTAGGCACACTGCAAGGTTGGCAGCGGTTCGTACAGGCTAGCGCTCAGTCCAAAGCCGGACGCAGAGCTATGCTTGCCCATCGGGAAGCTCGTTCGATTGCCCTCGGCACTGCTGGAAAACTGCGCGTTCTAGCCGATCTGATTGCCCAGCACTACCCGCAGCAAACGCTGATTTTTACCAACGATAATGCCACCGTCTATCGCATCTCGCAGGAATTCCTGATTCCAGCCATCACCCATCAGACCCCAGTAAAAGAGCGACACGAAATTCTAAAAAACTTTCGGGAAGGGCGCTATAAAACCCTAGTAGCATCCCACGTGCTGAATGAAGGCGTTGATGTGCCCGAAGCAAGCGTGGCGATTCTGCTATCAGGGACTGGCTCAACTCGTGAGTACATTCAGCGGTTGGGCCGCGTGTTGCGCAAAGGCAGTACAGATAAATTTGCCGTTCTATACGAAGTTGTAGCGGAAGAAACGACCGAAGAAGGCGTCTCTCGTCGTCGTCAGCCCCAATCCCGCCAACGGCAGCCTTTAGAGCCGGGGCCATCCCCTTATCAGGTAGCTCAACGCCCCATGCCTCGTGCAGCAGAAGCTGGAGGCAACTGGGGTGAAGAGCCAGAAAGGTGATTGTCGGAGACCATCATGCCAGCAGTTCGTCTACGGCGATTTGGAAACCGGGTAGCAGGTGCTGCGTTTGCACGATTTGCCCAGCCACAACAATTTGCTGCGTGGCTTGAGTCACTATCCAACTAATCCTTCGGCATCGACTTAATCTAACCCTATCGCGTTTTTGGGGAACGGTATCGCTTCACACAAACCTTACTCCGCCTTTCCCACTTCCTCAACCGGAATTTTGTAAACTACTAAGCGGAGGAACTGAGTAAGTCAGCAGGAGAACCTGGTGCGTTTATTTAAAACTGTCGCTGGATTGCGCTGCTATTTGAGCCAGTTGCAATCAGGTCAAATCCAAGCTGCGGCATGGGATGACACCAACCCTTCCTGTTACCCGCAGGGCGTTTCTGTGGGGCTAGTTCCGACGATGGGAGCGCTGCATGCAGGTCACCTCAGCTTAATTCAGCGAGCCAGACAGGAAAACGATTGGGTTGTCGTCAGCATTTTTGTCAATCCGCTGCAATTTGGTCCCAACGAAGATTTTCAGAAGTATCCGCGCAGCTTAGAACAGGATCAGCAGCTGTGTGAGCAGGCTGGAGTGGATGTGATTTTTGCACCAGCCCCAGAGGAGTTGTACGGCCAGCTATGCAGCGAATTGGATGCTGATTCTGGACGTTTGGCGAAGGAACGGCTGACTCAGGTGATTCCGCCCACTGCTTTGATTGAAGGACTGTGTGGCCGCTCGCGTCCCGGTCATTTTGCTGGGGTCGCGACAGTTGTGACCAAATTACTGCAAATCGTTCAGCCTCAGCGAGCCTATTTTGGTCAGAAAGACGCTCAACAAGTTGCTGTTTTACGTCGTGTCGTTGCCGATTTGAATATGCCCGTCGAGCTAGTGCCCTGTCCAATTGTGCGGGAACCAGATGGGTTAGCCCTCAGTTCTCGTAACCAATACCTTTCCTCAGAGCAACGCTCGGCGGCAACGGTCCTGTATCGCGGTCTGAAGCGGGCTGAGCGAGCCTTTCAACAAGGAACTCGCTCCCGTCCAGCATTAATTGACACCGTTAAGGTAGAATTACAAACCGTGCCTAGCGTTCAATTGGAGTATATCGAACTCGTGCATCCTCATACTATGCAGCCCCTAGAACAGATCGAAGAAGCTGGCCTGCTGGCAATTGCTGCTCGGGTTGGCTCCACTCGCCTGATCGACAACATTGTGTTACAAAACCGCCAGCCTGTCTTGGCGATTGATGGTCCTGCCGGTGCCGGTAAATCAACTGTAGTGCGGCAGGTAGCCCAGACATTAGGCTTGCTCTATCTGGATACGGGAGCAATGTATCGGGCGGTGACGTGGTTGGTGCTGCAATCGGGCATTGCAGTCGAAGACGAAGCGGCGATTGCAGAATTGGTCAGCCAGTGCCAAATCGATATTAGTGGTGATCCCACCACCATGCGCGTCTCTATCAATGGGCAAGATGTCACCCACGCGATTCGTACTCCGGAAGTGACCGAACAGGTTTCGGCGGTTTCAGCTCAGCTTGTGGTGCGACGTGAGCTGGTCAAGCGACAGCAGGCTTATGGGCGTCGGGGCGGAATTGTCATGGATGGACGAGATATCGGCACCTGTGTTTTTCCTGATGCCGAACTCAAGATCTTTCTTACCGCTTCGGTTCAGGAACGCGCTCGCCGTCGCCAGCAGGATCTAAAAAATCAAGGCCATCCTGAGGTGATGCTAGCCGATTTGGAACAGGCCATTTACGAGCGGGACCTCAAGGACAGCACACGCCCCATTTCACCCTTACGCAAAGCAGGCGATGCCATCGAAATTGTCACGGACGATCTGACAATCGACGAAGTGGTAGCTAAAATTGTCAGTCTGTATCAACAGCGTGTAGTGCAGATGAATGATGAGGCTGCTTCCCAAGCATTGAGCTGAAGTCGTTGGCCAGCCCCTAGAAGATTAGTAAGACAACATTAGCTATCAACAGCTATCAACGTAGAGCAGCCATCCGGCCTGCTAGCCGACTAGCTGTCAGCGCTACGGATTTGCCGAAGCATGGAATTGATCTATTTAAAAGATTAAGCAATTTGGAAAAAGATCAAAGTTACCGGATTTGCTGTAACCTGTTGAGTAGTCTATGAGTAGAGTAGAAAATTCAAGTAATACTACATTGACATTGCATCGACATAAAATGTGTGTCAGTGGCAGATTACGTTGATACAAGTCTTATCGCCACAGGGTACATATAAGTCAGTTTAGGTCAACAGTCTACTAGAACGGTTTACTAGTCAGCGTTTATCATGATCAGCAGCCAGATCGACAACTTATTTGTTTCTCACTCAAGTCAAGTTTAGTCAACTGGTTGCAGCCTGCTATTCGCTCAAGCCGTAAGAGTGACTGCATCTACAGGTAATCTACATTTAGTAATCAGTTCGTGCCCTACCCGTTGCAAATCAAATTTAGGCAAATTCAAGGAGATACACCTCATCTGGCAAATCCCTCGATAAAGCCATAGGCAATGAGTGGTTTTCGCTAGAGTAACCCTGCGTTGAGGTAGCTCTTTGAGCAATCGACTTGGTTCGCTTCATCGATTCCAATTACTTGTTCGGAGACCCCTTCGGGGTTTTGAAATTCAAAAATTCTGATGAGTGCTTGGATAGGCTCTAAGTAGGTCAACTTTGTCAGAAGTCAACTTTATCGGGTGTCGGACCTAGAGCGCCTGCAAACATCTTGCTGGCAGTGGGCATTTGCCCCTACTCTATCTGACTTCTATCTGATTTCTATCTGACTATTCATCTAGTTGGCTTCGTTGCTTAGAAATAGCTTGCCAGAACTGTAGTTTGATTTTGGCTGGCACTGTTTCCCAAATTTGAGTGGGCTTGATTGGCACAACCGTCATAGCCGGCTGGCTATCAACTCACCTGGGAAAATTTTATAAAGAAGAACTGTGCGAAGAAGAACTGTAGAAAAAACGAACTCTCAACATGAGAGAAACCTTCATGTGTGAAAAGTGATGAATTTGAAGAAAATAATCACTTTTCAACATTTGAACGCTAAATTTCTGCAGTCAGACGATATGAACCTAAACATCTTAAAAGCCATTTATTTTATCAAAATGGTACCTACAAGGGTGATTACGTTCGTAGTCTGACAAGCAATGATTTAGTTATAGAACTTGCACAAATGGAGACTAACTATGGTTACACGCATTGGAACACCATTTAATGATGTTATAACCGGTAGCGAATCGCGGGATTGGATTCAAGGTAATGCTGGTGATGATGTCCTCTACGGGCTGGGCGGCCATGATGACCTATTCGGTAATACTGGCAGTGACACCATTTTTGGTGGTTCTGGCAGTGACACCATCTACGGTGGTTGGGACGATGATACCCTCTATGGTGAAGACGGTGACGACTTCATGGATGGCGGTTTCGGCAACGACGATATGTACGGCGGAACCGGCAATGACAACATGAGTGGCTTCGATGGCGACGACTACATGGATGGTGGCATTGGCAATGACATCATGAATGGCGGCCTCGGCAGCGACTGGATGTACGGCGACAGCGGTGACGATGTCATGAATGCTAATGGCGATCCGACCGAGCCGTTTGACTTTGCCACAAACTACCTCTATGGAGAAGCCGGCAACGACCAACTGCTGGGTGCTGAAGGCGGTGATTACCTGTATGGTGGCACTGGCAACGACTATATGGAAGGAGACAGCGGCAACGACGAACTCTACGGTGAAGAAAACAGCGACACCCTGAATGGCGGCCTCGGCAATGACCGGTTACAAGGTGCTGAATACTTCTCCGGTGGTAGAGGGGAAAGGGATGTCATGACTGGCGGCCCTGGCAACGACAGATTTGTGCTGGGTGAATTTGGTAAGGCTTTCTACAATGATGGCAACCGGTTCACATCCGGTGCAGCAGATTATGCCCTAATTAAGGACTTCAGCAGGGTCGCTGATGTGATCCAATTGGCTGGGACAGCCGGTTCCTACTCAATTGGTAACTCACCGGTTGCTGGCGTTGCAGGCAAGGCCATCTACCTAACTGCTGGACAAACCACGCCTGAGTTGGTAGCAATCGTTCAAGGAGACACCTTTACCAACTTCAGCTCTGGATTCAACTTTACGGGTGGTCCAGTTGCTTAAGCCCAACCAAGGCTGCCTAAAGCAGCACATGTGCAGGGCTGAGATTAATTCAGGGAATCGATTGGATCGGGTCTCTATAAGTCTTGCTCCCAAACCAAATCGCTACTGAAAGACCTACCTGTGCTGCTGAAGCCATCATTTCCAAAGCCAAAACCTAGCGTTATCCTCCTGCTGTTATTTTATTGATGACATGCCAGGAGGATAGCACTCGTTTTTGATGTTTGATGCTATTTTCAACTTGCGCTCCAAGCTGAGAATCTGCATGAAAAAGACAAAAGCAATTAGAGCAAAATTACCGGATATTCACTAAACTCCGCAGTACCTTATTGTTGTAAAGAGTTGTACCAAGCAGTAGCGAATCAGGCCGGTCAATCAGACAGGTCAATCAGGCAGGTCAATGAATCAGGGAGTTGAGCTGGTTCGTATCGTTTCAGGGTTGCCTGTTTCTTTTCATCACTAGCTGTATCACCAGACTGTAAATAGCGGATTCAGAGTAATTTCCAAATGAACTGAACCGCTACTTTTGAGTATCTATTAACGTTACAAATGGAGATTGATATGGTTACACGCATTGGCACATCGTTCAATGATGTCCTAAATGGCAGCCAGCTTCAGGATTGGCTTCAGGGACAGGCCGGCGATGATGTTCTCTATGGCATGAACGGAAATGATGACCTGTTTGGCAACAGCGGTGCGGACACGATCTTTGGTGGATTCGGAGATGACACTATCTACGGAGGGTTCGATGACGACACCCTCTATGGTGGAGAAGGCAACGACTTCATGGATGGTGGGTTTGGTAACGATGTGCTGCGCGGTGAAGCGGGAGATGACATCCAACAGGGATTTGATGGCAACGACTCGCTGTATGGCGGATCGGGTAATGACAGCATGAATGGCGGATTGGGCAGTGACTACATGGTTGGCGGTAGCGGCAATGATGTGATGAACGCCAATGGTGATCCAACCGCTCCGTCTGACTTTGCCTCCAATACCCTCTACGGAGAAGACGGTGACGACGAACTGCTCGGAGCGGATGGCAGCGATTTTCTCTACGGAGGTAGCGGCAACGACCACATAGAGGGCGATGATGGGAATGACCAGCTCTACGGCCAAGAAAACAACGACACCCTCAATGGCGGCCTGGGCAATGATCGGCTTCAGGGTACTTCCACAGTAGCAACGGGTAGAGGTGAAATCGATGCCATGATTGGTGCAAGCGGTGGCGATACGTTTGTACTCGGCATTCCGGGTCGCGTTTTCTACAACGATCGCAATGTGGCAACGGCAGGCCAAGCTGATTACGCTCTAATCAAAGACTTTAACAAAATGACAGATGTAATGCAGTTAGCGGGGTCAGCCGGAGCTTACTCGATTGGGAACTCCCCGATCGCTGGTGTGACCGGTAAAGCTATCTACTTGACTGCTGGGCAAGCCGTGCCTGAATTGGTGGCGATCGTCCAAGGAGATACTTTCTCGAATTTCAGTACAGGCTTTAGTTTCGTCGGTGGTGCTATTGCTGTTTAGCAGCTATCCGAAACTTGTCAGAGTGCTTGAATTTCAAAATCCCTTCAGAGTTCCGGATCAGTAATTGATTCGTAATTCATCCAAACTTTATCGGTTGTTAAGAATCAGGAGCAAAGTTGTAGTGCATACGGAGGCGAGGATGGCCTCTATGTATCGATTGAGCAGTGCATTGTACCCCTGTTCTAATTTTATGGTTTCCCTGCAACTCCAGCCCCCCACCGATCCAGAAGCAACCAATCGCAAAACAACCAATCGCGAATTTCTGGTTCAGCCCCTGATCTCATTTCCGTCTTGCCAATTGGATGCCTCACCACCAATTGCTTCCAGTATGGTACCCATTAAAACTCAAGGTGCAGTCATGCCGCTCAGGCACCCCTTCCACTGTCCGTTCCCTAGTCCACCTTGGCTGCCAAGACGGATCCATCTTGATTTCTCTGAGCTGCGTTCGTTTACTCAGGTGCGCGATCAGTTCCGACCTTGGGGAATTCAGTTTTCTGATGCCATTGCACTTCAGCCGTCCAATCCTGCCTTCGCGAACTCGGAACAGCCGATTGGGTTGATGCCCATCAGCCAGCAAGTGCCTCTGACCATTTACTTTAATCTGCCCTACCAGCAGGTGAACATTGGATTGGTCGGGGTAAAGCAAATTGTCGTCAGAGTCTTTAACGATGCTCCTCCCTGTCTGAAGGCCAAAAGTGTTCTCCCGTGCACCACAGACAAACCAGCCGATCAGTGTATAGCCGAGCAGCACCTGGGCCAATCGTCCTATTCCTCCGCCCACAACCCAGCAGCACCAGTCCGCCATCAAGTCCAGGTCCAGGCCACAGCCATCACCAAGCTAGAAATTATTTCAGAAGCTCCCTTCTTACTGAACCGCTTGATCTGTGGTTAGTTGATTGATGGGTAGGTTAATTAAACAGGCAGCCCAACCATAGCAACCCCAGCTTGGTTATAAACATCGAAGCTCCTGGCTGCATCCTCAAAATCACCAGAGGTACAGGGGCACTGCCCCTGCACCCCGTTTTTCGTACTTCACTAGCCTGAAAAAGGCTGTAACTCCCAACCCCCAACTCCCAACCCCCAACCCCCAACCCCCAACCCCCAACCCCCAACCCATCCAAATCCACCACACTTTTAATTGTAAAAAAGAATAAATTACCCTAGTGGGTGATGATTATTCTCGGATCAGTGGTTATGCTTAGAAGCATCTGATATACCTAAGCAGTTTGTCTCCCGGCGACCCTCGTCGGGATTTTTCTGTATGGCGCTCTGTTAGTTGGTTGAGTTGGTTTAGCATGTAGCTGTAATTAGAGCTATCCCAACACTCTGACGGGTCTCGGATAGGTTGTTAATAGGTAGCTGCAAACCGACTTTGCAGGTAGTCTTGAAACGTGACAGGCGGGTAGCGTGGTGGCTGGTTTCGGCAAGTATCGAGGCAGGCGATTTCCACCTCTGGATTTGGGTCACAAAATAGCGCCATCGAATAGCGAGAGCGTCCTATCGCGGCTCCCTGAGGCAGCACAACTCGGTGCGGTGTCGAGTGCCAGTCATCATTGGTCCAGCGTTGCAGAGCATCCCCGATATTGACCACAATAGCCCCATCCAAGGCAGGCACAGGCAACCAGTCACCCTGAAGAGAGCGAATTTCTAGCCCACCCGTGGCTCCATGCTCCTGAAACAGCAGCGTGATTGTGCCATAGTCGGTGTGCTCTCCAGCCCACAGCTGATTGGTGCCGCCAGGATGGGGCCAAGCCGGATAATGGAGCAAGCGCAAAAAGAAATTTTGGCCGTGGCGTTCGACCAGAAAAGATTCTGGCAGATGCAGTGCCAAGGCGATGGCTTCCAGAAGAGGTAGCGCCGCTTTGGTAATGCAATCTTGGTAAAACTGCTCAACCACCTGTCGAAACTGCTCTAGGTCGGACGGCCAGTCCGTTTGCATACCCACATTAAACGCTTCCTTTAAGTCCCATGCTCGGTCTGGGTTCAGGCGTTCTGCTGCTAAAGGGACATAGCCACAATTGGTCTGAGGCGACCGCAACACTTGCTGCTTGACCGCTGCGGGGAGGGCAAAGAAAGATTTTGCCTCTGCGAAGGTTTGTTCGATTCGGGCTGCTGCTAAGCGGTATCCTGTCAAGTAAAAAAAACCGTAGGTTTGGCAAGCTTGTTTGATTTGCTGGGCGACAAGCTGTTTGGCCGCAGGATCCTGGGTTAAAAACGGAGCGAAATCAACGATAGGAATAGCCGTGAGATGATTCATTTCGATGATTTAATGTTTTTTAATCTGAGCTGTTGACTAGATTAAACATCGTGGCTAGACGAATTTTATTGACTTCTTTTGCGCCCTGGAAAGCTCATCATCGAGGTAACTCTTCTGATCAGCTCCTCGCAGAAATCACCCAAATTCCTACGTTGTCTCGGTCACTTTATTGCTTGAGATACTTACCTGTCAACCTGCCGGTGAGCAGGGATATAATCATTGCCAAACTGGAACAAACTCAACCTGATTTGGTAGTTTGCTGTGGTATGGCCGAGTCTCGATCTCAACTCAATGTTGAAGCCCAGGCTGTTGTCAATGATGTCGTTTTGGCTACCAGGCTTAATCTGAAGCAGCTCACGTTTGGTTTAAATCACACCGTGATTAGCTATGATGCTGGACGATTTGTTTGTAATAGCTTGTACCATGCAATGCTAAATTATTTGAAAAGTTGTGCTCCCTACCAAAATGGTCTTTTTGTTCATGTTCCCCTGCTAACGGCCCACAATCGGGAGTCAATTGCTGTCGATTTTCGTCAACTGCTGGAGCGATTGTTAACCCTGGACCACTAAGCGCCGATCCGAAGACCCCTTCGGGTTCTGAAATTCAAAAACTCTGACGAGTTTACTGACTTGCAGCCAGAACAATCAGACAGGCAGTAACTGCAATCCACTTGACCCAATTGGCTGCATCTAGCCAGAATCTAGTAAATTTGTACGATAAATCTGACAAAGCCAACAAATTTAAAGCTGCATTGAGCCAAACAAATTCACGAGAGTAAATTCAGCTAAACCCCCGGCAGCCTTGGCCCTAATAGCATCGCCCAAGAATTCAACTGGAAGTTCAATTGAACCACTACCCACGGGTTGAATCAGTAGCCAATTACACGAGCAACACACGATTGGCTCTGGCCCAATCTTGCATCTACACTCTGTGTTTTGCGTTGCATTTTGTTGTTAACTAAAACTCGAAACCTATTGCCGTGTCGTCACTGAAACCGTTGCCCATGTATAAGCGCAGCCGTCGGAGCTGGAAGCGGAAACCCCGTCGCCGTCCTTGGTATTTTTACCTGATACCGATTGTGGGCATCCCAATTGGCTTAGAGATCTTGACCCGGTTGCTGTTTGGCTTCACGGGGCTAGACCAAGCCTTCAGCCAAGAGCAGTCGGATCAGGCTAAGCGGGTAGAAGCCTATCAGCTAGGGTTCCTCAGTCCCGATCGCCAGCCCTACAAGAATTTACCCCATCAGGGGCAACTTCAGGCTGTTCGCAATCCGCTCATGGGGTATCAGCTCCTGCCGCAGCAGCAAAGTAATTATTGGGCAATCAATCCCCAGGGCTTTCGCGACGACGAACCCATCGCACCAACCAAGAATCCCAACGAAGTGCGGATTTTTGTTCTAGGTGGCTCGATGGCGTTTGGGCAGTTGAGTTCGAACAATCAGGCCACCCTGGCGAATCAGCTCGAAACCTTGCTGAACGACCAAGTCAAACAACAGCAGCAAAACCCAAATCAGTACCAGCCTGCCGTTCTGCCCTACACAGCTGACGAAGTGGCTAAAGTGCTGCAACGACCCGCCCGAATTCCAGAACGGCAATATCGCGTTGTCAATGCAGCCGTACCGGGCTATGCGTCAGGAAATGATCTGGCGATGCTGTTTCAACAGGTAGTGGCCTTCAATCCCGATATCGTGATTTTACTGAACAGCTACGAAGATTTGCTTTTGCCCAGTAGCCACAGTGGTGCCGATATTCCTGGCCTCGATGCGCTGATTGCTGGCGAACGCCCAGTCGTCGAAGATCCGATCGGTCAAGCTGTACGGGGTTGGTTTGATCAGCTGTATTTAGTGCAGGGAGTGCGACATTACATTTTACAAAATGCCCAAACCGAGGAAGTCAAAGCCATTCCGCTAAATCTAACCGTCACCGATCAGCCTCTAGCCCAAAGCTTAGCTAGCGATGACGCAGAACTGAAGGCGCGCATCGACCGCTACAAAAATCATTTGCTGCAAATGGTGCGCTGGAGTTCGGCTACCCGTAAGCGCTTGATTGTGGGAATTCAACCCGAACTGTCGAGCCGTTCGCCCGAACAAATGCCAGCCTCAGAGAAGGCCATCCTGGAGCAGCTCGGCGAGAACTACAGCCAAAAAATTGCAGCTAGCTATACGCAGTTGGTCAGCGCCGCTCAACAGGCCACCCAATCCTCAGCCAATGCCAAAGTGCTGGATTTGCGCCAACTCTACGCCAACTCTAAGGACCCCGCCTTCCAAACCCCCACTAGTCTCACCGATGAAGCCTACAAAACTCTAGCCGACCAGTTTTACAAAACGATTATTCAGCAGCTAGCAATTGAACCAAAGCCCTATGGTAGTTAGGCTATAGCCGCCACTTGGCAATCAGTTGGCAGTCAGTTGGCAGTCAGTTGGCAATCAGTCAGCTCAATGGGGCAAACTCCAAATTTTTGTTGCTTCAGCCGTGGAACTGACCCCAACCTGACGATCCGACTGCGGGCCGATGGGTGTCGGGTTGCAGTCTTGGGTCATGGCAAAAGCTTCTTGCCGAAATACGGGTGAATCAGCATAGAGCTGGTCAATCAGCCAATCTAGGTCTGACTCACTCCATTGGTTGAGATTGGGGGAAAAGGACATGAGCTTACCCACTTCAAGCTATGATCTTGATTCAATTCTAGCCAGCGCGATTTTGGTTCTCGGCAACCTTGTTATCCTCTGGTTGTGTTCAGTAGGTATTCGATAGGCATTGTGTAAACCATGTTTTGGCTTGCCCAAACCCCATCCGCACCCGCTCCGCCACCACCGCAAGAAATTGTGATTCCCCAAACGGTGCGCCCCCTGCCCGGACAGTTAGACGCTGTCCCCGTTTTCAATAGCAACAGCCCAGAAATTATTGGCGCTGAGGGCATTCTGCTTTCCACATTTCCCAGCCAAGGCAAGCGGCATCCAGAAGCTCACCTCGACTTTGGTTTTGAGGGTCGCTTCGATCTGTTTGCCCATCATGTCTACAAAGCGCTGACCCCGGAGAATCTAACGACCGCCTACTTGGGCGTGATTGTTTACAATCCAGGTAACCGTCCGGTGACGATCAATACGCTGCAAGCCGCTAGCTACCTCAGCCAGCCTGATGCACCGTTCATCTCGCTGCCGCCCTTTGTGGACAATCCCCTGGGTGAGGTGTACGCCGGGCCGGGGAGTCGGGCTATGAGCGATGTGCTGCGAGGTAGACGCCAAGCGATCTTTCCCCCCAACTAATTGTGCCGCCCGGTTCCTATCAGATGCTGCTCAATCTGCCGATCCCAATTGCCCCGCTCGATCCACCGATCAACGGCCGTTCCACCCTGATGCGGCTACGCAGTGATGGCCCGGTCTATCTTGCCAGTTTGGCCTTGTTTGCCCGTCAAGATGCGGCTGGCAATGAAATCGCGCCTACGTTAGAAGACTGGCAGACCATCCTGGAAACCGGGAATCTAGTCACTCCTCGTGATCGTCCTCCCACTCTGCTCGACAATACTGCTCCCACGAACCAAATCATCTACGGGCGTGTGGCTGGAGTTGGGATTGGCTCCCGCTGGCAGGCCCAGGTCACAGATCAGCCCACTAGTGCTGAATTAACTATTCCCGACCCCGGCAATGCCTTTTCCTATGGGTTGAGCACGCTGGCACGCGGTAGACTCGGCAGCGACCAGAGCCAAACCGCCCCCCTGCGCGTTCGCTATCCTGACACCGCCTACGAAGCCCATGGCAACTACGGTATTCAGTATGATCTGTCCCTGCCGCTCCATAATCCAACCAACCAGCCCCGCACTGTCACGATTGCCCTACAAACCCCGATCAAAGAAGACATCCTCAGCCGCAACGGGCTACGCTTCTTCGAGCCACTGCCCCCCCAAACCTTCTTTCGCGGCACCGTGCGAGTCCGATACGCCGACGATCAGGGCTTGCCCCAAACCCGCTATGTGCATCTCGTGCAGCGACGTGGCCAACAAGGCGAACCCCTCGCTACTCTACAAATGCCAGCCGGTGACCGGCGGCTGGTTGAATTCAGTTTCCTCTATCCCCCTGATTCTACGCCGCCTCAGGTGCTAACAGTGAGTACGCTAGAAGAGTAGTAAGCTGAGCCACGCCCATGAACCTCCCAACCTGGATCACCGTCTCTCGTCTCCTCGGCGTTCCGCTGCTGCTCTACTTGCTCTATCAGCCTTCTGTCCAAGCACAGTGGATTGCATTAGCAGTGTTTTTGATCGCCGCCGGTACCGATTGGCTGGATGGCTATTTGGCACGCCGGCTGAACCAGGTGACTGATCTGGGCAAATTTCTAGATCCGCTGGTAGACAAATTTTTGGTGCTGGCTCCGCTGATGGTGCTGATCGAATTGGGAGCGGTTCCTGCTTGGGGCGTGTTTCTGATTTTGGCACGTGAGCTAGCCATTGCCGGATGGCGAGTCAATCAAACCAAAATCTCTGGAGCTAACATCTGGGGCAAGCTCAAAACCGTCAGCCAGATTGTAGCGATCGCTCTGCTGATTGCGCCTTTGGGTGAGGCTTGGCAGTTACCGGCCATAGTCGCTTTCTGGGTGTCTGTCCTGCTGACGCTGGTTTCAGGTGCAATTTATTTACTACCTGCCAAGGGCCGATCCGAAAACCTCGAAGGGGTATAGTGCAGCCTAATAGCTCGCTGAACCGAATATGCTGAATAGCATAGGGTGTTTGTGAGTGCCTATTTATCAGGTACGCAGCTCAGCAATTTCTGCCCCCCTAGCCCCCCAAATCTGGTGGGAACCAGATTGGAAGTCCCCCAGAATTGGGGGATTCAGGGGGCGAATGCGTAAGTTCTAATTTATTTCAAGGCAGTAACCGGTATGTCCATATTCAAAAAAGTCTTAGCTAGTGTTGGAATTGGAGCGGCCAAGATAGATACATACTTGTATACAACAGATACTATACCTGGTGCAACATTGAAAGGAGAGGTGTATGTTGTCGGTGGAGATGTCGCTCAAAATATTGAGCAAATTTATTTCTATGTTGTGACTAAGTACAAACGCGAAAGCAGGAATTCCTCCTTCCATTCCTATGAAGAGTGTAAATTGCTTAAACATCAAGTGACACAACGATTCACAATAAAGCCACAAGAAGAAAAGTTTATTCCAGTTGCTATTGAAATTCCCTACTAAACTCCTCTAACCTTGGGACAACAGGAAGTTTACATCCGCACTGGATTAGACATTGCATTTCGCACCACAACTCACTGTAATCGCTGCCCGAAATTGTCACCGTCATTCCCATGTGCTCCCGCCAGACCAAAGCAAGCACCAAACCTTGAAATGATTGTGAGCTTTTTGAGAATTTTGTTAATAGATTGATACTCAGAGGCAGTGACAACAATTGCCTGCTCAATTAGTCCAGCTACCAAATCTTTGCCATGCGTAAGGTAAACCCTGGCAACTCTGGATCACAACTCACTGCTTCAGGATCATCCAGAATTTCAGGTGCTTGGTTGGGACGATAGATATGGACAGTTTGGTTCTTTCGATCGATTAGTAAACCCAGCAGTGTGCCATTGTCAATGTATTTCTGCATTTTGGCTTGTAAGCCACTCAGATCATCTGAACAATCGCCGGAAAGTTGACCGTTAGAGGGATACTTTCGGTTTGAATCAGGAGCGTGGTCATGGGAATAGCTCAACTTCATGCCGATTGTAGATGCTCTCAATTTTAGCCAAGGTTGGGCGATCGCGTAGCGTACAACGGACGATCGCCCTTTTCCGTTGTTTCAAGTGAATGGAATTGATCACGACATTAAGCGAGTCTCAGCCGATGGAACCTATGACAAACGCAAGTGGTACAACGAGATTTCAGTTCATGGGGGAAAGCCACGATTCCACCTCGCAAAGATGCAGTGATGTGGGACAACGACTTGGAAGGTGGGGAAGTTTATTCACGCAATCAAGTGATTGAGCGGATTGCGGAGGTGGGACGGCAACAATGGAAGCAAGAGTGTAGTTATCACCGACGTTCTCTAGCAGAGACAGCGATTCTGACATAGAACTAGATCAGGATAGTAATTGCTCCTTCCGATCATTACGCAAGCGAATCATGATTTGGTGCGGTATTTTCGACGTTTCGTAGCGATCGCACTGCCCATCCACTACAGCCAATGATCAGTAGTCCGGTTGAGGTCATGACATACAGCAATGCCATCCCTGCACCTGCTCCTGTACCTACAATCGGGATCAATAGGGAGGAAAGACTTCCATCTGCTTGCATCACAGGTTCAAACACACGATCGGCTAAAGGTCCAGCGATCAGGGTGGCGATCGCACTCACGACTTGCAATACCAACGAATTGGCTGCAAACACTCGTCCCTGAAGGTTAGGGGAAATTTGGGTCATCCAAATCGCCGTCTCGGAACTGCCCAGCAAGGGAAAGTTCAAGGAGGAACAGAACTGGGCTGGGAGCCAGATGAGCGGCGATCGCCCCAGCCCAAACACAGTTTTACTCAACCCCGCTCCTACAAATCCCAGCAACATGCCGTGAATACGCCGCCTGGGTCCACCCCACACGCTCAAAAGGATGCCGCCAGTCACGCCACCCAGTCCAGCGGCTGAGGCGATACTGCCCAACACTCTGGCATCGCCATCAGTACGAGCCAGAATCATCGGATTGTAGACAGCTCCTCCCAGATCGTGGAAAAAAATAAAGAGCAAGGATATTCCCAATAATGTCCGCAGGCTGGCGTGGCTCCAGATGTAGCGAAAGCCAAAGGTGACCTCGTGCCAGAAGGCAATGCTGGTAGCAACCCATCCCTTGGGCTGCTGACGGTCTTGCAGTGGGGGTTGCGGAATGTGAATGAAAAGGAGCGTGGCGATCGCCATAGTAAAAGTCGCCATGTCAAAGAGGGAAATGCCGACGAGTCCAATGATGGGATAGAGAATACCCGCCAAAGCAGGCGCAAAAATTGAGGAACCATAATGCACCATAGAATCCATGCTATTGGCACGGGTGTAGTGCTGGGGTAGCACAATCAGGGTGAGTGAAGTGGAGTAGGCAAGGCGTTGAATTTGACCAAAACCGCCGTTGACTGCACTAATCAGATAAATGTGCCAGATTTGCAGATAACCAGCAACATACAGCAAGAAGATTGCGACTGTCGAAAGGGCGGCGATCGCATCTCCCAAAATCATCAGATGTTTGCGATTGAAACGATCGACAATAATTCCGGCAGCTAACGTAATGGGAATGCTCGGCAGTTGAGAGAAAAAGTCTGCCAATGCCAGTGCTGTGGCTGATCCAGTCAGTTCCCAAGCCCATAGAATGAGGGCAAAACTGGTCATTTTGCTGCCAATAGTGGAGACCAGTTGACCGAGCCAGATTATGATGAAAGTACGCATAAAATTAATGCGAGGTGAATTTGAGGCTATACAACCCGATTACTGATCAAAGGTGATAAAGATGACTCAAGAGTTGCTCGATCTAAGACTCAGCATCGTTGAAGGGCGTTATGAAGATGCTTTGGAAATTGTGGATGAACTAGAGGAGATGAGCAAACAGTCCATCCTACGTAATATTGAGTCGTTCTTGATTCGGTTAATGGTGCATTTGATTAAAAATCAGGTAGAAGAACGACTGACAAATTCTTGGGCGGCTTCTATTTCAGATTCGATTTTGAGAATTCAAAAGTTGAATTTAAAGGCAAATAAAACGGCTTATTATGTCAACGCCGATGAGTGGTTGCCATTACTGGAAGAAGCTCTAGAAGCGGCGATCGCCCCCGCTAGTATTGAGGTTTTAAGCGGCAAACTGACACCAATGTTGTTGAGCGAGAGAATTAATCGAGAGCAGGTCATTGCAACGGCTCAAACATTGTTAGATTTGACCTACCTCCACCCAGCTAAGGATCTCGCTAAAATTGTGACCAATCGACTGGTTGAGCTTCCAGGTGGACAAAGTTGGGCAGAGGGCAGCTAGAAGGCTTTAGTCTTGGTTTTGTAATGATAGAAACGGTGGAATCTGAGCCACGATATCGGTTTTCAGCACTTCCGGAAATCGCTTCCAGGGTAGGGAGCCGTCTTGACTATCGAGATACTGTTCACTCAGTTGCAATATTGCCTCAGCCGCATCGGTGCCTGGAACGTTTGCCAGGAAGTACGTGAATTTATTCGGACAACTTAAGGCGTTCGCGTAGCGTGTACCAAGCACAATCGCGCAAGGATGACTGCATGTCCATAGACATCCCACAGGTTGAATGTCTAATTGCGATCGCCGTGACCATGTTTGGTGCAGAGTCAGTAGATGGTCAAATAATATTGCACCGTCATGGGGACGATCGGGCGGTTTAGGACGGGCAATATGGCAGGATTGACACACAAAAAGAATAGATTTTGACATTACGCTCCTTCCATTTCTCTTCATTAATTTGATCGTTGAGCAGGTTGTTTAGGATGTCTATGTACGTCCAGATTCTGACTGGGTTAAAATTTGAGAAAGCCTTGATTCGGCAGTTGTTTCGGAGGACATGAGGGTATGACCGATCGCCGGGTTGCAGAGATGACGCTTGAGACACTCAAAGCGTTTGTGACTGAGATTGTGGATGAGCAGCTAAATCTTAAGCAGCAGTTGAGGCAAAATGGACGTTCTGTAGAGGAAGCCTTAGCTGCAATGGATCGCATTCGTTGGACACCGCCGCCTGATTCACCGACAACATTGGAACTGCTGCGAGAGGATCGCGAACGGTAATGACAGCTTATGTTGTAGATGCTAGTGTAGTCATTCAATATGCGATCGCTCAAGCTCAAACCGCAGAAGCCAGAAGATTGGTGGCTCAGATGTATGGAGGAGACATGCTGCATATTCCTGAATTTTGTTTTTTGGAATGTGCGAATGTCCTTTGGAAGCAGGTTCGGTTTCATGGGTTGTCTCAACTCAATGCAGAGCAAATTATTCAAGAGTTATTGCGTCTCCCCTTTCAAATTGAATCGGTTAGTCAGCTTTTACCAAATGCATTAGAAATTGGTTTAGCGTATCAGCTTGCAGTGTATGACTCGCTGTATATTGCTCTGGCACAAGCTCTGGAGTTACCGTTGATTACGGTGGACGATCGCCAATCTGTTGCAGCAACAGCAAGGGGGCTTGTGGTAAAGCCAGTCGATGATTTTTCTGTTAGTTAATCCTCCGATTGCAACGCTAGAGTATAGATTTAGTTGTGTCGCTTTAAGGGGCGGGCGATCGCACAAGGATGACGGCATGTCCATAAACATTCCACTGCGCGAATGTCTAATTCCAATCGTCGTGACCAGATTTGATGCAAATTCGAGAGACGATCGAGTAATATCGCGCCGTCATGGGGACGATCGGGCGGTTTAGGACGGGCAATATGACAGGATTGACAAACAAAAAGGATATATTTTGACATGGCTTGTGAAATGTAGATATTAATAATGGAATGTTAGTTGACTTGTAGACTCTACCCTATTTAGAAGATTAACTTGAATTAAGGAGAGCCTTGTTCTGACCGAGAGTTTGTTGCTCCCTCCAGAGAGAGAAGTAGAAGATCGGGAAGCCTTTCAAGAATAAGCTCATCCGTGATGGGTCCGCCAATATTGCTACCCCAAAGGTCACCGTTGACAAAATACACGCGCCCCTCGCGGGAAGTAGGTAAATTTCGCAAGATAGGGTGTTGTTCCCATTGTTGTTTGACAGCTTCTTGAGGATGGCTAAGGTTGTTGTTGCGATCCCGGGCATGGACAATGATAATGTCAGCATCGAGCTGTGATAAAGCTTCCACTGGAATTTGAGGGCTCCCTGTCGCCTGGTAGTCCTTTCTTTCGGGATATTGATCCAGCAGCACCAATTGAAAACCGATTGCCTCTAGTAACTCAGCACTATCGCTGTCGTAGGAATAAACGTTGATAGGTTCAATTTTGAGAGAAAGAGCAATGGGCAATACACGGGGATAGGTAGCCACGACAGGTGCAAGTTGTTCCTTAGCCTCGGTCAGTTTTTGATAATAGTTATCGATGACCTGCTGAGCTTGTTCTTCATAATTAAAGGCTTGAGCTAGAACCTGAAGACGGCGCGACCAGCCTTCCTTACCGACCCGGTTGTCTAGCACAAGGGTGGGAGCAATTTTTGATAATTGCTCATATAAATTATGCCCATTTTCTACAACCACAATCAAATCAGGTTTAAGCAAAACCAGCTTTTCCAGGGAAGGGGTGAAGCGATCGCCTAAATTAATTGGTTGCGTTGTTATTCGCTCACCCAGGTAAGGGATTTGCTGACTCGGATTGTCAAACTTATGGAGACGAGGATTGAGCAAGGTTTCCTCTGCATAGGCATCTGGCTGTATCCCAAGGGAAAGCATGACATCTAATGCTCGTGGACTGAGAGCAGCTACCTTTTGAGGTTGACCACAGATGGTGGTTTCACCAGCTTCATGTTTCACTAACCGACAGTTATCCGAAGCTGTGTTCTGGGATTGAAGCACCGGATTGGGGGACGTGTTTCCGTTACAAGCCACAACCAGAAGAACAGTGAATGCTCCAAGGATGAGCCACCCAAACCAATGATGTCTCCACTCTTGAACTACCTCAGTCAATATTTGAATGTAAGATCCCTTCCTTCTTGTCATGGTTAAGTTAGAGCTTACGAGCCTAGGTGATCGGGTTTGCTCAATGTCTCTCAAATCCTCTATCAAAATTGCCACGAAATCGTTCCTAAGACGGTGAACGGTGCCCCTGGAATGACGGAATTACGATTTAGTGCCCCTTCAAAATAGCGGATGTCGAAGAGGTTCTTAAAATTCAACGCGACTCTGAGATTATCGCGGTTGTAGTAGATGGCAGCATCGGTGCGCGTGTAGCTAGGCACTTCAAAGCTGTTGTTTAAGTCGCCTTGGCGATTCCCTACAAAAAATACTCCCGCGCCAAACCCCAAACCCGCCAAGGAGCCTTGCTGAATTTCATAGGTCGTCCACAGGCTGGCAGAGTGTTCAGGGACATTGGGCAAGGGGTTGCCCGCCTCGAAAGTATTGTCTTCAGTGACTTCGGCATCAGTATAGGCATAGGTCGCAATCAAGTTCCAACCGGGGAGAATTTCTCCAGCAATGTCCAATTCAATTCCCCGACTGCGCTGCTCACCCACCTGGATAGAAAAGTCAGGATTATCCAGATCGGTAGTGAGGATGTTGCTCAGGGTTGTGTTGTAGAATGCCAGGGTGGAGGAAAGGCGATTGGTCAGAAATTCTGTTTTAATCCCCACTTCGTATCCTGTGCCGCGTTGGGGGTCGAATGTGTCACCACTCACACTCCGACCGCTGACAGGTGTAAAAGAACGGCTGTAGCTGGCATAGAGGGAAATGTCTGGAATGGGTTGGTACACAATACCGACACGCGGCGAGAAGGCTTCAGCTTCCGTTTCAGTTGATGCAGCGCCAACGGTTGTCTCCTGTCGAAGGGCATCAAACCGACCACCGAGAACCAGGATGAGATTATCCAGCAAAGAAATCTGATCCTGCAAATAGATCCCAAATGAATTGTTACGATACGCCTCTGGAGTGTAGTTCTCAAACTCGCCAAAGGTAAAGTCGTAGTTAGGGTTGAAAATGTCGATCGTCCCGGCTGATCTGAAAGCTCCTGAGAAGGAGCCAGACTGGCGAGCTAGTTCCAGACCCAGTAAGACAGTATGCTCAATTTCCCCAGTATTGAACTCGGCAATCAAATCGTTCTGAAAGGTATAGCCTTCGTAGAACTGCTCGCCGGTAAAATCTCTCAGCGGAAAGTTGCGGTCATCAGCAGGCGATGGGCCACTAATTTGCAGAGTTGCACCTGCTCCTTCTGTGGCTCTTGTATAGCGGAGGTTAGAACGGAGGGCAAGGTTGGGAGTGAAGCGATGCTCAAAACCTAGTGTTGCCCTAGTTTCAGTAAAATCATCCTGTCTGGTTCGAGTGCCCAGAACACGACTGATGGGAATGTCTGCAATTTGATTATTACTCAGAACGACCAGTCCATTATCGATTGGTCGAGCATCATCCAAGTAGGTCACTTCCAATGTGAGTGCCGTATCATCGCTAAACTGGTAGGTAAGGGTTGGGGCAATAAAGTATCTCTCATTTGGGGCGCGATCGCGAAAGCTACCATCATTCTCATAAGCAAAATTCAAGCGGTAAGCCAACCGTCGATCCTCAGTGAGTGGACCAGATAAGTCAATCGTTGGACGGTAAAAGTCAAAACTACCGGCGGTGAAACTAAGGTCGTAATAGGGTTCGAGCAATGGCTGTTCGGTGACATAGTTGATAATGCCCGATGGAGCTGCCTGTCCGAATAAGACTGAAGCTGGTCCTTTCAGCACTTCAATACGCTCAATATTTGCTAAGTCTCTTTGCGTTCGTGCTGAGAAAAAATCGTCTCGAAACCCATTTAGGAACTCATTGCCACGAAATCCTCGTATATTAAAATTCTCTAACCGATTCCCAGCAGAATTACCAAAGGTAACCCCACTGACATTGCGTAGGGTTTCTCGAATGCTGTTGGCTCCCTGGTCACGAATGACCTCTTGCGGTACAACCTGAATCGAGGCAGGGATATCCCGAATCGGGGTATCCGTGCGGGTAGCGGTGGTTGCCCGTTCAACACGATAGCTATCCTCCTGCTCCCCGGTCACCACTACCTGAATCGCATCATCTTCTGCTCCTGCCGTTCCTTCTGCACCAGGCACTACACTCAAGACCAGATTACTGGCTTCCGTGCTCACCTGTGCTTCTGGCGGGGCATTCGTCCCTGTAATCGACACCCGCACCCGATCGCTGGGTAACCCCGTCACACTCACCAGGGCAATCCCTTCAACCGGATTAAACTGCTCAAACGAGTCTTCCTCTGGCAACGCCAGCACTACATTGGGAATCTCTGCAATTAGGGCATTGCCCACCAATCGGGTTTCCGGCACTTCCAAAGAACCGTCTGCCGTTTCGAGAATCACCTGCAATCCAGTTTCGGTTGTCTCGACTCGTACCTCGGTGATTTGGACGATCGACGATTCAATTTGCGCGATCCAGTCTTCAACGGTTGTAGCAGGTTGGTCGAGATCGCTGAGATGAGGGAGTAGGGAGTGAGGAGTGGGGAGTGGGGGAGAAGCGAGAGTAGAGTCTAGTGGCGCTGAGAAGGTATCGTCTTCTGCTCTTAATGCCTCTACAACTTCACTCGTTGAGTCTCCTCCCGTGTCACTTGCTCCATTCCCAACTTCCCATTCCCGACCTCCCACATCCACGTTTGCCCATGCCGCTGGGGTGCATCCCAGTTATGTAATAAGTAGAAATGCTTAACAGGTCAGTTCAGAGCATCTCCATTATGCTTAAGGAATTAATTGCTGACCTCTGAGGTGCAACGAATGGACGCCGATAAATTGCAACAAATCCAAGACCATGCTCGTGCCATTGCCGCCTTGCTATATGAGGAAACAGCACCGGAACAATTGACGACGCTAGAAGGAATCGAGTCAGCCGTGCGAGGACATATCCTGGAGTATGTCAGTCCCCAAATCGGTCAG
>KL662191.1:2109144-2203356 GCA_000733415.1 [Leptolyngbya] sp. JSC-1
ACAACTTCATTGCCTATCTCAACAAGCACCGTCATCGCATCGTCAATTACAGTTACTTCCAAGCCGAAGGGATTTCCATTGGTTCAGGCACGATTGAATCGACTGTCAAACAGATTGGAGCGCGCATCAAACTATCTGGAGCACAGTGGAAAGCGCAAAACGTTCCTCAAGTCTTGCTCCATCGTTGTGCTTATCTCAATGGGCAGTTCTCAAATTGAGACTCGCAAGACTGGGATGCACCCTGCCGCTGGAACAAAACCACCCAAAATTGTACCGACAATGCAAAAATATTGAACCAACAGTCGTATCTTCATCCTGCTCCTCACACCAACATTTCCAGGGCGACAGAACTGCTCCCTGTAACGGCAAGCCGTAAGCTGTAACGCCTTGTACTGACAGTAATTTCAAATAATTCTCAATAAGAATAGGATGAAAGCCGCACCGGATGAAGATACGCTTTTGCCCCAGACTGGCTTTTTTTTGCCTCAAACTGTCTTTTCAGTTGTATCCCAGCTTCCCTGTCCCTTACGACAGTCTCTGGGCGTAATCCCAAATTTCTGCTTAAAGGCATCGCAAAAGCGGCTTTGACTGGCATACCCAACGGCTCGTGCCACCTCTTGCACCGTCATGTCTCCAGCCTCCAGAAGGGTGCGTCCCTGTTCCAGGCGATAATCCCGCAAATAGCCAAACGGAGTTGTTTTCAACACCTGACGAAAGCCCCGATGTAGCTTACTTTCGCTCATTCCCACCTGTCGGGCTAACTCCAAGATCGACGGCGGTTGATCCAAACTGCGAGCCAAAATATCTTTGGCATCGTGAATGCGATCGACATCATCGCGGCAGAGCTTGATGGTACCACGCGCTTCCGATAGCTCGATTGTCTGTTCAAGCTGGAGGGCAATTAACTCCAGCGATTTTCCCTCCAAATAGATCCGCCGCGTCAGACCTCGATACGGGCAATTCAAAAT
The DNA here is from genome assembly GCA_000733415.1 of [Leptolyngbya] sp. JSC-1. GTDB lineage: Bacteria > Cyanobacteriota > Cyanobacteriia > Elainellales > Elainellaceae > Elainella. Next base: position 2,110,113 of record KL662191.1, read on the forward strand.
TTGCATCAAAGCACGCTGCATTGCAGGCGTTGTCGTGTGCGGTTGAAAAAACTGATGATTTTTTTCTTCAAAGATAGGGTCTAACTCTGGCTCAAGTAATTCCATTTGATCAGCTACAAATGACCAGAGAACTGAGGGTTCAACGTGAATATCCACTTCCAAGACTCGCCCTGACCGGCGCATCCATTGGATTTTTCGATCGGCAAACCTGCGGATCAGATAATTTTGTCCCGCACTGACTTCGTAGCCGTCATCATGCCTGACATTGGAGGAGAGTTGAAAAACCAGCTCGAAATCTCCCACCTCCAAACAATCCCAATTTTTAACCAGCAAATCGTCATGAAAGGTGTAATCGTGCAGCGTTAGAGAAATTCCATCCCGCAGATCGACATGCTGTCTATACCCACAACCTAACGGTTTCGGATATGTGGCTATGCACTCAAATTCTCCTAGAGGTTGGGCGTTATTGTCCGACTCTTGTCTAAGCTGCCCAAACTCTGCGCCTGAAATGGTGATGGTCATGCCAATCTATGCTAGTTCTTCACTGATGAAGACAGTTAATGAGAATATTCTCATTAGTGAAGCGTAGCAAAGTCCTTAGCTGCTGTAAAGAAGGATTGAAGGCAACTGAAACGCTCTTTAGCAGTTCAATAATGTTGGAACGAGGTTTAAGGAATTTGCCAGTCGCACACCGATCACCTTGATCGAACCTTCTGTCTCCCATAAACTTTCACTCCCCTTCGCTCGTTTCTCATCCGCTTTAGAGACAGGGATTATCGAAGGATAGGGAATCGATGCTTGCCCACCTGAACTGTATCCAGGGTTAGTAATCACGCATTTGCCTTGAGTAAATTTCAGAATTTCATCGGCGCTGATCACCGGCATTTTTTGCAGATTCTCACTCCAACTAATGGAGCGGCTCATTTGCCCGCCCAACGTTGGCGAAGCCCCTCCCCCGGAGGTTCGCCTTGTCGTTCGATTTTTGATTAGCACTTCTTTTTTACCGTACCGTTTTGAGTAATCCTCAGCCGTCTTATGATTACCAGGTAAGCCTGCACTTAACCTAAGATGAAATAGGGTGTTGATTGCAGCGATTGCCTATGACAAGCCATCCTGAAATGCAAGCAAAACTGCTGTTTGATCAAGGCGTACAGGCATTTGAAGCGCGGGCCTTTGAGGAAGCACTGGGGTATTTAGAGCAGTCGTTAGCCTTGGATGCAGATAATACCGATACCTGGTGTTGTCGCGGTTTGGTGCTGGGCCATTTGAAGCGCTATGCCGAATCGGTTGATAGTTTTGACCAAGCGCTCCAGCGTACCCCTACCGATCATACGGCGCTCTACAACAAGGGACTGGTGCTGGCAGAATGGCAGAAACATCAGGCAGCAGTCGAGGCCTTTACGCAACTACTAGAGTACTATCCCCACGACTACCGGGCTTGGGATGCCAAAGGCACTGCCTTCATGAATCTGGGGCGACATAATGATGCGCTGAATGCCTACGATCGAGCGGTGGAGTTTAATCCAGATGGCTACATGGCTTTGGTGAACCGGGCCAGTGCCCTCACAGCCCTCAAACGCTACAAGGGGGCAATTCGCAGCCTGAATCAGGCGCTGCATATGAATCCCGATGAATCGACCGGCTGGTATAACCGGGGCTGCATCTACATGGCCCAAGAAGACCCCGATCAAGCAATTCCGGATTTTCAAAAAGCGATTGAGCTGAATCTAGAAAACACCTCGGCCTGGATTAATTTAGGCAACATGTATGGCCAGAAAGGAGAAGAAACCGAGGCGCTGCGCTGTTACCAGAAAGCGGTAGAAATCAACCCCAACGATACCCATGCCTGGAACAATCAAGGCATTACCCTGCGTCGGTTGGGACGAGTCAAAGAGGCGATTGCGGCTTATGATCGGGCGATTGCCGCCGACCCCAACAACTACGAAGCCTGGGATAATCGCGGCTATGCTCTGGCGAAACTGCACAAGTACCGAGAAGCCCATGCCAGCATCGATCAGTCACTCAAGATCAAACCCGATCATGCCAACGGGATTTATAACAAAGGCTATTGCTACGCCTGTGAAGGTAAAACTGCTCTAGCAGTCGATCATCTAGCTCAGGCGATTCGACTCAATCCTAGCCGCTATTTGCCCGCTGCTAAAACTGACCCTGATCTGGAAAGCTTGCGCAAAAACAAGCGATTTCAGGCCGTTTTAAACGGCAAGTTTTAGTCGGCTAGTTGCTTATTTGCCCATTTATTTGCCCATTTATTTGCCCACCAGCACCATCACCGAGCGGTCGCCCACCATAATCCACGACTGTTCTGAGAGAATTGGTTCAGAACCCGGTTCCCAGATATCCTCGGGGGGCTGCATCGCCGTGTTGACAAACACATGCCACTTCATACCAATCGGCAGCTTCGGCAACTCGAAACTGTGGGACTCCCAGTGCAGGTTCATGGCGACATAAATAAAATCATCAACGGCAGTTCCGCCCTTGGCGTATTTACCACACAGCATGAAGGCGAGCCAGTGACAGTCCTCAGACCAGTCGGGGTCATGGGCACTGGTGCCATGCCAGCTAATATCGGGATAGCCGACCTTGAGGTAATCTTGCTGCTGAAAATATTCGCGATTGCGCAGCACAGGATGGACATTGCGGAAGGCAATGCAGTTTTTCACAAAGCGGAATAGGGCGGCATTGGTTTTAAGCAGCGTCCAGTCGAGCCAGGTTAGCTCCGAATCGTGGCAATAGGCGTTATTGTTACCGTTCTGGCTGTGTCCCATCTCATCGCCCATCAACAGCATCGGCACACCCTGACTCACCATGAGAATGGTGATCGCATTGCGCATTTGCCGTCGGCGTAACGCTAATATTTCTGGGTCGTTCGTCGGTCCTTCTACACCACAATTCCAGCTATCGTTATCGTTCATGCCGTCTTGGTTATTTTCGGCATTCGCTTCGTTGTGTTTGTGGTTGTAGGAAACCAGGTCCGCCAATGTAAACCCATCGTGGGCCGTAACAAAATTGACCGAACTATCTACCGAACGGCCCGCTTTAGCATAGAGATCGGGCGAGCCTTGCAAGCGCTGCGCCATTTCGCTGACATCGCCCTCGCCTTTGAGGAATTTGCGCACGGCATCGCGGTATCTCCCATTCCATTCGCCCCAGCGATCGTAGTCAGGAAATGAACCAACCTGATACAATCCGCCGGCATCCCAGGCTTCGGCAATTAATTTACATTTGGCCAGCACTGGATCAAACGCCAGGGTTTCCAGCAACGGAGGATTCGCCAGAGGTTCGCCGGTACGAGCGCGGCCTAGAATCGAGGCCAGATCAAACCGAAAACCGTCGATGTGGTATTCCGAGGCCCAGTAGCGCAAGCAATCCAGGACAAAAATACGCACCACCGGATGGTTACAGTTGAGCGTATTGCCACAGCCGCTGAAATTGAGGTAGTGCCCATTGGGTGTCAGCATGTAGTAGGTTTTGTTATCAAGGCCGCGAAACGAGATCGTCGGTCCGGCTTCGTTGCCTTCTGCCGTGTGGTTGAACACCACATCCAAAATAATTTCGATGCCGTTTTTGTGCAGTTCCTTCACCAGGGTTTTCAGCTCATCCACCTGTCCGCCGATGGCTCCAGATGCGGCATAGCCCGCTTTAGGGGCATAGAAGCCAATTGTGCTGTAACCCCAGTAGTTGAACAACGGCTCGCCGGTTAAAGGATTGTGACGGGGGTTATCTAGCTCATCAAATTCAAAGATTGGCATCAGCTCAATGCAGTTGACGCCCAGCTCTTTGAAGTAGGGAATTTTTTCTTGAATGCCGGCAAACGTGCCGCGATGTTCAGGGGTGACTTTAGAGGAGGGATGGCGAGTAAAGCCCCGCACATGCATTTCGTAGATCACCAGATCTTCGGCTGGAATTTCTAGAGGCCGATCACCTTCCCAATCAAAATCATCGGTGACGATCCGTCCGCGATAGGGGAAATTGCCGTGGTCCTGGATTGGAGCACCCCAGACATCGCGCCCGCCAATATTTTTGGCATAGGGATCGAGCAAGATTTTGTTGGCATCAAAGCGGTGACCTTCTTGGGGTTCGTAGGGGCCATCTACTCGATAGCCATACTCCAGATTTTCGTAGTCCAGATCGAGCACGATCATGCTGACCACGTTGCCCAGGCGAAACTCTCGTAAAAACGGAATTTCTGCATAGGGTTGGGTTTCTCCTTTACGAAATAGCACCAGAATGGCTTCGGTGGCGTGGTTGGAATAAATCGAGAAATTGACACCACCCTGAACTGGGGTTGCCCCAAACGGAAAGGGCTGTCCATAGCGCAAGCGAAATTTGCCGTAGGCATAGGTTTTATGCATATCCAATCACAGCGATAGGGGATCGGCCCTGAAAGGCGCTGGCCAAGCCGTTGCAATCATTGAGTTGCAATCATTGAACGGTACAAACGATACAAGAGAACAATACAACTATCCGCTCTACAAAGCATCAAGCATTGCTTGACCATCTCAACCATGATCCAGCAATTTGGCCCCACATGGGGTTGCTTTGATTACCCTCCTCAGGAATTGGTCAAAGCCCATTGAACGCCCATCGGATTTTAATCTCGTTAACGAAAATTTCGTAAACAGGCGTTCGGTTTCGATCTGTAGCCCCTATACTGATGCAGAGCGATGAGGTAGGATAGCCGTGCAGAGAGTGTTGAGAAAGCTAGTTCAGCTCGTTCAGAATTTTGCTCAAAGCTGGGAACAACCGGCCCACAGTGGATTGCATATTACGATCGTGGGGTTGTTAGCCTTTGCGCTGTTTACCGCCTGGGTACCCACTACTTTTGGCCATCTGCCGGTACTCAAAGTTTGGGAGCAGCAGTTGCAGCAGCCCAGCCATGAGGTAAAGCGCTTGGGAAATCTGGAAACGGCACCCGTGATTTTCGATGGCGCTCCTCTGTTCACCCTGGCCTCTCCGACCGTGTGGGACCGCTCACAACCGGGCAACCAGCTCCCAGTAGAAATCCGATCTCAACAGGTCGAGGCAAACCTGAATCGGGTGATTGAGGGCAGCTTTGTCCACGGCAATAAAGATGGCATTCTGACCAATTTTGATCCACAAACCTTGCAGGTCTCGGTCATCTCTCTAAATGATGTACCCGTGATTATTGCCGGCGATGGATACCATTCGCAGCCGCTGAAGCTGGTCACCGTTACCCATGTCGATGCTGAGTATAACGGACAGCCCGTTGCCGCCCTAGCCGAACAATGGCGCTCGCTGATCTACCAGAGTCTTTATGCCGCCCTGATGGAGCGTTCGCCGGAAGCTCTGAGCCTACACGGCAAACTGGGGGAATCGCTAATCGTGTTAGCCATTATGTTGGGAGCAAGTGTGGTACTCTGGCTGCTGCAAGTGCCCCTGAAGCGACGCAATCGCCGCCTTCGCCTCCAACAAGCAGCCGTTGCAGCTGAAATCTATCCTGAGCCGTCTCGTGGCATGACAGAATTCGATCTAATCGCACTGCGGGCCAGGTTTCTAGACAGCTTTCAGCACCAGAAAACCCTACAGCAACAGCGGCGAGTCGTGGGGTTTTTCCGCTGGCTGCTGGCTTGGGCACAGGTGCTAGTTTGGACGGTAGGACTAATCCTCGCTCTAACGGCCTTTCCTTGGACCAGGCAATATGTACAGCAGTTTCTCGGCACTCCTACCACTCTGCTGCTGATTTGGTTTTTTACCAGTCTGGTGAGCCGCTTGGGCAGTGGATTACTGCACCTGCTGGCTGATGCCTGGGTCAAGTTTGGGGCAGCGGCAGCCGACGACCCGCAGCGAGATGTTTTACGCATCTCCACGATTCTCGCCTCGATTAAGCCTGTGAAGACGGTTGTGGTGTACGGCGTTGGCATAATAGCTGCCTTGGTTTACCTGGGCCTGCCCTTGAGTCTAGTGTTGACATTAGCTGGGATTGTCGGATTAGCACTGCTGCTGATTTGTCAGAATTTTGTCAGAGATGGATTAATGGGCTGTCTAATTCTCTGGGAAGACCAATATGCGATTGGCGATGTGATTAGCACGGGTCAACATACAGGACTGGTGGAACGAATGAATCTGCGGTTGACCCAACTGCGCCATGCTGGCGGGCTAGTCTCCTTGGCCAATAGCTCAATCGCCCAAGTCACCAATTTGACCCAGAGCTGGCAACAGCGGCAGGAAGCCCTGCACCCAAAAGCAATAGGGCCTCGGGCCACAGCTAACGGTATCGCCAATCCCTTCAACGGTACTGATCCGTTCAACGGTATGGATCCATTTGGGGGCGGCGACTCTGGTGAGCCAACGGCCAGTGAAAGCTAAGTTTCTATGCAACCGCTTCTTTGATCAATTGAATTTATTGAAATAATTGTTTAGAAGGCCGGCTCTTGAGTAGACTGCATTCAGGTGGTGTAAACGCATCAACCTGTTTTGGCTCGATTCTGGTTTCAGCTTGATCAGCAGCGTCCGATAGGCGTTGGTAATCGTGGCTTCATGATAACGATGAAAGGATGACCGCATATGGCATTTGAGTACCCTGATGATTTGAAGTATTCGGATACACATGAATACGCCCGGCTCGAAGGCGAAATTGCCACCATTGGCATCACGGCGTTTGCCGTCGATCAACTCGGCGATATTGTGTTTCTAGAATTACCAGAAATTGGTGAAGCCTTAGAAAAAGGAGAAACCTTTGGCACGGTTGAGTCAGTGAAAGCCGTTGAAGATTTGAAAGCTCCGATTACTGGTACCGTGGTTGAGCGTAACGATGCCCTGCTAGAAACCCCAGAACAGCTCGCAGAAGATCCCTACGGTGAAGGCTGGATGCTGAAGCTACGTGTGGATGATCCAGGCGAACTCGACGACGCCATGACGGCAGACGAATATCGGGAGCAGGTAGAAGGAGACTAGTTTTCCACCCAAGCTCCAACTCAGAACTTAGACTACCGCTACTGCCTGCGGCAACACTGCGCCACCCGCAAAAGCAGGCTACAAAGCCTAAAGCTACAAGTCTTTTGTTCAAGCTGTAACCTAACACTCAAAACTGCGTGCTCCGGTGCCGCTGAGGTCACCGAACGCGCACAGGCTGCGCCAACAAAACTCATACTCAAAACTTACTTACAAGGGGACGTAGCTCAAGACTCTGTGAAGACAGAGGGGCTGCGTCTCTTTCTGATGAGGGGAATGCTAGGCTAAGGTTAAAAGCTAATTGTTGCAAACTGTTGCAAACTGTTGCGGAAACCGTTAGAACATAATCTAACTTGATTTTCCGAGTCTCCCCCTCATTGAAATTTCCTCCCTATGTCTTCAGAGTTCTCCACTGGCCTTACCGGGTCAGAAAAGCCGGACCTTTACACCACAGCTGATGCTCAAACGCTCACGGTCAAACGAGCCGCGACTCAGTCCTCAAATGCTCAAGCCTCTAACGCCAGTAACGGCCAAGCCTCTGCTGCATTCGTGACCAAACCAGCTAACCAGCAGGGCAAGCAATTTCAGCACCGGCACATTGGGCCGCGACCCACTGACATCCAGGAAATGCTGGCGCTGCTTGGGTATGATTCGCTGGAAGCATTGATTGATCAAGCGGTTCCAGCTGCAATTCGCCTCAAGCAACCGCTGCAGATTGGGGAAGGACGCTCGGAGTATGAACTGTTGCAACAACTGAAGGCCATTGCTGCCCAAAACCAGATTTACCGTTCCTACATCGGCATGGGGTATGCCAACTGCATCACTCCAGCCGTGATTCAACGCAATATTCTGGAAAACCCAGGCTGGTACACCCAGTACACACCTTATCAGCCCGAAATTGCCCAGGGTCGCCTCGAAGCCCTGCTCAACTTCCAGACGATGGTGATGGATTTGACGGGCATGGAAATTGCCAATGCTTCACTGCTCGATGAAGGCACTGCCGCTGCCGAAGCCATGACTATGAGCTATGGGTTGACCAAGGGGAACGCTAAAACTTTCTGGGTTTCCGCCGCCTGTCATCCCCAAACCATCGATGTAGTTCGCACTCGCGCGATTCCGCTGGGAATTCAGGTTGTAGTCGGCGATCATCGCACGGCTGAATTTGACGATTCGGTGTTTGGCGTACTGCTGCAATATCCGGCCACCGATGGTGCCATTTACGCTTATGAAGCGGTGGTGGAACAGGCTCATCACGCTGGTGCTTTGGTGACAGTGGCTGCTGACCTGCTCAGCCTGACGCTGTTGAAGCCTCCTGGAGAATTTGGGGCCGATATCGTGGTGGGCAATACGCAACGGTTTGGCGTGCCCCTGGGCTATGGTGGACCTCATGCTGCCTACTTTGCGACGCGAGAAGCCTACAAGCGCCAAATTCCCGGCAGATTGGTGGGCGTTTCAAAAGATGCAGCTGGGCGACCGGCTCTGCGGCTAGCTCTCCAAACCCGCGAACAGCATATTCGTCGTGATAAGGCCACGAGCAACATCTGTACAGCTCAGGTGCTGCTGGCGATCATGGCGAGCATGTATGCGGTCTATCATGGCCCAGAAGGACTGCGGCAGATTGCGGCTGAGACTCATCGCCTTACGGTATCGTTAGCCGCAGGCTTGCAGGGGTTGGGCTATTCAATTGGAACCGATGCCTTTTTCGATACGCTACGAGTTGAGGTAGGCAGTCAGCAGGCGGAAATCCTCGATCGCGCTCTGGCTCGGCAGATGAACCTGCGGGCGATTGGCTCAGACGCAGTCGGCATTTCGCTCGACGAAACCACGACTGAAGCAGATGTGCAGGATTTGCTGGAAATCTTTGCGTTGCGCTCCAACGGTTCCCCGATGGGCCAGCAAACTTTACAAACTTTAAACGGGCAGTCGGCAATTCCAGAGTCGCTGCAACGCACCTCAGCTTACCTGACTCATCCAATTTTCAACAGCTACCACTCGGAAACTGAACTACTGCGCTATCTGTATCGTCTGCAAACCAAGGACTTGTCGCTGGCAACGGCGATGATTCCTTTGGGATCCTGCACCATGAAGCTGAACGCCACATCCGAAATGATCCCGGTGACCTGGCCAGAATTTGCCAATATTCACCCATTTGTGCCGCTCGATCAGGCTCAGGGCTATCAGACCATGTTCCGGCAGTTGGAGCAGTGGCTGGCCGAAATTACTGGCTTTGATGGCATCTCCCTCCAGCCCAATGCTGGCTCTCAGGGCGAATATGCTGGCCTGCTGGTGATTCGTCAGTACCACGAGAAGCGGGGCGAAGGCCATCGCACGATCTGTCTGATTCCTGAGTCGGCCCACGGTACCAACCCGGCCAGCGCGGTGATGGCCGGGATGAAGGTAGTCCCCGTTGCCTGTGATGAAGCCGGCAATATCGATATTGCGGACCTGAAGGCCAAGGCCGAAAAGCACAAAGAGAATTTGGCAGCCCTAATGGTCACCTATCCTTCGACTCACGGAGTCTTCGAGGAGGGAATTCTAGAGATCTGCGAAATCGTCCATGCCAACGGTGGCCAAGTCTATATGGACGGAGCCAACATGAATGCGCAAGTCGGACTTTGCCGTCCAGCCGACTTTGGTGCAGATGTCTGCCACCTCAATTTGCACAAAACTTTTTGTATTCCCCATGGCGGCGGTGGTCCGGGGATGGGGCCGATTGGCGTCAAGGCGCATCTCGTACCGTTCCTGCCGGGTCATGCCGTGGTGGATATGGGCGAGTCTGGCGACCAGATTGGCGCGGTATCTGCGGCTCCCTGGGGCAGTGGGGCGATTCTGCCAATCTCCTGGATGTATATCGCCTTGATGGGCGGCGAAGGACTGACCGAAGCTACGAAGATTGCAATCCTCAACGCTAACTACATCGCCAAACGCCTGGAAGGTCATTATCCGGTGCTCTACAAAGGCAAAAACGGTCTGGTGGCCCATGAGTGCATTCTGGATCTGCGTCAGTTCAAGAAGACTGCAGCGATTGAAGTGGATGACATCGCCAAGCGGTTAATTGATTATGGCTTCCATCCTCCCACCGTGTCTTGGCCGGTTGCCGGTACGATTATGGTGGAGCCGACCGAAAGCGAATCGAAGCAGGAGTTGGACCGCTTCTGTGACGCCATGATTGCCATCCGTGCAGAAATTCGAGAGATCGAGGCGGATCAAGTCGATCGGCAAAACAACCTGCTGAAGAATGCGCCCCACTCAGCCGCCAGCCTGCTCAGCGACCAATGGGACCGTCCCTACTCCCGCGAACGCGCTGCCTACCCAACCCAGTGGACCCGCGACAGCAAATTCTGGGCTGCGGTGGACCGCATCGACAATGCCTACGGCGATCGCAATCTGGTCTGCGCCTGTCTGCCCATGGATGCCTACCAGGAATAGTTTGAGCAAATGCTTTAATCGAATCGGCGTGCAAGGACAGTAACGGAGTGAAGACATCATCCACCGACTGGTGGCAGCAAACCTTTCCGAGCGGGCGCAAAACACTGACCATTCAGGACGCTAGCCAGCGCCAAGTCACCCTTGCCTATGGTGAAGCTGGGGTAGGGCAACCCCTGTTCCTACTGCACGGCCTTGGCAGTTGGAGCTATAACTGGCGTCACAATGTCTACCCTTTGTCACAATACTTTCGAGTAATTTGCTTCGATGCAAAAGGCTATGGGTTTTCCCAAACGGCCTCTCCCCCCGAAGTGATCGGGCATCAGGTGATTGAGCTAGTGCGGGTGATCAATGCCTTAGCAGAGCCGCCAGTGACGCTTGTAGCTGAGTCGTTAGGGGCATTAGTTGCGCTGGCCGTAGCTCAGTCCTATCCCCAGTTAATTGAGCGGTTAGTGCTGATCAATGTGCCCATCTTTCCGCAAAAACTGCCGTCTTGGGGTATGGAAATTATCGCTGCGGTGCCTTTACCGCTGATCGAATGGCTCGACCAACAGCAGTTGATTCGACCATTTCAACCAATTGTGCAGTGGATGACTCAACTGGTGCGGCAGGAAGTTGTGTATGATCCTACTTCAATTAACGACGAAGAAATCCACTGGCTTACCTATCCCTACCTGAATTTTCCCGGCACTTTTACCCAATTTGCCACTGACCTCCAGTTGGCGGCGCAAGAGATCGAACGTTGTCAACAGGGACGGCCCAATTGGATCAGCACAATTCAGCAAAACCTCGCTAACGTCACCTGTCCGGTTTTGATTCTGTGGTCGGATTGTGATCGTTGGTTTCCACTGCAGGATGGTGAAAAACTGCGAGACCAAATTCCGAGTGCTCAATTCCAAGTCATTCCCAACTGTGGCCATGTCGCCTCCAGCGGCAACCCAGCGGTCGTAAATGCGGCAATTTTGCAGTTTCTAAAGTCTGCCTGAGAGCTATCTTGAGAGCTATCTTGAGAGCAGGTCAACCCAAGGATTGGGTCAACCCCTGCTCGCGAAGTTTCGCTGATAAGGCATGAAATAGGCCACAAACAAATAGGCCACAAACAAAAATGTAGAGGAGTGGGGAAAGCCCTCATATCCTCTACCTACACTCTTGAATACCCAAACCTGTAAACAGCCTAGAACGAATCCAAATCTAGCGCCTTTGAACCGCCCCGCTCCAGTTGACCCAAGATCACACCAAGCTGATACCAGACCAGCGCTCCGGTGAACACCGTCAGCAAGAACGAAACGCCGTAGGCAATCATGGTTGGGAAACCAAAGATGGCAATTCCCGATGCTAGAAAGACACAGACCCCTGCACAAATCCCTAGAAAGGGAATCAGCAGAGTGGCCCCTTGGAGCGTTGCCAGAGTTCGGGTCGAGCGATTTTTAGCCCATTCCTGCACCGACTGCTTCAGCTTAGTCTCAAACGCTAGACCCGATGTAATGCCGGCCAGCAGGCCAGCAATCAACATCACGTAGGGAGGATCATAATTCACGAGATGGCTCCTTAACTGCGATAGTGCTCCGCACGGCCCGGAGGGCCATTAAACGAGAATGGCATAAATGGCGTTACTGAAGGCAGTAGAGCGCCCGTGCTTGAGAATCCAGTCAGGGCACCCAGGGCCGCACCAATCAACTGACTTGGCTTGACATCATCTTTAATCAGATTCCACAGCCGCCGCACCTCTTCGGTATGCAGCCGGTCGTCTTCTACCAAAGCCAGGATCAACTGCCGCCGCAAGGGTTGACCTTCATCCGACAACAGGTATTGTAAGCCGAGTTGGGCCGTCGGCAAAATGTCGAATTTTGTATCAGACCGGGCAATGCGGATCAGGTTTTCCAGCCGCTGCCACTGGAATTTGCCATCTTTGAACAGCACCTCGATCAACCGCCGCCGCAGTTGGGGCGACTCACCAGTCAACAAGCGTCGCGCCACATAGGGATAGGCGATATCAATGATTTTGAAATCTGGATTGAGGCTGAGGGCCAAGCCTTCCTGGGTCACCAGCGAGCGGATAATCAGCGCAAACTTGGCCGGCAATCGGAACGGATAATCGTACATCACCTCCGCAAACTGATCGGTAATGGTTTTGAAGTTAAAGTCCCGCACGCTCTCACCCAACGCATTGCCGAGCACAGCTTCCAGGGCTGGTACGATCGGGCAAATGTCAGTGTCGGGTGTCAGGAAGCCCAGTTTGACAAAGTCTTTGGCCAGCTCGTGGTAGTCTTGGTTGACCAGATGTACGACCGCGTCCACCAGCGTTTCCTTGGTATCTTCGCTGAGCTGGTCCATCATGCCAAAGTCGATGTAGGCCATTTGCCCCGTAGGAGTAGCAAACAGGTTGCCGGGATGGGGATCGGCGTGGAAGAAGCCGTATTCCAGCAACTGCCGCAGCCCTGCCGTGACGCCAATTTCAATTAGGCGATTTTCGTCGAGATTAGACGCACGAATTTTGGGAATGTCGGTCAGCTTATAGCCATTGATCCACTCTAAAGTCAGCACATGCCGGTTGCTATAGCGCCAATAAATCAACGGCACTTTGACGCTGGGGTCATTTTGGAAATTGGCGGCAAACTTTTCAGCATTGCGGCCTTCGTTGAGGTAATCGACTTCCTCAAATAGCTTGGTGCCAAATTCGTCCACAATCAGCGTCAGGTCGTGTCCTAAATTCAGCGGTAGCCAGGGAGTCATCCAGCTAGCCGCCCAGCGCAGCAAATAGAGGTCCAGGGTCAGCACCGGCAGCAGATTAGGCCGCTGAACTTTTACCGCCACTTCTTCCCCACTGCGGAGCCGGGCGCGATACACCTGCCCCAAACTCGCGGCAGCTACAGGCTCAGGCGAAATTTCGCTGTAGGTTTCTTCAATGCTGCGGTCCAGTTCCCGTTCGATGATCGCAAAGGCAATTGGCGTCGGAAAGGGGGGTAGCCGGTCTTGCAGCTTGGTCAGCTCATTGAGGAAATCCTTACGGACCAGATCGGGTCGGGTGGAAAGGGCTTGCCCAACTTTGATATAGGTTGGTCCCAAATGAGTCAACAGTTGCCGTAGCTGTGTGGCCCGCTTCAGCTTGTTGGCTTCAACCTGGTTGAACCATTCGTCCCACTTCAGGCTCAAAATGAACCCAGAGAACAACCAGATGATAGTTAGAGCACGCCAAATCGCTTGCCAAGGGCGATAGCGGTAGTATTGGCGAATAGCTTGCGGGTCGTAGCGCCGCATCTGGTCGAAGAAAGATTGAGTCACGTCTCCTACTGCCTCTCTAAATCGGATAGCTCCAAGATCTGCACAGGCGTTAATTGCATATCAAACTGTATTCAAACAGTTTCAGCATACTCGCACTGACTTACCCCTTGATTCGGGCAGTCTATGGAGGGCAGGAATCCGACCCAGTAAGAGTGCCCGCATTGTTATTTGGAGGTTAACTATAGTATAAGAAACTACAAATTTTTCTTGGCTATTTTCCAGGAAAAGTTAATTTTCATATCATCAGGAACCCACTAGGTAGAATTCCTTATTGACTATGATTCCATAAAATCGAGGGTTTTGTCAGCAATCGATCAAATTTGGCTCACTTATATCCATACTTATATCCATTAAGAAACCAATAGAAACAATAAGGTTTATTAACTCGATATTGAGAATTGCAAAAACTGCTCGCAACATTTGCTGCTGGGCTGCTTGGGCCACTCCCCAGATGCCCATAGCACGGTTACTGTTCTGGTTCAAATCCTGCTGACGCCAGAGGTTAAACGGACGGCTAGCTGCCCATTTCCTGTCGGACCTTCTATCGGACCTTAATGTTGGGATTACGCTGGCTTAAATCGACCTTGGTAAGTTCTCTCCAGGAGGATCTGTGCGCGTTAGACGTGACACAGAACTCAATCGCAGACAAGCGCTCAATTCCTGAGTTCCATTCCTACGAGAGCAGAACTAAAAATGGCAATTAAACGGAGACATTTCCTAGCATTTTTGGGCGCAGGTGCAGGTTCCTTAGCGCTCCAGCCTTTGATGCATCAAGGGCGAGATCAGATGACTTCTCTATCGTTGAACGGCGAAGCTGCATTTGCTCAGACCGGCGGCGTCAGCTTCAAGCCTGTCCGAGGACCGATGCCTCTGCCAACCGATGGTTTAGATCGACTCAAACAGCTCAGCGACTACAGCCAATACACGGTTGTAGATGATGTTGTGCTGCCGGAAGGCTATACCTATCAAGTGATTGCTGCCTGGGGCGATCCGGTAGGCGATTCCCGCTTTGGCTATAACAATGACTATTTATCCTTTGTAGAAACCGGCCCGAACGAAGGTTATCTTACGGTTAACTTTGAGTACATCAGCGCCCTTCCCTGGACCCAAACCTTCCAGCAGGTGATTGGCAAAGCGCTGCCCTTTGAGGCCGTAACAGCTGCGTTGGCAGCCGCAGGTGAAGATGGGTTAGATGTCTCCGCTCTACCCGACAGCGATCCCCTCAAGGCGCAAATCCAAGCAATTTGTAAAGAAGCCCTAATCGATTTGGGTATTGGTGTGATTTCTTTGCGCAAAGAGGCAAACGGCCAGTGGGTCCGCACCAACTCTGCTGCGGATCGGCGCATCACCGGCATTTCTGGTTTAGAAGATGGACGCTATTTGAAAGCAACCGGACCTGCTGTTGCTGTGTTCCGCAAAACCCAGGGCATTGGCTACATCGATAATCTGGGTGAACAAATTATTGGCACCTTCAACAACTGTGCGGGTGGAACAACCCCCTGGGGCACGGTTTTCAGTGCGGAGGAGAACTTCCAAAACTTTGTGCCGGAACCGGTCAACGCCGACGGAACCTCGATGCCCCCCGCCAAGAAGATGTTCTCAAGCAATGCCGAAGAAATTGTTGGGCTGGGAAATGCGTTTGGGTTAGCGGGCAACAAGTATGGCTGGATGGTAGAAGTCGATCCAGCTAATCCCAGCGATTACGGCACTAAGCATACCTGGCTGGGCCGCTATCGTCATGAAGCCGTGGGCGTGCGTGCAGTAGCAGGGAAGAAGCTCGCTTTCTACTCTGGTTGCGATCGTCGCGGTGGGCATGTTTACAAATTCGTCAGCAGTGGCACGGTGAGCAACCCGACCGACAAAGCCAACTCGCGCCTGTTAGCAGATGGCATGCTTTACGCGGCCAAGTTCAACCCCGACGGTACCGGGCGCTGGATTCCGCTGCAGGCAGATACGCCTGTCAATCCAGACCTGCCCAGTGTGCATATCGGCAAGATGATTCCGCTCCCCAATCCGGATCGGGCTGCCGGTGGTGTGGTGAAGGTAGAAGACGATGCGGCTGTCACAGCCTTTACCCAACAATTCAAGACCCTAGGGGACCTCTATCAGGGCACACCTGAGGAACTGCAGGGAGCGATCCTGATTGACGCTCACTATGCCGCCAACGCCGCTGGAGCCACCTGTACAGCGCGTCCAGAAGATACCGATGTCAATGCTAATGGCAGCCTATTCATCGCGTTTACCTCGGCCTCGGCCAGCAGCAGTGACGGTAGCCCTGACGCACGTGTGTTTAAAGGACCGGACGGAGAAGCCTATGAATACGGCTGGATCATGCGCTTAGATGAGGACGGCAACGATCCGGCGGCCATGACCTTTAAGTGGGAGATGTTTGCAACGGGCGGTGAACCGATGGAAGGCGGTTTGGGCTTTGCCAACCCAGACAACCTGGAATTTGATGCCAAGGGCAATCTTTGGATGGTCACCGATATGTCGAGCGACAAACACAACAAAGCGATTCCCAGCCGCATTGATGCAGAGGGCAAGCCCGTAAGCCAGTCTGACCTGCGCGGTTTGTTTGGCAATAATTCCGTTTGGTATCTACCTACTTCTGGCCCAAATGCGGGTGAAGCCTATTTGTTTGGGTTTGGTCCAATGGATTCAGAAATGACCGGACCATTTTTCAGCCGTGACCAGAAGACGCTGTTTTTGGCCGCTCAGCACCCGGGTGAAGTGGGCGGCGTTCGCAAAGACATGGCATCGGAGACTCGTCAATACGCCATGAAGACGGTGGACGGTCAAGAATTTATTCAAACCCGCGAGGTGCCGATTGGCTCGAACTGGCCCGGCAAAGGTGCGAATCAACCGCCCAAACCTGCCGTTGTGGCCATTTACCGGATGGATGGCGGGCTATTGGCCTGAGCGATTGTGAGTCGATAGGCGGCTATTGGTTGATCGAAACTAGAGCCATCTCGCGTCAAAAGACTAGGGTAAATTAGGCAAAATTCAGGAGTCGGAATTCAGCAAACCTGGAAATTCTGACTCCTGATTGCTTTATCTACTTGGAACAAGCTTGACCTTCAGGTAGTGCGAGTGACGATAAAGCAGATCGAATTGACATGATAGCTACCAAATTCTTGAGCGGTGAATTCAGGATGGGCTTGCAGAAATTCATCGAAGGCCTTCTTTTCACCTAAATTTCTGCTAGCTAAGCCATCAGAATTCCAATCATCAAAGAAAATGACAGCTTGATCTTGAATCAACGGCTCGCAAAACTTTAGCACATCAACCGTCGAGGAGTACATATCACAATCCACCATGATCAAATTAGTCTTTTTGATTTGATACTGCCGACAAAACTCTGGCTTGAGAGTGTCACTGAACCAGCCTTTGATCAGGAAAGTACGATTCCAGTCGATGCTGAGCCGAGTCAATCTTTCTTTTGTGACTTCAATGTGACACTTAAATCCACCGGCATCCCAAACCCCAATATCTTCTTCGGCATCTGTTTCCGGTAGTCCTTCAAACGAATCAAAACCAAACAGCCGAACTTGGTTTAAACCAAACTCCTGCAATACCTGGAACATACAGCCCAAAGACGTTCCATTGAATACACCAAACTCTAGATAATCTCCAATTGTTTCCAAATCAACCGTGGTTTTTAAATACAGCAACGCTTCCCGCTGTTTTTGCTTTAAGGCTTCAACAGGCACCAGGAGGGCCATGCTGTCCCATTCTTCATCGAGATAATAGCGAGCTAAAAACCGCCTCACAGCGCTTTGCATTGCTTGTGGCATCAGGTTTATAAAAAAATTGGCGATTGGCTTCAAGCCCAACAACTTTGCCACCCGAACTAGAAAATAGCTATAGTTTGACTGATTTTTGTTATTAGTACTGGCTATCATAAATTACGTCTCCAACTATGTCTCTTGAGAGCAAATCTCGACATGTGTAGCTACCAACAGAAGGGAGACTGAAAACTAAAACAAAGCGAGCTGAAAGCGGTATACCTTCAGCCCCTTATCTAGTTACCAACTAGTTACCGAATTAGAAACTCAAAATTGGCGCATTGATCCTATGTGCAGAATTTGCCTGCGGAATTTCATAGGCAGTAACAACCTACCGTGCCATCATTGGTTTCCTTGTAACGACTTGCTGCGCAATCAATGGCTCTCCTGTCAATTTTCGAATATATGTTGGGAAATCTGCAGATACAGTTATATTTCGTTACAGATTTTCGAGGGATGTGCCTGAGTGCTGCAATTGCTAACGATTCTGATAAGAGCACAAGTAGCTAGGCAGAATTAAGCTAAACGCTTCAACATGTACCCGCCTTTTTGACTACGAATTGTCATTCCGTCTATGACAGCCGTAGCTAAGCCATATTCATTGTCAAACATCTGTCCTGCAATCTCATGAGGTTTAAGTTGATGCCACTCCGTCTCAATGTCATCCCCTGCGGGAACAAGCTACATCTCTGAGCAATATTTCGGCAACAGCATCAAAAACAATCCTTAGGACTACTTGACTATTAAATCAGTTTTTCAGTGCTTGTAGCGAATGGTAGACCGGCAGGGTGAAGTGGAAGCAGCTGCCGTGATTCGGTTCAGAATCCACCCAGATCTGGCCGTAGTGGGCTTGAACGATGCGTTTACAGAGCGCTAAGCCAATGCCATAGCCTTCCATGGCCTGATCTCGCTGGAGCCGGAAGCGATCCCCAAAAATATGCTGCTGATTATCGCTAGGAATTCCCGGACCCGTATCGCAAATGCTGACCTGTACTTTCTGGGTGGTGCGGTGCAGAATGGCCACATTGATTTTTCCATTGGCCGGTGTGTATTTGATGGCATTGTCCAGTAAATTGACAAGCACCTGCCTGATCCGCTCTGGATCAGCATAGACGCTAGGTAAATCGCTGGGGATATCGGTGTGAATCTGGTGGGATTTGGCCTGGAACTGTTCGTGCAGGCGGTCGATTACCTCTAGACACAATTGGCCTAGATCAATCTGTTGAGGCTGGATGCGCAACTCTGCGCCTCGTTCTCGCGCCACCTGCAAAATGTCTGTAATCAGCCGATCCAGCGACCGGGCTTGGGTGCGGGCTTGCTGGACCATTTGGCCTAACAGTTCTGGCGTCAGGCGGGGATGTTTTACCTCGCGGCAAAGCCCCATTTCTAGCGTTTCTAGGGCAATCGATAGGGTCGTGAGCGGGTTGCGCAAGTCATGGGCCAGAATCGCAATAATTTGATCCTTAAACTGCAACTGGGCCTGCAGTTCTTCTTTTTCTCGTCTGAGCTGAAAAATTTCATCAGACAGCTTCAGGAGTTCAGCGGAATGGGCAATTGACTGAATTTGAACTTTATCGCCATTAGAACGGTCAACCGTTGCCAGATTGGTCAAGTAATCTTCAATGGAACGCTGCCACCGCGACCACCAGTTTTCCAACTGGGCCACCAGGTTCGTTCCAGCCAAAACCTGCCGAGGAGCCGGGTGGATCTTGATCAGGGAAGGCGTGGCCACCAGCTTGAAATTTTCGGCCAAATGGGGCTGCTCGCTCACATCCACCACCTGTAGCTCGTAGGGATAGGTCGAATCTGCGGCTAACTCTTTTAAGCGATGGCGGATCTGCCGGATGCGTTCATTGGAGATGGGGCGCTTATCTACAAACAGCACGAGCTGAAGCGATGCGTCGGGATTTGCAGAGGGTTGCAGCGATGCCTCCATGAGAGCCTACTTAATCTTTAAGAACTGTGCTATGAAATCGAATATGGAAAAATGATTATGATAGGTCGATACACCTGTGATTCATGGGCTTTAACTTCTGGTTAGGATTGAACCGGAGGCTTGAGCTAGATATCTGATACCTGGCGCATTGCGCTTCATCAGATCTGCTCAGCTCTTCACTGATTTAGGTCTAGATCGGGGCTTGTAAGCTGACTGCTAATTAGATCGTGTTTCTTAATTATTTTGACAGATTTATCAGGGATTATTGTGGTCTAGAAACTTCAGAGCGTCAAGGTGGCTGAACCAAGGAGGTGAAGAGCAGTAATTCGAATGTAGGTTAAATACAAAGAAAGCTTGTCTGAAAACGGCTGAGGCCGTGTTAGATTATTAAGATTTTATTAACTCTAAGGGTTCGTGGGCATGAAGATTCTGGTACTGGCTTGGGAGTTTCCACCTCGGATTGTGGGCGGAATTTCTCGCCATGTGGCAGAGCTTTACCCTGAACTGGTCAGGTTGGGCCATGAAGTTCATTTGCTGACCGTTGAGTTTGGTCATGCACCCCGCTACGAGGTGGTAGACGGCATTCGGGTGCATCGCGTCTCGGTGGGTGAAAGTCACGACTTTTTCCACTGGGTGGCCAATATGAACGACAGCATGGGCAAACATGGTGGCAAATTGCTGCAAGAAGACGGACCGTTTCACCTGATTCATGCCCATGACTGGTTGGTCGCAGATGCGGCGATTGCCCTCAAGCACCTGTTTAAAATCCCCCTGATTGCCACGATTCACGCAACAGAATTCGGTCGGCACAACGGTCTCCATACTGAAACCCATCGCTATATCAACAGCAAAGAAGCCGCGCTGGTCACTGAAGCTTGGCGGGTGATTGTCTGCACTCAATACATGCGTCAGGAGATGGGCTGGGCCTTCCACTGCCCTGCTGATAAGGTAGATGTGATCTACAACGGCATCTGTCAGGAGAAAAAGCAGCCCCGGCGGGAGTTTGACTTTTGGCGGTTTCGGCGTCGGTTTGCTGCCGATCAAGAGAAAATTGTTTACTACGTAGGCCGCCTCACCTACGAAAAGGGAATTGATATTTTGTTGAGTGCTGCCCCCAAAGTGATCTGGGAGATGGGTGGACGCGCCAAGTTTATTATTATCGGCGGCGGCAATGCGGATGTGCTGAAGCGGCAAGCCTGGCATCTGGGAATTTGGCACAAATGCTACTTCACGGGCTTTATGTCTGATGAAGAGCTGAATCAGTTTCGCTGTATTGCCGATTGTGCTGTGTTTCCTAGCCGCTATGAGCCGTTTGGGATTGTGGCCCTAGAGAATTTCTCGGCTCGGATTCCGGTGGTGGTGTCAGACACGGGCGGTTTACCGGAAGTGGTGCACCATACTAAAACCGGCATTGTCACCCAAACTGGCAATCCCGACTCCTTGGCCTGGGGCATTCTGGAAGTGCTGAAGAACCCTGGCTATGCCCAGTGGCTAATCGATAATGCCTACGAAGATCTGGATCGTCGCTTTAACTGGGCAATCTTGGCGCAACAAACCGAAGCTGTCTATCATCGCGTCGTGCAGGAACGAACTGAGGTAGATTGGTGAGTTGAGATCAGATGGGCGATACCTAGTGACTTCTGCGATAGGAGTTGGGAGTAACCCCTGTAACAGCACGAAAATGCTTGCCCAAATGACTCTGGCTGTTGAATCCGCACTGGAGCGCGATCTCGGCAATTTCTAGAGTCGAGGTTGTCAACAACTGCTTAGCCCGCTCTATCCGCTGCTGAAGCAGGTATTGGTGTGGTGCGACCCCCAGCGATTGCTTGAACAGGCGGCTAAAGTGAAATTGGCTGATTCCGGCGACAGCCGCCAAATCGGCTAACTTGATGTCTTGCTCTAGATGGGCATTGATATAGTCCGCAACCTGCACAAGCTGACGGCTGCCCAACCCTCCCTCTTGCAAAACGACGCGAGACCGCAGCGTTGAGTACTGGCGCAGCAGATGAACGGCCAGCAGATTCGCCAACGATTCTACATAGAGCCGTCCGGCCCAACCGCTCCCTTGGTGAAGTTCGGTTCGCAGCAGCAGCAAGGTTTGCTCTAGTCGGGGATCACGGACACGAAACTCGGTGACCAGCTCTAGCCGCTCCGGATCCAGATCGGTCGTCTCGGCTACGGCAGCCAGAAACTGAGCCGGAACTTGAATATGCAGGTAATGATCCTCACCCTCGGCCCGATAGGAGGCTGGAATATCTGCTGGAGTAATCGAAATATCGCCTTTGGTGTAGAGTCCGGTGTAGCGACGGTTGCCAACGATTTGGTGGATTCGATGGGGGCGGGGCGCTAAGCATAAGGCAATTGAATGCCCAGGCCACGCTTCTGGCACATCTACGCCTCCAGGCGGCTGCTGAAACTCTTCTACCAGAAGTGGCTCCCATCCTAACGCTTGACTCGACAGAATCGGGCTGGGCGGCTCGTCAGGAGATGAGCGGACAATTCTATTGATTGGGTTAATGGGGATTGGGTTAATTGGATTCACCGGATTAACTGCCGTTTGGGATGGTTTTGCCATATGGTTTGGCCGCCTCCTATGCTCCCTACAATCTCGGCTATCGCCACATTGATTAATCCAGCTGCTTCAATCTGTGCTTACAGAACCAAAAGATTCCAGCAAGATTTTGACAGCTCCGCAAGATTCAGATATCCCGAAACCTGTGATTTCCTTAATTTGTAATTGTAGTCGATTCAGTTACAATTCGTAATAACCAAGGTCATGTATTTACCGATGGAATCCACAGGAGTCAAAAATTCGGTCTCGCCGCTTGCAGAGCAGGGCAGTAATGTCATTCCGTTACATCCCGAGGTTTCTGCTGAAGGACAGGAGCCTCAGCCAACTCAGAACCACTCTAGAGAAATGGATCGCGAAGCGTTGGTGAGCTGGCTGTTTTTGATCGGTTCGCTGTTGTTTACCTTAGATTCTGTGCTAGAAAACCTCAGAGGCATTTCGTTTTCGTCGCTGTTGCATATCTCAGCCAGTATTTTGTTCACAGTTGGGTCTGTGCTGTTTATTCCGAGTCGTTCTCAAGATTAACGTTTCTTCTTGATTGCATAATCCTGATTGCATCATCACTGACTTAATGCCTGCCTCAGTTGACGAATCGCTGCGCTCGTATTCCGCTCATAGGCAATTTGCTGGTATTGGAGAATCAGCGCTTGCAAATCAATTTTAGGAAAATAACGGCTGTGAGATTGTAGGGAATATTGTGTAGATGTTAAATGATAAATTGCTAATTGCTTGTGAAATAACCACACCTCTGGAACACAGTAAGGCAAATAGTCATTTACATCTGAGTAACTAGTAACATCAATTTCTAATACCAAATCAGGCGGTGAATCGATACGCCAATCGATGCGTTCTTTGCCCGAAACAGCTTGCCAATTCTCGATATAGAAGCAATAGTCTGATTCGATGCCGCTTTCCTCAGGCAGTTCCATCGTTACGGGTGTGAATGAGTCGTATTCTAGTTGTTTGGCGTCTAAAAGAGCTTTAATGATATCAGCAATCAAACTAGCATCGCGTCCATGTTTGGGCAGCGGCGACATAAGCAACACTTCTCCATCACGATATTTGAGACGAGGAATCGAACTATCGCCGCGCTGTTGGCATAAGCTCTGATACTCTTGCCAGGTAGCAGGCATTCGTAACACCGCTCCGGGCGGCAGTTGAATCTTTTCCGGTGAGACAATCGCAAACATGGCGGTTCTCCGTCCTACTATTGTTATTTTACTAATCCACTCCCGGTGCAATAAACCGTGAGAAACTCTAGAAAAACCTGAACGCGAGGGGATATGTTGCGGGAATGGGTGAACAGCGCTTGCACAATCAATCCGGGCGGTAACTGATTGGGAAACAACGAAATTAACTGCTGGTTCTCTAATTCTGGCTGCACCTGAAAGCTGAGCAATCGAGTGATGCCAAGACCAGCTAGAGCGGCATTCTTTAAGGCTCCTCCGTTATCCGAATTCAACGAGCCACTGACCGGAATTGTTTGCCATGCGTCATCAATCCAAAATTCCCAGGGCAGAGGTTGGCCGTCGAACAGATACCGCAGGCAGTTATGGTGAATCAGATCGGCTGGCGTCGTAGGAGTTCCACGCGCCTTGAGATAGCTGGGCGCGGCACAAAGCACAAATTGTGTCTGTCCTAGGTGACGGCGGATCAAACTGGAATCTTGTAGATCGCCTAACCGAATTGCCACATCAATCCCCTCAGCTACCAAATCCACCAACCAATCGCTCAACCGCAAATCGATTTGAATTTCTGGATACCGAGCTAAGAACAAGGGCAACGCTTGCACTAGAAACCACTGGCCGAGATCCAGCGAGGTGCTGATGGTGAGTTTGCCTCGCGGCTTGCCGCCCGAAATGACTAGGTCATTGGCTTCATCCAGTTCTTGCAAGAGACGAGCCACCCGTTCGTAGTAGGCCACACCTTCTGCCGTCAGACTGAGGGAGCGGGTCGTTCGTTGCAACAGGCGCACACCCAATCGGTCTTCTAGTTTGGCTACGCGCTTGCTGATCGCAGAAGGAGTCGTTCCGAGGGAGCGAGCCGCCGCACTGAAACTGCTGGATTCGACACTTTCGACAAAGGCAATCAGTTCGGGCAGTTGATTAAGAACGCTTAGCATTTGTTCCTGATTTATTCCTCGGCGGCACAGGTATTTTGCCACTATACCGTCTTCTCGGCTGTAGAGGCACAGGTTAGGGTGGAGGGGTGGGTGGGTGGGTGGGTGGATGGGTGGATGGGTGGGTGGATGGGTGATGTTTATTGTACAGTACTCTAGTTAATCACTCTAAAAATGATGATAGAAACGTAACTGCGAATATTAATGAACAGGAAGGATCAACATGAATTCTGGAAAAGTAGTCATGATAACAGCCGCTAGTCGTGGGATCGGAGCTGGATGCGCTAGAGAACTCGCCGCAGGAGGGTATAAGGTATCCCTACTGGCTCGCTCTGAAATAGTATTGGACTTAGCGCAAGAGTTGGATGGTATTGCAGTCCAAGGCTCCATGACGAACAAAGAGGATTTACAACGGTTCGTACAAACTACATTAAATCACTATGGCCGTGTGGATGCAGTTGTGAATAGTTTTGGCGATCCACCCCGTCTTGATCTGCTGGATATTTCCGATCAGATGTGGCTGGAAAACTTTGAGATGCTGTTTTTGAGCGTGGTGCGATTGGCGCGACTTGTCACAGAACCAATGCGGCAACAGGGCGGCGGCGCAATTGTGAATATTTCGGCCTGTGATGTGCTGGAACCTGACTTGGGAACTCCCTTTAGCGGCACCTTACGGGCAGCGATGGCTGGATTCACTAAGCTGTATGCCAAACGTTATCGAGGCGACCACATTCGCATGAATTCGGTCGCTCCTTTTTTTGTCGCTGACCAGCTCGAAGAACTCGAAGGATGGGATGTTCCCAATGATCTAATGTGGGGGCGTCCAGCTACCTATGCTGAACTCGCCAAAACCGTTGCTTTTCTGATTTCCGATGAGGCCAAATTTATCACGGGGACCACGCTGATGGTGGATGAAGCTAGGTCTGCGGCCATTTGAATAGTGGCCTGCCGTTGGAAACCCTGGAATTTAAAAGTCCGAAAGGCAATCAGAGCAGCCAGAGCAAGCAGATTGACAGCAAGATTTTGACAAAACCGCAAAAGCAAGAGAGATTTCATCCGGCTGTTTTTTCTAAAGTAGCGACATTGCGAGCCATTGCGGAGATGGAACCATGACTGTTTTTCCGATGCAACGTGATCTGCGCACAGAGGTGCGGGAGTTTCTCAAGTTGGCGGTTCCGTTAGCCAGTGCCCAAGTTGCCCAGTCGGCTACCGGATTTGCTGACACAATCATGATGGGCCGGATGGGTGCGGAGGTTTTGGCGGCAGGTGGGCTAGCGGCAATCATCTTTCTCTCGACGATGACAGCTACCAGCGGCATGGTGATGGGCGTAAGTCCGTTGGTTGCGGAAGCGTTTGGGGCTGGCCAGCAGACGCGAATTCAGCAGTTGGCGCGGCAGGGATTGTGGCTGGCGCTGTTAGTAGCCCTGCCGATCTCGATTCTGCTGGGGGATTTAGAGATTTGGCTAAGTCGGACCGGGCAGACAGAAACGACGGTGCAACTCGTTCAGACCTATCTAGACATTATGCGCTGGGGGTTGTTTCCGGCTGTGGGGTTTGCAGCTTTGCGGGCTACGGTGGCGGCTGTGTCGCAGGCACGTCCAGTCATGCTGATTGTGGTGACAGGGACGGGATTCAATATCGTTTGGAATTATATTCTCGGATTTGGCAAATTTGGCTTTCCGGCTATGGGACTGGCCGGCTTGGCGTTGGCAAGTGTGCTGGCGTTGTGGGGCATGTTTTTAGCTCTGGCACTGTATATCTGGCTGCATCCAAATCTGAAATCCTATCGAGTGTTCCACAATCTGCACCGCATCCGGCCTCGAATTTTGTGGGAGTTGATTTGGGTTGGAGTGCCGATTGGTTTATTCTCTGGGTTAGAAGTCGGCTTTTTTATGGTGATTATGTTTTGGATGGGCCGGTTGGGCACAGAGGCGTTGGCAGCGCATCAGGTGGTATTTCAAACCATTGTAGTAGCGTTTATGGTGCCGTTAGGGATCTCGTTTGCAACCACGGTGCGAGTCGGGCAATGGTTGGGACGCCGTGATCCGATTGGTATTCAGCAGGCTACTTGGGTGAGTATGAGCATTAGCACAATGTTTATGCTGATGGTTTCTATAATCTTTTTGCTGTTTCCCAAACAGGTGATTGGCATTTACTTAGATGTACAAAACCCTGACAATGCCCCGATTGTGGCGCTTGCATTGCCGCTGCTGATCATTGCCGCAATTGCACAGGTGCTGGATGGATTCCAGAAGGCAGTGTATGGCTCACTGCAAGGGCTACAGGACACACAAGTTCCAATGCTGCTGAATGTCTTGGGCTACTGGGGTGTAGGCTTATCAGTGGGCTATGGGTTAGGGTTTCAATTGGGTATGGGCAGCATAGGGCTATGGATTGGGCAATCGGTAGCAATTGCGGTTGTGGCTGGGCTATTCCTCTGGCGCTTATGGCGGTTGATTAAACTGAAGAAATTTTGCTCAATTACGTGATAACAACGCTATACCCGCTTAAAGATTGCTGACCACAATTAATAATGCACCGTTCTCTAGCCGTAATGCTGCGATACACCCATTTACCTCAATCCGAAGGCTTCGTGACAGCAAGCGCAGACTAACCGAACGTTACAAAGTTCCTATAGCTGTTGGAGTTGCTGCTGGAGTTGCTGCTTTAGGTCATGGGCCTGCTGCTTCAGAGTCGTGATCTCTGCCTGGAGGCGATCGCGTTCGTCTTCGAGTGTCCCAATTTTGCTGACAAATCGCTGGCGCAACTCACCTTCATTCCCACTGCGTTGTAGCGGTCTTAGCTTTTCGGTTAGCTCTTCTTGCTCGGATGACAGACGCTCTTGCTGCCGGCAGCGGTCCTGGATCTCTTGCTCTAGCTGGTAGCACTGCTGGTGTAACTGCAAAACGCCCTCAAGCTGCTGAAACAGCGTATCGTCAATAAATTTGTTCCTCAGATATGTTTTGAGGGTTTGGTAATCTAAATTGGTAATTTGTTCCCGGCGGCTGATTTTCTGCCGTTCCTGCACTTGGAATTTTGTCTGTTGCCGGGAGGCAATTGGCATCTGCCAGCGGCGAAACTCGGCAGTTTGCTCCATTGGTCCTGGTGTATCGACTAAGTTATATCCCTCCAGCTTGCGCTGCTCAATAACTAGGCTGATAGGGTAAGTATTTTGGTTTTCAATCTGGTAAGTGGTCTGGCGCAACATCCACAAGTCGTGAACCAGATAACCACCTTTGCCGAGGGCGATCGCTGCTGTTTCCTCAGATGTTGCGTGCTCCTGGAGTACTCGCACCCCCAAATCCACAGCATAGGGCACAAAAAACTCTCCCTCCGTAGGCGTGAAGTTCAGCACCGCTTCACCGACGTAGTTATCGACCTCCAGGACAGTTGCTGGACCTTGCTCTAGAGTTAATCCAGTGGTGTTGGTTGCCACGATTGTCACAACCGGATGCTCTGGCATTTTCTCGGCATTAAACCAATGCTGCTTGCGGCTGGTAATCGTCGCACCCAGAATCGGCACCATCGCGCTCTGTCCCCGCTTGATGGTTATAGGAATCCCTACGTCGTATTGAAACAGTTCGCCCCGCGCTATGCCTGTTGCCTGCACTTTTGTCGCCTTTGCCAAATTGCGCTGCATTCGCTTCCTTCTGGGAGCACCCAATACGGTTCTTGCTTCGGGTGCGTATAGTTCGTCATCTCCGAGGGCAGCAAGAGCGACATCACCAAAGTCTACTTCAATGTCTTTTTCCAGTAGCGCCGCATTAAACATCACCGGACCGGGAACCGTGCGGGTTTCATCCTCAACTGTAGGACGTTCAACAAAGCGAGGTGTGTAGAGGTCGTAGATAAAACTGATAGGCTGTCCGGCAATCAGCGTTAACGATACATCTTCCAGGTCTTCATCGAGCTGGTTATCAACAATACCCCAGCCCTGAATCAACAGTTGCCCAGGTGTAGATGGAGCAACATCAGATGCCAATGAGCCACTGTTCTCTAGAGAGTCGGGAGTATAAACCAGCCGATAACTGACGCGCCAAGTTGGCGTGGGGGCGACATAGCTAACTAGCAGTTCTTGATGGGGGCGATCGAGGAACAAAGTAACCGCGCGCTGGTTTTCACGGGAATGACTCAGATCCAACACATATCGCAGATCATCGCCGCTTTGGGGATCTATGATGTCTAACCCGCGCACTTGGGACAGGACGTAGGTACGGACGTTAGGACTACTGTCTGCCTCTGAGCCAGCAGTCATGATGGCAACCAGAGTTTGTTCTGGTTTGTCGTCCACTTCGTTGAGACCTACCATGTAACCACTGACCACGACTTCAGAGTTGGAGGCATGAACCAACCGTTCTGAGCCGCTGTTACCTTCTAGTCCTGCAATGTGAAGTCGCACTTGGCAGCCTCGCAGCGATCGCAGCAAATCCAACCAAGACTTGCAATCGCTCAACACCAAAGGTGCCTTTTTCAGGGCTTCATCCTTTTCTTCTGGAGTCTCGTAGGAGACACTAACGACCTGTCCCTCACCTTGGGGGAAGACTGCCAGACTTTTAAGAACGTCATTCATCTCCTCTTTTTTGAAGTTGAGCGTAACGGAAGACGCCGTCCCCAAGGAGCCAAATCGTTCAAAGAATCCCACACCGTGCTTGTAAAGCACCATTCGTCTAATCGGTAAGTTGACCATGACCAGTGATTTTCTCAATTTCTAATGATTGATTGCGAATGATTTCTAGTAGATCCCCTGTTCATGACACTTAGCATTCATAGCATGCGTGGTGTTTTTAGACTCAACAATTCAAACAGTCTCTAAATTGAGTTTACTCAACGTGTCGCTTCGTCATCTACCCTTATGCCTCTAATAGACTGACTGCCCAACTTGTTGCTCTCATGGGTGCAGCAATTGTTCATAATCACCCGGTTGGCTTGGTTCCCCCTTTTGTAAGTTGGAGGCGATTCTGGATACACACCCGGCCACTCGGCCTTCAAACCACGGTTGGCTTGATTCCCCCCTTTTGTAAGGGGGGCTAAGGGGGATCTCAACAGGATTTGCGCTTCAAGACGAGCAAGCATTAGCCTATTATATTCGTGAGATTGCTAGATTGCTCTCACTAGCTCCACCCCTATGCTTCCCACCGATCTCCTAATCCAGCGGCACAATGGGGAAGAAATCGTTCCCAAACGGTTGCCGATCAACCCGCGCAATTTGGAGATGGCAACAACGCTGATTGGCATCTTTCAGCAGGCGCAGGGCAACCCCCAGCATGAACTGGACCGACAGCTTCTAGAACTGGAGGGCGACAGTACCGATTACCGCATCAAGCGCGGGCTGGCCTATTTGCTTAGAAGTGATGCTTTTAGCAAATTCGAGATTGTCAGTCCACTAGACCCCCAGCAGTTGCGGCAGCGGGTGTTTGCCTGGGCCGCACAAGCCGCTCCTTTACCTCAAACAACAGCGCATACCTTTGCTGCCTTGGCCGAGCAGCTCAGTCAGGAATTAGGCCATGAAGTTTATCCCGATCAGATCCGGAATGGCCTCTATGCTGACCTCACCGAAAATCGGATTTTGACCCAGTTTGATCCACCTACGCCTGAGGCGTTGCTGCATCGCTATAACCTGTCTCAAGTGCAGGGCATTTTCTATAAGGCCAGCCAAATCCGAATTCAGGCGCACCGTAACGATCCGGGTGAATATAAGCTGCTGTTTCGCTATTTGAAGCTGTTTGGCCTGATGGCTTACATCGAAGGCGACGCGGATCACGGGTTTACAATCAGCATCGATGGTCCCACCAGTTTATTTAAGCCCAGCACTCGCTACGGCCTTGATATTGCCAAACTGATTCCGGCCCTGCTGCATGTAACTAAATGGAGCCTGGCGGCTGACCTGCACTGGCGCGATTCCTACAGCAAACAGGAACAGGCCAAGCGGTTTACGCTCGATTCGGGCTGTGGGCTGGTGAGCCATTACCCGCCCGGTAAGCCCTACGATAGTTTTTTGGAACTTTCCTTTGCTGACCGCTGGGACAGCCTCAACAGTGAATGGCGACTCGAACGCGAGGTAGATTTGATTCCGATTCCTGGCAGTGTGATGATTCCCGATTTTCGGTTGGTACATCCCGACGGACGCTCGTTTTTGCTAGAAATTGTCGGCTACTGGCGGCCCGAATATCTGCGCAAAAAGTTTCTGCAAGTGCGGCAATCGGGACGGGATGATTTGATCCTGGCGATTTCAGAGCGGTTAAACCTGGAAAAGGCTGGTGTCAACTTTAACCATACTCCAGCCCATCTGATCTGGTTTAAGGACAAACTGTCGCCCAAGGCTGTGCTGGACGTGCTGGAATCGGTCTAATGCTGTTGATGCATGATATCGATGTGACTAGCTCCGATTGGCAGATTGGTATACCTAAATTGATCATGAAAAGGTTCTCATCTTCACTTCATCTCGTCTTCACTGGAACCTGCTAAGTTTAGGTGCCTTTGGTGCAAGTATTGCCACTGCAAGGCAAGAGAATACAGCAGACAGACAAAGTGCTGATAGGGTTGATTCAGGCGGAGGTCCAAGCAAGGCTGTGGGGAAGTGGTTGCTAATTGTTCCAGTTTGGTTAGGGATGAGTTTCAAGTTCACTGAGGTTGCGGTCGCTCAATCTACGGTCGCTCAATCTACGGTCGCTCAATCCAGGATTGTTGAACCCGACTTCGCTCCTGAACAGGTGATTGACAGATCCGAAGGGATGCCGATCGAAGATAGGAGTCGGGAGTCAGGAGTGAGGAGTCAGGAGCCAGAAGCCGGCAGTGTAGTCACAGTTGACGGGGCAATGGGGGGGCAGGTGACTTCTGTTTCCCAGCTCTCGGATGTGCAACCGACGGATTGGGCTTATCAGGCTCTGCAACTGCTGATCGAAAACTATGGCTGTTTGGTGGGCTATCCTGACCAGTTGTTTCGGGGCAACCGTGCTCTAACGCGCTATGAATTTGCGGCTGGCCTCAATGCCTGCCTCAACCGGATGCAGCAATTACTAGCAACCGAACTGGAGCGCTATGCGACCCGAGCCGAACTGGCGGTTGTGGAACGGTTGATGTCGGAATTTGCGGCTGAGTTAGCGGCCCTTCAATCCGATATCACGAACCTGGAACAGCGATTTGCCAATCTGCAATCAGCTTCAACCTTGCGACTTCAAGGAGAGACGATTTTTGCGATAAGTGAGGTTTTGGCTGGGGATGAAGAGGGGCTGAATAATCCGGTGTTGCAAAGTCGTACCAATCTCACCTTTGATGCCAGCTTTAGTGGAGAAGATCGGCTGCGGGCTACTTTAGAGTTCGGCAACTTTGAGCGCTTTACACTTCCGGAGTCTACCAACGAAGGGCGATTCAGTTTTGCGACCGGCACCGACGAGGGCGAGATCGGCTTAGATACGCTGTCCTATGAATTTCCGGCGGGAGACGATATTACGGTGCTCGCAATTGCCAAGGGCGGCAATTTGAATGATTTCATTACCAACATCAATCCCTTGTCTAGCAGCGGTACGGCCACAATTTCCCGATTTGGGCAGCGCAATCCGATCTATCGCGGCTCTGGTTTCGATGTGGGCACGGGCATCGGAGCGAATATTTTCCTACTGGATGACCTGTCGATAGAGGTTGGCTACATTGCCGCCAACAGTTCCAATCCCAGCCTAGGCAATGGCCTGTTCAATGGTGGCTATGGGGTGATTGGTCAGATTACAGCCACACCTGAACCACTGGAGTTATCCCTTACCTACGCTCACTCCTATGTTCCGGACGGCGGCAACAGCACCGGCACCGGCAGCATTCCAGCAACTGTTGAGGTTGAGTATACCGATGCAGAAAACACCCGTCCAGTAGTGGTCAACTCCTATGGCCTTGGCATCAATTACGCGATTAGCAATGGCTTTCAACTGGGAGGCTGGGTCGGGCATTCTGCCGTGCGAGCGATTGGCCTAGGGGATGCCGATGTTTGGAACTATGCGGTGCATCTCAGTTTCCCTGATTTGGGCGGTGAGGGCAATCTGGGCGGCATCATTGTTGGCATGGAACCCCGCTTGAGCGGGACCACACCTGGGCTGGGAGCAGCATTGGGCAGACGCCGGGATCTAGATGTTGGTCTGCATGTAGAAGGCTTCTACCGGATTGCTCTCAGCGATAACCTGTCGATTACACCTGGACTGATCTGGCTGACGGCTCCTAACCACAATGCCGATAATCCCGATGTTTTACTGGGCACAATCCGAACCACCTTTCGGTTCTAGAACGAAGCCGCTGCCTAAAAAGAAGTCTCCGTTTCCTCGAAGAAATTGAATTGGCCAAAGCCGAGGAACTGTCCGTGGCTAGAGGTGCCAACCGGATAGGCCGTGACACCAAAGAGGTAGGTGCCTCCTAGGCGCGGATTGCGTTCGGGCCGTAGCCCGACAGTAACTGTGGTCCCCGGTGGAATCGGCGGATCAAACATCAGGGTGAGGGTTTGGGTTTCCGGGTCAAACTCAGTGGCAGCTAGGTTGAGGGATTCGCCTCGCTCGGTGCGGGTGCCAGTAAAGGCGACGCTGCGCTCAGTGCGGAAGCGAATCTGACGAGTTTGGCTGGAGCCATTCTGCTGTTGAATTGCAACCTGCCCTAGTGGCTCTCCAGCCTGTTGGGGCAGGTCTAGCGTGAAGTAGTAGGTTGGATTGCGAACAAAGGTTTGGGTTTTGGTTGTAGTGGCTTCAACTAAGCGGGGCGGATAATCAAAATAAACTTTGCCACTGCTTAACTGCACAGCCTCAACGGCACGCGGAGCTATACTGGCCAACCCCACTGCCCCCACCCACGCTGTCAATCCTAAGATTGCCCATGAGGGCATAGATTTTTGTATGGTTTTTGGTATGGTATTTTTTATAATTTCCTGCACAAATCGGCTCAGAATTAGTTCTCTTGTAATTAGCTTGCTTGTAGTTAACTTTGTCACACTTAGTTTTCGCTGCTCTGCCATTACCGATTCTTTCATCCCTCAAACCGTTATTCCTCAAGCAGTATTTTCCAATATTAGAATAATCAAAGATTTTTGTTGCTACAAAACTGTCTGTAAGTAGAGGTTACAGGAACTGGGTAAGACGGTCATGAAATGGAGATGAGAAAGCTTTCATGTTGCGGGCTGGTTGCATGATTGAGGGGTTAGTCTTCTGGAGGCTGTAGCGGCAGGATCAGCGTAAAGGTTGAACCAACCCCAACCTGGCTGGTGAGCGTAACTTTGCCGCCGTGCGCTTCTACCACCGCTCGCACAATTGGCAACCCCAACCCTGCCCCATCCGAGCGCCGGTAGCGATGGGCTGCCCGGGCAAACCGCTCGAAGATCCGCTCCTGATCGCTGAGAGCAATCCCTTCACCCGTATCCCGGATCCAAAACTGCACCTGAGTAGAGCGAACCGATGCACCTAACTCGATCAAATCTCCCATACGGGTATGCTGTACCGCGTTCTGGGCTAGGTTAATCAAGGCTCCGGTTAACCGCTGCCGATCGCCTCTCATCTGCCCCGTACCTCGAATCGTCAGCCGCCAATTGCGATCGCCCAGGGGTTGAATTTTGGCAAACACTTCTTCGATGAAGCTGGGAATGTCGATTGTTTCAAGCTGCAAGAAGTTGGGCTGTTCAGCCCGGACCAGCAGGATCAGATCATTCACAAAGCGATTCATCCGATCTAGCTCATCGATCACCAGGTTGAGAGTTTCTTGCTGTTCTTCCGATTCTGCATCCAATAGCTCCAGGTGGCCGCGAATCACCGTCAAAGGGGTGCGCAATTCATGGCCCGCATCGTTGATAAAATTCTGCTGGGCCATAAAAGCCGACTGCAGCCGGTCGAGCATTTCGTTGAACGTATGGGTCAGGTCAGCAATTTCTCCCGTTCCCTTGACTGGAAGACGCTGAGTTAAATCCGATTCACTCACCGAGCGGGCAGTGACGGCTAATTTCTGCACGGGTGCTAACAATTTGCCAGTTACCACCCAGGCGAGGGCAAAGGCTCCCAGCACCACGCCAGCCGCTACCTGAAAAAAGATGGTGGCGCCAGCCAGAGCTTCCTGCCGTTCCCCCGCTGTGGTGTGGACGCTGATAAAAACCCCTTGCACTTCGCCATCTACCTCAAGCGGCTGGGCCAGATACAAAATATTGCCAATTTCTGGATCGGAGGAGGATCGCTCACCCTGAGCGGGTGCAGTCAGGTTGGCCCAGTAATTCATCAGGGTGGAGCCAGGTTGAATCACATCTGGCAAGACTCTGGGATTCGCCTGGTAATACTCACCCTCGATCGTGAAGATCAGGTAATTGTCATCTTCCGGGACTCGTCTGGCTAGAAAATCGCCAACAAACTGCTTTAGCTCGCCAACAGACTGAGCGGGCTGCTGTTCCCACAGAGCGTAGGTGTCCTGAAAGCTTTCCATTTCTTCGGCCAAATCCTCTCGCACCCGGTTATCGACGCTGGCGAGAAACAGCAGCAGAAAAATCGGCGTCGCTATCCCTGATAGCAGCAGCAGCAGCAGCAGATACACCATCAAAATCCGAGTCCGAGTTGCACCCAAAACCTGCTGCCACCAAGAACGCGAGGTTGATCGAGGCTGGGTTGCGCTAGGGATGGCAGTCACGGTAGTACCCTTCCTATCTAACTATCGGATCTAAACTGATCTAACTAGATTGGGGCGACTGATTTCTTTGACCACAGGTCAGTAGGGGCAGCACCAGAGTAAAGGTAGACCCTCGACCAACTTGACTATCTAACTCTACATGCCCATTGCACGCCTGCACAATCGCCTGCACAATTGCCAACCCTAATCCTGCCCCTTCAGAACGCTGTGGGCCAGAAAGGCGAATGAATCGTTGAAAAATCCGCTGCTGATCGGCTAGGGCAATGCCAGTACCAGTATCGCGGACCCACAAGCGCAGTTTAGCTTCAGCGATCGTGGCCCCCAGGGTAATCTTTCCATCGGCCGGCGTGTGCTGCACCGCATTATTTACCAGATTCAGCACCGCCTGGGTGATGCGCTGCCGGTCAAGGTACACCTGCTGAGTGACGATTTCTGGCTCGATTGCTAAGCTGCACTGACAGATAGCTAGCACCTTGGCTTTGCTGTGCAGTTCATCTAGGAAGGCTCCCAGTTCCACCACTTCAGGACGCAAAAAATCGGGCTGATCGGCTTTGGCTAACAGCAACAGGTCGTTGACAAACCGTTTCATCCGGTCCAGCTCATCGGCAACTAAGGCGAGCGTTTCTTGCTGCTCGACGGGGTCATCGCCCATCAGCTCCAGATGGCCCTCGATGATGGTGATAGGTGTGCGCAGCTCATGGCTAACGTCGTTGATAAATTGCTGCTGGCCGGTAAAGGCTCCCTGCAAGCGGTCCATCATTTCATTGAAGGTTTTAGCCACCTCTGCCAGTTCGTCATTGCCTTCGACTTGCAGCCGTTTCGACAGATCTGATTCGCTGATACTACGAGCCGTGCGGGCCATTGTTCGCAGCGGGCGCAGCACCCGACCACAAACTAACCAGGCAATCAAAGAGGCAATCAGCAAAATGGTCAGCTTCACCAAGATCACGGTTCTCATGGTGGCTCGCACTTCACGATGCTCATCAGCCGCAATGTAAGCCGAGAGGAAGGTACCCTGAAGTACGCCTGCAATTTCGATTGGCTCAGCGTAATAGATCACCCGAATCACCGCTGGATCCCGTACCGACTGCTCGCCATGAGTTGGCTGTTGCAATGTCTGCCAAATTTCCATTAACTCAGAGCCAGGCTGCATTGCCTCTGGTAGTTCTACTGGACTAGCCTGAAGAAATTGCCGCTGCAAGATGGCAATAAAGTACTGATCTTCTTCAATCGGCTCGGTTTGGAGATAGTCAAGCATGAAGCGGCGCAGTTGCTCAGTGTTGCGGATCTGAGCCGTCGCTAACTCCTGCCGAAACTCAGCCACTTCTTCCACAACTTCCTCTCGCAGGCGTTGATTCACCTGTTCTGACACGATGCGATAGGTCACAGGAGTCAATAGCCCAATGAACAGTACAATCAGCCCGATGTACCACATCCAGATCCGCGTTCGAGTTTCCCGCAACAGCAGACGCCAGTTGGGATGAGTTTGGGTCGGCGGATCGGCAGCAATCTGGTCGGCTGGCAGCGTGTAAGGATTCATGCGGTGGCCTAAATTAAGAGAAGGAGGCATGGCACTACAGGCGGTAAAACGATTCAATCCAGTTGCTGTACCGCATTTTCAACTGTTTTGTGGTCTCTAATTTGTGGTCTCTAATTTATAGTCTTAATTCATGGTCTCAACAGGATGAATTTCATTACAAATGCACCAAACACACGACCAAAGCTGACATCGTTCTCAACTGAATCATTCAGCCAATATATAGCAATCCTAGATCAGTTACGAAAAGGTAAGTCAAAAGCTCAAAGCTAGAAGACTTCTTGACCCCGACTCCTAACTCCCAACGCCCGGCTTCTGATTCTCAACTGCCGAGTCCTGGCTCTTGACGCCTGGCTTCTGGCTTCTAACGTCCGGCTCCTCAACCAAATCACCAAACCCAGATCTAATTCCGAATTCAACTAGAGATCACGACTAAAATTCTCCTGATCAAAGTTCCAGCGATATTCATTATTCTTGCTTAATTCGGGATGGCTGTTTTATGAAAACTTCTTGCTGATTGGGTAGACCAGTTTCCGTTGCTGACCATCGCCTCTGATAATGGAATGCGACCCCAAGCCCCTGGGCAAAGAGGAACTCCCAATGGACCGAGAAACGGCTGAATTGTTCAGTCCCTTTGGCGAAGCGGATTGCGAGTCCGAAGTCAAGCTTCTGAAGCAAGAGTACAGCG
Source organism: [Leptolyngbya] sp. JSC-1 (assembly GCA_000733415.1). Classification (GTDB taxonomy): domain Bacteria; phylum Cyanobacteriota; class Cyanobacteriia; order Elainellales; family Elainellaceae; genus Elainella. The sequence goes on from KL662191.1 coordinate 2,147,017, forward strand.
AATATTTCTTTTACCACACCCGATTCAACAGCTCAGCGCTCGATCCCAGCGTATTCTTGATTGTCGGTCGGCGCGGCTCTGGCAAAACGGCCCTGGCTCACTTTTTTTCGTTTCAAAAACACTTGCGTCAGGCGATTGCGATTGACGTGGACGAGTCAGATACCTTTGAGCAACTGCTAGAAAAGGTAACAGCCCTGAGCATTCAAAGCCGAGAAGTGGCGATTCCCAAAATCACGAAGATCTGGGATTTCATTATCTGGTTGATTATCTTCAAAAAACTTCAGGCATACGATGTGCGGATTCGCGCCGCCTGCATTTTTGGCGACCACAACGGGAAAGTGGTAGATTTTCTGCGGCTGACGCTGAAGGGATTGCTGAATCACTTCCTCTCATTGGAAGATAACCTGTTCGACAAGCTAGAGGAACTACTGGCCGATGAACGAGTCAAAGCCGGTCGTGCCGCCGTTCTGGAATTAGCGCGTTACAAACCAATTATCGTTGCAGTTGACACTTTGGAGAACTATAACATAAACGATGATGTGATGATGCGGGCAACAGCAGCCTTAATTCAGCATGGTTCCGAATTCAACCGCGACTATGCTCGCAAGGGGATTCACCTGAAGATTTTTACAATGGCCGAGGTATTTCCCTACATTAAAGAAGAAGTGATTCTGAATACGCTAAAGTTTATTCGCAATGAAATTTACCTCAACTGGCGACCCAAGGATCTGATGCGGCTGATTAGCTGGCGGCTATATCACTACCTACAGGCAACCAGGCAGTTGGCTCCCGAATCGCACCAAATCGATTGGGACGACTACAACGACGTGCGCGAAAAAATGTGGACGCCGTATTTTGGCAACAGTCTCCGCAATAATGGAGGTACGCCGGAATTGAGCTTTCCCTATGTGCTGCGCCACACCCAAATGCGGCCTCGCCAGTTGATTGTGCTCTGTAATGCAATTGCCCACCGTGCCCAACAGCAGCGCACCTTTCCGTTTTTCCGGCCAGAGGATATTGTCAAAGCCGTGCTGCATGGCCAAAAGGCGCTAGCTGAAGAAGTGTTCAACTCCTACAGTTCGGTGTATCCCAAAGTGGGCCGCATTGTCGAGGCGCTGTCCGGCTTGCCGATGATCTTCAAAGGCAACGAGTTAGACAAACGCGCTCCCCTCACCGCCTCGGAATGGCCTGCTGGCGAGTACTCACCCCATGCATTTCGGCAGCTTGTGGCTGAGTTGGGCTTGGTGGGACGGATTCGCAGCTGCAACGAAAAGGCAGGGATCGTGGAAGCAACGTTTGAGTATAGCTCTGAATCGAGGCTACCGCTGCTCGTCACTGACTATTGCGCCATTCATCCCATGTTTTATCAAAAGCTCAACATCAACGATCAGCGTAATTTTCGGGTCTACCCGTTTCCAGATCACGAGGATTTCCGAGAGCTAGAGTATTGATTAAATGAGAATAACGTCCCGAAATCATACTACTATCGTTAACTGTTGGGATCCTTGTGTTTAATAATGACGGCACTAGACGATAAGACAGTTGTTCGGGACTATTTTAATTCCACCGGGTTTGACCGCTGGCGGCGCATCTATGGCAATGGCGATGTCAACAAGGTGCAGCTCGATATTCGAGTCGGGCATCAAAAAACCGTAGACACAGTGCTGGAGTGGCTGAAGGCCGATGCTAATCTGGCCGGTCTGACCATCTGCGATGCGGGATGCGGTGTCGGCAGTCTCAGTATTCCCTTGGCGGAGTTGGGGGCCGTGGTGTTTGCCAGCGACATCTCCGAGAAAATGATCGGCGAGGCAAAGCAGCGGGCGCAGGCCGAATTGGGTCAGTCTACTAATCCCACCTTTGTGGTGCAGGATTTAGAAACGCTGAGCGGCAGATACCACACCGTGATTTGTTTGGATGTGATGATCCACTATCCGCAGGACAAAGCGATGGAGATGATCGCCCATCTCAGCAGTTTGGCCGAATCGCGTCTGTTGATCAGCTTTGCCCCTAAAACCCTTGGCTACAGCCTGCTGAAAAAAATCGGCGACTTCTTCCCTGGCCCCAGTAAAGCCACCCGCGCCTACCTGCACCGAGAATCCGATGTGGTGAAAGCGCTGCAAGCCAACGGCTGGAAAATCGAACGCAATGCCATGACCAAAACCCGGTTCTATTTCTCTCGCCTCTTGGAAGCAACGCGAGCCTAGCTGGTGTAGGCGGGTGGTAACCCTGTAGACAGGCATGGCCCACGTGTAGCGTTGCCGCAAACGTTAGGGTGGATGGATGAGGGCGTAGGGTAGCCTGGCAAGGGCTGTGACTATTTTTCCTTCACTATCCCTCCTGAATATCATTAGGACAGTGATTAAGGCTGGGAGCATGAAGCTTGGGACGAAAGTGGCGATTGGGCTGCTGCTTGGCTGGGGCATCTCGATTACGCTGCTAGCAACGGTGAAGCTGCTTGACCCCGATAATCCGCCGCAGGAGCGAGAAGAGGCTAAGGTAGCGCTGGTAATGTTTGGCTTAGCTCCGGCCAGTTTGGGTGGATGGATCTGGTATGGGGCTAGACGACAAGCCCAACAGCAGCAGACCCAGCAGCTCCAAGCCCGCTTTTTTACCCTGCTGCAAAACAATAATGGTCACATCACCCCGCTTCAGTTGGCGATGGCAACCGGACTGGACGGCAAACTCGCCAAAGCCTACCTGGATGAGCAGGCCAAAGCCTTTGATGCCATCTACGATGTGACGGCAAATGGAACGGTTGTTTACTATTTTGAGCTGGCAAGGCGACAGGGAGGGCTGGAATAGGGCAGGAAGGCGGCAGAAGGCAAGAGCTAGACGATTAAGAAGATACCTCTGAAGCCTCCAAAAGCGCGACACTTGCACTTCAGCCACTCCTCCTTGACAGGATCGGTGCCTAAAGTATCAACAGACTCTAGATTGGTTTACAGGCAATAAAAGCGGCATGAGCGTTTGGCAGTTGGTACTGACCATAACTGCGCGTAATCTGCACCTCGAAACCAACTCGACCCAGTTTTTCAGCCATCTCTGTTGCCTCGTACAGCCGCAGCCGATGAACTTCCTCATCCCGCCGGTAATACTCTCCCACCCGGCGCAGTGTAATAATCCGACGAGTTAATAGCGACTGCACTCGGTCTTCCGTTTTCTCAACTAGGACGATCCAATCTTCTCCTTCCGTGAAGCTCTGAGTCCGGTCTGCTGCGGTTTGACCAGGTTCGGCAATGTCAAAGACAAAAACGCCACCCGGAACCAGGGCAGCGTAGATGCGGCAAAAGAGTTGAACCAGCAGTTCACAGGTGTTGTCTGTGTCAAACAGGTAGTTAAAACATTCACCAACCGAAATAACCGCATAGCAAGATGGAATGTCGGTCTTAAACAGGGACTCAACTCGAAACTCAGCCTCTGGAACCCTGATGCGAGCAATTGCAATCATCGATGCAGAGATATCAACTCCGAGAACGGAATAGCCGGCTTTGGTGAGTTCCAATGCTGATAAGCCGCTGCCACAGCCCAAATCCACGACTAGACCTGCTGGAATGTTGTTTTGGGCCAAAATGCTGAGTATGCCTGGAGCAGATTTGAGCGCATAATCTCTATGTCCAACATCATGAATGTACGCCAGATCTTCCCTGTACCACGCTTTCATGGCTTTGCTGCAATGGAGTATTCCATCAATTATGACAACTCATCTCACCATTGATTCAAGCTTGCACAACAGCTAACCGTGCCGCTGCTTGTCGCGCCGCTTGGCGAAATTCATCAAAGACAGCTTCGTATTTTTGCAGCACTTTTTGCGTCAGTTCGGGTCCGGCCAATTCTGGGCTACCCGTTCCATAGGGCGGATGGGGAGCATATTCCAGCGTCAATTCTGCTTCTTTGGCGGCATTCTCACCCCGCAACTTTCCTGCTAACAACGACAGATAGCAAAGATTTAGCTATGCGGTTTTAGCCTCAGCTCGACGCTGGAGTAGCTGCATAATCGACGCTCGTTCTAGCAAGCCAACCAATCTGCCATTCTCCTGTAAGACTATCAGTTCGGGAAGCTTCTTTTGCTCTAACAGCGTTACCACATCCAGCAGCGGTTGATTAGAGATGACGGTTTCTACCTGTCCTTTTGGCTGCATTAGCTCGCGGACTGAAATATTCCACCAGTCGTTTGTCGGAATCGTTTTCATTGCATTCACTGAAATTTCACCAATCCACTGACCATCTTCATCGACGACAAAGTATTTTTGCCAGCTGGTCGGATTGCCAATAATGTGATTATTGGCAAATTCTCTCAGGGAACTTTCTGCTGCCACAATCGGGCTATTAGAGACAACCGCGTCTGCCGCTGTCAAACCACTCAATTGTTCTTGGACCGAAGCAGCCTGAGCATAGCGGCCAGCATTCTGCAGCAAGAACCAGCCAATTAACAGCGTCCAGATGCTACCAACATTGCTGATGCCCAGCAAATTCAACAATCCCAGCGAAATACCAACCCAACCTAAAAACTGCCCAACTCGGCTAGCAAAGGCAATGCCTTTATATGGCTTGCCAGTAATCTTCCAAACAAGCGCCTTCAACACATTGCCACCATCCAATGGCAGGCCAGGCAATAGGTTAAATAGAGCCAAGACCAAATTGATTAGCGCTAGCGAACCCACCACAGCAGCTAGAGGGGCAGACAGACTAACAGAGGTATTGATCACAGTCAGCAGGCCAAACAGCACCAAGCTGACTAGCGGCCCCGCAATCGCTACCCAAAAGGCTTCAACCGGAGTTTTCGATTCTTCGCCCAGGCTGGCTAACCCACCAAAAATGAACAGCGTGATGGAATTGACCGGGATTCCTTGACGCAGCGCTACCAGACTATGCCCCAGCTCATGGGCCAGGACGGAGGCGAACAGCAACAAAGCGGTCACCAATCCCAAAAGCCAGGCACCTCCACCTAGGTAAGGAAATTCAGCACCAAGCTGCTGGCCATAGTTCCACGTGATCAGGGCTAGAATCAGGAACCAGGAAAAATTGACATAAAAAGGAATACCGAATAGGGAACCGATGCGAAGGTTGCCATTCATGGGATTCACCTCCAGACCTGACCTTGATCAGGCAAATTTGATGTTCATATTAATTCGCTATGTTCCCATCGTAACGGAATGTAATGACAAGTTAATCTTTGGTTGGGCAGAGATTCCCGCTAGCAGCAGTGCGGTCTTCCCACCCATAGAGGGAGATGGAGGGCCATATCAATCCCCATAGGCGGCAGGCTGCCTTTTTGAGTACGGCTGTCTCCACCAAAACTGGACGGCTTGCCCCAGACAAAGCAGAAACCACTTTGCTACTCTCTTAAAAGAGTTTTTGACAAGTGGTTGAAAATTTTGTAACCGGACAGCGGCTCTGAGAATTCGCCAGGTAAGGTGAATTTCAATCCGGTCCACTCCAACCCTTCATCCAGGAAAATCCCAGCTAAGCGTTGTATTGATCCAGTATTCATCCACCAGGAAGATTACCGGTGCATCACCGACCCAATCTTCAGCGGCTGATGGCGCGTTCCATCGGTTTTGACGGGTTTTCGCTTTATTGTCTTCTCTTGTTCACCATTTCTCTTTAGAGGTTATTCCCATGCTTCAATCCCCATTTCAACCCACTCATTTGTTGGTATCGCGGGCGCGTCAAACCCCTGTGCAGCTGATTCCGTCTGAACAGGGCTGCAAAATTATCACTGAACTAGAATGGCAGCGCGGTCGGGAACCCGCGTTTGAGATTCGCCCCAAGCAAGGGTTCTTTTGCCAAGGCATTCCGGTGGTTGGCTATAGCTTGCAGCCACTGGCTGTCGAGGCACAGGCCCAACCAAAGGCTGAATCCATTTCTGCTTAACATCCTGCTCAAGACCAACCGATCTAGCTGGTTCAGACCTGGTCAGCTGTTCGATCTGACTTTTGTAAAGGTTTGAGAAAAGGTTAAAACTAGGCCAGTATGCGGCAATTAACGATACTAAATACTAATCAGTCAGCCGGATCAATCCGATATCGGCTAGTACTGCTGCAAAATGTTCTTAGTTTGTCCTTTGCTATTTACGAGGTCTAGTCAAGATGGGACTGTTTTTTGATGTATTGAGTGCGATTAATAATCCGAATCAAAACGCTAGTGTAGATCAACTGAGTTCAATCACCGGTACAGTCCAGCAGCTAGCTGCTAGCAACAATATTGAACCATCGGCCATGCAAACGGTGATGTCTAGCTTGGGAGGAGCACTGCGACCAGCGCTCCAGCAACAGGCAAGCAGTGGTGGATTGGGTAGTTTGATGGGGCAGCTTGCCTCTGGCCAACTCACAGGCGGTGCTGGTGGCTTCGGTGGCCTGTCTTCGCTGTTAACACCGCAACTCCAGCAGCAAATTGCAGATACTGTTTCGCGCAGAACCGGAATCGGAGCTGGTACGATTCAGTCCATGCTGCCCGCCCTGATTCCGGTGGTGATGCAGTTACTGAATATGGGTGCCCCCAAGTCGGGAACAGGAGTGAGTATGGGCGGGCTAGCCAGCAACCCATTGCTCACCACCTTCCTTGACAGCGATCGCGATCAGGACGTGGATCTAGGGGATGTGTTTAGGTTTGCGACTCGATTTTTGAATCCTCCACGCTAGCAGTTTTGGCCGATTCTATTAGGATTGGCCGGGTTTGACTTTGTCTAATTTTGTCTGATTGCGCTTCATGTTGCCTGATTTTCAATGGCCCTCCTACATACATAAACAGAAATTGGGTAGAGCGATAGAATCCTGGCTACACAGCCTCTATCGTCTCTACCCAAACAAGCTCAAATGAGCAACTTAATTCATCAGTCCAGTAGCCAATAACTTTGGCCCTAGCGGGGCGGAATATGGACCGGAGCCGAGCGCGCAATGCGCAGCCAGCGCCCGTTATTCGCCAAATAGCCAATTTCGGCTACATACTCGCCTATATCCGGCACTGTGACATGGCGATCCCGGTCGGTTTCTTCGCAGTTGAACTGTTGAATACTGTGGGGCGCTTGCCGCTCCAGCTCGATGCCCGTGACATCGCAGATCCGCAAAATAAAGCTTTCCCCACCGTGCTGCTTGGCAATTTCCTTATGATGCTCCAGCACATCCCAGTAAGCATAGGCTTCCTGCGAATTTCGCGGCACCAGCACAATTTGGCTGCGCTTCACAACCCGTTGACGTGGAGCTGCTTCGGCAGCCGTTCCCAGGGCGGTTGCTCCAGCCAGTCCTGTCATGCCCAGGGCAGCACCAGTCCTCAACTGCTCTTCTAGGCCACTGGTACTCAGGCCCTCTACCCGAAAGTTATCGCTGAACTCGGCTCTGGGCAAATCATCGCGGGCATCCGTTCTGAAGTCATCGATGCGCACGTCCGGTCCGGTCTCAAACCGAGATTCGCTCGGTGGATTGTCCATGAGCGGCATGCCGCCCGACTGAAACGATTCGTTGAAACTGGGCAGCGTTGGAGGAGGAACCTCGCTAGCTGGAGGGGGATCTCCAAAATCAGGACGGGTTTGGGACGTACCATCTGGGCCGATATATACCGGAGCCGAACGAGCCAAGCGACACCAGCGGCCTTGATAGGTGACATAGCCCAGCTCCACCATATACTCCCGATCGGTTTGGGGAATTGGAATGTGCAGATCCTGATCCGATTCATTGCACTCAAACTGGTCAATACTGTGGGCCGGATGGCGTTCCAGGTCTTGCCCGGTCACATCATAAAGTCTGAGAGCTAGCTGCTGGCCGCCTTCTTCTTGGCGAATCCGCTGCTTGTGCGCTTCGGGGACTTCCCAATAGGCATAGGCATCCTGACTGTCGCGCGGCACCAGGACAATCCGGCTATTGTCTCCAGCTCGGTCTGCATCAAGCGCCGCCACCGCCACCGGAGTAGAAGCCGCCTCGTCAGTAGAGCGATCCGAGCCGCGCAGCAGCAGCCACAGCAAAACTCCCAAGGCCGGAATTGACAACAACCAGAGCCACCAAGGTAATCCAGTTCGAGTAGCCCCTGCATCGGCGGCTGGAGCTTGAGCTACGGTGCCATCTGGTGCGGGCGCTGCATTGGGATCAGCAGGAGGAGATGGACTGGCGGCTGCATCCGGTGGTGGGGCGGCTGCATCCGGAGAGGCCGCCGCTGGGGGAGAGGTGGTACCGTCGGGAGAGGCGGCTGCGTCGGGGGAAGCTGCCTGTTCGGATTTGGGCTTAAAAATGTCGAAAATATTAAAGCCGCCCTTGCTAACTGCTGCTGCTGCCGCTGCCGCTTCCTCCACACTCAACCCGGCTAGTGTCTGCTGATTGGCTGGTGCGGTGGCATAGCCGAGAAACGCCTGCGCCGCTGGATTGGCTTCCTGCTTGTAAACATAGACCATCGGTTGGGAAAAGGCATAGCTGGGATCGGTCGGTGGAGTGCCATAGATCGTGACAATCCGCACATCCGATTGATTGGCGACCTGATCTACAATCGCATAGCTAATACCGTCATCGCCCAGCTGGCGAATCATGGCATCCACGTTCTCATCATCGACCGGATCGGCGGTTGCGCCAGCTTGAAAGGGAGCCGCCTGAAATACCGGATAGGCTTGCAAAGCTTGTCGGGTATCGCTAGCAGGCCGATCCACTACCCGAATCGGTTTATCGGGACCGCCTACCTGTGACCAGTTAGTAATTTCACCCCGAAAGATCTGAGCAAACTGCTGATCGGTTAAATCGCCCGGAAATGGATTATTTGCACCTACCACTATGGCGATTTTGCGTCGGGTGGCTGGCACTTCCACCAGGCCCTCAGCCTTTTCTTCTGCCGTCAAGGGGCGACCGATTGCCGCCACATCAATGCTGCCATCTCGCAAGGCTTGCAGCGCATCCGCGGTTCCCGTCTGCTTCACCTCGACCTTAGCATTGGGAAACTGGGCTTCGAAGTTTTGTTTCTGTACCTGACTAACGGCTGCCATACTGTTTGAACTGTTGATCCGCACGTTTGTGCCGGCAGGAACCTCAACAGGCGAGGCCAATGGCGGAGATTGGGCCAGAGCTGCCTGCCGCAGCGATAGCATTGGCACCTCGGCAACCGTTGATAAGGCCAGTAAAACCGCTAAAGTCGTTAATGAAGGGGGAGGTTGTCGCATCATGTCCAGTAAACCTACTCAATACATTCAATAGAAGGTTTGATCGGAGGCACGCCCATGATACAGCCAGCCAGCCAAATGTTTTCATTTAGTAGGAATAATTTAAGGACGGCCCAAGAATAAAACCATTATGGCGCTAGGTCAACGTTTCAATGGGCTAGATGTGCTGATTCTTTCCAATGGACCAGGTGAACTCACAACCTGGGTGCGTCCGGTGGTGAAAGCCCTGCGTCAGCAAATCGCGGCCCAGTCTAATTTACAGCCTGCTTTACAGCCTAATTTACAGTCCAATTTACACCCAAATTTACAGCCTGCTTTACAGCCTGCTTTACAGCCCGACTCGCTGCGGATCTCTCTAATTCTGTCTCCCTGTGCCAATGCGAGTGGTCAGGAAGCCATTATTGCCCGAACCTATCCAGAAATTGACCGAGTGCAGGGTGCCGAGCATTTCTTTCCCTTTCTGCTCTGGGGAAAAACTGCCGAAGATTGGGATTGGGCCGAACGCGGGCTAGTCATTTTTCTAGGCGGCGATCAATTCTTTCCGGTGGTGATTGGCAAACGGCTGGGCTACAAGATTCTGATCTACGCGGAGTGGGAAACCCGCTGGCATCGCTGGGTGGATCGGTTTGCGGTGATGAATCCCAGTCTGGTGCAGCATGCCCCAGCCCAATATGCCGACAAACTTACGGTAGTGGGCGACCTGATGGCCGATGTGCATCCTACTGCTGCCCCAGCTCACCGAGCTACGCCACTGATTGGGTTGCTCCCCGGTTCCAAACCGGCCAAACTGGCTCAGGGAGTGCCATTAGCCCTAGCTGTTGCCCAACAGGTGCAGCAATCTCGTCCCGATGTTCACTTTGTGATTCCGGTGGCACCAACGCTGGATCTGGCTACATTAGCCCGATTTGCCAACCCAGCCCAAAATCCGGTGCTGCTTCAGTTTGGCAATGTCGCCGCTGAGCTAGTCTGGATAGCCGACCAGCCCTATTTAAAGACCCAACAGGGGCTACCAATCGAGCTATGGACCCAGGTTCCGGCCTATGACTTGCTGGTTCAATGCGACCTGTGCCTCACTACCGTAGGAGCCAATACCGCCGAGTTGGGAGCGCTAGCTGTACCGATGATTGTGCTGATTCCCACCCAGCAACTTGATGCAATGCGCGCCTGGGATGGCCTACCAGGGCTACTCGCCAACCTACCCGGTGTCGGTACGGTCTTCGCTAAGCTGATCAATCGCTGGTTCCTCCGGCAAAAGCGGCTGTTAGCTTGGCCCAATATCTGGGCTGGTGCCATGATTGTTCCGGAGCTAATCGGCCAACTCCATCCCCGACAAGTAGCGGACATGGTCCTCGATTGGCTGGATCACCCAGAACAACTAGCCCAGATTCGGCAACAGCTCCAGCAGGTGCGCGGTGAAACCGGAGCGGCTCAAAAAGTAGCGGAGCTAGCCCAGGCTCTCCTGCAGGCCGCTGCCTCTGGGTAGCGAGGGCATAATTTTTGCTGGCGGCCCGCCAGGGAAATGCCAACACTGTAGGATCTGAGTAGATTATTTGCGGGTATTCGCGGGTAGGTCAGGCCGCCAGATGCCCCAACGAAATGAGCAACCTTGATCGTGGTCTAACGTCCTAGGCAACCTTGAAATCAGGTGAAGAATTGTGAGAAAAGCATCCGTGACAAAATTTCCCTGGCTCTCTCTGGCGCTGTTGTTTGCAGCTCACAGTACCTTTAGCTGGTTCCTGATCCACGCTACGGCACCTCGGATTGTTTGGATTTTGGTGTTTTCATTTACTCTGATTCAAGCCCTGCTGTTGACCACGCTATTTGACGGCTTCCGACGCCTCCTGCGAGCTTGGTTGCGCTCTGATACTGGCTATTTCACGCTGATTGTTGTGGGTGCGCTTGGAATTACAGTTGCCCTGGTCTGGTTCAGAACCTTTGGCTACTTTCTGGTCCTCGTTTCTGCGGAAGTACTGGCGCGGCTCGATCTGCAAAACGCAGGCTTCAATCGTCTGCAATCTCTGTTTCTGCTGGCTCTGTTTTCCTTAGCTGGGCTAGCAACCGGTTGGGCTGCTTATCAAAACCCGATATTTCGATTCACGACGTGAAGGATAGACAGAGTGAAACATAGACAGAACTCAACTTTCCCCCGCTTTCTCGTGCTCTTCATAGGCAGCAACAATCCGCTGCACTAGCGGATGGCGCACCACATCGGCTTTCGTAAGCTGACAAAAGGCAATGCCTTCGACGTTGTGCAAAATTTTCTGAGCTACCGATAGACCAGATTGCTGATAGTTGGGTAAGTCAGTTTGGGTCGTGTCGCCCGTCACAACCATACGGGAGCGGAATCCCAACCGCGTCAGCACCATCTTCATTTGGGCCGGAGTGGTATTTTGGGCTTCGTCTAAGATCACAAAGGCATTGTTCAGCGTGCGGCCCCGCATGTAGGCCAAGGGAGCGACCTCAATCACGCCCCGCTCCATCAAGCTGGGAATTTTCTCCGGGTCAAGCATTTCATAGAGGGCATCGTAGAGCGGACGCAGATAGGGGTTGACCTTTTGCTGCAAATCGCCTGGCAAGAAGCCCAGCTTTTCTCCTGCTTCCACCGCAGGGCGCGTTAAGATCAGTCGCTCATATTGGTTGGCCAGCAGTGCTTGAACTGCCACCACTGCTGCCAAAAAGGTTTTTCCCGTTCCAGCCGGTCCGGTACAGAAGATCAGGTCGTGGGTCTGGATTGCCTGTACATACTGGCGCTGCCGAAAGGTTTTCGCCCGGATTTCTTCACCTCGACGGGTGCGGGCCAGCACATTTTGCTGAAGCGCTTGCAGCTCATCCTGGCGATCGGTATTCAGAGCATGACGAGCGGTTAGGATATCTACACTGGTAACCTGTTTACCCTGGCTCCAGTAGGGTTCGAGCGAGCGCACCAGTTCCGTACTCAGGACCACCTGCTTTTCTAGACCGGAGATATGCAGCGATTGGCCACGCAGCACAAAACTAGCTCCAGTTTGCTGTGCCAGTACCTTCAGGTTTTCTTCCTGAAATCCGGCCAACGCAATGGCGCTCTCGGGAGTTGGTAATTCAATCGTGGATGTTGTGACCATGCATCCCAAAATAGGGAAAGTTTTGAGTTGGAATGTCAGAAATTGGTTTCGATCAGAAGTCTAAGAAGCGGTTTGAAAAGGATCTTGTCGTCTAGAGCCGCCCCCTTTTCTGGGATGCCCGTAGGGCTATAATCCCCTACTCGTGGAGGACTTTGAACAGCGACGGTTCGGGGAAGTCCCCCAGACTGGGGGATGTAAAACTCAACACTTTTTTAAGGTTTAGCTTCTTCTAGAAGGGCGGCGGGGAGAGCGGGAACGCAACGGTCCATCGTCACTGCCATGCTCGCGTGGGCTAGGGCCACTCGCCTGACTACCAAACACTTCTAGATGAGCCGAATGGCCAGCCGCTTGAGCCACGGCTTGCAGAACGGTACGCACCGCTTGAATATTGCGCCCACCTCGCCCAAATACCCGTCCCTTGTCCTCTCCTTCAATCGCTAACCGAACTAGGACTCGCATCGTGCGGGGAGACATTTCGCAGTCAATTCGCAGAGAATCTGGTGAGTCAAGGAAAGGCTGCACTAGGAAGCGAACCAATCCTTCGTAGTCTGGGGCTGTTGTAGATGGTTGGGAGGACAAAGAGACGTTCAAAGCAGGCACTGTTTGTAGTGGAGTGATCTAACCAACCCTGTGGGCGGATGATTGATGGGCGATTGGGGCTACTAGGCGCGAGCTTTTGGCTTGAGAATATCTGCCTTTTCTAGCAGACGACGTACTGTATCGGTGGGCTGGGCACCTTGCTCTAGTCGCTTAACGATGGCTTCCGTATTCAGTTTCACTTCGTCAGTTCTGGGATTATAGAACCCCAATTCTTCTAGCGGGCGACCATCTCGACGAGAATCGTTATTCATCGCCACAATCCGATAGCTGGCCTCAAATTTTTTGCCGAACCGCTTCAATCGCAGTTTGATCATGCCTGAAAATGGTGCTCCTGTGAAAACTACAAAAGAAAACTAAAAACCTTGTGGGCTAGTCAAGAGAAGATGGTTATCGAAATCGCCAAACTGACCCACAGTCTTCCAATTTTAAGACTTAAGGGCTAACAATAGCCACTCCATCAAAACCCAGGGATTTTGACCTTTCAAATCATAGCGCAGAAAAAACCTGGATTGGCAGCGGTTTTGCTGCTGTTTTTGTTTATGGAACGCAACAATGCATCTAAATGCACAGTGAATTTTGCAATTCTACCGATAGGATCAAAGCGGAGTCTGTACGTTACTTGTGGGCCTATGGTTTTAGATCAGCCGCTGAACCCCAATCCGGTAAATGCTAGAAGAACGGATGTCTTTGATCTCTACAATTTCAAATTCTATGCCGGACCCAACCCCTATCTGGAGTATGGTGCCTTAGTTTTTGATTTTGCCCTGACGGGTTATGAAGACCCCCTGCCCATCGAAGACTACCTGATCGCGATTGGGAAACGCTATCCCCAGCTCGCATCTGTGACGTGTGACTCCTACGCTGACCTGTTTGGCCGCACGCTAATCGAGGTCGGCAAGCTGGATATGGATTTGCATTTCGAACACTACAGCCTCACCCCAGGAAATAAATCCACCCGCATCGCCATTGAAGCGATTCACGAGTCTACCAGCTACAGCGTCGCCTACGCGGTTTGGGACTGGCTAGAGTCGATCACACAAGACCTGCCCTATGGGTTGGATGATCAGATCGAACGACTGCAGCGCCGGTTTCGGCGGTCGGTGTATGGTGGACCGACCATTTATGCCTTGCTCCGATCTGCCCATCGGCTTGGAATTCCGGCCTTTTACCTGGCGGATGAGGGCTTGATGCAATACGGCTATGGCAAAAAACTGGTGCGGGGCATTGCTACCACGTTTGATCGCGATAGCCACCTCGATTCGGACTTCACGACTCGCAAAGACGACTGTAAGGCGTTTCTGGCAACGCTGGGGTTTCCGGTGCCCAAGGGTGATATCGTCACTACGGTGGATGAAGCTCTGATTGCGGCGCGGCGAGTTGGGTATCCGGTGGCGGTGAAGCCGGTGGTGGGCCACAAGGGAATTGGCGTCACGGCAGAGGTGAGGGATGAGCAGGAGCTAGAATTCGCCTTTGACCGGGCCATAGATGCCCATCTAGAGAATCAGCCGATTGCGGTGATTGTGGAGCAGAGCATTGCTGGATCCGACTATCGCCTGCTCTGTGTCAACGGCAAGTTTGTTGCGGCGATGGAACGGCGTCCGGCCTCGGTGATCGGAGATGGCGTCTCAACGATCGATGAACTGATCGAGCGGGAAAATCGCCGCCCCGAACGACGCGACACCCCCACTTCCCCGATGGGCAAAATTATCTCTGATGCGGCAATGGAACGCTACTTATCCGAGCAAGGACTGTCGCTAGATAGCGTCTTGGAAGCCGATCGCAAAGTTTTTCTGCGCAAGGTAGCCAACCTTTCCTCTGGTGGCATGGGAATTGATGCTACGCCCTTGATCCATCCTGACAATATTGTGTTGGCTCAGGATATCGCCCAGCATTTTCAGCTCGTTTGTTTGGGAATCGATGTGCTGACACCCGATATCAGTCGCTCATGGCGCGAAGGCCAGTTTGGGATTGTGGAAATTAACGCGGCTCCGGGGGTTTACATGCACCTCAAGCCTGCGGTTGGTCAATGCGTTGATGTCACGCTGCCGATCCTGCATACCTTTTTTGAAGCCGGAGATGATGCCCGTATTCCCATTATCACGTTCAACTATTTGCCTGTAGACGAACTGCAAGAGCTAATCGATCAGATTTTGCTGCAACACCCCAATTGGGTGATTGGAGCCATCTGCCGCGATGCGGTTTTCATTAATCGCTCTGAAAAAAATCTGTCTGGTTCCCACAACACCAGAGTCCAGAGTCTGTTGCGCAATCCCAAGCTTGACTTGCTGATTGCCGAGTACCGCGAATCGGTATTTGAGCAGGAAGGGCTGTTCTACGACCACAGCGATATCTTGATCCTCGATGATCCGACCGATATTGAACTGTCGCTCAGTCGGGTGGTGCCAGAGGATGCCACGGTAGTAATTAAAGAAAGAGATGCTATCTCAGTGCGCAGTCGGGGCTTGGTCGAGCAGTACAATCTGGGCGAAAATGAGCCGTTCAAGCGTATCTACTGGAGCGAAATTGCCGCAATTCTTCAAGCGTTGGCGGAATAATCGTCCCTAACGCGACCTCAAATAGCGCCGCTGTAAATCAATTGTGTCCGACAGTTCACCGAGACTGTAGATTACTTCGGCTACGGATTTGCGGAAGGTTGGGTCTTCGGTCAGCTCTGACAAGGTTGACAAAAACATTAGCTCAGCCTGAATCGCGTCTGCCAACAGCGCATAGTTTGAGCGGATGACTTGATGGATGGCGTCCATAGCAAATGACCACGATAGCTTATCACCCCTGTAGTACTATTAAACGGTAGTGCCGTATAAAGGAAATGCCGTTTAGCGGTAAGATTGGCCGAAGTTCGATCCAGGAGTAGGCTACGAGTTGTTGCTATGTCCAACTAGTCCGGGAATGTCCATTCGCAACACTATTAAAGCTTTAGCAGCGTCTAAGGGAGACAACACTAACTACAAGTTTTGGAAGCGTACTGGATTTTCACAAAGCACAGCCTACAGAATTTATCGAGATTCCAGTGTCTATCCCTCTGCTCCTGTTCTGGAAGTGATCTGCAAGGTTTACGGCGAGCAGCCAGGAGATTGTTTGGAGTATGTGCCTGATGAGGAGTGATTTGGCTAGCTGAACGTCTTCCTCAAGGCAAAAATTCTTCGTCTGTGATTTGTGCAACCGAAAAAGGACATAGCTCCGGAAATTGCTCTAACCCGGTCTCTCGAATTGCCAGTGCTAAGGCTTCGTCATAGGAATCTGCCACAGCTTCGGTTAGGTAGGGTTTCAGGCTAGGATTTTCCTGGATTAATCGCTTGATTTCTCGACGTTGCGCCTTAATCGTTGCCCGCCAGCTTGCGCCTTGTCCTGTGGGCTGAAACTGCCACTTCAACAAATGCCCGACTAGAACCGATAGTCGATTCCGCAGTTCGCGCCGTTCCTGCCTGCCCAATGATTCAATTTCCTCAGCTAAATTCTCCAGATCCAGCTTGTGAAACTGCCCTGTCCTCAGCAATTTTGCTTGCTCTTGAGTCCAGGCGTGAAAGTCGGTGTTATGGCTGGTCATCCAATCGATACTCCACCCTTTCCTAATTATTTATCCAAGCATAGCCAGCAAGGCCGTGCTGTATCCTGCCGAAAAATCGATCAATGCAGCGTTGACCGCTAGTGATAGCAGCAATTCATGACAGCAATCAATTACATCGGCGGTTGAGAGCATAATCTATTTGTATAGCAGACTACAAAATCGACTTTAGCTAGCTTTGTATTCTGTATACAGAGCGTCTGCCATACAGCATCTACGGTGTTGTTATGTCTGAAACGTTATCGAGCCTAAGAATGGCTAAAGTTTAAAGACAGTTGAAATTTAACAACTAGTTAACGTATCTGCCCCGCAACGAGCAATTCAGCACCCAATTGATTCAGCACCAAAACGCAAGAGGAAAGCAGTATGCACAACTTGAAGGTTGTCATCATTGGTTCGGGCATTGGCGGTTTGACCGCAGGCATTGCGCTGGCTCAGGCCGGATATCAAGTCGAGATTTACGATCGGGTCGGGGAATTGCGTCCGGCGGGGGCAGGCATCTCCCTCTGGTCCAATGGGGTTAAGGTTCTCAACCGTTTGGGGCTGGGTGATCAAATTTCGAAATGTGGCGGTCAGATGGATCAGATGCAATACCGCTACTGCACCGGCGAATTGCTGAATCACATTGATCTGTACCCGCTGATTGAAACCGTCGGTCAACGTCCTTATCCCGTCGCTCGGCGCGATCTACAGCGCTTTCTGCTAGAAGCCTTTCCCGGTAAAATTCGGCTGAATTCGCGTTGCGTTGGCGTTGAGCAGGATGGCCAAAGCGTAACCGCCATTTTTGCTGATGGGCATCGCGCTACTGGCGATCTGCTGATTGCTGCGGACGGAATTCGTTCGGTGTTGCGCAACTATGTGCTAGAGCGAGAGGTGGAACCGCGCTATGCCGGTTATGTCAACTGGAATGGGCTGGTGCCCGCGAGTGCCGATCTGGCTCCGCTCAACACTTGGGTGATTTATGTTGGTGAACATAAGCGAGCCGCTATGATGCCAGTGAGCGACAATCGCTTCTACTTCTTCTTTGATGTACCGCTGGCAAAGGGGACACCAATCCACCCAGACGGGATCCGAGCTGAACTCATGGAGTACTTCAAAGGCTGGGATCAGCCGGTGCAGCACCTGATTCAGCGGCTTGATCCGAATCAAACCAACCGGATCGAAATTCATGATGTCGGACCACTGGAACGGTTTGTTCGCGGTCGGATAGCGCTATTGGGGGATGCGGCTCACACCACCACGCCCGATCTGGGACAAGGAGGCTGTCAGGCGTTAGAGGATGCCTTTGTGCTGGCCAACTATCTACTGTCTACTGATCTGGGAGTAGAAGATGCCTTGCGGCGTTACGAGGTCGAACGGATGGAGCGCACCAGTGCCGTTGTGCTTAAGGCACGCAAACGCACTGACCAAATCCACGGCAAAGACCCAGCCGTGACTCAACAGTGGTACGACCAGTTGCGCACCGAACCGCCTTCTGCTGTCACCAATGCCATCTGTAAAACGATTTTGGCAGGACCGTTGAAATAGGAGAGTAGGTTGGGGAGAATAGTTTACTCTTTCCACCTCTAGTCCTTTAAAGAAGGTTGAGTTTCTCAGCGGTAGGGAATTGGAGCAAGTAGGATTTTTCTAGGTTCCTGAGCAGAAGCACTGGCCGGACTCCATCTGTTCCTTGAGATCAGAAATAATTCTGTATCAGATAATGCACCTATCCTGACAGGTTTTAGGTGAAGGTTGTAGTAGATTGGGCCGCGTGTCTTCAATAAACTGTTTACTAACCCGAACGCTTTATACTCAACACCCACCCCCCACCCCCCACCGAAACACCATTCACCATTCACTGCTCTCCTTAGTAACGATCCCGAATACCTTCTTCTGATTACAATGCGCTATGCGCCGATTACAAAACTTATTTGTTTTTAGTTTGTTCCTTTTTTTGGTTTTAATGATGCCAGGTAAACTCACTACTCATGTCCTTGATACGGCCCGTGGGCTTCCCGCGGCTGGCCTAGCAATTGAACTTTGGTCAGTGGATGCTGCGACGGATCAAAAGACCCTGATCAAAACCGTGCGAACCAACCCCGATGGCCGCACCGATGCTCCTCTGCTAGCCGATGGAGCACTGCAGCCGCAGATCTACGAGCTAGTCTTTCATACCGGTGACTATTTTAAGCAGCATAACGATCTGCCCCAGCCCCTCTTCCTCGATCGGATTCCGATCCGGTTTGGTGTGGCCGACACTGATGCCCATTACCATGTGCCGCTATTGGTTTCTCCCTGGTCCTACAGCACCTACCGAGGCAGTTGAGAGGCAATCAAACATGACCCATTCACCCGAAACACCCAACACCCAACTCAGGCTGACCATCAACGGAGAAGTGGTTCAGCTGCAAAATGTCTCACCCAGCCTGACGTTATTGCAATATCTGCAGCAGAGCGGACGCACTGGCACCAAAGAAGGATGCGGCGATGGGGATTGTGGAGCTTGTACGGTGGCGATTATTGGGGAAGACGCGAATGGCAACCCCTGCTATCAGGCGGTGAATAGTTGCTTAATTCCCCTAGGTGCAGTTGCCGGAAGGGAAGTGGTTACAGTCGAGGGATTAGCCAAGGATAGACTGCATCCGGTGCAGGCGGCGATGGTGAAAACGGGTGGCTCCCAGTGTGGCTACTGTACCCCTGGATTTATCATGAGTATGTTTGCAGCTTACTATGATGGCAAACTAGATGATGCGGCAGTCGAAGGCAATCTGTGTCGCTGTACGGGGTATTTGCCAATTCGACGCGCTGCCCAGTTGGCTATCAGCTCAGCGAGCGGGGTTGCAAATGAGACTGCAAATGGAGCTGTAAATGATTCAATTAATGGCTCAATTAATGGCTCTGAAAACGCAGATACTCACACAGCTGCTATTGGATTATTGAATGAATTCACGAATTGCGCTTTGCATGGTGTAGATCATGAATCAGTTGATCTATTCAACTCGGAATCTGATCCGTTTCGTCAGCGGTTAACAGCAGTCACAGCAGACCTCAGATCGATTAGTTACAGCACCGATCAGCAGCAGTTCTATCGCCCAACCGAGTTGAACCATGTCCTTGCCCTGCTGCACCAGCATCCTGATGCCACTTTAGTCGCTGGAGCAACCGATCTAGGACTAGAGATGAGCCACCATCGCCGTGCCTTTCCGGTGTTGATTTCTCTGGAGGCTGTTTCAGACCTGAAGCAAATTCGCCGCACCGAAGCTGGAGTGGAAATTGGAGCTGCCGTTCCCCTCAGTCAGATCGAGGCGAACCTGCACGGCGTATTCCCCAGCCTGGATGAGATGTTGCATTGGTTCGCGGCTCGACAGGTGCGTAATCGCGCCACCATCGGCGGCAACATTGGCACGGCATCCCCGATTGGAGATCTACCTCCGGTGCTGCTAGCGCTTGATGCAGAAGTGGAGTTGGTATCGGCTCAAGGCCATCGGGTTATGCCCTTGGCGAATTTCTTCAAGGGATACCGGCAAACTGATTTGCAGTCCGGCGAGCTGATTCGGGCGGTTCACATTTCCACACAGATTACGCCCAGCGCGACGCGACGCTTCAGCCAGTCCTACAAAGTCGGCAAACGCGGCACCGATGATATCAGTATTGTGGCAGCTGCCTTTACCGTTGATCTCGATGCCGCCGACCAGATTGTGCATGCTCGCTTATCCTATGGCGGTGTGGCCGCTACTCCGGTCCGGGCGGTTCAGGTTGAGCAAATGCTGATTGGGCAGCCTTGGAGTTGGACCACGATCCAGCAAGTCAAACCCGCATTGCAAGCTGCATTCACCCCCTTGACTGACTTGAGGGGCACGGCAGACTATCGTCGGATGCTGATTGGCAATCTGCTGGAAAAATTCTTTGTCGAGATCAACGAAAGTCAACGTATCAACCAAGCTGTTCATTATTAAATCAAAGCTAAATCAAAACTATCACTGGATTGGGAGGCTAGAACGCATGAGCGGAGTAGGAAAGCGGAGAAGCCATGAGAGTGCCGTAGGTCATGTGACTGGCAAAGCGGTTTACACCGATGAGCAACGGCCACCCCACGGAATGCTATCGGTTTATCCGGTCCTGGCTCCCCATGCCAAGGCTCGCATTCTGGAAATTGATTGGACGGCAGCCCATCAAATACCAGGCTGCGTCACGGTACTGTCAGCCGCCGATGTGCCTGGACAGAACGATACAGGCGTGATTGTCCAGGATGAACCGCTGTTTCCGACTGAAATTAGCTATTGGGGACAGGCCGTAGTTTGGGTGGTGGGCGAAACAGAACAGGCCGCGCGGGAAGCCGCCGCCAAGGTAGTGGTGAAATACGAACCAATCGAGCCAATCTTGTCGATCCAGGCGGCAGTCCAGGCCGAGTCGTTTCATACCCAACCGCAGGTAATTCGGCGCGGTGAACCAGGATTAGCCCTTGCTCAGGCTAAACACACCCTCACCGGTACTGTCGAGATGAACGGCCAAGACCATTTTTACCTAGAAACTCAAACGAGCTGGGTGATTCCTGACGGCGAAGGGCACTACCAAGTCTATGCCTCAACCCAGCATCCCAGCGAAACCCAGACGATTGTAGCGCGAGTGCTGGGCGTTCCCAATAATCAGGTCGTCGTTACCTGTCTACGCATGGGTGGTGGTTTTGGTGGCAAAGAATCCCAGGCGAATCCGTTTGCAGCCGTGGCAGCCGTTGCGGCTCACAAAACTGGGCGTCCGGTGCGGATCAAGCTGAAGCGCCAGCACGACATGATCCTTACCGGCAAGCGGCATGGCTTTCTTGGCCAGTATCAGGTTGGCTTCACCGCAGATGGTCAAATTACCGCCCTGGACCTGGACCTCTACTGCGACGGCGGCTGGAGTCTGGATTTATCACCGCCAGTGTTGTTGCGAGCCATACTGCATGTTGATAACGCCTACTACATTCCCAACCTGGAAGTGCGGGGACGGATTGTCAAAACAAACAAAGCGTCTAATACGGCATTTCGCGGCTTTGGCGGCCCCCAGGGCATGATTGTGATGGAAGATATTGTCGATCGCATCGCTAGAACGCTAGAGATACCACCTGAGGTGATTCGAGAGCGCAACTTTTACCACGGTACAGGTGAAACCAACACCACCCATTACCGCCAGGAAATCTTCGATAATCGCATCGCTCGGGTTTGGACCGAGGCCAAAACTAAAGCAAATTTTGCCGAACGCCAGGCAGCCGTTGCCCAATTCAATCAAGCTAACCCCTACAAAAAACGCGGCATTGCGATCACGCCAGTCAAATTCGGTATTTCCTTCAATAAGGTGCAATACAACCAGGCCGGAGCGTTGATTCTGGTCTATACCGATGGCAGCATCCAGCTCAATCATGGCGGCACCGAAATGGGGCAAGGGCTGCATACCAAAATGCTGCAAGTAGCCGCTACAACCCTGGGTGTCAAAATTGAGCGGTTTCGGATGATGCCCACCAGCACCGATAAGGTGCCCAACACCTCGGCAACGGCAGCTTCTAGTGGTTCCGACCTGAACGGGCAGGCTGTCAAAGACGCTTGCGAAACCATCAAGTCCCGCTTGGCATCAGTCGCTGCAAACCTGTTGAACCTCGCCCCCACAGCACTCATCTTTGCCGACGACTGGATCTTTTGCGCTACCGATCCATCCCGACGAGTCACTTTCACCGATGTGGTGCAGCAAGCCTACAATGAGCGGATCAGCCTATCGGCTACCGGCTATTACCGCACGCCCGAAATCTTCTGGGACGCCAACACCAACACTGGCAAGCCCTTCTACTACTACGCCTATGGCACTGCCGTTAGTGAGGTAGAAGTCGATGGCTTTACAGGCACCTTCAAGCTGCGTCAGGTAGATATTGTGCATGATGTAGGTGAATCGATCAATTCTCTGGTGGATCGGGGCCAGATCGAAGGTGGATTCGTCCAGGGAATGGGTTGGTTAACGATGGAGGAACTGGTTTGGGATGAGCAGGGACGCTTTCGCAGCGATGCACCTAGCACCTACAAAATTCCCACCATTAGCGAAATTCCAGAACACTTTGAAGTGCATCTACTGGAACGAGCCGCTCAAGATGGTGTGATCTATGGCAGTAAAGCTGTTGGTGAACCACCGCTGATGCTGGCTATGTCAGTTCGAGAAGCAATTCGAGCGGCGGTTGCTGCCTTTGGACAGGCCAATTACGTGCCGCTGGCAGCTCCGGCCACACCAGAAGCGACCCTACGAGCGATCGAATGTGTCCGCGCCCATAGTCGAGTGCCGGCTGATTCGCAGCTTACTGCATCAGTTTAGCTGGCGCTATCTATCCTAAGATAGGGGAGAAGTTCCTGCTCCTGTTGCCCATGACTTCTCCTCCGATCCAGTGGTATCCCGGTCACATTGCCAAAGCCGAGCGGCAGTTAGCTGAGCAGCTCAAAAAAGTGGATGTAGTCCTAGAGGTACGAGACGCCCGCATTCCGCTAGCGACTCAGCATCCTCAGGTGTCCCAGTGGATTGGTAACAAAGGCCGGGTGTTGGTCCTGAACCGCGTAGACATGATTCCACCTGCAGTCCACCAAGCCTGGATTCATTGGTTTCGCGAGCAGGGAGAAGAGCCGTATTTTACTAACTCCAACCAAGGACAGGGAGTGCCTGCAGTGGCTAAAGCAGTTCAGGCCATTGGTGAGCAAATCAATCAACGACGAAGGGATCGGGGCATGTTACCGCGTCCAGTTCGAGCGGTGGTGATCGGGTTTCCCAATGTGGGCAAGTCAGCCCTGATCAACCGGCTGCTGAACCGTCGGGTTGTAGAGAGTGCTCGCCGTCCGGGTGTAACGCGGCAACTGCGCTGGGTCCGCATCTCGGATCAAATCGAATTACTCGACGCCCCTGGGGTGTTGCCCTCTAAACTCACCGATCAAACTGCGGCCCTTAAGCTGGCGATCTGTGATGACATTGGCGAAGCAGCCTACGACACCCAACGAGTAGCAGCTGCCTTTGTAGACCTGCTCAAACAGGTGGCTCCGCGTCTGACTGGGGTGGAAGTGTTGGCAACCCTCGAGCAACGGTATGGACTCGATCCAACGGATCTAACCGGCGAAAGCTATATTGCCGTTCTGGCCGAACAGAAATATCAAGGCGATTCAGAACGCACGGCTCGCCAGATCTTGAATGATTTTCGTAAAGGCATATTGGGAGCAATTGCCCTAGAATTACCGCTCTCCTAAAAACTTGCTAATCGATTCTTCACAAAATAGAAGGTTTTTATACTGACTAACCCTGTTGGCATGGCTATGCCACAGCTTCTGTTTACAGCTTTTGTTCGCAGAGTCCTGAACATGTAGCGCAAGCAATCATCTGTTGCGTTTTTCAGTGCTGCTTTGCAAAATAGACCATTTTCCCTGCTTTTGAAGCGCTAATCAACAGCTGGAGAATTGCTGCTAGTAAAAGCCTGATATATTACACCGTTTTTAGATTTCAGCACAATAGTAAACCTAGGGAAATTGTAGAAGCTGGATGGCGCAGTGTCTACGCAATCTTGCGATTGTCAATAGTTTTCAAATGAACTTAAATTCTTTTAGTGTTTTACGTAGTATTACTTAGAAAATTTAAGTTCCATTAAGCTTAATTAAAACCTCCAGGAATTCCCTGATGAGGAATAGTCCGCTCTGTGGTTCTCGCCCACTCGTGAAATCTCGTATTTACTTGTTCTGACAAAAGATATGACCATCCAATCATTCGATAGGCTGATTGAATCGCTGAATTGCTCAATGTTGCAGGATTACGCAGCCGTCAATTCGCAGAAAAATCCAGTCATGCTGTTGACCGCCCATCTGACCGTACCTCAATTGACCTTCATCGTGCAGCAGTACTCCATCTTTCCCAAAGAGCTGATTGGGATGATTGATCAAGCAAGGAAGAAGGCGTTAGCGGCGGGTTGGACAGCGGTGTCAGAAGTACTGAGCGAAAACATTGCCGAGGAACTAGGTAGCCAAACTCAAAACATTTCCCATGCAGACCTGCTAGCCCAAGGACTGGAGATGGGATTGAACGTGCCTGTCCTGAATGCATCTCCTTCTGAAGCCACTCTGGTTCTGCTGAAAGCGCTGCAGTTGGTGTTCGATCAGCCAGTTGCTTACAGCTTGGGGGCGATGTATGCAGTTGAAGCTACCTCAATTGCCGAACTGCAATTAGTTAAACGCCTGATTGAATTTCTCATGGAAGGGGCACTGCCCAAACCCCTGCACTACTTTTTTGAGATGCACCTCAACGAGTGGGAGCCAGCCCACGAAAAGCAACTGCAAACTGCCATTGCAGCCTACCTAACTCCAGACGATTTTCACCAATTTCAGCAGGGCTTTCGTGCTGTGATGACCATTATGGATGCCTGGTGGCATAACTTACTCGTAGAAGCAATGCTACTCAATTATGCCCAAGCTAGCAAACCAATGCATGTTCAGGAGCAAGTTCAAAATAGCGTCAATGCGGCTGTTTAAGCGTAGATACCTATAGGTACTTAATTGTAGGTACTTAACTGTAGATACTTACAGTAACAGCGTTTCGTTGGCGGGCAAGATGCCCGCACTTTTGTTCTCACCACTTTTGTTCTCACCACTTTTGCTCTCATATCTACTCAGCGCTAGCTTAAAAAGTTATTGGACAGTTCAATCATGCTTTCCCAAACAGATTGCAAATTACCGCATATCACAGCTGCCTCATCCCAAGGTTTACCGGGCTACTGCTACTTCTCTGAGCAAATTCTGGAGCGCGAGTACGAAACCCTATGGCACGGATCTTGGCAGCTTGTTGGCCGCGAGGCGGACCTGGCTAACGCTGGTGATTATTTGACCTGCACAGTAGGCACACAGCCGATTATATTAATTCGCTCCCAGACCGGAGCAATCAAGGCGATGCATAATGTCTGCCCACACCGGGGTGCTCGGCTGCTTGACGGACACGGACATTGCCAACAAATTCGCTGTCGCTATCATAGCTGGAGCTTTGGTTACGATGGTGCTCTGCAAGCACTGCCGCAAGCCGACTGTTTTCCCAACTTAGATCGTTCCACCGTGGCCCTGGCTCCAGTGCAGGTCGAAACCTGGGGTGGCTTTGTGTTTGTTCACCTGGCTGCTAATCGCCGTTTTTTACAGGAATCCCTACAGGAGTATTTGGCCGGATTTGGGGATTATCTGCGTCAGTATCCCCACGCTTGGGAAGAGTTGCGGCAAGTCGATCACTGGGAGTATGAGCACTCGGTCAACTGGAAATTTTTTGTCGAGAATTACCTGGAATCTTATCACCTGTCTACGGTACATGCTCGCAGCCTTAAGTGTTTCGATCCAAAGCAGATTCATACCAACCCCGATGGACGCCACTATCAAATTCAGGTGGGATATCGATCCGATAGCGAGACCCATCCTTCGTTTGCGGGAGCCACCGATTCCTATTCTTTCCAAGGCTTTGTGTTTCCCAACTGGATGGTGAATACAGCCAACGACAACGTTTCGATTTTTCGAGTCACGCCTTTGGCGGCTGAACGAACCCGCTTTGAAGTCTTGATTTACCAGACACCAGCCCAGAGCGAGCTATTTCCCTATTGTGCGGATCAGTTCCGGCTGCATTTTGATCAGGTGCTGCAAGAGGACTTTGCGGTGGTTCATTTACTTCAGGCGAGTGTGCGCTCCCAAGCCTATGGTGTGCTCCAGTTCGCCGATCCATTAGAGCAGGGCATCCGGCACTTTCATCGGAACTGGTCGCAGAGTTTGCAGCTAGACGCTAGTTGAGGTTAGGGATCTGCCGAATCGGAATCGCGATCACAAATTCGGTCCCTTCGCCGGGGGCAGAGGTACAGCTCAAGGAGCCGTGGTGTTGTTCAGTCACAATTTGGTAGCTGATCGATAACCCCAAGCCAGTGCCCTGACCTACGGGTTTAGTGGTAAAAAAGGGATCGAAGAGTTTCGACCGAGTCGCTTCGGTCATCCCCATACCGTTGTCTGCAATACAGATCCACACCTGATCTTGAACAGTAGAGGTTGTGATCGTGATCGTAGCTGGCCAAGAAACTGAGCTGGTGAACTGCAAATAGGGTTCAAGCGCATCGATGGCGTTGGCAAGAATATTCATGAATACTTGATTGAGGGGACCTGGATAACACTCAACTAACGGCAGTTGACCGTATTGTTTAATCACCTCGATACCGGGCCGATCCAATCTCGGTTTCAACCGATGCTGTAAGATTAGCAGCGTGCTGTCAATGCCTGCATGGATGTCAGCATGCTTCTTTTCTGCTTCATCTAGCCGAGAAAAATTGCGCAGGCTCAAAACAATCTCCCGAATCCGCCGCGTGCCTTCTTGCATTGAATCTAGTAACTTTGGCAGGTCTCCTGTCAAAAAGTCTAAATCTACGTCTTCCGAATGCTGCACAATTTCTGCATCGGGTGAGGGATAGTGCTTCTGATAAAGCTGTACGGCTGCCAACAAATCCCGAATATAGTCGCGGGCATGGTTGAGGTTACCGTGAATAAAATTCACCGGATTATTAATCTCATGGGCAATGCCGGCAATCATTTGTCCTAAACTCGACATTTTTTCAGTTTGCACCAATTGGGCTTGAGTGCGTCTCAGGTCTTGCAGGGCACTGAACAATTCTTCGGTTCTAGCATGTACACGAGTTTCCAACTCTTCATTGGCCTGTTCCAACTCGCGATTCGCTTGCTCTAGTGCTCCAAACGAGGCCCGCAGTTGCTGAGCCATTTGATTGAAGGATTTTGCCAGTTCGCCAATTTCTCCAACTCGGTTCGACTCGTTCACCGACTGATCAAGCTGTCCGGCAGCAATTGCTTTAGATACCTGGTTTAATTGCAGCAGCGGTTTGGCAATCCACCGGGAGGTGTATAGTCCCAGTAAGGTTGCCAGCGCCAAGGCTCCAAGACACAGCAAAATCGTCGTGCGTGTGTAGGCATTGATTTGGCCCATGAAGTCTGACTCAGGCATCACCACAACAATCAGCCAGTCTATGCCCCACACATCTTGCCAGGGCGTCACCTGCACAAACTGTCGTTCACCGTTGCTCTGAAAATCGACCTGTTCTGCTGTTTGAATCTGGTCTAGTCCAGCAAAATATTGCTGTAAATAGTTGACTGTTGAACGAATCAGTTGATCTTGACTCTCGCTGGCGCTTAAGCGTTTGGGTCTGCCATTCACCATCGCAAAGGGTTCATCCCTGGTTGAACTGGCAATTAGTAAGCCATTGCGCTCAATGATGAAGGTTCCACCCGTTGAGCTAACATTCAATCGTTGCAAAAATTGGCTAATTTCCCACAGGCGTTGCTCGGTCCAACTAATTCCCACGAGGTTGCGCTTGGCATCGTAAACCGGATAGCTGGCAGCCAGGGAAAGATAGTAAGGCTCAACTTCCCATTGAAACAGTGTCCAGGTTGGCTTACTTGCTTTAACAGTCGCTTGATACCAGCGTTCTCGCTTGAAGTCGTAATTCTGCACTACCGTCTGAGACCGCAGACGATTGCCTGACTGATCGGTGGTGTAACTGTAGACATCTTTGGTCCCGTACTTTTGAGGAGACATTAGATCGATTGTGATAGGACTATTTGGATAGAAACGACCAGCTGCTACAAAATCATCGTCAGCCACAAAATTGATGTAGCCAGCATCATAAATTTGCATCTGCCGCCAAAACAAATGCCCTAACCCATCTAAGTCTTTGGGATTGAGCAATCCCAATTCCATTGCAGTACCATTCATTTGGCTGAGATGCCGAGCCGATACCAGATAGCTCTCTAGATGTTGATTGATCCGGTTACTATATTCGTTCCTCAGCCTGCTAGCTACCTGGTTGACGGATTGTTGCCCGTTACGAAGCGATAAGTATCCAGTCAGTGCCACCGCTCCAGCAATTTGCAAAACAAATGGTATCAAAAGAATGGCTCGCAGGGATACCGGCCTGCGGTGTTTGACCTTACCGTTCCATTTTTTCCGATTGAACACCACTTACCTCAACTTTAGCTTGCGAGTTCGGCTCATACCGTTAGCTCTAACTTGGGAACTGCCACTGACCTACACTAAAATTCCCGTACCGACATGAGAACTCTCAAGAGTAAGGGGAATGGGTTCCAATAGGACCGACATAACTATTGGCGGCTTGATAACTATTGACTGGCTGCTTGCACTGCTGCCAACAGCTCCTGATGGACAGATGGGGATGCGGCGATGATCAGTCCGGAGCGGCGATAGTGTTGACAGGTGGAAAGCGGGGGTAGAGCTTCACCTTCCAGCGTTGTGACCAAGCCACCTGCTTCTTTGGCCATAAAGGCTAGAGCCGCACTGTCGATCCACTGTCCGGCTTTAAGCACCACTCCTGCGACTTCACCGCTTAACATGCCATTAATCAAGGGGACCTGCACCTGGTTGGAGTAGGAGGTGGCAATGTCGATCACCCTGTAACGGTCTGATAGGAAGGGCGTCAAATGACCCATTGCCCAGCCCAGGAAAAGGGTCGGATCGGGTTGGGAGATCTGCAACGGCTGGCAGGCGTCTAGCGGATCGTCTAAGTGACCCTGCCAACAGCCTTGGCCTCGCAGCGCATAACAGTAGGTATATTTGGCGGGAGTAATGGCGAGCACCGCTTCGTAATCATCCTGATTCAGCACGGTGAGAATAATTTGATAATTGGAGTGGCCATCGAGATAAAACTGGGTGCCATCAATCGGGTCCAACGTCACTAGGTAATCATCCTGGGGTCCCAGATCAATTGCTCGAAAGTATTTGGTGTTATAGGACTTTTCGTATTCCTCACCGTAGAAGCGAATATTCGGAAACAGACCCAGCAACGCCACTTCTACAAAGGTCTGAATCGAAAGATCGGCATCGCTAAGGGCAGCGGCGAAAAAATTATCGGCCTGTTTAGCCGGATGGGCTACAATTTGAGCCTGGATCTGGCGAGCGTAGGCAGCAGCAACTCGCAGGTGGGGCAAAAGGGATTCCAGGATTTTGCGGGGAGTAGGCTGAGACATGGTTGGAGACTGATTTTGGATTTTAGATTTTGGATTGACTAGGGGCCTAGCATTTGTCAAATAAGTCTAGAGCGCAATCACTCAGTGTAAGCGTCTCGCTGCAGGCTAGATGCCCACACTGCATCTACCGTTTAATTTGGTGGCCCCACTGAATAGCGGTAATTGGAACAAAAAAAAGACACGACAAATGACTGATTGCAACCACCATGCTATCAGGCTGCCAGAATCTTTAGCGTAGCCATGCCCACAGGGCTGCAGATTCAAAACCTATCATTCAAACTCTAAAATCCAAACTCCAACCTCTAAAATCTAACAATTTATTCACACAGCGGTTTTGCATCGTTGCGTTCAACGAGTGCCAACACTGGATATTGCTCGCAGTTGTAGAGGGGCGTCAGCGGGAAGACAGTGGGAAAGGCATTGCCCAAATCGACTGGGGTGAACCGATCTAGAGCACAGGTAGTTTGATTCTGTTGATTAGCCAGACAAGTTTCTAATTCGGCTCTGTATCGCTGTGCTAGCGGATCGGTGGGCTTCAGCTCTAGCGCTTGCTTGAAGGCGTTGAGGGCGTCAGGAAAGCCGGATCGGCCTAGAAGCAAGGCGGCAAAGGCTTGGCTGAGCCAAGCTCGATAGTTCTGGGCTTGGGACTCTTTCGCTAACACTTGATCGCTAAAGATCTGGATGGCGTCCCGGTAGTTGCCGGCTCTTGCATTGAAAGAACCGTTGTTGTAAATTAAATTCACCGAGGCAGGATTGATGGTCTGGGCTTTTTCAAATAGGACATTCGCCTGTTCGTAGTCGGTTTGGGTGAGCGGGTTTTGATTAATTAAAAAAGCGAGTAGTTCGGCTAGAATCGGCCAGTCGGATGCCGACAGCGTCGCTGCATCCTGTTCTAGATATAGGTTGATGGCTTGGCGATAGGTTTCGGAATAGGTAGGATTATCTTGCAATAACTGGGTTAATCCTAGGTAGAAGAACGCTTGAGGATCGCTGCTGCGAATCTTGATCGCGGTCTGAAAGTCCTCTACAGCTCGATTCAGAATTTTGGCTGCATCAGCAGATTCGTGCTTCCATAACAGCATCAGGGCCTGACCTCGGTTTTTCAATGCCTGAGTATCGTTGGGCTGACGGGCAATTACCTGACTACAGGCTTCTAAGACGCGATTGGCCGCTACGACTAGCTGCACATCCGACTGGGCCGAGGTAATTGTCGTATTGCAGGAGGCAATTTGCTGCGCTTGTACTGAGCGGTAGTAGCTCCAAATTCCACCCAATAGCAACACCAGCACAGCTGCCAAACTGCCGAACAGCGCCGGGCGATTGGTTAGCCATGCTGAGAATGAGGGAGCTACGGTGGGCTGATTCAGGGCGCGCAGATCGTCGAGTACTTCCGTGGCGCTGAGATAGCGTTGATCCGGATCATGGCGCACCAGTTTGGTCAGAATGCGGGCGAGACCTTCACTGACGGGCACCATTGGCTGATCGGAGATGGTGAAGCGCCAAATAATTTCGCCAGTCTTGCGGTCGATGGTGAGATAGTTGGGTTGAATGCCGGTGAGGGCTTGAATTCCAATCATGCCAACCGCATAGAGGTCGCGGCTAAATTCCGATTTTTCTGGCTGTAGGACGGTGCGCTCGACCAATCCGGCTGGCGGGTAATAGCTGGGTACTCCCACTAAACGGCTGATCTGGTCTAACCGCTGTTCTAAAGGCTGCTCGAAGCGTACTGTCCTACGGCCAGAAAAATCAGCTAGTTCGGGCACCCCCTGCAGAATTCCAAAGTCGATCAACACGAGTTTGCCGTCCTGCTGGCGGCGCTTCAGGTTGGCGGGTTGCAGGTTGAGGTGGGACAGGTTTTGGCGATGGACAAATTCCAGAATTTCTAGAATATCCATTAGCAGGTGAATCACCTGCGTTTCGCTCCAAGGCTGGTTGGGGCGGATCTCGTCGCTGAGACTGCTGCCTTCGATAAATTCTTGAACGATGTAGAACTTGCCATCTTCTTCAAAGGAGGCCAACAGTTTAGGAATTTGACCGTGACCGTTCAATTTTTCGAGCTGCTTGAAGCGGACACTCAACATCTCATAGAGTTCTGCTGATGGTTTTTTGGACAGTTCTGTTTGAGGTTCTATCGACTGTTCTGCTGACTGTAAGATCAAATCAATCTGCTTAATCACATACTGATTCTGGCTGGGTAGATCTCTGTCTTTCACCAGAAAGGTTTGAATAAACTCGGATTCTCCCAGTTTTTTGATTACTTCGTATCGCTGTCGAATCACCGGACGTTCCTTCAGGGCCGCTAGCTCATGCTCGACCCATTCCTGATGGAATACACTGGCGTAGATGCGGTTAGCTACGTTTAACTCGCCCGCCTGATTTTCCACCAGTCCCAGGTTAATCAGCGTTCGCAGTTCAGCACTATCGTCAGCAATCACCGCTTCTTGACGCAAAATCTTTTGGTAGAGACGCAATAGCTCCAGACATTTTTCGTCGCTCAACAGCGTATCTCGTAGCAGCCGCAGCGGTTCAGCCGAGACTTGGGTTTCCCAGTATTGAATTAGGCGCGTTTGCACCAAATGCTCGACCCAGCCCGCCTCGCTGCCTGCCGGGATCCGCGCTTCTGACTCTGAGATCAAAAGCTGACAAAGCTGTTCGGTCAACGCTGGTTGGGAGCCAGCCCAGGCTTGAATTTCCTGCATCAACCCCGCCGGATTTTGGGCGATTTGGGTCAGTTCGGGGGCGAAGCGGGTGAGGATTTTGGCGACTTCACTTTTGGCCTGCTGCGACAGTAACTCTGCTGTTTCGCGCGTCATGCGTTCGGCCATCATTTGGCTATGGGTGAGAAATCGCTGATCGTGTTCGCCCAATTCCTTATCCTCCGCCCAAGCCAGCGCATCTAGCAGTGCCCTACCCCGCAACAGCCGTGACTCATCTTTGCAGCCAGAGGCATACCAAGCCTGTATGGCTTCGGCATAGGGCCGTAGATCGGCGAGTGCCTCTTGCACCCACTGTTCGTTAAACACAGCGCGGTAGATCGGATTATAGACGGTGAGCTGGCCTGCCTGCTTGACCACTAGTCCAGATAACCGCAGTTCGCTTTGTTCGCGGCTTTCATCGGCTGGAATTGCTCCTAGGCGCAAAATTTGTTGATAGAGTCGCAGTAAGCGGCCCAGAAATGGTTTGTCTTTTTCGCGAATTCGCCGAGAAATGGTTTTGAGATGATCTGGGTTATCCTGCGATTCCCAGTTATCGATCACATAGGTTTGCACCAATGTTTCAATTGCGGCGGTTTCTGTTCCGGCAGCAATCGGGTCCGATGATTTGGCTTGGGTATCGACTAGAAGCCGACAGAGCTTTTGGGTCAGAAACGGTTGTCCTCCAGTCCAGCGCAAAATTTCGGCCAGCACCTGTTCCGGCTGCGCGGCGATTCCTTCTAGACCATCACTCAGGGGCTGTACCTCGTTGAGCTGAAAGCCATGTAGCTCGATGGCCCGTCCCAGGTTAAAGGGCGTGCGATCCCGGTCGGCAATCAGATCGGACGGTGTTGCGACGCCAATCAGCACAAAGGTCAAACGGCGGTAGGCTGGCTTTTGGGGCCGCTGGTTATAGCAGGCGCGGATAAAGGCAAAGAAATCATCTGTGGGAAAGCCCAAGCTGAGGACGCTGTCAATTTCGTCAATTACGATCAGCACCGGCTGCTCGATCTGGGCCAGCAGCACCGTGTCGATGAATTCGCCTAAGCGGGCCAGCGGCGTCAACATGCGGCGTTCTTGCCACCAGGTAACCAAATGGCAGTCCAGCCCCAAACTAACCGCTAGATGATGGGCCAGCGTCGCATACCACTGGTCAGCACTCACCTGCTGCGCCCCAATTTGAGTCAGGTCGATCAGCGCACAGGCATAGCCTTCGGCCTCTAACCGTTTGCGCGTCCGCACTTCCAGGCTCGATTTTCCCATCTGGCGTGAGTTCAGCACATAGCAAAACTCGCCGGCTTTCAGCGCCTGATACAGATCCCGGTCTGCTTGACGCACTACGTAGCTGGGGGCATCCGCTGGTAGGGTAGCTCCAACGCGGTATTCGTAGGGGGGAGTGGGCATGAGTGGGGAGTTTTGAGGTAGGGGAAGTAGGGGCAAAGCATTTGCTGATAGATCTGTGTATTTGCGTTCTAGGCTGTTTGGCAAATGCTTTGCCCTTACATGGGGAGGACGTTGAGGAAGTACTGGCGGTAGAGGAGGCAGCGTGGCTTGATGAAGTTGCCTTCTAGGTGAACTAGGCCCATGCTTTGCAGTTTGAAGGCGTGGGCGGGTTTGACTTGAATGGGTTTGGTGGCCATGACTACGTCGCGAAAGACTTGGATCAATTCTGGGGATTGTTCTAGATGGCTGAGCTGCTGCCGCAGATGGTTGCTGTAAATGCTGGCTTCGGTCGGGGCCGTTTGCAAAAACTCCTCTAAACTGACGGATTGGCGCTGCATTTGTTCCAATCCGAGCTGAAGCAGGTAAGGATGACCGCCGATTAAATGGGTAAGCTGCTCGACTTCGGCAGTACTCCAGGAGAAACCATAGCGCTGTACCAAATCCTGCACCTGTTCCAGGCTGAATTCGGGTAAATCCACCAGAACCCCGACCCCCGCCAGGGGAGAGGCATTGATGTCGAGAGCACCATAGATTTCGGTCGCGTGGACGATGATTAACCGCAGTTTCTGCCAGACGGGGCTGTGGCGATCGCTGCGGCGCGGCAAGTCATGCCAGTTGCGCAAGAGTTTGCAGAAGTCGGCGGCAATTTCTTCGTGCTCAAACACCAGATCGGTATTGTCGAGGGCGAGCACCAGCGGTTGGTTTAACGAACTGAGCAGATAATCCTGAAAGTAGAAAGTCGCGTTGTAGCTGCCGGAAAAAATATCTTGCCATACCTGATCGATGGAATGACTGACGCCCAGTTCGCGGCTGACAACGGCACAAAACCATTTCAAAAAGGTGTTGAGGTCAGAGAACACGGCCCGATCGGCAAGCTGAAAGCTGAGGCAGACGGTTTGATACCCCTGTTGGCTGGCCTGCCAGAGCAATCGGGTTAGGAGGGTGGTTTTGCCCATATGCTGGGGAGCTTTGATCCGCACTAGGCCACCCGCAGTCTCAATGGTTTGGCTACAGGTGTCTTCCAGAATCGGTCGCTCGATGTAGAGGCTAAAGTCCGGTTCGGTTGGATCAGACGGGCACGATTCTAGCTGGAGGGCTGGAGCAGCATCGACTACAACGGGCGCTGCCGCTAGGGGTGAGGCTGGAGATGGTGCTGGGATAGGGGCGGCTGCCGGAAGGATGGTTACAGCAGTTGCTTCCGCCTGTTTAGTGGCCTGTGGGTCGTACCACTGGTTCCACTCCTGCGCATCAACAATATCAATCGGTTCTAGCTCTAAAGCGCTAACAATGTCGCGCACCGAATTGCGGTCCACCCGATCCCGACGAATCAGGCGTTTGAGCGTATCCGGAGCCACATTAGCAGCGCGTGCTAGGGCTTCTAGCGTCAAGCCCCGTTTGCGTCGCTCAATTTCTAATCGTTCAATGCCCGCTAGCGTTGCCTGGACGCTGCGGCTGCGGCGTTTGTTCATAGGTATTGCCCTGATGGTGGCCCTGATGGTGGCCTTAATGGTGGATTGACGTATGCTTCTCACGTCAATTGTCAAAAATTTAGAACTCGTTGGTCAGCAGTTTGGTTGAAAAGCGATCCGGCAATTTGGATGATTTCACTAAACGCGGTTGAACTGCCCCGTACTGCCCCGTACTGCCCCTATCCGAATTAGCTCTGAGTTCCGTATTCTGAATCTCAACGGAATTTACCTCAACGGAATTTACCTAAATTGTCTTTTCTTTGCATCACCGCCTATGTTGTCTAACATTTTAAGGATTGTTCCAACTGCTCGTACCGAGAAGAACCAGCCGCAGGCATTGCCAAAGCACCAGTTCTTTGCCGCTTGTCCAGATGCGCATACTGTTACAACTCATACTGTCACAGCAGTTGCACCGCAGCAAAGCCAATCTGAGCTATACGGTCATACCGCTGATGAGTTATACGGTCAAAACTCCAGCGATTATAGCGTGCAGCTCTCGCCGCCTCTGGTGACTCTACGTCCTCTTCACCAAGATTTTACCCAATCTCCTGGTTCTACCCCTGCTGTTACAAAGCCAGCCAGCTCTCTGCCGCCACATTCTCCTGTGCCGTTGCTTGAGCGCATCAATGATTGGGTCAACCACTGGTTAGATGGAACTGCCGATGACCCAGCCGAGCCAGGAAGGGCAAACAGCACCCATCGAGCCATTGGATCGACCTGGCTAACCAAACCCCGCATTAACCAGCAAGGACTAGGACTGCTGCGCCAATTTGAACCGCTGCCATCCTACTCAGAACAAACGATTCGAGAAATTGAGCAGGCAGTTCTGCGCCAGGTTAAGGTGCCGCTGACGGCCAACCAATTTTCGGCACTTGTTTCACTGACGTACAGTTTGGGCGAAGCCAACCTCAGACGCTCAACCTTGCTGAAGTATCTCAATACAGGTCGCTATCAAGCTGCGGCTCGTGAATTTGATCGTTGGGTTTATGTTGGCCCTAACCGTAAGCCGGATTTGGTGGTGCGGCGAGCTGCTGAGAGAAAACTGTTTCTACAAAGCGATTAGCGGGAATTGCTTAATTTATTCGGGTTGATTACCTCGTTTTTTCGTTGATTCAATCTACGCCGAGTCGCGAATCACTTGTAGAACTATGAAACGCTCAGGAGGAGGAAAAACTCCAATGAAATCTAGCAAATTGACCAAGGCCAAACCGACTCAAGCCCAAGCACATTGGAATAGCGATCCCCTAGAACAAGCACTCCTCAGCACCCCAATCGGACTGATGGAACAGATGTCGGCCTCTTTGCTAGCCGTTGTTCTTAGTGGCATTAACCGCTTGAGTCACTGGTTTATTGGACAGAAGATTAAGCTAGAGAAAGTCAACATGCTTGACCGTTGTCCTCGTATCGATTCAATTGCTTTACCGATTAGGGTCGGAGCCAATGCTCGAACGAATCCCTACGGCATCGACATCATCAAACGCTTTGAAGGGTTCCCCCCCGATGTGGAACCAGACGTGAGAGAAGCAGAGCAGACGGTAAAACGATTAGTTAATGTGCCGCTGACCTCGAATCAGTTTTCTGCACTCGTTTCCTTCACCTACAACTTGGGTGAAACTACCTTCCAGCAGTCTGATTTGTTGAGGCATCTGAATGCAGGGCGCTACAGAGCTGCAGCCAAAGAATTTGATCGCTGGGTTTACATTGGCTCTAGTCGGTTCGCCAAATTGGTAGCCCGACGAGTCGCAGAGCGAGGACTATTTTTGCGAGACGATCGGGTAAATCATTGTGGACAATAAAGAAGGGTTGAGAGAATTAGATCCGGATTGGACAGAAATAGGGCACCGATAGTCAGTTTGCGATAGTCGGTTTACTGCGGGTTTACTGTGAGGTTACTGCGAGGTTACTGCGAGGTTACTGCGAGGTTACTGTGGCGGGCATCTAGCCCGCTTTTGTGTATTCAGTTATATTAGTAGCGTTGGCTATATTGTAAAATATGCACTCATGCGCTTTGTGAGGCATCCTATGTCTGAGAGAATCCAACGAACTGTTCACCAAACTCTGATCAATGCACTGACGATCTTGGCGAAACAGGGGGATGAGCGAGCAGCCGAGGCGCTGCAAGAAGTTCAGGCTACCGACTATGAGATTATCGAGAATGAACCCGACGAGCACGTCGAGATGATTTTGAAATACTCTGATGGCACCTATCTAGTCACAGAGCAAGGGGCAAGCTTTTTCCCAGCTCAAGAACAATGATCTGACTACCAAGTCTGACTACCAAGATCTGACTACCAAAATTCCATTCTAGTCAGACCTCCACGCTCAACAGGTACATCAGTAACAGATGCAACGGATAGAATCAGAATGATGCAGTAAATTGGCGATTAGTTAACAATCCAGTCACTCATCTCCTATTTCTAGATGACCAGATGATTTTTGAGACCAGATAATTTTTGATCTGATTTGCTGACTTCATCAACCAATCTTCGCTTTTCTGGACCATCCCCTGTCAACGACCCAAAACCATTGTTTTTCCATCAGTTATGACAAACTTTGCCGATATCAATCAAGATATATTGACATTGGCTATAAAACTTGAGACAAATTTTAGAATGTCAAGTATACACAATTGGTCAAATTAGCAATAGAATAATCTCAAGTAATTTACTCTCAGTATCTAAAAATGGCAAAAACGGCAGCAACCCGCAATCGACCCAAATCGGCCAATGTCTCCAAAACCGCCATTGACCAGCTCGGCTCTATGTTGCAGGATCTCTCTGAAAAACCAAAGGCAGAAATGTCTTTGCGAGAAGCAATTGATGAACTGCGTGGGCCAATTCAAAGCGCGATGGCTAAAGGGTATAACTACGAAGACATCGTGAAAATTTTGGCAGAGGAAGGGATTCCCACCACCGTTACCACCGTGAAGCGCTATATTTCCCTGGGTAATCCTCCCAGACGTAAATCGTCAGGCAAAACTCGGGCAAAGCGTAGCCGCACTGCATCGGTCGAGGCTGAAGTGACAGAAGCTCCTGCACCCAAAACCCGTAAGTCGAGCAAAGCGGCTGAACCGGTGGAAGAAGCTCCCAAACCCAGAGGTCGGCGTAAAACGGCGGCAGCTAGTGCAGAACCTCCTGCCCAAGCCACAATTAAAGCGGAACCAAAAAGCAAAACAACGAAGGGAACTCGCGCGGCTACGACTACGAAATCTACTGGTAGAGGCCGCAAAAAGTCATCCTAGAGTTTCGTCTACGTGAGGTAGAACATTAAGGACTTAAGGGTTTTGATGCAGGAATGTGTTGATCTCGTCTAGTTCCGCCTCACGCAGACGAAACTCTGCGGCCCCAATGATTCCGTCCACCTGTTTGGCGTTGCGCCCACCCACAATTGCTGCCGTCACAGCTGGATGCCGCAATGTCCAGGCAATGGCGACTTCAGCCGGTGAGCGTCCGTGGCGCTGGCCAATTTGTCGCAGCAATTCAACTAGATTCAAATTACGCGATAGGCGCGGTTCCTGAAATTCCGTGCTGGTTTTGCGCCAGTCGTTGTCTGGTAAATTGGCAATCCGTTCTTTGGTCATTGCCCCAGTTAGTAATCCCGATTGCATTGGCGAGTAAACAATCACGCCAATATTTTGCTGCTGACAGAAAGGTAATATCTCCTGCTCTACTTCCGGTTTGATCAACGAGTAGGGCGGTTGCAGCGACGTGATGGGCGCAATTGCTTGG
The DNA here is from genome assembly GCA_000733415.1 of [Leptolyngbya] sp. JSC-1. GTDB lineage: Bacteria > Cyanobacteriota > Cyanobacteriia > Elainellales > Elainellaceae > Elainella. The sequence continues at coordinate 2,185,795 of KL662191.1, forward strand.
GCGCGCTGCATCTGCTCGACATTAAAGTTAGATACCCCAATGTAGCGCACTTTTCCTTCCTGCTTCAGTTTTGCCAGCGTTTCCCAACCTTCTTCAATCTCTGGGTCTGGATTGGGCCAATGAATCTGATACAAGTCGATCACCTCAATTTGTAGACGGCGCAAACTGGCTTCTACTTCTCGCCGAATTGATTCGGCTTTCAGGCTTCGTCCTAGTTGGCCTTGCTCATCCCAAATTAACGAACATTTAGTGAAAATGTAAGGATGATACTGGCTTTGCTTGAGTGCTCTTGCCACAACCTCTTCAGAATGTCCTAGACCATAAACGGCAGCAGTATCGATCCAATTGATACCCAAGTCTAGCGCCCGCTGAATTGCCGCAATCGAATCCTGATCATCTTGTGACCCCCAGCCAAACTGCCAGTTACCACCACCAATTGCCCAAGCACCATAGCCAATCGGAGTAATCTGTAGATCTGAGTTGCCAAGTTGTTTTGTCTGCATAATAAATTCTCCGGTAGTTTGCTAAGTTTGTATCATCAGGAGTAACTTTACCTGTTACTCAATCTAGTTTCAATCTATCTTCATTGATTAGCTGAGATCCTGCGTCATGACAAGATAAAGTGAATCAATTTATAGATAGACTCAGTATGAGTTAGGAATGGTGGATTTGTGGAGCTAAGGGTTCAATCAATCGCATCCGGAGCGATGCCTTGTGCTTGTAATACTAAGTCGGTGACTCGGCTGAGCTTCGTCGAGCGCCCTGCACCGACTCTCCTGATTAGCTGAGTAACCCGCGTAGGCGAGTTTGGCCTGTGTAGGCGCGGCTTACTCCAGAGTGTTGTCGGTCAGCTGTTGATGGCTCCTGTGATAATCGCTCGGCGCGATCCATAAAACTGTATTCAGATTATCTTTCGCTGCGGATTCGAGTCTCGATATACTGAATATTGCTTTGCTGTAACTCTGCGGAAGAAGCTATGGATCTAGTGTTGATTGTTGCTACGGTAATCGTGGCCGGGTTGATTTTCTCACTGCTGGTACGGGTGATGAGGGCAGCACTCAGCACGCTGATCACACTCGGACTAGTTCTCCTCGCGTTGCAGTTTCTCTTTGGTATTAGTTTTAATGACATCTGGCAAGAGATGGCCCAATTATGGCGTAGTCTCGAACAAGCGATTGCGTGAGTTGAGCCAGCGGCCCTTTTAAGGCAGTTTCAGAAAGAATCATTAAGAACCCTGAAGTAATTCCGCCCACCTTTCACAATGGAAGAGTAGAGTGCAGGTGCTTCTCATGGCCTATGGATGTGATCTCGGCGGTGGTCAACGAGTTTATTTAGATAATCAGGGTAGCCAAACCCTGATTACCCTTGCTTCTAGCAGCCCAGGACAGCAGCAGCAGGCGAGTACTGGTTTCCAGACTGGACGTTGGAATGGATCTCCCCAAGCGTTTCAAACGGCGAGCGGGATTGTGATCAAAATTCCCCTGGCAGACGGCGATCGATTCATCCAAATCCAGGGCAATCGCATTCATTGGGTGAACGCAGGCACAGTTGAGACGGCTCAACCATTAGTAATGCAACAAGTCGAAATGCCAGAACTGGCCTCGATGCCACCCATGCAGCCCATGCAGCCCATGGAAATGCAGCCTATGAAACCGATGACAATGGGCAACATGTCAATGAATATGAACCCAATGGAAATGCGGATGGGTGATATGGAGATGCGGATGGGATCGGCTGCCGCTGCGAACCAAACAACCCACCAAGCCTCTGCCCAGCAGGACAGCAAGCGCTTTTGCAATCAGTGCGGTTCATCCGTCAAACCTGACGATCGGTTTTGTTCGAACTGCGGCAATCGGCTAGGCTAGAGCTAGGCTAGAGCTAGGCTAGAGCTAGGTTGAAACTGGATTAAAGAATACATGACTATTAGTTTCACCAATCCCATTCAAGCGCTTACCTATCGCAAAGTAGAAGATTACCTCACCACCTCCATCCTGTTCCGAGATGCACTACAAGTTGCCATGAATCAGCCCAGCTTCTATGTCACCTACGGTTCAGCTTTGATTAGTGTGGAGGTGCTGGCGTGGGATGTGCATCCCTGGGAAAGTGGAGATCTGGCAATCGTCAAGGCGTGCAGTTGCGTTACGGTTGATAGCCATGTAAACGCAGAGTTGATGCACTATTTACTATTGGAAAATAGCCGCATGCGGTTTGGTGCATTTCAACTCGGTAATGCCAACGAAATCCTATTTGCCCACAGCGTGTTAGGAGGCGAAAATATGGATTTGATGGAGCTACAGACTTGCATTTTGTCGGTTGTAACAATTGCCGACACCTACGACGATATCATCGCCGAGAAATTTGGCGGACAGCGAGCAGTTGATCGCTTGATGTAGATGGGGTGATATTGAAAAAATTGTCGCTGCTCGCTTCAACGAGTAGAATACGCAGGTTCAACAGCGATCATAATCCATCTTTAACGCTATCTTCAACGAGCATGGAGGGATTCGAACCCCCGACCCTCAGAACCGGAATCTGATGCTCTATCCACTGAGCTACATGCCCTCAGACCTTTCCCATCATAGCAGTTTATCAGCTAAGCGTAAACCTACAGAGTTGTTTCATCATAAACACGCTGTTTGGGTCATCAGTGTAGTCAGCAAAGGGGCCGCAATCCTTGAAGCCATACCGGGTGTATAAGGCGCGGGCTGGAGCGAACTCTGGCATGGACCCAGTTTCCAAATACAGATAGTCATAACCCCGTTGCTCGGCTACTTGAATGATGTGGGCAAGAAGCTTGGAGGCAACTCCTTGACGATGATGGGCCTTGACGGTACGCATTGACTTGATTTCACCACTGCTGAAGTCGAGCTGCTTTAGAGCACCGCATCCAAGTAATTCATCGCCCTTCCATGCGGTCCAGAAGGTAATTTCGGGTGACCGTAATGCTTCTAAATCGAGCGCATGGACACTTTCGGGTGGGGTGATCTCATACATATTTTCGAGATGTTCCCGGAGCAGGTCGGCGATTTGTTTGCCGGTCAGGTTGTCTTCGCGAATTTCCAAGCGGCTCAGCTCTCTCTGATCAGCTATCACTCAAAGATTCTACTCTAGTTTGTGTTACTGCTGTGCCGAGTGGAGCACCTCAGAATCAAAGAAAGCGTCGATAGCGGGCTTCTACGAGTGAGTAAATGCTGTAGGCAATTAGTCCCAATGAAACTAGGCCCAAGAGCCATGCTCCGTAAGGTTGTTGAGCTAGAACTGCCAGTGCTTCTCCTAAGCCTTTGGCCTGACTGGCATCGGATTGGAGGGCCGCGAGGACGAAAAATACGCCGATGATGGCGAATACAATGCCCCGTGCGGCAATACCGAATTGACCGGCTCGTTTGGCCCAGCGTTGTTCGGTCGGACTCATTTCCTGCTGTTTGAATTGGCGCTGAAACTTGGCAGTATAGGCTTCATAGAGGTAGGAAAGTCCGACTGCAATCACAACCACACCCGCTAAACCGACTAGCCATTGACCGAAGGGTTGGGCAAGAAAGCGGGCGGTCCAATCTTGGGTGGCGTTGCCATCACCTCCACCTCTGCCAAGAATCAGCTTGACGGCGGTGATTGCGAGTCCGGTGTAGGCTGCTGCGCTGAAGGCATAGCCTAGCCGCTGGGCGATACGCTTGGGAGTTATGCTTTCGCCGGTATGTTCCGGATCGAGAATGGTTTGGGCCAACCGCCAGCATACATAGCCGATAATACCGATGGTGATTAAGCTGAGCAGAAATTTACCAAACGGCTGTACTACGATTTCGCGCAGCGCGCCCTGGGTATCGGTGGTTTGGCCTCCGGCACCGAAGGCAGCCTGAGCTGCCAGTAGCCCCACCACGAAGTAGACGACTCCTTTGGCGGCAATGCCAAACCGAGAGAGACGCTCGAACCAGGGATGGCGAGTTGCCTGCTGAATGGATTGGGGCACTGGGGCCGATGGGTTGCGTCGTGTCATGGCAGATCTAAAGTAGTTTTTAAGCTTAAATTAGCCTGGTTGTAAGGGAGGGTATAAGCTTCTAAAGGTAGAGAAATGGGTGAATGGGTACTGCGATGGGTACTGCATAGGTTTTGGAGTGATCGGGGCTATCTGGCAGATGGCAACGGGTGGCAAAACAGGCTACTCTCAAATCAGCCCCTAGGCTGGATCGACTGCTGATTGAGGCTGCTTATGATTCAGGGCAAGCGCAGATATCGGATTTGGGGGGTGGTGGTTGAACGCCAGACCCGACAACCGCTTGGAGGGATGCGGGTAGAGGCTTGGGACAAGGATCCGCTGTTTGATGATCTGCTGGGTACGGCAATCACAAATGAGCAGGGGGCGTTTCAGATTGAGTTTGATGAGACCTATTTTCAGGAATTATTTTTGGATCAGTATCCTGATATTTTCTTTCGGGTGTTCTGGGAGGGAAAGCTAATTAAATCCACTGAAGATGCGGTTTTGTGGAATACGCAATCAACGCAAGTGCAAATTGCTTTGGAAGTCGATTTCCCGAGCGAGCAAGGAATTGAGGGTTGGAACCTATCTAAAGCCAATCAAGGAATTGGACTCGAATCGGCCTATCCTAGCTATTACAAAGTGGGGGGAAGTTTGGAATATCAGCATCCTACCTACATTGTGCGCCAAGCAGATCACGAACTTTATCAAAGCTTGCAGAATGGCGAGTTTTGTTATGTGCTGAACTCTCGGCAGATGGGTAAGTCGAGTCTGCGAGTGCAGATGATGAAACGGTTACAGCAGCAGGGAGTCAAATGTGCTTCGATTGACATGATGCGGATCGGCAGTGATGTGACTTCGGCGGAATGGTATGGCGGCGTGGTCTCAGAACTGATTCGTGGCTTTGGGTTGACTGGCAAAATTAACTTTAGCGCTTGGTGGCAGGAGCGGGAGTTGCTGGCTCCGGTGCAGCGGTTCAGTGAATTTATTGAAGATGTATTGCTGGTGGAATTTGACCAAAATATTGTAATCTTCATCGATGAAATTGACAGTATTCTCAAGTTTCCGTTTCGCAATGATTTTTTCTCGTTTGTGCGTAATTGCTATAACCGACGGGCCGATCATCCGGAGTACAAGCGGTTGACGTTTGCGTTTTTGGGGGTTGCTACCGCGTCGGATTTGATTGCGGATCGGAATCGAACTCCGTTTAATATCGGACGGGCGATTGCGCTGGATGGCTTTCAAATCGATGAGGTGCAGCCGTTATTTCAGGGCTTGGCGGGTAAGGCAGCGAATCCGCAGGCGGTGTTGCGAGAGGTGCTGAACTGGACGGGCGGGCAGCCGTTCTTGACCCAAAAGCTTTGCAGTCTGATTGCGGCATCTGCGGTGTTTATTGCCAAGGGGAAAGAGGCAAAAGCGGTTGAAGCCATCGTGCGGGCCAAAATTCTCACTGATTGGCAGGCGCAGGATGAACCGGAGCATCTGCGCACAATTCGGGATCGGCTGTTGGGGGATGAGGCGCGGAGTTTGCCATTGCTGCGTCTTTATCGGCAAATGCTGCTGAGGGGTTCGCTGGTGGCAGATGGCAGTATAGAGCAAATGCTGCTGAGGCTTTCGGGGGTGGCGGTGCAGCGGCAGGGTAAGCTTTATCCCCATAACCGAATCTACCAAATGCTGTTTAATTTGAATTGGGTGGAGCAGGAAATTGCGCAACTTCACTCAGGAAGCCATCCTCATTCATTTCAATATCTATTCCAATATTTCCAATCGCAGCACCGCAGAACAAGACTGTCGTGGCTGGTTTTAGCAACGCTGGTAATATTGCTAGTCTCTGGTTTTATTTTGCGCAGCAGCTTACAGCCTTTTTCAGGCTAGTGAAGTACGAAAAACGGGGTGTAGGGGCAGTGCCCCTGCGTGAGGACGAAGCTCCCACACCCCTTATACCTCACATGAGTGAAAAACACGGTAGCTTTCTAAAGCTTTCTGAAACACAAAGCTGAGGATGTCGATTTTGGCAAAACCGTATTTGCATAGAAATCTTCTCAGACCCCTATGCTCTGATCACTCGAATGTGCTACCTGGTTCAGCCGACCAAGGTTATGTGACTAGTCGCTCAATCTCTAACATTTCTAATCTGGTAGCAGTAATCACTTAATCGAGTTCCACCTATGAGGCGTTATGCTGCTCCGCCGCTCAGTTTGCCCCAGGTGAACTTGGGCTTGATTCCGAAGGGTTATCTGGGCACTCAGTCCACGTTGAAACATATCCAGGCGTTGATTCAAGCGGGAGCGAAAGACTTCTATGTGCGTCAGAAGGCGATCGATATTCTGCTGGAAAAAGCGATTCGACCTAAGGATTATCTAGGAGAAATCAAAGCTTTGTTTGAGTGGGTACAGCGAAACGTTCGCTATACCAAAGACCCATTTCGGGTAGAGGTGTTGCACTCAGCCCGACGAATGTTAGAACTACGGGCAGGTGACTGTGACGACATGGCAATTTTACTGGGTTCTATGCTGGAGGCAATCGGGCATCCGGTACGGCTTGTGATCACAGGGCCTGATCCACTGCGACCTAAACTGTTTAGCCATATTTACCTAGAGGTTTTTCATCAAGGGCGCTGGATTCCGCTCGATGCTACCATGCCCTACCCCATGGGCTGGGAACCTCAAACGTTTGTCAAACAAATGATTCCTATGGAGAGAAAAGCCACCATGATGCATTCACCTCCAGTTTCCTATGGGCTTGCACCAATGTCCTCACCGAACTGGCTGCCGGGTCTAATTCAATCCATAAGGCAGGGAGGGATTCAGCCGAACGACTCCCGCATGAAAGCGCTCCTGGATCTACTCCACCAGCGGCAACTGCTCCGCCAAAAGCCCCGCTTAGCCAAACAGCTCAATTTCATCTGGGCGCGTGGACTATCGGCGCGTCCCTATCCGAAGACGGCACGATGGTTAGAACGCTCGCTACAACAATGGGGAATTTTGCCCACATCGCCAACCCCTTTACCGACGCAATCGGGTCATCGCCCTCAAATGCAACCTTCCACACAATCTGTTCGGCCTTTTGCACTACGTGCCGTGGGAAAAGTGAAACCGGTTGCCTCGGTGGCTCCCATTGCTCCGACTTCTGCGCCGATTGCTCAGCAGTGATTGAGGGAATTGATATGAAGCCAATGAAGCGCCTGCAAAGAGTGGATTTTTCCCCTTCACCCCAATTCATCCACTCTGGCTCTCTGGGTCAAAGTATTCACCAGGGCAAAACCCTCTACCGACAGTTCAATCACGTTGAGGCATCGCAATCGATCACGGTTAAACATTCTCGATTAATACCACCCGTTGTTGTAGACCTAGGTGAATTAGTGGGCGTGATCTATCGATCGGATAAGGGACAACCAGGACAGCCGCAGGCATACATTCATTTCATGCAAGCTCCGCCTCGCTTGGTCAGTAATGTGGAAGGTACTCAGCTTTATATTGTGGGAGGAAGTTATCGGATTACTGCAAAGGGAATCGAAGGCTGATGGGACTATTAAATCGTTGAAGTACTGTTTGAGGAAGGCAATATGTCATGGGTACAACCGCTGGGATTGGATGAGTTGATGATTGTGAATCCTGGTCCATCTGATGCCGCTTACTTTTTGGGAGAAGATGGCATGCTGTACCAGGTGCAGGGATTAGGCCAAGCAGAGGATCTGGAGATTGGACAGTATTTTCTAGGGGAAGATGGCACGCTGTATCAGGTGCAGGACATAGACCTAAGTGAAACGTCTCAAATGCTATCCAGACAACATCCATGCCGATGTATGAAGAAATAATGGCGTTGCTGAATTTAGGATGATTTTGCCCCCCCACCCCCCAATTCTGGAGGGCTAGAGCTACTCAAGGTCCCCCAAAATTGGGGGATTTAGGGGCGGGAGGAAACGAAACTCTAAATAAATCATTTCTCATTCAGCAACACCGAAATAATTTATGCCTGAATTGATTGCTGATGAGTGTTTTTTAGAAGCCCATAACTAAACAAGGAGTTCGATTCATGGGAAAAGTTCAAGGCGTTAAGGAAAAACTCCACTTTCCAATTTACGATGCCTTTTTCGTGAAAGGTCGTCCTTCACCTGAGCAACCAAGGAGCGATACGAACAAACCGCAAACATTCATGGAGGCCATGACCGATCCAAGAATGATCCGGTTTTTTGTCGATGTGCAAAATAAAACTCGGTTAGAAACGAATTTACAAGCATCTGGTGTTTTACCTAGCCTGAATACATTTGAGGCGCGGGCGATGCGGGTAGTGGTTTCAGCGATTTGTTCAACCGCAAACCAATTGAATCGCCAGAAACTTTTAGAAATGGCTAGAACTTACAGCGGTTCAGCTAAGGATCAAACGGCTGAAAACCAATTCATCGATCTAATTCAAACTGAGTGTAATCGAGTCTGTTCAGGTTGTAGCTTAGTTTTGTCTGAGTTGATCTATAACTCAGTTACTACACTGCTAGTCGGCGAGAAAACAATGATCGAAATGCCCACGTATTTCTTCCCATCGGGGGCAGGTGTTCATTCAGGCAGCAGCGTCATCTCCAATCATGGGGAGCCTGATCCGATGGCCACATTTCGCTTCGCTGAACCCGTCATCATTGAACCGCAACAAAACTTCCGAGTTGAGATGTTATTTCCCCAGGGAGTGCCAAAAGCGTTATCGCAAGTGGAAGGTGTATTTAGAATCTGGGTTGTTTTGGATGGCTACCTGACGCGGGATGTGCAGTAGACAATGCAGTAATCAATGCAGTAATCAATGAGTAATCAACGCAGTAACCAGCAAGGATCGACTGTAGCCCAACGCTTGTTAAGCATAATGAACAATTAAATCGGAACACAACGAAGAACTATCCGGGAGAAAACATGATGAACCGCATGATGGGCACTGGCTATCTGGGTGAAACCAGAATGGGACCGGACGGCAATCTGTATCAGTGGGTAGAAGGCATTGATGGATTGGGTAATCCGATTGGCTTTTGGAACAAATTGAAGGAACTAGGGAAAAGAGCTGCTCGGACGGCTGCCCGCTATTATCCGCCTGCGCAGGCCCTGAAACTAGTCAGCCAAGGATCGGGCTACGACGGACTGGGATCCCTATATCAAGCTGCGGATGGTAGTTTATACCAAATGCAGGGATTGAGCGGAGATGAGGAGGGCATGGGAGCCGATGATTTGACGCAAGTCATGGGTTTCGGTAGCTATTTGGGGGAAACTCGCATGGGACCAGATGGCAACATCTACCAATGGGTGCAGGGTGTAGATGGTTTAGGGAATCCAATTGGCGGCTGGAAGAAATGGAAGAAGAAACTGCGCGGATTTGTGCAGAAAACATTGCCGTTAGCCCAAAAAATCGCGCCGTTTGTTCCCGGCGGATCGGCAGTTTTGACAGCCGCAACCCCATTTCTGAAACAGGCGGGAATCGCTGGTCATAACGGGTTGGGAGCCTTATATCAAGCTCCCGATGGAACCTTGTATCAGCTGCAGGGACTGGCGGAAGACGAAGCACTCTATGGCTACGGAGAAGATGAGGAGCTGCAGGGTCTCGCGGAAGAAGATCTACACGGGTATGGAGAAGAAGAGTTAGATGGATTGGCTGAGGATGAAGAATTGCAGGGATATGGTGAGGAGGATGAGATGCAGGGTGTGGAAGGTTATATCCGGCAAAATAACATGAGTGGGTTGGAGAAGTATGAACCTCAGCAAGCTCCCACAACTCGTTGGTTCAACCCACCGAGTCAAACGCCGGAAATTTGGAAGGCACCGTGGTAGGAACAAGTCCTGATCAACCAAGTAGATGCAATTCCTACCGCATCTAATTCAGACCACTAAACAGTATATGAAATAAGGTCAGGAATATGCAATTCCAACAATCACCAACAGCAATGAGATCGATGAATCGAGTCTCGTCGGAAACGTCAATGCCGATCAAGGCTGAGCCGAGCATCAAGGAAATTCCCTACGACTATGTTGCAACGTTCAAACTCCTGGGCCAACCAGGGAACCGGGTGCAGGATGTGCTCAACATCAGCGTTGAAGGAGCTTTTGTGGCGGTGGCAATCGGGTATAGCTTTATCCCAACTCCGCTCAATTTGTCCGCGTTGCCACCAATTCCCACGCCCACGCCCACGCCCACGCCAATCCCGACCGTATCGGCGTTATCCGATTCCGCGTTTGACTGGGTGCTCAAACATATTGTTGAACCCATCATCGATCCACGGGTGCTGATGCGATGTTGGGCGCTGCGGATGTGCGGGATCGATTTCAAATACAGCATTGTTGATAGCGGCAGTGGGCGGGAGTTGCAGAATCAGCCGATTCATAACCTTGCAGGGCTAGGGGAAGCGAGCGGCGATCGCCCCTTCCGTCCGCTTGCTAAACCGATGATGTTCACGCCGCGATCGACAATTCGGATTGAGATTGAGGAAATCTCTACAGGTTCCCTTTATGAAGGTGCTCAGCTTTATTTCGTCTTGCATGGTTACAAATTATTGGGGTATGGAACAGGATTGCCATGAACGGGGTTGCTATGAACATTTGTCAAAGTTGCGGGATTCCTCAAGATGCTGGCTTTTTTGATGAGTCAACTATAAAATCAGCCCCGCCTTTGGGTGAAGAATTGGTTTTAGCTCGCTATGAACTGCATCGCAATTACTGCGGCATGTTGATGTACTTTGCTCAATTCACTGACAAATATGCCAGCGATCCAACCAAGGTGAGAACACCCGGCTATCAATGGCAAATTCGCTGTAATGGTCAACCTCGCGATCCCTATCTTGCCTTTCAACATATCATCAACCCTTGGGGCCTATCTGGCTTTCCAGTTTATTTGCGGTTAGAAGAGGGATGCACGCTAGAAATTTTGATTCGGAATCTCTCTGCTACCACTCCAGAACAACTGCTAACTGAGGTAGGTGGACGCATTCTGGGACGCTACTGGTACAACCATATCTACGGCGGTGCACCCAATCGGCTGTAGGAATCGTTGAAATCGGGTCCGGTGGGCATTTACTAAGGAGAGCAGTAAATGGTGAATAGTGTTTCGGTGTGGGGTGTGGGGTGTGGGGTGTGGGGTGTGGGGTGTGGGGTGTGGGGTGTGGGGTGTGGGGTGTGGGGTGTGGGGTGTGGGTGTTGACTATAAAGCGCTCGGGTTAGTAACTGAGTGATGGCTAGGAGAACTCATGGCATACATATCGACACAAGGATTAGGACAAGCTTCGGATCTAGAACATTCTGATCGTGATCCGGGTTCCAGTGCAGTGAGACAGTCTGGAGAGGTTTTACCTTACCGACAAGCTATGGAGTCGATTGGCAAAGGATTGCAAGAGGAATATAAACGCAATTGTGCGGGGGTAACCGTCTTGAGGACGCTCAGTCGAGAATCGCTTACGCCGTTAGAGAAGGTGAAAAAACTAGAGCGAAAACTGGAAGTGATCTCGCGCTTGGTGCAAGGGCAAAAACTGATATCTAAGATGGTTGGAAAGTACCGTATGGGGAAAATTAGCAAGAAACAGCTTGTTGCATCTCTTCAAGGTATTCTGCACGCCTTTCCAGAACTGAAGGAGTTTCCTTTTCCCCAGGGATATGCGGTCGGTTCTGAAGCCCAGGAGCGAGCTAAAGTTCAATGTGAACTCAGTCAAGCCCGCTGGGAGTGGTTCGCCTCACAATCTGGTAGGCCAGTTGCTCGCAGAGCAGCTTTGAATGGTTTGGGGTTGGGTCAAGCAACATCCGGCAATGTTTGTTCTGGATACAAACCAGGCGAAATAAAAACTTCAAAAACTCAGAAGGGGCATTTGCCGGTTGACGTTCGTTTAACAACCCGTGGTTTGGAGATTGCTGATTTTGGAGTGAATTGGCGTGGTGTTAAAGAAGCTACTAAACAAGAGCAACTTTTAAAAGACTGGCTGAGCAAGTTTGAATCGAATCCAAATTATCGACTACGCATCATTGGATATAGCGATTGCATTGGGAAAGAAAAAAATAACAACTTTCTCCGAGAAGGCCGAGCCAAACGTGTCTATGAACTGTTAGGGAAAAATGCCCGATCGCAGACAATTTTTGTCGGTTCAGCCTCTCCGGGTACATATATCACTGACAATAGTACTGTTAAAGGGCGAGCTACAAACAGAGGGGTGGTCATTGAGATTTACACGCCGAAGCCAAGCTGTCCTTACGCTTCGAAAGATGCACTGAAGATTGAACTTGATGCGGCTCGTAAAACTCTTGGATTGAGTGCCCATGTTGCTAAAAGCTTTCTGAGAAGCGTGGGTGCACTTGATGCACGCGGAAGATTCACAGAAACGATTCTGGATAACAAATATTGGTTCGCAAAACTTTATGAACTAATTACTTACTACGAGATTGCGGAAGTCCAACGATTTGAACATCCAGGCTTTGTCCTACACTTTATTCCTATCTTTTACAATCTATACCACGAATCACTCCAAAATTTCTGGCAAGGGAAGCTGGACCAGATCAGTCAACTGTGGATCAATCATTTTCAAACTGCTGGTCGGCCCAGTTGGAATTCTGTCTCTGGATTTGCAAATCAGGTACTCAAGAGTATTGTTACAGGAGTAGCAGCCCATATTCAGGGAGATATGGCAATTGCACTTGAGCAAGCTTATCGCTCGTATACAGCGAAGTATTGTCTATCTAATCTTCGTTTCGATGATTTTCGGAAAGATTTTTTTGAAAATAATCGTCCTATTTTTGAAATGGTTCAGGCTGCTTTTTTCCTTGAGTCGTCGCGTCGTGGTCCATTTCCTGTTCGTCCGGACGTGGGTCAGTTCATCATTGGAACGGGAGCACAGCTAACGGGGGGCGGTCTTGACATTGACGAAGTTTATCGTTGGCGAGCAGAAGCCTGGGAAAAGGCTAAGAAGCGACTTGGTCAATAATGCTCTGTAATGCTCTGTAATGCTCTGTAATGCTCTGTAATGCTCTGTGCTCACACTATGAGGCAAGTGTCCGTAGGAGACCCGTTATGTATGTATTAACTGACGAAGGGTTGGGGCAAATTATAGCCGCAATTGATGTGGAGAAAGCAGTGCGACTAAATCGCTACTATGGCAAGGAGTTGGGCTGGGCTGCCCAATACGATCGGATTGCTGCTCTGGTCGGATTTCCTGGGTTCACAACCTATCCTCCAGATGAGAAGGAATTTGCTGAGGCGATTGCCCGTTGGCAACAGCGCCAGGGGCTGAAAGGGTCGGGCGTTGATGGTGTTATTGGCGACAAAACCTGGTCATTGATGCGGATTGCTTTGGGAACGGAATCCGGATTAGGGGCTTTGGGTAAATCGGTCACGATTCGCCCCAAACAAGTCAGAAATCTAATCAAAGCCCGCGATCCGGAGCTTCATGCTCTGATTGCCCCAATTCCGCTACCTTGTAAAGTCAGCAAAGGTGCGTGTGTGTTCAAGGAAGTACGGCGGGAAGTGATTGGGGGGAATCAGCATATTTGGGCGTTAGCGGTTCGATTTTCGGTGGCATCTCTAGCCGATGGCGGAAAAACACTGGAATTTTCACCCACTCAAAACACTGTAAAGGGGAAAACCGTGATTACGCACCGGATTCTGATTGAAATTAACCCACTCAGATTGGACCGTCCAGAGCTGAAAAAACAAATACCCAAGGATCAAGATAGACTGGAATTTCTAGTTGCAGAATCCTTGTTTCATGAGTTGATTCATGCGGTAATTTTAATCGAACGATCGCTGCCGTTAGGAGTTGTTCACACTAATGTATTCCTTGAGTTTGATCGGCTTTGGAAAACAGCAAACTCAACTCGGTTGCATCAGGAGAGGCTTGCCGTCAAGCAGGCATTACAAAAATTGCTGGCCCTGGCCGGTGTTCAGACAACCAATCCCACTGCTGCCATAGACAATTATTTTCAATTCCTGATCAACGAGAAATATGCGAAGCAACTGGCAGCCGCCGCGTTCGGTCATCCAATCAACAATGATCAAGTCGCGGCCAGTTACAGCAAGGTTGCAGCGGCCAGAATCGAAAGCAGTGGCACTCCCCTCAGCGATGTGAGACTTTGGAGGCAAGGCGTCAATCAACTCTCGGAAACCGTCAAGCGTCTATACGACAAACTTGATCTTCTGCCAGAAATGGTTCCGTCACCGACCTATGGGCCACCGCTAGTTGTTTTAGAACCACCAATTCTAAAGCTGTAGACAAAAATACTGTTTCCCAAAGAGCATGGACCTCTAATTTTTTAAAAGGTACCCTCATGGGTACTACCCAGCGCTGCGCTTTCTCTCTAGGATCAAGTTCTCAATCTGCTCATAACAGAGATGCCGTTACAGAGATGTCGTTACAGAGGAGCAGCAGCAGCTATGCAGTCTATGCAGTCTATCCAGTCTATCCAGCCTACCCGACCTATACAGGCAAGCAGTGAATGCCGATTTTGCAATGTTTTAGGTGATTTTTATCTGGAAAATTATCATTACCTAATCATCTGTCCTGAAAATCAGTTCGAATCTGTCACGGGACAGGCATTCAAGTTTCCTCTCAGCCGTTTTATAGATTCCACCGTGGGGCAATTGAGGATGCAGGGAAAAGAGTGTGTGATTGTGGAAGATGATTCTAATCAAGCAAGCGCTTCAGATGGGACAACCTTGTTGACAGAAAGGGAATTTCAGATTGTGCAATTGATTGCTCAGGGGTGTTCAAACAAACAGGTTGCGCATGGATTAAAGATTAGTGAGTGGACGGTTTCAACTCATCTGCGCCGGGTTTTTGCCAAACTGGGGGTAGACAGCCGGGCGGCAATGGTCTATCAGTGCTCTGCGCTGCTCAACAGTTCAAAGTGTTGAGATTTATATTATTTTGCGGGGAATTATAAAGCCGGCTGTTTCTCTTCTCTGAAGCTATGGCGTTAAAAGTCCCGGTCCGGCAGTCTGTGTTCAAGCAACTGTCTCTGCGCCTGATTTTAATTGTTCCCTTTGTGCTGCAAATTGCTGTAGCGGTTGGGTTGACTGGTTATCTGGCGATTCGTAATGGTCAAAAATCAGTCAACACGATCACGTCTCAACTGCGGAGTGAGATCAGTAGTCACATCAATCAGCAAATTCTCACGTATCTAGAGAAGCCCTACATTGTGAATCAGATGATTGCGGCTGGGATCGCGGAAGGGCAAATTAGTATCACAGACATGCCTGCGTTGGAGCGGTTCTACTGGCGGTTGGTGAATCAGGGCACGGTCGATTTTTTGCAAACGGGGACTGCTACAGGAGCGAATGTGCTGGTGGAGCGTTTGGAAGAGGGGTTGATTGTGGCCCGAACTGGAGAAGCCTCCGACCTCCCCAAGCGCCAGAGCTATCGGCTTGATCATGAGGGTAGACGGGTTGAACAGCTTAAAACGCAGGAGTTTGATCCACGCACGCGCCCTTGGTACAGAGCAGCGCAGGAAAGCGGTAAGCTAACGTGGAGCGAAATCTTTATCGGAGCAACAGGCTCAAAGGCAACGATTTCTTTGTCTCAGCCGATTTATAGCAAAACAGGCAGGTTTTTAGGAGTACAGAATAGCAATTTTCGGTTGGGTCACATCCATGAGTTTCTCAAGCAGGTGGCGGTGGGGCAGACTGGGCAAACCTTTATTGTCGATGCAGCGGGGAATGTAATTGCCAGTTCAGTGGTTGAGCAACCCTACAAAATTCAGGGAGAAGAACTAGACCTCGTGGCTGCAAAGGATTCTGAGAATCCAGTGATTCGTGCTACCGCAAATGCTTTGGTTGACCGATTGGGCAGTTTCAATCAAATTGACCAAATCCGCCAGCTCGAGGTGCAAATCAATGATGAGCGGCAATTTGTGCAGATTTCTCCGATTCAAGATGGGTATGGGATTAACTGGTTCAGCATTGTGGTGATTCCAGAGTCGGATTTTATGGCAGAAATTAATGCCAATACCCGAACCACGATTTTGCTTTGTCTGGCTGCGCTGATGATGGCCACGATTGTGGGTATCTACACATCGCAATGGATCGCTCAGCCAATTCTGCGCCTGAGTCAAGCCTCTGAGGCGATTGCGGATGGGGCGTTTGATCAAAGTGTGAAACCGTCTAATGTTCGGGAGTTGGGGGTTTTGGCTGATTCGTTTAATCGGATGGCACAGCAGTTGCGGGAATCATTCACGGCGTTGGCACAAACGAATGAACAGTTGGAACAACGGGTGGAGGAACGCACTGTCGAATTAAGTAATACGCTGCAAGAGCTGCAGCGCACTCAATCGCAGATGATTCAAGCTGAGAAGATGTCGAGTTTGGGGCAGTTGGTGGCTGGGGTGGCACACGAAATTAATAACCCGATGAATTTTATTCATGGGAATATGATGCATGTGAGTCAGTATGCGCGGGATCTTTTGGAACTAGTGCAGCTTTATCAGCGGGAATTTCCTACCCCTACTGCGGCAATTGAAGCTAAAGTTGAGGAAATTGATCTGATGTTTCTCAGCGAGGACATGCTGAAGCTGCTCAACTCGGTAAAGCTGGGAACGGAACGGATTCAGGAAATTGTCAAGTCGCTGCGAACGTTTTCTCGGTTGGATGAGGCTCAGGTGAAAGAGGTGAATATCCATGAGGGATTGGAAAGTACGCTGTTGATTTTGCAGCATCGGCTCAAGGCGAATGGGAATCGTCCGGAGATTCTAGTGGTGCGAGACTATGGTGAGCTACCGCTGGTGGAATGCTATTCGGGCCAGCTGAATCAGGTATTCATGAATATCTTGGTGAATGCGATTGATGCATTGGAGGAAAGCAACATAAAGCGGACGTATCAGGAGATTAAGAGTAACCCGAATCAGATTACGATTCGCACGTCGGTAGTGAAGGCGGAATGGGTCCAGATTGCTATCGCTGATAATGGTCCTGGGATACCGGAGGCGGTGCAGTCGTATATTTTCAATCCGTTCTTTACGACGAAGCCGGTGGGTAAGGGAACGGGAATGGGAATGTCGATTAGCCATCAAATCGTTACCGAGAAGCATGGGGGAAAATTGGACTGTTTTTCTACTGTTGGGGTGGGAACGGAGTTTGTGATTCAAATTCCTATTCGTTTGAAAGCTGGTTCGACTAATGCTTAGAGAGGTTTGTTGGCGAAAGCTTGAATGCTTCGAACTGGACAGTAAAGCCTTCACCGTTGAGCCAAATAATTGAGGGGAACATGTCACCTTTGTAGCCCTCACCCTAAATCCCTCAGGACTTACGCAGCTCAGCAATTTCTGCTCCCCTAGCCTCCAGCCCTGTCAAGGTGTTAAATCCAGGTTAGAGAATAATGGTAAAACCGCGATTTCTCGTTCTGGATTTTCAACCTCTTGTGAAAGAAAATTGGCTTTCCCAGTTGCGGTTGTACCCCCAGACGGTCAAACCTAGCGTCCTCGTTCACCACCTTGACAGGGCTGCCCCCTAGCCCCCCAAATCTGGGCTACCGTGTACACAGATCTCGATGGTGCTCCGCACCGCCTGGAGGGCGATCGCGGCTCAATGCAAGGGTTTGATCCCCCTAAATCCCCCTTGATAAGGGGGACTTCAATCCCGGTTTGGTAGGTGCTGCG
>KL662191.1:2205213-2219672 GCA_000733415.1 [Leptolyngbya] sp. JSC-1
TGGTTGGTAGGTGCTGCGCCCAGGCTTCGCCTCCGGTTCCCCCCTTTGGGTAAGGGGGGTTAGGGGGGATCTTCGACTTGTGTGGACACCGTAGCCAAATTTGGGGGAAATTGGAAGTCCCCCAGTTCTGGGGGATTATAGCTCTGCAGGCATCCTAGGAAAGGGGGCAAATGCGTAAGTCCTGTCCCTCTCCCAAAAAAGCTACTGTGTATACACAAGTCTCAGCCCCCTTTTCTTGGATTTCGCAGGCGCTAGGCCCTATAAATGGGGGACTTCTGAGCCAGATCACTGGGCTTACCGGATTGAATGATCAACTTTGTCTAATCAAAGTCCCCCAGAATGGGGGATTTAGGGGGCGATAAAGACTGAAACGAAATCAATCCGGCTCCCCTTCTCTCAGCCTGGGAGAAGGGGTTGGGGGATGAGGGCAAATTTGCAAAAGTGACATGCTCCCTTGTGTGAGACGGTGTCAGGATTTGCGCAGATCCTGTGGGTGAATTTTACGCAGGCTCATAGTTTTGGCTTGTGGGCGCGGGAGGTGTTGCGGCTACTGGGCGCGGGCGATTTAGAGGCGAGCTTGCCGGATGAGCCGGTGATCACGCTGGGGGTGAATTATCTATCGCAGCGGCGCTATCTGGTGGTGATGGATAATCTGGAGACGCTGCTGCAGTCGGGGGGCGAGTGGCAGGATGGGGCCTATGAGCAATTTTTGTTGCGCTGGCTGGAGCGGGGACGGCAGACGGTGCTGTTGGTGACGAGTCGGGAGCAGCCGCAGTTACCGCAAGAGCGCAGTCACTGGAAAGATCTGCAAGGGTTGACGTTACCGGCGGGGGTGGCATTGTTGCAGAGTCGGGGGATCCGGGGAGAACGGGCCGATCTGGAAAGCTTTGTGCGGTTGGCAGATGGGCACCCGCTGTTGCTGAATCTGACGGTGGGTTGGTTAAAGAATCCGCGCAAGTCGGCAGCTCCTGAGGTGAGCTATGTACTGCGGCAGGATGACCTGTATCGGTTTCGGCAGATCGTGGGGCTGCACCGGGGCGATAAGGAAGCTAGCGTGGAGACAGTGTTGGCGGCGAGTCTGGCCCGGTTGGAGGAGCGGTGGCGGCTCTTGTGGCAGGATCTGAGTGTGTATGACCGAGCTTTTGGCTTGGAGGCGGCGCAGGCGATGCAGCCGGATGTGACGCTGGAGGATCTGTATCGGCTGGTGGATCGGTCGCTGCTGCAAGAATTGCCTGCCCAGCAGTTTGAGCTGTTGCCCTTGATCCAGCGGTTTGCTCTGCAGCAGTTTGCTCAGCAAGCAGAGGCGTTGACCGAGGCGCATGAAAAAGCAGCCGTCTATTATCAGCGGCAGTGTGTGCCTCTGGAGCCTCAGACGCCGCCGGTGGCGCTAGCTGCCTATTTAGGGTTGTTTTACCATCGCTGTGAGTTGGGGCAGTATGTGGATGCTTGGCAGTTGATGCAGCAACGCACGGTGGCAGATGAGCAGCAAGGACGCTACAGCAGTTGTGAGATGTTTCTCAAGTTTCAGGGCAGTGGTTCCGACCGGCTGAAATTGTGGGCGCTGTATGAGCGGCTGGTGGAGCGCTGGCAACCGGAAAACCGCAATGAGCAGAGTTTATTTGCCAATACCTTAATCGCGATTGGCGACGTGCTGCAATTCCTCAAACAAAGCCGAGAAGCTCTATCTCGCTATGACGAAGCCTTACTGATTTACCGAGCCGTCGGTGCTCGACTGGGAGAGGCTAATACTCTATCGGGTTTAGGCAGCTTGCAAGACGATCCAGAGCAAGCATTGGTTTATTTTCAAAATGCTCAAGAGATTTTCGAACAAATTGGCGACAAATATAACCAAGGACGCAACCTCTTGATGTTTATTGTCAAAGCTCAATGGCGACAAGGGGATACAGACGGGGTAATGCGCTCTCTTGATGCGGCAGCCGCCATTGGTGATGAAATTGGAGTTGAGATCTTGCGACAGGTAGCCGATCAAATCCGAGCAGAGCTGCAATTTGGTCCAGACGCCTGATCTCAATCCAGCTCATCTAGGCGATGCTTGTCGATAATCTGCTGAATCTCTGGCTTGTTTAGATAGTCCTCAATTGCTTCGTTCATTAGCGCATTGACCGAGATTTCTTTGACAGCAGCAATGATTTTGAGGAGCTTATCCACATCCTCAGACACATAGATCCTAACTTGGGGCTTACGTTTCGGCATAAGCCTTATTTTCTCTTATGCAAAATAACGATGAAGGTAATCTACTTATATGGCTATAAGGCAATTGCCAGCAAAGAATTTTTCTTGTATGATGCTTTCAGATCAAAAACGCCCAGAACCTTTGCCCAGGAGAATCGCCAGATCCTTTCGTTTGAGGCGCTGTGGTCGAAGAACCTGGCGGAGGAAATTGTGCGCCAGTTGCGGATTGGAACTGACCCATCATCTCTCTCATAAAATCATTAGAACTGCCTCAGCAGGCTCTCAGGCAAGCAGCTCATTCTGGAGTGTAATCGAATCCACACGACTTGTTCTGAAGCGTTATAGGAGGTGAGTTGATGTTGGCAGGTAAGGTGGCGCTGGTGACGGGCAGCAGTCAGGGGATTGGGCAGGCGATTGTGATCCGGTTGGCGGCAGCGGGAGCCAAGGTGGTGATTAACTATCGCTCCCATCCAGAGGGGGCGCAGGAAACCCTGGCTAAGGTTGAGGGGATGGGGGGACAGTGCCATATGGCCCAGTGTCCGCAGTCTCAGGGATACACGGTGCAGGCTGATTTGAGCAGCGTGGCGGAAGTGCAGCAGTTGGTGGCGGAGAGCATTGCGCATTTTGGTCAGTTGGATATCCTGGTGAACAATGCCGGCATTGAAAACCATGCGCCGTTTGAAAACGTCACGGAAGCAGATTATGATGCGGTGATGAATGTCAACTTAAAGGGCGTGTTTTTTGCAACGCAGGCGTTTGTCAACCATTTGGTAGCGACGCAGCGAACGGGCAAAGTGATCAACATTAGTTCGGTGCATGAGGAACTGCCTTTTCCGAATTTCACGGCCTATTGCGCCAGTAAAGGCGGCATGAAAATGCTGACCCGTAACCTGGCGGTAGAGTTGGGGCCGCTGGGCATTACCGTCAACAATGTGGCCCCGGGGGCGATTGAAACACCGATTAACACGAAGCTGTTGAACGATCCAGAAAAATTAGCTGCCCTGCTGCACAACATTCCGCTGGGGCGGTTGGGGCAGCCTCAAGATGTAGCGGCTCTGGTAGAGTTTTTGGCGTCATCGGATGCGGATTACATCACGGGGTCTACGTTCGTGGTCGATGGTGGCTTGCTCTGGAATTATCAGGAACAGTAGAAAGGAGCAATAGAAAGTTGATGTAGATGGATTCTCCAAGTGGAGCGGTAAATCCAACCTTGACCACAATGGCGAATGCATTACGAATTGGTAAACATTTAGTTGAACAAATGAGGTAAGGATAATGAAACGGAAACTTTTTGCTATGCTGGCGATTACAGCTTTTCTGGTGGTTAGCTGCGCTGAACCAAGGCCCACTAGCGTGGAGCCGTCGCCATCGCCTGAAGCGGTTAGTCAAGCCTCTCCTGCGACCGCAGCAGCTACGAAATCGGGCACCTTTGCGGCTGGAGAACACCCGACGACGGGAACGGTTCGGGTTGGGGCTGAGAATGGGCAGCAATTTATTGAACTGGGGGAGGATTTCAAAACGTCTGAGATGGGGCCTGATCTGGTGGTGATTCTGCATCAGGATGCGGATGTGCTCGGCTCAACTCAGCCACCGGCCTATGCGCTAACGGCAGATAGCTATGTGGTGATCGCGCCACTGCAACAGTTTCAGGGAGCACAGCGGTATGAGATTCCTGCCAACGTCAACTTGTCTGACTATGCGTCGGCGGCGATCTGGTGTCGCAGATTCAATGCAACGTTTGGTGCGGCTACGCTCCGTTAGATGTATAGTAGACACGGCACTCCTTACGTTTTTTGGAAGGAATCGCGAATATGAATGGTCATTCTACTGAGGATAAGACTCAATCTATGATTTTGTCGAATTTCGCATTGCAGCGAGAAACACGGCTGCTGATTGAGCAGTATCAACAGGTGCGGCAGTTGAGTGAACAAATTTGCCAACCTCTGGCTATCGAGGATTATGTGATCCAGAGTATGGCGGATGTGAGTCCGCCGAAATGGCATTTGGCCCATACTAGCTGGTTTTTTGAAACCTTTTTGCTGGTGCCCCATCTGCCGGGTTATCAGGTTTTTCACCCTCAGTATGGTTATTTGTTTAATTCCTACTACGAGGCGGTGGGGCAGCGTCATCCTCGACCGCAGCGGGGGTTGCTGTCGCGTCCAACGGTGGAGGAGGTTTATCGGTATCGGGCTTACGTGGATGGTGGAATGCGCTCGCTGCTCAATTCCTCGCTCGATCCGGCGGTGGAATCTCTGATTCGATTAGGGTTGCACCATGAACAACAACACCAGGAATTGTTAGTAACGGATATTAAGCATATCCTGGCGCTGAATCCGCTGCGTTCTGCCTACCGTTCAGATTTGCCTGCGTCGCCTGTTCCTAGCTCTACTAAAGAGCATTGGCTGGACTATCCGGGTGGGTTGTATTCTATTGGTTACGCGGGCAACGAATTTGCCTTTGATAATGAATCTCCCCAGCATTCGGTCTATCTGCAAGATTATTGGCTGGCAGCGCAGCTTGTGACCAACGGTGAGTACCTGGAATTCATGCAGGCGGGCGGCTACAGTCAGCCGGAATACTGGCTGGCGGAGGGTTGGGCGACGGTGCAAGCGGCTCAGTGGCAGGCTCCTTTGTATTGGGAGCCGATCGACGGTGAGTGGTGGGTGATGACGTTGGCGGGAATGCGTCCAGTTAATCTGGATGAGCCGGTGTGTCACGTCAGTTTTTATGAGGCAGATGCCTTTGCGCGCTGGCGGGGAAAACGGTTGCCAACCGAAGCGGAGTGGGAGGTGGCAACGGCGGGAGTTGCGGTGCAGGGTAATTTCCTGGAGACCGGATATCTGCATCCGATTGCGGCTCAGGGGCTGACTCGACCGGACCAATTGTTTGGCGATGTTTGGGAGTGGACGCAGAGCGCCTATTCGTCCTACCCGGGATTTCAGCCGGCGGCGGGCGCGGTTGGGGAGTATAACGGCAAGTTTATGTGCAATCAAATGGTGCTGCGGGGCGGCTCCTGTGCCACGCCTCCTAACCACATTCGTTCGACCTATCGCAACTTCTTTCCGCCTGCGGCTCGCTGGCAGTTTAGTGGCATTCGCCTCGCTGGTTAACCTATTACTATCAAACACCATGACAGCAACGCTTAATCTCAAGTCTCCTGTTGTGCTCTACGATCTGCATCCACCGCTGGATGATTTTCGAGCCGAAGTTTTGCAGGGATTGCGTCAACCTCAAAAAACCTTTCCGCCTAAATTTCTCTATGACAAGCGAGGAGCGGAATTGTTCGATGCGATCTGTACACTGGATGAATACTACCTAACTCGCACTGAGATCTCGATTTTACAGGACAATGCTGCAGCAATTGCCATGCTGATCGGGGATGGGGCATTGATTGAATTTGGCAGTGGCAGTAGTCAGAAGGTGCGGATTCTGCTAGATGCCATGCCGCAATTGGCAACTTATCTGGGATTGGATATTTCTAAGCAGCACTTGCAGGAGTCCTGTAATCGCTTGGTTGCCGATTATCCAGACTTGGAGGCGATTGCTGTTTGCACCGACTACACTCAGCCGATTGCCTTACCCGATATTCCGGCGCTGCGGCATAAACACAAGGTTGGTTTCTTTCCTGGTTCTTCGATTGGCAATTTGGAACCGGCTGAAGTGGTGCAGTTTCTGCGTAATGTCTCGGTGCTGCTAGAACCGCATGGCGATCTGCTGATTGGGGTGGATCTGAAAAAGAGCAAGGAGATTCTGGAACCTGCTTATGATGATTCTCTGGGGATTTCAGCCGCCTTTGCTCTGAATGCACTGGTGCGAATGAACCGGGAGCTAGGCAGTGATTTCGATTTGAACAATTTTACCTATACTGCTGTTTATAATCCGATTGGGCGGATTGAGATGTACATTATTAGCCTGATGGATCAAACGATTCATTTGGGCGATCAGGAACTCGAATTTCGTGCTGGTGAGAGGCTGCGGACGGAGCATTCCTATAAGTACACGGTTGAAGAATTCCAGACGTTAGCGGCAGCCGCTGGATATGGGGTTAAATCGGTGTGGACGGATCCAGAGAATCTGTTTAGCTTGCATTATCTGCATCTGATCTGAATCGAGTGTGGTGCAGGGACAAAGTGTTGCGAAGTGTCTGTGTGGAGCGGTGCTGATGCGATTTCAGATTGCTCATGTGGATGCTTTGCTCCTATCTTTTAATCCATCAACTTTTCTTACCTCTTATGATCTCTACTTCATCTCTTCAATCGTTCACGACAGCTCGGTTACAACTTCATTACGCGATTCAACCAATTGCGGCAGTGGGTGCGGCTCTGGCGGTGCCTCAGTCGGATGGTAGTCAGGCTAGCCTCTACTGGGATGCCCAACTCCAGAGTTTTGTCGGAAATCTGATCCAGGCGCAGCAGGCGTTTCGAGTCGGGCTTGATCCGGTGAATCTGGTACTGCAAGTGCTGGATGGGCAGGGAGGCACCGTTGCTGAGTTACCCCTGGGCGGGAAAACGTTGACGGCGGCAATGGACTGGTTAAAGGATGCGGTTGCTCCGCTAGGGGCAGATACCAGCCAAATTCAGCTGCTGTCCTATCCGCCCGATGATTTTCCTGATGCTCCGATTGCTCATGGCGCGCCATTTGATGCGGCGGATGCTGATACGCGTGTGGCTCTTGCAGATTATTACGCGATCAGTAATGCGCTGCTGCAAGGGATTGCGACGAGAACGGCGGCTTCTCCTGTGTATATCTGGCCTCATCATTTTGATATGGCGACTTTGATTGATCGATCGGTTCAGACGGATGGCTCTCGCACGATTGGGGTGGGGTTTTCGCCAGGGGATACTAGCTATCCCGAACCCTACTGGTATGTCAGCCCCTATCCCTATCCAGCGATTGCCGACCTGCCCGATCTGGCTGGCATCGGAGTTTGGCATACTCACCATTGGGTGGGAGCGGTTCTGACGGCTTCAGCGCTGTATCAAACTGGGTTAGAAAGCAATCGGATCGACCAGCTCCAGAGATTTTTGAATCATGCAATTGAGATTCTCTGGTGAATCTTGGGTCTGGGTTTAATATTCTGTACTTTAGGTACGGAGTTGACATGGGAGTAGAACACTATGACGGCAGAACACGAACGATTGGCAGCCGCTCGCGCGGGTCAGGCGGCCTGGAAGAAGTGGGGACCGTATTTGAGCGATCGGCAGTGGGGAACGGTGCGGGAGGATTACAGCCCCTATGGTGAAGCCTGGGATTATTTCTCTCACGATCAGGCGCGTTCGCGGGCTTACCGCTGGGGTGAGGATGGGATTGGGGGAATTTCTGACGATCGCCAGTTGCTTTGTTTTGCGATTGCGCTCTGGAATGGCAATGACGCGATTCTGAAGGAGCGGCTGTTTGGGTTGACGGGCACGGAGGGCAACCACGGGGAGGATGTCAAAGAGTATTACTTTTATCTTGACAGTACTCCCACCCATTCCTATATGAAATTTCTCTACAAGTATCCGCAGCGGGCCTATCCCTATGGGCAGTTGGTGGAGGAAAATCGACGCCGATCGCGTCGCGATCCGGAGTTTGAGCTGATTGACACCGGCGTATTTGACGAAGATCGCTACTTTGATGTGCAGGTGGAATATGCGAAGGCCGCTGCGGAGGATGTTTTGATCCAAATTAGCGTCACCAATCGAGGGCCAGAGGCGCATCCGCTGCATGTTTTGCCGTCTCTTTGGTTTCGCAATACCTGGTCGTGGGACGAGCAGGCGGCCAAACCGATATTGCGCAAGCTGGAAGGGCGGGCGTTTGCGGCGATTGAGGCGGTTCATCCGGTTTTGGGACGGTATCTACTGGATTGCGAGCAGTCGTTGGATGCGAATATGGCACTGCTGTTTACGGAAAACGAAACAAATCAGCAGCAGCTCTATGGAGCGCCGAATGCCTCTGCCTATGTCAAGGATGGTATCCATAATTTTTTGATTCATGGCCAGCAGGAGGGGGTGAATCCGGCGCAGGTGGGAACCAAGGCAGCGGTTGATTATCAGATGCGGATTGCTGCGGGTGAAACTCGGGTGATTCGACTCAGATTCAGAAGAGATACAGGTGAGGTATCTGAATCGGCATTTTCGGTAGAAACGTTTGATCAAATTTTGCAGCAGCGGCAGCAGGAGGCAGATGAGTTTTATGCTCGGATTGCGCCCTATGAAATGAGCCAGGATATGCGTGCAGTCCAACGGCAGGCGTTTGCGGGAATGCTGTGGAATAAACAGTATTATTCCTATTCGGTGGATCGCTGGCTGAAGGGTGATCCAACCATGCCGACCCCATCGCTAGAACGACGCCGAGGTCGCAATCACCAATGGATTCATCTGGAAACGGAAGATGTGCTGTCGATGTGCGACAAATGGGAGTATCCCTGGTTTGCAGCTTGGGATTTGGCCTTTCACACGATTCCGCTGGCGATGATCGATCCGGAGTTTGCGAAAACCCAGCTCGATTTGATGACGCGCGAATGGTATATGCATCCAAATGGACAAATTCCGGCTTACGAGTGGGCCTTTGGAGATGTGAATCCGCCGGTTCATGCTTGGGCAACTTGGCGGGTATACAAGATTGAACAAAAGATGACCGGAAAAGGGGATCGGTTATTTCTGGAGCGAGTGTTTCACAAGCTGCTGCTCAACTTTACCTGGTGGGTGAACCGCAAGGATCGGGAAGGAAGTAATGTGTTTGAGGGCGGCTTTTTGGGATTGGACAATATTGGCGTGTTTGATCGCAGTGCGCCTTTGCCGACGGGAGGCCATATCGAGCAGTCGGACGGCACGAGCTGGATGGGGATGTATTGCCTGAATATGCTGACGATTGCTTTGGAATTAGCGAAGCAGAATCCGGCCTATGAGGATATGGCGACTAAGTTTTTTGAGCATTTTCTCTATATTGCTGATGCGATGAATCACATTGGCGGCGATGGGGCGCAGCTCTGGGATGACGAGGATGGGTTCTACTACGATGTGCTGCATTTGCCGAATGGTGAGCGGCTGCGGATGAAGGTGCGTTCGCTGGTGGGATTGATTCCGCTGTTTGCGGTTTCGACCTTGGAGCCTGCACTGCTGAATCAGTTGCCTGGTTTTAAGGAGCGATTGGAGTGGTTTGTTGCGAATCGGCCTGACCTCTGCCGTAATATTGCTTCTCTGAAAACAGAGGGCATGGGGGCGCGGCGCTTGTTGGCGATTGCTCATCCTGAAAAACTGAGGCGGATTTTGGAGCGGATGTTGGATGAAGCTGAGTTTTTCAGTCCCTATGGGATTCGCTCGGTTTCTCGTTATCATGCCGAGCACCCCTATATTTTTGAGGCAGGTGGGCAGCAGCATCGGGTGGATTATGAGCCGGCGGAGTCGAGCAGCGGTCTGTTTGGTGGAAATTCCAACTGGCGGGGGCCAGTTTGGTTTCCCGTGAATTTCTTGTTGATCGAAGCGTTGCAGCAGTTTCATCATTATTTGGGTGATGATTTTCAGGTGGAGTGCCCTCAGGGTTCTGGACAGATGCTGAATCTCTGGCAGGTGGCGGCGGAACTGGCGCAGCGGTTGACGCACATTTTCGGGCGCAATCAGACGGGGCAGCGTCCGGTGCATGGCGGCCATTCAAAGTTCCAGTCTGACCCCCACTGGCAGGATCTGATTCTGTTCTACGAATATTTCCACGGCGATAACGGTGCCGGAATTGGAGCTAGCCACCAGACGGGCTGGACGGGCTTGATCGCCAAATTAATTCAACAGTGCAGTGAATACCATGACTCCTATACTCCAATCTCTGACTTATCACACGCTTCAGCAGCGCCAAGCTAGCCGCAGAAAAGCCTACATCTGTGAACTGGTGGGCGTGACTCTGCTGATCTTCAATGCCTTTACCTGGGCTTGCTGGAATTTTGGTGCCGGTTCGCCGATTGTGCAGTGGATTCCTACTCTTCGATATCGCATGTATCTACAGGCGGTTTGTGTAATCGCGGGGATTGTAGGGGTGGTGTATTCCAAACTGGGTCAGTATGCTGGAGGGCACCTGAATCCGGCGATGACGTTGGGGTTTTGGGTACTCAATAAAATTTCGGCTCAGGATGCGCTGGTCTATGTCTTGATGCAGGGTATGGGTGCATTTCTGGGAACGGGATTGGTGAGGCTGCTGTTCCCAGATTTATTTCACAGTATTCGTGGGGCGGTGACGGTTCCGGGTATGGGGGTGCATCCGGCGATTGCACTTGGTGTCGAGACGGTGGCGATGTTTGTGCTGATGCTGGTGGTGCTGGTGCTGGTGAATTCGCGCTGGATGCGCTATACGGGGTGGGCGGCGGCGGTTACTGTGGCGTTGCTCTATCTTCAGGTGGTGCGGTTGACAGGAGCTAGTTTGAATCCGGTGCGCTCGCTGGCTCCTGCGGTGTTGGCGATGTATTGGCAGAGTCAATGGATTTACTGGATTGCGCCTATTTTGGGGGCTGCTCTGGCGGCGTACTTTTACCGATTGGGAATTGTGGGTACGGGTAAATCTTATTGCTGCAAGCTCTATCACACGCCTGATATTCCCTGCCATCATCATCGCTGTGGGTACAGTAATGCTCGCTTTATTGATGACTTTGCTGCTAGAAAGGGGTAGTAAATCGATTCTGTTATGTTCGGTCAAGTTAGGGTTTGGTCAGTGGATGAGAGCCATACTGGTGAATCTCGCCGATGTAGGCCGTTCCACCTTCAACTTTGGTTTGCCAATCTCTAGCACTGTCAACTCACCTTAACTGTCTTTATTCGCCAATGGGTTGGCTGTATCAAGAAACAACCTCCTGGGCAAGCCAGGGATGATGCGGCGTTTCGCTTAGCAAAAAACTGACCGCACCCGCAAGCAGCTTCAAGCATCAACTGCGGAGATCCTCAAGTTTCGTCTTGCCTGTCTGCCTGCCTGCGGGCTACGCAGTCTATCAAATTCTTGAAATGGCTGCTAGTTAAGGCTTTTTGGCTCTCTATTTCAATGACCGGACTAAAATTGGACTAAATCTTGCTGCCTTTTTTAGAGGATCGAAGCAGAGAAATCGGTTGCTTTTGCCGGCAGCGGAGCGTAGAAATGAGCAGGTGTTTTTCTCAACCCATCAGTACTGACTCTATCAGTTAATCCATAACCTGCCTCATTCCAGACAGCACCAATTCCACCATTCCAGGCAAATACTCCTCTTTGACTCTAGTCATTTGTCACCCAAAAATCCATTAACTTTGCAGCAGCCAACTTCTGCCAAGCTCTAGCTCCCGCCAGCGCACTGGATCCCATTTTCACAACTCCTCCAGCCATCTCACCTGTCCCGTTATGAGACTTGCATCTATCAAAACAAGTCTCATTGCAAATTTATGGGTCTTATATTGAGTCAAGTCAAGGGAGACCCTGCGTCCAGATTGTTCTCGAATTCAAGTAGCCGCGTAAGAACCCGTCTGAAAAGCCCCCTACATCCCTCACTCCACAAACTAAGCAGCCTGCACCAACTCTAGGTAGGACGATAAACCTGTGCAGGCGGGTTTTGTCTTCTGTGTAGGCGCGACATCTAGCCGCCAACTAACCTCAATCGGTCTCACGTTAATCTTAATAGTTGCAGAATTAGACTCAATAGAAGTCTACTCATCTAAATATAAGACTAAAAATTAGACGGGCAAGACTCATGATAAGCACACTGAAATCTTCTCCAATTCGGTCATCCCGCTCTATCCAAATCAGATACAGCGTTATGCGAGCAGCTTGCGGTTTCATATCACCTTCATATCACCATTCAGCAATGCCGCATCTCGTTTGCGATGGGCAAAATATCCCCACTCCCTTGATCGTTTAATTGATCGTTTAATTGGGCTGAACAACTTATGCCCGCCTTGGATTCACAAATTCATTCAAAATCAAACGGTATCCAGGCATCGACTCACACAAAATAGCCCGACAGCAACTGCCGGACTAGAAAACTGACTTAGAACTCCAAAATTGAGAAATTAGACTGCTTCAGCAAACTTGAATTAACTAATCCAGTAGCACTCTGATTAGCTATCCAATGTTTCTTGCCGCTCCTTACGGAAGCGCTCATTCAGTTTATCTAGGATCTCCTGCCGCTCTTTGCGGAAACGCTCATTCAACTTACTCGCGGTTGTCTCACCCCGGTTTTCGATTTGGTGACTTAGGGCAAGCGTCGGAGCAGCAATGGTAGCAAGAGCCAGAGTAGATAGAGCTGCCGGAACTAAACGTCTCATTACAGTATCTCCTTAAGCACCGATAGAAACGAGTTTTTTCAGTGCTTGATTGTTATGATCCGCCACCCACCTGAAACCACTCTGACACTCACCTGAATTCAATCTAATTCTTAGCTGAGAAACCTGAGAAACCTCATCCCTCGCCCCTCTCAGCAAAATCTCAGCTTCCCCTGATAGATTACTCCCAGTAAAACGGGATCAAGCACCCAGTCACGCGCTCGACTGGGGCTTTTTGTATTTAACCCCCTTTCCCTGTCACTTTTAAACTGACTTGCTAAAGTGCTAGTGTCCAGGTCCGTACCAACCAGCGCACTTCAAAGTAAAAAGTAATCGTTACCCAACTGCTACTGCTACTGCTACTGCTACTGCTACTGCTACTGCCCTACTGCCCTACTGCCCTTACAGGGGCAGAAAAATCGGGACTAGAAAAATCGGCAACACACCCCACCCCTCCACCCCTCCACCCCTCCACCCCTCCACCCCCATACCATGATCGACCTCCGCAGCGACACCGTCACCCAACCCACTCCAGAAATGAGAGCTGTAATGGCCAACGCCGCCGTCGGCGATGATGTACTCGGCGATGACCCCACCGTCCAACAGCTCGAAGCCTACGTCGCCAATTTGCTCGGCAAAGCCGCCGCCGTCTACATGCCCTCCGGCACCATGACCAACCAAGTCGCGCTCAGGCTCCACACCGAACCCGGCGACGAAGTGATTTTAGAATCCGAAGCCCACATCTACTACTACGAAGCCGGCGGTCCAGCCGCCCTGTCTGGCGTCATGTGTCGCTTAATCCCAGGCGATCACGGTATATTCAGCGCCGCCCAACTCCAGCAAACCCTTCGCCCCGCCGACGTTCACTTTCCCATCACCAAACTCGTTTGCCTCGAAAACACCCACAACCGCGGTGGTGGCCGCATCTTTCCCCTTGCTGAGATCAAAGCAATTCAACAAGTCTGCCGCCAGCACAACCTCCAACTGCACCTCGACGGTGCCCGCTTCTGGAACGCCTGCATCGCCACCGGCATCTCCGAAGCCGACTACGCCCAACCCTTCGATACCCTCAGCGTCTGCTTTTCCAAAGGATTAGGTGCGCCCGTCGGATCCGCCCTTGTCGGTTCAGCCACCCACATGCAGCGAGCCAGACGATTCCGCAAAATGTTGGGCGGCGGTATGCGACAAGCCGGAATCATTGCCGCCGGAGCACTTTACGCCCTGCAACACCAGCGCCAGCGCCTCCAAGACGACCACGCCAACGCCAAACGGCTCGCCGTCGGATTACAACAAATCGACGGCATCATCATCGATCCAGCTGCTGTTCAAACCAACATTGTCGTATTCCACACCGCCGAAATCCCCGCCCCCGACCTAGCCGCCCATCTCCTCGAACAGGGCGTCGCCGTTTTCGCCGTCGGCAGTCACTCGATTCGCGCCGTCACCAATCTCATGGTCAACACTGCCCAAATCGACCAAGCACTCGAAATCACCGCTACCGCAATGGCCTCCCTCAAAAAAACCAGCCCGCCCACCCAGCCATCCGCATCGGTTAATTACGGCTGATCGTCTTTCTTAGAGTTGCAATCTTTTAGAGTAGCAAAACATCTACACTCTTACACTAAGACTTACACTAAATCAAGCCATTCTGTTGAGCTTACTAGTAGCCTCTCAAAATTTGTAAATCAAGACTGAGATCCCCCTAAATCCCCTTACCAAGGGGAACTTCAATCCCTGATTGGTAGGTGCTACGCACAGGCTTCGCCTCCGGCTCCCCCTTTTGTAAGGGGGATTAGGGGAGATCTTCGACTTGTGTATGCACCGTAAGTCAGGATAGGAGGACCAGGAAAGAGCAGGATTAGAGCCGATTCTAGCCTCTTAAACCTCATTTACTAACCCGAGCGCTTTATAGTCAACATCCACACCCCACACCCCACACCCCACACCCCACACCCCACACCCCACACCCCACACCCACACCCACACCCACACCCACACCCACACCCACACCCACAACCC
>KL662191.1:2221006-2321019 GCA_000733415.1 [Leptolyngbya] sp. JSC-1
GGTAGGTGCTACGCACAGGCTTCGCCTCCGGCTCCCCCTTTTGTAAGGGGGATTAGGGGAGATCTTCGACTTGTGTATGCACCGTAAGTCAGGATAGGAGGACCAGGAAAGAGCAGGATTAGAGCCGATTCTAGCCTCTTAAACCTCATTTACTAACCCGAGCGCTTTATAGTCAACATCCACACCCCACACCCCACACCCCACACCCCACACCCACACCCACACCCCACACCCCACACCCACACCCACACCCACACCCCACACCCACACCCACACCCCACACCCCACACCCCTCCCCGAAACCCTATTCACCATTCACTGCTCTCCTTAGTACAAACAGTATCATTACCCAACTACGCGCCTCAAAAAGCATCCCGATTTGTAGTATTTTGTAGTATCATGGGTGACAGCCCAGCCGGATCCAGGTTCGTGCTGTTGGAGGATGCAGATTCTAGCCAGGCACTAGAAGCTAAGGACGGGCAGAACAACATCAAACAGGCAGATTTTATGAGTGCGGCAACCATTCAGGTCCCAATCAGCGCAACCGCCCTGGTGGCCTACGATCTATGGAAACAATACGGCAGCAAGCCCGTTGTCCAGGGCGTCAGTTTGACCCTCAACCCCGGTGAAATCCTTGGTCTACTCGGACCCAACGGCGCTGGCAAAACCACAACCGTCGGCATGTTGTATGGATCTGTCGTCCCCAGTCGCGGTTTCGTCAAGCTCGGTGAAATTTCCGTTCAGGGCCGTGGTCCCATCGCCCGCGCCAAAATGGGCATCGTCACCCAAGAAGACAACCTCGACCCCGACTTTTCCGTCATCGAAAACCTGATCTACTTCGCCCATCACTACCGGATTGTCGGCAAAACCGCCCGCGTCCGCGCCGGAGAACTGTTGGCCCTCGTCAACCTCGAAGACTACGCCCAAAACTCAATCGATGAACTATCCGGTGGCATGAAACGCCGCCTCGTCCTCGCCCGCGCCTTGATCAACCAGCCCCAGATCGTCTTCCTCGACGAACCAACCACCGGCCTCGACCCCGACGCCCGCCAAGAATTCTGGAAACTCGTCACCTATATGCGCGAACAGGGCTGCGGCGTCCTGCTCACCACCCACTACATGGACGAAGCCCAACGCCTCTGCGACCGGCTAATGCTGCTGCAACAAGGCCAAGTAATCGACCAGGGCACACCAATTGAACTGATTCGACGCACCATCGGTCAAGAAGTCGCCGAAATTGAAGGCATTGACACCACCCATCTCCAAACCCTGACCAACCATACCTGGTGTCGATCCTTCGGCAATGGCTACCTAGTGGCTCTGCCTCCCACCGAAACCGATGCCCTATACCAACAGCTCGAATCCCTGCGTCCCCAACGCTTACTCCGTCGCCCAGCCAACCTCGAAGACGTATTTCTGCGCTTAACCGGAGACCGATTGCAATGAAGTTTTCACCCATCACCCTCTGGGGCATCTACACCGTTTGGCATCGCCATGCCAGAGTCTACCAACGCACCTGGCTGGTCAACTGCCTCCCGCCCCTCTCAGAACCCATCATCTACCTGGTTGCCTTTGGCTATGGGTTAACGCCACTGATCGGGGACGTGATATACGGCGGCCAAGCCGTTCCCTATCTCAAATTCATTGCCCCCGCCATGATGGCAATTGGTGTCCTGTTTCAGTCCTTTTTTGAAGGAGCCTATGCCAGCTTTATTCGCCTCAACTATCAGAAAACTTGGAGCGCCCTTCTAACCGGACCCCTGAGTTTCACCGAAGTTTTTCTAGGCGACTGGCTCTGGGCCACCACCAAAGGCATGATTGCCGGCACCCTCACCGGAGTAATAGCCCTGCTCTGGGGACTGTATTCCGGCTGGAACCTACTCTTTGCCCTCCCAATTATGCTGCTCGGCAGTTTAGTATTTGGCGCAATGGGGCTATTAACCGCCGGTCTTGTTCAGCAAATCGACCAAATCAACGTTCCGATTTTCATGTTAATCGTGCCCATGTTCACCCTCTGTGGCACCTACTTTCCCCGCGAAACTCTACCGCCCGTTCTCGAACGCATCGCCGCCGTATTACCCCTCTCCTCCCTCACCGATTTACTCCGCTGGAATCTCGCCACACCCGACCTGTGGCCGCTCAAGCTAGCCTGGTTGATCGCACTCCTGCTGCTGTTTTCCGTGCTGGCCGCCCGCACCATCTATCCCAAGCTGATCAAATAGCGCTCAAGCTAACACTCAACCAAATTCTCAATCTCCTCCAGCGTTATACAGACGTTTTGGCAAAACGTCTGTATGCTGGCGGATCAACCGGATTTGATATAACTCCTGAGCCGCAAAATTTTGTGTAGTCATTTGAACCGAGGTTTGAGCAGAGGTCTCAATTTGGGGCACTACCAACATAGGCAGGGCAGTAATTCCGAGGGTGGCAACCGCACTGCCAAGCAACAGAAACAGATAAAGCGTTCTTTGCATCATTGCATGAAGTTCCGTGAAATCAATCTAGTGTTCAGATTAAGGTAGGAACCCACGGCTGTCAGTCTGAAAAAGTCGGGCAAAAACCGTGCAAGAGGTTAGATAAAGTCAGATCGTTAGAGCACCAATCAAGCTTCTGATCTTCCGCACAAACATGCACGCTAGGATCAAAGCAGAGTCAATCCATCATCAAGTGAATTCATGATCAGAATCAAAAACCTAGTTCAGATTCTCATCCTTAGCTGGATCACCAGTTTGCTCACGCTAGCCACCCTGCTCTGGCCCATGCAAACCGCCGTGGCCGCGTCCGAACCCTCAGCCGTAGTCTACCGTGACCCCTCCTGTCACTGCTGTGGCCGTTGGATTGAGCATCTCGCAGCAGCCGGATTCCAGCCCCAGAGCATTGAGACAGACGATCTAGAAAGCCTGAAACAGCAATACGGCGTTCCCGATCAGCTCAGCTCCTGCCACACCGCCATTATCGACGGTTACGTCATCGAAGGCCACGTTCCCATCGCCGACATCCAGCGCCTCCTCACCCAACGGCCCAACCTAGTCGGAATTACCGTTCCAGGAATGCCAACCGGCACACCCGGCATGGAATCCGGAGACCAACGCGATTCCTTCACCGTCTTCTCATTCGATCAGCAAGGCAACCAAGCCGTATTCAACCAATATTCGTTTTAGGCTTCCTTCATCCGTCTCCCTGTTCCCTGCTTCAGATTCAGCAAGCTCATAGGAATACCCGCCGCCGTCATCAAGCCATAGCTTTGTGAGTCCAAACCAATCAACGTCACTTGTTTATTTAACCGCTGATATTTTTCCATCACTTTAGCCGTAGCTTGAGCCGCCGCATAGTCCCAAACATGAGCATGGCTAAAATCAATCGCAATCATATCGGGATCGCTTTGATAGTCAAAACTAGCGCTCAACTGGGCTGCCGAACCAAAAAACAACTGTCCAGCAACATGGTAGACTTTAGTTCCTTCGCGGTCAATCGACGCCATTAAAGAAACCTTTGCCGCTCGCCAGCCAAACATCAATACGCTCAACACGACGCCGACCAACACCCCATACGCTAAGTTATGCGTCCAGATTGTCACCGCCACAGTAATCGGCATAATCAACGCCTCATTCAGAGGCGCTTTCCGTAACTCTTTCAACGATTGCCAATCGAACGTTTCAAACGCCACCATGATCATCACACCCACCAAGGCCGCCATTGGAATTTGCTGCACTATATCCCGCAGAATATAGATCGAAAACAGCAGAAACACCCCCGCCACACAGGTCGATAACCGGCGTCTTGCTCCAGAGCGCACGTTAATAATCGACTGCCCAACCATCCCACATCCAGCCATGCCGCCCAGAAAACCGGTGACGATATTGGCAATTCCCTGACCGCGCACCTCGCGATTCTTTGAGCTAGGCGAATCCGTCATCTCATCGATCAACGCCGCCGTCAGCAGCGACTCCAACAAACCCACAATTGCCAACGTTACGGCATAGGGCAGAATAATCGCCAAAGTTTCAACCGAAAAACTCACCTGGGGCAGGTGCAGCGTCGGCAAATTGCGCGTAATTTCGCCAATATCACCCACCCGTCGCATCTCCAGCTTGGCTGCCATCGCCACCACCGTCATCGCCACAATCGCCACCAGTGGTGCAGGAATCGCTTTCGTCAGACGCGGAAACAAATAGACAATCATCAGCGTAGCCGCCACCATCCCATAGGCCGGCCAAGATTCGCCCGGAAGCTGCTGGAGCTGCGCCGCAAAAATCAAAATCCCCAACGCATTCACAAAACCAGCAATCACTGCTGGCGGAATAAAGCTAAAAAACCGATCCAACCGGCCAATCCCGATTAGCAACTGCAAAATCCCCGTCAAAATCGTGGCCGCAAACAGATACTCTACCCCATGCTGCTGTACCAAGTTCACCATCAGCAATGCCATCGAGCCAGTTGCCGCCGAGATCATGGCAATCCGCCCTCCCGTAAAGGCAATTACCACCGCCATCGAGAAAGACGTGTAGAGCGCCACCATCGGACTAACACCCGCAATCGCCGCAAATGCTAAAGACTCGGGAATCAGCGCTAAAGCCACCGTCACCCCCGCCAAAACTTCAGTTCTCACGGTTGTTGGGCTAAATTTGCGAGTGATTTTCGAGTGCAGCAATCGCACCGGTTGCGTCTTCAGTTTCTTTAGTTTCTTCAGTTTTGCGGCGTCAAACTGCATAACCCCCCTTCCAGATGGAAAACATACGCTGAGCGAATACAAATTCTGTTACTAAAAGCTGATTTCAGATATACGGATTTGAATATATGAGTATTTAAGATAAGTACTAAAATGGAAAATTTTTGACACTAATAACACGTAATATTTTCAAATTCAATACACACGTAAAAATGAACAGTAAACAACAAGATAAGATCTGATTGGTATGGCAACACCATGGGAAATATCCCCTCCTAGCCTCCTGATTCAAGGAACTGCCCCGCAGGATGCCACAAGGTTTTCACTCCATCACAAGCTAAGACAGCCTACTACCGCAGAAATCGAGAAATGGACGAATTTTCCCCATTGAATCATTGCTGCTGGGCTGCCATACCAGTCATAAGCTAAGATTGACGCCTTCTTTATACTTTCATCTGATAATGTGAAGTTTCTCAAATCAGTCGTACCCGCACCACGGCAATTTCCGTTTGCCACAAACATTAAGCGCTACAGCCAGCCCTACAGCCAACGTTGCTCAAACCCCAATGTCGCCATACCCTCAGGGCTATAAATTTAAAATTCAAAATTGATACAGCCTTTTTCAGGCTAATGAAGTACAAAAAATGGGATGCAAGGGCCGTGCCCCTGCGTGGGGCGAAGCCCCCACACCCCTCGTACCTTACCAGAGTGGAAAAAGCTAGATCAGATGATTCAGTCAGCAGCCTCAAACACCCGATCGCCCCGATGCAGCCGATCCGCCATTTGATACGTTTGCTCCTGCGAGCGCATCGTCGGGGTATGAGCAGCCAGATAGCGCGATGCCGCCACCAGCACATTGATCCCAGTAGCAGAGTTACCCAACTGGGAGTATTGCCGAAACGCCGCTTCCACTTCCTGAATCACATGAAATTGTCGATCTTCGCGCAACAGCAGCTTGCCTAACAGAGCCAAAACTGCTTCTGGCTTGCCTCCACTGTAAAGATAGCAACCCACCAATTCCCCAACTCGATCCACCTGCTGCTGTCGATCCAATAGCCCCGGCAATTCCTGCAACAGTTCCACCGGATTATCCACAGTTTTGTCAGACTTGGGCAGGCGAGCCGCAGGCACATTCAGAAACCGATTCAGATACACACTCATCGCCGCATCAAACACACCACGTAACAGCTCCAGCGACGCCACTCGTTTCATGCTTTGATGCACTGCATGGGCAAAGGTAAAGGTATGGTGAGCACTATCCCAATCGTTGAAATCATTGTTCGTGCTAAATTGGGCAATCCGTAGAGCCGCAGCATAGGTCACGATTCCGGCCAACTCCACCTCAGAGCATCCCTGACGCAGCGCATCCACGAGTGCCGCAGCAATCGCCGCAGCATCGTCTCCCAGCAAGACTGAAACCAGCGAGTTGCGCCCATCCCACCGCCCCAGTTGACTGCGTCCTGCCGCTAACGCTGCTGGCAACGCGGCAAACGCCTGCTCCAAAATCGCCACCAGATCGACCGGATACCGCCACGATCGAGACTCTTCCATCCGCGAGGCTTGCGTATAGCCAGCCACCAAACTGGTTAGAACCAGCTCTGCATTTTGCCAGTCCGTCGCATCCAGGGCCTCTAACGCTTTATTCGTGAAGTCTAGCGAATGGCCCACATCCAGATAGCGATGGTCCGTCACGACCGTGAATAGCATCTGAGCCAGTTGGGTGGGAGAAGCCCCAGCCTGAATCGCAGACGCCAAACAGCGCTCGGCCCCGTCTGCATCCCTCACCTCCACAAACTGGCGAAACCAGGTTTGCAGCATCGGTAACTTCTCTGGATGGTTGGACTCCGGTAACGGTTGGATCGGAAACCGGGGCGGTTGATTGCTCGTATCGCGAGCCACTGCGGCTAAACCGTGATACATGGCCCGCGGTTTGTCTTCTGCCTCCAGATAGGGCAACAGGTTCATCATGCAGGTGTGAATCGTCAAGCCGGTATCCCAGCCGCTCTGGCGATATCTCATCCCAAACTCTAATCCCATCCGAAAGGCTTCCGTGGCATAGTTTCCCTGACTCAGCAGGGCAATCACCGATTTACCAAGCACCAACGAAATGCCCTGCTCTAAACCATCTTGCAGCCGCTGCCGGTGATGTTCCAAGGAATTGGTGTGGGCCGCTAGGTCAATCCACACTTCACCATCCTGGATCTGCACCGGAAAAGTCGGTAAATCATCAGCCCAGAGGTCAAACGTGCCCCCACTCATCAGATCAAAGCGGGCATAGTGCCAATCACAGGTGAGAATACAGTCCTTCACCGTGCCCCGATGTAGCGGAAACCCCATGTGGGGACAGCGATTATCCACCGCATAGATGTGGTCATGCTCATGAATCAAGAGAACAGTATGGCCACCGATTGCCATCACTAAGCGCCCCGCCTTGCGAACCTGTTCTACCGTGGCAGCCCGAACATAGCCTTCTGTTGCCGTATGCATTTGCAGCCCCCTGTTTTCTCTCAAAAGAGTCTTTAATCAGCTTTAATCTTGCGGCTCAAATTGGCTTGTCCGGTAGGGGATCAAACGAGTGCATATTCAGGGCCAAACAGCAGCTCAATGCCGTATCGAGCGGAGATTGCCATCACCTCTTCCATATTAGGTGATTCACCGGATGGGAGTTGGCTGAGTTCTTCAAAATACTTCTCTAGCCCAGCGGGCATCAGCATAATCAGCATTTTGGCAGGTCTATCGCCAACAATGGTAAACGCATGCGGCGTGTTGCGCGGCAAGTAAACGGTCGTCCCTGTATTTGCTGTAATTGTTTCCACCCCAATCTGAAACTCAACTTCACCCTCTAGAACATGAAACGTCTCATCTTCGTTGTGATGCAGGTGAAGCGGAATACCAATACCTGGGGGATTAAAGTTCTCAATCAGGGCATATAGGCCACCCGTATCCTTACCCGTCAGAATCACTCGCTGGTTATCGCCCAGTACATTAAGCCGCTGACCTTCGTTGCCCAACGTCAGCCTCGCCGCTTGAATGAATCTACTCATGATAGTCTCTCCGCCGCACTCAAGTGGTTCGCTTTTGCCAACTGCTGAGTCAGTTCTTGGTCTTCTTGTTGATAGATTGCCTTTTCTCGTTGAATAAAGAGGGTTGCTAGAGCCTCATACGCTTCGGCCCATGCCGCAATTACTTCATCTGTAGCAGCATCTTGCAACACATCTTTCATCGCTTGCAACAGTTTTTCGCCAATCAGCGGATATTGCTCAGGCAGGATGTGAGTGTCTACATGCCGATGGGCAATGGCATCTACTGCGGTCGCCAGCTCATCGAGGCGGTCAATGTGAGTAGCGTAGGCATAAACGGCAGCAGCTAGTTTGTGAGCCTGCCCACCTCCATCCAGATGCTGCATCCAGGTTGTTTCAAAACTGCGTTTATAGTCAGGTCGTTCTTCAAAGGTGATTTCATACATTCGCCGAGTAATTTCTTCACCTTTCTCTCTGATAATCGGTGCCGTTGCCTTAACGATTTCGATCGTTTTCTGACTGACCATTTCCAGAACCTTTCTGTTTCAATAATGATTATCAATCCCATTCACGTTTGAATTTACCTTAAGGAAAAACTCACCCCGCTGCTTGCGGCGGGGTATTTCGGTTCACATGCCCGAATACGAACGCCCCAAGGATCGGGGGGAATCTAACCCCAAATAGATTGAACTCATTGTGTGAAATTCATAGGCAATCTCAGCCAGAGATCCTGGCTCTAGGAGGCGTGGAGTTATGGAAATTGTGGAGTACAGATCCTCTCCCTTTGATTCCAGACTTCTTATTCTACTCGCCCTTTTGCTGAAACCAAGAAATGTTTCAAGTCTTTTAATGTTGATGTGAAACCCGAATGGATCGCAGCAGCTGCAGGCCAACTTAGCCGTCGAACAGTTCAAATTAGCAGCAGCCAGCTTGCTCTCAGAAACATTAGCGCTCAACTATCCACTAGATTCAACCTGCTATAGTACAACGCAACGTTTATCTACCGCTTACAGCGTTTTTCACGCATGTGAGGTATAGGGGGTGTGGACGCTTCGCCCCCACGCAGGGGCACTGCCCCTGCACCCCGTTTTTCGTACTTCACTAGCCTGAAAAAGGCTGTATCTCAACTAACTGCTTTCAAATGGTGTAGTCCCGATGCTAAAAGTGGATAGGACTGAGCAAGAGCCATGACATCTTCAAGATAGGTCCGCGGCGACAGTCGCCCCTTGATCTGCTCCGTGATATCGATCAGCTGCCAAGCTTCATTAATTAGTGATTCTCTCAGCTCACCCAACTCAGGAATATTCTGTCCAAAATGTAAATAAGCTGGCTTAAACCCAGCAAGTTTTGTCAGGCGCATGATTTCAAGCGTATCTGCGTCATCTGCAATTTGCTGATTAATACTTTGCGGTGTTCCTTGTTTGACAATCAACTGCGAAATAGATCTGGCCCATACATCCTCGATAGCTAGAGTTTTCCTGAGATAATTGAAGCAATTTTCTGCGCTCGCCAGCTCCCAAATATCCACACCGTTGTCTTGCCGAGCAGAATCATGAAAGGCCACAGCATAGCGAATTGCAAATCGATCGACTTCAGCAAAAGGGGTGTACAGCGATGCCATCACTTCAGCCAACATAATACTTCGACAAATATGTAGCCTGCCGTGAATTCTGGGATAATCAAATTCGTCTTCATGCCGTGCATAGATTGGCAAAATATCGTTTTGTAGTGCAGCAACGAACTGGTGCCACGGGTCAATTGTATCGGTCATTCGTCCTTCCTGACTTGACGTAAAGCTCCTACAGATAACTGTCAAACAGATAACAGCCAAAGATAACAGTCAAACCGTTACGACCTCAGCTAAAAAGTCGCCGCCTTCAACAGTTTTTCAAACGCATTATGTTCCTCAAGACTGCCCACCACCAGCAGGCGATCGTCCGCTTCTAGCCTCAGATCTCCCGTAGGATAGCGGTGCAGGTGTTTGTGACGTTCAACAGCCATGATCGTAGCTCCTGTCAAGCGGCGGATGTTGGCTTGAGCTAAGTTCAACCCCACCAAAGGCGAGTCAGAAGGCAGCCCATACCAGTGCCGTTGCAGCCCCTCGATTGCCGCTTCTAGATCGGTTGCGCCCCAATATTCAGCCCGTTCCGGCAAAATGTCTCGATAGCGGCCCGTGCGGTAGCGGTTCACCACCTGCTGTACCTCAAACGTGGCATCTCCCAGTTTCAACAGCATATGGGCACCCATCTCTAGAGCCGCTTCAAACTCTGGCTGCACTACTTCCTGAGCACCGAGCTGGTAGAGCACATCGATCTCCTGATTGCCATGCGCTCGCACGGTAATGTCCAGATCCGGAGCCAGACTGAGGGCGCGGTTGAGGGTGAGACGGGTAGCCATCGGGTCAGGCAGAGCAATGGCCATCGCCTTGGCTTGAGATAGACCGGCCTTTTCTAAAACCAGCCCACTGGAGGCATCGCCAAACAGGTAGGAAATGCCCCGGTCTCGCAGCGATTGCAGCACCGCTTCATTGTTATCAATCACCAAAATCTGATAGCCCTGAAAATACAGCATCCGCACCAAGGTTTGCCCGACTCTGCCATAGCCCGCAACCACCACATGCCCGCTCAGTTCCTCCTCCAGCCCAAACAAACGCGGCGCATGGTTTAACTGGAGGAGATTGTTCAACCAGCGAAACTGCTCCAACCCAGTCAGCAGGTGGGGGGTTGCCCGCAGCAGAAAGGGGGTAATCAGCAACGTGGCCGCCGTTGTGCCCACAGTTAGCCCGTATAAACGAGGCGAAAACAGCCCTTGACTTTGCGCCACTCCCGCTAAGACAAAGGAAAACTCTCCGATTTGATTAATCCCCAGGCCAACAGTGAGCGCCGTCTTGAGCGAATAGCCAAACAACCTCACCACCCCCGTTGCAATCACCGCTTTGCCAATCATCGTTACAGCCACTAGCCCAACCAACACCCAACTATTCGCCAGCAAAAAGCCAGGATCAATCAGAATACCAATTGAGGCAAAAAACAGCGTCGCGAAGACATCCCGCATCGGCAGCATCCGGTCCAGCGCATGATCGGCATACTCCACATTAGAAATCATCAATCCGGCCACAAATGCGCCCATTTCGATCCCCAGACCCAACGCCGAAGTGAGCAGCGCAATCCCCAAGCAGAGCACCAGAATGCCCAACAGAAACAGTTCTTGGGAACCACTGCGGACCAGCAACCGCACCACGAGCGGAATCACCCATTTCCCGACCAGAATTGCTCCTCCCAGAAAGAGCAGGGCTTTCAGCAGCGCCATCAATAGGGCAATCCCGATGGCATTGCTGGGTAGGGTAAGAGCAGGTAGGATTGCCAGCATCAGGCCCACGCCCAAATCCTGCACAATCAAAATCGCCAGCATGATCTGACCGTGATTAGTTTGCACCTCGTTGCGTTCAATCAAGCTTTTCAACACCACGGCAGTGGAAGAGAGCGACAGAACTGCGCCCAGAAAAATGGCCTTCGGAATCGTAGCAACCCAGCCGGTTGCATAGGCTAAACCAGCTCCCAAGGCGATGGTGAGGAGAATCTGCAGCGAGCCACCTCCCAGAGCAATCCTCCGCATTCGCAGCAAGTCTTTGAGGGAGAACTCAATCCCCAGGGCAAACAGCAGCAGCGCTACTCCAATGTTGGCAAGAACCTGGATATCTCCTTCAAGCGTGATTAGTTTCAACCCCGTTGGGCCAATCAACATTCCCCCCAAGAGATAGCCCAGCAGCACTGGTTGACCCAAACGACTGGCTAAGTATCCTCCAGCAGCGGCAGATCCCAACACAGTCACCATTTCTACAATCAGCGTTAACTCTCCAGCCATTTATTTTTGTTGAGGATTTGTTGAGGGTTTGTTGAGTATGGTTATTGAATTAGGTGTGTCGCATTCAAATCTCTCAAATGAAGACTCAATACTACACTGCCACTAGCTTAGACGGGTTCATTGCCGATGCAGAAAATTCTTTAGATTGGCTGTTTCAGTTTGGCGAACCCGAAAATGGCAGCTACTCGAATTTCATCCGCGAAGTCAGTGCCATAGCAATGGGTGCAACAACCTACGAATGGATTCTCAACCATCCCAGCGATGATAATTCCAATCCGGTATGGACCTATGAGCAACCTGCCTGGGTGTTTACCTCCCGAAGTCTACCGACCATCCCAGGCGCGGATATCAAATTTGTTAAAGGCGATGTCCGTCCGGTGCATCAAGAAATGAGTGCAGCAGCAGGCGACAAAAACATTTGGCTGGTAGGTGGCGGGGACTTGGTTGGTCAATTTTATGATCACGGATTGCTGGATGAAATCATCGTTCAAATCACGTCAGTGACCCTGGGAAGTGGAGCACCTCTACTGCCGCGTCGAATTGTTACACCGCCATTAAAACTACTATCAGCAACAGTGTACGGCCATGCATTTGCAGAGCTGCGATATCAGGTTTTCCCTCCAGAGTAATAGATAGAGAATAGATAAATCCCGCCAAAAATCACCGTTGTTATATACGATGATTTTTCGGCGTTGCTGAATAGAGATATGAATTGCCCGTTCGGCTGATCTCACGTCGCTCGCGGAGCGCGTTCCACGAACGAAGCCCTAGCCTGCCAATTCTGGGGGGAACCGGACCTTTCAAAGTCCCCCAG
Source organism: [Leptolyngbya] sp. JSC-1 (assembly GCA_000733415.1). Taxonomy (GTDB): domain Bacteria; phylum Cyanobacteriota; class Cyanobacteriia; order Elainellales; family Elainellaceae; genus Elainella. Next base: position 2,233,374 of record KL662191.1, read on the forward strand.
CATATAGCCCTAACGGGCATTCCAGACAAGGGAGCTATCAACGGTACAGCAACGCCACGATTCATACCCCAATTCAGCAACGCCGTTTTTCCTAAGAGACAATTTTTCTCTCTGTAAGAGTATGTATTCAGAAACACTTCCACTGAGATGATTTTATGGTTTATTCTTTTGATAAAAATTGGAGGATTATGATGAAACATAAATTAAACAGAACTGTTGCAATTACTTTTGCAATTCCTGTTGCAAGTGTTGTGGGTACCGTAGGAGCAACATTAGCCTTACTAAGTAACTCGCTATTAGCCCAGGAGGCAGTAGCCCAGGAGGCAGTAGCACCAGAAGATCTATATGTTGGCTTATGGCAGGGTGTGGATGAAGTAGATGGCGGTAATTCACTGCGTTCGATCCTGCCCGCTGAATCTGGGTTTAAGGTGGTGGGGCGGGATACCTGGCACGGGCCTTGCAAGTACGGCGATCCTGCTACTGTCCTGGCTCAGTTGAGTGTAGAGCAGGAGTCTCTGGTCGGGACCTGGAACCTAGATTGCCAGGTAGGGGAAACGGCTGAAACCGGCGATCGCTCATTCAAGGTTCGCTACACGTTTGATCCCGCCACCGAGACGTTAACAGAAACATTACTCGATCCTCAGACTGAAGAACCAATTGACCGTATCCCGATCGTTTTCTTTCGGGTTTCTCCATAAGTCTTCTTGAACTGTTTTGACAATTGCCGTTGGGGTCTAGTAAAGCAGAATAGCAGACACAAGTGATTGGATGATCTGCTTTGCCCTAGACCTATCGAGGCCAAATTCAAGGAAATCCATTTTCATCAGGACTTACGCACAGAGGAGTTCATCCGCTGCTCTGCCTTGAGTTGACCGGCAACGTAAACCAAAACAGCGTTCCTTGCTTGAGTTGACTCCTGACGCCGATCTGACCACCGTGAGCCTCAATAATTTGCTGGCAGAGGTACAGTCCCAACCCCAACCCCACCGATTTGGGTTTTGACTTGCCGCGAAAATAAGGGTCAAACAGCCGCTCGCACTGTTCTGGCTCAATCCCAACCCCATCGTCTGCGACGGTGCAGCGAATCCAGTCACCCTCTGGTTGGGCATCCAGCACAATCTTCAGCCCCGGTGGATTGTGTTTGAGGGCATTGGCCAGCAGGTTTTGGTAGACTCGCGCCAGTTGCAAGGGGTCCACCTCAACCAAGGGCAGATCTTCAGGAATCTGGTTTTCGAGCTGGGTGTGCTCGCGCTCCATCATGGGCAGCAGATCGGCAATTGCCGAAGTCACCAGCGGCCGCAGGGTTAGGGGTTTGGGATGCAGCGTAATCCCCCAAATTTCGGCGGCGTGGGTGTCGATTAGCGAATTGATCAGGTCTAACTGGCGCTGATTGCTTTCCTGCATCCGCTCTAGCACTTTGCGCGGCAGCGTGATCGTGTCACCGGGCTGGTTGCTGAGGTTATTCAACACCATTGAAGTGCCCAACACCGGGTTGCGCAAATCGTGGGAAACGGCGTGCAAAAACAAATTCAACTGCCGTCGCAGCTCGGCTTCTAGGGTTTCGAGCTGGTCGTTTTTGTGCTCTAGGCCACGCGAGTATTCCTGAATCTGCCAGTGCCATTGTTTGAGTTGCTGCCGCATGTGGTTGAAGGCGTACACCAGCACGCCCAACTCACCAGAGCGCTGAATCGTCACCGGACGGTCCCAGTCTCCCTGAGCGAGCGCATCTGCTGCCCGACTCAATTGGATGATTGGTTTAGTCAGCCAGCGACCCGCTCCAACCCCAAAGGCAATTGCTCCCAAAGATCCCACCAGGCAAAGCAAGGCCGTCGTCAAGGTATTGGCTCGGATTTGCGCCATGAAATCATCTTCCGGCACCGTGATCACCACCAGCCAATCGACCCCTCGGTATTCCTGGTTGCGAAACGGCTCGATGCGCACAAACTGTTGTTTCCCAGCCGAAGTACGAAACTCCAACTGCTGCGGGCGACGTTGCAACCGATAGCTAATCTGGTCAAACCCACCAAATCGGCGGCGGAGAAATTCAGCCGTCTCGCGGGTGAGGGGATCGGTACTCTCGCTGGCCCGAATGCTGCGCAGCTCACCGCCATCATGCTTGAATGGGGTTTCCTCCATTGACGTAGCCAACAGGTCACCATTCAGCTTCATGACAAAAACTTGGCCGGTCTTACCCACCTTGAGGCTGCCTAAAAACTTGTTGATGTTGAGTAGGCTGAGGGTGGCATCGGTGACGCCCACTAAATTGCCCCTGCGGTCGTAAAGGGGTTGATCGGCTGAAATCACATAATCTTCTGTGCCAACCGTGGTGTAAGGACCAACCCAAATCAAACGACCTGCCTTTACAGCATCTTGGTACCAGGGGCGACTGCGCGGATCGTAAGGCGTAACTTCGTCGATTGGCTTGGCATCTACCTCTCTGCCCCACTGGTTCAACTTCCAGGTACGCAGGGTTTCATCTTGCTGCCGGTTTAGCATGCTCAGGGTCAACTGGCCGTTCTGGGGGTCATAGCCCACATCCACATAGTTGCCCTGCTGGGTGCCAATCGCCAGAAAAGAAATATCGTCTGGCTGCTGGCTGGGAGAAGGATTGCCCGGTTCGGTGGCTAAAAATTGATTATTAAACCGACTGAACTGATTCCATAGATACACCCGCAGCGCTTCAATATCCTGGACATCCAACAGGTCCTGCCGGACGAGATCAGCAGTAGCCTGGTTTGCCAACTGCGGCATTTTTAGATAGGTTTCCAGGGTTTGTTCAATCCGCTGCCCAATCTCGGACTCTAGCTCCATCGCCAGCGTTTTCACCGCGCTCTGCCCATTGCGAAACGAAAGAAACCCAATCAATCCGGCTATCAGCAGAATTTGCAGCACAAACGGGATAATCAGTACAGCCCGCAGTGGCAGCCTCGAAGAAAAGAAGGATAGAAAATGACGGATAGGGGGCTTGGGCATAGTGGCGTTGAGCGGGCGCTGAAACACCGCTCTAATTTAGAATAGCGTCCCCACCTGCGAGTGACGCAGCCAAAGCGTAAAGGTTCCAAGACAATGGTTCCAAGACAATGGTTCCAAGACAATGGCTTCTCCCTCTGGCGCAGCATCCCAACTCAGCCGAGTCGCTTTATCCTGAATAGAGTTTGCAATAAAGTTGTTCTCCGCCTGCCCCATGACTGATTTAATTTTGTTTTGGCATCGCCGTGATTTGCGCACGGTAGACAATATCGGTCTAGATGCCGCGCGTCAGCGTAGTTCCAAAGTAATTGGTGTGTTCTGCCTCGATCCCAACATCTTGCAGCGGGATGATGTGGCCCCGGCACGAGTCACCTATCTAATCGGCAGTTTAGCCAAGCTTCAGGAAAGCTACGCCCAAGCAGGCAGCCAGTTGCTGATTCTGCAAGGCCAGCCCGTCGAGCGATTGCCCGCCCTAGCCAAAGCGCTTTCGGCCCAAGCCGTTTACCTGAACCGCGATGTCGAACCCTATGGCCGAGAACGCGACCGCACCGTTGCCGCCGCTCTGCGGGAAGCAGGGGTAGAAGTCCAGGCGTTTTGGGACCAGTTGCTGCACGCCCCGACGCAGGTAATGACCGGCTCCGGCCAGCCCTATACGGTCTACACCCCCTTCTGGCGCAACTGGAAAAGCCAGCCCAAAGCCGAGCCAGTAGTCGGCCTGACTCAAGCCAGCGGATTATCTGAGTCCGAAATTTCCACCGCCCAAGCCGAGACGATTGCTCTCCCCACCGCCAAGGATCTAGGTTTCCTCTGGGACACCGAACTACCCCTCGCGCCTGGTACCGCCGCCGCCCAGGAAAAACTAAACGCCTTTTGTAGCCACGCCATTCAAGAGTATGGAGAGCAGCGCAACTTTCCAGCCGTAGATGGCACCTCCCGCCTGAGTGCTGCCCTCAAATTTGGCACGATTGGCATTCGCACCGTTTGGGCCGCCACCGAAGCCGCCGCTGCCGAAAGCCGCAGTGACGAAACTCGCCAGAACATCCAAACCTGGCAGCAGGAGCTAGCCTGGCGCGAATTCTACCAGCACGCCATGTATTTCTTCCCAGAGCTGGCCGAAGGGTCGTACCGTGCCCAGTTCAAGCAGTTTCCCTGGGGCAACAACGAAGACTACTTTCAAGCCTGGTGCGAAGGCCGAACCGGCTACCCAATTGTCGATGCCGCAATGCGGCAAATGAATACTATCGGCTGGATGCACAACCGCTGCCGCATGATTGTTGCCAGTTTCCTCACCAAAGACCTGATTGTGGATGGTCGCCTGGGCGAAAAGTACTTCATGCAGCGCTTGATTGACGGAGATTTATCAGCCAATAACGGCGGCTGGCAATGGAGCACCTCCAGCGGCATGGACCCCAAACCCCTGCGCATCTTCAACCCCTCCAGTCAAGCCCAAAAGTTTGACCCCGATGGGGAATACATCCGCGAATGGCTGCCCGAACTGCGCAGCCTCGATACTGCAGACTTAGTCAGCGGCAAAATCTCCAGCTACGACCGCGAACGCTGCGGCTACCCAGCCCCGATTGTGGATCACAAGCAGCAGCAGCAGCAGTTTAAGCAGCTTTATCAGCAGCAGAAGCAGGCGTAGGGAGATGGGGGTGATGGGGGAGTTAGCTGGCTAGGGCGAGACCGTCGGCTCTGGGCTCGGAGGCGGCGATCAGGGCGTTGTTGTGGCGGAGGATGATTTGGCCTTTGCCGAAGGTGCGGGGTTCGGCGGTGAGTTGGACGGTGTGGCCGCGTTTGATTAACTCCAACACCAGGGAGCGGGGGACGGTTTGCTCTAGCACAATGATGCAGTCGCCGGAGTCGAGCTTGACTTGCCAGCGGGGGGCGTCTAGGGCCGCTTGGGGGTTGAGGCCGTAGTCGGTGAGGTTGACGACAACCTGAACGTGACCCTGGGGCTGCATGTGACCACCCATGACACCAAACGGGCCAAGGGGTCGATTGCCCTGGGTCAGGAATGCCGGAATAATCGTGTGGAAGGGGCGTTTGCGCGGTGCAATGTGGTTGGGATGACCGGGTTGGAGGCTAAAGCCGAGGCCGCGATTTTGTAGAGCAATCCCCGTTTCGGGAATCAGGATGCCGCTGCCAAATCCCTCGTAGTTGGACTGGATAAACGACACCATCAGGTCTTGATCGGCAGTCGCCAGGTAAACCGTATCGCTGCTGAGAATGGACGCTGAGATGGGGCTGGCGTGATCGCGGATGATTTGACGCTGTTGGGCAGCATAGGCTTTATCTAGTAGGGCAGCAGGGCTGGCCCGCATCCAGGCCGGGTCGCCAACCTGTTGATAGACATCGGCAAAGGCTAGCTTCATGGCCTCGATTTGCCAGTGAAAGCTTGTGGCCGATTCGCGCGGATAGCGAGCCAATTCCACCCCTTCCAACAGATTTAACGCCATCAACGCGGCAATGCCCTGGCCGTTGGGCGGAATTTCCCATACCGTCAGGTCGCGGTAGGTGGTCGAAATCGGCTCAACCCAGTCCGCCTGGTGCTGGGATAAATCGGCTGGAGTGAATAGGCCGCCCGTATCGCTGGCAAAGGCGACCATCTTTTCGGCTAACTTGCCTCGGTAAAAGCTCTCTCCACCCGTGGCCGCAATGTCTCGCAAGGTGGCGGCATGGGCTGGGCTGGCCCAAATTTCTCCAGCTCTAGGGGCACGATCGGCGGCAAAAAACACTTGTTTGAATGGCTGAAACTCTCGCCCCGTCAGGGGCACATACACCGATTCCACCGCCTGCCAAGCGCGAGCCGTCTCCGGCGAAACCGGAAATCCCTGCTCGGCGTAGCGAATTGCGGGCGCAAATAACTGTTCAAACGGCAACTTGCCCCACCGCTGCCACAGCGCATACCACGCTGAAACGGCTCCCGGCACGGTCACAGGCAGCCAACCCAATGCCGGGATGGCCTGCAACTCGTTGAATTGCACCTGTCCCAGTGCTTCAGCACTGCGCCCCGAAGCGTTTAGACCATGCAGTTGCCCGTCCCAAACCAGAGCAAACGCATCCGAGCCAATTCCGTTCGAGGTCGGCTCCACCACCGTCAGGGTAATCGCCATGGCAATCGCCGCATCCACCGCATTCCCGCCCGCCCAAAACATTTCCATCCCGGCCAAGGTTGCCAAAGGCTGACTGGTAGCCGCCGCATATCGCTGCCCCATCACCACCCGACGGCCAGCAGAGTAGGGGTAGGTTGTTAAGTTATCAAAACGCATGGCAAGAGTCAGGAATACAGCATCTGCTGATCGTAGAGGCAATGAGAAAGTTCGGTCAATTTGATCCAAATGTCCTTTGTAAGCTAAACTAGTAGAGCTTTAGTGCCATGCCTGCTCAACCAGGTGTGAAACTGATGGCTCAAACCCTACAGAATCGGGGCGTAGCGCAGCTTGGTAGCGCACTACTTTGGGGTAGTAGGGGTCGTGGGTTCAAATCCCGCCGCTCCGATTGAATCAGACCCGCTATATCAGCGGGTTTTAGCATTTTAAAAAGTTTGAAGCCGTCAGAGAATCACAGCACTAACTGCAACGTGAGGCTTGACTGATGGCAAAAACCAATATGGAACGCACTTTGGAAACTCTGGTAGACTTTGCCGATATTCATCGTCAGAGCCTCACTCGCTTGAGCGAGAGCATCGAAGCACTAACGGTTCAAATGGGACACTTCTCAGAAAATCTGACGCGCAGCGAAATTCAGCTTGAGCGATTGGGTGAACGGGTAGAGCGGATCGCGGGCATTGTGGAACAGCAGGCAGAAACCGCCAAGCTTCAGGCCGAGAATATTAGGCAGCAAACTGATACCGTTAACCGCCTCACTCGTTTAGTAGAGCAGCTCATCTCCAGTAACTGATTGAGTTTGACAATTTGCTGTCTAGTTGACTATTTCACCACCTTGCACCATTATCGATAAGCCCAATCGGGTAGGCGTTTGAGAATAATTTCAAACCCAAATTGCGCTGCAAGATCACCTCGACGTTGAATCAACTTCAGCAATTGGCACCAGACCACAGAGGGGAACAAGATGGACAACGCTAAATCACTTGCCTGTGCCCAGTCCAGTTGAGGTGGCAATAACCATTGACCCATCCAATGCGCCAAGAGATAGGCAACTAAAGCCAAGACTAACCAACGGTAGACTCACAGGCAGGTCGATTGTCCAAAGCGATGCAGCCCAAAGCGATGTTTGATGGTCCTGAAAAAGCACTCAATCGCCCACCTTTTGCGTCCCAGACGAACCAGGTAGACTCCCACTGAGAGAACTGGCAGATTTGAGTTGAGTTTGCTGCGGCAAGGGATGACCTTGAGCTTCCAAAAACAGACCGAACAGAGCGTTGAGACTGTTTTTTTGATAGACGCTAGGCATTAGACAGAGGCTGTACACTAGCACCATAAGCTAATTTGAACGAGATCTGTAAGGACAATGTTACCAGTTGAATACGCTCAGTGAAGCGGGATCTGAAGGACGATGCAGCCAGTTAAATACTCCCAACGAAGCAATGACCCCCACAAAATGCGCTGTTATCCCCGTTGTGTTGGCAGCAGCTACGAAGACATCCAACGATCGAATGATTCGGTTTGGGTCATAAATGGCAACCCCTTGGGGCTGAGCAATCGATTTTGCCAGCAGCACCGCAAGCGTCGTTCCCGTTCCCAGAATCGCCAATAGTATTCCCATCAGTCCCGTAACAACTGCAAGCCGCAGTACCTGCATCACCTTCGCTCGATGAGGATAAATCGCAGGGTCAGGATGACGAAGGCGCTTGGAGAAGCGAATCAGGCGAAAAGCAAGATAGATCCCGAACAGCAATACCCCAACCGCACACACTGCCCAAAAAATGCCAATACCCAAACCAGGCGTTGTTGCTTCAGTCACTGGAGTTGGAATCGCAGTTCCAGGAATTCCAGGTGGAGCGACGATCGCTTGATTAAATGTTCGTCCAGAAATCGCCAATATCAGTAATACACTGGAGGCGGCAGCAAGCGCAGTTTGAACCACAAAGCTTGACCATCCAGTGATTCGTAGAATCGTCGCAATTCGCTCAAGATGATTACTGGGCGATTTTATTTCCAAGTTAGTTTGCATCGTTTGTATATCTACCTTAATTAAATTAGCTTCTCCACACATCACACTATCGAACTATGAACTTAGCTACGTCTGCCTAATGTCGGAAATTAGCGGCACTTCTATTCGTTTTTCCAGTGGTCTAGAATGTCATGCACAACCGCTTCTTCTAACCAGGTTTGAGCAATCACTAGAGTTGGTAATCCTAGCAATAAGCCTAAAGGACCAAAGAAGATTCCGAAAGCGGTTAATAAAGCTAATGTTGTGGCTGGGAGCAAATCAACCTGATGCCGCATGACGATCGGTGTCACAAAATTTCCTTCTACTTGTTGAATGATGAAGTATAGAAGAAGAACAACTCCAGCCTTCCAGGGTGTATCCAGCAACGTCAGTAGGATTGGGGGGATGGCACTGACGATCGCACCGATATAAGGAATAAAAGCAAATAATCCAGCCAGTAGACCATTGACAACGGGAAGCGGAACTTTTAGAATCAGCAACCCGATCGTGGAAGTAATGCCAACAAAAACCATGCTTAACGCGATGCCTGCGACGTAATGCACCAACTTTACTTCGCATCTAGATAAAATTTCATCAGCACGCTGACGATAAAAGGCAGGAAAAATATGGATTAATCCCTGTCGATATTGCTGTGGGTTTGCAAGCAGCATAATCGACAATACAAATACAAACAATGCATTTAGGGTTAGGGTCAGTGAATCTGATATAAAAGCGTAAATATTTGTGATAATCCAGCTAGCAGCAGTCTGTAATTGCTGGGTAAAGATGGACAAACTCGGAAGATTTGCCATCATCCCATCTAGAATGCTGGATTGAAATTCATAACTCCAGTACTCAAGCTGGCTAATCGAGAGCTGAATTAAACTTAGAAGCTGGTCGAACTGATTGATGAATCGGACGAGTATCAATGCGATCAGGATGCCAGATAGAGCAAGAATAATGCCAATCGACAACAAGATTGCATAGCCCCGCTTGACGTGGGACTGCCTGAACCGTCTTACTAAACGGTTTAGTATTGTGGCAACCACCACTGCGGCAAGAAAGAGGAATACAACCATGCGGATTTGCCACAGGATGTAGAGAGAGGCAATGATTGCGAATAATCCTAGCCACCGTGCCAGTGTCAAAGCTCCACCTCCTGTAAAAAAATGCGGGAATGTTAAGATGCGGAAGCCGTTTACCCTCACAGTCCTTCCGCGTTCCCTCTCCCCGCTTTCCTCGAAATCAATTTCCTCAACAGCCGTTCGTTAGTATCGCGTTGAATTGGGATCTCGATAGGTAGGTGCTGCTTCCCGACGAATGGTTGTATCTTGATGGCTTCTGCCTCCTAACCCTGCCAAACCAAATAAGCCAATCAAGCCAAATAGACCCAGCCAGCCCCAGTCAAAGCCATCATTTTCATACGCACCTTCACGCTCAATGACCCAGTAGCAATCGAATTTTGTAAATTATGTTTTAGGTTGCAGGGTGAATATGGTTAACTCTGGTGGACAGTTGAAACGAATCGGCAGATGGCTAAACCCAATACCACGATTAATGTAGAGACGATTATCTGCATTGCCATAGCCTGGAATCCAACCAGATACGCGCACAATATCTCCTCTGATTTGGGAGAGCCATGACCAGCTCGGCTTATCCTCTACTAGAGTCATCCATGACCAGTGCGGCAGAAACGGAATCCGAATCTGTCCGCCATGGGTATGCCCTGCAACTGCGATCGGGGCTGTGCCAGGAGGAAATTCCGCAAAGGACGCAGGATTGTGCATCAGGACAAAGCGAGTTGCACTGTCAGGAACTTGGGCGATTGCCTGTTGCGGCTGAGACTGTTTTGGAAGGTAGGCTCCAATACCAACTAAATAGAGACTCTCATGTTCAGAAGCGTGACCCGCGTTCGGAAGGACGATCGCCTCATTTTGCAATACTTGAATACCGATCGCCTCTAGTGCCTGCTGAATTTGAGCGGCTCGCTGTTTGCCTGCTGCGCTGGCTTCGGTCAGGGTCTTCACCCCATAGTCATGATTGCCCAGAACCGCATAAGTGGGAATTTGAGCAGCAACCAGGGGGCGCACAAGCTGAATAACCCGCTCGAGTTCCGGTGTTAAATTGGCACTAGGCTTATATACAAAATCACCCGCAATTAAAGCTGCCGCCGGACGCTCCGCAATGATTTGATTGATCGACTCTGCCACCGTTCTGGTGTTTGCCATCCACATGCCAATCTGAAAATCTGCAACGACCGCAATTTTCTTTCCTTGCCAGGACTGCGGCAACGAAGGGATTTCGGCAGTGACCCCTTCTCGATCGAGATAGTAGGGTTCTATCACACTCCAGATTAATAGTGCGAGTAGGAAGGCTGCTACACCAAACAGAAGATACTTTATTCGTCGCCACAAGTACTTAATCATTGGTCGATCGCTTACTTCTTCTATTCCATCAGTCTTAAATACAGCGTTTTTCACTCATGTGAGGTGTAGGGGGTGTGGAGGCTTCGCCCCCACGCAGGGGCACTGCCCCTGCACCCCGTTTTTCGTACTTCACTAGCCTGAAAAAGGCTGTAATTCAGAAATCAAACTTTTCGACTTGAGTCATGGCTTCATCTCGCTCCATTTTGTGACTTCAATCGGATTTCACCAACGAAACTTTGCTGGCCCTGCGTCACCGTAAATCCTCCAGCGGCATCATCACCTCCGAAGGAATAGGCGGGAAAATATTTTTCAGCAGCATCAGCAGGGCGATTCCCAGTGGTTTAGAGCATTGATCGTGTTGTGATCCAGTCAAGCATGGTTTAGCTTGTTGCTTCCCGCTCATACAGCTGTCGTCCTGCTTCAAGCTGAGGAAGAATCTGCTGACGATTACCAATAAACTCATATTGTTCGTTAAAGACTCCGCTCGGACGTTCTCCAATAATGTAATGACGCACAGGAATAGTGGGAGCATTGATCACAATCCGATCGGAAACTCGTGTTACAGCTCTTGGCGCATTTGGATCCGTTTCTTCAAGACGAGAAATAACCCATAGCTCATTATTAACCGTATAGACATCCTGAACACTTAGATTGTAGCCAGCAGAAGGAACCTCTACTTCAGCCGTAATAGTGCGCTCTTGCCGTTCTGCCCCAGGAACATCGACATCAATGTAAGGAACCTGAACGGTCTGTTCCTCCTGTACCACGACAACTTTGGGCACGGTAACAGTGCGCTCTGTCACGCCCACGTTGACATCAGGACCCTGAATGTCGTACTGGGGTAACTGTCCGGGTTCAACGCTCACATCCACATCCGGTAGCTCCCCGGCTTGTTCTTGCTCTACTCGGCAGGATGACAGCGGAATCAGGGAAAGAACCAAAGCGAATGAAAGCAGTTTCCTGGAATTTAAAATTTGTGATTTCATACCGATTAACCCTCTAAACAATAAGAAATTGATGAACAGAAAGAAATGTTGAGCGGACTTGGAAACTTGCGCCTGTGCAAACGGTAAAGCGTCCCACCTCGCGATTGATAAACCACTTTAGGGTTACGGCTGCAAGGAGTGCCCAGAGCAGCGCATAGCCATAAAAGGCAGCAATTCTGGGTGTAAATAGAAGCTCACCAGAACCCGCAGCAGAAAGCATCCAAATAAAGCTAGGACCGAGCCATTTCAGCTGTTCCACACCCTTTGGCGGCTGAGGAATTTGCTGATTTTGTGAATCTGAATAGAAATCTAAATCCGATGCTTTCGTTGAAGTTTGAACTTGCCGCTGGTTCATCTAATTGACTCCTGGCTCTGTTTAACGGTGAATGAGCATCATTGAAAGTGCAGCCGTTCCTGAGGCTTCATCGATTTGAATTTGAATGCGATCGAAATTATCCACTTCAAACCAATCTCCGTTGCAGGCGATCGCAGTATCATTCGTTTGAATCTGAGCAATCCTGATACCGTGCAAACAAATCCGAAATCCCTGGTAGGGAAAAGGATACTGTCCCTCCTGCTGCCGAACAAGTTCAAAACTATCAAACCTGGTGGAATGACGAGTTAAATAAAATCGATCGACTCGCCCTTCCCCATACCCGTCGCCAGCGTCACTGTATACTGCTCCTTCACACATTCCTTCCGTAGACGGATAGAAGTGCAACACAAGCTGCTGATTTTCAACCATAGGCAGCATACGACCTGCCTGAATCAGAAGCGGGATTTGATTGAGTGAAGCTTGCAGTTGAATTTCGTTTGAGCCTGCTTCGATCGCATCCGTCCAGAAGTGATACCAGTGTCCTTTCGGCAGCCGAATCGATCGAGTTTCTGTGTTGCGGTGGACGATTGGACAAACCAGCAGCGCGTTACCCAGCAGAAACGCATCATCAATACTCCACAGTTCTGGATCGGTGAAATCAGCCCAAAATACAGGTCTAACTAGAGGATGTCCGGTTTGGCTGGTTTGCCACGCCAGCGTGTAGAAATAAGGGATCAACCTTTCTCGCAGTTTCAGCAGATCCCGAACAATGCTGAGGGCTGGCTCTCCAAAGCTCCAGGGCGTGCGATGTTTGACGCTGTTGGCAGAATGGGTGCGGCAAAACGGGAAAAAGGCAGCGGTTTGAAACCAGCGAATGTAGAGTTCTGCGGAGGGGTTGCCCTGAAAACCACCAATATCGGGTCCGCTGTAGGGCATTCCCGATAAACCTAGATTCAGCATGGTGGGGATGGTTTGGCGTAACGCCTGCCAGCTACTTTCGATATCGCCCGTCCATGACCAGGCATACCGCTGTATTCCCACCCAGCCCGATCGCGTCACAATAAACGGCCGATGCTCTGGGCGGTAGGTTCGTAGAGCTTCATAGCCTGCCTGCGCTTGCAGGAAACCATAGAGATTATGAGCTTCTCGATGAGTCCCGCCCCTCCCTTCCATATTGTGATAGGTCGAGCGTGCTGGTAGTGAAGGATCTCCCCATAGCGCGAAAACAGCTGGCTCATTCATGTCGTGCCAGAATCCGGCAATGCCTAGATCCAGCAAATCCTGACACTGACGGCTCCACCAGTGTCTTGCCTGCGGGTTCGTAAAATCGGGAAAGGCACACATCCCTGCCCAAACTGGAGCCAGCGCAGGTTTCCCATTCGGCTGAGTGCAGAACATCTTCTGTTCTCGCCCTTCCTGAAACAGGCGATTTTGACGGCTTGCTTTGATGCCAGGGTTAATAATGGTGATCAAACGAGTTCCCCGCTCGGCTAACTCCTGAGCAAATTCTGCTATGTTTGGGAAGCGATCGGGGTCAATGGTAAAGGCGCGGAACCCATCCAGACAATCAATATCCAGATGCATTGCAGCGATCGGTAGATCATGCGTGACAAATCGATTTGCCGTTTCGCGTAAAGCAGATTCCCATTCATATCCCCAGCGTGATTGGTGATAGCCAAACGCCCAGCGTGGCGGCAAAGGCGGGCGACCTGTTAATTCGGTGTACCGCTCCAGGAGATGAGGCAAAGAACCCACACTGATGTAGTAGCGCAGTGCCCCGCCTTCAAAGTTGGCGATTGCCATTTCTTTGAAGCTAAATGTTGCTGGATACGAATTTTCATAGAAGACGAGATAGCTGCCCTGCGAATGCACCCCTAGGTAAACCGGAATGCCCATGTAAAGGGGATCGGTTCCTGAGGTATGGTATCCACCCGGATCGTAATTCCACATCCGGTAGGTTCTGGTTTTTTCCTTTTGAGTCAGAGGAGTTCGCAAATTGAGTGGTGCGGCACGTTCTCCCAAACCATAAATTTTTTCTTCGGGTTGTAGTTCTGCTTTGTGTATCCAACCCACTCCTTTATCAGGTTCTTGAGAATGCAGAATGGTTTCTCGTCGAGGCGATCGTTCTTTTCTTATAACCTGTCTATTCGCATCTTGAATTTCCAAGCTACCATTCTGATTAACAATCACTTTGAGCATAGAACTACTGATAATCCAACGATCGCTCTCATCCTCGCCCCTATCCTCAAACGTTACCTCAACAGATTCCCATTCCGACTTGGCAATGGCATAGGGAACAGGTGTAATTCCGGGTATCCAGTGAACGCGCACAAAATCGGAAGCTAGAAATTCGAGCTCTAACTCCAGATGCCCAAAACTAAAATGTCCCCCCCTTGCTGTTTGTTTAACCGTTTGAACGGCTCCTGGTAATTCGATCGCCTTCAGTCCTAGCTTTTGGCGCGATTGATATTCCAGCCACGATCGCCGCAGCGGATAGACGATCGATCCCAGGAATCGTTCGACGCGAATTAAACGCAGCTTGAGAGATACTTGCTTGAGAATGTTCATCATCACCCGTCTGTTAAAGCCTGGTCAGAAGCTGATTCAGGAGAGCTTCATATTGCCTTACAGCGCGCCATCAGGAATTGCGGAAGGATAAACACCATCAGCGACCAGCACAGGTCGATTTGTGTATTCTGCCTCCAACTGCTGTTGAATTCCTGTATCCCAATTGAAGCCGTATTCGCGCTCCAGTTCAGCCACCACAAACGGACGTAGCGTTCCTGTGACTGCGACTGTTTCGCCATCCTCAATGGCAGGCTGATTTGCAGTGGCAGGATTGGCTCGAATCACTAGCAGCTCCTGTCCGCCGATAAGCTGATCTTCATCCAGCGTAAAAGCATTGGCTCCCTGAATCTCTTCAATTTCACCCGTTACGGCAAGCTGTTGACCGTAATACTGCTGCGGGTTGCTAGTTAGCTCACCCGGTTCTGGTGCAACCGCAAGTGATTGGGCAATGATCGCAGGTCTATTTTCATACTCTGTGTAAGCATTTGCATCCAAACCGAGGTTATATTCACGATTTACATCTGCAATCACAAAATTGCGAACTTCACCTGTAGCTTGAATGTCCACTCCATTTTCTGGAAGCACAAAGGGGCGACCAGATGCATTTACCACCAGAACTGGTTCACTGCCAAAGAACTGTTGATCTTCAAGGGTAAAAGTACTTGGACCAATCTTGTCAATCGGCTCACTTCTAATTGTCACGATTTGACCAATATACCGATTCGTATTTTCAGCCACGTCTTCAGTTGTGACATTAGTTTGCCCCGGTGTGGCTGCCTGACGTTCGGGTGTTTCACAACCTGCTAGCAGGGCAGTCACCAATGTCAGCGCCAACGTGCTGCGGGCTGCCCATCCTTTCGCAAAAGAATTTTTAGAACTAGGTTTTTTAGAACTAGGTTTCTTTGTTTCTTCAAATTGCATGGCTGTGAACCTCCTAAATTACAGAACTGTGAATAATTTTTTCCGACCTCAACTGGCTTCTTTGTCGCTGTCTCTAAATAGATGAGGTCCTTGTTAGCAGGGTAATGAAAGGGCGAAGATGATTCGCCCCAGTAACAACAATCAACTCTGCACAAGGAACTGCTAGAAACGGGATGCTTGTGTTGCTCGACGATCGCGCAACCGCTGCTCATAGCTACGGAATGCAGGGTCATTTTGATTGTAAAGATAAGGCTCCTGCATATAGTCGTAGGCTGCACCCGCAGGAGGTTGAGCAATAGTCGGACCTGAAATCAAAGGGCGATAGGACGATCGCACCCGCTCTTCATAGTCATTGTCAATTCGCAAATCGTCATTGAACTCCGGCAAATTTTCTACCTGGTCTTTGGTCAGTCCTGCAACATAGATGCGCTCTCTGTCATAGTCAAGCCGCGCTACCCCAACCGGAAGCAGAACTTTCTTGCCCAACACCCAAAAGCCAGTATCCACAATGAAATACCGAAAGCGGCCATCTTTCTCGTCAACCATCACGCCTTCGACTGAGCCAACCTTATCCTGATCATTATGATCAGAATCATTGGCGTACACAGAAAAGTTGGTGATATCATGCCCATCAAACAGATCTTTTGTGTGATTTGGGTAGTAATCACTCAGTTTCATCAGTGCCATATTTATTCCTCCATTAACTGCAATTCTCTCTGTTCTACCGTTGAGCTACAAGTGTCTCTGCTTTTTGTATCCTTTCACAGGGCTGCAAATAAATCTTGCTAGGTGACACGCTCCGGTAACAACAAACAGGCTTAACCGACTACAGCAGTTTGGGAATGCCTGTAATGCTCACATAAATCACAGTAGAGAGCAAAGGTGGAGAACTGGTAGACAAATCCAGAATTTAAGGAAATTCTATCAATGGAAGTACACCTTCTTGAAGAGCAGTGGGCATGGATAGATGATGTCAACTACCAAATTAAGTAGATATCGCTCAATATGATGATATTTTCTTGTGCTCTCGTAGTCATTGAGCATTGCTCAACAATGCCTCAATTTGATCCGCAAGCTTCACTGGATTGAACGGTTTTTTGATGGCTCCAAGTACATTGAGATCATCAAACTGACCTGTTTCAATCGCCCGCCCTTTCGCAGTCAGCAGCACGACGGGAATCTGCTTTGTTTTGTCACTCGATCGCAGTTGTTGTAGAATCGCCAGCCCGTCTAACCCTGGCATCATCAGATCGAGGAGAATTGCATCAGGCTGACGATTCTGAGCTTCTTGCAGGGCTTCAGCTCCTGAACCTGCTGTTACCACTTGCCATCCGCCTATCAGCTCCAGGCAGGTCTGAATCAGATTTCTTAAGTCAGCTTCGTCATCCACAACCAGTATTTTTCTAATCATGCAAGTATTCCTCCAGGTTCTTCAGTTCCTCCTGAACTAACGCGCGCGATCCAGATTTGCTAAAACTTCTCGGTTTGTCTTCTCTTATTAAGATAGACTATATTTGAGCCAGTTCTCGATGTTCACCAGTCATATGATCGGGCAGTACCTACTTAGATCAGCTCTATTGAATATTTGAAAAAGTAGTGTATGCCTGAAACCTGGGAAACTCAAAGGAGATGTTTTAGACAAACTGCTCAGGCAGTCTCCCTTCATCAACAGTCTCTATGCTGATGCAGCAACGCACTCCGCTACTCCGTTATAGTGTTGCTATCTTGTCTTCGATCGCAGCATTTCTGTTAACCCGTCTTTTGTGGGAGCAAATTCAGCCCACGATCTATCCATTTTTCCTTGCAGCTGTAATTATCTCGTCTTGGTACGGTGGATTGAAGCCGGGACTCGTTGCGACGGTTTTAACAACAGGCTTGAGTGAATACTTCTTCTTAACGACAGCTTTTTCCATAGGAGCAAGTCCCGCTAATTTTGGTAGAACCCTTTATTTTGTGCTGGTGGCTGTCCTGATTTGTGTGCTGAATGTTAGGGTGCGGTCGGCACAGCGACACGCCGAGTCAAACGCACTCGAAGCCGAACGCACTCAAGCTCTTTTGCTTCAAAATCAGGAGCGTTTGCGTGAAAGTGAGGAACGTCTTCGCTTGTTGATTGAAGGTGTGCGCGACTACGCGATCTTTGCACTTGATCCAGAAGGGCGCTTTGTCAGTTGGAATACCGGAGCCGAGCGAATTCTGGGCTACTCGGAAGCAGAAATTTTCGGTCGATCGTTTTCCTGCATTTTTACCTCCGAAGACATTGCCAGCGGCAGACCGGATGAAGCTTTGCAAATTGCAATTAATGAAGGTCAGGCACAGGACGATCGCTGGCACGTTCGCAAAGACGGCTCCTTGTTTTGGGCAAACGGGGTGATTACTCCCCTCTACGACACAGTGGGCAACCTGCGAGGATTTTCAAAGATTCTCCGCGACAATACAGAAGTGAAACAGACACAAGACGCATTGCGGGCGAGTGAAGAACGATTTCGGTCGCTCATTGAGAACGTTCAGGATTACGCTATTTTTATGCTTGATCCAGAAGGGCGAGTGGCAAGCTGGAATCGGGGATCGGAAGCCATCTTGGGTTATCCGGAATCTGAGATTTTAGGTCGGCATTTCTCCCACTTTTTCCCCCCTGAATTAATCGCTCAAGGATTGCCTGAGCAGGAATTGACAATGGCAGTCACAGAAGGTCGATCGCAGCAAGAGCGGCTGCACGTTCGTAAAGACGGTACTCGTTTCTGGGCAAGCGAAGTGATGACCGCTCTGCGCGACGAGACAGGGCGGCTGAGGGGTTTTTCTAAAGTGATGCGAGATGTGACCGAACGCAAACGAGCCGAAACGGAACGCGCTCAACTGCTGGAGGATGAACAGGCTGCCCGTGCTGAAGCAGAAGCTGCAAATCGCGCTAAAGATGAGTTCCTGGCGATCATCTCCCATGAACTTCGCACTCCCCTGACTGCGATCGCCGGCTGGGTAGGAATGCTGCGAACGGGAATGCTGGATGAAGAGAGAGCCACGCTTGCATTAGAGACGATCGAGCGCAACGCCAATCTGCAAGCCCAATTGATCGAAGACTTGCTGGATATCTCGCGTATCATCCGAGGCGAACTGAGGCTAGCGTGTGCCGTGGTCAATCTCGCTGAGGTGATTACCGCCGCAGCGGAAGCAGTATGCCCAAAAATCCGTGAGAAACAGCTTCAATTCGAGCTTTTGCTCAACTCATCTGCTGGCAAAATGGAGAATCAGGAGTCTGCCGCGCCCGATATTTTAGTTTGGGGAGACGCGGATCGATTGCAGCAAGTGGTATGGAATTTACTTTCCAACGCGGTCAAATTCACGCCGGAAGGAGGACGAGTCACCGTGCAGCTTGAGCGGATCGAGCAGGCGGAACCGCTAGCACAAATCACTGTCGCAGATACCGGAATTGGGATTCGGGCAGATTTTCTCCCCCATGTTTTCGATCGCTTTCGGCAGGCAGACAGTACCAGCACCCGCTCATACACAGGTTTAGGCTTAGGACTAGCGATCGCCCGCTATCTGGTGGAAGAACATAACGGAACCATTACAGCGGCAAGTCCAGGAGAGGGACAGGGGGCAACCTTCACCGTGAGACTCCCCTTGCTCCAGAGCAATGAACGACGCGCCGTCAGTGCTGAACTTCCTCAGGATTACCAAACGGTTGACTTTTCTGGACTGCTGATTCTAGTCGTCGATGACGATCCAGATGTGCGATCGTGGCTCAGTACCTTGCTGCAATTCCGTGGCGCAGAAGTGATTGCAGTTCACTCTGTGGCAGCCGCGATCGAGGTACTGCAACAGACCACGCCCAATCTTCTGATTAGCGATATTGCCCTACCCGACGAAGATGGCCATGCGCTCATTCGCTACCTCAAATCATTGGAAATTGGAAGAAAAATCCAGATTCCAGCCATTGCTTTGACTGCCTATGCAACCGAAGAGGCTGAAGCCGCCGCGATCGCCGCAGGCTTTGCACGTTACCTTATGAAGCCCGTTGCAGCAAGTGACCTGATTACAGCGATCGCTTCTCAGTTCCCATAGGGATAATCGCTTTACACCATGCAGCAAACCCGCAGTCTGAGTCTTCGACTGCAACCGCGTTAGTATAGCCAACTGCGATACTCTGAATTTACATCTTTCATCTCTCCATACAGCCAGACCATGCGGTCGAGATACCACAGCTTACCCAGCGTCACTAAGGCATAACCGAAGACGACACCCCACAGGCTGAGTACCACCAATCCCCAAATCACCAATACACCACCCATTGCAGCGATTGCATTGAGCCGGTCAGGAACACGGTGATGATGTGGAGGCACTGGAACCCGATCGCGGTTTAACCAAACTCTCTCGCCCAGAACCCCTTTTGAAATCCAATTGTTGGTTGAGCGAGGTTTGGGAAAGACACGGGGGTTCAACCACATCCAAAACACTGCGACCGCGATCGGCAGCAGCGACCCCCATCCGAGCCATACACGACTCCAGATTGCCAGACTAAGAAGCGGTAAAACGGTGACGAAGCGCGTCCATCCGCTCCAGGGATTGGCATGACGAAGCCAAGCTTCATCGTTCATCTGAAAGGCTGCGGCGATTGTTCTTTCGAGCGTCACGACGAAAGCCTCCATGCAATGCTGTTGCCTACCAGCTTAGTTCAACGGCAGGAATGATTCACCTTTTCAGAAAAATGCAGAAGATCAGAAAAATACTTGAAAATCAGAACGAACGTTCTAAACAGCTCAACACGCGAGGAACTAACTTTGCTCCCATACTCGTCTTGCTGACACAATCATCGGCTTTCGCAATAAAGACTTGATGCACGGTGTTCGTGTCTGTATAAGCGGTAAGAAACAGTACGGGGAGTTTGTTCCAGTGTGGGTCTGTCCGAATCACCTGACAAAGTTCGATCCCATTAACATCAGGCATCTCCACGTCTAGGATCAGAAGGTTTGGAGAGATATTGCTCAACACTTCCCAGAACTGCTGTGGAGTATCCAGGGTTGTAACTTGCATTCCCCAGGGCTGCAATAGAGCGCGGACGGTGTTTAGCACCACTGGATCATCGTCCACCACTAGAATTTCTGCTTGCTCAGGGCGAACAGATTGGAGGACTTGAGCAATATGCTCCATCACTTGTGCAGCGGACATCGACTTATGCAAAAAACCATGTCCACCGTGCCTCACTACTTCCAGACGATCGGATAACTGATCCTGCTCTGTCCAGACCAGGACGGGAACAGACGGCAATTGCTTTGACAACGCAGACAAAAGCTGCAAACTGTCCTGTTTTCGGTCGCCACCGTCCAGATCCAGCAGAATCGCATCTGGCTGCCTCGAGACGATCGCCCCCAACTCAGGCTCTCCATTCGCGTCTTTGGCAACCGGAGGAGACTCAATTTCAACTCGCATTAGGGGCTGTGAAGCTTTCCTAAGCCACCGTTCAGCGCTTTGTGGGTTTCGGCTAATCATCAGCACCAGTGGAGGTCTGCCAGTCGTAGAATGGGGAGACCCAGGTGAGGCAATGGATGCAGGAGGCGTCTGCTCGAATTCCTGATACAGGCTGCTGACGAGCTGCTGCAAGGAATCTGCATTCTGCTGGGTCAGCGGTCTGCTTTGCAGTAAATCTTCGATCGCCCCTGCCAAACCCGATGCCTCAGCTAAGCCAAAGGTTCCGAGTGTGCCCGCCAGTTTATGGGCTTCCCGCTCTGCCTGATGGCGCAGGGATTCGCTGAGATTTCGCTGAATTAGAGCTTCAGCCGCCTGTTGCAATACAGATAAACGATCGCCCATCTGAGCTTTGATTGCTTCCTGTGCCTGCATTACCGCCGCTGCAATTTTCTGTTCAACCTCGATCGGCGTAGCTTCTACTGACCAATCAGAATCAGATTGCCTCTGCTCCTGTGAATTCTCCTGGGAGTCTTCTAACAAAGGTTTGAGACGATAGCCTAAACCATACACCGTTTCAATACAGTCAGGTCCCATACCTGCTGCTTTCAGCTTCTGCCGCAGTGCCTTGACGTGGGATTTAATCGTACTTTCTTTGGGTGAGTCTTCAAACGCCCAAAGCCGTTCAATAATCGTACTGGGGCTAAAGATGCGTTGCTTGTTGCGCAGAAAAAGCTCCAGCAGACCATACTCCTTTCGAGTCAGATGCAGGGTTTCACCATTACAGGTGACTTCACACAGACTTGGATCGAGCCGCAGATTACCCCACTCCAGCACTGGCGGCAGAGCAGAATTCCCACGACGAAGTAAGGCACGAACGCGAGCCAATAGCTCCTGGAAGTCAAAAGGCTTTGCTAGATAGTCATCAGCTCCAGCATCCAGCCCCATCACCTTATCCGATTGTGTATCTTTCGCAGTCAGCAGTAGAATCGGCGTTTGATCTCCTTCCTGGCGCAGTTTGCGGCAAAGGGTAATGCCATCCAAGCGGGGCAGCGTAATATCCAGCAGAATCAGGTCATAATCTATTCCAATCGCAAGCTCCCATCCAGCTTGACCATCCGCCGCAATTTCAACGGTGTAGTTCTGCTGCCTCAGCGTGTCTGCCAGTGCATTCGCCATCCATACATCATCTTCCACCGCTAGAATTTTCATATCCTATCCCTGCTATTAGCGGAAGCCGTCTAGAATTTAAAGGCGGACTAATTCAGTGCTGCCCAACCTCTCATCTTTATTGATGCAGGATCTATTATGAACTTTTGCTGAAGCAAGCTGCTATCCGTCTCAGGGTGCATTAAGTCGATCTCGGTTTTTGCTTTTTCCATACCGCCTATTGGCGTTTCAGAAGGCGTGCGTTTCTCCTCCTTATCGCGGTTGAGGGTGATAGCTTTGAAGCGAAATGGCTTCAATCCACTTCACTGCATACCGATTCTCTGCCTGCGCTACAAACTGATTGAGTTGCTCTAGCGTTAATGGCTTTGGAACCGAGTAGTTTCCGTTCAGCTTCTTTAATTCTGTGTAGTGGCGCGGAAAGGAAGCGAGATCGGCGGGATAGGTATCCTCATCTACGCCGATAAACTGACCCTGCTGCCTTGCCCGATTCAGGATCGATCGCCATCGCTCGATCGGAGCCTGTCCCAGAGCTTGAATTCCATTTGAGAAGAGATTCATATAAATTTCGTCATAGGGTTCGGCACTATCCAGATAGCGATCGAGTTCATTTGCCGATCGCTGATCGTTGAATACTGCCCAGTAGGGCACGAGACCTAGACGACGAGTCCACCAGGGTTGAAGATATGCGAAGGATTCAACCAGCAGTCGATGGGTGGGTAGCCCTGTATCTGCATACCACCACCGATGCAGATCTGCGACCAGTGGGCTTAAATCCTGCGGAGCCTCAAAGACAATCCGACGAACGCGATAGCCATGCTCACGCGCAAACGCCTCCACATCCTCGCGCAAAGCCGGATCAAATCCCCACTCGGATTCCGGGAATCTGCCGTCGGGTGCAGGCGGTTCCCAGTATTGATGGCTTGAACCGTGCTGTGTCAGAAACTCAGTGATTTGTTCGCTATGGTTAAAGTAATCCTCTGGTGTGAGCATTCCTGCACCGCCGAACTGGAAGTAGTGGCGATCGCTGACACGAGTGGATAGCCAGGTGTACTGGCACTCCAGCAAAAAGAGGGTCGCACCCGGCGACAGGTTTTCGACGAGAAACTGCTTGTATCGCTCGCTCAGTCGAGTTTGCTTTAGCCGAAAGTACGCAACGCGAGGCACTTTCACCCGGTCCTGATTGGGATCGTGCATCTGGTAAACAGAAACATCAGGATTATTGGCAAGCAGACGTTGAACCAGTGGTTTTGCCCACTCCAGCACCTGTTTCGGCTCATCGGGATCCTGAAAATGTCGTAAACAAACCAGCAGCGTTTGCGGCAGCCAGGGAATTTCCAGTGCTGCCCCTAAATGCACGGCTGCTCCATTGGTAGAGCCAATCATTGCCCCAGGATAGCGGCGGTGGGGGTACTGACTGAGCACCCAGCGAATCATTGTTTCTACCCGCACATCATCGATCACATCCGGTGACGAAGCATTAAACCAACCTGACCAGGTAGATACGGTTGCAACCGCTTGCTGAGAAAGGTGGCTAATTGCCTCTCCACCCAATGCTTTCGCAGAAGGGGTACTGCCTCCAGAAGGGAGATCTTTGCCCTTGAGATAATTGCCTAACCCTTGAAACGCGGCTGTTGCTGAGTCAAGCTTAATAATATATCCAGGTTTATGTCCGAACGCTGCCAAAATATCGTTAACGTTCAACCCAATTGAAGAAAACTGCATATATGCCTTAGCAATCGGATTTACGACTAATCAATCTAGCCATCTCAGTTGAGCATTTGTTGCTACGCTATCGCATTTATCTTCGTCATAAAATCATTCTGCTGGCTGATTCAACAGCAAATTGTCCGAACCTTCTATTGACTGCGGTAGGACAAAATACAATTTAGTAAGATTAGTAAAGAAGCTTTATCATTTCGATCGTCGCTAATAAAAACTATCCAAAATCTCTACCAGTTCTCCACTTTTCAGATCTACTGTAGTAGCTTGTAGTGTAAGCTGAGCTGGTAGTTAAGGAAATCCTTCAAGTCTTGAGACACTCATTTATTGTGGATCAAAGCAAAATCTGAATCTATCGGGCTTTAAAACTAAACAAATAGAAAAGCTGGCATTCTTAAGTGGTTTGATCTAATAAAACGTAGGATGTGTTAGGCGTAGCCATAATGCATCAAAATGCAGTTGGGTAATTGACTGAACATGGCAGTTCCTCACCGAGTAAAAGAATCTATACATTCAGTTTTGCCACCACCATCGCCAGCTTTGCTCCAATTTGTTCAACTGTCTGTTGTTGTTGTGGATCCTTCAGCGTTCCATTCGGGTTAAATGCTTCGTGGGCTTTCATAACAGCGACCTGCTCCGGCAAGACCAAAACTCGAATATTGCTGAGAATTGAGCGTAGGTGTACCAGCCCGCGTAGACCGCCCAAGCCGCCCGGTGATGCACTCATGATGCCGGCAACTTTGTCAGCAAAGGCCGCTAACGGAGGTTCACCTTCTACCGGACGCGAAGCCCAATCGATCGCATTTTTCAGCAAGGGCGTCACGGAGCTATTGTACTCAGGCGAAGCAATCAACAAGCCTTGGTGCGATTTCATCAGATCCTTCAGCTTGAGCGCATTTTCAGGGATGCCCTGCTTTGCTTCTAGATCCTGGTCATACAGCGGTAATGGCAGGTCTCGAAAATCGAGGTAGGTGACGTCAGCTCCGGCTGTTCTAGCCCCATTGGCCGCAATTTGCACCACGCGCTTATTGAACGAGTCTTTGCGGGCACTGCCTGCGAACGCCAAAATTCGAGGAGTATAGCTCATACGAGGGGTAATGAGTGAAGGCTGCTTTGATTATAGAAGCGGATGCAATTTTTGCATATAGTTCTTAGGATGAAGCATGAATGTATTTTCATGACAGTACCCTGAGATTACCTACAGCCTTTCACTTCGAGCATCAACTTGTTACAAACCTGTTTTTAGGCATGGCTAAGCTTTTGCAAGTTTGTGAAACTCTCTAAGATTGCAAAAGGAACAGCATCGGCAACTCCTCTAAAGCCGTCTCGATCGAATGAGACTACCGTGTTGCCTTGCGAGATGGTTGCGGTTAGCACGCCGTCTAAGAATGGATCAGCACCAACATAACCGACTGACTTGAGCAAGCGGCTGACACCGAGCCTATCTTGACCTCGAGCAAAATCAGTGATCGTGTCTATTCCATCCTTAGTAGATTGAAAAACAAAGATATCGGCTCCAATTCCACCGGTTAGTCGGTCGTTGCCACCCAGTCCGCTTAGGATATCTGCGCCCCAAGCTCCGTTTAATTGATTATTTGCCTGGTTGCCACTCAATATATCATTTCCCGCTCCCCCGATTGCGTGTTCAATTATTACTCCAAACGCAATCGCTACATTCTCGTAAATTGGCTGAGCACGAAACTCACCAATTGAGCTAAATTGTCCGGGTTTGAGATTAATCCATGTATTTTGCTGCTGGTTGCGAGCATTCACGGTATCTATGCCGCTCGTATCGTAAATGGTTTCAATAAATGGTTTATCAGATCCCCATCGGTAAATCGTGTCTCCCTGGCCTGTTTCGTCGTTCTTTCCATAAAGCTGCTGAATCGCTGGGATATCATACAGCATCGGAGTATGAGGCTGATAACGTGCTGGCAAAGACGGGTGATTGTTGTAGGCCATCACTGTATATTGCACTGTTTGTTGAGCTAGCGGTAGCGTGGCTTCATCATCAAAGGGATGGCTGAGTCCGAGGGCGTGACCGATTTCGTGCAAAACTGTAGAAAATCCATAGGATCCCGGCAGAGGTTTGCGGTTGGAAGAGTTTGCATGGTTCAACCATGTATCTCCTCTCCTCAAAGGTCCTGCATCTGGGAAGTAGGCCCAACCGAGTATACCTGGTTCTTTAGCTGTACCAAAGCGAAGCTGAACCGAGTTGTCGTCGGGAACGGCCTTAAATGTGATGCCTGAGACTTTTTCCCATGCTTGCAGAGCCAATCGCACCGCTTGTCTTTGCACCTGGGTCATTGGCTTAAAGTTACTGGTTGTATCGTCCCACAGTCCTTTGCGATTTGGTTTGTAGTAGGACGGTAATTTCTCCATAAAGCTATAGGTCAAGGTGATCGGCTGGCCTAAGCGATGGGGCTGCCACCTGTGCCGTCCTTGCTGAGCTAATGTTTCTGCCTGATATTGCGGAACCGGATCAAGAATACCAGCGGTAGTTTTTAATATATACGGACCTATTCCTTGTGAATTCTCACTTGTGATGCGTAGAAGATAATCCACGCCTGGTTTTACCGTAAACGTAAGTTGAGCTGTTTCTTGACCATTTTGGAATTGAAGGATTCGGCTCAAATTGTCTGCCCGGCGTAGCTCCAGTTCGGGCCTAAACTGCTGTGACTCCAGCGTGATGGTGACTTTCTGTCCAGCTTTCGCGCCCGTTAGCAGAATATCGTCGTAGTAGTAGGTGGTCTCTGACTCTAACGGATCAGTATAGGGGTAAAGCAAATCATCAAACTGCAAAGCACCCTGCAAAGAATTCTTACTCATATCGGTTTTTATGGTTCAAGCAATTCGGATTATGAATCGGGGAAATAAACTCAGCATAAAAGATCTAATCGCTGTTGGCAGTACCCAGACGGGTAATTGTTAGCCAACGCAACAAAATTTGAACCGAAAAAAGTTAATCCAGTGATCAACAAGATTATTCTTGGGGTAAGGAATAACGATCATTCTAGGGGGCTTGTAAAGCTTACCCCTCACGCGGGTACTACTCAGCGGCTTGGCAATCTTGTAAAGTAGTATTGTCAGGCTGTATTATTTGAATAGGGAAAGTCTGACCTGAAATATTTCTTATTGAATTACCTGTAGTACTTTGCCAAGCATTGCAGATACGACTTTCGATTCATAGATCGCCACACCTAACAATCCACTACAAAAAGTGTAGCCTTAACGTTTCGATGTTCCATAAAATCGCTTGCATATCATCCAAGTACTTTTGTTCTATATTGAGATATGAAAATACTCACCTTCGTGATACTCCTCTTGTTTCTTGAGGGTGTTTCACCTCTATATTCTCAAGAACTGGTAGTAGACAGTAAGCAGGGGCAAAATCCTGTAGGCCAGAGAAACCCTCAAAATCCTAGGAGGTCTCCTCAAGGCTCTGGAAGACCCCCTCAAAATCGTGAGCGGCCTTGCTACAAGGATGGGAAATCGCATCCGCACAATACAAGGCTAGGCGATCAACTCTGTAGCAATGGTGAGTGGATCTCAGTTCCACCTTGATAACGGCTTGATAATGATTCGATACGATACAGGTAGATAATCAAAGTGCAAATTATTCAAATTATGCTTAAGGCTGAAGCAATGACAAAATTTTTAAATCTTCGACTCATCTTCCTTTTGCTACTGACCCTTACTACAAATGCTTCAGTAGTTTATGCTTCTGGCAATGGCAGTCCGTGTTACCTCAATGGCGAATCCTATCCTCACGGCAGCCGAGTTGGTGACTATATCTGTATAAATGGTGAATGGCTTCCCTACCAATAGTGTTTCTACTTTTTGTTTCTGGCTTTTTATAGCGTTTTTTAGATCATTTCAGGGCATCATTTCACGGGCAAAGTTTTGCAGCTTGGTTGTAAACACGATGATTAGAATCAGGATTGATTGCAAAATAATTGTTCAGCCAATTGCAACTCTTTTTCTTGAGAGCATCTGAATTGAATTCCCATAGTCTGATTGTATTGTCAGCACTTGCTGAGATTAAGGTCTCTGAAGTTTCTGGGCTGAGATATTTCACAGACCAAACGGGTCCCTCATGACCCTGGAGGGTACCAATCAGTTCCCCGTCGCGTCTCCACAACTTGACGGTCCCGTCCTTACTATTTGAAACCAAGAACTGTCCGTCTGGGCTGAACTGCACATCCAGTACCGACCCTTGATGGCCCTGGAGGGTGGCAATTAACTTCCCAGTGCGGGTCCACAACTTCACCGTCCGGTCTAGGCTGATTGAGGCCAGGGTCTGGCTATCCCGACTAAATTGCACAGCCCAAACCAAACCTTGGTGTCCTGGAAGCGTCTGAATCGGTTTACCATCGCGGGTCCATAACCTTACGGTTTTGTCCTCACCGGCTGAAGCTAAAATTTTGCCATCCGGGCTAAACTGTACAACCCAAACTCGACCTTGATGCCCTGGAAGTGTCTGAATCGGCTTGCCATCGCGGGTCCATAGCTTGACGGTTTTATCAAAGCCCGCTGTAGCGACAGTGTCACCATCGGGGCTAAACTCCACATCTGAGACGTAGTCTTGATGTCCTTGAAGTGTATCGATCAGTTTGCCATCGCGGGTCCACAATTTAGCAGTTTTATCAAAGCTGGCCGTGGCCAAAATTTGGCTATCTGGACTAAATTGCACAGTCCAAATCAGAGTTTTATGTCCTGGAAGCGTAGCAATTGGTTGACCATCGCGAGTCCACAACTTCGTGATTCCATCAAAGCCAGCTGTGGCCAAAATTTGGCTATCTGGACTGAACTGAATGGTTCGAACCAGTCCCTCATGCTGAGGCGTAGCAATCAATTTGCCATCGCGGGTCCACAGCTTAATGGTTTTCTCATTGCTCACTGAAGCTAGAGTCTGGCCATCGGGGCTGAACTGCATTTTTGAAACTTCTTCTTGCTGTCCTTGAACTTCGCTTTGATTACCCTGAAGCACTACTATCTTCTGATCATTGTTGTGTACCGCCCACAGTTTCACTGTTCTATCAAGGCCAACTGAAGCCAGGGTTTGTCCATCGGGGTTAAACTTCACATCCAGGACCGGCTCTTGATGACCCTGAAGAGTGGCCACTAACTCACCCCTGCGGCTCCATAACTTCACCGTTTTATCGAAGCTTGCTGAAGCCAGGGTTTGCCCATCGGGGCTGAATTGGACTGCCGAAATCTGATCTTGATGACCTAAAAGTGTAGCAGTCAGTTCACCCGTGTGGCTCCACAACTTTATGGTGTTATCGAGGCTTGCTGAAG
The DNA here is from genome assembly GCA_000733415.1 of [Leptolyngbya] sp. JSC-1. Classification (GTDB taxonomy): domain Bacteria; phylum Cyanobacteriota; class Cyanobacteriia; order Elainellales; family Elainellaceae; genus Elainella. Next base: position 2,262,263 of record KL662191.1, read on the forward strand.
CCAGCATTTGCCCATCGGGGCTGAATTGGACTGCCGAGACTCCCTCTTGATGGCCTGAAAGTGTAGCAGCCAGTTCACCATTCCGGGTCCACAACTTCACCGTTTTGTCGTTACTGGCCGATGCCAGGATTTTTCCATCCGGGCTAAACTGCACGGCTCGGACTGCCTCTTGATGTCCCAGAAGCGTAGCAATCAGTTCACCATCGCGGTTCCATAACCTGATAGTTTTGTCATCACCAGCCGAAGCGAGCATCCGGCTATCAGGGCTAAACTGTACGGCTCCAACACTGCCCTGATGGCCTGCCAGTGTTTTAATCAGTTTGCCATCACCTGTCCAGAGTTTCACCGTCTGATCATCGCTGGCAGAGGCTAGGCGTTGCCCATCGGGACTAAACTGGACGGCCCGAACTTTCCCTTGATGGCCCTGGAGGGCCGCAATCGGTTCACCGTTACGTTTCCATAGCTTCACGGTTTGATCAGAGCTGGCAGAAGCAAGCGTTTGCCCATCTCGACTAAACTGAACTGCTGTGATGGTGTCCTGATGACCCCGAAGCATAGTAATTGATTCGCCATCACGTTCCCACAATTTTACAGTTCCGTCATCACTAGCCAGTGCTAAAGTTCCGCCATCGGGACTAAACTCTACTGCCCGAACGGCATCTTGTTGCCCTTCAAGGCGATTATGCTCGCGAATTTGATCAATGATTTGTTGTAATGTCACACTTGCTTGCAATTTGATCTCAGGTTCGATTACTTTTCCGTAGTCTTCTGCCTGCTGAACAGCGCTCAGCGCCTTAGTCAAAGCTTCAATCTGTAGATTGGAGAGCCAGAGGTTGTTGGCAGACAGGCTTAAGGATTGAATTTCGGTGTTTTTACGTGCTCTATCCGCAAACCAGGCAGCGCCCCCTGAGACAACTGCAACACTCATTGAGAGGGCAATAATCAGACCCGTTGTAAGTTGGGAGAGGAATTTTCGCCGCTGTTCATCCTGGCGACTAGCTCGAACAAACTGAGTTTCGAGGTCGTTGAGGTCTTCATAGCCCAAAACCTCCTGCAGCGCACTTCCCCGCAGTAACCAGCTCCGGTCCTTCCCTTGAGCCTGCCACCGCTCCGCCTTTCTCCTCAGATCGAGCCGCTGCCGGAGTGTAACTCGCTCATCCTCTAACCAATTGACCAGGCGTGACCAATTGCGGATTAAGGCTTCATGGGCCACCTCGACCTGGGCGTTTTCAGGAATATCACTGTCCGTTAGGCGCACTAAGCGAGCAGCCACCAATTTATCAAGAACCCGATCGACGCGATCGATCGCTTCCCCTCTGCGATATAGCTCTTTGCGAGGGATGCGATTGCTGGTCACTTCCAAGCCTTCGCCGGGGCGTACCATCTGTAGCAGAATCCGCTTTACCGTGAGCTGTTCTTCAGGAATCAGATTGTTATAGAACTCATTCGCACTGTTTGACAGGGCCGAACGTCCACCGCCCAACCGCTGGTAAGCATCCCAAACAATGCGATTGTGTTCGCGGTGATCCCAAAGTTTGAGCAGGGTAAATTGCAAGAGCGGCAGGGCGGCAGGTTCACCCAGTACATCGTTCAGGAGCTTATCGACCAGTCCCGCATCAAACTTTAAACCCACCAGTTCGGCTGGTTTCTCGATGGCTTCTCGCAGTTCGCTGGCATCTAGAGGAAACACTCGGACTGCAGATTGTTCAAAGTGCTCCCACAGTCTCGGAATCCGGGCAACGTAACTCTCAAAGTCGGCCCGCATCGTCAAAATCAGGACATGTTGAGCCTCCGGGGTTTGGACAAAATTGAGCAGATTGCTGATAAATGCCTGACGGACTTCATCATCCTGACAGAGGGTAAACACCTCTTCAAATTGGTCAATCACCAACACGGCTGGATGCTTTTCTGGCTGCAGCAGTTGGACAAGGTGATTGGGATTCTGTTTAAAAGCTGCAACCTGCTGTGTCATCCATGTCGTTGGTACGCTCTCAGGCGGTTGCAAACGTTGCACCAGAGCCGCTAAAGGATCGGAACCGGGAACTAACGGATTGTAATAGATCCAGTCCTGGCTATCTGGCAACGCCCCAGCCTTGAGTCTGGGTAACAAACCTCCCAAGACCACGGACGACTTGCCACTTCCAGACGAGCCAACCACAAACAGCAGGCGGTTAGTTTCTAAGTGGCTAAGCAGTCTTTCAACCAGCCGTTGCCGCCCAAAAAAGAGCTGTTGATTCTGCTCGCGAAACGCCTCTAAGCCTATATATGGGCAGCGATCGTCACTCAAGTCAGGAGCGAGGGACGGATCGAAATCCACCAGGGTTGTGTCGGGTGGCTCCTGCCCAGCCCGATAGAGGAGTGAACTCCAGTAATCGAGAATGCCCTGCGCGGCCCAGCGATCGTCCTCATTATCTAGAACCGCTCCGGTTGCCCGTCCTTTGAGCATAAACTGCTCAATCTGGGTTAAAACATCCGACTGGTTTCCCTGTTCCCGATGGAGCTTGAGTAACTCACTGTGGGCGACCCGCAGAGAGGATAAGGATGGAAAGCGAATCTCATCTGCTTTAGGGTTGGCTGTAGTTTCAGTATTATTCATTCGATCATCCTCAACACAGACGCGAGTGGTTCACCTACTTCTCGAAGTTCTTCACACAAACGTCTTAATGTGACATCGACTTGATAAAAGCGCTCGCTGGCCCGTCTACGATACATCCGAAAATAGCGTTTGATTTTGGCAGGGTTCTTGGCCTGAAGTGCTGCATCCAAATTCTGGCTATCTTGTTGAAATGCCAGCGTCCACTGATCGGCAGTAGGGTCAAACAGGGCCTCTGTTCGTTCCTTGAGATCGGGCCAGGACATTTCCAGCTCAATCAAGTCTTTGTCCAAATTTGTTTCAATTCGGCGCAACTCTAGATCGAATTCCTGCCAGCAGTCGTGTCCATAGATGAGGGCAGTCAAGCGCTGATTCAACTCTGCCAGCACTACAACACCTATCTGGAATTGTTGAATCTTCTCCTGATTCAAGTTAGCCTCTACCAGGCTGTTCCAAATCGCTTGCATCGCGTTGACCAGGGCCGGAAGTCTCAGGGCTTTAGCAGCTGCATTAAGATTAGTGTTGATTCGTGAAGGTTGAATGGCCAGAATTCGGCCTAATAGCCAAATAGTTCGTTGGAGCCGTCGAGTATCTAGTGTTTCGATCGCAGCATGCAATTCATCCTGAGCACAGTCCAGCTTCTTTAGCCACAGCAATTCGCTGGTGGCAATGGTTTCTCGTCCGGCAACATTTTTAACTTCTCTCAAAATTCCCTGCAACGTCAATTCGTGCTCCATCAGAATCTCCAGTGCAGTGTCATCCTCAGGATCTGAGAACCGTTTTGCTTCCTGAAGAATACCGCTGTAGCATTGAAATTCCAGTGTATGAAGCAGATCGTGTAATTCTTTGTAATTCGCAATCACATCGATCTGTTCGCAGGCGGCTCGAAAATCTGCTCCGAAGGTAATTACAGCGGAACGAGCCTCGGAATGATGCATCAGCTCAGCCAGAGCAGCCAAACCCCGACCGACCGAATTACCATATTCTTTCTGGGGTAGACGTAGTTCTTCTCGAACGATTTGCTTAACGGTTTCAGGGTCAATTTGTTGGTAAACATCACCAATATGAATTTCCTGCCCCTGACCAATATTCACCCCAAACTTACCGGACTGTTGCACATTCTGGTCGATCGGATTGGATAGGGTGTCATCTACAGGCATAGGGTGCACCTAGGGGAGTTGCGATTACCCTTATTTAGAAATACCAATGAATATCGTCTGAGTTCCGGAAACTATAGAGTCGCTTTAGTTTTCGAATTATTCGCTAGCAATTACGATGCTTAATCACAGGAGTTAAATGCTCTGGAATGTTTTGTAAATCGATCGCATTACACCCGAATTCAAAGGCTGCATCGATCGATCGTCCAGCTCCTAGAGCATCATAAAAGCCTCTGGAGAACTCAATCGCAGCCCGATCGCCAATCTCCCGCTTCATGCCAATAACGATAGGAATCTGCTGCACAATCAGCTCCGCTTGTGCCTCTGAGTAACAGCTATTCAGCACTACACAGCTCAACTGATCTTTAAACAGAGAAAATAAATTGGTCAACGCCTGCCCTTTGACCAGCGTGGCCTTTCCGGTTTCATCTTCTAACGCAATACCGCCTTCATCTACCTCTTCAGAGACGATGCTCAGCTTTCTGGACGCATCGGTAGTACTGCCTGCTGCTGAGTGGTGAGTGCCATGACCGCAGAAGTGGACAATTTGCGGCTCTACATCCAGTAGTGCCCGACGCAGATCATAGGTTCTAACAGCCCAACGTTGCTCTACCTTGAATAAGTCTCGATGTTTAGAACGTCGCAAACCTTCCTCAATTTCCCGCACTTCTTGATCTAATGCCAGTCGGGTTGACTCGATCGGATTAGCGGCTAGGACTAGAATCGTTTTGCGACGAACAGAATTAGATCCTGCAGCAGCATTGGCTTGACCAGATTGGCTATCAGGTTGTTGCTTCGGTGATTGGTAGGAATAGGTATCGCCGATGTGTAAGCCACTTACAGAGTGAGCATTGAAGTTGAATTTTCCGTGCTGTACCACATTACCACTGCCAACCACATTACCACTGCCAACCACATTGCCACTGCCAACCACATTGCCACTGCCAATCACATTGCCATCACCCGTAACGAGAGTACCGCCGCCGACGTTGCCACCAACTGCAATAGCACGATTCCCTGAAGCTACAGTATTCGTGTTATGTACAAGCTGGGCATTAAGCTCGCCAGGTGTGGACTCAACCTTGAGCGGCTCCTCCAATTCCTGCGGCAGGCGCTTCGGCTGCAATTGCCCCCCTGCGTAATACGCCAGGATAAAATTATCTGCCTGCTCAACATCCAGAACTGGATGCTGTTTCTGATTGGTCAATACTGGTACAATCTGACTGACATACCTTACCAAATCCGCTGCCCGGATGTATCCATCTGGCTTGACGGCTCCAGCTCCACACAGCCCCTTGATCAATGCATAGGTAAAGGCACTATAGGGCTTACCTGCGTAGGACAACTCATTCGGTCGAGAAGAGCCAATCATAATCCAACCGCCTTTGACAAACAGCTTTTGGGCTTCAGGAGGCAGCGGAGCCTTCACAATTTGAAATCCAGGCAGATTATTTAGCCCACCTGCATGGCAGCAATCCAACACCAGCAATAGTTGTTGTGCCGGAATCTCCCGCAGAAGTTCTGTAAACTCATTGCCGCTCACTGCTGTTTCCGACAAATCCTCTGGGTTATATCCATGCGGCAGTAAATAATAAGACTTAATTGGCTTGGTCAGTTGATACCCATGTCCGGCAAAGTAGATTAGCACTGTGGATTCAGCGTTGGTTGTGTTCGCTAATCGTTCTAGGGTGGCAATGATATGCGCTCGAGTTGCTTCCTCACCAGTTAGCAAATGAATCTGTTGCTCTGGATAAGCACACCATTCTGGATCCTGGAGAATTTTTGCCAACCCTTTCGCGTCACCAACTGTGTTCGGTAAATCTCCACCAATGCCAATCACACAGGCATGACCTTGTTCAAACCGATCGTTCACCACGGCTGCCTCCCTCCTTTTCCATATCCAGTTCCATGTCTTGGAACGGTTTATTTCACAGTTAGAGTTGAACTCAACTTTGACTGAATCCGATCCAAACTCAGTCGATTGAAAATGAATTCGTTTTGATCACTAGATTTGGGTTCGTTCGCGCAGCGTGTGCATAGCACAATCCCCCTCAATCCCTCTAAGCCCCTGCGGGGATGCGCCTTCAGCGTAGGATAGGGGGGACTTCAATCCCTGGTTGGTAGGTGCTGTGCATAGGCTGCGCCTCTTCCCCTTTATTTAAGGGGAGTTGGGGGGATCTTCGACTTGTGTGGACCCCGTAGCCTTCCCGCAGGGTAGGGGGTTAGGGGGAATCTCAACAGGATTTGCAATCTACTGAAACTATGAAAACTGCGCCCCGGCATCATAGCCACCTGATCCTGTCCACCCTATTGTAAATGGAGGGTCTGTCAAACCAATCTATGCAATTGCAAAGAAATTTGTGGACGTGGACGCAAGATTTTAGTTGATTTCAATATTATAAAAACTCAGCTGACCGACGCTAACTCTGTATAAATCTGAAGGATGAGCGAATTTATTCGTAAAATCAGCAAATCTGCGTTTAGACACCTAGGCAATTTTGGTTACTCTTACTATAATTGAATAACTTTGTGGGTGAGATGGCCGCTGGTCTTGCTTGCCCTATTCCCTGCTGGTCTTCCGATTATGCAAGATCCAACCCTGCTGCTTTGTCCTCAAGACTACAGTTTGCTGACTGACCTGTATCAGCTCACGATGACGGCTTGCTATGTCGGTGAAGGCGTCGATCAGCGGCGGGCCAGTTTTGAGCTGTTTGTGCGGCGATTGCCCGATTCGTTTGGTTACTTGGTTGCAATGGGGTTAGAGCAGGCGTTGGACTATTTGGAGCAGTTGCGCTTCAGTGCAGAGCAGATTGCGGCTTTGCAGGCAACCGGCCTGTTTGCCAATGCGTCCGCTCGGTTCTGGGAATTGTTGGCATCGGCACGCTTCAGCGGCGATGTGTGGGCTGTGCCAGAAGGAACTGTAGTGTTTGCCCACGAGCCACTGCTGCGGGTGGAGGCTCCCCTGTGGCAGGCACAGCTTGTGGAAACCTATTTGCTGAATACAATCAATTACCAGACGCTGATTGCCACCAAAGCGGCTCGACTACGGGATGTGGCCGGAGCTGAGGCTACTCTGTTGGAATTTGGTACTCGACGGGCCTTTAGTCCGCAAGCCTCTCTCTGGGCAGCACGAGCAGCTCTTGCGGCTGGGTTGGATGCTACCTCGAATGTGCTGGCCGCCCTTAAATTAGGCCAAAAACCGAGCGGCACGATGGCCCATGCCCTGGTGATGGCGTTAGCCGCTCTCGAAGGCGATGAAGATCAGGCATTTCGAGCCTTTCATCGCTACTTTCCTGCCGCAACGCTGCTGATCGACACCTACGACTCGCTGGCTGCTGCCCATCGGTTGGCCCACCAGGTAGCCACAGGTGAAATGACGGTGAATGCGGTGCGCTTAGATTCAGGCGATCTAGTGGCCCAATCACAACAGATTCGCCAACTTCTGCCGGGAGTGGCGATTGTCGCCAGTGGCGATCTGGATGAATATGAAATTGCTCGCCTGCAGGCAGAAGGAGCTGAGATCGATGCCTATGGGCTGGGCACCAAGTTGGTGACTGGCAGCCCGGTGAATGGCGTGTATAAACTGGTTGAAATTGACGGCATTCCAGTCATGAAGGAATCCAGCGCCAAGATCACCTATCCCGGTTGCAAGCAAATCTTTCGTTGCTTGCAGGGCAGTCAATTTCAGACTGATCGTTTGGGACTTGTGAGCGAATCGCCCCAAGCCAATGAACAGGCCATCCTGCAGCCTATGGTCAAACAAGGCCAGCGCCTCCAGCCCTCCGAACCTCTTGCCGTCATTGCTGAACGCACTCGCACCGCCGTCGCCAGTCTTCCCCCTCCTATCCGCCAGATCCACCATGCCCCCACCACACTGCCCCAAATCTCTGCCGCCCTGCAACACCTCACCGAGCAAACCAAGCGCGCTGCTAGAACTTGACCGCTAAACTCTCAACCCCACCACCCTCATGCTCTCCATCGCCCTATTTGGAACTAGTGCTGACCCACCTACCGCCGGCCATCAGGCTATTCTGGTCTGGCTAGCGGACCATTTTGATCAGGTGGCGGTTTGGGCGTCGGATAATCCATTTAAGCAGCACCAAACGCCGCTAGAACACCGGGCCGCGATGCTGCAACTGCTGATCGACGATATTGATCCACCGCGCCACAATCTGCATCTGTTGCCGGAACTAAGTCATCCCAGAGCGCTGATTACAGTAGAGCGAGCGAGGCAGCGCTGGCCCCAGGCTGAATTCACTCTCACCATCGGCTCAGATTTGGTAGCGCAATTACCGCGTTGGCATCGGGTGCAGGAGTTGTTACAGCAGGTGAAGTTATTGGTGGTACCACGGTCGGGGTATGCTATTGCCGAAGCCGATCTGGCATCATTGCGGCAGATGGGAGCTAGGGTAACAATCGCTGATTTGGAGGTACCAGCCGTTTCCTCAACCGCCTATCGGGAAGAAGCCGATCCGGAAATTGTCACTCCTCCGATCGAAGCGTATATTCATCGGGAGCATTTGTACGAATGCCAGGACGCACCCCCAGAAAATCTACTGACTCAGCCTCGGCGCAGCTAGCGGACTTTAAGGTCGGCGTGGATAACGTGATTTTTTCCGTAGACACCGCTCAGAATCGCCTCTTGGTTTTGCTGGTGATGCGGCATGAGGATCCGTTTGTGGGACAGTGGAGCTTGCCCGGAACGCTAGTGCGCCAAGGAGAATCCCTGGAAGATGCAGCCTATCGCGTGTTGTCGGAAAAAATTCGGGTAGAGAACCTCTACTTAGAGCAGCTCTACACCTTTGGCGGCCCCAACCGCGATCCACGCGAAGCCACCCACAGCTTTGGGATTCGCTATTTGACCGTCAGCTACTTTGCTCTAGTCCGGCTGGCCGAAGCCGAGCTGATTGCCGATGGTGTGAGCGGGATTGCCTGGTATCCGCTGAAACAGGTGCCGCCGCTGGCATTTGACCACAATCAAATTTTGGAATACGGCTATCGTCGTCTGCGCAATAAGCTGGAGTACAGTCCGGTCGCATTTGAGGTGTTGCCGGAGCTATTTACCTTGAGTGACCTGTATCAGCTCTACACTACCATTCTGGGCGAGTTTTCCGATTACTCAAATTTCCGCTCCCGCTTACTGAAGCTGGGCTTCCTGCATGATACAGGAGTGAAGGTGTCTCGCGGCGCTGGACGCCCTGCTAGCCTCTATCGCTTTGATGCTGAGGCATTTGCTCCCTACAAAGACAAACCAATGGTATTCATTTAATCCCTTCCCAGATGCTCCCTCTGCTCATCCCTCTGCTCATCCCTCTGTTCGTCTGCCTGCTCGTTCCCTTGCTTGCCCTTCAGAGCTTGTTCTGCCAAATGCAGGATCTGCTCAAAGTCAAAATTATCTACCTTTTGGCGGAGCGCTGCTGCTAAAGCGGCCTGCTCGGCTGGCAGTTGTGCGAGTAGGGCCAGGATTTTTTCAGAATCGAGCTGGGTTGTGACCTGGTAGAGCTGGGCAATCCATTCAGGCGGCATGATTTGCAGGGAGTGAGGCGTAGGCCGCACGGGCGGTGAGGAAATGGACTGCTCTCGCGGTGGCTGGCCTGGATCTGGTTCTGCGTAAATATATTGCACGCCTAGATGTTCGCTCAATTTTTCTAAAATCATTTCAGTTTGCAGCGGCTTGAGGACAAAATCATCGCAGCCAACCGCCAAAGCCTGAGCGCGGTTTTCGGTAAACGCACTCGCGGTGAGGGCAATGATTTTGGTGCTTGGGGTGGTCTGATCTGTTCGGGCGGCTTCCATGGCTCGAATTCGTCGAGTTGCTTCATACCCATCCATGATCGGCATCCGCAGATCCATCCAGATTAAATCAGGCTGCCAGGATTGCCACAGGGTGAGGGCGGCTTGACCATTGGTAGCTTCCTGAACCTCAAACCCGAAACCCTGCAAGAGGTTGAGCAGCAGGAGCCGGTTGGCCCAGTTGTCCTCAGCAATCAAGATGCGGTAGGAGGGCTGGTTAGCGGCTAAAGCGACGGCTCGCCCTTGTAGGGGTTGTATCGGTGCCACGGCGGCGGCAGCGGGCAGCACTGGAATGCTAAACCAGAAGGTAGTACCATGCTCCAGCTCGCTAGCAATTGTCAGTTCGCCCCCCAACAACCTGACAAACTCTCGGCTAATTGGCAATCCCAAGCCAGTTCCGTCCGGCTGCGCCTTCTGTAGTTTTGACTGTACAAACGGTTCAAATAGGCTTTCCAGCTCATGTGCAGCAATCCCAGGTCCCGTGTCGCTGACCTCAAAATGCAGAACGAGACAGGGTTGAACATTCTCCTTGGCTTCATATCCACTTGCCTCTGGCACACCCTCCACCTCCACCCGCAATGTGATCTGTCCCTCCTGGGTAAACTTGACCGCATTGCTGAGCAGGTTAATCAGAATTTGGCGCAGCTTACCAGCATCGGTCTGAACATATTGAGGCAGGTTGGGGGCAAGCTGGCAGAGAATCTGTAATCCTTTCTGTTCGGCTCGCAGACGAAACATCTGCTCTAGCGTCGTGAGAAACTCGTGCAAATCGAAGCTGGTCAGATTGAAAGTTGATCGTCCGGCCTCGATCTTGGACATTTCCAGGATGTCGTTGATCAGGTTGAGCAGGTGTTCGCCACTGCGGTTGATGATTGTAATTTGCTCTTGTTGCGCTTTCGACAGGGCCGGGTGGTTGGCCAGCAGTTGACTGAAGCCAAGAATGGCATTGAGGGGCGTGCGTAGCTCATGGCTCATGTTGGCGAGAAAGGTGCTTTTGGCTTGGTTGGCGGCTTCGGCGGCTTCTTTCGCCTGTTGCAATTCCATTTCAGCCTGTCGGCGCAGGGTGATATCGCTGAGCGAGCCAATGGCTCGAATCGGGGTGCCGGTTTCATCCCAGACGGCTTTGCCTCTGGCCAAGAGCCATTTGTAACTGCCATCCTTACAGCGCATGCGGTACTCCAACGTATACACAGGAGTTTCTCGATTCAGATAGTTTTGGAATGCGGTTTGCAAAACCGGTTGATCGTCGGGGTGAATGCAGCCAAACCATTTTTCAAAGGTATCAATCTCTTCGTAATCGTATCCCAACATTTCCATACAGCGGGGAGACAAGAAATGTTCATCGGTAATCAAATTGTGATCCCAAATGCCATCATTACCACCTTCAATGGCTAATTGCCAACGTTCTTCACTTTGTCGGAGCGCATCTTCAACTTGTTTGCGCTCTGTAATATCCATTGCAGTTCCAAACAGTTGAATTACCTGTCCGTGGCTGTCTCGTACCACTTCTCCTCGCCCTAGCAGCTCGCGAATCAAACCGTCCGGGCGAATGATGCGATGTTCAATTTCATAGGGCGTTCCATTGCTGATGGCCTGTTCTATGATTGTTTGCATCAAGCTACGCTCATCGGGATGCAGCAGTTGCACATACTTGGCATAGGTTGGTTCTGGCTGGGTTGGGTCGAGGCCAAAGATGCGGAAGAGTTCTTCGGACCAGGTGATTTTTTGCGTTGCTAAATCGAATTCCCAACTGCCGACATGGGCGACGCGCTGAGCTTGTAGTAATTTCGTTTCACTCGCTTTGCGATCGCTAATGTCTGTAATCAGAGCATAATAGCCTTGAACAGCCCGCTGTTCATCTAGATCGGGCACTAGCACGGCAGAGATATAGCGTATTTTGTCGCCTTGATAGGGCATTTCCGCTTCGTAGGTGACCGTTTCTCCAGATAAGACGCGTTCTACATACTGCCGGACCCGTTGATAGGCCGATGTACCAATCACTTCCTCAACGGTTTTGCCCAAAATATCTGCTTTTTTGCAATTAAACCAATCTTCGTAGGTGCGGTTGACGAACTGATAGCGATAGGAGGCATCAATGTAGGAAATACAGCCGGAAATCGAGTCGGTGATCAGCTGAAGTTGGGCTTCGCGTGCTCGTAATGCCTGCGTTTGTTCGGCTACCTGTTGTTCTAACCGCTGCTCATAGGTTTGCCGTAACTGGTTAGCTTTGCGAAACTCCAGCATCATCTGATGAAACGATGCAGCCAGGGTCTCTACTTCCACAATCCGGGAGGTTGGCAATGGCTGCTCTAAGCCAGCGGCAAAGGTTTGAGTCGCCTGGGTAAGCTGAGCGAGCGAGCGGGTAAGGCGGCGCGCGATCCAGATGCCAATCCCAACTGAACTGACCAAGACCAAACCGCATAACAACATGGTGCGCTGCCTATTGGCCTGAATTTCAGCCATGAAGTCGGCCTCGGGCACGATCATCACCACGGTCCACTGGTGTTGAGAATCGAGCTGAAACGATGTCACCTGCCCAAAATACAACTGATTTTGCCACCGAAACAGGGTTGCTTGCCCAGAATAGCTATGGCGCTTGCTCTGGTTCAACGTCTGGTCTAGTCCCTGGTTCAGGCTCCAATTGGCAGCGGCTCGCGTCAGCGGATTTTCGCTATCTTGGGCAGCTAAGCGCAGGGCTGTGGGGGCTAGGGTCTTTTTTCCCGCCGTAGAGAGATCCTGCCGAAACGGCAGTTCACCCGTAGAAGTAGCAATCAACCAGCCCTGTTCGTCCATGATAAAGGCTTGGCCCATCTTGCCGATTTGAAGATGTTGCAGAACCGTACCCATTTGCTCCGAATAGATGCTGGCACTCAGGACACCCTGTACTTGGCCTTGGGAGTCAGTAAACGGTAAAAAGTAAGCCATCATCAGCAAGGGTTGATCGGTACCCCGCACTGTGGAAACGATGGGTTGCCAAAGTCCGTTCTGAGTTTGTTTAGCAACCGGATACCAGGGGCTGGCAGCGGGTGTGGCGTGCGGATCAAAGTTTGGCAAGGTATCTTGCCAATAAAGACGCTGGCCCTGTCGATCGGCCACATAGCTCTCCAGTGCTCCGGTGACCAAATTGCGCCGACGAATCGCCAACCGATCCGGACGCGGACGACCCACAGCCAGAAACTCTTTGCGTTCGGTCGCAATCATCAACCCGCTGATACCCGAGTGAATCTTTAGCTGATTGACAAAATAGGCTTCGATTTGGGTCGCATCTTGCCAATCTAAAGCTCCTAGCCGAATTGCAGCTTGATTGTCTTGGGTGACAATTTTGGGAGCATGAAAATAGTGGTTCAGATTTTGGATAATCCGCTCTCCCTGTTCTTGCATCAGCTGATTTGCCAGGTTAGCTACTGCCTGCTGCCCGCTACGATAGGACAAATATCCGACAAGACTGACAGCCGCAATGGTCTGTAGGGCAAATGGCACTACTAAAACCCATCGCAGCGGAACTGCTTGGCGGAACGCGAAGGGTATCAATAACGGCAGTTTCATAGTCACGAGGGCTTTTAGCGGGGCCATTCAGCGGAAAGGAGGATCTTCATTAATGTACCGCCCCGATGTCACTATTCACTGTGGCAGGACTTATGCAGCTCAGCAATTTCTGCCCCCCTAGCCCCAAATCTGGGGGGGAAACAGATTGGAAGTCCTCCAGATTTGGGGGATTATAGCCCTGTGGGCATCCTAGAAAAGGGGGCGAATGGGTAAATCCTGTGTGGAATGAATTCAGCCTTGGCGATTTCAACAAAAACTCAGAGATACCTGAACAAAAAAGCCGGGGAGCCATGCCCCGACTCAAGATGTAGATGCAAAGGTCAAACTTGAACACTTGAGTGCAAACGAGCTACCCGATTAAACCGCCTGCACCACCTGCCGCAAAACGGCTCCTAAACCAGCTCCCATCTCTTCTGGCGTGATTTTGCCGTCTTTGTTGACATCCAGCGCATCAAACACAGCGTCGGTGCCCAGCCACTCTTCGCGGGTAATGAAGCCATCGCCATCCAGGTCATAGATGTGAAACATGCCTTCTGCCGCCTGACTCAGGGTTTCGCCGGTACCCAAGCGGGACAACCGAGTCGCTAGGAAGGTTTCTAGGGTTTCCAATGCTTTGGTGAAGCCCTTGATGCCCTCATCCAGCTTTTCCGAGGCCATCCGGTCAGCGGCATGCATTTGGTCAAAGGTGGCTTTATCCATCGAGATTTTCTCAATTTCCATTGAGGCTGCCTTGTCTGGATCGAGCTTGCGTATCAGTTCGCCGGTGGTGGACTGCAACTCACCCAACAGGGCCGGAGAAATCGTCAGCAGATCGCAGCCCGCCAGTTCGATAATTTCGCTAATGTTGCGGAAGCTGGCTCCCATCACCTCGGTTTTGTAGCCAAATTTCTTGTAGTAGTTGTAGATGCTCGTCACCGACTGCACACCCGGATCTTCTGCCCCCATATAATCCTTGCCAGTTTCTTTCTTGTACCAATCCAAAATCCGACCTACAAAGGGCGAAATTAGCGTCACGCCGGCCTCGGCGCAAGCAATTGCCTGATGGATACCAAACAGCAGCGTCAAGTTGCAGTGAATGCCCTCTTTTTCCAGCACTTCAGCCGCTTTGATGCCTTCCCAGGTCGAGGCAATTTTGATCAAAATCCGCTCGCGAGACACGCCAGCCGCTTCGTACTGGGCGATCAACGACCGCGCCTTTTCGAGCGTGGCTTCCGTATCGTAGGAGAGGCGAGCATCAACTTCGGTAGATACCCGCTTCGGCACGATTTCCAGAATCTTTAAGCCAAAGGCAACCGCGAGCCGGTCAAAGGCCAGCGTCACAATTTCCTGATCCGAAGCCCCCGACCCCGCATCCTTCTGGGCCTGTTTCAGCGTTTCATCTACAATTTCCTGATACTCAGGCATCTGAGCCGCTGCGGTAATCAGCGAGGGGTTGGTGGTGGCATCGCGGGGGGTAAACTTTTGAATCGCCTGAATGTCGCCCGTATCCGCGACAACGACCGTCATCTCCCGCAGTTGCTCTAACAAATTCTTCTCAGCCATCGGTTTATCCTTCGTTGTTTGCTTAGGCGGCGAAGCGTGATTTTGGACTAGCAAATGCTGATCGCAATATCCAAAATCAATCGATTTTCGATCTAGTTTTTCAGTCTGTTTTTGGTTTGGCCAGCGGAGCCTGCATCAGACGGCAGCATCCACTCAGCCCCAGTGCCATCCTATCGCTGGATTCCGAACATCTCCTGCTTCTTTGTAAAGATTTCGGGATTCTGCATTGTCTCAAACACTTGCACCCAGATTGACCAGCTCCCGAATAGGGGTATTCGTGTACTTCGTTGCCTGACTTGCCCGCAGATGAATCGCGGGCTAATGAAGCAAGTCCACCTTAATTTCCCGGTAAACCCTCCCGGTAAACCCTCGTTTCCTTCAGCGTAATGTCTAACATCGCCTCTATCTCCCGATGACTCAAACTTTACGCGCTACGCACATGCTGCGCGAACAAATCGGTACGTCACGATCGTGGTAACCAATTCTATTATGGCGCGACGGGCCGGTTCAGGCACCTCCTGACGAGTTATGCTTAACAAATACCGATACGTTCTCATTTATCTCATTTAATTGACTACTCGGTATTTCGCATGCCCAATTTCCCATCCTTTGCTCATGAGTTGAAATGGAGCCTGGGCATTGGTGCAGCAACGACGTTTTTGATCCTGGTGATGAATCACTGGATAGAGCCTGCATTACCCGAAGCACTGCGGGCTGCCAATCAAGATGGTGGGATATGGCGACCTCAGTGCCTTTGGCAGAGCCTTTCGCAAAAAATTTGGCGCGAGTCCCAGGAATTATAAATTGGCGAGTCAATCGGGTTGTTAAGAAACTGTGTTGTCAACAAAGGTGTAGATCCCCCTAAATCCCCCTATGCCCAAAGGGTAGGCTTCGCCAACAAAAGGGGGACTTCAGTCTTTTGGCTCGGTTCCCTCCTTTTTAAGGAGGGTTAGGGAGGATCTAGACTCAGAGCGCAGTTTAGCGATCTTTGTACTCGTTTAAAACACTCTCCAAAGGTGAGCTGCATCTAAAATTGAGTTAGGGCACTCTTCAGTCAACCTGTTTTTGCCTATGGTTCGCTTGCTGCAAAACCCCTCCGAGCAACAAAACACTCAACGGGTTGTGCTGTACAACATTAGTTGGCACACCTATCAGACGCTACTGGCAGAGATGGGAGATCATCGATCGTCTCGGCTTGCCTACGATCGTGGAGTGCTGGAAATTACGATGCCATCTGATCTACACGAATTCATTAAACGCCTGCTTGAGAGAATTGTGACAACGCTAACCGAAGAGTTGAACTTGAAGGTGCGAAGTGTGGGTTCCGTAACGCTCGATCGAGAAGACTTGGCGCGAGGAGTAGAACCCGACTCAGGATTTTACATTCAAAATGCTAGCTGCATTCGGGGCAGAAAACTAGATTTAGTCAATAACCCAGCCCCCGATCTGGTTGTAGCAGTAGACATCACCAGTTCTTCCACTCGTCGGTTGCCAATTTACAAAGCTTTGCAGGTTCCTGAAGTCTGGCGATATACAGCACGGGGCATTGAAATCAAACAGCTTCAGGATGACAACTACGTGCACTGTGAATTTAGCGCCACCTTTCCAATGGTTGCTGTAGCCGATCTGTAACGATTTGTGGAAGAGGGCAATGACACAGACGATGATAATACGGTGATTCGATCGCTACGATCATGGATTCGGGAACGTCAGTCCCAGGGATTATAAATCACTAAAAAATTCCGTTTGAGCAGACAAAAAACTCCGTTTGGGCAGAGTGGCGATCGTCTATTCCCTCCTAAACCTGGTAGATTTCTGAGAACTTCTCTCAATAGCTAGGAATTACGTGGTGTCAGGAGTATTTGTGGATCGTGTTCGTCTGGGGCTAGTTGCCGTCAGTGCTTTGTCTGTTCTTGCTGTTTTGCCCGCTCAAGCAGAAACCCGTGAGGATTCTGTTTCGTTGTCACAAGGTTCTACCTCACTTCAACCTTCTCTGACCTCACCCCAACCTTCTCTTGATCAAGGAGAGGGCGCAGAAGTGGAGGCTGGCTTCCTCACTAACCAAGACCATTCGGGGTCAACAGAGCGAAGATCCCCCCTAGCCCCCCTTACCGAAAGGGGGGAACTAAGCTGGGAAGGGGTTGGAGTCTCCCTTCCTAAGGGAAATTTAGGAGGATCGCTCCTCAATCAACCTGCGACAACGATCGCAGACTGGATCGCCCAAATCGAAGCGTCGCTCGTGCAAATTACGGGAGTGCGAGTAGAGGATGAGGCGGGCTTGCAGGTCATACTGGAAACGGCAGAGGGTTCTCTGGACGTGCCGGAAACGCGATCGATCGATAATGCCCTGATTGCGGATATTCCTAACGCCACCATTGCCGAAGAATTCTCTCAAGCAAACTTACCGCCCCACACCATCTGATGCTTTTGAGAATACGTCACCTTGCCGACCCGCGCATAGCACCGCTCATCTTCTGAGCGCACCCAATGCGCCACTTTCCTGGGCAACTCCCCCGACCCATCCATCAAAATCGATCGCAGCACCTCCACCTTGACCCACAGCCATACCTCCAAGGATTGCTGCTCCGATGAATACAGACACTATCAAAATCAGCTTATTTGCAAGCTACTGAAAATTGCCGCTGCTAATCGCATTCACCTGCGTCCATCTCAGAATCGTCAGGACATCATCGGTAGCTGTAATCTTGATTACTGCATCGGTACCCACCTGCTCCAAACTCAGATCGGCAGCAGTGAGTGCTCCGGTAAAATCACTGTTAAATCCGCTTAAATTGATCTTGTCATTGCTGCCAAATCCAAAAATAGTGGTGTCTCCTTCACCTGGGCTTAACGTCCAGGTGTCGATGCCGCTGCCTGCGTAGATTGTATCGTTTCCAACTGAGGTAATTGAATTATTTCCCTCACCCAAGTAGATTGTATTTGTTCCAGTGCCAGCATGAATCACATCATCTCCTGCACCGGCATAGATTAAATCATCACCGGCTCCAGTTATAACTGTGTTCGCACCGTCGCCAGCATAGATAGTTGTATTGCCCTGCACAGCGTTCAGCGTGTCGTCACCGGCTCCGGCATAGATAGTTGTTGTTCCATTACTAACAGCGACAAAATTGGTTCCTTCTCCGGCGTATACTATGCCGCTACCGATGCTGATAATATCATTGCCAGATCCAGTATATATGGTTTGATTCACACCGCGAGCCGTAATTGTGTTATTTCCTTCTCCTGCTAGGATGAGATTATTGTCTCCGCCAATTTGGAACAAATCGTCCTGATCACTACCAGAGAAGGTGGAATCACCGCCCGGAAAGGTCGTCACCGTATCGGCAGGCTGAATTTTACCGAACAGTCCATCACCAGCATTGGGACCCGTATCGGGGCCAGCGGCATAGTAGAGATGGTTGGTTTCACCGAGACTGGCACCGTTGCCAAAAAGAATTCCCCAGATGCCAGGAATCGCGATTGGGTCACCTTTGGGGTCCTCCAAGTAACCTAACGGTTGGCGCGTGGTTTGATCAAAGGCAACAATCGTCCCATCGCCAAAGTTCGTCACCAGCAACGCATTGCTAAATTCACCGAAATCTGCCGGAGCAATGGCCAATCCCCACGGTGCATTCAGCAAGCCCCCATCGTCCCAAGTGGCGATCAGGTTACCGTCAAAATCAAATTGTGCTAGTTTCCCCAACCCAGGACCAACCAATTCATCTCCAGGAACATCGGGCAGCGGTTGGGCATAGGTGACGTAGAGAGAATCGCCCAGGGTTTGAATATTATAGGCGGCGTATCCTTCTGCTGCAAACGGATTCGTGAATTGAACTTGGTTACTAATATCCTGAAAGTTGCCGTCGTAGACCTGGATGCTGGGCGTGTCATCAAAATCTACAGCGTAGAGGCGGTTGTTTTGCTCAAAATCGGTGATGGCGACCCCATAATAAATTGCTGAACCAAATTGATTGATCACGATCTCGGCTTCAGATGGCCAGTCAAATGTACCGTCTGGATTTTTGCGCTCTGTCCAGGCGGTAATACTGCCATCGGTGGTGACAAAAATAAATTTGCTGGCAGCCGTGATTTCGCCATTGGGATGATCTTGGGTAATCACAAACTCATTGGAACCATTGAAGACCTGTCCGGTGGGTCCAGAGACCTCAAAAGGATTTCCGGGCGCAAAAGGAATATCCACAACTTTGAGGTCATCCTGGTAGATTGGTATGCCCCTAACATCACCTACATATTCAGTAACGGTTCCGGTAGCGCTATTGTTGACCCAAAAGTGACCGCCAAACCCTGCTGGCCGGATCGCAATTCCCCAGGCTAATTGAACATAGGGATCAAGGAGTTGGGGATCGTAATTGGGATCATTGGAGACAAGCGTTGTCTCAAGGTAGCCTGATTGAGCTGTGGAAGTCATAGTTGATTATTCCTTTCGTTGGTTGAACGAGTTTCGGTAAAGGTAGAGAAGGAGTCGGGGAAGAACTGCTGAATTGCTTCAGTCTGTCCTTCCCCACAGCATTCACTATGCCACCACTGTCGTTCTCACCGAGAACACCGCATCGTTGAAGTCGAGGTCGAACCCGCGAGAATCTTCAAACGAATAGCTGTTGCTCGATTTTCTGACGTGATCCAGCCCGGTTGGGTTGGCGGCTGCGAAGTCAAAGAAGACATCCTTGCTGCCACTGATGCCCTGCTCCACACTGCCATCTGCCACAATGAATGGAGCATAGAGAGCACCACCCTTCAGGTTAGCGACCACAGGCTCTGTGCCGCGGATGCCAAAGCTGAAGCCATCGCCCTCGGTTTGGCTGCGCCGTAGAGCGGCTGCCGCATAGCCAGCATCTCCGGGCGCTAGGGAACTGCCCGTTAACGGATCGATCACCGTACCACTGGTGTCTTCGATGCGGTAGAAGCCAACGGCGTTATTGAACAGCGCCTCCGACTGCGGGTTACGGATCTCCACCTTGGGCATGCCGGTCAGCGGACGCAGATCCAGCAGGTCGTTAGCGGGGGCAGGCACGGGGACTGCGGTGGAATCGAGCGTGAAGTTGAGTGTGTAGGCTCCGGTATTGATGCCAGAGTTGGGGAAGATGCGACCGCTGCCCGACGCCGGCTGGTTGGGGTCGTAATTGCGGTTGCCCAACTGAGCAACGCCCACATAGTAGACTCCGTCACCGGGAGCTGTAAACTCCAAGTAAGCATCCCGACCAGATTGGAAAATCTCGCCTGGGGCAGGAGCTTCGGCGTTATAGGCCAACTCGACTCCAGAGGCATCAAAGATGCGGAGTTCGGTATCGACTCGCTGTTCACGGCTGGTTTCCGCAATGGAATAAGGTACCGAATCGACATCGAGCTTGATCGTTTCACCGGCTTTTAGCGTGATGGCATAGAGATCAACATCTTCGGAGGCATCAACGCCACTCCGACCTGAGATTGCACCTTTAACATTCGCTTCACCATATCGCAGGGATACCACATTGGCTGTTTCGAGTGTATCGTTTCCAGCGCTTCCTGTGTCGGTCTCTTGGGCAATGGGCGGCACATCCGCGGGCGTATCTACCAGCGTAAAGGTGGCGACTCCCGCCGTTGGGCTGACTTCATAGCCAGCACCGGGTTGGAGGGTGAAGGTCGCCGTTTCTAGCTCCTCAGCCACACCATCATCGGCTACAGCAATACTGACGCTAGCGGTTGGTGACGTGATGCGGAAGGTGAAACTCGTGTTATCGGGTGAAGCCGAAACTAGTTCACCGCCCTCAGCCGTCAAGCTCTTGGGGTTAAACTCCAGCATTTCTGGAGCAGCGATCGTCACCAGCACTCCTTCATCAGGCGGGGGGGCACTGAGTCTGAAGTTGAGCTTGGCTACCGTTTGCTCCGATTCCACCAGCACCGCAGGCGATCCGGTGAGGCTGACCCGTACCTGCGAGTCGGGTGTATCAGCAATCGTGAACTTGACTTCACTGGCCTCTGAATTCACCGTGTAGCCAGGAGCATCGACCAGTTTGTAGGTGAAGCCTTCCAGCCCTTCAGAGGCTTCTTCTGGGGTGTAAATCAGCGGCAGTTGGGTTTCATCGAGGGCTTTGAAGCTAATGCTGGCTCCATTTTCCTTAATCTTGATGTAGAAGCCGCTGGCATCGAAGTTTGCAGGTGGGAATTCGGCTCCTGTAATTTTGGCTTTGGTCAAGTCTAAATCGCCCAGAGCAGCGCGGGTGGGGCTGTCTACGTAGACCAATAAACCATTGGGGGGAATGTCCCCTTTGACGTTGAAGGTGAGAGTAGTTTCGGTACCTTCCGATTCCACTAGCGCGGTTTGGCTGAGGCTGAGGCTGACTTCGGGTTCGGGTCCGGTTAGGACGGCAGCCTTGGCCTGCTCGATTGTGTCGTAAACTGTGACCGGCAGCGTTGCTTCCCCACCAATCTTGTAGCTGCTAGTTGGCAACAGCGAGAAATTGACCGTTTCGGGGCCGTCGGTTTCAATTTCCTCTTTGTTCTGCAATACAAAGGTGGCGTTGGCCTGGGGCTCAAATAAGGACAACTTAAAGCCAATCAGTTCGCCGCTGTTGCTGTAAATTGGTCCGTTGGTGTTGGCTCCGACCAGCAGCACTCGCGCATCTTTATTGAGAAATTCGGCAATATCGGAGTCAGCTCGGATGAACACTTCTAATCCGTCTGGCGGGATTTCGCCGTCGGTTTGGAAGGAGAAAGTGAGCAAAGACTGACCACGCGCTAGCGAAGGAGCCAACGACTGTACCAGAGCTGGCACAACGATGTTATCGAAGTTGGGATTTTCAGCAGCCGGCAGCACACCGTCGAATGTTCCCACTACCGTATCCATGGTCACAGTTGGCACATTGGCGGCTGGTGTTCCTGCTGAAGGTAAGGCCGTTGGTGCAGGCTGCTCTGGATTCAGCTTGATCTCCAAATCGTATTCACCGCGGGTGTTACCGCTGCCGGTTCCAGCCTGGTTTGGATCATAGGCATTGTTGTTGGAACTGCTGACTGCAACATAGTAGGTGCCATCAGTTTCAGCCGTGTAGCTGATGAAGGAGTCCAGCTTCCGGAAGAACACCTCATCGGGCGCGCTGCCGTTGTTGTTGAGGGCCAACTCATTACCATTGGCGTCAAACAAGCGCAGCACCGTGTTGAAGCCAGTGTTGATGAAGTTGCCCAGATTAACGGCTGTAGCGTCCGTGTCGATGGTGACGGTTTCACCAGCTTTGAGGGTGAACTTGTAGAAGTCTACATCTTCGGTCGCATCCACGTTAGGATTCGCAGAGTCGAAATCAATGCGGCTCTTGATCTTGAAGGTGGGATACAAATCGCTCAGCTTGGTATCGAAAGCGTTAGCAATCGTATCATTGGGTTCTCTCACTACAGTTGCGGGTGGAGCTTGATCGGCAGTGTCTACAATCGTGAACTGGCCTTCGATAGCATTGGGAGTCACTTGATAGGTCGGCCCATCTTGCAGCGTAAACACGGCAGTTTCTGGCCCTTCCGCTGCGCCATCGTCGGCAACCGGCAGCTTGATCGTGGCGGTTTTCGCCGTGATCTTAAAATCAAATCCGGTTGGCGTAACTCTGGCAATTTCTCCACCTTCGGTTTCAATCCCGGATAGATCAAACTCGCTGAGGTTAGGAGCCACCACCGAGACAACTAATCCTGCTTCCGGCGGGGTGGCGCTGAGGCTAAACTTGTGCACCGACACGGTTTTCTCTGCTTCGATCAACACCGCTGGTTCGGTGGTTAATCCAACTTGAATTTGCGAGTTAGCATCATCGGCAATGTTAACTTTAACAGTGTCTTTGCCTTTAGCAGCGGTGTATCCTGGACCCGACTGAATTGCAAAGGTGAGTTCTTCGATGCCTTCCTGATCACCATCGTTGAACGCTTCGAGGGTAATGCTGGCCGTTTGCTCGGTGATCTTGAAATAGAACCCGCTCGATTGGAAGTTGGCCGGAGGAAAGACGCCGCCTTCGACTTTGGCATTCAAGACATCAAATTCGCTCAGTGCACCCCGCTGCGGACTCAAGACATAGACCAGTACACCTTCGGCTGGAGGCGGTTCGCTGAGGGTAAAATTCAACGTTAGAGCTGTGCCCTCTGTCTCGACTAGCATGGTCTTGTCTACTGAGAAGCCAACTTCAGGCGTCACTGTGGGCTGCGGTACCTGCGCTAGCGTGTCGTAGAATTGTACAGTCGAAGCATCACTGCCTGACTTGATGGCATAGCCTTCATCATCGGCTAGGGAAAACGTTGCTTCCCGCACGCCGTCCACATTGCCATCATCGGCTACATTCAAGTTGATAATCGCATTGGGTGCATCCATGCGGAACTTGAAGCCCGTGGTTTTACCCACCTCGTCATACAGAACTTCGACAATTTCACCGCCCGGTGTGAATGGCGTCCGGCCAAGACGACCAAAGTAATCGCTTAAATTTACATCGGTATCGATCGTGACAACCAAGCCGTCGGCTGGAATCTCACCTGCCGCATTCAGTACCAAGCTGAGGACCGAAGTACCGGTTTCAAAGGTAACGAGTCCATCTACGAGAGCAGGAGCTAACACGTTGTCATCAACGCCAAAGGCACCCGTAACCGTCTGTAGAGAAACGACAGGTTTGTCACCCGGAGTGGGAGCGGGATCCGGAGTGGGAGCAGGACTGGGCGCAGGGGCAGGACTGGGTGCGGGACTTGGAGCCGGAGCGGGTGCGGGTGCGGGTGCGGGTGCGGGTGCGGGACTTGGAGCGGGTGCGGGAGCCGGAGCGGGTGCAGGACTTGGAGCCGGAGATGGAGTGGGAGCGCTGTCGGTATCCTGAATCGTCAGAGACACAGAACCGGCACTCGGATCAACGGTATACCCCGCACCGGGCTGAACGGTGAAATTGAGTGTCAGCGGACTGTCGGGTAAATCATCGTCGAATACAGGTAGCCGCAGCGTTCCGGTTTGTCCGGTCAGGCGCACAGTAAAGCCGCTCGTATTATCGGTGACACCAACCAAGCGAACATTGTTGAATTCAGTGGCAAATACGTCAAACTGGCCGAGGGCGTTAGGTACGCCGCTATCGACGGTGATCACCAAACCCGTTGCTGGAACTGGTTCAGTCGAGGATAGGGTGAGGGTGACAAAGGTACCTTCCTCCTCTCGGAGAATGGTTGGAGCTGCCGAAATTCTAATTGCCATAATTTCTAGTTGTTGGGTCGTAATGTACAGTCAGTAAGCAATCTAGATGGGGCGTTGCTGAATGAGGCATGATTGATTAGCCCCCAAAGTTCCCCAACGTTGGGAGACTTTGAGTAGTTCTAGCCCCCCAGAATGTAGCCCTGTCGGGCATTCCAGAAAGGGAGATTGGAGGGCAAAATCACTAAGCAACGAAAGCCCGGTTGAGTGGATTAATGCAACAATTTTCAGGATATTTTCAGGATATTTTCAGGATATTTTCAGGATGATTTCAGGACAACTTTTAGGCCCTGTCTTCAGACTTGTCCTTCAAGACTGCTCAGAACAATTGAATACACCCTCTAAACCTATTGATTTTAAGTGATTCAACCCGCCTCACTCATCGAGCGGACGTTGCACAAATATCCTTGGGTTAGATGCTTTACCAGGTGCTTTGAGTAACTTTGACCGCCAGTGATTGGGTTGATCAACTTAATTCAACACTCAGCTTGCTTCTCCACCGTTGATCAGTCGTTGATCAGTTGGAGAAATTAGCTTTTGTGTTCTAGCATAAATACATTTTATACACCCTGCTATAAATCCTCAGTCGATCGAAAACAAATTCATTTTAGTTGCTAGACTTGGGTTTGTTCGCGCAACGTGTGCATAGCACAATCCCCCTTTTCTGAGATAGCCGCAGGGCTATAATCCCCCTTTCAACGCTACGGTGTACACACAAGTCCTCTCAGCCTCCTTTCCTGGGATACCCGCAGGGCTATAATCCTCCATCAATGGGAAACTTTGAGTCAACGGTAGGCCAATTATTTCCCATGCTTCAGACCCAATGAGGTTCGGAAGTTCCCCAGAATTGGGGGATTTAGGGGGCTGAATCCTAACCGACTTGATTTGTGTGTATACCATGGCGTATCAAAAGGAAATTTAAACCAGTGTCGGCTCTATTCTCCCTTTCGTTAGGCATGGCCGTCCCAAGGAGAGGGAGGATCTGAACATGATTTACGATCTACTGATCCTGGATAGTATCCATCTGGATGGATACTACAAGACTGTTCAAAGCAGCTTATACAGACGAGTCACTCTAGGCATGTTTTGGGCTGTCTATAGTTATAAAAATAACATCTCCGCTTTAGTTCAGAATTGTTTAATTACAAAGTTTCTGTAAAGTTATAAGATGGCGTGTTGATTGGCACAATTTACAAGTAAATCAACATCACCAATTTGAAGCTCCGTAGTGTCAGCGTCTCGCTGGCGTGGGCAAGATACCCGCACTCCATCTACTGTTTAATTGGGTGACCTATTTAGCAGCCTGTGCAAAATTTGCACGATCCTCCAACTCAGGCAACGAGCTAAAAATCGGCAAAAAAGGGAAGCCCCATTCGGAACTTCCCACCATCGCTGAGAGGAGCTAACCCCGGTTTAGGTTATGCCGGCGTAACACCCAAGTTCAGCGTGTACTTGCCGCCTGTTCCGATGTCAAAGTCGGGGAAGATCCAGCCGGAGCCACTGCCAGCCTTGGTCGGATCATAGTAATCGTTGCCAATCTGACTGATGCCGACATAGTAAACGCCGTCGGTTTCAGCCTTGAACTGAAGATACGGATCATTGAACACGGTGAACAACTCATCCGGTGCCGCCTGAAAATCATCAAAGTTGGTTTTGGCTAGCTCTTTGCCGGTGGCATCAAACACACGGATTTGAGCATATTGCAGCTTGGTGGCACCCGCTTGGTTGGGATCGGGATCAAGGGAATCCAGATCGATGGTTAATGTTTGACCCGTTAGCAGATCAACTTTGTACAGATCAACATCTTCGGTACCATCAATCGTGATTTCTTCTTCCGGACCCACTTCAATCGAGTGCTCGGCAATGTCACCATCAAACGTCACGGTTGATTTGGCTGCACTCAGACCAGTGGCAATCGCCGTATCCAGCGTATCGTTGGATTCCTCGGTAGAACCGGGAGCCTGCTCTGGGGCATCCACTACGGTAAAAGTAGCGCTGCCTGCATCTGGGTTGACCTGATAGCCGCTGCCGGAATTGAGCGTAAAGGTCGCTTCCTCGACTCCCTCCTCCGTGCCATCGTTGGCAATAGGCAGGCTGATCTTGGCCTCTTTGGCCGTAATCCTGAAGTCGAAGCCATCGTCTCGAACTCCAACAATCTCGCCGCCTTCAACGGCAATGCCCTCTAGGTTAAACTCGCTCAGATTGGGGGCACTCACGGCAACCGTTACTCCCTCCTCCGGCGGTGTGGCACTGAGGCTGAAGTTATGCACCGACACGGTTTGCTCCGATTCGATCAGTACGGCAGGTTCGGTGCTGAGGCTGACCTGAATCTGGGAGTCAGGCGTGTCCTTGATGCGGATCGTGCCGCCATTTTGGGCTTCGTTCACCGTGTAGCCCACACCCGGTCGAATCGCTAGGTTAAACTCCTCGATGCCTTCGGTGATGTCGGTGCTGTTGAAGACGGGTAAGGTGATGGTGGCGGTCTGCTCGAACATCTGCAAGTAGAAGCCACTCACGGCTCCATCGGCTACGGCAACCCCACCAGAAAATTCTGCCTGGAAGATGGAGAACTCATTCAGGAAGTCTTGAGCGTTGCCGCTGACGTAAATCTGGACGCCGCCTTCGGGTGGAGGTTCACTCAGGGTGAAGGTGAGCGTGATCGGCGTTTCTTCCGTTTCGATCAGCTCGGTGGTGCTCAGTTCCAGGTTGACTTCGGGGGTGGTGGCCGGAGCTGGGATTTGCTCTATGGTGTCGTAGAAAGTAACAGTAGAGCTGCTCAGATCCGAGGTGGTGTAGCCTTTGCTTTCAACAATTGAGAAGGTAGCAGTTTCGGGGCCGTCAGTCTCTGCCTCTTCCCGGTTGCTGGGATTGAGAACGATAGTGGCAAAGGGCTGCTCCAAGAGGAACTTGAAGCCAGTCGGTTTACCCGTCGCGTCATACACCGCATCGAGGAACTGCCCACCGCGAGTAAACGGCTTGTTGTTCAAGTTACCGCCATAGGGTACGGTGTAGTTCTCTTCGTCAACGCCACCGAAGTACTGGGTCAGGTCAATGTCGCTGTTAATGAAGACCTCAATCCCCCCTTCAGGAATTTCACCATCGGCGGTCAAAACAAAGTTGAGAGCAGAACCAGCACCTTCGGCAACGGTTTCGGCTAATCCGGTCGCTTGAATATCAAAGCCAAGCGTATCAAAATCATCGCCGTAGACGCCAGCCACGCTAAACAGGGAAATCGCCGGACCTGTTCCATCGCCGCGTGGAATTGCCGTTGGTGCAGCTAGCGGTGATTCGTTCAGGTTAATATTCAGCGTATATTCTCCGGTACCATATTCGTTGGGATCGAGGGCGGAGAAGGCACCACCTGTGGCGGGTTTGTTGGGGTCGTATTGGCTGTTGTTATACAGCGTCACACCCACGTAGTAATCGCCATCCGATGGAGCGGTGAACTCAATATAGGACTGGAAGCGCGACTCAAACACTTCATCGGGAGCAGTACCATCGTCGTTGCTGGCTAGGGCCGTACCGCTCCCATCAAAGACGCGCAGCCAAGTGTCTACCTTTCTGCCCTCGTCGAATTGATTGGAATTGGTATCGATGTAGATCGTGTCTCCGGCCTTGAGGCTGACCTTATAGAAGTCAACATCTTCGCTGGCGTCTACATAAACCACACTGCCGTCAGCATTTTCGTAGGAGTTCTCAAACTCAAAATCGAGCGTGCTCTTGAACGACACTTTATTGTTGGTAGCGCTCAACTTAGTATCCAGCGCTTTCTCGATCGTGTCATTCGGTTCAGTCACTTCCAGCGCTGGAGCCTGTTCCGGCGTATCGACAATTTGGAAGCTGCCCACAATCGCATCGGGGTTCACCTGATACTCTGGTGCATCCTGCAAGGTAAAGGTGGCTTCTTCTAGTCCTTCGTCCTCGCCATCCTCGGCCACTGGCAGCTCGATCTTGGCATTCCTGGCCGTGATTTTGAAGTCAAAGCCAGTCGGAGTGACGGCTGCAATTTCGCCGCCTTCGGTCTTGATGCCACTGAGGTCAAACTCGCTGATATTGGGAGCCACCACCGAAACAACCAGCCCTTCTTCCGACGGGGTAGCGCTGAGGCTGAAGTTGTGCACCGACACGGTTTTCTCCGATTCGATCAGCACCGCTGGCTCGGTGGTAAGGCCCACCTGAATCTGGGAGTTTTCGTCATCGATAACGTTTACGGTTATAGATCCCGCATCTTCAGCGATGGTATACCCTGGTGCTTCTTGCAGCGCAAAGGTATATTCATCGATGCCTTCCAGATCTTCGTCTTTGAAAGCGGGCAGTGTGATGGTAGCCGTCTGCTCGGTAATCCGGAAGAAGAACCCGTTCGCCTCAAAGTTGGGAGCAGGGAAGGCACCGCCAGTCACTTTGGCATTGTAAACATCTAGTTCGGCCAGCGAATTGCCCGTCTGGTTTTCATCCACCCCGACCGGAGCTGTGCCCTTGAGGTAGACCAATACCCCTTCGGGTGGCGGTGCTTCGCTGAGTTGGAAGGTCAGTGTGGTCGTGTTGCCCGTGGATTCGTTGAGGGTCGTCTCGTCGAGGCTAAGGCTGACTTCGGGGGTCACTGTCGTGGCGGGCACCTGCTCGATCGTGTCGTAGAAGGTAACGGTAGACGCATTGGCTTGAGCATCAGGGTTATAGCCTTCGCCTGCCTCTAGGGTAAAGGTGGCATCAACTGGCTCGGTATTGTCGGCATTTTTGCCCACCAGCGTGATCAGGGCACGCGGCTGCTCGATCCGGAATTTGAAGCCAGTAGCAACTCCATCGTCATCATAGACAGCCTCCAGCAGCTTACCCCCCGGTGAGAAGGGTTCAATGCCCAGGTTAGCAAAGTAATCTTGCAGCGGAATGTCGCTGTTGACGGTGACAACCAAACCCTCTTCTGGAATCTCACTATCGACGCTGAACGCCAAGGTCAACACCGGGTTGCCGCCCTCGATCGACTGCACCAGATAGGGCGAGAGGATGTTGTCTTCGGGATCAAACGTCCCCGTCACGGTCGAGAAGGATACGGTGGGTGCACCCGGAGTTGGAGATGGAGCGGGAGATGGAGATGGACTGGGCGCTGGCGACGGGCTAGGAGAGGGAGAGGGCGTCCCGCCGTCATTGATGGTCAGCGTGACTCCGCTTGCCTCTGGATTGACGTTATAGCGCTCGCCATCGGCTAAGTTAAACGTCAGTTCTTCTGCCCCTTCGTTGGGTCCATCGTCAAATGTGGAGAGGGTGATCGAGGCTTGCGGTTCCGTAATCGTGATCAGGAAGCTGCTGCGATCGTCACCGGGAATGGGAAATTCACCATTGGTGCCGGTGATGTCGGTTGCCGGATCGATACCAGCAATATCAAATTCAGAGAGGGCGGCAATGCCAGGGCCTTGAACCAAAACCGTGACGCCTTCCGGCGGAATCTCGCCATCTACCGTAAAATTAATCGTGAATTCCTCGCCTTCAGCAAGATTCGTTTTATCAACCGTGAGGCCAACCGTCGGACCAAGTCCAGGTTCCACTTCATCGGCAATGTTCAACGTCACCGATGAGGCGTTGGGATCAACTTCGTAGAGTTCGCCATTCGCCAGACTGAACGGAATCTCTAACGGCTCTTCTGCCTCAATATCATCCAAAGTGGATAGCGTAATGGTTGCCGTGGGTTCGGTAATTGTGACAAAGAAACTGCTGCCGCTGCCATCACCAACGGTCGGCTCTCCTTTGATGCCCGTGGTTTGGAGCTTGCTCAGATCTGTCAGATCAAACTGTCCGAGTGCAGCCATCACGGGACTTTGCACCAACACCTGCAAACCGTCTGCCGGAATCTCGCCATCGACGGTAAAGGTGACGGTCAATTGCTCGCCTTCGACCAAATTGGTTTTGTCCACCGATAGACCCACAGTAGGACCAACTCCAGGACCGCCATTGTCATCCGTAATCGTCAGCAGAGTGGCATTTTTCTGCGGATCGACGGTGTACCCCTCGCCTTCAGCAAGTTTGAAATCAAAGGTTTGTGCGCCTTCCTCAATAATGTCGTTAATGATTGGCAACACAAAAGAAGCTTCGGGAGCTGAAAGCAGAATTTGCAGACGGCCAGTTGCCTCATCAAACCCGACAATTTCAGAGTTGACAAACTCAACTTCTCGATCGGCAGCAAATTGTTCGGTGAACTTAATTACATCGTTGTCGCCCAATGTATCAAGATTGATCACCACACCATCTTCTGGAAAGTCTCCTGTCACTGTCCATTTCCAGATCACAGTTGCATCAGTATCTTCTTCTGAAATATTAGCAGGAGTCACTTCAAAGCTGACGATAGGTTGAGCTCCGGGATCTGGACTAGGAGCGGGTGCGGGAGCCGGGGCGGGTGCGGGAGCCGGAGCGGGTGCTGGGGCTGGAGCGGGACTCGGAGCTGGGGCTGGAGCCGGAGCGGGACTGGGTGCTGGGGCCGGGGCTGGAGCGGGACTGGGTGCTGGGGCTGGAGCGGGTGCTGGACTGGGTGCGGGTGCGGGAGCCGGAGCGGGTGCTGGAGCGGGTGCTGGGGAGGGAGTGGGAGCGCTGTCGGTGTCCTGAATCGTCAGAGAAATTGATCCGGCACTGGGGTCAACCGTGTAACCGGCACCAGGCTGAACTGCGAAGGTGAGATTGAGCGGACTGTCAGGTAAGTCATCATCAAACACTGGTAGGCGCAGCGTTCCGGTTTGTCCAGTCAAACGCACGGTGAAGCCGCTGGTATTGTCAGTAACACGGACTAGACGTACATTGTTGAACTCAGTAGCAAATACATCAAACTGACCCAGGGCATTTTCAACACCGCTATCCACCGTTACCTCTAAACCTTCTGGAGGAACTGGTTCACTAGAGGTGAGGGTGAGGGTAATAACAGTACCTTGTTCTTCTTGCAAAACCGAGGGAGATGCTGAGATTGAAATTGCCATAGTTCCTACCTTTTGAGGAGTTGTTTTGTTGAAATTTGCACCCTGATGACAGGCTGGCCGGATCGGTGTTTTTGCATCAGTGTTTTTGCATCAGTCGCGGTTTCGGTTCCCGTTTGCAGCGGTTTGCATCGAAGCAGCCCGTTGAGACCGTCACTCCAGACCGCTAAGTTGGAACTGAAACCTGGATAAAATCAGCCCGCGTCAGTTGATTGGGCTGCACTCGGCTCAAAATCGCTAGCAGGTCATCGCCACTGCGGATCAGCGTGTTGCGGCCTCGTTGAGTAATCTCCAACTCACCAAAGCTAAAGCCAACTAATCCCAAGCGGTCCTGACCATCTTGGAAATCTGTAATCAGGCTGCGTCCGGCTCCGGCCTCTAAACCAAACCGATCCCGACCTTGACTACCCGTGAGCCGGTTATTGCCCGTGCCGCCAAAAATCTGGTCGTCACCTGCTCCTGCCACAATTCGGTCTGCTCCGGCACCACCCAACAGCCGATCGTTGCCGCCTAAACCCGTGATTTGATCATTACCGCCCAACCCTTCGATCCGGTCAGAATTCGGTGTGCCCCTGAGCAAATCGCGGCCTGCTGTACCTAAGATCGTTCCAGGCGGAGATGGGGCAGGCGCAGCCGTGACGGTCAAACTAACGGTGGCAGGACTAGAATTCACCGTGCCGTCATTAGCCTGATAGGTAAACTGATCGGTGCCGCTAAAGCCAGCGTTGGGGCTATAGGTAAAGGAACCATCTGGATTCAGCGTTAATCTGCCGTTGCTAGGCGGCGTCACCAGAGCTGCGGTTAAGGCATTGCCATCGGCATCAGTGTCATTGGCTAATAGACCCGCTGCTGCAATCGTCAAGGTCGTGTCGGCGGTGGTGCTGTAGCTGTCTGGATTGGCAACCGGGGCTTGATTGGGGGCTGGCTGATCGAGAATGGTCAGCGTCACAGATGCAGCATTGGGATCGACCGTGTAACTGCTGCTGGGCTGGATCGTATAAGTAAACAGCTCTGTTCCTTCGGGTTGATCGTCGTCGAAGACGGGCAGCGTGATCGTGGCAGTTTGCTGGGTGATTCTCAAGGTTAAACCACTCGCATCAGCATTAGCACCTGTCAGCCTAACTCCAGAGAATTCAGCCGCAAAGACATCTAATTCGGCCAAGGCGCGAGGAATATCACTATCAATAGTAACGAGAAGACCTTCGCTGGGCGGCGGTTGATCTAGGGTGAATGTTAGCGTGAAGGTCGTTTTTTGATCCTCGATCAGCGTTGTGGGATTCGCTGTAAATCCAATTTTCATTAATCCAGATGCTGCGTTGATAGTTACAAGTAAAAGTAGCTAGAAAATTAATTGAGAATAACCATTGGCTTCTACGATAGAGATACCTAGTTGCAAACGAAAACAATCACACTCAATCGCCATTGGCGATCCAAACTCAGACGAGGCTCAATCGGCCTAGTAAAACGGCCAGGGAGCCGGTACAAAGCAGCCCGCTGTTGACACGCGGAGGGGAAGTGACGGGGCCAAATAATCGGATTGCCACAATCGGATTGCCGCAATCTAGACAGGCTCCATTTCTTGCTCAAATTTATTTTAAAGTTTATTTCTTGAGAATTCCTCTCAACAACTGCAAACAGTACAAACAATAACACTTTCTTCTGCCTTTTCACACTACAGATTTGTTAAGTTCTTATAAAGAAGCCCCTAATGAGTGAAAGTTAGGGCGTTGCTGAATGAGGAATGTTTGGTTAGAGTTTCGTTTCCTCCCAGCCGCCTAAATCCCCCTTGATAAGAGGGACTTCAATCTTTGGTTGGTATGGGCTGTGCCCAGGCTTCGCCTACGGTTCCCCCCCTTTGGGTAAGGAGGGTAGGGGGGAGCTTCGACTGGTGTGTATACCGTAGCAACTTTGAGGGACTTTGAGTCGACTCTAACCCCCGGCATATAGCCCTGTCGAGCACTCCAGAAGGGAGGTGGAGGGCAAAATCATACTAGATTCAACAACGCCAGTTAGAATTGTTGCTTCTGCAAAAGACGTTTGTGCAAAATTTGCACAGTTGCATGGACTGTAGCAGGCTAATCAAGTCAAAGTACTGACAAAATTGGCGGCGGTTAGGTCATTAGCGGCAACGTTGATCAGTCCGCCTAGTCGTTCTCCGGTGGCCGTAAGGCTGATAATGGTGTTGCCGTAGCGTTCGGTGAGGGTGATTTGGTCAAAGTCAAGATTGGGCAGCAAGATGCGGTCCTCTGTGGCGACAAAATCTACAATCACATCGATGCCTTCGCCGGGTACCAGATAGAACCGATCGCGTCCGGCATTGCCCCAAAGAAAATCATTGCCCTTGCCGCCGCTGAGGAGATCATCTCCTGCTCGGCCTTGAATCGTATCGTGCTTGCCACTGCCTAAGAGAAAATCATTGCTGGCAGTGCCGACTAAAGAGCGTTCCGGTTCGCCTTCCCAGGTTGCTAACAGAGGCGAGAACAGATTATTAAACCGGCGCGTATTTTGCAGGTCAGTATAAATCAACTGCGTTTCTGGCTCATACCAAAGGCTGCTGCGGAAGCCCAGCGTCAGGCCGGTGTGTCCATAGAAAGTGCCTTCGCTGGTTTTGAGACGAGCGATCCCCAGGCCATAGCCGGAAAAAGCATTCGAGCGAATCGGTTCGACAAAGGTGAGCATTTGCTTCAGGGTGTCGGGCTGGAGCAGTTCACCCCCAAACAATGCTCGACTAAACCGCAGTAAGTCCTTAGTATTGGAAATCAATGCTCCGGCAGACCAAGCCCAAGATAGGCTCAGACTACTGACATCATCTAAACGACCGTCGTTGTTCACGTCCCAATAGCCGCTGACCGGATTTGGCCCTACCTCGGCTCCAGCGAAATAGGTCTGCTTCAGACCGAGTGGATCTAGAATCCGGGAGCGAATTTCGCTAGCGATGGGATTGCCCGTCACCTGCTGAATGATTAGCCCTAGCAGAATGTAGTTGGTGTTAGAGTAGGACCAGTCGGTACCGGGGGTAAATGCCGCCGCCTGTCCGCCAATGAGCTGAGTCAATTCCTGCGGCTGCCAGTCGCGAAATAGGTTGACACCCGCTGCTAATAAAATTGGTACATAGTCGGGAATGCCGCTGGTGTGGTTGAGCAACTGTCGTATCGTGATTTGGCTGCCATTGGGAAGTGGCTGCACCAGATCCGGCGATAGCCAGCGAGTCAGGGGATCATCCAGCGAAAGCTGACCGGACTCGAACAACTGCAAAACAACGGTTGAGACAAATGGTTTAGTGATGCTGCCAATTTGAAACAAATCATCCAGCTGTACCGCTAACCCGGTTCGGAGGCTGGCAACACCGCTAGCTCCCAACCTTCCGGCTGGTGTGCTGATTGCGGCTGTGGCACCAACCGTGCCGCCCAAGGCGTGATCCAGGCCAGTTTGTAAAGCGCGCCTGCGAGCAACAGTAACCGAATCGGTAGACGCTAAAGATAATTGAGTTGTCATGGGAAATGATAGAAATAAATTTATGGCGTATGAAACGGTGAATGATCGGGATTGGAGATGTTTTGGTTAGAAGCATTCTGGTTAGAAGCATTCTGATCCGCCACATCGTGATCGGGTAAGAGCGTTTCCACTTGGCGCAGCGTCCGAAATCCGTAGCCACCCAGACCAACCAGCAGCATCCAGAGGGCTGTCAGCGTATATAGCAGTGCCATGCCAGCTCCGGTATCTGTGCCAAACAGAGGAGCAAACAAAGGTGCGAGCCGACCATCCGGCTGCATCGCCGGTTCAAAGACGCGATCGGCTAACGGACCAGCCAGCAGCGGAGCCAACGTGCCAACGATCAGGCCAATCATCTGGTCGGCAGCCAGGACTCGGCCCTGCAACGAAGGCGGCACCTTGGCGTACCAAATGGCATTACTAGAGCTGTAGAACATCGGAATCGGCAGGGTGGCACAAAAGTGAGCAGTGGCCCAGATTAGCGGCGTTCGTCCCAATCCTAAGATAATTTTGCATAGCCCGGTGGCGGCAAACCCCAACAACATGCCGTGAATCCGCCGCGGAAAGCCACCCCAAATGCTAAACAGAATTGCGCCGATTACGCCCCCTACCCCCGCCGCTGTTGTGACTAATCCCAGCACTCTAGCATCTCCGCCGGAGCGGGCCAAAATCATCGGATTATACAAGGCTTTGCCAATGTCGCCCGGAATGGCAAACAGCGTAAAGGCGATCACCATTGCGGTCAGAGCGGGTTTGGCGGCAATATAGCGGAAGCCGAAGGTGAGAGTTTGCCAGGTGAATGGGTTGGCCCTATCGCTGTTTGGCTCACTGTTTGGCTCACTGTTTGGCTCACTGGTGGGCTGAGGAATTGGCGTGAGAATCAGCGTGATTAATCCAGCTATAAAACTGAGCAGATCAATGGCAATGATGCCGGTAATTCCAATCAGCGGGTAGAGGCTGCCGGCCAGAATCGGTGAGAAAATCACGCCGCTGTAGCCCACCATTGCAATCATGCTTTCAGCCCTGGTGTATTGCGCCTTGGGAACCAGCATGGCAATTGAGGCAGAATAGGCCAGGGTTTGCAGTTGTCCGAAGCAGCCGTAGAGCGCCACGACGATATAGAGATGCCAGATTTGCAGTACACCCGTGAAATACAGCAATCCAATCGCCAATGTACTCAACAGCGCGATCCCGTCGCCCAGCAGGATCAGCCGTTTGCGATGGAATCGATCCACAATAATCCCAGCAATGGGCGTGATGAAAATGCGCGGTAGCTGGGAAAAGAAAGTCACCAGAGCCAGCGTTGTGGCCGATTCGGTTTGCTGCCAGACCCAGATCAACAGAGCAAACACGGTCATGTAGCTGCCGATCGTCGAAACCAACTGCCCGAACCAGAGAATGGTAAAGTTCCGCATCGGCGCTAAAACTCCCAAGAGATTGTACCAGAGAGGGTGAATGGCGCACCGGGAATCACCCGTACGTCATTGCGTGCTCCTTCGTAGTATTCAACATCAAATAAATTTCTCACATTCAGAGCCAAACGCAGCCGATCATGGCGGTAAAACAAACTGGCATCCGTGCGCCAGTAACTGGGTAGGGTGAAGGAATTGTCTAAATCACCCAGACGTTCACCCTGGAAAAATAAACCAATGCCAAATCCCAACCCTTGCAGAGTGCCTTGCTGAATTTCGTAGGTTGTCCAGAGGCTAGCAGCATTTTCCGGCACATTCGGCAACCGATCACCCACCTGAAAGCGGTTATCTTCGGTAATGATGGCATCGGTATAGGCATAGCTGGCAATAATATTCCATCCCGGCAAGATTTCGCCCGTTAGATTAAACTCCACGCCTTGGCTGCGCTGTTCACCCACCTGCTCTTGTAAAGCGGCGTCATCGAGACCAGTAACGCTAACGTTGGTGCGGGTTAAATGAAACAGGGCCAATGTCGCCGAAAGTCGCTCATCCCATAAATCGGCTTTGACTCCAATTTCGTACTGCCGCCCTCGTTCTGGCTGAAACGGCTCGCCAATCAGCAAATCGTTATTAGCCGCTCGTGAGGTTTCTCGTCCAATCACAGGTTTGAAGGATTCTGAATAGCTGGCATAGAACGATAGATTGTCTGCTGGTTTATAGACAATGCCCACCCGTGGACTGAATGCCTGATCCTGCCGGTCAAACCCCTGCTCTGGGTTCAAATTATCTTCGTAAATCTGATCGACTAGATCAAAGCGACCGCCCAGCACTAAAATCAGCCGATCGAGCAGCGAAAGCTGATATTGGGCATAAAATCCTGCCGAATTAGTTTCGGTGACTGTATCGGTTTGGGGAATCACCGTATCACCGAGGCTATCTGGACGATAGACCGGATCGAAAATATCAATATCATCAATAGTTTGATAGGTAATTTCGTCAGCGAGTCTATCCTTAAACAGCTCAACGCCCAAGAGGATCTGATGGCTGAGGTCGCCCGTCTCAAACTCTCCTTGGATGTTTGTATTCAGCGTATAGTTTTCCTGCTGACTGGGGTTCTCGGCAATAATCCGGGTCAATAAGCGCTGCTCGGCTGGATCAAGGCGAATCGGTAACGTAAATGTATTTTCGGCAAAATTGACAAAGGCGGCTAAAAACTCATTGCGAATCCGCCAATCGGAGTTAAACCGATGCTCAAACAAATAGCCCGCCCGCCTGACGTAAATTTCACTCTCGGCTAACGATGGCTCGCCCAGATTTACACTGGGATCAATATTCCCACTGGGGTTCTCCAAAACAGTGCCCAAGGCGGGTAGTTCTGGTGCACCTCCGTTCGAGCGAAATTTCAAATACTCTAGATCGGCAGTGAGGGTGGTTGTCTCCGTGTCGATCAGGGACAGTGAAGGCGAAACAAACCAGAATTCGCTTTCCTCAAAATCCCTGAAGCTGCCCGAACTGTCGTAGGCGGCATTGAACCGAACGCCAAGCTCGTCCTCACGCCCAAAGGGAATTGAAGCATCCAGCACCGGACGATGGGAGTCAAACTGCCCGATCTGATATTCCACCTCGGCAAACGGCTGATCCAGCGGCTGCTTGGTGACAATATTCACGGTTCCGCCCAAGTCGCCTAATCCGTACAGCACCGAGGCAGGACCGCGCAGGATCTCAACTCGCTCCACGTTGGTAATGCCGGTCGTAAACCGCTGAGTGCCGTCACGCAATCCGTTGCGCAAAACATTGTCGGTGGGAAAGCCGCGAATCACTAATTGCGTCGCCAGTGAATCAGAGGATACGCGCCCAGTGGAGATGCCAGCCGTATTCTGCACCGTCTCCCCCACGGTCCGGATGCCCTGATCTTCGATCACCTGTTCAGGAATCACCTGAATCGCCTGCGGCACATTCAGAATATCCGTATCGGTGCGCGTCCCGACCGCAGACTCGGCAACCCGGTAGGTGTCTCGATTGCCGGTGACAATGATCCGAATTGCGTTTTCCGATGGAGGCGGCACTGGGGCAGGTCGAGTAACGGGCGGTTCCAGTGCTTCGGCAGTGCTGCTATCAGCAACAGTCAGACTTAAAACTAACCCCCGCGGATCTGGAGTGACCGTGGCGTTGGGAACGGTATCTACCCCCGTCAGCGTCACCCGAATCCCGGTTTCTACCTGCATCACCGTAATTGCCGCCATACCCGCGACCGGATTGTCCTGCCGAAATCCCTCGTCAGCAAATTCACCCGCTAGCCGCGCCCGCTCGATTTCGACAATCAGACTGCTGCCGTCCTGAAATTGGCGGAACTGAAGCGGCATTTCGCTGAAGAGAATCAGGTTGGCTCCATCAGAAGATGGCTCCAGGCGAATATTGGTCACGATTGGTCTAGAATTACCTGTGACCTCAGCTGGGGGAGAATGGACATCCGCGCCATCTAGATCGATACCAGGCTCATTACCCGGAGAAACAGTTTGTGCCCCTACGGGTTGAGCCGCAATGACGGAAGCTACCGCCACGAGTTGGAAAAACCAGCAAAAACGCACCATTAAACCTCAGTCGATCGAAAATGAATTCGTTTTGCTCACTAGACTTGAGTTCGTTCGCGCAGTGTGTGCATAGCACAATCCCCCTTTTCTGAGATGCCCGCTGGGCTATAATCCCCCTAAACCCCAGCGGGGATGCGCCTTCGGCGTAGATCAAGGGGGACTTCAATCCCTGATTGGTAGGTGCTGCGCCCAGGTTGCGCCTCTTCCCCTTGATTTAAGGGGGGTTAGGGGGGATCTTCGACTTGTGTGGACACCGTAGTTTATGGAAGGGGGACTTCAAATCATTGTTGGTAGGTGCTGCGCTCAGGCTTCGCCTATGGTTCCCCTCTACAGAAGGGGGGCCAAGGAGGATCTCAACAGGATTTGCAATCTACTGAGATTGGCAACTACGCTCTGGCTGCCTAGGTTATACTGCCTAGATTATAGATTTCAGTCATACCATCAACCTCGATGTTCTTGAGAAATTTTACTAATAATAGTTGCACGAAACACCTAATCAGTCGATAATCTTCATATCGGAAGAGGATGCCATTGAATCTGAACCGTTGTCTTCAATACTAGTCTGACTGCTCTCTAGTGAAAGTAAAAAAATAATTAGGTTCCTTGAAGTGCGGACGCCTTCTGTGGCAGCGAGACGAATATACGCACTATAGAATTACCGAATTGATTTTTGTACCTCTCATAGAAGGAGCCAGATCAAGTTTAGAGGCGAAATCTCAAATCTGGAGAAGAGTTGCACAGGCGTGATCGCTGAATTTGTTGGTAAATGGTTGAATGTCTGAGTTCCTTATGGCGGCAAATCTCCTCAGCTCTGATTCCCAACGCGCCGAATTCTCTACGTTTGTGGATCTGCTACACTATTGGGCCATCCACCAACCGGAGCAGCTCGCCTACCGCTTTTTGATCGATGGGGAACAGCAGGAAGCCAGCCTCAGTTATCGCGATTTAGACCGACAGGCGCGAGCCATCGCAGCCCAACTTCAGCGCTTAGAGTTACAAGGCGGACGCGCTCTGTTAATCTACTCGCCTGGTTTGGACTTTATAGCTGCCTTTTTTGGCTGTCTATATGCCGGGGTAATCGCCGTTCCCGTTTATCCGCCCCGTCGTAATTTATCATCCATACAGACCATTGCCGCTGATGCCCAAGCCAGCACAGTGCTGACCCAGCAGTCCTTGCTGACGCAAACAGCCCAATTGGTCGGGATCGATCACTGGATTGCTACCGATCAAATTTTGAGCAAAAGCTCTGGCCCGCCGTTAACCGATGGGCAACTGACTAGTGGGCAACCAGATGCTTGGCAACCGATTACCCTTGATCCCAATACGCTCGCCTTTTTGCAGTACACGTCTGGATCGACCGGGCAGCCCAAGGGAGTGATGGTCAGCCATGCCAATCTGCTGCACAATTCAGCTCTGATCTACGAAAAATTCGGTCATTCTCCAGCTAGTAGGGGTGTGATTTGGCTGCCGCCTTATCATGATATGGGCTTGATTGGTGGCATCTTGCAGCCGCTCTACGGCGGTTTTCCTGTCACCCTAATGGCTCCAGTGGCATTTCTGCAAAAGCCGATTCGCTGGCTAGAGGCCATTTCCCGCTGCGGTGCAAATGGTGCAGTCACCAGCGGTGGCCCTAATTTTGCCTATGAGCGCTGTGTTGAAAAGATTACGCCCGCACAGAAAGCTAATCTAGATCTGAGCGGTTGGACCGTTGCCTTCACCGGAGCTGAGCCGATTCGGGCTGCCACCCTGTCCCGATTTACCGCTGCTTTTGCCGACTGTGGCTTTCGTCCGGAGGCGTTTTATCCTTGCTATGGCCTAGCCGAAGCAACCCTGTTGGTGACGGGAGGAGACAAAACCAGTAGGCCGCAGCAGATCTCGGTTTCGACTCGTGCACTCCAGCAGCATCGGGTTGAAGTTGTGTCCGATGCAGACGCTGCTCAGCCAGAAGCCGCACAACGATTGGTGAGCTGCGGTCAGCCAGCGGCAGATCAGTCGCTGCTCATTGTTGATCCAGAAACCAGGCAGCCCTGTGCGCCTGATCGCATCGGTGAAATATGGCTAGCGGGCAAGAGCGTGACGCGGGGCTACTGGCAGCAGCCGGAGCTGAATGCCCGAACCTTTGTAGAACTCCAGTCAGCAGCCGGATCAGAGCACAATCAGAGCTTCTATTTACGCACAGGGGATTTAGGTTTCATTTATAATAACGAGTTATTCATAACTGGACGACTTAAAGATGTCCTGATTATTCGCGGTAGAAATTATTATCCTCAAGACATTGAACGCACGGTTGAACAATCCCATCCAGCCCTGAGTCCAGGATGTGGAGCCGCCTTTATCTGTGAAGTTGATGGTACTGAGCAGCTCATTATCATACAAGAAGTAAATCGTGAGCATTGGAGATCGGCAAACCCAGAAGAGATGATTACGGCAATCCGAGCGGCCATTTCTGAGGAGCATCAGCTTCAGGCCCATACAATTCAATTGCTTAAACCGGGTACAATTCCCAAAACATCTAGCGGTAAAATTAAACGATATGTCTGTCGAGAAAAGTTTGAGAACGGCGAATTTACAGTTATTAAAACGGTTATTGAACAAGATCTGACCTCGCCTTCGAGACAAACGGAGCCGACTAGAAGTCAATCTAAAAAACCGATTGCATCACCGTGGAATGGGCATCTTGCCTGTCTTATTAGTGCAGGCCCACAAACCGATTTGAATCGATTGAATCCATCAATGAATCCATCAATGAATCCATTGAACCGATTGAACGCTTCGACTAACAAGTTAGTGGAACTGCCAATTGCTCCCGCTTCCAACCCAAACCAAACCAGCCGCAAAACCGAGCACCTGACGGATTGCCTGATCGATTGGCTGCGCGACTACGCCACCCACCACATCAACTCCCGCCTGATCGACGAACGACGCTGTATTCCGCCTGCAATTGTCTTAGATTTCGGCAATCAAGGGCTGCTGGGCATGCAGGTATCGCAGCAGTACGGCGGCCTCGAACTAGGGCATACCGAGACGATGCGGGTCTTGCAGCAACTCGGCGCGATTGACCCCACCTTGGCCCTCTTTGTCGGACTCAACAATGTCTTGGGAATTCGCCCGATCGCTCAATCTGCTGCCCCTGTCCTCAAGGACGATCTGCTGCCCTTACTCGCTACCGGACGAGAACTGGCCGCCTTTGCTCTAACAGAACCGGGGGCCGGAGCCAATCCCCAGGCAATTGCAGCTCATGCCATTCCAGAGAAAGACGGCTGGCGGCTGAACGGTACCAAAATCTGGAGCGGCTCGGCGGCTTGGGCAGGAGTGATTAATGTATTTGTGCAGCATCAACAGGATCAGCATCGCGGCATCAGTGGCTTTGTGCTGCAACGCGGCAACCCAGGACTGCGGCAGGGGCCAGAAGCCCTAACGATGGGCATGCGCGGCATGGTGCAGAATACGCTCTATTTGGAAAACGCACCGGTAACGACCGATCAACTGCTGGGCACCGTGGGAACCGGTATGTCAATTGCTCAGGATGCGATGATGTATGGCCGTTTGGCGATCGCGGCGGCTAGCGTCGGCGGGATGAAGCGGTGTGCCCAACTGATGCTGCGCTATAGTGCACGTCGCAGTATCGCTACCGGCAAGTTGCTAGAGCATCCGGTTGTGCTGACGCGCCTGCATCACCTGAATGCCGCCATCGTAGCTACCGAAACGCTGGTCATGCAAATTACTCAGCGCCTCGATGCCGGTGAATCAGTTCCGATCGAAGCCTACACCGTCTGCAAAACTGCCGCACCAGAATTCTATTGGCAAGCCGCCGATGGATTAGTCCAAACCCTGGGAGGACGCGGCTACATTGAAACCAACCTGGCTCCGCAAATTCTGCGCGATGCCAGAGTGCTGCGCGTCTTTGAAGGACCGACCGAGACGCTGAACGCCTTTTTGGGTTCGCGGATCTTGCATCATCAGTCCTGGCAACAATGGCTCAGCCACAGCTTAAATGCTCCCGAAATTAGCCAGCGTTTACTTGATGCGGCTGCGCAGATCAGCGATTGCTGTCACCATGCTGGTTTTGATCAGCCCCTCATGGCCCAATTAGCCTCTGGGTTAATCGGTGAGGTTGCTACTCTGGCGATTCTCTGGGCCAGTCTTGAGAATGCTAACCACTGTAGTTCCGATCGCAGACTGAAATTAACTCTTGAATGGATACAGACTCAATTTGAACACAGGTTTGCACAAGCATTAATTACAGTTTCAGAACATTTTAATAACTGTAGGACAGACGTAGTTACAAATCAGATTTTGGAGTATGAGCAAACAATTGGCGACATCGAACAAACCCTAGCTGGTGAAGATCAAGCACTCGATGCCCTGCTGCGCAAGGTTCCAGTTCCAACCGAACTTTCTTCTCCCGAATCTGCTTCAGTCTCCGTTGCTCGACAGAATCAGCCCCAAACCGGCACCAACCCCATCGACGCCAACCCAGAAAACGCCAACCTGGCAGACACAGCCCAAGCGATCCAAACTTGGATGATCCAATGGTTGAGTCAAAAGCTAAATATCGCAGCAGAGCATATCGATCGCCATCGCCCCTTCGCTGATTATGGTATCGATTCTGTGATTGCCGTCGAACTCGCCCAAGATCTCGAAACCTGGCTCAACCTCTCTCAACCCCTAGAAGCCACCCTCGCCTGGAACTTCCCTTCCATTACCACCCTTTCCTACCACCTCGCCACCCTCACGCCTACCCCTTTACAGAGTCCCACTCATTTATCCAACTGCTACCCGACTGCTACGCAGAAGCAAGCGGCCAGCCATCCACCCGATAGCCTCACCGAACCCGAACTCGCTGCCCTCCTCGCTGCTGAACTTGCCGCTGCCAAAGGGAGGAAACGTCGATGACACCTACCCCCAACTATCGCACCCTGCTCCTAGAAGCATGGCAAGAAATGCGGCAGATGCGCCTGGAACTAGAGTCCCTTACTGAGGCTAAGGCGCCTATTGCTGTGATTGGCATGGACTGTCGCTTTCCCGGCGGCGCTAATTCACCAGAAACCTATTGGAATCTGCTGCAAAACGGGATCGATGCCATCACTGAAGTACCGTCCGATCGCTGGGATTGGACCGCCTATTATGATCCGGACCCAGATGCGCCTGGAAGGCTCTACAGTCGGCATGGTGGTTTTATCGATCAGGTCGATCAATTTGATCCGCAGTTCTTTGGCATTTCGCCCCGTGAAGCGGTCAGTCTTGATCCGCAGCAGCGCTTGTTGCTGGAGGTGAGCTACACGGCTCTAGAGCGGGCTGGGCAGGCAATCGATCGGCTGCGGGGCAGTCAAACCGGAGTGTATATTGGCATCAGTTTTGCCGACTACGCCAAACTAAGTTTGCATTCGGGCGATCTGTCTCGTATCGATGCCTACAGCAGTTTGGGCAATACCCACAGCATGGCGGTAGGGC
Source organism: [Leptolyngbya] sp. JSC-1 (assembly GCA_000733415.1). GTDB lineage: Bacteria > Cyanobacteriota > Cyanobacteriia > Elainellales > Elainellaceae > Elainella. Next base: position 2,305,983 of record KL662191.1, read on the forward strand.
GGTTGGCCTATGTATTGGGGTTGCAAGGGCCGACAATGCAGCTCGATACCACCTGCTCATCTTCGTTACTGGCGGTGCATTTAGCTTGTCAGAGTTTACGTAGTGGTGAATCCAATTTGGCCTTAGCAGGTGGCGTCAACTTGATGCTGTCACCCGAGCCGACAATCGGCTTTTGTAAACTGCGAGCGCTATCTTCGAGTGGACAATGCCGCACCTTTGATGCGAATGCAGATGGATATATTCGCGGGGAAGGCTGCGGTATCGTGGTGCTGAAGCGACTAAAGGACGCGATTACCGATCGCGACCCAATTTTGGCTATAATCCGAGGATCGGCAGCAAACCACGATGGGCAAAGCAACGGACTCACAGCACCGAACGGTCAGACTCAAGAAGCGGTGATTCAGCAAGCATTGGGGCAGGCAGGTGTCCCAGCCGCTCAGGTACAGTATGTGGAAGCTCACGGCACCGGCACACCGTTGGGTGATCCAATCGAAGTGTTGGCGTTGGGCAAGGTGTTGGCTCAAGGGCGGTCTGCGGATAACCCGCTCTGGATTGGCTCGGTGAAGACCAATATGGGCCACTTAGAATCGGCAGCAGGAGTAGCGAGCTTAATCAAAACCGTCCTGGCACTCCAGCATCAGCAAATTCCACCCCATCTGCATTTTCAGCAGCCGAATCCCTACATTCCCTGGCAACAACTCGCGATTCAAGTCCCAACGCAGCTCGTTCCCTGGCCGTCATTAGCTCACCAGCCGCGTTTGGCGGGCGTCAGTTCGTTTGGTATGAGCGGCACAAATGTGCATGTGATTTTAGAAGAGTTTGTAGAGGAAGTTGTAGATGAGCAGATAGATAAATCAGTAGATAGACAGGTAAGCACTGAAGCAACCGCTGCTGTGAATCCACCACCCTCCTATCTGTTTACGATTTCTGCTAAAACTCGTTCGGCCCTCGAACAGCTTGCAGAACGCTATGAAGTATTTTTAACGACACAAGTTGATGAACTGCTGCCCCACATTTGTTTTACGGCCAACACGGGCCGATCGCAGTTCGAGCATCGGTTTGCAGTCAGGGCTGAAAGTATCACCCAACTGCGGCAGGCACTACGGCAGTTTATTGCAGATGAGCCTGTTGAACCACCAGCGGATAGCCTAGTCCAGCGCTACTTGCAGGGGGAAGACATCGACTGGAATCAGCTTGGCTACAGTCAGTTCTACCGCCGAGTTATACTACCGACCTATCCGTTTCAGAAGCAGCGCTACTGGATGGAGCCGCCCCCAGTGCGTTCTAGCGTTTCTAGAGACAACCATCCGTTGCTCGGCAGGCGTTTAGTTTTGGCAAAATCCGCCGCCATACATTTTGAAGCCCAACTCGATCGCCATCATCCGGCGTTCCTCCAACAGCATCGGGTGTTTGAGCAACCAATCATGCCAGCGGCGGGTTACATCGAGATAGTGCTAGCAGCAGTTGGAGAAATCATGCCAGCGGCTCAGCTAGAACTGGCGTTGTCGATTCATCAAAGATTAAGAGTTAATAGTCTGATAACAGTACAGTTGACGTTGACGCCAGAAAAAACTGATATTCAATCCTACGAGTTTGAGATTTTTGCTTTACGCAATTCAGATGAGCAACAGAAATGGGAATGTTATGCGTCTGGCACGATTAATCAAATCGATCTGTCGAACAACCAAACTGCCTCGATGGACTTGAGAAATACAGTCACCTCCAATCCCGATTTCACCGAACTAGATGTTGAACGCTTCTATCAAACCTATCGGCAGCACGGCATCGAGTACGGAGCTGCCTTTCGAGCGATTCGCCAGCTCTGGCAGGGACACCGCACCGCGATGGCTTGGATTGAATTACCATCCAGTTGCTCATCTGCGGCTCCCTACCAAATCCATCCAGTTCTCCTAGATGCAGCCTTACAAACAATTGCAGCAGCCTTACCCGCGCAGTCCCAAACCTATTTACCAGTTCGTTTCGACCGCTTGATCCTGCACCGCAGACCGTTGGGTCACCCCTCTAGCCTCTGGAGTGAAGTGACGCTACGATCTAACCAGAATTCGGTTCACCCAGTTGCCGATCTGCGACTGCTCGATGCCAAGGGACAGGTGTTCCTGACAATCGCAGGATTAAGGCTGCATCCGGCGGACCGAGAACCGATTGAGTCAGCAAGTTGGCAGGAGTGGCTATACCAAATCGAGTGGCGTCCTCAGCCGCTGCATCAGGTTCATTTACCAGAGTTGTGCCAGGTAAGCCACCAATTTGCGGCCCTGACTGATCGGTTGTCCGCTGCTCGGGCGCAGCACCTGAACTCCTATCAGCAGCATTTAACAGAGCTGGAGTCGTTGAGCCTGACCTATATCAGGCGAGCTTTTCTGCAACTGGGCTGGCGGTTTACCAGCGGCGAACACTTTACGGTGCAGCAGGTGATGCAGCAGCTTCAGATCACAGCCAATCCTAGATGGGTCCGACGCTTGCTGAATATTTTAGTAGAGGCTGATTACCTCGATTGTCAGAATAATCATTATGGCATGCTTCGATCGCTTCAGGATGATAGTTCTGCTGAAATGACTCAACCTGTTGCCTCACCTGAACTGGCTCTATTGCATCGCTGTGGTTCGGCTCTGGCTGACGTGTTGCAGGGTAAGTGTGACCCGATTCAGCTTTTATTTCCCAATGGCGATTTCAGCACCCTGAGCCAAATCTATCAAGATTCGCCTGGAGCACAGTTCACTAATCAACTGCTGCAACAAATTGTGCGATTATTATTGCCCCAATCCAAGGTACAAATTTTGGAAATTGGCGGCGGTACTGGCGGAACGACTGGCTATCTGCTGCCTGATCTCGATTCTCAGCTCGCTAGCTACATATATACCGATATTTCACCTCTATTGGTCCAAACAGCACAGCAGAAATTCGCGGCCTATGATTTTATTCAGTACCAAACATTGGACATTGAACGTTCACCGAGTGATCAAGGTTTTCGTTGGCATCAGTATGACCTAGTTGTTGCTGCCAACGTATTTCACGCTACCCAAAATCTGGAAACGACCTTATCCTATGTTCGTCAATTGCTTGCGCCCGGAGGCGTGCTGATTCTGCTGGAGGGCGTTTATCCGATGCGCTGGCTGGATCTCACCTTTGGCTTGACCGATGGCTGGTGGCGATTTACTGACAATGAGTTGCGCCCAGATTATCCGCTGATTTCGGTTGCGCAATGGCGCTCTCTGTTGCAGTCCTGTGGATTTGAATGCATAGAAGCGATTCAACCAACGGTGAATGGTTCCGCGATTCAACAGGCGATAATCGTGGCCCAAGTGGGGACTCAAGCAACGTTGCCTCTAGCCGACTTTGATTGGTTGATTGTTGGCAATCAGCAGGGAGTGGCAGCAGCGATGGTGAGCCGGTTACAGGCAGTCGAGGCAGCCTATCGCTTGGTGTCTGCCGATACCCTGTCTGAGTCACTGGAAACGTCCTTTGCTCGCCCCACCCAAGTTGTTTTTCTAGCGGCCCTGGATGCGCCCGATCCAGCAGACCTGAGTGTTGAAGCGCTGGAGACCACTGCTGCAACCCTATGTAGCCGCGCTTTGCATTTGCTCCAGTCGCTGCCGCCTACCCAGCCTATGCAGCTCTGGTTGGTGACGCAGGGCGCAGTTGCGACCGGAAATCCTGCCGAAAAATTAACCGGTCTAGCACAGTCCTTACTGTGGGGGATTGGCAAAACCGTGCAGTTAGAGTACCCAGAGTTGAACTGTGTCTGCATTGATTTAGATCCAGATCTGAGTTTAAGCCACGACGCGGATCGACAGGCGGAAATATTGTTCGCCGAACTTACGGCTAATTCTCTGACTCATTCCGAACCACGTCAGCTACAGGTGGCCTTTCGCCAGCAGCAGCGATATGTAGCTCGGTTGATTCGTTGTTCATCTCCTAATTCTCTTGCTGATTCACTAGATTATTGGCAGCAGCGTGTTCAGTTGCAGATTTCGCAGCGCGGTAGTTTGGATAACTTGCATCTGCAAACTACGGAACACTCTGTTCTCGGCCCCCATGATGTCGAAATTCGGGTCCAAGCCACGGGGTTGAATTTCCGCGATGTCCTGAATGCCTTGGATTTGTATCCGGGTGAAGCGGGTCCATTAGGCTGTGAATGCGTGGGTGAAATTAGCGCCGTGGGTGAGCAGGTGGCCAGCTTCCAGGTAGGCGACCGGGTGATGGCCCTGGCTTCTGGGAGTTTCAGCAATTGGGTTACGGTGGATGCTGCCATGCTTGCGCCGGTACCAGCCCGACTCAGTAGCACAGCGGCGGCTACGATTCCGGTGGCCTTCCTGACGGCCTCCTATGCCCTCTGTCATCTGGCTGGCCTGAAGCGAGGCGAACGGGTGTTGATCCATGCCGCAGCAGGCGGAGTTGGTCAGGCGGCGATTCAAGTTGCTCGCCAGGTAGGTGCAGAAATCTATGCAACCGCTAGTCCAGAGAAATGGCCTGTTCTACAGGAATTGGGGGTTACTCAGGTATTCAGCTCGCGCAATCTGGAATTTGCCACTGAGTTAATGCGTCTGACTCAAGGTAAGGGAATCGATGTGGTGTTGAATTCTCTCACAGGCGAGTTTATTTCCCCCAGTCTATCGGTGTTAAAACCGCAAGGATGCTGGATTGAATTGGGCAAAACCGACTGGACACATGAGCGAGTACAAGCCCAGTATCCGAATCTGAAGTATATTCAGATCGATTTGGTGGAGCTATGTCAGCAGCAGCCTAATCTAATACAGGAGATGTTGCGGCAGATTAGCGAGCGAATTCAGCAGGGAATTTATCAGCCATTACCCTATAACGTTTTTCCCATTACTGAAGCGGTGCAGGCATTCCGCCAGATGCAGCAGGCCAAGCATGTGGGCAAGCTGGTTATCACTCAGCCGCAGCCGATTACCTCTCCTCCAATTCGCCCTGACAGCACCTACTTGATTACGGGTGGAACGGGTGGTTTGGGACTGTTGATGGCAGACTGGCTCGTGCAGCAGGGAGTCAAGCATCTGGTGTTGCTCAGCCGCCGCATCTCCCCAACAATTACCCCAACGATCCAAGCTTGGCAGCAGGCGGGCGTTCAGGTGGTGACAGCAGCCGTTGATGTGGCCGACCGTTCGCAGTTAGCGCAATGTTTGACTGATTTAGAATCATCCTTGCCGCCTCTAGGCGGTATTATCCATGCGGCGGGTGTGTTAGATGATGGCATGTTACACCAACAAACCTGGGAGAAATTCGCGGCGGTGTTGCGACCCAAGCTCTTGGGAGCCTGGAATTTGCACCAGCTTACCCAAACCCAACCGCTCGATTTCTATGTCTTATTCTCCTCGGCTACGGCCCTGCTTGGTTCTCCTGGGCAAGCCAATCATGTGGCGGCAAATGTATTTTTAGATTCATTAGCCCATTATCGCCGCTCGCTGGGTTTACCGGCTCTCAGTATCAACTGGGGCATCTGGTCCGAGGTGGGATCGGCAGCGGCTCGGCAGGCAGAATCTCGATTCAGGGGGATGGGCAGCATTGCCCCCAGCCAAGGTGTTGCAGCATTCGCGGCACTGTTATCGACTTCGTTCACTCAGGTGGGGGTGCTGCCGATGCGATGGCGGGAGTTTGGGCAGGGTATGTCACCTGGGTTAACCGATTTGTTGACAGAAATTTGGACGGAAATCTGCACGGAAATTGCAGAAACGTCGCAGCAAAAATTGGTTAATGCTCAACCTAGCGAGATTCTGCCACAATTACATCGCGCATCAGCTTCTGAGCAACGTTCTTTGCTGCAAGCCTATCTCGGTTGGCAAGTGGCTCAAGTGCTGGGGTTTCAAGAGACGGAGATCGATCCGCAAAAAGGCTTCTTCGATCTGGGCATGGATTCCCTTACGTCCGTAGAGCTAAAGAACCGCCTGCAAACTGCGCTCAATTGTACATTGCCTGCTACAGTTGCGTTTGACTATCCGACGATCGAGGCATTAACAGATTATCTGATAGCCAGTTTGAACCTACAGTTGAACAATAATAAAAATGGGCCAACACCAGAAATACAACAATTCTCAACATCAGCAATCGACACGCTAGAATTAGACCATTTATCTGAAACTGAATTAGCGAAGTTACTGGCTCAGGAGCTAATCGAACTCAGCGGAGGAACGATAGGATGAATACAGCACTAGATAATCAAGATTATCGTTCTCTTATGCGGCAAGCCCTGCTAGAGCTACGGCAGATGCGCAGTCAATTACAGGCGGTAGAAGCCGCTCGAACCGAACCAATCGCGATTGTTGGCATCGGCTGCCGCTTGCCCGGTCAGGTCGAGGATCCGGCGGACTTTTGGCGGCTGTTGCAAACCGGACAGGATGCGATCACAGAAGTTCCTGCCGACCGCTGGTCAAATGATATTTTCCACGATGCCGATCCCGATGCACCGGGCAAAATCGCTACGCGCTATGGTGGCTTTGTGGGACACCTGCAAGAGTTTGATGCTGAGTTTTTTGGCATCGCCGATCGGGAAGCATGCTCCTTGGACCCGCAGCAGCGGCTGTTGTTAGAGGTGAGTTGGGAAGCGTTGGAACAGGCTGGAATTATTCCTGCCCATTTAGTCGGTAGTGCAACGGGTGTATTCATCGGCATTAGCAGTAACGATTACTCCCAGCATTTACTCAACCGCGATCGCCATCAGATTGATGCCTACCTGGCAACTGGCAATTCCCACAGCACCGCAGCAGGGCGATTGTCCTACACGCTGGGTTTAACGGGACCCAGTTTGGCAATCGATACGGCCTGTTCCTCGTCGCTGGTGGCGGTTCATCTGGCCTGCCAAAGCTTACGGCAGCAGGAATGCGACTTGGCGCTGGTGGGTGGCGTGAATCGGTTGCTTTCGCCTGATTTCAGCATCAATTTCTCGAAAGCCCACATGCTCGCTGCGGACGGTCGCTGCAAAACCTTTGATGCCCGCGCGGACGGATTTGCCCGGTCTGAGGGATGTGGGGTGGTGGTGTTGAAGCGGCTCTCGGATGCCTTAGCGGCAGGCGACCGGATTTGGGCCTTGATTCGCGGTTCTGCGGTGAATCAGGATGGACGCAGCAGCGGTTTGACGGTTCCCAATGGCCCGGCTCAGCAGGCGGTGATTCGGCAGGCACTCGCTAATGCTGGGATCCCTCCCTCGCAGGTTCAGTATATCGAGGCGCATGGCACCGGCACGGCTTTGGGCGATCCAATCGAGTTGTTGGCGTTGGGGCAAGTATTCAAGCCGTCGGATAGTAATCGAGCGAATAAACCGCTGCTGATCGGTTCGGTGAAAACCAACCTGGGGCATCTGGAAGCGGCGGCTGGCATTGCGGGATTGATCAAGGTAGCGCTCTGCTTGCATCACCGAGAAATTCCGCCCCATCTGCATTTTCAGCAGCCCAATCCCCATGTATCCTGGGACCAATTACCGCTGCAAGTCCCAACGACATCAATGCTTTGGCCGGCGGACATCTCTCCCATCGCAGGCGTCAGTTCCTTTGGCTTTAGCGGCACCAATGCCCACGTGGTGCTCTCGGCAGCGGAGGCTAGCAATCCTGATGCAATTTCTCGGCCTCGGTTGGATCAGCCTCCTTACAGACTCACCCTCTCTGCCAAAACTCCTGCTGCCCTGCAAGCACTCGCCCATCGATACTATGAGTATTTGCAGCAAAATCCCACCCTTGATTTCGCGGAAGTATGTTACCAAGTCAAGACTGGACGATCGCTGTTTGCCGAACAACTGACTGTAACAGCCAACTCTACCGCAGAGGCGATTGAACAGTTGGCTGTTTTCGGAAAAAATGGTTCAAAATCCTTCAATACTGACAAATTTAGAGAGTCAAAATCATTCCAAGTTGAATCAACAAATTCGTCTCGCAATGACTCTAGGAAGGATGACTCTAAATGTTCACTTCAGCCGCTATTATTACCAACTTATCCATTTCAGCGACAGCGTTACTGGATGGATATCGAAGAGCGTAAAAATTCTTTTGTAAACCGATCGAATAATTATCCAGAAGTTCATCCCCTACTTGGGCAGAGATTATATCTGTCTCGTTCACCAGAGATTTACTTTTCCCATCGTCTCAGCCAAACTGAACCGTTATTTCTGGCGCAGCATCGCGTATTGGGTGCATTCATGCTTCCGGCAGCGGGCTATATGGAAATGGCATTGGCGGCGGGGAAACAGGTTCTACAGTCGGATCGCTTAACGCTAACTAATTTGGCGATTCAGCAGCCCATCCTACTGACAGAAGCAGATCTGGTCGTGCAGGTTGTGCTTAGCCCTCAGCCAGATGATGCTTACCGATTCGAGGTGTTGGGTCAGCGAGGCGGTGCAAACTGGCAACTGCACGCTACAGGGTCAATCAGTCGGGCTGAATCGCTTGCTGGCGGAATGTCGCAGTCAGTTTGTCCCCAACCCGTTGACCTGACCGACTACTACCAGACCCTACGAGCCTATGGAATTGAATATGGCGAGCTGTTTCAGGCGATTCAGCAACTCTGGTGCGGTGACCGACAGGCACGAGGACAGATTCAGCTTGCCGCTCAGTTAGACCCAGCCCCCTACCAGTGCCATCCAGTTCTACTCGATGCCGCCTTTCAGGTGATCGGTGCTGCTCTGCCCAGTCTGGGTTCTCACTCTCTCTACCTACCCACGGGCTGTGATCGGTTGACCTTCTACAAACGGCCAGAACGCACCTGTTGGAGTAACGTAACCGCACATGCTTCTTATAACGCAACTGAGCAAATCAACAAACAAATCAAAGTTGATGTACAGGTTACGGATATGAACGGTGAACCTCTCATTGCAATTGTAGGACTCCAGCTCCGCCCAGTAACCAAACCAAGCGTTTCAATATCTGCTTTTTGGCAGGATTGGCTGTATCAAATTAACTGGCAGGCGCAACCTCTGCCAAATTTGCCAACTCCTATCTCGATTCACGATCATCTGCTGCCGCAGTTATCTGAATGGCTGCTTCAGCCCGATGTGCTTGCCTACCCACAGATATTAGCGGCACTAGAGCAGCTGAGTCTGATCTACATTCGTCAGGCTTTTCAGCAATTAGGCTGGACACCGAGTACTCCCCTTGTAGCCGCTAGTGAACTTGCTGAACGGCTTGGTGTGGTTCCCCAGCATCGGCGGTTGCTGCATCGCCTGTTGGAAATTCTGCATCAGGCAGACCCGTTCGAGCAATCCCAGCCCGACCAAAACCTAGCTCACATCAAGGCATCTAACATCGACATTGACACCCAGCTCACCCAACTCCAGCAGCGCTACCCAACAGCTACGGCTGAATTGACCCTGCTGCATCGCTGTGGTTCACACTTGGCGGATGTTTTTCGGGGCCAGTGCGATCCGCTGCAATTGTTGTTTCCGCAGGGCGATTTAACGACCGCGACTCAGCTCTACCAGACTTCAACCGGAGCTGCCTTAATGAATCAGTTGGTGCAGCAGGCGGTGAGTTTTGTGCTGTCAGCCGGAACCCAATCGCTGCGGATTCTGGAAATTGGAGCCGGAACTGGCGGTACCACAGCCGCAATACTGCCTCATCTCCTCGCTAATTCCAGCGTAACAATAGACTATACGTTCACCGACCTATCACCACTGTTTCTACAAAAATCGCGGCAGCGATTTCAAGATTATAGCTTTGTGCAGTATAGAGTATTGGACATTGAGCATTCACCTGCAGCTCAAGGATTTCAGACTAACTCCTATGATTTGATTATCGCCGCCAATGTTTTGCATGCCATATCTGATCTGTCTCAGTCTCTTTATCATACTCGTCAACTGTTAGCACCCGACGGCCTGCTGCTGCTGCTAGAAACCACTCAACCGCAATGCTGGCTGGATCTGATCTTTGGCCTCACCGCAGGCTGGTGGCGCTTCACTGACCAGGATTTGCGCCCTGCTTATCCATTAATTAGCGCTGGACAATGGCAGTCGCTACTCCAGCATTGTGGCTTTGAGCAGCCCGTTGCCATCACACCAGATTTAACCCAAACCGATGGTAGCCCGTCGCTCGCGGCTCCCCAAACGCTGCTGGTCGCCAAAGCAGGCCAGACTGTTCCGCATCATTCCCCGTCTCACTGGCTGATTTTTGCCGATCGGCAAGGATTAGTGCAGCAGTTAGCGCCCCAGCTATCCGGTCATGTCACCCTGGTGCAGGCAGGTGAAGCCTATCAGCAAGGTTCGCATGAATTTGTGATCAATCCTCGTGCTCGCGCCGATTTTGAGCAGCTCTGGGCTGCCATTCCTGCCCCCGATCACATCCTCTATCTTTGGGGGCTAGATGACTCTTCCGAGCTAGCGCTGGAGTCTTTGATAGCCGCGACCGAAACCACCTGCACGAGTCTGCTGTATCTATTACAAACGCTGCCCACCTCCCCGTCGCTGTGGCTCGTGACTCAGGGAGCCGTGGTTCTGGATGCTTGCGAATCGAGTGATCCCCCTAAATCCCCCTTAATTGATCCCCCTAAATCCCCCTTAACAAGGGGGATGTCAAACCCCGGCAGCTTGGTTCCCTCCTTACTAAGGGGGGTTAGGAGGGATCATCCAATTAACCCAGCCAAACTCAGCCAAACCCCGCTCTGGGGACTTGCCAAGGTGATTGGCCTGGAGTATCCCGCCCTCCACTGCCGCTGTATTGATCTCGATCCCCGTCTGCCCCTATCCGAGCAAGTGGCTGATCTGCACCGGGAACTGCACTCGACCACTGCTGAACCACAAATTGCCCTGCACCATCATGAACGCTATGTTGCACGATTGGCCCGATTTGTGCCGGATACCCTACCCTTGCCAGATCAACCTTACCAGTTAGCCTGTCTCCAGCGCGGCAGTTTGGGGCAGCTAACCCTACAGCCTACGGAACGGCGATCGCCTGCTGCAACCGAAGTAGAAATTCGCGTTGCTGCTACTGGACTCAACTTAATTGATGTTTTGGATACACTCAATTTATTACCGTTTGAACGCAATTGGTTTGGAGTTGAATGCGCTGGTGAAATTAGCGCGGTTGGCTCTGAGGTGACGGAGTTTCAAGTCGGGGATGCCGTTGTTGCCTTGGCACCTGGTAGCTTTAACCAGTATGTTACCGTCGATGGTGCTCTGGTTGTTCCTAAGCCAGCTCAGCTCAGTTTTACCGCCGCCGCGACAATTCCAGCCGCGTTTCTAACGGCAGATTATGCTCTGCGATTAGCCAATCTACAGCCCGGTGAACGAATTCTCATCCATGCTGCAGCAACGGGTACGGGAATGGCAGCGGTAATGCTGGCGCACCAGATCGGGGCAGAGGTCTATGCAACCGCCAGTCTAAGCAAATGGAACGCTCTAGAACAAATGGGTGTCCATCGCGTGATGAATTCTCGCACGCTGGATTTTGTTGAACAGGTGATGGCTCAAACGCAAGGCGAAGGGGTCGATGTCGTTTTCAATTCTCTTGCCGGTGAGTTTATCCCTGCCAGCCTGTCGGTTCTCAGTGAACGGGGGCGGTTTGTGGAAATTGGCAAGCGGCAAGTGTGGACGGCGGCGCAGGTAGCGGCGATCAAACCGGGCGCGACCTATCATTTGATTGACTTGATGGCGATTGCTCAACAGCAGCCCCAATTGATCCAGACTCGCTTGCGTCATTTGCTCCAGTCGGTGCCGCCTTTACCAGCGACGGTGTTTCCGATTCAGAAAGTGGTGCAGGCGTTTCGCACGATGCAGCAGGCGCAGCATATCGGCAAAATTGTCGTGACGCATCAGGCCACCCCAACCGACGAGACATTCTCAGTGCGTCCGGATGGGGCCTATTTGATTACCGGCGGTTTAGGCGGTTTGGGACTCCTGCTAGCCGAGTGGTTGGTGCAACAGGGTGCTCGTTATCTGGTGCTGGTGAGTCGCCGTCCGCCAACCCTTGCCCAAACGCAGACGCTGCAAACACTGGAGCAAACGGGTGCTGCAATTTGCGTTATGCAGGCGGATGTGGCTGACCCATCGCAACTGGCAGATGTTCTGGAGGTGCTCGATCTGCCGCTCTATGGCGTATTCCATGCAGCCGGTGTGTTGGATGACGGCATCTTGCAGCACTTGACCTGGGAGCGGATGGCCGCCGTGATGACTCCGAAGCTGGCTGGAGCTTGGAATCTGCACACCCTCACCCAAGATCAGCCCCTCGATTGGTTTGTGCTGTTCTCTTCGGCGGCAGCCCTGCTCGGTTCACCCGGACAAGCCAGTCATGTGGTCGCTAACGGATTCCTGGATGCATTGGCTCACTACCGACAGGCGATGGGTCAACCGGGGCTGAGTATCAATTGGGGAGCTTGGTCCGAGGTGGGGGCAGCGGCTCAGCGGCAGGTTGATCAACAGATGCAACTGCGCGGCGTCGGAGCAATCTCGCCTCAGATCGGCCTACACATCCTGAAAACCCTGCTTGCCCAATCGACAGCTCAGGTTGGCGTGGTGCCGATTCAGTGGCCGGAGTTTTTGCAGCAGGAATGGGTGCAGGGTCGCGCTGCCACCTTCTTCGATGCCTTCCGCTCATTCGATAGCCTCGTGCCGGAAGCAGCATCCCAATCCGCACTTCTCTCCCAGATCAAGGCCGCCAGTTCCAGCGAGCGCCTCACCCTCCTGATCGCCCACCTGCAAACCGAAGTGGGAAAAGTATTGGGATTGCCAGCGCATCGGCTGCCCAAACCGGATCAGGGCTTCTTCGATCTAGGCATGGATTCCCTCATGGCCGTGGAACTAAAAAACCGTCTGGACACCCAGCTCCAGCTCAATCTCACCACTACCACGATTTTTGAATATACCACGATTCGGGAATTGGCCCAGCATTTGGCTACTACCCTCACCGCAACGATAGAAGCCGGTTCGGAGTCAGTGAATGCAACGGAAATACCTTCCAATCCACAAAAGCAAAGGAATGAATCAGATAGGCTTCAGGCAAGATTATCCGAAACTGTGAACGATGCTGATGATGGCTTCGATAACAATATAGGAACCAATATAGGAACCAATATAGAAACCAATATTCTGAACGAACTCACTGCCCTAGAAACTCTGTTGAACCAATCCTAAGATGAACAACTTTGATACCCCCTCTACCGAAACTATTTCACCCCAGCGCATCCTGGCAGCGCTCAAAGAAGCTCGTGCCAAACTAGCTGCTGTTGAACAAGCAAAGCAGGAACGAGTAGCGATTGTGGGAATGGCAGGGCGATTTCCCGGTGCAGAGACAATAGAACAATTCTGGCAAAATCTCTGTCAAGGCATTGCCTCGATTCAGGTTCTGAATCCATCTACGCTAAACGAAACGAACTCTGAACTATCTACGGAATCCTCGTATTCAGCCAACTATGTCAACGCCTATGCCAGCTTTGCAGATATTGCCGGATTTGATGCTGCCTTTTTCGGCTATTCCCCCAGAGAAGCCGAACTCCTCGATCCGCAGCATCGGGTGTTTCTAGAATGCGCCTGGACGGCCCTCGAACATGCGGGCTATGACCCCGATCGTTATCCGGGCCGGATTGGGGTCTACGCGGGGGCTGGCCTTAACAGCTATCTAATCAACCTCTACACCCATTCCAATCTGAGAAATTCGGTTGATCGGGTGCAGGCGGTGGTCAGTAATGTGATAGGACTGATGCCCACCCGCGTTTCCTACAAACTCAACCTGACCGGCCCTAGCTGCGGCATCCAAACCGGCTGCTCCACCTCTCTGGTTGCCGTCCATCTCGCCTGTCAGAGCTTGCTGAATCGAGAATGCGACATGGCCTTGGCCGGAGGTGTTTCGATCGATGCCTCGGAGCAGCGAGGCTACCGCTACCAAAACGATGGTGTGCTCTCCCCAGATGGGGTTTGTCGCGCCTTTGACGCCGCCGCGCAGGGGACCGTGTTCGGCAATGGAGCCGGCCTTGTTGTGCTCAGACGTCTGTCGGAAGCCGTGCGGGATGGGGACTCAATCTATGCTGTGATCAAAGGCTCTGCCATCAACAACGACGGTGCCCAAAAAGTCGGACTTACCGCCCCTAGCGTCACCGGACAAGCCGCCGTGATCACTACCGCCCTAGAGCGAGCCAACTGCTCACCAGAAACCATCCAATATATCGAAGCCCACGGCACCGGCACCGCCCTTGGCGATCCAATTGAAATCGCGGCTCTCACAAAAGCCTTTCGTCAGTACACCCAAAAGCAACAGTTTTGCGCTATCGGCTCCCTCAAAACCAATATTGGTCATCTCGATGCTGCTGCTGGCATTGCCGGCCTGATTAAAACAGCTCTAGCCCTGAAAAACCGACAGATTCCGCCCAGTCTCAATTTTCAATCGGCCAATTCCCAAATCGACTTTGAACACAGTCCTTTTTACGTCAATACTCAATTACGCAACTGGGGAAACAATTTGTCCATTAATGATTTACCTGATAGTTCACCGCGTCGTGCTGGAGTCAGTTCCTTTGGCATGGGTGGTACTAATGCTCATCTAATTCTCGAAGAAGCTCCTGAAGCGTCAAAATCAACATCACAATCCCACTCGCACCATTTATTGCTCCTCTCGGCCAAAACTCCTTCTGCTCTGCATACCTCAATCCAGCAACTCGCCGATCACCTAACCCAGCATCCCGACCTCAACCTAGCCGATGTTGCCTACACGCTCCAAGTCGGACGCAAATCCTTCCCCTACCGCTACGCCACGGTCTGCCAAACCATTCCGGAAGCGATCCAAGCCTTGCAGAACCATTCCCAGTCTCCCGACCCCATCTCAACCATTCCTCCCATCGCTTTCCTCTTCCCCGGCCAAGGCAGCCAATACCCCAGCATGGCTCGCCACCTCTACGACCACGAACCCACCTTCCGGCATACCATCGACCACTGCTCCTCCCTCCTCCTCCCCCGCCTCAACCTCGACCTCCGCACCCTCCTCTACCCCTCCCCTATCTCCCCCCCCTCCCCCCTCTCTCCCCTCACTTCCACCCACCACGCCCAACCCACCCTTTTCGTAGTCGAATACGCCCTAGCCCAACTCTGGCGCTC
>KL662191.1:2321899-2344064 GCA_000733415.1 [Leptolyngbya] sp. JSC-1
CCCCCGCCTCAACCTCGACCTCCGCACCCTCCTCTACCCCTCCCCTATCCTCCCCCCCCTCCCCCCTCTCTCCCCTCACTTCCACCCACCACGCCCAACCCACCCTTTTCGTAGTCGAATACGCCCTAGCCCAACTCTGGCGCTCCTGGGGCATCGAGCCTACCGCGATGATCGGCCATAGTTTGGGTGAATATGTAGCAGCTACACTGGCCGGAGTGTTTGACCTGGAAGATGCCTTGATGATTGTGGCGACGCGGGCGCAGCTCATGCAGCAATGTCCAGCAGGGGCGATGTTGTCGGTTGGACTGGCTGAGTCGGAAGTGGCGTCTAGGCTGCCCGCCGAGTTATCAATTGCGGCTGTGAATGCGCCTCGTGCTTGTGTCGTTTCTGGTGCACCAGAGGTAATCGAGCGATTTGAGCAGCAGTTTACCGCAGAGGGAGTGACCTGTCGGCGGCTCCATACCTCCCATGCTTTCCATTCGCCCTTGATGGCATCGGTGATCGATCCACTGCGCGAGCGGTTGAAATCCATTGTGCTGCATCCCCCCCAACTGCCGTTTATCTCGAATCTGACCGGTACCTGGATCACGGCATCTGAAGCGACTAATCCCGACTACTGGGTGCAGCATTTGTGTCAGCCGGTCCGCTTTGCTGCTGGAATCACCGAACTGCTGAAGAAACCAGACCTAGTCTTGCTCGAAGTTGGTCCTGGACGCACGCTCAGCACCTTATCAAAACAAATCATCGGTGCTGCCACGCCAACGTTAATTTTGTCATCATTGCGACATCCTCAAGAGCAAACATCTGACTTGGAAATCTTGCTTCACAGTTTAAGACAGCTCTGGTTAGCGAATGCTGACATCGATTGTTCCACCCTTTATTCCGAATCCCAGCGCCGGATTCCTCTACCCACCTATCCGTTTGAGCGTCAACGTTACTGGATCGAGCTTCAATCACAACCAGACTCTATCTCTGTTCAAACCTCTGTTCCAGCTTCAGTCAAAAATCCTGATTTGTCGGATTGGTTTTATCTGCCTTCCTGGAGTCGCTCGACTCGTCTTGCGAGCACATCACCTCAGTTGCCGTCCTCTGGATGCTGGTTGATCTTCCTGGATTCTGAGGGGATTGCAGCGACACTGGTTGCGGCACTGCGCCAAGCCGGACATACCGTGATCAGCGTCAAGATGGGAGATCGCTTCAGTCAGCAGGATACTGTTTACACGATCGATCCCCAAAATCAACAGGACTATCACCGTCTGTTTACCGGCTTACAGCAATCGGGCGAACCACCGCAGCAGATTATCCATGCCTGGAGTATCACCAGTTCTACAAACTTAGATCGGCCAGACGCCGGATTCTATAGCCTGATTGCTTTAGCACAAGCCTGCCAGAAAATTGACCCCATTTCGATTGCCGTCCTCACGAATCAATTGTTTGATTTACCCGGAGCAACTACCTGGGAGCCGCTGAAAGCAACTTTACTCGGTGCTTGTCGGGTGATTCGTCAGGAATGCAGTTTGCCCTGCCGCATAATTGAACTCGATCTAGCTGAAGTAAAGCTAGAGCACATATTGACGGAATTGCTGCGGCCCGATTCAGAACTAGCCGTTGCCCACCGCGATCACTACCGCTGGATACCGATCATTGAACCGATTCGGTTACTAGAGCCGAATGCTGAAGAGAATTTCAACACTACACTGCTGCAACCCCACCAGACCTATTTAATTGCCGGGGATCTAGTTGAAGGATTGGGGCTAATCTTTGCCCAATGTTTCGCCACCGTGCAGGCCAAATTGATTCTAATCGGACGAGTAGGTCTACCCGACAAACAAGATTGGACCAATTGGTTGAGTACGCATGGCCCAGATGATTCGGTGAGCCGCTACATTTTGACGCTTCAGGCGTTAGAAGCCCAGGGAATTGAGCTGCATTGCTTCAGCGCCGATTTAACCGACGAACCCAAACTGCGAGCGATTGTAGAGCGGGTCTATCAGCAGTTCGGTCCAATTCACGCTGCCGTTCATGCTGACGTTATGGGCGATCAGGCGAGCTGTTTGATTTCATCCCTCACGCCAGCCGAGATCGAGCGACAATTTCGGGCCAAGGTGATTGGGCTACAGGTATTTGAAACCGTCCTGCGTGGTAAGGTCAGCAGCTTCTATTTGCTGCAATCCTCCCTTTCGGTTCTAGTCGGAGGTGTGGGCTTCGCTGCCTATGCCGCTGCCAATGCCTTTATGGATGCCTTCGCCTTGCAGCAGAACCGCTCAAGTGCTGTTCCCTGGATCACGATTAACTGGGATGCCTGCTGGTTGGATCAGCCTGCCTCGACGACTCCAACGGGTGCGACTTTGTTCGATCTGGCAATGACGCCCATCGAGGTACAGCAGGTATTGCAGCGAGTGCTGTGTCATTCCGAACTGGTTCAGATTGCCGTTTCACCTACCGATCTACAGCAGCGTATTCAGCAGTCTCTCCGGATAAGTTTGCCGATAAATTTACCAGAAAATTCACCAGTAAGTTTGGCTCCTGGTCAACCCAATGGTGTGAATACTGAATCAAATCAGCAATCGACAGTAACCCAGCACAGGCGTCCTCCACTCTCGACGGCCTATGTGGCACCGCGTAACGAAATCGAACGCACCGTTGCAGAGGCGATGCAGTCCCTCCTCGGCATCGAGACGATCGGCATCCACGATAATTTCTTTGAGCTGGGCGGCGATTCGTTGATGGCGATTCAGGCCGTATCCCGTTTGCGAGAAACCTATCAGGTAGAGTTGCCGATGCGGGAGTTTTTGTTTGAGTCACCTACCGTAGCAGGTATAGCCAAAATTATTGCGGACAATCAAGCCAAAGCAGCTTCCTCCACCGATCTCCAGGCAATGGCGGACCTGTTGACGAAAATTGAACAGATGGATAGCGATGAGGTCAATGTGAGTTTAGAAAAAACTTAAGAAAAAAGAACTAATAGTATCGCTCATTCTTATAAACAAACAGTCAGCAATAGCTAAAGTAGATAGGAGAAACCCATGAAATTCAGTTTATTCTATTTTGATGGAGATGGTTCCAGTACACAAACCGATAAGTATCGGTTACTAATCGACAGTGCCCAGTTCGCCGATCGCCACGGATTCACTGCCCTTTGGACTCCCGAACGCCACTTTCACACCTTTGGAGGACTTTATCCCAATCCAGCCATTACCAGCGCTGCGCTCGCCATGATTACGCAACGGGTGCGACTGCGGGCCGGAAGTGTGGTGGTGCCACTGCATGACCCGATTCGGATTGCCGAGGAATGGGCGATGGTTGACAACTTCTCGCACGGACGGGCGGAAATTGCCTTCGCTTCTGGGTGGACCGTCGCCGATTTTGTCCTATCGCGGGAACGGCATACCAACCGCAAAGCTGCCATGTGGCGTGACATTGATACAATTCAGCGGCTCTGGCATGGTGAGTCGATTGAACGACAGGACAGTGCCGGTAAGACCTTTACGATTCAAACCCTCCCCAAACCAATTCAGCCAGAGCTACCCGTCTGGATTACCTGTCAATCGAATGAAACTTTCATTGAAGCAGGCAAACTAGGCGCGAATGTGCTAACGTCGCTGTTGGGTAGTACCTTGGACAGCCTTGCGCCTAAAATTCAGCTGTACCGCGAGGCACGACAACGACAGGGTCATGATCCAAAAACTGGAACAGTGGCGATGATGACACATACATTTCTGGGTGCAGATCTGGCTACAGTCAAAGCGCAAGTCAAGCAGCCGTTTTGTGAATACTTGAAGAACCACTATGATCTACTAGAAAATTTAGCTAAAGGAATGGGATTAAATGTTAGTTTGAAAAACTTCTCTGAAGACGATATTGATAGTCTGCTGGAATTTGGTGCAGAGGGATTTATGAATGGCCGATCGCTGATTGGCACCCCAGAAAGCTGCCAGGAATTTGTCGAACAAGCCAGGGAAGCGGGTGTTGATGAGATTGCCTGTTTGATTGATTTTGTCCAAAACTCAAACTCTGTCATGGCAGGATTGCCTTACCTGAAACAGTTGATGCAGCGCTGTCAGGAGCGAATGGTGAGTCATGTATAGCGAAGACATCACCGCATTACAGCAACGCATCGCCGCCCTTCCTCCAGAAAAGCGGGCCTTGTTCGAGCGGCTGTGGGCAGAGCTGTGGGCAGAAAAGATCTCTCAACGCGAAAGCCCAGCACCTTTGATCGCAAAACAGTACCATTCAGGCGATTGTCCCCTCTCTTTTGCCCAGGAACGACTGTGGATTTTACACCAACTTGAACCCGCTAATCCGGCTTACAACATTGCCCTACTCTGGCGGTTGGATGGAGTACTCAATATTCCTGTTCTCCAGCAATCCTTTAACCAGATCGTAGAACGCCACGAGAGCTTGAGAACGGCATTTGGTGGGGTTGATTTGCCGATTCAGAAAGTTCAATCAAATCTAACGCTCTCTATCCCAATTGTTGACCTACAAGCATTACCAAATCTTCAGCAAACCCATATTCTTCAGCATCTATGTCAACAAACTGCCAGTGAACTTTTTGACTTGACTCAAGCGCCACTATTGCGTATCTGGCTGCTGCAAATTTCCGATCACCAAACCGTTCTGATTCTGGTACTGCACCATCTGATCGCCGACGGCTGGTCACGGGGTGTACTGCTGCGAGAACTAACTGCGCTCTACAAAGCCAACCTGACCGGGCAATCACCCCAACTTGCGGCTCTGCCAATTCAGTACAGCGACTTTGCCATTTGGCAGCGGCAGCAAGACTTTACCACCTCATTGAATTATTGGCAGCAGCAGTTGGCTGGTCTTCAACCCCTGGAACTGCCCACCGACTATCTCCGTCCGCCGATTTCCCAGTTTCGCAGTGCCACCAAGTCCCTGTCGCTCTCTCCTCAGCTTCTGGCAGGCTTAAAGACAATCAGCCGTGAGGCAGGAACCACCCTGTTTATGACCCTGCTGACGGCCTTCAAGATCCTCCTGCACCGCTACAGCCAGCAGATTGATATTGCCGTGGGTGTACCAGTTGCCAATCGCCATCCAGCAGACGTGGAGTCGCTGATCGGCTTTTTTGTGAATACGATTGTGCTGCGAACTCACCTATCGGGCAATCCCAGTTTTCGCGTCTTGCTGGAACGGGTGCGGCAAGTAACTGCTAGCGCCTATCAGCATCAGGATTTGCCGTTCGCCAAACTGGTAGAAGCGCTGCATCCACAACGCCATCTCAGCCAGAATCCCTTATTCCAGGTGATGTTTCAGGTTCAGAATCAGAGCTATGAGCTGCAAAACGCCCTCATCCCCGATCTGGAGCTGCCGAACCTCAGCCTCACCCAGGATTGGCTGGATACAGGCTACACCAAATTTGATATGACTTGGCATCTGATAGAACGTTCAGAAGAATTATTGGCGGTAATTGAGTACCGCACAGATTTGTATGGGTCGGATACGGTGGTGCGAATGTTGGGACATTTTCAAGTTCTACTAGAAGCCATTGTGGTTAATCCACACCAAAACATTTCTGAACTGCCGATTTTGACAGCTTCCGAGCGCCAGCAGTTGCTGATTGACTGGAACCAGACGCACCGAGATATGGGACTGAATCCGTTTCTGCCCGATCGATTTGAGTTTCAGGTTGCCCAAACGCCGGACCGAATTGCCGTGGTATACCAGGATCAGCAGTTGACTTATCAGGAACTGGATAGCCGCGCCAATCAATTGGCCCATTATTTGCAGGCTCAAGGCATTAGCACGGAATCCCGCGTGGGCATCTGCATGAGCCGATCGCCGGAAATGATGATTGCACTGCTGGGTGCTCTCAAGGCAGGGGCTGCCTATGTGCCGCTCGACCCCAGCTATCCCACAGAACGGCTGAGCTGGATGATTGAGGATGCCCAGATTGATTTACTGTTGACACAAACTGACATTAGTTTAACCATACTCTCGAATATAGCCTGTCGCTCTTGCACTCTTGGTCCATACCTCAATCACCATTGGCAGCCCGTTGCCAGCTATCCAGTCTATCCACCCAAACGGACCCTCAGCGGTTTGAACCTGGCCTACCTGATCTACACCTCTGGCTCGACAGGCAAACCCAAGGGCACGATGCTCGCCCATGCCGGACTCAGCAATTATCTAGATTGGTGTCTACAAACCTATTTCAGCGGCAATTCGCTCTCGAATCAATTTGGTGCACCCGTGCAGTCCTCCATTAGCTTTGATGCCACCATTACCAGCCTGTACCCGCCGCTGCTGATCGGGCAATCCATTGTGCTGCTGCCAGAGCAAACCGAATTGGAGTCCCTAAACCAAGCGTTAGCGCTTTACCCCTTTAGTATTCTGAAGCTCACGCCTGCCCATCTCAAGCTCCTCAGCCAGTGGCAAGCTAGTTCTGATCTGCAATCAAATCCTTCGGATCTGCGAACCAACTGTCAGGCCACTGTTGTGATTGGCGGCGAGGCACTAACCGCAGGACATCTCACGGACTGGCGTAGCCTTGCCCCCCATAGTCAATTCATCAATGAATATGGTCCGACGGAAACGGTGGTCGGCTGCTGTGTCTATACAATTCCTGCCGATCTGGATAGCTCTCGCACTGCATCTATTCCGATTGGACGTCCCATCTACAATACGGAACTCTACATTCTCGATAATTATCTCCAGCCTGTGCCGATTGGCGTTCCTGGTGAGCTATACATTGGCGGCATCGGAGTAGGACGCGGCTATTTCCATCGACCTGACCTGACTGCCGCGCGCTTTATTCCGAATCCGTTTCTTTCTAGTAATGCCTCTGATACTCGTCTCTATCAAACCGGCGATCGGGTGCGATATCTAGCAGATGGCACGATTGAATATCTGGGCCGTATCGATCAGCAGGTAAAGCTGCGCGGCTTTCGGATTGAGCTGGAAGAAATTGCGGCGGTCCTCGAACAGCATCCCCTGATCCAGACTGCAACCGTGACCGTAAACACCGATCGTCTCGTCGCTTATGTTGTGTTACGCACGGCGACTAGCGAGCAGTCCCTAGCATCCCCACCAGAGCTGCTGACAGCATCTTTGCGGCAAGAGCTGCGCCAGTTCCTCCAGTCCCAATTGCCGGACTACATGCTGCCGTCGCTGTTTGTCTCTCTATCCGCACTACCGCTGACGCCCCACGGCAAACTCGACCGCTCGGCCTTACCAGATCCAGATATATTCACAGTTCCATTTACTGAGTCATCTATATTATCGGAGCTTGAAGTGCATCTGATGCAGATCTGGAGTGAATTACTCGGTGTTCCCGTCGCGATTAACGATAATTTCTTTGAGCTGGGCGGTGACTCGATTCTTAGCCTGCAGGTGATTGCTAGAGCCAAACAGGTCGGGATCCAGCTCACCCCGCGTCAGCTCTTTCAGTATCAGACCATTGCTGAACTCGCGACTCAGGTCAACCTGACCCCAACCAAAACAGAATCGACCCCAGAGCAGGCACCTGTAACAGGTCCAGCACCGCTGACTCCAATTCAGCACTGGTTGATAGCGCAGCAACTACCCCATCCCGATCACGTCAATCAAGCGGTGCTACTAGAGGTCGTTCCAACGGTGTCAGCCGCCCACTTACACCAAAGCCTGACCCATCTCTGGCAACATCACGATGCGCTGCGGTTACGGTTGGACTCATCCAATCATTCCAGTCTATATTCTGATTTACATTCTAATTTACATTCAGTCCATGCGGCACTGGAAACACCCATATGCTTCACTGTCGTGGATCTGTCCGACCTGCCGCTGGCACAACAAACGGTAACTGTGACGCAGATAGCGGCTGCACTGCAAGCTAGCTTGGATCTATCCCATACACTTTGGCGTAGCGTTTTGTTTCGCATGGGCAGCGATCAACCTGACCGACTGCTGCTGATTTTGCACCATTGGATTATTGATGGTATTTCTTGGCGGATTCTGTTGGAGGATTTAACCAGCATCTATGCGCAGATCGAGCAGGTTCAACCGGTTCAATTACCGCCCAAAACCGCAGTCTTCCGAGACTGGGCCGCAGCCTTGCAAACGCAGACAAACTCCGCAACAATTCACGCTGAATTGAACTACTGGTTATCCCAATCGCCAACGCTGGTGTTACCACTGAAGGATGCAAACTCAAATATGTACGGCAATACAGAAGAGATGCAGCTAGCGCTGGAGATGGAACCGACACGCCAACTCCTCGAAGCAGTAGCAAAATTCTACCGTGCACGCACCGAGGAACTTTTACTGGCGGCCTTTATTCAGGCTATGCAGCCGTGGCTCGGTAGTGGCACTCTGCTAGTTGCCCTGGAACATCACGGTCGCAACGAGCATGTCGATCTGGATGTGTCGCGCACGGTAGGCTGGTTTACCACAATTGCACCGATTGCCTTCGAGATCAGCGCCCAGCCGTTGGTTGACACGCTCAAACAGGTAAAAGAAACACTGCGGCAAGTTCCCCAGCATGGTTTGAGCTATGGCCTATTGCGCTATCTCAGTTCAGAGGCCGAGATCCGAACGCGCTTAGCCCAATTGCCTCCGGCCCAAATCAAGTTCAACTACCTCGGATCGATCGATCTGCCGATACAGCCATCATCCCTCTTCCTCGGTTGGGCGAGAGAACCCGTGGGACCACTCAACAGTCCGCTGAACCCACGCCCCTATTGGCTGGAAATCAACGCCTGGATCGCTCAAGATCAGCTCCACACGTGCTGGGTCTACAGCCGCCCCTATCGCTCCACGATCGAACCTGTGGCTCAAGCCTACCTACAAGCCCTGACCGCCCTACAGCAACCCCAGCCAGCCCCCTACACCCCCTCCGATTTTCCCGCTGCTAAACTTAACCAAAAGCAACTCGATCAACTGATGCGCAAACTTCAGCCAGGGAGGTCGAGTCATGACTAGTTTGAATCCTGCTAATGCTATGAATCATGCTGCGAATCATCTTGTGGATCTATACGAGCTATCCCCGATGCAGCAGGGAATGCTGTTCCACTCGCTTTATGCGCCGGAATCGGGACTGTATATCGAGCAGCGCTGTTGTCAAATTCAGGGAATCAACCTGGCCGCTTTTAAGCAGGCTTGGCAGCAGGTGTGCGATCGCCATGCGATTTTGCGAACGGCGTTTGTTTGGGAGGAATTGGACAAGCCGCTACAGGTCGTCTATCAGTCTGCTGAACTACCCTGGCTGGAGCAGGATTGGCGCGGGCTATCGGCAGTCGAGCAACAAAACCAGCTAGCCACTTGGTTGGAATTTGACCGCCAGCAGGGATTTGTCTTGAATCAAGCGCCCCTGATGCGCTGTGCCTTGCTGCAGATCGCTGACGATACCTACAACTTTGTCTGGACGCATCACCATCTATTGCTCGACGGTTGGTGTAACGCGATTCTGCTGCAAGAGGTGTTCGCTTGCTACGAAGCTGCCTGTCAGGGTCGATCGATAGTGCTGCCCCAGCCTCGCTCCTATCGGGATTACATTCTTTGGCTACAGCAGCAGGACATGGCTCAGGTAGAGCAGTTTTGGCGTCGCTTGCTGCAAGGATTTACCACGCCTACATTCCTCCTAGATGCGATTAGTCAATCTACTCTGGCTCATGCTTCTGCCATATATACCGAACAACAGCTCGTTTTCACGCCAGCTACAACGAGTGATTTACAAACCTTTGTGCAACAACATCACCTGACGCTCAACACGGTGATTCAGGGCGCTTGGGCAATTCTGTTGAGTCGCTATAGTCAGGCTACGGATGTGCTGTTTGGCATGACGGTTTCGGGGCGTCCACCCGATCTAGACGGAATTGAACGGATGATTGGGCTGTTCATCAACACGGTGCCGGTTCGCGTTCAGATTGATCCAGAAATACCGTTGGTGCAATGGCTACAGCAACTCCAATCCCAGCAGGCGGAACAGATTGCCTATTCCTACAGTCTGTTGGTTGATATTCAAGCCTGGAGTGATGTGCCCCAGGGTACGCCGCTATTTGATAGCCTGCTTGTATTTGAAAACTATCCTACTTCTATCACCGCTGCCTTACAAACCTATCAACAACAGCATATGTCGCTTTTGCAAATTAATCCCCTACCAGTCGTCGGTTCAGCTCCCCAAACTAATTATCCACTGACGTTAACAGTGTTACCTGGCACGGCGTTAACACTACAAGTTAGCTATGATAGTCAGCGTGTTTCTGAGCAATCTATGCAGCGGCTTCTGGGACATCTACAAACCCTTCTGGCCGCGTTTATTTGCTCCCCTGAGCAGCCACTGTCGAGGATACCAATGTTGACGCAAGCCGAACAGCAGCAGCTTTGGCAGTGGAATCAAACTTATGGGCAGTATGACCTGCTCAAACCAGACCAAATTACTGCTGTTCACCAGTTGATTGCTACTCAAGCCGAACGCACACCCGATGCGATTGCCTTAGTCCACCAAGAGCAGCAGTTAACCTATGGTGAACTCAACACCAGAGCCAATCAGTTAGCCTATTGGCTGCACCAGCGAATTGAGGCTGAGAGCAGCGCTCCAATTGGCGTTTGTCTCGATCGCAGCCCAGAGCAGATTATTAGCCTGCTAGCGATTCTGAAAGCCGGAGCCGCCTATCTACCGCTCGATCCCACCTATCCCCCGGAGCGTCTCGCCTGGATGCTTGAGGATGCGCAGGTGCAGCTTGTTTTGGCTCGGTCGGAAATGGTGCAGCGAATTCCCGAATTGCAGCAACGGCAAGTGTGTCTGTGGGACAGACTAGGGCTACGATTTCAGGCTGACAGTTTCGACGATCCGGCTGTTCCAGTCAGGCTCGATCAGTTGGCCTATGTGATCTACACGTCCGGGTCCAGAGGACGCCCCAAAGGAGTGATGATTCCCCATCGCGCCTTGCTAAACTACGCGCTGGCCGCCTGCCAGAAGTTTGAGCTAACGCCCCGCGATCGCGTGCTGCAATTCGCCTCAATTAGCTTCGATACCGCCGCTGAAGAAATCTTTCCGACGCTGCTGGCTGGCGCAACGCTGGTGCTGCGTACAGAGGAGATGCTGCAACCGGAGAACCTGCTGCAATCCTGCTGCAATCAGCAGCTTACCATTTTGGATCTACCGACCGCCTACTGGCATCTGTGCGTCTCAACGTTCACACAAGCATTAACATTATCATCGCTGCCTTCTAGCCTACGCTTGATGATTATTGGCGGAGAAGCCGCTGCCCTCGATCGCATTCTGGCATGGCAGCAAACCGGCATTCGGCTACTCAATACCTATGGTCCAACCGAAACCACGATCGTCGCCACTTGGTGGGAGGTGCCGCTGCAAGCTGAACCCGATCTAGTTGCGATTGGACGGCCCATTCCCAACGGGCAGGTCTATGTACTCGATGTGTTTCTCAATCCCGTACCAATTGGCGTCGCAGGTGAACTTTACATTGGCGGAGCTGGTGTGGCTCAAGGCTATCTAAATCAACCCCAGCTAACAGTAGAGAAGTTTTTACTCAATCCATTCACCGATTCATCAACTTTCGATGCACTACAGTCTCCCTATCTTTACAAAACCGGCGACCGGGTGCGCTATTTACCTGATGGCAACCTGGAGTTTCTGGGCCGATTGGATCATCAGATCAAACTGCGCGGCATCCGGGTTGAACCGGGCGAAATCGAAGCGTGGCTGGAACACCATCCGACTGTGCAAACGACCATCGTGACGCTGCAAGCGATCGATCAATTCCCCGACCAATCACCCGATCAATCATTCTCTGAACCGCAGTTGGTTGCCTACTATTTACCTACTGCTGTATCATCGACTGATACTTTGCCTACATCGAATGATTTACGGCAATTTCTATCGCAGTATCTACCGCTTCAGATCATTCCTGCTGCGTTTGTGCCGCTAGAGACCCTGCCTCTCACCCCCAGCGGTAAAGTGGATCGGATGCGCTTAGCCGCTTCTCCCCTACCGACCGAAGCGATTCAGCCAGATCGCCCCAGCCGCCCCGCCACCCCAACCGAGGAACTGCTGCTTGGAATTTGGGAAACGGTGTTGGAACGATCGCCGATAGGACTGCATGATTCCTTTTTTGAACTCGGCGGACATTCACTGCGTGCGACTCAGGTGATGTCTCGAATCCGGCAAATCCTTCAGGTGGAAATTCCGTTGCGATATTTGTTTGAACAGCCGACAATTACCGCCTTGGCCCAGACAATTGAGCAGTTCAGAGCGGCCAAAACACCAGCGGATACCGCACGGATTGTGCCGCTTGTTCATGAAACCTCCCTCCCCCTCTCCTACGCCCAACAGCGCCAGTGGTTTTTAGCCCAGCTAGAGCCTGACAGTCCGCTCTATAACATTTCAGCCGCTGTGCGGATCACGGGTGAATTGAATCCTGTCATGTTGCAGCAGAGTTTCGAGCAGATTCTCAGCCGCCATCAAGGGCTACGAGCCGGTTTCTGGACTGTGGAGGGGCAACCTGTGCAGCAGATAGTGCCCCTGTCGCTGGAGATGCCCTGCCTTGATCTGAGTGAATTGCCAGAGCAGGTCCAAACTCGACAAGTGCAACAGTTGATTGATAGAGAAGCCAAACAGCCCTTTGCTCTCGATCAGCCACCGCTATTGCGCCTCAAACTTCTGCGCCTGAACGCCTCAAACCATATCCTCCTGCTGACGCTGCACCACATCGTAGCCGATGGTTGGTCGCTTGGAATTCTGGTACAGGATTTGGCTGTCCTCTATCCCGCTCTCCAGCGAGGAGAAGCCACTCCGCTGCCGCCCCTACCGATTCAATACGCCGATTTTGCCGCATGGCAACGCCACCAAGACTTCGCAGAGTCGCTAGCCTATTGGAAAACTCAGCTTCAAGATGCGCCCGTGCTGGAATTTCCCACCGACTATCCCCGGCCAGCGGTTCGTAGCCTATGCGGAGCAACCTACCGCTTCCAACTCTCGCCTTCCCTCACCCAAGCGCTGCATCAATTCAGCCGTCAGATGGGCTGTACCCTATTCATGACGCTACTCACTGGCTTCAAGATTTTGCTGCATCGCTACACCGACAGCGACGATATCGTAGTGGGAACGGTAATTGCCAACCGCAACCGCGCCGAGCTAGAGGGATTAATCGGCTTCTTTGTCAACACACTAGCCCTGCGCAGTAATTTGGCGGGCAATCCCAGCCTGGAAACTGTGCTGCATCAAATTCGAACCACTGCCCTAGCCGCCTACGCCCATCAGGATCTACCGTTTGAACAATTGGTAGATGCCCTGCAACTCCAGCGTTCGCTCAGCCATACCCCGCTGTTTCAGGTCATGTTTGTGCTGCAAAATGCTCCCCTGCCTGACATCGAAATTGATGGCCTTACCTGGACGCCGATGCCAGGTGATAGCGGTACTGCTAAGTTTGACCTCACCCTCTCGATGCAGGAAACAGCAGGAGTGCTGGATGGAACGTTAGAGTATAGCTTAGATCTATTTGCCGCCGAAACAATTGAACGCATGGCGAGACACTTCCAAAAGCTACTGGAAGATATTGTTGTCAATCCGGAACAGCGGCTCTCTGATTTGACGATTTTAACGCCTGCTGAACAGAAGCAGATATTTAGTTTATATAACATTAGCCAATTAAAAAATAGTCAACCTATTCAGTTTTCTAGCATCCACCAGTTATTCGAGCGGCAGATAGAGCTAACTCCCGATGCAATTGCCTTAGTGCATCAAACAGAACAGCTTAGCTATACAGCACTGAATCAAGCCGCGAATCAACTTGCTCATTACCTGCAAGCGCACGGTATTTCTCCGGGAGAATCGATCGGCATCTATTTGGAACGCTCTACTGACCTAATCATCAGCATTCTGGCCGTTCTCAAAGTCGGATGTGCCTATCTGCCGCTGGATCTAAGCTATCCAACCGAACGACTGGCATTCATCCTAACCGATGCGCAGGTTAACTGGGTGCTGACTCGTTCCGAATTACCCAAGCCGCCCATAGAATTCCCGATGCGGCCCATCTACCTGGATACGGACCGATCCCTGATCGCCAACTCCAGTACGCGCAATCTAGCCACACCCGTAACCAGTGAACATCTAGCTTACATCATGTATACCTCCGGCTCTACTGGAACACCCAAGGGAGTTTGTGTGCCCCATCGCGGTGTTGTGCGGTTAGTGCGGCAGCAAAATTATATGGAATTGACCAACGAAACTCTGCTTCAGGCTGCCCCGATTGCCTTCGACGCTTCCACATTCGAGATATGGGGCGCTCTGCTAAACGGCGGTCGTCTTGTTCTGTTGCCCACCCAGCAGCCTGATCTAGAACAACTCGCCCAGACTATTGCTCAGCATCAAATTTCTACTCTGTGGCTCACCGCCGGACTGTTTCATCTCATGGTCGAAGAGCAGATGGCTAGCCTCCAACCCTTGCGGCAACTCTTGGCAGGCGGCGATTCCCTGTCGCGTCAGCATGTGCAGCAGCTCACCCAAACCTATCCCCATATTCGCTTCATCAACGGTTACGGTCCCACAGAAAACACTACCTTCACCTGTTGCCATACCGTTCGAGCCGAAGCAGATGATTTAGCTAAATCCCCCTCAGACAGGGAGACTTTACCAGTACCCAATTCAGTTTCTCCCTTAATAAGGGGGGCTAGGGAGGATCTCAACCCCGTCCCCATCGGTACTCCCATTTCCGGTACAGAAGTTTATATTCTCAACCGCTATCTTCAGCCTGTTCCTGCTGGCATTCCCGGAGAACTCTACACCGCCGGTTTGGGATTGGTACAGGGCTATCTCAACCAACCCGCGCTAACGGCTGAAACATTTATCCCCAATCCGTTCACTCCTGCATCTCGACTTTATAAAACTGGCGATCGGGTTCGCTATCGTTTAGATGGTACAATCGAATACCTCGGACGATTCGATCAGCAGGTAAAAATTCGCGGCTTTCGGGTAGAACCGGGCGAAATCGCTGCTCTGTTGCAGCAGCATCCAGCCGTACAGACCGCAGTTGTTGTGCCTGTGGCCGAAGCAGGATCAAAGCGCCTGATCGCCTATGTTGTGCCTATCGAACTTAACGCTGCCATCGATTCGGCTAGTTTACGCGACTTCCTCAGAGCCAAACTTCCCGATTACATGCTCCCAGCCGTATTTGTCTGGCTCGATACTCTGCCCCTAACCGCTAATGGCAAAGTAGACCGGCGTGCCCTCCCCTTGCCCACTGCCCCTACCCCCCGCACCACTGCACCCCGCACTGCCACTGAAACCACACTCTGCCAAATCTGGACCTCTGTGCTGGGTAGACCAGTCGGCATCGATGACAATTTCTTTGAGCAGGGCGGTGATTCGATTCTGGCAATTCAAATCGTCAGCCGCGCCCATCAGGCCGGATTCACAATTACCCCCAAGCAGGTGTTTCAATACCAGACGATTGCTGAATTAGCTGCCGTGATCGATCAATCAGCGAGTCGAGCATCTGTGTTAGCTGAGCAGGCACTCGTGACAGGTATCGTGCCGCTGGCCCCCATCCAGCACTGGTTCTTTGCGCAGGCATTGCCCCAGCCGCATCATTACAATCAGGCGGTGTGGCTTCAAGTCAAAGCACCTCTGAATCGAGTCTGGCTAGAACAAACCCTTGCCGCCCTACTTCAGCATCATGATGCCCTGCGAGCGCAATTTACCGTAACTGAAACCGGCTGGCAGCAGCAGATTACCTCACCATCAGACCAACTGCCGCTAATCGAAATTGACTGGAGGGAACTGTCAGCCACGCCATTTGTTGATCTCAGTGAACATTCCCATGAACAACAGATTGAACCATCAATTGCACAAAAAATTACACAATCCATTGAACAGACTGCGCAGCCGCTTCAGGCCAGCTTAGATTTGGGATCACAATTAGTGCAAGTTGCTTGGTTTAGGCTAGGTCAGCCCGATGGCGATCGGTTGCTGTTCATCGTGCATCATCTTGTTATCGATGGTGTATCCTGGCGAATTCTGCTGGAGGATTTCCAAACCATTTATCAACAGCTCGCTCAAGGAAGAGCACCCCAGTTACCCGCGAAGACGACCTCTGTACAACAATGGGCAGAACGATTGCAGTCCTATGCCAACTCGGACGCGATCCAGCCACAATTTGCCTACTGGAATGCCTTCTCTACCAATCCGATTCATTTACCCGTTGATTTTCCTGCTAGCGAAAATACGGTTGCCACCAGTGAGCAGATCCGCATCATGTTCTCGATTGAACAAACACAAATGCTTTTAACCGCACTTCCAAAAGCCTATAGTGTCCGAATTCAAGAGGTTTTACTGACGGCATTGGCGCAAACCCTGAGTGAATGGAGCGGGCAATTGTCATTCCTGGTGGACGTGGAAAGCCACGGTCGTGATCATCCTTGGGAGGATATTGATTTGTCTCGCACGGTCGGTTGGTTTACGATAATTGCACCGATTTTGTTGACAATAACAGGAAGCCAAATTGAAACTAATTTACAATCAATTAAAGCCCAATTCCGTACTGCTCTAGATTATTCTTTTGCCTATGGAGCTTTACGATATCTGAGTACGAAGTATGAATTATCTAATTACCTGAAAGCTGAAGTAAGTTTTAATTACTTGGGACAATTTGACATAGCACAATTTGACACAGCCCAACTCGATACAGAAAAATCTAACGCCTCCCCTGCTGCAACCGCACCCCTGCTAGAGCGCATCCAGCAACCACTCGGCTCGACTCAGAGCTTGCTGCAACCGAAGCACTACCGTCTGGAAATTAATGGTGCCATCAGTGCTGGGCAGCTTTATTTGGACTGGAGCTACAGCCGCGACCAGTACCACCACTCTACTATCCTGCATCTCACGCAACGGTTTCGAGCCTACCTGTTGGATTTGATTGAGTCTAGTCAGAGCGAGTCTGCTCAAACCTCTCAGGCGGGTTACAATCCCTCTGATGTGGCTCTTGTCGAGCTTGATCCATCCCAGCTAGAAGCCGTGTTAGCGCAGGTTGCGTTTGAACCCATCAATATTGCAGATGAACCGGGAGGTAATTCATGATGCCGCCAGTCGCCCAGCCCCCAACCCCAATCGCCGATATCTACCCCCTGTCGCCAATGCAGCAGGGAATGCTGTTCCACAGTTTGCTTGCGCCCCAGTCGGGGGCCTATGTCGTGCAGGTCTGCTTTGAACTCCACGAGCCATTAGCAGTCGATCGGTTTGAGCAGGCGTGGCAGCAGGTGGTGGATCGCCATCCCATCCTCCGCACGGCTTTTGCTTGGGAACGGCTTGAACAACCGCTGCAAGTGGTGGGGCACAGCGTCAAATTGCCGCTCCAACAACTCGATTGGCAATCTCTCACCGCCGCCGAGCAGCCGATCCAGCAGCGTGCTTTATTGCAGCAACAGCGCATCCAGGGCTTTCAACTGAACAGAGCACCCCTGATGCGGCTAACGCTGATTCAGAAGCAGCCTTCCGTTTACACCGTGATCTGGAGCTATCATCATCTGCTGCTAGATGGCTGGTCGGTGCCATTACTGCTGCAAGAGGTGCTGGCCTGCTATCGCGGCTTGGACTTGCCGCCAGCTTACCCATACCGCCACTACATTGCCTGGTTACAGCAGCAGGATCAACAGCAAGCAGAGCAATTCTGGCGACAGACGCTACAAGGCTTCCTGACTCCGACTCCGTTTGGGATTGATCGCGTTTCCAATCGCATTACCGAGCAAATCGCCCCTGCCATATACCCTGCTATATACCAGGAGCAGCAACTCCAGCTCTCTCCTCAGCTCACAGCTCGCTTGCGGTCCTTCACCCAACAGCAGCAGCTAACGCTAAACACCCTAGTGCAAGCCGCCTATGCCCTGCTGCTCAGCCGCTATAGTGGCGCAACAGATGTCGTGTTTGGGGTGACTTGTGCCGGTCGCCCGGTGGATTTACCCCAAGCTGAGGCGATGATTGGGCTATTCATCAACACGTTACCAATGCGGATTAAACTTGCTCCCCAGCAGCCAATCCTGCCCTGGTTACGGCAAATTCAGCTTCAGCAGTTAGACCTGCGGCAATACGAGTATAATTCGCTGATTGATATTCACCGCTGGAGCGATATGCCTCGTTCGCTGCCTTTGTTTGAAAGTCTGCTGATTTTTGAAAACTATCCAATTAACCCCGGTTTAAAGTCAGCAATTGCCAGCCTGAAATCGATTCAAACCAGCGAGCAAACCAATTATCCTCTTAGCCTCTATGTAGTTGCTGATGCGGCGATCACGCTAAGAATCCTCTACGACTCGGAACGCTTTTCAGCCGAGAGCATCACGCGAATGCTGAATCACCTGGAGATTTTACTGAATCAGTTAATGGTAAACCCAAATCAACGTCTCGGTGAACTGAATATCCTGACGACAGTGGAACAGCAGCAGATAGCTCAATGGAATGCTACTGAACAGGTTTTGACAGAGTCAAACTTAATTCATGAGTTATTTGAAACTCAGGTCAAGCAGACACCTGATGCAATTGTCCTGGTATTTGAGAATCAACAGTTTTCCTACGAAACACTGAATCAGGCAGTGAATCAGCTAGCACATTATTTGCTGGCGCTGAACGTAACGCCAGGTGCTCCGATTGGTCTGTACTTGAACCGATCGCCCGCCATGCTGATCGCGCTACTAGCTGTGCTCAAGGCCGGAGCCGCCTACCTTCCCCTCGATCCTGCTTTCCCATCTGAGCGGCTTCAGTGGATGCTACAAACTGCCCAAGCGACGGTGCTGCTGACCGATTCCTCGCTGCCTTCTCTAGCCGCCGATTCAACCGCCGATTTAACCATCTGCTATCTCGACCAATTCCAGCCCGCCGCCTACCCAACCACCAACCCGCCGAGGGTGATTGACCCTGATCAGCTTGCCTATCTGCTCTATACTTCCGGCTCGACTGGACAACCGAAAGCCGTGCAAATTTTGCACAAAGCCGTAGTCAACTTTTTGCGATCGATGCAGCTTGCTCCGGGCCTCACATCCGACGATACCCTGCTGGCCGTAACCACTCTGTCTTTTGACATCGCCGCGCTAGAGCTACTCCTGCCGCTCACGGTTGGGGCCAAGCTAGTGATCGCGCCCCAGAATCTCGATCCGCAGCTCTTAATCAACCAGCTCGATCGCCACAGTATTTCTATCTTGCAGGCGACTCCTGCCACTTGGCGACTGCTGCTGTTGGGCGGTTGGTCAGGCCATGCCCATCTCAAAGCCCTCTGCGGCGGGGAAGCACTCGATGCTGATCTAGCTGCCCAGTTGCTAGAGCGCGTGCAACAGTTGTGGAATTTATACGGACCCACCGAAACCACGATCTGGTCTGCCGTACAGCAGATCACATCCAGCGACGCCACAACTGGTTCCATTCCAATCGGTCGCCCGATTGCCAACACCCAATTTCATGTTTTAGATGCCCAACTGCAACCCGTTCCGATTGGCGTGATCGGAGAGCTTTATATTAGCGGCATTGGCTTAGCGCAAAGCTATCGTAAGCGCCCCGACCTGACCGCCGAACGGTTTATTCCCAATCCCTTTGCTTCCGCCTCCCGGCTCGATTTTCGCCTCTACAAAACCGGCGACCGCGTCCGTTACCGCCCCGATGGTACCCTAGACTACCTGGGGCGTAGCGACTACCAAATCAAACTGCGTGGCTTTAGAATTGAACTCAGCGAAATCGAAGCCACCCTGATGCAGCATCCAATCGTGCAGCAGGCCATTGTACAGTTGCATCAGGATCGCCTAATCGCCTATGTGACGCTGACTGAAACGCTGACTGAAACCACCGCGCCTGTCCCGCCTCTCGAAACCAGCCTGCGACACTTTTTGTCGAGCCAACTGCCCTCCTACATGCTGCCCTCCAGCTTTGTGCCGCTAGAGTCCTTCCCCCTTACCGCCAACGGCAAAATCAACCGCCAAGCCTTGCCAGATCCCCACCCCGCCCCAACCGCGCCCCATGCCCCGCCCCAAACCAGCATCGAACAAACCATCGCCCAGATCTGGCAACAAATCCTGAAATTAGAGCAAATCAGCATCCACGATAACTTCTTTGACCTAGGCGGCCACTCCCTCCTGCTCGTCCAAGCCCACAGTCAGCTTCGCGCCCACTACCCCAACTTGCCACTACTCGACCTCTTCCGTTACCCTACCATCAGCAGCCTCGCCACCCACCTCAGTCACCCCACCCCCACCTCCCCATCCTCCCAATCCCCCCAACAACTCCAAGCCGGAAAAGTCCGCCAACAGCAACGAAGGCAGAGAGTAGGGAGTCAGGAGTCAGAAGCCAGAAGTCAGGAGCCAGAAGTTAGCCACCAGCCGTAAACCAACCTACCTCCCCCATCTCCCCCACCCTCAACCCAAACCACTACTCCGCAGCAGCAAGCTACAAACCTCAGCCCCTCCCCCTTCCCATGAACACCACCGGACTCGAAATCGCAATTATCGGCATGGCTGGCCGCTTTCCTGGAGCCAGTACCCTAGCGGAGTTTTGGCAGAACTTGCGGCAGGGGGTGGAATCGATCCAGCGCTTGAGCGAGGCAGAATTGCGGGCGCAGGGAGTCGATCCGGCGCTGTTGCAACAGCCGCAGTATGTCAGAGCCAGTGCGGTTCTAGAGGGCATCGATCGGTTTGATGCCGAATTTTTTGGCATTAGTCCCAAAGAGGCAGAAATTTTAGATCCGCAGCAGCGATTATTTCTGGAATGTGCCTGGGAAGCACTAGAAGATGGGGGCTATGATGCTGAGCGCTATCGGGGCATGATTGGGGTGTATGCAGGTGCAGCGATGAACAGCTATTTGCTGAATCTGTTGCATTATCCCGATCTGGAGCAAACGCTGGGACGCTATCAGTTGTTTCTGGCCAGCGACAAGGATTTTCTCACGACTCGCGTTTCTTACAAACTCAACCTCACCGGACCGAGTGTGGATGTGCAAACGGCTTGCTCTACCTCGCTGGTGGCGGTGCATATGGCTTGTCAAAGTTTGCTGGGCGGCGAGTGCGATATGGCCTTAGCGGGCGGTGTGGCTCTATCTCAGCCGGTAGGCTATCTTTACCAGGAGGGCGGCATCTATTCGCCGGACGGACATTGTCGCGCCTTTGATGCTGAGGCTGCCGGAACCGTAGCAGGCAGCGGCTTGGGGATTGTGGTGCTGAAGCGCTTGGATGATGCCCTGGCCGATCGGGACTTCATCTATGCCGTGATCAAAGGCTCGGCCATCAACAATGACGGTGCCCAAAAGGTCAGCTACACGGCTCCCAGCATCAGTGCCCAAGCCCAGGTAATTCGCGCGGCTCAGCAGGTGGCGGGTGTTGGGCCAGCAACCATCAGCTATGTCGAAACCCACGGTACCGGCACCCCCCTAGGCGACCCGATCGAAATTGCCGCCCTCAGCGAAGCCTTCCAGTCGGCTCAGCTCCCGCCCCGGTCCTGCGCCATTGGCTCCCTGAAGCCCAACATCGGCCACCTCGATACGGCGGCTGGCATCGCAAGCCTGATCAAAACCGTGCTGGCGCTTCAGCATCGGCAAATTCCGCCTAGCCTTTATTTTCAGCGGCCCAATCCCCAAATCAACTTCGCTCAAACCCCCTTTTATGTCAATACCCAACTCACGAACTGGCGCAGCCCCGATCCGAACCTACCCCTGCGAGCCGGAGTTAGCTCCTTTGGCATCGGCGGTACCAACGCCCATGTAGTTTTAGAAGCCGCCCCCGCCCCCACTGCCTCTGGTCCCTCCCGCCCCTGGCAGATTCTCAACCTTTCCGCCAAAACCCCCACCGCCCTCGATCGGGCCAGTGCCCGCCTGCTAGAGCACCTGCGGCAGCATCCCGACCTGAATCTCGCCGATGTCGCCTACACCCTTCATTGCCGTCGCGCCTTCCCCCACCGCCGCACCCTCCTCTGCCAAACCCGCCAAGACGCTATCCAAATCCTAGATTCTGGCGATCCCGCCCGCCTGCTCAGCCAAACCGCACCCTCCGCCTTCCCCTCCATCACCTTCCTCTTCCCCGGCCAAGGCAGCCAATACCCCAGCATGGCTCGCCACCTCTACGACCACGAACCCACCTTCCGGCATACCATCGACCACTGCTCCTCCCTCCTCCTCCCCCGCCTCAACCTCGACCTCCGCACCCTCCTCTACCCCTCCCCTATCCTCCCCCCCTCCCCCCTCTCTCC
>KL662191.1:2356288-2401386 GCA_000733415.1 [Leptolyngbya] sp. JSC-1
ACCGCTGGGGTGGCTGGTGAGATTTATCTAGCAGGAGCGGGGCTAGCGCGGGGCTACTGGAATCGGGCGGAGTTGACGGCAGAGCGGTTTGTGCCCAATCCGTTTGGAGTCGGAGCACGGTTGTATCGGACTGGGGACCGAGGGCGGTATCGAGCGGATGGCTGCATTGAGTATTTGGGGCGGTTAGACCAGCAGGTGAAGCTACGGGGCTTCCGCATCGAGCTAGGCGAAATCGAAACCCTCCTGGCTCAGCATCCCGCCGTCCAGCAAGCCATCGTCACCCTCTCCACCCCCGACCACCGCCCCCCCCAACTCGTCGCCCACATCATCCCCACCTCCCCACCTCCCCCATCTCCCCTCGCCCTCCACACCTACCTCCAAACCCGCCTCCCGGCCCACATGCTCCCGGCCCAGATCACGCTGCATGAAACCTTCCCCCTCACGCCCAACGGCAAAATTGATCGCGCTCGTCTAGCGACACTGGTGCCAGAATCGCCTCCTTCAGTCAACAAACCGCCCCAAACTCCAGTTGAACAGGAACTGCACCGCATCTGGCAGCAGCTTCTAGGATGCGAAACCATCAATCGCCACGACAACTTTTTTGCGCTGGGCGGAGATTCGATTTTGGTGATTCAAATGATTGCCAAAGCCAGTCAGGTCGGACTGCATTTCTCTCCCAAACAGGTGTTTCAGCATCAAACCATTGCCGCACTTGCCGCCGTTGCCACCCCGACAGCAGCCATCACCGCGCCGCAGCAGATTTTGACTGGAACCGTGCCCCTAACCCCGATTCAGCACTGGTTCTTTGAACAAAACTTTGCCGAGATGCACCATTGGAATCAGGCCGTTTTGTTGGAAGTCCGGCAGCCTGTTGGTCGGGGGTGGTTAGAACAGGCCCTACAGCAGTTACTCAACCATCACGATAGTTTACGGCTGCGCTTTCAACGCACAGAGATCGGTTGGCATCAGGAGTACGCTGCTGCAAGTATTACTCCACTTCACTGGGTCGATCTTTCGCAATTATCAGAGCCGCAGCAAACGCAGGCGATTGAAATAGCCGCTACCGTTCTGCAAGCCAGTCTGAATCTATCAACCCTACCGTTGCGAATTGTATTCTTTGATCGCGGGCAGCGGTCCGGTCGATTGCTGTTGATTTTGCATCATTTAGTCGTCGATGGCATCTCCTGGCGGATTTTGCTCAGCGATTTGCACCATCTCTATCAGCAGTTCAGCCAGGGCAAACCAGCCGAGCTGCCGCCCAAAACCAGTGCCTTTCGACAGTGGGCAGAAGCATTGCACTCCTACCAGCCTAGTGCCGACGAACTCAACTATTGGCACACTCAACCCGACACCCCGCTGCCAATCGATAATCCATGCCATGATATATCAGTCCACAATCGAGTTGCCGATCTGGAAACCGTATCCGTAGCCCTGTCTGCTTCTGACACCCAAGCCCTGCTCCAAACAGTCCCAGTCGCCTATCAAACTCAAATCAACGATCTATTGCTGACAGCGTTCGTTCAGGCATTCTCAACTTGGACAGGCAGTGCAACGCTGTTGATTGAACTAGAATCGCATGGTCGGGAAGATTTGTTTACCAATATCGATCTTTCTCGCACTGTCGGTTGGTTCACAACTCTGTTCCCGGTTTGGTTAGATTTAAGTCAGGCTGACACTACCGCTACTGCAATCAAAACCATCAAAGAACAGTTGCGGGCGATTCCCCAGAACGGGATTGGCTACGGTATTTGGCGCTATTTACGTCCCTCTCAAGCCAGTCCGCCACCAGCCGCAAAACCACAAGTCAGATTTAATTACCTGGGACAGATCGATGCCCTATTCAGCGAGAACCCACTGTTTGGTCTTGCCCCCGAAGCAATTGGTCAATTCCGTAGCCCCAGCTCTCACCGGGATGTCTTACTAGAAGTCAATGCTCTGATTCGTAATCACCAACTCCGACTCGACTGGAACTACAGCCGCGCCCTGCATCACCGCCGCACGATTGCCACCCTAGCAGAGCAGTATCTGATCGCCCTCCGCCAAATTATTCAGCACTGCCTGTCCCCAGCGGCTGGAGGCTACACGCCCTCAGATTTCCCCCTCATGGCAATTGATCAGGCAGAACTTGACGAACTGTTAGCAGAACTATAGAGAGGATAGATCAATGGACAAACAAAAACAAATCGAAGATATCTATCCGCTCTCACCGATGCAGCAAGGACTCTTATATCATGCGCTTCTGGATAGCGAAGCTGATGGTTATGATAAAAGTTACGATATATCTAATATCAAAATTAATACCAAAAACACGGGCATTTACATACCGCAAGTAGTTCTCAGCCTGACCGGACTCACCGATGTCGCTGGTTTCAGAGCTGCATGGCAACGGGCACTCGCTCGCCATCCCAGCCTACGCACCGTCTTTCAATGGCAGCGCCGCGAACAGCCGTTTCAGGTCGTTTATCGGCAAGTGGAACTGCCCTGGCAGCAGCAGGATTGGCGTTCTCTGTCCTCACACCAGCACCATCTAGCGGCATTCCTCGACCAGGATCGGCAGCAGGGGTTCAACCTCAAAACGCCGCCCTTAATGCGTCTGACCCTAATTCAAACCAGCGACACTGACTACTATCTCGTCTGGACCCAGCATCACTTGATTCTAGATGGCTGGTCAGCCGGACTAGTGTTACAGCAAGTCTTTAGCGATTATCAAGCCGCTTATCAGCAACAGCAACAGCAACAGTCAGCCATACCATCCAGCCGCCCCTACCGCGACTACATTGCTTGGCTCCAGCAGCAGGATTTATCGCTCGCCAAAACTTTCTGGCAATCCCAACTGCAAGGCTTCACCACGCCAACGGTGTTACCCATCCGCGCCAAATCACCCAACCCGCTGCCCCAACACCCCCACTGGAGCGAACAAATTCTCGCCCTCAGCCCAACCACCACCGCTGCTCTAAAATCCCTGGCGCAACAGCATCACTTCACGCTCAACACCCTGGTGCAAGCAGCTTTTGGCCTACTGCTCAGTCGCTATAGTCAGGAAACCGATGTGCTGTTTGGAACCACCGTCGCCGGTCGTCCAGCAGCGCTCGCAGGCGGCGAAACTATGGTGGGGCTGTTTATCAATACCCTACCCGTGCGGCTGCAAATTCCCGTTCAGGCAGAGCTGATTCCCTGGCTCCAGCAGGTACAACTTCAGCAAGCCGAAGCGCTGCAATACGACTACACCCTGCTGCTCGACATCCAAACCTGGAGCGAGATTCCGCGTGGCACTCCCCTGTTTGACAGCCTGCTCGTGTTTGAAAACTACCCAATCGATGCGGCCTTGTTGCAGCCTTCGTCTGGGCTAGGGCTGACGCAGGTGCAAACCGTGGAATGGACCAGCCTGCCGCTGACGCTGATTGTTTCTGCATCAAACCAGTTAACGTTCAAACTGAAATTTGATCAGCAGCAGTTTGCCCCCAGCGCGATCGACCGCCTGCTCCATCACCTGCAAACCCTACTGACCAGTATCGCCACCAATCCCCACCAGCGTCTGGTCGATCTACCGCTCCTGACGCCAGCTGAACAGCAGCAGTTGGATTCATGGAACCAAACCCGATCCACCTATCCTCAAACCTGCCTGCATCAGCTCTTTGAAGCTCAATGCCACCACAGCCCCGATGCCATCGCCGCCCGATTTGACCCTTTTCTAGTTCCCCGCTCTTCTAGCCAGCTCACCTACAGCCAACTCAACGCCAGAGCCAACCAGCTTGCCCATTATCTTCACGCGATTGGCATTTCGCCCGAAACCCCGATTGGCCTCTATCTCGACCGTTCCCTAGACCTGGCGATTGCCATCCTGGCGGTGCTAAAAGCCGGAGCCGCCTACGTTCCCCTCGATCCCTCCTATCCAGCCGAGCGGCTGAACTTCATGCTCAAGGATGCGCAAATTCAGCTTGTACTCAGTCATTCCAGTTTAGATTCAACAGAAAATTCAAAACTTGATTCGAGCTTCAATCCATGCTCGGTTATCAAATTTATCCCACTCGATCCGCTCTGGGAGCAGATTGCCGAGCTACCTACCACAAATCTCGATTTACCGATTGCGCTGGATCAGAGCATCTACATCATGTACACCTCCGGTTCCACTGGGCGACCCAAAGGCGTGATCAATACCCATCGCGGCTTGGTGAATCGCCTCATTTGGATGCAGCAGGAATATCACCTCACGCTGACCGATCGGGTGCTGCAAAAAACGCCCTTCAGCTTTGATGTCTCGGTTTGGGAATTTTTCTGGCCCTGGCTGGCCGGAGCCTGCCTCGTGATTGCTCCGCCCGACGCCCATCGAGACAGTGCCGCCCTCGTGCAGTTGATCCAAACCCAGCAGATCACCACGCTGCACTTTGTTCCCTCGATGCTGCAAGTAGTTCTAGAAGAACCTGAGCTGGCTGACTGTTCGTCCCTGCAACGCCTCTTCTGTAGCGGTGAAGCTCTCTCCTGCGAGTTGGCTAGCCGCTGCCGGAATTTACTGAGCGCCGCACTGCACAATCTCTATGGCCCCACCGAAGCCGCAATTGATGTCAGTTGCTTTCCAGTCGAACCGGCTGAAGTTCCCCAGACCGCAGAGTCGGTGCCAATTGGCAAACCCATTTCCAATATTCAGCTCTATATTCTCGATTCTTATCTCAACCCGGTTCCAGTTGGCGTTCCAGGTGAACTCTACATTACTGGTATCGGCCTAGCACGCGGCTATCTGCACCGGCCAGCTCTCACCGCCGAGGCATTTATTCCCAACCCATTCATCAATCCCTTCCAACCAGATTCATCCCACTTTAGCCGTCTTTATCGCACCGGCGATCGGGCTTGCTATCTCTCGGATGGTACCATTCGCTTTCTCGGACGCAGCGACACCCAAGTCAAACTGCGCGGCTACCGCATCGAACTGGGCGAAATCGAAGCCGTCCTAGCTCAGCATCCCGCCGTCCAGCAAGCCATTGCCACCCTCACCCCCCATCCCCACCCCCAACTCGTCGCCCACCTCCTCCCATCCCCAACTTCCCCATCCCCCCTACCACCCCCACCCGATCTAACCTCCTTCCTCCGCACCCACCTCCCCGACGCCCTGATTCCCACCCATTTTGTCTGGCTCGATCAGCTCCCCCTCAGTCCCAACGGCAAACTAGACCGCCGCGCCCTGCCCACCCCAGACCAACCCATCCGTACCGTCGTACCGCCGCGCAATCCCACCGAAGCCATCGTGGCCGCGATTTGGGGCGAAGTGCTGCAACTGGAAACCTTCAGCGTCGAGGATTCCTTCTTTGAGCTGGGCGGCAATTCACTGCTGGCAACCCGGATCAACTCCCGCCTACGGCAAGCCTTTCAGTTGGAACTTCCGCTGCGCAGCCTGCTGGAATGCCCCACCGTCGCCGGACTCGCCGAACGCATTGATGTGATGCAAACAACACTGAAGCAAACCGCACCGCCTACCCACCAGCCCGGACGCAAGGAGATCGAGCTATGAACAATCGAGGCATACAAACCGAAACAAAACAGGATCAACAGCAAGACACAGCAATGGCAACAATCGACCAGTTCTTGAATCATCTTTACGGCCTGGATGTCCAGCTCTGGCTCGAAACCGACCAGGCAACCAACGCAGTGCGGCTCCGCTGTAATGCTCCAGAGGAAATCCTCACCCCGGCCCTCAGTGATGAGTTGCAGCAGCGCAAATCAGAAATTATCGCCTTCCTCCACCAAACCGCTCTGGTTCAAACCGCCCCGCCTCCGCTCATCCCCCAATCCCGTCCCGCTCATCTGCCGCTTTCCTTTGCTCAACAGCGCCTCTGGTTTCTGGAACAATTACAGCCGGACAGTGCCGTTTACCATATTCCGATTGCCGTCCGCCTCACCGGAATACTGAACATCACCCAGTTTGAACAAGCGCTGCAGGTTTTGATTCAGCGGCATGAAAGCCTACGCACTAATTTTCAGCTCATCAACGGTCAGCCTGCCCAGGCGATTCGTTCCGCCATGTCGTTATCTGTACCAATTGTTGACCTGGCAAATCTCACTGCTATCGATCAAAATGTCATCGAAAAAATCATCGAGACATTAACTCTAAAAGCCGCTCAGACGCCCTTCGATCTAGCATCCGATCCGTTACTGCGGCTGGCCTTACTGCGGTTGAGTGCCGATCAGCATATCTTACTCTTGACGTTGCACCACCTGATCACCGACGGTTGGTCAATGGAAATTTTTGTGCGGGAGCTGGCGGCCCTTTATGCAGGCGGAACTCCCCTACCCGAACTGCCGATTCAATATGCCGATTTTGCGCTTTGGCAACGCCAGTGGCTGCAAGGCAAACCTTTAGCAGTCCAGTTGGACTATTGGAAACAGCAGTTGGGCGGTAACTTACCAATTCTGCAATTGCCGCTCGATTTTCCCCGCAGTCGGATGCAAA
The DNA here is from genome assembly GCA_000733415.1 of [Leptolyngbya] sp. JSC-1. GTDB lineage: Bacteria > Cyanobacteriota > Cyanobacteriia > Elainellales > Elainellaceae > Elainella. The sequence goes on from KL662191.1 coordinate 2,362,731, forward strand.
CCAGTCGCGGTGGCGTAGTCCATTTCTCCCTCACGGCTGACCTCAGCACTCGGCTCAAGGCCCTGGCGCACCAAGCAGGCTGTACCCTATTCATGACGCTATTGGCGGCCTACAAGCTCCTGCTTTACCGCTACACCGGTCAAACCGATTTGATCGTCGGCACCCCGATCGCCAACCGCAACCGCGCTGAAGTAGAAGGACTGATCGGCTTTTTCGTCAACACACTAGTCTTACGGACCGATTTGTCGGGAAATCCCAGTTTTCGAGAATTGCTGCAACGGGTGCGCCAAGTCACCTGGGCCGCCTACGATCACCAGGACCTGCCCTTCGAGAAACTGGTCGAAGAACTGCACCCCGAACGCGACCTCAGCTATAATCCCCTCTTCCAAACCAAATTCCGCCTGGAAAATGCCCCCACCGAAAGGCTGCAAGTTCCAGGTCTAACCCTTGAGCTGCTGCCCCAAATTGCCCCCGTCGCCAAGCTGGATTTGAGCGTGGATTTGTACGAAACATCGAATGGCATCGTTGGCAGTTTTGAGTACAATCGAGATTTGTTTGCATCCAGAACCATTGAACGCATGGTGAATCATTTTTGTGCGCTATTAGACAGAATCGTAGATTCTCCTGATCAGCCGATTAGCAACCTAGAGTTATTCACAGCAACCGAGAAGCAGCATATCTTAGTAGATTGGAATCAAACTCAAATCAATTACGCTCAAGAGACATTTTTTCATCAACTATTTGAATCCCAAGCTGAACGCACGCCGGATGCAATTGCCCTCATCTTCAACGACCAGCAGATTACTTACCGCGAACTGAATCACCGCAGCAACCAGCTTGCCCACTATCTGCAAAATTTGGGCGTGGGACCAGAGGTTGTCGTCGGGCTATGCATTGACCGCACTCCTGAAATGATCATCGGTCTGTTAGCGATTCTGAAAGCCGGGGGAGCCTATTTGCCGCTCGATCCTACCTATCCACCGGAACGGCTCGCCTTCATGGTCACGGATGCTCAGATTGCGATTGTGCTGACCCAAACTGCGATACTGCACTCGATACTGCAACCAGCCGCTTGGCTCAACTCGATTCCAACTGTAATTCCCCTGGACCAAGACTGGCCGATGATCGCCCGATCGCCTGCCCAAAATCTTGTCTGTTCACTGCATCCCTTGAACTTAGCCTACTTGATCTACACCTCCGGTTCAACTGGCGTTCCCAAGGGCGTTTGGATCTCCCATGCCGGACTGGTCAACTTAACCGAAGACAAAATCCGGGTTTGTGATGTGCGAACTGGCGACACCGTGCTGCAATTCTTCTCCTTCAGCTTCGATGCCTCGATTCCCGAAATCATCATGGCTTTGAGCAGTGGCGCAAAACTCTGTCTAGCTCCTGCCGCCCAGCTTCTGCCCGGAACCGATTTGCTGCACCTGCTGCGCCAACAGTCGATCACTCACATCACCCTGACCCCTTCGGCCCTCTCCGCCCTACCCACTGCCGATCTTCCGGCTCTGCGCATGGTGCTAGTAGGTGGCGAAGCTCCGGCTGCCGAGCTAATTCAGCGCTGGTCAATTGGGCGACGCTTCATCAATGCCTATGGCCCCACCGAAACCACGGTCAACGCCAGTATGGTGCCCTGCGGCAACAGTGAATCGGTTAGCAAATTTGACAATGAGCCTAATAGTGAATTTTTCAGTGAACCCGATAACGAACCTACGAGCGATCCCCTATTGCCCACCCTGCGCCCCAGCGCCAACAAACAGCTTTATATCCTCGACCGTCATCTGCACCCCGTTCCGATTGGTGTGATTGGCGAACTCCACATCGGTGGACTCGGACTGGCTAGAGGCTACCGCCATCGCCCCGACCTGACTGCCGAGAAATTCATTCCCAATCCGTTCGCCCACCTCTCCCAAGCCGAAGATAACCGCCTCTACAGAACCGGCGATCTGGCCTGCTATCTGCCCGACGGTCGCATCAAACTGCTGGGCCGCATCGACAGCCAGGTGAAAATTCGCGGCTTCCGGATCGAACCAGGAGAAATCGCCGCCCTACTCGACCAGCATCCCGCCGTTCAAACCAGCCTTGTCACCGTTCGCACCATCGATGCTGACCCTCGCCTGGTCGCCTATGTCGTGCTCGATCCAGCTGCGATTCCAGCTCCCGACACCCACACCAACCCAACCGAACTGCGGCGCTTCCTGAAGATCAAACTACCCGACTATCTCGTCCCCGCCGCCATCGTTCCCCTCCCAGCCCTTCCCCTCACCCCCAACGGCAAAGTCGATCTACAAGCCTTGCCCGCCCCCAATCCCAACCGCACCGCCCCCCTACTCCAGCCCCGCACCGATTTAGAAGCCGCCCTACTGCAACTGTTCGCCCAAGTGCTCGAAGTCGAATCCCTCAGCATCGACGATGACTTCTTCGACCTCGGCGGCCACTCCCTACTCGCCACCCGCCTAATCGCCCAACTGCAAACCACCCTCCAACTCGACATCAGCGTCGCCGACCTCTTCCAAGCCCCCACCGTCGCCGACCTCGCCCACCACCTCACCACTCAACAAACCCGCCAACGCCTGCAAGCCACTCCCAACGCAGACGAGCGCGAAGAGATCGAACTCTAACCCATCATTTGGCAACACTCACGAGCCACCCCCTCTTCCCCCTCTTCCCCCTCTCCCCCTCCCCCCCATGCCTCACTACCTCAAACCCAACGCCATCGCCGAACCCCTCTTCAACCAGTGGTATGCCTGGTCCTATCTGATTCCGCCTGCCACGGCTGCGCTGTATGTCGCCAATTCCCATCTCAAGATTCTGGAATCCTTTGTTGAATCTCCACAGGTGCATCAGGCGGCTTGGCGAGATCCGGCAATGCGGGGCGGGCCGTTTATCCACTACGATGCCAGCCGTGTGCCAGAACTGCAGTGGCTGCTAGAACAAACCCGGACTCAGCAAGCCGATTTGCTTGATCTGGCGGCGGCGATTCAAGCCTTAGATCAATTGTTGCGGCGAGAGGCGCGGGGCTATTCGTTGGAACCGCTCTATGTCCAGATTCCGCAGCCGCTTAGAGGTTATGTGGAACTGGTCTATGACCTCAATCATCAGCCCACGATTCGGTTTATGGAAGGCTTACTGTACTGCAGCCCTTACTACAAGCCTGCCAACCAATCGATCGCCCTCTATCTTGGCAACGAGGATTGTCGTTCGTTTGTTTTGAGCACTCCTCGCTTACCGGATCAGAACTCTCTGCATCTGCCCATTCCGTTTGCCGATCGCCGCTGGGATGAGCTGTTTCAAATGCGCGAACGCCCTGGTTCCTATGGGGAAATTTGCCGGCGGTTGGCAATTCCTGCTGCCGAGCAGCTTCTGTTCTCTCGTTTATTCACACAGGATTATCCGAATTTAACTTCCAAATACATCGGCGAGGATGTGAGAATTCGCTATTTTGGTCATGCCTGCGTTCTAATTCAAACTCAAGATATCAGCATTTTATGCGATCCGCTGATTAGCTATCAGCAGCAAGGCGGCATAGCGCGATACACCTATTCAGATTTACCGAGTGTGATCGACTATGTGCTGATTACGCACAATCATCAGGATCACATTATGTTTGAAACACTATTACAGTTACGCTATAAAATCAAAACCATTATCGTTCCCAAAAGCAACAAAGGTTCGTTAATTGATCCATCCCTAAAGCTAATTCTCCAAGCCATTGGCTTTAGCAATGTACGAGAAATCGATGAACTGGAACAGATTGATTTACCAGACGGTACAGTCACCAGCCTGCCGGTATTGGGCGAACATGGAGATTTGAACATTGGAGCCAAAACCGCCTATCTGATTCACCTAAAAGGACAGTCGATTCTATGCGCTGCCGATTCTAATAACATCGAACCTCAGCTTTATGCCCATCTGCGAAACTGCCTTGGCGATATTGATGTCATGTTTATCGGCATGGAATGTGAAGGTGCGCCCTATACTTGGGCCTACAGCGCCCTGCTCAGCCAACCTGTACCGCGCCAGATGGCTCAATCCAGACGGCTCGATGGCTCCGATGCGGACAAGGCGATCCAGCTAGTCCAGCAATTTTCCCCCCAGCAGGTATATGTCTATGCGATGGGGCAAGAACCCTGGCTGACCCATATCACCTCGATTCAATACACCCCCACCTCCCGCCCGATTCTGGAATCCGATCGCCTGATCGCCTATTGTCGTCAGCAGGGAATTCACAGCGAACGGCTGCTGGGCTGCCGCGAAATCCTGTTAGCCCCCCACCCTCCCCATGCTGGAGGACTGCCGCACCGCTCGACATCATCTGTTGCCTCAACTCAGCAGAAAGTTGAATCGGTATCCCGCTCGGTATTCCACCCGGTATTCCCCAATGAAACGGCTCCTTCCCTATCCGACTGGTTGGCAGAACTAGCTCAGCAGGACATTAAACTGACAGTTGCAACTAGCCCCACAGGGGAACCCAGCCTCAAGTGTAATGCCCCCAAAGGCGTTCTGACACCGGAACTGCAAGCCCAACTCAAACAGCGCAAGCCCGAAATTCTTGCCTTTCTTACAGCTCAGTCCCGCCCTGCGGTTGATCTCGCGGCTGAAGCCATCCTTGATCCAGCGATTTGTCCTTGCTCAACTTCAGATTCCGCCCTTGCCACTCCCCCCCAGCGGATTCTGCTTACTGGAGCCACCGGCTTTTTGGGAGCGTTTCTCCTTGCCGAACTGCTGCAACAAACCACCGCGACCATCTACTGCCTGATCCGGGCCGACTCCGAACACCAGTCCCAGCAGAAACTCCAGCAGCGCTTTGCTGACTTCCGCATCGAGCAACCGATTCAGTCCAGGATTGTGCCGATTCTGGCGGATTTGTCACGGCCCCTGTTAGGGCTGACACCCGAATTATTTCAAACGCTAGCCACGCAAATTGACGCCATTTATCATAACGGAGCCTGGGTCCATCACACGCTGCCCTACACCCAGCTCAAAGCCACCAATGTATTAGGAACCCAAGAAATCCTACGGCTCGCCTGTGGGGGCAAACCCAAACCACTGCATTTTATTTCCACGATTAGCGTTTTTGTCGCCACCCAACCAGGCGTACAAGTCATCTCCGAGCACCATCCCCTCGATCCCAACACCGTTCCTTCTGGAGGGTACGCTCAGAGCAAATGGGTGGCTGAATCCCTGGTCAAAACTGCCCAAGCGCGAGGTTTACCCGTCTGCATCTACCGTCCTGGAGCGATTTCTGGACATAGCCAAACTGGTGTATTTAACCATAACGATTTCTTGTACAAACTGATTCAGGGCTGCATTCAGCTTGGTCAAGTTCCAGCTACGGAAATGACGTTAAATCTCTTACCTGTTGATTATGTTAGTCGCGCTATTGTGTATCTATCTCAACAGCAAACCTCGATTGGTAAAATCTTTCATCTTGTCCATCCCCAGCCTGTTTCCTCAACCCTGCTCTTTGATTTACTGCGGTCTAGACACTATAACATTCAATCAGTTCCCTACGACCAATGGCGTCAGTCACTCCTCGATATCGCCCAGCATTCCCCCGATCATCCCCTCTACTCGATTGTTCCCCTATTTTCCACCAGTCATATCCAATCCCAAGCAGAACGCGCCATGTCCCTCGAATTCGATTGCCAAAACACGAACCAAGCCCTGCTTCACAGCCATATCTCCTGTCCCCCCATCGATACCCACCTACTCACCACCTACCTCAATCATCTGATTCAGCAACACCTGATTCCCGCCTCCCTCCTGCCAACTCCCTAGCTCCTTCCCAAACCATCATGGTCACTAACGATCGCTACACCCAATACGACACCTGGGCTTGGCTCTACAACCAGACTATGGGACCCCAGTATTCGGCCAACCAAATTCGCCCGCTGGAAACCCTGCTGCTGCCCGCTCTTTCCGCCAACGCCCGCCTCCTCGACCTCTGCTGCGGCACCGGACAACTCGTGCAGGAACTGATACAGCGGGGATACTCGGTGACTGGCTTGGACGGCTCCGAAGCCATGCTCGACTATGCCCATCAGAACGCTCCTCAGGCAGAATTTGTTCTAGCCGATGCTCGTCACTTCCATTTGCCCGATCAATTTGATGCCATCGTTTCCACCAGTGCTTCGCTGAATCACATTCTCAGCATCGATGATCTGAAAGCCGTGTTTCGCTGCGTCTATGTAGCGCTACGCGACAACGGTTGGTTTCTCTTCGACTTGAATCATCCCGCCCAGATGACTCGCTGGTGGCAAGGACAAGCGGTTGAGGGAGAGATTACCCAAAATTACGCCTGGGTGCTCATACCTGTGTACGATCCACGAGATGATTCTGGCTATTTCAAGATTGTGCTATTTCAATCGCAATCTGCTAGTTCTCATCCACTCAGGCGAATGCTGTATCGAATTTTGAGTTTACGGTGGTTGACCCGACTGCGCCTTAAAGTACTGAATCGGTTTCAGAACTGGGAACCGAACTGGCGGCATTCAGAGATGATTTACCACGTCAGAGGATACCCCGAAGCGACGATTCGGCAAGCGCTCGCAGAAACTGGTTTCACCGAAATCTCAGTCCAAACCATTGACGGCAATCCGCAGGTAGATAACAAACACTCGGCCTACTTTAGATGCCGCAAACCGGCAAACGGCAAATAACAGTTAATAATCAATTCGCAATGGAGATAGATTGATATGGATACTACACTAAATCGAAATTATCAAAGCAATCAGAAAAACCATCGCAAGCAACAGCACATTACCACCCTAATAGAACGCTACACAGAGCGCACAGCCGCATCCAAACAATACGCTCAAACTTACCGTCCGGTCATGGCAGACAAAAGTGCCCTGGGATTGGGCTTCTTGCCTGAGTTGAAGGAACTCTGCTATCCGATTGTGGCACAACGCTATGCTGGCTCTCGGCTCTGGGATATTGACGGCAACGAATATGTAGATATTCTGATGGGGTTAGGCATCAACTTGCTGGGGCACAATCCGTCCTGTGTTTCCGAAGCGCTGCACCACCAGCTTCAACAGGGTATGTCCATTAGTCCACAGGCTGAACTCGCGGGAGAAGTGGCTCAGCTAATCACCGAACTCACCGGCGTAGAGCGCGTCGCCTTCAGCAATACCGGCACCGAAGCGATCATGACCGCCATCCGTATCGCCAGAGCCGCCACTGGCCGCGACAAAATTGCCCTATTCACCAATTCCTATCACGGTCACTCGGATCAGACGCTAGTGCGGGCCACCTTGATGGAATATGCCAAAAAAGCAGTCAATCGCCGCCTTGATCGGCTCAACTGGCTCCAGGCTCTGCTGCGGCCTTTCCAGTCTCCGTTGCGCTCGGTTGATCCTAAAGCCGTTCCCGCTGCGATTGGCATTCCCGCCGCCATTGCCGAGCAGGTGCTGGTGTTGGAGTATGGTAATCCGGCCTCGTTGCAGGTGATTCAAGCCCATCAGCATCAGTTAGCCACCGTGTTGGTGGAACCTGTGCAGAGCCGCTGTCCCCAGCTTCAACCGCAGGAATTTTTGCAGCAGTTGCGCCAGTTGACCCATCGCTGTGGTATTGCTTTGATCTTCGATGAAATGGTGACTGGGTTTCGCATCCATCCGGGGGGCGCACAGGCTTGGTTCAACGTGCAGGCGGACATCGTTACCTACAGCAAAATTGTCGGCGGCGGGTTGCCAATGTCGGTAATTGCTGGTAAGGCGGCCTATTTAGATTACATTGACGGCGGCGTTTGGACCTACGGAGATGCGTCTGTTCCCAAAACCAAAACCACCTTTTTTGCTGGCACCTTTTGCAAACATCCCCTCTCGCTGGCCGCTGCCAAAGCCACCTTACTGCATCTCAAAACCGCCGGAGCCGAACTCCAAACTCAGCTCAACCAGCGCACCACTGACTTGGTTCATCGTTTGAATGCCGAGATGCAAAGCAGCCAGAGTCCCATCCAATTCACCCAATTTGGCTCCTTCTTCGCCATCGATCTATCAGCCAGTGCGGTGCCCGAACTCGCAATTGCACTGCTGTCCTATCATCTGCTCTGGCGGGGTGTGCATCTACGGCCAGGAGACCGGGGCGGTTTTCTCTCCACAGCCCACAGCGATGCCGATCTCGCCTTCATCCAACAGGCATTTCGAGACAGCGTCAACGAACTGCAACAAGCCGGATTTTTCGCATGATTTAGATAATGTACAGACATAAACGAAACGTTGGAGGTTAAAAATGGCAACAATGGGTAAATACTGCAAAGCATACTTAGTCAAACAATTGCGTCAATTCGAGCAATGGAGCGAAGATACTTCTGTCATCCAAGCCTCGGATAACATAGCTAAAAGCAGTTTTGATGACGATGACGTGCTATATTTACAAGAAAACTACGTAGTCACAAATGGTATCTTTCAAGACGAACAGATTGTCTTTGATCAGGTAACACCCGAATGGAAACAATTCTGCCAAGCCGTCCTGCAGTTTGAAGTACCCATACTTGAATCATCCAAGTAGAATCTCTTCAACTGCTCTTGAACAAATTCTATAACGAAAAATAGGAGATTAGAATGAACGAACTCGTACAGCGCCTTTCCCAAGGAAACCATCCGGTTGAAGCGAGTCTGCGTCCTGAACGCACGGTTGCCGCCTTCAAAGCCTGTATCGATCGTGGCTATGTCCATATCAAATTTACTGACACCAGGGGAGGCACCGATTTAGGAATGCAGTTAGACCACAATGCCTCTGATTTGAGCACCGCCAATTTTGACCAGCAAACCGGCCAAGCCCATCTCGTCGGCCACCTAACGCTAAATTATGTCCCAGTCAAATGCATCGCCGACATCGATCTCAGCACCCTCAGCGGCACCGGCCATCTAGAACCGACCGCAGCTACCCCCCACGAATAAAATTCCCCTTAGTAAACCACCCATTCACTCCCACAGGAGATCACCATGAATCCCGACCAAGAAGACACCACCATCTATCACGTTGTAATTAACGAAGAAGAACAATATTCCATCTGGCCCGACTACCGGGAAATTCCGGCAGGTTGGCGAGCAGTCGGCAAAACTGGGCCGAAACAAGACTGTTTAGACTACATCAAGCAAGTTTGGACCGATATGCGTCCGCTCAGCCTCCGGCGCTATATGGAGCAGCGTTAATCAAACCATCATGTCTTCAGCGCCTGTCCCCCGGCTAGAATTGCTCATTCCCTGGGAACTCCCCACCGAGCAGCCGTTAAATGCAGCCGATCAAGCCAGAATCGGGCGGGCGCTACACTCGCTGCTGGAGGCTTTACGGGAGCCCGATGCGGTTGCTTTGTCGCGGATTACCCAGGCGCTGGAGCAACTCGGTTCCATCAACTCGACTCCCTCTGAACTGAGTTCGACCAAAACGGCACTGCAACAGCCGCAGATCGCAGATTTTGATCATTACTTTGAAGCCGTTCATGTGCAAACCTCTGATCCGGTCGGCTGTCTGGTGCAGAGCCTGCTGCTTACCTATCAGCGAGCGCTTCAGCTCTGGCTCAGCGGTGATTTTGACCCCCAGCAGATTGCCTACCAGAAACAGGGGTTTGTTAGTTATGGGTATCTACTTCTGCGAGTGTTTCAATTACCCGATTCAGAAACAAGAAACCATTAGCGGCAAATTAATCAGCGAGAATAAAATGAGGAATATGACAAATGACGCAAACTGAAACAGCATCTGTTCCATTATCGGGATCGAATTCAGCCATCAGCGCCTTCCAAATTTGGAAAGGATTCCACTGGTCATTTATTATTCAGATTCAGGGGTTGATTATCTGTCTCCAGCGGTTTGAACGCAGTCTTGTCTCTGGCAATCTGGCGATGGCTCGAACTGAACTGGCAACCGCCACCGATCTTATGCTCGCCTCTGGAGCTGCCATGCAGCTTGCCGGTAGCTTTAGTCCCCGCGATTATGCCCAGCAGATCCGCCCATCGATGATGCCGCCTCAGGTACAGTCAGATAACTTTAGTGGGTTGATGTCCTGGGAACATGCGGCTCTGATGCAGCTTTGGAAACGGCTCACTCCAGCATTCCGCACCTTGCCAGCTGAACTACAGCCCCAGCATCAGCGATTTGTTGAAGCCTATCTGATGCTAGCCACCTCCCATCGTGCCGTCTGCGAAAAATTTGGCGGTGATAGCGCCGGCAGTTTACGATTTGAAGCAGGCAACGCCACCGAGACGCTCGACAAGTTTGCCCAGTTGCGGCTACAAACCCTCGATCCAAATCGACATGGCAGACATCACTGTCCCTTTTCCCCGCCTGCATAAATAGCCTGTATAATTCCTGCTTCCATGCTCAAACCTCTGCGCCAACGATTACCCCGCAATGTTTGGATTTTAGGTTTTGTCAGCCTCTTCGCCGACATTAACTCCAAAATGGTGCAGTCTGTTCTACCATTGTTTCTGGTGTCGGTCCTGGGAGCAAACCTGCTCACCGTGGGGCTGATTGAAGGAATCGCCGAATCTACGGCTGCGGTAGTCAAAATTGGCTCTGGAGCCTTGAGCGACTACTGGCAACGCCGCAAAGAGCTAGCAATTGTTGGTTATGGGCTTTCCACCTTAGTGACAGTTGTATTTGCCGTGGCTGCCAGTCCAGCCTGGGTGCTGCTGGCGCGATTTGCCGATCGCTTCGGGAAGGGGATTCGAGTTGCGCCCCGCAATGCCTTGGTGGCCGACACCACCCCTCCAGAAAAACGCGGAGCCGCCTACGGACTGCGCCAAACCCTCGATACGATTGGTGCCTTTCTGGGACCCCTTCTAGCAGCAGCACTGTTGTTTAGCTCGGAGCAAAATCTGCGACTGGTGTTCTGGCTGGCGTTGCTGCCGGGTATGATTGCCGTGCTGCTCTTAGTGCTCGGCGTCAAAGAACCAGCTCGACCCAACCCCGTTCCCCAGAATCCCCTGACATGGCATCAGCTCAAACAATTCGACCGACGCTACTGGCTTTTACTGGCGGTAGCCCTAGTGTTTAATCTCGGCAACTCCAGCGATGCCTTTCTGCTGCTGCGTGCCCAACAAATCGGCGTACCCACCAGCCTGATTCCCCTCACCCTAGTGCTGATCAACCTCAGCTATGGATGCAGTGCCTATCCCGCTGGTGTGCTTTCGGATCGCGTTGGCCGAGTCGGGCTGCTACTGAGCGGCTTTATCCTATTTGCCTGCACCTATCTAGGCTTTGCCTTCGTCCAGTCTCCCTGGCAGATTTGGCTCCTATTCGCCCTCTACGGACTATATTTAGGACTGAGTCAAGGCATTCTGCTGGCCCTAGTAGCCGATCAAATCCCCGCCACCCTCAGAGGCACCGCCTTCGGCTTAATCAACCTCGTAACTGGAGTTGCCCTCTTACCCGCCAGTCTCCTCGCCGGATGGTTATGGCAGCAGTTCACCCCCCAAGCCCCCTTCCTTCTAGGCAGCAGTTGCGCCCTCCTCGCCACCCTCCTCCTCGCCCTCAGCCACCGCCGCCCATAGCTCCCCCACCTCCCTTATCTCCCCCCGTTCGGCGACGCTCACGAGCCGCATCTCCCCCACCTCCCTTATCTCCTCCATCTCCCCCATGCCCCCCTCCTGGCTCACCTGCCCCCAACCCAACCCCCAAGCCGCCCTCCGTCTCTTTTGCTTCCCCTATGCCGGTGGCGGCACTCTCAGCTACCGACCCTGGGCCGAGTTACTGCCACAAGTAGAAGTCTGGCCAATCTTGCTGCCCGGACGCGAACGACGATTAGCAGAACCAGCCTTTACCCAACTCCCAGCTCTAATTGCCGCCCTCCACAGCGCCATTCTGCCCTACATGGACAAACCCTTTGTCTGCTTTGGTCACAGTATGGGTGGCCTGCTCGCCTTTGAGCTAATTCGCCAACTGCAACCGCAAGCCCAAACCCCGCTGCATTTGTTTGTGTCCGGCTGCCGTGCGCCCCACCTGCCCGACCCAGAGCCGCTGACCCACACTCTTCCCGACGATGAGTTTTTAGCAGAACTGCGCCGCTTCAACGGTACCCCAGCGGAAGTGTTAGCCAACCGAGACCTGATGGCATTGCTGCTGCCCACGATTCGGGCTGATTTCACTGTCTTCAAAACCTACCGCTACTCGCCCCAGCCGCCGCTTTCCTGCCCCATCACGGCCTTTGGTGGCTGGCAAGACCCTACGGTGACTCACGACCATCTTCAGGCGTGGCAATCCCAAACCAAGGCAACCTTCTCGCTGCATATGCTACCAGGCGATCATTTTTTTATCCATTCCCATCAACATCTGCTGATCCAAATCATGTCAGCAAAACTTGCGGCATTAATCATGTGTTAATCACGCTGGTCTAGCGGCACCATCTCGAATGTTGACTGGTGATAGGCTCTCAAACTAGGGCGATGCCCAACGCTCAGATAGGTGATATTGCTTGCCTGTAGCTGTTGATAGAGCTGTCTTTCGTTGGCTTCATCGAGTCCGCTCGTGGCTTCATCGAGCAAAGCATAACGTGGTTGACCTAGAAGTAACCGCGCAAAGGCCAGCCGTTGCTGTTCACCAATCGACAGGACCTGCGACCAGTCTGCCACCGCCTCTAGCCCGCCAAAGCGCTCTGCCAGATCCGAGAGATTTACTTGGGTTAACAGAGACAAGAGAAGCGAATCTGGTACAGCAGAGACGTGAGGATAGGTAATCTGATCGCGCAGACTGCCCAAACTCATGTAGGGGCGCTGTGGTAAGAGCAGCATCGGCTCTGGATATTCAATTCTGCCGTTTCCCCATGTCCAGAGTCCAGCGATAGCCCGCAGCAGCGAACTTTTGCCCACTCCACTCGCCCCCATGATCAGCAGCGATTCATTCGGCGCTAGCATCAGGGAGAGGTTGGGAATGAGTGGGGTCCCATCAGGAGCCATCAGGGTGAGCTGGTGCACTGCTAGCCGATCAGAGACAACTCGCTCAATTCGTTGGTTTGGTTCAGGTGACGCAAAGTTAGCTAGGTTGTCCAATCGCTCAACGCTAGCAATTAGGGCAGTCAGTTGCTCAAACTGCTTTACGATCAGCGCCAGAGCCAGCAGAATGATCCGAAAGGCAGTACCGGCCTGAGCTTCAACACCGACCTCGCGCTCTCCCGCTAAAATCGGCGGGGCAAGAATCAGTGCAGGTAACAAAAACGTGAAATATTGGTAGCTATTTTGAAATAAATTTAGTCCTAACTGCCAGCGAATTAAATGCTGAAAATTCTGAAATGCTGCTAGAAATCGCTGCCAAGCCTGCTGAGATTCCGGTTCCTGTCCTTGATAAAAGGCAATTGCTTCAGCATTTTCACGCACTCTCACCAAGCTAAACCGAAAATCCGCCTCACGTTTTAACTGTTCAGCATTGATGCCGACTAACGGACGACCGAAAACCTCAGCGGTGAAAAATGTACCAATCACGGCGTATAAAATTAGAAACACCATGAGTAGTTGCGAAATCGACCAAAGTACGCCCGTAAAAGCAGCAAGCTGCAACAGAGAGTCGAACACGACTACTGCAAAAAACAGCGACTGCTGAGTAAAGATTTTGATATCTTCAGCAATACGCTGGTCGGGATTATCGATATCAGAATCCAGAAAATTAGAGTAAAGGTTAAGTTGATAAAATTGCTGAGTATTCAGATATTGCTGTAGAAACCGTTTGGTGAGCCAGTTTCGCCAATAAAGACTGAGCTTTGCCTGCACATAGGTCTTGAGCGAAAGCAGCGGCACGCCTACCACAATTACACCAAGAAAAATTGCTAATGCCTGCATAAACCGCTCGCGCTCCTGCGCTGCTAATGCCGATGTTACTTCTCCTAGAAACAAACTGACTAAGACGAGCAGCCCAGCACTAATCAGCGCCAACCCAAACAACAGCAGCAACAAGACCACCGCTCCCCACTTTTCCGATGACTGCCAGTAGGGGGCAGCAACCCGCCAAAAGGGACGCCATAGATTCAACCAAGCAGAGATAGAGCTATTTCGAGTAACGTTCATATCGATGTATACATTACTTTCAAATGGTTATATTTTGCGCAACTGCCAGGTTTGATCTCGCTTGAGGTATAGCACCTGCTGATGGTAATTCAGCAACGTCGATCGATGCCCAACGCTAATGAAAGAAATAGAGGTCGTTTGCAGTAACGTATAGAGATGTGTTTCCTGGGCTATATCGAGGGCGCTAGTCGCTTCATCGAGCAGGGCGTAGAGGGGTTGGGCCAGCAGCAAACGGGCAAAGGCTAGCCGCTGCTGTTCTCCCAACGAGAGCCGTTTTGCCCAGTCTGTAATGCTGTCTAGACGAGTGCTGGTTGTATCGTCATTGAGGCCATCATTAAGGCCGTCATTGATCAAGTGGGATAAGTTGACCTGCTGTAAGATCTGCATCAATTGCTGATCCGAGTGGGGCGACAGGCGAGGATAAATCAACTGTTGGCGGAGCGACCCCCAGATCATGTAGGGGCGCTGGGGCAGAAATAGCAGGTTTTGCGTAGCGGGGCGGATAATGCATCCCGAACCCGTAGACCACAGTCCAGCTACGGCTCGCAGCAGCGAACTTTTGCCGACCCCACTTTCGCCCATAATCAACAGAGCAGAACCGGGCAAAACCGCAGTTGACAAGTCTTCGATCAGCCGCCTGGAGCCATCTGGCACGTAGAGTGTGACCTGCTGAAAGGCCAGCGGTGTGCCTTCTAGGATCTGAATCTGCTGGGTGGTGGGCCGTGGAGTCTGAATTGCCGTTTGGAGATGGTCTAGACGGTCAACACTAGCGGCTAGGACAGTGAGTTGATCAAACTGGGTAATCACCAGTCCAAGGGCTAGGCCAATGCATTCAAAGGCGGCCTGCGACTGGCTAACAACGCCGATCTCCAATTCTCCAGAAAAGATGCGCGGAGCTAAAACGATAAAAGGAAGAATAAAGGTAACGTACTGGTAGCTATTTTGAAAAATGGTTAAATTAAACTGCCAGCGAATCAAACGGTTAAAGTTTTGAATGACCTGTAGAAACTGCTGCTGCATTGCATTTAGCTCGCGGTGCTGTCCCCGGTAGAGGGCAATCGACTCGGCATTTTCTCGAATCCGGATCAAGCCAAAGCGGAAATCAGCCTCGCGTTTAAGCTGTTCTGCATTGATACGCACAAGGATGCGACCAAACAGAAATGTGGCGATGCCCGTTCCCACAATCGCATAGGTGAGCAGTATTACTAGTAATGATTTAGAAATCATCCAGAGTACACCAGCAAAACCAATTAGTTGAACAATAGAATCAAAGCCAATCACGAGTAGTGAGAATGATTGCTGTGTAAAACTGCGAATATCTTCGCTAATGCGCTGATCGGGATTATCAATTCTGGTTTGGGCAGATAGCTGATAAAAGGTTTGATTGGCGAAATACCGATGCATGAATCGTTCTGTCAACCAGTAGCGCCACTGCAAACTCAGCCGGTCCTGAACATAGCTTTTGAACGACAGCAGTGGCACACTAGCCGCAATAATCCCCAAAAATATCCCGATCGCCCTAACAAATCGACTGGTATCTTGAGCCGCCAAAGCCGACAGCAACTCGCCGCGCTGCACAGTTTCCCAGATCAGAAAGCTGCTGCTGCCCACTGAGAGCACCATTAATCCCAATAGCAGCCCCACGGCCCTGCCCCGTTGCCGATTGCCCCACTCCGGCTGAGCAACTCGCCAAAACTGCTGCCACCAGGTCGATCGGGTTGGTTTAGCCTGACTCATAAGCCAATCAATCATCCTGCATCCGACATTCAATCTCCGACGCAGACGAACGCCGCTTGCTCAAAGTTTTCAGCCGATTTACCCACTGGTCAACATAGGTGAACCACACAGGCACTACGACCAGCGTTAGCAGTGTGGAAGTCGTGAAACCACCAATCACCGCAATTGCCATTGGGCTACGAGTATCGCCTGCGGCTCCTAACCCTAGCGCAATCGGTACCATCCCAATTACCGTAGACACCGAGGTCATCATAATCGGGCGAAAGCGGGAGATGCCAGCTTCTACCACGGCTTTGAATGGGGCCAACCCCCGCTGCACTTCAATCAGCGCAAAGTCAACCAGCAGAATTGCGTTTTTCGTCACCAGCGCTAGCAGCAGCACCATGCCAATTAAGGCAAACAATCCCAGCTCTTTTTGCGTAATCATCAGCGCTAGTAATGCTCCACCGATTGAAAGTGGAATCGCAGCTAGAATCACAAACGGATAGAAAAAGTGATTATAAAGTAATACCAGAATGGCATAGATACAGAGAATCGAGAGCGTTAATACGGTGGCAAAGCGAGCAAAGATTTCCTGCATAATTTCCGCATCGCCTCCTGATTGCTCTAGGACATCTGGCGGTAACGCATTCAATACAGGCAAGGCTCTGACGCGATCTAAGGCATCTCCTAGCGCCAATCCCTCTAAGTTAGCCTCTACGCTCACCTGTCGCGCCCGATCCACCCGTTCAAGGGTGGCTAACCCCCCGCCCAAACGAATATCAGCAACGGCTGAGAGCGGCACTAGTGCCCCCTGTTGGCTTTCGATTTGCAGTTGCTTCAGCAGATCGAGATCGGTGCGGGCAGTGGTTGCAAGTTTGACCCGAATGGGAATCTGGCGATCGGGCAGGTTAAACCGGGCCAAGTTAGCGGCTGCGTCGCCCTGTAGTGCCACGGCAGTAGTCTCGGCAATGCTGGCTACGGAAACGCCTAAATCAGCGGCCCGGTCCGGATCAGGCCGAATCACCAATTCGGGGCGCACCAAAGCATTGCTGCTCGTGACCTCGACTAGTCCTGGGATTTGCCGCATTTCCTGCTCTAGCCTTTGGGACACCTGGGTTAATGCTTCACCGTTATTACTCTTCAGCACCATAGATAGATCCTTGTCGCCCCGTACTCCTTGACTGCGAAAGCTGACTCTAGCGCCGGGGATTTGGGCAAACTCAGTTCGCATTTCGGCTTCAAACTGCTGGCGGGAAACGCGCTGCGCTCTGGGTACGAGATTGATAAACAAATTGGCATAATCGACCCGATAGGCCGTAGCCAACACGCTCTCCACGGCTGGATAGTTTCGTAACCGCTGTGTCACCTGCTGCATCACTATCTCGGTTTCACTCAAGGGCGAGCCGGGTGGTAGCTCAATTGCGGCCAGACTGTAGCTACTGTTGCCATTATTGAGCAGTCCTTTGGGAATCAGGGGAATCAACTGTAAACTGCCGAAGAAAATTGCAATTGCCAGCAGGAGGGTGAAGCAGCGGTGGCGGAGAGCGGCGGTGAGGAGCGTGTGGTAGGGGGAGATAGGGGAGGTGGGGGAGATGCGGCTCGTGAGCGTCGCCGAACGAGGGGAGATGGGGAGGTGGGGGGATTTGGGCTTGAGGAGATGGGCGGCGAGCATGGGGGTGACGGTGCAGGCTACGAGGGTGGAAAAGATGGATGCAACGGAGATGGTGATGCCGAATGGTCGAAAGAATTGACCGGGGATGCCGCCCATGAAGGCGACTGGTAGAAAGACGGCAATGATCACGGCAGTAGTGGCAGCAATCGCTAGGCTGATCTCTTTGGCACCGTCTAAAGCGGCTCTCAGCGATCGTTTTCCCATCAGTAGGTGTTGGTCAATAATGTCAATCACGCAGACACTGTCATCGATCAGATTGCCGATTGCTAAGCCTAAGCCGAGGAGCGTCATGCTGTTGAGGCTGTAGCCAAGCATCTGCATTACGGCAAAGGTGGGAATGATCGAGAGCGGTAGGGAAAGGGCTGTGACCCAGGTTGCTCGCCAGTTGCGTAAAAAGATGCCAACGGTGATGACAGTGAAAATCGACCCGAGAATTAGCGTGTCAATGATTGTGTCTCGATAAGAAGCACGAATAAAATCTGCTAGCGTAAACACGAGCCGCAACTCCACATCCTTAGGCAATGTGGGCTGAAGTTTTGCCACGGCCTGCCGCACGGCTGTTGCAACGCTGACAATTGAAGCTCCGCTGCTACGTTTAACAGCCAGGGATACAACGGGTTCTCCGTTGAAGCGAGCCGCCTGTCGAGGTTCGGCAAATCCGTCTGTCACGGTTCCTAGCGTCGCTAACGGTACGGTTGCGCCATCGGGTAAGTTAATCCGGTAGCGTTCCAAGGCTGGGATGGAGTCAGCACTGCCCAAGGATCGGACAGACTGTTCACCGCCGCTGAGCGCTGTTCGTCCACTCGGTAGATTCACATTAAAGGCGCGAATCTGGTCGTTGACCTGGTTTACAGTCAAACCCAATGCAAATAGGCGATTGGGGTTTAGCTCTATCTGCACCTCCCGATCCACCCCGCCCCACCGATCCACCTGGGCTACACCCTCTACATTCAGCAACGCTGGGCTGATGGTCTGATCCACTAAGTAGCTCAAGTCCTCGACTGAACGGGTTTTGGAGGCAACCACATAGGTCATGATTGAGCTTTCGGTAAACTCTAGGCGATTGATAATTGGCTCATCGATATCCTGAGGCAAGAAGCTGCGAATTTGGGCGATAGCATTGCGGACATCATTGGTCGCGCGATCCACATCAATACCCAAGTTAAACTCGATTCGCGTCACCGATTGCTCATCTTGCACTTCAGAGGTGATCTGGTCGATGTTGCCCAATCCCGCGACAGCATCCTCAACCCGTTTAGTCACCTGGGTTTCTAGTTCGGTGGCCGCCGCGCCCGACTGACGCACATAGACAACCACACCGGGAATATCGATGTTCGGATCGGCATCGATGCCAAGATTGAAGAAGGCGAGGAGTCCCATCACCATCAGCACCAGCGAGATTACCAGTACGGGTACAGGGCGCTTGATTGACCACTCGGAGAGGTGAAAGGACATGGTACAAAACCTGCCTCTACAGCGTTAAGCCTTGATAGGAATAATTTACAATAACGCAGATCTCTGTCTATTGTGCCGTAATATTGTGTCGTAATCGAGGGCATCTAGGTAGCTCAGCCCAGAGTAGGGTGTTGCTTGTGCTAACAAAAAAGCTGCCCAACTTTTTACAGCAGAGCAGCCCAATGGGGAAAGCGCAAATGGGCAAATCTTTAATCCAGCCTCGCTCGATAGGCATGCCAAAGATGACCACCCAAGGCCAGAATTCCCAGCAAGATCTGAACATTAGCAGCTACTAGCCGATCGCCGCCATAGAACTCAACTGGGAATATGAGTGTATTATGAACGATGAATGGAACCGAGACAAATGCCATGAATGCTAAACCACCCAAGCTGTAAGACAATAGCGCATCAGCATTGATTCTTAGCAACCGCTTTGCCCAAGGAAAGGGAGCTACTGTCATATGCCACAATCCGCCCAGAATCAGCATGGTGCCAATCCAAATATGGCCTCCAATCACATCTTCTAAATTATTCACGGCGGCCATTCCCCAGGGCGTCCAGCTTCCATTCGCAGAGCCGACTAAATACCCCCAGATTGTAGCTGGATCGAGGGTCGGTGCCGTCACGAGGCGGACTTGTTGGATTGCGGCATCATAAATGCCACCAAACCGCATTGCCTTCAGCACAAGCAGAAATGCGCCCAGCCCCAGCACGACCAGATGGCTGCCCAGAATAAACCCCAGTTTCTTGGCGTCATTCCAGTCGTAATGAAATTTGGCAGCTTGTTGCGGGCCATCCTTCAAAACGGCGGGTCCCTTGAACACATGAAACAGGCCGCCTGCACCCAGCACTGCCGAGGCGACTAGATGCAGCATCCCAATCGCAAAGTAGGGATAGACATCAACAATGGTTCCGCCTGCACCAACTCCCCAGCCTAGAGTTGCCAAATGGGGCAGAACGATAAAATTTTGTTCGCCCATTGACAGAGATGGATCAAACCGCAGGGCCTCAGAGACAGCCGTAATCCCAGCCCAGAACATGATCAAGCCAGCATGGGCTATATGAGCACCCAAAAGCTGCCCGGATAAATGGGTGAGGCGAGCATTGCCAACCAACCAAGTCGCATTTGTATTGGCTGCAAAGGATTTATCTAAACGCAGGGATGAATCTGTAGAAACCGTCATAGTGAAACAGAGTAGATTAAATTATTGAGGAGCAATCGTAGACACCAACG
This sequence comes from [Leptolyngbya] sp. JSC-1, assembly GCA_000733415.1. Lineage (GTDB taxonomy): Bacteria > Cyanobacteriota > Cyanobacteriia > Elainellales > Elainellaceae > Elainella. Next base: position 2,382,811 of record KL662191.1, read on the forward strand.
TGATCACGAGCAGCGCCACGGCCATTGTTGGAACAGCGACCAGAACGCGGCGATAAACAGGGGCACTCCGGTCTCGCATTCCATAAACAGGCTGCCGCCAGCGCGTCAGTTGCTGGATCTGATTGAGGTGATAACGGTCATAGCGGGCCATGCGAGCAAAGGGCAGTTCGCCCTGAGTTTGGCTGGGTAAAATCCGCCGCCGCTGATAGGGCACGGTTGCATCGCCAAATTGAGTCAGATACTCCTCACTGTTGAGTAAGGCATCGATAAATCCTCGTAGCCCTTGAGTAGCCAGCACAATCGACCAGCTCAGGGTTTCCCGATTGTTATAAACCTGTCGCCCTAGCAGCCGCTGCACGCACATCTCAACAAATCGGTAGTTATTGTTGGTTTCGTAATTGAGCCGCCGAAACGAGTCAGAGAGAGCCAAACCCCGAATAAACTCTCGTACTGTAATTTGACCAGAACGAAGCTGAGATTCTAAGGCAACTTGGCGATGATTCTGCAAAATTTGCTGTTCATTAAAAACTTGCCGATAGGCGGCCCAAATGATTGCATCCACTTCTGAACTGCTGGGTAGGGTATCAGTGGTATAAAACCGGGGCTGTTCATCGCTAGGAATCTCGTAGCCATCGACGCGCTGATTTTGGCTGGAAAGTGGATAGCTCAATTGGGGAAGAGTCATGGGATATACCTCTAGAGATCAATTGCATACATCGTGAATACATTAATCACAAGAAAGCAGAAATTCTGTTGGCGAGATTATAGAGAATTCCTGCTTATGCTCATGCCAGCCCAGCTCGTCCGATTTCCAACAAAATAAAGCTGGCAAAAATCACCCCGCCAATGCCGCCAATCAAAAAGCCACTGGTAAATAGACTCCAGGCTTGACTGGTTTGTAAATTGCTAGGCAGTTCGCCTACGGGTTTCTGTCTACCGCGAAATACGGATACCCCATAAATCAGTAGACAAATGCTCAAAATTACGACTAACCCAATGGCGCTGCTCGCTCCGGCCACTAGAGCACTGTCTGTATTCCGCAGTGGTCCCAGCTTGAGAAACGGACCCAGCAGCAAGTAGCCATGCGCCATGCCAATCTCTAGGCCGCGCGTGATCGGGTTGAGTCCTTGCCGGTAGATGGGTAGGGTTCTGATCCAATTCAAAGAGACATCGCTGTTGTTGACCGGAGTGGCGAGGTTGCCCAACTGCACATTACCGCGAAAGGGTTGGACAATTCCCTCGACCAAGGCAGCGTTATTGAACGTATTATTGAACTGCACATCGCCAAAGCTGGCATCTGGATTGAACTGCATTTTGCTAAACACAAATCCGGACGCCTTAGCACGAGCACGCAGCGCATGCCAGAAATGGCCAGCCAGCAGCAAACCGGCAAAAATGACATGGAACAGTCCCAGCCAGGTCCGTGGGGTAATTACACCATCTGCGGTCGGGACTCCCACAGGACCATAGAAGACGCTGGGATAGACGGTGTCATTCACGGTGACAAAATAGGCGGCTAGCAGTCCCATATAGGCCAGTGCCCCTTGACTGTAGGACAAATAGGCTTCACCAGACCAAATCAGCACTCGTTTAGCCCAGGCAGTGGGTTGCGTCAGAATATGCCAGATGCCGCCCAGAATGCAGATTAACCCAATCCAAATATGTCCACCCACGACATCTTCTAGATTGTTTACAGCAGCCATGCCTTTGAGCGTCCAGCCGCTGGGGGTGATACCGACCAAATAGCCAAAGATTCTCAGCGGGTTGAGGGTGGGGTGGGTAATTAGCCGCACCTGTTCTGCCACCGGATCGTAGAGACCGCCAAACCGCGTGGCTTTTAGCACCAGCAGCAAGGCTCCCATGCCCAGCAGCACCAAATGGATGCCGATAATCGAGGTCATTTTGTTGCCGTCTTCCCAGCGGTAGCCAAACCCTTTTTCATCCAGTTTGGCTGGCCCCAGGACCGCATGATAGATGCCTCCGGCTCCCAGCACGGCTGAGCTGACCAGATGTAGCATCCCAATCATGAAGTAGGGATAGGTATCCACCACCTGTCCACCTGCACCGACGCCAATCCCCAACGCGGCTAAATGGGGTAGCAGAATCAGCCCTTGATCGTACATGGGCAGAGCCGGATTGAAACGGGAGAGTTCAAACAATGTCATGGCTCCAGCCCACAGCACAATTAGCCCAGCATGGGCCACATGCGCTCCTAACAGCTTGCCAGAGAGGTCAGCAAACCGTAAGTTTCCAGCCCACCAGGACGTGGGATTCATGGAATCGGTAACGTAAGCGGTCGTAACCAGGGAATCTCCGATTAATGAATCAGGAGAATCAATTGGTTCAGAATTGACTTCAGCGTTAATTGCAGTCATAGGAATAAAATCTTGAATGCTTAGGGGATTGAAAACGTAAACCAGAGACTAACTCGCCTGTCCACGCGGAAATGCCACCATTTTGCCCTGACTGAAGCTATAGCCAGCGGCTCGCAGTGCATGAAAGAGATGCCCCTGCAAAAAGAAGAAGCCGAGCCAGAAGTGGGCATTAGCGAGCCAAACGCGAGAGGTCAACACGCCATCTGGACTAACAAATACCGGAAACCGATCAAACTTGAGTGCTAAGGTGGGTCCAAAGAATTCGGGCGGAAAGGCGATGGTATTGACTGAAACAAACAACGTGGCAATGAATGCCATCAAACTTACTGCACCAATGCTATAGGATAAATATGCCTCACCCGACCAGACAAATAGATTTTTAGCCCAGGTGAACGGTTTAGTGCGAATATGCCAAACACCACCTAGAATACACATTAAACCGACATAAATATGCCCACCCACGACATCTTCTAGACTATCTACACTAGCCAACCAGAACCTGCCGCCTCCACCAAACAAATAGCCAAAAATAGCAGCGGCATTGAGGTTAGGATTCGTGATCAGCCGCACGTTGTGAATTGTGGGGTCGTATAGGCCACCAAATGCCATTGCTTTAGCTACCAACATCAGGGCACCAATTCCCAACAGCACCAGATGAATGCCCAAAATCGTCGTCATTTTATCGGCATCATCCCAGCGGTAGCCAAAGAAGCTGGACTGGTTTTCCAATTTAGCGGGTCCCTTAAATACATGAAACAGTCCCCCTGCGCCCAAAACCGCTGAGCTGATCAAATGCACCACACCAACCGCGAAGTAGGGATAGGTATCGACAATCGCGCCGCCTTCACCTACGCCCAGTCCCAGCCTTGCCAGGTTCGGTAAAACGATCAATCCCTGTTCAAACATGGGGCGGGTTGGATCAAAGCGAGCCAATTCAAATAAGGTAATCGCCCCGGCCCACAGCACAATCAGGCCAGCATGGGCAACATGGGCACCGAGCAACTGTCCAGATAGATTAACTAGACGTGCATTGCCCGCTCGCCAGGGAATTTGTTCGGTCGATTCAGCCGCAATGGTCATGAATATGGTCTCCTATAGCAAAGCGTAAGATTTGAGGATTGTTTCAGAGCATTTTTTGTGAACGATTTTGAAAAGGCTGGACTCAGCTCTTGATCCAGCCAACGAGCAAGTTGTTTGACAAAGAGGCGATGCTAGATGTTAGTGGAATGAGAAGACAAGCGGGTTCAAAGTCTCCCAATTTTGGGGGATTTAGGGTGCGTGCGTACACCGTAACCTCCAAAAGGGGAAATCGGATCAGAGATGCAGATGTTTTGCTTGTGGTAGGGGGAATAATGCTGCGGTCAGGGTAATTCACATAGAGATACGTTGATCAGGAATTAGCGACCCTACTAGCAAATGCCTCTTCTAACGTAGGTGTTGATTCTGTGGATACATTAGCAGCAATGAAGTCAAAGAAAGTGCCATAATCATTGTCACGTGCCGCGGAACGTGCTCGATAAGCGTGCCAGAGATGACCCACTAAGGCGAGAAAACCGAGCGCAGCATGAACACTGGCTAACGCCGGTCGAACGGATGCACCCTCGATGGGGCCATAAAACACACTTGGATAGGCAATTTGATTCACTGAGACAAAGCAAGCCACGCTGAACCCAGCTAACGCCAACGCTGCCAAACTGTAAGACAAATAGGCTTCACCAGACCAAATCAAGACCCGCTTGGCCCAGTCTGACGGTTGAGAGACAATGTGAAAAATGCCGCCAGCAATGCAAAGTAAACCGACCCAGACATGCCCACCGACGAGATCTTCCAGATTATCCACACTAGCCATGCCGGTGATTGTCCAACCCTGCGGGCTAAACCCAAACAAATAGCCAAAGATGCGGGCCGGATTTAGATTTGGAGTCACCAATCTCACCTGATCGACTAGCGGATCATACAGTCCACCAAACCGGGTGGCTTTCAACACCAACAGCAGGGCACCCATACCTAAAATCACTAAATGAATGCCTAAAATGCTGGTCATCTTGTTGCCATCTTGCCAGCGGTAGCCAAACGAGCGTTCGTCGAGTTGCTCTGGCCCTAGTACAGCGTGGTAGAGGCCACCTGCGCCCAACACGGCAGCACTGATCAGATGAATCATACCAATCGCAAAGTAGGGATAGGTATCCAGAACTTGGCCACCTGCTCCTACGCCAATTCCCAGTGCCGCTAGATGGGGCAGCAGAATCAACCCTTGCTCGTACATGGGTTGGGCTGGGTCAAAGCGGGAGAGTTCAAACAACGTCATGGCTCCAGCCCACAGCACAATCAACCCAGCATGAGCCACATGCGCTCCCAGCAGCTTGCCAGAGAGATTGGCAAATCGAGCATTTCCGGCCAGCAGCGGTGCACCCGAATCCTGCGACTGGAGACTGGTCCAGCCCAAGGCTCGAAACAGGGGAGTCCAAAAAATTGAGGTGGTCATTCGCGATCCGTCTCCTTTGTTGTAGATGGAAGAGCCTAGATGGCAAGAGCCGGGAATGTTGATAGTCTTTAGCAGCTATTGAGAAAATTACTCAATAAAATCAAACTACAAAATCGGCGCTATTGCAAATGTTCCGACTGGGATTTAGGTAAAGTTTTGCTAACTCAAGCATTGAAAAGCGGCATTCTACAACGCAAAGACCCTACAGAAACCATACAAAGCGATATGTTTCTCGACTCTATACTGTGATTTGCAGCAGCGATTTTGGTTGCTGACACTCTAACGAACTGGAAGTTTATTGATAATCTATATTAAGAATTTCTATGTTTGTGGAATTCAGTATAATTTCGCCCCACCCCCCAATTCTGAGCTACGGTGTACACATGCCCCCTAAATCCTCCAATTTTGGGGGACTTTGAACCTGCTTGTTCTCTCGTTTCACCATTGACAGTGACATATTTGCCGTAACATCAATAACTCAATCTACTTCAGCTAAAAATGATGAGAAGCAAAACATTGAGAAGAATAGTAAATTGAATCATTTAGTTGATCTCAACCCGATCACCATCTTTGAGATAGGCCGCTCCCTTCAAAACCACCCGGTCGTTTTTAGTCAATCCTTGTTTAATTTCAATTTGTTGATTCGGCAACAGTTCACCCACTTCCACGGGCTGGGCCGTGACGGTCTGGTCGGGATTGAGGCGGTAGACAAGATGGCTGCCATCGGGTTGGGGCAACACTGCCGCAGCAGGCAAAGTTATGCCTGGAGTAGTCGATGTGATAATCGCGCCGCGCAGAAACATGCCTGGTTGTAATAGATCCGAATCTGGCAGGAATACTTCTACAGTCGCCATCCGCGTTTTTGGATCGATCAGGGGGTCAATGGCTTGGACTCGTCCGCTTAAGCGCAGATTAGGGTGGGCATCGCTAGTAATCTGGACGCCTTGCTGAAGCCGGACCTGAGCGAGCTGGGTTTCAGGCAGTTCTAGATGCAGTTCCAGCCGCTGATTGTCAATTAAGCTAAACAGTTGACCAGAGGCCACATCACCGACTCGCGCCAGCCGTTCGGCAATTTTGCCGCTGCGGGGAGCTAGGACTTGAGTATCCTCAAGCTGGGCTTGCAAGGTTTGCACCCGTTGTCGGTTCGCTTCCAACTGCGCTTCGGCTTGGGCCAACACTTCAGGGCGCGGGCCTGCCTCCAGTTCGCTCAACTGCTGAGTAGCCTGCTGCAACATGGCCTTTGCCTGAGATAGGGCAGCCTCGGCACTGCGAGCTTGATTCAGCACTTCATCGAGGCGATCGGTGGCAATCGCGCCTTCACGGGCTAGGGTTTGATTGCGCAGAACGCGCTGGTTGGCTAGGGTTAAATCCGACTCGGACCGCGCGACTTCGGCCTCAGCGCTGCGAACTTCTGCCCTCGCTCGGTTGATTTCTTCGATCCGACTGCCCGACTGCAATTCTGCCAACTTGGCGGCAGCAGCTTGTACCTGTGCCTCGGCTTCACGCAACTGAGCTTGCAACACTTTGCTATCTAAAACGGCCAGCACTTGCCCCTGCATCACCAAATCCCCTTCTTCAACCAACACCTGATCGATTTGCAGGCCGCTGCTTGGTGAGAGAATGGCTAGCATTTCAGCCGCCACTACGGTGCCTGTTGCCGCTAACGTGCGCTGAATTGGGGCGACTGTAACCGTGGCAAGAGTAACTGAGGTGGCGGTCGATGCGGAGTTGACAGAGGTTAACGTCGGACGGTTGGCAGCCAGTTTGAGCCAGTAAGTCGCTGCCAGAGTGATTGCTATTCCTAGGCCAACTCCTAAGAGCAGTTTGGTGAATTCTGCTGGAACTAAATGGCTTGGCTCTGCCGACCGAGGAGAATGATCAAGTTCGCTGAAGGGCGAGGGTTCAACGTCTTTGGTGGAATCATCAGGCATGGCGGCACCATCCACTTCTAGTAGTTCAGCACTGCCGGAATGCCCAATTGATGCAAATCAAGCGTTCGCTTTTGCCGTCGGTGATCAAAGGTGAGATCCAGCAGTGGCTTTGATTGTAACTCCAGCGAGATCACGCCTTCCCGCTCTAGCAGCGTCATCGAGTCTGTCAGCGGGGTGGTCGTGCTGATCCCAACTGCGGTGCTGGTGAGCTGCTGAATCTGGGCAGGATGGGCCAATAGCTGTTGATGCATCACCGAAGTGGGATCAAGCAAGGCCACGAGGGAAATAGACTCCGGAATCACAAAACACAGCGGCTCGGTCTGAGTACGCCAATTGTCTACCGCAAAATTGATGAAGGGCTGGAAATCGATGGTAGGAGCGGGGTCGGAGGCTGCGGATTTAGGGCGCAGGGCGATGCTAAAGGGGGAAGCCTGGGTTTGCGGCCAGTTGGCTCGTGCTAAAAAGTCAATTCCAGACTGCATGGCATATATTTCTGCCGCCAGTTCATCTTCGACCCAGAGCAGCTCTAGATAAGCATTTTCAAAAAAAATCAGGCGCGAGGCAGTGCCTTGCTGCAAGCGGCGCAGCGGTTGGCTGGAACTCACTAAGCCCAAATCAGCGAGGGCAAAGGCTGAGACGGGGGCACTAACGCAAATAACAATGTGATCGATTTCTAACAAAGACTCTGTCGCTATAGCCAATAACTGGAGGGGCATGGTTCTCACCCTGAATTTAATTTTTTATAAACAATAAACTTTTACAAACGAGTCTTTAAAAGAATTGCTAATAGCAAGTTTGGCTGCAGTACACCCAGTTGACAAAGCTAGTTGGTAAGGCTAGTTGGCAAAGCTAGTTGGCAAAGCTAGTTGGCAAGGCTACTTGACAAAGCAGTTGCTCAAGCTGATTCGCGCTCAGGTTCAACAGGGGGATGGAAATGGGCATTGGGGGCAGGAGTCAGGAGTTGCTGATGGCCTGCAGTCAATTGTGCTTACCTATTTCGGAATGCTGAGTAAGGCTGATGCCAAGCTTGGATCAGGGGCTTTAGATGCTGTTCTAAGCAAAAGTTAGTCTTAAGCTTAAGATGGTAACAACGTTTCTGCTACTGTTAGCAATAATTCTCATTAATTATGAAACGCTGAAACTCTAAACTTGTCAACCTGTCTTGAGCGTGGAGCGCGATCAGCCAGTATGATTGTGCTGGCTGATTGGCTCATTAGGCTGACCTGTCGTATGGGTTCCAATACTTACCAATACTTTTTATGCGCTTTTATGCGCTGCTAAACTATGAAGCTTTTGTTTGATTGGGAATTCTGACTAGAATAGGCAACCTCAATTCGTTTAGGCTATAGTTCAGACAAACGAGCGGCAAGTTTCAATGGTCTTTCCTGATGATCTTGCCAAGTTTCATCGGACTCACTAGCTGCATTACTTGCTGGCATCAAGTACTGGCATTAAGTACTGGCATCAAGGCAATCAGCTCCTGTAGTTTTCAACCTGGAAACAACGGTGGTTAAGAAACAGCGCAACTCGGATAACCCAGCGATCACAACCCAATTTGATTATCAGGTCTTGCCAGAGGCGGCGCGGGCCATCGTGCAGCAGCGTACTGGGGAAATTCGGGAGCGGCTTCAGCGTTCGGCTCAGGATATCTGGGAAATTGGACAGCGGTTGGCTGATGTGCGGGCAGCGCTCAAGCATGGGCAGTTTGATGCTTGGCTGAAGGCGGAGTTTGGTTGGAGTCGGCGCACGGCCTATAACTTCATCAATGTCTATGAGACGTTTCAAGAACGTGCAAATCTTGCACAAATCGACATCGCCACCTCGGCACTGTATTTGCTGGCCGCGCCTTCCACTCCGCCTGACCTGCGGGAACAGTATCTTCAGCAGGCGAAGTCGGGCAAAAAAGTTACCTACAAAGAGTTGCGCGACACAATTGAGCGGGAACGCCCCAGCAAGGCAACGGTCGAGGTGCTAGCCGCAGAAGCTGCTAACCCGCTAGAAACTGCCCGCAAACCGGAGATTGTGACGTTGATTCGGCAGGGTGCCGCCACGCATCATAGCGAGCCTGATCCAGCTAAAGGTAATTCCACTACGACAATCGACATCACGGCTGAACCGATTGGCCCAACTTCGACTCAACCAGCTACAGGGTTACAACCAGGCTGGTATCTGCTCGACCAGCAGCACTTACTCTTTTGCGGCGATACCGCTTCCCCCGACTTCCACGGCTTAATTCCAGAAGCGGCTTTTGCCCTAGCCGCCACCGCCGAAGACTGGGACCACGATTGGCTCGTGGAAGCAGCCAAAACCGTCACGATTTTGCCCGAAACCACGCTGCAACCAGGCATGATTGAACAACTGATTACCCTGTTTTCCCAACCTCAAGAGATCGTGATCTACCCCTGGTTGCCCGATCCCGATATGCTTGGAATTGCCCATCGGCTGGGGCGAAAGGTGGTGGCAGGCGATATCTCTCCAGAGCGCTGTCAGCAGGCCATTTGGGCGGCTGGGCTACCAGTTGTGAAAATTAGGTTAGAAAATTAGGCTAAGTGCCTGGGTTGACAACCGCATCAGCCCAGCTTGACCAGATCAGAAACTTGGTATTGGTTCACGGGCACCAGTTCCAGAGGTTCTGCTGAACGAATTGCCGTCAAGACTTGACCACTGATTGCGACCCTTGCCCGATAGCCGCCAGTCTGACCGGATGGAGTCGCATAATCAATTTGCACCTCGGCCCAAGCGGCATCTTGTTTGGAGCGTTCCAGCAGTAGGTGCAGCCGCTTCGACGGCAGATATTGCAGCACCCTGCGTAGCCAACGCCGCAGCCAGTTCTCTCCTAAATGTAGCACCATCCCCTGCTGTTGATAGGTCAGCCAATCCCAACCTTCCTGCCGCCAAATTTCTCGCTCGGCAATCTGCTCAAACTTGTCCAAACCAGCCCAGCCACGATAGCAGCGCGTCAGTCTTACCAAATCTCCCGTTCGGTAAACCAGGGCATCCAGTAAGTCCGGCTCTAGATGTCCCCAATAGCGCCCTTCCGGTAGGTCCAGCAGCGTGGGGGCATACTGATGTCCACCAAAATGGCTGCACCGCCACACCCGCAGATTCCGGTCAGCGTAGTGTTTCCGCAGTTTGTCATAGATTGGAAAGCCAAATCGAGCACAGGCCGCATCCACATTACCGTGGGTACAAACTAGCAGATCCCGCGTCGGGCCATTCTCCTGACGATAGCGCTGAAAGCGTTTGAGAATATGGGGCTGACCGACCAGTTGTTGCAGCAAGGCGATGGCTAAGGGAGCCACGTCTGATCGGGGCAGCAGATATTCCTGCTGGTTGTAGACGGTGAATTTCCCGGACGGACGCGCATAGAACAGCAGGCGAGTATAGCCGGGTCGAGAATAGCTCCGGTCGGGGGCAATCGCAATCGGACGAACCCGAATACCGTCCAAGGCCAAGGTTTTGATCAGGGCCAGTACCGGCTGAATTTCGGAAGTCGATTGCAGCAACTGAGCTGACCAGGGTTGAGGCAGTTCTACGATGAGCCAAGCGTCGGTGACGGGGGCTGAACCGATTGGATCTTCACCATTGGCTTGGGAAACCAGTGAACAAAAGCGACATTCAGTAATAGGAACCTGGGTCATGGGATTGGGAACAGAGGCTGGGGCAGAAAAACCTCAGGCAAGCGTTGTGAAATCGGCTCTGGTAATTTGATTGCGCTGTACATCAGTCAGAATGGCTAACGCATCGTTGCCCGCCCTGATCAGCAGATTATCGCCTCGCTGAATAAAGCGCAACTGCCCAAATGTGATGCCAGCCGTTAATCCTAACCGATCTTGCCGATCCTTGAAGTCGAGAATTCGGTCCGTACCGGGTCCCTTTTCCAGAGCAAACACATCGCGGCCTTTGCCGCCAGTCAGCCGATCGCTGCCGTTGCCTCCAAGCAGCGTATCATTGCCGTTGCCTCCCACTAGCGTATCGTTACCCAAATTGCCAAGCAGCCGGTCGTTGCCTCCCAACCCACTAATTTGATCACGGCCTCCTAAACCGTCAATCACATCATTGCCGCCGGTGCCCCTCAGCCGGTCGTTTCCTGGGGTACCAAAAATCGTGCCAGTCGGGCTAGGGGATGGACTCGGAGAGGGACTGGGAGAAGGGCTAGGAGTGGGAACCTGGCTAGGATTATCCGCAAATTGAATCGTGGCAGAACGGGCACTCGGATCAACAGTGTAACCAGAACCGGGCTGAAGCGTATAGGTGACGGTTTGCAGTCCTTCTGCTTGATTATCTTGAAAAATGGGAACGCGAATCGTGGCGACCCGTTCTTTGATTGTGAAGTCAAACCCAGAAAAGTCTAAATCGCCCACCGGTGTATCACCACCGGCAACGTTGATGGCAAACAGATCGAGCTGAGTCAGGGATTGGGGTACATTGCCCTTGACGGTCACTCTAACGCCGCCAGCAGGCGGTGCCTGATCAAGCTCAAATCGAAAGGTAAGTACCGTGCCCTGAGATTCGATCAGGGTCGGAGGAGCGGCAGAAAATTTAACAGTGGTCATAATTTCAGATCAGCTAAAACAAATGAGCAAAGCATTCGTAAATACAAGTCGATGGTTGCTAGCCGCCAAGCTGAGGTTCAGCTAAAAGTGGCAACGAAGCAGACCCAATCGGAAGTGACGCTCATTTTTGCAAATACTCTTTTTGCAAATACTCAGGCGAGCGAAAATGAATTTGTTTGGATCACTAGCCTTGGATTTGTTCGCGTGGATTTGTTCGCGCAGCGTGTGCATAGCACAATCCCCCGTTTATGAGATGCCCGCAGGGCTATAATCCCCCTAAACCCCAGCGGGGATGCGCCTTCGGCGCAGAATAAGGGGAACTTCAAACTACGGTTGGCTTAGTCCTCCTTTTATAAAGGTACCCACACCGTTACCTACATCGCACCCGGTACCGAAACCACTATTAGCTTAGTCCTCCCTTACAAAGGGGGGTAGGGGGGATCTAACATAATTTGCAATTTACGATCGACTGAGTATTGCTACCAGGATGCCAAATCCAAAGCCATTTTGTGTACCAGAAAGTTGCCGACAGTGAAAAGTGCTATCAAAACCAAAGGCAGTAAAGCAGCCAGACTAGAGCTAGGCCAGACTAGAGCTAGGGTAGATGCTGGGCTGACACAAGCTAGGGTAGATGCTGAGCTGGCATTCATATAGACCTACATAAATTTGCAAAATTTGCACAAGCTTGCACAACAGTTTTTGAACCAACTTCCAACCTCTGCCAAAGTGGACCGCTTGTCAAGCCAAGTACAAAAATTTTACAAATGGATTTTTACGGTGAATTCAGTCTTAGAATCAGCCCTATAAGACCATTGCAGCAGTTAAATTCGGATCATTTGGATTAACCGTGCCGGTGACGGAAGTACAGGTATGCTGCCAGAAATCGAGAACTTGTTCGGCCAACAAGGAGGTTTGAAAAAAGTGAAAAAAGTGCCCACCTTCTGGACACGACCACAGCCGATCACCCTGCTTCAGCAATGATTGCCAGCTCTGTAACGCCTGAGTGTCTACAACAATGTCATCCTGGCTACCACAAATCAATAGCGGCGCAGTCACTCTACAGGGCAGCAAATGTACCTGACGAAACAATGAATGCAGAGAAAGAGAGCTAGTTAAATCTTGTTCTAATAGCTGAATCAAACAGTCGAGATGATGCTGAGCTTGATAGCCGAATAGGTTATAAACCATTGCTAGCAAAAGCTTGTCATGGCTCACCTGAAGTCGATGCCTGTAGTAGTGAAACTGCCAGTCCACAGCAATATCAACTCCAACCGCCAATAAGGTTAGAGACTTGATCCGCTCGGGGTATTGGCGCGTGTAGAGCAGCCCTAACAATCCACTGGTGCTATGCCCAATCAAATGAACAGGCTGAGAAAAAGCGCTGAGATCCTGATGCAGCAAAAGCATTGCCTTCTCTAAAGAGCACTCTTCATCGAGCTGTTGCTGATACTGCCACGGTATTATCTTAGCTTGCTGGCCTAACTGCTGAAGTAGAGGCTGAGCAAAGCATTGCAAACTGGAGCTGGTATTCAACCAAATCGCATCAGGTACAGCAGTTTCGGGGACAGCAGACATAAATTCACCTTTTTTTTCAGATTGGGATTTTCAGCCGAATTTTTGATGTTAATGAGAATGCTTTCAATAAAAGCAAAAGACAGGTGATTACCTGGAATCGAACACTTTAACCTAAGCAGAAACTGAGCAAGAAGCTTGAGTATGAGAATAAAAGCCTTGTTTCTCAAGACTATTTCCACCTGCTCAAGCCATCAAGAGTCAGTCCATTAGGCGAGTAGAATCTGCACCCGAATCATTTTATTAGACGATTATGAAGTCCTAAACACTTTAACACTAATGCAAATATATCTCAAGAGTGATTTGTTCACTTGTCCTTCATGAGAGGCTGAGATCGACATCAAACGACCTCGATCACTCGATCAACGGAGGACTCAACATGGTAATGTTAGACGATAATAAGCGGCAGGCCATTGCGACTGAATTAGCTGATTTGAAAGCACTTCAGGAATTGCTGATTACAACTGAACAAACCTTGATGCCCGCAGTCAGCAGCGATAATGAAATTCGAGAGCGGTTTAACGATTTTCTCAAGGATGATCAGGAGAATCTGCGCACAATTGATACTGTGCTGAGTCGCTTTGGTGGAGGCAATATCCAGCCGCGAGATACAATCAGGCAGTACATTGAGCAGGTTCGCCAGTTAATGCAGGGAGACAAATTATCCTTGTATCAAAAGGTATCCGCGCATGAACGAATCAAGCACCAAGCTGTGATGACTGGGTTGATTGTGCACAAGGCTGCTCAGGTCGCTGGTGAGGATGTCAAAGAAGCGATCGGACCGTTGAATCAGGTGAACTTCACCAACCGTGCCCATCAAGAGCAGTTGAAAGGAATTATGGAGATTTTGGGAACCCGAGAACTGACTGGGCGCGATCCAGATCAGGGCGTTTGGGCAAGAACGCAAGATGCCATCGCTGCTTTGCGGGGTGCTTTTGAGGGAATCAAGAGCTATTCCAGCTAAAGCGCTTTTCTGAAAAATCTTGTATTGGCTATATCCATAACTTGCATCAATTTGCATGATCAAGAGCTTGCATCACAAGGAGTTTACTCATGTCTGTGGATATGACACCAACCGATAAGTTGAACGATCAGATCGTTTACACACTGCTGAACAAAGTCAAACATGGTGGCGAAGAACCGCATGACGTTAGTTTCTTTGCCGAGGACTTTGAAGATGAGACCATCAATCGCGACGTTTTGATCGAACAGCTCAACCAGATTATGCCTAAGTACCTGATGGGTGAAATTGAAGCTACAGGCGACAGTTCATCCGAACCTAAGGCACTGGTTACCTGTAAAAATGCTCAGGTAACAACCGATGGTTTAGCGATGTTAAAAGCAAAATACTTCAAGGTTGATCAAACCTGAGCCAGACTCAGTAGATGGCGAATCCTGTTGAGATCCCCCCTAACCTCCTTTACAGAAAGGGGGGAGCCAATCCACAACTGGTTTGAGGCGAAGAAGAAGCTAGCTTTACCTGGCTCAATTAACCTGACTCAATTAACGAGTTGCTGTTGCATAGCGCTGATTCACTGCATCCCAGCTCACCGTATTCCACCACTGCTTCAGGTATTCTGGGCGGCGGTTCTGATAGGTGAGGTAATAGGCATGTTCCCAGACATCGTTGCACAGAATAGGATAGTGACCATCCGACCAAGGACAATCCTGATTCGGTTGGCTGATAATCTCGAACTTATTGTTAGCCGTGCGCACCAGCCAAACAAAACCGCTACCAAAGTGCTTCGCACCCGCGTCGTTGAATTGGGTTTTGAAGTTCTCAAAGTTGCCGAACACATCGTTGATTACCGTTGCAATCGCTCCCGTGGGTTCACCGCCAGCATTGGGAGCCACAATTGACCAGAAGATCGAATGATTGAAATGACCACCCCCCTGATTACGAACTGCCGTGCGAACGCCTTCAGGTAAGGTATGTAAATTACGAATTAAATCGTCAATTGAACGATTCTGTAAATCTGGATAGGACTCCAGCGCTTTGTTCAAATTATTGACATAGCCACCGTGATGAAAGTCATGGTGAATTCGCATCGTCTGGGCGTCGATATACGGCTCTAGAGCATCTTCAGCATAAGGTAGGGGTTGTAGTTCAAATGGCATGAGGTTTCTCCTCTGTTAGGCTAAATGGACACCTGTGAATCTACCTTCAGTCTGGTAAGCTGTAGCGTGAGTGAACTGACTGATCGGGTTGTAATTCTTCTAGACTGGTAAAATCAAATTCTGCTAGGAACGATTGCGCTTGCTGAGTAATCTGAGCAAAGAGTGCTTCTGCTTTCGTGATTTGGTTGAGATCGCGGTAGAAGCGATACATTTCAGAAGCAACGATCTTTAATGCTTTGAACGATTCTAACCGTAGTTTACTGGGTAGGCTTTGATTGTTCATCATGGCAACTACTGTTGTATATACCTGTTGCAACGTTGTTTCTGCCAATTCAATCTGGTTCAAACTGACATAAGCATCCATTAGATTATTGTGGGACACTACATAAGGATGAATGGCATCGGGATGTTTGGGGTTAAACTTAGCTTCTGCCAACAGCGACTCAGCGATTGTCAATGCCTGCTTATAGATTCGCTGAGCCTCGGCATAACGGTGCTGCTGCATTTCCTGGTTGCCTGCCTTGGTACAGAGCCGCCAATTCGCTTCGCGGACTGCATAGGAGGATTGATCAGCGTCCATACTGGATAGCCCCTAGGATTGAATAGAACGAGTTTTCAGCCAGCGTTTTTTAGACTTGTAAAATGGCTTGCGGGTAGGAGCAGGCTCAAAGTCGAGGCAGTCACCGGCTTCTTCGGTCAGCGCTCTGTGGGGATGAACCGTACATTTCAAATAATGGCAACCCGTAAAGTAGACGCAGCGATCACACGGAATACGATGCAATTTTTGCAATCGCGCAATACCGTCGCGTAACGCAACAATAACAGCCCAGATGAATCCAATCAACAAGGTTGATAGAGTAATCGGACAAAGAACAGCTTTATCAGTGAGCGCTATGCCAAAATAAAAACTGTGAATCATAGTTTTAGCCAGAGTGGTATTTAGAACGGTGAGTGAGCGGTATATCTCGCTGCTGGGCTT
Organism: [Leptolyngbya] sp. JSC-1; assembly: GCA_000733415.1. GTDB lineage: Bacteria > Cyanobacteriota > Cyanobacteriia > Elainellales > Elainellaceae > Elainella. Next base: position 2,398,827 of record KL662191.1, read on the forward strand.
GCATCAATGCCTCAAAGGGGGGCATCTCCTGATGGCAGGTCAGGCAAAACCAGTACACCCTGGAATCGCGCACATGGCGGAGTAGATTATCGGAGCAGCAAGGACAAGTTGGCATAGCCAGGTATAGATGAGGAGTTCACTTCAAAAGCAGAGGAATCAGATTTAGCTAAGCCTGACTCCTCGCCTTGAACCTTGAAATAGATCTGCATTGGCGATTAAATCAGCACCGTCTGTTTTTCCATTGCTGGATCGTATTTTCCTAAACTGGCAGCTCCATTCAGCTTGGCGCGATGATAAAGCAACTGTTGAGCAGCTGGAATGTTGGTATCATTACCGGCCCAATGCTCAAGCGCAGGCTGCTGAATTGCTCGTGCATAGGAGAAGGTAACGCGCCAGGGACACAGCGCACCATATTTGGCATTCATTGTATTGAGATGTTCAGTTGAACGCTGATTACTCTGCCCACCAGAGAGAAACGCAATACCAGGAACAGAGGCCGGAACGTTATTGCGCAGCACTTGAATCGTCATCTCTGCGACCTGATCAACCGTGGCCTGTACCGAACACTCTAGGCCAGAAATCACCATACTGGGCTTGAGGATCATCTGGTCAAAGGCCACTTTTTGTAGCCGCAGTTGGGTAAATACAGCTTGCAGCGTTTGATCGGTTACCTCATAGCATCGTTCCATAGAATGATTGCCATCGATCAGCACTTCTGGTTCAACAATCGGCACGAGTCCCCCTTCCTGACAAAGGGCAGCGTATCTAGCCAGAGCATGGGCGTTGGTTTCGATGCAGGTTGGGCTAGGAATAGGTTCACCAATCGTAATCACAGCCCGCCATTTGGCAAATCGTGCGCCCATCTGATAGTACTCGGCAATTCGCTCGCGCAGTCCATCTAGCCCTTCGGTTATTTTCTCACCGGGGCAAGCTGCCAGATCTTTTGCACCCGTATCAACCTTGATACCGACAATCATCCCTGCATTCTGCATGACCTGCGTGAAGGGCACGCCTGCCTGGGATGACTGGCGAATTGTTTCATCGTAAAGAATGGCACCGCTAATAAACTCACTCAAATTGGGAGTTTTTAGGATTAACTCCCGATAAGCTCGACGCCGCTCTTCGGTTGTTGGAATCCCCAGTTTGGCAAATCGCTTGTTGCAGGTGGCATTGCTTTCGTCCATCGCCAGAATGCCTTTGCCGGGGGCTGCCATCGCCTGGGCTGTTTGTCGCATCTCATCGGCATAAATACTCATCTCGTTCGCTCTTTCGTGAGACAACCAGATTTATTATTGCAACTATTTCTCAATAAGTCTATAATATCGGCAAGTTATTTTTGAAATTCACCTGGTTCGCAGTAGAGGTAAGGGTTTGAACGCTTTTCAAGCAGTTTAGGAAAGCAGTTTAGGATGATGAAGTATTTGGCTACTTTGCAGTTTCGGAAGGTGACTCGGTCACAATCGAGTATCGACCTTGATAAAGTGCGCGCCATTTGGCGGGATCGCTGGCAAGAAACCTATCAAGCAATGCAAGACCGCATCAGCCATGAGCTTGAGCAATCCAATCAACTCTAGATGATTTTTGTTTCAGAGCTATTCACTATCAGAGCTATTCACTATTCGTCTTTTGCTCGTTGAGGAGTAACCGCTATGAATGCCTCCGAACAGGCAACTAACGTTGAGACCGTCAGTAAAATCGCCACAGTAGTTAATTTGGTGCGATTTGAGTTTCCAGATTTGGCGGTTGATTTCAGTCCTTGGTTGAATAATGCTGAAACGCAAAAGTTTGATGATCCCAATTCAATTGATTTGGGGTTTCACTTTCCGGGGCGGAGCTTTACTTGCCAAAGTTCCAGTATTTTGATGCAAATTCGTTTGCCTGATGCACAGCGCTCTCGAATTGCCGCAGTTGAGCTGTCTGGTCATGACCATATGGGGCAGCAGTGGCGATTTGCAACCAGTCAAGCTGAGGAGTTCTGGGGACTGGCAGTACCATTACCCAAAGCCCAAACCCAGCTCAAACAAATTTGTCGGCAGGTGGTTCGTCTATTCAATTCGGCTGTGCGGAGCTAAGCGAAGGAGCCATCCGGCAGCAGGGCCAGCGAGACGTGACCAATCTGCACCCAATGTGCCTGAAGATCTTCCTCGGTCAAAACATCCCGAATTCTGACCGGCATCACACCATTGGGGGGAAATGCCCACCATTCTCCATTCCGGCAGAAAGGATCGGTGTAGCCATACCGCTGACACCAGTCCTGACAAATAGCGTCAATAGCAGTAGCCAGATCAGGGTAAATCACCTGCATGAAAATCACCGGAAAGTGTGCAAATTAAATTGCTGCTCAAAAATTGCTGCTCAAAAAATATAGCTTCAGAGATCGCAATTATGTGAGATCCCCCCTAGCCCCCCTTAGGAAAGGCTACGGTGTCCACACAAGTCGAAGATCCCCCCTAACCCCCCTTAAATCAAGGGGGGAACCGTAGGCGAAGCCTGGGCGCAGCCCAATACCAAACCGGGATTGAAGTCCCCCTTGATCTACACCGAAGGCGCATCCCCGTAG
>KL662191.1:2405194-2413150 GCA_000733415.1 [Leptolyngbya] sp. JSC-1
CAACGAGTGATCGTTGAGGTATCGCGTCCTAAGCGTTGCGCTAATTCCTGTTGTTGCTTGACGGCTCCCACTTTGAGCCACCACAGCATTTGCAGTTTCTCCTGATCCCGACTATCGCGGGCTTGCCGCATACTTTTCTCGAGATACTCGGCATCTTCGACAATCTCAATTTGAAAGGGGCGTGCCATACTTCCAGCGCAAGGACGTTTTTCCTACTAATTCTATGCAACTTCATGGAGAATTGGTATTAGCCCTGTTTCGATTTAAGCCAATTGCTTAGCCAATTTGATTTAAGCCAAGCAGTAGGTCCTGAAGAATTAGGGTGTATTATGACTTGGAGATTTAAAATGACACACACTAGTGCAACAGCTTCGGCCCAGGTTCGTTCCAGCAGAATTCAGGTTGAAGTCCGGGAGATTCCAGTTGTGAAACAACAGGCTACTCTCTCTCGCCATGATGTAGATAGTGACGGTGGCGACATCAGCAATGAGTAAATTGCCATCGCGCACTGAAGCGTGCACGGGTTAAATTGCCAGTTTTGGATGTATACATGAAGGGGGTAACAATCTTACCCCTTTTTTGGATTTCGCTCTGAAGCATGCAACTCAACTCGCCCATTGATGATGCGGTTCGCGAAGTGCGGAGCACAGATATACCTCAGTTCGGATTTGAGTGTACACCGTAATTCCTGTCAAGGGGTTAGGGAGGAATCAAAGCTCACCCAATCATTAAGTTGGCTCACTAAATCATTAAATTGATCTACCTTAAGCAGCTAGACAGGTCGGAAAAATTTACATTACTATTGAAACTAGCTCTCATTAAGTATGGATGCTCTGCAATTTCTCTTGCACCCCTATGCCGTGGATGCCTTTTTAGCACACAACTGGACTAGTAAAGCAATTGCGATTTCTGCCAAGGGACAACACCGGTTTTCCCACCTGTTCTCCTGGGAGCAATTAAACGACTTGCTGAACTTTCACCAGTTCAACTATCCTGACCTGCGGCTCGCCTTGGATGAGAAGGTGCTAGAGGAATCAGAGAATGAACGTTTGACGCAATGGTGCCAACAGGGAGCGACGCTGATTTTAAATCAGGTACACAAGCGGGTGCCGGCAATTGCCCAGTTTGCTGCTGAACTCCGACAAATTCTTGGCTTTGGTACCCAGGTGAATGCCTACAGCTCCTATCCAAATCGGCAGGGCTTTTCCTGTCACTACGATACGCACGAGGTGTTCATCCTGCAAATCGAAGGCAGTAAACAATGGTGTGTATTTCAGGATACACTCAAGTATCCCTTGCCGGAGCAAAAATCAGCCAGCCAGTCTGCACCGACCGATCCGCCCTATTTGACCTGTACCCTCCAGCCTGGAGATGTGCTGTATATCCCGCGCGGTCACTGGCACTATGCGGTAGCTTGCGAGTCGCCATCTCTGCATCTGACCTTGGGAATTCATGTCAAAACGGGCATTGATTGGCTGGAGTGGTTGGTGCAGGATCTGCGTCAGCAGGAGGAATGGCGCAAGAGTTTGCCGACTAAATGCGAAGCGACCTCAATGGGTCAGCATTTGACCAGCCTAGTCAAAGCATTGACCGATCAACTGCGAGAGCCGGATCTGGGTTATCGGTATCGCAGCTATCTGGATAGTTTAGGTCAACCCATCAAAAAATATGATTTTCCCCGTCAGGCTGGGTTTGATCAGTTTCCGCAGGGAGTAGACACCCAGTTTCGTTGCATACAGTTTCAGCCGATTCAGGTGATCGCACTGCCTGAGCAGGAAGGATTTCGTATCCTGGTGGCAGGCAAGGAAGTCGTTTTGAGAGGAGTCACCACAACCTTGGTAGAACATCTATTTCAGCCACAGCCATTTACGGGTCGAGACGTACTCGACTGGCTACCGGGCTATGACTGGGAAATCGATGTGATACCCTTGTTAGCTCACTTGATTGCAGAAGGCATTCTGTTTGTGGAGACAGGAGTTAGAGATGGCTAAGTTTTTTTGTGCAGAGGCGTCCCGACAGGCCAACGAAGACATCATCGGTAGCGGCACCCCCTATGCCACCTACGTGTTAATTGAGTGTCCGATGCCTTGGGCATTTGAGGCGATGGATTCAGCCGCAGTTCCCAAAAACCTGCGAGATTTAGAGCAGGCGGTCCGGCAGGCCAAATTATCGGTGCGCTTTCTTCTGATCGCGCCCCAGCAACGAAAACAAACACCGCAAACGAAACTGATCATCTATCAGCAAGAACACCAACCCTTTGTAGGCGGTTACCGGCGCTCGGAATGGGATGTTGATCAGATTGAGCAGGTGGCGGATATCGTCAAACGCTATCTGGCTGGTGAACTAAATTTAACTGGCAGCCTGCAAGACAACATTCAGGATATTTTGGTTTGTACCCACGGGATGCATGACCAATGTTGTGCCAAATATGGTTTACCCTTTTATCGACAGGCACTTGCCACCGTCTCAGAACTAAAACTCGACTCGTCGGTCCGCGTTTGGAAAACCAGCCACTTTGGCGGCCATCGATTCGCACCCACCGCAATTGTTCTACCCGATGGTCGATACTACGGTGCCCTCAATCCCTCATCGTTACGAGTGATTCTCACCCGCACAGGCGATATTCAGACCTTGCACTCGGTTTATCGCGGTTGGGGCATCTTACCCACCCCCTTACAGGTATTAGAACGAGAACTAATGCTGAAATGCGGTTGGGATTGGTTTAATTACAAGCTCAGCCACACTATTTTGCAACAAAGCGAGAAGCAAGATTGGATGCAGGTAGAATTATCGGTTGAACAACCGGATGGCACCATTTACACCTACCGAGCCGAACTGACTCCCGATCAGAAGCAAACGCTCTGTCTCAAAGGGTCCTGCAATGCCTCGAACGCATCAAAATTCGTTAAATATCGAGTCGATCAGCTTCACTTGCGCACTGTCCTGCGGCCAGAAGAATTCATCAAACCAATTCGCTTGAGCGCATGACCAAACTCTCTAACAAAAATATCTCCTCACTCCTCACTCCTCACTCCTCACTCCTCACTCCTCACTCCTCACTCCTCACTCCTCACTCCTCACTCCTCACTCCTCACTCCTCACTCCTCACTCCTCACTCCTCACTCCTCACTCCTCACTCCTCACTCCTCACTCCCGACCCCTATCCTCAAACACCATCAACCTGCTTCACCATTCAAATTCAAGTCCATAAACCGATGAGGAGTACCCAAGTAATTCACCGTTTCTGCTCGTGCTACAAAGCCAAATCGTTGGTAGAAGCGAATCACCGAGGCGCGAGCCATCACCCTGAGTTGGGAGAAGGACTGTTCTTTTGCCAGTTCAATCAAATGCTGAATCAGGGCAGAACCAATGCCTTGATGTTGAAATTCTGGCAGTACGGCTACATAGGCAATGCTGCCAACTCCAGGAGATAACTCGCGTAGGCGGGCCGAGCCAATAACCGGTTGAAGCAGAGACTGAGAAGCCGAAACAGCCGGATCTGAATTTACCGCAATCACATGCAGAGCATTGCCATCATAGCGATCTGATTCTGTTCCCCGTGGCATCCCCAGGGGCTTTCGGAGTACTAGCCACCGTTGGTGCAACATCGCTGCCAATTCTGGTTCGGTTTTGACCACTCGAATCGTCAGATTTTTCATCACCAATTGGTCGCTTGGGAACTACTTATCTGGATATATTCTAGATATATATTCTCGATATATACAGCCTTTTTCAGGCTGGTTACGAAAAACGGGGTGCCAGCGCCCCTGCGTGGGGGCGAAGCCTCCACACTCCCTATACCTCACATGAGTGAAAAACGCTGTATTACTGGGTTGCCACTCCAATCTTCACGCCCTCAATCGAGCGGAGCTGATCCATCACTGCAATCACCCGGCCATAGTTTACCTCTACATCGCCGCTAATCACTACAAAGGCGGTGGGACTGTCTCCCTTGATCGCACGAATCGCTGTTGGTAATTGCTCAACTACGATCGGCTGTTGGTTGAGGGCAATGTCTCCGTCAGGGCTAATGGTAATGTTGATTTCGCTCTCGGTTTGGGTGCCGGCAGTGGAAGCTTCGGGTAAGTTGATATCCAAACCTTGGGGGCGAGAGAGATAAAGACTAGCCATCATAAAAAAGGTCAGCAGCGCAAATACTACATCGATCATCGGCACGATGTTAATCTGCGGCATTTCATCGCCATCATCGTCAGGAACGTGCATAGGGTTTGACTCCATGTTCAGCTTCATAGCGGGCTAAATGCAGCATTTCTATTTGACTACCATATTCGCGAATCAAAGCGAGTTGACGGCGGTAGAAACCGCGAAATGCAGTTGCGAATATTAGTGTGAACACGGCAACCGTAATTCCAGAAGCCGTTGAAACCAGAGCTTCGCTGATCCCGGTTGTGACATTGCCAGCATTTTGGGTGCCGATGTTGCCCAAATTTACCGAAGCAAAGGAGCGAATCAATCCCAACACCGTTCCCAGTAACCCCAACAAGGGCGAAGCTGTGATAATAATGTCAAAAACTGTATTGAACCGCCGCAAAATCGGAATTTCTGCCTGAGTTGCGCCTTCGAGGGCGAGGCGAAACACATTAGGGGACGGGTTTTCTAGCGTCAGGGCTTCCAAAAAAATACGGGAGATTGGTAAATCAATGGCTTGCCTGAGCTGTAAGATTGCTGCTTCTGGATCGTGCTGATAAATTTTGAGCACCTCACGGGCAACCTGCCGCTGCCGCCGATTCAACCTTGTCCAGAAGGCGATTCGTTCCACAATTAAAGCAGTGGACAGGATAGAAAATCCCAGTAAGGGATACATCACGACTCCACCGGCTGCAAATATCTCTCCAATTCGCATGATCAACCGCTCTAGAGCTTCTTGCAAATGATTCGCATAATGTCACTATACTAGAGAGAAGTCAGTTTGAGGAGTCAGGAGTCAGGAGATCGAACATGAATTCGTTTGGATCACTAGCCTGGGGTTGATCCCCCTAATCCCCCTTATTAAGGGGGACTTCAATCCCCGGTTGGTATGGGCTGATTGGTATGGGCTGCGCCTACGGTTCCCCCCTTTGGGTAAGGGGGGGCAGGGGGGATCTTCGACTTGTGTGTATACCGTAGCCTTATCAAGGGGGATTTCCAACCATGCTATTCTTTCAGCGGAACCTTGAAGAGTAGAGTTGCAAAGCAGTGCCACGAAAACCTGTGACGAATGCTTTGAAATATATTGAAATCTAAAAAAGAATCTCAAGAAATAGTTGCAATAACAAGAAAAATGTCACCATGCGACCAGAAGAGACGGATCGGCAGCGAGCCAAAGAAACTACAGGATTGAGGCGATTTGTCGGCACTAGTCTGCTGGCATCGCTGTTTTTGCATGTCCTGGTTTTGTCGTTGCAAGCTGACCGTCGTTGGAGCCTTAAACCTGGGACACCAACGGAAGTTACCATTGTTCCACCTGAACCCCGTGTTTCACCGTCACCTCAGGTTTTGCCATCGCCCGAACCAATTAACCAGCCTGAGCCGCTGCCGTCTGCTCCTCCAGAACTGAGTGCCCCAACTGAGTCTGAGCAACCGATTCCACCCTTGCCGCAGGCTACTACCACTCCAGAAGGTCGCCCGGAGGTGGCAGTGAATGAATCGCCGCTGGTTGGTTCTGGTCTGGCAGAAGGAACTGGTGGTTTTTCTGAAGGAATTGGTCTGAATCGCTCAGATAGCCCGATTCGTGGCTCTGGAGGCGGAGCACGGCAAGGAATACCGGGAGGAGATCCGGGCATCGTACCCACACCAGTTAATCCACCCCCAGCAACGGCCCCATCTCCTGCTCCCTCACCCCCAGCACCGCCAGAGACCAACAGCCGTTGGGCCGTATGTCGCCGCTGTCCATCGCCCGACTATCCGCGAACGGCTCTCCAGTCGGGTAGGGAGGGTCGCGTTCTGGTCACGGTTGATCTGGACCGCAGGGGGCGGGTGACTGGAGTTCGATTGGCTGATTCCAGCGGTGATGCCGAACTGGATCGAGCGGTATTGGACACGGTCCGCAAACAGTGGCGGTTTGAAGCAATTCCAGGCGGAGCAGAGAATCTACCTGTTGAAGTTTACATGACGGTAAACGGCTCTGAGCTAAACCAACAGGCCCAGGTTTGGGGGAATCAGACCGCTGTGGAAGTGCCAGCAACCGGATTTACTTCTGCACCACCTGCGGCGATTTCGGCATCCAAACCCCCATCCGAACCATCCTCGGAACCATCCCAACCTGCCGCATCTGCTGCACCTGCCGCTTCCCCTACTCAAGCTGATTCCGTTTCAGAAACTACCCTAGAAGCAGAGCTTGAGGCACCCTCGAGCGAAGCCACGCCAGCCGTACCTGTAGACCGTACACCTGCGACATTGACAGACGCACCATCTGTAGAAAGTACAGAGAATGTAGTTGAGGAAGGTTTAGAGAATCCATCAGAAATTACGAGTGTCACTGAACCCTTGCTAGAAGTAGAACCTGGTTTAGAAATGCCTATGGAAATTCCAGAATTTGTTGAACTATCGCCACAGCCTGTTCTCACCACACCTGCTGCCACACCTGTTGAATCCTTAATTGAAAATTTGAGCATACCGTAAACAAACCGTTGTTCGTTACCAAACATCCAATGCTAGACACTAGTTTGGGCTTCTTAAAGTATCTACTCACCGCATTTTTGCTCTACGGTATTTTCATCGTGGTTGAACGAATTCGTCCGGCTGAGCCGCATCAACCATTCAGAAAAATCCTGTTTAATTTGCAGTGGTATGTACTGTACAGTGTGGTTAGCTTGGGAATGATTCAGTTGGGATTGAACCTGGTCGTACCCACATTACAACAGTGGTTGGGTGCACCGCTGTGGCATATTCCTGCACCGAAGAACATCTGGGGCTACGGATTGGCGGTACTAACCTACTTTCTGGCAACCGATTTTTTCTATTACTGGTTTCATCGCGCACAGCATCAAATTCCCTTACTCTGGGAACAGCATAAATTTCATCACAGTGATACGGCTCTGAATGTGACTAGCACTAGACGAGTGCATTGGTTAGAAGATCCGCTAGTAATTCTGTTTGTTGCCCTACCGATTGGGTTGCTGCTGCGCTTTGACGGGCTGGAACTGGGAATTTTGGCATTTGTAGAAATCCTGTGGTTGCAGTTCATTCACATGAATTTAAGATTAGAACTGGGCTGGCTGGGGCGGATTATAGTTGGCCCACAACATCATCGGCTGCATCACTCGTTCCTTCCCGAACACCTGGATCGCAATTTTGCCGTCTTTTTTCCCGTTTGGGATATGGTGTTTGGCACCTACTACAAGCCGCTCCGCCGTGAGTTTCCCGCCACAGGCTTAGCGTCTGGCGAAACATACGACCAGCTCTGGATTGGCTTTATTTTGCCTTTACGGGAGTGGTTCGGGCCAGGATATTTAGGCCGCTTCTTTAAAGGCAATTGCCCTGAACGACGAAATTGAAGCCCCCTCCCCCATCTTCCCCAGATCCCCACTCACTCCCGCCGCCGATACAGCAGCAAAATACTCATCACTTCATCCGAATTGGGCGCCGGCAACAAGCGACTCCAGGAACCCGCATCGGCAATGCCGGCCTGATGCTGACGGTGAATCATTTCGCGTACACCTTCGGTAGAACCAATCAGAATTAAGCGGAGACGCTCTCGCTCACCAAAGTTTGAGCTGGAGGGAGAATTGGGTGGATTGAGTGGGAACGGTAAATCGGACAGAAACTCATCTGCCATGGAAATACTCCTTGGAATTTTTAGGGTTGGAAGAAACCCCAAAAATTTAGCCACCCCGCCAAGCGCAGCGCAGGATGGCTAAGGAGTGTTAAAATACTCCACTAGCCTCCCAGACTGGTTGTGACAGTCGAAGGGGTTAGTCGCCCTGGTGCTGCGTCAACAGCTAGGGGCGACGGCTA
>KL662191.1:2418141-2555218 GCA_000733415.1 [Leptolyngbya] sp. JSC-1
AACCGAATGCAACGAATCGTTGACCGTGATCGATCACACCTACGGAGACGATAAAGCACAGATCTGGATTATCGGCACTCGCGACCAGGTGATTCATCAGATGAACGAGTTCTATGTCCGTAACTTGGTGCCGGACCGAGCCAGGTTCACCCCGATTATTCCGGCTCCCTTTGCTAAGGGCAAATACATGACTGTGCTGGAACGCTAAGCTAGAGTTACCCCATGCACATAGGCGATGGTATATCACTCTGCACCTGAATGAGGTGCGCGCTAGTGAATACCACCGCCTACGTTAAGGGAAACGCCTGCCCAGAGCTGAATCCACTTCTAAGGCTATTCATAGTAGCGACGTTCGAGCCACTGATATACATCTTCTTCCGAATAGAAGGTGTGATGACGGTCGCTCATCGGATCATAAACCTGCCAGAGGGGTTGGCCAGAACGGTCAATTTGCTGCTTGACTCGTGGATCGGTATTGGGCGTAACCAGTGAGTGCCAAAGGTGGCTGAAGAAGGTCGCCCATTTAGGTGACTTGGTTGCGCTCTGTTCGGATCGAGCGGGTTGGTTCGCGTCAAGCTGATTGGCATCGACAAAATAGTATCCTGTCATCGGCTGCCAATAGTCAGAACGGTCTGAATTAGCTTGGCTGGTGCCGTTACTTTCGGCATTTACAAAGTAATAGTCAATCATAGGATGAGAGTATTCGCGATCTACCTGATCCGAGGCGGGTTGCTGGTGCCGATCGCTAACTTGAGTTTGGTTTGGGTGATTTGGTGTTTGGAATAGAAACGCCACAATGGGCTGGAGATGAGTTTTCAGCATCGACTGATCCTCCTCACTAAAGAATTCTGCGCTATTTTCTGCGCTCGGTTTATCGGTTTTGCTGTGAAATGCTGGTGCTGTACTGGGCTAATCGCCTGAGTACCGTCCTACCGCACTTTTCTATCGCAGCAGTAGAGCAACTGCATCAAAGCCTTAAGGCTGGCGCATCTCGCCGTCACAGATGCAATTCCCCTTGATTCCACTGTAGTGTTTTGGCGCTTCCGCAACAAAAAGTAATATTCATCAAATGCATGAATAAAATTCATGGCTAAAGTGGGAACAAAGACCGTTGATTGCAAAACAATTGAGCATACTTGTTTAAAGTCCTGCCAGACTTTAAAGCAGGTCTTTATTAAAGTCTGTCGTCAAAATCTTCCGCCGCGCAGCTCTTGTTACGGGTTGCAATTGAACCTTCACAATGCATTCATCACAGCTAGAGGAACCCATGAATTTAGAAGCGATCAAACTATCTCAGTTACGAATTCTGGTTGCGGTCGCAAACTGTGGCAACTTCAGCGAGGCAGCGTTGCAGCTCGGCATTTCTCAATCGGCAGTCAGTCATGCAGTCGCCAGTTTGGAAGAGGATCTGGGGGTGGTGTTGCTATCACGGGGGCGGCATGGTGCCACCTTGACTCCTGTTGGCGAACGTGTGTTACAGCACGCCCAAGAAATGCTGCGGCAGCTCGAGCTGATCGGGCGAGAGGCCAATTTATCCAAAGGGTTGCAGGGCGGTCAGGTGCGGGTCGCTTCGTTTCGCAGTGCCGCTACCCATGTGCTGCCGAGCGTGATTGCCGAATTTCATAAGCGCTATCCCAGCATTGCGGTCACAATCGTCGAATATCGGGGCGATGATGGCGTAGAGCAAGCGTTGCGGGAAGGCCGAGTCGATATTGGCATAACCTGTATGCCGACTACAGATGAGTTTGAAGATGAGTTTGAGTCTTGGGAACTGCTGCGGGATGAATATATTGTGCTGTTTCCACCTGGAGCCAGGGTACCCGATCAAATCACGTGGGAGGATCTGACCGTCTATCCAGTGATCATGCCCCCCTCCAACGACTACTGCTCGATTCTGATTCGCGACCACCTGACTCGCCTAGAGCAACCCATGAGCGCCGCCTACGAAATTATGGAAGATTCTACGATTGTCAGTATGGTAAGCCAGGGTTTGGGAGCTACCATCATTGCTCGCTTAGCGGCTGAACCCCTACCGCCGGAAATTCAGGTGCGATCGTTACCAGTGCCCCTAGAGCGGATCATTCGGGTCGCCGTGCTCGCTGATGCCCTGCATCCGCCTGCTGTCTATGCCTTCCTAGACACGCTCAAAACCTTCACCAGCAAACACACTGACTACGCCTCCGCTTCTATCTGACTCTTGCCCATCTCCCAAATGCGCCTGTGCTCGCAACTGCAACTGCGCTATCAATGCCGCCACCTTTTGCACATCCTTCTGACCCGGAGATGACTCTACCCCGCTGGACACATCAATGCCATCTGGCTGCACCCAGCTCAGAGCCGCCAACACATTCGCAGGCGTAATGCCCCCCGCCAGAAACCAGGCGCAGCTAGGCCGAAACCGTTGCAGCGTCTCCCAGGCGATTGTGTGTCCTGTGCCGCCGTACTGTCCTGGATGTTGTGCGCCCGGATGGTAAGCATCCAACAGCAGCGCATCCACCACCGCTTGGTAAAGTTCGGTTTCCGCTAACGTCGCCGCATCCCGCACCCGAAACGCTTTAACCAACGCGATCCCTGGCAAAGCCTGCCGCACCTGCTGACAAAACTGGGGCGATTCGCTGCCATGCAACTGCACCCCGTTCAATTTGCCCTGCATCACCACCTGCCGAATCTGCTCCAGCGAAGCATCCACAAACACCCCCACCCGATCAACCGTTCGATTCGCTGCACAAACCCCGTCCACAATTGCCCGAATCTGCATCGGACTGACATAGCGAGGCGACTGGGGCACGCAAATAAAACCCAATGCCGAAACGCCAAGCTTAGCGATGGCTAGCCCTTGATCCGGTTGGGTGATGCCGCAGATTTTGATGTGCATGGGGATGGGGGGAGGTGGGAGAGATGGGAAAAGCGGGGGAGGTGGGGGGAGGCTGGTTCAGGGGGATAGCTTCTTAAATATTAAGCAATCAAAGGAAATTCTGGCTCCTGGCTCCTGACTCCTGACTCTTAGATTGCAATTTATTTCAAAAATACCGAAGAAATGTTAATTCCTCAAATAAGAGCCACTTCAATTTTTATAATCCTTAGTATTTCTGCAATCTTATCAACAATAGGAGTATAAGACCTTGGTATCTCAGACTTTGTTTGCTGCGGTTGCCCGCACGGCTGAATGGACTCCTAGCGTCGGCCTAGTCATGATTTTCTGCAACCTATTTGCAATTGCCATTGGCTACTATGCGATCCAAAAGCGGGGCGTGGGTCCCAAGCTTCCGGTTGAGTTGCCCGCGATGTTCACTGGGTTTGGTGTGCCTGAGCTGCTAGCGACCGCTAGTTTTGGTCACATTCTGGGAGCAGGAATGATTCTAGGCTTGAGCAACGCTGGTTTACTGTAGGAAGGGCCATACAGGAAGGTCCTGATCCGATTCTCTTGCAAATTGGGGCTGGGCTGAATGCATCCGATTACAGCTCCAATTACAGCTCCAATTACAGCCCGAAGGTCCAAGGACGCCAATTTTCGGTTCTATTTCTCTTGTTTACTAAACCTGATTGGACAAGGCTGAGTGCAGTGTAGGCTGTCAACTCAGCTTTTTTGTCTGGTTTGCCTGGTTGAGACTGACACTCGTTTGCTGGTTTGCGGTAGAGTCCGCAGACTGAGGCAGGGTCTATAGTAGAAGATCCGTAGCAGGCTCTAGATCTATGACTTCTGGTTGGCGTATTGGCTCTATTTTTGGCATTCCGTTTCTGTTAAATCCGGCCTGGTTTGGTAGTTTGCTGCTGTTTGCCTTTTTCTTTAGCGCCGACTGGCTGGCGGCAGGTTGGGAGTCGAGTTGGGCGTGGCTGGCGGGTCTGCTGATGGCACTGTTGCTGTTTGCGTCGGTGCTGCTGCATGAGCTGGGGCATAGCCTAGTGGCCCAATCCCAGGGGATTGCGGTGAATGCGATTACTCTGTTTCCGTTTGGCGGCATCGCCTCGATTGCTCAGGAATCGAAAACGCCAGGACAGGCTTTTTGGGTGGCGATCTCTGGGCCAGCGGTGAGTTTCGCCTTGTTTGTGCTGCTGTTTGTCACGAGCTTGCTGCTGCCGACCGGGTTGCCGCTGAAAACAATGCTGAATCACTTGGCGGGGATTAACCTGGTGTTGGCCATGTTCAATATGCTGCCGGGATTGCCGCTGGATGGGGGACAGGTGCTGAAGGCCCTGATCTGGAAAATCACAGGCAGCCGCGTCAAGGGAGTACGCTGGGCGGCCCAAAGTGGGCAGGTGCTGGGCTGGCTAGGCATCGGGCTGGGTATCCTTGGGTTTTTGGTTTCTCTGCGCTTCAGTTTCCTTTGGCTGGTGCTGCTGGGTTGGTTTGGCATTCGGCGGGCCAGTGCCTATCGGCGGGTGATTGCTCTACAGGAAGCGATGCTGCAAATTCCGGCCTCTGAAGCTATGACTCGCGACTTCCAACGGGTGGATGCCAATTTGCCCCTGAGCGAATTTACTGCTAACTATCTGACAGATAACCCCGACTCAGCAATCTACTATGCCGAAACCAGCGGGCGCTATGTCGGCTTGGTCCAAGTAGAGGCGCTTCGCTCGATCGAACGCAGTCTCTGGGACTTCCAAACGGTGCAGGCTATCGTTCAACCCCTAGAGGAATTGCCGACGGTCAACGAATCCACGTCCCTAGCGCAGGTGATCGATCAGCTCGAAACAGAGCAGGTGCCTCGATTGTCAGTATTGTCCTCTGCAGGGGCAGTGGTGGGCGTCATTGACCGGGCTGATGTAGTGCAGGCATTAGCCACCAAACTGCGCCTTCTAGTGCCCGAAACCGTAACTCAGCAAATTAAAACCGAGTCCCAGTTCCCGGATAATCTTCAGTTGCAGGGTGTGGCGAGGGATGCGTTGCGGTAGGAAGCGATGGGGAGGTGGAGCTGGAATCATGAAATTGCGTCAAGATAGAATGCAGCGTACAAGTGTTTAGGTTTTTGTTCCTCTGTATCTGTAAATGAACAATATCTACAACACCCCAACTCGCTCTTCCCATTCCAAATTGCGAATTTTGAATTTGAATCAATATGACCGATGCTGACCTGTCCCAACAGCCTGAATCGCTGAACGATCTGCCGAATCGTTTGGTGAAGCATGCGGTGCGCTATGCCGATCACCGGTCGGTAAACTGGGATGATCTGACGCCGATGATGCGGCACTATGTGGAGCTAAAGGATCAGTATCCTCATGCGCTGTTGCTGTACCGGGTGGGAGATTTTTTTGAAACCTTCTTCCAGGATGCAATTACGGTGGCGCGGGAGCTGGAGCTGGTGCTGACGGCGAAAGATGGCGGTCAAAAAGTCGGTAAAGTGCCGCTATCGGGCATTCCTCACCATGCGTTGGATCGCTACTGTGCGCTGTTGGTGGAGCGGGGCTATGCGGTGGCAATCTGCGACCAAACCGAAGACGCAGCGGATGTGCAAGGGCGGCTGGTCCAGCGAGAAGTCACACGAGTGATTACGCCGGGAACCGTTCTGGAAGAGGGAATGCTGAATGCTAGACGGAATAACTTTTTGGCAGCAGTGGTGATTGCTGGAACCCATTGGGGATTGGCCTATGCGGATGTTTCGACGGGCGAATTTTTGACTACTCAATCGACGCAGCTAGAGCAGTTGAGCCAAGAGCTGATGCGGTTGCAGCCCTCTGAGATCCTGCTTCCTACCAATGCACCGGACTTGGGTCGGCTATTGCGCCCCGGAGACAAAGACGCCCGTTCGCTAATTACTGATTTATCCGCTTGTTTGCCCAGCCAGTTCTGCTACACACTGCGCCCCCAAATGCCCTTTACCCTCAGTGAAGCCCGCCAAAAGCTGCTAGAGCGGTTCCGGGTGCGCTCGTTGGAAGGTATGGGCTGCGAGCATTTGCCCTTAGCGGTGCGGGCGGCAGGTGGATTGCTCGACTATCTAGAAGACACCTGGAAAGGCGCAAAAACCGCAACCGACTCTGCGACTGATGCGGCAATTTTGCTGCAACCCCTCTGCACCTACACAATAACGGAATATCTGGTGATCGATCATCAGACGCGCCGCAATCTGGAAATTACCCAAACGGTGCGGGACGGCACCTTTCACGGTTCGCTGCTCTGGGCGCTGGATCGAACGGTAACGGCGATGGGCGGACGGGCACTGCGGCGCTGGTTGTTGCAGCCGCTGTTGCAGATTAGCGCGATTCAGGCGCGGCAAGACACCATCCAAGAGCTAGTCGAAAATGGCAACCTCCGCCAAGCCTTGCAGCAGTTGCTGAAGCAAATCTACGACATGGAGCGGCTGACCGGACGAGCGGGGTCTGGTACGGCGAATGCTCGCGATTTAGTGGCGCTGGCCGATTCGCTGCAAAAGCTACCGGAGTTGGCTGCCCTGGTGTCGGCAGCTCAATCGTCTTATCTGGTGCCGCTACAGACCGTGCCGCCCGAACTGGATCACCTGGGTCAGCGGCTAAAAGCCCATTTGGTTGATAATCCACCTATTCACCTGACCGAAGGCAACCTGATTCGCACCGGCGTCAACCCCCAACTCGATGCCCTGCGGCAACAAATCGCGGAGGATGAACAATGGATTGCCAATCTGGAAGTGACTGAGCGCCAGCGCACCGGCATTGCCAACCTGAAGGTGGGCTACAACAAAACCTTTGGCTACTACATCAGCATTTCCCGCACCAAGTCCAAGGACAATCCGCCGGAAGGCTACATCCGCAAACAAACCCTGACGAACGAGGAACGCTACATCACCAGCGAACTTAAGGATAAGGAAACGGCTCTGCTCAACGCTCAGGCGGAATTAGGCAAGCGGGAATACGAGATTTTCGTCAATCTGCGCATCGAGGTGAGCCAACATGCGGACGCTATCCGCACCGTTGCTCAGGCCGTTGCTGCGGTTGATGTACTCTGCTCGCTGGCGGAAGTGGCCGTCTACCAGGGCTATTGCCGCCCCCAAATGGTGCCCAGCCGCGAAATTAACATCACTGACGGTCGTCATCCGGTTGTGGAGCAATCCTTGCCTGCCGGTTTTTTTGTACCCAATTCGACGGTCTTGGGAGGGAATGGAGATGGGGAAGCTCAAAACGCTCAAAACACAGATGCGCAGAAGCAAACTACAAACCTCAAACCTCAAATCCCTCCTCCCGATCTGATCATTCTGACTGGGCCGAATGCGAGTGGAAAGAGCTGCTACTTGCGGCAGGTGGGGTTGATTCAGTTGATGGCGCAGGTGGGTAGTTTTGTGCCGGCGACAGCAGCCACGTTGGGAATTTGCGATCGCATCTTTACTCGTGTGGGCGCAGTGGATGATCTGGCGACTGGGCAATCGACGTTTATGGTTGAAATGAATGAGACTGCGAATATTCTCAATCATGCCACTGAAACATCTCTGGTGTTATTAGATGAAATTGGTCGAGGGACGGCCACGTTTGATGGCTTGTCGATTGCTTGGGCGGTGGCAGAACATTTGGCAACTGAGATTTGCGCCCGCACGATTTTTGCCACCCACTACCATGAGCTAAATGAGTTGGCTTCAATTTTGCCGAACATTGCTAACTATCAGGTGGTGGTGAAGGAATTACCAGATCAAATTATTTTTCTGCATCAGGTGCGGCCCGGTGGAGCCGATCGCTCCTACGGCATTGAAGCAGGACGCTTAGCGGGTTTGCCAGCTTCGGTGATTCAGCGAGCAAAACAGGTGATGAGCCAAATCGAACAACACTCGCACATTGCAGTCGGGTTACGGCAAAGCACGTCTGAACCAGTAAAGACACAGCCGAAATCTTCAAGATCCCAACCAAAATCGCAGGAGAGAACCAGTAAATACAAAGCCGAATCCGATGCAGTTGATCAGCTCGATATATTTAACGAGCTTTAGGAGCTGCTTACAATGGTGCAAGCCACGTACACGATGTGGGTTTGATGCTTGATTTTACCCAAATAGCATCGATTAGAAATCTAGCGCATTGCACTTGGGGATGGGTAAGACGAAGCTAACGGTTGCAACCCACTAGAGCAACCAGCACGAAGGACGCCACCTCACAATGCCAACACCCAGCTTGCCAAGCACAAGCTACACATCAATGCCCAGATAGGTTTTGCTGAGGTAACGGGTCAGCCGTTTTAGGGGATTTGTCACTTCAGACACTTCGTTGACCGTTTCCTTATCAGATGAAGAAAGACCGATCAGGTTGGCAAATTCCGCATCCGACATTTCGCCCGCCTGGTGTTTGGCAAACGCCTCTACAACGGTGACTAATTCCTCTGCTGAAAACGAGTAGCCGTTTTGGGATGCAAATTCTGCCACAACCGGTGCCCGTTCTCCCTTCAAGGCTGCTGCTTCTTCAGGATCCAAATCTGCTTCGCTGCTAATGTTGCCGTCTCCGACACCCAGCAGTGCTTCTAGCTGTTGACGCAGGGCCTCATCTTCAGCCGTTTTTTGCATAAAATGCAGTACTGATGCAGTTGCCATAAACAATGCTTCGATCGCTAGAACGCCCAAATTATAGCAAGAGCAAAATGGGGATCGGCTTAATAAAAGCTGAAGCTTAGACAATCAATGGGCAACAGTCAAAACCGAGAGGCTCACTAGAAGCTCAAAGGCCAATCGGCTTGCAGGCACCAGAACTTAATCCCTGATTGCACGATTTTTTTACTGCGAAATTGGAACTGAGAAAAGCTGCTAGACTGATTCCTGTTTGCCCCTCATTTCTATACCTATCATCTAATTCATCTAAATTAAGACAATGGAAGGAGCACTGAGAAAACTTGCATTACTTGCTGTTGTAGCAGCAAACAGCACCCCGGTATTTCTGGCTTTGCCTGCCGCTGCTGATTCGACTGCCGATCTGGTTCTGAACTTACGCTGTCGTGGTGGTTTCAACACTCAAGTTTGGCAGAATCGCACATCGGACACTTTTCTGTATCGGACAACCAGTCCGCATGGTGATTTGAGCCTAGATGGCGGAACCGTTCAAAACACCGAAGGTGTTCGAGTATATAAGTTTCAAAATGGCAACTACCAATACTGGGTTTGGGATGGCACACTGGACAGCCAAGATGCTGGAACGTTGGAAGTGTACCAAGACAATCGCATCCTGATGCAACAGCCTTGCAGAAAGGTGTGAGGATGATAGCGCCCAATTAACGTTGAGCCACCAAAAAAATTGAGATGTGAGTATACAGTTCTGACATTTTCTCTACCTCTATATTGTTTTCTATTGAAGTTGGCTAAACAGTCCCTGCACCTTTTCCCAAGCATCGGCTGCGGCGTCTGAATTGAAGCTGGCCCGCTGGTCGCAGAAGAATCCGTGATCGGCTCCTTGGTAGCGAAACAGACGATGGGGGATCTGGTGTTTTTGCAATTCCGCCTCGATTTGGTCAACATGCTCTGGCGGAATGCTGGCATCCTCCATGCCAAAAAAGGCGTAGAGTGTGGCTTTGATATCGACAGTGTAGGCTAGCGTCGGTTTACCGCCACCGGGGCACCAGGTTGGAATACCGGCTCCGTAGAAGGAAGCTGCTGCTTTGATCTCAGGCAGTGTTGCTGCTAGATAGGTGACTAGTCCACCAAAGCAAAAGCCAATGCAGCCAATCGCGTCGGGTTTCACTGTGGGTAGGGCTTTCAGGTAAGCGGCGGTGGCTCGGACGTCGCTCAGCAGTTCTTCGGCCTTGGTTTGCTCTTTGTACTGGCGACCTAGCTTAACGTCGTCAGCGGTGTAGCCTGTCTCAAAACCGGGTGCAAGGCGCTGGTAAATGGCCGGAGCAATGGCCACATAGCCTAAGCGAGCAAAGCGTTCGGTGATATCGCGGATGTGGGCATTGACGCCAAAAATTTCCTGGATCACAATAATGGCCGGAACTGGATCCGTAGAGGCAGGTTTAGCCAGGTAGGCATCAATCTTTAGATCCCCATTCGGCACCTGAACGTGAGCCGTGCGAATTTCAGTGGTAGGAGCAGGCATAGACAAAACGTATAAGAACTTGAGAAGGGCAACGTTCAGATTTTAGTACTGCGACAGCTCGAATGCATCGCCATCCTAGCCGCAGTGCCAAAAGGCCCATGCAGTTGAGTCCGCCCCATCAGGTGATTCCCTCCGTCTGGCAGGATTGATATAGTTTTTTAATTCTGAGTGGATTGAGTGCATTCTATTAGGTATTGGATAAACAGGTATTGGGTAAACAGGTATTGGGTAAACAGGTATTGGGTAAACAGGTATTGGATCGAAACTCAGTCTTGGCTCATCTGCTCATCAGGGAATTCTGGTCGTTAGCCTGTAGACATACTCAGCAATCCCGTCAATTCACTCCGCTATCGCTTTTTCAGAGCATCTGGGAGGCTCTATGGTTCGATTCCACATTCAATCTGACAGCGATATTCCTGCCTCAGAACAGCTTTATAACCAAATCCGATTTGCCATTGCTTCACGCCAGTTTCCTCCAGGGCATCGGCTACCGAGTACGCGCCAACTGGCGATGGAAACCGGGTTACACCGCAACACGATTAGTAAAGTTTATCGAAAGCTAGAAGAAGACGGTATTGTCGATGCTCAGGCTGGTTCAGGCATTTATGTCCGGGCGCAAGGCGATGAAGGCGGCAATGCCAGGGGCAGCTCGCCGATTTTCGAGAAGTACCCCAAGGCCCATCGTTTGGTGCAAAAGAGTTTAGACGATTTACTCAGCCAAGGCTGTTCGCTAACCCAAGCCAGGGAACTCTTTTTGTCGGAAATCGACTGGCGGTTGCGCTGTAGTGCTCGCGTATTGGTAACGGCTCCCCGGCAGGATATTGGAGCAGGAGAGCTAATGGTGCAAGAGCTGGAGCAGGCACTTCAGATTCCGGTGCAGTTGGTGCCCATGGAAGAACTGGGTCAGGTGCTAGAACAAACGCGCTCTGGCACAGTGGTGACGAGCCGCTATTTCATTGGCGATGCCGAGGCAATCGCAGCTCCTCGATCGGTGCGGGTGATCCCAGTTGATATCTATGACTATGCGCAAGAGATTCAAAAGCTCTTTGCTCTGCCAAAAGAAAGCTGTTTAGGGCTGGTCAGTCTCAGTTCAGGCATCTTGCGGGCTGCTGAGGTGATTGTGCATAGCCTGCGGGGTGAAGATTTGCTGGTAATGACAGCTCAACTGAAGGACACCTACCGCCTCAAGGCAATTGTGCATAGTGCTCAGACCATTTTCAGTTTTGACCAGGCAAGCTGTGCTGCCGTTAAAACAACGGTAGCTGAGGCTAGAGAAGACTTGATTCGCCCGCCCCAGTTGGTCTGCTGTCAAAACTACATTGGAGCCAAGTCGATCAGTTTGCTGAAGCGCGAACTGGGTTTGGAATAGGAGATAGAAATACAGCGTTTTTCACCCATGTGAGGTATGGGGGGTGTGAAGGCTTCGCCCTCACGTAGGGGCAGTGCCCCTGCACCCCGTTTTTCGTATTTCACTAGCCTGAAAAAGGCTGTAATTGGCCTAAAGGTTAGCTGCTAACTTGCTGCGGCACCTGCAAAAACTGTCGCACCAGACGCAGATAAGTTTCGGCATCTTCCAGCATCGGGAAGTGAGCTGTTTTAGGAATGACCACATGCTCGACTAGGGGACTGAGGGCCGCCGCTTTGCGACCTAACTTAACCGGAATAATCTTGTCATACTGGCCTGAGATCAGCAGTGTGGGTACAGTCAGGCGCTCGTACTCCAGCGGCATTTCAAGCGCAGCCTTTTCGCTGACTGCGGTGTAGATCGTACCCAAAGCTGCCTCGTAATCGGCGCTGAGAAAGTCTTCTAGAAATGCTTGGCGAGCTTCAGCCAGAATTGGACGGTGCAAAAACCGCGACATAAACATCCGATCAATTCCTGGAATCTGCTTTAACCACAAGGGCCGAAACGCTACGACATAGCTACCTGCTCGGTGAAACGCTTTGAAGGTGATGGGATTGTACTCAAACACGCCATGACAGGTAAGAACAGCCCGCTGGACGCGCTCTGAATAACGATTGAGAAACAGAGCGGCAATCGAGGAGCCAGTTGAATGAGCGTTAAGATAAATCTGGTCGAGACCGAGATGGTCAAGCAACAGAGCTAAATCATCAGCATAGGTTTCCAATTCATAGCCCAGCTCCAGTAGATCGGCTGGAATCGGTCGCGGTAAACGAGATTGGCCAAAGCCACGCAAATCGTAAAGTAAACAATCAAACTGGTCAGATAGTGCCTGAGCCGTACTCTGCCAATAACGGGTTGAGCCAGCCCAGCCATGCACAAACACCATCACTGGTTTGCCCCTATTAGGCACTGCGGTGGAGGCATTCTGGGCAGTACTGATCCACTCGTAGTAGTGGTCAACACCACGAATCGAAACGAAAGGCATTGGAGGGAGTTAGGTTTAAGCGGACTCAGGCTTAGGTAGGGAGGAGGGATGAACTAATAGCTCTGCAGTAGAGCGCTTCTCAACCATCTCTCGCGTAATGGCGCAGCGAGTCACATCTTTACGGGAGGGCAGCTCGTACATTACATCAAGCATTAGCTCCTCAACAATACTGCGCAAGGCTCTGGCTCCAGTTTTGCGACGGTAAGCTTCCTTGGCAATGGCCCGCACTGCATCTTGTTTAAACTCGAGCTGGACATTGTCCATCCGCATTAGCTTTTGGTACTGCTTCACCAGCGCATTCTTCGGCTCGGTCAAAATCGCAGTAAGTGCATCTTCGTCCAGCGGATCAACTACGGCAATCACAGGTACCCGACCAATAAACTCTGGAATCATGCCAAATTTTACCAAGTCATCTGGCTCTAGATGCTTCAGCACATCGGCAGCTCGCTTCTCCTTCGACTGACCCTCGCCAGGCTGGATAAAGCCCATCGTTTTCTTTCCAATCCGCTGCTCGACGGCTTTGTCTAAGCCCACAAAGGCACCGCCGCAGATGAACAAAATATTGCTGGTGTCGATTTGAATACAGTCTTGGTAGGGGTGCTTGCGTCCGCCTTGAGGCGGTACGTTAGCAATGGTGCCTTCCAACATCTTCAGCAGAGCTTGCTGTACTCCCTCACCGGAAACATCTCGCGTAATCGAAGGATTCTCACTTTTACGAGCAATTTTGTCGATTTCGTCAATGTAGATAATGCCGCGCTGGGCTGCCTCTACATCCAAATCAGCAACTTGCAGCAGCCGCAGCAGAATATTTTCCACATCTTCACCGACATAGCCCGCCTCGGTGAGGGTAGTAGCATCAGCGACTGCAAAGGGAACATCCAGCATCTCAGCTAACGTTTGGGCCAGCAGAGTTTTGCCGCAGCCGGTTGGTCCAATCAGCAGAATGTTGGATTTTTGTAGCTCGACCGCATCTTCCAGCTTACCAGTGCCTTTAGCTTGGGCGTAGCTCAGACGCTTGTAGTGGTTGTAGACCGCTACCGAAAGAATTTTCTTCGCCTCATCCTGCCCAATTACATGCTCGTCGAGATGCTTTTTAATCTCGCGCGGTTTAGGAATCTGGTTAATCGAAAACCCAGACGAACGTACAGGCCGCTTCTCGGAGGCGTGTTCGCGCCGAGCGGAAGGCTGGGGAACTGATGCACCAGAGTCAAATAGCTCCTCATCTAAGATTTCATTGCACAGGTCAACACATTCATCACAAATGTATACTCCTGGTCCAGCAATCAACTTTCGGACTTGTTCCTGGGATTTACCACAGAATGAACATTTGAGATGGGAGTCATATTTAGACATAGTTTCCCCTTACTTGACTGCGGTAATCGTTTCACCGGGCATGGGCAAATATTGGCGAGAAACCACCTGATCAATCAACCCATAGGCTTTCGCCTCTTCTGCCGACATGACGAAGTCGCGTTCTGTATCTGCTTCAATCTTTTCAATCGGCTGTCCTGTATGATAAGCCAACAATTCATTAATCGTGCGCTTATGGTACAGAATTTCTCGTGCTTGAATCTCAATGTCAACGGCTTGACCTTGAGCACCACCCAAGGGCTGATCCAGGATAATCCTTGAGCTGGGTAGGGATAGACGCTTTCCTTTCGCTCCTGCTGCCAAAATAAAGGCTGCCATCCCAGCCGCCGCACCATAACAAATTGTTACAACATTAGGACGTACCTGCTGCATCGTGTCGTAAATTGCCATTCCGGCCGTTTGGAAGGTGCGAGAAGCCAACCCTGGGGATTGAATGTAGAGTTGAATGTCGCGTTCCGGATCTTCTGCATCTAAAAACAGCAGCTGAGCCACGATTAAATCTGCGATGGCATCGTCGATCGGGGTCCCTAGAAAGACAATCCGCTCCCGCAACAGCCGAGAGTAGATATCAAAGGCCCGCTCTCCCCGACCAGACTGCTCTACCACCATCGGAACCACTGCATCGCCGATAGCAGTGGGGCTAGTCGAGGCAGGCGAGCCGATTGCGGGGAAGTGGGAATTAGTGGATGGAGAAGTTGTCATAAATTAAAGCTTCAGATTTGCCGATGCAGTTGAAGTGGATGCTGAAAGCCAGAGCAAAGATGGCGAACAATCTGCGGCAATCATTTCAAAGGCACCTATCCGTCATTATGCCCTAACTAAACTAGCACGGGTGGGAATGCAACAAAATCTGCGGAATTTATCTGCTTTCCTTGACTGTAATACCTTCACCCTGCCGTCGTTTGCCGCAGCAAAGCCGATCAATCGATCAAGACGACTGCTTACTTGTCCTGGACTTCTTAGCCGATTCCGTGGATTTGCTAGATTTTTTAGCTGCTGTTTTAGCTTTAGCAGGCTTTTCAGCCGGGGGTTCAGATGGCTCAACGGTTTCAGCTGGTTCAGCAGGTGCTTCAACAGCAGCAGCTGGGGTCGTGGGTTCAGAGGTTGGCTCAGCAGGCACAGCTTCCACATCAATAGTTGTCTCAGAGGCCGTAGCTTCACTAGTTGTCGTAGCTTCACTAGTTTCAGAAGCAGACAGCTCAGCAGGGGGTTCAACAGCAGCAGCGTCGCTTTCTGCTTCAGGTTCTGCTGGCTGCAGTGAACCTTCTGGAACTAGCTCAATAGTATTGTTCTCCTCTAACCAGGCAAAAATTTTCTCCCGCAGCAGATCTTCCTCAACCACTTCGCGCAGCCGTTCAAGGTCAATATCGTCGTCCATACCCCGCTCACGGTACTCGGCTAACTGCTCCTCAACCTTGGCCTGTACCGCATCCGGCTCAACAGCCAGCGACTCTTTTTTAGCAATTTCGCCTAGCACCAGCGTCCGCTTCAAGCGATCCAACGCTTCTGGGCGGGCTTGCTCCCGCAGCATAGCGATAATTTCTTGGGTGAACGTCTTTTTGATGTCCATCCCCTGCTGACTCAGTTGGATCGCAGTCTGGGTAATCGAGTAGTCTACCTCGCGACGGATCATAGTTTCCGGCAGCTCTACTTCCAGCTCCTCCACCAACCGATTCAGCAAGGCTTCCTGTTTACTCTGGTCGGTTTTTTGCTCAGCCTCTTTCTGGAAGCGGGACTCTAGCGACTCTCGTAGTTCCGCTAGCGACTCAAAATCACTAATTTCCTGAGCAAAATCGTCGTCTAGTTCAGGTAACTCTCGCTCCTTGAGTTCCTTCAGCGTAATCGTAAACACGGCTGACTTACCGGCCAAGTCAGGCTGAGGATAGTCATCAGGAAAAGCGACGGAGACTTCCTTAGTTTCCTCGGGCTGCATGCCGATAATGCCGTCGATAAACCCAGGGATAAACCGGCCTTCGGTGAGCTCAATTTCAAAATCCTCAGCGCTGCCTCCCGGAATTTCTGCCGATTCGCCCTCAGCCAGTTCACCCGTGAGTCGTCCGCTAAAATCAACTCTGGCAATGTCGCCTTGCTGAGCCGGACGCTCTTCGACAGGCACCAACGTAGCAGAGCGTTTGCGGTAATCTTCCAACACCTGATCCACCCGCGCTGGATCGTATTTGAATTCTTCAGCCTGAACCTGGAGCCCCGAATATTGCTTCAACGTCACCTCTGGGGCCACATCAACCGCTGCCGAGAAGGTTAGTACAGCCCCCGGCTGAAACTGTTGCACCAATTCATCAAAGGAAGACCTCAGCTCTGGATCGCCAATTGCAGCAATGTTTCCTTGTTCCAGTTGCTCCAGTGCCTGTTTCAGTCCATCCTGAATCAAATCGTTGACTACAGAAGCTTTGATGCGCTCTGGCCCCAGCCGTTGAATCAGCACTTGGCGAGGCACCTTCCCTTTCCGGAACCCAGGAATGTTGGCGAAGCGTTTAAACTCTTGTAGTGCCTTTTCGTAAGCCTGCTGGGACATCTCAGGCGTGATTTCGATTTCTAATCCGATCTGGCTAGCCGGTAACTTTTCCTGGGTAACTTTCATTGCATCTCTCGTAACGTGGTTGCTAAGTGCTGAACAATCAGCTTTGCCGCAATAAGTTATAGTAACTGATCCTGACTTATCCTGGGTTGGCTGTGGGCGAAGAATCGCTCAGCTGAATCGACCTGAATCAACTGAGTGGTGGTAATAAACAGCAGTTCTGCCAATCCTTAAGGATTCAGAGAGTTGGCCCGTTTTTGCAAATGTTCATAATGTCAGTAAGGGAGTGTCAATGAGGCGGGCACCAAATTCGGCTATGATAATCTCATCGATCCCTCCAAAGGTTCACTAGGTGCTTTGGCGGCTTGGGGACGGTGATTGGAATTACGATCTGTGTAGATTATTTGTGTAGATTGACGACTCGTGAAATTGACTATATTGACTATGACTATATTGACTATAAGGTCAAGAGTCTTTAATTAAGGTAAGGTCAAAAGGCTAGCCGAGCTTAGAGTTTAGGGTCCATCCCAACCTACAAATCTCACTTCAGTGGAAAAGCTTCAGTGAAAAATTTAGGGAAAAGAAAATTTAGGGAAAAGAAAAAGTTGAAGATATTTGGTTGAAGGGTTGTCTCTGTTGGTGCTCTGCTGCCTTTTGCTAAGATCACCGAATTAACTTTTTGAACCTAATTGAATCCAAGCAAAAAACTGAACTGATTAGTTTAATTGGTAATTGGTAGTTTAATAAAATCTTCAAATCCTTTCCTTGTTACCCATATAAATTAAATTTTTATTCGATTGCGACTAATTTGCTTGGCTTCGGTTTTAAGCTTTGATATCTCAAATGACCCTAATGACCCTATAGACAACTAGTAGTTTTGGGAGGAAATCAATTGCCCCGATCGTATCGAGTCGCTATTCTTGGCGCAACAGGCGCAGTAGGTACAGAGCTGCTCCAGCTTTTAGAGGAACGCCACTTCCCAGTAGCAGAGCTAAAATTGCTGGCTTCTCCTCGCTCAGCAGGGCAGGTTCTTACCTTTAAGGGTGAAAAGTTAGAAGTTAAAGCAGTAGAGGACCGTGCTTTTGATGGTATCGATCTGGTCCTAGCTTCCGCTGGAGGCTCCATCTCCAAAGCTTGGGCCAGCAAGATTGTCGAGGCTGGCGCAGTGATGATCGACAACTCCAGTGCTTTCCGGATGAACCCAGAGGTGCCGCTGATTGTGCCGGAGGTGAACCCAGACGCTGCGGCTAGTCATCAGGGGATTATCGCCAATCCCAACTGCACAACGATTTTGATGACTTTAGCAGTCTATCCATTGCATCAGGTGCAGCCGGTGCAGCGTTTGGTGGCCGCTACCTATCAGTCTGCTAGTGGAGCTGGAGCGCGAGCAATGGAAGAAGTGAAGACCCAGGCAATGGCGATTTTGCAGGGCCAGGAAGCTAAAGCTGAAATTTTCCCCTATCCGCTGGCGTTCAATTTGTTTCCCCACAACTCGGCCTTGAATGAGCAGGGCTACTGTGAGGAAGAAATGAAAATGGTGAACGAAACTCGCAAGATTTTCTCTGCCCCCAATCTGCGAATTACGGCAACCTGTGTACGGGTTCCCGTACTACGTGCCCACTCAGAAGCAATTAACCTAGAGTTTACGGCTCCATTCAGCGTGGCCCAAGCGCGGGAAATTCTGTGTCGAGCGCCAGGTGTGAAGCTAGTGGAAAACTGGCAAGCTAACTATTTCCCGATGCCTATTGAGGCGAGCGGCCAAGACGAAGTGCTAGTGGGTCGAATTCGCCAAGACTTGTCTAATCCTAATGCTATAGAACTGTGGCTAAGTGGTGATCAGATTCGCAAAGGTGCGGCCCTGAATGCCGTACAAATCGCTGAGCTGTTGGATACTAAGGATTTAATTCGTCCAGCGATGGCAGCCGCAGTGGCCCAGTGAGCTGATTGTTGCTCACAATCAGTGAACTTGGCAATCAAGCCTATAGTGGTCAGCTATATATAGTGGTCAGCTATATGATCGCGGTTTCAAGGAGATGAAGCCTGATCCATCAATGGATCCATTGCCAAAGCGAATTAAGCCAGATTGGATGGTGACTCTTTCTAGTTTCGCCTTAAGCATTTATACTTAACCTAAAGACTGAATCAGACTCGAAACTTCGTTAGCTTCTAGTCCCCCTAAATCAGGAGCCAGTAAAGCGTGACAACCTTTGGACGCATTATGACTGCTATGATTACACCATTCCGAGAGGATGGCAGTGTCAACTACGAAGTTGCGGAATCGTTGGCAGTTCATCTTGCTCAGCACGGTACAGACACGTTAGTCGTTTGCGGTACCACTGGTGAGTCTCCTACCCTAAGTTGGGACGAGGAATACCAGCTTTTCCAGGTTGTGCAGCGGGCCGTAGCCGGTCAAGCCAAAGTGGTAGCAGGCACCGGTTCTAACTCAACGACTGAGGCAATTTCTGCCACTCAGAAGGCTGATAAGCTAGGATTAGATGGAACTCTACAGGTGGTTCCTTACTACAACAAGCCACCGCAAGAAGGGCTGTATCGCCACTTTCGAGCCATTGCTGAAGCTAGCCCAGACTTGCCGATGATTCTGTACAATGTGCCAGGACGGACGAGTCAGAATTTATTACCAGAGACGGTGAGTCGATTAGCAGAAATTTCAAATATTGTGGCCGTTAAGGAGGCAAGTGGGAATCTTGATCAAGTCAGTCAAATTCGCCGTTCAACACCAGCAGAATTCAGCATCTACTCTGGCGATGATTCGCTGACCTTGCCAATGCTAGCGGTTGGGGCACAAGGAGTGATCAGTGTGGCCAGCCATTTGGTGGGGAAGGCTTTACAGCAAATGATTGCTGCCTTTGAGCAGGGGCAAGTGCAAACTGCAACCCAAATTCACCTCCAGCTTTTTCCATTGTTTAAGGCATTGTTTCAGACAACGAACCCAATTCCAGTGAAAGCAGCGCTAAGATTACAAGGCTGGCCTGTTGGAACCACTCGGCTACCGTTGGTAGATAACTCCCCGAGCCTACAACAAGTTCTAGAAACGACGATGACAGAATTAGGCCTATTGGAAGCCGGATAATTTGCCCACAGCGCCTCAAGCTTTTGACAATTGAATATGGAGGTTGCCGCCCTCAATTTGCCGCTTGCACTCGAAAATTGATGGGACATGCATGGGGAGCAACTCGATCTGCTGACAGAGCAGACCGTAATGCCATCTGATTGCATCAACCGCAGTGCCGCAACCCGTTTTTCTAAGCGATTTTCTCAAAACCAGCTTAAACCTGTTAGACACCTTAGATACCGTTAAACCAAGGATAAACATGAGTCAAACCGATTCTGCTAATACTCTCAAAATTATTCCCCTCGGCGGACTCCATGAGATTGGCAAGAACACCTGCGTATTCGAATACAACGACGAAATTGTGCTGCTGGATGCAGGGTTAGCATTTCCTACCGATGGCATGCACGGCATCAACATTGTGTTGCCCGACATGACCTATTTGCGCGAAAATCGCCACAAAATTCGCGGCATGATCGTCACCCACGGACATGAAGACCACATTGGCGGGATTCCGTTTCATCTGAAGCAGTTCGACATTCCCGTCATCTATGGCCCTCGATTAGCAATGGCGCTGTTGCAGGACAAACTCGAAGAAGCAGGCGTAGCCGACCGCACCAAGCTTCAGACAGTGACGCCTCGAGAGATGGTGCGCGTCAGCCCGTCGTTTTTGGTGGAATATATTCGCAACACCCATTCAATTGCTGACAGCTTTTCAGTCGCCATCCATACGCCGGTCGGGGTGATCATTCACACAGGCGACTTCAAGTTTGACCATACGCCAGTAGACGGCGAGCGGTTCGACCTCCAGCGATTAGCTGAGCATGGCGAACAAGGCGTGCTTTGTTTGATCAGCGACTCCACCAACTCGGAAGTTCCCGGTTTCACACCCTCTGAGCGAGCCGTTTTCCCCAATCTGGATCGGGTGTTTGCCCAAGCCAGCGGCAGATTGATTGTCACGACCTTTGCCTCCTCGGTGCATCGGGTCAACATGATTTTGGAATTGGCGAAAAAGCATGGCCGAGTGGTGTCGGTGCTGGGTCGTTCAATGCTGAACGTGATTGCCCATGCTCGTCAGTTGGGCTACATCAAGTGCGAAGATGACCTGTTTGTACCGCTGAACCTACTCAACAAAATTCCCGACGAAAACGTGCTGATTCTGACCACAGGGTCGCAAGGGGAGCCAATGGCCGCCCTAACCCGGATTGCTAATCAGGAGCATCGGCAGGTGCGGATTCGCGAGGGCGACACGGTTGTATTCTCCGCCAACCCAATTCCCGGCAACACCATCGCTGTGGTGAACACGATCGATAAGCTGATGATGCTGGGGGCTAAGGTGGTCTACGGACGCGAGAAGGGCATTCACGTATCTGGGCACGGCGCTCAGGAAGATCAGAAGCTGATGCTGGCCCTCACCCGTCCCAAATTTTTCTTGCCCGTGCATGGTGAGCATCGCATGCTAGTGAAGCATGCCGAAACGGCTCAAAGTATGGGCGTTCCAGCCGAAAATATGGTGATCATCAACAACGGCGATGTGGTAGGTCTGACCACCGACAGTATTCGGATTGTGGACAAAGTGCCGTCTGGAATTGAACTGGTTGATTCGTCGCGGGCTGGAGTGGTCCATGAGCGCGTTCTGAAGGAACGGCAGCAGTTGGCCGAAGACGGCATTGTGACTGTAGCAGCGGCAATTGGCTGGGGCGGTGAATGGATTGCCAAACCGGAAGTGCATCTGCGTGGTGTGGTCACTGTGGTGGAGAAAGCCAGACTCACTCAGCTCGTGGTGCAAACCATTGAGTCGCTCGTGCGCGATCGCTGGGCCGACTACACCCAACCGATTGGCAATGTGATCGAAGTCGATTGGGAGCGCCTGCAAACTGATATTGAAATGGAACTGCGGCGTTTGCTGCGTCGTGAACTGCAAACGAATCCAACAGTGGTCTTTTTGCTGCAACCGCCTGTCGAGCCACCTGCTGCGGTCACCACGTCTCGACGGCAACGTTCAACTGCTAAAGTCGCGTCGTAACGGTTACGGTTATTCGTCATTCAGTTCAACGAATTCAATTTAGCAAGGTGAGTTATGGCTAAGCCTGACTCACTTTTTTGATCTTGCTTTATACTGCTTCTCCGTAACTTCTTTGAGGCCGGCTGAAATAATAGCCAGATTTAGGTGATTCTACCTCCGTTCAACCTCTACAAACAGGGCACGCTATGACTTGAGGTCGAGCACTGTATCTAACAATCCCAATTCATGCAGGAGCTTTAAGGTTTAGGGGGGTAAATCCCCGTTCTAAAGGCGGCATTCCACCCATTTTGCAGCCCTAATTGGCCGATTGGTTTTTAGAGAATTGAATAGGGAGAGCAATTCTTCCCAATCTTATGGAGTAGGAAGATCTGGCGCTTCCCATTCTTTATGAATAGATAGTTAGTAGAGAAATTTAATTCTTCCGAATCTTGTCGTTGAACCTCTGTAGAACCTAAATGGGAACTAGAGCATTCGTTAACCACAGTGCGATTGCGCCACTCCCTTCCCACCCAATTGGAATCGAGGACATCTTATGACCACTTCCCACCCAAACTCTGAAAAATTAGCCTTAGTTAGCTGGGACTGGATCCAACCATCTGATCTAGCCATCCGGTCGAATCCCACCTCAGATCATCGCACCAGCGAATCCACCTTTGACCCCTTCCTGCCGATTCGCAATTGGCTAGATGGTATTCAAATTGACAATTCCGAATTCGCGCATCGCATCTGTCGGTTAATTCCGGCTCAATGCCCCTTCGAGCGGACCGTGAAGCTGTTTGGCCGCACAGTGTTGCGCATTCCACCGCTCTGCAAGCTGAATCCGGTTTACGACCAAGTAGTCGCACTGCGCTTCCGGGCACTCTGCTATTTAGCCGATGTGTGTGGAGAAGATATTAGCCAGTACTGCTAATCGTCAAATTTGTAATCGTTAAATCAACCGAAGCGTCTAAACTGCCATTGCAACCAAGGCCAGAACACCAGCGATCACCATTAGACCTGCGGGCATAAACTTCCGAGTTTTGGCAAAGCGAACGGCAAAGACAGCAATCAGGGCAATTGTCACCCCAATGGCTAGAGGCAATCCCCAATTCAAGTTTTGTTGATGGGCAAGACCGCTAATCATCAACAAAACACCGCTAATTACACCCGAAATTAAAGAGGTTTGGCTGTTGGCTTTGGTGTAACCCAAAATGCCGCCCACAAAAGCTAAAATGCCGTATGCAATTGCTGCTACCGTTACTAAATCCATGTTATCTCCTAGTTATCTCCTAAGTAGATCAACATAATAATTTAAGGATCCGTAGTGCAAGTATCTCGCTTGCGCGGGCAAGATGCCCGCACTATATCTACCATTTAATTTGGTTGACCTACTTAGAAATTAACTAGCAACCAATTCAGAGACTAACTAGAGATCAACCCATTTACGCAGCAAGTTAGCATGGCTTTTGGAAATTAAATCAAATTCGGGGGTTTTGCCATATTTGTCAAAAATTGCCTGCCGTGCCGTATCGAGATCAAACAAAATTTCCCGCTCGTGAGCATCGCGCACTAAACTTTGAATCCAGGTAACGGCAACCAATCGGGTGCCGCGAGTCACCGGCTCAACCCGGTGCAGCGTAGAGGAAGGGTAGACGACCATTGCACCTGCATCAAGCTTGATTTCTTCTTCACCTTGAGGAGTTTCCAGCACCAATTCACCGCCGGCGTAGGTATCGCTCGGGCTGAGAAATAAGGTAAGGGAGACATCCGAGCGCATCAGCGGATCTCCCATCAGCGCATTGTCTACATGGCTGCCGTAAGACATACCTACCTGATAACGGCTAAACAGCGGTGGTCGAATTAGTTTAGGCCGAACTGCTATTTGAAACAATGCATTGCGCTGCAAAGCCGACATCACCAAGTTTTTGACTTCTGACCCCACTGGAGCACTCGCATCCATCTGCGTGTTGTGCTTGACGAGACGGGCATGCCAGCCAGCAGTGATTTTGCCATCAACAAATTCTGCTGTTGCAAGTTTAGAAACAATGAGATTTAGTTCATCCGGCGTTAACACATTGGCGATACAGAGGAGCATTAGAAAAATTAACCTAAAATCAGCCTTAAAAATCAGCCCTAAAAATCAGCCGTACAAACCAACAGTTTAGGCATTCAAGATTCATTGAACCAGAAGAGCGCTACAAGAACAGCAACAGCGCTGTAATTGGCGGCATACCATCACAACGCTGTTTAGTTGAGCAACTATTAGCTAATTGAACTCTAATGAATAGGCAGCTTGAGGATGCCAAGGACTACAGATCTTGAGTCGCTGCCCATTATCTTCACTGTCCACTGCCGCCATTGGTACCAGAAGAAGGAGTGGACGGCGTCGGAGACGTTGGAGACGTTGGAGACGTTGGAGATGTTGTGCTGGCACCGCCTTCACCACCAGCTTCGGGAAGAACTGGCGGAGTGCTGCCTTCGCCTCCCTCACCACCTTCACCACCTTCACTACCAGCATCAGGCAGTGGGGTAGTTGGAGTGGTTGGGGTAGTTGGTGAAATCGTGCTGCCACTGCCTTCACCGCCTTCACCACTACCGGGGAGCGGAGTAGCTGGAGTGGTTGGGATAGTTGGGATAGTTGGGGTAGTTGGGGTAGTTGGGGTAGTTGGAGTGGTTGGAATAGTTGGGGTAGTTGGTGAAATCGTGCTGCCACTGCCTTCACCGCCTTCACCACCAGCTTCCGGAAGGACTGGCGGAGTGCTACCTTCCCCCCCCTCACCGCCTTCGCCCCCTGAGTTGGAAGGAGCAGCAGGAGCAGCAGGCGTTGGAGTTGGTTCTGGGAGGACTGGAGGAGTACTGCCTTCACCTCCTTCGCCTCCTTCACCGCCTCCTTCACCGCCCTGAGCCAAGCGGGATTCGGCACTCGGAGCCTCTGGGTTTGAGCTGATTGAATCATTGCTGGCCGCCGCGAATGCTCCATAGCCTGCAGTGGTTAAAACATAAGCTCCGACGCCAATCCAAAGTTTCATTTTGGTCTTCATCACACACCCTCCATCAACACAAAATGAGAAGTCTACGTGCAAATTTATGTGTCCTGATAAACACATTGGGTCCGTGACGCATACCGCTTGGCCTGGTTCCCCGTTTTTTTGACTAGTTTTGATTGCCAGTACTTATGAGAAGGCTTCGAACTTACTGCCAAAAGATTGCAAGAACCGCAACGCCTGAAACTGTAAGCTAGCAGCAGCAGTAAACTTGAGCGATAGAGCAGTTCCATGTCATGAGCTACCATCATGAGCCACAGTTACGAGCCACACAGGCACGAGCCACACAGGCACGAGCCACACAGTTGCGAGCCACACAGGCACGAGCCACAAGTTGTCAGCCAGTTTATGAGTCAGTTCAATGGTTCGATTCGATTTTTGCAGCGCCAAGCCGTATCGTTATTGCTTTACCGGTCAGTGATGCAAGGAACCATTGCCCAAGCGTTTCTCTCTCTGCTGCAAATCTTGCGGCAACCGGAGGCTGACGATTTGGCAGTGCTGCCAGCCTATGGCCGCTGGTTTGAGAGCTTAGCTACCGCCGGAGTAAGCTGGCAGGATTATCTGCTGCTGCAACTGTTGCGGGCCAATAATTGCTTTACGCGCCAAGTGCAGCACAGAGTGATTGATGCCCTTCCTGAAGCGATGATTGCAGCGGTGCAGCATGACCTACGAGCATTGCAGCAAATTTACATCTGGGATAGCAGGCAGATCAGTGAATGGGTTCAGGCCAAATCAGGAGTAGAAACGCCGCTAGTCGCCTGGAAGACTGACTTATTGCATCCAGAGATCCAGTCCCTTTCGCAACACCCCCTTTGGTCCAAACTAGAGACCTCTGCCGATTGGGCCGCCTTACTGCCAGAGCTAGCCGAATTTTATCGCCAGTTTGGCACCGGATTGTTTGCGACCTACCGAGCGTTTCGCTGGCAGGGTGAATTAGTCGGAATTGTCCACCCCGATCCAATTCAGCTCGACGAACTCGTAGGCTACGATGCACTCAAGCAGCGATTGATCC
The DNA here is from genome assembly GCA_000733415.1 of [Leptolyngbya] sp. JSC-1. Classification (GTDB taxonomy): domain Bacteria; phylum Cyanobacteriota; class Cyanobacteriia; order Elainellales; family Elainellaceae; genus Elainella. The sequence continues at coordinate 2,443,539 of KL662191.1, forward strand.
AAAACACCGAGGCTTTGTTGGCCGGTTACCCTGCTTTGCATGTATTGCTGTACGGCAGTCGGGGCAGCGGCAAGTCTTCCTTGGTCAAGGCTTTGCTGTCGGCCTATAGCGGCCAAGGGCTGCGGCTGATCGAGGTGAGTAAAGCCGACCTGCGCGATTTGCCGACCATCGTCGATGCAGTGCGAGACGTGCCGCAGAAATTTATTATTTTTGTCGATGATTTGTCCTTTGAAGAGGATGACGACGCCTACAAAGCCTTAAAAGTTGTTTTGGAAGGCAGTGTTACAGCCCGTCCGCAGAATCTAGTTGTCTATGCCACGTCTAACCGTCGCCATTTAATTCGAGAATTTTTTGCCGACCGGCCCCGCCCCAGCGATGCTGATGAAGTGCACGCTTGGGACACAATGCAGGAAAAGCTGTCCTTCAGCGATCGGTTTGGTTTAACCTTGACATTTGAGCCTGCCAACCAAGACACCTATCTCACCATCGTGCAACATCTAGCTGCGCGGTTTGGGATTGATCTAGACCCGCAAACGCTGGAATTCCGTGCCTTGCAATGGGCAACCCGACACAATGGCCGCTCAGGACGCACAGCTCGCCAGTTTATTGACTTTCTGCGGGCAGAACAGGCGTAGGTTTAGAACGTCCCTTCAAATCACCATCGCTGAAGTATCGGGGTAAATTGCAGCCAGATCCGGCTGGTGCCATGCCTGTCCATCTAGCGCCATTTGTTCGATTAGGCTTGCTAACCGCAGGGCTTTTAGAGCCTGTTCTCCTCCGACTGAGGGCTGGTTTCCACCGCGCACACAGGAGACAAAATGCTCAAGTTCGGCATGGAGCGGTTCGATGTTGCTGGTGTAGACCTTTTCAATCAACCCATCCTGGCGATAGAGCACCTGACCATAGTCCGTGAGGTAATTGGCGGTGGTTTGACGGTGAATCAGGATTTCATTGTTGAGAAAATCGGCTTCGGTGAGGGAGTTTTTACAATGGGCCGCAATCCGGCGAATTTTACGGTGCGTTACTTTGCTAGCCGTGAGAGTGGCCACAATACCATTCGCAAACCCCAGCACAGCAGTCACGTAGTCTAGGTAACCAGAACCAGAGGCGCGGCTGCCGCTAGCGGTTAGCTTCACGACCGGCGAGCTGGCTAGTTCCAAGAGCAGGTCAATGTCGTGGATCATCAGATCCAGCACGACCGAGACATCGTTGGCGCGATCCGAATAGGGACTCATCCGGTGAGCCTCCAGCGCTAGCATCTCCTCGGTTTTGAGTACCTTGTGCAGCTCTTGAAAGGCTGGATTAAACCGTTCGATGTGACCGACCTGGAGAATCCGATGGGATTCAGCCGCAGCATTGACCAAGGTTTCTGCCTCAGTGATGCTTGCTGCAATTGGCTTCTCGATCAGCACATGTTTACCCGACTGCAAACAGGCCATGCCAACGGCATAGTGCAACCGCGTAGGCACCGCAATACAGACCGCATCCACATAGGGCAGCAGATCCTGATAGTGCTCAAAAAACTTGACTCGATATTTGCTAGCCGTGTCTAACCCACGCTCCACATTCACATCGGCAATCCCAACCAACTCTACATCCTTGAGGAGGCTGAGGACGCGCGTGTGATGCTGCCCCATGTTGCCCACGCCAATGACACCAATCCGGATTGGCTCTAGATGATGGCGCTGTCCCGACCCATTTGATTGTCCATTCAACGAGTTGATTTGCACTCCTGCTGTCTCCTACACCACCACAATAAAAAGCACACCACTCACAACCAACTAGATACTACCATTTAGTAATTTGTATAAAGAATTCTAAATTTTTGTTTGACCTCGGCTAGCTAAACGCTCCTATTTTCACGGTTGGGTCGATCTGGCTCCAAAACCAGTGTGTCAGTTCTTATCCCGTCCATTTAGCTGTAACTTAGCTGTAACCGCGAGATTAGGAGATTTGCTGCGGATGAATTGGCCGTTATGCTGAAAAACAGCTGTAAATTCAAACCTGGCAACCTTGTAACAGCTGATTGCCCAGCTTTAGGTTCAGCAATCAAGCAACCAGAAGTTGAGCGACAATAGGGTAAGTAGGACTGATGAATTTCCATGCCCCTAACGATTCTTGTGGCTGACGATGATTTGGGCACGCGCCTCTCCGTCAGTGACTACCTCACGATATTGGGCTATACGGTGATTACGGCTGAAAATGGGCAAAAAGCTCTGGAAATGGTCGGCCAATATCAACCGCATCTGATTGTGACGGATATTATGATGCCGTTACTGGATGGGTATGAGTTTATTCGGCAGGTACGCTGTCAGCCTGCATTTCGCTTGCTGCCGGTGATCTTCTTGACGGCTCGCACCAACACCGAAGAACGGATTCGCGGCTATCAATTGGGCTGCGATGCCTATTTGCCCAAACCATTTGAATTGGCAGAGCTGGGTGCAGTTGTACGGAATTTGCTGGAGCGCTCGCAAATGATTGAATCCGAGTGGCGGCTGCGGCTGCGTTCGGTTGAGTCGGTTGGCCCTGAAACTCATGAAACTGAACCAGTGACAACGTTTGAGAAAAAGATAGCGGCTATGGCGACGGTGACGCTAGAACTGACAACTCGTGAGCAGGAAGTGTTGGCAGTCTTAGTCGAATGCCTATCAAACGTGCAGATTGCCGATCGGCTCCACCTCAGCCCTCGCACGGTCGAAAAATATGTCAGCAGCCTTCTGCGCAAAACTCAGACCAATAACCGAGCCGAGCTAGTGCGCTTTGCGATTGAGCATCATCTAGTGAATTCATAGGTAAAGCTCGATATCGAAAGTCAGATCCAGCGATTTTTCTGCCGGATTCCCTTGCTAAATTCAGCCGAATTCTAAAGAATGTTAGTACACAAGCCAATTCGGTCGGTTTGTGGTTCAAAATCGAATTGAATTTGGACGATGGGACTGAATTTAGCCCACCCGCTTAACTAAAACTGAACACCCAATCTTAAAGAATTTCTCGAAATCATGGATGTAAAACTGATTTTGTTGGCCCTAACTCCCGTTTTCATCATTGCTTGTTTGTTCTTTGGCACCCGTAACGGCTTCTACGATACGGATAACTATCATGGCAACGGTTCTGCCCACTAAAACTTGCTTTTAGAGTTTTTAGTTTCTAGAGTTTTCAGTTCTGAGTTCTCAGGTGCATTGACCCGTTCTTGGGGCACTCGTTGGAGATGGCAATCGTTTCACCCAACTCTTGAAACTTAACCCTCGAAACTCACCTCTGTTTGAGTTCTGTTAGAAATCCATTGTTGTGGTTGAACTTGAATGTTTGCCCTATGGTGTGGGCCATGCAGATGAGGGGATTTGTCTGCTCCTGCGCATGGGACCCCATCGGATTCTGCTAGATTGTGGCTTAGAAAATATTGCACCTCTCTTGGCTGAGCGGGATGCACCCTTGCCGGCTGATTTAGTCTTGTGTACCCATGCCCACCCAGATCACGCAAAGGGGCTGCTGTCGCTTCATTATGCCTTTCCTCAGTTGCCAATTTATGCTAGCGAGGTTACGACTGAACTGCTGCCGCTCAACTGGCCCAAGGAAGCTAAAGTCCCCCAGTTTTGCCAAGCATTGCCCTGGCGTTCGCCGGTGGAATTTCGAGAGGGGCTTAGCGCTGAACTGATTCCGGCTGGTCACCTACCGGGGGCTGCAGCTCTGCTCCTGACCTACACCACCAAAAAACGCGCCTATACGGTGTTCTACACAGGTGATTTTCTGCTGTCCAATTCTCGATTAGTGGATGGACTGCCCCTGGAAGACCTGCGCGGTTTGAAACCCGATGTGCTGATTGTAGAAGGCAGCTATGGTACGGCTCGCTTCTCTCACCGCCGCCAGCAGGAAAATCTGTTAGCCGAGCGAATCTACCGCGCCATTGCTGAGGGGCAATCGGTGCTGCTACCCACGCCGACCCTGGGACTGGGTCAGGAACTGTTAATGCTGCTGCGCAGCCATCACCATTTCACCGGACGAGATTTGGATATCTGGGTAGATGGGACAGTTGCCTCGGGGTGTGACATCTACCTTTCGATGCTGTCCCATTTTCCTAGCGCGGTACAGAATTTTGCTCGCCACCAGCCGTTGTTTTGGGATGAACGAATTCGCCCCCGAGTTCGGCGGTTTATTAGTCTTGCACCAGCCAAGATTTCTAACCACTTGGGTAGTTCTGCCTCGATTGTGATTACGAACCAAGATGCCGACCTCAGCCAATACTGTTGTTCTGACGCTGCGTCGTGGCTTTTATTGCTACCGCAGCAACCCGGACGATTAGGCTCTGTTGAACGAGCAGTGATGCAGATGCTAGAGTCTACGCCAGCGCTGCAAACCCAAATTCAGGCAGGACGCCTTACGGTTGAAAATTACCTGCTCAGCGATCACTGCGATGGCGCTGGCACAACCCAACTGATTCACAACCTGCGTCCGCAACATGTGGTGTTTATCCACGGCTCTTTGGCTTATTTGAATGACCTCACCAGCCTGGAGGAACTGCAAAATCGCTACCATCTGCATACCCCATCGCTGGGAGCACAGGTTGCCTTGCCAATTGGGGAAACCTTCCTTCAGCCCGCTGCTCCCGAAGCTCGCTATGAAGGCGAAATTATTGAAATGGATACGGCCGTACTGATTAGCTTGCCAAATGCGATTGTGACCGATCCACGCTGGCAGGAGATTGCAGATACGGGTCTAGTAGAAGCCCGCTGGCAAGGCGAAGAACTGGTGTTACACGGCATTAGCCAACGCGAACTGCTGAGCCAAAGTACCGAAGCACCCATGCCCACCAATGTAGAATGCTGCCAAAATTGTATTCACTGCCGGGGTCAACGCTGCTGGAATCAAGCCTCGCCGATGTTTGGGTTTAGAGTCAGCCTAGATGGCTACTGTCCCGTATTTGAGGGCATTCCCAACAGCGAAAACTAGGCGAACCTCCGCTTCTAAAGATGCAATGCCAAAGTTGGCAAAAAATTGGCAAAATTCATAAAGCTATTCACCTGATGCAGAGTACTATTCTGTAATTGATTTTCTGGATTAGATTTTTTGAATCTTCTGGATTGAACTAGGCTAGTCAAATCCAATACTGTTGATCGTTTCCGTCTAACTAAGCGAATGCAAGTCAAGCAAATAATCTGATAATCGCGCAGGCCCAAACCTCAAAATTTTTCTAACTCCCCTGCTGTTCCTCCTCATATCGATCTATGGCGAATCTGACTGCAACTCCCAAATCTCGATTTTTTCAGTCCTTAGACCGGACAGCAATTGTGCTGATCCTAATTTTGAGTTTGTTAATTGGTGGCTTGCTGCTGAAGGGAGATCGAACTGCGGCCAAAGTGCGTTCATTTAGTTGGCAGGATCGACAGGTTGGGGCAGAAGATACCGCCTTTATTCTGACCTTCAACCGTCCGATGGATCACGAGAGCGTTGAGCAAAATCTCCAGATCAATCCACCGCTGCCAGGAAAAATTAGCTGGGCTGGACGCCGCATGGCCTATACGCTAACCGCACCGGCTCCCTACGGTAAATCCTTTGAGCTAACGCTAGATACAGCTAGAGATCGGTTTAGCCAGACTGACGACCCCCGGACGCAAATGCAGCCCTTTAGCGGCCAATTTCGCACTCGCGACCGGGCCTTTGTCTATCTAGGCGTGAGTGGGGAAGAAGCTGGGCGGCTAATTCTAGCAAACCTGACTCGGCAGGAACAGCGAATTTTAACGCCCAAAAACCTGGTAGTGATGGATTTCCAGTCTTACCCAAACGGCGACCGCATTCTATTTTCTGCGACTGACCGCAGTAGTCAGACTAAAGGATTGCTCGATCAACAGCTCTATACGGTTACGACTGGGATTGAGGTGCAGGCACCGGCAGCCAATGGGTTTGGACTAGCACCGGACTCTACTCAGCCGATTGAGAACCGTCCTGCTGGCGAAATGACGCTCGTCTTGGACAGCAAAGAATACCAAAACCTGAAGTTTGATCTCTCACCCGATGGGCAAACCATTGCGATTCAGCGAGTTAAGCGCAACGATCCGGGAGATTATGGCCTATGGCTGCTCAAAACAGGAGCCAAGCCGGAAAAAGTGAATGCCGATCCGGGCGGTAATTTCTTAATTACACCCGATAGCCAGACTCTGGCCATGTCTCAGGGGCAGGGAATGGCCATCTTGCCGTTAGCGAAAGAAGCTCCAACGCTGGACTTTCTACCCAAATACGGCGTGGTACTAAATTTTGCCAACGATGGTTCCGCCGCCGCTATGGTGAAGTTCAATGTAGATCCTACAAATCCCACTCGCTCGCTGTTTTTGGTGACTAACCAGGGTGTCGAGAAGGAAATCCTCAATACCGATGGCTCGATCTTGGAAGCCGCATTTGATCCCACCAAAACCAATCTCTACTGCCTCTACACCAAACGCTTGCCCGGTGACGTGTACGAAGAGGAACCCTACATCGCTGCAATTAATCTCAAAACCTATCAGGTGACTGATTTGCTGCAATTGCCAATTCAACGTGATATTCAGCTCAGCCTTGCTCCTGATGGCGTCGGGATTCTCTTCGACCAAGTCGTGACCGACGGCAGTAAAAACCCCAGCGGTGCCATTCGCAGCAGAGAGGGCAAAGCTATTACAAACGGTCAGCTCTGGCTTTTACCGCTGCTGCAAGATGACCAAGGTAAAGTAATTCCCGCCGATCCCCAACCGCTACAGTTAGCCGGACTCCGACCCCGCTGGCTACCGTAAAGGAGTGTAAGAAGTGTAAGAAGTGTAAGGAGTTAGCACGAGCTGCTGCTCCTGAGACTGGGGCTAAGATGACTTGGGCTAAGAAATAGACTAATTGGACTGAGCTACTAGAAAAGCAGCGGTAAGCCCATCGGCTCCTGCTCCCAATACCGGACTAGATTCGATGGAGTTTCCGCTGCCGAACAGTCCTGCTACCAACGAAGCAACCTCAGGGATAGGATTTGTTGTGATTTCCAGCTCAGATCTCCCAGTCTCAGGTGTTTGAGTTGCAGAAGCTGAGTCACCACCAGATCCGGATTGCAGCCCGCCTGTAAGCAAATCGTCGCCCTTGCCGGTAGCAGGACTAGTCCCAATGCCTTTGTTTGAGCCGGTTATGGTATCACTGCTTTGAGCAGTCGAAGCCTCATCAAGGCCGGTAATAGTGAGCGTTACCGTTGCTGTCGAAGAGCGCCCGCTCGCCCTCAGCGTGTATTGAAAACTAGTGGAGGCCATTTGTCCAGCCGTTAGGGACTGAAAGGCAGAACCGGGGTTGTAGGTAAAGCTGCCGTTGCCGTTGTTGGTCAATTTGCCCTGTAGACCATTGGTGTTAACGCTGATCGTAGGTGAACCACTGAGCAAAAACGTGTCGTTTTTGCGGACGTTAAAGGTGATGGGAGCGTCTTCGGTGGTTGTAAATGTATCGGCTTTTGCTACTAAAACTGGAACTGGGGTAAAACTCAATGAGCCGATCCGGGCGCTTTCAAGCTGCGTCAGACGGAAGCGAGAGATCAACTGCCCGTCAAAGGCGACGGAGATATTGCTGATTGGATCAAAGGCGGAGACGCTCAAGGGCACAATACCGAGACTCTTGCCATTGACATCAAAGGCTTCTAGCTCAGCTTCTGCATATAGATCATCTCCATCTGAAGTGGAGGCAGAGTCCAGCATGTAGGAGATTTTAGAAGCTGCGCCTTGATTAAAGGACACAAAAATCGACTCTCCTTCATCAATGGTGGCATCGTCTACTCCCAAGCCTAAGAAGTCACTATCCTGATTAATCACAAGTTTGCGGTCTGGATCCGTCCTGATGGTCACGCCATTTCTTTGGAAGGATGGGGCCGAGGAAGGGGGTAATTGAGTGAAGTCAATGGTAGGCATAGATATAGAAAACTTTGAGCGGTAGATTATTGAACGAGCTATCCAAGAATTCGGGCAAAAATTAAGCCATCAGCCAAATTACGCAGCCAAATGATAAATTTTCTGGGCCGCAACTCGTAAAATCCGGTCAGTGCAATCCGGTCAGTGCAATCCGGTCAGTGCAATCCACTATCAGCAATTCATTCCTTGTGATCCGGCAGAAATCAGGAACTCAAATCGTGGAGGCTGGATTGCAAGCCGGGAAAGGAACACTAGCTAATGTGTCAGATGGCACAGCAAAACACAAGAGATTTCGGTAAAGACTGGACAAAGTTTTGCAAAATCTTTTCTACGGGGCCTTCTCTACAGGACCTTTTCTATGGGGCCTTCTACAGGAGCTTTGACCAGCGATTCAGGTTAATTGCGCCAGAAAGTGACAGTGCCATCTCCGAGTCTTAGCAAAAACTACTATCAGCTAGAAGCCAGCTAGAAGCGTGGTGCGACACCGATATCCGAGCCGGCTGAGCGCTAAATTCCACATAACTAAACCAACAGAGTTGATGTTCATCTTGACATCCAAAAGAATGTCATTTTGATTGTCTCTATCCTATTCACTGGCAGTCAGCCTAATTCTGTTGTCCAAAGATCAGGGCTTTCAGCCTGAAGGCGAAAATTGCAAAGAAACAACGCGATCTTGCCTCTATCTCAGAGTTCGGTATTATGGTCAGCATGAGTGCTTGTGTACTCTCGTCTACGCTCAAGTCAATCTAACCCCTGCCAGATGGGGTTTCATTCAAGCTGTTGTTTTGTTGGATTGATGCCACAAAATGATTGGGTTGGCCGTAGCTCGAATCGGCCCAAACGCCAATTCTCATAGAATCTCTGGGATATGAATCTAGCCATGAAAAAATTGCATCGCTTATTGGTTTTGCCCCTGCTGGCTCTGTTGACTGCTGGACTCTTGATTGCCTGCGCTAGCAGTGGAGGGACGGGTAGTGCCAATGCTCCGATTAAAGTTGGCTCCAAAGACTTTACAGAGGCGTTCATTATCGGTGAGATGTATGCCTTGGCGTTAGAAAAAGCCGGATTCCAGGTAGAGCGCAAACTCAACTTGGGTGGAACTCCTGTAGCACAAGCGGCGTTGCAAAGTGGCGAAATTGATCTATACCCGGAGTATACTGGCACCGGGCTGCTGACAATTTTGAAAGAACCTGCTATTAGCGACCGGCAGCAGGTATTCGACAAGGTTTCGGCTGGTTACAAAGAAAAATACAGCTTGGTCTGGCTCGAACCGGCTCCGATGAACAATACCCAGGCTCTAGCCATGACCCAAGAAAAGGCCAACCAGTTCGGTATTAAAACAATTTCCGATATGGCCGCCAAAGCGGGGGATTTAGTCATGGTAGGGCCACCAGAATTTGAAGTTCGAGAAGACGGGCTGCCCGGCATTAAAGCCAAGTACGGCAATTTTGAGCTGAAGGAGTACAAGGCCGTCGATCCAGGATTGCGCTATAAGGCTCTAACTGATGGCGAAGCTGATGTAACCGTTGCCTTTGGCACCGATGGTGAGATTGCCGCCTTCAAGCTTGTGGTACTGGAAGATGATAAGCAGCTCTTCCCGCCTTATCAAGTTGCTCCGGTTGTGCGGCAGCAAACCCTAGAGGCCAATCCCAAGATTGCCGATGCCTTAAATGCAATTGCCCCCAAATTAACCGATGCCACGATGCAAAAACTCAACTATGAGGTGAGCGGCAACAAGCGAGAGCCAGCTGAGGTTGCCAAAGAATTTCTGACTCAAGAGGGGCTGATATAGGCCCAAAAGAAGTTGCAGAGGGACAGGTCATAAAGGGATAGGTCGTAGAGAGAGAACTTGTGAGCACAATTCGGTTTGACCAAGTTTCGCTTCAGTTTCCCGGTGCTGCTCGTCCGGCAGTTGATCGCTGTAGCTGTGAAATTGCCTCGGGCAAGCTAGTCGTTATTTTGGGGCCTTCTGGCTGTGGCAAAACCACGCTGCTGAAGATGGTGAACCGCCTCTACGAACCCACTGCCGGTCAGATCTCCATCGATGGTCAAGACATTCGCCAGCTGAGAGTAACCCGGTTGCGGCAGCAGATTGGCTATGTGATTCAGCAATCTGGTCTGTTTCCCCACATGACCGTAGCCCAAAACATTGCTGTGGTGCCTAAACTGTTGGGCTGGCCTCGCGCCAAAATTCAAGCGCGGATCGATGAACTGTTAACACTCGTGGAATTGTCGCCGCAGGAATACCGCAACCGCTACCCGGCCCAGCTCTCTGGGGGGCAACAGCAGCGGATTGGTTTAGCTAGAGCTTTGGCTGGTGATCCACAAATCATGCTGATGGACGAGCCGTTTGGGGCGATTGATGCCATTACTCGCACCACTCTGCAAGACGAAATTCTGCGGCTGCAGCGGCAGCTCCAGAAAACAATTTTGTTTGTCTCCCACGATGTAGAAGAAGCCCTGCGGCTAGCAGATTATCTGCTGATCATGCAAAAGGGGCAAATCATCCAGTACGACACACCGTTTCACGTCCTTACCAAACCCGCTAGCGAATTTGTCTATAACCTGGTAGGCGCAGATGACATGGTGCGGCAACTCGGCCTGCTGCGGGTCGAAACGGCTATGATGGCCCTGCCCTCTGACTACAGCCAAAACGGCACCCCCACCGTTGACCGCAGTGAGAGCCTGCGCCATGCCCTATCGTTGATTCTCAAAACCGGAGCCTCTAAGCTGACGGTGTTGGATAACGGTGCCCCCATCGGCGAACTCACGCTAGAGCATATTCGCGATTCGGCTAGCCTGACGAGTGCGTAAATCAGCTTTGAACTTCACTTCCCCCATGGCAAAATGATTCAATTGACTTCGTTCACACTTTGGCGAGCATAGAACTATCATGACGATTCATCCCTCTCTTCATCGGGCTTTGGCGCAACGCAACGCATTGAAGGTGATTAGCGGATTGACCAATTTTGATGCAGCGCGAGTTGCAGCAGTGGTGCGGGCTGCCGACCGGGGTGGTGCCACTTTTGTCGATATTGCTGCCGATCCAGACCTGGTACGCCTGAGCAAGCAGTTGACCCAGCTGCCAATCTGTGTGTCTGCCGTAGAGCCACAGCAATTTGTGGCAGCAGTGGCGGCGGGTGCGGATTTAATTGAAATCGGGAACTTTGATGCCTTTTATGCCCAGGGCAAACGGTTTGAAGCAGCAGAAGTTTTGGAACTCACCCGCCAGACGCGAGCACTGTTGCCCAACATCATGCTTTCGGTCACCGTGCCCCATATTCTCGAACTTGACCGGCAGGTGCAGTTGGCAGAAGAGTTGGTACAGGCTGGAGCTGATCTGATCCAGACCGAAGGTGGTACAAGCAGCCAACCCACCCATGCTGGCACACTAGGACTGATCGAAAAGGCAGCGCCCACTTTAGCCGCTGCCCACGCGATTTCGCGAGCTGTGTCTGTGCCGGTCCTGTGTGCTTCTGGCCTATCGGATGTAACGGCTCCCCTGGCAATTGCCGCCGGTGCCGCCGGGATTGGAGTTGGTTCTGCGATTAACCGGCTCAACGATGAGTTGGCAATGGTGGCGGTGGTGCGCAGCTTGGTTGAAGCACTGGCTACCAGCGTGAAAACCGCACTGTAAGGTTAGTGCTGCTAGTATCTATCCCCCTAACTCCCCGATGTTGGGGGGAAACCTGTTCGCAGTTCTGACTTGGAGATTGAGGATAGACCTCTTTAATCACGGCAGACGCATGGACCGGATTGTTACCTACAGCCCTGCCTATACACTCGTTCCAACCTACGAGTGCTTCAATCGCTGCACCTACTGCAACTTTCGCGTGGAGCCAGGTCAGGATATCTGGATGACGCTAGAACAGGCAGAAACCATTTTGCGGCGAGTCCAGCAGCAGGGCGTGATCGAAATTTTGATCCTGAGCGGTGAGGTGCATCCACAGCATCCGCGTCGGGCCGCTTGGTTTCAGCGAATTTATAACCTATGCGCTCTGGCATTAGAGCTGGGCTGTTTGCCCCATACCAACGCCGGCATTCTCACCTATGCAGAAATGGCGCAACTGCGGCAGGTGAATGTATCAATCGGGTTAATGCTAGAGCAAATGACGCCGGCACTGCTGCAAACAGTACACCGCTACGCGCCCAGTAAAGCGCCCGCTCTGAGACAGCAACAGCTAGAGTGGGCTGGTGAGTTGGGAATTCCCTTTACTACTGGGCTACTGCTTGGCATTGGCGAAACGGCAGTAGACCGGATTGAAACCCTCCAGACGATTGCGGCAATTCATCAACGCTGGGGCCATATTCAGGAAGTGATTTTGCAGCCCCACCGTCCCGGCAGTCAGCAAGACTGGCAGGGTGAACCATTTGACGGCGAGCAACTGATTGAAACGGTGAGACTAGCTCGGCAAATTTTGCCATCCACCATTACATTGCAAGTTCCCCCCAATTTGATGACAGCTGAGCAGGTTTTGGCTTGTTTGGCCGCAGGCGCAAGGGATTTGGGCGGCATTGGTCCTAGAGATGAGGTGAATCCCGATTATCCCCACCCCACCGACGCAGCTCTGCATCAAATTCTGCTCCATCATCAGTGGCAGCTCCGACCACGGCTGCCCGTCTACCCCCAATACGACACCTGGCTGACACCAGAATTACAAGCGGCTGTAACCCAGTGGCGACACCGACTGCTCAGTATCCCGTCGCTGCCAGATCGGGCAGGGGTTGATAGTTGACGCGCTTGACTGTCGTTGTGAATTCGCCGCTCGGGTAAAGTGACAGCAGGCGAAACCCGGGGCGCTGATCGTCGATAGCGAAATCTGTTTGTTGGGGCTTGAATTGCACGCAGGTCGAAGGGCAGCCCAGATACTGTACACCCGCCCGCGTAGCGGTAAACTCCTGATGGATATGGCCAAAGAGCACTAACTTAACCTGCTCATAGCGATCAAGCACGGCAAACAGCGCTTCTGGATGGCGGAGGCCAATTTGATCCATCCAGTTAGATCCAATCGGGCAGGGCGGGTGATGTAAGGCAATTAGCGTGGGCTGGACAGGGCATTGCTGCAGTTGCTGCTCTAACCAGTCGAGAGAATCGGCTGACAGCTCACCGTAGACCTTGCCTGTGGTCATCGAGTTGAGCAGAATAAAGTTCCAACCACCGCCCTGAAACACCTTGTCGGTAGCAATCAATGGCGTCATCAGGATTTGTGCCATCAGCGGTGGGTAGTCATGGTTTCCTGGTAGCCAGTAGGCCGGAATCTGAAGTGGCTCTAATAAATCACGCAGGCGTTCATAGGATTTGGCAGATTCGTCTTGAGACAGGTCGCCGGTCAGCAGCAGTAGATCAGGCTTGGGCTGAATTTGGCGAACTGAATCCAATACGGTTTTGAGCGAATCTGCCGTTGATAGGCCCAACAGCTCTCGATTGGGATCGGCAAACAGATGGGTATCGGAAAGTTGAACGACCTGAAGGGGAGATAAAAGAGGCATATTCACTGGTGAATACTAAACATGAAGATTTTTTGAAGATGCGCTGATTCACGGCACTGGCAACTGCCACCTCAGTCCAGAATCTAGGAACCAGAATTCAGGGATTCGGCTCAAGTTGCTGCATTCATACTTCATTCAGTCTGGGCTTAACTCCGTTGGATTTACGACGGTCGGCTGTCTAGTGAGATGCGTTGCCCAAAGGGCAGGTAAGAACTTAGGTCTGGTTGGATGTAGAATCACCCCTGGTTGGGAGCAGTCGCTCTTCAATTCTCGTTACACGCGACCGCTTTTACACCATACTTGTTTCCTGATCCAGCAACAGGAATCCAACTCAAGCTTTAATGTGATCAAAATCACACTATCGATGTGCGTTTCGCCAGGTTAGTTGGGTGAATTATTGCGTGGTCTTGAATTATGTAACCTTAGATTGCATAACGTTAAGCTACGTGAAGGCAGTGGCTCGCATCTTTGGGTAGCTCATCGAATCGCAGTGTCGCAGCCGCCTCTTTGCGAACGCTGCTTTTTTTGCTATGATGGCAGACCTGTGGCAAAATAAGCCATAGCTTAAATCCCCTGGAGAGATGGCCGAGTGGTTGAAGGCGCAGCACTGGAAATGCTGTTTAGGGGTAACTCTAACGAGGGTTCGAATCCCTCTCTCTCCGTTCTTCGCTAGGCTCTTAATTTAAGCATCAGCTGACCTGACTTTCTGTTACCACCAGAAAACTAGGCTGTGTTGACTGTACTGTGATTGAACGGCCAATATCATGGCCTCGCTTGATGCTTACTATAGTCAGGCATCTGGCTTGAGCGATTTCTTCTAGAAATCAAAGCAGCGAGGCTACATTACAACGACTACCGAATTTAACGAGAATCTGAACGTCTTTGATGACGAAAAAGCACAAATCTGGATTGTTGGTACCAGAGACCAAGCGCTGCACCAAATCAACGGATTAAGTAGGTGAGCATAATTAAAAACCAGATTCAAAACCCTGCGCGGGCGGCGCAGGGTTTTGAATTCTGCCGAGGTACTTAGCAATTTACAAGCCGCTAAATACCAGTTCACCCGCACCGGCAATCACTTCACCGATAGCATAGGCCGGCAGTTCTTGAGCGGTGAACCACTGAATGGTGGATTCAACCTGACTCGACGGCACCAGCAGCACATAGCCGATGCCCATATTAAAGGTATTAAACATTTCTAACGGCGCAACTGCACCGCGAGACGCCAGCCACTCAAAGACCGGCGGTATTTCCCAACGATCCACCTCAATCCGAATCGACTGATCCGCTGCCAGACAGCGCGGCAGATTCTCCGGTAGGCCGCCACCCGTGATATGGGCCATCCCGTGAATTTCCAATCCTGACCGAAGTGCCGACAGGACCGGTTTGACGTAAATCTGCGTCGGCGTCAGCAGTTCCTCAGCCAGAGTTCTGCCACCCAATTCATTGGGCCGATCCATCAACTGATGCCCAGTGAGTTCAATAATTTTGCGCACCAGGCTGTAGCCATTGCTGTGCAGTCCCGCACTCGCCAACCCCACCGCTACATCCCCTACCTGTACCGCTGAACCGTCCAAAATTTGGCTTTTTTCCACAATTCCGACACAAAAGCCCGCCAGATCATATTCACCAGGTTGATAAAATCCAGGCATTTCTGCCGTTTCGCCCCCGACCAAGGCACAGCCCGCCAGACGACAGCCGCTCGAAATTCCAGCCACGACCTGCGTCAACTGCTCTGGCGCTAGTTTACCGGTGGCTAAATAATCTAAGAAAAACAGCGGCTCCGCTCCACAGGTCAGCACATCGTTGACGCACATGGCCACCAGATCAATTCCGACCGTATCGTGCCGGTCGGCCTGCTGCGCCAGCTTCAGTTTAGTACCAACGCCATCTGTACCCGAAACGAGGACAGGCTCTCGATAACCCGCAGGCAGCTCGACAAAGCCACTGAACCCGCCCAGCTTGCCCAGTACCTCTGGACGGTAGGTGCTTTCCACTAAACTGCGAATTTGCTGAACGAAAGCCCGCCCCGCTTCTACATCCACCCCCGCTTGCCGATAGTCCATGACACGTCCTTTTCGCCGATTTTGCGAATCTGTAACCTGTTCCGTACCTGTTTGTCAGCCGTCTGTAAACTGCCAACGAGCGTGCAATTAAGCCTCATGCTGATTGAGCATCGCGGCTAAACAGGACGTATTGTACTGGGTATTGGACTACGGCAGCGGGCGGAGTAGGGCGATTACTGTTCAGGCTTAACTTTTCAGGCTTAACTGTTCAGGCTTAACTGTTCAGGCTTAACTGCCCAGTCCTACTGTGGCTGCTCACCGCCGTTCAGCTCTTGCTGAATTCGTTCCCGCAGGCTAGCGTCCTGTTGGGCCAGGGTCAGAATTTGGGCAAACCGTTCGCGCGGGAGCTGCTCAGCCTGGAACACCTGGTCAAACCGTTGCCGTGTGCTTTGGCGCAATTCCTCGAGCTGGGTAGAAATGCGCTCAAACTGCTGCTGCTCCTCTTCGGATACTTCTGGAGTGGGCTGAGCTTCCGGATTGCGCTGACTTTGCAAAATTTGACTGAACCGTTCACCACTCAACTGTTCGGCCTCAAAAATTTCGCTGGCTTGCCGCTCCGCATCTTCCTGGATGGTGCGCAATTGCTTGATGGTGCTAGCAAACTTTTCCACCTCAGATTCACTCACTTCTCGATTGGCTGGGGCTGCCGGGGCTGAATCGGGCGCTGGCTCTGCCGGAGCGGAATTTGAGGGAGCCGGACTAGCAGGAGCTGAAGATTGGGCCTGCGCTGGGGAAGCCACCATCCACAAGCCTGCACAAAGTGAACTGCCGACGAGAATTTGCTTAAACATGGAAGGTTTCTCCATCGTGACAACTGCCTCGCCAAATTTCTCAATCAAAAATTTCTTAATCAAGAATTTTTTCAGCGAAGCGTCTGGTTCAAAACCATTGATATAGTCTACTGAATTAGCCCCCTAATGAAACAAATCGCCAGGAAGGAATTCTCAATTGCCCAAAGAAAGATAATCTCTTAGTAAGCTTTATTCAGCCAACTGGGCATTCTCAGCCATATCTCGAACTCATTGGTATTGGTGAAAAATCAAGCAAGAATGAGACTATTTCTGCCTAAGCGCCTGCTTCCATTCCAGAACCCCGCCAACCGCCTCACTGCTACGACCTGCCTACTTGGCTTGGGTGTAGCAGTCCCCATAGTTGCGCTCCTAGTAACAATGGCTCCAGCGACTCTAGCGCAGCGGTGCACCATCAATTGCAGTTCACGACAAATTCAGTTCACCCCCGGCGAGCGCATCCGGATTTTGATTGTGAATCGCACCTCCAGTCTGGTGCAGGTCGAGCAAGTCTACGGCACCAATCCCATCGCCCTATTACCCAGCCAAGAAGTCGAAGTCGATCCCAACTTTGGCACCCGCCCCAACGCTTCCCTAATCATCTGGGACGAAACTCATCTGCCGCTCCGCGCTGTCCTATTCCGCCCCGAAACCAACACCCTGCGCGTCGAAATCCTTCCCGGCGGTCGCCCCCCCGGCGATCGGTCCGTCTACATCGAAAACGACGGCAAAGTCCGCATCTTCTAACCCCACTCCCCACCCCCCACTCCCCACCCTCCCGTGCCCGCCCCTTCCCACTTCCCCGACCAACGCTGGCAGATTGCTCGTCCCCAACCCGAGCAAACCCATCAGCTATCGCAACTCTTCCAGCTTCATCCCCTGCTAGCACAGGTGCTGCTGAACCGGGGCATTGATACACCAGAAGCGACTAAGATATTTTTGGATCCAGAATTGCAGTTGCTGCCTTCCCCGCTGGATGAGTTCGAGGATTTGCCGATTGCGCTGGAACTGCTGCTGCGGGCAATTGCCGAACGTCAGTTCATTGCGATTTGCGGCGACTATGATGCAGACGGCATGACCAGTACGGCTCTGTTGTTGCGGGCGCTGCGATTTCTCGGTGCGATTGTGGACTATGCCATTCCTAGCCGGATGCAGGAAGGCTACGGGATTAATCGCCGCATTGTTGAAGAATTTCACGACGAAGGAGTCGGGCTGATCCTAACGGTGGATAACGGCATTGCCGCCTATGACCCAATTGCCCGGGCCAGAGAGTTAGGCATGGCGATTATTGTCACCGACCACCACGATATTCCCCCTACCCTGCCGCCTGCTAACGCCATCTTGAACCCCAAGCTGATTCAGGAAACCTCACCCTATCGGGGCATCGCCGGAGTTGGGGTAGCCTACATTCTGGCGGTGTGCTTGGCCCAGAGTCTGCAAAAAACGCAGGACTTGACGACGCCGTTAATCGAGCTATTCACCTTGGGCACGATTGCCGATCTGGCTCCGCTGACAGGAGTAAACCGCCGCTGGGTGAAACGAGGGCTGAAACTCTTACCCAAATCGCGAATTGCCGGAGTACAGGCGCTAATTCAGGTAGCTGGTCTGAGCAACGAAACTACCCTGAAGCCGGAAGCAATCGGATTCCGACTCGGTCCCCGCATCAACGCGATTGGCCGCATCTCGGATCCGCAGATTGTGATTGAGCTACTCACCACCGACGAGGATGGCCGCGCTCTAGAACTGGCGATGAAATGCGAGCAGGTGAATCAGTTGCGGCAGCGGTTGTGTGAGCTGATTGAGCAAGAAGCAATCGCGTGGTGTGAAGAAACCGGCTTTAGCCCGCAGCAGTCTCGTGTTTTGGTGATTGTACAACCCGACTGGCATCATGGCGTGATTGGCATCGTGGCGTCGCGGTTAGTTGAGCGCTATGGTGTACCTGTGTTTATTGGCACTTACGAAGAGGAGGCAGAAATCGCCGGAGAAGTGGAGGAAAACCCAGAGCCGCCCGTCCGAAAAATTCGCGGTTCGGCACGGGGAATTCTGGAGTTCGACGTGTTTGAGGCACTCTGTTTCTGTAGTGATGTACTACAAAAATTTGGCGGCCACAAAGCGGCGGGCGGCTTTACCCTAGCGGCAGAAAATCTGGATGCCTTCCGCACCCGACTGGAACAATTTGCCCACCAATCCCTGCGGCCAGACCAGCTCAAACCTTTGGTGAATGTGGATGTAGAAGCCAATTTCCGCGACTTGACGCTGGACCTCTATCAGCAGCTCGATGTGCTGCACCCCTGTGGCATCGAAAATGCCGATCCAGTGTTTTGGACCTCGAATGTGCATATTGTCGAGCAACGCACGATAGGCCGCGATCAGGCACATCTGAAGCTGACCTTAGCTCAGGTCGAAGACCCCAGTATCAGTTTACGGGCAGTGGCGTGGCGCTGGGGAAGTTACTATCCATTGCCGAACCGAGTGGATGTGGCCTATCGACTGCGGCTGAATGAATGGAACGGCGTGCGGTCGGTAGAGTTAGAGTTAGTTGGGGTTCGCCCGACTGCCAATCCTGCGAACGCTGAACAACCGGCAGTAACACAGCATGCCCAACCCACCGAACGCTCGGCCTCGACTCCAATCGCCCAATTGTCAATTCCCCAGCCCCAATCTGCCTCCAGCCAATTTCAGTCCCAAATCTCCCAATCGGTCTCTCAGCCACCCATTTCACGTTCTCAGCGGCATACGTTCCAGGCACCCATCTCCCACACCCCTATCCAACCTTGGCCGGGTTCCTCGATGGGGTTGACGGTATCCCCTATAGCAGCTATGCCGTCCATGCCTGCTATCGCATCTTTTCATCAAAAGTCGCGACGCTCTGCAGACTCTAGCCTTACAGAAACCATTGCAGACGAACTCGCCTTCGAGATGGCGTCTTTTTTTCGTGCGGGCCAATCCTCGCTACACCAGATCGAGTTCTATTACGATAAATGCAAATATACTGGCGGCGTCTATCAAAATGGTACAGCTAGGGAACTACGAATCCAGAATTTGGAAGGCCAACTGCTGATTATTCAGCCTGAACAGCGACGTGGATTTTGGGAATATGCAGGTGAAACTGCTGAAGCAATTGATGTTTCCCAACCTTATTACTTTAATTTAGTACGTTCGGCCCTCATGGCGCTAGAACTAGCCGAAAAGAACCAGTTGATTCAGGAACAGGCCGAGCAATTGGCGACAAAAGAACAGCAGCTTGCTCAGCTCATGCAGCAGCTGAATCAATTGCAACAGGAGTTGCATAATACTCAAGGTATAATTCAAGATGCAAAGCTCCAGAATGTAAAACAAAATACAAACTATTACACAGATAAAGATGTAAACCAGAATGAAAATGCCAAGCAATTAGCGGAATTAAAGTCCATAGAGAAATCAACTCAACCAGAAACAGCGGTGGAAAAACTTGCGGAAACCGAAGTTGAAGTCACTGTTGATACACTAGAAGCTGGCATAGAAGCTAACTCAACCGATCCTTTACAGGCTATTTTTGCCGATCTGTCAGCCACTTCGCTGGCTCCTCTACCAGCAGCACCGCCCACCGAGCTACCGACCGATCCCAAACAAAGAGCCAAATTAAAGTTAGGCGAATTGGTCTGGAACCGCCTAGACTCTCGCAGCCAAAAAGATCTGACCGCTGCCTACAAGAAGTTAGCAGCCCTCGAAACCGCAGCCGAAATTGCTGATATTGAAGAAGCTGATGGTATGAACTCTGTTGATTACTCGGATGTCGGCCTGCGCCTTTGCTCCGTGATTGAGCGCGAAATGGTTCAGCCCTTCTTTAAAACCCTACATCAATTTCTGTTAGAACACGATGAACCTTGTGAGATTGGTGGCGTCACGCTGCGTGCCCGCAAAAAATACACCGTCGGCATGTTACCCCCGCTGTTGGCTGCTGAATGGCAAACCTTGCAGGAGGAAGCCTTGACTAGCAGTACTCCTCTGGCTATTGATAGCCTTTATACTCAGTTCACCGACAATCCCGTCGAATCTGCTGACCGCGACACCATACAAGTTTTTCTCTCCCAGTGGCAGCATCCCCTAGCAAGCTGGCTCCAGCATCCCGATGCCGCTTCTGCCGTGGCCCAGATTGACCGATTGCTTACTATTGCCGCTGATGCCGAAAATCTACTCTACGAATGGCAGTTTGATCTCCTAGAAACCTTGATTCTGGGTAATTCGACCCAACCCGGCGTTTTGCCTCAAATCTATATTCCCTGACTCTGCTGCATGCTTATTCGTTACCGAGGCTCTCTAAGCAATTCTAAAAATTTGGTCTGCGGTTAGCGCCAAGTTGGGAAATGTAGGTGAGGTAATTGGGGTAGTTCCCTGGAAAATTCCTACCTCTACATACCGGTCGTTTCTGAGTTGTAAAACCATGACAACCTGCTCTTCCGGATTGATAATCCAGTATTCCGGAATGCCTCGCATGGCATACTGATCGCGTTTACGATGATAGTCACGCTCGCGGTTTGCCTGCCCAGGGCTGACAACTTCTACAACCAACTGGGGGGGTGGCATGTCGAGGGTGATGGTCAGTCGGCGTTGCGTCAGGGGAAGATGCTCTTCTCTGAGAATAACCAGATCGGGAAAGCGGTTGGCTGGGTCTTTGGGTTGCAGGACAGGCACCTGAAGCTCACATTTACCAGGGTGTACCAGTCTGGCCGAAAAGTTCTGAGCTACTAAAAGAAAGTACAAATAGTTGGCAATAGACAAATTCCATTCTGACTCCGGTGGCAATTCGACCAGCTCCCCCTCAATCAACTCATAGCGCCCCTCCAACCCCTCATAGGCCAGATAGTCCTCAAAGGTTGCAAATCTCGGTCTTGACTGAACCATCTCTCACCTCCTTGCAGACAAAAGGGCAGACAAAAGGACCTGTCTTGCCGACGCAGTTGGCCTGTGCTTCCAAATTAACACGAGTACATTTCGTTGTCTGAGCAGCCTTGAATGGTAGCAGACTTGACTTGTGACACAGTAGCCTGCTCAGGAGGAATTAGAGCGGACTAAAAGCTCAAGGCATGTTGACTAGATATTTGAATAGATCATCAATCACTGCATCGGCAGCAAGAGGAGTTCGTCCTCTCCAGATTGTAGGATCTACATAGTGGACGCGATTCTGTTGAACTGCTTTTAAGTTCTGCCAAAGTGGTTTCTGTTGAAGAGCATTTAAGTCACGTTCACCTGTATCTTTCCCACTATAAGCAACGACAAACATCACGTCCCCATCAGCCATAGCTAAGTTTTCTTCAGAAAAGCTGATCACTCCTGCTGGGTTGTACCGTTGCGAAGGCGGGCGCTGAAGCCCTACATCACTTAAAATAGAACCAACGAATGAATTTTCCGTTTCGCTACTCATTCCTCCACAGCAGAAGTTGACAAAAGAAATTGTTTTATTCTGGTAGCGATCGCCCAAGGCAATCTTGAGTTGCTTGGTGCGCTGATTATAGTGTTGCCAAACCTGTTGTCCAATTTCCTGCCTATTTAGCACGTTAGCCATAAAGTTGAAATACTGTTTCCAATTATTTCGCTCGTTAATGCCATCTAGCCAATCATATAAAACTGTAGAAGAAACATTTGTTAATTGGGAATATATTGTTTCGTGATTATGCTTCCACCCGATGATGATGTCAGGTTGAAGGAGCATGATACGTTCTAGGTTGGGCTGGGTAGTTCCTAATGGTGTAATGTCAGCCGTCTTGCCTTTGAGATAGGTAGGGAATTGATTATTGTATTCAAGAGTAGTTCCAATGGGTTGGATACCGAGAGCAATCGCATTTCCTAACGTTGTTACATCTAATGCTACGAGACGCTGAGGATGCCTGGGAACGCAAGTTTCTCCCATCGTATGTTGTACGACTCGACATTCTTCTAGTAATGGCTTTGAGCTTGCAGTGATTTGATTAGCGTTTTTGCCACAAGCCCAAACAGCGAAGCAAGCTAACACACTCAAAAGCAGTAAATAAATAAATCGGCGTGAGAACATTTTCTAATCTGATCAAGTAGGATAATTGGGTGACAGAGCAGGGTGCTTACGCTCTATCTACCTTAAACTTGCCCCAACTAATTAAAACTGCCAGGAGATGGTTCCCTGCACGGTAAAGGGTTCGCCTAGAATTACACGGTTTCTATTTCCAGCCGATTCAAAATAGGCTACGTCAAAAATGTTGCGGAAGTTCAGTGCAGCACGAAACCTATCTCGTTCGTAGAAAATTGCAGCATCAGTTCGTAGATAACTGGGGATTTCAAATGAATTGTCTAAATCCCCCGGACGATCACCAACAAAAAATAGCCCTAAACCAACGCCTAATCCTTGCAAATTGCCCTCTTGCAATTGATAGCTCGTCCATACATTGAACGCATGTTGGGGGACATTGTTAATCCGATTGTCAACAGCAAAGGTATTGTCTTCTGTGATGCGAGCATCAGTGTAAGCGTAACCTCCTATGACATTCCACCCAGCAAGGATTTCGCCTGCAAGGTTAAATTCAATGCCTTGGCTTCGTTGTTCACCCGTTTGGATAGAAAAATCTGGATTCTCTAGATCTGCCGTTTCGACATTGCTGCGAGTCAAATCATAAAACGCTAACGTTGCCGCAAGCTGATCGTTTAAGTCTGCTTTTACGCCGATTTCATACTGAGTTCCCCGTTCTGGCTGAAACAGACTGCCATCTGCAGTTCGACCAACAACCGGCAGGAATGAACGGCTGTAGCTAGCATAGAGTGAAATTGCCGGAATCGGTTGATAAACAAGCCCAACACGTGGACTAAAGGCTTCATCCTGTTGAAATGAGCTAGTTGATGCGAGAAAATCTTCTGACTCTTGAGCAACAATATCAAAACGCCCTCCTAGCAATAGCTTAAGGTTCTCAAGCAGAGTCATTTGATCTTGAACATAAAAGCTTAGGAAATCAGTTGTCGTTAAATTGTCATAGCGAGCGATCACCTCGCCAAGCGGCTGACCATAGTCCGGATCAAACAAGTCGAGTGGTGCTGCGTTACGATTAAATCCTGACAATCCCGACTCTCGTCTGAATAAATTCACTCCAGCAACAATTTCATGTTCAATCGGACCTGTATCAAATTGTCCTACGACATAGGTGTCTAGGTTGTAGACTGTCTCTTCAAAGTGTGGAGCTTGAAAGCGGCGGTTGAGCGTCCGGCCATCAGGGTCTAAATCCAGACTAAATACAGCTTCTCTAGAAATATCTAAGTCTACAAATCGAAAGGCATTGCGAATTTCCCAATTATCGCTAAAGCGATGCTGGAAATTGTAACCTAATGTCAACGCTCCATACTGTCCATTGTCCGTGGGTTCACTCACATAGCGATCGCGTGGAATATCGCCATTCGGATTGGACAATATAGTTCCCACAGCGGGCAGTCCCAAATCAAAGGGTTGGGTTGCTTGCGCATAGTTAGCCTCAAAAGTAATTCTGGTCTGATCGCTAATTTGCCATGTCAATGTCGGAGCAAGCGAGTACCGTTGAGCATCGTAGAAGTCAAAAAAGCTTTCGGTGGTTTGAGCAGCCCCAGTAAAGCGATACAACACTGTACGGCCATCATTCAGTGGACCAGAAAAATCGACCGAACCCCGATAGAAATTAAAGCTTCCTGCCGAAAGTTCTAGGGAATAGAAAGGGTCACTCAGGGGCTGTTTAGTTACTAAATTGACGATGCCTCCAGTAGCTCCTTGACCGTAAAGAACCGAGGCTGGACCTCTCAGTACTTCAACGCTTTCAATATTTGAAGCTTCAAAGATAGGAGCAAAACCTGTGAGTGAATTTAATCCATCAACTACATAATTGGCATCAAACCCACGAATTAATGCATCTTCAACGAACGTAAATCGGGGTGTTGTTCCGCCTCGTGCTACACCAGGTACATTCCTGAGTGCCTCATTTAAACGAGTGACTTGCTGATCTTGAAGGACTTGTTGTGGCACGACTTGGATAGAAGCAGGAACATCGCGTAAAGGTGTATCGGTTCGTGTTCCTACACTGGCATTGGGAACGCGGTATCCGGTATCCTGTCCCCCTGTCACTACCACCTGAATTGCATCGTCTGCTTCAGCCGTTGCTGTCCCTGTTCTCACTGCAAAAGCCAATCCATCTGCCTCGCTGCTGATTTCTGCCACAGGTGGGGCATCGGTTCCGGTAATCGCAATCCGGACTCGGTTATCTGGCAGATTGGAGACGCTAACCAGTGCAATCCCAGCAATTGGGTCTGTCTGAGAAAACGATTCTGCGATTGTTGCATTCGGGATATCGGCAATCAGGGCATTCCCCACCACGCGAGTTTCCGGCACCTCTAGCCCATCAGCCGCCGTTTCGAGCAGCACCTGCAATCCAGCGTCCGTCGCTTCGATGCGCACATCGGTTATTTGCACCAATGAAGCTGAAATTTGGGCAATCCAGTCTTCAACCGTTGTAGCGGGTTGGTCAAATTCAGTGAGCTGCGGAATCGCGGTTGTTCGCTGAGGTGCTACACTGTCCTCCACTCTACGAGAAGGGCTGTGCCCCACTATCTCCGCCTGTAAAGAAAGGAAGCTCGATTCGGCTCCCTCTCCTTGATAAGGAGAGGGCTGGGGTGAGGGAGCTTGCGCCCCAGCAGGCAACCCAAGGAAGCTGTGGGCCACATACCCCGACACACCTACCCATAACCAAAGCCGCACCTGAAACGAGAATTGCGGCCCAAACCCTACTGCCAACCGTCGATTGCTCATGTTCACTCCCCATTGATTCACTAGCAAATCAATCTCTTTTGAGAAAGATTCCTTAAAAGCTGAACGTCAGTGTAGGAGAGTGTTTATGGCTGTATCTACCCTAAAAAACGCATCGATCACCGCGAAACAGTCATCCGACCCAACATGCACTCGCTGGGTGTAATCCCAAACTTGCGCTTAAAGGCTGCCGCAAAATGGGCTGGATTCGAGTACCCTACCAGTGTGGCAATCTCGACTACGGTGCAATTGCCTTGCCGCAGTAATTGTTCGGCTAAATTCATGCGTTGGTCGGTCAAGTAGCCCACGACGGTCTGACCAAACAACTGCCGAAACTGGCGTTGAAGGGTGCTGGCACTGACTCCGACCTGCTGGGCTAGCTCCATCACTGAAGGAGGATGCTCCAGGTTCGCCAGCAAAATATCTCTGGCCTGGTAAATACGGTCAATTGTCGGCAGTCTGGATAGCCTGTTGATTGGTTGACGCTGATCGGCTTCAATTAAACTGAGATACACAGCGAGCAGTTCAAACACTTTGCCCTGGAGATACAGTCGTTTTGCTACACCGCGATAGGGAGGATTCCAGAGTTGGTGAGCGAGTAATTGCATCGTTGCAGTTACAGTTGGATAGAATGAGACTTTCCACTCCTCGCCTTTCACTAACTGCTCTAACGTATCGGCGCTGTATGGCCCGCCGGTAAAGAATGCATTCAGCAGCTCTGGCTGAATTTCGATATTAACAATAGACGATTGCTCTTTGCCTTGATATTTTTCAATATAGGCAGGTGAAATGCCGCTGCCCGAAAAATAGCTGCGCATTCCGCCCAAGCTAGGGTGAACGCCATCAAAATAAATAAATCCAGATAAAAAGAATGGAAATTTGAATTGGATGGTTATGAGCAGGTGCTTTGATAATTACATCCTGATTAAATTCGCGCTGCCAAAAATTCAGCCACACTCCGGGCAACAATTCCATGCCGCGACAATACCCCTGCCCGATATCAGTCGGCACGCCCATCAGATCCTCAAAATCATCCAGAGCCAGATTATCAGGACAGGTTGCAGGCGCTTGAAGGCACAGGTCATCCCACTCAGCTTGGGTAACAATAAGGGTCATAAAGAGCTAATCAGAGGACTGCTCAGAAAGCAGGCTAATTGCAATTGATTCCTAGTAATTCTACTACTAAGTAGGTGAGCATAATTAAACCTAAAACCCAAAACCCTGCGCCGCCCGCTGCGCGGGCGGCGCAGGGTTTTGAATCTGGTTTTTAATTATACCGAGGTACTTATTTCAAGTCAGCGATCGGGCTATCAGCCTAAGTTTGAGCTTGATTGAAGCAATCTTCTGTTTTCACCCATTCTCACCCATAATCACAGCAGTAATGACAGCAATAATGACAAGGCAGCATCAATAACGGTTGCATACGGACTGTCTACTTCTTCCCACCGACAGAGTCGCTGCTCACCCAGTTGGTAGAGACTAGACGCTGTCAAAATTCGCTATGGTTCTGAACAATTGACGCAAACCACATGCAAACCTGCGGGCAACAGTCCATTGGAGCACAGTTCGGAGCACAGTTCGGAGCACAGCTATGTTTGGAGTAAATCAACTAAAGACGACCGCACTCTTAGGGTTACTGAGTGGCTTAATTGTTTTAGTCAGCTATTACCTGATTGGCAACGAACAGGGATTAATTCTCGGTCTGATTTTTTCGGCCTTTACCTCGATCGGCTCCTGGTATTTTTCCGATCAAGCCGCCTTGACGGCCTATCGTGCCCAGCCATTAAGCCGTGAACAAGCGCCAGAGCTATTTGACATGATTGCTCGCCTCAGCCAACGGGCCGAAATCCCGATGCCCAAGGTATTCATTGTGCCGACCAAATCGCCCAACGCGTTTGCCACAGGTCGCGATCCAGACCATGCAGCCGTGGCCGTGACCGAAGGAATCATGGAGCTGCTTTCCCCTGAGGAACTAGAAGGCGTACTAGCGCATGAGCTGACCCATGTGAAAAACCGCGATACTCTAACCCAGGCCGTGGCAGGTACGTTAGCGGGTGCGATTACATTTCTGGGCCGGATTCTCAGTTTCGGAGCATTGTACGGACCCGTTACCTATGATAACCGCCGTAATCCCAATCCGTTCGGACTGTTGTTCCTGATTATTTTGGCACCGCTTTCGGCAGGTTTGCTTCAGCTCGCCATTTCTCGTACTCGTGAATATGCGGCAGATCAAGGCTCGGCTGAGATTACCGGCAATCCGTTGGCTCTTGTGAATGCCTTGCGTAAGCTAGAGCAAGTTGGGCGACAAATCCCGATGAATGGTAACCCGGCTTTTTCACCGCTGCTGATCATCAACCCCATGTCGCTGGAAGGACTACAAACCCTGTTTCTGACTCACCCTCGCACTGAAGATCGGATTCAGCGGCTAATGGAACTGGCTCAACAGCAGCAGACAGCCACGACTGCCGTTGCTTAATCTAATGCTTAACTTCAATGCAGTTTGAATACACTTCGGTCTGCCATTCTGTTGCCATATTATTGGAGGAGTAGTTCTAAACCGACGACAGATGGCAGATCAACCTCTGTTTTCCTCAAGCAGGAATGGCAAGATATCACAGTTGAGTATGGCTTGAAGAAGTGGGTGATTTCGAGTTTGCCATGCCGAAGCATGCAATTAGTGTGGCTTTTCTTCCTCACGATCGCGTTACTTGGTCAGTGGACGGAACCATGCAGACTACAGCACTTCCAGCCGGGAGTGCTTTTTTGTATGGCGATCGGAAATTTGTTTGGCATTATCGGGAGAAGGCTAGTGAGTACATTACGATTTACCTGGAACCCAAGTATTTGCAGCAAATTGCAATTGAGCATGACCTAGGGACAGAAATCAAGCTGGTTCATCGAGTGATTTTTCCAGATCCAACCATTACCCAGATTGCTCACTTGCTCAAAGGGGAACTGCTGAATCATGGGCTGGCCGGAACATTGTTTGCCGAGTCGTTGAAAAATCTGCTGGCGGTTCATCTGTTGCGCCATTACTGCGAATCGCAACCCTGGCAAAAGAAACTGCTATTTCCTAGCAACTCGCTCAATCCCATAAAGCCTGAGGGGGTGAGGGGTAGGGGGTGAGGGGTAGGGGGTGAGGGGGTGTAGTGCGGATGGGAATATTGGCTGCAAACTGTGCCAACTGGCTATGACAGTGTGATTATGTCTGCCTCAAACTGGGAGAGAAACGATAGCGGATTGCTTTTGTCTGCCGCAAAGTCCAAAATGCCTTGATCGCGGTGTTCGTAAAGTAAATTCCTTTCTGCATTAAACAGAAAGGTGGCTCCTCGCTGAGTCAAGTAAGCCGGATCAGGCACATAGGTTTTCCAATGGCTCAGCACTTCTGCCATATTCCGCAGCCGTAGGGTAGCTAACTCAAATGGGCGCTGAAACCCACTGCCGCCAGCCCAGCGGAAAAACGAACCCTTCAAGGGAGGCAGCGGCGGTGCTTGGACGATTTCCTCATCGGCAATTAACTGAGGTGCTTGACGATCGCCCCGATAGCCGCGAATCACTTCTCGCAGAGTGCCAGGGCTACCAATGCCAGCGCACATCAGCATCAAATTCAGCCAAGCATTTTGACCCTTCGAGAGAATTGGAAGTTGAAAGGACAAGCCTGGATATAGGTTGAGCTGTTGATGCAGCTCTGCGGTTGGATCAACGAACAGACAATCTGCCGGAAACCCGGTGTAGGTGCAAAATTGTTCTCCTGAAGCACGGTCGCCAATCCCAATCGCCCGAACCGCTATTCCAGCCCTATACAGCCGCTCAGCTTCTCGTTGCAGCCACCAGGCATATTCTAAATTGTCAAAGTCGCCCAATTGGGACCACAGTAGCATTAGTTGGCGAGGAGCCGTTTCACAGCCGCTCAGAATTGGGACAGTGGCTCCATCACTGATGCGTTGGCGCTGAGTTTGACTAAGCAGAGTGTATATCGTCATTGCATTCCAGAAGGTCTTGTCACTTCATCGCTATGTTCTCCCACTCATACCACCCCGATCAAGCCACTCGAAGCCAAGATAGCGCGATCCCACAATCTCCTCTAGCGCCTCAAGCAGAGACTACTGCTGTTTTTGAAAAACATACTATACTGTATGGTATGCCAACTTCATTTCAGCGCAATCAAGGAGAAAATAAATGAACGGGTTTCTTCTAGCCGCTGCTGTTATGTCCCTCATCACTTTTTTGGCTCACCTGTTTTTGGGAGGACATGACATTGTCAATCCACTGCTCAAAGCTCCAGATCTTCAAGATGTCCCGAAATTCACAACCTATTACAGCTGGCATATTGTGACGCTTCTATTGCTCGCCATGACCTGTGCATATGCCTATGTTGCTTTCGTGCAATCTAACATTCCACTGACAGTGATGCTTACCAGCATGGCTGCTGCCTGTGCGCTCCTTAGCATTGGATTGATTGTGACGCGCCAATTGCAACCGCTTGATTATCCCCAGTGGGCCTTCTTCATTCCCATTGCTTTGTTTGGAGTGCTAGGGTTGACCTCCGCATGAAAACAGGAGAACGATTAACTCGCGATGCTTGGTTCGAGATCGGTTTGCAGCTTCTAGCTACCGAGGGGGAGAAAGCGCTAACCATTGATCGCCTTTGTCAAACTGCCGATCGAACCAAAGGCTCTTTCTATCACCACTTCAAAAGCCATGATGAGTTTGTAACGGCTCTGCTTGCGTACTGGCAATTCGAGTGCACCAACCGCATCATTGTAAAAGTTGAGCAACTTGAAGATCTCAGCGATCGCCGGCGGGAGTTAGATCGCCTCGCGGCAAGCGTAGACAGTCGGCTCGAACGGGCAATTCGCAGATGGTCAGGTGTGGATGAACGAGTGCAGTTCATGCTGAAGCAGGTGGATGAGCAAAGAATCCAGTACCTAGCGAAATTAATTCGTGAGCTTGGACAACCTACAGAGGAAATGGCTTATGAACTAGCCGTGATTGAATATGCGGCTTTTGTAGGGCTTCAGCAGCTATTTCCAGAGGCTGAATCGCAGTGGATAGAACGACTTATTCATCGGGTTACTCAACTGATTTCCTCAGGCAAATAGACTGTTAACCCGGCGCAGTGAACGCAATACCGGTTCTTTATTTACGGCAAAGCCTATAACCATGGGAATCAGCAGCTATTCCAGTGGCTCCACCTGCTTCGCAACATTGCGGTGTTCTAGCCAATAGGTCAAGCCAAACCAGCCGATCAGCAATGCCAGCACCACAAAGGCCGACTGAGCTACCCAGGCCACGAGTTGTTCTAATGGCACGAGCTGACCGGCAAAATAAGCGGCACTCACCGTCGCTGAGGCCCAAAGGCCAGCCCCTAAGAGGTTACAGAGCAAAAAGTTGAAATAGGGCATGCGGACTGTACCGGCCAGAGGGCCAGCAAAGATACGCAGCAAGGCTACAAACCGCCCTAGGATCACCGCTTTGGGCGCATTCTCGGCAAACCGATCGCGCACATCGATCAATTGCTCTTCTTTGAAGCGAAACAACCGACTAATCCGCGTCAGCAGTGGCCAACCGCCGTAGTAACCAATCCAGTAGCCAAAGTTGTCACCAATTACAGCTCCGGCCATGGCGCTAGCCAGCACCCATTTGTAATCTAGCTCGCCACTACCGGCCAAAAACCCGGCTGTTAGGGTAATGGTTTCACCTGGAATGGGGATGCCTGTATTCTCCAGCAAGATCCCGCCAAATACTGCCCAGTAGCCGTATTGATGTGCAATCTCCTGGATTAGTTCAAGGGATATCAGCTCAAGAGACATGCAATACAGCCTTTACAAAGTTTTGTGACAATTACTCATAATCTTGACGCAACTGTAGCAAATGTGTCAATGCGCCAAAAGAGAGCTTTTTAGGTAGACTGCACGATTTTCCTGGCGATGTACCCCGTTATTCTCAGTAATTTTTCTATTTGCAGATTGTTGATTTGATTAAACGCAACCCTTTGACAAAGAATGATGACTAAGCATTGCCTAGCGTAGGAATCGAGTTAGCTCCTAAGCGCGGGAAGCTCGGTAAATCAAGCTGATTGCTTTGCCGATTGCGCACCGCTAACCGATAGCTGACACTCTTCAACTCGGCATGAAGCTGGCGATTTTCGCGCTGAATCATTGCCACCTTTTCGCGCACGGTCTGCATCCGCTGCTCAAACTTTTCGTGATAGACGCGGGGCAGTTCCTGCACGACCTGCTCCAGCATCTTGGCCCGTTCGGTTAGCTCCAGCATCGACTGCCGCATCTGCTGCATTTCCAGATCGCGTTCGGCAATCTGATCTTGATAAAACGTTACCTGCTCTTCCACGCCCTGAAGCTGGTCGCGCAACATCCGCAGCTCGGCCTGCTGACGTTCTGAAAGTTCCACAGAGGGGGCACTGCTGGCATTGCCTTTGACGAGACGAAACAGCTCCTGCGACAATTGTTGAACGAGCTGGTCGCGCATATTCAGCTCTTCGCGCAGATGGGCCACTTCGGCTTGCAGTTCGGGGAGGGTAGAAGGACGATCGGTTGGGGTTGTCACGGTACTGCTCCAATCAGGTTTTCTTGCCAACGGCGAGGGGCAGAGGCCCGTCGAATGTCTCGCCAAATTGCTGTAGCAGCTAATGTACCATCTGCAACCGCAATTGACACCTGATTCAACCCTTCTTTTAGATCGCCAATGGCAAAAAGGCGCGGGTGCGAGGTACGGCACATGCTATCCGTCACCAGATTGCCACCTTTCCACTCCAAGTCAAGCCCTTGTAAATATTCGTTATAGTAATGCGACCCCATCGCCACTAAGCCGGTCTCTAGGTCCACCTGGGAGCCATCGGTTAGCTGTACGCCGGTCATTTCATGGTCGTGGCCCAAGAATTGCTTAATTGGCGTTTCGACGAGAGGATAGCCATGCTCGCGCAGCTTTTGCCGCATTTCTGGCCCCACTTCCACCTGACCATTGGTGAAAACCGTGATGTAGGGCGTAAACCAGTTGAGCACAAAGGCGGTGTTGATCGCTCCCTCTGAGCCAACGAACAGACCGCAGCGCTTGTCTGCAATTTCGTAGCCATCGCAGATCAGGCAAACATGCAGGTTGTACCCGGCATAGTCATAGACATTCTGCATGTCCTCTAGCTGAGGCAGACGGTCGATAATGCCGCTGGCGGCGATCACATACTTGGAACGAAACACGGGATAGAGGCTCTCCTGCCGACCCACTTTTACCTTGACGGCAAAGGTTTCTCCTTCGTCGCGCACTTCTTCCACAAAGCCGCGCAGGTAGTCAGCTCCCAGTTCCAGGATGTGATTCTGCCCTTGCTTGAGTAGATCTCGCCCCGGCGTATCGGGAGGCAATCCCAAGTAATTGCGCAAATCCTGCATCCAGAAAGACCGGCCCCGACCTTTTTCAATTACCAGGCAAGAGAGTCGATAGCGTTGCAGATAAATCGCGGCAGATAGCCCCCCAGCCCCTCCACCTACGATAATCACGTCATAGACATGGTCCAGGCGTTGATCCAGGTTTTGTTTTGAAAGTTTCATAGCCAGGAAGTTGAATCACTCAGGGTCTCTGTCTCTATCATTATGAGGCTGTTACCTGAATCTAGGCTGGAATTGCCGGAGTTTAAGCTGAAATCTCCAGATATCAGAAATAGATTGAACACGCTATGACCTTTGACCAGGCTGAGTTCAAGATCCGCTGTGAATGGGGCGAGCGGGGATTGCGCCAGCTAGCGCCAATCAGTCAAGCAGTGGTGATCGTGGATGTCCTATCGTTTTCGACCTGTGTGGAGATTGCTACGAGCTGCGGCGCGACCGTATTCCCTTACCGCTGGAAAGATGAAACGTTCTGGCAAAGAATTAATCGCTAGAGGGTTTGCCCAGGATGTTGAGCTAGCGGCTGAGCTGAATGTCAGCGACTGTGTACCCGTTCTAACCAATGCAGCCTACTACATTAAAAACCAAAGTCCCCCACACTATAGCCCTAACGGGCATACCAGAATGGGGGATTTAGGGAGCCGGCCAGTCTGATCAACGCCGATTATTCTTCGTCGCGGGCGTCGTTAGTCGCTGGAATCTCTGGCTTAATGGTCAGGTAGCGAATCACCTCATCACTCAGGCGCATCGCTCGCTCTAAGGCTGCAACTGCCGTCCCAGGGGCACTGTAGTTCATTTGCACATACACCCCTTCCCGGTGCCTCTGAATCTCGTAAGCCAACCGGCGCTTCCCGCGATGTTGGGTATCCAGGTCTTGAGCACCTTGATCGCGCAACAGGCCCTGATATTTTTCGATCGCCTGATCGGTTAATTCGTCGCCCAGATCAGGGCGCAGGATGTACATCGTTTCGTACTGAGGCATGACAAAGCTCTCCTTATGGACATTCGGCCTCTGAAGTGCAATCCTCTTTCTGAATGGCTCACAAAAAGCATAGAGAATGAGAGAGTTGTCTCACCCACCCCCTTCGGTTCATCAACATCACCAATGACCAATGTCACCAATGATTTAGTTTGCCAGTAGGGAGGTTGCAATTAGAGGCAAGGAATTACAATCATATACCAAGTCAAGCTCAATCAACTATGGCGCAGCGCTTTGTCCGCATCCAAACTTCATCAGGCCAGCTTCATTACGGCTTGCTCCAGCTCGACCGTTGTGTGCAGATTTTAGACGCTCCCCCGTGGCTACAGGGGCAGCCCACTGAGCAGGAACTGTTGGCCGATGAATATCAGCTTCTAGCCCCCTGTGCGCCTTCTAAGGTTGTGGCCGTCGGGAAAAACTACATGAAACATGCTGCCGAAATGGGTGGCGAAGTGCCGAAGGAACCCCTGCTGTTTATTAAACCCTCCACAGCAGTGACTGCTCCAAATGCGCCGATCTATTATCCGTCTCAATCCCAGCGGGTAGACTACGAAGGAGAATTGGCTTTGGTGATTGGCGAACGCTGTGTAGACTGTACGCCTGAGCAAGCCCGCACCAAAATTTGGGGCTACACAATTGCCAATGACGTCACTGCCCGCGATTTGCAAAAGCAGGATGGTCAATGGACCCGCGCTAAAGGATTCGATTCGTTTTGTCCGCTAGGACCGTGGGTGGTCCGAGAAGTGGGGATAGGGGCAACCCTCCAGACCTTTCTCAATGACGACCCAACTCCAGTCCAGTCCGCCCCGATTAGCGATATGGTGTTCTCGCCCGACTCTTTGGTTTCCTACATCAGTCAGGTGATGACGCTGTTGCCTGGAGATGTGGTGCTGACCGGTACACCCGAAGGCGTGGGTGCCCTGAAAATTGGCGATCGGGTGCGAGTTGAGATTGAGGGGATTGGCTCACTAGAAAACACGGTAACTGCCAGACCTACGCTTAGCCCAACCATTTGATACTCGCCATTGGCTGGTAGGGGGTAAGACGGGGGCCACCCTACCACATGGACCTGACCTCTAGCGGACCTGCATGTAAACCGCATCAGAAATGGTGGGAATTTCGGCGTAGCGCCCTAGGGCAGACTGCACCACGGCGTAAACCACAGCAGCGACCGTCCCCAGAAAGATGACATTAAATAGCGTCTCTAGAATCAGACCGCCCTGCAGGACTGGTTGCAAAATGAAGCTCATCACCAAACTGCACAAGCTCAGCACAATCCCCAGCAAGATCGCCTGTAGGGTATTAAAACGAACGAAATGACTGATGTTGTCGTTCCGCACGACCAGCATAAACAGCAGGATAAAAATAATGAAGGCGGCAAAGGGAAAATTATAGAGCGCCATCAGCGGCTGAAACGGAATTAAGATGGGCAACAGAGCCGGAAACTGTTGAAAAAAAGGAGCGGCAAACCTCAGCCCATCCAGTAGGGGAAGGAGATATACAAGGCAGGCAAACAGTCGGTCTTGGGGGGTAGTAGAACCACGCCAGGTCATTTTGTGCTCTCCAGAATGAAGTGTCTGTCTTCCAGGGTTTCAATAAGCCTAGGATAACGTAATCCTTAAACGCTGATCGGCCTGGAATTGTTGATGCACAGCTAAATTAATTTCTACAGGAATTCAATGTTCTATCCATAAAACCCTGGCGCAGCTCATGCCACTGTTGAGGCTGCTTTGCATTCCTGCTGCTTGGCTGATCGGGTCTGAGATGGCTGGTTCTGGATAACCTTGTATAGCTCTGGTTTAGGCTACTCAATTTGAGCAATCCGAAATCCCATTTGGCACTCATACTGAACTGGCTGATCGTCAGCCATTCTCCGCAGGGCGCGGCCACAGCGCAACTTCCCTTCTTGCCACCGGGGTTGACCGCTTTGATCCGCCATTAGACAACTGTGACACACCTGCTCTGGGGCAAGCAATTGGTTTTCCATCAAGACCACTAACATAGGACACCTCTGGCGCTTTAGCCAATCCTACTAATCCCATTCTATGTCAGGGTTTTTAGACATCCCTCTGTGTTAGGCATAGCTTAATATAGCCTTGCTAAAGATGAAGTATCGGCGGTGGCAATTTGGTATGAAGTTGGAAATCACTGCTTGAGCAAGCCTGACTCAACCGATTTGCTCAACAAACCAATTTACTCAACAACCGAGTTGAGTAGCTCCATCAGCTCGGTCAACTGGTTCAGCTCGTTAGAGACGTCCACATCGACTAAGTGGGATTCCTGAAGCAGCTTTAACCAGTAGCGCGTCTCACGGGCTTCCTTGGCTGCCATCATCATGGCTTGAGTGAA
This sequence comes from [Leptolyngbya] sp. JSC-1, assembly GCA_000733415.1. GTDB lineage: Bacteria > Cyanobacteriota > Cyanobacteriia > Elainellales > Elainellaceae > Elainella. Next base: position 2,479,270 of record KL662191.1, read on the forward strand.
ATCTTGATCGTGCTGCTTTCGATCGTGATTGGCGGCTTCCTCCACATTGACGCCAATGCCGGTACCGCTGCGGAGCAATTGACTCGATAAGATGAATTCCTGCCTTGCTTGCAGTTTTTTGTAGAGCCGAACCATACTGAGGGCAAACTCAAAGCTTTTTGTCTGGATTAGGGTTTCATCCATGCTTCCTCAGCAAAAATGCAGGGGGTGTCAGCGAGGCCAAATCCTACTTAACACCCAAACAAAGGAGATTCTACTGCACCAGCGAAATCGCGCATACCCAATCTTTGTAATCTGGGTCACGGTTTTCGGTAATGGCCGCCAGCTTATCCTTCAACTTGTGCGTAATCGGACGCTCTGACGATAGATTGTAGTTTTCGATCTTCCGCACCGGTGTAATTTTGGCTGCCGTACCGCTGAGAAACACTTCATCGGCAATAAACAGCTCTGACTTATCTACCGGACGCTCCACTACCGGAATCTCCAGATCGCGCGCCAAGGTGAGAATACTGTCTCGTGTGATGCCTTCCAGAATGTCCTGTTCTGGACCAGGAGTAATCAACTGCCCGCGCCGCACCACAAAAATGTTCATTCCCGATGCTTCGCAGACTTTACCTTGAGCATTCAGCAAAATCGCTTCGTCAAAGCCCGACTCGACCGCCTCGGTTTTTGCCAACGACGAAGTAATATAAGCTCCGCTAATTTTGCCGCGTAGGGGCAGGCTGCGGTCCTCTTGCCGGTGCCAGGAGCTAATCCGACAGCTCACGCCTTCTGGTGAAAGGTAATCGCCCAGCTCTAGCCCGTAGACAAAGAAATCCTTTTCGATGTTGTGCAGTCGAGGCGCAATTCCCAGATCTGAAGTGTAGACGAACGGTCTGATATAGAAAGACGAGGTAGGCTGATTCTTCTTAACAAAGTCAACAATTACCTGATAAATTTTGTCGGCAGGTAAATCGAAGTGGAGAAACTTAGCGCTATCGCTGAGACGACGACAGTGGCGATCCAGCCGAAACAGCAAAATTTGGTTCGGATTTTGGGGATCGGGGATGCCACGCAACCCCCCAAACGCACCTGTCCCGTAGTGTAGGGCATGGGTGGCAATCGAGATCTTGGCCTGATCAAACGGAACAAACTGATTTTGAAAATACGCAACCGGTAAAAAGGTATGCATCGTAGTCAGCCTCTATAAACAGACTTTATATAGATTAAGCTTAGCTGCCAGAATTTTTAGCATTCTACAGTTTAAGTAATTTAAGCAGCTAGGAGTTAAGTTAGCCTCCAATGCATTTAGGGTATTTTGGTTGAGGGCAGTGATGCAGACGCAATGTTGATTTAGTGAATCCTGGAATGTCTCCAGCAAAGCAAGGAGCAACGCATGGCGGAACCAGAGAGCAACCGGCTCAAATTGATGGTTGTGGATGATGAGGCAGACAATTTGGATCTGTTGTACCGCACGTTTCGGCGTGACTTTGACGTGCTTAAGGCAGACAGTGGGCCAAAGGCATTACAGCTCCTAGAGCAACATGGCGAAATGGCAGTGATTATTTCCGATCAGCGCATGCCGCGTATGAACGGCACTGAATTCCTTAGTCGCACGGTAGAGCGCTTTCCCGATACCCTGCGGATTCTGCTGACTGGCTACACCGATGTGGAAGATTTGGTGGGAGCCATCAATGCTGGCAAGGTGTTTAAGTACATCACCAAGCCCTGGAATCCCAAAGACTTGAGAACAATTGTCATGCAGGCTGCCGATACCTATCGAATCGTTAAGCAGCGGACCAATGAGCTGCACCGGGCGCTGCGGCGAGAATCGATTTTTAATGCGGTGACCACAGCAGTGCGAGAATCACTGGACTATCACAGCATGTTGCAGACCGTGGTCAGGACAATTGGGCAAACATTTGCGGCAGATGGTTGCCTGTTGCGTCCGGTTGAGCGCTTGAATGGTTCCCCCCAGTGTCAGTTCGCCTCCGAAGCATTTACCTATGCCGCGACCAACACAGCTGATCCAACCGCTATCGATGCGCCTTTCTGCGAGTCAGCTCTAGATGACTCTAAACCACTCGATCAGATAGGCTCATCCGCGGCGGCTCTCGGCGTTCCTGAACCAGATCTGGCGCTCTTAATGACGCTGACTCAAACTTGCCAGTCTCAACTGCTGTCGATTGTAGAGCCATCTCCCTACACCCAGTTAATTGTGCCCTTGATCTGTCAGCAGGAGCCTGTGGCCGTTTTGGTGCTGCACAAGCAAGGTTCAGCCGTTTGGGCCGAGGAAGAAATCCGGTTGATCGAGAGTGTGGCCGAGCAGGCAGCTTTAGCCATTTCCCAAGCCAAACTGTATCAGCGCATCCAGGCCCAAACCGAACAAATGCGGGCCGAATTGGCAGTTGCCCGTCAGATCCAAACCAACTTGCTGCGGCAGACCTTTCCTGATCTGGAAACGGTAAAAATTCAGGCGTATTGTTTTCCGGCTCGTGAAATCGGCGGAGATTTTTTTGAAATCTATGTGCATCCTCAGGGGGATATTTGGCTGGCAGTGGGGGATGTCTCCGGTAAGGGGGTTCCAGCCGCTTTGTTTATGGCCAGTGCAATTTCGCTGCTGCGGCGGGAATTGGCCCAGGAAATCTCTCCGGCTCCCAACATCGTGATGCAAAACTTGAATCATAGCCTCTCAGATAATTTGGTCAACAGCAATTGCTTTATTACTCTGATACTGGCCCGTTACACACCCACGACCAGAGAATTGGTTTACGCCAATGCTGGCCATATCTATCCGTTGGTATGGTCACAACGGCAGCTAGAAAAGGAACGGCAAACGGTTGAAGTAGTCAGCGTTGAACCTACCTACCTGAAGACGCGAGGCGTGCCGTTAGGAATCTTACCCGTTTGGAAAGCGGCAGCGGGTCAACTCACGCTTCAGTCAGGCGATGTGCTATTGCTAACCAGCGATGGCATCACCGAGGCAGCTTTAGAATCTTCTACGCAAGCCCGCACGATGCTGCATCAAGCTGGGCTTTGGCACTTGATTTCCCAGCAACGCGGCAGGTTAAACCTTAAGGATTTGCTCTCAGTGATTCAAATGAAAACCCAGGTGCAGGAAGACGACCAAACCATTCTTTCGTTGGAGGTTTTGTAAATTGATGCGAACTGAGCTACATGTTCCGAGCGATTTGCAATTTCTAACGGTGGTCGAAAACTGGCTGCTGGGTTCTCTTCAGGTAGCGCTACCTGACCAGGTTGATTGGTCGCGTCAGGCCAATCGCTTACGCTTAGCGCTGGTCGAGGCTTACTCTAATGTGGTGCGGCATGCTCATAAGGATCAGCCCAACTTGCCAGTGCTGATTCGTCTAGAACTGAAGGATCGGGATCTGTATCTGGAGATTTGGGACCACGGCCAAGGCTTTGATCTGTCTACCTACATGCCTCCGTCTCCAGATCAACAGCAAGAAGGAGGGTATGGTTGGCTGATTTTGCATCGTCTGATGGATAAAGTAGAGTATCGTCTGCAAGTCAACGGACGCAATTGCTTAATGCTGGAAACTCACCTGCCGCGAGAAGACGAAGCCGCTCTTGAGTAGCTTTTACATAGCGTTTGAGCAGCCCTAACCGCAGCTAACGAACTAAAGGGAACAAACTAAAGGGGCAGCTTTTGCAGATGGGCTAGTTCCCGTGATTCCTGTTTTACCAGCCCTTCCATGGCAGCCCGCTGAAGTTGCAAGAAAGCCGTTAGCTCTTCTGGAGTATTTTTGACTTGTAATAAGGACCGCAACTGATCTTCTGCCGCCAGACTCAGGTAGCCGGTTTTGAGCGCTTGGTCCACCAAGTCACTGATGCGCCCCATTTCTTTCCTCCTTAGCTAAAGCTAATTCAATATCCAAGCTTGTATAGCCCTGGGATTACTGCAGTAGACCGAAATCTCGGCCAAAAGTTCCGCGCCTTCAGGAGCAAAATTATGGGCAGTGAACAGGAACTGAACGAGGGATCTGCTACGTCTTCCAAGTTTTTAGAAACCCATCCGGACATTCTCCAAACACACGGAATGAAGGAAGTAAGCGTGATTTGGACTGAAAGCCACTCTACGGGTGGGGATCAGCCGACCAGCAGCCAGAGATGCAGCCAAGGATGCTAACTCTACTCAGGGAATGGGGACAGGTGCTGGTGTTTCTAATCGATAACGGATCGAGATGACGAATCGGACTCTCTACTGCTTCCTATCTCACTTCCCATCACAGTTGGAATCAAGGGCGGATTTAGTTCCATGGAAATCGTTCTACTTTTACTGCTGCTAGCGGCAGTCGCAGTCTGGTATCGGTTCTGGTATGCCTCTTCCCGTCGGAAAACGCAGCAGCTCAAGAGTAGTGGCTTGGTGCGCGTAGATGAAGTGCACAAACGCTATCGCCACCTGCCATTGGGCAATTTGGGAATTCTACACAAAATCAAAGACGGACAGCGGGTGCAGGTAATTTTTCCTAGCCTAACCGCTGACGAAGACGTGGATTATATTTATTCATGGCATGATTTGCGAGTAGTTCGTCCGGTGCTAGAGCGACCTAAAGATGGTGATGAAGCCTGGTTACGCGCTACAGGGATTGCGGCTTTGATTGAAGAGCGATTGCAGCTTGAGCCAGAGATTACCAAACTCAAAAAGTACCACCACAAGCTAGGTGAACTGCTGGATCTAGTAGATGAATCAGAGGAACACCTAGAGCAACAGGATACTCTTGCCGTCACCCATACTCAGGTTGGCTATCTCTTAGAGCAAGCCAAGCTCCTGGAGCAGCAATATGTTGATTTGATTAAAGTCACGCTGCGAGAGGCATTGATTCGCAGTGAACTGGAAGACTTTAACCCCGATCTACGGCCTGAAGAACGGCGAGACCTCAATAGCCGCTATCAAGAAATTCGGGCAGAGTATCAAGTCTGGAAGCGGGTAGCTCATACCTTTCCGGAGCTGCCGTCTGTGCTGTAGTGCGGTTGCCTATTTGTGTTTGCCTATTTGTATTTGCCTATTTGTATTTGCCTATTGTTTGCCTATTTGTAAGCAGCCTCCGGCTTGATTTACTTCAGGCCATTCCAGGTATTGCGAAACGTCGGTACAGGCAATGAGAAGTTGGAGGAAAGGTCGGCTTGGGTTTCGGAGTCGAGGGCAGCAATTACGCCGTTATAGATGGCTTCGGCTTCGGCAGGCGAGTTGCCGATACTTGTGAGGCCCAATTTGCCAAACTCAGACAAACAGCCAATCAGATGAAACACGGTGCCCGTTTCGGTGGTGCTGTTGAAATGCAGATGGTGTTGGGCAATGATATCCATCAGATCGCTAGGGATTAGCCCTGTATAGGACTCTTTGTGCAGGTTGTCAGTGGCAATGTAATATTTGGGACAGCCCTGCTGGTTATAGAACAGTCCAGTGGCTAGGTCATAGCGGCCATAGGTAAGCAACTTCAGCGTCATAAACGGATGGGTGGTGCCACCTTTGCGCAGGTTGATTTCGATTGCCTGCAAGTCCCATTCGCCATTGGGTTGACGCACTGCAATAAAATCGAGGCCAAATCGTTCCAGGGCACCTTTAGCAGCCAATCTGGCTCCAACTCGCATGCCGTACTCCTGCAGCTGCAAGCGGTAGGCATCGTCAGCAGGAAACTGGCAGCCCAAAAACACCTGACCGTCTGGCCCACCTAGAATTTGATCGTGCGTGGAGAGAATTTCAACCTCGCCGGTGGGCGTCACCCGTCCCTGAACGCTGGGCGAGCGTTTTTCTTCGCCTTCCACAAAGGCTTCTACGATAGCACCGAGTTGGGGAATCCGCTGGCTGAAGTGCTGCCAGGTTTCTGTGGTGGATTGAAAGCTCATGCTTTCGAACCGTTGTTGTAGGGCCGCAATTCGGGTACTAGAAGCTGCCTGTCCCGGCACTAGATCCTGAAGCGGACGCAAATCGAGCAGGGCATTGCCGCCGCCTGAAAACCCTTCGTTCAGCTTAACGACAATCCGCTGGAGCTGAGGTTGCCGTTCCCAGAGGGCTGAAGCCGCCGCCGCTAGATCCTCTGCCGTCCACATCAGCTCACTGCCATCCGGACAGGGAATGTCTGCTTCCGCAAAAATTTGCCGACTGCCGCTTTTGGTTCCCCAGTAGAGCAAATCGGGATTGACGCCCAGCAGGGGGATACCGAGTTGAATTGCCAGCTCGCGTTCCAGCCCAGTGGAGTTGAAGCAGGTCATGTAGGCTCGGTCCTGACGGATGGCTTGCCGTAACCGTGCCATTAAACGAGGCCGCTCCAGAATTTTCTGCGTTAGCGGTTTGTGAGATGTATCGTAGGTACAGAGCAGCAGCAGCCGTTCGCGGGCATGGGAAAAGGGTACACCGGGCAGCAGCTGCAGATAATAGTCGATCACGCTGGGATGGATCGGCTGCGAGGTGACGTAAATCAACCGTGTGCGGGGGTTGCGCAGCCGAATCAGGGAAAACAGCAGCCGCTCTTCGTAATAGTGAACGCCGGTAATTTTTTGCAGCTCTTGCTGGTCAAGGCTCAGGGACGGAATCACCAGAATGTCCCAGTCGCCTTGGTCGCTGTGTTCGATTGACTGCCAGCGATCGCGGAGATGGCCTTGAAGCTGCTGAAACTGCTCTAACTGTTCGGGATGAATTGTCGAAGCCGCCGTTAAACCCTGCATATCTCCAGCCCCACTCGATTTCAATGGGAAATACCTGATTCTAGTCGGTGAATTACCTTGCTTTCTGCCTATCTAGGGACATAATCTATCGCTGCATCCAGACTGATTCCATCCGGTCTAGATATGGCTATAGACATAGCTACAATCTTGCCTGATTGCGCTCCAGAAGCGGCTTTTCTATAGAATTTCTTTCTGCCTGCTGAGTCTTTGCCCTACAGCTGCTCTCTCCGACTGCGGCAGCTTCTCCTAGTTCTCTCGCTTAATTCTCTGTGCCTCCTGTGGTTGAGCTGGCAGGCTCAACCTGAAATTGATATCTTCTGCTTGATGCAGGAGTTGGGACTGTATTACCTGCAAGGGTAACTGCAAGGCGCAAACTAGTTCACCTGGCTATTCTGCGAAACAGCGGCCCCAATCTGATCGTTGGCTAAACGGCTACCGTTTCCGGCAACGGTTCCTTGGGAGCAAACAGCACCGCCTCAATCTGATCCAGCGCCAGCTCCAGATCGTCGTTGATGACACGAATGTCAAATTCGTTGGCTGCACCCACTTCGGTTTTGGCCCGCTCCAGCCGACGCACAATTGCTTCTTCCGACTCGGAAGCCCGGTGACGCAAGCGGTGCTCTAGCTCCATCATGGAAGGGGGCAGGATAAAGATGCCGAGCGCATCGGGAAAGGATTGGAAAATTTGCCGTGCCCCTTGTAGCTCGATTTCTAGCACCACCCATTTGCCCTGGCGAATTTGGTCTTCTACCGGCTGGCGTGGCGTGCCATAACAGTTGCCCGCAAACTCAGCCCATTCCAGCAGCTGGTGATTGGCTACCATTTGATCAAACTCGGCGCGAGACACAAAATAGTAGTCGCGTCCGTGGATTTCTCCCGGGCGGGGGGTGCGCGTGGTGACCGAAATTGATAAGTAGAGTTCTGGATGCCGTCGTAACAGCATTCGCATCAGAGTGCCCTTACCCACACCACTGGGTCCCGTTAGTACAATCAGCTTGCCTCGTGCCATGCTTTCACCGTCCAAGCGACGCAAATTGTAGTTTATTTTACCTAAAACAGGAGACTTCCGTTTCTGAATGGTTATGCTGAAAGTTGCAGTTCAATGTGCTGAAAATGCAACCTCCAGCACGGTAGTTCGGTTAGCTTACCCGTCGCCCTGGGCGTCTTTGCTGATCACAAAGCGGTTGGCAACCGTTTCGGGTTGGATGGCCGATAAAACCACATGACCCGAATCGGTAATGATCACTGCTCGTGTTCGACGACCATAGGTAGCGTCGATCAGTTGACCACGATCGCGAGCATCGCTGATGATGCGCTTGATCGGAGCAGACTCCGGGCTAACGATTGCAATGACTCGGTTGGCGGAAACGATGTTGCCAAATCCGATGTTAATCAGCCTAATATCCATAAATAAACTGAAAATGAACTGATCTAGCCAAATCGGGAGCCTGTGAGAATTTATTTTTCAATGGTATCGACAAAATTTGTGGACTGCCGAGTAAAACTGCTGAATTTGCTGAATTTACTGTGAGGTTTGAGGCGTAACTATGCAACCTGTTGATTTCACCACGCTCACGGCTGCTTGCGCCGAACTGCGGACCGATTGGCTGCCTGCCCGTCTAGAGCAGGTCTATCAGCGCGACCGCTACACAATTGCCTTGGCCTTGCGCACCCTCGATCAGCGCGGTTGGTTGACCCTATCCTGGCATCCTCAAGCTGCCCGCCTGTGTATTGGCGATCCGCCGCCCCGCACTCCTGATACTTTTACCTTCAGCCAGCAATTGCGGCATCAGCTCAACGGTTTGGCGCTGATAGCAATTGTGCCGATTGCCCCCTGGGAGCGGGTGGTTGATCTCCAGTTTGCTCAACGACCGGGAGAAGCGGCCCTCTGGCATTTATATATGGAAATCATGGGCAACTACAGCAATGTGATTTTAGCCAATCAGGACAATCAGATTGTTACTGCTGCTTATCAGGTGAGCAGCCAACAGTCCAGCCTGCGCCCAATCCAAACCGGACAGCCCTATGAGATGCCGCCCATCCTCACCAATGCGGTCCCGTCCCTGGAAGAACCGCAGAACCGCTGGCAAGAGCGCTTGAGCCTGATTCCCGGTCCGCTGAAGCGTAATCTGCTAAAAAATTACCGAGGTCTGAGTTCAGCGTTGGTGAATTCGATGGTGCAGGCGGCGGACCTTGGTCCGGATCAATTGACCGAGAGTTTGAAGGCCGAGGATTGGCAGAGATTGTTTCAACGCTGGCACGAATGGCTACATGCTTTAGAGCGAGAACAATTTCAGCCGGGATGGTTGGGACAGGGCTACACGGTGATGAGCTGGAGCGATTGGCATCTGCGACCCGATTGGAAGCCCGAAAAAAGCATTCATCCGATTCTCAACCGCTACTACACCGATCAGTTGAACCGACAGGAGTTTGGGCAACTCCGGCACCAAATCACTCAAAAGCTGAGCCATCACCTGAGAAAGCTAGCCGCCAAAGCTGCCGATTTCCAGTCCCGATTGCAGCAGTCGGATCGGGCCGATCAGTATCGGGAACAGGCTGACTTGCTGATGGCCTATTTGCACGAGTGGCAGCCTGGAATGACCGAGATTACGCTGGCAGATTTCGTTACCGGCGATCCAATCCGGATTCCCCTAGAGCCAGAGAAAAACGCGGTTCAGAATGCCCAGGCTCTTTACAAACGCCACCAAAAGCTAAAGCGCTCGCGGGCCGCAATTGAACCGTTGCTGGCAGAGGTGCAGGCCGAAAGGGATTACCTGGAACAGGTGGACGTGGCGATTGCCCAACTGGATGAATATCGCACCCCAGCCGACTTGGCATCCCTGATCGAAATTCGGGACGAGCTAATCCAGCAGGGGTATCTAGAAGACCCCGATCAGCGCTATCGCAATAACTCGAATCCAGAAACTCAATATCTGCGCTATCGCAGCCCCAGCGGCTATGAGGTCTTGATTGGCCGCAACAATCGCCAAAATGACTTACTCACCTTCCGCCTAGCCAGTGACTATGACCTCTGGTTTCACACCCAGGAAATTCCTGGCAGTCATGTGTTGCTGCGGCTAGAACCGGGCGCGGCGGCAGAAGAAGTCGATCTGCAATTCACGGCGGATTTAGCAGCTTACTATAGTCGGGCGCGGCAGAGCGATCAGGCTCCGGTGATCTATACCGAACCGAAGCAGGTGTTTAAGCCCAAAGGAGCCAAGCCTGGGATGGCGATCTACAAACAAGAGCGGGTGATCTGGGGCGAACCACAGCGGGGCAAAAGCTATGAGTTGATCGAGGGATAGTTAGGCTCAAAAAGGATATTGGGAAAACTCATATCTTGCACCTCGATATGTGAACAGTAAAACCTTGAGAATAGAGTAGGGCTTGAAGACGTGACACTTCGAGCAATAACAACTACGGGATTTCCCAGCATTACAGCCCAATTGAAGCGTGAGACGGTTGGTGAAGACGATGAATTCGGCTGGGTGACGGGAAACAGACTTCGGTGAGCGCTCAGTCGAGCCGTGGCGCAGACCGAGCACTCGGATTGCCAACCTGCTCAAGCTTGGGACGAGTAAGCAGCACGCGACTTGACAGGCATCAGCCGCAAAGGCTATTGGCGGTTATCGAAAACGTTGACAACGCATAGGGGAATGACCAACGAATGGCTCGATAAACAGGAATTTCTATCAATTCGTAAACTATGGATGCAATTCCAGGGATACGTTTAAGCCATCGGTCTTGTTTGCGCGTCGTCATGAACCGCCTGTTGCGGACCCGCACCAACGTAGTGTTGGGCTGCTGCAAGGATCTCAGGATAGAAGCCTTTTGACGGACACTGAAACATCGGGGAATGCCAGTGATGTAATCGTTCCTTCTGCAATAGTATATTCTTCAATATACTTATCCGCTTGAGGATTCCTAAACACAATTATATGCTTAGCAGATAAGTCTAAAACCCAATATTCCTGAATCGCAGCCATTGCATAAATCGCAGCCTTGACCTCTAAGTCTTTCTTTAAGCTTGTCTTGGCAACTTCTACAATCCAGAAAATATCTTGAGGATTAGGATGGCGATCGTTATACGCTGATTCTGGAAGTCGAACAACTGCAATATCAGGTTCAGGTTCCGAATCGGTTAGGGTAATAGGACCATTGAAGCGAACATCAGCTTTACCTGATAGCAACTCTTCTAAGTATTTTGCACCTCGTTTTGCTGTGGTGTAATGAATTGGAGTTTCTGGACTCATCTCAACAATTTCGCCTGCTAGCAATTCCACAGAGCGACCACGCAGAATGCCCGCTTCAACCATGCGATGATACTCCTCTACAGACCATTTAGCCAGCGTCTTCATAGCAGAATTGCTCACATTCTTGTGATGAACCTAGTTCAATTTTATAGTTTCCTGACTGGGAAGTGCCCCAATCAGCATCAAACTCTGAATCTTCTCCACCAAAAACCTTAGATTTTTGACCCTGAATGTTGAAAGATAACCTGGATGTGCTGTCCTAACCGACTGACAAAGCAGCCCAACGCAAACCTTTGTGGAATGGACTGACCAGTCGAGACGGCATTGTCAGTGGACCAATGCCTTTTATCAACAGCAGCGTCAGGCGGGAAAGAGCCATCCTAAAGCGATTCGTGCTTTGGCCTACCAGGGGGGACAGATTCTCTGGCGTTGTTGGCAGAACCAGACTGCTTATGATGAGCAGCAGTATCTCGACGCACTCAGACGCAAAAAATCGCCACTGGTGAATTATTTAACGATTTCGAGCATTGATGTCTCGTGATTTCTAGCGAAGAACAGGAGCAACAATTAAAAGTACATAAAAGTACAACAAAGTTGAATATCAATGCGATCCTATGAAGCTATCAAGCCAGTGAGAACTATCTCAAGACATTTACCTTGATGGGTGCATTCTTGCTGCCTTTCAAGCTCTCCAAAGCGCTCACAACGTCCCCTCTCACACCCCCCTGTTGACTCTGTCTCCCTCAGGGCCGATGTTATGCTGTGTCTTCACCGATCGCTTCAAACTACATCCGCTTCAGTAATTCATCGTACTCGTCATGTGCACCAATCCAATACCAATAAATATGATCGGATTCCAACAAACCCAAAACACGATAGTTGATGCTGACACGGGCAGAATAAATCGGTTGCTTCTGACTGACTCGCTTGAACTGAAGACTCGGATGATAAGGATCTTCCTGCCAAAGGGCGTAAGCTTTATCGGCTTGTTCCTGAACTGATGCAGGCAGATCGCCTAGCAGCTTGCGAAATGACTTTGTGACACTTGATTTTATTTTTGTGTTGGGAAGACCTCATCAAGTGGAATAGTTTCTCCTGCCGCGATCTCCTGCCGCACCATTGCCGCCATCCGATCCCATTGATCGTCTGTTGTGGCAGCAAAACGAGTTTCCCATTTTTGCTCGTCCTGCAACTCTGCCAAAAATCGAGCCGCGATCGCATCTTGCTGATCGGGTGGGAGTTTTTGGATTTGGGCGATCGCCTGTTGAAGCAGTTCAGTCATAATTCTGTTGTGGGCAAAAACCACGAGCGCATATGCTTTCTCAATCTTAACTGATGCTCAGAGATATTGCTCTCTGTCAGTCTCAGCCATTGTTTAAGTCTCATGGTTCAAGTGTTAAGACGAGATGCTTTTGATCGAGATACATACCATCAATGAACAAAGCATCACGCTCTAAGCCGAAAAGCTCAAAACCGCGTGACTTATAAAGAGAGCAGGCTGACAGATTGCTTGCTGTGACAGTGAGAACGATCTGCCGTAGGGTACTAAGTTGTCGGGCATGGGATATTGCCTCATCAAGAAGTGCCGATCCAACACCTCGACTACGATACTCGGACAAAACGTATATACTCCAGAGAGAATTCCAGGAAAGCTTAGAGTAAAAAGTGCGAGAGCCAGGCCGGTTTAGAGGACGACCATGCAGCGCCAGTCACTCGATGACTACTAACATATTGCATCGCCTCTCAATCTTGATCCTACGCTTTTAACGAATTCTCAGGGAGCAGGGTTTCAACCCTTTCCATAATCTTTTCGCGGGTGCAGGGAGCAGGCTCTTTCCATGCGATTCAAATCAATGGCACTAATCTAGCATGACCACTGAAAACTATGTTGCCTACATTGGCATTGACTGGGCAGATCGTAAACACGATATTGCCCTCTATGATTGTGCATCAGACACCTGGCAAGAACCCATCATCAAAACTCGTCCCCAAGACCTTTTAGATTGGGTCAATCAGCTTCGAGCACGCTATGGAGAGGGACGGATTGCCGTTGCGATGGAACAGAAGAGAGGACCATTGCTCTATGCTTTGTGCCAATACGATACCTTGGTGCTCTTCCCGGTCAATCCCCGCACCGCCGCCAACTACCGCAAAGCCTTCCAGCCATCGCGGGCTAAATCTGATCCGGTGGATGCCCGTCTCCTCGTCGAACTGATGCAAAAGCATCCAGAAAAATTGGATCAATGGGTGGCGGGTTGTCCTAAAACTCGTGCCTTGAGACAATGGGTCGAGTCGCGGCGAATGCTGGTCGGCGAGAAGGTCCGGCTCACCAACCGAATCACCGCCTCGCTCAAGACTTACTTTCCTCAAGTTCTGGATTGGTTTGAGGATAAGGACACCCGCGTCTTTTGCGCGTTCATCGAGCAGTTTCCCTCGGTCAATGCGGCTCAATGTGCAACCCCTGACCAATTGACTCAGTTCTTTCGCTCCCACCAAGCTGGACGCAAAAGTAGTAGGTGGGACGCGTGTGTCTCAATCACGACACAATGACCGTCAACAATAATTCAGCGCTTACTATTGCCCCCCGTCCACCTCAGGGACTATGTTAGCTGTCTTCTTTGTTCTACCCGTTGTTTATTTCTATTAGGAGTCGTGACCTAGCAGTAGAAGAAAATAATGATATTGCCTGGTTCTGGATTGGAACCCATGCAGAGTATGACCGATTATTGCGGGGTGATTAACGCCAGCTAACATTCGTTGGCGAGCAAAGCACAGGGTGGGGCGAGGCGATAGGTGAGTAGACATCTAGTGTCGCCCGATGCATGGTCGTCTCCCCCTCTGTCTCCCAGTCCTGAAACTGAGTCTATCGTCTCTGCTTCAGTCCTGTCCCCCATAAACACAGTGGAGCGGACGGTACAGAGTCTTCGCGCTTCGTTCTAGTCCTCTCGCCGCCGCTCCTTTAGCCGTTATGCTGCTCAGCCCTTGGTGGGGGCGCAGCCGATAACTACTTGTTTAAGGGCAGAACCCTTGCAGCCTAACGAAAAGACTTAAATTATGGGTATTGCTAAAAAGCAGCTCTATTTGGTGAATTATGTGCTAACACAGAATTGTTGAAATTAAGTTAAAGATGACGGATTTGAAACCTACACCCCCAAGTGATGTTGAAGTGTCTCAAGAACAGACTGATGAGCAGGACACTACAGGATGGTATGAAACCGAAGTTCAGTGAGAATCACCTGCCGAACTTTGTGCAATTTTGCAGTCGCGTCCCAATCTGCCCTGGGCACTTGGATTCCGGCAATCTCGATCTCGTCGCTCATCGTTTCAACGTATCGGGACTCCCGGTTCAAAATCCCTAAACCTTCGTAAACTCCTGGGACGGTTACAATCAACCAGAGGTCACAGAGGTTTATCATGAGTCATTCAAATCCTTCTATGCAACCAAGTGAAGCCGAGATTCGGGCTATCTACGCCGAGGGAGAAGCGGAAGTGGTAAGTTTAGTTACCCAGTTATTGGAGCGTCTCAATAGCCTGGAATCCGAGGTCAAAGAACTGCAAGGGCGTTTAAACAAAAACAGTTACAACAGTCCTATTATCGTTAACTTCGGGTTCCTAGTTACGTGTGGTGATCTATTCGGCGTGGATATAAATGTTTCAGTGCCTCAGGCAGACGTCAAGTTGTTTTAGGCTTAGGGCAACGCTAACGGCACAGGCAAGTCTTGCGGGTTGGGAAGGCGAGATATAGTCAAATCTGGTGTATGGCTAGGAACTAGGCGGCATCCTGCATCTGGGTCAGATCGGGTGTGTCATCGGCCCGGCATCCATCTTTGAACGGCACTCGGTAGTGCCCCATAGATATAGATAAGGATGGCTGAATCTTATATGCACCAAGGGATATCAAGATTTACATCCTTCCCGAAAGTGCTAAGTATATGTACTCGTTAAGGGCAGGAATACCGATTCCCCCCGTGGATTGCGGGTTAAAATCCTGTGCATAGCCAGAATGCTTCGGCACTCAGAAGCTAGCCTCATTGGTCGAAACTCTTTCAGAAAGAGGATTACAACCATCCTTACCTTTTTAGGACTACCGTTATCAAGGAGCAACAGAAGCCATGGAAAAAGTCGATCAATCCGCCTGCGAACCCTACAACATTGTATTCATCCTGACTGACCAGGAGCGCCATTTACGCCCGGATGAACTCCCCAAAGACTATCGCCTGCCGGCCCATGAGCGCCTAGCGAAGAGCGGCGTGGTGTTCGAGAACCACCGCATCAACTCCTGCGTGTGCACGTCCTCGCGCTCGGTGATCTATACAGGTCTTCACATCCAACAGACCCGGATGTTCGACAACACGAACTTCCCCTGGATGCAGAGCATGTCGACCGACATCAAGACGCTCGGCCACCAGCTCCGCGAGGCCGGCTACTACACCGCCTACAAGGGCAAGTGGCACCTCACCCGCGAGTTCGAGACCGACAACACGCTTGCCGCGCCGACGAAGATATTCACCCAGGAGATGGAGGCCTACGGCTTTTCCGATTACCTCGGGGTCGGCGATATCATCGCGCACACCCAGGGTGGCTACCTGCACGACGGCATGATCGCCGCCGCCGCCGCGAGCTGGCTACGCGGCAAGGCCTCGGAACTGGCGCAGCAGAAAAAGCCGTGGTTCCTGGCGGTGAATCTGGTCAACCCGCACGACGTGATGTTCTACGACACGGACGAGCCGGGACAGCCTATGCAGGGAAAAAATAATCTGACCCACATCGCTGGCGATCCGGCGCATGCGATGTACGCCAAGCAGTGGGACTTTGAACTGCCGGCCAGTTTCTTGCAGGCGCTCGACGCGCCCGGACGCCCCGCCGCCCACACCGACCACACCATGGGGAACGACGCGATGACCGGACCAATCCCGGTGGACGAGACATGGCGCTGGCGCAAGCGGCACAACTTCTATCTCAACGCGCTGCGCGATGTCGACCGCCACATCATGACGGTGCTTGACGAACTGGAGGATCGCGGCCTCGCTTCCAACACCATCGTCATTCTGACCGCGGACCACGGCGAACTCGGCGGCGCGCATCAGATGACCGGCAAGGGCGCCACCTCCTACCGCGAGCAGAACAACGTGCCACTGATCGTGGTGCACCCGGCCTACGCGGGCGGCAAGCGCTGCCAGGCCGTGACCACACACCTCGACCTCGCGCCGACCCTGATCTCGCTCACCAACGCGAGCCCCGAGACGAAAGCGGCGATTACCAAGGGTCTTCCGGGCAAGGACTTCTCCCCTGTGCTCGCCGCCCCGGAGCAGGCGGCCCTCGACACTGTGCGTGACGGCCAGCTATTCTGCTTCAACATGTTCGCCTCGCTAGACGGCAACTTCCTGCTGAAGGCGCGCGATTTGCTGAAGCAGGGTGGGCCGGAGAAGATCAAGGAAGCCGGCCTGCACCCGGACATGATGAAACGCGGTGCCATCCGCAGCGTGTTCGACGGCCGCTACCAGTTCACGCGCTACTTTTCCCCCAAGCAGCACAACCGGCCCACCTCGATCGAGGAATTGTTTGAACTGAACGATGTCGAGCTGTTCGACCACCAGAACGACCCGAACGAAGTCGAAAACCTCGCGCTGGATCGAGAGAAAAACGCCGACCTGCTTATGGCCATGAATGCCAAGCTGAACCGGCTGATCGACGAGGAGGTGGGCGAGGACGTCGGACAGATGTTGCCCGGCGGCGTGGATGGTGGCTGGGTGGCGACGCCCGCCGTGCACGATCTGTGACCTTGTGAGTGCGATCGCCAATCTTGTAGGGTGCGTCCCCTACTGCAACTCCTATCTACTCCACCAATAAATTTTGGGGAACGCACCATGCTCATAAATTCCTTGAAACAAGCGATCGCCGCATAACAACGCCCATGCACACCGACCGACGAAAGTGGCTCGGTATTGATGCAAAGGTTATCTGCGGCGGGTGATGGGCAACGTTAGCTGGCTTCGTTCTTGGTTGGGACAGTAATTTTAGAGTGAGCGGTGAAGCAATCAGAGTCGGTGGGTTTCTGAGTAGTCATGAGAAGATCGAGAAACGATTAAGCAGCAGAAACTCAAGCCGAACGATCAAAATGTATGAATTACTACACTCATTTATTCAGCAGCTTTTCCCACATTGCCAAGTTGATGTAGCGCGGCTTGAGCCTCTTCTTGAATCAAGAAGGGTTCCGAAAGGAGATTTTTTATTTCAAGAAGGTGATGTCTGCGATTTTGTGGGATTGACGCTGAAAGGCTGTTTGAGAAGCTTTTTTCTCAAAGATGGGAAAGAACTTACTCTGTTTTTTCATCCTGAGAATCATACTCTAGGGGACTATGAAAGTTTTCGACGGCAAATCCCTGCTTACTTTTCCTGTCAGGCGATCGAAGACTCGGAAATACTCATTCTGACCACACAAGCGATCGCAGTTTTAGTATAGTTCCGACATAAAAGAGCAGTATCGTAGATGTAAAAACACCGCATAATAGCATCTGAGGTGTTTGAAAGTAGTGTCTAAGAAGAGCATCAGCTAAAGCCGATTGCGAGTTTTGAGCTGAAGATAGCGATCGACCAACTGCTCGCTGATTTGATTGGCTGGCGCATCCAGAACCAGAACACCTTTTTGCTTCAGGGTGCCGAACGCCACCTGCCGCTGGGTTAACAGATCGAGAGCCACCGCACGGGCATAGCTGCTAGAAATGTCTTGAGTCAGGTAGTGGGCCTGGGCATCGATCTGCGGATCTCGCAGCGTGACACAGAAGGGCAGATAGCGCGGACTCAGCCGTGCCATTGCCGACAGCAATTCCGCAGAGGCAGTCTTATCTACCAAATCGGTGAGCAAAACAACTAGAGCACGGCGAGTTTGCTGCTGGGTGACAGTCGTAACCGCGCCTAGGTAATCTGGCTCCCGCAAGGTTGGCTGTAGAGGTGTCAGCCGGTCAATCAGCTTGTTGAGCTGGTTTTGCCCCCGCTCTGGCGGCACCCAAGTGTGAAGCTGCCGGTCAAACACCCCCACTCCCACCCGATCGCCTCGGTGCAGCCCAGCCAAAGCCAACGACAAAACGGCGTTCATTCCCCAATCAAATCGGGCCAACCCTTGAACCTGAGCCGTCATCAACCGTCCGCTATCCAGCAAAATGATCAGCGTCTGCTCATGTTCCGGTTCTAGAACCCGCAGCAATAACCGACTGCGCCGTGCGGTCGCCTTCCAATCGATCAAGCGTGGATCATCCCCGACGCTATATTCCCGCAGTTCTGCAAACTCCGTTCCCATCCCCAACCGCTGTGCCCGCTTCAGGTTGCCGGTGGATTGTATCGTCAGCCGAATCGAAAGCGACCGCAGGCCAATCAAATCGGGATAGACTGCAACCGCCTCTGCTTGTGCCACCGACCACTGATGCCATGCTAATCCCCAAGCTCCGAGCTGCCGCAGTTGGATCATGCCCCAGTTATACTCGCCGCGCTGACTGGGCAACACAGTGTAGGTCAGCTCTTCGTCGCGATTTGCCGGCACACGAACATGCAGAACCTCGGGCGTGGCTGTAAAAACCGGCGGGTAGTAGTCGCGAATCTGTAGCATTGCCGGACGATTCGCGTGCAGCTTCAGGTAAACCGAATTGTGGCGGCCAATCGAGAGGCGGCCAATCGGCAATCGTTCTAGCTGGACTCGATCAGATTTAACTCGCCAACCGTCTACCAGGGTGAGCAACAAAATCAAACCATCCCAAATGAGCGTGAGCAAAATCGCAAATCCAAGCCATCCAGAACCAGTGATAGTGCCAACAATGGCAACCACTAGGCCAATAACGGTACCTAACAGCAGCAGCAGATAAACGCGGCGAGAAGGAAACATGGCAAGACCAGAACGCATGATCTGAGATGACATCTAGCTCTGACAGCATCTAGCCCTGACGGTCAGGCTTGAACGAAGCATCCATACCCACCAGTTTTACCCTGCCTGCTGCCGACTTGTCTCTATCGATTCCAGCAAGACTCGGTCAGGTCATACCAATCCAGGCCACCTGTCGAGTAAACTGATCCTGCTGAGTAAATAGGCAAAACAAACGTAAACCATAGACAGACATCCAGCCTGCGGGCGGACCAGAAGTTTGCGCTACGGGTTTGACAAATCCCCTGGTTGACCTAACTTAATTCTGCAACCCTCCTACCCTTTCCCATCTCCCCCATCTCCCATTCCCCATCCCTATGCCCGTAACCATCACCGTCCCCGCCACCACCGCCAACTTGGGTCCCGGCTTTGATTGCCTTGGTGCCGCCCTGTCGCTTTACAACCAGTTTGAGTTTCAACCGCTCTATTCCGAAGCCGCAACAGATGAGGTGTTGCAGATCGAAGTAACGGGTCTGGAAGCAGAGCGAGTCAAAACCGATGCAAGTAATTTGGCTTATCAAGCGTTTCAGCACTACTACCAGAAAATTGGGCAACCAGTGCCGCCCGTGTATTTATCGATTGGGCTGGAAATCCCACTGGCTAGGGGGTTGGGCAGTTCAGCCACGGCGATTGTGGCAGGAATTGCGGGGGCCAATGTGCTGGCCGGTTCGCCGCTAGAGGAAGCCGAGTTGATGGCAATGGCGATCGAGCTAGAAGGGCATCCAGATAATGTAGTTCCAGCCCTGAGTGGGGGTTGTCGCTTGGCGGCCTCTCGGTCTGACGCTAGCTGGGCAATATGCGAAGTGCCTTGGCATCCAGAGGTAGTGCCGGTGGTAGCCGTGCCTAATTTTGAACTTTCAACGGCTGAAGCTCGTCGCGTCCTGCCTTCCACCTACGACCGCCGCGATGCCATTTTCAATGCGGCCCATCTGGGCTTGCTGTTACGGGGTTTACAAACGGCAGAACCGGATTGGCTAGCGACAGCCCTCCAGGACCGCATTCATCAACCCTATCGGCAGTCCTTAATTCCAGGATACGAAGCGGTACAGATAGCCGCCCTTGAGGCTGGGGCCTATGGCATGGTGATTAGTGGAGCTGGACCCACTCTCTTGGCCCTGACCAATTCCGCTGCAGCTGCAGCCGTCCAAACGGCTATGAAAAAAGCTTGGGAAGATGTAGGTATCACTGCTGATGCCCATATCCTCCCAATTGACACCCAAGGAACCGTGGTAGCGGCCTAGGGGGCGTTTTCTCTCTGTCTCTCGCCTACTTGACGGCCTAATGTATGGCCTATTCTACGGCCTACTCTACGGCCTACTGTTGATCTTCAACTGGATAGGCTCCTGCCTGCACCGCAATGGTTTGATCGCGCCCGTCGCGTTTCAGATCAATTTGCAGCGTACTGCCCACCTGAGTGGCTTCAACGATATTTTGCAGGTCGTCTGCAGTCGCTACATCCTGACCGTTGACCCGTTTCACCACATCACCAGATCGAATGCCTGCCCGTTCGGCGGGGGAACCTTCCCTGACTCGGATGACCAGTACGCCCTGCTCGTCGCTAACGGTAAAGCCCGCATTCGGGTTGTTGTTTAGCTCTCGCTTGACTTCTGGAGTCAAGGTTGCCATCTGCACGCCCAAATAAGCATGTTCGGCCTTACCTTTGGTGACGAGCTGGTCAGCAATCCGCTGTACGGTATTCATCGGAATGGCAAAGCCAATCCCTTGAGCATCCGCTCGAATCGCAGTATTCATCCCGATCACTTCTCCCTGCTCGTTCAGCAAGGGACCACCAGAATTACCAGGGTTGATAGCTGCGTCAGTCTGGATGAAATCGACCCGCTTGTCAGGAATTCCGGCATCGCCGCTGGAACGACCCGTAGCGCTGATAATCCCAACCGTGACTGTATTGTCGAGACCGAGGGGATTGCCAATCGCGATCGCCCATTCTCCCGGCTGAATTTGGTCTGAGTCGCTGAGGGGAACGGTCGGTAAGTTGTTGGCGTCGATTTTCACAACCGCTACATCCGTCACCGGATCAACCCCAAGCACTTGGCCCTGCAGTTTGCGACCATCCTTCAGCGTCACCTCAACCGTATCTGCCCCAGCGACGACATGGGAGTTGGTGATAATCCGCCCATCCTGGCTGACGATGAAACCAGAACCGATCCCTTGCTCAACCCGCTCAGAGGGCTGGGATTCCTGTGGAAAACCCTGACCAAAAAAGTCGCGGAAAAACGGATCGTTGAAGCGTTCTGGCAGTTGGCGGCTGGATCTTACAGTACGGGAGGCGTCGATTCGCACCACCGCAGGCCCCACCTGCTTCACCACGTTGGTAATAAAGTTGGGATTGGTGGCGGCAGCTAGGGGAGCAACTCGGCCCGTCGGAGCAGCGGCAGTAGTCTGAGGAGCAGTAGCCGAAACGGGTGTTGCCGTTTGGGACGAGCGAGCCGTATTGGGATGCCAAGCCAAGTAGGAACCAGCCGTTGCGATTCCGGCCCCTACAAAAACTAGTCCTAAAGACCGGCCCAAGTTGGTGCGTGCGAAGCGAGCAAATCCACGATCGAGGGACTTAGAACTAGAACGAGGTTGATTGGATTGAGGATAATTGTCTGCGTTGTGATGATCAATGGTCATAGAAAAATACCTGCCAAAGGGGGAAATGAGTTGCTCAAGTTGATATTTCCTAAACAGTTCTTAGACAGCGTTGAGCAATCCGGATCAGGGCGCTAAAGAGCTAAAGAGCTAAAGAAAAGATAGGTTGAAAGCTCGACTGGATTGATGATTCCTACTCTAGAGTGGCCGTATGACGCGAGTGTGGCAGTTGGATTGCGCGGGCATGATTTCTGGCTCAGTCTTGTGTTCAGCCTTGCGCTCAGTTCTACACCCAGTTCTGCCGAAGGCTTAGCCCTAGCTAGCTGCCAAACCTGAATCGCTAGAAGGCACTTCCTCTGAAAGTTTTGCTGCCTCCAGTGAAGCTTCTACCGTTTTCATTTCCAAAATATCAGGTTCTAGCTCTAGGCCGCGCCGCTTCAACTGTGAAAAAATACGATAAACCTCTGTGTCTGCTGCTAGCTCTTGTCGGGAACAAGACTCATTCATATTGACCAGATTGTACTCAATATTCTCAGTATAAATGGCCGTCACAATCCGGAACATTTCGAAGAAATTGACCACCCACTGGCACTCTTCTTCCGAGTAACTAGAGTAGTAGCGAATTAAGTCAGCGATGCGAGCTTCCAAGTGGGTACGGGCATAGCGGCAAATCAGGATAATTTTCAGCAAAACAATCACCAGCGTCAGCGAATTGCCCTGCGAAAGCAAAAGCACAAATAGGGCAGACGGCTCTTGATGATTTTCAGTGGTTAGGTATTCCAGGATTCGGTTTGCGGTTCGTAAAATCAAAGCACTAGTCACCGCTTTATCGTCGTGATCCGTGTAGAGCGTACTTAATTTTTCAGAGAGCTGTGCTTTTAGAATGACAGCGAATTCGTCCTGCTCCACTGAAAAAATTAGATACTCCAGCAAGCTTTGCTTAAACGATCGATAGGTTAAATTTTTAGTCTGGTTGAGAAAGATATGGGCAATATTGGGATAGCTAAAAAATCCTCGTTTTGCGACAATCCGTTTAATTAAACGAACCACTTCATCTCCCAAGCTGGTTGGATTTTGTGGCGGTTGCTCTCTTGGTGCGGCACTTTCCGATAGAGCTGTGTACATTGCTAGCTCAAATTTAAATTGCTCCTTGAGTTTCTTAGATAGATTTCTAGCGGCTTGTCGCTGCTCCAGCGGATTTTCTAAGTTGATATATTGAGGAACTAGCAAATAGGATGTATAGCGCTGACTCCAATGAATTTTTCCTCGGTCTTCATAGCGAGCAGCAAAGAGTTTAAGCTCTTGAAAATCGGCGCTAGCAATGAAGTTTCTTAGCCACTCTCGCAGACGTTTCAGAGTTGGTGAAATGGTGTATTTGTAGAGGATTGGATCCGAAAATAATTGCACCAGCTTTTGAATTGCTTCGTGGTTGCGAGTTAAATCCCAATTGTTGATAAGAATATAGCAGCAGCGCTTTAAAGTATTGCGAAACTCGTGCTCCTGATTGGCAAACACGATTTCATATAAATAGGGCAGTGTGCTCGATCCGACGGTATCAGAATGATGGATAAATAGATGCTTGAATTCCTTTAAGACATCATCGGGAGCCCAATTTTT
This sequence comes from [Leptolyngbya] sp. JSC-1, assembly GCA_000733415.1. Lineage (GTDB taxonomy): Bacteria > Cyanobacteriota > Cyanobacteriia > Elainellales > Elainellaceae > Elainella. Next base: position 2,502,313 of record KL662191.1, read on the forward strand.
AACAATCTCCAACAGAAACTCATAGATGGCTTCTTGAGCTTTAGGAACATTACGTCGAGACTGATTCAGCTTTCCGAATGGTTGGAGTGACTGATTGGCTGTCAATTTGTCTCCCAATTTGTCTCCCAATTTGTCTCCGAACATAATGGCATTCACACTCATAACGCAGCAGTCAAGAGATACGGCCTGATCTCAAGTTCTGGATCGGGGCCAAGGGCAAGAATGGAATCGTCTGGAAGGGAACATCACGGGAGCATCGACTGAACCAGGGGCCTCAGTGGATATCTGGTAGCAATTATGGACTGAATGATGGAACGATACGCAAATTCTTCAGGGTTTCAACAGTTCTGATGAACTTGTTGGTGCTATTATCCTGAGTGCAAGGCTGAAATGGCTTGCACTCAGGCTTTGGTGCGTACTAGTTCAATCCTGATCAATAGTGAATTGCACCTAGGTCCGTTACGCCAGATCGAGCTGGGCCTCTATGGCAAGAACTCAGTGAGCCAAGCAATCTATAGGCCACAGAAGCAAATCTGAAGCCGAGTCTCTCTACAGACTAAGGTTGCTATCGTGAAAAACTGGGGGAAAAGGATAATGCGGCATAGGGGTACGCTCGACTCTGAGCAAAATCTGAGTAAAGGAATGGATTCTAGTCATACGTGCAGGGGGACTCATCATGCCTAATGCGGGTATGAACTCAAAGTACTCTAACTCTAACTCTTGTGTCACTTTTAATACCTAAAGTTTACAGTCCCTTAATTCCTGCATCATCGTTTAAAGTCGCTCAACTTGATGATTTAACTAGACCTTACGGGGACCAGTTTTGCTAGCAACGACCAAGACAACTGCGCTGCTCAGCCGCTGCTCAGCCCTACATAGAGGCATTCTAACTGCTTCTAATCAGTCCAATGTTTGCTGTCAGACTTTGTCAAACTATCTGTCAGAGCACCATGAAAGACGGGCTGCTAGCTCTAGTGGCTGTAAACTCCAACTTCCGTATTGCCGCAGAGTAAACACTGAAGTTTTCGTATCAATTATTACGTTAATCTTTCAGGTCTGTCTGCTGAAGTTGGCTGCAGCCAAGCGACTGCATAGGTGAATCAGCCCAATTCTTGTTCAGTTCCTGGGCTTCGCGTGGGCATCCAACACAAACGACCTGCTCGCGGCAGGCAGCGTGTTGCAACTCCCTCTACTATCACTCTCTATCATTGAATTTTGAATGGGGGCGGAGGGACTTGAACCCTCACGACTTATACAGTCAACGGATTTTCATCCTCTCACAGCTTTCGCTGCAACCCTCTGAGGTCTTGAGGATTGGACCCTCCCTTTACCCTCGCCTTTACGTTAGGGTAGCTCCCGTCGGGCCTCTGCACCTTCCGAACAAGAGAGTTTTGGGTTTTAAGTTTTGAATGTTGAGTTATTGCTTCTAACTCAACACTCGACACTCAAAACTGAGAACTCTTGTAACCGGCTTGGCTCAGGATTGCCATGTCAGATTGCTCTGAGTTAGGTTTCCCTGAATTTGAGAGCATTCACTTGACAGATTTCTCCATCAAGGCTCAGTTTTCTAAGTCCGCAGCGTCTACCATTCCGCCACGCCCCCGTGGCATATCGGCTTACTTGTAGGCAACTTGCAGCCAGACTCCCTATTATAGGACTTCTGTGAACTTCAGCACCAACTTGATCGGTTGAGATTGCTCTAAGATTCGCTGTAAGTCTCTATTCTCAAGCATTTGAGAGATCGGATAAACCCGAATCTACATTTCAACTCATAAACCAACTCAATAAAACAGTCATGCCCGCAGACGAAGCTCCTATTCAATTAGCTTGACCTGCTATCGCTAGAGTAATGGAGACAGCGGCATTAGAAGCGTACACCTACACCGCCCTGGATCGAGGCTGCCGTATCGTTGCTGTTTTTGTAAGCATCGAAAGCGATAATCGCGTTACCAAACAGGACGACATTGCTATACGGGAAGGTGTGATCGATGCCGGGCTGAAGCACAAAGCTGGTTTGGTTCCCGACGGGAGATGCGCTTTCGTTACTGTCTTGAAATGCAGCACCCATGCCGATATAGGCATCGGTATGCCAGTTCAGCGGCACATCGTAGGAAACGGTTGGCACGAAGGCCGTGGTTTCTCCAATCAAGGCTTGAGCACGAATTGAGATTGGCACCTCTAAGAACTTATAGCGGACTGCGATTACGCCGCCGCCGCTCCCTCCTTCTCCATTCGGGCCATCGGTGACGCCAAACGAGCCGCCAATACCGATATAGCTACCGTAAGCTGCTTGAGCCGCTGCCGGGGATGTAGAAACTATCAAACCGATGCCGATAGCAACACTGCTGAAGGCAACAGCCCCTAGCCAGTCCAATCGACTTTTTAATTGACTTTTCAAAGGTATTCGGTTGGTCATGAATTAAACCTCCTCAGGAGTAACGAGACCAAGGCTCGATGATCCTCCAAACAATAGCTCAGCAAGCCTTAGAATTCCACTGATTCAGGGGTACGAACAGGTCATTTGAAGCAAAAATATATTAATATTTTTTATGAAAATAAAATTTATTGATAGCCCTGTCTAGTAACGGGCTAAGAAATTGTCCATGGAAGTAGGACTCAGGGCGGGACTTGCTTAACTGAATTTTATAATTCATGAGAGAATATTTCTAGTGGTGCAGGGCTGAAATTTTGATTTTTGATTGAGGGACTCAGTTTTGCAGTTGAGTTTAAGTAGTTGCGTTTCAGCAGTTGAGTTTAATTCAATGGGAACCCTGAAGTAATTCTGGGTACTTTGCAAGGTAAACCTGCTGCTGTTTTCCCCAGCAGGTGAACTCAGAAATTGTGTCAACAATTTTCCCGATGACAGCCAATCCCGATGGTAGCCAATACAGTCTTTGCTTCTACAGCTTGGGTTTCAACAGAATTTGCTTGTACAAACTTACAGCCTTTTTCAGGCTAGTGAAGTACGAAAAGCGGGGTGCAGGGGCAGTGCCCCTGCGTGGGGGCTTCGCCTCCACACCCCCATACCTCACATGAGTGAAAAACGCTGTATTTGTAAACGCTGTATTTGTAGATGTCACCAGATGCAACTTTAGATTTGTAGATTGATCTAGTTTTAGCGAAGCAGTTTAACAAAGCAGTTTGGGGCCAGTTCGAGACAAGGTAGAAACATCTAAATTATCCTGGAGTTGTGCAGATTTATTGGGGAGGGGCAATGCGTCAGATTTTACTCATCGCTTCGGCAACGGTTTTAGGATTTGCGGCGGCTGGCTGTGATTTGTTTTCTGGATCGGGAGGCGATACTCCAACTGTTGAGGAATCTCCAGTTGTGGTTAGTCCGGCTCCGACAGGCAGTCCATCGCCTGGACAGGCATCTCCCCCAGCATTCAACCAACCGACAGTGCAACAGAAACCGAGGGGCATCTTACCTCCCGATCTGATTAGCTCAACCGACCCTAATCAAAGAGTCCAGCAAGTTCAGGGTGACCGTTCTGATCCGTTTGCGCTGCTGCCAACGACGCCATCAGTGCAACTGGCGGAAGGTGCTGCTCCTCCGACCCAAACTACAGCACCGACCGCGCCTGCTCCTACCGCGACCGGTGGTACTCAACCCCAAACCCGACAGACCGCCCAAGCCCCGCGCCCTGCTAGGACTGGTGGCGGTTCTCAAGCTCGTCCGGCGAATCGTACCCCTGCTAAACCAGCTCCGACTAGCCCAATCGCGGCAGCCCCTCCCCGGCCTCAGCCTGTTCTAGCCAGGGCTGTTGAGGTGACTGGCGTGGTGCAGATTGGCGATCAGGTCTATGCCATTGTTAATGCTCCCAATGAACCGACCAGCCGCTATGTGCAACCTGGACAGCGGTTGGCAGGTGGGCAGGTGTTGGTGCGCCGGATTGAAATGAACCGAGCGGAGCCAGTTGTGATTCTGGAGCAGAACGGCGTAGAAGTGGTGCGTGCGGTTGGCGAAGGCGGCGCAGCTCCAGCAGATACACCAGCGGCAGCCACTCCGGCTGTTTCTAGTCCAACGACCTAACAAATCAGCGCTTTGGCCTAGCGTTTTGTTCTAGCGCTTTGGTAACGGTTCGCAATTTCTGGTCACGTCGAGTAACAAAACTTAAGCTGTGGGTAAATCGATCGCCCCAACAGTCGTAGTACGCTGAAAAGCGATAGCTTAAACTGTTCCGGTGTTAGCCAACCGCTGAGGCCGGGATGGGAAAACGATTGATACCCCTAAAGGAAAAAACCCATGGTTCAACGTGGTTCTAAAGTCCGAATCCTTCGGAAAGAGTCCTACTGGTACAACCAAGTTGGTACAGTTGCGTCGATCGACCAAAGTGGCATCAAGTACCCCGTGATTGTCCGGTTTGATACGGTTAACTACACTGGCTACAGCGGCAATTCAGGTGGCGTTAACACGAATAACTTTGCGGAAGCTGAGTTAGCAGAAGTGGAAGCGCCCAAAGCGAAAGCTGCTAAGTCCTAACTCCCGTCGCTCCTACGGTAAAAGGGGACATCGAATTTTCTGTTGTGCCTGAACTTCCTGAAGTTGAAACGGTTCGGCAGGGTTTAAATCAAGTAACTCTGCAACAAATGATTCAGGGTGGGGATGTGTTGCTTGATCGCACCGTCGCCTACCCTTTTTCGTCTGCAGATTTTTTAGCCGGTTTACGCGGCACCGCAATTACTCAGTGGCAGCGGCGGGGGAAGTATTTGTTGGCGGAGTTGGTGAGCAGAGATGGGGGAGATGGGGAAGTAGGAGCAGCAGGTTGGTTGGGAGTGCATCTGCGGATGACCGGACAGTTGCTGTGGATGCATCAGGATGAGCCGGTGCAGAAGCATTGTCGGGTGCGGCTGCTTTTCCCTGCAGGGCAAGAGCTGCGGTTTGTCGATCAGCGGACGTTTGGGCAGATGTGGTGGATTCCGCCAGAGCGGCGTCCGGAAGAGATTATGACCGGATTGGCGTTGCTGGGACCGGAGCCTTTTTCGCCGGAGTTTTCGGTGGTTTATCTGGTGGAGCAACTGCGGGGGCGCAAGCGTCCGATCAAGAATGCCTTGCTGGATCAGGGATTGGTGGCGGGGGTCGGCAATATCTACGCAGATGAGGCGCTGTTTTTGAGTGGGATCCAACCCCAAACGCTGGCGGCAAGTTTGACGGGGAAGCAAATTGAACGACTGCATCAGGCAGTTCTGAAAGTTTTGCAGGACAGCATCGATGCCCGCGGCACCACCTTTAGCGATTTTCGCGATGTGTCGGGGATTAACGGCAACTATGGCGGCATTGCCTGGGTGTATGACCGCAAGGGTGAACCCTGTCGGGTTTGTGGTAGCGGCATTGAGCGAATCAAGCTAGCGGGACGCTCGGCGCATTTTTGTCCCCAATGTCAGCGATGCTTGGGTAATTAATTTCTTTAAACCATTTCTTCAAACCGGGTGAGCCTCTCGCTCCCGACCACACAGGCGAGAATCGCCATCGTGATGACTATGCCCCAGGATAGAAGCTGCAAATGGAATTAATGCTATAAGTTGTCGTCAGGCTTCGTCAGGTTTCGTAGCTGTAAAACCTGTGTTACATTACTACCAATTAGTTCACGTTTAATTTCATTGTTCACTTTGAGTAAGTCAGCTTAATTCAGACTTATCAGACGCAGACTGGTGAGTCTGGAGCGGGGGAACCAAACATTGGGGCGTATTTCCGTGATGGAAATGGACATCTCTCTGTCCTAGCCCGGCAGCTAACCTCGTAAGCATGGAGAGAAGACTGAGGCGAAGCATTTTTCACAAGAAATGTTTCATCAGTGTTCTTGGCTGGTACTGCTCAGTTCCTTGTACCTGCGAGTCACACTATGGCAATACAACTGAATCTTTCCGTGATTGCGGTCGCGGGTCAGATGGCGTGGCGCAAAGCCAAACCTGTTCTGATTCGAGAAACTGTTTTACTACCGGCGCTAGGGCTGCTTGGAATTCTGGCGATCTGGTGGCTGATTGCCCTGTTGAAGTCCGAGCTGATGCCGACGCCTGCCGAAGCATGGGTCGCCAATTTGGACTACATTCTTCATCCCTTTTACCGGCGCGGACCCGGAGACTTGGGGATTGGTTGGCTCTTGATTGCTAGCTTGCGCCGAGTGCTGTTGGGCTTTTCCTTGGGAGCATTGGTTGCGATCCCGGTCGGTTTTTTGATTGGCATGTCCCGGTCGGCAATGTTGGCGATTAACCCGATTATTCAGATTTTCAAGCCCGTTTCACCGCTCGCCTGGTTGCCAATTGCGCTGGCGATTTTTAACCTGGCAGACCCTTCAGCAATTTTCGTGATTTTCATTACCTCGCTGTGGCCAACGGTGATCAACACCGCTCTGGGTGTCTCCAGTGTGTCCCAGGACTACATTGATGTGGCGCGAGTGCTGGAAATGCCGCGCTGGCGACAGATTTTTAAGATTATTCTGCCTGCCAGTTTGCCTTATATTTTCACCGGCTTGCGGATTAGCTTGGGGATTGCCTGGCTGGTGATCGTGGCAGTAGAAATGCTGACCGGCGGCATTGGCATCGGCTTTTTCCTCTGGGACGAGTGGAACCGGCTGAATTTAAGTTCGGTCTTCCTGGCGATTCTGGTGATTGGCTTGACGGGTCTGGTTTTGGATTACGTCATGAGCCGAATTCAGTCGCTAGTCACCCACCGCTCGGTGGCTCCCAACACACTGTAGGAGGAGCAGCCATGAGCAACATGAACCGACGGGATTTTTTGATCAGCGTGGGTGCGCTTGCCGCAGGCGTGGCAGTGTCCTCGAATGCGATCAATGTGAATCGGGCACCACAGATGTTGTCGAGCGCAGCTTTGGCAATGGAGCCGGTGGTGGATCCGAGCACCTTGGAAAAACCGAACCTGAAGGTGGGCTATGTGCCGGTGAACGACTGTGCTCCCTTTGCCGTGGCGTGGGAGAAGGGCTTCTTCCGCAAGTATGGCTTGAACGTCACCCTCAGCCGCGAGGCGAGCTGGGCCAACTCACGGGATGGGCTGATTTTTGGTCGTCTGGATGCGGCTCCGGTCGTATCGGGAGCGGTGACGAATGCGCGCGTTGGGGCTGAAGGAGCACGCCATGCTCCGCTCTGTGCCGCGATGACGATTCACCGCCACGGCAATGCCATGACCATGAACCGCGCCATGTGGGAAGCCGGGATTCGCCCCTGGAAGGAGTACAACGGTGATTTAGAAGCCTTTGGCAAGAATTTTCGCCGCTATTTCGAGAATTTGCCCGCAGAGCAGCGAGTTTGGGCGGTGGTTCTGAGTTCTGCTATCTACGAGTATTTTGTTCGCTATCTGGTGGCTGCGACCGGAATCAATCCCGATGAAGAGTTTCGAGTGATTATCATCCCGCCGCCCCAGATGGTGACGAATATTCGCATCGGAGCGATGCAGGCTTACATGGTAGCCGAACCCTGGAATACTCGGGCCATCTCCGGGAACGAAGGTGTGGGTTTCACCTTTGCTCAAGGCAAAGAAATCTGGCAGGGGCATCCGGATCGGCTGCTGGGCGTGATGGAATCCTTCATCAACGAGAATCCCAAAACCTACCGCTCGCTGGTGAAGGCGATGATCGAAGCCTGTCAGTATTGCAGCGAACCAGCGAACCGGGCAGAGGTGGCGGAGATTATTTCCCAGCGGTCCTTTACCGGCGCGAAACCGAAATTTACCCGTCCGGCAATTGTAGGCGAATACAACTACGGCGGTTTTGACAATCAGCCTCGGATTTCCAAATCCCTCGACACCACCGTGTTTTACGATTTGCCTGATAATTTACCTGCCCCTGCCGGAGACCATTCCACCTTTATGTGGCGCTCCCACAGCATCTGGTTGATGACCCAGGCTGCCCGCTGGGGACAGATTCCTGAAGTGCCCAAAAACGCGGAAGAGTTGGTGAGCAAAAGCTGGCGCACCGATTTGTATCGAGAGATTGCGGCAGAGATGGGCATTCAATGTCCAGCCGAAGATTACAAAGTCGAACCGCCGGAGCTATTCATTGACAGCAAGGGATTCGATCCCAGCGATCCGGTGGGCTATCTGAATAGCTTCGAGATTCGCGCCAATCGACCGCAGCAGCTTTTCCTGTCGTGAAGTCTTGTCCTAGAGTCCAGTTCCCTCTTTCGCAAGGTGGTAGGGGGGATCCACAGGTGCCAACCTTAACTGCTCAAATGTTCTGCAATTGTTCTCTACCCTTAGGAGCGCAGCATGGTTAAATCACGATCTCAATTTGCCAATAGCACTGGCGTGCTGGAGCTGAATCGATCTGAGTTTCTGGTGATCGAGAATTTGGTAAAAGCCTATCCCAAACCCGACGGCAGCGAAGCGGTGATTTTGGATGGCGTGAATCTGACAATTGGTGAGGACGAGTATATCTCGATTATTGGTCACTCTGGCTGCGGTAAATCCACCCTGCTGAAAATTGTGGCTGGTCTCGACAGAGCGACTGCTGGCTCGGTGCGCCTGGAGGGACGGGAAATCCGCAAGCCCGGTTCGGAACGAATGATGGTGTTTCAGCACTATTCACTGCTGCCCTGGCTGACGGTGCGGGAAAACATTCGGCTGGCGGTGGATGAGGTGCTGCATAACGCCACGCGGGCAGAAAAAATCAGCATTGTGAATGAACATCTGAATATGGTGAACCTGATGGCGGCGGCGGATAAGTATCCCGATGAGCTGTCCGGCGGCATGAAGCAGCGAGTCGGGATTGCGCGGGCATTGGCGATTCGCCCCAAGGTGCTGCTGATGGATGAACCATTTGGGGCGCTGGATGCCCTAACGCGAGGCAAACTGCAACGCCAAGTGCTCGATATCTGGGAAAGCCACCGCCAAGCCGTGATGATGATTACCCACGATGTAGACGAAGCTTTGTACATGTCTGACCGAATTGTGATGATGACCAACGGTCCGGCTGCCAAAATCGGCGAAATTCTAGAGGTGCCGTTTCCCCATCCACGCAATATGCAGGAGTTGCGAGAACTGCCCGAGTACTACGAGTTGCGCAACCACGCGCTGAATTTCCTGGATCGGCATTTTAGTCAGGATGATTAGCGCAGGACCATCGCCTGGTTGACGATTTCTAGAAACCGCTGAATGCTGGGTGAGTGGTCATTCTGCCTCCAGGCGACGGCAATTTCGGCACAGGGCGTGGGTTCGGCCAGCGGTTTATAGACCACTCCAGCCCGCTGCATATTTTCTAGCGACACGGGCACAATCGAGACGCCAATCCCGCCGGCTACGAGGCTGACAATTGTTTGCATCTGCATCGCTTCCTGTACCACGTTGGGGCTAAATCCTGCCTGCTGACACAGGCTAATAATCTGATCATAGGCGCGGGGCGACAAGGGCCGCGGAAACAGGATAAATCCCTCATTCGCCAGTTGAGAGAGGGTGATCTGGGAGGCATCGGTCAGGGGGTGGCTTTCCGGCAGGGCGACCACCATCGGCTCGCGCACAATTGTCGTGACTTGCAGGGCTTTGTCTTCCACCGGCGGACGCAAAAAGCCAATGTCGATCTTGCCGTCGCGCAGCCAATCGAGCTGTTCGTTGGTCGGCATTTCGTGTAGCTCTAACCGCACAGCCGGAACCTGACTGCGAAAGCGGCGCAGAATTACCGGCAGCACGTTATACGCCGCTGAACTAACAAAGCCAATCACAAGCTGTCCCTTTTCGCCCCGATTCACCTGGCGTCCGGTCTCGATGGCCTGTTCAAGTTGATGCAACAGTTTGCGGCTTTCGGCTAAAAATACCTGTCCGGCTTCGGTGAGCTGCACCGATCGCTTGGTGCGGTGAAATAACTGAAACCCCAGCTCTGCCTCAAGCTGTTTGATCTGCTGACTCAGGGGCGGTTGTGCCATGTGCAGCCGTTCGGCGGCGCGTCCAAAGTGGAGTTCTTCGGCAACAGCAATGAAATAGCGCAAATGGCGGAGTTCGATCATAAAGCAGCTAAGGGAGAGGCAAACCATTCAGCCGTGAGCTACATCGGCTCTGCTTCGGAGGTGTCGGAGTTGGGTTGCAGCGAAAAATCGACGCCTGCGTAAAGTTCCGCCATGTTAATTTCTAGATTCACCGAGGTAAATCGCAGTGTTTCACTATCGGCTTCGTAATCGCGCAACAGCCACAATCCTTCCGGCGTTTTAGTGAATTGTTCAATTTGGATTTCGTACTGATTGATCAAAATGTATTCTTGCAATTCAAGAATCGAGCGATAATAGCGGAATTGATCGGTTCGGTCATAATCTTGAGTCGATTTAGACAACACTTCGACGATCAGGATGGGATTCGTAACCGTGTCGGTGCGGTTGGCATAGTAGGCTGGCGATCCTTGAATCACCATGACATCAGGATAGGTGAAGCGACGATAGCGAGGAATCCCCAGCCGCAAGTCACTCGTAAACGGTTCAAAGTTCTTACTCCGCAGTGCAAATGTGAGAAATGCAATCAGATTTCGCACAATCCGATTGTGGTTAATCGAGCCACCCGTCATGGGAATGATTTCTCCATCGTGATACTCACTGCGAAATTCCGCTGTTTTCTCTAGCGCGAGGTACTCTTCTGGGCTGTAGGTGCGGGCTTGCGTTGGCATGGCGACGCTCCAAATGCTTTTTCTTCATCGTATTCTTCATCGTACAGGTGCACACTTGACTCAGTTTTTGTGCCACTGGCTGGTTGCTTCCACGAGTTCATCCAGGGTGCAGTTGAGGGTTTCGATCAAAATTTTGACTTGCAGAAAGCTAGGCGGGGTTCTTTAACGTTCCACTCCCAATCGCTAATCGTTCCAACCGTTACCCCTAACTTGTCAGCAATGCTCCCCAGTTTGCTTCGCCTTGTTCATAAATAACGCATACTCTTTCATGACTCATTCTTCAATTGAGCTTGTTTCTAAATGCTTTTTAAGGTTCCGATTGCAACTTCATCTGAATAACTTCCAGGGGCAACCACAATGCCCGGTTTTTCAGAGTGCTTAAATACTCAATGACTTTCCCTCATCCGAGCTTGACATCATCCATCTAACTCTAGCCTTTGAACCACGTCTCGGACTTTCATGAATACACCACCTCCTGAATCTCGACCCATTCTGTACTTGCTGTCGTAGTGGATAATGAATGTCGAGTTCTTCGGCGGTGAATGCCCCCGAAATCTTTTGGTGGCAGGCTAGGACGCGATCATGAGAGTTCTGCGAGCCGCCCCATCTCGACGCTAACAGTGTCAAAGCGGCTATCACTAGGTCGATAGGATAAAAGTTCCATGCCAATGGGTTCGCCTGTTGTTTCATCTTTGATTAAGATCACGCCATCTCCTAGTTCTGTGGCGATTTGATTTTTGCGGGGCGGTTGCCAGAAAATGGTGAGTAGCTCCATTTCGGGTTCATAGTAGATTTTTACCTGTGCCATAGGGTTTCTCCTTCTTTGATTGCATCAGTTTGATAGGCTGTGATCAGAAATCCATCTCCATTCAAACAACGGGCAACGGCAACGACCCAACGTCTTTCTTTGAGAACAAGGTAAAACAGTAGCACGTTGGGATCGCGGCTACTGCGGCGAATTTCATCGGGGCTAGTTAAGGCTTGCTGAATTTCTAATTCTAAATCAGCGATGTCGGAATGTTTGACAATCAGTTTCTCCCAGTAGTTTTCTGAGGTGCGAACGGTAAAGTTGAGGGGAGTAAGGACTTCAAATTTACTCATTAGTTTCACTCATCAGTCGTCATTCTCCGAGTTTCTGCCCATTCTGTACTTGCTGTCGTAGTGGATAATGAATGTCGAGTTCTTCGGCGGTGAATGCCCCCGAAATCTTTTGGTAAACGATTTGTTATCTCGCTTGGCAACCTAGCGTCCGTTTCAGATTTTGGGCGAGCTTCCGGTAATAGTCCTCTGATTTATGGTCTACGCCGCTCAGATAGCGTGCCATCTCCGAGTCGGATTCCCTCAGAGCGTGGAAGTAGATCCAGACGATGCAGAGGCTCTACCGTTTCTCGCTGACAGAAGGTCACCTTGCCCTTTGAGGGGTTCATCAAAGTCAGGAGCCATCCAGATTTGACCTTTGGCGCTGCCCCGTTGTCGTCGTTTGGTAACAGGGGAAATCTGAACCAACTTCAGAATCGGCTGGTTGTTACGGGCGATAATTACTTCTTCGCCTTGCAGGGCAGATTGCAGAAGTTGAGTAATTTGAGTTTGAGCATCAGTAATATCAACTTGTTGCATGATCTGACCTCTTAAACGTTTATTTCTATGGTAATTGAGGTGTCGCAGCCGAAGGTATCGACGACTTTGACACAGGCAGTGTATTTGCTGGGGTAGGTGTAGACGCGAACGACATACAAACCGGCGGAATATAGCTAATACATCTGCCTAGGCTTCAGCTCTTGCTAACTTCGCCGTATCAATCTTTCGATATACGCTATGCCGTCTTGGCTGAAGTATGGTAATGGCACAACGATCTGGAGTGATAAATTATGAACATGCTGCTGTACAACCTGCTGTTAGCTCAGGAAACGGTTCAGGTCAGCTTACGGCTGAATGGTTTAATTGCGTTGCTGGCTGGAATTCTGATTCTGTTAGTGCCGCGTCTGCTGAATCTGATTGTGGCAATTTACCTGATTTTGATTGGCTTAATCGAAGTGTTTGGGCTACGGTTCTAGCTGCTAGTCGAAGGATAGATAACCGATACAATAGGCTCAGCGAGAGAGCCAGGATATGAGTGCAATTGAACGAACGATCGACAAGCAAGATGCAGACTCTGTACGAAGCAGACTTTATGCCTGGACGCAGGAGCAAGTTCGCTTACTGCAACAACATGTCTGGACTCAGCTCGATGTTGCCAACTTGATCGAGGAAATTGAGTCATTGGGCAAACAGCAGCGGCAAGAGTTGCGGAATCGCCTTGGTATGTTGCTGGGGCATTTGCTGAAGTGGCAGTTTCAGGCTGAAGCACGCATCAAAAGTTGGTTCGCCACGATCCGCGAGCAACGTGGCGTGAAACGCTGCTGCGCTATCGAGATTTGCCATCGAATTGTCCCTGTAGCTCAGAGCAAATCTTGGCAGAAACCTTCTTTCCAGGAGAATCAAGCGACCTCAGCGAGTGGCAATAGGCTGCCAAGAGACTGATATTCTGAAAATATTAATTGCCAACTATAAATATATTGGACAACAAAAGAAGCCTCTTCTACTGTAGGAAACAGTAAGGGCTTGCAGTTTATGAATGCGATCGATGCTCCAGTCCGGAGCTGGGATACCCATCTGTACGAGCAAAACCATGCGTTTGTCTGGCAATGTGGTAAGGATTTAGTTCGACTCCTGGCCTGGATCGCAGACTATCACCGCATTCGCATTGCCTGCTGAGGATGCTGACACCGGTAATAAACCTTGCGATTCCATACGGGAATCAATGATGCACAAACCTGATTCGCTAAAATTAAAGATTGGGCTTCAACTGCCGTTCGATATATTTCGATTCTGAGAACTCTGAGAACACGACACCTAATTACAGCTATGAGCAAAGGCACTTTATTTGACAAAGTCTGGGACTTACATACGGTTGGCACCCTTCCTTCGGGGCAAACGCAGCTGTTTATTGGTCTACACCTGATTCACGAAGTCACCAGCCCTCAAGCCTTTGCTATGCTGCACGAGCGGGGGCTGCAAGTAATGTTTCCCGAACGCACCGTGGCCACCGTCGATCACATTGTTCCGACCGACAATCAGGCTCGTCCGTTCAAAGACGAAATGGCCGAAGAAATGATGCAGGCAATTGAGCGCAACACGAAAGAAACCGGCATTACTTTCTACGGGATTGGGTCTGGCAATCAGGGCGTTGTGCATGTGATTGCCCCAGAGCAAGGACTGACCCAACCGGGCATGACGATTGCCTGCGGTGACAGCCACACCTCCACCCACGGAGCCTTTGGCGCGATTGCGTTTGGGATTGGTACTAGCCAAGTGCGGGATGTGCTCGCCTCCCAAACTCTAGCCCTCTCGAAGCTGAAAGTCCGCAAAATCGAAGTGAATGGCACGCTGCCTTCAGGGGTTTATGCCAAAGACGTGATTCTGCACATTATCCGTAAACTGGGCGTCACCGGCGGGGTAGGCTATGCCTACGAGTATGCCGGCACTACCTTCGAGCAGATGAGCATGGAAGAGCGGATGACCGTCTGCAATATGTCCATCGAGGGCGGTGCTCGCTGCGGCTACGTGAATCCGGATCAGGTGACGTTTGATTACCTTAAGGGGCGGGATTTTGCTCCTAAAGGAGCCGATTGGAATCGGGCCGTGGAGTGGTGGACCAGCATTCGCAGCGATGCCGATGCCGAATATGACGATGTAGTGGTATTCGATGCCGCTGAGATCGCGCCAACGGTGACTTGGGGCATCACGCCGGGACAGGGCATTGCAGTCAACGAACCAATTCCGACGCCGGACAGTCTGGCCGAAAGCGATCGGGAAATCGCCGAAGAAGCCTATCGCTATATGGATCTGGCTCCTGGTACCCCGATCCAAGGCACCAAGATCGATGTCTGCTTTATTGGTAGCTGTACAAACGGACGGATCAGCGACCTGCGCGAAGCTGCCAAAATCGCCAAAGGCCGCCATGTAGCGGAAGGGGTGAAAGCCTTTGTTGTACCTGGATCAGAGCGAGTCAAACAACAAGCCGAAGCCGAAGGGCTGGATCGAATTTTTGAAGCGGCGGGCTTTGAGTGGCGGGAAGCGGGCTGCTCGATGTGTTTGGCAATGAACCCCGACAAGCTGCAAGGGCGACAAATCAGCGCTTCCTCTTCAAATCGCAACTTTAAAGGACGGCAAGGTTCAGCGTCGGGGCGCACGTTGCTGATGAGTCCGGCGATGGTGGCGGCAGCCGCAGTCAAAGGGGCAGTCACAGATGTGCGGGAGTTGCTATGAAGACTGATACAGCCGAAATGACGAAAGAGCAGATCTTGCAAGAGTTAGAGCAATTGCCAAAGCCACTGTTAGCCAAGGTGCTGGAGTTTGCTCGCGGTCTGCAAGCTGAGGCAGCAAAACCCCAGGTAGACCCAGAGGTTTGGCAAGCCTATTTAGCCTCTAAGCGGGAGCGGGAGGAGGTATACCGTCGCCTTGCAGACTCCTAGGTTCATCTCCAGCGACGAAGTGGAGCAAATTCATGCTGATCAGATTGCCAGTTTTGGTGGAACTCCTGGTATCCGCGATCCGGGTTTGTTAGAGTCGGCCTTAGCCCAACCTCAGGCCAGCTTTGGCGGTCAGCTTCTCTATCCAACCATTGCTGAACAGGTGGTATATCTGTTTCACCTGGCAATGAATCATCTGTTTATCGATGGCAACAAGCGCACGGCCTTTGCGGTGATGGATACGTTTCTGCGGCTGAATGGTTATTCACTCGATCTCTCGGACCAGCAAGCCTATGAACTGGTGATGCAGGTGGTTGAAGGGCGCTTAGATAAAACGGCCCTGAGTCAGCTGATCCTCCCTAACCCTCAAATAAATAAGGAGGGAACCGTAGGCGAAGCCTATGCGTAGCACATACCAAATCTCTGAAGTCCCCCTTTTTAAGGGGGATTTAGGGAGATCTCAATCTTGGTTTACAAACAGCCTCTAAAGATGAGTTGTAAAGATGCTATGACAACTGAGATTTTTGTCAGCACCGATATTGAGGCCGATGGACCCATTCCGGGCATCTATTCCATGCTCAGCTTTGGATCTGCCGCCTATCTGCCGAACAAAACGCTGGTAGACACCTTTTCCGCCAATCTAGAAACGCTGCCGGATGCCATCACCCATTCCAAAACAATGGCTTGGTGGCAAACTCAACCGGAAGCTTGGGCTGCCTGTCGTCAGGATTTGCAACCGCCAGAAATAGCGATGCAAAACTATTCAAAATGGCTAAAAGCCTTACCCGGACAGCCGGTATTTCTCGCCTACCCAGCCACGTTTGATTTCATGTTTATCCAGTGGTACCTAATTCGGTTTACCGGCGAAAGTCCGTTTGCCCAATCAGGAATCGACATCAAAACCTACGCGATGGCGATGCTGAAAACGCCTTATCGGGAAAGTGGTAAATCAAAAATGTCCTCCCATTGGTTTGATCCGGGACTGCCCCATACCCATGTAGCACTCGACGATGCTAAAGAACATGGGGCGCTGTTTTGCAACATGCTGGCCGAAAACACAAAGGGTTCAATCTAATTAAATTCGAGTTGAGGTGAATTGTATGAGTCAAATTCAATTGGTTTCTGGGCGGGCTATACCGCTGGTGGGTAATGATATCGATACTGACCGGATCATTCCGGCTCGTTTTTTGCGCTGTGTCACCTTCGATGGCCTAGGTGCCCAGGTGTTTGCCGACGACCGGGCGCAGATGAACGGACAGCATCCGTTTGATCGGCCTCAGTACCAGGGGGCTGAGATTCTGGTCGTGAACCGTAACTTTGGCTGCGGCTCTTCGCGGGAACATGCCCCTCAAGCGATTGCCAAATGGGGCATTAAAGCGCTGGTGGGCGAGAGTTTTGCCGAAATCTTTTTTGGTAATTGTGTGGCGATGGGCATCCCCTGCATCACGGCAGCTCCAGCCGATGTTCAAACCCTCCAGGACTGGATCGCGGCTAATCCCCAAACTCCTATCACCCTGGATCTACAAGCGATGCAGGTGCAGTTCGGCGACTCGACCATTCCCGTTTCGATGGGAGAAGGTTCCCGCAACATGTTTCTCAGCGGTACTTGGGATGCCTGTGGACAACTCGTGGCCCAAGCCGAACAAATTCGCGCCACAGCCAGCAAACTGCCTTATTTGGGCTGGGGACGGGCAAGTTAGGTGCGTCATACAGTGGACCCTATCAGCCCTATCAGTAAGAGACTCGATCGTTTCGGATCAGGAAGCGTCCATCAAAGCGGATTGGCAGCGGATTACCAGACATAGGAGCTGTTGCTGATCCGGGTCGCTGGGCATGGATATGCAAATGTGGCTCATTGCTCACCCCAGAATTACCAACTTCACCCAACCGATCACCAACCTTAACCTGTGCACCGCTCTGCACTGTAAGACTGTTGGGACGGAAATGGGCTAACACCACATCCACATTACCGGTACCACCATTGCTAGTCTTTAAATTGTCACAGCGCAGAATCAAATGATTTCCAGCGAGATTAGAGCGGTCAACCTCAGGAACCGACATATCTGGCAGTCCATCAATCACGGTCACAAGTTTGCCTGAGCAAGGTGCTACGACTGGTTCACCGTAGATATGATATGCACCTGGATCGCGGGGTACGATCCCCTGTGCTCGCAGACCAAAGCGATCAATTTTGACAATATCCAGCCCGTAACTATTGCCTCGATAGGCGCGGAAGCGGGGAATGGTTGGATTGAGTAGCTTCAAGTGGGCGTTGAGCCGGATATCGCTGCCGCCGTTAACGATCAGATAGTTACCGTTGAGCAGAGGAAAGGCAAGCTCGGCAGCAGTTTCCTCCGGTTGAAACCGACCCGCTAAGCTTTGTGCTGCTTCGTTCGCGGCATAAATTCCAAAGGCCACGAAACCAATAATGGCAATCCAAGCTAACCAAGCAGACGGCACGAGGCGGCGCGACTTGTAACGGCGAAGTCCGACAATCAGGGCAGCCACAAACAGTAGACCGTAAAGATAAGGCGTCCACCAGGGTGGAAAAACCCAAAGCCCGGTTCGAGCTAGGGCCAATAACCCAAGCGCTGTTGCAATAGCTTGCATCCAAAAACCAAGTAAATTCCGAGGTGGCACGATGGCAATCCAGCCAATCAGCAAAAGCGGCAGCAGCAACTGTAGCAGGATAATTGCAGCAAGCATACTGGCCGAACTCCTCGATCCTGTCTCCTGACAGAATCAGTACGACATGGTATGAAATTCAGTATCGATCGTAGCGAAGCCTCTACTGGATGGGAACTGCCTACTAGTTCCACTAAGATGCATTTACTGAGACCGCAAAACAAAGCGATACTCCAAAGTTTTACTAGTACAGTTTTTGAAGCTAAGGGCAGATTCAGGGCATACTGGAGATCAGCCGGATCACGACTGGTTATCTCGACTCAAATCGGAGCTTATAGGTTTGCATTATACTTTCGTGGTCAGTAAAAACCTTTACTTTTTTCTGACCTCCTTAACAAATAGATGTTGAAAATATAAGGTGCGTTTAGTTGGCTCCAAGGCCACAAATGTTACCCTATATCGGTAAATCCCAATCTGTCGATATTGTCATTGTCGAGCAGCCGGTTCGACTGAACTACCCCCTTTCACGGATTCTAGGGCTAAACCATGATTGAAATGAGAGTCGCTGGAATTGCCTTGGATGCGGTGTCCCGCCATCCGATTGTGCTCCTGAGAGATGCCTCCGAGCGTCGTCAGTTGCCGATTTACATCGGTCAAGATCAAGCCAGAGCAATCATCAGCGCATTGGAAAACCAAACTCCTCCCCGTCCCCTCACCCACGACCTGATGGTAAACCTGATGGAAGAGTGGGATATGGTGCTAGAGCGCGTTGTAATTCATTCCCTACAAGACAACACCTTCTACGCCATTTTGATGATTCGCCAAGGCGAAGTGAGAAAGGAAATTGACTCCCGCCCCAGCGATGCGATTGCGATTGCCCTGCGCACCAGAAGCCCAATTTGGGTGATGGAAGAAGTGGTGGCCGATGCCTCGATGCCGGTAGATCGCGATGCCGATGAAGCCGAACGCAAAGCCTTTCGGGATTTCCTCTCGAACCTACGCCCAGAGGATTTCAAACAAGGTGGCCGCTTCAGCAAGCGGGACGAGAGCTAGCAGGCCAGACGCCGATTTCCATGCGCTACCGTCGCTTTGGTCAAACCAATCTCCACCTGTCGGTGTTTTCCTTGGGCACGATGCGCTGTCTAGCATCGGAGGAAACGGCGGTACAGACGATTCGGCGAGCGGTTGAGCTGGGGATTAACCATCTAGAAACGGCCCAAGCCTACGGAAACAGCGAAATTTATTTGGGAACTGCCCTAGCGGATTTACCTGTGTCGCGCCAGCAGATCCACCTCACAACCAAAATTACGCCCACGCCCGATGCTGCTTCGATGGCTCGTGCGATTGATCGCTCACTGGACCGATTGGGTGTTAACCAGGTCGATGGCTTGGCGATTCATGGGATTAATACCTGGGAGCATTTGGCTTGGATTGAAGATGAACAAGGCTGTATGCAGGCCGTTAGACAGGCGGTGGCTGATGGGCGAGTTAAGCATGTCGGCTTTTCGACGCACGCGCCTCTAGAAATTATTTTGCGAGCGATTGCTACCGACCAGTTCGAGTTTGTCAACCTGCACTATTACTTCTTTAACCAGCGAAATCAGGCGGCGGTGGCGGCAGCAGCAGCGAAAGATATGGGAGTTTTTATTATCTCCCCAGCCGATAAAGGTGGGATGCTGTATCGCCCTCCGCAGAGATTGATCGATCTGTGTCAGCCGTTCTCACCCCTAGAACTCACCTACCGCTTCTTGCTCAGCGATCCGCGCATCACCACCTTGAGTGTCGGGGCCGCCTGTCCGAGTGAGTTGAATCTGTCGGTAGCGGGTCAGGACGGTGTGTTGACCCAAGCAGAAACAGCTGCTCTGGAACGGTTGCAAACTCATCTGGAACAAACGCTTGCCACCGAGCGATGCAGCCAGTGCTATCAATGTTTGCCCTGTCCTGAAGGTATCAATATTCCCGAAGTTCTGCGGCTGCGCAATTTGGCTGTAGCTTACGAAATGATTGACTTCAGCCAGTACCGCTATCGCATGTTCGAGAATGCTGGTCACTGGTTTCCCGGAACCAAAGCCAATCGCTGCACCGACTGTGGCGACTGTTTGCCCCGCTGTCCCGCAAACCTGGCGATTCCTGATCTGCTGCGCGACGCCCATGCGCGTTTGAATGGGGAACCTAGGCGCAGACTGTGGCAGTGATTGCGGCCGTTTTCTATCTGCTAATGGATTTCCAAAGGGTCTCTGTCCGCTTAGATCAAAAACAAAGAGGCTACAAGCAGGTAGGCGCTGATGCATCCAACCCTAGAAGTCCGGTGGTTTTTCCGGGGCAGGTTACCTGAAGAATTCTACCGCTGGTTTCCCGAAGCAGGGGCCGATAAGCCCGAGGCCCGAACCGATTGGTATCTCTATTCACCCGATCGCGGGTTAGGCATTAAGCTGCGGGAAGGTGGGTTAGAGATCAAGCAGCGGTTGGCAAATCAGGGTAAATCCAAGCTGGCAAAGCGAGTGCGAGGACGGGTAGAGCAGTGGCTGAAGTGGCACTTTACCATTGCTGAAAGAGATGGCGCGACGGCTGCACTAAGTGAATCGTGGATGCCGGTTGCTAAAAAAAGATGGTGCCAGCATTATGCCTTCACCCCAGATGGTGCGATTCAACGGGTAGATGCCGAAGATGCCGAAGAGTCGATTCAGCAGGGCTGCACGCTAGAGCTATCCGAATTGCAGGTGTGGAATCAGGACTGGCATAGCCTTTGTTTTGAAGCCTTTGGTTCACCTGAAATGCTGGAACAGATAGTGATAGCCGTCGTTCAGCATGTGCATCGTGAAATCGGGCTGCCGGTTCTGAAGGCGCGTGATTCGTTTGGCTATCCGGCTTGGCTGCATCGAGTCCGACAGAACCCGCCATAATGGGCAGCCGTATTTTCTGCTGGAGTAGGGCGCTTATTGTCCGGCGTTCAGCACTTGGGCCGCCGTCAGTGTCAGCTCTGGGAAGCTAGCAGCAACAATGGCATCGCCTTCTCGGAATGTGCCAACTTCGGTATAGGCGCCGTTTTGCAGTTCTAGGACCGTGACCGTATGCTGCGGCGGATCGATTAGCCAGTATTCCAGCATGCCCAAGGCTTGATACTGGTCACGCTTGCGCTCATAGTCACGCATACGGTTAGCATCACCCGGACTCACGACTTCGGCAATCAGCAAAGGTGGCGGCATCTCACGAGTGATGGTCAGGCGCTTTTGGGTGAGGGGAAGGTGTTCGGGCCGCAGAATTACCAGATCAGGAAAACGGGTTTTGGCGTCACCAGGTTGCAGCACCGGCACTTCTACTTCACAGGAATGGATTGCAGTCAGCCGCAGCGTGGTTTCCCTGCGGCTGACGAGCATAAACATCAGGTAACGGGTAATGAAATTGTTTGGCTCAAAATTGCTACCTGAGAACTGCGCTGTGGATCAAGATCTGGTAGGGTTTTAGGACACTGTTGTTTTATACCCGTAATTCAGGATGAGCGTAGCGTCATTAAAAGGTCGAGACCTGCTCAGCATGGCGGATCTGAGTGCCGCAGAAATTCATGAACTGTTGGAACTGGCTGCCGATTTGAAAGCCGGAAAGGTCAATCTCCGCTGCCAAAACAAAGTGCTCGGACTACTGTTTAGCAAAGCCTCTACCCGCACTCGCGTCAGCTTTTCGGTAGCGATGTTTCACTTGGGTGGGCAGGTGTTGGATCTGAATGCCAGCGTCACCCAGGTTGGGCGCGGAGAGCCGACAGTTGATACAGCGCGTGTGCTCGACCGTTATCTAGATGTGTTAGCCATTCGCACCTTTGAGCAAGCCGAGCTAGAAACCTTTGCCAACTACGCCAAAATTCCGGTGATCAATGCCCTCACCGATTTGGAGCACCCTTGTCAGGTGTTGGCCGATCTGCAAACCGTGCAGGAAGAATTTGGCCAGCTAGCTGGCCTCACCCTCACCTACCTGGGCGACGGCAACAATATGGCGAACTCGCTGCTGCTGGGCTGTGCGCTCACGGGGATGAATGTCCGGGTCGCTTGTCCTGAGAACTTTCAGCCCGATGCGGCGATTGTGGAGAAGGCCAAGTCGATTGCAGGTGGCAAATCCGAAGTGCTGATCACCCGTGATCCAGAGGCTGCCGCCAAAGCAGCGCAGGTGTTGTATACCGATGTTTGGGCCAGCATGGGGCAGGAAAGCGAAGCCGCCAGCCGCGTGCCCCTATTCCAACCCTATCAAGTGAATGACAGCCTGCTCAATTTGGCCGATCCCAAGGCGATTGTGCTGCACTGTTTGCCCGCCCACCGGGGCGAAGAAATCACCGATGCCGTGATCGAAGGCTCCCATTCCCGCGTCTGGGACGAAGCTGAGAACCGAATGCATGCCCAAAAAGCTCTGCTAGCAAGCGTGTTGGGAGCAGAACGGCTTTAATAAAGTTTTGATTTTTAAGTTGCGATTATCAAGCAATTGATGGCTAAGTCAAATTGGCTCAGCCGAACTAGGGCAGCAGTTGGGTGCCCTAGCCTTTTCTATGGCAACTCGCAAAGCTTGATCGGGAACTGTCTTCTCAAAACTTCACCCCTTCACATCAACTCAAAACTCAAAACTCAAAACTCAAAACTTATCCAGCCATCCCCGCACATCAATCGCTAGCCGCTGCCCTAGCTGCAGGAACTGGCGAATCTGATCCAAACTCCAATCGGGCTTTTGGTTTGAGTTCTGCTGCCAGAGCCGGAGTTGGGGCAAGACGCGACGGTGCAAGCCTTGCAGATAGATTTCCTGCGCTCGGTCCACCGAGAGATGCAGATGGAAGCGGTTGCTCAGCTCTAGCAAGCGGTCGATCCATTGGAGATCGGCTTCGGCAGTGCTGGGATTGAAGTTGTGCAGCAGATGCCAGAGCGCCCGTAGAATCAGCCGTTCCAAGGTTTGTTTGATCTGGAGTGGCTTGAGCTGGCAGCGCATGTGATCTGCTTCTGCGGCGATTGCCTCCAGTTCGGCTAAATGGCTGAGACAAAGTTGGGGATTGGTGGGCGGAAAATCGCTGGTTTCCCGATCCAAAGCCTGTAAGGTAACGATTGCGCGGTGACTAATGGCAATCTCTGCAGCGACCTGCAACTCCTGGGGCACATCCAGCCCATCTCGGTGGAAGGCGGCAATGATGCCGTAGTTGTCGCGGTAGACCTGCGTATAGAGCTGATCGAGACGAGTCAGGGTTTCCCGGCTGAGTAGGCGCATAATTTTGTGCCGCTCTTCGGCAAATAGGTCGCGCAGACTGTAGGATTGATGGCCCAGATAGCGGGTCATCGCCAAAATCATCTGAGCCGCACTCGCCTGCTTCAGGGTGTCAAACAAGACTTCTTTCATCTGGCTATAGGCGCGGCGTCCGCTGAAGGGCTGGATGCAGCAGTGGAAATCCCAGCCGCCCAAATGCAGCACCGCAAACACCAATATCTTACGTTCGCGGGTCATCTCTGAAGTGAGCTGGATCTGGCCGACGGCTAGAGTAAGGGTGCCTAAGCGCTGAAGCTGATAATCAAGCTGCTGCACGGCATAGCAGTACACCCGCTGCTCAGGCGCATAGGCGGTAAACAGGGAAGTCATGGCGTAGTGGGCCGCCACCTGCTCTAGGCTGATTTGGGCCGGGATCACCAACTGGCGATAGACCTCTGCGCCATTCTGAAACAGATCCACATTGCTAGGAGCCACCCCCAGCCGTTTGATAAACGCTTTCTCTAGCTGGACGCCTGCCACATCGCCTGCTAACTCTAAGGCACGGGCTGCGTAGCGCAAAATCTGGGTGCCTTCCGGACGGGAAATTTCATCGAAAAACCAGCCGCAGCTTGTGTACATCAAGAGGGCATGGCGCTGCATCTCCAGCAGCCGCAGGGCATCGACTCGTTCGGCAGCGCTGAGTTTGTGGGATTGGTGCTGAGCCAGAAAACGATTGATGCAAGTCGGACTGCGATCCAGGATCACCTGAATATAATGATCCCGAGCCTTCCAGGGATCCAGGAACAGCTTTTTGCCATGCTCCTCATACACTTTGCTCAACTGATCCCGCAGCCAATCCAAGCTATCGCGCAACGGTCTGCGCCACTGCTGATGCCAACTGCCGCCCCCACCACAGCCGCAATCCTCCTGCCAGCGATCAACGCCGTGGGAGCAACTCCAAGCCGTGACGGGTTTTAGTTCTACTTCCCAGGCGGGCGGATTCAGACTCAAATAATGGGCAAAGTTGGTCACGGTCCAGCCTCGCCGCGGAAATTCCTCGGTAAAAGCATAGGCCAGCGCCTTTTCGGTGCCGCCCTTGTGATGCCCAAAGGTTTCGCCATCGGTGGCGACCGCAATCAGTTGGGCCGGCTGATCCCCTCGTACCGCTTGGGCAATTCGCCCGATAAAGTGACTGGAGTTGCTCAGCACATCGCTGAAGCCCATATCCCGGGAAATCGGACCATCGTAGAAGAAAATGTCGATGTAAGGGCAATCAGAAGAGTTTTGAGTGTTGTAGCTTGCTTCTGCGTAGCAGTATTTTGAGTGTTGAGTTGAATCAGCAGTAATGTGATCTTCTAACTGAGGACTTAAAGCTGTAGAGCTTTGCTCTTCCCGCAGGGTGAACTCAACCCTTTTTAAGTAGCAGCGGTAGGGGCGGATCGGATCAATTTGGCTGCCGCCGACTTCAGTCCAGTGGGGATCGGGGTGGTCTGCGGTGGGCAGGGGACGACAGCGCTGGGCTTGGGACGGTGCCAGAATGATGAACTTGATGCCTTCAGCGACTAGGGCTTCCAGGGTGGCGTAATCAACGGCGGTCTCGGCTAGCCAAATCCCTTCGGGATCGCGGCCAAATCGGGATTTGAAATCGGCTTTGCCCCAGCGAATCTGGGTGTATTTGTCGCGCTCGTTGGCCAGCGGCATGATCATGTGGTTGTAGACCTGCGCGATGGCATTGCCATGACCGTTGAGGCGTTCGCAGCTTTTGCGGTCGGCTTCCAGGATGCGCTGATAGGTTTCAATGTCGTAGCGCTCTAGCCAGCTCATCAGGGTGGGGCCGATGTTGAAGCTGAGATACTCGAAGTTGTTGACGATCCCTAGCAGCTCTTCTCGGTCGTTCAGCACTCGCGCAAAGGCATTGGGACGGTAGCATTCGTGGTGAATCCGTTCATTCCAGTCATGAAAGGGAGCGGCGCTGGGCTGGCGTTCGATCGCGTTGAGATAGGGGTTTTCGCGCGGTGGTTGGTAGAAGTGGCCGTGAACCGTGACATAGACGCCGGTAGCTGCTGTCTGCTCATTTGTCTGCTCATTCCAGACTTGAGATTTCAATGTTGGAGAAACAGAGTCAACAATTTCTACTTGGGGTTCTACTTGGGGTTCTACTTGGGGATCATGGATGGCTACAGCATCCACGCCTTGAGGTAGGGGAGCAAAGATATTTGCAGACTCTGAGTTGTGGTGAGAAGTCATGAATGTTTGTCCAAGTGCAAAAATGGAAATGATAGGCAGAGAAATGGCAGGCAGAAGGTATTAAGCCTGCAAGGCAAGAATGACAATTAAGGAATTGATCACAATTAAGGAATTGATCACAAATCAATATTTAAGCAAAACTGATACAGTATATTACAACCCATAGAGAAGAACCGTGGAAACTGCATAAAAAGGTGTAGCCCTTGAGCTGATTGATTCTGCGCAGCAGCCAAAGAGCACTTTTAATGTTGTAAAACTTTGGCAAATCTTCCAAATCTGGTAGATAGATTTTCTAACTGGTTCTTCTACTGGTTCTTCTATCTGATTCTGCTAACTGGTTCATGAAAATCAGATGGGTGAGAGCCAGAAAACGGTTGACTGATGTTTCTTGATGTTTCTTATGGAGAGGGACAAATTCATCATTCCCAAAGCTGTAAAACGCATGTTGCCTTCTCCAGCCTGATGCTTCGCTTATAGTCCTCATTGATCTTAAACTAAACAACTCCTTCTGCTTGCGGATTAACGATTTACAACAAGAAGTATCGAAACTTTATTTTTTGCAATAAGCAATCTTGATTCGCTTATCCGAGCCTTTGAATGGATCATGCATCGGCTATCAGCGTTTTGATCTCAGTCTTTGGGGATCAACAGTGAGTACCACAGACCGAATGAATTGAATCTTTCTATAGACACAATTGATTTACACATAACTAAATTTCTATAGACGCCATAGCCTAGAATCCGCATCTTGATCCGGATTGGATGTTCTCTACTTCTTCGTGTGAAGAAGCCGTGAAGAATGCCTCGATTTAATTTCTCAAACAAGAACTCAAACAACTGTTTTTTATGCTGGACTACAACTCAGTGTTTTAGCCTACAGCGAGTTCGATCGCTACAGCGTCTGTATTGGGTTTGTATAAAAATGTTCTTTATAGAAGCATAATGAGGTCGTGAGTTTCCATGTCTCAAGTTAGCGCACCATTGAATAACTTAGCAGGATTGATTTCAGCCACCAAGGAGCAGGTTTCTTCTGATTTAGTGGATGAAACAGTGATTCTCAACTTGAAATCTGGTGTCTATTTTGGACTGAATGAAGTTGGTACCACTATTTGGAACCTAATTCAACAACCGCGAACACTTCAGTCTATTCATACATCTCTTCTGTCGGAATATGATGTTGATTCCGAGCAATGTATGCAAGATTTGACTGCCATCCTGCACGCTTTACAAGCTGCTGAACTAATTGAAATCACTCATGCAGACGTTGAATAAAGTCCTCCAGCTCAGTCCTGCCGAGCGGTGGCTGCTGTTTGAGACGCTAGTTTTACTGAATCTGATCCGATTGGGACTTGTATTTGTACCATTTCAACAACTGCGTCGGTTGCTTGCAAGGGGCGTGGCTCGATCAGATCAATTGATGCACCGGGTTTCTCCAGAGCACATTGCTTGGGCGGTAAATGCCGTTTGTTCTCGCATACCCAATAAGGCAAAGTGCCTAGCGCAGGCATTAGCTACTCAGGGATTGCTGTCTCGCTATGGCTATACCTCTGAGCTTCGGATTGGAGTGGCAAAAGATTGTTTTGGCAAGTTAGCTGCCCATGCCTGGGTTGAATATCAGGGGCGAGTTGTCATCGGTGGACTACCCAATCTGGAAACCTTTACACCTCTGCCAGCCCTGGAGTTAGACCCATGAGCGGAATCGCAGGAATTTACTATCTAGACGGACAGCCTGTCCAGCATAGTGAGCTAGCGCGAATGACGGATGTTCTGTCCCATCGAGGGCCAGACGGAGCAGAGATTTGGTGTGGCGGGTCAGTCGGGTTAGGGCACCGGATGCTGTGGACCACGCCCGAGTCATTGCTAGAGAAGTTACCGCTAGTGAAAGGAAATCTTACCCTTACTGCGGATGCTCGGATTGACAACCGAGAGGAATTGATTCCGGCATTGGGTTTTGCAGACTATCCAGCAGACAAGGTAACGGACAGCGATCTGATCCTGGCAGCCTACGAGAAGTGGGGAACACAGTGCCCCGAGAAACTGCTAGGCGACTTTGCCTTTGTGATTTGGGATGGTCGAAACCAGCAGCTTTTTTGCGCTCGGGACCACTTTGGGGTTAAGCCGCTCTACTACTACCATCAGTCGGGCAAACTGTTTGCCTTCGCCTCCGAAATTAAGGCGTTGCTAGCTCTATCGGACGTGCTGTGCCAGATCAACGAAGTTAGGATAGCCGATTACCTCCTGCAACGTTACGAAGACAAAGCCAGTACGTTTTATCACCATATCTATCGTTGTGTGCCTGCTCACAGTCTGCGCGTTACGGCTGAGCAATTGTCGCTTCACCCCTATTGGCAACTCGATCCGCATCGAGAATTGCGTTTGTCCTCGGATGAAGAGTACGCTGCCGCCTATCGAGAAATCTTTACCGAAGCCGTGCGCTGTCGGCTGCGCAGTGCCTTTCCAATTGGCTCGATGCTCAGCGGTGGCTTAGATTCCTCATCTATTGTCTGTACTGCTCACTCTCTGTGGGATGTAACTAGAGGGGATTCTCTCAAAACTTTTTCGGCCATCTTTGATACGGTTCCTGAAAGTGATGAACGGTTCTACATTCGGGCTGTGTTAGAACAAGGGAATTTTGAACCTCACTACATTCATGGCGATCAGCTTAGTTGTTTTGACAGCATTACACTCACTTTACCTTGGCAAGATGAACCGTTTGATGCACCAAATTCTTTAATCAATCTCGAAACTTGGCGCATTGCTCAACAGCAGGGAGTTCGCGTCTTGCTTGATGGATTGATGGGAGACAATGTTATCTCGCACGGATACGCTTATCTGAATGAACTGGCCCGTACAGGACGTTGGCTTACACTAGCTACTGAAATCCGAGCATTGGCGAAGCAACGCAACCGCTCACATTGGGCACCTCTACGGCGCTTTATTTGGAATGACGGCGTTAAATCTAATATTCCTCCTGCTCTACGACAACGCTGGCGACAATTGCGGGGATACCAGGAGCCTGTTTGGAAACCAGATCCACTGCTAAATCCTGAATTTACTCGGCAAGTTGGACTGAAAGAGAGAGTTCAAGAATTTGCTGCTGGCGAATGGCGAACTGAGCGGGAAAACCACCACCAAGAACTCAACAGTGGTTTTGTACCGCTGTCTATGGAAATGTTCAACAAAGGAGTTTCTGCTTATGCCATTGAAGCTCGCTTGCCATTTACCGATCGTCGTTTAGTGGAATTTTGCTTAGCAGTTCCAGCGAACCAAAAACTGCATCGGGGCTGGAGCCGTATGATTGCCCGTCGTGCAATGGAAAACTGCCTACCAAGAGCAATTCAATGGCGGCATGACAAAGGCGACCTCGGCGTCAATTTGATTCGAAGAATATTAACAGAACAAAGCAAATTTGAAGAGTTCATTCAAAACTTTCCCGCGGAACTTGAAGAGTACGTAGACATATTCACTCTCCGAAAAATCAGCCAGCAGTTCTTCTCTGAAGGTGAACAATACTCGGCAGATAAAATTCACCAGCTGCTCCTAGTTATGACCTTGGCTCAATGGCTGAAGTATGTCAAAGATTCCTCAGCTCGCGAAGCAGCGTTTTTATCGTGAAAAGGAGGTGAAAAATTGATTAATGTCCATTAATGTAGTCCGTTGAACTTCCAGTAGTACACTTCTACAATGGTGAGGTAATACAATGCAGAAGAAGCGCTATGTTAAGCCTGAACTAACCGTGCATGGTGACGTTGAAAAGATCACCCAAGGTTCAGGATTTGGGATCAAAGATGTTTTTGTTTATGGACTAGCTGATCCAATTGGAAATTGCGGAGGTGATTCCTGTAATGTTGGCAGCCGATAAATATCCTCCAATCAATTTGTTGATAATCCTCGGTTGCTGTCCTGGATTGTTGACAGATAATTTGTTTCTCGAAAGGAGAGGTTTTTGAAAGTTTAGTTGGATTCTCAGCTAAACCTGTGTAAATGTCCCTGTTGAATCACTCTAACATTTTGGTTCAACAGGGATCTTTAGAAGAGCTTAGGCTTTTCAACATTCCTAATACCATAAAAGCATGTTTTCCTATACCGCTTACGGTTTGAATATTGCGTCCTATCTTCCTTTGCCGGAACTAACAGTATATGGAGGAGAGGCAGCTGTTACGATTCAACCCGGACCTGTGCAACATCCTGCCAATGCGGTTCGATCGGAACAATGTATTTGGGCGTCAAAGACCGAAGCCATCTTCCATTGGCATGACATCGGCACTTTTCTAGTCCGGGAAGGACGGGAAATTATTGTTGATGCCATTCGCGAAGTCAATCCCGATGTCCTGCGCCTGTTTCTGTTGGGGTCAGCCCTGGGAACCTTACTGCATCAGCGGGGCTTATTGGTGCTGCACGGCAGTGTGGTAGCTAAGGCGGGGAGTGCCCTTGCTTTTCTAGGGGAGAGTGGCTGGGGCAAATCCACCATGGTGGCAGCACTGTGCAAGCAGGGATATCGTCTAGTTGCCGATGATGTGCTGGCGATCGGGTTTGATGACAGCAATCACCCTATCGTTTTTCCTGGCTCGCCCCAGGTGAAATTGTGGGCAGATGCCGTAACTTCTCTAGGAGACGACCCTGCTGCCCTGTCGAGAATTCGTCCTGAGGTTGAGAAATACGCGCGGCGATTCGAGCAGGGATTCTCGACCGAGCCTCAGCGACTCGCTCGTCTGTACATTCTGGGCGTTGGTGCTGCGCCTGAAATCGAACCAATTGCGGCTCAAATCGCATTCAAGGAGCTGATTTTCCATTCCTACGCCGTGCCGTTTTTGGGCAGCGCGTTTTCCAATCCGAGCCACTTCCAGCAAGCTGCCCACTTGATCAACGCTATCCCCATTGCGCGTCTGAAACGCCATCGCTCGCTGCTGGCATTGCCGGAGATTGTGCAGCTGGTTGCAGCCGATGGTGCTGGTCATGCCCAGCGGGTTGCTGTTTAACACCGAAGATCCATGCCCAGAAAACGCCGCTCATCTATTCCCTCTAACATTTCCTCTAAACTTGTTAGCAAACTGGACCGGCTCTCTTACCTGCCGGCAACCTTTCAGCTGATTTGGCAAGCTGCCCGCTATTGGACGCTGGCTTGGGTGATCTTGCTGCTGCTGCAAGGGTTACTACCAGCCGCGACCGTGTATCTGACCCGAATGCTGGTGGACGGTTTAGTTGCCGTAGTAGGGGCAGGCATTTCCTGGCAAGCAGTGCAGCCAGCGCTCCTCCCCATCCTGCTGATGGCGGCCACCCTGCTGTTAACCGAAGTGTTGCAGAATCTGATGGACTGGGTCCGCACGGGGCAAGCAGAACTGGTCCAGGATCATATTAGCGGGCTAGTGCACGAGAAATCCTATACTGTAGACTTCGCCTTTTATGAATCCTCTGACTACTACGATCGCCTCAGTCGCGCCACCAGCGATGCCAGTGGACAGTCTCTGTCATTGATCGAAAATGTCGGGAGTCTGCTGCAAAACAGCATTACTCTAGTGGCAATGGTGGCGATTCTGCTACCCTACGGTATCTGGTTGCCTGGGTTGCTGCTGATCAGCACATTGCCCGCTTTCTATGTCATGCTCCGCCTCAACCGCCACTATCACCGCTGGTGGGAGCAAACCACAACCGATCGCCGTCGCCTGCAATACTATGAACTGCTGCTGACCAACAATGCTCCAGCGGCAGAAATTCGGGTATTCAATCTGGGACCTTACTTTGAATCTGCCTATCAGCGGTTGCGACGGCGGCTGCGACGGGAGCGGATGCAATTAGCCAAGCAACAAAGCCTAGGACGGATCGGGGCTGCGACACTGGCCTTAGTCCTCTCAGGCGGAGCACTGCTGTGGATGGGGCGGCAGGTTCTGCTAGGGGCTTTAACCTTAGGCGATCTGGCGCTGTTTTATCAAGCATTCAACAAAGGGCAAGGGTTAATGCGCTCGGTACTCAACCATCTGGGGCAGATCTACAACAACAGCCTCTTTCTCAGCAATCTGTTTGAGTTTCTCAAGCTAGAGTCTCAAACGAACTTGCTTCCTGCAGACCCACTTCCAGCCGAGCTTTCGCCAATCCAAATTCAGCAGAGCATCCGGTTTCGGAATGTGCGCTTTCGCTATCCGGGCAGCGATCGCCCGGTGTTAGACCAGTTCAACCTCACCCTACCGGTTGGTAAAGTCGTTGCAATTGTGGGTGACAACGGCGCCGGCAAAAGCACGCTCGTGAAGCTGCTCTGTCGCTTCTATGACCCTGAAGCGGGTGCGATTGAATTAGACGGTATTGACATCAGAACCTTTCCGCAGGCTGAACTACAGCGGTTGATTACGGTTCTATTTCAGTTCCCAATTCCCTACTTTGTTAGCGCAGCAGAAAATATTGCACTGGGCGATCAAACCGTTCCTGCCACCGTTGCCGCGATTGAAGCAGCTGCTCGCAATGCTGGCATTCACGAACGCATCGGATACTTACCCCAAGGCTATGACACCCTTATGGGCAAGTGGTTTCCAGGCGGAGTGGATCTGAGCGGCGGTGAATGGCAACGGCTGGCACTGGCACGCGCCTTTTTCCGCCGTGCCCCCATCATCATTCTGGATGAGCCAACAAGCGCTATGGATCCTTGGGCAGAAGCCGACTGGCTAGACCGATTTCGGCAATTGGCGAATGGGCGCACCGCTCTCGTGATTACCCATCGCTTCACCTTGGCCATGCGGGCAGACGTGATCCATGTGATGCGGCAAGGGCAGATTGTGGAATCGGGCAATCATCAGGAGCTACTACAGCAGGGAGGACTGTATGCCCAATCCTGGAAAGCACAAATGGAAGCTTGTCCTCCGGCTCCCATCCGAAATTAACTCTCAATATAGTAAAAATGACACTAGATTCAGGTTTAACAGATTCATCAACGCCAGAAGCAGTCAATACCCATCTGCTACCCGGTTCTCAGCTTTGCTTAGCCTGTGGATTATGCTGCAGAGGAGTAGTGGTGACCCGTGCCGTTCTGATGCCCGATGAGGTAGAAAAAGCCGAACGTTTGAACCTGTCGGTTTGCCGACAAGGTAAACAAGATTTGTTTGCGTTGCCCTGCGCTTATCACGTGGATAAAAAATGTTCAATCTACGAGGAGCGGTTCAAAGTTTGCGGAGGCTACCAATGCGAGATGCTGAAACGATTATTAGCGGGGGAAGTGAATTTAGACCAGGCGCTAGAGATAGTTCGAATGGTGCAACGCCTGGAACAGGAAATTTACCAACTTTTGGGGAAGCATGATGCTTCAAAGAGCGTTTGGGATTTATTCAACGAATTTTTAAACACAGAGCACAACACATCGGGTGAAGCCTTAAAGAGTCATCCTGAATTGTTATTGAAAGCTCGCATGCTTTCTCTGCTTGGCAATAAGTATTTTGAACCCAAGCTGGATGCAGAATTAAATGCAGCGGTTCAACCTCTGAGAGCAAGTATTCCTTCATGACTTTAAGATGACCATGGAAGAATACTCTGAAATCAAGCTTTTGCTGTGCTGTGCTCGTGTGCAAATGGACGCAACCACAACAGCTCAGATTCCCGCCCTCCTCCAAGCTGGTATTGATTGGGATTTGCTGCTGCAAATAGCAGTGCAGCACGGCGTGTCACCCTTGCTGTATTGGAGTGTTAAGTCTGCCTGTCCGGATGCGGTTCCCCCTGCGATTCTCCAGCGGCTGCAGCGCCTGTTCCAAATCAATGCCCAGCAAAACCTGCTGCTGACCCAGGAACTGCTGCGGCTCCTCAGCCTATTTGAAGCTGA
This sequence comes from [Leptolyngbya] sp. JSC-1, assembly GCA_000733415.1. GTDB lineage: Bacteria > Cyanobacteriota > Cyanobacteriia > Elainellales > Elainellaceae > Elainella. Next base: position 2,535,303 of record KL662191.1, read on the forward strand.
GCAAATTCCGGTTTTGCCGTTTAAAGGTCCAATTCTTGCCCTAACCGTTTACCAAAATCTTTCTCTGCGCCAGATTACCGATCTGGATCTGCTGGTGGATAAGTCGCATCGCTCTCAAGCAATCGAACTGTTGATGGCGCAAGACTATGAGCCGCGGATCGAGGTCCCTTGGGAAACCCACCTGATTCGAGCCAACGGGCTGTATAACATCGATTTACACTCAACCCTGGCTCCCAAACACCTCTCCTATCCACTGCAAAATCGAGAGGTGTGGCAGCATCTTGAATCTGGCTGGGTGGGTGGTAAACCCGTGAAGATGCTCACTCCCGAAATGGATCTCTTGATGCTGTGCCTGCATGGCACCAAGGAAGGCTGGCGCCATTTGAACCGCATTTGCGATGTAGCGGAACTGGTGCGAACCAAGCCGCTGAACTGGCAGTTGTTGCAGCAGCAGACCGAACACTGGGGAGTGCGGAGACTCATCAGCCTAGGGCTATTGCTGGCTCACGACCTCTTGCAGGCCAGCCTACCGCAACCAGCAGCAGAGTGGATTGCTCGCGATCGGACAATGGGTTGTTTGGCTAGGAGTGTTAAGCAAACGCTGTTCAGTCCTACCACTGGGCAAATTGGCGAAGTGGAGCGGAGCTTGTTCCACATCCGCACGCGGGAGCGGTTCCAGGATCAGTTTTGGAGCTGGTGGGGGTTGATGGAGCATTCAGGTTGGATTAAACCGACTGCTGAGGATCAAGCCTTCGTGCCATTGCCCCCTGCCCTTTCCTCGCTCTATTACCTGATTCGCCCATTCCGGGTGCTGAGAAAATATGGAACAACGCTGCTCCGGCGATAGAGCATTCATCACCGTTCATCACCATAAAGGAGCAAGGGGATAGTAACCACCCTGCTCCTCAAAAAATCTTCTGAGTTTCTAGCAAAACTCAGATTAGCAATCCCAACTTAGCAGTCATAGTAGAGCGCAAACTCGTAGGGGTGAGGCCGCAGCCGCATCGGGTTCACCTCGTTGTCGAGCTTGTACTGAATCCAGGTGTTGATCAGGTCTTCGGTAAAGACGCCACCGGTGGTCAAGAAGTCATGATCTTTCTCGAGGCACTCCAGCGCATCTTCTAGCGATCCTGGCGTAGAAGGAATCTTCGCCAATTCTTCGGGGCTGAGGTCGTAGATATCCACATCCAGCGGTTCGCCCGGATCGATCTGGTTCTTGATCCCATCGATACCGGCGCAGAGCATCGCCGCAAAGGCCAAGTAGGGGTTCGAGGTGGCATCCGGACAGCGGAACTCCAGACGTTTTGCCTTCGGGTTCGAGCCAGACAAGGGAATCCGCACCGAAGCTGAACGGTTGCCCTGCGAGTAAGCCAGGTTCACTGGAGCTTCAAAGCCTGGAACGAGGCGCTTGTAGGAGTTGGTGGTGGGGTTGGTGAAGGCGAGCAGAGCTGGAGCATGCTTCAGGATGCCGCCGATGTACCACAGCGCCATCTGGCTCAGGCCGGCATACTTGTCGCCACCGAACAGAGGCTGACCGTCCTTCCAGATTGACTGGTGCGTGTGCATCCCCGAACCGTTGTCGTTGAAGACTGGTTTGGGCATGAAGGTAACGGTTTTGCCGTACTTGCGGGCTACATTCTTGATGCAGTACTTGTAGATCATCAAGTTGTCAGCGGACTTGACCAGCGTATCGAAGCGGATGCCCAATTCGCACTGACCACCTGTTGCTACTTCATGGTGATGCTTTTCAATCGGTACACCGCACTCAGCCATCGTCAGCAGCATCTCACTGCGCATGTCCTGGGAGGTGTCGGTGGGAGCGACGGGGAAGTAGCCTTCCTTGTAGCGAGGCTTGTAGCCCAGGTTGCCGCCCTCTTCCTTGCGGCCAGAGTTCCAGCGGCCTTCGACTGAATCGACGTAGTAGTAGCCTTCGTGCTGGTTTTGGTCGAACCGGACATCATCAAAGATGAAGAACTCGGCTTCAGGACCAAAGAAGGCAGTATCGCCAATACCGCTGGCGGTGAGGTAGTCGAGGGCCTTTTGGGCGATCACGCGCGGGCAGCGAGAGTAAGGTTCACCAGTACGGGGTTCCTTAATGCTGCAAATGAAGCTCATGGTCGGCTCTTTCATGAACGGATCGATCCAAGCTGTGTCCGGATCGAGCACCATCGACATGTCCGACTCGTTGATGGCTTTCCAACCGCGGATACTAGAGCCATCAAACGCCACACCATCGACAAAGCTGCTTTCATCAATTTGATTTTCGTAGACCGTCAAATGCTGCCAAATTCCCGGCAGGTCAATAAACTTGAGGTCAATCAGCTTGATGCCCTTCTCTTTAATCAAGCTCAAGACTTCTTGGGGGGTTGCCATGACTACTCCTTAAACAATCTCTTAGGCTGTCTCTTGATATGCACGCTTACTCGCAGAGAGTATTTACTCAAAGGGAGTAAAAATATTGGGCTGGCGCTTGGATTTGCACTGAAGCCGATCGTTGAAGCCGATATGATATAGATGCGACTTTACCCCATTGATTCAGCAGCAGCTCTCGACTCAGCGATTGCCCTGCTCCAGCAGGAGGAAACCATCCTCAACGAACCGGACTTCAATTCACCTGAATCATCCTAGGAACAGGCTTACACAGATTTTGTATTCAAAACTACAAATCAATCTTTTTACTTGATTAAACTTGCTCAATGGGTTATTGACCTGGTCTGCCAAGTGGTGCTGCCGGATGTGTAAGAGCGGTTGTTTAGCGCCCCAGCGGGTTATAAATCGAGGTTTTGCGGCTTGCAGAACCGATGGCGCTGCTGTAACTACTCGTGAATCCCCAGGCTTACCAAGACAATTAGGATAAGAATCTTTACAGTTCTTGGCTTGCTTCTCAGGTTTGGATGCAATTCTGTCAAACGCTGCATGATAAACTAAATGGCGATTGCCAGTCTTCATGTAGCCACATGTAAGGCATTAAAAATTAAGTCAGGGGGCAGGCATCTTGTCTGCGGTGGGCAAGGCGCTCACACTACAGCATCCCCGACTGCTTTTTGATTTGCCTATGGCCTACAGGCAATCAAGACATAGTAAACAGACTACTGATAACAAAACTTGGGAGACGAAATCTGATGCGGGATGCGGTGACCAGCCTGATTAAAAACTACGACAGCACCGGTCGATATCTCGATCGCAACGCCCTGGATTCTCTGAAATCTTATTTTGAGAGTGGTACAGCTCGTGTGCAAGCAGCAGCCGTAATCAATGGTAATGCCGCTGCCATCGTCAAGCAGGCAGCGTTACGTCTGTTTGAGGATATTCCAGAGCTAATTCGTCCGGGTGGAAACGCTTATACCACTCGTCGCTATGCGGCCTGCTTGCGCGATATGGACTATTACCTGCGCTACGCTAGCTATGCCCTAGTTGCGGGTAACACCGATGTACTGGATGAGCGCGTACTCTACGGCCTGCGGGAAACCTACAACTCACTGGGTGTACCGATTGGTCCGACCGTTGTTGGTATCCAGATCATGAAAGATATCGTTAGGGAACGAGTCGCTGAGGCCGGAATTGCAACCGATGCCTACCTGGATGAACCCTTTGACTACCTGACACGCGAACTGAGCGAAACCGATGTTTAGACCAGCGAGCTTAATTAGCTAAATCAATTCATAACAATTCATAACAGGGATGCCAAGATAGGCCCCTGTTTTTTGTTGATTAAGGTTTTTTATTGATTAAGTAATTCACCAAGTTGTGCCGTCAGACTATGCCTACGCTTGCTTTTAACTAGCATCTGGTAAGGCTTCAATTGTAACCAAACCGCCTTCTTCAATCACAGCATCAACCAATTATGTTGTTGTATTATTCTTGATCACATCTTCAGTTTAGTCCCAGTAACTCTTTCCTTCGCTATGGGTTAGTTGAAACCTGAAACTCGGCATCTCTGCCACGTTATAGGCTTGGGATGATGCCATTAAAGCTGATCGAGCTGTTGTTTCAGCTCCTCTTTCACATCAATTGCAGCACAGCTAAAACGAGGTTTTGAGGAATCAGAATCGGGAAACTGAGGAGCAAATCCTAGTAACTGTGCTTTTATTGCTGGCAGTTCTTCATCAATATCACTGCCTGACTCTAGCATTGTGTAGACTGACCTAATCGTGTGGATGGTTTGCAGAAGCCTAAACATCTAATGCTGTGCGATAGGCGTAATGCAGCCGCTTGATGTAGTTCTCCATGCTAAACCGCTCTGCGTTAAGCCGACCTGCTTCGACGAGACGCTGCCGCAGCTCCCTGTCGCCCAACAGAGTTTCGAGCTGCTTCGTAATATCCTTAACGCTGTAAGGATCGGCATAGAGGGCCGCATCTCCACAGATTTCGGGTAAACAGGAGACGTTGGAGGTAATCACCGGGCAGCCGAAGTTCATCGCTTCTAGAGGCGGCAGACCAAACCCTTCGTAGAGCGAGGGAAAGACCAAACAATAGGCTCCGCTGAACAGGTAGCGCAGGCTCTCCATCGTCACATATTCCAGCAGTTTCACTTTTTTCGTAGATTCTTTGTCATCGCTCAAGAATTGGGCCTTGCCCAGCTCATCTTCCCAAAGCCAGCCCTTTTTGCCGACAATCACCAGTGGCATATCGGTGTCAATCGAGGCATAGGCATCAATTAATCGACCCACGTTTTTCTTCGGCTCGATCGCCCCCACAAACAGAATGTAGTTTTGGTACTTTAGGCTGTAGCGACGCAGAAACCGGGCAATCTCAGCGTCGGTGGCTTCTAGCGGCTTGAGAGCAATTGGCTGGTAGGTAACGACGACTTTAGCGGGATCAACATCGTAGTAGGTGAGGATGTCTTGCTTGGAGTGCTCGGAGACGGTGATCGTAACGGCAGATTCCTTCAAGGTATCTTTGATTTTGTTGTAGAAGATCTTCTTGCCGTCAAGGGTAGCGTAGGGTAATCGCAGCGGAATCAGATCATGGACAGTGGTAATTTTCTTAGCACCCCGCACCTGCATGGGCAGCGGATAGGTGGCGTGCCAAATGTCTACTTTTTCCTCGACATTGATGCTAGTGGTTAGCCGCAGGCGGTCGTATAGTCCATTAGCGAGGTCATAGCAGTAGGGCATACTGAAAGATGTGGCGTACTTGAGAAAATCTTCGGTATACTGCCCTTTCTTGACCACCAATCCGGCAAAGGACTTTCTACGCTTGGCCCGATAAAACGGAGAGGCTGATTTCAATAGCCATTTGGCTAAGCTTGGCCAGTCCTGTCGCCCGCCTTGATTGTCGAAGAAGAAGATTTCGTCGAGAATTGCGTTGTTTTTGTAGCCGCTGCGGCTGAGCAAGATATCCACCTTGGCTCCGAGGCGGTCCAGCGCTTCGAGTAGACTGAGGCCATAGGTTTTGATGCCGGTACCTTTGGTGAGTTGCAGGTTGAAGGCATCCACCAGAACTTTGACCCCGGCCAGGTTCAAGTCGGCCTCCAACTCTGGAGCAGGTGCTGTAACCCGTTGATTGTCGGTTGATAGTCCCATTCGCCATACTCCTGCAAAATAGCCACAGTGGTATATGATGCCATCTTTGGGGACGGGGGGGAATTGGAGGTGGGGAGATGGGGGAGTTAGGAGCTAGGTAATTCAACCAAATTAAACAACACATGGAGTGCGAGCGAGACGCTCGCAACGAGCAAGATACCCCAGGGTTTTGGTGAGGGGTGGGGGTGAGGGGTGAGGGGTGAGGGGTGTGGGGTGTGGGGTGTGGGGTGTGGGGTGGGGTGTGTGGGGTGTGGGGTGTGGGTATTGACTATAAAGCGCTCGGGTTAGTAAGTCTAAAAATAATTCGGTTGACCTACTCAGAAGCCAGAAGCAGAATTTCCCGCATCACCCGCATCAGTTAAGGCTTAGGTAAAGTTTGGTTCCTAATTCCTAGCAACAACAGAGCCAGATTAAGAATTCAAAAGCAAAATTCCTCCCCACCCCTCACCCCCCACCCCCCACCCCTCACCCCTCCACTCCCCACCTCTGACTCCTGCAGAAGATACAGTAATCACATCGCAATATATCCCGGAAGCTGTTGGATTCTGTTGAGCCAGGTGATGAGGTTGAGATAGGGAGATAAATCAATTTGACTGTCTGCGGCTCGGTAGATGTAGGGATAGCAGGCAATGTCGGCGATGGTGGGATGGTGGCACTCTAGCCACGGTTGATTTTCGAGATGCTGATCCATTACCTGTAATAACTGCTTGGCTGTGCGCTCGGCTTTAGCTAGGTCGATTGGCACACCGAGTAAGAAGTGACGCCTAAGAGCTGTGAAGCTATGTTCAATTTCGTTGGCGGCGATTGATAGCCATTGCGTGATCTTAGCCATATATTCCGCATCGATAGGCAGCCAGTTGTTATCGTATTTTCGAGCTAAATAAACTAGAATCGCCTGTGAGTCTCGAATATTCACATTAGCATCTACTAAAACGGGAACTTGCCCCATTGGGTTAAGCTGCAAAAACTCTGGTGAGCAGTGCTCTTTGGCGGCTAGATTAATGCCAATCCATTCGTAGGGCAGATCGAGCAAGGATAGCATCAGGCGCACTTTGTAGACGTTACCGGATTGGTGGGTACCGTATAGTTTGCGCGAAGATTCAGATCGTGGACTTGGAAGCATGATTGTGCCTGGTTGATTTTCAGCGATGGATCAAAGACTGCTCACCTGCATTATTATCCCTAAATGATGCGGCAACTACTCTGAATTCAGACGGTTCTCCGTCGCTGATAATTTGAGCGAAGTGCGTCACCCTATAAGAGTGAACTGATTTTGATGACACTGTGCTAAATTTAACGACTCAAGCATCAACTCAAGCATCGCCTGTTGAAGCATCTATGCGAGTATCGTCGCCAGTCACTTCAGGGGCACAACCGCGTCTGTGGATGCCGGAGCGGATTTTGGTGACGCCTGCGGCCCTAGAAGAACCTTGGGGCCAGCAGATTTTGCAGCGTGTAGAGAAGTTGGGGTTACCAATCAAGAAATTATCCCAGAATCGACTTACCGGACTGCGGGGCGAGGACGAGCGCCAGACCTATAGTATTTCTAAACGCACCCTTGCGCTGGTGACAGCTTCCGCTAGCCAGTTTAAGCTGAGTCCGATTCCGCCTTCGGCTGATTGGCAGTTTCATATCGCTGAAGGGTGTCCGGCCCACTGTCAATATTGCTATTTGGCTGGAAGCCTGCAAGGGCCGCCGGTGATTCGGGTTTATGCCAACCTGCCGCAGATCTTGCAGAACTTAAGCAAGTATGATGCTTCGGGTATTCCAACGAGTTTTGAGGTGAGCTGCTACACCGATCCGCTGGGCATCGAGCATTTGACCGGCAGTTTGGCGGAATGCATTCGCTATTTTGGGACCCGTGAGCAGGGCTATTTGCGCTGGGTGTCGAAGTTTGATGCGGTGGATGAGTTGCTGGATTTGCCCCACAATGGGCATACTCGCTGTCGGGTAAGCGTGAATGCGGCTCCGATTTCCAAGCGGATGGAGGGCGGCACGGCATCGGTTCCAGCTCGACTTCAAGCATTGCGGCGACTGGCTCAGGCTGGCTACCCGATTGGGCTTGTGATCGCGCCAATCATGCCGATCGAGGATTGGGAGGAGCATTACGACCAGCTCTTTGACCAGATTAGCACTGCGCTCGATTTTGACTGTGATTTGACCATCGAGCTGATTTCTCACCGCTTTACGCCCGGTTCTAAGCAAGTGCTGCAATCCTGGTATCCCAATAGCCAGCTCGACCTCGATGAACAGGGCCGCGTAATCAAGCGCAATAAGTTTGGTGGCATCAAGTATGTCTATGACGGCAACACGATGAAGACACTGAAGCGCTACTTTGAGCAGCAGATCGCTCGCCGCTTGCCCAACGCTAAGATCCTGTACTGGACCTAGAACAAATGGGTCGTCCTCGCAAAGTGGGTAAACGATTACCAACCCTCAAAGCAAGAGTGGATGCGAGCAAAACAACCTGGCAAACTATCACAATTGAGGGTTGGTATGGAGGGCGAACTTGTGACAGGCTGGTGGTTTCGTTAAGGGATGAGTCTGTGAATTGTTTTATCGAAGTTGAACATCTACTTGTTAACAACGTTAACAACGTTAACAACTGCAACAACTGCTGCTGTACGCTTGTGTTTCTCGATGCTTTGGTTTATGCTTTGCGATACTAGTTTTTCTCGGACCCGAAGAGGGCTAGTGGGCCGCTCAAGGCAGGCGATTCGGGCGCTGATCCAAAAGTGCGACCAACACTTAAGGACCAGCTCACCTGACTCTCTGTTAGCGCCAGAGAGCAAGGCTGTGTTGATTGTACTGTGCAGCGGTACCGTCTAGGCAGCCTCGTTTGATGCGTCCTGTAGTCAGGCATTTGCCTTGAGCGATTTCTTTACCGAAATCAAACCAAACGAGGCTAAACCCAATGAATACCGAATGTAACGAATCACTGACCGTGATCGATCACACCTACGGAGACGATAGAGCACAGATCTGGATTATCGGTACTCGCGACCAGGTGATTCATCAGATGAACGAGTTTTATGTCCGCAGCCTAGTGCCGGACCGAGCCAGGTTCACCCCAATTATTCCGGCTCCCTTTGCTAAGGGCAAATACATGACCGTGCTGGAACGCTAGCCAATCCTGCCCGATCCTTCAACCGATACTCATCAGTACGCTAAGGCTAATCGAGTCGGAGAAGATTCAGGAGAAAATTCAGGAGAAAATTAATAGGAGCGGGGATCTGTCTCTGCTCCTGTTCTGGTGCTGTAAAATCTGCTTAACCGTTCTCCTCAAGTCTATGGGTCGCCCGACCAAAGAGAATACCCTCACCCAGCAGGACGTAATTGCTGCCGCCTTAGTTTGTTTGGACCAAGCAGGCGAAGCGGCGCTGGGAGTGAATCGAGTCGCACGAACTTTGGGAATTCAACCGCCGGCAATTTACAAGCACTTCAATGGCAAAGCCGGACTGCAACGAGCCGTAGCATTGGCGATTTGGCGACAGTATCTGGCCGACTGTCAGCACCAAATGGCTGGCATCAGCGATCCGGCAACTCTAATGCGAACCGGAGCCAAGGCTACTCGGAACTTTGCCCACACCTACCCAGCCCGCTATGCCGTGATGATGCATTATCAACTGCGGCCCACCGACCCAGAAGAAGCCGAAATCATTCAAGCCTCATTGCGCTGGTTCCAAGCCTCGCTGCGTCTCTACAATCTCGGCGAGGACGCACTGATTGACGTGATGCGACTCGTCAACGCCGCCATCTACGGCTTCATTACCAGAGAACAATCCGATCTCATGACCCTCAACCGTTCCCCAGATGCTAGCTACGACGTGATGCTAGAAGCTCTGCTGGTAGCAATTGCCCACATTCAGCAGCGTGATTAAACCCTGAGACCTTGCCCGACAATGCAACCACTTTGGTGATGGTTGTGGTGATGGTTGTCGCACCTGCGGTTCAACTCAGCTGCCTCTGCCTATTGTTGGGTTTCTATTGTTGGGTTTGCTTTCCAGCTCTGCTGTCACCTCATGAGGCATGTCTCGCAATTTGGCTATCATCTCCGTCCTGCTCGAAACTTCTACCTTTCGAAACATTCGCTTCAACGCTTGTTTGACCGAATTCTCGGTGATCCAGGTGATCCATAAGTCCTTGCCGATTTCTGCATTGGTTAGTCCTTTAGCCACCAGATTGGCGATTTGCATTTCTCGCGGCGTTAGGCGTTGTAAGAGAGGATTGGGAGTCACCAAGGATGGGTTGCGCAACTCAGCCAAACTAGCAGACAGATGCAGGCAGACTGCACTTAAGCGGACCACATCATTAGGGTTGAATGCTGGTGTATCGCCTATGCGCGCAAAGTGGACTGTGCCAATCAATTGACCCCGGCCCCGCTGCTCGCCGCATTCCTGACACAAAGCCAAGACACCGCAGCTCGACTACGATTGGAGAACTGAAATTCGTGCTGTATCTTCCACAGCTTGGTAGACAGCAGTGAGATCTGCGAACAATTGTTACAATTCAAGCGCATCTTGACTTGTTTGGATCCCGACTTCATGACCCTCTCCATCCTCTCTATTAACCAGCATCGCCAGCAGTTTCCAGCCTTAGCCAACAAAGCCTACTTCAACTACGGCGGCCAAGGCACGATGCCAACTAGCGCCATCACCGCAATGCAGCAAGCGCATGAGTATATGCAGCAGGCTGGACCATTCTCCAGCGAAGTAAACCAATGGGTGACGCGGGAAAGCCAGCAGATGCGGCAGGCGATCGCCAGCGAGCTAGGAGTGCCCGCCAGCACGATCACGCTGACCGAAGATGTGACGGTGGGTTGCAACATTGCCCTTTGGGGCATCGAGTGGCAGGCCGGCGATCATTTACTGCTGTCCGACTGCGAGCATCCGGGTGTGGTGGCAACCGCCGCCGAAATTAGCCGCCGCTTTGGGGTTGAGGTGAACACCTGCCCGCTGATGGCAACCCTGAATCAGGGCGATCCGGTGGCGGTGATTGCAGAATACTTGCGTCCAACTACTCGCCTACTGGTAATTAGCCATGTGCTTTGGAATACAGGTCAGGTGTTGCCCTTGCCAGAAATCATGCAGGCTTGTCATACGGCTCAGCCCCAGCCGGTGCGGGTTTTGGTCGATGCAGCCCAATCGGTCGGGATGTTGCCATTAGATCTCGATGCTTGGGATGTGGATTTCTATGCCTTTACCGGACATAAGTGGCTCTGCGGTCCGGCGGGAGTGGGCGGGCTATATGTCGCGGCGCAGGTGCGGGATCAGTTGCATCCAACCTTTATTGGGTGGCGCAGTATTACCAAAACCACGACCGGACAACCCACCGGATGGCAGCCGGATGGCAGTCGCTATGAAGTGGCAACTTCAGACTATGCGTTGTATCCAGCCCTGAGAGCGGCGATGGCAACCCATCAGGCATGGGGCAGCGCTACAGAGCGTTACCAGCAGATCCTGAAGCTAAGCGGTTATCTGTGGAAACGGCTAAACGACTTGACGTTTGTCACCTGTTTGCGCATGGCCCCGCCCGAATCGGGACTTGTTTCCTTTCAAATCGGCGACCACAGCCCTAAGCAACACGAGCAGCTAGTGCAGTTTTTAGAACGACAGGGCTTCCTGCTGCGCACTATTCTTGACCCTACTTGCGTTCGTGCTTGTGTGCACTATTTCACCACCGAGGCCGAAATTGAACAGTTGATACAGACGATGCAAAAGTTTAGTGAGGATCTCTGATCCCCGTAGCACTAGCTACCTGGAATTTGGGGAACCTAAGTTAAGCTACAGGGGAACACCGTCTCTGTGATTGCTTTTCTGTAACCACTTTTCTGTAACTGCTTTTCTGTGACTGCCTTCTAAGGAGCGTTCGAGCATGGCGAATCAGACTCAACCCGCACACCGCATAGTGATTGTTGGCGGCGGCTTTGGGGGACTTTATGCCGCCAAGGAACTGGGAAAATCCGAAGCGCACGTCACCCTGATCGACAAGCGCAATTTTCACCTGTTCCAACCCCTGCTGTATCAGGTAGCAACGGGGACCCTCTCGCCAGCCGACATTTCTTCGCCCTTGCGCGGCATCCTCAGCAGGTACCGCAACGTCAAGGTGCTGATGGACGAAGTCACCGATATTGACCCAGCCCAGCAAAGAGTAATGCTGCGCAATCGCCAAATTGACTACGACACGCTGATCGTGGCCACCGGCGTCAGCCATCACTACTTCGGAAACGACCACTGGAAGCCCACCGCTCCTGGACTCAAAACTGTCGAAGATGCCTTAGAGATGCGACGGCGGATTTTTGTCGCCTTTGAAGCGGCGGAGAAAGAAACCGATCCTGCCAAGCGCCAAGCCTGGTTGACCTTTGTGATTGTTGGCGGCGGTCCGACTGGGGTGGAACTGGCTGGCGCGATTGCCGAACTCGCCTTTAACACGCTGAAATCCGACTTCCGCAACATCGACACCACCGAAACCAAAATTCTGCTGATCGAAGGCTTAGACCGGGTGCTGCCCCCCTACCCGCCGGAACTCTCGGAGAAGGCAGCTCAGGCATTGGCTCGCTTAGGGGTAACGGTACAAACCCAATCGCTGGTGACAAACATCGACAATCACATTGTCACCGTGAAGCGGGGTGACGAGGTACAGCAAATTCCGGCTCGTACAATTCTCTGGGCCGCAGGTGTGAAGGCATCGACTATGGGCAAGGTGCTGGAGCAACGCACCGGAGCCGAACTAGACCGGGTGGGGCGGGTGATGGTGGAGCCGGATCTGAGCATCCCGGGCCACCCGAATATTTTTGTGGTCGGGGATTTGGCCCACTTTGCCCATCAGGGAGGTCAGCCCCTACCCGGCGTGGCTCCGGTGGCCGTGCAGCAAGGCAAGTATGTGGCCAAACTGATTCGGCATCGGCTCAAGGGCGAGGCGCTGTCGGCTTTCCAGTATGATGATGCGGGCAGTCTAGCAGTAATTGGTCAGAACGAAGCAGTAGTGACGCTGCGCTCGATGAAGTTCAGCGGCTTTATTGCCTGGTTCATCTGGATCTTTGCCCATATTTACTACCTGATTGAGTTTGATAACAAGCTGGTGGTGATGATTCAGTGGATGTGGAACTACTTCACGCGCAATCGAGGTGCCCGCTTGATCACTGGCGAAAGCCTACTGGGCCAAAGCGAAATCGATTCAGAAGGAAACTATAGTGTTGCATCGTCCAGCCAGTCCCCAGTTGAGGTATAACGTTGTGTATCACCACTCTGGAGTTATGCCGTGCAGTCTCCCCACGCCGCCAACACCGCTTCTTCCACCCTCGTCCAATCGGCCACCCTCACCATTGAACTGACGGATTTCCGCAATCGTCAGGGCGTGGTTTGTGTAGCGCTGTTCAACAGTCCAGAAGGCTACCCGAGTAATCCCGATCGAGCCGTGCGGTCCGGCTGTTTTGCGATTACGCAACTGCCCTGCGAAGTGATGTTTGAGGATTTGCCGTTTGGCTGGTATGCAGTCGCAGCCCACCACGACGAAAATATGGACGGCAAGCTGAACTGCAATGCCTTGGGGATTCCGAAAGAAGGAATTGGCTTCTCTGGTAATCCGCCGATCTGGAAAGGGGCACCGCCGTTTCAGAAAGCCGTCTTCGAGTTTTCGCCCGACAATCCGCTGGTCCGCATCACCATGAAATATCTCTTGAAGTAGCCTCGGAAAGAATATCCAGATTCCTCTGCATCGTCTGCTGCAATTGCTGCGTTAAGGTTGTAACCGTGCCAGTGCGATCCCGGCCATATTCGGCCAGATAGGGACGCAGATTAAGCGGTTGCCCGACTCGCAATAACGCCTGACGGTGGCCTTTGGCGGCTGGCTGGTCAATGTTGAACACCTCGCGTTCCAAACGGGTAAGGGTGTCTAAAAACCGCTCCGGAGTGGGACGTTCGGCGACATAGCCGTCGTAGATCGCATCAAAGTTGAGCATGCGGGTAATCGCTTTGCGCATCACTTCCCATTCGTCGCCACCGTCGCTCAGGAGGCTGTTGGCGCTATCATCGCTGCTATACCGAGTTTCCAGAATATGCTGAATCCGGTAAACTCGCTCCCGATTTGGTTCGTTGGGGGCTGGAGTAAGCCGCAATCGTTGCTCACATCGCTGCAAAATTTGGGACTTGAGCGCTGTGATTCGCTGATTCCAATCGGTTTCACTGGGTTCCAGCCCATATTCCTGCTCAAACCGTTGTAGCACTGCCGCCGCTACGCTCCGCAAGCGACTGTAGGAATCGCCTGTTCTAGGCAAACCCAATGCCTGCTCCAATCGGTCTAGGCTCTGCTCAATCAGAGGCGCGACATGGCCGATGTAGCGATATTTGAGGCTGATCGGCACGATGTAGAAGTCTCGCACTGTGCCCTGCTTAGCCTGTTTAGATAGGGCTTGCAGCGCCATTTGCACTGCTCCGGGCCGAAAGGGCATCACCGTATCGTTTTGAAACGAGCAGCCGCCTTCTGGGAAAATCACCAGCTTACAGTCGGGCTGCATTAGCAGCTTCAATGTTTGCACCACACTGTCGCGGTCGGCCTGTCCGCGGCGGATCGAATAGGCCCCAATCCGCTGCAAAAGCCATCCTTCCAACCCCCGGAACCGCTCGTAGGCAGCCAAATAGTAGAACGGTTGCCGCACCACACTGGAAAACAAAAACATCACGACCGGATCGTCAAAGGTGGGGTGGTTACACAGCAGCAAACAGGGATTTTGCCGCAGCATCGAGAGCTGGACCTTGGGTTCGGTGCTAATTACTAGCTCCAGCTTATAGAACCAGCGCACCAGCTTAGGAGCTACGGTTTGCAGCAGTTTGACAAGCCGTGGGTTCAGTTTGGGCGGGTAGAAGGGGCGGGATGTCATGAAGTAAACGACCCGACGCTGAGCTAGGCTACAGGGCGGGCTTTCAACAGCCCTGTAGCGTCATAGCTGAGCGAGCATGTCCATCTATCTCCCTCGCTAGTTACAGCAATATCACGTCGCCCGAAATCCACGCCAATTACGTCATCTCTGATGGGTGCATCCGGCACGTCATCTTTGATTTGAATGTTGATATAGTAGGTTCCATCCTTCCGCTTACACAACGTTGCGCTGGTTGGAACACGGCCCTTGAGTAAACTGCGCTGATAGTTGCCAATCAGCAATTTGAACCGTTCCCGCCCTGTTACCAGCGTCAGGCTAGCCGTCCAGTCTTTTTCTCGGAATGAAAAAATCCGTGCGTCGTAATCCACGCTAGTAGGCTTGAATGCCTTCACTGGCTTGCCTTTCTGTTTGGCAGTTTTTCGATTGGATGCAACCCGCGCAATAGCTCTGACTGCAAGGTTGGCAGACAGCCTATAGTCTCTGCGAATGTGGTTATAAACCAAGCCCTGAATACGAGGCTTGTTTGTCAACCTAGGATCAACGGACTGATTGATATAGTTACAAGCTTCAGCAAAGCTAACCAGAGTTGCATCTAATTTGGCAACCTGTTCTTCTTTAACTTCAAGCTTGCAAGCTACTGTCAGAACTGAATCCATGACTTCAAAATATTCACATATGACTATTATAGTCTAATCGACAAGATGCAGATAAAATTGTTCCTTCGCTCTGCTCAGTCACGCGCATTCCTCTCGACGCTTTATCATACATCCTAATCCTACATCTTACAGATAGAGGGTGGGACTTCCCGGCTAGTAGTTAACCAGCAGCATGGGTTCACCGTAATCATCGTGGAGATGATTTTTGGTATGTTGATCACATAACATTCTTTCTGACTCATCTGCAATCATACATTCCCTACACAGAAACGTTGCCGGTTTCCACATCTAATGCAGACGTAGTTTGGCAGATTGTTTCGCGCCATTAGCGCAATCGCTTTCGTCGTCAAAGGTATTCCCTCACGTACCTCCACGCACTTCACAACGTTTCTGAAAACGTTTCAAAATCATAAACATGAGTCAGTTCGCCTCCGGGCTGAGTCACATGCTGAGCCAACCAAAAGCAAGCAACATCGAATCATACTCAGGTTACTGCTATTATCTAAGCAACCTCAACCCATATAGCAGGGTTACTCGCCAGAGAGGTAGAGAGCGATGGTGCGGTTAAAACAGTGGCAGTGGATTGTCCTAGCAACGCCAATTGTTCTGGTCATCGGGTTTTTGTTAGTAGCAGCAGGTACCCAAATTCACGAGTGGCGGTTGAACTGGATCTGGGCAGTATTTACCTTACTGCTGGTCGGCTGGCGCTGGCTGCTAGTGCACTGGACTCAGCCCGCCATCAAACAGATCGAGGAGGCGATCAGCCAAGCCAATGCCGAAATAGAAGCGTTAACCGATGCCAACCAGCCAGTAGCCGGAGATGCCGCTCGTCGGACTGAGACAGCATTAGAAACAATTTTGATGGCTGCTCAAGCCGACCCGCCCCTTTGGGAAGACTGGTCCATCTTTTGGAGGCGCTGCAAGGAAGTGGTGACTGCCGTTGCCCATATTTACCATCCGGAAGTGAAGTATCCCCTGCTAAATATCTACATCCCTCAAGCCTATGGGCTGATTCGCGGTACGGTAGACGACATGGATCTGTGGATGCAGAAGCTATCGCCAGTACTGAATCAGGTGACGGTGGGGCAAGGCTATCAAGCCTATGAAGCGTATCGCCAGTTGGAACCTTCAGCTCGCAAGCTCTGGCAGGTCTGGAATTGGGCGCAATGGGTGTTTAATCCAGCTGCGGCGGCGGCGAGGCAGGCCAGTCAGCGTTACAGCGATCAAGCCAATCAGCAATTGCTGGTGAATCTAGGGCAGTCATTGCGGGAAGCCGCTCTGCGCAATCTCGGTCGGCAAGCTACTCTGCTCTACAGCGGCACCCTACCCAGCCTAACTTCAGCACCTCCCACGTTAACCAATCCTCAAACTCAAACCCTACGGGAAATTTTGACCCAAGCCGAACCCGTCGAAACCGTGGAGCGGCAGCCAGTCAGTATTTTATTGGTAGGACGCACCGGAGCTGGTAAAAGCAGTGTGATCAATACCTTGTTTGAGGCGGATCTGGCGGCGGTAGATGTGTTGCCTAGTACGGACCAGATCCAAAGCTATCAGTGGCAAACGGCAACAGGCGAATCGTTGACGCTGTGGGATACGCCTGGATACGAACAGGTCGATCGCGAGAACTTTCGCCAGCAGGTATTGGAGTACGCTACCACTGCAGATTTGCTGCTGCTGGTGACTCCGGCGCTGGATCCGGCCTTGCAAATGGACGCAGATTTTCTCCGAGACATCAAAACGGACCTATCTGACCTATCTGATCTGTCTGACCTATCGGACCTACCGGTAATTGCGATTGTCACCCAGGTTGATCGGCTACGTCCGGTGCGAGAATGGCAGCCGCCTTATGACTGGCAGTGGGGCAACCGCCCCAAAGAAGTGGCAATCCGGGAAGCCACCCAATACCGAGCGCAAACTCTAGGTGAGTACTGTGACCGGGTATTGCCGCTGGTGACGAGCGATTCCCAATCAGGTCGAGCCGCGTGGGGAGCTGATGTGCTGTCGCTAGCGCTCGTAGAGGCAATTGCCCCGGCCAAGCAAATTCGGTTAGCTCGCTTTCTGCGCGATTTGGATGCGCGCTCAGTAGCAGCCAGCAAAATCATCGACCACTACCGCTTTCAAATGACCACGACCCAAGGGCTGACTGCACTACTCAAAAGTCCGGTGCTGGCGTTTATTTCCACCTTGGCGACTGGTTCCCCTACCCTCGCCTATGTGTTAGCTGAAAAAATTCCGGTCGAGCAGTTGCCGCTAGTCATTGGTCGGCTCCAAATGGCCTATGACCTGTTTTCACTGCTGAAGCCAGACCGAGCCTTTGACCTAAATGCCCTCTGGCCGTTGTTACTAGACACCTCTGCCCCACCCGATCGCAGTGCCACTGCCTTAGGCCAATCCCTAACCGAGTATTGGACACAGAACTTGAGTACAGAACAGCTTCAAACACGCTATCAGGGTTATTTGCAATAAAGCTTAGAACACATGCTAGATGCCATAAATCGTTGCGGCGTTCGTGTTTCAAATTACAAATTCCGAACCGCGAATTGAACTACAGCGTTTTTCACTCATGTGAGGGGTGGGGGGTGAGGGGTGAGGGGTGAGGGGTGAGGGGGTGGGGGAGCAGGGAGGGCACTGCACTCCGTTTTTCGTACTTCACTAGCCTGAAAAAGGCTGTAAGTGTTCATCCTTACATTGGTTTTGGATGTCGAGTAATGTGGCTCCTCCTTTCGATTTTTGAAAACATGCGCCCCGCGATAGATCATGAGCTGAGATCTGGTCACTACCATAAAAGCATGAAGTTTCGTTAAGGAAATTGCACGATGGCTACTACTCCTGAAACCCGTCCTACCACCGATCTGCCTCCTGTCGCGCGTGAATATAATGGCATCGACCGCAATGCATTTCGGTTCGGTTGGAATCCTCAAGCTGAACTGTGGAATGGCCGTCTAGCGATGATTGGCTTCTTGGCCTATCTGCTGTGGGACATTGCTGGTTTTAGCGTGGTGCGTGATATTCTGCATCTCGTGTCCTACTAAAACACCATTCCAATTTCAATCCAGATCTGACGTGCTGATAAATCATTAATCAGCCTGTTATCTCCCCCGTATCTACTACTGTACGTGCACCATATGCAGCCAAGTTGGGCTGGCTGTTCTAAACCAGTGGACAGTTAGCCCAACTTCAGTATGCAACTTTCAATTCTTTAGAATCATCCTTGGAGGAACATCATGTCTCATTTTCAAACGCTACGCAGCAAACTCACAGATATTGAGCTACTGAAAACATCCCTGCGAGAGTTGGGCATCACAGTCCAAACCAACACTGAAGTTCGCGGTGCTGGATGTCAACGCATTCAGGCTGACGTTGTGGCTGTGCTAGAGGGTGGCTACGATATAGGTTGGTCTCGCAATCCTAATGGCTCACTCGATCTGGTTGCTGACCTCTGGGGTGTAGCCAGCAAACACAATATTGCCGAGTTGATGTCTTCGATTAATCAAAGATACATGCTAAATAAGACATTGACAGCAGTACAGCAACCGGGGCTACAGCATGCTAGAGTGCAAGTGATTATGCAAAGCTAACTAACGGATTGCTAAAAGCTAGTTATAGGCATAGTTAACGTAACTGAGTATAGCTAGTAGATATAACTGAGCCTACCTCAGTATTTTCCATCTCTATGCTCGCCAACCTACTGCACTCACCCTCAGCGCTGTCTTCAAGTCTGGAGTCAACGTGATGTTGTAGCTAAAGGGAGACTTCTTTGTTTGATCAATCTGCTGCATTGGAGTGCCGTCTAGCTTGCGGGGGGCAAAGTAGGACAGGCCATTCACCCACAGGTTGTTACCACTCATGTTCATGCCCTTCACCACAAAGCTGTTGCTTTTGCCGTTATTAATGGCTGACAAGTAAACCGCTGATAGCAGCTTGCCGTTAGCTGGATCTAACCGGGCGACTACCGCAACCTTGGGGCCGCCTCCGTTTCCATAGCTACGCAACCACGGTTGAGTAGCTCCTCCGCTCACTCGGCGAAAGTCCTGGTTCGGCTGTCCCTGAGTCCCATCGACGCTAAAGGCGGCATACAGCTGCTTGCCGTTGTAGAACAAGCCGTAGCCTCGACCATCAGCCCCGGTCGTTTCATACTTGGTGTTGGCCCACTTCAGCCTACTGCCCTCATACGCTAGCACAATCGGATCCTGGTTGAGTTTGGTTACTTGGTTGGTGCCAATGAATAGCGTCATTCGCCCTACAGTGATCCGAGCTGCCCCACTGGCAGCGGCGGCTTGAAAGCTCATATTGCGGGTCAACTTGATCGTTCGATCTACAATTGATGATGCTAAACGCCTTGTGCTGGAACGAGTTTCAAGCAGAGAATTTCTCAGTTTAGAGCGACCAAAGATTGATGTTTTCAGAGCCACCGATTGATGGATTGAACTGTTTGAATAAGGTACTCGAACCATAACTAAAACTGTAAAAGCGCTTCTAGACAAAAAGCTACCTCCGTTTGTAAGGTGCAGAATAGAGTCAAGCACCCAAGAGGTAGCGATGCAAACTATTCTACAAGCCCTATTGTCCAAAATGGGGCTTGTAGCAAACCCCAACAAACGTTTCTGTTGACGTTTCTGTTGAGGCTGTTTCCCACACTTCTTTTGGTGATGGGCAAAGTCAATTTCACCAACTTGAGCCGCTACAGTGAGTGGTCAGAGAAAACCTATCGCCGTCAGTATAGTCAAGCGTTCACCTTTATGGGACTCAATGCTGAGTTGATTGGGGAGGCAGTTCTCGCTGGTGTGACTCAGATTGGCGCAATCGACTGCTCGTTTATTGGAGTCGTGGCATTGGCCTTACACCTGATTAGCAAAT
>KL662191.1:2556370-2643713 GCA_000733415.1 [Leptolyngbya] sp. JSC-1
ACTCAATGCTGAGTTGATTGGGGAGGCAGTTCTCGCTGGTGTGACTCAGATTGGCGCAATCGACTGCTCGTTTATTGGAGTCGTGGCATTGGCCTTACACCTGATTAGCAAATTGCGAAGTGATGCCGATCTGCGCTACTGCTACACCGGTGAGCAGAAACTTCGAGGTGCCAGACGCAAATACGACGGCAAAGTAGACTTCGGCGATCTCTGCCATCTCACCTTTGACGGCGTGGAACCTGGCAAAAGATCAGGAGCAATTCCGTCAGCCTCAACCCGATGCAGCAGTGCCTTCAGTCCCCTTTTCGATGGCAAGCGACAAGCGCTTTGCCTTCAATGACCATCTGCTTGAACGATTTATTTGCCAGTTAGAGTTAGACCCAACTTTGATTAAATCCCATCCCAACTATGAAAACCTCCGTTCCTAGGGCATCATAGCCGTCTAGTTCTGACCGGACTATTGTTCTAAAGAAAAAGTGATAAATTAAACTCTTCTTGAAATTCACTCCGGTGTCTTTCAGAATCTAAAATCCTCTGCGACCTCTCCTCGCCACTGAGTCTTGGTCACCAAAATGACTAATTGATTCGCTAGCACTGGAACCGCCCTTGCAACTTGTCGTCGGTAGCTCCCATCTAGACTGCCGAAGGGAGAGTCCATCACGATCGGAAAGGTGCTGCTCTCAGGCATTAGTACTCCAGATTTACCCTTGCTCCACTCCCGGATGCGATCGATAATCGCGCCAATGAAGGACAAGCTCAAAATCTGGTTCTCGCCTGTTGAGGCAGCAACCGAAGTAGGCTGTCCCGCCATTGTGTCTTCCAGCATCAATTCATAGTTCTCGTTTAGCCTGGGGACGTAGGGCGTGAACGAGATTTGGCTAAAGATTTCCTGTATCCGTTTTTCGAGCTGGAGGCGAAAGAGCTGACTCAAGCCTTCCTGGACTTTTTTGAGACGAGCGATCGCATCCTCCGTCGCCGTGATTCGCCGCTGCACCTGCTCCTGACAGTTTTCGCTCATGCGATGCTTTTCGATTTGCCGCGCTAATCCCTCTATCTCGGTTGCATAACTCTTGATCTGCTGCTGGTTTGCGCCCTGTTCCAGCGTCAGTTCCCGAATCTTTTGCTCCACCTCATCCATGCAGCTTTGGAGCTTCCGGATATCCTCGCTGGCGAAACTCAAACAAAACGCTTCGTAATCGTTATAGAAACTCGCTCTTATTTTTGTCCCTAGGTATCAAATCCTGCTGAATTGCTGTCCCACAGTGCACCTGTAGCGCGGACTTCCTGCCAGGAGACAAGATGCCTGCTCTACAGTTGATGGTTAATTTGGCCTATCGGCTCAACTCCTGACTCCTAACTCCTCATATTGCCAAATTGCGCTCAGCGATATAGAAATAAAGCTTGAGCTAGTCCAGCCTTCAAGCGGGAGCCTATGATGCGGAAACTGTATTTTCTGGTGCCTGGAACGAGCGGCAAGTTTGCCTGTGGTGGTTTGTGGGCTGAGTTAAAAACTCTGAAGCTGGCGCAGCAGATTTGTCTGGCGGAAGTCGTTACCTATCGGCAGCGGGAACCAGGGACGCTGTTTCTGACTGATGTGTTGCAGTCTCATTCGCTGGATGACGTGATTTTTGTAGTTAGCTGGGGCTTTGACGTGGCGAAACTCGTGGCCCAGCTCCAGCCCTACCATGTTGTCTATCATGCTCACAGTACGGGATACCGCTTGCGCTTGCCGTCTAGGATTCCAATTATTACCGTCAGCCGCAACAGCTTGGGATATTGGGGACAACAGGCTCCCCATTCGCTGATTTATTACTTACCCAACCAAATTTCTGCCGAATTTACCAATCGCCATCAGCTGCGTGACATTGATGTGCTGGTGCAGGCCCGCAAGTCGTCGGAATATTTGCTGCAAGAGCTGATTCCGGCTTTGCAGACCCACTGTCGGGTTGAGGTAGTGAATTCCTATGTGGAGGATCTAGCAGGGCTGTTCAACCGGACGAAGGTGTATTTGTACGACTCTGCCGAATATTGGGCGCAGCAGGGTGTAAGTGAGGGGTTTGGCTTACAGCCACTCGAAGCAATGGCCTGCGGCTGTCAAGTATTTTCCAGCGTCAATGGCGGGCTGTCGGACTATCTCGATCCGGGCTTTAACTGTCACAAAATTGCCGCCTATTCTAAAGAGTACGATGTGCAGCGTATTCTCACCGCTCTTGACGCCACCCTGCCGCCGTTACCCGATTCACTTCTAGCCGAATATCGCGCCGCCAATATCGTGCAGCGGTTTGAAATAATTTTGGCGGAAATTAACGGGTTCTTTGATCATCAACGCCAACATGCCGCCAATATTCAGGCTCTCACTCCACTGCGCCTTCTTCAACTGCGTACTAAACAGCTTTGGCAAAAAGTCAGAAAGCGTTACCTCAATCGTATCTGAATGATTTAATATCGAGTCGAAAAAGCACGAGCATCTTGCCCGCTGTCAGTGAGATCATTGCATTTCAAAATTGCTCAATCATTGGGTTGTTTACCTAGCTAATAGATGACGCCAGCAACGGCTGGGAGTCGGGAGCCAGTTCAGTTTCCACCAAATAGCGCGGCTGAGAAGGATGGATCCGGGCTACCACTTCGTAATTGATCGTGCCCATCCAGCTTGCCAATTGTTCTGCACTCACCCGTTCTTCACCATCGCTGCCCAGCAGAGTTGCTGTGGTACCGACCTGCACATTTGGAATAGGGGTGATATCGACCATGAACATATTCATGCAAATACGTCCGCAAACCGGAGCACGCATGCCGTTGATAATTACATAGCCCAAATTTGAGAGCCGCCGATCGTATCCCTCGTGATAGCCCACTGGCAACACGGCAATCTTCATTGGATAAGCAGCGCGGAAGGTGCGGCCATAGCCGACATAACCACCGGCAGGTACCGCTTTCACCTGCACCACACGAGCACGCCAACTCAAAACTGGCTGCAAGTTGGGAATAAATCCTTCTCCCCGATCCGCAAAGGTTTGCAGCACTTTCGCGTAGGTCTCCTTGGAAGGCCAGAGTCCGTAAGCCGCAATCCCCACCCGCACCATCGCTGCATGGGTCTGATTCCACAAAATCGTTGCTGCAGAATTGGCCGATTGCACGATGGGCAAATCAAATCCCGCCTGCCGGAACGCCTGCTCTGCTTCCTGTAAACGAGTGAGCTGTTGATGGGCAAAGCGGTGGTCTGTCGTATCTTCAATATCGGCATAGTGGGTGGCAATTCCCTCTAGACAAATGCCGTCAAGTTGAGACACCAAAGCAGCCAGCTTCAGGGCATCCTCAAGCACCAAGCCCTGCCGGTGAGTGCCCGTTTCAATCAAGATGTGCATCGGAATTATGTGCCCTGTGCGGTGAGCTGCCTCAGCCGCCGCCCGCGCCACATCCGCATCATAAAGCGCCATCCGGATATCGGCGTACTCAGCCAGCATTGCCACCTGAGCTGCCGAGACATTGCCGCAAACGTAAATCGGAGCCGCAACCCCTGCCTGCCGCAACCGAATTGCCTCATACGCAAAGTTGACAATCAACCAATCCGCTCCCGCCTCAAGAAACTCCTGCGCGCAAGCAATCAGCCCATGTCCATAGGCATCACTCTTAACCACAATCCCCAAGATCACCCCTTCTCCAACCCGTCGCCGCAAAATCTCCACATTCGCCCGAATCGCCGTCTTCGACACCTCACACCAAGACGATTCATGCGCAATCGACCGATAAAATTCAGAATCCATAACCTCCTCCTGACACCATACATTCACACCACAATCAATCAATCCCCCTCTTCCCCACCTCCCTCATCTCCCCCCTCTCCCCCACCAGCCTCCCCACCCTCGCCATCCCCACCTCGATCTCCTCCAGCGAGTGCGAATAGTTGAGCCGCAGGGCTGAGTAGCCTTTGTGACCGGGGAAGAAGGCGGCACCGTTGGCAATCAGTACTCCCTGGGCAAAGGCGGCCTTACAGAGGGCCGGAATCGAGATCCAGTCGGGCAGGTGCACCCAGAGGAACAGTCCTCCCTTGGGTACGGTCCAGCTCGCCTCTGGCGGAAAGTGGCGCTCTAGCGCCTGAAGCATAACATTTCGGCTTTGGAAATGGTAGCTCCGCAATTGCTGTAAATGCCGCCGATAGCGCCCAGATGCCAGGTATTCGCTGACAATTGCCTGGGAAACAGTCGAAACATGAAAATCATGCAGCAGCTTTTGTTTCAGCATTGCCTCTCGGTTAGCCCCTGTGACGACCATGTAGCCGACCCGCAGACCGGGAATCAGGCTTTTGGTGAAGGTGCCAACATAGGTGACGAGGTGGTTCTGGTCGATCGCTTTGATGGGTGGCGGCACGGGTTCAAAGTTCAAGCCCTCATAGGCGTTGTCTTCCAGAATCGGGCAATCATAGCGGTTGGCCAGTTCGAGCAACTGCTGGCGATGGGACTGGGGTGTCGTCAAGCCAGTCGGATTGTGCAGGGTGCTGATGGTATAGATCAGCTTGGGGCGATGGCTGTGCAGGTATTGTTCCAGCAGCTCCAGGTTCATGCCGGTCTGGGTCATGGGGATGCCGATGATGCGAGCGCCGATATTTTCCAGTAAGGCAATCGCACCGTGAAACGTCGGAGCTTCGACGATTACCCAATCACCGGGCTGGAGGTAATGCTGCATTGCCAGGGTCAGGGCCTGCTGGGAGCCGTTGGTGATGATTAGATCCTGAGGCGAAATATCTAAGCCCTGCTGCACCAAAAGTTGGGCGATTTGCTGCTGAAGCAGTGGCTGCCCTTGGGGAAAGCCGTAGTTGAACAACGAGTCGCTGGCTTGGCTGATGGCCCGGCGAGCGATTTTTTGCAGATCTTCCAACCCCCAGGGGCGAGGAAACCCAGAGCTGAAGTCAATCACACCGCCCTGTGCCTGCACCTGTAGAGAGGCGACAAACTGTTGGCAAAACCCGCCTGCCTCCTCATCCTGGATAATCACGGTTTGGGCGGGGGCAAAGGGAGATGCAGTTAGCTTGGGGCTAGTGGCGTTAACGAAGTAACCCGAACCGGGCCGCGACTGAATCAGATTGTCTCCTTCTAACAGCCCATAGGCTTCGATCACCGTCAGCGGACTGACCTGAATCGTGCGGGCCAACCGACGAATCGAGGGCAGCTTGTCTCCGGGCTGCAAACTGCCGGATTGGATCAGCCGCCGCATCCGGTCGCGGATTTGGATGTAGATCGGTTTTGGGGAGTGGCGGTCGATGGGGAGCTGCATGGGAGGGGTAGGGGAGGTGGGGAGATGGGGGAGGTGTAGAGAACTATAGCGAGTTTGGGGAGGAATGGCCCGATGCAGTTGTAGGCGATTTGACTATAACAGTTGCGAATTTAGGTGGGTTTTGGCAACTGTTCTGGTCGAATTTGGGCAAACCATATCTTCTCAAGCGGGTTTGGGGTTGCGATGCTGGATGAGCGATGTGTAATTTGACTCGGCCTTGAGCTATTTTGTCCTATGCTTTTGCCTTGGCGTAACCGTTCGATTCATCCGGAAACCTTGGGGCTGTTCTATGGGTTTCTGGGGGTGTTTAGCTTTAGTCTGACGTTGCCGGCTACGCGGGTGGCGGTGACGGGGCTGGATCCCTTGTTTGTAGGGTTGGGGCGTGGCGTGGTGGCAGGAACTTTGGCGGCGGTGGTGCTGGGGTTGACTCGGCAGCCTTGGCCGAATCTCAGGCAATGGCGCAGTTTGGCGATCGTGGCGTTGGGGGTGGTGCTGGGGTTTCCCTTACTGTCGGCTTGGGCAATGCAGCAGCTTCCGGCGGCCCATGGGGCGGTGGTGTTGGGGTTGTTGCCGTTGGCGACGGCGGTGGCTGGCGTGATGCGCACGAGTGAGCGGCCTTCGCGGTTGTTTTGGCTGGCAAGTGTGGTGGGCAGCGCCACGGTGGTGGGGTTTGCGCTGAGTGCGGGAGCGGAGGGGCTGTATGGAGCCGATTTGGTGCTGCTGGGAGCGGTGATTGCGGCGGCATTTGGCTATGCAGAGGGCGGTAAGCTGGCACGGTCGCTGGGGGGCTGGCAAGTAATCTGCTGGGCGCTAGTGCTGGCGGCTCCGATTGAGGTAATTCCGACCATCATGGCGGCAGGCAACCAATCGCTCATGGCCTCTCCTATAGCGTGGCTGGGCTTTCTCTATCTGTGCTTGGTGAGTCAATTGGTAGGCTTTTTCGCCTGGTATCACGGTTTAGCGGTTGGGGGTGTGGCGCGGGTGAGCCAGATGCAGCTATTGCAGCCGTTTTTGACAATTGGATTTTCGGCGCTTTTGCTCAAGGAAACGATTACGCTCGGGACAATGGCAGCCGCAAGTTTGGTAATTCTGAGTGTGGCGATTAGCCGTAAAGCAAAGATTCGACGCTCCTAATATCAAATCCGACTGAATGCCCTAATTTAAACGCTGGATAGTACAGGCGTTTCGGCAGAACATTGGATGGTATAGGCTGAGTAATATGATTCAGATCAATTCCCGCCGGCACCCTTCCAAAGTTTGGTGCTTGTTTCACTTGTGGAGAATGTACCCTGACCTGTAAAGCTATCGTGTACACACCTTACTCTTGCCGAATCGCAGTGGAGATGTTCATCCCACCTAGGCGGAACGCCGGGTAGATGCCAGCCAGCAGAGCGGCGATAATGGCCACGAGTAGGGCTTGCCAGAAGTATTTGGGTTCGAGTGCCATTTGCAGCGTCCATCCAAAGGAACGGACATTAATTACGTAGATCAGAATCCAGGCGAGAGCGTAACCCAGGGGCATGGCAAACAGACCAGCCATGGTACCCATTAGGCCAGTTTCCAGCAGGGTCATGCTGCCGATCTGGCGGGGAGTCATGCCCGTGGCCCGCAAAATACCGAGTTCGCGAGTGCGTTCGAGCTGGAGGCTCATCAGGGTGCTGAGGACACCGATAAAGGCTACCACCACGGCGAGCAACCGCAGGGCATTGGTGATGGCAAAGGTGCGGTCAAAGATAATCAAGGATTCTTGCCGCAGGGTGCGGTTCGATTGCACCGACAGGTCTTGCCGCCCGCGAAACTGGTTCTGAATCTCGGCCACGATCGCTTCTACGTTAGCACCAGGCTGAACGAAGAGACCGAGCGAGGCAATGCTAGAATCCTGCCAGATCTGCTCATAGCGGTCGTTGTCGATGATCACCGTGCCCCGATCCGAGGAGTAGTCGTAGAAGATGGCAAGAACCGGAAAGGTTTGGTTGCCTTGGGGCGTTTCCAGGGTAATGGTTTCGGGTGGCTGGTCCAGATTTTCTCGCAGAATTAGCGCTTCTGAAATAATCACGCCCGTACCAGCATCCATCTCATCCCAGGGATCAGGGCCGAGGTCGGGACGAATCCAGGCGTAGGGGCGTTTGCCTTGGGAAACATCGCCGTCAGCAGCAATCAGCTTCACCTGTTTGTTGAAATCAACGACGGTGACATCGGCATCATTGTAGGAAACGACGCGATCCAGTCCGGGCCAGGTTCGTAAAACCTCTACAACGGTGGGATCGAGTTTGCCAATCACCCGATTTGCTGTGGTGGTGGGCGGCGAGACATAGATATCGGCCTGGAGGGTTTGGTCCAGCCAGCTAATCACCGTACCGCGAAATGAACCGACCATAATCGAAACACCCACAATTACCGAAACGGCCACCATCAGAGCAGCTACCGCCACCGAAGTACGGCTCAAGGAGCGGAGAATGTCGCGGGGTGCAAGACGGCCCAAAAGTCCCAAAGGTTGGCCAATCCAGGTAAACCCGCGCATCGCCAGAGCAATCAACGGCGGCGTCAGGAGGGCCGCTCCCAGCAAAACGGCAAACAGTCCAGCAAAGGCGGCTACGAGTCCAGCCTGCTGCCAGCGCAAGAGTAAGATACCGGCAGCAGTGAGGCCAATCCAGGCGAGAACGAGTTTGGGTAAAAGCTGAAGAACGCGGCTTTCCAATGTAGAGCGCTGTAAGGTCAACGTTGGCGTGGTATTCATTGCCTCCAGTGCCGGTAAAGCAGATGCAAATAGGGCAGAGGCAATGCCGATCACGAGGCCTTTAACGATCGTGGTGTTAGACAGGGTGACTTGCTGAACCGTGACGACGAAATAGAAGTCGTTAATCGTTTGGGTAATCAGGCCCACAATACTGCGGCCCAAGACAATTCCCAAACCGACACCCAGCCCTGAGCCAATAATGCTGAAAATACCAGCTTCGGTCAAAATCAAGGTGAAAAGCTGGCCCTGCGTCACACCAACGCAGCGCAGAACACCAAACAGAGGCCGCCGCTGCACCACGCTGAAGGTGACGGTGTTGTAGATTAAAAACATACCAACGACAAGCGCCAGCAAGCTCAGAGCCGTCAGGTTTAGCTCAAAGGCTGCCGTCATTTGCTGCACGGCATTTTTTTGTGCCTCTGCGGTTTCCAGCTTGAGTCCCGAAGGTAAACTGGCGGCAATGGCGGCTAATTCGTTTGGATCGCTGACAATCAGATCCACTTGACTGAGTTTGCCAATCGATCCCAGTAGCTCTTGGGCGGTGGCGATGTCGGCAAAGATCAGATTACTCAGGGCACGACGATTGCTGCGGTCGGTAGTGTCCAGAGTGCCCACCAAGCGCACGGTGCGATGCTGTCCAGCAATGTCGAGATGGAGCGAGTCGCCTAGTTTGAGCTGATATTGCTCGGCAACAGGCTGGGAGAGCACAATTGCGTCTGAATCGGTGAGGAATTGAACAAAGCCGGTACCGCGACTTTCGACATCACCAAAGTAGCTGCGAAACGGGGACTCGGCAAATAAGTCTAAGCCCACGAGCCGATAGGGCTGGGCACCCAACTCCTCGGCCAAAACAAAGCCCTCCACCACAGGCGAAGCCGGCACCGCGTTAAAGTTGCGCCTCAACTGGCTGTAGACCGCTTCATCGACTCCGGTAGGCGAAACGGCCACAATCCGGTGGGTGGTGCGTCCGGTAACGGCATCGGTCGAAAGGGCAAAGGCACGCTGAGCAGAACCATTGGCGAGGTCGATGGAGACCATCATGGCGACACCGAGGGCAATGCCCAGCACGCAGAGCAAATAGGGCAAGGGACGCTGACGAATCCGCTGCCAAGCCAATCGCCAGAGAGGACGGTTCGAGATGGACACCGAAGAAAAAACGGTCATGGCAAGGTGAGAGGCAATGGGTTAAGAATTGTGAACCTAATGCTTATCCTGAAGCGTCGGGGACCAGTGGTCAAGGGATCGATGGTTTGGACTTTGTTAACTGTTAACTGTAGCTAGTTGATAGTTGGTTAACTGTAGCGGTTCGCAATTGTTCAGATTGGTTGAAGAGGCAGAAACCAGAAGCCAGGAGTAGGGGCGGTTGTTGCAGTCAGATACCCCATCTGGCAAAACATCAACTAGCCTAACTTATCCTTCATATCCCCACAGAAGCAAGGAAAGCTCTGACTCCTCACCCCTCACCCCTCACCCCTCACCCCTCACCCCTCACTCCTCACCCCTCACCCCTCACCCCTCACTCCTCACCCCCCACCCCTGCCAATTATAAAGAATTGTTTAAGCAACGAACATTTGATCAATTATTTCGCTATAACTAGCGCCTAATTTCGTAAATTTTTCCACCAAACCGCTACATTTAGTATTAGGGCTAGACTCAATGATCTGGAGATATTCTTGGCGAGATAGTATACCGTGCTCGATTACGCTTTTCCAGCTTGGCTTGAGTTTTTGGTTGGCTGCAACCTGGGAGAGTCGAACGTTAGCACAAAATTTGGTATTTGTGCCCCTGTGTGTGTTTTTGTTTTGGTATAACGGCTTGGTTGCCAGCCATAATTTTGTTCACACTCCCTGGTTTCAATCAAATTTCCTCAACCGAATCTATGCAGCCCTGAATTCACTGAACATTGGTCTACCCCAAAGTCACTACCATCTAGAACATCTGAAACATCATCGCTACGGAAACGATCGCCCGGATCAAAATGGCTTAACCAAAGACCCCACTTCTACATTCGCCTATGGTCAGAATGGCCAGCACGAGGATATGGTGTCCTATTGCTTCTTGGGATTGTTTCGCACGGACCTGGTGGAATCGTTTCAGGAAATTGTCAAGCGTGGGGGGGCAAAACAGCTGAGTTTTGAGTTAATCACCTGTGTTCTTGGCTTAGTGGTATATCTGGCGTTGTCCTGGCAGTATTTTCTGTTTCTGTACCTACCGTGCTTCTATCTGGGCTGGGTTTTAGAACATTTGGAGAACTATTACGAACATTTTGGTGGTATGCCAGAGGACAAATATGCGAATTCTACGAGCTACTACGGCAAGCTATACAATTCGCTGTTCTGCAATGAAGGCTACCATCAAGAGCACCATCTGCGGCCTAATGTCCATTGGCTAGATCGTCCCCAAACCCGGCAAGAACTTCAGGAAGGATTAAATAAAGCTCATCGCGTCATTCTCAACTTTCCACCGACCTTAGCTTGGCTGGAGCATCAGCGGATTGAGTATCAGCATGTGTACCGATTGCAGTTGGCAGAGTCCAGGATAGAAGAGGTGAGGGTCGAGACGGAAGTAGCGTAGTTGAATGAGAGGGGAGTAGATCGGGTACGGCAAGATGCTGTGGTTTTATGGGGCAGCATCTAGAGTGGTAGGGTAAAGATACGCAGGATTAGGGGGAGTGAAGTCTAGGGCAAGCCGCTTGATGGGAGGATTGCACGATGTTGCTGGAACTGAGCCGATTGAGCATTCCGCCAGGGCAGCGGGTGTTGTTAGAATCAGTGATTCGCGGCAAAAAACGACTGGATTTGACGGTTGATCTACCGCCTGATTTAGCTCTGGAAATTAACATTACCTCTCGCACTTATCCAAGTATCTATCAAGCATTCGGAGTACCTGAGCTGTG
Organism: [Leptolyngbya] sp. JSC-1; assembly: GCA_000733415.1. Classification (GTDB taxonomy): domain Bacteria; phylum Cyanobacteriota; class Cyanobacteriia; order Elainellales; family Elainellaceae; genus Elainella. The sequence goes on from KL662191.1 coordinate 2,567,276, forward strand.
GCGATTCGACCGAGGAAAGTTACAGATCAATCTGCTGCAACATGGGAAGTATGTAGAAGTTGAAAACAGCCCAACGGCTCCAGCAATGCCGTTAAAGGAAGCAATTCTTCGATATTTAGAACAGAGCAGAACAGCAGGCCGGAACGCCACTATGAAAGCCTTTCGGCAATGGGTGAGAGAGAACAAAAGTCTCATAAGTTATGTTCAAGCTATGATTCAAGCTATGGTTTCTGCAAATCCTCGGTGGTGATAGTTTTGTCGCTACCGGGGGTTTTGTCTTTGATTTGCAGTTTGGGATTGTCGGTATTGAAGAGCGGCTTCCGGTCATTGGGAATATCGCCAATATGCTCCTCGAACACTTCGTAATCCATCTGGTCTAGGTTGGGAATATCGGATAGATCGGACGAAGTACTGTCTTTGATCGGGTGCTCCTCGGAAGGGTGGCGCTGATCCAGAGGATTGTGGTTGTCCGCAGCAGCAGCGGAATTCAACAGCGGCGGAAAAACCAGCAGCAGCATGACGCTAATCATCAGCAAATAACGCAGGCCGATAGTGACTAGGGCAGATAGCTTTTTCATAGCGGTTTCGTAGCGGTGTGGGTTGTTAGTATGATTGCTTTTAAGGTAAAGCGACCGCACCAAAACTACGTCTGACCCAGGTTAGAGTTTGCCCCACAGCTCAGATTGACGGCCTGCGAAGTAAATTCTATAGTGCAGTGCAAAAAGTTATTGTGCAAACTAGAAAAGATAGACAAGACGTTTTGCGGTTGCTGCTAATGAAATTGTGCAGGTATGTAGTCCAATTTTCGATGAAGCTGGTGATTTTGCTGGTCGGATTGGTCAGCTTAAGCTGGCTATGGGTACCGATGGCAAACGCGGCTGGAACTCAACTGAACTGGCTGGAGGCACCCCCAGCGGACACGGCGCAATTCGAGAAAGCAATGGCTCCGAAACCATGGCAGTTCCCGCAAGACTTTGGTGCCCATGAAGACTACCAGACCGAGTGGTGGTACTACACAGGTAACGTGGCAACCGACGAAGGCCGAGAGTTTGGGTTTCAGCTCACCTTTTTTCGGCAGGCGCTCGCTCCAGAAACGGCCCAGCCCGTGGCAAATCAGGTCTCTCACTGGCGCAGCAATCAAGTTTATTCCGCCCATTTCACGATCAGCGACATTGCCCAGAAGAAATTCTATCCCTATGAGCGGTTTAGTCGCGGTACGGTTGGGTTAGCAGGGGCAGAGCCCGAACCCTATCACGTCTGGCTAGAGGATTGGTCTGCCACCGAGGTAGCTCCGGGTCAGGTGCGCCTACAGGCCCAAACAGCAGAGGTGGCGCTAGATCTAATCGTGGAACAAACGCGCCCGCCAGTTCTGCAAGGCAACCATGGTTTAAGCATCAAGGGACTGGAACCGGGCAATGCCTCTTACTACTACTCGCTGGTGCAGCAGCCGACAACGGGAACGATTACGGTGCAGGGACACCCATATATAGTTTCTGGCCTCACCTGGAAAGACCACGAATATTCTACCAGCTCCCTGAGTGCGGGCACCGTCGGCTGGGATTGGTTCTCGATGCAGTTTGACAACGGCTCGGCCCTGATGCTGTATTTGCTGCGCCACGAAGACGGAACGCTAGAAACCACCTCGGCAGGTACGTTCATTGCCCCTTCTGGAGAAACGACGCCATTAAGCTGGCAAGATTGGCAACTCAAGATTTTGGACACCTGGAAAAGCCCTAAGACTAGAGCAGTCTATCCAGCCAAATGGACCATCGAAATTCCCAAGTTGGCTTTGACCCTGCAAGGACAACCTTTGATGCCAAACCAGGAGCTGAACGTGGCAACCGCGACCTACTGGGAAGGAGCCGTAGAATTTGAGGGCCAACAAGCAAACGAAATGCGACACGGCAAAGGCTACGTAGAGTTAACCGGCTACGCCGACCGCCTCGATGCCCTGCTATCCGCCCGCACCCCGACTTAATAAAAGAGTTCTGAGTTTTAAGTTCTGAGTTTTAAGTTCTGAGTTTTAAGTTTTGTTGGCGCAACCTGGGCGTTTGGTGGTAGCCCGCCATTTTAGGCATAGCGCGTAGTTTTAAGTTTTACAGGCTTGCGTCCACAGAGTAGAGTACCAGAACCGTTCTGTCACCCCTCCCCCTACCCCCTACCCCCTACCCCCTACCCCCACAATGCTCACAAAACACCCACCCAACTCCCGCTCCGCCATTTGGGCTTTGCTGCTGCTGGCTGCCGTTTGGGGGTATAACTGGGTGCAGATGAAAATTGCGGTTCAGTATGCCTCGCCGTTTCAGTTTTCAGCTTGGCGAGTGGCTCTGGGTGGCCTGACGCTGCTATTGGCAATGGTGTGGCTACGCAAACCCCTGATGCCCAAAGCAATTCCGGAAACCTGTTTGATTGGCTTGCTGCAAACGGCGGGGGTGTATGGCTTGGCAAGCTGGGCGCTAGTGAGCGGCGGAGCGGGAAAAACGTCGGTACTGGTCTACACAATGCCCTTCTGGACGATTTTGTTCGCCTGGTTCGGGCTGGGGGAACGGGTGCGGGGATTGCAGTGGTGGGTGATTGGGCTGGGGCTGGCTGGACTGGTGCTGATTCTGGAACCACAGCAGATGGGCGGCACGGTTGGCAGCAAACTGCTGGCAGTTTTGGCTGGTATGAGTTGGGCGGGTGGAGCGGTTGTAACCAAGCGATTGCGGCAGCGGACCGAGGTGGATTTGTTTTCCCTAACCACCTGGCAAACCATCTTTGCTGCTGTGCCGTTGGTTGCCGTGGTGCTACTAACACCTGCGGAACCAATTGACTGGTCAACGCCGTTCCTAATTGCCCTGGTCTATAACGTGATTCCCGGAACGGCAGTAGCAGCTCTACTCTGGATGCTTGTGCTCGATCGGTTGTCAGCCGGAACTGCGGGGTTAGGAGTTTTGCTGAACCCGACGGTGGGGGTGTTGGCCGCTTGGCTCCAGCTTGGCGAACGACCTTCCGCGATCGAAACGGCGGGCATGATCGTACTGGCGATGGCGCTGCTTCTCAACGCGATTCAAGCCATGCGATCTGCTCAACCGAGCTGAAGGGTGGCTCAGCTAGTGATCATCACAGCGCCCATCACAGCGCCGGAGCTTCGCAACGAGCCGGATTAGGGAAATTCAGCAGTTCGCCCATTGAGAAACAGACAAAGGGGTTCTCTGGTACCGGAGGCTGACCAGCGGCAATCCAAAGCTTCAGCCGTTCTGGATCATACATGGCCTGTCGCAGGGCACCGTTACCGCCGGGGCTGGCATCATCGTCGAACTGATCGAGCGGACTGGCCTGCTGGGTATAGGGATTGACGCGGTCACGCAGAATCCTCGCCATCACCTGGGGGTCGATCTGGCCGTAATAGGAGGTGGGTAGGCCCGGTTCCAATAGCTGCTGAAAGCGGTCGAAGCGCGACTGACTAGAGGGGTCAACCGGCAGCGGCTGCTTCTCGTACATTTCGGGCAGTACAAAGTGGTTGGTGACATAGAGGACACCATTTTCTTGTAGAGGCCGCACTCCTAGACTCTTGCCGGTAAACTCAAACACACCGGCCTGTCTCGATTTGCCGTCCGTAATCATGATCAGATTGGCGCGGACGCGGGGCTGGGTTTCCATCACACGGCGGGCTTGCTCAAAACTCGTGGCCGTTTCCAGAATCTTAGCCATAATTTGCACATTGCTGCGGCCCACTAGCGATAACTCGTCTGGACTGTCGGGATGGGCCGTATCCAAGCCAAGCGTGATACCAGCCACATTCATGCCAGAGTTGGGCCAGATGGCACCCGGATAAGTGACAAACACATGGGGCAAGCCGTTGTTGGGCTGCCGCACAAAGATCACCGGGTTGTTGATTACATAGGGAACCGGGCGTTGGTCGTTATCTACACTGCTACCGTGATACAGTCGTCCATCAACCGTAGCCGCATCGGTGGCAACAAACTGATTGCAGCCTTCCCAAAACAGCTCGTTGGGTAAGGTGTAGCCCAAGATTTCCTGGAACACATCGGCATAGGCCATCACCATACACACATCCATCGTGATGCCCAAATCCTGCGTAGCATCGGTGAGGCCACGGCATTCTTCGATCAGGCTGGGATAGGTGCGATTCTCGGCTAAGCGTCCTAGCGCCAACCCTTTGCCAGCCAACCGCGCTACCGTAAACACCCGCTCACCTAAGGAGCCAATTTCGTCATGCAGCAACTGACCATGCTGATAGCCCATTTCGTAGGGCGTGCCTCGCAGCCACACGACTTTGATGATGCCTCGGTCTTCCCGGTGGGGAGCAACAGGCTGCCAATCGGCGGGTAAAAACTGGGCCACGGTTTCGGGCGGAATCGCGGGTAGGGGAGCAGTCACCAGCGGATTAGCAGCCTCTGCAATTGCTTCACAGTCACAAACCCGCTTGGCTGCGGTGGCTTGAATTTGCAATAGCCATCCTTCTAAATCCGTCACGACGGCATCGAACCCGCCTCGTGCTTGCAATTGGTTTGCCGCTATCCCAAGTCGGGCTAACCGCAGGCCGTTGAGCTGAATTTGCTGGAGCGGATAGTTTTCCAGAAACTCCAGCAGCGACAGTTGGTTATCCTCTAGGGTCGAAAGAACCAGCGCCGCTCGCAGAGCTTGAATATTGGCTGTTCCAGAAGGCGTCTGCACCAGTTGCCCAACTTCATAGAGGACAAATTCGCCTAGCACTGTATTAAGGCTGCGATCGAGAAAGCCAGCATTGAGGTTAATAGTTTGGGACAACGCTCTGCGAACGCTGTCTTGATCGACATTGGCAACATTGAAGTAAAACCGCCAGCCGCGAGACAGCTCACCAGTCGCGGCAAATTGAGCTAACTCACCGAGCGTAATTGAGGGACGAAACGGGCCAAAGGCGAGAACGATGCGTTTGTCTGCATTGGTGGAGCGGGCATCAGCTATGAGGACGGCTTCCTTGGATAAGGTAGCTGAGTTGGCGGGTGTGGTGTCGTTACTGATCAACTCTGTAGTGAAGAGAGTTTCCAATGCTGTGTGGGCCTTTTGATAGGCCAAGGATTCAGCGGCAGGATAGGAACCTGGGCTAGAAGCTTGAGTTGCTGGGGTTAAATTACATTCACAAACCAATTCAGGCAGCAGTTCCTGAGCTACGTTCAGCACAGGCTGCAATCGCGTTACATAGAGAGAAACATCCGTGTACACCCGTTCCAAATTGCTGAGTACTAACCGCACATTGCTTTGCGGATACTCCTCGATTACTTCCATCACTGAGAAGGCTTCGTCATCCGCAATCGCCTGCCTCAATGCTTGTCTCAGGGGGGCCAGCGCTTCACGCCCCAAAGGTTCACCAACGACTTTGTTGATTTGCAGCAGCGCAAATTCTTGAGGCAACACCGAACCCAAACGTGGAGCAATGGGAGTTGTCAACCAAGTTCGTACCAGAGCCGGATCAGATTCGGTTTGCTGCAAAAAAGACTCTAGGTCAGGCGAGAGTTCAGCCGTATCAGCAAAGGCTTGCAGCTCAGAGCGGGGAATCGATAATCGTTGGTCGTAGTACTGCAGCACAACTGTATCGGATGCTACGGCGTGGATCCCGCAAAACAGCACAAATCCCAGGCCCAACAACAGACTCAAGCCAAACCGACCTAACCGGGGAATCCGATAAAACTGGCGGATGCAGCGATCAATAAGCTGAAACAAGTAGGGCATAAACGGTGTGTCACTCCTTGTCACCAAATTGAGTTTATGATAATTCCCCGTCTGATTGCGCCACTGAAGCAAATCTTGAATTTCTTGGTTTCTAGCACTCAAGCTAAATAAAACATAAAAAAGTAGCGATCAGGGTTGACCGCTAACTCGTTTCCTTGATTGAGTTGTTCAGCTCTAATTGCTTGTGGCACAACTTCAACTGCCAGTGCCTTACTTCTTATCAGTTGTTTTCAGCTCAGTCAGAACCGAGTTTCTTGGTTTGGCATCAGCTGTAGCACTTTGAGGAAGCTTAGCGCCAGTTTGGTAAGGAATAGGTAACTTCTTCATAGGACTTCGATAGTTAGTAAACACTTTACTTGCTAGTTTAAGCTCTGAGAATCCGAGTGAGATCTACCTTGAGCTTGGTTTTACTGAGTCGAATTGCCTATTAGAGATATGCTGATCGGTAGATTAAATGGACAATACCCTGTTCAGCAGCATAAAAATCATTGTGAAAAATCACTTATTGTTCTGCACAAGCTTCTTATCTAAAAAAGTACTCTAATTGCAGCCAAAATGGCTATCAGTGAGTGATTAACGCGATTAATACGATACCAAGATAAAAAGTCAATCAATAGGTGGCAAGGGGTGCATATATCTGAATATATCGCTTGCGACGATTTGTTAACTTGGTAGTTAACTTGATAGTTAATTTGGTAGTTAATTCGTTGTTCTCCACCTTGAAGCAAGGCATGATTAAAAATGGAAATTAATTCTTTAAAGTGTCGTTTAATTCTTTGAAGTATACAGCCTTTTTCAGGTTAGTGAAGTACGAAAAACGGGGTGTAGGGGGACTGCCCCACCCCTCACCCCCTACCCCCCACCCCTCACCCCCTACATGAGTGAAAAACACTGTATGTACATTAATCTATTAATAGACATCAGTGAATAATCGCCCCCAGCCTTTCACGCCAATTGGATCAACGCCTGCCATCTGCAGTGATTTCCAAACCACTGCCGAAATCGTGTCGTAAATCGGGATATCTAACGCTTGCTCTAGCTCGTTCACCAACGGCGCGGCTCGCAGATTAGTGCAGAAAGTGACGATCGCTTGGGGGTGTGCTGCCGCAACCTTGTGAATCATGGCGGTGATTTGATCAGCCGTCACCTCAGAGAAGGCAAAATTGACCGATAGATCCAGGTGTTGTTCAGCCATGCAGTCAAAGCCCTCGTTGGCAAAGTTGGCGATAATCTGCTCCTGCACCTCGATCAGATAGGGCGTCACCAGGCCAAACTGCGTGATGTGACGATCGTGCAAAATCTCCGCAATTGCCAACACCGAGGTTGTTGCCTGAATGCCGGTGGCAGCTGTAATCTCTTGGCAAAGCTGTATATCGGCCTCAAAGCCCAACCAGCCAGCGGAGGTGCCATTCCAGGCAATCACGTCTACATGGGCATCGGCCAGCAGTTGAGCCGCTTCTAGTAGGGGCGCATTGTCAAACTGGGCGAGTGCCTGTTCCCGCAGCGAAATTTCCGTGACGCGAAAGCGGCCAAAATGCGCTGAAACATTGGGCAACTCAGCCACCATTGCACTCGTAACTGGCTCTAGCATGGTATTAGAGGAGGGGGTGAGCATCCCCAGCAGTACTCGTTTAGTCATGTTTAATCATGGTCACGTTTCAACTCAGTGCAAACGGTAATTGGCATGGTTGGACAGCGGATGAGTGGACGGTGTCTTTAATCCCGATTGGAATGCCGTGCAGGGGTGCCAAGGGTTGGCCTGCGGCTTGAGCGGCATCACATCGCTGGGCTTGCTGAAGGGCAGAATCGAGGCCGAGAGTTTCCCATGCGCCAACGAGCGGCTCTCGCTGCTTAATGCGCTCCAGATAAAGTTGCAGCAGTTCTACAGCAGAAATCTGGCCCTGCTGTAAGGACACTAGCGCAGCTTCAGCGGTTATCACCATTTATCCTCCCCGGAATAGGGAAAACCCCCAGGGGGAAACCTTGAGCGGCAAATGGTAATGCTGCTGCACATCACTAATCCCAAACCGAAACGGCATCACGTCCACAAACGGAAAATCGGGCAACGGATAGCCGAGTTGACGGTAGAAGTCGCCCACGTAAAAAACCACTTCGTAAACACCAGGCTTAACTTGTTTTTGGACAATTGGATGGTCTAAGGTACCTTTGCCAGACAAGCAGCCTGCGGCGATCGGTTCCGGCACTCCTAGCTGAAAGATTTCCACCTGCATGCTTTCAGCCGGTAATCCCCGCGTCACATCCACCACATGCACTGAAATGCCACCACTCATATCAAGATTTAACCAAGAATTTCGACAAGCCAGATACTCGTTCCATGAATATCATCAGCAATGCCGTGGATAAGATTAGCAAGCCCGAAATCGCAGCCGCACGGACATCTAGATCGTTCTCGATCATCGACCACATCCGAATTGGCAATACCTCGGTGCGGGAATCAGACAAGAACAACGAAACGGTAATATTATCAAACGAACTCAGGAATGCCATAAAGGCACCTGTAATTACGCCTTGTTTGATTAATGGCAACGTCACATGAAAGAAAGTGTAGATCGGACCAGCCCCTAGAACTGTTGATGCTTCTCGTAATGAATTGCCCAACTGGGTCAAACTAGCCAACGTTGTCCGAACTACGTAGGGAATACAGATAACAACGTGACTGATCACCAGCGTGACCACAGACAGCCGCCAGCCGATCATGCTAAAAAACGTCAGCATGCCTAAACCAACTGCAATTCCGGGTAAGGCTAACGGCGACATCACCAGCGCATCCATTGCCGCCACCCAGCGGGCACGGCTTCCGGCCATTGCCAGAGACGCACAGACGCCTAGCACCACACAGAGAAGCGTGGCCCAAAACGCGACCTGAAAGCTAGTCACGGCTGCTGACCACAGTTCGGGATAGTTGAATAGGGCCAGATACCATTGCAGCGAAAAGCCAGGAGGTGGAAATCGTAGGGTTTGGGCAGAACTGAATGAGGCGATCAAGACGATCAGGGTGGGCAGGGTGAGCATCAGCAGACTAAAGGTTGCAATACCGCCAATCACCCAATTAAAGGAAAGTTGATCGAGCTGAGTGGCAGAACTAGACGCTGATCGTGCTGGTGCATGAGTTGATGTATTCATTGACGCAGCAGATGACATAGTGAACTCCTAACGAATATAAGCACGGCTCTTTTGACCCAGCGTGCTGAGGCCAATCACAACCGCCAATACAACCGCCAACAAAATCGCCGAAACAGCCGCCGCAAACGGCCCGTTCAGCAATACGACCGCCTGTTGATAAATTAACGTTGGCATATACATCACTTGACCACCGCCAATGATTGACGGAGTTACGAAGGAACTAACGGTGATAGCAAACACGAGTAGACAGCCAGAGATGACACCAGGCAACGTCAAAGGGAAGACAATTTTCCAAAAAGTGCGCCAAGCTCCGCCGCCCAAACTGGCAGAGGCCGCCGCCAAGCGTGGATCAACCTGGGAAAGGGAGGCAACGATTGGCAGAATCATCAGCGGCAATTGGATTTGGGTCATGGCGATCGCCACCCCATGATGGGTAAACAGTAATTTGATCGGTTCTCCAATCAATCCCAGGTTCTGCAAGAAGGTATTCACCAATCCCTGCTTGCCTAAAATTACCACCCAGCCAAAGGTCCGTACCACTGCACTAGTCAACAGCGGTAGCAGAATCAAAAACGTCAAAATTCCTTTCCATTTTCCCGGTGCATTCGCAAACACATAGGCGACTGGATATCCCAAAATCAAACAGGCCAGCGTCACCTGAACGCCGAGAAAGATCGTATCGCGCAAAACCTTCAGGTTGACCGGATCGCGAAAGAATTCGCCATACTGTCCCAAACTAAAGCCAGGTACCCCTGCCGCCTGTTGAAAGCTAGAGGCCAGCAAAACGGCCAGCGGTATCACATAAAACAAATGTAAGAAGATGGCCAGCGGCAGAGCCAACTGCCCTTCCCGTGGTGTGAATAACTTGGCAATGTTCATGCTAAATTTTGACCTCCCCTAAAGCACTTAATAATTAAAGCGTTCAATCCAAGCAGCACGGTTTTGGTTGATGATCTCTACACCTGTACGATCTTGTCAAACTCGGCAACCCACTCAGTTCGGTTCTTGTTGATTGTGGCCCAATCGAGAAATTCTAGTTTGGTCAAGATCTCATCCAGATTGTTGCCAAGCTTTTGAGCAATTGCAGCCGGGATGGGCACATTCTTGTTGGTCGGCAAAACGTAGCTCGTCTCGGTCATTTGGGTTTGAACGTCAGTGCTAATTGCCGTGTCGATGTAGGTAGCAGCTAGATCCAGACTGGCAGTAGGGTTTTTGACAATGCTCATGGTGGGCGTCAGGGCAAAACCACCTTCCTTGGGCATTACCCAATCAATATCCACACCTTTCGACTGGAGTAGTTTGACGCTGTTCAAATCATGCGGTGCAATGTCTACTTCTCCCTGCTGAAACAAGGTAATTAATGCTCCCGCATTGGCAACCACTCCGGCCAGATTCGGGGCCAGCTTCTCTAGTTCCGCAAAGGCCGGGTCCAGATTTTCGGTGCTGCCGCCATGCATTTTGGCAACTTTTTGCATAAAGCCGATCGTGTGGTTATTCTTCATGGCCATCAGCGCCACTCGCCCCTTGTATTTGTCATCCCACAAATCGGCCCACGAGGTGGGAGGCGTGGTAATCACCTTGGGGTTGTAGGCAATGCCCACCGCTTGAATCCCGATCAGCGGCCCCCAGGTGTCCTGGCTCTGGAAGCGCTCTGCCAAATCGGCGTAATTCTTGAGCTTGTCAAGCGGCAGCTTTTGAAATAGCTCCTCCTTGGGTGCACCATCAAATACACCATAGTCCAGCGACACTACATCAAAGGGAGGACTGCTGGGAGAGGCTTTTAACTTGGCAATCTGATCGGCTGATACCAGCGGCACCAGCGAGGTTTCTGCACCTGTATCAGCATTGAACTTGGAGACAACTACCGTGCGGTTAAACTGCTCCCAGGAGCCGGGCAAAGTCGTGGCGATTAGCTTGCCGCCTGTTTGACTGGCTGTATTACTGGTTGCATTACTAGCTGCATTACTGCCGGTACTGGCTGAGTTGGTACAGCTTTTGAGTAAGATGCCTGCCCCTGTAAATGCGGCTGCACCCAGCAGGGAGCGGCGGCTCATTTTGGCAAAGAAAGAATTGGACATAGTGTGTTCTGTAATAGCTTGTAGAGTTTTCAATCAAGTACCAGTTAAATTACACCTGAACTTCTCGATCGAATCGTTCGATCCATTCTGTCCGATTTTTGTTAATTTCATTCCAGTTCAATAGCACCAGCTTTTCCAGAACTTTAGCTGCGCTGTTGCTGCCTAGCTTTTCTTCCAGTAGGCCAGAGAGGGGCACATTGCCGTTGGATGGTACAAAGTAATAAGGTTCAGATGCCATTGCCTGCTGCACCTCTGTACTGAGAGCGGCATTGATGAAGGCCGCCGCCAACTTTGGATCAACCTTAGTATTTTTCACAATCTGCTGCGCTGGGCGGAGGGCAATTCCGCCTTCTTTTGGCATCACCCAGTCAATATCCGCTCCCTTCTGCTTCAGAGCAACCACATTGTTCAAGTCGTGAGGAGCAATCACCACTTCTTCCTGCTGGAATAGCGTCGCCAATGCTCCGGCATTTGAGGCAATGCCTGCAAAATTTGGCTTGAGTTCCTGAAGCGCCTGAAACGCAGATTCGATATCGGTCTCACTGCCGCCATTCAGCTTGGCAATTTGCACCATGAAGGAGGTGCCCTGGGTCGTTTTCATGCCCTGCATCGACACCCGGCCTCTATACTGAGAGCCCCAAAGGTCTTTCCAGGAACTAGGCGGCGTCGATACAAGCTTGGGATTGTAGGCAATGCCCATCACCTGGACGCCGGTGGTTGGCCCCCATCCTTCTGGATTTTTCAGTTCGGGTAATACATCAGCGTAGTTGCTGACTAAATCAACCGGCAACTTCTCAAATAGCTCATCCTTCGCAGCTGCGTTGAAGGGTCCTTCATCCAGTAAGGCCAGATCAAATGGCGGGTTTTGCGGCGATGCTGTGAGTTGGGCAACTTGCTCTAAAGATACCATTGGGGTAATCCGAGCTTCGCCTCCCGTGTCTTTCACAAAGGCAGGCACTAACACCTGCCGGTAAAACTGCTCCCAACTGCCGGCGAAGCAGGTCGCAATCAAACTCCCGCCCCCTGCCGGACTTGCAGCATCGCTGGTAGCGGTTGAGCTAGTGGTAACACCGCAGGCTTTGAGGGCGAAACTGGTGCCAGCAAACAAACTTGCTCCCAGCAGCGATCGACGGGTGAAGCGGATGTTTTCACGATCAGACATAGAAGTTGCCTACTCAGTCGATAATAATTACACAAGTACTAAACCGTTACCTCTTTATTGAATCGCTCAATCCACTCCGAACGCTGCTTACTGATTGTTTCCCAATCCTGATAGATATATTTCTCGTAGTCGTCAAAGGTTTTCGCAATTTTTTCGGCCAGAATTCCCGTTAATGGTGCATTTTTATTCACGGGTGCAATGAAGTAGGGTTCAGATGCCATTGCCGTTTGCACCTCCGTACTAAGGGCTGCATCGATATAGGCCGTTGCTAGCTCAGCGCTGGAAACCGGATTCTTCACCACATGCATCGAAGCACCGAACGCATAGCTGCCTTCCTTGGGAATCACCCAATCCACATCCACGCCTTTGCTTTGCAGCAGCGCAATGCTGCTGAGGTTATGGGGTGCAATATCGATCTCGCCCTGCTGAAATAGCGTGCCAAGCGCACCGAGGTTGGGTGCAATTGCTGCTACGTTGGGCAACAGTTCTTTCACAGCTTTGAAGGCTGGCTCCAGATCCGTCTCACTGCCACCATGCATTTTGGCAATTTCCACCATCCAGCCGGTGCCTAGCGTGCTGCTCATGTTGGTAATACCGACGCGCCCTTTGTATTCTGGCTTCCAGAGGTCGGCCCAAGAGGTAGGAGGGGTGGTAATTTTTTGGGATTGTAGGCGATGCCAACAAACTGGAGGCCAATAATCGGTCCCCAATCCCCGCCGCCGGACTTCTGGTAGCGCGGCAGCACATCGTTGTAGTGCTTACTTGCTTGGGTTGGGAAGGGTTGTAAAATCTCATCCTTGGGTGCCGTGATTAAGGGTCCCGGATCGAGGATTGCCACATCAAAGGGTGGATTCGTGGCACCTGCGGCCTGCAACCGGGCGACTTGGTCAACGGCAAACATGGGTACTAGGGTTACATCCGACCCCGTTGCTTTCTTGAAAGCAGGCACCAAGATTTTGCGATGGGCATCTTCCCAGGTGCCTTGGTAGGTTGCTGCGACCAGCTTGCCGTCCGCTCCAGATTGGGCTGAGCCGCCTTCAGTCGATTGATTAGCGCAAGAGTTCAATCCCGCGATTGTCAGCCCTGCACCAAAGCTTGCGCCTAAAAAAGTCCGGCGTTTCAAACGATAATCCATGATCCTAAACCACTCCTGAGACGGTATATGCAATCGAGATAAAGCAGATTACAGTTGCGAATGAATAGCGTTACAAAAGAGGGATAACTAGCAGAAGGTTCGACAGAATTGGGGAAAGCTTTTTTCTGGAACTAGATCCCCCTAAATCCCCCTTCATAAGGGGGACTTCAAGCCAGGTCAGTTCGGTTTCTCCTTTCAGATCCCCCTAAATCCCCCTTAGGAAGGGGGACCTCAAGCCAGGTCAGTTCGGTTTCTCCCTTCTGAAGGGGAGACTAGGAGAGGAACAGCAGCCCGTCTTAACTGAGGTTAGCTTGCTGCCGGAAACAGCGAACAGGCGTGAGGAGAAGCAAGTTCTAAATAGATCTGCTGCCCTTTTTCGAGGAGACGAGTGCCTGGGCTGCGGAGCTGCGTCACCTTCACTTTCGTATCCGGCGAGATTTGTACCTCATAGGCCGTCACCGCTCCTAGCGGTAAACACATTTCCACCGTGCTAGGCAGGCTATGGGAACTTGGCTGCGTCTGGATGCGCAGGTTTTCCGGACGGACGGCTAGCAGCATATTGTCATCCGGTTGGATCGGGGTCGGGCTGGCTACCCGAAATCGGCCACCACCAGGCACTTGTACAAGGTAGTCAGACATGTCGCGTCCCATCAGCTTGGCAGGCAACAGATTGCAGGTTCCCACAAAGGTGCTGACAAACAGCGTCGCGGGCTGGTCGTAGATCTGGCTGGGAGTATCAAACTGGTGAATTTCGCCTTGGGACATTACCGCAATGCGATCCGACATGCTCATCGCTTCTTCCTGATCGTGCGTCACCAAAATGGCCGTCACGCCCTGCTCACTCAGCAATCGCCGGATTTCGATTTGCATGTCTAGCCGCAGATTTTTGTCTAAGGCACTGAAGGGTTCGTCAAGCAGCATCAGCTTTGGTTCAACAGCCAAGGCACGGGCAATCGCTACCCGCTGCTGTTGCCCACCCGATAGCTCACTGGGATAGCGCTTGGCTAAATGCCCCAGTTGCACCAACTCCAGCATTTCTCCCACCTTGCTGTTGACCTTGGCGTTTGGCAACCGTTTGGCCCTTAGACCGTAGGCGATATTGTCCCAAACCGACATGTGGGGAAACAGCGCGTAGTTTTGGAAGACAATGCCCACTCCTCGCTGGCTAGCTGAAAGCGATTCTACCGCTTGCCCGTCTAGTAAAATCTTGCCGGAACTGGGCTTGAGAAAACCGGAAATAATCCGCAGCAGCGTGGTTTTGCCGCAGCCGCTTGGCCCCAGCAGCGAAACAAATTCACCCGGCTGAATATTCAAGTTGATATTCTTCAGTGCCACCATTTCTCCGAAACGATGCACAATCTGCTCAAGCACAAGACTAGTTCCCAAATCGCTTTTTGCCACTGGGGCAGGGGCAATCACCGGACGAATTTGCTCAACTGACTCCATGCGTTTAATCCTCTTGATCTCGAATGAACTGCCGTATGCTTTGCTAAACCTACCGCTAAATCATTACCAAATCTGTATTGCCAAATCGCATTAATCAAACAGTGGTGGCACCAAAATCTATACTTTTGCCACTATGGGGAGACTACTCAGATAAACAGCCAGTGTACTGTATACAGAAAGTAAAAATGTATTCCAAAAAACAATTTTCTAATTTGTAATGATTACTTAACCATGCATCCTGTGCTTCAGATAAACCTTTTCAAGGATATGAACTGCTACAGTAGTACGATGATTAACCTGAAAGCCAATCAGCAAGCTACCACCCAACTGCTACGCAGAAGCCAGCGACCACTCATCTACTCATCTACTCATCTACTCATCCACTTCAACCAGGCTTACCTTCCTGCTTAAGCACAGGAGAAAACAACTCGCCAATTTTTGTATATTCAGTTGACCCACCCAGCCGGGTGATTGGTTTCATAGCAACGGTATTCACCAAGCCCAACTCTGGCCGATATAGATCTTCGCGCACATGGAACCGCAGGACACGGCCCAACACCATGACATTGGTGGCCCCTTCCACCGGCACGATTTGCGTCACCTGACATTCCATCGCTACCGGAGCATCGGCGATCCGAGGCGGTCGCACATCTACCGACGCCACTGATTTCAAACCCGCCATTTCAAACTCGCTGATGCCATAGGAAAACTCAACTGCTGTTTGCAACATCGCGTCTGCCATTGCTTCATCGACGACATTGGATACAAATTCACCAGTCTCTTTAATATTCCGCAAGGTATCCTTTTCTTTTGGTTCTCTGCGACGATAGGAAACCGAGAACATAATCGTCGGAGGAAATCCGGCTACAGCATTGTAGAACGAGTAGGGAGCAAGATTGGGAACGCCAGCAGCACTGATGGTTGATACCCAGGCGATTGGGCGAGGAGCCACAATGCTGGTGAGCAAATGATACGGAGCTGGATCGGGCATCTCAGCCGGCACAAACGAGCGCATCGGTTGGTTCATGGTTAGTTTTTCATAACAACAGTCCTGGGAATCGTCCCATCAGGTGTGGCTAACTGTATCTTCTTAGGCCGATACTTCTTTGTTGAACCGTTCGATCCAGGCAGCGCGCTGTTGATTGATGGTCTGCCAATCGAGAATGTTGACCTGCTTCATAAACTCAGTGGCGTTTTTGGCACCGATCTTCTCGGTGATGGCCGCTGCTAGCGATACCGTTTTATCCGACGGAACATAATAGTAGGGTGAACTGGCCAGCATCGTTTGCGCTTCTTTGCTAAGGGCCATATCCACAAAGGCCGCGGCGGAATCCAGCCCCGATTTTGGCTTGCTGACGACATTGAGGCTGTAGCGTGCTCCGGTCATGCCCGTCTCTGGTACCGCCCACTCAATCGGAACTCCCTTTGCCTTCAGAGCTAGAGCGTCGTTATGCCAGATTGGCGCAATATCTACCTCGCCCTGCTGGAACAGAGTTGAGAGCGCACCCGGATTAGCTGCTACGCCGCCGAGTTTGGGCAGCATTTGCTTCAGGGCTGCAAACGCAGGTTCGATATCAGATTCACTGCCGCCTTGCAGTTTGCCCAACTCCACCATAAATGAAGTACCCAAAATGCTATTCATGCTGACCAGACCAATTTGCCCGTCTAGGTTCGGATCTAGCAATGCCTGCCAGGAAGATGGCGGTGTTTTGATTCGTTCTGGGTTATAGCCAATGACCACGCCCTGCATGTAGAAAGTCGGTGCCAGTCCCTTATCGTTGATAAATAATGGATCAACGTTGCTAAGGTTAGTAATCTTGTCCGCCGGCAAAGGCTGGAGTAGTCCTTCTTTGAAGGCAATGTCGGTTTGCCCGTCATCTAGAATCACCACATCAAATGGTGGATTATCGGGTGCTGCCTTAAGGCGCGCCACCTGCTCAAACGCTAGCAACGGCACAATACTCAATTGGCCCTTGCCCGATTGGTTAAACAAAGACGCATACTCTCGAAATAGGGCTTCAGTTGTGCCAGGAAACGATCCCGTCACAATCTGCCCACCTGCTCCTGCGGTTGGTGATTCTGCTGGAGTGGTGCCGCCAGGAACAGATGCCGTATTACAGGCTTTGAGTGCCCAGCTCGTACCTAAAAACAGACCTGTTCCAAGAACGGTACGGCGAGATATGCGTTGCACAAATCGATTCGACATCAGATATCCCTCAATGAACGTTTCGTGTAAGATAAGTGAATAATCAGATAGAACCGAGTCGTAGAATTGAACAAGACATAACTTAGAATCATCATACTCAAATCGGCGTCTGAGATCCTTCTACGAAAACCTTGGCAATCTGGAGAAAGAGATTGAGGCTGCCATCAGGCTGCCGGGTAAACGGCAAAATAGTCACATCGCGAATTAAAACACTAAACATAGGGCAAAAGCTTTCCCTGATTAAGTCCGTCACAGGTGAACAACGAGAGCACTCAACGTGTAATTTGATCGGGATGCAATTTGATCGGGTTGAGTGGAATCTGAGCTGCGAAAACTTGAATATGTAAATCTGAGCATTGTGCAACTTAAATGGTGCTTGGCGACTGTTACTGCAGCTACACAGACAGAACCTGCGCAGGTTCAAAACCAGTGAATAGGCCAGAGTCTGCGCCGGCAGACATCGTTTGTGTAGTTGCGGTTTCAACCGCTAGATGATTAAGTCGCACATTGCGTGAGCATTGCTCAGCAATCCTGGTGACCGATTCCTGTTCGATCTTTTGCCACTATACCGGCAGCGCTTAGCAGAAAACGTTATACAGGCTACAAAATATAACATATATCATATATGATCTATGATTTTTCAGAAATGGCATAATAGTGACTGTGAATTTAGGAGCAACCAGCCTTGGCCAAATTGCAACTCGGTGCGTTAAACAAGTTCCCTCGCACCACGCACGCCACAGTAACTGAACATCTGCGGCAGGCCATTCTATTAGGGCACTTGCCGGGTGGAACTCGTTTGGTTCAGGCCGAATTGGCAGAAGCCTTGAACGTTAGCGTTACTCCCATCCGAGAAGCTCTGCGAGAACTGAGTACCCAGGGGTTGATCGAACTCGATGCCTTCAAAGGAGCAGTGGTCCGGATGCCCACCTTATCTGAACTGGAAGAAGTATACGAAATGCGAGCTGCGCTGATTCCCCTCAGTGTCAAACGAGGCATTGCTCAAATCACGCCGCAGCAGATTCAGGAAGCCGCAGCCCTGCTGGATCAAATGGAAGCGACCTCCGATCACGAGCAGTGGGTTGATCTGAATCGCCAGTTTCACAATCTGTTGGACGATGCGACTCAAACCACCCAACTCCGACAAATGCTGCATCGGCTCTCGGATTTAGCTGCGATTTACATCAATCTTTCCTTCAGCGAGCAGCCACTCCGCAAAGCCGAATCCGAACAGGAACACCGAGCCATTTTGCATGCTTATCAACGCAAAGATACAAAAGCAGCCACCAAGCTAATTTTGAATCATCTGAACGGTACGTTAGATGCTGCTCGGAACGTAGTGATGAATCAGACAGTGACGGCTCTATAAATATTAAACCTGCTTGTTCAGGTAGACTGAGATAACCGAGAGCAATTCTGGGGAACGTTAGGAAGGATGAGTTGTTGCATCTATGCCTTCTCACTACGATCCCGACAAACATCGCCGTCGTTCGATTCGATTAAAAGGCTACGATTACACTACAGCAGGGGCGTATTTCATCACCCTCTGCACCCATCAGCGCGAGTGCCTGTTTGGGTCAATTGAGGATGGGCAGATGCGGTTAAGTTTGTTTGGGCAGGTTGTCCAATCCTGTTGGTTGAGATTGCCACAACATTTCCGGTCGGTGGAACTGGATGCCTTTGTGGTGATGCCGAATCATGTGCATGGGATTATCTGGTTGGGTGGGATGGATTGTAGGGGCAAAGCATTTGTATCAAGATTTACAACAATGGCAAAAGGGATCAATACAAATGCTTCGCCCCTACCAAGGGATGGAACACACCCGGGATCAATTGGTGCAATCGTGCAAAATTTCAAATCGGTTTCAACCCGTCGCATCAACCAACTGCGCAAAACGGCGGGCACACCTGTCTGGCAACGAAATTATTATGAACATATCATCCGAGATCAGCGCGCCTTACAAAATATCCGACGCTACATTACATTCAGAACAACCCGCTATCTTGGTGGCAAGACCAGTTGCATCCAAACAATCCATCAAAGAGAACTCCGCCGTCAAGGTTAAGTTCTCAGGACCAATAGTTCCAGTTTCGTCTACAGTGACGGAAACATCCTTTTTCCGAGGAGCAATCGTGCTATGACAGAACCCGCTACACCAAAGCCAATGCCATTCTCTCACCTCGATTCGCAGGGACAGGCGCAAATGGTGGATGTTTCTAACAAAGCTGTAACCGTGCGGTCTGCGGTGGCAATCGGACGAGTGCGGATGCTGCCCGAAACATTAGAAGCGATCCAAACCGGCAATGCGCCTAAAGGTGATGTGCTGGGAACGGCCCGCATTGCGGGAATTATGGCCGCAAAGCAAACAGCGAATTTAATTCCGCTCTGCCATCCGCTGCCGCTGCAAAAAGTCGAAATTCAAATTACGCCCGATCCGACCCTACCCGGATACCAAATTCAAGCCGAGGTGAGAACCAAAGCCGAAACGGGTGTGGAAATGGAAGCCTTGACTGCTGTTTCTGTAGCGGCTCTCACCCTCTACGACATGGCCAAAGCACTCGAAAAGTCGATTCAGATCGAGGCGATTCATCTGGTGCGCAAAACCGGCGGCAAATCGGGCGATTATCTGGCTTCTGGCTGATAGATCCTACTCAATTGTGATCGACTGGGGACCATTTTTGCCATTGGTGCTGGAGGACGTGCTGGGCGTGTAGGAACCCGTTTGCTGATCCAGCCAGCTTTTCACCGGATCTTCGGCCAAATTCAACCGCAGCAGCCCCGAAACAAAACCACCTAGAAACGCCACTGGATAGCTGGTGAGCTGCTGAAATACTGGGGTCAATTCATCCATAAACATACGCAAACCTTCTAACGACACTCGCCAAGATTGATCCTAGCGCGAGCAATCGCTTTCTCGGCATGCGAGTCACAGGTCGAGTAGATTGAACCAATACTCTGGACTGATTCCCTTTGCCGTTCTTGGTAAAACTGCCGATCAGAAGCAACCTGACGACAGGCAGCCCAGATATTAGGAGAGATTCCAGACTCCGCAACCCAAGGGATTCTGATGGCTGCGTGGCCATCCTAGCTGGGATAAAATTGGAAGACGATAGATCACCAAACGTGGACTCTGGTACGAATGACAGCAAAAAGCGGAGAGCATCATACCCTCCGCTCAACTCACTGAGATTGACTCAGATTCGTTACCCTTAGCCTACTTCTGCTCTGGTAACATGCATTTGTCGCTATCGCAGCCCGCTGGTCCCGCCTCAAACAATTCACCAGAGTCATAGCGTTTCAGCGACTGCTGGAAATCATCGGTGCGTCGCCGCAACAACACTTCTTGATGCAGCTGTTCGTACTGAGCTTTGGAGATTGGCTCGAAGGGGAGCCGCGGGAAGGTTTGGTGATCGTCGAAGCGAGCGAGCAGCGCGGCTGAAATATAGCCTTCGTCGGTTTGGATGGCGTCATAGATCCGTTTGGCTAGATCTTCGACTTCGCTTTCCCGCAGTTCAATCGTGGCCGAGGTATTGTGAGCCGTGTAGTGTTTTTGCACCTGCATGTAGAAATCCGTTTGTGCCAGAGCCGAAAACTTGGAGATGTCGATCTCGTCGGCTCCGGGTAGATTGGCCCACAGGACTTCCACCGGAATTTCCACCAGCCATTCGGTACAGCGAGGATCAAACGGATCATCCAGCAACCGCCCGTTTTCGTCTTTGTCGGACTGAGATGGCACGATCTTGTAGCCGTAATCCAAACAGGCTAGCGCCACCGGATCGTTTTTGCGGAAGGTGATGCGCCGAATAAACCGCTGCGCTTTGGGCGGATGCCAACCCGGACTCGCACCCGTCAACAGCGATTTAGTGCCTGCGGGCTGAACGGTGGTGCAGCGGTTGGGGCGTTTCAAGCCATGCTGGTTACAGTAGTCCCACACAACTCGATGCACAATCTCTTTCCAGCGGCTGAGGTATTCCTTTTCTTTTTGCTTAAATTGCAGCCCGGTAACGCTATCGGGACGGCCCTGCTCCCACCAGCGCAACCACTCGATGCCAAACGCCTGCACAAAGAAATCAAACAGACCCGTGAAGGAGACGCCCACAATTGGGTCAAGCAAACGCGACTCTTGATAACGCGGTTCAACAAACTGATGATTCAGCAGCGATGCTACCGACAATGCTCCGGCGGTAAAAGCGGCTTCCTGTTCCTTAAAATCGAACGGATCAAGCTGATTCAGGTGAATTTCCGCCAAATTACAGTGAAAATTTTCCCCCAGGATTTCCCCGCATGGGTTTAATCCATAGCGTCCTAACCGATGCTTTAATTCGGTTGCTGGCATATTGGGATACTGCTGCTGCAACCACTGTTGTCCTGCTCCGCGATTATAGGCAGCAATAAACTGTAGTTTCTGTTCAGAAGATTGGAGTAAATCACCATTTGCTCGCGCAATTGCTTCGCCAGCCCATTGAATTGCGCCTTCGCCGGAATAGAACTGTTTGCGCACAGCATCGATGCATTCCTCGTAGGTCGGCTTGCGGTGAAACACGCGGGTATGATTGGCCATCCGCAGCACATCCCGTTCTGGGTCGATCCGCCAGTTGCCTTCTGCATCCTGCTGCCAGAGGTTATCTTTAGCGGCGGCAAATGCCTGATCGCTGCTGATGCCTTGACGCATGCCGGCACTGTTATGAGTCAGATAGCCATCGCAGTAGAAACAGTGGGCTTCTTCGACCTCAATGTCATAGGTTTGGACATGGTCGTAGCTGCCCAATCCTTTGACTGTGACTGGAATATCTAGGTTCAAGTCCGATTCTGCTACATAGCGCTCGTAGTTGGCAGCAGTTTGGGTAGACCCCTCAAAGCCCATGGCTTGCATTTCACTGTAGGTGTAAGCTGCTCGCATCACGGCAGCGGGAATCGTAAAGCCATGCATTTTCAGTCCTTGCCGCAACGCTCCCTTGACTGAGTGGGGGGCAATCAGGGCGTTATAGCGGTCCTTCAGCGCCGGGATGGTCAAATTGTACTTCGGCTGCCAGCTCTGATTTTGCGGATGCACCACGATCAGCCGACCGGCAAGGCCCAAACTCGACAGCACGGCGGCCACCTGTCGAGCAAATGAGCGATACACGGTTGTAACTAGATGGGGAGGCCGATTGTTGACCGCACCATCGCTATCCATCAGCCCTGCTAGATAGGCCGCTCGAATATCCACCGCACCTTGGAGAATGAAACGGGGCACCTGCAGTGGCTGGTTAGGCTGCTTGATATGTTGGTAGAAGTACTCGGCCAATTGAATCGAGGAGCACACCGATTTAGCTGTGGTTTCTCCTTTAACAAAACCGTGAGAGACCGACAGACCGAACAGCGCTAGCGCCGCATCCAGCTTTTCCCGAATCCCAGCTGCTGCCTGCATATCCAGACCATTCATTGCCCATTCAACTCGACCATAGGGTTTGCCATATTTGTTGCGTCCCAGCGTCACATGGCCATCCCCTTGCGTAAATCCAATCAACCAGGCGACTTCAGGGGTTAGATCGGGAATCACGATTGGTTTCACACTGCGGCTTTGCGTAGGTCGGGTTGTATCGCCTTGGGGAAGGTGAGTCACGGTCCCAGGCAGAATCTGTGTGCTGTGCATCAGCCGATCGCCTTCAGCCAATTCCGCCAACTGCTTCCAGCGGATCGTACCTTTGGCATCGGCCCAAACTGCCTGTCGGTGATTCAGGGTCGCTCTTGGAGCCGTGGCGTTGGTCTCAATTTCGTAGACATCTTGATAGCCCTGATCAAATTTGTTGACCACTCTGCGGAAACCGAGCGGCGTTTGCACCAAATCTCCAACCTGCACATCCCTGATCGGTACCAATCCCTTTGAGGTGTGCACCAGCGCATCTTCAGGCAGGCAGCGGCGAATGTTACCGGCCACCACACAAGCAGCCGCCTCATCGATCAGCAAGCAGCATTCCACCGAGGTCAACTGGCGGCCAACTGCTTTGTTCAAAATATGGGCACAGCGCTCATAGAGTCCGGGTAAGCGAATCGGGTTGGCTACACCGCCAAAGCCCTTCAGTTTTTCTCCGGCAGGCCGCACATCACTGAGGTCAATCACCACCTGCACCGAGTCGGTAAAGCGCTCGTCGGTAGAAAGCTCCAGCAGCGTTTGATAGGACTTGACCCAGCCCTGGCGGCTATCTCCTACCTGAATCGTCACCTGATTGCCGTTGATCGTGACTTCGGTTTGCTCACGGCGCAAGGGGGCTGGGGTCGTGCCGATCTCTCCCTGCATCGTCACCTGTAAACAATTGCGGATAGGCGGTAACTGGTTGATATACTTAGGTTCGAGCACGGCACCCGTACCGCAGCCCATCATGGCCAGATCCATCATCAGACCAAAGGCACGCCAATCTAGGACATTGGTGCTGGTGCAGTTGTAGGCTCCGGAAAAGTTCTCTGATCTCTCAATCCATGTGGATCCACCTACCCAGAGCCAGCGCCCAGAAGGTAGGCTTTTCAACTCCCGCTGCATTCGCTCGACCAGGGCTGCTTGTTCTGGAGTGAGTTTGCCCAGTTTGATCAAGCCCCGCAGTGTACGGCTACAGACATCCTGCCAACTCTCCCGCTGTTGGTCGGCGGTGATATCGCGACGACTGTAAGTGCGGAAGAAAACTGGATTGGCAGCTGGGGCGGTTTCAGGAAGCGAATTGGTTTGACGGCTGCGTTCGAGGTTTTGAACCATAGGACATTCCGGGACGTTACTGCTTGTGGTTGCGTGGGGTTGCGTAGACGCTATCCATAGCGTCATGCAGATGATATTACTCTAAGCCTGGAGGTTTTGCTACTCTTTACCCCAAACTCTAGGGTAGTCCACTTTGAATTTTGTGCAGCCTGGCGCTTTGCCCAGAGGATTGAACTCTGTCTATAGAAGAAGAATAGGATTCGACTAGATTCTGTTACGCCCATCGTGCCATAAAAAACACAAAGCGCAGAGAGCCACAACTACCCCCAACGCTTGTCCAATGGTTGATCAAATTCCTGGCCCAACCAAGCTGACACAAGCCGCTGGCTGGGAATATCGAAGCAAATTCGGAATCTGGCTTAGAACGGAATCTCGTCGTAGTCAATTGGTTCCGGAGCAGGGGCCGAATAGGCTGGGGATTTAGTGGCTGCTGGTTCCGCTTTGGGGGTACGGCTGGCGGGTTTGGCCTTTGCACTGGGAGCAGCGGTGGCGACTGGGTTGGCTGGAGCCGCAGCGGTTGGTGCTGCGGTTGGCAGACTGGCTGAGGTGGAAGTAATGCTGGCATCGGCACCGAGGAGATGGATTTTTTGGGCGGTCAGTTCGGCCCGCTTTTCCTTAAACCCTTCCGGACGTTCGATTGTGTTCATGTGCAGTCGGCCTTCAATAATCACCCGGTCACCGACGTGATAGCGCTCCTGGATTTCCTGGGCCAAATTGCCCCAGCCGACAACCTTCAGCTTCTCAGGTGGGTCTTCGTCTCGCAAACCTGGAAACTGCACCCAGAGTTCGGCCAGAGGTGTTTGATTATCGGGTGTGTAGCGCAGTTCGGGGTCTTGGACAACTTCCGCCATTAAGATGCAGCTATTCATAACAGATGTTTAGCTCCTATTGAGGTGGACGCAGGATGTTAATGTGGTTTTGAGTGCCTTTAGTGTACTCAGAGTTTACGGTGATGGTGCAGCTCTTCTGGGCTGACTTTTAGCCGAAAGGATTTTAGCCGAAAGGATTTGCTAAGAAACAGTCTAATATATTTGTACTATTCTACAAAATTGGGTGGGGGAATGGCAAACTAACGCAATTTAGCTTAGTTTATTTCCTTGGTCTCAGGTTTGGCTGGATTGCCAGCCCAATCCCTAGCCTTTAACACCAGCCCCGTTAAGGCGCTGCCAACCGCCATGTTAAGGAAAATACTCCGACATTCCGCTGGATTTGAGCTAATTTGCGTTATGGCAAAACTGGGCTTGGGCATGTTATGGCTAACGACTACCTGAATTACCTTGTCGGAGGCGAACCATGTCCCAGCCAATTCTGTCTGATCCCTCCAATCAAAAACATGATAGAAAGGTTCCTCTCCGCTTGATTTTGGTTCTGCCTTTTGTGTTGCAAATCTTTGCAGCAGTGGGCCTGGTCGGATATCTCTCCTTTAGAAATGGCCAAAGGGCTGTGAAGGATCTTGCCGCAGAGTTGCATCGAGAAATTGCCTCCCGCACCCAGCAACACCTGGAAACTTATCTGGCCACGCCCCATCTAGTGAATCAGATCAGTGTCGATGCAGTTCGCGAGGGGCGATTAGATACAAAAAATCCAGCAAGCGAGCGCTATCTTTGGCAACAGAAGCAGTATTTTAATTCAGTCAGCTGGATCATGGTTGGCGATCAGCAAGATGGCTCTTTCCTGGGAATCGGGCTGCGCGGCAAGAATACGGCTCCTCAGTATATTTTTGTTAATCAATCTACAAATTTCTTAAATCACTACTACAACATTGATTCGCAGGGGAATCGCATCGGACCACCCGAAATCGGGAAGAAATATGATGCGCGACTCCGCCCCTGGTATAAAGCGGCAGTTGCCGCCAAGCAGCCGGTTTGGGGAGAGATTATTCCTGATTTTGGTTCCCCAGTTCTGGTGATTACGGCCAGCCAACCTGTTTACAACCAAGCAAATCAGCTTCTAGGAGTAGCTGGTGTTTTTCTCAGACTGCAAGATGTTAGTAAATTTCTGGAACAACTGACGATCGGCAAATCAGGTGAGGTGTTTATTATTGAGCGCGATGGGCGAATTGTAGCAAACTCCACGACTGAGCTGCCCTTCAAGGCTCAAGATGCAGAGCGGCCTGAGCGCCTGCTGGCGACGGAAAGTAAGAGTGTGCTCGTGCGGGCAACCGCCAACCATATGATTCAGCAATTTGGCAACTTCAAGCAGATCAAAGCCCCGACTCAGCTTGACTTTCAGCTCAATGGTCAGCAGCAGCTCGTTCAGGTGACGCCTTTTTCAGATGGTCGCGGCATTGATTGGTTGATCATGATTGTCGTGCCCGAATCTGATTTCATGGGGCAGATCAACGCTAATACCCAGACTACGATTTTGCTCTGTTTGGGTGCGCTAGCTGTTGCCACGATCGTCGGAATTTACACCTCGCGTTGGATTACTCGTCCGATTCGCCGCTTGAGTCAGGCCACCGAGTCGATTGCGGCTGGTAATTTGGATCAGCAGGTAGAAGGGTTTCGGATCAACGAACTGAATGGCTTAGCTCATGCCTTTAACCGCATGGCGCAACAGTTGCGGGATTCGTTTACAGCCCTGCAACAATCCAACGAAGTCTTGGAATCGCGAGTTGAAGAACGCACGGCTGAGTTGAAACAAGCCAAAGAGGCGGCAGATAGGGCCAACAAAGCCAAAAGTGAGTTTCTGGCTAATATGAGCCACGAGCTACGCACGCCCTTAAACGGAATTTTGGGCTATGCGCAAATTCTGCAGCGCACAAAGAACCTACCGGAAGTGGCTCGTAAGGGAGCCAACGTGATGCACCAGTGTGGCGCTCACCTGCTGATGCTAATTAACGACGTTCTGGATCTGGCCAAAATCGAAGCTCGCAAAATGGAGCTGAATCCCACCGAGTTTCATTTGCCCGCTTTCCTAAACGGCGTCGCTGAGATCTGCCGCATCCGAGCCGAGCAAAAGCGGCTTTGCTTTGATTACCAGTTTGATTCTCAACTCCCGACTGGAATTCGGGCCGATGAGAAGCGCTTGCGTCAGGTCTTGCTGAATTTGATCGGCAATGCGATTAAGTTCACCGATCAAGGCAGCGTCCGGTTTGTGGTCAAGGCTCAGCCCATCGAAACCTCTACTGAGATCGCACAACCCATGTACCGATTGCGGTTTCAAATCGAAGATACAGGGGTTGGCATGACACCAGACCAGCTGGGAAAGATCTTTTTACCATTTGAGCAGGTTGGAACTGCCCAACGCCAAACCGAAGGAACCGGACTGGGGTTAGCGATCAGCCAGAATATCGTTGCCTTGATGAACAGTACGCTAGAAGTGCAGAGTCAACCCAATCAGGGCAGTACCTTTTGGTTCGAGGTTGAGGTGCCGGTGGCGCAGAGTTGGGCTGATGCAGCCAGAATGGTGTCCCAGGGCATGATTGTGGGCTATGAGGGGCCAGCACAAAAAGTGCTGATTGTGGATGATCGATGGGAAAACCGCTCGGTGCTGGTTAGTTTCTTGGAGCCAATTGGGTTTGAGCTAGCTGAGGCCAGCAACGGTCAGGAAGGGTTGGAAATTGCGACTAGTTGGCAGCCTCATCTGATCATTACTGACTTGTTAATGCCCGGACTGGACGGGTTTGGCATGATTCAACAGTTGCGCCAGCAGCCTGAAACCAAAGATATGATCATCATTGCCTCTTCGGCCAGCGTATTTGAAGCCGATCAGCACCAGAGTCTCGATGCCGGTGCCAACGAGTTTTTAGCCAAACCAGTTCAGGCGGATTGTCTCCTATCCCTACTACAGCGCTGCCTCAACCTCCAATGGCATTATGATCAACTGACTGCTGGGCCAGCCCGACCGACATTCCGCCCATTCCCGCCAACTGACATTGCCGATATCGCTGACGTTGCTGACATTACTAACATTGTTGCTCCGCCGCCGAAAGTGGTTGCCCAACTCATCGACTGTCTCAAGAAAGGTGATCTGGATGGTGTAATCGAGATCGCCACTGCCCTGCAACAGTCCCATCCCGACTGTGCTGCCTTTGCTCAAACGTTAATCAGCTATGCCGAAGCCTTTGAACTCAAACAGTTAGAGGCATTCATTCAGCAATTCAGCCTTCAGCCATAAACCTGCCCCAAGCGCAACCCCATTGCAGGAGCCTGATTATTTCATCCCCTTGTTTAGTCAGCATTGTTTAGCCAGCTATGTCCATTTCCCCGTCCAGCCTGATTCTAGCCGTAGACGATAACCCAACCAACCTTGCGACTCTGAGCCAGACCTTGAAACATGCTGGCTGGCAGGTGCGAGTGGCCATCGATGGTGAAAGCGCCATCGCCAAAGCGCACTATGAGCCGCCGGATTTGATTCTGCTTGATGTAGAAATGCCCGGAATGAACGGGTTTGAGGTTTGCCAACAGCTCAAGGCCAATGCTGTCACTCAATCTATTCCGGTAATTTTTACCACCGCCCTAGCCGACCTTGACAATAAGGTGAAAGGGCTGTCGCTAGGAGCCGTAGATTACATCATCAAGCCCTTCGAGGCGCAAGAAGTGGTGGCACGGGTGCAGGTCCATTTACAGTTGCGTCGCCTCACCAAAATGCTAGAAGAAAAAAGTGCGCTACTAGAAGTCAGCAACACCGCCCTACAGCAATTGACTCAAGCCCTAGAAGAGCGAGTGCAAGAACGCACGGCAGCCCTAGAGATGGCGCAAGTGCGGCTAGTACAGCAGGAAAAGCTATCGGCCTTGGGCGAATTGGTCACTGGCGTTGCCCACGAAATTAACAATCCGGTTAACTTCATTGCCAGCAACATCGAGCCGGCTCAAGACTATGTAGCCGATTTAACCCGGATTCTACAGCTTTACCAACAGCATTATCCCCATCCAGTGCCGGAAGTGGAGGCCGAGTTGGCTGCCGTAGACCTAGACTTTGTGCTGGAAGATTTAACCAAACTATTGACCTCGATGCAGCTAGGAGCCAACCGACTGCGGGCACTCAGCAATTCTCTCCGCACCTTTTCCCGGACTGATACTGATACTAAAGTGTCTGCCGATATTCACACAGGGCTAGACAGCACCTTGATGATTTTGGGGCATCGCTTAAAAGCCACCGAATCGCGCGACAGCATTCAGGTAATCAAAAATTACGGCGATCTACCTAAAATTGAATGCTATTTGGGGCAGTTGAATCAGGTATTCATGAATATTCTGGCGAATGCTATCGATGCCTTAGAAGAAGCCAATCTCCGCCGTTTGCCTCAGGAGCGCGAAGCCATTCCTAACCAAATCGCCATCACGACCCAAGTCGCCCCTGATCAACAGCATGTAAGCATTCAAATTCAAGACAATGGCATTGGCATGTCAGATGAAGTTCGCTCTCGCATTTTTGAGCGCTCGTTTACGACTAAAGCAGTCGGCAAAGGCACCGGGTTAGGACTCTCGATTAGCCAGCAGATTATTGCCGAAACCCACGGCGGCTCGTTGCAGTGTGAATCGGTCGCCGGAGCAGGTAGTGTGTTTACGATTACTCTGCCGATTGCTCACTCGGTTTCTTCGGACATGTCGTCTGACTCATGGTCCCGATCGACGAATTCCTGCACGTAGGCCCGGTACTCCCGCAGCGTTTCATCGACCCAACCGCGATTTTGGCTATCGGCATAGAGGTGCACCAGCGGTTCACCCGCATCGGGCAGCACCAGAATCCAGCTATCGTGGCTGGCATTAAAAATCTTCACACCATCGGTGAGATCCAGATCTTCGGCAGGATGGGTTTCGACTAAATGGCGCATCAGCGACCCTTTTACCGCCCAAGGACAGCGGACCGTAAGACTGCGGTGGGAGACTCGCGGTAGCTCAGCCCGGATTTGACCCAGCGTGCGGGGACTGTTGGTATAGGAGTCGCGTTGCTGCATTGACAGTAATTCAATCAGCTT
The DNA here is from genome assembly GCA_000733415.1 of [Leptolyngbya] sp. JSC-1. Classification (GTDB taxonomy): domain Bacteria; phylum Cyanobacteriota; class Cyanobacteriia; order Elainellales; family Elainellaceae; genus Elainella. The sequence goes on from KL662191.1 coordinate 2,596,816, forward strand.
GGCGATACAAAACATGGCATCAAACCCAGGATGGAGTTGGGGAAAGATAAAGCCCATTTCACCGCTGCCCCCCAGCACCACGTTGGCATTGGCATGGCAGGCTTCCATCAGCGCGGTTGGATTGGCTTTGGTGCGAATTACTTTGCCATCATGGCGGCGGGCAATTTGCTCGACGATGCTAGAGGCATTCACAGGCACGACGACCGTTCCACGTGGGTGATCGGTGAGAATCATATGCACCATCAGGGCGGTTAACATTTCGGCCCGAATCGGGTTGCCCGACTCATCGACTAAAATAAACTGCTCGCCGTTAGCAGCCACCTGCACACCCAGATTGGCTTTGAGCGCTTCTACCACATGCCCCAACTGGCTCAATAACGCCTCCCGATCCGCCACCGACGGCACCATTTGGCTAAGGCTGGCATTCAGCACTACTGCATCACAGCCAAATTTGCCCAGGATCTGCGGCAATACCGCCCCTGACACAGCATAGACATAGTCGATTACTACTTTGGAATTGCTGCTGCGAATCACCTCGCCATTCAGGTGCCGCTCGAAGCTGGCGCTATAGATTTCGGTGGCTTGAGAAACCGTGGAGACATTGCCGATTTCTTGGATTTGGGCACGACGGAAGTCTTCTTTGAAGTAAGCGCCTTCGATTTTCTTTTCCCGCCCTTTGCTAAGGTTGATGCCCTTGTGGTCAAAAAATTCAATCAGAATATGATCCGGGCGTTCCGGATGTACCCGCACATGGATGCCGCTGGCCACGGCTAAGGTGGGAGCTGCTGAGCGGGCCACTGGAATCGCCGTTGCTTCCAAATTTTTGACATTAATCCCCACCGACATCAAACCCGCAATCAATGAACGAGACACCATACGCGAAATCGGCCGCTGGTCCCGCGAAACCGCTACATAGGAACCTGGCTTCAGCGTGGACCCAAAGGCCGAGCCTAACCGGACCGCAAACTCCGGCGTAATATCTACATTCGCTAACCCGGAAACGCCGCGCAGACCGAATAAATTCCGGTGGGCCGCCTGTCCCCAGATCAGGTTCATATTCAGGATGGCCCCCGGCTCGATCTTTTTGCTGGGCCAAACCCGCACATTTGGGCTAATTTGCGCTTCTTCACCCACCGTGGTCAGTGAGCCAACAATCGCGCCTTCCAACACATGCGCGCGCCGATCGACGCGAGTTCCCCTCGCCGCTACACAGGCCCGCAGATGGGCTTCCTCCCCGACCAATACCCCATTCCAGATAATCGGACGCTTCAGGTCTGCGTCAGCCCCAATTTGGACGTTATCGCCGATCACCGTACCAGAGGCAATCTGTGCCCTCGCGCCAATCCGGCAGTTGTTGCCAATCAGAGCTGGTGTTTCGATGCGAGCCGAAGAGTCAATGTAGGTATTCTGCCCCACCCATAACCCTGGTGACCGTTCAATATAGTCAAACTCTAGCTTGACTCGTTGATACAGAGCTGCGTACTGCGCTTCTCGGTAGGCGTCTAGATGACCAACATCGCACCAATAGCCCTGCGCCACATAGCCATAGATCGGGTCGCCTTTTTCCAACAGCAGCGGAAACAGATCTTTGGAAAAATCAGCCTCCTGATCGGCGGGCAAATAGTCCAGCACATCGGGTTCCAGGATGTAGGTACCGGTATTGACCGTATCGGAAAAGATCTCGCTACTAGAGGGCTTTTCTAAAAATCGCTTGATTCGCTGTTGCTCGTCGGTAATCACCACGCCAAACTCAATCGGGTTGGGGACACTGGCCAGAATGATTGTGGCCTTAGCCTGACGTTCTTTATGAAACCGAATCGCCGCACTCAGGTCAAAGTCAGTAATGCAGTCACCGCTGATTACTAAAAAGGTATCGTCCAACAGTTCGGCCACATTTTTGACACAGCCTGCGGTGCCCAGCGGCTGATCTTCTTCCACGGCATAGGTCATCTGCACGCCAAAATCGCTGCCGTCCTGGAAGTAGTCCCGCATGATGTCGGGCAAATAGTGCAGCGTGGCAATAATTTCGGTGATGCGATGCCGCTTGAGCAAATTCACGATGTGCTGAGCGATGGGGCGATTCAAGATGGGCACCATCGGTTTCGGTAAGTCACAGGTTAGGGGTCGTAGACGTGTCCCTGATCCACCCGCCATCAGCACTGCTCTCATAATTCCTCCTTCTGATTGACCCTTCTCTAATCTACCAATCGCGTTTTTATTGCTCTAGCTCCAGCTCCAGTCTCCTACGGAAGCCAATTTTGCCGTGCTTCCCCCAGGAAGTATTCAGCTTGGAAAATAATGAATAATTATTACGAAGCGGTTTGTAAACGGTTGATTGCACAGGTTAATTGCACTCTCGAAACGCTCAGCGGCTAAAAAATGGGGTGAAATCTATGGCATTTACGACTCGGTTTGACCATCCAGCTCATGAAGCTACCTGTACCGACCATACTTTGACTTGTAGCAGGACTTCGGTGGGCTACTCTACACTTGAAGAAAAGCTTTAACTTCTGAGTCAGCCAGAGTTTGCAAAAGTTTATGTCTGGTTACTTAACTAGAAAATGGACTCAAGCATCAAGCTGATTCAATATCCCCAGGATAACGATTTAGGAGATAAACCTTCATGGGCAACTTGCTTCTTTTGGTGGTAGTCATTGTGTACCTCGGCGGCGTGTGGAAGTTTTGGACTGGCTTTCACCGCACCAATTTTTCTAATGGTCGTCCCTACTTAGCCTTGCTGTGGCCGGTTTTAATGGTAAATCGCTCCTATCGGCAAAATTTCCAGCGAGCGCTGAAGGGATAGGTTCACGAAGTTTTGAGTTTTGAGTTTTAAGTTAGGGTGGTTTTGTAGATCGGTTGAACTCAGATCGGAAGCTGTTTACTTGAGGACTCTCGATAAGTCTGTGAACGTTCTGGGTTCGTGTCTGGCATTGTCCATCCGTTGTGAAGCACGGGCTAATCTAGCAAGTCCGCTCATACGCTTGCGTTCCCGCGGGGTAGTAGACTAAACCCCCTCAGAACACCGCCCCATAGAAACAGGCTACAAAACTCAAAACTGCTTCAACTATCCTCTTCAACTCAAAACTCAAAACTGCTTCAATTGCCCCTTCAACTCAAACCTTCTTAAGTCATGGCCCAAAAGCGAGGCGATCTCTCCCAATCCCAAGACCTTTCCACCTTTTTAAGCAGCCATTCACCAAGCTGGCAGCCCTATCTGGAGACCGTGGCGCTCCGGTTTAATAAAGAATACCGGCGGGAAGCCTTTGAGGTGCCGGACGAGGTGCAAGCAATGCCAGTTTATCAGGAATGGTCGGCGGGCTTGCTGACGAGTCGCTTGACCTCGCCCTTTTGGGAAATCGCGAAACCGAAGAAACACCAGAAGTGCCTTGACCTGGGCTGCGGGGTGAGTTTTCTGATCTACCCCTGGAGCGAATGGGAGGCTTTTTTTATGGGCAAGACATTAGTGTTGTAGCGCGTGACCTGCTCAACGCCAGAGGCTCCCAGCTCAATTCCAAATTGTTCAAGGGTGTACAGCTAGCCCCAGCCCATGAGCTGAAGTACGAACCCGCTCAGTTCGACCTGATATTTGCGACTGGATTTAGCTGCTACTATCCGATCGCCTATTGGCAGGACGTGCTGACTGCCGTGCGGCGTGTCCTGAAGCCAGATGGCTTCTTTGTCTTCGATGCCCTCAATCCTGATGCTGAGCTAGCCGAAAACTGGGCGATTCTGGAAACCTACTTGGGGGCAGAAGTGTTTTTAGAATCGGCTGCCGCTTGGAAAAAGACGATCCAGTCTGCGGGAGCACAAATTGTGAAGCAACAACCGGGCGAGCTGTTTCAGCTTTATAAAGTTCGGTTCTAGGCGAAGCTTTATCATGGAATGGTCCCCCGCTTCAGGAGAGTGGAAATGACGGTGATCGCTGTGATTGATTACGATATGGGCAACCTGCACTCAGCCTGTAAAGGGCTGGAGAATGCGGGAGTCACCACCCTTGTCACCGATGATTTCAAGCAGTTGGAACGAGCCGATGCCGTTGTACTGCCGGGAGTCGGAGCCTTTGATCCGGCGATTCAGCATTTGCGCTCACGAGATTTGATTCAGCCGATTCGCGACATCGTTGCTAGCGGCAAACCGTTCCTGGGTATTTGTCTGGGGCTGCAAATTCTGTTTGAAGGCAGCGAAGAAGGTCAAGAGGCAGGGGTGGGTGTGATTCCTGGCATCGTGCGCCGCTTTCGTCCCGAACCTGGACTGACAATCCCCCACATGGGTTGGAACCAATTGCAACTAACCCAGGCTAGCCCCCTTTGGCAGCAGCTTCCAGCCAATCCCTGGGTCTATTTTGTTCACTCCTATTACGCCGACCCCACCGATCCGAGCGTTAATGCTGCCGTCATCACCCACGGTACTCAAACTGTGACCGCCGCCATTACTCGCGACAATTTGATGGCAACCCAATTCCACCCGGAGAAATCCTCCACAGCAGGCTTACAAATTCTGTCGAATTTTGTTGCCTTTGTCACACAGAAAGAGCTGGTCGGCAGTCGATAAATCCCAACCCTGGATGGCTTGACTAGGCCACCAAATCGCTTGAACTGGGGAGTAACCACTTGAGTCTCCGCATCCACGGCAATCGTGCGCTCAAAACCCTGCCGGGGTTAGATACCCGACCGACACCGGCACGGGTGCGCGAAGCGTTGTTCAACATCTGGCAAGGCACGATTCCAGGCTGTCGCTGGCTGGATCTCTGTACTGGCACTGGGGCAATGGCTGCTGAAGCGTTGAGCCGTGGAGCAGCTCTGGTGGTGGGAATCGAGCAATCGGCAAAAGCTTGTCGGGTGATTCAACAGAACTGGCAGCAAATCGCCAAACCCGATCAAACAGTGCAGCTAATTCGTGGCAATCTGGTTCAGAAACTGCCCACGCTGGCCGGACAACAGTTCGACCGCATCTATTTTGACCCGCCCTATGCTGGCGATTTGTATGAGCCGGTGCTAGAGGCCATTGCCCGCTATCAGCTTTTAGCCGATGATGGCGAGTTGGCGGTTGAGCACAGCCCGGCTCGTTCTATGCCTGAGATGGTAGGAAATCTGAACTTGCAGCGACAAAAAATCTACGGCAATACGGCTTTATCGTTTTATATCATTGCTCCAACCTAACAGCAATGTAAGGTTCAGCTTCACCAGTAGCTCTAGATCAAATCTGGTGTTTGCCCACCCAACTGACGCGCTTTTGAACCCCAAAACCGTCTTGAATCGTATGGTCTGGGTAGGAGCCTGCCCGTGACTGAATTACAATCCAGCACAGATCTTCCGCATCTGAGGTATTGCGCATACAGCGTTCCCCTGCCGGGTCTACTCGCACGACCGTTCCTTCACTGACAGGAAACACGCAATCATCAACCTGAAACTGACCGTTTCCTCGCACAAAAATATAAATCTCCTCATTCAGGCGATGCTTGTGGTAGAAAAGCAGGGATGAAGCGGGAGGCAGGTTATTAAATGAAATTTCAGAACCTGTAAGATTGAGAATTTGTTTGAGAAATAGCTTGCCTTCTAGCTTGAGTGGGGCTTCTGGGGTTTCAAAGGTAAACCGTCGCAGTTCAGCGAATGGCCCGATGTCCGCTACGGCAAAGTTCGATCCGGTTCTAGCAATGGGTGCATCTTGGAGCATGGTTTGTTAACTTTTAAGTTGCAATCTGCAAGTTACTATATCTAAGTCTGCTTGTAAAATGCAAGTAAGTCAAAATTCAAGTAAGTCAAGATTTCCGTTTAGTCAATGGCTCAGTTGCACCGTTCATCCTGCCCAATTGCCTGTTCGCTGGATTTGATTGGCGATCGCTGGACGCTGCTTGTGATTCGAGACATGATGTTCTTTGGCAAACAGCGATTTGAAGAGTTTTTAGAATCTCCTGAAGGAATTTCAACCAACATCCTAGCGAATCGTTTGAAGCTGCTCGAAGAGATGGGCTTGATCACAAAACAACCCTATAGCAATCATCCGCGTCGAATGAACTATGAATTAACAGAACAAGGAAAAAGCTTGCGCCCTGTACTAAAAGCATTAATAACATGGGGATTGAAGCATATCCCTGATACCACAATCCCTCAGAATTGAGCAGTGTCAGGACTTACGCATTTGCCCCCTTTTCTAGGATGCCCGCAGGGCTATAGTCCCCCAGAATTGGGGGACTTTCAATCTATTTGGGGTTAGATTCCCCGATCCTTGGGGCGTTCGTATTCGGGCATGTGAACCGAAATCCCCCGCCGCTTGCGGCGGGGTGAGTTTATTCTGTTTCCCGCAGATTTGGGGGCTTGGGGGGCAGAAATGGCTGAGTTGCATAAGTTCTGAGTGTATTAATTGGGTTGTGGACCTATATAAACAAACATCCTCTAGCAAACTAGGGGATGTTCATCAGATTATTCTATTTTTTCTCTTCATCAAGCGAGCTACACCTTACCACCAAACGCGATTGCCATTTTCATCAAGACGTGCCAAACGAATCATATCGGAAATTTCGTCTGCGTCCTTGACATGGTGCAGCGCTTTTTGTGAGCCATCCGGCATGTTGAAGACGAAATACGTAGGCACCACGATATGTTCGCCGGTAATATCGGGGGCGTCTACCGCAACCTGTTGGGCTTTTTCTTGCAGCGATTTTGATTCATCAATTCGATCACCAGGGTTGATCGTGAGCTGATTTCCTTTCTTTTCTAGTTCTTTCTTTTGCTCTGCCTTTTGCCGAGGATCAACTTCCTCAGGCGACATCGGCTGTTTAGTAACTCGCTGGTTCTGATCCATTGAATTCGTGGTCATAAGACACCTTCAAAATCGTTTGTTTTATGTACTCTATTGAAATCTTAGGAAATCAAGTATTTATCAACCTCTGTCAACTGAGGGAATTGATGAATTGCAGTTAGTAACTAAAGGATTAGATGAGTTTAGATAACTATAGAAACGCATGATTAATAATTGACAGGAGAGATTGATTCACGTTGATTTTCATTAAACTGTGATTAGCTTGTTATTCGCCAGCTGTTGTTCATTGTATAGCAGGCGTTCTGCCTGCTATGGATAAGAACGATATGGAAACTAGCAAAGGCAGTTCAGCAACTCTTTTTGCCTACAGCAGGCAACTAACTATACCTTTAGGTAGAAAAACGCTGCTGCAGCGAAACTTCTTTTGTAAATGGTGATATATAGATAATTACTGATGCAATTAGGAAGCGAAGTATCAAATCATTTCGTTAAGTTGTCTTCTATCAAAAAGGGTAGATGCAGGTAAAAACTCTGCCAAAAGATAGAGGAAAATTGCTTCAACTCATACCGTGATTCTATGAGGAAACACTATGACACAAACACCAAACATTCCACCCTTCATTGAAAGCGATGAACAGGAATATCGGGATAGCGGTGTCCCCAGCACCGTAGCTATTATTGGACATCCACTTCATCCGCTGTTGGTCACGTTTCCAATTGCATTTTTGACAGCTCCCCTCCTTACTGACTTGGTCTACTGGATAACAGGTGACTTATTCTGGGCCAGAGCTTCTTTCTGGCTAATTGGTGCTGGAATTGTCACTGGAATTATTGCTGCTATTACCGGCATGATGGATTTCCTCAGAATTGATCGAGTGCGTCAGCATAGTGCCGGTTGGATTCATATGGTGGGCAATGTTGCCGCGCTGGGCCTGTCGGTGATTAATCTGGCATTGCGGTGGGGCGATCAAGCTGGACCTATTTTGCCATTCGGGATTGTCCTTTCCTTAATCGTGGCTGGGGCACTAGGTGTAACAGGGTGGTATGGCGCAGAGTTGATTTACCGTCATAAAGTAGCCGTAATTGGCTATGGCCCCAAGGGTAGGCCCTAGATTTTACGAAAGTTTTGCAATGATTGGTTCTGTCCTCCTATACCAGGAGGACTTTTTTGCTTGTCTAAACTTACTTGCTCACCGATTCACTTCCGATTCGAGTTTAGCGGCTACTTGGGCAGCGCCAGCCTGAGTTTCTGGGTTGCGGGTATACCACCAAGCCCAAGCAATCAACACCGCTTGAAAGGGCAGTCTGAACCAATACAGCAGTGGATGGTGAGGAATACCATCGATTGGAATGCTGTTGATTGCCTGGTTGATATTGGCTGGAAAAACAGCGATGAATAAGGCAATCAAACCCCAAGCAGCAGCCACACTCAGAAAAGGAATCGTCAGACCAATGCCGAACAGAATTTCAAACACACCGCTAATGTAAACCAGAGCAACCGGAGCCGGAAGTTGGGGCGGCACGATGCGAGCGTATTGATCAGGATGGGTAAAGTGGGTGATACCGACGATGATAATCGCAACGGCTAAAACACCACGCAGAATTTCTTTGCGAGAGATCGCAGCAGGTTGAGAAGTCATAGGAAGATACGGCGCTAAACATTTTTTGCAGCTTAGCGATCGTGCTTTTGACCAGGCTTCTACCTGGAGTAGGGAGATCGGAGGCTAGTTAACAAACCCCCCGTTGGATAGAGGTGATGGCTCAACCCAGGTTTTACGGTGATTTACATAAGTTTACTAATTGATTCAAGGCAATAGTGAGGCAAGCATGACCGACAAATTCAAAAAAGGCGACAAAGTCGAGTGGAAGAGTTCTCAAGGTAAGGTTGAAGGCACCGTCGAGAAAAAGCTCACCCAACCGACTGAGATCAAAAGCCACCATGTGGCGGCCTCCAAGGACAATCCAGAATACCTGGTCAAAAGCGACAAAACCGGCAGTGAAGCCGCCCATAAGCCCGAATCCCTGAAAAAAGTCGAGGACTAGATGACGAGCGAAACCCAGGAAACTCAGGCGGTGGTGCAGGACTTCAAAGCTGCCGTCTAATATGACGCCCAAACAGCTAGAGGCGTGGCTAGAGACCGAAGAATCCAAATCAGTGGGCCAAAAGTCCGACGGCGACGAATCGATTGGTCACCAGTCGGGACAGCGAATCGTGGAGATTTTGCACAAGCGCAAATCCGACTACACCGAAGAGGATATTGCCCACATGCGCAAAGTTGTAAGCTACGTCCATCGTCACTCGGCTCAGCGACCCGACGGAGACGTAACCCACACACGTTGGCGCTATTCCCTGATGAATTGGGGCCATGATCCGCTCAAGGATTAGCAAAGAGCTAGCTGAGCACCCAGTTCACTAGTGTGCGCACCGGATATCCAGTTCCACCTGGATTGTTGTAGCCGTTTTCCTTATCGGTCCAAACGGGTCCAGCGATATCCAGGTGTGCCCAAGGCGTCTCTTTGACAAACTGCTTCAGGAACAGGGCGGCGGTAATGGCTCCCCCGGCGCGGGGGCCGGTATTTTTCATATCGGCTACCACCGACTTGAGTCCCTCGAAGTATTTGTCTTCTATTGGCATACGCCAGATTTTTTCACCAGCGGCGGCAGCAGCAGCGATAATTTGATTGGCCAAATTGTCGTCAGCAGTCCAGAGGCCGGCAATGTCATCACCCAGAGCGACGACGCAGGCTCCCGTCAGCGTTGCTAGATCGACGATTGCATCGACGCCAAGCTGCTCAGTAAAGACTAAAGCATCCGCCAAAGTGAGGCGGCCTTCCGCATCGGTGTTGTTGACCTCAATGGTTTTGCCATTCGAGGCGGTGAGGATATCGCCCGGGTGCATCGCCCGACCGCTGATCATATTCTCGGTTACGGCGCTGATGAAGTGGACTTCCGCATCGGGTTTGAGTAGGCCGATGGCTTTGGCAGCTCCCAGCGTGGCGGCAGCTCCGCCCATGTCGGTCTTCATCATTTCGATGCCACTGCCTGCCCCCTTAATGTTGAGGCCACCGCTATCAAAGGTGAGTCCTTTGCCGATGATCGCCACTTTTTTGCGAGCAGTTCCGCTGGGTTTGTAAGTGAGGTGGATAAACTTGGGCGGCAGGTCCGAGGCTTGGGCCACGCCCAAAAAGGCTCCCATGCCTCGCTTCTCGCAGTCTTCTTTTTCCAGAATTTCCAGCTCTAGACCATACTCGCGGGCAATTGCTTCAGCGGTTTCTGCCATCGTCAGCGGTGTCACAATGTTGGCTGGGGCAGAGACCAATTCCCGAGCCAGGATGACGCCCAGGCAAATCTGACGGGCACGGGTAATGGCCTCGGTTTGATCACCTACCCCCAGCAGATCGATTTGCTCCAGCTTGCTACCCTTGTCTTCGTTGTCTGACTTAAAGCGGGTGTCTTGATGCAGCGTCAGCTCGATGCCTTCCGTCAGGGTTTGGGCTGTAGCTGCCGCATCTTGATAAACTGGCAGACTGAGTCCCAGGGTTTTGCAGCGCTCTTTCTTGGCTAAACGCACTGCCACTGCCGCTGCTCGCCGTAGCGTATCGAGACTCAAAGCATTGGCTTGACCCAGCCCCACCACGGCTACTTTGCGGATGGAACTGCCAGATCCAACCCGGGCCACCGCGCTACTGCCTTCTTTGCCTTTGAATTCGGCTTCGGCAATCAGCTCTGTCAGGGTGCCAGCCAGTTTTTGATCCAGTTCGGCCAAATCACCCGTTAGCTCAACTCCGTTCTCGAACAAACCAATCACCAGACAATCGCCTGCCCACGCTAGCAGTGGTGTTTCTATGCCTCGCACATCCATGTGATTCACGCCACCAATATCTTTCTACTCTAAGTATTGCTTAAATCAATCTCGCCTAGCCTATAGATTTGCTGAGCAATTGCTGAGCAATTTACGGATCAAATCCAACAGGAGAGGCTATCATGCGTAGCTGGAACCTTTCCCAATGGTCTAGCATCTATGCCCCTGAAGAAAGTCTTTCGGTCAGGTTCGAGTAAGCCAGCCCGTTCAGCTTCCTCCTCTGCGGCTCATGACCCCTCTGCCGAGCGAGCAGGCAGATCAACCAGATCAGCCAAGTCCGGCAGATCAGCCAAATCCATCCGTCGTAATTCGAGCAGCGCTATGGTGAAACGCAAGCCGATTTTTCTCTCAGTGCTAGCAGTAGGCGCGATGGTTTCGGTGCTCTCCGTGGGTAGTTTGTTGAGCAAGCTGCCTGGGCCTTGGTCGGCATCAGACCGGGCTAGCCAGATCGAAGCGGGCGAGAACGAATCTTCTTCGGTGCTGGCCTATGTGGATTTACCTGCCGAAGAACGGGCTGCGATTCTGGCTGAAACTGCCAAAGGTTCTAAGTCCATCGACCGTCACCGAGCACGCTATTTGCTGGCTACTGACTTAATTGCTCAAGATCATGGTGGTCAAGCCTTACCTTTGCTGGATGGCCTGGAAAAAAGCTATCCGGCCCTAGAGGCGCAAATTCTGGCCAAACGCGCCCAGGCCCAAGCAGCTACCGGTGACGCTACCGAGGCTGAGAAGACTTGGAAAGCGCTAATCAAGCAACATCCTGACGACCCAGCGACAGCCGAAGCCCTGTTCCAGCTAGGGCGGAAGGACAGTAAATACTGGGATCAGGCGTTGGAAAAATTTCCCGCCCACCCGCGTTCGCTGGAAATTGTGCAGGCGCGGTTAGAGAAAGACTCGAAACAGCCCCAGCTTTTGCTGCTGTTAGCTCGCCACGGCATTCATCTCGATGGCATCATCCTGGTGTTAAATCGGCTTAAAAAAGACTATGCCGACCAGCTCAAACCCGAAGATTGGGAAGCGATTGCCTTTGCCTTTTGGGAAAACGCCTACTATGGCAGTGCGGGCGATGCCTATGCCAAAGCGCCTCCTTCTGCCTTGAACCTCTACCGGGCCGCTCGCGGAGCACAGCTAGGAGAGCGCTATCAGGATGCGGAACAAGGGTATCGAGCGCTGATCCAAGCGTTTCCCAACGAGAAAGAAACCGGAATGGCGCTGCTGCGATTGGCCGACTTGGCCGATAAACCGGAAGAAGCCATCAGTCTGCTCGATCAGGCAATTGAACGATTTCCTGAACAAGCCGCCGAGGCGCTGCTAGCTAAATCCAAAATTCTGCAAAAACAAAACAGCCCGCAGTTAGCACTGCAAATACGGCAATCCGTGCTGGAGAAGTACGGCAACTCAGAAGCAGCGGCCAAAATTCGCTGGGAGCAGGCCGAACTGTTGCAGCAGCAGGGCGACCTGAACGGAGCTTGGGCCTGGGCGAAGCAAATCGTTGAACAGAACCCAGATGACGAACTGGCTCCAATGGCGGCCTTTTGGGCAGGAAAGTGGGCAACCCAACTGAATCAGCAGACTCAAGCTCAGGAATTCTTTCAACATACGCTGAGCCGCTATCCCGATTCGTACTATGCCTGGAGGTCTGCTGCCCTGCTGGGTTGGGATGTGGGCGATTTTTCTACTCTGCGCCAGAAGATACCGCAAGTTACCAAAGTTGGGCAGCGCGTCACCTTACCGGCCGGCTCCAAGGCCCTGCAAGAACTCTATCGGTTGGGGCAGGACCGGGATGCTTGGACGCTTTGGCAGGTTGAGTTTACCAATCGGCTCAAACCCACGGTGGCGGAACAGTTCACTGACGGGTTGCTGCGATTGAGTATGGACGATCATCTGAATGGGATTTTCATGCTCTCTAGCCTGGCCTGGCGGGAAACGCCGGAAGAGCGAGCCGAATACAAAGCCTTGAAGCAGCAGATCGGCTACTGGCAGGCGCTCTATCCCTTTCCCTACATGGAGACAATTGAGCAATGGGCACAGCAGCGGCAGCTCAACCCCATGCTGGTAATTGCCCTAATTCGGCAAGAATCGCGCTTTGAACCTGAGATTGAGTCTTCGGCAGGAGCTTTAGGATTGATGCAGGTGATGCCAGAGACTGGAGACTGGGTTGCCAAACAGATTGGCCTACAGAATTACAGCTTAACGAATCCAGTTGACAACATTAACCTCGGTACCTGGTATCTCGACTACACCCATCGCGAATACACCAATAACTCGATGCTGGCTGTGGCAAGCTACAATGCTGGACCTGGCAGCGTAGCCGATTGGATCAAGAAATATGGCCTAGAGGATCCCGACCGCTTTGTCGAAGAAATTCCGTTCCCCGAAACCAGGGGCTATGTGGAATCGGTGCTTGGTAACTATTGGAACTACTTGCGTCTTTACAATCCAGAAGTCTCACAAAAACTAGCCGCAGTCTCATCCGAACACGCTGCCGTAATTAAAAATAGCCAACCCTAGGAGTTGAGAAACCGAAAGCATAATCGGGCCTGAAGCATTAGTACTAACTGAAGCATTAGTACTAATAAGTATTAATACCAAAGGCTACTTCCTGGGACAGATTAGAAATGCAAACCTAATGATTAAGATAGACATAATCTTTAAGAAAACTTGAAAACAGTTCTAAATCTTTATTGGTTCTGGCACCTTTGATTTAGCCTCAGTATAAATTCTGATGTCCCTTTGCTTTAAGTATTAAACATGTCTCGCTCCCAATCTTCTAGGATTGATCGCATCCTGGCAGTTGATGATTCCCCTGATAATTTATTTTTGATTCAAACCATCTTGGATGACAAAGGCTATGAGATTACTCTAGCCGAGAATGGTCAGTCTGCCCTAGCTCAGATTGAAAAAAATCCGCCCGATTTAATTTTGCTGGATGTGATGATGCCCGGCATGGATGGCTATGAGGTGACTCGGCGGGTCCGGGCTAACCAAGCACGTTTGGGTTTCATTCCAATTTTGCTGATCACGGCTCACCAACAGTCGAGTGTTGTCGAAGGACTGGATGCCGGAGCTGATGATTTTATCCGCAAACCTGTCGATATGGACGAGCTGTTGGCGCGGGTCCGTTCCCTACTCCGCCTCAAGCACAGCATTGATGAACAACAGCAAATGTCGCGGCAGCGCGAAGATTTTGTCTCGCGGTTGACTCATGATCTGCGTACACCTTTGGTTGCGGCAGATCGCATGCTGAATTTGTTCTTGCAGGAAGCTTTTGGTCCTGTCACCTCGGAGATGACGGAGGCCTTTGAGGTCATGATCCGCAGCAACAAAAATCTGCTGCAAATGGTAAACACTCTCTTGGAAGTGTACCGTCACGATGCCGGCAGCAAAACCCTGACCTTTAGCCCGGTAGATCTGCGCGAAGTGGTGCAGGAGGTTGTCCAAGAACTGGAGCCGCTAGTGCAGGCACAAAATCTCAGCCTTCAGGTCGAAGTTCCCTCAGTAAGCGAAACCAGTGCGCTCAATACAGTGGTATTAGGAGACCGCTTAGAATTGCGTCGAGTTTTGACGAATCTAGTCGGCAATGCGATCAAATTTACCGATACTGGCTCGATTACGATTCGACTATTCGGCGGCACATCGGATGAAGTTGATGGCGATCAGTCCCCGAATTGGCTGCGGTTAGAGGTTGAAGATACAGGGTCTGGTATTCCACCTGAGGATCAGGCTGGTTTGTTTGAGCGGTTTCGCCAAGGGGATCATAAGCGGGCGGGCAGCGGTTTAGGACTATACCTGTCTCGTCGGATTGTAGAGGCCCATCGCGGTTCGATCAGGGTTCAATCCCAGGTTGGGCTTGGCAGCAAATTTACGATTCGCCTTCCCATGTATATTGTTTAAGCTTGTTTTTTTAAGGCCGAATTATTGGGTCAACCGGAATAAACCCAAAAATACAGAAGGGGCAGGCTTAAAACCTACCCCAATCCTGTCTAGTGAATTATTCGGCTGAGATCAACTGCATACAGTCGCCTAAACCCTACCGTCTACGCCGACCGCCGATTCTGGGTCGAGCACCGCCGCTACCGAAGCTAGGGGTTCTTACCTTGCTCGGTTTTGGACTGTTGGAACGACGCAGATCGGTACCACCCACGCCAGAGCCAGTCGAGCGATTGCCCTGATTGACTCGCGGTGATTTGGTAGCGGTAGAACCTGTAGGTGAGCGGCGAATTTGGCCAGTCGTGCGGAAGGTCTGACGATTCCTCACCTCTGCCGGAGGCGCATTATATTTAGCGCGATAGCTGCTGACAGCGTCGTTGTAGCTTCTGCCATAGCCGCCGTAGCCCGTGATCACGCCACCGGGTTGATACACCGGCGGAATGTAGTAGTGGGGCGTAAACAGCAGACTACCAATCGCCTGACCGGCCAATGCGCCAGCAAACGGTGCCCAGAAGTTGGACTCGCGCCGCACAATTACGGTTTCCTGTTGTCCAGTCTGCGGGTTGACCTGGGTTTCGGTCACGTTATGGACATACTCGATGCGGAAATCTTCGGTTAGGTACATCACCGGCTGGCTGTTTTCCACCTTCAGATGGGTTTTCTCACCAGCCGCAACTTGGTCATCGGTGAGACGAGCCATCTGGAGATTAGCTACCCGGTATATCGAAGATTCTCCCGGTTTGGTATTGAGTAACATCAGGGTGTATTCCCCCGTGCCGTCGTCGTAGCTGGCCTGCTGCACCGGATAGGTACCATCGCTAATTGGCGTAGTCACAGCCGAAGCAATTGGCTCTTCTACCTGGGTAGAATTCTCCATCGAGTAGTTGGAGGATTCGCCGGCACAGGCAAAGGTGGTCAGCGACAGACCAGCCACCATAGAGAGGATTAAAAACTTGCGAATCATTTGTTTGAACATACTAGGCTGAATAAGACAGATTTCAGTAACGGTGGACTAGAGCGGAATCAATTCCGGAAAGTTCAAAATCAACTGTTCTGAAGTCAGCACATCTCCCAGCTGAGCCGGAGAATAGTGCCATTGAATGGCGCGTAATTTGTTGTCATAACGGAGGTTGATTAACGCTTTTAATCCTGCCTTGAGAGCGCTAATGTTGGCAAGATCGGTTTCTAGGGTCGGCACTTCACCTTCATAGGCCACCGTCAGGATCACCACCAGATTTTGCGTTACCGGCAACGAAAGGGGATCATCTTCGTCGAGCGCGGTAGCCTCTGCCACGCCATAGCGCTGGGCTGAATCGGTAAACAATTCTGTCACATAGTCGCCCGCCTCTCCCTCATCCCAAAACACATCGCCTTCGTTAGCTGCCGACTGCCAATACAGGTCATACTGCAACAGACCTTCGCAGATTTCGACTAATCCTTCTGCCAGCACCTGCATATCGCCTTCCGCATCAATAGCATCAAGCGACGCCCGATTCAGCACACCCAGCAGTGGAGCAACCTCATCCCCAGCCAGATGCACAAAAATCCGGCAGACGGCAAACCGGGTTCTGCCTCCCATCCGATTCAGGCGGTCTCGCCAACCACTCATCCCCACTCCCTCTGCATGTTCGTGATTAAAACTGTTTCAGCAGCCTTTTCCTACTCTAACCTGTCCGCAACTGATCATCGGTCTATCCTAGGTGTACCGGATGGAAGGTGGGTTTGGGGAGGTGGATGTCCGTACTTTATCAGCAGTTGTTTCAGAGAGTCAGGTGAGCGGGGCCTTGAGTGCTGGTAGCATCTTGGATCAGCGCCTCGGTTAGTCGCCTTGAGCGGCTAGCCTAGCTTTCTTCCGAAGCCGAGAAGCGCTAGTATCGCAAGGCATAAACTAAAGCATCGAGAAACATAAGCGTGTGAGCGCAATTGTTAGTGTGAGCGCAATTGTTAACAGTGAGTGGAAGCCTGTAGCCAATTCCTCTGCCGCAAAGTGCCAATTCTCGATACACTTACAAATTGGACTCCTAATGGATTAGCATTACTGGCTCATAATTCAGCTCATAATTCAGCTCACAATTCATTAGTACACCGCTCACGAGAGGTTAGGCATGGCATCCATCCGCGAACTGCACGATCAGTTGGTTAACAAAGAACGCTCCGCCGTTGAAATTACCCAGGAAGCACTGGATCGAATTCAGGTCGTTGAGCCGCAGATTCATAGCTTTTTGTGCGTTACAGCGGATCGGGCGCTAGAGCAGGCCAAGCAGGTCGATGCCAAAATTGCTGCCGGTGAAGAGATTGGCTTACTGGCGGGCATTCCCATCGGCATTAAAGACAACATGTGCACCCAGGGCATTCCCACCACCTGCGCCTCCAAGATTCTGCAAAACTTTGTGCCGCCCTACGAATCTACCGTCACCGAGCGCCTAGCCAAGGCCGGAGCTGTGATGGTGGGCAAAACTAATCTGGATGAATTTGCGATGGGTGGCTCAACCGAGAACTCGGCCTTTCAGCTCACGGCCAACCCCTGGGATCTGGAGCGCATTCCCGGCGGTTCGTCGGGTGGCTCGGCAGCGGCAGTGGCGGCAGGCGAATGTACCGTCTCGCTAGGGTCAGATACGGGTGGCTCAATTCGGCAACCGGCCGCCCTGTGTGGCGTGGTGGGGATGAAGCCGACCTACGGGCTGGTTTCGCGCTATGGGTTGGTAGCCTTTGCCTCGTCGCTGGATCAGATTGGGCCGTTTGGCCGCTCGGTGGAAGATGTGGCGATTCTGCTGAAGGAAATTGCCGGTCATGATCCGAAGGATTCCACCAGCCTCAAGGTGGAAATTCCCGATTATCCCAGCCTGCTAAAGCCAGAGTTGGGGTCTAAAAAACGAAAATTCCGCATCGGCGTGATCAAAGAAACGTTTGGCGAAGGCGTTGATCCAGCCATCGAAAAAGCAGTGCGGCAGGCGATCGAACAGTTCAAAGCCTTAGGAGCCGAAGTGCAGGAAATCTCCTGTCCCCAGTTTCGCTATGGCGTGGCGGCGTACTACATCATTGCGCCTTCCGAAGCCTCAGCTAACCTGGCCCGCTACGATGGGGTCAAATACGGCTTCCGGGTCGAGGACGCTGAGAACCTGATGGAGATGTACACCAAAACCCGCGCCCAAGGCTTTGGCCCAGAGGTGAAACGCCGGATTATGATCGGTACCTACACGCTCTCGGCGGGCTACTACGATGCCTATTACCTGAAGGCGCAAAAGGTGCGCACCCTGATCAAGCAGGATTTCGAGAACGCCTTTGCCAAGGTAGATGTGTTGGTATGCCCCACCTCACCGACGACGGCCTTCAAAACCGGCGAGAAGAAAGACGACCCGCTCGGCATGTACCTGTTGGACCTGATGACGATTCCCGTCAACTTGGCCGGTCTTCCTGGCCTCAGTTTGCCCTGTGGCTTTGACGACAAGGGCTTACCGATTGGTCTCCAGATTATCGGCAATGTGCTGCGCGAAGATCTGGTGCTGCAAGCCGCCTATGCCTATGAGCAGGCCACCGATTGGCACAAGCAAACTCCACCGTTGTAGAAACCATAAGAAGCTGGATCAAGGGCTACAGCAGTGGCTCTGTAGGGTATTCCCCGATCAGGGCTGCCAGATGCTTCAGGATCTGCAAGACTCGCTCTAGATTGTAACTGAAACCGCTGTTCTAAGCTGTTCTAAGTCGTAGAGCTGCAATTGTTTGTACCATTTTACCTAGATCGCTTGCGTCGCATTTCCGGCTCGGCTGCTGAGTGAAAGCTAGCCCAGTTGCTGGATATTGTGACAGTTATCAAACAGGCTACTAGTGGGTTGTTTTAGAACACGCTCAAATTTCTCCAAGCTATACTGAGCGTACAGAGCAAATGCAACAGTGATGAATTAGGCAACTGAATCCACGTTGAAAACAATTGAGATGATTCAGCAACCAATCGAGTGATTCCTGTAAGCCTCTTAATTGATACGGTTATGCTCGATTAAATCAGTCTCCGACTTTAGATAGATTAGAAAGCGGTTTGGAACATTACTGTCTGCCATTGCTTCTTAAATAGTAAGCACTCAAACTTGTGGCAACCGCAAAAGCCGATCAAGAGCATTGAGCGCTAAATTACTGCGAAAGCTGAACTTTCTACACCCTGCTGCCTTGCGTAAGATGATTTGCTTACGGGCAGTAACGTTCGCTTATCCATTTGCATTCATCTCCTGTAATCGTTCAGATTTGATTTAATTTCGGTTTAAGTTCCTCTCTACACAAGACTTGGAGCCATGATTAGACTTAAGTTCGCTGCATTATCCTTTCTTTCTCTACTGACCGTTGCTCCAACTGTACTCTCAGGGCAGTCTGCTTCGGCTCAAGCCCTGATTCCTAGAGGCATGGACGGCAGCTATTTAGGCGGCGGTGTTTCGGTGGGCGTCAGCAATCCGGATGATGACGCGATTCTAGGTGGCAATGTGCAGGGTCGGCTCGATCTTCCCACAGTGCCAATTTCGGTGCGGGGCGCAGCGCTATTCAACGGCGACAATGCTGCTCTGATGCCGCTCGTTACCTATGACATTGGTGTTGCTCCCAATACAAACCTCTATGTCGGCGGTGGCTATTCCTTCACCGTAAATGATGATGCTTCGCCGCTAGGCAACCAAAATGCTCCCGTTATTACTGCTGGCGTAGAAACAGCCGTTCAACGCAACCTTGCGCTCTACGGTGATGCTAAAGTTGGCATCGATGCCTTCAAGGACAGCAACGACGCTGCTGTTAGCGTACAGGTTGGGGCTGCGTATCGTTTCTAGGTTGGGGTTTGCCAAATTGTGAGTGGATTGATGTAGATGTACCTGCTAGATGCTGGTTCGGCAGTTGACCCATCCACTCATCCACTCATCCACTCTTCAGCCTACTTCACAATAGTCAGCGGTACTTGTTTAGTCGTCCATTCACGGCTAGGCGACGCGGCTACCGTCAGCTTGCGGAATTTAGGCTGGTCCTCGGCGACGGTTGCCAAGAGCGCATCTAACGGACTACCAGAACGGGTACCGGCAGCTTTCGGTGGGATTTGCTGATCGAGTGAGGGCAGTTCTAACCAGCGGAAATTGGCTGCCCCCACCGTAGCAAACACTTTTACCGTATTTTCGACCTGATTGCTTTGGTCCTCAATTGCAGGCCGCAGCGGAATCACATGCTTTTTGCCGGGATCGAGCGTCACGAACATCGCCCCTGGATCGTGAGGAAAAATCTGCGCGATTGCCCAGTTCGACTCGAAGTTGAGAGCAGCAATATTCAGCGGTTGCACCGAGTCATTGCGAATCGCCAGAAAAATATACTCACCGACTTTGACGGTGGGGTTGGACGGGTCGGCAAAAGCAGATAGCTTTTTAGGAATAGGATCACCTAGCTCATAAGCATCTGATGTTCCCAGCCATTCCACCGTTAATTTACCCACCAGAGGTGAATCAATATCTGTATTGTCAATTTCAGCCGCCGTGCGGTGTTTGGCTAAATGCACCAGTCGTTTGACCAGCATGGCTGGAGCGTTCGGATCGCTGATTTTGAGAGCCGGTGTAATGTTCTTTAAGGGAGCACCTGCAGGATCACAGATTTCGTATTCGCTGCTGTTATTGACGACAACAATGTAATCAATTTCTTCGTTTTCATCTGCGTTATCAACTAACTCAATCCAGCCGTTTCCGATTGCTGCGCTTTTAATCGCCTCAAATGCTTTTTCTTGCTGAGCTAAGATCTCTGGCGATAATGCCTCCTGCCGACATAGCCAAACTTGCCGCACCAGGTTGACCGAAGCCGCAATTTGAACCGCCTGATCTCCCGGTTCCACCTGCAGCTCCTTGCCCGGAATTGGCTCTAGCTGACACACCGATTGGTCCGCTCCCCGCTCGATGATTTTGGCAATTGCAATCCGATTTTCTTTGTTGCTAAAGTCAGTCGTGCTGCGCGGATAGATGGCGAACTCGGTTCCTTTACCTACGCCATTGGGTTGCCCCACGGCTAACACAGCCTGCGTGCCTGCCTCCGACGACTCGACCTTTAGCACCGGTACGGCATAGACGGTTTCTGCCAGTTCACTGCCGAGGATTAAGCGGTTGCCTTCGCCCATCAGCATGGGTGTTTGCTGCGGAAACTGGCTGTGAATTTTGGCGTAGACGCGATCAAACAAATGGTTGTAGGTTTGGCCGGGATTTTGCTTCAGGGTATCGAGCAGCCAGTAGGTGAGGGCACCGTTGCGCTCTTTGGTTTGGCGGTTAAAGGCATACTCGTAGGCAAATTCATTCTGGCGACAGGCGGCTAGCAGCACATAGTCCCGCGATTCGGGCAAACCAGCCACCTTCAAGCCACGCGTATTTTGCTGACTCAAATCTTGCCAGTTGGCGGCCAGCACCTCTAAGGGAGCAACCGGCACAAAGGAAGCAGACAGGGGTTTATCGTCGATCACGCTCATGCCGCGAATTTCCGCATCGCCGCGCGTCGCTCCGCCCGAATGGCAGCAGTCCAGCACCAGCGTCACCATTAGCTTTTTCGCCACCAATTCCTTCAGCAGTTGGGCCAGTTCTAGATCGCGCAGGTATTGACCTTCCGAGCTGCCAATATCGGTGGGGACCAGTCCTTCGTCGATGCCATCCTCACCCTTAATCTCCGGATATACGGTCTTGGCGCGTCCGCCGTGGCCCGAATACTGGATATACACCTGCGCTCCCTCAGGTACAGTCTCAGTCAACGCGCGGATACGCTCGATGATATTCTGGCGGGTGGGCCACTGGTCAGGCGGCTCGATCGGCTGTTGGGGATTGGTCGGACTGGGGGAGGCCGTCAACTTCCAAATCTGGGAGTCGGGCACCTGCCGCCACTGTTTCAGAAACGCTTCCACATGGTTAATGTCGCGGACACAGCCGCCCAGATTTTTGTAGAAATTGCCGTCGGGCAATTTGTTGGGCAGATAGCAATCCACGCCAATCAGCAGGGCGTAGAGGTTAGGAGCAGTTGGGTCAGTCATAGGTGCAATCCTGAATGAACGTTAGAAACTTAAAGATTAGGCCAGTCGGGTCTGCCAAGTGTTAGCATGGGTGGCAATCCGTTCGGCTTGATCGATCCAGTTGATGATACGACGAGCGTTGTAGTAATCAATTTGTTGCTCCGAGATGTAATCATCTAGTTTGACGCCGGTGAATACGCCGCGCTTCATGCCGTCTACCAGAATGAAAAGTGAGATATCAGGCCGCATCACCAAATCCGGTTCATTGACTAAGTCAATTCCTAAGATATCCGAGTATTGCCGGTAGTTATAGTCCCACGTCAATTGAACATATCCTCTACCGTAGTAGGGAGAATACCGCAATGATTGGCGATGAATTTCAGCATTTGGCTCACCTAGAAAGTAGCCTTCCCTCACGGGCTGGAAGCTGTCGGCGGTTTCATGCTGGGCAGTAGCGAGAATATAGGCAATTTGAGCCTTCGAGGTAATGCCTTGACGGCGGGCTTCTTGAATAATCGCCTGAATCGTAGCCTGTTTGTCACCGCCTTGCCAGTCGGGGAGGAAACCCATGCCGGGTCTGGAATCGAGCAGTGCTCTGGCGGTAGTTGCCCCTAAGACATCGCCACCACCGAGGTGACGGCTATCCTTGAATCGGCGCAGCGCTTCCCGCGTTTTGGGACCATAGAGGCCATCCACAACTTCCAGCAAACCGTTGACCCGTAAAATCGTTTGGATTTCGGTGCACAGGCGCTGATCCTCCACCAGTAAACTTGCATTCACATCCTCAAACGGAATCGCCTTCTTTTGGTCAATCAGATCCTGTAGCTTCAGTCCCACTGGTTCTGAACCGCTGCGAGCGGTGGGTTGGTCTCGCAGAATTTTTGCCAGTCTGGCCTGGGTCATGGCTCCGGCAATACCGTCAATTTCTAAGCCTTGCTGCGACTGAAACTGACGCACAGCAGCATCGGTTTGTTTACCAAAGATGCCATCCACGCCAACATCGATGCCTGCTTTGGCTAGATCGGCTTGCAGTTTGCGGACGCGCTCCCCCTGCATCGGCGGCACCACCAAGCGCAGATCGCCAATCTGATCGCTACTGTATGGGGCAGCACTGACGCCGGGTGAAAGAAAACTAACGTGAAAATGATTGTCGTGACCGGCGCAATATTCCACGCCATACACATCTGGATCATTAAAGAAAATAACTCGAATGCCCAAAATCGGGTTGTTTTGAAATAGATCAATCAATTGCTGAGTACGCTGGCGCGAATATTTCGCATCGTAGTAGGTGAGGGGAATTTCTTCGTGGTTGCTCGCCACTAGCGCCACATCCACATCCAAACCATGCTGATGCGACTGATGGGGCGGCATATAGCCACCTCCTTGGTAGCTAATATCACCAATGCCAACGCGAGGTCCGTTCGGGTAGAGCTTGTGCCATTCGGTGCAAACATACTGGATTGCCTGAATTACTTCTGGTAGACCGTAGCAGTTTTTGGCAGGCTCGTAGCACTCATAGCCTGGACCAGCAGGAGGTAGCTGCTGATATAGGCCGCGCATGCCCCAGGTAAATTGTTCGATTTCCTCGGCAGTAAAGCCAATATCCGCCATACAGGAGCATTTGTGGCTATGGCTGCGATGGGATTGAAAATGGCCGGTTTGTTGAAATGCTGTCATAATTCTCTCCTAGAGAGTTGAAGGAACCGAAGCGAGCAGTATGAATATCAGATTTTAGTTTTGTAGCTTGCTTCTGCGGGTCGCGTGCCGTTAGACATAGCGCGTGGTTTTGAGTTTTAAGTTTTGAGTTGCAGAACCTGTATAACGTGGCCTCAGCCAATCGAAAATGAATTCGTTTTGATTTCTAGACTTGGGGGTGATCCCCCTAAATCCCCCTTATGAAGGGGGACTTCAAATCACGGTTGGTCGGTGCTACGATGCTGCTGATGTCACCGGACGCGCATAGGCTTCGCCTCCGGTTCCCCCTTCGTAAGGGGGGTTAGGGGGGATCTCAACAGGATTCGCGATCTATTCAGCCTGTTGAATCTTCTGATCTCTAGCCCTGTCAAAGGGAAATGGTATAAGTTCTAGCTTTGTGAATAGCCTTTAACGATCATCAATTGTTTGTCGTGCCATTCCTGATAAATACCCGAATTAATTGAGTAGGGGCGAAGCACTTGCTAAACCGTTTGAAACAGTAAATACGTTATTCTTTTCCAGATGGTCATTTAGATGCCTGGATATAAATTTTCAGGTTATTGTATCATTTTCAATTTCCTCATCTCCTTTTATAAACTCATTTCCCTTTAGGATTCTATTAATTTTGATATTATCGAAAATGCAACTTCAGTTCGTCTGCCGTAATTTAGCCAGCTCTGTTTCAGGAAAGGGATTTTCGCCCGCTCGTAGTTGCTCGACCCATTGGCGGCGCTGAGCTTTGGCATCGTCATCCTGAATCGAACCCAGAGATGCTTGGAAATCTTCAATCGCTCCCGTTGGATTCCCACTGAGTGCTCTAGCAAGGCCACGGCTCGTCAGTACGGTCCCATCTTTAGGAGCCAAAGCAACCGCCTTTTCGCAAGCAACCATGACTAGAGCCGCCTGATTCGCTAAGCTCCCAAACCAGCAGAATCGATTCCAGGTTTGGGCATCAGCAAAAATTGCCGCCGTTGGATTTAACCGCATTGCCTGTTTCAGTACCGTGATTGCCTGCCTTACCTCACCAGATTGAACCAGGCGTTCCGCTTGTTCTACCTTGGCTGGCACTGAAAGCAACTCGGCAACGGCCCGGATGTTTTGATCGTGTCTAGGCGTATCTGGATTGAGATCGGTATCGGGTTCCAGGGCTTGAATGCGTTGAAAAATCGGAACGGCGGCTTTCAGGTCTCCGGCTTCTGCTAAAGCTTTAGCCGTGGCAATCAAGCTAGGATGAACAGGCCGCTCCGGACAGGTTTTGCGATAATCGGTCAGAGGCCGCCCCACATACTGCTCCCATTCTTCAGCAGTTAGGTTGCGGTCGAGGCGCTGGCAGGCGATTTCCCGTAGATTGGCGACTCGCCAGATCCGGGCTATCCCATCCCGACTCGCCGTTGCTAGGGACTGGTCATCTGGACTGAAGGCAACCGCGCTCACAGCCCGCTTGTGGTACATCAAGGCCACTTGCTGGCCACTCTTGGCGTCCCAGACCTGAGCAGTTTGGCCGCTAGCCGTCGCGATAAACTGACCATTGTTGCTATAGGCAATCGCCACCACCATTTTGCGATGACTCAGCTTCATCACTTCTCTGTTGGTGCTGACATTCCAGATGCGAGCCGTTCGGTCTCGACTAGCCGTCGCAATGAACTGGCCATCTGGACTAAAGGCTACTGCTGTAACTGGCTTTTTATGGTTTACCACGGCAATAGACTGGCCGCTTTTTACCTCCCAGACTCGCACTGTGCCATCATCACCCGCTGTAGCAAGATACTGACCGTCGGGACTGTAGGCCACTGCCCTAACCGGTTTTTTGTGATGCATTTGAGTAACCTGCTCGCCGGTACTGACCTCCCAGACGTGGGCTGTGCCATCCCCAGATGCTGTGGCAAGATACTGACCGTCCGGGCTGTAGGCAACCCGAAAGAACCCGGCTTTATAGTCTATTACCGTCGTTTTTTGAGCACGCGCCACTTCCTGCTCGCCGCTAATTTGCCAAATTTGTGCCGTCTTTATCTGGTTACTAAAGTTAGCGACGGCAACCGATGCACCATTGGGGCTAAAAGCCGTACCCAGCACAGGTGCTTTACTGTTGATCTCCACTACCGAATGAGCGCTGCTGACCTCCCAGACGCGGGCCGTTTCGCCTCCTGCCGTGACAATAAACTTGCCATCTCGACTGTAGGCCAAATCGGTAACACCGGACTGGTGCTCCAGGCGCGTCACCTCTAGCTGGCTGCCCAGCCTCCAGGTTTGGGTTTTGCCGTCCCGACTGGTAGTCGTCAGTGCATCTCCACCCGCACTGTAGGCCAGATCCCATACTCCTGCACCGTGGCTAAGACGGGAAAGTTCTTTGCTGTTGGCAATCTCCCAGATTTGCACCATATCATTCTCGTCGCCAAACCCAGCCGTTGCCACAAACTCTCCATTTGGGCTAAACACAACCCGACTCACCGCCTGATCCTGATTTAGGTGAGCAATCCGGCGTTTGCTCTCGATCTCCCACACCTGCACCCCTTCCCGACTAGCCGTGGCAAGCTTACTGCCATCGGGGCTATAGGTTATGTCTAGGGCCGTATCCACCACTTCATAGTTGAACATGGCACTTGGAGTCACGGTTACCGTTACCTCTTCAGTGGCGTTCTTGTTACGGCTAATTGACCATAGCCTAGCTGTAGGGCCACCTGCTGTTGCTAAGGATTGGCTATCTGGGCTGAAGACGATGCTATTGAGATTCGCGCCGTGCTCGATCTGGGCTACCGCTGTTTTACTGTTCACCTGCCAAAGCTGCGCTGTTTTGGCCTCTTTGTCAGCTGTAGCTAACCACTTGCCGTCTGGACTCAGGGCCAAGAGGTTCACTGGCTTTTCTACCTTGATGCGAGCAATCACTTGCTGCGTATTCAAATCCCAAATCTGCACGATGCCACTGCCTGCAACGATTAATCGTTGATTTGGGCTGGAGGCAACAGCAGTTATATCTCCTTCAGTATTTAGTTTGGCAATTTCTCGCCCGTTACTAATTTCTTTGATTTGAATTTGCTGCTTGCTGCTCTTTACTGATGTCGCCACGTATCTACCATTCGCACTCAAAATCGCTCGCTCAACGTTCCCCAGATCCAGCGAATTGGGTTCTCGATACGCTAACGAACTCAAGCTATTCAGTAAGGCAGTTGTTCCTTCGGTCAAAATGGCAGAGTGGAGAGATTCCATGGCAACCAGCACACTTGTGGTCAATGGCTCGTTGCTTTCGCGAATTGCTTCTGACTGGGCCGCTAGCTCACGGGCGATACTCTTGCGGCTTTGGTCTTGGGCAATTCGTTGCTGATACGAAGCATAGAAACTAAACAGGGCCATGCCTGCAATCACCCCAATGCCCGTTATCCAGCGCACTCGGCGATTTCTGCACTGCCGCTGCAGGCTGCGGTCGATGAATTCCGTTTCGATGGCGTTGAGCCAGTTGCCCGTTTGTGAGTTGCGAATTGCCTCGACCAAGGGCAGGCGGGGATCCCCGTTCCAGAGCAGGCCAACCGATTCTTTTTTGTGGCGCTCTGCGGCCCAGCGAGTCGCGTCGGGAGTCAGTTCCCGCTGCAACACTACATTTTGCAAATTGCGCTGCTTCCACTTCAATAACCGCTGCCAGCCCCGCACCAGCACATCATGGGCCGGTTCCACATAGGATTGGCCGTCGATATCGGTGCCGCTGACCAACAATCGGGCTGCTGCAAACTGTTGAATCACGGTTTGTACCCGCTTGTTTTCTGGCTCAGGATAGTCCAACTCTGAGGCTGGAACCTGCCGCCGCACCAACTCACTGCCAGCAGCCACCATGCGCAGCAGTACGTTTCGGATCGTCACTGCATAAGCTGAGTCTTGTTTCACCAGTTTGTTGTATTCCTGATCGGCTCGCTGAGTCAGGGCACGGCTGACGCCCCCCAAATCGTGGTAGTCCTGGTGGGTAATCGCCCGCGGCACAATTGCCCCCGTCTTGGCGGCTTCGGCATAGCGGTTGGCGAGCTTCAGGTACAGTTCGTGCAGCGTAAAGGACAGCAGCGGCAAGCCTCCCGGCATTTGGGCCACTTCGTCAATCAACTGATCGACGAGGCGATGCGGTTCAAAATATACCACCTTGGCACAGGCTGGCTTCTCGATTGCTTCTCGCAGTTCTTCTCGCGTCATCGCCGGCACCACAAACCGAGCCTCTTTCCAGTAGGGTTCGAGGGCGGTATCGCAGAACTGGGGTTCAAAATCAGACCGCAACGTCAGGACCAAATGGAACCGGTGCGGATGAGCCACAATCGCGTCTACCAATAGCTGCAAAAACTGCTGCTGGGCGTCTTTGTCTTCACAGAGCGTCACCATCTCCTCGAACTGGTCGATCACCACCAGCAGATGGGTATGGGGATTTTCGCTGAACCAAGTGGCTAACTGCTGCGCGGGCGTCAGATGGCTTGGTCCGGCGGCTCCCGGATGGGCAATCGCCGGTAAGTTGACCGATTCCAGCGCCAGATTGAGCGCCTTAAAGGGGGAATCCCCCGGGCGAAACGGTGGCAAAACCGCCCAGATCGGCTGTCGTTCTGCCTGACGCAGATAGGGCAACAGACCCGCCTTCACCAAACTGGACTTACCCGACCCCGACGCCCCCAAAACCACGGTGAGAGAATGTTGCGCCACCATTTCGTAGAGTTTCTGGGTGAGGGCGGTGCGGCCAAAGAACAGATGGCTATGCTGCTCGTCAAAGGCTTCTAGGCCGCGGTAGGGATTTTTGGAGCCGTCTAAGGGGGGAGCGGGCGGCAGATTTAACTCGTGACCTGGGGTGAGGAAAATATATTCGCCTTTGTCGTGCTTTTTCAGGCACCAGATACCGGGCGTTTGCCGTCCGTTCTGCTGATTTGTGGCTCCTTCAACCCGGTCGCGCAGATACAGATATAGCTCAGTGGCCGTCATCACGCCATCGCCAGCCGGTTTGTCAGCCTGGGCGGGTGGATAGGCATCGGCCATGCCTGCTAGGGCATCGAGCAGAGCAACAGCAAAGGGAGAGTGCTGGGTGCGCTGGGCATCGGTGCCGCGATCATCTTTGAGCTGGAGCGAATCCCAGGCCGCTTGATCGTGAGAGGCAGAGGTAATCACTTGCCAAGCCGGGTCTTGAATAAAGCAGTCGTAGCGTTCTTTGTGGATTACCTCTCCTACCGGAAACAGCTTGCGCGTACTGGACCAGTGAAAGGCTCCGGCAAAGCAACAGTCCAAAATCACCAGGCAATGCCGACAGGGCAGTTCGCTCAAGGCGGCGGCCACTTTCTGCATCGGTAAATAGCTGGTGGAATCTCCTAGCTTGGCATCCTGCGGAATGAGATAGCCCTGGGGACCGTCATCATCTTTGTTAAGGGCAATCCCATGTCCGGCAAAATAGAACAGCAGTCGGTCGTCTTCGCTGAGCAGCTGGGGCAGCTTGGCTTGCAGCAATTCAACCAGATTCGCCTGGGTGGCTTGCTCGTCGAGCAGCAGCGTTGTCGTGTACTGATGCTCAGTTTCTAGCGCGTGAGCAATGGCTTTGGCATCGTTGACGGCAGTTTGCAGCGGGCTGATGCCATTTTGGTAGCTGCTAATACCAATTACCACCGCGTAACTAGTTTGAAACGAGGGCATGACGTTCTCCAACAGGGGCAAGGGCTGGGGGCTGGGTTAGGAGGAACTACAGCGATAGTTTCAGGAATCCCAAAAACTGCGGTGGAATTAAAATCGAATTTGTCAAATTTAAAGAATTTACAGGCAAGTTTGCGTTGAATTCCGGTCAATCTGGTTTGGGAGACGTTGTAACACTCATTCAGTACTACGTTTCGGCATATTACGTTCACCCGATTGCCCGCACCATAATTCCGCATAGATTCCGTCAAGGATGATTAGTTCTGAGTGGGTGCCCTGCTCAACAATCTGAGCTTAATCCATCACATAAACACAATCAACTGTGGCGAATCGTGGATAGCCGGTGGGCGATTGCAATCGTGGTTCGATTTTGGGTAATCACCTGGAGGGATTTGGTACAAAAATCCCACTGCTGCCTGACAGTGCTTTCGTTCACCCCAGCGCAATTCTGATCAGTCTACTGCTGCCAATTTGTGCTACAAACCAAGGAGACTCGCTTGCTCCATCGCTACATCTGTTCCACAGCATGGCAAAATCAACCAAGTCCGAAAAAGTTTCTGAGGCAATATTTGCCAGAGCAAGTAGACGATTGGTATAACTATGGCCACCCAACCCCTCGCAACCGACAGCAACCCCGCACTCTGCCAGCTCATCGCCCAACAGATCGCCGCCAGCCCTGAGCAGCGCATCACCTTTGCTGAATTTATGGAGTTAGCGCTCTACCAGCCGCAGTATGGCTATTACGCCACCAATCGCGGCCAAGCAGGTATTCAGCGCGACTTTTTTACCTCGCCTCACCTCGGCTCCGACTTTGGTGAACTGCTGGCCGAGCAATTTGCTGACCTGTGGCACCAGCTTGACTGCCCGAATCCCTTTATTTTGGTCGAAATGGGAGCCGGACAGGGGTTGCTGGTTCAGGATATCGTCCGCTATTTACATCGCCATCAGTTTGAATGCTTTGCGGCTCTGGAATATTGGATGATTGAGAAATCGCCGGCTTTGATTGCGGCCCAGCAGCAGCGGTTGCGGTCTTTGACCGACTCTTGGGGTAAACTGGTTTGGCATAGCTGGGAGGAGATTCCGTCGAATTCGATTGTTGGCTGCTGTTTCTCGAATGAGTTAGTCGATGCCTTGCCGGTGCATTTAGTTGAAGTGACTGAAGGGAACCTGCAAGAAGTCTATGTGGCGCTGAATTCCGAAAATCAAATCCGAGAAGTAATTGCGCCCCTCTCCACTCGGCGAATCGAGGAGTATTTCAAGCTAATTGATATCGACTTACTCTCTGACCGCTATCCCCAACCCTATCGCACTGAGGTGAATTTGGCGGCACTGGACTGGCTCAGCACCGTTGCCGATCGCCTACAGCGCGGCTACCTGCTGACCATCGACTATGGCTACCCGGCGCATCGTTACTATAGCCCCACTCGCGATCAGGGCACGCTGCAATGCTACACCCAGCACGCGCACCACAACGATCCCTATATCGCCATCGGTCAGCAGGACATCACGGCGCATGTCAACTTCACAGCACTAGAACGGCAGGGTGAACAGTGCGGTTTACAAACAATTGGCTTTACACAGCAAGGGTTATTCCTGATGGCGCTGGGGTTAGGCGAACGGCTGAATGCCCTCTCGAATCCAACTCCTGACCAAACGGTGCAAGAGATCCTGAAGCGGCGGGAAACCCTCCATGCCCTGATCGATCCCACCGGACTGGGTAATTTTGGAGTATTAGTGCAAGCTAAGGGAGTTGATGCAAGCCGGTCGCTAAAAGGACTGACGGTGCCGCCGCTATTTAGCTGATGGAAAATCAAACCGCTAAGAAGCGTTGGATTACTTCCTTGCTGAGTTCGCTGGTGGGGCCGGATGCAACGATGCCACCCTTTTGCATGGCGTAGTAACGATCGGCTTGGCGAACAAAGTGCAAGTGTTGTTCCACCAAAAGCACCGAAATGCCGGTGGTGGCTACGATGCGTCGTACCGCCGATTCAATATCGAGAATAATCGAGGGCTGAATGCCTTCGGTGGGTTCGTCGAGGACCAGAAGCTGCGGTTGGCCCATGATGGCACGAGCAATCGCGAGCTGCTGCTGTTGTCCACCGCTAAGGTCGCCGCCCATCCGCCACAGCATGTCCTTTAGTACCGGGAATAGCTCAAAAATCTCTTCGGGAATCGCCTGGGTATTGCGAGGTCGTTCGGCTCTGGCTTCGTAGCCCAGCAGCAGGTTTTCTTTCACAGTCAGACGGGGAATCACTTCTCGCCCCTGAGGCACATAGCCAATGCCCAAGCGCGCCCGCTGATCGGGAGTTTTGCCAAGAATTGACCGCCCAGAGAAAACGATATTGCCGCTGCGGGGCTTCAGCAGACCCATGATCGTTTTTAGCAGCGTGGTTTTGCCGACGCCGTTCCGTCCGATTAAACAAACCATCTCGCCTTTGGGAACGCTCAAGTCTACATTGCGGAGAATATGGCTCTCACCGTAATAGACATTCAGATCAGAAACTTGCAGCATCAACGGTGTTGCAGCGGCAGCAGGATCGAGCGTGGTAGCAGTTTGAACCATGAGTAGGGCAATAGAGAACAATAGAGAAATGCAAAAGAGATGATAAACAGAATAGTAGCTAATACACCTGATCCGGTTCCCCAATTTCTTGGAGGGCAGCGGATGATAGATCGGTATGGATCTGATCCGGCTCCCCAATTCCTTGCAGAGCGGCAGATGTTAAATCAGCGGGGATACTTTCAGGCGCGTCGTGATCGATCTCCTGACCGAGGTATACCTCAATCACGCGCGGATTCGTTTGAACGACATCAAAGGGACCTTCGCAGAGCACCGAACCCTGGTGCAGCACCGTTACCGTTCCCTGGGCAATCTGACGCACAAACTCCATATCATGTTCGATCACAATAATCGAATGGCTCTCAGCTAGCGAAACCAACAGTTCACCCGTGCGTTCAGTTTCTTCGTCGGTGAGGCCCGCGACGGGTTCATCCACCAGCAGCAGGTCGGGGGATTGCGCCACCAGCATGCCGATTTCTAACCACTGCTTTTCGCCATGTGAGAGCAGATTGGCTTTCATATCAGCTTTGTGGGACAGGCCAATCGTCTCCAGCAGACCCGAAACCGTGCGGCGTTCAGCGGTGGGTGTCTTTTTGAACAGCGTCGTAAACACAGTCTTGACCCGATTACAGGCCAATTCCAAATTCTCGCGGGGAGACAGGTTGAGATAGACCCTAGGCGTCTGGAACTTGCGGCCAATTCCCATGCGGGCAATCTGGTCTTCCGAATAGGGCCGCAGATTTTTGCCCTTGAAAAAGACCTGCCCTTCGGTGGGTTTGGTTTTGCCGGTGATGATATCGAGGAACGTAGTTTTACCGGCTCCGTTGGGGCCAATGATGACGCGCAGTTCACCGGTATTGAGGCTGAAGTTGAGGTTGTTGAGTGCTTTGAAACCATCAAAGCTAACGGTTAGGTCCTTAATCTCCAAGATTTTTTCGTTCATAGTCAACCTCAGGGTCTTCCTCCAAACTGGGATAGGTGGCGATTTGCTTCCGGCCTGTCAAACGTCGTACTAGATTTTTGCCCTCGGTGCGCAGCCAGCCGATGATGCCGTCGGGTAAAAACATCACTACGAGCAAGAATAGGCCGCCTTGGAAAAACAGCCAGATATCGGGAAACTTCTCACTCAGCAAGCTCTTGGCGAAATTCACCACCAGCGTCCCCAGGATGGCTCCCACCAAGGTGGCCCGACCTCCGACGGCTACCCAGATCACCATCTCGATTGAGAAGGCAATATTCATCGAGTTGGGCGAGACGATGCCGGTTTGCAGCGTAAACAAGGCACCCGATAGGCCCGCCAAGGCCCCCGAAATCGCGAATACTAAAACTTTGAAGCCAGTAGGATTGTAGCCGGTAAATCTGACCCGACTCTCATCGTCCCGAATCGCCATCAGCAGCCGCCCAAATCGACCGCTTGTCAACCAGCGGCAAAGGGCATAGGCCAATATCAGAAAAATAATTGTTAGCACATAGAACCCATACTGAGTAGCAGGCGCATTCACCTTTACGCCGAACAGCGTTTGGAAATCTGTCAGGCCGTTGGTGCCGTTAAACAGCTTTTGTTGACCGTTGAAGAAGTTGAAAAAGATAATCGTGGCCGCTTGCGTCAGGATGGAAAAATAAACGCCGCGGATCCGGTTGCGGAAAATCACATAGCCCAACAAGCCAGCCAGAATCCCCGGAATCAGCACCACCGCCAAGGCCGCAAATGGAAACGAGTAAAACGGCTGCCAGAACCAGGGCAACTCGGTGACGCCGTACAGACTCATAAACTCCGGCAACTGACTGCTGGCTGTGGGTGGAATTTGCAGCTTCAGGTGCATGGCGAGGGCGTAGCCACCCAAGGTAAAGAAAATCCCGTGTCCCAGGCTCAGCAGCCCTGTAAAGCCCCAGATCAAGTCAATCCCCAGCGCCACAATTGATAAGGCCAAGAACCGTCCCATCAAGTTGAGGCGAAAACCGGATAGCAGCAAGGGCACAACTAAGATAAAAACCAAAGCGATTGCCAAAACAATGGCTGCCTCGATTAAGAGCGCTCGACGCCTAGAACTAGCTATACCACTTCGTTCAACGGCTACATCAACTGCCATGTCATCTCATCCCACAACTCAGCGCGCAAAACTAAACTTAAGCGTCCACCGCTCGTCCTTTCTGTGGGAATAGCCCCGCAGGTCGGAACTGAAGAAAAACCACAATCAGGAAGAACACCATTACCTTGGCCATACTGGTGGTGGCAAAGAAGGTAAAGAAGTTGGCCAGGGGAGGAATCGGCGCAAACAGTAACGCCAGAATTCCGGTTCCAATGATGTAGTCTGTAATTCCAATGGCTAGCGCTCCGACGATTGTGCCTACCAACTTACCGACACCGCCGACGACTACAACCATGAAGGTGTTCACAATGTAGTTCTGCCCCGTATTCGGACCGACCGATCCCAGCAAGCTCACCGCACAGCCCGCAATCCCAGCTAGCCCAGATCCCAAAGCAAAGGTTAGAGCATCCACCTTCTTCGTCGGAATCCCCAAACAGGCGCTCATATTGCGATTCTGCGTCACCGAGCGAATCCGTAAGCCCCAAGGTGTTTTGTTGAGGAACCAGTAGATACCTAAAACACACAACACCGTTAACACCATGATGAACATGCGCGTGTAGGGCAACTGGTAATTACCAAGCGGCAATCCGCCTAGCAGCCATTTTGGTGCCGTCACATCGACGTTTTGCGCACCGAACCAGGGCTTTGTCACTGCTAGCCCATAGGCATTGCTCAAGATTGACCCTATGACAAGCGAGATTGCAACCGACAGCGGCAGTAGAATGGCAATTCCCCAGTTGCGAATTCGCTCAAAGTCAAGCCGGCGTTGCAGCAACCACAGGCCACCGAAAAACAGCAAACAAAAGAGCACCAGCCCAATAATCATCACCCAATTGACGCTGCGAACGAACTGCTGCAAGATCAGGCTGACGCCCCAGGTCGCCAATAGGGTTTCTAGCGGTCGCCCGTAGAGGTAGCGAATCACCCCTCGTTCGAGCGCCAGCCCAACCAGAGCCGCCACAATAAAGGCCGCAATCACCGCGAAGAAGATATAGAACTGTAACCAGGGATCGCCCAGCTTCTTAAAGCCGTTTTGCACCACAAAGGTGGTGTAGGCTCCCAGCATCATCAGTTCGCCGTGGGCCATATTGATCACGCCCATCAAGCCGAACACGATCGCTAATCCCAAAGCTGCGAGTAGCAAAACCGAGCCGACGCTCAGTCCGTTGAAAATTCCGTCGAGAAGTCCAGTGAACAAGGGGGCGCTCCTTACAGGTGGCGAGGGCCGCTACCACAGAGATACCGGCGCTCTCAATACTCTGTGTTAATAATCGCTACGGTGTACACACAAGCCCTTGCCGCCCAAGGACCAGAACACTGACAGAATCAACTTGTGTGCACACCGTAGGTTAATACTCGTTACTAATGAATTGAGGCTTATTCTAGGAGAGGCAAAGCGATTCAAAGCGTGCTCTAAATTACTGTTTCACACTTTTGCCTTGCCTCGGTTGTTAACCTTAAAAGGCTGTCAGTCTAACTTTCCTTGAACTTGCCAGGATTATCCACCCCAGTCCTTGTCCAGTCGCAGGTGAAGCCTTTGGTGTCGGCTACAAATTGGTTCCAGGGGATGGGATCAACGGGAGCAGGCGTTTCGTAGACAATCTCGAACAGGCCATCGTCGCGCACTTCCCCAATCCGCACGGTCTTGGAGATGTGGTGGTTGGTGTTCATCGTCACGGGGCCTCCCGGTGCTGCGAATTCCTGGCTATAGGCTGCTTCCCGCACTTTCTCTAGGCTAGAAGGCGTTCCTGCTTCGCCCGCTTTCTCAACCGCCTGCTTCCAGATATTGACTGAAATATAGGCGGCTTCCATCGGGTCGTTGGTGACGCGGTCATCGCCAAACTTGGCTTTGAAAGCCTCAACATACTTCTGGTTCTCTGGGCTTTCCACCGTCATGAAGTAGTTCCAGGCTGCGAAGTGCCCTTTGAGGAACTCGGTACCGATCGCCTTTACTTCTTCTTCCGCGATACTGACCGACATGACTGGATACCGGTCTGGGGTCAGACCAGCACCCTGGAGCTGCTTGAAGAAGGCCACGTTGCTGTCGCCGTTCAGCGTATTGTAGATCACGCCGCCATTGGGCAGAGCCGAACGAATCTTGGCAATGATTGGGGTGACTTCGGTGCTGCCGAGCGGCAGGTAATCTTCACCCACAGTCTTGCCGCCTTTGGCTTCGAGCTGGGCTTTGATAATTGTGTTGGCGGTGCGGGGGAAGACATAGTCGGAACCAACCAGGTAGAAATCTTTGCCCTTTTCTTC
This sequence comes from [Leptolyngbya] sp. JSC-1, assembly GCA_000733415.1. Classification (GTDB taxonomy): domain Bacteria; phylum Cyanobacteriota; class Cyanobacteriia; order Elainellales; family Elainellaceae; genus Elainella. The sequence goes on from KL662191.1 coordinate 2,632,600, forward strand.
CAGCAGCCAGTCTACCGAAGGCTCAATCTGCTGGTTGGGTGCGGCACCGGTGTAAAAGATGTTTTTGGAGCATTCCTGCCCTTCATACTGCACCGGGTAGAACAGCATGTGGTTCTTTTCTTCAAACACAGGCAAAACCGCCTTGCGGCTAGCCGAGGTCCAGCAGCCAAAGATCACCACGACCTGATCTTCATCGATCAGCTTTCTGGCTTTCTCTGCAAAGGTAGGCCAATCCGAAGCTCCATCTTCCTTGACTGCCTCGATTTGCTTACCGAGCAAACCGCCTGCCTTGTTGATTTCTTCGATTGCCAGTTCGGTAGAATCCACCACGCTCTTTTCCGAGATCGCCATCGTACCGCTGAGCGAGTGAAGGATACCCACTTTGATAGTATCCCCTCCAGCCGCAGCGGCTGGCGAATCCGCTGGAGAAGCATCGGCTGCGGGAGACTCGGAACCTGTACCCGTTGTGGTGCCACCAGCACAAGCCTTCAGCAGGATGCTCGTTCCTAAGGTTGCAGAACCATATAGTAAAAACTTACGCCGACCAAATTGCCTAGTCATCGAATCTATTACTCCTGTTGGGGGGTTACGCATAGAGAAAACCCGCACTAAGCGATGGTATGTCCGGGTTTATCGAAAATTTGTATTCTAGTACACAATTCTCGATGGGGAGCATACTTTTTCCAGCGGGTTTTATTGCTCTGACAATCCCCTAGAGGAGGATATTGATGCAGGAACTGCATGGTTTCCCATATGTAAGCGGATTAGGTCAATCACTGTCTCCAATCCCTGCTTCGTTTTAAGATTTGTGAAAACAAATGGTTTGTCGCCTCGCATCCGGCGAGCATCCCGGTCCATCACCCCTAAATCAGCCCCCACTAACGGCGCTAGGTCGATCTTGTTGATTACTAGCAGATCGGATTTGGTGATCCCCGGTCCGCCTTTGCGGGGAATTTTGTCACCCGCTGCCACATCGATCACATAAATGGTCAAATCGACCAGTTCTGGACTGAAGGTAGAAGCCAGATTGTCACCCCCGCTTTCCACAAAGATCAGGTCGAGATGATTAAACTGGCGTTCTAACTGTTCAATCGCCACTAGGTTAATCGAGGCATCTTCTCGAATTGCCGTATGGGGGCAGCCTCCGGTTTCTACGCCCACAATCCGCTCACGCTCTAATGCCTGACTCCGTACCAAAAACTGAGCGTCTTCTTGGGTATAGATGTCGTTGGTGACGACGGCAATCTCAAATTCATCCCGCAGCGCCTGACACAAAACATTCACCAACGCGGTCTTTCCCGATCCAACCGGACCAGCAATTCCCACTCGAAAGGTTTGCATGCTTTCACTCCACCAGTCGAACTCTGCTCTGCATTGTAGGGCGGCCAGGTGAGAATGAAAGATTTCCTTAGCATCTTCCTAGATTCTGTCCTCTAGCTTGGGGGCATTGGGCAGCTCAAACAGGCGACTGACCTTAAGGCGAAATCCTGGAATGACTGACTCTCCATCTAGCTCGTCGTCTGGCAGTAACCGCTGGAGTTTCAGGCCATCTTGCAAGCGATAGACATCCACCACCTGAATCGCTGGATGAATCACCCAAACCAGCCGCACGCCTGAGCGTTGATACTGCAAAATCTTTTGGTCGATTTCTGAGACATCATCGCCCTTGGATAACACTTCAACGGCCAGATCAGGCGCAAAATCGGCATTTTGGTCAATCCGAACCGGCAAACGCTCGCGGCTGACAAATGATAGATCGGGCAGGCGAGTTGGCTTCTGTCCGACAAAGCGATAGGTGGTTTGGGAATTACAGACGAGGCCCAATCCCTTCTCCTCGACATACATATCGAGATAGCGCCCCAAGCGGATGCCAATTGCCCCATGCTCTAAACTTGGCATCTCCTGTAGTTCTTCGTCCTCATATTCAGCCAGCGTCTCAACTTGGGACATTACCACTCCTGCGTGTCTATTTTGATCCTGCATCAAATGCTGCCATTTACTCAAGCGTAATTCGAGTTATGTGAAAGCACATACTGTTCGTGTAGCTACGGTTTTAACCGCTAATTAACTGCGAAACAAATTAACTGCGAAATAGCCGGGAGTAGAGCGTTTCATGGTTCATGCTCGCTAGCGATACGCCCCAGCTACAGCATTCCAACTGGTCATCCTGAAGCTTGAGAACCTGTTGGCTGGTCTGAGCCAGTTGGGGTTGGAGGTTGAGTAACAGCCGCTGGCCTTGGGTTTGCCCTAGGGGAATCAGCCGCACGCCGGCGTTGATTAAATTAGCAGCCCAACTTTGCAGATACCCCAACACTGCTGACGCCAGATCGATCTGCCAATAGGCTGCCGCGACTGCAAAGCTAATCGCAAAGTTAATTGGCTCGGTGATTTGGTTGAACAAGTCCTGGGTTGCTGGTTCTAGATCACGCAATAGCCGCGAAAGGGATTGCCCCATCTGCCAGCTCTGTGCCCGCAGTTCGGTGGTGTCGCGCAAGGCAGACAGCCATTGGTTCCAATTATTGAGACGGTCCAGATCGGAATTCAGCGCTGCATCATAGGCTCGCACCAGCACGGCGGCTTCAACCCGAATGGCTCCGTAGCGTAATTCCTGCATCAGCCACTGTTCGAGTTGAGCGGCGGTTTGAATCGCTTGGGCCTGCACCAGCGTTTCGATGCCTTCCGAGTAGGTGTAGGCTCCTACCGGCAAGGCTGGACTGACGAGTTGAAGCAGGGAAAGCAGAGAGGCCGTATTCATTTCATTCCAGTAGGCGGTTAACGGAAATGGTGATGTCTGGAAACGCCAGCGGGCAACTCTGAGGCTGAGTCCAGACCTGTTGCGAGAGATAGCCTGCCGGAGTCGGAGACCGGAATATGGTAGTCAGCGATCGTCCATTTTGCTGTTGTGAATGCCATAGCGCGTTCTCCAATCAAACTCAACTCGGCTAGGAATGGGCATGGTGATGCTGAGAAACTTGCCCATAAGCGCCACTTTCCGGCTCAAAGGGCAGAATCGCGGGCGCGACCTGAAGTCCCATTTGTTCTAGCATCGATTGCAGCACCGGATCGGGTGAGAGCCGCAGATAGGTTTCGGTCACCTCCAGCGGCACATGGCGATTTCCTAGATGATAGGCGGCTCTGAGCAAATCGAGCGGTGTTTTGGCGGTTACCACCAGCACGGGCTCCGGTTTGGCAATTACCCGCACCAAACAGCGTTGATCCTCGGATTGCAGCAGATCGCCATGCCGCAGGACGGTGCCCCTCGGTAAGTGCAGGTAAACACCTTCTCCGGTTTCGGTTTCAAAATAGTGGCGCGAGCGGGTGCGTTCTTCGGCGGTGAGAGCCAGGGTATGCTGCACAGTAGCAGTAGGATCAGGCGTCAGGCGGTGAGTTAGGGTCAGCATGGCGAAAAATGCAAAAGCAAAAACGGTGGCAACTAGTTAACACCAGACTACCACCGCTATCAGAACCGATTTTTCGTTACCGTTGACTGAAAGATTGAAGTGCTAGTTCAATCGCTTATTCAACCGCCTGGGGCAGCAGCTCCCGTGTTTGCTCAGCTCGGATTTGCACTTGCCCTTCTTCGCCAATGTCAACAATAGCCGTTTCGCCCGACTTGATCCGACCGGAAAGAATTTCCTCAGCTAAAGTATCCTCCAGCAGGCGCATAATCGCTCGACGCAGCGGACGGGCACCATAGCTGGGGTTATACCCTTCTTCCACCAAGCGGTCTTTGAACTTCTCGGTGACTTCCAGGGTAATGCCGTGCTGCTCTTGCAGGCGTCCGTAGACTTCCTTCAACAGGATGTCGCCGATCTGCTTCACCTCTTCCTTGCTGAGCTGACGGAAGACAATGATCTCGTCGAGACGGTTGAGGAATTCTGGCCGGAAGTACTGCTTCAGTTCTTCGTTCACCAAGGAGCGAATCCGGGTGTACTGAGCATCGGCTGCATTCTCGGCAAAGTCGAAACCGAGGCCACCGCCGCCCTTCTCGATCACCTTAGAACCGATGTTGGAGGTCATGATCAGCAGTGTGTTCTTGAAGTCTACCGTGCGGCCCTTGGCGTCGGTCAAACGACCATCTTCCAGGATTTGCAGCAGCATGTTGAACACATCGGGGTGAGCTTTTTCGATTTCGTCGAATAGCACCACCGTGTAGGGCCGCCGCCGCACTGCTTCGGTGAGCTGACCACCCTCGTTGTAGCCGACATAGCCCGGAGGCGAACCGATCAGCTTGGATACCGTATGGCGCTCCATAAATTCCGACATATCCAGCCGGATCATGGCTTCCTCAGAGCCGAAGAAGTAGGCAGCTAGCGACTTCGCCAATTCCGTCTTACCAACGCCGGTGGGACCGGAGAAGATAAAGCTGGCAATTGGACGGTTGGGGTTCTTTAGACCAACGCGAGCACGCCGGATGGCGCGAGAAATCGCTTTGACGGCTTCTTCTTGACCCACCATGCGCTGATGCAGGGTGTCTTCCATGTGCAGCAGCTTCTCGGATTCAGACTCGGTGAGCTTATTGACCGGAATTCCCGTCCAAGAGGCGACGATTTGGGCAATGTCGTCCTCACCCACAACCGGGGAATCATCGCCACTTTCGCTGGAATCCGAGGTTTTCTTGTTCTGAGCAATCGCCCGGATCTCAGCCTTGATTTCCATTTCGCGGTCGCGCAGCTCACCGGCTCGGTCAAAGTCTTGTGAACGAACCGCATCGTCTTTTTCCTTCAGAACCTGACGCAGTTCCTTATCAAGCTCCTTGGCCGCAGGCGGCAATTGGGAGTTGATCAACCGCACGCGAGAACCCGCTTCATCGATCAGGTCGATGGCCTTATCCGGCAGATAGCGGTCAGAAATATAGCGATCCGAGAGCTTGGCGGCAGCTTCCAGGGCTTCATCGGAAATTTTCAGCTTATGGTGCTGCTCATAACGATCGCGCAGACCATGCAGAATTTCGATCGTTTCGGTCACTGTCGGTTCACCCACCATCACTGGCTGGAAGCGGCGTTCCAGAGCGGCATCCCGCTCGATGTGTTTACGGTATTCATCGAGGGTAGTCGCACCAATACACTGGAGTTCACCCCGTGCTAAAGCAGGCTTGAGGATGTTGGCCGCATCAATTGCGCCTTCAGCGGCACCGGCTCCAATCAGAGTGTGTACCTCGTCGATCACCAGGATGACGTTTCCGGCTTGGCGGATCTCATCCATGATTTTCTTCAAGCGCTCTTCAAATTCACCGCGATACTTGGTGCCAGCAACTAGCAAACCGATATCCAGGGTGACGACCCGCTTTTCTTCTAAAATGTCGGGCACATCCCCGTTAGAGATACGCTGGGCTAAGCCTTCGGCAATGGCCGTTTTACCAACTCCAGGCTCACCGATCAGCACCGGATTGTTTTTAGTTCTACGACCCAGAATCTGAATCACCCGCTCAATCTCTTTCTGGCGGCCCACGACTGGATCGAGCTTGCCTTCCGCGGCCATTTGGGTCAGGTTCGAGCCAAATTCATCGAGCGTGGGAGTCTTGGTGCGGCCCTGACTACCTCCTGCAGACACTTCCGCCGTCTCACCCAGCATCCGAATTACTTGTGTTCTGACCTTAGAGAGATCGACACCCAGGTTTTCTAGCACCCTAGCCGCGACCCCTTCCCCTTCACGGATCAAACCAAGCAGCAAGTGTTCCGTGCCAATGTAGTTGTGTCCGAGCTGGCGTGCCTCTTCCAAGGACAGCTCCAACACCCGCTTAGCTCGTGGTGTGAAGGGAATCTCAACGGCAACAAAGCCAGACCCCCGACCGATAATTTTTTCGACTTCAATCCGGGCATCTTTAAGGTTGACACCCATAGATTTCAGCACTTTGGCGGCGACGCCGGTCCCTTCTCCAATCAGACCCAGGAGGATCTGCTCTGTACCGACAAAATTATGTCCCAGGCGACGAGCTTCTTCCTGGGCAAGCATAATCACCTTAATAGCTTTCTCTGTGAAGCGTTCAAACATGGCGTTCCTTTATCACCTGGTGCGAACCGGTACGCTGATTTTAGCATAGGAAAATCCTCAAGCTGTCAGGATTGGACAGCAGGAATCAGGTAGGGATCTCCGAAAGTAAGCCGCAGATCGTTGCTAAATCAGCGTTGAATTAAAAATTTGGGGATCAAGGAACGATGGTGGAATCACACGATAAACTCCCGAAGGGAAATTTTGCGAAAAAAGTAAGCCCACGTCAAGAGGCTGGAGAAAATTTAACCTGAGAGGGATACCAATCGGTATCTGGAAATGCAGACAAACGCCATCCTGCCTGCTGCAACCGCTGGCTCACTTGCTGCTGCCATTGCTGAAGCGCCACCTGAAACTCCGGACGCTGTAGATCTTTACGCCAGAGGATCAGCGCGTCTTCGCCGGTGTCCTGGTAATAGCTGCGCCGCTGCCCGACGGCTTCAAAGCCAAATTTCTGGTAGAGTGCAATCGCCGTTTGGTTGGATATCCGTACCTCTAGTGTTGCCCATTCCAGCCCTCTACGCCAAGCCAAAACCAGCAGGGTGTACAGCAGAAGCTGACCCAGCCCTTGCTTTCGATAGGCAGGATCGACCGCCAGCAGGGTGATGTGAGCTTCGTCGGCAATCGCCCAGGTGCAAGCTAAGCCAATCAAAGGCTTACTATTATCTAAATTGCCCTCAAATAGTCCGGGAGCATCAACGGGCTGTAGGACGAGCAAATCACTGTTAGGACTGTCGATTTCCCGCTGATATCCGGCCTCGGTCCATAAACCGCCAAGGCAACGTTGATCCAGTTCCACGGCTTCTGGCAGATGGGTGATGGTGAGTGGCTGGAGCGCTAGAAATTTCACAAAAGCCGCAAAATCGAATCAGGATGCACAGCCCTCAATTGTACACTGGTTATAGATGAGGAATTTGACGCATTCGCGTTCAATTATTCATTCGTCACTCTTTTTCACGCTTGATTGAGTAGCAACTTTATCAATAGCAACATCTAGCAACTTCTCAAGGATCAGCAATACGAATGGTATCGACTCCTGCAACAGCGGCGGCTTCAGGTCGCCAATACTTGCCTGTTTTCAACACCGAAAATCCTTCGCCGAATCAATATCTGCTGCCGCTAACCGCTCGCGTAAACGGTCAAAACCATTTGGAGATTGGCGGTTGTGATGTGCCAGCCCTGGTGCAGCGCTTTGGTACTCCATTGTACATCTTGGACGAGGCGACCCTGCGCACGGCTTGTCGCCAGTACCGGCAAGCATTCCAGACCTACTATCCAGGGGAATCGCTGGTGATTTACGCCTCGAAAGCCTGGAACTGTTTGGCCGTTTGCGCCATTGTTGCCTCTGAGGGAGTAGGCATCGATGTGGTTTCGGGCGGCGAGCTATTCACGGCGCTCCATGCAGGCATGAACCCAAAGACGATGTACTTCCACGGCAACAACAAGTCAGTCGAAGAGCTGAAGTTTGCCATCGATACGGGCTGCACGATTGTGGTAGACAACTGGCTAGAGCTACAAACCCTAGCTGAGATGCAGCAGCCAGCTCGGATTATGCTACGCCTGACTCCCGGCATTGAGTGCCACACCCACGAATATATTCGCACCGGGCATCTCGACAGCAAGTTTGGCTTTGACCCCGACCATCTCGACCAGGTATTTAACTACGTCAGCCAACAGTCGGCGCTGGAATGTATTGGCCTCCATGCCCACATTGGCTCGCAGATTTTTGAACTCCAGCCGCATGAGGACTTGACCGCTGTGATGGTGCAATGGTTGGGCAAAGCGGCTCAGTATGGTCTGCCCGTACAGGAACTCGACATTGGCGGTGGTCTAGGCATCCGCTATACCGAAGCTGACGATCCGCCCAGCATTGACGAATGGGTCAAAGTGATTTGCGACGGCATCGTGCGCGCCTGTCAAGCCCAAAATCTGCCGTTACCTAAACTCATAGCCGAGCCGGGACGTTCACTGATTGGTTCGGCCTGCGTCACCGCCTACACAGTCGGCAGCCACAAGGTGATTCCGAATACCCGGACCTATGTTGCGGTGGATGGCGGTATGTCAGACAATCCCCGTCCGATCACCTATCAATCGGTGTATCGCACGCTGGTTGCCAACCGGATGTCTGAACCCTTGACTCAAACCGTCACCGTAGCCGGTAAGCACTGCGAATCGGGCGACATTGTGATCAAACAAGCCCAACTTCCCGAAACCCAACCCGGCGATGTGCTGGTAGTAATGGCAACCGGAGCCTACAACTATAGTATGGCCTCCAACTACAATCGCTTGCCGCGTCCGGCGGCGGTGCTGGTCAACGCTGGGGAAGCCAGCCTGATTCTGCAACGCGAAACCTACCAAGACTTGATTTGTCAAGACTGCCTGCCGGAACGACTACAGCAAGAGCTGTAGCCTTTAGTTTTGAGTTTTGTTGGCGCAGCCTGCGCAGAGCGCGTAGTTCTAAGTTTTGAATTGGATTGGTTACAAACTATGTGCTGAGTACAGGCAACGCCACTACAACTCAAAACTTAAAACTCAAAATTTTATTCAAAGCTTTCTAGTTTCAGTTAGTTATTTAGCAAGGTTCACCAACGTCGCTCACATGGGATCTCAGTTAAAGCAATGGCTGATAAACCTTGGCTGGACTTGGTCCTTGCTGCCCGGTGTGATCGATGTTGGCTTAGTGCTGCTGCTGGCCTACATGATTCTGGTGATCATTGGCGAGCGGCGTACCCTGTGGATGGTCAGGGGGTTAATTATACTGATGCTGGCCTCGGCTCTTAGCAGTGCCCTAGGGTTGAGGTTTCTCAGTTTTGTGCTGGAAAAGCTGGTGATTGGCTCGGCGGTGGCGATGGCCTTGATCCTCCAGGCTGAATTCCGTCGGTTACTAGAACAAATTGGGCGTGGTGAAATCTTGCAACTGTTTCGCCCCTCTCAGGAAGCCGTCCCGAAGCCCGACAGCGTGATTGATGAAATCGTCGATGCAGTTAAGGAACTCTCTCAGAACCGGACCGGAGCTTTACTAATTCTTGAAACCGATCGCCCGATCGATGAACGAGATTTTTCGGTTCCGGGTGTTAGATTGAATGCTGAAGTTTCTAAGGAACTACTGCAAACCATTTTTCAGACCACTACTTTGTTGCATGATGGAGCAGTCCTGATTCGCGGTTCTAGAGTGATCGCGGCAGGGGTAATTTTGCCGATTTCCGAACGGACGGCCTCCCGTCAACTGGGAACGCGCCATCGGGCAGCAATGGGCATCACCGAACGAGTCGAAAATTGCGTTTGCGTTGTTGTATCTGAAGAAACCGGGTCCATTTCGCTCGCTGAGCGGGGTACCCTACATAGACCGCTGACCAGCAGCAAACTCAAAGACATGCTAAGAGAGCGGTTTTCTCCATCTGTGGAACGAGAAGTTGTCTTGGGTCGCCAACTCGGTGCCCGCACGGCTGCTCTACTCGCCCGTTTATTTCAATCTAAATCATCGGCTTCTAGAGAGAAAAAATGACAGTTAACCCCACCCTCCTCCGAGAATTACCGGCTGACTTGAAACGGGAACGATTACCCAGGCATGTCGCTGTAATTATGGACGGCAATGGTCGCTGGGCCAAACAGCGTGGCCTGCCTCGGATTATGGGCCATCGCCGCGGTGTCGATGCACTGAAAGATATTCTGCGCTGCTGTAAGGATTGGGGCATTCAGGCGCTGACGGCCTATGCCTTCTCAACTGAGAACTGGGGCCGACCCGCTGAGGAAGTTGATTTTTTGATGACGCTGTTTGAACGGGTGTTGCGGCAAGAGCTGCGCGAAATGATGGAAGAGGATGTCCAGATCCGGTTTGTCGGCAATCTGCATGCCCTGCCTCGTTCACTGCAAAAAGAAATTGAATACTCGATGGAACAAACCCGCCAGAACCGCAGTATTCAGTTCACCATTGCCACCAATTATGGTGGTCGCCAAGAAATCATTCAAGCTTGTCGCTCCATTGCGACTCAAGTGCAGCAGGGTCTACTACAACCCGATGAAATCGACGAAGCCTTGTTTGAGCACCATCTGTATACGGCTGGAATTTCCGAGCTAGATCTGATGATTCGCACTAGCGGCGAAATGCGCATCAGCAACTTCCTGCTCTGGCAGGTAGCCTACGCCGAACTCTACGTTACTGATACGTTGTGGCCCGACTTCAACCGAGCCGAGTTTCACCAAGCCCTCTCGTCCTACCAACAGCGCGAGCGTCGTTTCGGTAAGGTTTGACAGCGCTCGAAACTGTATATTGAGTGTATGAAATTAGCAAAACCCATAGTCTGTTGAGTTGTCATGACCCAAACCACTGACACAGCAGAGGTGCTAAAACAATTGGGCAAGCTTACTACATTGGTAGAAGGCATCCAGACGGATGTTCAAGATATCAAGCTGAATCAAGCTCGAACTGACGAACGGTTAAAGGCGTTAGAACCTGTTTGAAAAGCCTAGCTATAAAGTAAAGGGGTCTACTAAGAAACCCCAGAAATAACACGACAAGCATATCGCAGTGACCTGACTCATGCCCAGTGGCAACTTCTAGCCCCCATATTCCAACCGCAAAACCCGGTGGGCGACCCCGGACTCTCCCTATGCGAGCCGTGTGCAATGCGATCTTCTACCTGCTGCGAAACGGCTGCCAGTGGCGCGACTTACCGCACGATTTTCCCAAATGGCAAAGTGTTTCCTCTTACTTCCGACTTCCGAACCTGGAGCACCGATGGTACGTGGCAACGCTTGAATGACCTGCTACGCATTCGTTTGCGCCAAGCTGCAGGGCGTAATGAGACGCCCAGTGCTGGCAGTATCGATAGCCAATCGGTCAAAACCGCAGGTGCAGCCCAGGAAAAGGGCTTTGACGGTGGCAAGAAGGTGAAGGGGCGCAAGCGCGCACGATTCTGGTCGATTCTGGTCGATACGATGGGGCTGTTATTAGATGTCTGTGTTCATAGTGCAGGTCGTTCTGACCATCAAGGGTTGGTCTTGCTTGCCTTGTTTGGAGCCGCCGTGTGGACCTGTTTACAGATCATTAATTCCCCAATCTCAGTAACAATACCGGATTGAGCGCAAAAACTTATGGATTATTCGCTTAAGGTACCTTGCTC
>KL662191.1:2644259-2709842 GCA_000733415.1 [Leptolyngbya] sp. JSC-1
GAAGGTGAAGGGGCGCAAGCGCGCACGATTCTGGTCGATTCTGGTCGATACGATGGGGCTGTTATTAGATGTCTGTGTTCATAGTGCAGGTCGTTCTGACCATCAAGGGTTGGTCTTGCTTGCCTTGTTTGGAGCCGCCGTGTGGACCTGTTTACAGATCATTAATTCCCCAATCTCAGTAACAATACCGGATTGAGCGCAAAAACTTATGGATTATTCGCTTAAGGTACCTTGCTCCTTCAAAATTGCTTCATATTCCTCCCTGCTCAAGAGGCAATCTAGCAGTCTAAAAAAGTCATTTTTGCTGAGCTTACATTGCTTAGCCATTTGGGAAAGTAAATTATCGGGAATATCCTTCATTTTTGGAGTATGACTGGTTTTCGTTCTGACAGAAGTTTTCTTCCCTTCAATAGTCATGTATACAAAAAAATGATGATCGCCTTCAGTCTGTTCAAACTCTTTATCCTTCAAACCGGACTCAACCCTAGATTTCTTACGCGGCATCCTGGCTAACTTCCCAAACATCCTCCAACAACCGTTGCCGTAACCTCAGAGCATCGGGTGCTAGTTTATCCTCCGATTCTTTTACATAGGTATCCCACATAAAAGCGATCTGTTCACCAATCTCCTGAAGCAATTGCTCGCGAGTCTGGGCATAGGCAAGCAAGGTTAAATCAGGTGCTTCCACTACATAAAGCTGTGAGCTTTCTTCGTCTAGTGCTGGTTGAAGCGTAAGCGGTTGGTTGAAACGAAACTCTCGATTTTGCCAATGAACTACTTTGAGATTCCGCTGGTAGCGGCTGAATAGTTCCTGGTTTCGCATTCCCTTAAGTACGTTTGAGCCTACACTCAAGTTACACCCAAACAACCTAATAATACCCAACTCTTACTCAATTTTTAGAACATATGTGCTATTTTGCCAACATGCCTAGATACGGCAAAACCCCTGAGATTTAGCGCTTTCAGGGGTTTTGTTTATAAGCCGGTGATGAGATTTGAACTCACGGCCGCTCGATTACGAATCGAGTGCTCTACCACTGAGCTACACCGGCAAATGCTTTACCAGTATAGCATCAAGCGTCTAATAGCGTCGAACTGGGTCAAGGCGGCGGGGAAGCAGGAGTGGGGGCGGGAGAACGACCTAGGGTTGTATTGATTAGCTCTAGAACCTTGGCAGCAATTTTTTGATCGGCTTCTGGAATGAAGTGGCCGTCAGCAATAAAGTTTTTTTGATCGGTCGCTGGTGCAATGTCATGAGTGCTGACAAACGGAATGCTGTGTCGCTCTAACGTAGGTCGCAGCAATTGATAGAGGTGGTCATCGTAGCCTCGATCGTTAATCAGCAGCACAACCGGCATGATGCCATCTTGTTTAGCTGTGGTAGCAAAGTCCTGCACCATCTGTTTCAGGACAGCGGTTTGCTCCCATTTTTTGTTGAAGCCGTCGCTGGTGTGAATTTGAGCCGTGCGATTATCTTGATAGGATTTAGCCCAAGCGCGGCGCAACAATCGGAACAGGGCCGAATGGTCTAGGACATTTTGTTCAAAGGTAAACGAATTAAAAAACCGATCGTTCGTCTCCAGTTGGTTCACAAACGCATCCCACTGCTGCGGATTTTGCATTGCCTGCCGCAGTTGTTCCAGTGACTGGATCTGCGGTTGAATCGCCTGCAATTGGCCTGCCTCAGCTTTGTATTTCGGAAAGGTGTAGGGAGCCGGAACCTCTGCGCCCCAGGTCATGCCAGTCATCGCATCCAAGCCTTTGACGCTAGAAGCGAGAATCCCTAAAACGACAACATTAGCTTCATGCTTGCCTCGGTCAAATTGATAGGCCGAGTAGGAGAAGTTGGGAGGAGCGGCTGGCCCTGCCATTGACCGCAATGTGATGCGTGGATCGAGCTTCTCTACTTCACCCATCACCCGCAAGCTAAACGACATGCCATAGCTAGCAACGAGAATGTCATCTCCTGGTTCAGGAACTGTGGGCTGCTCCTCTAGATTCTGAGCATTTAACCAACCTGCCTGGGCAATCGGAGCGCTCGTATCGTTGGTTGGCCCCATTTGGCGGCGGATTTTGCCTTCAATCGAGCGGCCATAGTCGAAGTAGAGGCTGAGGGAACTGGGTGAGGTATTCAGCGGATCGGTAGGATAGGGAAACAGCCGATTGATTGCCACATCAATGGCGACGAGCGTTGCCACAAATCCTAGTGTTGCTTGGGCGCAAGTCCTAGCCCGCTTGCTGGTGAGAACTTTGGTCAGGGGATTATCCACAGAAGCAGATTGATCAGAATTGGAAGTAAATAAATTGCGAAGCTGCATTGCTTGCTCCCATCAAAATTAGCGTCGTCAAAACGGCGTAGAAGGCTCCCCGGAATAAGCTGGGAATTCGATAGTAGAAATGGGCATTACCGGTACTGTACTCCAAGCACTCATAGACGATCAGCACGAGTAGCCCAATCATGCCAGATAGTGTTGGCCTAGGCATGCTGAGGGAAAAGTTACCAAAGTCGGTGAATAGGATTTGGGTAAACCTGACGATTTGTTCAAAGGATGTAGCTCGGAATAACAGCCAGCCGTAGCACACCAATCCGAAAAACAGCACCGTGGCGGTAGCAGCAGGCAGAAATTGCTTGAGATTAAATGGATTGCGCTGGGTTGATTGTTTAGATTCACGAATGCCCAATGCCCGATAAATGCAAAGCAGTGTGCCTTGATAGAAGCCCCAGAGCACATAGTTCCAGGCGGCTCCGTGCCACAGTCCTCCCAGCACCATCGTGGTCATCAGGTTACGATACGTGTTGCCTCTGCGATTGCCGCCCAAGGGAATATAGAGGTAGTCACGCAGCCAAGTTGAGAGACTGATGTGCCAACGCCGCCAGAATTCGCTGGGGGTTTTCGAAAAGTAGGGCAAGTTAAAGTTGAGCATTAGCTCAATACCGAACAGCTTGGCTACGCCTCTAGCAATGTCGGAATAGCCAGAGAAATCGCAATAGATCTGAAAGGTAAACAGCAGCGTGGCTGCCACCACATCCAGCCAGGATACGGCTCCGGTTGTGCCGTACACGGCGTTGACTGAACCGGCAATTCCGTCAGCAATGGCAACTTTTTTGAACAAGCCCAGCAGAATTAAGTACAGGCCGCGAATTGTTTGATCAAACTTGATTTGACGCGGTTTGCTGATTTGGGGTAACAGGTCAGCGGCTCGCACAATTGGGCCAGCTACCAACTGGGGAAAAAAGCTAATCGACAGGGCAAAGTCTGAGAGCCGTTGAACCGGCGGAATCTCTCTGCGATAAACATCAATCGTGTAGCTCATCGACTGAAACGTGTAGAACGAGATCCCAACCGGCAGCAGCACACCAAGTGAGAAAAAGTCGGTTTGCCAGCCCACCGAGCTGAGAGCTGCCTCGGCACTGTCTACAAAGAAATTGAAGTATTTAAAAACTGCCAGAATACCCAGGTTGATTGTAATACTGGTTGCTAAACAGAGATTCGAGCGGCGATTTTCTGGCAGAGCCACCAGGTAGGGGTACAGCCCGTTGGCAAGCAAAACGGCGGCCAGGGTGCCCAACCACACCAACCACCCGGTCCAAGCTGAAGGCAGTAGATTGGGCCAATCTATTGCGAGCTGAAACGGTGTCAGCGAAAATTGCACTGCCTGCCATTGCACCGTGACAAACAAAAGGGCCGCTGCCAGTAGAGCCGTTGTCGATACAACTCGCTGTCGGGTAGACATCTGCCCTTGCCCAATCATTAAGGCCGAGCAAAAGTCGAGCGTAGAGGTGAGCAGAATTAGAAACAGAAAGCGAGCATCCCACCAGCCATAGAAAATATAGCTGGCGACCAACAGCATGCGATTTTGTCCCCGAAAGGGCAGCAGGCGGTAAGCCGTGTAAACAATAATCAGAAAAACTAGAAATTCAATTGAGTTGAAAACCATCGGTTTTTCGCTCGTAAGAAACTGGATATATGTCCTGCTAATTTCTCCGTCAACCCAATCCAAAATCGATGAAGGTTCTGTCTATGAATCTGTGAGAATCCATTCGAATTACCTCGATCCAAGCCATTGAATCGAGCTGCGTTTTATTTTGGATTGAACTACAATTACGGGCTTTTTTAGATACAAAAAACAGTAAATTAGCTCACTTTTTCAAATAATGAATTCATCATGCTCCAAACGATTTTACTGTTCTCATCCTGAAGTTTTTTAGAGCCTGGAGCCATCTATATCTAAGATTTACAAAAAACCTGGTCAAACCACGGATATACAGGTGATTTGTTGAATTTTAAGTAAGGATTAAGTTTGTAATTATGGAGTCGCTACAGTAGTTTGAATGTTCCAACTACGAAATTAGGATAAAGTTAGTTAAAGATTAGATGAAATCCTTAGTTTCTGGTTGATGCCTGACTAAATTAATGCCTCACTGCATAGAATGAATCAGCATGATCTGGAGCGGTTCACCAATCAAGATTCGCGTTTGACCAATTGGCACAATGGCCAGTGCGTTGGTCTGAGCTAGATTGACTAAGTTCCCCGAACTGTGAGAACCGCCAGCCAAGTCAAATTCAAATTCGCCGTTGACAATCTGCACCCGTCCCCACAGATAGCTCTCCCGCTTACCGTCTGAGCGTAGCTCTTGTGTGGCTCGTCCCTGAATCACGGTGGGGTCCCAACCTGTGGCTAACCCTGATAGTTTTCGCAAGGCTGGCTGGACGAAGCGCCAGAAGGTAACTAGGGCAGAGGCGGGGTTGCCGGGAAGGCCGAAGTAGAGGAGGGGGCGTGGGGGAGATGGGGAAGATGGGGGAGCGGGAGGGAAAGTGGCAAAAGTGAGGGGTTTGCCGGGTTTGACGGCAACGGCACGGATGTGGATTTCGGCTCCGAGTTCGGCCAGGATGCGATCGACGTAGTCATAGTCACCAACCGAGACACCGCCAGAGGAAAGAATTATGTCGGCGCGGCTGATGGCTTGGACGATGGCCTGTTTGGTTGCTGCTGGATCGTCGGGCACAATTCCCAGGGGAATCGGTTCAGCTCCGGCACTGGTCACTAGGGCTGTGAGGGCATATTGATTCGAATCTACAATCTGTCCGGGCTGAAGCGGCTGGTCTGGCGGAACGAGTTCATTGCCAGTCGAAAGAATTGCCACACGCGGACGCCGGTAAACCGGAACTTGCAGACATTGGGCGGTAGCCAATACGGCCATATCTGGGGCGGTCAGCCAAATGCCAGGAGGTAAAAGCGAAGTTCCAGCGTGGTAAAACTCACCCTGATGCCGTACAAACGCTTGAGGTTTGGGTGCCGCTAAGATGCTGACTCGATCACCCTGACGCTGAGTGTCTTCCTGGATCACGATCGTATCGGCTCCGACTGGCAGCATTGATCCAGTGAGGATGCGAGCTGCTTGACCGGACTGCACAGTTTTCTGCGGCACTGCACCTGCCGGAATTTCTTCGATAATGTCTAGCGTCACGGGCTGCTCAGGGCTGCAGTCAGCAACATCTTCGTAGCGCACGGCATAGCCGTCCATCGCCGAGTTGTCCCAATGGGGAATGTCGAGTTGGCCAGATACCTGAGCGGCAAGGATCCGACCATTGGCGGCAGCTAGGGGAACCAGATCGCGATCCTGTTGGGGATCGAGCGGCTGCACTCGATCGAGAATGATTTGTTCGGCTTGGTGGGCAGGCAGCATAGAAGACTGAGTTGAACCGTTGGTGAACATTGCAACTCAGCCTAACAGAGTTGGCTCAACTTAGAAACCAGTTTAGGTCGCTCCAAAAATGGCGCTGGTAGTTCCGGTCAGGTTGCGGTCGAAGCTGCCGCTGCCAGTTGTTGGATCAATGCGAATCTGCAAACGGTTGACGGTGTAGCCGTAGAAGCTGCCGCTGTCCTGCGCGAGTCCGTAGATATTTCTAAAGCCCGTATCGCCAATCACGGTGGCTGCGCCATTCAGGTCAATCGAGTACAGCGTATCCGTCGAACTGCCAACGGTGGCCGATGTGGCTAAGAAGCGATTGCCAGCCGGATCAAATACCAGATCGCCGCTGCTGGAGAAGTTGGGAATGGTGGCCACAAGAGTCGCCGTGCCGGTTTGAGTATTGACCGTGTAGAAGTTGGAGTCGCCTGCCGCGTATAGCATTCCGGAAGTGGAGAAGGCCAAAGCAGTCATATTGTTGGCTCCCAAGCTGCCGATCAAATTAGCGGTTCCGGTATTGGCATCGAGTTTGTAAAGACTGTTGCGCGTAATCCCAAACAAGTCGCCTGCACTAGAGCGAGCAATATCAGTCAAATCCAGGGAAGAACTATTGATTAAGCTAAAGGCACCTGTGGTGCGATCCACTCGTCCGAGTTCGGCTGAACCAGTTGACAACAGACCTATGGAAGACTGAGGTGGAGGTTGGGGCGGCTGAGTAACTGGAGCTGCCGATAAGGCCAATCGGTAAGCAGTATCCCCACCACGACGCACTACCCGCAGATAGTACACGCCTGCCTCTAGCAAGGATGTGATCACCTCTGCCCGTTTGCCCGGTTTGCGAGATGCCCCAATTACCTTTCGGTTCCCATTCAGCAACTCCAGATTGGCGTTGGTTTTGAGGCCATTGAGCTGGGCAGAAAAATTGCTGCGGTTGCCTAGGGAAAACTGATACAAATCAGCTCGTTCGCGGCGACGAAGCGCATTCTTGAGTGAGCGACTGCCATTTAGCGCTCCTAGAGCTTTGAACTGAGCTGCACGGTTATTTTGCATAGCTGACGAATCAGAAGAACATCCTTCATAATTCCCAGCCCAATTAGCCTTGCTCCGGAAGCTGCCCACTAGTAGCGAAACTTGATATGCATCGACGCCTGGCTCCCTCTAATACAGCAAATTAAACCGCTGAAGCTGCGTTTCCACCATTTGCGGCAACAGCTTGTGCAGTTCGGTTTTGTTGCGGAACAGGAGGCGATTCCCCTGCGGCAGGTCGAAGGCAAACTGACCATTGACGCTAGACCGCTCCATCTGAGCCAGCAAAATTTGCTCAGCGCGTTTACATTGCAGCGCATAGCCCACTTCTACACAAACTTTGGGGCTAGGAATCGGCTGAGGTGGTTCGCTATCCAGTTGCAGAATTGGCGTCCCGTCGGCAATAAACAGCAAGCTTTTGCGGATTTTCTGCATCAAGGTGCTTTTGAGGCGAACCGCTCCTTCCGTGGGACGATGGGATTCTTCTAAAGTCAACAACAGCCGCGATCGCTTGTTGAGTTTTTCAATTATTGTCTGCAATTCTTCGCGCAGTAATTCACTCGATTCTGCGTATTCAGTTTGATAACAAAGAAAGATAGTTGGCTCTAAATGGGCCATCACATCTTGTTTGGTAAAGTAGATTTCATGGCTGATTAAATCGATATTAGAAATAGCGTAACCGCCGCTGCCTTCGATGTAGAACTCAACGGTTTCTCCTTCTAAATAGCGCTGAAACCAAACCGATTGTTTGACATCTTCACTGTCTTCTAAAAAATCGGCTCGCAAAGCTGACTTCAACAGACTATTTTTACTGAGGCGCAAATCGTGAGGGCGCTTTTCTAATTCTCGAATTGGTTCATACTCCTGGAGATACCAGGCTTTCAAAGCAATAATCGCCATGATGCACTTTTACCTGTCTCTTGACCTGTCCTGTAGGCTTTAAAGCAGTAACAGCACCTCTTGCATGAAACGCTGAGTGATTTCCTCATTTCTCCTGATTCTATCTAGAGTTGGGCTAATTCAATCATGAAAAAATAATATTGATTTAGCGCTCAAACTCTCTGTCAACTACTAAGAGGAAATATCAATGTTTCGCAGAAGTGCTGTTACGGTTAGACGAGACAGATGCAAATTAAACAGCTCTTTTACCTCTACTTTATTGAACGTGATCTTGGCTGTCAAATTTGCCAACGAAGCTTTATTGCTTCACTTTTTACTATACCGTCTTTCTACTCTAAATCAGTTTGGCGATACCAAAGTTTACGTTAAGATCAATTCCGCAATCTTTGATACAAGTAGGTTGATTATTTAGCTGGATCAGCTTTCATTACTTAAAACTCAAAACTCAAAACACTGCTACGCAGAAGCAAGCTACAAAACTGAGAACTGGTACTACTCTGAGTTGGCTCCGAGTTTGGTAAAGTTGAGGGTGCCAGCTACCGTAATGATTCGCAACCTGTGCCAAGGGTTTATCTAGAGCAAATTTGTCGGCGCTTCAATGCCACCACCGCCATCGAAGCCATTACTTTTGAAGTCCCTGACGGCCAATTTTGGGTACTGGTGGGACCGTCGGGCTGCGGCAAGTCTACAATTCTGCGGCTAATTGCGGGATTGGATACGGCCAGCAGCGGGGATATCTACATTGGCGACCGCTTGGTCAACCAAGTGCCAGCCCGTCTGCGTGATGTGGCGATGGTCTTCCAAAACTATGCCCTCTATCCCCACATGAGCGTGGCCGAGAATCTGGCCTTTGGATTGCGCTTGCGGGGAACCGATCGACAGCTTGTGCAGCAGCGGATTGAAACCACAGCCAAATCGTTAAATATTGCCCATTTGCTCGACCGTAAACCGGGTCAGCTTTCTGGCGGACAGCAGCAGCGAGTGGCGCTGGGACGGGCAATTGTGCGGCAGCCGCAGGTGTTTTTGCTGGATGAGCCGCTCTCCAATCTGGATGCCCAGTTGCGAGACGAAACCCGGGCCGAACTGAAACAGCTCCACCAAACGCTAGGGATTACCACCATCTATGTTACCCATGACCAGGTAGAAGCCATGACCCTGGCGGACCAAATCGTGGTGCTCAATCAGGGCAAGATCCAGCAGATCAGCGATCCGCAAACCCTCTATGCCCAGCCTGTGAATCAAATGGTGGCTACGTTTTTTGGCAGTCCGCCAATGAATATTCTGCCCGCTCGCTACGACGGTACGGCTTTTCTGGTGGGATCTAACCACCTACCCTGCCCCACTGCCCTCCAAAAGCAACTGCAATTTAAATTAGATTCGGCAACTGAACCGGAACTGCCATCCGGTGACTGGACCATCAATCTGGGAATTCGGCCTGAGCATATCCATCTCACGGATCCAGCTAGTGCAGATCTGATTGTGACGGCCACACTGATCGAACCTTTGGGACGCGAGAAGTTAGTGCGAGCTAGCCTCCTGACCGATGCATCGACGACGCTTCAGCTTTGGGCTGCTGCTGATCAAATCGTCCGAGTTGGCGATCAATTGCCGCTCCGGTTAGAGTTCAATCAGCTATTTGTGTTCCATTCCCAGACCGGCAAAAACTTTTTGATCTAGTTGATCTAGGCTAGTTTTCTGCCACTCTGGTTAATGGATGTATCGGAGGTTTTCGAGAATTCAGCCGTGCCGAATTGGCTGGCTCATTCCGATGGGTCGTATCCACCATTTCCACATTGAAGCGGTAGCCCACATTCCGCACAGTTTGGATTAAGTTAGGCTGGCGGGGATCAATTTCGATTTTTTTGCGGAGTGACAGCACATGGGTGTCCACGGTCCGGTGATTGTCGATCTCGTCCGGCCATGCCTTGCGCAGCAACTCTGAGCGACTGAGGGGTACTCCGCCCGCTTGAGCTAGAGCATACAGCAAACTAAATTCCTGCGGCGTCAGGTCTATCAACTCGTTCTTGAAGCGGACTCGTCGCTGCACCAAGTCAATCTTCAGATCGCCGTAGTCCAACACTGCCGGGACCGCGAAGCTGCGACTGCGTCGCGTCAATGCCTCAACCCGAGCCAAAAATTCTTGAATCCCAAAGGGTTTGGTGAGATAGTCGTCTGCACCAGCCCGCAACCCGGTAACAATATCAGCTTCAGTGCTGCGAGAAGAGAGCATCAAAATCAGGGCTTGACGCTGTTGCTGCAACCAGCGACAAAACTCTAGGCCATCTCCATCGGGTAGTTCCGTATCCAAGACGATCAGGTTGGGCCGCCGACTCATGAAAACATCTCTGGCTTGGTGCAGATCGGCAGATTGGTAAACCCAATACCCAACCTGCTGCAAATGCCAACTGAGCAGGGATCGCAAATGGGGATTACCCTCAACAATTTGGACGCCAACAGCTCCCACAGGTGAAATCTCGTTAGAGGTCTGCATTTCCAGGCTAACAAAGCATTTGTCAAGGTTTTGTAACCACTGCTACCTGCGTCTGAGAGATTCTGAGAGCGGCAGCAGTCCGTGCTTACACCCGCTTCTAGCTATATCTTGCGAGAGGCAATCGTAGCGTTGGGTAAAAAATCAGTTAATTCTCAGAGAGTTCCAGGTAAAATATAAAGTAAGTCCCCACTTGACTATTTGAGCAATAAAGCACTTGGTTGTGTGGGTTTCAGTGTAAATCGCAAATGCATCTAAGCAAAACGATCTAGGTACCTTCGCCGAGGGGGAAGTTCATTATCGATCGATTGGCTACACCTGTTCTATCCCATTCCCATTCCATTCAATAGCGCCGCTGCTATTTGTGAGAA
Organism: [Leptolyngbya] sp. JSC-1; assembly: GCA_000733415.1. GTDB lineage: Bacteria > Cyanobacteriota > Cyanobacteriia > Elainellales > Elainellaceae > Elainella. The sequence goes on from KL662191.1 coordinate 2,654,737, forward strand.
GTTCACTGGAAAATTATCACTGGAAATTTGTCACTGGGAATTTGTTCAGAATTGCTGTCGTTTAGGCAATGGTTTGATTAATCTATGCTTCAGGATGCCCTTGCAATTCGCTATTATCAACGGCTCACCGATGCTCTGGTAGAGCAATGGAATCGTGGCTATCGGTTTGACGAACTTCGCCTCTACCTGGATGGTTACCTAGCGGCTCTTCGTCACGCTGATGCAATTGAACCCTATCTAATTAACCGTTTGGAAGAGGAAGTGATTCGCTATCTCTACGATCCGTCTAACTTTGAAATGCCCCAAACAGAACCCGATTATCGTTAGGGTTAGGAATGGCGCACTTATCTCCGGTCTGTCTGCGGTTGTCTGGGTTGATCGCTTTTTGATGCTCCTGATTATCCGCACAGTTATTAACCCTCTAGATTAGCTTGACGAAGCTTCTAGAGGGTTTATGTTTATTGGCTCTAGGAGACTCTGCAAAGTTCACCTATCAGGACGCTAGAGCAACCTCAACCATTTGCTGCAATTCGCCTTTCTGGTACAGCTCGATCATGATATCGGAGCCGCCAACAAATTCGCCGTTGATGTAAACCTGAGGGATTGTGGGCCAGTTGGAATATTCTTTGATGCCTTGCCGAATGTCTGGATCGGACAGCACGTCATAGGTCTCAAACGGAACACCCAACACGTTCAAAATCTGCACAACATTGTTGGAGAAGCCACACTGGGGCATCAGCTTCGTGCCCTTCATGAACACCATAATTTTATTGTTCTGAACCAAATCATTGATTCGCTGCTGCACTTCTGGAGTCATATTTTCTACAAGTTTTCTACAAGTATTTGTTTACGCTTTTAGTCCACGCTTCTATGGTATCGGTTCCCCCGATTCTAGGGTCAGAGGACTACTCTAATTTGGTCTATCCCAACTATCGAGAGTTCTGTCGGTCAAACCGGTTCATTAAACCGGCAAGCAGTCCAGGCAGGAATTTCCATTTGCAAGCAAATCAGCAATAGATACGCTTATCAAACCGTTTGCTGCTGGGCCTGCCAAGCTTGGGGGGTGTAGGTTTTCATCGTCAAGGCATGAATCGCCTCGGAAGACATTTCCTGCTGGAGAGCGCGGTAGACCAACTGGTGCTGCTGGACCAAGCCCTTGCCTTCAAACAACGAAGAAACAACGACTACCTGATAATGATCGCCGCCGCCTGTGAGGTCCTGCACCTGGACCTGGGCATCGGGCAACCCTGCTTTGATCATCGATTCAACTTGAGCTGGGCTAATCATCTAGCCTCCTATATATCGCGTTCACGTGATTTGGCCTCTACTCTAATCTAAAGTATCAGACTCGCAGTAGCAGAGAGATACCAATAACGAGAATCTAGGGGCTAGGAGCTTCTACACCGCCATCACGCGGAAAGGGCGTATCGACAAATCCCAACTCAAGCAGTTGCTGGTAGGCTTTCTTACCCAGGTCACGGGTGGGGTTCTGACTGCGGACGATTTGCACCAACAGAGGCACAGCTAACTCTGGCTTATTTTGCGCCCGGTGCACTAGGGCCAGTTGATATGTTGCCTCGTCTCGCATTTGGGCGGTTTGAAACGCCTGTTGGCGCTGGGCATCGGCAATACGCGTATCAATCCCGGCAAAGCTAGCGGCCAAGTCTTGGTGAAAGTTGGAGAGCTGGTTAAATACCTGACGAGCTTGTTGCAACTTGTTCACCGCCAAGTCATAATTCTGAGCCGAAACCGCGCTACCTGCCTCGCTCATGAGCTGCTGCCCCCCCTGGACGCTGAGAATGCCCTGAGCCAATGGTCGCAAATCCTGATTGTCGCCCGGCGTTTGTAAGTCTTCAGGAGTTTGAGTATCCACCGGAGCACTTTCGGGCAACGATGGGGTCTGAGCTTGCGCGGTTGGGGATAGCAACAGGAGAGAGGCAATAGTCAGAGCTGGCAGCAATCGGCCTGTTGAAAAAACTTGAAGAGGAGCAGACGATACCATGAAACTATCCCAGATTGTGTAGTCGCGGACGGGTTTGATCTTAGGGAATCTTACCATTACGGTGCAAAGTTTAAATTTCTTTTCAGATGGCCAGAAAAAAAGCGGCGACCAAGCTTGTTTAGACTGCTGTTAGCTCAGGAAGTTCCATTGGCAACGGCTGATTCAATATGCAATAGCAAAAAAAATGCCGAAAAAATGCCACGTCCAATCTCAACCGAACGCAATAGAATACAACTTTTAGTAATGAACCCTGAAAGAGGTCGAGTGGATGACAGATGCGAGGAAGCTGCCTCTATCCCCTGAGGAGGTATTGCCGGAGGAGTCTGTGTTTGATGTTACCCTGCTGGATCCGGTGGTATTGCAGCGGGGGGGTGAGGAGCTGACGCTCGGAAAGGTGAATGATCGCTTTGTTGTTTGTCCAGCAGCAGGGTGTTCAGTCGCGGCGGTGCTTGAGGCGATTCAAGCTCCTGATGTCACACCCAGCTCAATTCTGCCTAATCTGCTAGAAATTCGGGTTGCTCCCAGTAATTTAGACGATTTGATGCAGCAGGCGCGTTCTGCCGCCGCCATTGCCTTCGCCAGCCACGTATATCAGATGTATGAGAGTCTGGGGACATTGCTGTACCCAACCGATCAGATCACGCTCCAGTTTGCTGAATCACTGGCTGCTGAGCAAATGCACCGAATTGTAGCGGCGGCTGGACTGCGCATCCTCAAGCTGATTGCTGGCGTGCCTAAAGCATTTGTGTTTCAGGTGACAGCCTCTGCCCCAGCCAATCCCCTGAAGTTGGCCAATCAGTTGCTCCAACATCCAGCGATTTTGCTAGCGGAACCGAATGTGGCCGTGCTACGCCAGCCCTGCTACCGTCCGCGAGAATCAAACTATGCTCAGCAGTGGTACCTCAACCATGAAGGCGGTGCGGATCTGGTGCCGGGTTCCCATATTTTTGCTGAACCCGCCTGGAACTTAACCAAAGGCAAGCGTTCCATTACAGTCGCTGTAGCCGACGATGGCTTTGATCTAGAGCATCCTGACCTGCAAAGTGAAGGCAAAATTGTGGCGGCAGTAGAGCTACAGCGAGGCGGTATACCGTTGGCTAAAACCAGTGAAACTCACGGTACAGCTTGCGCTCGGCTGATCACGGCAGACGAAACCGGCAAAGGTATGATCGGCGTAGCGCCCGGATGTGCCTTGATGCCAATCGGCGTGGGTGCGTTTATTGAAGACCAAACGATCGAGCAACTCTGCCAGTGGGTAATTGAAAACGGCGCAGATGTGGTTTGCTGCGGTTGGAGTGCAGCAGCAACTTATTTTCCGTTGTCGCTACGCCAGCGAGTGGCCTTGACTCAAGCAGCAACACAAGGCCGTGACGGACGAGGCTGCGTTCTAGTCTTCCCCGCAGGAAACGCCAATCGTCCGTTAAGCGGAATGGTGTCAGAACAAGATTGGCCGAATCAGCTTTTGCAAGGTGCAACCCGCTGGCTCAATGGTTTTGCTGTGCATCCCGATGTGATTACTGTAGCGGCCTGTACGAGTTTGAACCACAAATCGGCTTGCAGCAACTGGGGAACTGGGATTTCAGTAGCGGCCCCCGGAGGTCATGCCCCTCCTATGTATTACGCACAGCAAACGGGCTTGGTTCCTACTGGACCGGTTTGCCCTCCTCAACTCGGACGGGCCATTGTCCTAGATGAACCGACTGCAGCAACTACAACTGCTGATGCGGTCCATCCAGCCCTACTGGGTGACACCTCGGCAGCCTGCGCCATCGTAGCCGGAGTCGCAGCCCTAGTGCTGTCAATTCATCCAGACCTAACCGCGCTCCAGGTACGGCAAATTCTAGAGCAAACGGCGGACAAAATTTTGGATCCGGAACCCGATGCCCAACTGAAGCTGCAGCTAGGCCACTACGACGCCAATCGCTATTCCGCTACCTTTGGATACGGCAAGGTCAACGCCGTCAAAGCGCTGCAGTTCGCTCAGCAGCAGATAACACCATTACCACTGCCCCAGCGCTGGATTCAATATAGCAACTCAACGCCACTGGACATTCCCGATGGCAACCCGGAAGGCATAAGTAGCATCATTCAAATCACAGAAGCTGGTTCGGTGCAGGATATTGAGGTCCGCATTGACATTGAACACGAGTTTATGGGCGATCTGGAGGTCTACCTGATTCCGCCTTGGGGAACTAAGGTGCTGCTACAAAGTCGAGCGATTGGACGGCTAACAAGCCTTAAAACGACCTACTCCCTAGAAACGACCCTGTGGCTCAAAACAGTTCTCAATCATTCGGTTCAGGGCAAGTGGCGACTGCATATCATCGATTGGGTGCCAGAAAACAAAGGCCAGTTGCGCAACTGGCAGTTGGATTTAGGAGTTTGAAGGATTGGAATTAGGGCCGGTCGCGGGCAAGACGCCCGCACTACAGCATCACCTGGCGTAGTACTCACTCGTACCTTGCTTAAGCTTTACTAAAGCCTAGGCCATTCTCTTCTGCATAGCGCTCCATGAACCGCATAAACCGATCCCATTCGTCAACACTCTTCATGATGTAAACGGCTTCCAGCGCCTCTGGCTGACCGTTGATGAATTTGGCTTTAACCTCTCGCGTCATGATTTCGCCTTCTTCATCAATCAGGTACATGCCCGTAATGTCTTCGGTGCTGTCGTTGCTGAGTGCTCTTGGCTTCTCAAAATAGAAGGTGGCAGTACCGTTCGTGCCATCTTTAGAACGGGTCAGCCGCACATCGGGCACAACATCTTCGGTGATTCCTTTGGAGAATTGAATTTCAGCCATGCTTCTTTTTACAGTTTTTACAGTTACTTATTGTGAACTTAAACTTATCTTCCCATCTTTCCAGCCCAGACCGAAATGTTCTCAGCGTTGCTGCCAGACATATCGAACAATGCCGTTGGCAATTGGTCGGGCCAAGTAGCGGTGATAGGCCAAATTAGTCAGACTTGTTCCATCGATGCTGCCGCTGATATAGCCAACTTCGACATGAACTGCTGGTACAGGCGACTGCCGTAGGGTGGTGAAATGAGCAGCATGAACCCCTCGGTCTTCAATATCTGCTGTTCGGGTCAGCGCTTTGTGAATAGACCAGGCTAGTCGCATGCCCTCAGAAGAATCTGGATGGTAATAGGTCTCAACACCATTGATATCCGACCGATTGGCCAGACTGCCATTGGCATGAATGCTGATCAAGGCAACGGCCTGATGCTGCTTCGTCACCTCGACGCGCTCGGCAGGGGTCAAATCGCGGTCCTCTGAGCGAGTCAGCACCACTTCAATGCCCTGCTGCTGGAGAAAACTGGCAACGGCCTGCGCCACTGACAGCACAATCGTTTTTTCCTCCAGTTTCGGTGTTTCTGGGGGTTCAGGCATTCCTGGCATTCCAGCCATCATCTCTGGCGACATTTCCGGCATCATTCCCGCTGGTATTCCACTGCTGGGCAGCATTGGCGGCAGCTCGGCGGCCAGACCAGGTGGCATGACTCCAGCAGGAAGGGGCGACATTGATACGCCTTCCATTGGCAGCATTTCCAGCAGGGGTGGCTGGCTACCCAGGGTCTCTTGGGCAGCTTCGCGTTGTTTCGGTCGGGTTGTAACACCTGGATCGGTGCCACCGTGGCCCGGATCAAGGACAACCACCGGCGGACGCTTAATCGGCATTGGCCCAGAGGGTTTGCTAATCGCAACGATAGGCCGCAAGATCGCTGGTGTATCGATGGCTAGGGACTGCCCCTTGGCTACCAGCGTTTGATAGAGCATCGCAGCGGCCTCTGCACGAGTTAGACAATGCAGCGGTTTGAGGCAATCGGGCTGCGGAGAAACCACCAAGTGATGCTGAAGGGCGGTGGCCATAGCCAGGGTCTGAGCACTGGGAATTTGCGCTCGGTCATGGTAACTACTCAATAAGCTAGGATGGCCCCCTGTCAACTGAGCCGCATTCACCAATTGAACAATAGCCTCTAGGCGCGTCAGGGGATTGGGTTTGGCAGAAGTGTTGTCTGAGGGAAATCCAGCAGTTTGTAACCAGGTCGCAAACTCCACAGCTGAGATGGGAGCATCTGGGTGAAAGTGCTCATTGGCTAGGGAAATCAGGCGGCGATCCAGCAACGGTTGGACTAGGGCTGCGGCCCAGTGCCGTTTGAGGTCAGCGGGGGCATGCAGGGGAGCCGCAGGGGAAACCGGGGAAACCGCATCAGACTGGACTGCTCCTGTTTTGGGCGAGCGGATGGTAAGAAATTCTACGGCACCCTCAACATGAGCCGGATTCAATTGATTGCCGCTGCAGATTAGCTTAGCTGGCGTAGCGTTGCGCAGATCGAAGCGTTGATTATCTCGGAAGCGGTTACCAGCCGGATCATAGGGATTGCCTAAATCAGGGTTGGCTTGTCCCAACACGACTAATCCATCCTCGCGGTTCTGGGCCAGCACATTGCCGCGCAAGATCGGCGCAGCCGCACCCGATAGCACCATGCCACAGCGGTTCTCATAGATCTGATTGCTAACAATCCACGGCGCGGCCCGATCGCTGATGACAATACCAAAGCCGTTCAGCCGCCAGACGTTGTTACGAATTTCGCCTCGAGCGTTCCGCACCAAAGTCAAACCGCTGGCTTGATTGTCCTGAAATACGCAGTTCATGATGGTTGGATTGGCCTTGCCTGTCACCAACAGTCCTTCCCGATTGCACTGGGCCAGCGTACACCCAGCTACGGTTGGAGTCTCAGCCTCGATCCAAATCCCTGTTCCCTTGGTCGCTGGGTTTGTTACCGTCACGCCTTGCAATTGTCCATCTCCTTGCAGCACAATCGTTACCGCCTGCGGCCCAAACGACAGGCTATGATACACACCACTGCCGATCACGACCACACCAGCGCCTTGCGTCGCTGCATTGCCAATCACCAGCGTTCCGTCTGGAATCACCAGCGGAAACACTTCACCTGTTTCCACACTGTAGGTGCCTCGACTGAGCTGGATCACACTATTGGGTCGGAGCTGTTGCAGCGCCCGGGTTAGAGTCTTGAAGGGATGCATCGAATCCCCGGTAGCTGTGTCGTTGCCGTTCGTGGGGTGGACATAAATTTCGTTGGATATTTGCAGTTGCTGCATGGTTTCTTCCTAACCCTGTCGTCCCTGTGCTTGTGATTTTAGTCGCAATTTAGCCGGCAGCATCCAGATTGGCGCGTTTCTTTGTGCCAAGATTTCAGAAGTGAGTTGTCCTGCTTGGCTTCAGATCTTTCCGGGATGTTATGGGTATGATTGAGCCAGCGCCTGTATTCCCAGCGCTTGCTGTCCAGGCTAGCATTCTCAACAACGCAAGCTACCAACGCTCACACCATGCTAACGACGGTTTTAATCCTGAATGGGCTGATTACCGGATTCTGCTGGTATTTCACTTGGCGCATCTGGCGGTGGCAGCGCCGCTTGGCTAGGGTGACTCAGGCTCTAACGATGGCTGAACGCCATACCCACAATCGACTGTGTCATGCTCCAGCAGCAATTTTGCAAGGACAGGATAATATTCAGCAGTTGCGGAGCCAGTACCAGCAAGTTTTATTGCAATTTCAGCAGCTGAAACAGATTCTGGCCCTGTTGGGATTGGGGCGATTTGTCTATCAGCTTTATGCCAACCGGGAGAGAAATGCTAGAGAAAACGTCAGGAGGAATGCCAATCACGGCAGCAGACCAGACAAGCTTGCAGGGAATAGCGACCAGACGCAAGGACGAGGTCCGTTCGTTAAAACTGCCGTTAAAACTGCAAAACCAAAACTGACTCTTTAGACTGATATCAAGTAGGCTGGTTTCAAAGCAACTGGAAAGCAATTGGATCAAATTTTGCAATTAGGGTAGAGGCGTATGTCAGAAAATCGATCTGGCTCTGGCGGACTGTTTGTGGGTGGCCTGCTGGTGGGAGCCGCCGTCGGAACGGTGGTGGGTTTGCTGTTTGCACCCAAGCCGGGACGGGAAACGCGCCAGCTCCTGAAAAAATCTGCCGATGCGTTACCAGAACTCGCAGAAGATTTATCTGCCAGTATGCAGCTTCAGGCCGATCGGCTCTCTGGCACAGCGCTGCGCAACTGGGATGATACCCTAATGCGGCTGCGAGAGGCGTTGGCGGCAGGAATTGAAGCGAGCCAGCGACAGCGGGAGCTAGAGCAACAGGCTACTTCCTCTCCCGAACCTAAAGCGCAGGATTCTAGTATTGGGTAAGCAACGGTGGCAGATCCGATCTTCTGGTTAGGTTTATCGATGTTGTTGTTGGCTGTCAGCTTAACGGCGGTGCTGATGGCGGCACTACCTGCATTTTTGGAATTAGCCCGTGCAGCTCGTAGTGCCGAAAAGCTATTTGACACCCTCAATCGCGAGTTGCCACCCACCCTAGAAGCGATTCGGCTGACGGGAATCGAAATCACCAATCTCAGTGACGATGTCAGCCAAAACGTGCAGAACGCAGGCCGGATTGTCGATCAAATCGATCAGAGCATTAGCGGTGTGAAGCAACAGGCCAGACAGGCGCAAGTCACCACTCGCAGTTTAGTAGCCGGGTTTAGAGCGGCATGGGAGACCCTCAAACAGCCCACCTTGGCTCAAGATATCGATCCGGAGCCAGATTCTGAGGCAGCGGCAACAGCAACTCCCCAGCTCAATCGGGCTGTCGCATCGTTAAATTTGCCCCAGCCTAATCGAAATCAAGGGCCTAAACCCGAACCGCTCCCCTATCCTCAACCCATTGCTGAGCCTCTGGGCCAACCGGGCACTGTTGCGTCAGCACCTGGATTAGAGGCTGAGTTAAAGACTCAACAAAAGCCGAGTCAACGGCGTTCTGAGGAATGACAACCGTTGCAAATTGCTTCTGGTATGATTAAATATGAGATTAAGGTAAACAAATGTAAACAATCTCTACTAAGTTTTCATAGTTCTCTGGTTCGCGAATAGAAGCTCGCGAGTTTGCCCACCAGTCTTTACCTGTTCAGATTCACAAGATTTTTATTCATTCGCCGATGTCATCTCGATTCTTTCGTTTTCTATCTGGCTTTGCTACAGCGTTGGCTTTGATGCTGGTAATCTGGATTGCCGCTCCCGCGGCCTATGCTTACGACAATCCCGATCTGCTGCCCAACCATCCAACACCGGTGATTGACCTGGCCGACTCCTTGACTACCATTCAGCGCGACGCCCTAGAGAAAGACCTGAACGAGTTTGAAGCGGAAACCGGCTGGAAGCTGCGTGTGCTGACCCAGTATGATCGAACGCCTGGGCGGGCGGTGAAAGAGTTTTGGGGCCTTGATGACCACAGCGTCATGCTGGTGGCTGACCCTAGAGGCGGAAATCTGCTCAATTTCAGCGTCGGAGATGACCTGTTTGAACTGATGCCTCGCACCTTCTGGATTGAGCTGCAAACTCGCTTTGGTAATCAGTTTTATGTGCGGGAAAACGGCGAGGACGCCTCGATTTTGGGAGCGCTGGAGTCGATTAAATCCTGCATCCGTCAGGGAGGCTGTCAGGTGGTGCCCGGCTTACCTCGAGAGCAGTGGATCCTCACTCTGATTACGTCTGTGATTGGCGGGGTGGTGTTTGGTTTTGCGGCTCAGCCCCGCGAACCTGGGAAGGTTTTCTCTTGGCAATGGGCGCTGATCTTTTCGCCGCTCTGGGGCATTCTATTTATCGCTTTCGGCATTGGCCCGGTGGTGACTCGTACAGCCGACTGGTTGCCTTTGCTGCGAAATGTGGCGGGTTTTGCGCTGGGTGCGTTGGTGGCCTTTCTGTCTCCCATGTTTGCCTCCTCCGCTTCTGAAACGTGAGTCAGGCACAGTAGCAAACACCGTAATTTCTGCGCCGAAACAAAAACTTTGACATCAAAGCCACGCGCTTCTTTCCCAATTAGGGTCTAATGGAGGAGGATATCACTGCTGTGGATTCGGGGTTGCAATGGAGTGGCATACAACAGACGCTCAAAGTTTAAGCATCATCGATAGCGAAATTGGCGAGCATGCGTTTTCGCCTTCAGAGTATGAAATTGTACGCCGCGTTATCTATGCCACCGCGGATTTCGAGTACAAGTCATTGATTCGCTTTTCCGATCAGGCGCTGCAAGCGGGAGCTGCGGCTTTAGCTGCGCGTAGCACGATTATTGTCGATGTGCCGATGGTGCAGGTCGGGATTGCCCCAAGCATCCAGCAAACCTTTGCCAATCCGGTCTATTGCAGTATGGAGACGCTGACCCGCCCCCAGCGGGATAAGACTCAGGCCGCTTGGGGAATGGAGACTCTAGCTCGCCGCTATCCTGAAGGTATTTTTGTGATCGGTCAGTCCCAAACCGCTTTAGTATCGTTAGTGGAGTTAGTTGAGACTGAAGAAATTAAACCTGCACTTGTAATTGGCACGCCTGCTGGTTTTGTGGGAGTCGATGTGGCAGTCGAACGCTTGAAAGATTCGCTGACTCCCCATATTCGGATTGAGGGACGCAAAGGCAGCGCGGTTGTGGCGGCGGCTATTGTAAATGGGTTGGTAGATCTCGCCTGGCATGCCTATGGGCAAGAAGGTAACGCCATCGGCTAAACCTAGGCGGAATGGTGGGATCAGCAGGGATCAGCGCGATCATCCTGCAAATAAGGTGCAAAATCTCTCTTTTGGGATTTGAGAGTTGGACCGCAATTTGCTACGCTTTGTTAAGGTTTGTTGTAGATTGTTTATAAAATTTGTGTTTGGTGATACTTCTCGCTGGCTCAGACAGTCTGGCTACTCGGTTCGCTTTGGTTTGCCATTGGCAAGTAGGCTTTTCTTAACGAAAAATTCCTTGAGCTTTAATAACTAGGGACGGTTTGCCATCAGTAATCTTCCGTTCCTGTGGTAGAAGTGTTCTATCTAAAATTTTGTCGAAACGCCATCTTAATTATTGGTTCAATACTCGATTTAGGCAGGTAACTCCATGTCCATGACCGTTGCTCCCGACCAGATCGATCGAATTGTTTGGAACCAGCACCACGATCCATTTGAAATTCTTGGACCGCATCAGATTCACAATAATGGGAAATCTGCATGGGTTGTGCGAGCCTATCTTCCCCGTGCTAGTGCTGCTTGGGTGGTCTGTCCGGAAGAACGCAAAGAATATTCCATGCATTCGGTACATCATCCTAATTTCTTTGAATGCGTGTTGGAGCAGGATGAACTAGCCAACTACCAGCTCCGGGTCAAAGAAGGTGAGCATGAACGGGTTATCTATGACCCCTATGCCTTTCGCTCTCCTCTGCTGACGGATTTTGATATTCACCTGTTTGCTGAAGGAAACCACCACCGGATCTACGAAAAGCTGGGCGCTCACCTGACGGAAATCAACGGCGTGCAGGGAGTTTATTTTGCCGTTTGGGCACCCAACGCTCGTAACGTTTCGGTACTGGGTGACTTTAACCAGTGGGATGGCCGCGATCACCAGATGCGAGTCCGCAATAACGGCATTTGGGAGTTGTTCATTCCCGGTTTGACGGCTGGTGTCAAGTACAAATATGAAGTCAAGAACCACGCGGGCCACATCTACGAAAAAAGCGATCCCTATGGCTTCCAGCAAGAGGTGCGACCCAAAACCGCATCGATTGTGGCCGATCTGAATGCTTACACCTGGAACGATGAAGACTGGATGGAAAAACGGCGGCATAGCGATCCGCTGTTAGAACCGATCTCGGTCTACGAAGTGCATTTAGGCTCCTGGATGCATGGCTCTTACGATGATCCAGCCCACACACCTGATGGGAAAGTGATTCCGCCCGTACCGGTGGCCGACCTGAAGCCAGGCGCACGCTTTTTGACCTACCGCGAACTGGCTGAGAAGCTGATTCCCTACGTCAAAGAACTGGGCTTTACTCACGTTGAGCTACTGCCAGTCAGTGAGCATCCCTTCGATGGTTCCTGGGGGTACCAGGTCACGGGCTACTATGCGGCCACCTCCCGCTACGGTACGCCCCAAGACTTCATGTATTTCGTCGATCAGTGCCACCAGAACGGCATCGGCGTGATTGTGGACTGGGTGCCCGGCCATTTTCCCAAAGACGGTCATGGCCTAGCCAATTTTGATGGCACCCCCCTCTACGAATATGGCGACCCCCGCAAAGGCGAGCACAAGGAGTGGGGCACGCTGGTGTTTAACTATGGCCGCAATGAAGTGCGCAACTTCCTGGTAGCCAACGCCCTGTTCTGGTTCGATAAGTACCATATTGATGGCATCCGGGTGGACGCGGTCGCGTCCATGCTGTACCTAGACTACCTGCGCCCACCCGGCGAATGGGTTCCCAACCAGTACGGCGGACGCGAGCATATCGAAGCGGCTGACTTTTTGCGTCAGCTCAACCACGTCATTTTCAGCTACTTCCCCGGCATTCTCAGCATTGCCGAAGAATCCACGACTTGGCCGATGGTGTCCTGGCCGACCTATGTCGGCGGATTGGGCTTCAACCTGAAGTGGAACATGGGCTGGATGCACGACATGTTGGACTACTTCCACATGGATCCGTGGTTCCGCCAATTCCACCAAAACAATGTCACCTTCAGCATCATGTATGCCTTCACAGAAAACTTTATGCTGGCGCTGTCCCACGATGAGGTGGTGCATGGCAAGAGTCCGATGATTGGCAAAATGCCGGGAGATGAATGGCAAAAGTATGCCAACCTGCGCTGCCTCTATTCCTACATGTTCACCCACCCTGGCAAGAAAACCCTGTTCATGAGCATGGAGTTCGGCCAGTGGACTGAGTGGAACGTCTGGGGCGATCTGGAATGGCATCTACTGCAATATGACCCCCACCAAAAGCTGAAGTATTTTATGAGCCGGTTGAATCAGCTCTATCGCAGTGAGTCAGCTCTCTATACGCAAGACTTTTCCTTTGATGGCTTCGAGTGGATCGACTGTAGCGACAACCGCCATAGCGTCGTTTCCTTTATCCGCAAAGCCAAGGAAAACCCCGAAGATTATGTGATTGTTGTCTGTAACTTCACCCCCCAGCCCCATTCTCACTACCGGGTGGGCGTGCCAGAATTCGGCTTCTACACCGAACTATTTAACAGCGACGCTCGCGAGTACGGCGGTAGCAATATGGGCAACCTAGGCGGCAAATGGGCTGAGGAGTGGTCGTTCCACAATCGCCCCTACTCGATCGACCTCTGCTTGCCTCCGCTAGGGGTGCTAGTGCTGAAATTGGAGCGGCAAAAAACTCAGGAAGCTCTGAAAGCACGAGAACTGGCTCAGTCACCAGACCAAACTCCAGAGCAGACTGAAACAGATTGACCTTGCGTTACATCCCACCTGCGCATGAATGGCGGACTGAGAAAGTCCGCCCGCATCGGACTAAAGCTGATAGGATTTGTCAGGTGTACTTGAGTGCACTTTCCCTTTAGCTTCGTGCTTCAGCTACAGGTGGGCTGGCAACGCTTTAGAGTAAATTGATTGTGGCCAAAGGCTAAACTCCTCTACCGGAAATTTCCCGGATTCAGGCGAGGGCCGGTTTGGGTGGGAACAGCGGAATTCGTTAATCTCGCTCCAGTACCGCCATCAGCCGGGTCGAGGAAGGGGCGCAAATCGATGCTAGCCGGGCTGCTAGACCGCCGTCCTCCGGCCAGATTAGACAAATCGACTCCAATTGCCTGACCGAGTTGGTTCAGAATCCCGTTGTCGCCTCCTTGGTAGGCTGTGGCTGCCGTGGTTTGCTGGCCGCTGTCAGCAACGAGTAGGTTATTGAAAATCCGATCTCGCAGGGCTACCGGATCTTGCCCTTGGGGGACCGTCAAGACAATCCGGCAGGACGGCATCGCTTCAGTGGTGACACAGACTGTGTTGTAGCCGTTTTCTAAGCCTGTTTGCAGCTCCAACAGCCCGTCGGGTCGATAGAACTCTAGGCGACGGCTGATTTCATTACAGCGTCGATCTGGACTCCAGCCGCCTCCCATGGCCGTTGGTGTTGCCCAAGGATAGTATTGCCCAGGCTGGCTTTGGGGATTGTACATTACCGTGTACTGACCATTTACTACCTGGCAGCTAAACCGGACATCATTGAGATTTTGAGTCGTGGTGGATGTGGGAGAACGCCGAGCCGGAGTTGAGCTTTGAGCCACTGTGGACATGCGGTCGCTCGATGCGCGTTCAAGGTTGAGCCAGTTGGGTCGGGCTTGGGCAGCATCAGCGAAGCTAATCAGAGGGCTACCGCCCAGCAGCAGAGCACCGAGCGACAGACCAAGGCGTTTTAGGGAAAGGGATGACAGTCGTAGCGACATAGTAGAATCCTCAGATGAGCACTTAAACGAGTACTGAACTTGTTGTGATAAGCAGATGGTGATGAGCACCAAACCTAGATAAAACTAAGCTAACTTCTATAGCACAATGCTGTGGGGCAATTGCATGGAGGCAATCCACTTGTTAGCTCTTTGTATTTGAAGACGTGTCTTGTCTAATAAAAGTGTCAGCGTCACGACAGATTTTGCCGCCGATTTTGCGAAATTCATTTGCGGCTATTCACCGCCCCAATCGGCAAGGATAATTGGCGATGTTGAATTAATTTAATTTATCTATTGCCTGATCTCCTGCAACACCACGATCGGTAGTCTCTAACTGCCAACTTCAGAAAATGTATCTGTAGCAACTCATGCTCTCAGAAGTATCGCTAATAGACCAACAGAGAGAGCAGTGGGTTTGATCTCGCTACTTAAAATCAAGTTTTTCTCGTTAGTATCCTTTAGTAGTTCAGCCACAAAAACCGCAGTTTCTAATTCTGCTTTTGTCCCATCGGTGTAGTCCCGTAACAATTTTTGGACTGACTTGATGCCCTTCCAGGTGTTCAACTTTTTGAGTGTGTCTTTCACCGTTTTACGATCGATCCCATCGGGAAGGCTATCTAACGTACTAATTCTCTGCTGAATCCTATTGAGCCGTTCCGAAGTGATAGTGACGTTCTCAATCGTCTCTATTTGACTCAGTTCTTTCGCTCGTTGGTGCTTCAGGGCAACTAGTTGAGCATAGAGTGTTTGAGCCATTGAACGAAGATACCGAGCAGAGAAGACATCTCCGGCTTCTGGAGTTTTGAAGGCAGTCGAGATAGCCACCCCATAGGCATCCCGTTCTCCAGTTTGGTCATTCCAGAACACTAGCTCTTGACGATCCGGGATAGGTTCACCGTTGGGACCGAAATACTGCATTGAGAGGGCTGCTAAAGCAATCGCTTCATCTTTCTCGCCGGTGCGCCTGCCTAAAGCAATTGGGTTCGCCTGGTAGTCATCGCCTAACGCCTTGAGTCGTTGGCTAATATCCTCAGAGAAGAGAATTTCTTGCTGGGTGTAGAGATCGCGTGAGGTTTCCTGCCGACGGTACAGTGTTTCCTGAAGACTCTCCTGAGTTTGCCGCCTGGTGGCAACCAGGTTACGAATAAAGTCTACATAACCTGGCAGAATCGTGTCGTCGAATAGAGTGTCGCCATAGATTGAAGCACCTAATTCATCAACACTTGGCACATCTTGTACGGTGCCATCATGATTAGCTGCCTCTACCCCAATTAACTTCTTGTTGAGGTTGGAAAGACGGCTGGCTTGGCGCAACAACTGGCTTTCACTGTTGGCGTAATAGATGTAGATGTTCTCAGCCTGGTGCTGCTTGGGTCGGTCAATTCGTCCGATGCGCTGTTCTAGCGTCATTGGGTTCCAGGGCAAGTCGATGTTGATTAAATAGTCGGCATCTTGGAGGTTTTGACCCACAGATAGGGTTTCTGAACCAATCAGCACTTTAACTTCTTCGTCTGCGCTGGGGCGAGTCTCCTCCGGAGAGGCTACGCCAACGCCTTCCGACAACTTGCAGCAGGTGCAAACAACCGGAAAAGCTCTAGACGTTTGATGCCTGTGCGTTGTCGTTCCGCTTTCACCACATTATGAGGAGCCACTTGAACAGCACGACTCTCAGAATCAGGGAAGTAGCGCTTGGTTCCACCGATCGCCATACCAATACCCTGACCCACAATGGTTGAGTCTTGAGCCATGTAGCGGTAGTAGTCGAGAACGGTATCTGAGAAGGTGGAAATGAGCAGTACCTTACGTCCCTGGCTCACCAGTTCTCGCACTTTAGCGGTCACCTGCTCCCGTTTGTGGTCTTTGATGAATTCATCTGCCAACAGGTCTTGAATATCTTGCAATTGCATCAAGTCGTTATCACAGGCTGACCACATTCGGTTGTAGATTTGACGAGCCTCATTTGGGTCAGATTGCAGACGCTCGATGGCAAGATCAATAGTGCGCCGAAGCTGCTGCCGCTTTTCTTGCTGCTCGGCTTCGGTGTCCTCGTCATCGTCGTCTTCCTCTTCATAGTCTTCATCGTAGGCTTCTCGGTCATCCAGAAAACCGAGGTCTAATTGTTCAGACTGTCCTGACTCAAAACCGTAGTGGAGCAAGAGAAACTGCTTTAACCCATCGGCATCCGGGGTAACACCGCCCAGGCGCGACTGCATCTGCTCGATCCGACCACGAAAGTTGACGATCGGGCGCTGGTTTTGCAGCAAACCACGTTGTTCCACACTGCCTGTTAGGTAACGAACGGGGTCAGCAAAGGGGATGTAGAGTTGGGTTTCAAACTGAGTGAAGATCTGCTCTAGTGCTTGCTCAGTACTGTCTTCAAACTTCACAGGGAGCCATTCTGCCTGACGCTTGGCATAAACGTTGAGATCGGGCATGGCATCGCGAAGCATCTGGCGGGTGCGTTGCAAAAACAGTTCCCGGTAGGTGCGACGGAACAAGGCTGAATCGTCGGTGAACTGCTCAACACCCGTTTCTCGGTTTTGAAACCACTGGGAAAGCTCTGGTGGAAAGCCCGCATCGGTGAAACCTTCTGGTCTGGTCAGAAATGGCTGGAGGATGTTGTAGATGTCCTCACGACGGTTGTTCCAGGGCGTTGCCGTCAGCAACAGGAAGTTCCGCTGTCGTCCAGAGGTGCGATCGCGTTCTCGAATTTGCAAACAGAGCTTGTGAATCCGGTTCTTATAGTTGCGGATGCCTTCGTGTGCCTCATCGATGATTACCAGGTCGGGACCGCCATAGCGGTTGAAGTCATCAATAAAGCCCGTCCCTTTCCGACTCATCAGGTTTTTGTTGTATAGCTCGTAGTCGCTATCCCGAAAACCGAGTTCATTCATCTCGCGTTTCCAGTTGTCATGCAGTTTGCGGGCGGCAATGATGGCGATTTTAGCTTGTCCATTCTGCTGCCGGGAAAGACGAGCAACGGCAGCCGCAAGACGAGTTTTGCCCAGACCCACAGCATCCGCACAGACTGCTACTCCAAAATCTTGCATAACCCGTAGGCAGTGTTGCGCTCCTGATTTCTGGTGTTCAAACAGCGTTCCCTGATTTACCAGTTCATCAAGTAGATCGCTTTGCTCAACCCGGAATTGTCGAGGGCGTTGCTGTGCCAGCCAGTAGAGGAAATCATTCGGTGTTCCATTCTTTCCAGACAGAATGAGTTCTACTGCCTGCTGGAAGCCTTCAATTTCATCGAAGTTGGAGAGTTCTTCAACCTGGGGAACTTTGGGAGGGTTCTGCGGCTGAACGTTGTATTCGCCCCCTGTGTTGTCTTTGACACGAAAATCAGTAATCGGTTGGGGCGGGTGGTCGGGCGATACAGTAACATCCGCTGTGATTTCCTCTGGGGTCTGTTCAGTGATGTTGACTTCAACCAGTCGGTTATCGGGGATGGTAATGGTATCGACTTGATCCAGGTTGTCGCCTGTAATTTTGACTTCGGTTGTCTCGCCGGGGGGAAGT
The DNA here is from genome assembly GCA_000733415.1 of [Leptolyngbya] sp. JSC-1. GTDB lineage: Bacteria > Cyanobacteriota > Cyanobacteriia > Elainellales > Elainellaceae > Elainella. Next base: position 2,672,533 of record KL662191.1, read on the forward strand.
TCGTCAGGGGTGATTTGCTCGATGCGAGGTTGCCGTTGCTGACTCCGGCGATCGTACTCTTGCAACACCTGCTGAAGAAATTCTTGAGTCAGATCATAGGCAAGGTCTTGACGCTGCCACTCGCTATCAAATTCCTGGATGCTTTGCTCGATCGTTTCCTGGTCAAGCTGCTCCCAGGAGTAGAGGAAGGTAACACTTTCAGCGTTGCGTGAGTGGGCAGCACGGGTGAAGTTGTCGGAGCCTTCGTGCAGGATGTGGTTATCGAGGCGATCGCTATAGATGCCTGTCTTCTTGTGGTAGAGCGATCTGCCCTGGCTCATCTTGATCAGCTTGATTTCCAGGAACCCCAGCCGTACCAGTTCAGCCATGATTTGAGTGCCATTGAACGCACTTTCCTCAAGTCCCTCAAGAAACTCCTGCAACGTGCGCTGGATGAATTGGGCGCGGTAGTCAAAATTGTGCAGCTTTTCGAGTTCTGCCACATCAGCACGTTTAGTGAACCCCTGCCAGTCCATTAGCAAGCGGATCTGTCCTTCGGTCTGAACAATCGTTTGTAGAGGTTCCTCATACAGTTTGAGAACGCCACTATCAAAGTAGGCAGTGGAGCGGCGATAAATATTGCTCCGTTCCAGCATTTGAGCCGTTACTTTGTTGTAGGCATCAAGTTGGGTGGGCAGGTTGTAGCGGCGCTTGATGCCTTTGATTTCTCGGAAGCTACCATGAGGAGGGCTGGTTCCTTGGTGGTGCGTTCTAGCAGAAGGAACTTTTCAATAATCTTGAGATTGGCTGTACGGAGCAGGGCAGGAGAGGGGAGATACCCAGGAGTGCGAGGATTGTAGGTGTAGATTTTGGCAGTGCTGGGGTCAATCCGAATTACCTTATGCGAAACGGCTTTATCCTTAAAACCCAATAGGGAGACGATATTTTTCAGGAAGTTACCACCCTTGTCAGCGTCTCGATGCCGAAAAACAAGCCAATATTGACCACCAACCCCCTTAACCGAATTGCCTTGAAGCAAATAATAGGGGCGTTGTTGACGGATCAGGTCTTGAATAACGGCATCCAGCATAGGGTTTAGGGTTCGAGAATTTTGACTAAGATTCGCAACAGGTCTTCCAAATCGGCAGGAACACGGTAGAGATTCAGATCTTGGGTCACTTCACGAGTTTGGCGATCGAACCGCCCAAACTGCCAAATATTGCCCGTTGAAATGGCCCCTTGCAGAATGGTTTGCTCAGACTCAATCCACTGATCAAGTGCAATCAGTTCGATCGCCAGTTGCACAAAGCCTCGTTCCAGGTCTTCGTTTTTAGCTTCAATCACCAAAAATGTTTGACCATTTTGCAGCAGGTAATCTAGAGAGCCTTTGAGTTGATTGCTTACGGCGACAGGGTACTCAACGTTGAGAGTGGCTTGGGTGTAGTGCAACACATCTGTTAGCACTGGGGCGATCAAAAATTCGCGTCGTGCCATTTCGCTGGTGAGGCTGAGGCGGGGCAAGCTTTCTTCAATGCGAGATTTGAGATCGGTGAGGCGATCGAGGCTGCCGGAATAGCGAGGTAGGCTTAAGGAACGGCGCTGGAGAGAAACGTTGAAATACGCCAGGATGTCTTGCGGGGCAAAGTTGAGTTTGAAGTAGTCGGCAAAGGTGTAGGACTGATCGGGTTGAATAATGGCAGCTCTAGGCATTGCACGAATCCTCTCTGTTGGGGCTACTCAAGGGGAAAACCTGGGATGGCTTCGTCAATTTGCTGCATGAGCCGGATGGTTTCTTGCAGGGCGACGATAATGCGCTGGTAATGAGTAATGTCTTCTGGGCTAAGGGTGCGTCCTTTACGGTCTTTAAGCCACTTCTGGCAAACTTGATAGCCACCCACGTAAAAACTCCAAATTTCCTCCGGTACTTCAGTAAAGCTATCTCCTCGTTTATTAATAACAACCTTAGTATTCGCATACTTAGGATATCCAGCATCAACAACTGGATCTTTATCACCTAAGAATCGCGAATTCAGGGTGTCTAACTTAGGGGATTTCATCAAATGTAAAGCAATTAACTCTGCACCAAGTTGAACAAGATGAGAGAAAAGTACCTCATTGCTAATGGGAGGTATGCGAGGAAAATCTGTCTTTAAAAATTCTTTGTATCGACAACGATATTTTGAGGAGTGAAGCACCGCATAGATATATTTAAAAATCTCCTCAGGACTAGGGACAGCTCTTAACCTTGAAAACAAGCACTGTAAAGAGACTTGATTTAAGTTAGGCTTCTTGAACGCTTCTAGTTTTGGATCTTCGTATCCAAACTCAAAATCCTCATAAACATATAGAGGAAATAGGTGTGACCTTTCCTTAGTTGCAGTAGAAGCTGTGCAATCATTTACAAGTATTGTGGAACATAATACATGCTTGAACTCATCATTAACTTGTCTATTAACTACTAATCCTATGTTTTCCCCCGCTAATATATGGCGCATGGTTGGATAAGCCCTGCTAAACACCAGAGAATGATGATAAAAGATTGTTCTAGTGTCAAACGGACGATAAAGGACTTTAGTTATAAATTTTTCAAGATTTTGTCCCTTAAGAGATGCTCTTGCGCTAGTAATATTCCACCCTTTCTTTTCTGGAATGTTTAAATCCTTGCAAATTTCCGAATTAGATAACAGAGAACTTCTAAATCGCTCTACGCGTTCTAATATAGGATACTTATTCCAATCTATAACCATTCCATCTCTATTTGTTTTAACCCCCATTGAGTTAATTGGCATGATGTCAGCAAGAGACGGAAAAGCTTCATACTCAGCATAAGTATCATTATCTATGGGAATAAATGAATATAGAGGAGATGTTAGGTTCAGGTTAACCCATGTATTAGTCTGAATGCTATTCTTTGAGAGCCATTCAGACTTTCCTTCCTTCAAATACGAAGAACTTAAAGGTTCTCTTCTCCCATATAATTCAGAATATTGGATTTGCTTTAAATCTCCAAAAGTTTTTTGCTTGATAAAGAATCCAACTGAAACAACTTGCTGTATATCAAAGATGTTTTCATCTATCGAACCATCAGGGCTTTTCTCTTTTTTATTGTAGTTACCGTGAAGATTGAAAATATTAAGCTCGGAAAAGCTATTAAGTAGACTTTGCCGCATTCCTCGAAAACTTCGACCATCAATAAAGCTGTGGTTGCTAACGTAGGCAACTATGCCATATCCAGTTTGATCAATTCGGTATTGAGCAAATCGAATAAACTTTATGTAGTCATCCTGGATATTCTTCTCAAATTGAAGTGCATTGCTCTCTCGTATAGGCTGTCCATCAACAAAGCGGTATGGATCTACCCAAGCACGAGCAGACGAAGTGAGATTTTGAGATTGAATTGAAAAAGGTGGATTTCCAATGACTAGCATTATTGGCTCTGTCTCTTTGACTCTTGATGCTTCTAATGATTCATTGACAAGAGTTGCTTCTATTGCCTCAAAAGAAAGTTGATGAAAATTTTGATTGTTAACACTATCAAGTAAATTTACTAAATAGACACCTAAACGTTTTCCTCCATCGAATCGATAGCCTGTCTCTTCTAAAAACAAACCCAATTTGAGATGAGCAATTGCATAGGGAGCCATCAGCAACTCAAACCCAAAAATTCGGGGTAACAACCGCTCCTTTACATAGCCTGACCACGAGCGATCCTCTAGCCCATCAGTCAAGGCATCAGGGTTCTCTTGAAATCGTTGGTGGATGAGTTGGAAAATCCACAGCAAAAAGGTTCCAGTTCCACAGACTGGATCAAGGATCATCACCTCTGGGTCAGCCAAGCCCAACGGCTTGTTAAACTTCTCCTTCAGTAAAATATCAACAGAGCGCACCATGTAAGACACCACTGGCTCCGGCGTATAGTAAACCCCTCGCCGTTCCCGCATCTGAGGCTTATACGCTGCCAAAAAGTCTTCATAAAACCGAATCACGATGTCTTCACGGTTCATCTTGGCTCGGAAGTCTTCCAGGATGGCATCCATCTTCGCCGCCCGAAGAATGCTGACTACCTCTGCAATTGCATCAATCAACTCATCGGCAATCACAGGTGATTCGTCTGATTTTTCTGACCGTAGGGCAGTAGCGGACCCCTTGTCATACTCACCCACTGCCTTTGACACATCCCGAAATAACCGCCGCAGAAACGGGTTCGTCTCTGGCAGCAGTTGCCAAGCATCTTCTCGGTTAAAGTCAGTTTCCTTGCGGGCTGGGTCTGCCTCGTCTCGTCTCCGGCGCTCGTCAATCGTGTAGCTGAAGACTCTAGCAGTAAATAGCCCATAGGCGATCGTCTGGGCATAAATATTAGCAAAACTGTAGTCCTTCTCGTTCTCAGGCTCCAGCTTCAGGGTTGGCAGCAACTCCTTTTGAAAGCTCCGCAGCAACCCCCTTAAATAACCATCGTTCGGCTCTGCTCTGTAGACATCGGGGATTACCCGCTCAATCCGGCGCGACACTTCAGCCAACTTTTGAGCCAGTTCCTTTGCAGTGGTGATCGGCTTATAAAATGCCCACTCCACAAGCGGGATTACAGACAGAGCCGCATCCTTCATTCGGTTCGTTCGAGCCAGCGTATCCTGTCTGAGTCGATTCAACCGTGCCTGTAAATCCTCATCTGACCAGGAGAAGGTTTGGATCTGCCGTTGCCGTAGCTTTCCATCAGTGGGGAGAATCATTGCAATCCTGCCCCCCTCGCCCGCTCTGGGAGAGGGGTTGGGGGTGAGGGGAGTCTCCGGCAACAGCAGGTACATCACAGGCTGATTCGGAATAATGCGTCCGGTGTAGTGCCCGTAAATCTCGCGCTGCTGCTCATCTGCTGTTAAGAACTGCTTGATTTCAGAATCAGTCAATCCATCCAGTTCAGCGTAGAAACCAACGGCGATCGGGCAAGTGTCTTCCGCTTCGTCTTCATCAGCACCAGGTCGCAGAAACCAAAATCGTGAGCCGCCCGGGTCACGCTGCTTTAAGGGATAATTCAGGATTTGCCGTAGTGCCTCAACACGACTTTCTTGGGTTCCAAGGATGACAGCTTGTAAATCCATCGCAGGTATAAAGATTGACCCAGACAAAAACCTACTTACTAAGATAGCTTATGACTCGTTTTTCGGATTGAATCCAGTTTCCGTCTAGGGTTTGGTTTGGAATGAATTCTGGCTCATTGAGAATCAAGGTTGCGTTTAGTTCGCTGCTATACAGAAACAGCGCCCAATCTTTTGATCTTCTCAATCAAGTTGCCTGGGTTAAAAGTACTAAAATTATGGGCACGCAACTGAGCCAGGGTCTGCTCGAACCAAAGTTAATAGCTGGTGTCGTCATCCACCTGAATGGTTGAACAGCTCCTACCAAATGGATGATTAACTAGGCTAATCGATAGGAATAATTACTTATTAAAAGCTCATGTGAAGTTTTATGAAAAAGTCTGTGCTGCTTGTTACAATCTTTTCTGGAAAAGGATAAAGCAAGTTTGTAGTTATCCCTAGACCCACTGCCGAATTGGGAACGCGCAGCCAGGGTTTCTTCCAATTGAGAAAACGACGAATCTGTATTTGCTAAAGACTGGCTCTGGGAGGGGTTGGTCTTTTTTTGTGGTTGGGGTAGGGGAGGTGGGGGAGATGAATTGGAGGCGGTAATTTGTTGTTCGGATTGGCTAGGCAGATTTGTTAATGGTGGTTCGTGCAGCAGAGGCGGTTTCAGTACAATCAAACAAAGGGGAAGACAGGTTCTGAGTAGCGCAATTGCATAGTGCAGGGAGAATCCGTGATGTCAGTCACTCCAACTGTTACAACAACTACAGTTACAACAACTACAGTTACAACTACTACAACAGTCAAAACGGCTCTGAAGGAATGGGCTGTGGCAGTTCAGGCTTTAAGCCGAGGGGAAACGATTTTGCTATTGCGTAAGGGGGGGATTCGCGAGCAGGGGTTTCAGGTCAGCGAACCGCGATTTTGGCTGTATCCAACTTACGAACATCAGAAGCCGCATTTGCTGAAGCCGCCCTATGAGCAGCAGGTGATGCCCGTTGAGTCTGGCTGGCATCCAGAAACTGTGGAAATTGGGGCTTGGGCAGAAGTTACCCATTCCTTTGAAGTCAGTGCCGCCGCCGTTGTGGAGTCCCTATTGCCGTTTCACATTTGGACTGCCGATTGGGTGACAGAGCGTCTGAAATGGAAGCCACGCTTGCCGCTGACGGTGCTATTGCTGCGGGTGTATCGCCTGAATCAGCCTCAAGTGATTCCCTATCGTTCGGAGTATGGCGGCTGCAAATCCTGGATTCAACTGGAATCGGTTCCTCTGCTAGAGGCTACACCGACCCTGTCTGACTTCGACTATCAGCAGCAGGTGGAAGCTATCAGCCATGTAATTGCAACGGCGGGGTAGGGGTATGGGCATCGAACATCGCCAGTATCGCCAGTCTTTTTTGCCTACGCAGGTAGTTGAACTGCGGCAAATTTGCTTCACACCCGGACGAGTGTTTGAACCGGGCAAATATATCGCGGGCGACCTGCCGGATATCGCCTTTGAGATGGGACTTGTAGATGCCTTACCACCCGTGCGAGGCAAGAATGCTGAAATCCGTGACAAGAAGCGATCAAAATAGATTGTGATAGCGTAATGGAGCGCTCAACCTAGCTGCAACAGGAGTGTCAACAGGAGTGTCAACAGGAGTGTATTGTGAACTTTAGCCAACTTGTGAATGCCAGATCGGTACGGCAGGAAGCCGAAAGCCTGTACCAGTCGCTCCAACCCCTGTTGAGCCTAGATCCCAGATTTGCAGATTTGATCTTGACCGATTTAGGCGAAATTGTCCGCTTCTGCGGACGCAGTAATGGTGAAATTACTGCCAACGAGCTGCTGGCCTACCTGACGATCTATGCTCTGATCAAGCAAGACAGCGAAAAGCTGAATGCCGCCTTCAAAACCTGGGACTTCTCCGAAGTCGATCGCCTCAAGTACCAAAAAATTACGCTGCAACTTTTGCTAGACGCCACCAAAGATCGCAAAACCGACCCGGCCCAGCTCGATGAATTGCTGCTGCCCGCTGTGCTGAACAAACTTGATGAAGCAAAAGGCACCAACTATCTCAAGTCCACCGTCAACGGCATCTACCAATTTGCCCAAGTCATCGTCAAATCCGATGGCACAATTACAATGCAGGAAATGGAAGCCCTATCGCAAGTCTGGCAGCGCCTGCACAACTACCAAACGCTCAACAGCTACCAAGACGGCCTAGCCAAAGTCACCCCCCTCACTCCCCCATCCGCCTCACCTGCCTCACCTGCCTCACCTGCCTCACCTTCCCCATCTCCCCCCCCTCCTGCCCCCGAACAGCCCGCCGCCAAAACCCCCGAAGAACTGGCCCAGATCCTCGATCAGGCATTGGCTGAACTGAACGATCTAGTCGGGATGGAGAACATCAAAGAAGAAGTAAAAACCCTAGCGAACTTTCTCAAAGTCCAGAAGATTCGGGTGGAGCGTGGCTTGGCTACAACTTCCGTATCGCTGCACTCGGTATTTTGTGGTCCGCCCGGAACCGGAAAAACTACAGTTGCTCGCTTGATGAGCCGAATTTTTCAAGGGTTGGGCTTTTTAGAGAAGGGGCATTTGGTGGAAACGGATCGGGCTGGGTTAGTGGCGGGCTATATTGGGCAAACCGCTAAGAAAGTAGATGATGTGGTGAATTCTGCATTAGATGGCGTGCTGTTTATCGATGAAGCGTATGCGTTAATGCCAGGAGACAATGGGCGAGATTTTGGCCAGGAAGCAATCGATATATTGCTGAAACGCATGGAGGATTACCGTGATCGGCTGGTGGTGATTGTGGCGGGATACACCGATGAGATGGCTCAGTTTGTAGAATCGAATCCAGGGTTGAAATCTCGCTTTAATCGTTACTTTTATTTCAATGACTATAAACCAGAAGAACTACTGGCAATTTTTGAATCGTTTTGTAATAGGAGTCATTTCAAACTAATAGATGCTACCAGAGACAAGCTGAGGCGCTTATTTGAGGACCTGTATGTCAACCGCGATCGCACGTTTGGTAATGCCAGAATTGTCCGCAATTTATTTGAAAAGAGCATTGAACGACAGGCAAATCGCTTAGCGGTGATGTCGTCCTTGACCGACGAGATGCTGACCACGCTGTTACCCGAAGATATTCCAACCCAGTTCTCTAGCGATCGGTTAGCGGATGCCAAGCGGGAAGCGATTGCTGCGGACGAAGCTTAGCCATGAGAGTATTCCGCACGATGGTTGGCCTTTGGTTAGGCTGGCTGCTGCTGATCTGGAGTTATCAGGCGGTGGTCACGGCTCGCTATGACCTGCAACGACCCGACCGGGTGTTGGGTTGGACGGCTGACAGCACCAAGACCGAAAAAACCGCAGACCGCCCTTACCTCAACGACCCATTTCTGAATACCCAAGTCGGCTGGGATTCGGAGTTTTATCTTTCGATTGCGCTACATGGCTATGACGATCCAAAAGTGCGTTCCGTACCACCCGCCCCAGATGCCGAACCGCCATTCAAGCGGCCCCTGTCGCTCAACTACGCCTTTTTCCCTGGCTATCCGTACCTGATCCGCTGGCTGGCGATACCGCTGGCTGGGTTGGGCTTATCTCCGATTGCCACCGCAACGTTAGCAGGGTTGATCATCTCAGCGCTAGGAACCTTGATTGGTCTAATCGCTCTCTATGATCTGGCGACATACGCTCTGGGCGAATATGCCGGACTGCGAGCAGCTTTTTACCTGCTCAGTTTTCCCACCGGATTTTTTCTGGCCCAGGTCTACACCGAAGGCTTGTTTGTTGGCTTGGCATTTAGTAGTTTGGCTTTGATTCAGCGCAAATATTGGCTGCCGGCAGCGTTACTGGCTGCACTGGCAACTCTGACACGAGCCGTAGGCATATTTCTGTTGATTCCCTTACTGTTTGGCATTTTGCGGAGCTTTCGGTTCAGCCGATTTTCCGGGCAAAGTTTTACGTTTCGTGGTTTGTTGCAGTTTTTGGTCAAGCTAATTTCGCTCAGTATTCCGCTAGCTGTATACTTGTATTGGCGCAACTCGTTTTTAGGAAATGCTTTTCAAATTGTTGAAGATCGTTTTTTCAACTGTCGCTTGTTTGACATACAGGCAGCAGCAGCGGCTTGGGGCAGCGGTTTCATGGCGCTGGTTGGCGATAATCCAGCGGCTATGGTTCACTACGGCATTGAGTTCGCTGCTATTGTGTTGGGTCTCTGTAGCTGTTTGATTACCCTGAAGCATTATCCGGGTTTATCTTTATATGGTTTAGCAATTTTATCCGTTTCCCTTACTTGCGGCACCGCTTGGAGTATCACACGCTATTTGCTGACAATTCCTTCGGTGTTTTTGGTGCTAGCTCACTGGGGCCAATCGCAGCTATTTGACCGGCTGTGGTCGCTGACAAGCATTTTGTTGCTGGCAATGTTCACGGCTTTATTCTCATTTAATTTCTGGGCTGGTTAGAGACAAAAGTTTTTCCATCTTGAAGCGCTCAAACTGCACGCCTTTGCGATCGACCCATTCGGTTTCCAGAATCTGGAAGCCCATTTTGAGAAAGAAAGGCTTGGAAATGCGACTGGCTTCAGTGTAGAGGCGGGAATTGCCCTGCTGAATCGCGTGGGCTTCGAGCTGCTGATAAATTGCGCTGGCGCATCCTTGGCGAGCAAACTGGCTAGAGGTATAGAGAAAAGCCACATGCCCTGATGCTTCGAGCTGTCCGAAAGCGGCAACTTGATGATCCACTACGGCTACCAGGGTCAAACCGCGACTCAACTGCTGTCGAAACGCTTCGAACTGCTCTGGATAGGAAGCCCAGATGGCTACCTGCTGCGGATCATAGGCACTAGAACCAGTTCCAATTACCGCATCTCGAAACACCTGAACAAGAGCTTCGGCATCCGAGGGTTGATAAGGACGAATAATCATAGGCACTGAGCCTGCCTCAGGCAAGTTTGAAGATGTCCATTGCTGTCAAATTCAGGGTGCCAATCGATGAAATGATGGGTGTATTCCCCTGAAACCTGCCCATTTCTTGATAATCGTCTTGATGATTGATTAATTCCAGTACAATCACCACTTGGCATTCTGGGTCGATCAACCAATATTCTGGAATGCTCCGCTTAGCATACTGTGCTCGTTTACGGTTATAGTCACGCTCTCGATTACTTTGGCCCGGACTGACGACTTCAACCACCAAACGAGGTGGCGGCATTTCCAAGGTAATCGTGAGGCGGCGCTGCGTTAGTGGCAAATGTTCCTGGCGTAAGACCACGAGATCTGGATAGCGGTTGGCAGCATCGCCGGGTTGCAGGATGGGTACTTGCAGTTCACAGGCATGGGGATGAACTAATCGCAGCGGAATACCAGCATTGACCAACTTCAGAAACAGAAAATTGGCGATCGAAAGATTAAACTCGGATTCGGGCGGCAATTCGATTAACTCTCCATCAATCCATTCATAGCGGTTGTCCAGATCAGCGCTGTGAGACAAGTACTCTTGAAAGGTAGAGAATTGGGGTTTGGCTTGAGTCATCCTGACCTCCACAATTGGCTCAACGCCGCCTTACTTCACAGCCATCTGCCGCGACCGCACTTCCAAATACAGCAGCAATGCATTCACGTCGGCTGGGTTGACGCCACCAATGCGAGAGGCTTGACCAATCGTTAAGGGCTTGACCTGAGACAGTTTTTCGCGGGCTTCTTTAGATAGGGTATCGATAGCGTGATAGTCCAGATCGGCAGGCAGGGGCCGGTTCGACTGGCGGGCAATTTGGTCGATCTGATGCTGTTGGCGCTGCAAGTAGCCCGCATACTTGATGTCGATTTCGGCCCCTTCCCATTCGGCGGGTGTGAGACTGGAATTGCCGAGATTGTAGCGATCGAGATCGACATAGTGGAAGCCGGGACGCCGCAGCAGATCGGCTAGCGTAATCGAGCCTTTGATTGCCTGTTGGGTGTCCGCCATAATCTGCTGACCAAGCGGCTCATGCTCTTTGACACGAGTGGTATGCAGGCGTTCTTTCTCAGCGGCAATGTTGGTCTGTTTGGTTTGAAACAACTGCCAACGGCGGTCGTCAATTAGGCCGATTTCCCGTCCTAAGGGCGTCAGGCGCTGATCGGCATTGTCGGAACGCAGCAGCAGGCGATATTCCGAGCGCGAGGTCAGCATTCGATAAGGTTCGCGCAGATCTTTGGTGCAGAGATCATCAATCAGGGTGCCAATGTAGCTCTGCTCGCGGGGAAAGACGATCAGCTCCTGTCCGCGTACCAAACGAGCCGCGTTGATTCCGGCCACGAGTCCCTGCGCAGCAGCTTCTTCGTAACCCGTGGTGCCGTTAATTTGCCCTGCACAGAACAGGCCAGCAATCTTTTTGGTCATCAGCGTCGGGTAGCACTGGGTGGCAGGCAGGTAGTCGTACTCCACGGCATAGGCTGGACGCAGCATGACGCAGTTCTCTAAACCGGGCAGCGAGCGCAGCATTTGTAGCTGGAGACTTTCCGGCAAGCCGGTCGAGAAGCCCTGGATATAGAGTTCGGGAATATCGCGGCCTTCGGGTTCAATGAAAATCTGATGCGATTCTTTGTCGGCAAAGCGGACAATTTTGTCTTCGATGCTGGGGCAATAGCGCGGTCCTTTGGCATCCACCCAACCGCCATAGACCGGCGACAGATGCAGGTTTTTCCGAATCAGGCGGTGGGTTTCAGCCGTGGTGCGAGTCAGGTAGCAACACATCTGCTCGCGCTCGACCCAAACTTCTGGATCAAAGCTAAACCAGCGAGTTTCGGGATCGCCGGGTTGGGGTTCCATTTTGCTGTAGTCTACCGAGCGGCGGTCTACCCGCGCTGGAGTGCCGGTTTTCAAGCGTCCCGTTTCAAAGCCAAGCCGATTCAGCGTATCGGTCAAGCCTTCGGCGGCAAACTCACCAGATCGGCCCGCTGCCATTGATTTGTTACCAACCCAGATGCGCCCGCCCAAGAAGGTGCCCGTGGTCAACACCACCGCTTTGCACTCAAACGCCACGCCAAAGTAGGTTTCCACGCCAATCACTTCGTCATTGGCCCCCAGCACCAAATCCGTCACCATGCCTTCGCGCACCGAGAGGTTGGTCTGATTCTCCACAATCATTTTCATCACGGCAGCGTATTCCCGCTTATCGGTTTGTGCCCGCAGCGCCCACACGGCAGGTCCACGCGAGATGTTCAGCACCCGCTTTTGCAGATAGGTGCGGTCTGCCATTTTGCCAATTTCGCCGCCTAGCGCATCTACCTCGTGGGTCAACTGCGATTTTGCCGGACCGCCCACCGCCGGATTACAAGGCTGCCAGGCAATTTTATCGAGATTCAGCGTCAGCAGCAATGTCCGACAGCCCAAGCGAGCCGCCGCCAATGCCGCTTCACAGCCGGAATGCCCAGCCCCAACGACAATCACATCAAAATAATCTTGGAAGGTAACGGCAGACGAGTTCATGGGGTTTATGCTTGGTTTGTGCTGGAATTGCGGATGCTATTACTATTTTCGATGTTAGCGGTTGGGTCGGCAACTGTTGGGGGTGGAGTGGGGGTGGAGGAGTGGGGGGTGGAGGAGTGGGGGGTGGAGGAGTGGGGGGTGGAGGAGTGGGGGGTGGAGGAGTGGGGGTGGAGGAGTGGGGGTGGATGGTTGAATCTATCAAGTTTTTTGACATTCTTCGGAATGTGGTGAATCCGCTGGCTGAATGCGGTGCTACAATCAGTTCGCATAGCTAGGGGTGCCTGAGGCTTTTTTCCAGGCTGAGATTACACCCTTAGAACCTGAGTCCGGCTAGCACCGGCGGAGGGAAGCTGTCTACAACGAGGAATTAAATATGCGAGCTGATTGGATTGCCAAGCGGCAGGGGCACAGCAATGTGTCGCAAATGCACTATGCCCGTCAAGGTGTGATCACGGAAGAAATGCAGTTTGTGGCGACGCGGGAAAATCTGTCGGTCGAGTTGATTCGAGATGAAGTGGCGCGGGGGCGAATGATTATTCCGGCGAATATTAACCATGTGAATTTGGAGCCGATGTGTATTGGGATTGCTTCTAAATGCAAAGTGAATGCCAATATTGGTGCCTCGCCTAACTCTTCAGATATCGAAGCGGAATTGGAGAAGTTGCGTCTGGCCGTAAAATACGGAGCCGATACGGTGATGGATCTGTCTACGGGCGGCGGAAATTTGGATGAAATTCGTACTGCTATCATCCAAGCTTCGCCTGTGCCGATTGGAACGGTGCCGGTGTATCAGGCGCTAGAGAGCGTTCACGGTAGAGTCGAGAACCTGACGCCGGATGACTTTTTGCATGTGATCGAAAAGCAGGCGCAGCAAGGCGTGGACTATATGACCATCCATGCGGGCATTTTGATCGAACATTTACCGCTAGTGCGAAATCGGCTCACGGGCATTGTTTCGCGGGGCGGCGGCATTTTAGCCAAATGGATGCTGCACCATCACAAGCAAAATCCCCTTTATACTCACTTTGATGCCATCATCGAGATCTTCAAACGCTATGATGTGTCGTTCAGCTTAGGTGACTCGCTGCGTCCGGGTTGCCTCCACGATGCCTCAGATGCGGCTCAGCTCGCTGAGCTAAAAACTCTAGGACAGTTGACCCGCAAAGCCTGGGAACATGATGTGCAGGTGATGGTTGAAGGTCCGGGCCATGTGCCGATGGATCAAATCGAGTTCAACGTCCGCAAGCAGATGGAGGAATGCAGCGAAGCACCCTTCTATGTACTGGGTCCGCTCGTCACCGATATTGCCCCCGGCTACGACCATATTACCTCGGCGATCGGAGCGGCTATGGCTGGTTGGTACGGCACGGCAATGCTCTGCTATGTGACGCCGAAAGAACACCTGGGGCTACCCAACGCTGAAGATGTGCGCAACGGATTGATCGCCTACAAAATAGCAGCCCACGCGGCAGATATCGCCCGCCACCGAGCCGGAGCCAGAGACCGAGATGATGAACTGTCGCGTGCTCGCTATCAGTTTGACTGGAACCGTCAGTTTGAGCTGGCCCTTGATCCGGATCGCGCCCGCGAATACCACGACGAAACCCTACCAGCAGATATCTACAAAACCGCAGAGTTCTGTTCGATGTGCGGCCCCAAGTTTTGCCCGATGCAGACGAAGGTGGATGCAGAAGCGCTGACGGAGTTGGAGAAGTTTTTGGCGACTGAGGCGGTGGGGATGGGTTGAGGGAGATGGGAGATGGCGGGTTGGTTTGCTCCTCTTCCAATCTCCTAGCCCTGATTTTGCAGTCCTCACATACCAGTTCACCCGGTGACGCGTCCGTGAGGGCCTACCACATTGGACGTGGAACAGTTATGACAACGGACGAAATGGATCGGCCCATTTTGGATCGCTGAACCCCTCGAACGGATGCAGTTCAGGAGAGAGGGCAGGGGAGCGGGAACGGTCCTAACCGTTTTGACTGCGGCTATACATTAGCAGGAATACAGCACCCATACCATAGAGTCCTGAATAAACTCTTACATCATCCCCACCTTCCCCATCATCCCCATCTCCAAAATGACGATTGCCTGCTTTCGCAAACTCACTGAAATCCTGCCATCCGGTCCTGCGGTGGTAGCAACCGTGGTGCAAACCCAGGGATCGGTGCCGCGGGAAGTGGGTGCGAAGATGCTGATTGGGGGCGATGGTTTCACATTCGGTACGATTGGGGGTGGAGCGGGTGAGGCGAAGGTGATTCGGCAGGCGGAGCAGGTGCTGGAGTCGGGTCAGAAGCAGAGGGTGATAGTGGATTTAACTGGCGCATCGCATCGGGAGACTCAGGGCATTTGTGGCGGTCTGATGCAGGTATGGCTGGAGCGGTGGGCAGGAGAAGCAGCACTGGCATTGGCACAGAAAATTCTCACCCGCCTAGAAGCCGGACAGACGGCAACGTTAGTGATACCGTTTGAGTTAAGCCAGTCTCCCTATTTGCTTGATGTTAACGATAATCTTTCAGATAGTAGTTTTGTTTATATCACAGTTGATATAAAAAATGCTTTCACAGAAACATTACAGCCATCCCCCATTCTATTGATTGTTGGCGCAGGACATGTCGGCATGCAGTTGGCCAAAGTAGCTGATATGATTGGCTTTCAGGTGATGGTTCAAGATGACCGTCCGGAATGGGCTAATTTCCAGCATTATCCTCAAGCCGCGAAGATTTTTCCAGAACTGGCGACGGCATTGTCTCATTTGGCAACTCATACCCAGCTATTTGCGGCCTTAGTAACCAGGGGATATCAGTATGATCTAGCTGCGTTAACGAGTTTACTGCAACGCCCAATCCCTTGTCGCTACATTGGCATGATTGGCAGTAAAAAGCGGGTGCGCCAGGTGTTTCAGGCCATTGAGCAAAGCGGCATTTCCTCTAGACAACTACAATCGATCTATGCTCCAATCGGTTTGGATATTGGGGCGTTAACACCAGAGGAAATTGCTGTCAGCATTGCGGCTGAATTAATTTGGGTACAGCGCGGCGGCACTGGACGCCCTTTGTCAGAGAGATTAGAATAGCCTACTAATCTAATAACCAATCAAACACATTGCCTACCCTTAGATTTAGCGCCTTAGCAAAGGGAGGAACGAGAAGTAATTGTTCTGGTTCATCAAACACTTCTGGTTGCTGCTTTGGAAGATAAACAAAAATAGTTTGCTCAGCAGGGTCAATTAACCAACCCATCTGAGTTCCATGATTCAAACAATGCAAAATGTTTTTGGTTGCTTTCGTTTGACTCTGCTCTGGCGATAGGATTTCGATAGTCCAATCGGGAGCGATTGAAAAGATGTTCGCAACTTCGCCATTTTGGTCACGGGGAATTCTCCGCCAAACAAACACAGACACATCTGGAACGATTGAGCGGCCACCAAATGTACACCGTAACTCTGAAAACGCTCGTGCAATTTGTCGGGGTTTAAGAATGACATGAACGGTTGTAGAGAACTCGGTCTGAATTGTGCTGTGCTTCCCCTGGGGCATTGGCTTCTGAACGATTTGCCCATCAATATACTCACTGGCAGGTTTGGTTTCTGGCAGCTTCAGAAATTCTTCTAAGGTGATGGGTTGAGACGGAGACTGTACCATTAGACTTCTCTAGGATGGAAGTTTTATAGGTTTTGACTCATTTTTTGTACTCATTCTAGATGACACATATGCCTAGTACTGATTTCTAATATTGTAAAACTACAGTCATCCACCTAATCAATTCCTTAATCAAGGTTTGCTGCCTCAGGGAGCCAAACTTCTACCACATGCCGCGCACGGGCTGAGCAGGTGGCTGCGTACTGGCAGCTTGAGCTAAACAATCCTGATAAACCATCGTGCCATTGACCTCAACAAAAGCCTGATCGCCCTTTGAGGACAGAGTAGTAATACCGTCAGAATAGCGGACGCCAGAACCCGAAACTACCTGCGGCAAGGTGAGAGTGCGACCATCGAGCACTAGCTCAACACGGTCATCCAAATAGTGAGCCGAGAAAGAGCGGCCATCCCGGCACTGATAGGTCACCCGTTGTGAGACTGATTGAGATGGGGGAACAGCCTGCCCCACACAATTGCGATAGGTTTGCTCTCCGTTTTCCTCGATGAACGCCTGATTGCCTTTAGTGAATAGAGTAATTTCCCCATTCGAGTAGCGAGCACCCGAAGCCGACACCACACTCGGCAGCGTCACCGAATCGGCACCGCGCATTAACTGAGCCGTATCACCCGCATACTCAACCCGAAACGAACGACCCGCTTCGCACTTATACTCCACCAGCCGCGCCTGAGCCTGAGCCGACAAAGGCATTGCCATCAACAAGGGAAGGGCCACCGCCCCATGTTGAACCCACTTCATCACACGACACTCCTCCAGAAACGATTTAGGCATTTAATTTATCAAAGATCTCTTCAAAAGATTGGAGTTAAACCCTAGCCAGTCAAACTGGGTCATCCCAACCCACTTTACATCCTACGACCATTTGAACAGCCGAACGTTGCCATCCCCCCACCCTCCCCCACCACCCCCATCCCTCTCCCAATCGGAGGATATTTCCAATCCAGGTTGCAACTCATACTCATAATGACTATGATTTAGATATGGAGTGAAAGGAAGCTTAATTTGGTTGATTGTATTTAGTTGATCTTTAGTTGATCGTCAGCTGATCAAATGATCAGCAGCTTGAGAGGACTGTCTGCTGGACGACATGAGATGGGCAGCTCTAGACCTCAATTCAGTTTTGAAGTTTAAGTTCGATAAGGAGAGTTTCTGATGGCTCACAATCTTGCGCCATTACCCTACGACTATGCGGCACTGGAACCCTACATTGATGCGCAAACCATGCAGTTGCATCACGACAAGCACCACGCTGCTTATGTGAACAATCTCAACACCGCTCTGGCTAACTATTCAGACTTGCAGGCTAAATCGGTCGAGGAGTTGGTTGCTGATTTGAATGCCGTGCCTGAAGCAATTCGGACAGCAGTTCGCAACAATGGTGGTGGTCATGTCAACCACACGATGTTCTGGCAAATTATGCGTCCGAATGGCGGTGGAGAACCGACTGGTGCCTTGGGAGACGCGATTAGCTCCACCTTTGGTGACTTCGATACCTTCAAGCAGCGGTTTAACGAAGCGGGGACCAAGCACTTTGGCAGCGGCTGGGTTTGGCTAGTGATCAGCCCCGAACAAACGCTGCAAATTACTACCACACCCAATCAAGACAGTCCGATTACCACTGGTGCTAAGCCCATTTTTGGCAACGATGTCTGGGAACACGCCTACTATCTGAAATACCAGAACCGCCGCCCAGAGTACCTGGATGCTTGGTGGAATGTGCTGAACTGGGAAGAAATTGAACGTCGATTTGCTGCAATGCGTTAGGACCACTGCCAAATGTATTCTAAGCAATGGCGAAATCGGCAGAACAACTGTATAAGTTAAACATGGAGTCAAGGAGATACATCAGCTATGACTGCAACGCTACAAACTCAACAAACCGTGGTTGAAACCCTTAATCGCGAGCAAGCTAATGCGTTAGTCGCCTACCTAAACTACAAAAAGTATCACTGGCTCACCTATGGACCCCTGTTCCGTGATCTGCATTTGCTGTTTGAGGAACAAGGCGCAGAAGTGTTTGCTATGATCGACGAGCTGGCAGAACGCAGCTTGATGCTAGATGGTGCCCCCGTGGCCGATCCCGCTGATTATCTACCAACCGCAACCGTGCGGCCCTCGACGGGTAAACTGGCGGTACGGGAGATGGTGGAGGAAGCAATTGCCACCCACGATCGGATCATCCAAGAGATGCATCAGGATGCAGAAATTGCTGCTGAGGCTGGTGATATTGGTACAGCAGACCTCTATACTCGCTTAGTGCAGGTGCATCAAAAGCATCGCTGGTTCCTGAAGGAAATCCTCAAGAAAGGCGATGGGTTAGTGTCCTAACCGAATCTGCTGCTCTGAAGCAGGTTTCTTCTCCAACTAATTCCCTAGTTGAATAGATGTCTTGCCCCTGATGTGCCGAATTGGCAGCAGGGGTTTTTTATAGCCTTTGAGCCACGTTCATAGGGGGGCTATTCCGCTAACCGAAGAGTTGCCCGATGGTTGATTCCACCCCGTGGTAACAGCGTAATCGACCGATTCAAAGTAGTGTAATCGACCGTGTCAAATCCATTGCTGCCGTCAATGTAATCATTACCGCTAGTGGCGCATACTGCATCATTGCCATCTAAACCAAAAATTTCATCACTTACGGCTGAACCTGTCATGAAATCTGAAAAGCGCGTACCAATTAAACGAGCCATCTGCAAATCCTCCTACGGTCTCGATTGCGACAGTGCTGTAAGGGTATAGTGGGTTGGCGCTCCGGATCACGAAGTCGTCTAACCGTCACTAGCCCTCAGCCTCTGAATGGCAATAGCGAGAACTTGCTTGGTCTTATGCAGTGAATTTGCGGTAGAAGCAATAATCTAAGTCTAATCAATCACTGCTCAGCGTCGGAGAATTCCTCCAACGTTTGGGCCGATAGGAGATTGGAAAAATCCTAGCCTTGGGCCATTTTGATCCCAACTTGGCGCAATTGCTTGACTTGGAGTGCTTGACTTAGAGTGCTTGACTTAGAGTGCTTGACTTAGAGTGCTTGACTGGATCCGCTGTCTCAACGTCTTCAACTTCTGAATTGATATAGGATACACTACCTGGTATTCAGACAGTTTGGCCTTCATGGATTCAACCCACTCCTCAGGGCGTCCAGCCCGCTTCTATGCTTGGCTTTCGATTGTGGCCTCGCTCGTGATTATTACGCTCAAAACACTGGCGTATCTGGTTACGGGTTCGGTGGGGCTGTTGTCGGATGCTGTAGAGTCGATTGCCAATGTAGTAGCGGCTGGAGTCGCACTGTGGGCGTTGACCTTAGCCAGTCGGCCTCCTGATTCAGTGCATGCCTTTGGTCATTCTAAAGCCGAATATTTCTCCAGTGCGCTAGAAGGCGTTTTGATTCTAGTCGCAGCAGGTGGGATTGCAGTTGCGGCAGGTGGACGGTTGTTTCATCCCCACCCGCTAGAGTCGGTAGGAGTAGGTCTAGTTCTAAGCATCGTTTCTTCGGGTATGAATGCAACCGTGGCGTGGATTTTGCTGCAAGCCTCGCGTCGGTTACGATCGATCACCCTGCGGGCCGATGCCTACCATCTGCTGACCGATGTGTGGACCTCGATCGGGGTGATTTTAGGAATTGTGGTGGTCAAATTGACCGGCTGGTTGGTGCTGGATCCGCTGATTGCGCTAGGAGTAGCAGCCAACATTGTTTGGACGGGCATCAAGCTGCTGCGGGAAACGGGGTCAAGCTTGCTGGATGCAGCCCTACCGACCGATATGCAGGAAACCATTCTGTTGATTTTGGATGAATACAAACGGCAAGGCATTCAGTTTCATGCGTTGCGGACGCGCGTGGCCGGATCGCGGGGCTTTGTTTCGTTTCATGTGCTGGTGCCGGGGCAATGGACGGTGCAACAAGGTCATAATATCTGTGAAGCAATTGAGCTGGCCTTACTGAAAGCGCTGCCCGGAATTTATGTGATGACTCACTTAGAACCACTGGAAGATCCGGCGTCTTGGCAGGATGAGCAATTAGATCGGGTGATCGATCCAGATTTGAGTGGGAAAGGGTGATGGCCTAAGCCGTTTTAAGCCGATGGGCGCAGGAGGAGGAGACAATGACTAAGCATCCCCCGATGGATTGGGCAAGGCTAGGCTGTTCACCCATGATCACAATAGCGCTGGTTACTCCAAACACGGGAATCAGAGCGATATAGAACGCTGCATGGCTGACGGGAAGGTTTTGCAACGCAATCAGATAAAGCAAAAATGCCAACGCATACTGCATGATGCCGGAGCCGATTGCCAGTAGCCAGAAGGGCAGGGAAATGCCAACCGCACTGATTTCATAGCTGGGATTTACCATTGATAAAATTCCAAAACCGCCTACGGTCACAAGTAAACCCACGAGCTGCTGGGACGAGGTAAGCTGTAGCGGATCGGCGATTGCAATCTGGCTTTTGCTAACGAGCACATAAACTACCGCAAACAAGGTACCCAGAAGTACGAGTAAATTCCCCATCAGCGAAGCCTGATTCGCGCCTGCTGTATCCTGCAACATCAACAGCACTATTCCTAAAAAACTGATGCTAGCCAGCAATACTTTGATTGGTGTCAACTTTTCTCCTAAAAAAATCGCTGCAAATAGGATGGTCAAAATGACTTCTGAAGAGCCAATTAAAGTCGCGTTGCTGGCGGTTGTCATTTGCACCCCAAAGATGCTGACCATGTAAGCCAATGCAGGTTCAAATATACCGGCTATGCCTTGCTGAAGTTGATGCCAGGAACAGGGAAACTGACGATTTCGTAAGTAACAAGCTGTTACTAAAAACCCAACACTGGCGCTGAGTTGGATAATGAGCAGCGTAGTTGGGGTAATTTCTAAGAGGGCAATTTTGGTCAACGTCACCCCGACCCCCCAGCAAAAGGCATAACTGAGGGCAATGATAGATTTTTTCATGATGCCATTCTGATTCAACTAATCTGATTCAACTAATCTGATTCGACTAATCTGATTCGACTAATCTGATTCGACTAATCTGATTCAACTAAGCGAAAGTATTGCTGTTCTACAGGGCAGCGATCGCCCGGACACACTTCCTCTTCACAGAGGCGGCAAATGGCATAGGCCCGTAGCTCATCGGTAGTCATGGCTGCCAGCATTTTTTCGAGCAGCTTCGTCAACTGTTTTCGCTCAGCGGCAGACAAAGACTGAACTGCAACCTGCAACTGCTGACGGCGCTCCGCTAGAATAGCTTGGCGTCGTTCAAATCCGGCCTCGGTAAGAAACAACGCCAATGTTCGCCCATCTGTTCCAGATCGACGCTCTACCAATCCTTGTGTCTCCAATCGGTCAATTAAACGCACGGTGCCTGGATGGGAAAGGTTGAGAATTTGCCGCAATTCGTTAATCGAGAGTCCTGGTTCTGCGCCCAACGTGACCAGTGCCGCAGGCGTTTCACCTCCTCCCGTATTGGCCGTTACTACCGCATTCAAAGCGTCTACGATGCTCAGAGCCAATGCTCCCAGTAGATTCAGACTTCTTTCCTCATCCATAGCGCCATCAGACTACCTTTAATTCTTATATGTATGCATTATGCATATTATTCGTGTCAGTGTAAAGGAGAAATCCTTAATTTTGAAATTTTGGCTCCGGTATTTTGACTCCTGATTGTCCGCCAAATCTCTAAAGAGTCAAATTATGTCAGTCCTTTGTTTCGAGTCAACCCCCAACCCCTCATCAATCACCACTCCGCAAAATCCCGACAAAACTGCTCCAGCGATATCTGCCGAATTCTCGAATCATCCGCAATCGCGGCTCGTTCGGCAGCCGTATTGTAGCCCCAGGTCGCTAAGAAGAGTTGAACCTCCTCTAGATCGGGCAGTTGCTCCACGACTTGCAGCGTTTTCAGCCGGTCTTCCACAAACCAAAATACGGCAGAATCTGGTTGCTCAGCTTTGAGCTGGCGCAGAATCTGGTGTTTGGGTTGCTTCACTTCTTTGCCAAAGATGCGTAAGTTGGTCAAGTCAATCTCGTGCTGCTGCAAGAGCTGCTGAATGAATCGTCCTTCTTTGGTGCTGATGATGACCACTTGAATGGAGTTAAGCCAAAGCGTCAGTTGCCCTGCCACACCAGGATAGAGGTACTGCTCAGCCAACCAGCTTGTCGGATCGGAGGCAATCCAGTGGTCACGAATGCCGTCTACTTCGGCAGCTAGGATGGCGGCACTGAGTCCTTCCTGCTTCAGCAACTGCTGGGCTAATTGGTCCCAGTCCTGCGCCATTTCGGTTTCGCTATAGCCGGTGAGCAAGGCCCGCAGCAACAGCGGCATTTCCCACCCCGTAGCAATCAAAGGCCGGACGCGATAGAACTGCTCTGCTAAACCAATTGGCGGAACTGGATCAGTGAGTCGCCAGAGGTAGCAGTAGGCGCGCCATGCGGTTTGAAAGTATTCTTTCATGCCGTCGCACAGTACGCCATCATAGTCGAGGGCTAGAACCGTAGGGGGGGGATTGACCATAGTTAACGCTATCGCTCACACTGCTTTAACCCTACCGTAATTTTTAAAATTTAATTGTGAGGGGGAAGACAGGAGTCAAGAGCCGGGGCCAGAAGCCAGAACGAAAAGCCCTACCTCCACATCCTGCTGCAACTGCTCGATACTGCTGTAAGAGAATATTTGAGAAGTCGGAGAGGCAACTGGTTCGAGATTACAAGCTCCTGCCCGCAACTTCAGATACATTTCTCTATCTCACTATGCTCCGTATTGTAGTGAGGCGATTAGCGTGAAACTTAACTTTCCAAAATGGGTCCAACACCCTCTCTGAGAGGAATCGTGTATTGAACAAACATTTGAGTTGGAAAGAAGATTGATACTCCGCAAAGGTTTACACCACGCTGAGCGGCTTTGCAACTGAACGAGAACCATTCACAGATTGATAAAATGCGCTGTGAGGTAAAATTCGTCGCACTTCTTCTAGAGTGGTGATACCGTTAGTAACTTTAGCAACCGCGCCCAAACGAAACGAATAAAAACGATCTTCGTTGAGATAGCGGCGCAGATGAGTAAGGCTACCTTCGTAGATGAGTTGCCGAATCGTGTCATCGATATGGATCATTTCGATTACCGCTTCCCGGCCCTGATAGCCAGACTGAAAACAGTGGGAACATCCTCGGCCCTTGCGCCAGTTTTGCACGTAGGCGGATTCGAGCGGTAGTCCCAAAAACTTCAGTTCGGCGGTAGTGGGTCGATAGGGAGCGGCACAGTGAGGGCAGACTTTCCGCACCAGCCGCTGCGCCACAATACCCAACAGCGCATCGCTGATCAAGCCCGGATCTGGTCCAATATCACGCAGGCGCGGAACGGCCCCGATCGCATCGTTTGTGTGGAGTGTGGTGAGCACTAGATGGCCGGTGAGAGCAGCCCGCACAGCAGTTTCGGCAGTTTCGTGATCGCGAATTTCCCCGACCATGATGATATCCGGATCTTGGCGCAAAATGGCCCTTAGACCCGCAGCAAAGGTCATGCCAGCTGGTTCGTGCACCTGGGTTTGGGTGATGCCTGGCAGCACATATTCCACCGGATCTTCAACCGTGACGATATTCACCGATTCGGTGGCAATTGCCTGCAAGCTGGTGTAGAGTGTACTGGTTTTGCCAGAGCCGGTTGGACCCGTCAGGATTACCATACCCTGAGGTTGCTGTAGCCAGGATTCGTAAATGGCCAACGTTTGTTTAGAGAAGCCCAGATCCTGAATCGTGGCAAAGGAATTTTGTTGCCGCAATAGCCGCAGCACGACTTTTTCCCCCGGCTCACCCTTGCGACAGCTCACACAAGGCAGGGTACTGACGCGCAAATCTAGCCCCTGTTCCTGCTGATCGACCATATACTTTTCACCAATCCGGCCATCTTGAGGGCGACGGCTTTCGGCAATGTCCATATCGCTCATCACTTTCAAAGAAACGATGACTTTGCGGCTGATATCGGGCGGCAGGGTGGTGATGTGACGCAGAATGCCATCGATGCGAAAGCGGACTCGCAGACCGTCAGGAGCAGGGGCTAGGTGAATGTCGCTGGCCCGGTTGCGCAGAGCACTCGAAATCAGGGCTTTAATCCGCTCGATTTGATTGTCCGCTTGTGATAAATATAGCTCAGCAACTTCACTGATATTTTCCCGCTCTAGTTCACCAGTTAGCGGATTTACCGTCACCGTATTGGTAATTCGATCCATATCCAGCGATTGCAGTCGGTGCCAGTAGGTGTAGCTTTTTTCAGCAATTGTCAGCAGTTTGATTTCCGTATTCAGCCGGTCCTTCAACTGCTGCACTACCGATCCCGTTAGCGTCACCGGGCTGCCCAGATAGTAACAGCCCTGCCACAGCAGCAAAGGTACGACCGGCGGCAGCGCTTCTCGCTTACTGAAATGTCGCCAAAACCGATAGTTAACTTCTGGATCCAGCAACTCTAAGTTGACATGACCGTTTGAGCCAACCAGTAATTCCAGCGCCTGTTCGCAGGTAATTTGCTTTTGCTTTAGCTGCTGCCACGCAGTTTGGTTCGTCAATTTTTCCGTTGAAGGATTCTCTGATTCGTTCGGCTTCTGATTCGTTTGCATGATTTGTTCTACTATTTGTTCTAGTCTTGGATTATGTCTTGCGGACACGCTGCGCGAAGGGGATGTAGGGGACTTTTCAAACGGATTCTAAATTCTAATTAGTGGATGAGCCAGCCGCAGCAGAACAGGGACGGCCCTGGGCATCTAAACCAAAACAGGGCGTGCTGCTGGTTCCGCCGCTATAGATATCTAAATTGCCCAGGTTGGTGTAAGGACTGAGGGGCGTTCTGCCATTGGTGGTAGCCGTGGTATCCGAGGAATTGGTTAGGCGCTGGTTGCCGCAAAGCGAGGTCAGGTTTACGGTTCTGCCGTCAGAGGTTTGCATATAGCAGACGAGATCAACCTGATTGAAACTAGAGACCTGAGCCGTGGCGCTTTGAGATGCTAGAAGCAGAAATAAACCGGTCAACTGTAGGGACTTCAGCATAGCTTTGGTGAATGATTGAATGTTTTGTACTGATTTGCCGAATCTGACACACCAAACCAACTAACCTCCTGCTATCTCCATAACCGCTTGGGCCGAGAGACCAACTCCAATTAGAACGATACCCAGAGCGCTCAAAGCCGGTAATAGCTTCACAGGACGTTTTGGCACAGGTAAACGTTGAAACAGCGTTTTAGCATAGACCATGAGTAGCCCTAATCCGGTCAATACGCCTGCTAAGCCGAGGCTAAATGCCAGCACCAAAATTAATCCCAAACCAACCTGTCCCAACGCCATACAGCTCAGGAGCAGTACTAGGGCTGCCGGACAGGGAGTTAGCCCACCAGAAATTCCTAGTGCTACTAGATTACGCCATGTCACTGGGGTAGCATCGGGGCCGAGTGGTAGATGAGTGTGGGGATGATGGTGGTCGTGGCTGTGATGATGAATGCGATCATGGAAGGAATGATCAGAGTGATGGTGAGGGGGATGATGCGAATTTTGCTGATGATGCGAATGCTGATGATGATGGGGAGAGTCAGAATTATGCCAATGAGGCTGATTTACGTTCAGATTGCCTGTGCCTGGCAGTGAGGCTGCTGGTAGGGGAACTAGCTCTCCGGAAATGGAGGGTTGCCTTCGATGCGAATGCGAATGCCTATGAGCCTGCCTATGAGAGCTATAGCGATTTGATAAACGCTGAATAAACAGACGTAAACCAATGGCAATTACCATCACACCCGACAGCAGATTCATCCAGGGATAGAGCTGCTCTGGCAGAATGTAGCGGGACGCGAACAGCGCCACGAGTCCCAGGGCAAAGATACCGAGGGTATGAGTAATGGTGGTGGTGGCGGCAAGCAAAATGGCATGTTTGGGTGTTGAACGGGTACCCACGAGGTAGGCTCCGACAAGGGTTTTGCCATGTCCAGGCGAAAGGGAATGCATCGCTCCCCAAACGATTGCACCGGCAATCGTCAGCAGCAGGCCACCTGTTGTCAAATGAGTCAGACCGGCAGAGAGAGTTAAATTTTGATTTTTGGGCGTGAATACCACAGTTCTGAGCTGGTGGTTTTGCAAAATCGTGGCTAAACAATTTGCGGTGGGTACGCCGGGTAGAAACAGGTTGTAGTGGATCTTCAGGGCTTGCAGCGGCTGCTTCCAAGCATAGGTCAAGCGGATTGTGCTATGGGTGTTGGGGGCGGCTCGGACAGTGGGTGGCAAGGCCGCTTCTAGCTGAGGGGAAACCTGCAAAACGCCGGCTTGGTTGTTCTGATTGCGGAGGCGAATCGCGTTCTCCAGAAATGTAGTTAGCGGCTGCTTAGAGGCTCGCACTTCATCGGGGGAGAGTTGGTCGTCTTGGTTGGTATCTGCGAAGGGTGTCAGGCCGGTTGGATAGGTGAGCGTGATTTGCACAGTTGATGGCTCCACCACCATTTCCGCGGCTGACATGTCGGCCCAATGGGCCTGACCGGGTGTGGCAGTAACTGCCAGGAACAGGAGAGTTGTCAGAAACGCAAGCAGAGGAAGAATGCCGTGGCGATGCAGTTTAGCGTTCATGGCAGGGGATGGGAGTAGGGTTGTCAGGAACCGAGGCCGACACCTAAATGTATTGCTCGGCGGGCTTTTTCATTGAAGTTGGGATCAATAGCTCGGACTTTTTGAAAATAGGTATTGGCCTCGGCTTTGTTGCCTGTGGCTTGGGCAATGGTGGCGGCCTGATGCCAGAGCTTTGCACTGCGAACGCCAGAATCTAAGGCCATTTGAATGATGGATTGCGCTTCTTGCCAGCGTTTGGCTTCTGTGAGCGCCCAAGCATAGGTGCCGAGTGTGTCTGCATCGCGCCGCAGTTGGACTTCTGCTGCCATCAGCGAGACGGCTTCAGCAATGTCTTGAGAATGGCCTCGTTCTAGCAGTAGGCGGGCTAAATCACGCCGGTGGCCAAGGGAAAGGCTGCCGACGCTCTGACGCAATTGGGTTTCCGCTTCAGCCCATAGGGTTTCTGCCCCAGTTCGGTCGCCTTGAGCTGCTTTGATCTGCGCTTGTCCTCGTAAAATCAGGGGATCGAAGACGGTGGGACTGGCTTGCTGTTGGGCGACTCGATGATAGTATCGTTCGGCGACGCGATAGTGGCCTTGCCGTAGTTCTAACTGGGCCAGATTCAGCAAGGCGGATGCATCGTTGGGCGCAATCCGCAGGGCTTCCTGATAGAAATCTTTGGCGCGCTGTAAGTCACCCCGCTCGTAGTAAAAGCGTCCGAGTAAGGTACGGGTGCGGGCAGAATGGCTTAGCTCGCCAGCTTCTTCTACTTCTAAGGCATAGCGAAAATTCTGGAGGGCTTCCTGATCGTTGCCTTGGGCGGTTTTCACCAATGCCCGTAGGGTGAAAGCATGCATGCTTAGGGTTAAATCAACCAGCTGCTCTGCTGCCTGATCCGCCTGCTCCAGTCTTCCCATCGCTAAATTGGCCGTGACCTGCATCGGCAGGGCTTCCTTGGGATTGGGAATTTGCGCTGCGAGTTGCAAGGTCTTATTAAAGTCGTGGTTAGCTTCGGCCACCCGTGCTAAAACCGCCAGCGCTTCTGAGTTGTCGATTGGCAGAAGGGCAAGCGATTGTCGTGCGGTTTGATCGGCCAATAGGTACCAGCTCCCTTCTCCTGTCAAGCGGGCCATTCGCAGGTATGTGCTTGCCAGATCTGCCTGCTCCAGAGCGCGATCGGGATACTGGCGGATTCGCTCTTGATAAAAGGCAATTTCCTGCTGCAAGGGCGCGATCAGCGTCCGATTTCCCGCTAATGATTGGTAAAACGGATAGCGGTATGGTTCCTCCAACTTGCTAAAGGCACGACTGCTAACAGCTTCTAGCTGAAGCCAAAAATTGGGCTGGGTGGTGATAAGCGCGATGCTGATAATGGGTAGGCCGATGGATACCAAAATTCCCAGCCGCTTCCATTTGTTCGCCTTGTCTATATTAATGTCATTGTATTTCATAATATTCTTTGTAGATGTTCTAACCCTTGTATTGACTAAATCCCCAATCCTCGCAGTCAGCTTAAAAGGTTTTTCCTTGCTAAAACAACGCTCAGAATTAGGGATCTAGCCGCTAACTAGACGGCGATTTAGTTGGCAGGTGCAAGATAGGGAAAACTTGGCGACAGGGGATGATGACCTTGACCGGGATTTCCGGGTACACCCTCATAGGTGACATTGTCGGTAGTGACGGCGCCATTAGTCAGGACAGCCAAGCTAATATCCACCACATCATCCGCCAGCAAACGGCCTCGAATTGGTGCGCCTTTGCTGTTCAACGCATTGGCATACCCACTCGGCCCCAAGGTATCAATTCGCATTACATCAGGAATAAACGCTCCCAGCAGGGCCTGTGCTCTGGCTGGACTGTTCCCCAAAGACAACAAAACGCTCGTCGCTTCACGAGCCACGGTAGAAGGCACAGTACGGCTAGGTTGGGTGCGGTTATAGGCAGCCAAACTGGCTTGACTCAATACCAATCCTTCATTGATTGCCGGTCGAGCGAGCTGTTCGGTTTGGACAAACTGGCCGGTTCTAGGATCGGGAATCAGCAGCGATAGCCAAACGTCAAATGTGGTAGCCTGACCGGACCCCTGCAACAAACGACGCGGCACGCGCACCACAATCGTATTAACGTTATAGCCGGTGGCAAAATCAACCGCATCTTCGGGTGCTCGGAACCCAACCGCTGGCCCCCGACCCAGTAACCCAGCTCGGACGCGGAAGAACTGCTCTACATCAAAGAAAAACGGATCTTCCCGCAGGCCAGCAAACACGGTGAGGTTGCTGCCACGCACACGCACTTGATTCAGGAACGGAGAACTGGCGGTTGCTAATGGCGTAGTTTGCATCGCTCCGCCCCCGATCGTGCGGTTCACTGTTGTGGTTCCCTTCTCATCGATGAGCGTTAGGGTCATGCGTTGGCGGCGGGGGCTGCCCTGGGGTTCGCTGAAGCTGAATCGCAACGTCAGGTCAGGTCTGGCGGTGGGCACAGCATTATTGTTAGCTACCCGCGAAATCCTGAATTCATACCGTGCCGCACTGCTAAAGAAATATTGCTGTCGGGCGAGCGAGCGGGGATTGGTATTCATCACCAAAATCAGGTCGTTTGCTTGGGCAGCAGGGTTCACATCAATCTCTCTGAATACATATAGATCCGTTAAACTCAAAGCCCGACTCCGGACATCAATGTCGCCATCGTCATGGTCAGAAGCTTGGATCGTTGGTGGTGCCATTACCGTTGTTATACCTAGGGCCATCAGCGCTAAGCCAAAAGCTGCTGCCGTTAAACCAATGTTTTTTGGGGTTGATGCCGCCTTTCCGATAGTGAAGATGCGCCTGAGGGCTGTTTGCATCGTTTGCCCTGTAATCAGCAAAATCGGCTGAATTGCCATTTTTATGTCTCCTTAAAGCACCAGGAATTGAGACCCTGCGAAACGCGAGTCTGATGGAAAATTAAAGTTCGTCGAAACCTGTCAATCCGGGGAGGTTGTCCTCTTGTGGGGAATTACGGAGGTGGATTGGCTTTGGATTTAAAGCTTGAACAAAATTGTTTTAAATCCTGACCTCAGGTTTGATCCGACCTTTTCCGACCTTTTCCAACTGACAATCACCAATCTGTTGCATATTCTTGAAAAGTACCAGCCGAACGAACGTTACTATACTGTCACCACACCGTCACCATTTGGAATTCACGGCAACCCTAAGCTGTCCAATTGAACACTCCGGCTGTCATTCGTCATGCCAGTCAAATAGTCCTGGTTCCTGCGCAAATCAGTTTGCAGCCATCCCTATCTTGACTTCTGGCTCCTGCCCCTTTCTATAACCTATCCCGTCACATTAACTTCACACAAAAAGGCATTAATCATGATTCACCACATCTCAATTGCGGCTAATAATCCATTACATGTTGCTCAAGTGTTAGCAGAACTATTTCAGGGAGACGTGATGCCGTTTCCAGAACATGAAGGCAGCTATGTTGCTCTCACCTATGACCCCCACGGCACCTTGATTGTGGTTTTGCCCAAAGGGACAGAGCTGATGCCCAATCTGCCGGATGATAGTACACAGGTAGTTGCCGATGCTGATACCGATGCCGGTAGCCAGTTTGTTCATAATCCCTATATTCCGACCTATACCGCAACCCACGCGGCGATTTCAGTGCCCGTGAGTGAAGCCCAAATTCGAGAGATTGCAGCCCGTGAGGGATGGCATGTCGCTCACTGCAATCGGCAAGACTTCTTTGAGGTCATCGAGTTTTGGCTGGAGAATCAAGTGCTGATAGAACTGTTACCACCCACAATCGCACCTAAATATACTGCGTTTATGCAGCCGGAATCATTGAAGCAATTTGCAGCAACGATGGCTGCTTCATGATCGATAGGATCATCAAACCACCTATCAAATTAATCATCTAATATACAGCGTTTTTCACTCATGTGAGGTATGGGGGATGTGGGAGCTTCGCCTCTACGCACGGGCACTGCCCCTGCACCCCGTTTTTCGTACTTCACTAGCCTGAAAAAGGCTGTATCGCGAATTGAAGAACGGAGAAAAATCAATGCAGTTTCGCGCATCAGCATCGTCTCTAAATGCCACCAAAGATTATACGCCGCATCCGCTGCTACTGACCCTGTGGCAGTTTGTGTATCAACGAACTGGCCTGAATAATGCGCTCGATCAACTGGCCGCTACTCTGCTCAGAACTCCTGACCCTGAGGTTAATTGGAGGACAGATCGCTACGGTGAACCCTATCTGGAAATTTACGATCCAGCTACCAAAAAGTTCCACTATTTTACTTCAGATCAAGACGCCTTAATTTGGCTGGAGCGGCGATTTCAGCCATTCCTGTAAAAGAGTCTTGTAGGCTAACGCAAGTATTTCTTCTACGCCTCTTTATGCGAGTGCTGGTAATATACTTAGCCGCCTCCTATATCGTGATTTGGCTGGTTAAGCAGTGGTTCAGTCAACGTTCTTACATTGGGCAAAGCGGTGCTTATCCAAATTCTATGGGCGCATGTCAGTCTACTCACTACTTCGAGCTTTATGTCCTGGGTCATCCCCTGACCCAGCTATTGATCGAAATTCCAGACGGCATCTGCATCAATGGTGAAATTGCCATCACCTACTCGTTGTTTGATTCAATCCCACAACGAATGGATGTCACCAGCGCCATTACGTTTGATTACGCCACCATTTGTTTTCCGCAGCCAATTCCACCGGGAGCAATGATGCTAGTTTCCCTGCAAAAGGTCAGGAGCGCAGAACGCTCAAGCCAAACCTGGCTCTATCCGGTCTACGGTAGGAACGATGCAATGCCATTTACTTTTCTCGGTATTGCCCGGATTCGATGCTGGTGAAGGGAAGGTTGAAGGGGGTATGGGTGATAATCATTCATTGCTGCCCAATTTGTGAGATAGTGCTGAAAGTAAACTCAACACCCTGCTTCGCAAAAGCGAGCTGCAACACTCAACACTCCCAGCCGTCCCATGTCTGATCAAGCAATTAGCGCCGCTGTTGCCAAACTCTACGATACCTATCCCTTTCCGCCCGACCCTCTGCTCGATCAGCCGCCTCCGGGTTATAACTGGCGCTGGAATTGGCTAACAGCTTATGCTTTTTGTACGGGACGCAAACCAGCGCAGCAGGATATTCGCATTCTCGACGCGGGCTGTGGTTCGGGTGTAGGAACCGAGTACCTGGTGCACCTGAATCCGCAGGCGCAGGTGATGGGGATTGATCTGAGTGCGGGCACTCTGGCCGTGGCGCAGGAGCGCTGTCGCCGGTCTGGGGCCGATCGGGTAGAGTTTCGTCAGCTCAGCTTGTTTGATGCCGATCAAGTACCCGGAGAATTTGACTTAATTAACTGCGTGGGTGTGCTGCACCATACTCCTGACCCGATTCGCGGCATTCAAGCTCTGGCGAAGAAGCTGGCTCCGGGGGGCTTGATGCATATTTTTGTCTATGGTGAGTTGGGCCGCTGGGAAATTAAGCTGATGCAGCAGGCAATTGCTCTCCTCCAAGGCAACAAACGTGGCGATTACCGGGATGGGGTTCAGGTGGGCCGACAGATTTTTGCGGCTCTGCCGGAAAACAATCGCTTGGTCAGGCGAGAAAAAGACCGCTGGTCGATTGAAAATCATCGCGACGAATGCTTCGCCGATATGTATGTCCATCCGCAGGAAATTGATTACAACATCGAAACCCTATTTGAATTGATTGACGCCTCTGGTTTAGAGTTTGTTGGTTTCTCCAATCCCAAGGTCTGGCAGCTCGAACGCCTGCTGGCCAAAGCCCCTGACCTGATGGAACGAGCTGCCACCCTCACCGATCGCCAGCGTTACCGCTTGATCGAACTGCTTGATCCGGAAACCATCGCCCACTATGAATTTTTCCTCGCCCGTCCGCCATTGACTCGATTCGACTGGTCTTCTGACGCAGCTCTACTGGCCGCCATTCCCGACCGTAGCCCCTGTATGGAGGGATGGGACAGCCGCACCCTGTTCAACTACGACTACCAGCTCGTCAATCTCAGCGAAGCTGAATGGCAGTTCCTGAAAGCCTGCGACGGCAATCAAACCCGCGCGGTTGGGGAAATTTTGCAGGAAGTCGAACTGAGTCTCGATACCGTGCGAGCACTTCAGCAGCAGCAGTTAATCTTGCTAACCCCGGCCCCGCCCTACTGATGCACCAGTGAGGCACAGTGATGCACCAGTGGACCAGCCGGATAAGTCGCCATTGAATCGCGCTACCCCAACCTTCTTCTGACTTCTGACTTCTGGCTCCTGACTCCTACTAAAACCTCCCTATAAGCAAAATTATCAGTGTTTCATTAAAAATCCGTAGCCATTCTGGGTGGGATGCTCTGCTTAGATAGCCTTCCCCTTCGTATAATGATTCAGAGAGACGTAACAAAACTATAGGGTTTTAGACCTAGAGTTTTAGACCAAACCAGCTCTGCTGTCTATGCCCACCCACCTGCTGATGCGCCAATCGAACGGGGAGAGAAACACCTATGACCATGATTGAAACCAAAACCGACCCAATGGTGCTCAATATGGGTCCGCACCATCCTTCGATGCACGGGGTGTTGCGCCTGATTGTCACCCTTGACGGTGAAGATGTCGTTGACTGTGAGCCGGTGATTGGCTATTTGCATCGGGGCATGGAAAAGATCGCGGAGAACCGCACCCCAGTCATGTATGTGCCCTATGTCAGCCGTTGGGACTACGCGGCGGGCATGTTCAACGAAGCTGTAGTCGTGAATGCGGTAGAAAAATTGGCCGATGTGCCGGTGCCCCGACGGGCCAGCTACATCCGGGTGATTATGCTAGAGCTGAACCGGATTGCCAACCACCTGCTCTGGCTCGGCCCCTTCCTGGCTGACTGTGGTGCCCAAACCCCCTTCTTCTACATCTTCCGGGAACGCGAAATGATCTATGACCTGTGGGAAGCAGCTACCGGCTACCGCATGGTCAACAACAACTATTGGCGCATTGGTGGCGTAGCGGTCGATTTGCCCTATGGCTGGGTCGATAAGTGTGCCGACTTCTGCGATTACTTTATGCCCAAAGTGGATGAGTACGAGAAGCTGATTACCAACAACCCGATCTTCCGGCGACGGGTAGAAGGCGTGGGTACGATCACGCGCGATGAGGCGATCAACTGGGGTCTGTCTGGTCCAATGCTGCGGGCCTCTGGCGTCAAGTGGGACCTGCGCAAGGTGGACCACTACGAGTGCTATGACGACTTCGATTGGGATGTGCATTGGGAAACCGTAGGCGACTGCTTCGCTCGCTATGTAGTGCGGATTCGAGAAATGCGGGAGTCAGTGAAGATCATTCGCCAAGCCCTCAAGGGTTTACCCGGTGGTCCTTACGAGAATCTAGAAGCCAAACGGATCGCCGAAGGACCAAAGTCGGACTGGGCTAAGAATCCGGATTATCAGTTTATCAGTAAGAAAATCGCGCCCACGTTCAAGATTCCGGCAGGCGAAAATTACGTTCGGATTGAAAGCGGCAAGGGTGAGCTGGGCATTTACATCATCGGTGATGACAATGTTTTTCCTTGGCGGTTCAAGATTCGCGCCGCGGACTTCAACAACCTGCAAATCCTGCCCCATGTTCTGAAAGGAGTGAAGGTCGCGGATATTGTCGTGATTTTAGGCAGTATCGACATCATCATGGGGTCAGTTGACCGCTAAGACGATTTAAATTTTCTTAACAATTTCGATGTCGTAGCATCAGTAATTTGTTAGTTACACAAGGGTAGTCATGGACTGCTCTTTTTTATTGATTCTTCTTTATTGATTCTTCACTAGTCGGATCCTAGGACATGTCGTTGCAGCTACATTAAGTCCTGAAAAACCAGTCCGTGAAACCACCGGGGGGCAGATGCTCCTCAGCGAAAATACCCGTGTAGATAATGGCTACACGCAGCCTCTTCGTCGGTATTTTTAAGCTAAGAGACCGAATTAATTTGTTCTCCACTTTTTAACGCAGGGAATTTCTACCAGGAGGTTGATCGTATGGACATTGATTTTGCTGAACTGGAACTACTCGCCCAACAGCCGCTTGATGTTGTAGAAGCCGAAGAATGGCTGGCTTCGGCAGCCCAACTCTACGAAAATTCACCCACCCACGAGCTGTTTGACCGGCTGGAAAGCGCTGTCGAGTCCTACACCCTGGTGCGCGATCACCTGGCTACCTGCTTGCGAGAAAGTGCGGAAGCGGAAATTGCCTTCTTTTTATCGTTGCTTCAAGAACGCCTGAATTTGCTGTTGGAGCAACCCAAACCTCTGCTACTAGAGCAATCTAAGCCTAATGACTTGCCACATGATTTGCAACTCCAGATGCATCTACAGATGCAGCTACAGATACAGTCTGCTTGATGAAATTTGCCTCAAGATAGGGAATTCTTCATGAAGTGATTACACCTGCACCGATTTGTGAGGGTAAATACCATGAATTCCCTATACCGGGTCGTCACCTCGTTGGGCGTTGGCATTGTTTTGACCGGACTTGCAACACCACTGTTGGCTCCATCGCCAAGTTTGGCTCAATCCGCATCCCCTTCAACCCCTACGGCATCGACCCGCTCCACAACGCCACTGGATCCGGCCACAGCCGAAAAGGCGTACAAAACGGGCCGAACTCAACTGAAACGACAAGAATATCGTGAAGCACTAGCTAGTTTTGATCTGGCAATTCGGGCTAATCCCAACGATGCGCGGCCCTATCTGCAGCGGGGCATTACCTATGCGGCTCTAGGAGACTACAGCGCGGCTTTGCAGGACTACAATCGGGCTATCGAGCTGGCCCCTGAGCTGGTAGACGCCTATCTGTATCGGGGCATTGTGCATTACAAACTGGGGGACTACGCTGAAGCGATGGCCGACTTGGATCAGGTGCTGATCCTCAATCCAGAATCCGCTCCCGCCTACTTCTACCGCGGCTTGGTGCAGAAGGCCACAAACCATCCGGCTGGGGCAATTGCGGAATTTACCCAGGCGATCGAGGAAGACAGCAAATACGGGGATGCCTATCTGAATCGGGGCAGTCTTTATTACGAAATTAACGATTTGGAAGCGGCATTGGCTGATCTAGATCAGGCCGTAGAGCTAATGCCGGATTCTGCGATCGCCTACTATAACCGGGGCTTTGTCTACTCCGGCTTGGGAGCCGCAGAACTCGCTCTAGCTGACTTTGATCAAGCTATTCAGCTCAAGCCAGACTACGCAGAAGCCTACTTAGGACGGGCACTCGCTCTTGTTAGCTTGGACGATTTGCCCGCTGCCCTCGCCGATCTAGAAACCGCGATTCGGCTGCGCCCCGACTATGCTGATGCCTACAAGGTGCGCGGCGATTTGAGATTGCAATCTGGAGATCCGGAAGGAGCGATTGCCGACTATGAGAAAGCTCTAGCAGTTCGTCCAGGGGATAGCGTTATCTACAGAAGTCGGGCCGATGCCTACTTTGAATCTGGTTTTCTAGAGCAAGCCATGGCCGACTACGATTTCGTCCTGGCAGAGAATCCAAACGATGTAGCGGCGCTCAACAACCGGGGTGAAATTCGGCTGGCTCTGGGAGACACGGCAGGCGCACTCGAAGACTATACGCAGGCGATCCGCAGCAATCCCCAAAATGCCGATGCCTACTACAGCCGAGGCCGCCTCCTGGCAATGACCGGCGATTTGGCCGCCGCGATGGCCGACTTACAGCGAGCTGCAGACCTCTACCTCCAACAGGGGACTGCAGAAAGGTACCGGCAAACTTTAGCGGCAATGCAGGGGTTGTAGAGCAGGGGTTGTAATTGCACCTCTCCCTACTGCCCCGATTTACTCGATTTACTCGACTTTGCCGGCTTCGTTGCCGTTTTTGTCGCCTTAGTGGTCTTGGTAGCTGATTTTGTGGTTTTCTTGGCGGCAGTGCGGGTGGTTTTGCTGGTGCTGGCCGTCGATTTGCTGGAACTGCGGCTCGATTTTTTGGATTTGCTGCCGGCTTTGGCTTTGAGGGCGGCGAGAGCCTCTTCCATCGAAATTGCCTCGACGGTTTGACCTTCGGGAATCGAGGCATTTACCTTGCCGTGCTTAATGTACGGCCCATAGGGGCCATCGTAGATATTCACGGGTTCGCCGTCTTCGGGATGGGATCCGAGTTCGCGGATTGGTTTAGCGGCGGCTTTGCTGCGTCCTCGTCCAGCTTTGGGTTCGGCTAGCAGCTCCAGGGCACGCTCTAGGGTGATGGTCAGCACATCGTCATCGCCCTTTAGCGACCGGTAGTCTTTGCCTGCTTTGCCCTGGTCATGCACAATGTAAGGCCCAAACCGGCCCAAATTGGCCTGAATTTTAGCACCAGTTTCGGGATGGGTGCCCAAGCTGCGAGGCAGTGACAGGAGACCAACTGCCATTTCCAAGGATACCTCTTGGGGGTTGACGCCCTTCGGTAGCGAAGCCCGCTTCGGTTTGGGGTTGGCTTCGGTTTCATCACCGAGCTGCACATAAGGCCCATAGGGGCCAATCCGCTGATAGATCGGCTCGCCAGTTTCGGGATGAAATCCGATTTTGTCGGGTCCTGTTTTGTCGTCG
>KL662191.1:2710402-2739912 GCA_000733415.1 [Leptolyngbya] sp. JSC-1
GTATCACCGAGCTGCACATAAGGCCCATAGGGGCCAATCCGCTGATAGATCGGCTCGCCAGTTTCGGGATGAAATCCGATTTTGTCGGGTCCTTCGGTTTTTTGGCGCAACAGCACTTCCACCTGAGCCGGGTCTAAGTCGCCCGGAGTCATATCCTGGGGTAGCGTCGCTTTCACCAGTTCTTCGCCGTTGTCCGCCTCGATGTAAGCTCCATAGCGGCCAATCCGGACTTTGGCATCCAGACCTTCCAGTTCTACCGTGCGGGCTTCGTTGGGGTCGATTTGGCTGTCTTGCTGTTTGACTTGAGTATCCAGGCCAGCTTCGCCCAAGTAGAACTGCCGCAGATAGGGCAGCCATTCGGCTTCGCCAGTCGAGATTTCGTCTAGGGTTTGCTCCATGCGGGCCGTAAAGCCGGTATCTACCAGATCGGGGAAATGTTTTTCCAGCAGTGAGGTGACGGCAAAGGCCGTAAAGGTGGGCACCAAGCTGTTGTTGATCATCTGGGCATAGCCCCGGTCGATGATCGTGCCGATGATGCTGGCGTAGGTGCTAGGACGACCAATTCCTTCGTTCTCCAGGGTTTTGACCAGAGAGGCTTCGGTGTAGCGGGCGGGTGGTTGGGTTTCGTGCCCGATGGGTTCCAGCTCCTCGCAGCTGGGATGGTCTCCTACCCGCAAGGGCGGCAGAATCACTTCCTGATCCTCGATGGCTGCATCGGGATCATCAGAGCCTTCCACATAGGCCCGGAAAAAGCCAGCGAAGTCAATCCGTTTGCCGGTGGCGCGAAATTCGGCTTCACCAGCCTGAATCTGTACGGTGATGTGGGTCTGGCGGACTTCAGCCATTTGGGTGGCCACTGTGCGCTTCCAGATCAGGTCATAGAGGCGCAGTTCGCGGTCCTTCAGCCCCGTTTCCTGGGGTGTGCGGAAGGTACTGCCCGCCGGACGAATTGCTTCGTGGGCTTCTTGGGCACCTTTGGCTTTAGTGGCGTATTGGCGCGGTTCTGGGCTGAGGTACTCGCGGCCATACATTTGCTTCACGCAAGACCGGGCTGCCGCTATTGCCTGCTGCGAAAGATTAGTGGAATCGGTTCGCATGTAGGTGATGTAGCCCTGCTCGTATAGGCTTTGGGCAATCCGCATCGTTTCGCGGGCCGACAGGCGCAGCTTGCGGTTGGCTTCCTGTTGCAGGGTCGAAGTGGTAAAGGGGGCGGAGGGTTTACGAGTTGAGGTGCGCTCTTCTAGATTGCTGACGGTCCAGGTTTCGCTCAGCAGCCGCTCTTGCAGCGAACGGGCTTCGGCCTCACCCAACAGCAATACCTGCCGTCCGGCGATGATCTGCCCGGTGGTTTCATCAAAATCACTGCCCGTGGCAACTCGCGTCCCGCCGACGCTGATCAGTTTGGCCTCAAATGGCCGTTTGTTCTGACTGAGGCTGGCTTTGAGGTCCCAGTAGGTGCCCTTGCGGAAGGCGCGACGCTGCCGTTCCCGATTTACCAGTAAGCGCACTGCTACCGACTGCACCCGACCTGCCGACAAACCCCAGGCAATTTTTTTCCACAACAGCGGCGACAGGGTATATCCCACCAAACGGTCCAGAATTCGGCGCGTTTCCTGGGCGCGGACCAACTGTTCATCCACGTCACGACAGTGTCTCAGCGCATCCTGAATCGCCTCTTCAGTGATTTCGTGAAACACCATGCGTTTGATCGGCACTTTGGGCTGAAGCACTTGCAGCAGATGCCAGCTAATGCTTTCGCCCTCACGGTCTTCGTCCGTCGCCAGCACCAGCTCATCCGCGTTCTTGAGGGCATCCTTCAGCGCTTTGACGACTTTCTTTTTATCCTGCGGAATCACATAGAGCGGCTCAAAGTCTTCCTCTATGTTGACGCCAATTTTGGCCCATTCTTCCGCTTTGACACTGGCTGGAATTTCACTGGCAGATTGAGGCAAATCCCTGACATGGCCCATCGAAGCCTCGACCTGGTACCCAGCAGGCAGGTAGTTACGGATGGTGCGAGCTTTCGTGGGAGATTCAACAATAACAAGGCTAGGCATGGGTCAATCGCGTTCTAGGACTCGAATGGCTAACGAGGCGAACTCCAACTTAACGAGAGATTTGCTCGATCTGCAAGTGGACCGTGATCAGTCGAACGGTGGGTCGGAGGTTTGCCCCTGGATCGGGTGGAGGAAAGAAACAGTTTTGATGCAGCCTCTTTCTTTTTATCTCCTACTTATAGTTAATATCAGCAGAACCAAAGATTGATCCTGGAATTGTAGTCAGAATTCAACTCAGATTCAGGGAATGGAAACGGTATGATCCTCTATAAAGGATTTTTAACGATCTGGGAGGTTGGAAGGAGCTTGGCAATTTGTAAACAATTTGTAACCAATTGGTGAGCCAACCGTCACTTCTTCTACTCTAAGCGTGAATCTCCGATCTGCTTGCACTCAACCTGCCTAACAACCTGCCTAACGCTTATGGATTTTGCCAATCTTGCTGCTCAGTTGAATGCTGGAACCATCCTGCCGGAAGGGGTTGTGATTGTAACCCTGCTGGTGGTTCTGGTTGGTGATCTGATTGTAGGGCGTGCTTCGGCTCGCTGGACACCCTATGTCACCATTGCTGGACTTTTAGCCGCCGTGGTGGCCCTCTACTTTCAGTGGGATAGCAACCCCATTTCCTTTTTGGGCGCGTTTAATGGCGACGCTCTTAGTATTGTTTTTCGCGGCATCATCGCTCTATCGGCGGCAGTGACCACCCTCATCACCGTGCGCTATGTCGAACAGTCGGGAACGTCACTAGCGGAGTTTTTGGTGATTCTGATGACCGCGACGCTAGGCGGGATGTTCCTATCAGGCTCAGACGAGCTAGTGATGATCTTTGTCTCACTGGAAACTCTCAGTATCTCCTCCTACCTCCTGACGGGCTACATGAAGCGCGATCCCCGTTCCAACGAGGCTGCCCTGAAGTACTTGTTGATTGGAGCGGCAAGCTCAGCAATTTTCCTCTATGGTGTTTCCTTGCTGTACGGCTTGTCGGGTGGAGAAACCCACCTCAGCCGCATTACTGCCGACATTATCAGCAACTCAGGTGATCAATCCATCGGAGCGGTGATTGCACTGGTGTTCGTGATCGCCGGAATTGCCTTCAAGATTGCTGCTGTCCCGTTCCACCAGTGGACGCCGGATGTGTACGAAGGCTCGCCAACCCCAG
Organism: [Leptolyngbya] sp. JSC-1; assembly: GCA_000733415.1. GTDB lineage: Bacteria > Cyanobacteriota > Cyanobacteriia > Elainellales > Elainellaceae > Elainella. The sequence goes on from KL662191.1 coordinate 2,713,619, forward strand.
TTGTGGCCTTTTTATCCGTCGGCTCTAAGGCTGCTGGTTTCGCTCTGGCGATTCGTCTCTTGGTAACGGCGTTCCCCACCGTGTCGGAGCAGTGGCACTTTGTGCTGACGGCGCTGGCCCTGCTGAGTATGGTGCTGGGCAATGTGGTGGCGCTGGCTCAGACCAGCATGAAGCGGATGTTGGCCTATTCCTCGATTGCGCAAGCGGGCTTTGTGATGATCGGGTTGGTGATTGGCACCGAGGCAGGCTATGCCAGCATGGTGTTCTATCTGATGGTGTATTTGTTCATGAACCTGGGCGGCTTTGCCTGCGTGATCTTGTTTACCCTCCGAACTGGGACCGACGAGATCAGTGAATACAGCGGCCTGTACCAGAAAGACCCGCTGCTGACGCTCTGTCTCAGCCTGTGTCTACTTTCTTTGGGCGGCATTCCACCCCTAGCAGGCTTCTTTGGCAAAATCTATCTATTCTGGGCTGGTTGGCAAGCGGGCGCTTACACGCTGGTGCTGGTGGGTCTGCTGACGAGCGTTGTGTCGATTTACTACTACATCCGCGTCGTCAAGATGATGGTGGTGAAGGAACCAGAAGAAATGTCAAACGCGGTGAAAAACTACCCGGAAGTGCGCTGGACGTTACCGGGCATGCGTCCCTTGCAGGTGGGACTGATTATTTGTCTGGTGGCTACTACCTTTGCTGGCATCCTCTCGAATCCGCTGTTTGCCCTCGCGAATGGCTCAGTGGCGCAAACCGAGTTTTTGAAGTCGGCGATCGTGCCCGTACCCACTGCCCGACCTGTGGCGCTGCAAAGTGCAGCAGTCCAAACAGCTCCAGAGCTAACCCCTTAGCTGTGGCAATAATTCATGAACTTCAATAAACGTGAGGCAGGTTGAGAGACCTGCCTTTTTTGGCCATTTGATGAGCAATTTTGCCGCCTAGACGACCCCGCTAGATGACGCCACGCGTCTAGCTTGTGATCGTTCCAGTCAGGGGTGAACTGGCGCTCGCGTAGTCTTTGATCGGAATTCTGCCGGCTAGGTAGGCTAGGCGTCCGGCTAAGGTAGCCAGGCCCATCGCTTGGGCCATCATGGCGGGGTTTTGAGCTTGAGCGATTGCGGTGTTGATCAATAAAGCATCAGCTCCCATTTCCATCGCCAGCGCCGCTTCGCTGGGTGTGCCAATGCCGGCATCAACTACAACTGGAATCTGGGCGTTTTCAATAATAATTTGGATATTTGCCGCGTTGCGGATGCCCTGCCCAGAGCCAATTGGCGAACCTAACGGCATCACCGTGGCGCATCCGGCTTCTTCTAGGCGTTTGGCCAGCAGCGGGTCGGCGTTGATATAGGGCAGTACGGCAAAACCTTCCTTCACCAACTGCTCTGCTGCTTCTAGCGTGCCAATCGGGTCGGGCAGCAGGTACTTCGCATCTGGAATCACTTCTAGCTTGACGAAATTGTTGTCTTCCTGCCCCAGCAGCTTTGCCATTTCCCGTCCCAAACGCGCCACCCGCACGGCTTCTTCAGCAGTTTTGCAGCCGGCAGTGTTAGGCAGCATCCAGATTTTGCTCCAGTCTAGTGCCTCTGCTAGTCCCTCATGGCCGGGGGCATTCGTCTGGACTCGTCGCACGGCTACAGTGACAATCTCACAACCACTCGCCGCTACACTCTGGCGCATCTGGTCGAAATTGCAGTATTTGCCGGTGCCGGTCATTAGCCGTGAGCGGAAGGGGCGACCGGCGATCGTTAAGGGGTTGGGATCGTCGGGTAGGTGAGTAGGTGAGGTGAGGGAGATGGAGGAGATGGAGGAGATGGAGGAGATGGGGGAGGGGTATTGCAGCATGGGTTGGGTGGGGGTAGGTGAGTGGGACAGGAAGGGAGCAAGCTGAGACAGGCGATGGAAGCGCTGCCAGGAAAAGGCGGAGAGCAGCGGGTCGGGTTGTTGGTTCCAAACCAGCTCGGCGATCAGGCGGGCGGTGATGGGGGCGAGCAGGATACCGTTGCGGTAGTGGCCAGTGGCTAGGGTTAAATTGGGGCAGTGGCTGGTTCCGAGAATCGGCAGCTCGTCGGGCGTGGCTGGACGGAAGCCCCACCAGCATTCCTGGATCGGCAGGTCTCGCAGAGACGGATATAGCCGCAGCGCCGCATTCAGCAGAGACTGGACACCGCCAATGGTGTTGTTGGGAGCAAAACCTACCTCTTCAACCGTTGCGCCAATCACGATGCGTCCGTCCTGTCGCGGCACAATGTAAATCTCTTCGCCATATAAAATGCGGTGAAGCTGCAGGTCTGGTGAGCTTTGCAAGGCACTGGGTACCTGCACAGCCAGCATTTGGCCTTTGCGAGGCCGCACGGGGATCGGCAACAGGGACTCGGACCAGGCCCCAGTAGCTAAGATGTAATGTTCGGCTTGCCAATCGCCGCTCGTAGATTTGAGGCTGACCACTCGCCCGCCCTGCTGCTGTATTGCTGTCACTGTCACCCCAGCTTCGATTTGAACGCCCAAAATCTGAGCTGCCTGATGCAGGGTATGGGCTAAAGCGCGATTATCGACCTGACCTTCTTCAGGAAACCACCAGCCACCTACAATCTCAGGGCTGAGTCCCGGTTGGGCAAGCTGGATTGCTGCCTGATCGAGCCAGAGTGCTGTAGAGTCAGGTTTTGCTGCTGCATCTCCGGTTGCATCTTCGGTTGCAAACACAGGCGCTAGAATACCGCAAGCCCAGTAGTGGGTTACACTGTGGCTCAGATCTTCGAGTTTGCTGATCCAGTCGGGGTAGAGGGTTTGGCTGCGCTGGCAGAGTTCCAGCATTGGACTGGCGGGAATTCTTTCTGCACCCGGCGCTAACATCCCAGCAGCGGCATGGCTAGCTGCTTGTTGAACGTCGCGGCTGAGAACCGTAACCCTGGCTCCGCGCAGCTTCAGCTCAATCGCGATCGACAATCCGATCACTCCACCGCCAATAATCAGAACATCACAAGTTGGATTCATGCTGGAGACTCCCAAGGACACTGGGGGCACCATCGAGGCAATCAGCTCAGTCAATCAGCTCAGTCAATCAGCTCAGTCAATCAGCTCAGTCAATTAGTGGCCCCCAGATCAATTACTACAGAATTCAAGCGGTTTTGGGTGGCTATTTTTGAGGAAGATTGTCACGAAACCTCACCTTACCACCAACCTGGAACTGGACGAGCAGGCGATGGCCGTCGCGCAGGCGGGACGGGAGCTGGACGCGGTGGAATCTGTTCGGGCCGGTCAAAGTCAGGATTCTCGTAGTCTTCTGCAGGAGGAATGCTGGGCGAGGGCGAAGGAACGGTTGGGGGACGGGGAGGGCTGGGGGACGGTGGTACTGGCGAAACCGGAGGCAGGATTGGACTCGGAGAAGCTGGAATTGGCGAAGCTGGAAGAGGGCTGGGTGAGGGAATAGGGGAACTGGGGCTGCCTGATTCTGGACTGCTACTTCTTGCCAACGCGTCCAGAATCAGGACTGGCATCAGCCGCTCTAGCTCCTCGTTCCATCCAGACTGGAGTGGAGGTACGGGTGTCGGTTGCGGTTGCGGAGAAGTTGCGTCAGGCGACGGATCAGGCAGATTGTCATAGGGCAGAGTTTCCCTGGGGGTTGGGGTTTGGGGAGGAGCCTCCCTGCGGAAGATATTGTCTGGCAGAATCGGACGTCGCTCAGGCGAGAGGAAACGGTTACCTAGGAGAATCAGCACCACCATCAAAGCACTGATTCCAATCAGACGGGCATTGCGGCTGAGCAAATTCACCCTGGAAAAGGCGTAGAAGATAAGCGCTATACCAGCAGCGCCGACTAATATCAACAACGGGTCAACCACAGCCTATCCTCCCCCGATTCCTCTTTATCATCCCGTAGTCCGCTAGAAATCGAGAGACCCTGACTCACCACAAACCAGGAATCGGCGGTTCGGGTTCAGGTTCAGGCTCGGGTTCAGGTTCAGGTTCTCTCACAACTTGATAGCGTGGTCCAGAGAAATTGCCGTTGCCAGCCCCCTGTCCTCCCAAAGGCGTGCCATCACGATTGACGATTGAGTCATCATCGATCAAATCAAGCTGAAGCGTGCCGTCTCCTGTACCGGTTGTCACCAAAACCCGGTAAGTAGTGCCACTGCCCTGTGTCTCGACCACCCGAGCACCGATTACTCCTGTGGTGTTGAGTTGAAAATCTGCTGAATCGACACCAGTCACCGCTTGGTCAAACTGCACTTCGTAACGAACTCTTGGCTGATCAGTGGGATTCGCATCCAGCCGACTGATGGCAGCCACCAATGGCGGCTGAACAGGAGCAGGAGGGTCTACAGATCGCTCAACCGTATAGGGCACTCCAGAGAAATTGCCGTTGCCTACTCCCTCTCCTCCGAGCGGGGTGCCATCACTGGTTCTAATCGAGTCATCGTCTACCAGATTGAGCTGCAGCAGACCGTTGCCGGTGCCTGTGTTAACAGAAACCGTATAGGTTCTGCCGCTGCCCTGAACTTGTGCCACTCCTGCATTTGTGAGCGTTGGATCGAGGTTAAAGTCTGCTAAATCGACGCCAGTCACATCTTGACTAAACTGCACTTCATATCTGACCGTGTCCTGATTCGTGGGATTTGCATCCAGTGGGTTAATGGCAGTGACAGTAGGCACCGCAGGTGCAGATACCAGGCAGGCTTCGTCTTGAGAGGCGTTCAGTAAGCATCGAATCGAGCAAGCTCTGGGAGATTGACTGCACAGCCACCACAGCAACGATCCAGCAAACGCACCTGGCCCGAGCACCCCCATCAACAGCCAGCGCAACATCCCGCCCCATCTCCACCCACCTGTGGCGATCAAGGCGGCGATGAGGCTGATAATTAACGGAATTGCCGGTGTTCCCATGCTTGTTGGTCCATCATTGGCCCATCAATGGCCTATAAGGCTGCTACGCTAATTTTAGCCTTGAAGAGAAAAACTCGATAGACTGCCGCTGTTCCGCCTATTAGCTCACTATTAGCTCACTATTGGCTCATTCTACTGGCCTATTCTATTGCCCCGCCCTGTAACCACCCTGTAACCGCCCTATGACCACCCTGTTGGTTCATCCCGTTCAATGACACAATAAACATCTATAGCCCGTATAGCCTGATAATTGTTAGTTTAAGTTTCTTTAACGTTCTATGAATCCCGACCAATCTACTACCTCAAAATCGCTTTGGATCTATGACACAACCCTCAGAGATGGTGCTCAGCGCGAAGGGCTGTCTCTGTCGCTAGAAGACAAACTGCGAATTGCGCGTCAGCTAGATCGGTTAGGGATTCCGTTTATTGAAGGCGGTTGGCCGGGTGCCAATCCCAAAGATGTGCAGTTTTTCTGGCAAATCAAAGAAGAGCCGCTGACCCAGGCGGAAGTGGTTGCCTTTTGCTCGACTCGTCGCCCCCATCGCGCCGCTGCCGATGACCCGCTGCTGCAAGACGTGCTAGCTGCCGGAACCCGCTGGATTACGCTATTTGGCAAATCCTGGGATCTGCATGTCACCGATGGCCTCAAAACCACGCTAGATGAAAACCTGGCCATGATCCAGGACACGATCCAATTCTTTCGCAGTCAGGATCGTCGAGTAATTTATGATGCCGAGCATTGGTTCGATGGCTACAAGCACAATCCAGACTATGCCCTCAAAACTCTAGAAGCCGCAATCAACGGCGGCGCGGAATGGATCGTCCTCTGCGACACCAACGGTGGCACCCTGCCCCACGAAGTGCAAGCCATCGTCCGCCATGTGATGAACAGTTTTGAGTTCTCAGTTTTAAGTTCTGAATTCAACCCAACTCAAAACTTAAAATTTCCAACTCCCAACTCTCTTTACCTTGGCATTCACACCCACAACGATTCCGGTACAGCGGTAGCGAATGCAATGGCGGCGGTAATGGAAGGGGCACGCATGGTGCAAGGCACGATCAATGGCTATGGGGAACGCTGCGGCAATGCCAATTTGTGTACGCTGATTCCAAATTTGCAGCTCAAGTTGGGCTACCCCTGTGTCGAACCGCAGCAGCTCACGCAACTGGCCGAATCGAGCCGCTTGATCAGCGAGGTGGTGAATCTGGCTCCGGACGATCATGCTCCCTTTGTCGGGCTGTCGGCCTTTGCGCATAAAGGAGGCATTCATGTCAGTGCCGTTGAACGCAATCCGCTAACCTACGAACATATTCAACCAGAATTGGTCGGCAATACCCGCCGGATTGTGATTTCTGACCAGGCTGGGCTGAGTAATGTGTTAGCCAAGGCTCGCAGTTTTGGGATTAATCTAGACAAGCAGGACCCGGCCTGTCGGCAAATTTTGCAGCACCTGAAGACGCTGGAAAACCAGGGCTATCAGTTCGAGGCGGCTGAAGCTAGCTTTGAGTTACTGATGCGGGAAGCCCTCGGTCAACGCCAGCAGTTTTTTGCCATCAAAGACTTCCATGTTTACTGCGATATGCTGCGGGACGATGCCCGCCAAGGCAGCCAGGCGGTTGCTACGATCAAAGTCAACGTGAACGGCAAGGATATTTTGGAAGCGGCCGAGGGGAATGGCCCGGTGTCCGCCCTAGATGCGGCCCTGCGGAAGGCTCTGATGAATGAGTATCCCGAAATTGCCACCTTTCACCTGACTGACTATAAGGTGCGGATTTTGGACGGCACGGCAGGCACCTCCGCTAAAACGCGAGTGTTAATCGAATCGAGCAATGGTCATCAACGCTGGACGACTGTAGGCGTTTCCTGCAATATCATCGAAGCATCCTATCAGGCAGTGGTTGAAGGGCTGGAATATGGTCTGCTGTTGCAAAGCCAAGTTCAAAATCAGGCAAAGGCGGCCCTTGCTTCTAGTTGAGCATGTCGAGTTCAGCGAATCTGAAGCTGGCTGTTTGATTCCTTCTCGATTCCGTCAGGGGGCAGAGGTTTTTCAAAATTTTGCGAATTACCTCTCTCTAATGTCCGAGCTTATTACAGCTTGTTGTTTCCTCTTTGGAAAGAGGGTTTTTGAAATCCCACTTTTTAAGCTAATCCTCGTACCTGTTTTCCAACTGAGGAATAAGTACGATGACTTCAAAACAAGCAAGTAACCAAGCTAATAAAGGCAAGCAAGGCTTTGCATCAATGGACCCGGAAAAGCAGCGGGAAATCGCCAGTAAGGGTGGACGCACCTCCCACAAAGGTGACGAACCGAATGCCAAAGTTAATGATGCCGAAGATGCAGCCACTGATGAAATCACTGATGAAATCGAAGACGAAGGTGAAGAATTAGATGAGTTGCTGGACATTCTTGACGAAGCTGAGCTGACCGATCTCGATCCAGAAGAAGGCATCGAAATCATCGATCAGTGGCACGAGATCTTGAATGATTCCGGTGATGCCGAATTAAAAGAAATCGGTAAAAGCCTGAAGCAGCTCAAGAAAGTGTTGTCTAGCAGCAAATCCAAGCCTGAAGCGATTGCCGAAGCCCTGACCCAACTGGGCCACCAAACCGACGAATATGCCAACAATGCTCAGCGCGGCTACAAAACCAAGCTGCATAAGTTGGGCAAATCTCTGAACAAAGCAGGCAAATCGTTGGAACAGCAGGAAGCAGAGTAACTTCCATTCGGTCGTTTCAGTTAATTCTCTAGGCTGAGGACAAGCAGTGGTGCAATAAGTTAATGCAGGCTTGACTAATAGAAAAATTCCCATGGTCTTAACTGCCTTACTCGATTGCATGACTCTTTTCCTCGGTCTCTGTTGTTTAGTAGTTGTCATGTTTAGTAGTTGTCATGTTTAGTAGTTGTCATGTTTAGTAGTTGTCATGTTTAGTAGTTGTCATGTTTAGTAGTTGTAAAACGCTTTGGAGCGTCTTCGCTGACCGTAGGTTGACCGTGGATTGTTGTAGGAGCAGAGCTGCCTTTCAACTAAGCTAAGACACCAGAAATTTACTCTTGGTTCAACCGTATCAGTCGAAATAACTCCTCCGAGATACTCTTTGCCGGAGTCGATTCCATTGGACAACTCACCGTTCGTTTTTCAGCTTGAAACCAGGTCAGCGCTTCTTTGAGCTGTCGTACTGAGTAGGTTTCGTTAGTCAACATTCGAATCAGCAGGTTTTCCACAATTAGGGCTTGGGAGCCGTTGAGAGTTGAGAACTAACATGATGTCCCTCTCTCGCCTTTTGACAGGATTACTAATGCTTTATCAATCTCTCGAACTTTGATTGCCCGCAGTGCAGTCAGGAGCGAGCGGATCAGGACGACTTCATCGTCTGACAGTGTGACCATGTTTTTACTCCATAGGAGTCTAGCCCAAATGCCGTGACGGTTTTGGGTGTTTTCTTATTTAACCTATTATTACATAAAAGCAATAAAGCAAAATAGCAGAAAAGCAGAATTAATAAGCTGCGCTTTACTATATGTCAGAATTGCACGGTTGCTCTTCGGTCTTTGCAATGGCTAAGGTTAAAACGGTTCAATTTAGGGCACAAGTTCCGCAAGATATCGACTTTCTGATCAGAGCGATTGCACCTTTCAAGAACGCAGGCAAGGACTGGACACTCAGCGACATTGTGGTTGAAGCACTAACTGAATGGTTGCAAAAGCCAGAGAATAAAGAACTGATTGAATCACACAACATACTTGAGGGATTAGAACGTAGAGGATTAACGACCAACATTTACAGTGATCGTGCTACAAAGACTTAAACGAAACTTATGAAAGGAGAGAACGTAGTCTCTTCGTGTTTCATATACTTTGCTTGCACTACCAAACTGACCCCTGTCATACTCAAGCTCGTGCTGATTACAAGCAGGCTACCATTCGGCTAACTCATAATTACATTATTGCTGAGTACGTTGCACTAACCCACGCAAGACGCTTTCCCGTTCATCAGTTCTTTCCTTTGTGGTTGCTCTATTAGACAATCCGGACATTGAGACAGTTTGGGTAGATGAAGCATTGCATCGTGCAGCAGTTGAGCTGTTGTTAAAGAGGCAAGACAAAGGGTCTTATGTAATTCAGTGAGCTTTGTTGTGATGAGGCAACGTGGAAGTTAAGAATCCCCACAATCGCCTCCACACCCGACCCACCAGATGCCCCCATTCCACCCTGCAAAAAGCCTGATTTGGCGGCAGTTGGTGCACTGACTATAATTGAGGTCAGATATTTTACGCTTCAGTATTTGTATGACTCAACCGCCCACCTACGGCCCCCACAACCCACACCCGCTGTCAACGCTACGCACGGAACTGGTGTGGGAGGGCAAGTATGACGAGTATGGCAATCGGCAGGAGGTGGATATTGCTGGGTGCGCCATACCCATGCAGCGAATTGAAAGCATTGATGAACCGCGACGGGCAGCAGCAGCGACGGGGCAATTAGAGCTATTTGAACAGCAAAACCCGAAGCAAGATGACTTTAGAAATCGGCAGGTTCGGAAAACTAACCAGCGGGGCGACAACAAGCTGGTGATGGCTTCGCTGTTGCAAGAGTTTAAGGGCAAGGTGGATCTGATTTATATTGACCCGCCGTTTGATGTGGGTGCGGATTTTTCGATGAGTGTGGCGATCGGGGACGAGCAGGAAGCGATCGAAAAGGAGCAATCCACTTTAGAGATGGTTGCCTATCGAGATATTTGGGGTAGAGGGACAGATTCATATCTGCACATGCTGCATGAACGGCTAACCTTAATATCTGAATTATTATCGGAGAAGGGGAATATATTCGTTCACTGTGACTGGCATGTGAACTATATGGCTCGTACACTTCTTGATGATGTTTTTGGTAGTGAAAGGTTCGTAAATGAAATTGTTTGGTACTACTACAACAAGATGCAGGGTAATGTAAATCGTTTCGCTGCAAATCATGACGTTATCTTTTGGTATTCTAAATCCCCAAAATTTATATTCCATCCTCAAAAAGAAAAGCGAGATGAAACAATACGTCAACTAAAGCGTGTCTGGGATAAAGAGAAAGGAAAGCTAGTTAACGCTAAGGGCGCTGATGGCAAGGTAATCTACATTGAAACCGATGAGCGGACTGTTGATGATGTTTGGCGGCTTTCCATGCTCCAGCCAGCAGATCGCACGGAGAATCTTGGCTACGCCACTCAAAAGCCTGAAACCTTAATTGATCGCATCATCCAAGCCTCTTCCAACGAAGGCGATCTCGTGGCGGATTTCTTTTGTGGCAGCGGCACCACCGGAGCGGTTGCGGAGCGGTTGGGGCGGAGGTGGTTGATGTGTGACTTGGGGCGGTTTGCCATTCACACGTCGCGCAAGCGGATGATTGAGCTTCAGCGCAAGTTGCACAACGAGGGCAAACCCTATCGCGCTTTTGATGTCTATAACCTGGGACGCTATGAGCGGCAGTGGTGGCAACACGATCGTTTGCAGGGGGCAGATGAAGAACATCGGCGGGTGATTCTGGAGTTTTTCAAAGCCGAGATGCTGACCAATACGCCCTCTCCCCTGCTGCATGGGCGCAAAGCCGGGGCATTTTGCCATGTGGATGGCATCGACTCCATGTTTACCCGCGAAGAAGCCAAACAGGTGGCTCAGGCAACGGCGCAGGCGGGTGGGCGCGAGTGCTATTGCCTTGCCTGGGAGTTTGAGATGGATTTGCATCTGCTGGTGAATGCCCTAGCGCAGGAGTTGGGCGTGAAACTAAAGCTGGTGCAGATTCCCCGCGAAATTATGGAGAAAAATCGCAAGGCACCGCCGCCGTTTTTGGAGGTGGCAGTTTTGGCGGCGGAGGCTGTCTATAGATCCCCCCTAGCCCCCCTTAAAAAGGGGGGAACCGGATCGGAAGTCCCCCTTACTAAGGGGGATTTAGGGGGATCTCTCCGGGCAGTAGACATCAAACTCACCCAGTTTCTCCCCTCCCTAGCAGAAGTGCCCACCAAAGAACTGGAAGCCATCAAAGAACGAGCGATCGCAAGCGGCTTTGATTTTATTGACTTCTGGGCGATCGACTTCAACTGGCAACCGGGCAAACCCTTCACCCACGACTGGCAAGACTACCGGACGCGGAAGGATCGATCGCTCAAAACCATCAGCGATGCGGGCTACACCTATCCTGCTCCCGGCAAATACACCGCCTGCGTCAAGGTAGTAGACACCTTCGGCTGCGACACCTCCATTACCGTAGAGGTAGAGGTGTAGGGCATGAGCAATCCCTACCGCGTCTACTTCGATGTTTGTTGTTTGAATCGCCCCTTTGATGATTCGTCCCAAGATCGGATTCGACTAGAGGCAGAGGCAGTCTTGTCCATTTACCGAAAATGCCGATTAGGAGAATGGACACTGCTGACCAGCGAGGTAATCGAGTCTGAATTACGACAAACTCCCGACACTCAACGGGTGGAATTAATTATGGCAGCATTGGCGATCGCCTTTGAAAAAACCCCATTGGATAGTGCCTTAAAACAACGCGCCGGAGAACTGGTTACGCTGGGACTAAAACCCTTTGATGCTGCCCACATTGCCAGTGCAGAAGCGATCGCCGCTGATGTGTTTCTTACCACAGACGATCGCCTGATTCGCAGAGCGACCCGCTATCAAGCCAGTTTGAACGTTTTAGTCAGCAACCCAGTGACCTGGCTGCTCAGCCTCACCCCCTATAAAGGAGACAACACCGATGATGACACCCCTGGAACTTAATCGCCTTGGCTATCGAGCATTAATAGATGCCCTCGGTTTTGATGGCATGATCCGTTTCTTGCGGCAGTTTGAACCAGGGCAAGGTGACTACACGGCTGAACGTCAGCAACGCCTACAAAACATTTCGTTAGACGATATTTTTGCTGAAATCGAACATCACAAACAATCTTGAATTTGCTGCCACCTAACCCATGACCTCCTCCACCCTCAATCCCACGATTCTCGAACCCCTGTTTGCCCCCTGGCAGGAACCTAACGCCCATCGCGTTCGGGCAGAAAAATCTGGCGACCCCGCCGTGGTGAAACAGGGACGCAGAGCTTCCCCGATTGAGGTAGTGAATAACCTGCGGGCAGCGGTGCGAGAGTGGCGAGAAGCCTTCTACATCGGAGCCAGCGACACCACGATTCAACTGCTGAATCACTGGTTTAACCGCGCTCACCGCAAAACCACACCCGATGGTGAAGAATTTGAGTTTCGTTACTACTTCTGTCAGCGAGAGGCAGTGGAAACCCTGATTTACCTCAAGGAAGTGCGGCGGATCGAATGCCTGTCGCAAATCATTGCCGAGTTTGGCGGCGCGAATGCGGAATTGCAGGCATTGGGTATCACCGAAGACGAAGATGCCTGGAGCCGCTATGCCTTCAAACTGGCAACCGGGGCAGGCAAAACCAAAGTCATGAGCTTGTGCATTGTCTGGAGCTACTTTCACGCCCTACGCGAATCTGACTCTGAAATGGCACGGCACTTTGTTGTCATTGCCCCCAACCTGACAGTCTACGAACGCTCAAAGACGACTTTGGCAACGGGCGCGTGTTTGACGAAGACCCCCTGATTCCCCCCGAATGGCGCGGCGACTGGAATCTTTCTGTAGTGCTGCAAGACGAAGCCAGCGGTGCGGCGACAGGTGGAACGCTCTACCTCACCAATATTCATCGCCTTTACGACACTGCCAAGCGCAAAAAGAATGCTGAAGAGGATTCCTATGCCTGGATGGGTCCCATAGTATCCAAGTCTAAAGCGTTGGATACCGGGGCTGCTTTGCGAGACAGAATTACCGCCCACCGTCGGGTGATGGTAGTCAACGACGAGGCACATCACGTTTGGGACTCTGGCTCTGCCTGGAACGAAGCCATCCGCACCCTGCATGAAACCATCCTGGCTCGGAGCGGTTGCAAGCTGGTAGCACAACTGGATTTTTCTGCCACGCCTAAAGATAATAAAGGGCTACTGTTCAAACACATTGTTTGCGATACGCCCTTGGGGGAAGCGGTGGATGCCGGGATTGTCAAAACCCCGCTGATTGGACAAGCCAGCCGCAAGTTAGTCGAACAAGCCGACGACAACGCCGCCTACCGCTGGGAACAGCATTTACTGTTGGGCTACGAACGCTGGAAAGCCAGCAAAGCCGAGTGGGAAGCCAGCGGCAAAAAGCCCCTGCTGTTTATCATGTGCGATGACACCGATGCAGCCGATCAAATTACTCAACGCTTCAACACCGACCCGCTGTTTGAGCAACTCAATGGCAAAACCATTAACTTGCACACGAACCTGAAAGGCAAATTGAAGAAAGTCGGACGGGGCAAAGAGGCGCGGTATGAATTTGTCGAAGACGAAAAAGCCATCAGCGACGATGACCTGAAGGCATTGCGAAAACTCAGCCGGGAACTAGACAGCAACGCCAGTCCCTATTTTTGCATTGTCTCGGTGCTGATGCTGCGGGAAGGCTGGGACGTGCGAAACGTGACAACGATTGTGCCCCTGCGACCCTACAGTTCCAAAGCCAACATTTTGCCCGAACAAACGTTGGGACGAGGCTTGCGCCGTATGACACCTCCCGGTCAAGCCAATGAACTGGTGACAGTTGTGGAGCATCCCGCCTTTGCCAGTCTCTATCAGCAAGAACTAGCGCAGGAAGGCTTGCCGCTGGAAATTGTAGAACTCGATCGTGTTCCTGCCACAACGATTTCCATCTTCCCCGATGAAGCCCATAAAGATGTAAATGCTCTGAACATCCAGATTCCTACCCTTTCTGCTGGCTTTCGGATTGTGCCCAAGCTGGAAGGGTTGACGATTCAAGACGTGAAAAAAGCGTTTAAGCCCTACAAACCATTACCGTTAGGCAAACAGGGCAACAACGAAATTCAGTATGAGGACGACACCTGTTCACAGATGAAGTGGTGGAGAAACTGCAACTCAATCTACCTCTGTTAGCATCGGGCATTGGTGCGGTTTCCTATTATGTCAAGCAACTGGAAACGATCTGCAAACTGCGAGGACTCCATCCCATCCTTGCTCCCCTGATCCAGACTTTTCTAGAAGAAATTCTATTTGAGCAGAAAACCACCCTGTTCGATCCGGCTCTGGTGGCTCGATTAGCCGATTCTGATGTGGGCGAACATCTGCGGGCGGTATTTGTCCCCCTGATCCGCAGCCGCACCACCACAACTGAAGAACGACTAAGGGTTGAACCACCCAAATCCCTGACTACCTGGAAACCCTACCAGGTCACTCTCAGCGAACGCCGTCCTGCCCTGGAAGCCGCAAAGACTCTCTTTAACCTCGTCACCTGCAACCGGGAGTTAGAAGTGGCAGTGGCAAAGTTTTGCGATCGCGCTCCCGATGTGGCTGCCTTTGCCAAAAACGCTGGATCGCAGTGCTTGCGAATTGATTACCTGGCGAATGGAGACAGACTTGCCTTCTACACCCCAGACTTCTTCATTCGCACTCTCGATGGTCACTACTACCTGGTGGAAACCAAAGGACGAGAAGATCGGGATGTGCCATTGAAAGCCAAAGCGGCGATCGCCTGGTGCGAAGCAGCTAGTCGCCCTCATCCCCCTAACCCCCTTCTCGCAGAACGGGAGAAAGGGGAACCGGAACCTCTTGCTCCCCTCTCCCAGCTTGAGAGAGGGGTTGGGGGTGAGGGAGTCCAATGGCACTATCTCTACATTCCTCAAGGGGTGTTTGAGCGCATGGCAGGTGATACCATTGCCGAACTTGCCCGCGCCTGTGCCCCCGCCTTACAAAACCTGCTCCAATCTGAAGAGTTTCAAGACTTGCCGCTGTTTGTAAATTTGGGGCAGGTGGACGAAGAAGCCTCTGCTGTCGATAGCCTGATTGATCCAGCGATTCTCAATGCTTTGCCTTCTCGCTATCGCCGCGCCGCCGATCAAGCTGTGATGCTCTATCGCTTCTTTGAAAACAAAGAGGGTATGAATTATGCCCCTGTTTTCACCGCTCTGTTGGGTTCGATGGATGAAGTTGCGAAAGGCTTTCTGGTACGGCGACTGCAATCAGAGATGCCTGTTACCGTGGATGACCAAAAAGCCTGGTTTGCTCCTTATCTGGGCGGCGTAGGCCGCAAATCTGAGGACTACTATCGAAAACTCGCCCAAAACCTGAAACGGACGTTAGTGTTCAATCACGGCTTGTCGCTCATTGGCTTGCTGCGATCGTGTTTAGACTATGCGCTTAATGACACCACTAAAATCGGTGGGGTATTTGAAGCGTTGCAAACTCAGTTGCGGTTTCAGGGCGGACGCGAGTTTTTGGAAACTGTTACCCGCATCAATGACTTTCGGAACACCTATATTGCTCACCAGGAACAAGAGTTAACCGATAAAAACTTAGCTGAGCAAGAACTCAAAATCTGGATCGAGGCATTGCATAGGATTGGAAAGTAAACGAAATGTATTTGCCAAGCGAGATAACAAATCGTTGGCGTAGCCTCTCCGCAGGAGTTTGGAACTGACCGCCGAAAGGTTATCTGTGAGTATTAGAAGTGATCTGCGGCGGCTCATCTCAATGGCGATTTGAAGACTCTGCGTTTCGTTCTAGTTCATTCGTCGCTGTTTATTTTGGTCGTTAGGCTGAAAGTTGAAGCCCGACATAAAAACCAGCATAGAACTATCAGCGATAGCAAACCCATCGAAACGATCAACATCCATGCGATACACCTGACGCACCCTGTAGCATTGAATCTTATTCAGAATACAGCAAGGCAGCTCAGTCGATGGGGCAAGGTGCTGCATGATCGCTAGCGCTGGAATAAACACTAAAGTGAGAATAGACGCAATCAAATTTTAAGCAGAACGAATGACCGCCCAACCCTTACGCCAAGATACGATCGCTGCGATTGCCACCGCCATTGTGCCGCAGCAGGGCAGTGTTGGGATTGTACGTCTGTCGGGGCCAGAGTCGGTAATGATTGCTCACGCTTTGTTTCACTCACCCGGACGGCAAACCTGGGAAAGCCATCGCATTCTCTACGGCTATGTGCGTCATCCCCGAACCGAGCAACTGATCGACGAAGCTCTACTGCTGCTGATGTTGGCTCCCCGCTCCTACACGCGCGAAGATGTGGTGGAATTTCACTGTCATGGCGGGATTATGGCCGTGCAGCAGGTGTTGACGCTTTGTTTGGAGCAAGGAGCAAGACTGGCCCAACCGGGAGAATTCACGCTGCGGGCCTTCTTGAACGGACGCTTAGACCTGACCCAAGCCGAAAGCATTGCCGATCTGGTTGGAGCGGAGTCGCCTCAGGCAGCCCAAACCGCACTAGCCGGACTGCAAGGCAAACTCGCCCATCCGATTCGCCAGTTGCGAGCTACCTGTTTGGATATTCTGGCCGAAGTCGAAGCTCGGATTGACTTTGAAGACGATTTGCCGCCTTTGGACGAAGAGGCGATTAAGCAGCAGTTAAAGCAAACCTTGGCTGAAGTCGAGCAGATTCTCGCTACGGCTGATCGAGGTGAACTGTTGCGGACAGGATTGAAGGTGGCGATTGTGGGGCGTCCAAACGTGGGAAAGTCCAGCCTCCTGAATGCTTGGAGCCGCAGCGATCGGGCGATTGTCACCGAATTACCGGGCACGACGCGGGATGTGGTGGAATCGCGTTTGGTGGTGGGCGGCATTCCGGTGCAGGTGTTGGATACCGCCGGGATTCGAGAAGCCACCGACCGGGTCGAGCAGATTGGCGTGGAACGCTCCCGAACAGCAGCGCAGAATGCCGATCTGGTGCTGTTAACCATTGATGCCCAAACCGGCTGGACCGATGCTGACGCTATGATTTACGAGCAGGTCAAACAGCGTCCGCTGATTCTGGTGCTGAACAAAATCGATTTGGTTGACTCGCCGCCCCTCTTGCCCGATTTACCACAGACCTCAGTGGTGAAAACCATCGCCGCTCAGCAGCAAGGCATCGACGCTCTCGAACAAGCAATCCTGAGTCGGGTGCAGGCCGGAGCACTTCAGGCTGCCAACCTTGATCTGGCCATCAACCAACGCCAAGCCGCTGCCCTCACACGCGCCAAAACCGCCCTTCAGCAGGTGCAGGCCACGATTGCCGACCAACTGCCGCTCGACTTTTGGACCATTGATTTACGCAGCGCTATCCAAGCTTTGGGCGAAATCACGGGCGAAGAAATTACCGAGTCGGTCCTCGACCAAATCTTCAGCCGTTTTTGCATCGGTAAGTAATCCAGGCAAGCGCAAAGATAAAACCGTGTCTGTGCGGTAGAGAGAGCATGGTAGGGTGAGGAGTGAAAAACCGAGCACTAAACTGACAAAATTCTAAAATCAGGCAATTTTACGAATTGCAGGTTGCGCTTGCCATCAAGGTCACTCTATCTATGTCCTACAAAAAAACGTTTAACCAGGTTTCGCAGATGCTATCGCGTCGTTTTTGGGCTGTTGTAGCATTGGGATTGTTGCTGGGGTTGGGACTGCCTGTGGTGGCAGTGTCAGCTCTGGTTAGGAGCATTCAAGTTGTAACTGCTCAACCCGTTGCTCAATTTGTGACTCAAGGTGTACCTATGGCTACCTCACCCCTCTCAACTGATGCGCTCAATGCAGCCCTCGGCGAACTTCCCGGCTGGAGTATCGAGGCAGGCAAACTGCATCGCCAATTCCAATTTAATTCGTTTGTAGAAGCCTTTGGGTTTATGTCGAGTGTGGCGCTCGTGGCCGAATCGATGGGACACCATCCCGAATGGTTCAATGTGTATAACCGCGTCACGGTTGATTTGACCACCCACGATGCCGGCGGCATTACCGACAAAGATGTGGCTCTGGCCAAAAAAATGAACGAATTAGCGCAGTAGTAGTTCTGGTTCTGTATCCTGCTTAAATGCAGCTTTACCTCTAAACTCGCTAAACTGCGATAGCGGTTTTGAGTCAATCGATTGTCGTGAAGAAAATTTTGGTGATTACGCATCAAGCCAGCTCCGAAACCGGCTTAGTCGGGCAAATTCTGCAAGCCGAAGGATGCTGGTTAGATATTCGCTGTCCGGCTACAGGAGTATCCCTACCAGACCACCTTGATGCCCATGATGGCGTGGTGATTTTTGGTGGCCCTATGAGTGCCAATGACGATACAACGCTACCCTTCATTCGGGATGAGCTGAACTGGATTCCGCTGGTTCTAGAAGCCCAAAAACCCTTTCTAGGAATTTGTCTGGGAGCACAAATGCTGGCACGAGTGTTAGGCGCAAAGGTGGCTCCCCATCCAGATGACTGGCGGGAAATCGGGTACGCTACAATCCAACCCATGCCGCATCAAGCGAATCCGCTTGCCGGACTGACCCATGTTTACCACTGGCACAAAGAAGGATTTGAGCTGCCCCAGGATGCCGTGTTGTTAGCCACCGGAGACCATTTTGCCAATCAAGCCTTCCGCTATGGCTCCTCTACCTATGGCCTACAGTTTCACCCCGAAATTACCCAGTCGATGATCGACCGCTGGACGACCGAAGCCGCCGATCAGCTCGATTTCCCCGGTGCCCAACCGCGTGAGTGCCAATTTCAAGCACACGACCATCATGGTGTCAGTGTAGCTACATGGCTGCAGCAGTTTCTCCCCCAATGGTTATCGCCATCTTTGCCAGACCAATAACCAATGCCTAATAACCAATAATTTCAGCCTCTGTCTCCACTACGGTCAATTGTAATCCGCACCAGCAGCTTGTCATCCGCGACCGGCTCGCCTCCAGCAATCGCAGGTTCAAAGCTCCAGTTTTTCACCAGACAGGTTGCCAATTCATCGTAGGCGCGACTGTCGCTTGACTCGTGGGTCACAGTCCGCACCACTTGCCCAGTTTCGTCGGTAGCCACCCGCATCGCTACGGTTTTGCCCAAAAACTGCACAGCCTCTGGCGTCACCTCACAAGGAGAAACCGTTGGATGGGAAGGGAACGTCTTCACTTCGGTTTTGGGCTGGGCTGTTTCATCCAGTTCGGTACTGTGGTCTGTGGCAGGGAGGGGATCGGTGGTGAGGCTGGCCGTCAGGTGGCTAGGAATCGGGACCTGATCGGTAACAGCGCCTGCCCTCTCCTCTCGGTTCTCAGTTGGAATTGGCATCGTCCCAGATACATCAGGCACGGGTACATCGATCTGCTGCGTGACAATCAGAGGGGAAGCTGGAGGAGAGCTGGTTGGTTGGGTCGGGCTAGGCTGCAGAACCTGGACCGTTGGCCTGGAGTCCGCCGATTCTGATGCAGCAGATGCAGGAGGAGTGGGTTGGGAGATTGGCTGCTCCCCCAGAGCAGAGGTCTGTTCCTCGGTTGAAGAACTAGCCGATTGACTAGTGGATTGATTGGCCGGTTGGGTTGAAGAGGGAGCTTCATCGGCAGGAGCGGCTGCCAGTGGTTGAGCAGAAACGTCATTGGGGATATGGGTCTGAATTGCGGCAGACGAGGTGGCTGCGACCGGAGCGCTAACGACCGACTGCGGCTCAGACAACGACTTAGCGGCTGTTTTGCCAGTCTGAGAATTTGCTGCTGCAGTGGTCTGTGGGGGAGTCGCAACTGGCTGGGGCTGAGCAGACTTGGCATCAGCAGTAGCAGCGGCAGGTAACTCTACCCAATCGATCGGTGTTGCAGTTTCGGGAGGCGTCTGGAGCAATGCTTGGAGGGTTGCTGCTCTCACCCAATGGATTGCTAAGCCATGCAGTACGACCGAGCCTGTAACCAAGGCTAACCAGAACCAAGGCGAACGCCTTTGTCTCTGAACCACTGCCCGTTGAGTATAAGCCTGAGAATCCGGTTGGATATCTTGGATATCAGTCGGCTCGTCGAAATCAGTCATTTCAGCTACTGAATTGTACTGATAGAAAAAACCCCTAGCCTGATCATACCCAGCAATTACTACAAATAGGAAATTTACGGTAAAGCTGGGATCGCAGTAAACAGTTTGGGGTCCAACGGCAACTGCACAAAAATGAATTGACTCACCGTCTCTTGACCGAACCCAACCTCACTTTAAGAACACTTCACACGCGAAGCAGCCGTTGCCTGCTTTGCTCATCCGGTTATGAGGACGAACTGGGGTCGAGGGTATCTGCCTCTGTTGCAGCGGAACGAGCCGCCAGCCACTGCGTGATCCACTGAGTGACAATATGGGATAACAATCCCATCGGTCCCGCAAACAAACACAAAATCAGGGAATGCCGGGTCCAAATGCCGGTTCGCTGCCCTTCTTGATAGATCCAGCGGCCCACAAACAAATCCATCACCAGAAAGTGCACCCAGCCGGTTGCGGTAACTCGTTCGTCTGCAAAGAGTTGAGCCAAATCAGAGAGCTGAGGATTTGAAAACGACTGGGCCGACTCGGGGCCCAAACTGTTGGTGAACAGGTAAACATACAGACCTGCCAGCACTACAAACGGTAAGAAGGAAGCCATAATCCGGCGGGTCACCTGCCAATTGGGCAGGCCAATCATCAGTAGCCAAAACGGCAACACAAACAGATTGGCACTATCAAACAGCAGATCAAGCGTCATATTGGTTCCTGCTTTTGTTTAAGTTTCTTAACGTCCTCAGCATAGCAGAACTCCCGTGGGCAACCGCGATTCGATCAACTAGATTGAAGAAACGAGTAATGGAAACGGCGCAAACTAAGGCATAACTATGATTCTGGGATTCGTGGTCACGCTTCTGTTGGGCAGTTTAGCTGTAGTGTGGGGCATGCGCTGGGGGCGCTTCTTAGTTCGCAAAGGAGCTACAGCTAATAATTTATTTATTGGCAGAAATATAGAATCGATTGCCTTTTTAGGACTCTATCTAGGGCTGCTCGTGTTGGCGCTTCACCTCCCCCAGCTCCAAATTTTGCCTCTGGAATGGCGCGTCTACGGTATGCGTATCACCTGGATCATCATGCGAGTGCTGCTTCTGGGCTTTTGTGGCGTTGCTTTTGTGGTGAGCTGGAAAACCGCCAGAATGCAGGTGATTGTAGTGGTGCTGTTGGGCTTGATCGGATTGGGCAGCTTTACAACTGCCGAAGCCTATTTCTTAGCACCCATTTATTCAATGCTGGAAGATAATTTGCAGCCGAATGGCATTTTCCGCCAGACCTCGAACAGCAGTTGCGCCCCTGCTGCTCTTGCCACCATTCTGCGCCGCTGGCAGATCGACGCCACCGAATCTAGCATTGCCAAACTAGCCGAAACCAGCCGCTTAGGTACCTCGATGCCGCAACTGATCGTGGCTGCTCGGGCGCTGGGTATGGACGGAATCGAATTGACTTCCACGTGGGAACAAATGCAGCGGATTAACCGACCGGGGGTGCTGGCAACCTGGTTATACTCTGATACCGGGCGTGGCCCTCATGCAGTGGGGATAGTAGCCATCACAGACGATACCGTTACGATTGCAGATCCGGCCTTTGGAAAGCTGTATCAACTTGACCAAGTCCAGTTCCGACACATCTGGCGCAACCAGTATGTGCCAATTTTCCCTCCGGCTGATTTAATTCTGGCCCCGGAGCAGGCAGTCGATTACCTACATCGCCTCGGCTATTTGCAGCAAAAGACTAATCTATCTACCCAGAAATTAGCAGCGGCTATTCAACAGTTCCAGACGGCGGTGGGTGTAGCCGCTACTGGGAAACTCAATCCCGAAACGGTTTTGCTGCTTAGGGGCGCATTTCTGACTGAGGGACCAACACTCAACACGCTAGAATCAAACGAGCCAGCGAATAGCAACTCTTCGAGACCTCTGTTTTAGAGTGTCTGAATTGGACAAGCGTTATCTTTGAAACGACTGTACTGGTGCAAACCGCTCCTACCGAAACGAGGCTCATCAATCGAATTAATCTAAGAACAACTGTGTTCAAGCTACTATTGCGACGATTTTTTTCTCTTACACTTACCCTGGCGCTGATCTGTGTTGCAGGTTTTGGTCTGGACGGGAGCGCACTGGCCCTAGCAGATCAAGCCCCGCCGGGTGCCCAAATTTTTGAACTGCATTGTGCAGGTTGCCATATTCATGGTGGCAACATTGTGCGACGCAACAAGACGCTCAAGCTGAAGGCGCTGCAACGTAACGGCATGGACAACCTCGCAGCCATTAGCGAAATCGTCTCAAACGGCAAGGGCAACATGTCGGCCTACCAGGATCGGCTCACCGAAGCCGAAATCCAGTCCGTAGCAGCCTATGTGTTAGAGCAGGCGGATCAAGGTTGGAAATAGGAATTCCCTTGGGCCTCATTTGCCTCTAGTTGGGATGCAGTGGGCTGAGCAGCTCATCTAACCAGGATTCAACCTGCAAGTATAGACGTAGCCCAGAATTATCGAAGTTAGGGCTGGGTTGAGCTAGTTTCTCGAGTGCCCGACGGTAATCGCCAATCGCGCAGTTCCAGTCGCCTCGCAAATGATAGGTGCGGCCCCGCTCAGCATAGATGTGACCTTCAAGTTTGCCAAGACATAGGGCTAAGTCAAAGCTCTCTAGCGCCCGGTCATACATCTCTAACTCCCGGAAGGTAATGCCTTGATTAATCCAGGCCCGCACGTTAGCTGGGTTCAAATCCAAGGCAATATCATAGTCCAGAATCGCTTCCAAAAACTTGCCCTGAGCTGCATAGTAATTAGCCCGGTTATTGTAGGCACTATCGAGACGGGGATTCAGCTCAATGGCGCGATTGTAATCGGCGATAGCTGCGGCAGGCTGGCCGCTCTGGAAGTAAACCAGACCTCGATTACTGTAATGGTTCGCATTTTGAGGGTTGCGGTCGATTAACTCACTGAAGATAGCAATAGCCTCAACGTGATTGCCATGCTGGGCTTCAGCCAGAGCACGCTGCCGTAAGATTGTTTCCTGTTCTGCAGAACTGAGACGCAACACTAATTGTTTTTGCTGATGGATATTGGTTTTGTTTTGTTGAGGCTGCCAGCGTTTTTGAAGATGGCTGGGGGCATTCTGGGCCAGTTGTCTGGTGTGCTGTCTGGCCACTTGTCTAGACTGGGCCGAAACTCTTGCTGCCCGCCCTGCCTGGTCGGCTCGTTTAGATTGATTAGCCTGCTTATTTTGATTGACAGAAGAGCGATTCATGCCATCCTCACCGTTACTCAACAGCCTGACAGTGTAAATTACAATCCCTGATCGATCTTTAGTTTCTAAGCTGAATGCTTAGTTCACATCCTTCTATAGGTCACTTAATAAGCTGTCTGCTGGGCAGGCGTAAGGTTGAAAATACTGAACCGTCTATCGAGATCAGAGCACCCACTGGCTGCTGAAAAGCAAGCCAGAGCGAGAGTCTATCTGTTTCTGCCATGCAGGCTACACTTTGGCCCATGCCAGTAGTATCGCGGAGAAATCATGGAAAATTCGTGAAATTTTTCGAAACATTTTCGGTCAGGTCCATTAAGGAGGAGTGAATTTTCCCGTAAGCTTCTCTACAGAGTAGGTCTACAAAAACTAGTTCCTCTTTTTCTCTATGCTTTCTACAGGATTGCCCGACTTTGCTCCGCCCATTTGGTGATTTCATGCCTTAAGGATGAGCAATGATTAGAAATCATGCAGTATGGATGACTAGTTCGATTAAATCCACTAATTTCACAAAACTTTATTCTTAATCCCCTCGTAGCCTATACTACGCAAGGATGACTGTAAGGAGAGGAAATACAATGTCGGAGGCAATGAAGCCCCTGACTGTACCGAAAGAATTTTTGGGTCCACCGGGTGCTTGGAATCCCACCTTGTTGATGTTCTTAGGGGCAGTTGCACTAGCTACGCTTTCTACGGTCGGCTATTGGTGTTGGGGTTTTCCAGGCTGGACCTGTTTTTTGACCAATGTGATTGCCCTACATCTGGTGGGAACCGTGATTCACGATGCTTCCCACAATGTGGCGCACCGAAATCGCATTATCAACGCCGCGTTGGGTCATGGTAGCGCCCTGATGCTGGGGTTTGCCTTTCCGGTGTTTACGCGAGTCCACATGCAGCACCATGCCAACGTCAATGATCCAGACAACGATCCCGACCATTTTGTTTCAACCGGCGGTCCACTGTGGCTGATTGCCGCTCGTTTCTTCTACCACGAAGTGTTCTTCTTCAAACGCAAGCTGTGGCGGAAATATGAGTTGCTGGAATGGTTTTTGAGCCGTCTGGTTGTGGGCATCGTGGTGTATCTGTCGATCCAGTACGGCTTCCTTGACTACATTATGAACTTTTGGTTCTCGCCTGCCTTGGTTGTAGGGTTAGCGCTGGGGCTATTTTTCGACTACCTGCCGCATCGCCCCTTCCAGGAGCGCAATCGCTGGAAGAATGCGCGCGTCTATCCCAGCCCGGTTCTGAACCTGTTAATTATGGGGCAGAACTATCACCTGATTCATCATCTCTGGCCCTCGATCCCTTGGTACAAGTATCAGTCGGCCTATCGAGCCACTCGACCTTTGCTGGATGCAAAAGGCTGTCACCAGTCGCTGGGTTTGCTGGAAGGCAAAAGTTTTCTGAGCTTCATGTACGATGTGTTTCTAGGTATCCGCTTCCACAAAAGCCATTCCAACGTAGCCCCAGCGGAGTCTACTGCTCATCTACCCGAAGAGAGAGCCGAACCGGCCTCCAGCAGTCAGAAGGTACGCGTTTAGCGCAAGCATTGAATTGGTTGAAGTGCGGGCCTCTTGCCCGCGACCAAAATCCTTGCACAATTGAAAAGCGAATCGCTTGCAGTAGCCCCAGTCACCGCGATGGGTTAAGAAACGCTTCTCAGTTTGCGCGTGTTCTCCACCAGGCTCTGAGCAAAGCTGTCAAAGCGCTCAGAAAGCTTTTGATCAAGCAGTTTGCCATCTTCTCCAAACGCCTTCCAAGCCTGTCCAATTGCCACCTGTTCCGGAATCACCCAAGCATGAACCCAGCGCATAATCACCCGCAGGTCGTTGAGGGCATTGCTGTTGGGCTGGCCGCCGAGGATGCTAATCAAACCGGCCACCTTGCCATCTAGTTCCTCAAAGCCCATTAAATCAAGCGCGTTTTTTAGAACTCCGCTGACGCTGCCGTGATATTCTGGCGTCACTAGAATCAAGCCATCGGCCTCCTTCACCGTTTGGCTGAGGCGAGCTACATCTGGGTAGTCAGAGTAATCGTCTCCACCATCACAGAAGGGTAAGTTCATTGTGCGCAGATCCAAAATTTCCACCTCGGCACCCAGAGCTGCAACTCGCTGAGCTGCGATTTGCAGAGCCTGCTGACTGTAAGAACCCGATCTCAAACTGCCTGCAATTCCGACAATTTTGACCATAGTTACCTGCCTGGACAATATCATTAGCCCTATTCTAGCTAAAGCGAACTCGATATGACTATGCCTAAGGAGTGGACAAGCAGTAGGTCAAGTGGTTGACGGCGATCTTGCTTATTTCGAGCCAAAAGTCCAACCCAAATGTCCAACTGTTGATTGCAATAGTTAGGATGGGGTGGAGTTACACTAGATTCTAGGGCTGTAACCGAATTCCCAGCAATCAGATTCGGTGAATCGTTTCTATGAACCGCTGAGCGATCCGCTAGAGCGGCTGGGACAGAATTGCAGGAGATGGCAAGGACACTATAGATCTATGAAGCAGGCTGATCACAACACATCCGTCAGGCAACTTTCTCGTCATGGTAAGAAACCTCGCAGAGCCGGAACGCTGGTTACGGGTACGGTCACTGCCATGTGGCTGGTTTTACAAGGCACCTTTGGCAGCCTGCCCGGTTTAGCCCAGTCTCAAACTGCCGAACGGGAAGCGTTGACCTACAGTGAGCTGCTGAAAAAAATTGACGCCGGTCAGGTCAATCGGATTGAGCTGGATCCAGCCCGTGGTGTGGCCCAGGTACAACTCAAGGGCGAATCGCAGCAGAATGCCACTCAGGAAGTGACGCTGTTTGCCGGCGATCGCAACCCGGAACTGATCGAGGCGGCCCGCAAGAATAATGTCGATCTGGAAGTGCAGCGATCTCCTGACAGCAGTGCTGTCGCTTGGCTGATCATGCATGGGCTGCTTGTCTTTGTCTTGATCATGGTGCTGTTGACGGTGATTCGTCGCACCACTAATGCCTCTGGGCAGGCAATGAACTTTGGCAAATCGCGCGCCAGATTCCAGATGGAAGCCAAGACTGGTGTGCTATTTGACGATGTGGCGGGTATCGAAGAAGCCAAAGAAGAACTGCAAGAAGTTGTCTCCTTCCTGAAGAAGCCCGAACGCTTCACCGCCGTGGGAGCCAAAATCCCCAAAGGCGTCCTCCTGGTCGGTCCTCCTGGTACTGGCAAAACCCTGCTGGCTAAAGCCATTGCTGGCGAAGCGGGTGTGCCCTTCTTCAGCATCTCTGGCTCCGAGTTTGTCGAGATGTTCGTGGGAGTAGGAGCCTCGCGGGTGCGGGACTTGTTCAAGAAGGCGAAGGAGAATG
>KL662191.1:2741014-3115612 GCA_000733415.1 [Leptolyngbya] sp. JSC-1
TGCGCCCTGCATCATCTTCATCGATGAGATTGACGCGGTGGGGCGGCAGCGAGGAGCTGGGATTGGTGGAGGCAACGATGAGCGAGAGCAGACGCTGAACCAGTTGCTGACCGAGATGGACGGGTTTGAGGGGAACACGGGCATCATCATCATTGCAGCGACGAACCGGCCGGATGTGTTGGACTCAGCGCTGCTGCGACCGGGCCGCTTTGACCGTCAAGTTACGGTAGATTTACCGGGCTACAAAGGTCGGTTGGGCATTTTAGAGGTTCACGCTCGCAACAAGAAGATGGACCCCGAAGTGTCGCTAGAAGCGATTGCTCGCCGCACGCCTGGTTTTTCCGGTGCCGAACTGGCGAATATGCTGAACGAAGCGGCAATTCTGACAGCTCGTCGTCGCAAAGACGCCATCACCATGCTGGAAATCGACGATGCGATCGACCGTGTCACGACTGGTATGACCTTGGCTCCCTTGCTAGACAGCAAGAAAAAACGGCTGATTGCCTACCACGAAGCGGGTCATGCGCTGCTGATGACGCTGCTGAAAAACTCAGATCCGCTCAACAAAGTGACGATCATTCCTCGCTCCGGCGGGATTGGCGGCTTTGCCCAGCAAACGTTCAACGAAGAAATGATCGACAGCGGTCTGTACACGCGGGCTTGGCTGCTGGATCGAATCACGATTGCCCTAGGCGGGCGGGCTGCCGAGCAAGAAGTATTTGGCGACGCCGAAATTACCGTTGGAGCCAGCAATGACATCCAGGTAGTGGCCAACTTGGCGCGGGAAATGGTGACGCGATACGGCATGTCGGATCTGGGACCGTTCGCCCTGGAAAGCGGCAATACGGAGGTCTTTTTAGGGCGAGATTGGATGTCTCGCGCCGAATATTCGGAGGAAGTGGCAACCAAGATTGACCAGCAAGTGCGACAAATTGCGGTGCACTGCTACTCCGAAGCCCGCCGGATTGTGCGTGAACACCGGGAATTGCTGGACCAAATCGTTGAGATCCTGTTGGATCAGGAAACGATTGAAGGCGAGCAGTTCCGGCAGATTGTGGCTCAGCACACGGCCCTGCCTGAGAAGCAGCTAGCTGCCAACAAAGTGTCTGCCAGTTAGTTCAATGTCCTAAGCCATCGTCAGCAAGTCTAGATCCGATTTTTAGTGCATCGCATCAGCGGGCATACGAGCGTAGAACCTATGGCAAAAACACTGTTGGTTGGTCTTAAATCCGATGATTTCCGGCATCCGCTCGATCTGCAAGCAACCCAGATGTTGAAACAGCTTGGTGGTCTAGATTTGCTGGTGCGGTCATTGCTTGGCTCTGTGGCCGAACAGTTTTTCTATCTGGAAAATATCGCGTCTGGCATTCTGGTCAGCGAGCAACAGTTGCCCCATCTGCATCAGCTTTTGCTAGAAGCCTGCCAGATCCTCGATCTGGAGCCGCCCCAGCTCTATGTGCGCCAAAACCCGTCTCCGAATGCCTATACCTTTGCGGTGCGGGGCAAACAGCCGTTTATTGTACTGCATACCTCCCTGGTTGAGCTGCTGACGCCTGCCGAGATTCAGGCTGTGATTGCCCATGAGTTGGGGCATCTGAAATGCGAGCACAGCGTTTACCTGACGTTGGCCAATCTGGTGATTCTCACTGCTGGCCAGTTGTCGCCTTGGGGGGCTGTGCTGGTGCAGAGCTTGCAAAACCAGATTATGGAATGGGTGCGGTGCGCTGAGTTTAGCTGTGACCGAGCCGCGCTGTTGGTGACACAGGACCCGCGAGTCGTGGCCTCGGTGCTGATGAAGCTCACCGGCGGCTCACCGGCTCTGGCCTCCCAGCTCAATCTGGACGCCTTCTTAGCCCAGGCCCGCTCCTACGACGATGCCAACCTGGATGAGTTGGGCAAAATGCTGAAACAAATGCAAACTGCCCGACTGACCCACCCGGTTCCGGTCCTACGAGCGCGAGAAATCGATCGCTGGTCTAGCAGTCAGGACTATCAATCGCTGCTACAAAAACGCTCAATGAGCTATAATGGGAAAGTTGACATCCAGGGCGGATGGCGAAATTGGTAGACGCACCACACTCAAAATGTGGCGACTTCGGTCATGTCGGTTCGAGTCCGACTCTGCCCATTGCCTTTCAGAATATTTTCAACGGCTGACAGCCATATTTTTTGACGTACTTTTTTAGTAGGGAAATTACGGAATGCTTAGCCGTTTGGCTGAAGGAATTCCTAGTTACGATCTAAATGCAGTGAAGGCAAATAAACGAAGGCAGATAAACTTATGAGCCAGCGCTTGAAACGATGGGAATCGCCACGTCGAGAAGGGCGAAACAATAAAGGCCGAGGCGGCAGTGCCCGACAGCGTCAAAAACAGAAACAGCTCAAGGCACTGAGACAAAAACTCAAGCAAACAGATCAGCAAGCTGATGATCACGGAGGGAAGGACAGTATTGGTCTCTTCCCTCTTCGATTTTTTACTCCTTTGGTTGTTCAGCTCTATCAACAGACCGAGTGTGGGCTGCCCACTACCAACCCCCGCTACTGATGAACAATGGCTCGCTTAGTTGTCTACCCTAATCCTGCGCCAAGAACTCTAAATAACTGCTGCTCAAGTCCTTCACGGCTCGCTCATAGAACTGTTTGCCATGCTCAGGCGTGGCTAGAGCTGGATTAGACCCCATACGTCCATCGGGATAGCGCCGGCGAAAGTCAGCCGCACCGTAAATCGGATGGCCCGAGGCCACCTCTGGTGACAACTCCGCCTGTTTAATCGCTTCAGGATAAACATATTGGGTCAGGGCAACTTCGCTGGGCGTGGCATGAGACCCTTCCTGATTGCCGTATAGTTTCTTTGCCAACTGATAAACCGAACTGCACATAAACCAGTTGGCTAGACGACACTGCACCCGGTCGCTATTGGGTAGATTCAGGTCGGCCAATACAGCATAGGTCTCGGAAAAGGCGGCTTTGAGAGTTGCGATGTTGCCGCCATGCCCATTGATAAAGAAAAACTTGGTAAATCCAGCCCTTGCCAAACTAGTGAGGTAGTCACGGATCACCAACATCAGCGTACTGGGGCGCAGACTAATACTGCCCGGAAAGGCAGTGTGGTGTAGAGCCATGCCCACATTGATTGTCGGGGCTACTAAAGCCTGAGTTGCCTCCCCGACGCCACGAGCAACCGCCTCAGCGCAGATCGCGTCGGTGCCAATCAAGCCGGTCGGCCCATGTTGCTCGGTGGAGCCGATGGGAAGAATTAAACCCGAAGAGCGGTTCAAGTAGGCTTCGACTTCAGGCCAGGTACTTAAATGCAACAACATAAATAGTCAATCAGAAGTTAATCAGGCCAATCAGGCCAATCAGCCATTGAGCTAGTGAGGTTTGCAGCCATTTTACTAAGATCTGTGAAGTTAAGCACCGTAAAGCGGCTGTAGACCTGGGACAATCCCCAAATTTTCTCTAATCTCGTTAGAATGGTAGGTAAATTTTAGTGCCTTCTGCAGCATCAGTGGGATAATCTTACTAAACTTGAAGGAAGGCCAACTCTACTCCTCACTCGCTCGGACCGGTGAACTCTCTTGTGAACTTTTGTATCGTTTTTGTGTCGAACGACTTGTCTCATCTCTTTCAGATCGTGCCCATTTCCCGGCTTCCAGATCTGCTGTATCTGGGGTCCATTGAAGGTTGCTAGCGTCACTCACCGCTTATGCAGTTTGATGGGCGATTTGTTCTATTTACCCTAGCTAACTCTGATGATGAACTTAACGGCTTCCCGGCATTTCCGAAGACGCTCAAGGTTTTTCCCCTCTTTATCCGGCCTGCCTAATTCCTTCTCCAGCTTCTGTCGGCACTATGCCTCTTGCTAGACTGGAGCCATGAAACAAGACTTTTTCACAGATTTTATGACTCAAATACCTGTGATAGGCGGGCAAAGAATTTTGTCCAGTTTTATGGTTTGACTGCCGAGGCGACTACTCGTATCAGGTGAGTAGAAATCTCAACGTCCTTGTTTGAAAACAGTTTGCTCAGGAGACGCCATACATGCTACACCGCAAGATCTATCAACTCTGTTGTGATGGTCGCGAGGTTTGGATCTTTTTGCGGGATCAACAACGTTGGATTGAGCGTGCCCGTATCTTAGATATTGAAGGCGATTTAGTGACAGTCCGCTATGAAACCGAAGAAGAAGATGAGATCTGCTCTTGGGAGGAGATGATTCGTCTAGAGAGTATCGGTTCGGTGATGCAAAAACTGGCGACTGTGCCACGCGGTGATACTGAACCCCTCGTTTCTGAAGATTGTCCGGAGGTGGAACGTATCCGTAATCACCCTGATATCAATCCAGACTAATCATTGAATATAGATAGTACGGGGATGGAGTTGATTCGTCCCCGTTTTGCTATCTGCTCTGGCCGCTAAAGTGAGTCCCGCAGTAAATCCGACTCAAAATCATCCCAATGAGGTTCAGGATGACGCCAGAGTAGGTTTCGCAAAATATCTGCCTCAATAGCCGCAATTTCCTCCTGGTGAAATAGCTCGACTAGGGCCTGTACATCCCGCTCCCGCAAGGGCAGCAGCGGAGCCGCATGGGTGATGGGCGGCATTCTAAAAAACGACTCAGCCCCCGTTGCTGCTTGGATTGGAGGCAAAGAGGCAATTGTTTCATCCATCTCAAGCGATGCAAACAGCGGAGTGCCAAATTGTTCAGCCGCTTGGCTTTCAACAAACGCTTCGCGAGGAGAGGTCTGGTCCGGGGGTTGGAGATTGGGGGACATGCGTGTAGAAGCACCTACTATGGTTTCAACCAGTCCTGATTTGTTCAGGCTAAGTTTGAATCGGGGGTGCTGTCAACCCGAAATCAGCAAAATCACCGTCAACGAGACGCTTACACCACAGAATCTCCCCAGCTCATGCTCGTTTTCACGAATTTCCCAACTCATCGGCCAGCGGCTGCCATTCGCCGGTTTGTAACCAGTCAGTCAACCCAGTCGGGGCTTTAGCGCGTTTCAAATACTGTTGCAGGACTTCGCCTTCTAGGACTTCGTTTTGCAATAGGGTTTCGGCAATTTCCTCTAACAGATCCCGATTCAGCCGCAAAATCTCTTGAGCTACCTGATGGGCGGCGTCAATAATCCGCTGCACTTCTTGATCAATTAGGGCAGTGACTTCGGGGCTAATGGCGCGACGGGCACTGTTGGGATTGAGGAACTGCTGCTGAATCCGCTCAAAGGCCACCGGGCCAAGTTTGCTATTCATACCGTAAATTGTCACCATCCGTTCCGCCAGATCAGTGGCTTTCTGGATATCATCGCTGGCTCCAGTCGAAACCTTGCCAAACACCACTTCCTCGGAAGAACGTCCGCCCAGCAGCGTAGCAATCCGTCCGCGAATCTCATCCTCCGCCATCAAAAAGCGGTCTTCTTCGGGCAGTTGCAGCGTATAGCCCAGGGCACCCACTCCGCGTGGCACAATCGAGATTTTCTCGACTCGGTTGGATCCAGGCATCAGGAAACCGACAATTGCATGGCCGACTTCGTGGTAGGAGACAATTTTGCGCTCCAAGGGATTGAGGACACGAGACTTGCGCTCTAGTCCGGCAATTACTCGTTCGATCGCCTCATTCAGGTCAGCCATTCTCACCAGAGTCTGGTTCTTACGAGCAGCCAACAGAGCGGCTTCGTTAATCAGGTTTGCCAGATCGGCACCAGAAAATCCGGGCGTGCGTGTGGCAATCGCACCCAAATCCACATCGCTGTCCAACTGCACCTTTTTGGCATGAACGCGCAGAATGGCTTCGCGGCCTAGCTTATCTGGACGATCGACTGTGACGAGGCGATCAAATCGACCCGGACGCCGCAGGGCTGGATCGAGCACTTCGGGACGGTTGGTGGCGGCAATGATGATCACGCCGGTATTGCCTTCAAACCCGTCCATTTCGGTGAGCAACTGGTTCAGTGTCTGCTCTTGTTCGTCGTTGCTGCCCAAGGCACTATTGCTGCTTCTGGCCTTACCGAGCGCATCCAATTCGTCGATAAATACGATGCAGGGCGCTTTTTGTTTCGCCTGCTGGAACAGATCGCGCACCCGCGCCGCGCCCACCCCCACAAACAGCTCGATAAACTCGGAGCCAGAAATGCTGAAAAAGGGAACTCCCGCCTCTCCGGCAATTGCCTTTGCCAGCAAGGTTTTGCCCGTTCCAGGCGGACCCACCAGCAGCACGCCCTTAGGAATTACCGCACCGATCCGGGTGTATTTATCTGGCTGTTTAAGAAATTCGACGATTTCTTCGAGTTCGGCTTTGGCTTCATCTTCCCCAGCCACATCATCAAACGTCACGCCTGTGTTGCCTTCGGCATAGATGCGCGCCTTACTTCTACCCACGGTCAGTGCTGCCGAACCACCCTGCGCTCGTTGCAGAAACCAGGCCCAAATTCCGACAAAAATCAGCGGTGGTAGCACCCAACCCAGTAGCGTACTCAGAAAGCCTCCCTGGGGTGCGGCCCGAAACTCCACGTTATTCTCTTCTAGCAATTCAACTAAATTGCGGGTGTTGTCAGCAATCGGCACCGTTGAGTAAACCGGCTGCTGTTGGTCTCGGAAGTTAGGTGCTTCGGGAGTAGCGGGTGGGGGAGGTGAGGGAGATGGGGAAGATGGGGGAGGTGAGGGAGATGGGGAAGTGGGTTGGGCTGGTGTGGCCTCGGCCCCTTCTGTACCTTCCTTCAGGATGTAGCGGATTTCGGTTTCTCCTAGCAGCGCTTCTTCTACGTTGCCTGCTCGAACTTGCTTGAGGAATTCGCTGTAGGAGACGCGAGTGCGGCCCGGTCCCAAGGCTGGCAGCACCACATAATTGATCAAAAATAGCGTTACCAATAGCGACAACAAACTGCTGCCAAAGTTACGCGGCTGAGGCGGTTTACCATCTTTTTTCTTGTTCTCAACTGGCATCCCAGCCTCCTGTGGGTTGAATATGGCGCACTTCTTCAATTCTATCTACAGAGGATAGCGTCCCCGATTTTGCTGTCGAGCGGTTTGACGGCGACGCTTTTCGGGCGTCAGATCCTCGAAACAGTAGGGACAGGAAATACCCTCCTCGTAGTAGGGGGATGCCTTGTCAGCCTCAGCAATAGGATGCCCACAGCTCACGCACATCTCGTGGTTGCCTGGTTCTAATCCATGCTGGACCGCAACCCGCTGATCAAATACAAAGCACTCGCCCTGCCATAAGCTCTCCGCTGTAGGCACTGCTTCTAGGTACTTAAGAATGCCGCCTTTTAGGTGATAGACCTGTTGAAATCCCTGCGCCAGCAGATAGGCCGAAGCCTTTTCGCAACGAATGCCGCCGGTACAGAACATCGCCACTTTCTGATGCTTCGTTGGATCGAGGGTTTGTCGCACATAGTCTGGAAATTCCCGAAAGGAGCGGGTACCTGGATTCTGCGCTCCCTTGAAGCTGCCAATCTCCACTTCGTACTGGTTGCGTGTATCGATCACAATCACATCTGGATCGGAGATGAGTGCATTCCAGTCCTGTGGTTCAACATAAGTTCCTACCTGTTCGTTGGGGTCAACCGGCACACCCAGGGTGACGATTTCTCGCTTCAGGCGGATCTTCAACCGCTCAAAGGGCATAGTGGGGGCAAAGGATTCTTTGGCTTCTAAATCGGCCAGTCGGGCATCGGAGCGCAGATAGGCCAGCACTTGGTCAACCGCTTCACGAGTCCCCGCAATCGTGCCATTAATACCTTCTGCTGCTAGCAAAATCGTGCCGCGAATATTCTGTTCGGTGCAATGTTGGAGCAGCGTAGGCTGTATCTCGGCACAGTCGGGTAGACGAACAAATTTGTAGAACGTGGCAACAATTATGGGCGAAACACTCATGGGCGAAAAATACTTGAAACCCTTGCATAAACCGCTTTCCCAGTTTAGCTCTGATTTTTGACCATGTGATTCTTGAAGCAGTTTGGCTGTTTTCTGAAGGAAACCCTTTAGGATATAGAGAAAATTCTGTGTTGAATCGTGTCCGAATCTGCCATGACGACTCAAAATCAGCCTCAAAAACAACTCGTCAATGTCAAAACCGGCGAACCCTATCAGCCGGTGCGGATTTACTATCAGGTATTCAAGAACAAAAAGAAAACTGTCTTGAGTGCGCTGCAAAAGCTCAAGTGCATTGAATACGAACCAGAGCGGGACCGCTGGAATTGGCTCTATGAAGCCGAAGCCAAAAAGCTGAGATTCACCCGTTCGTATGGCGCTCTCACCGCTGCCGATAAGCCCTTGATTCTAGGCTACTTCACCTTTCGTGGTGAGGAGCAAATGCTGCTAGATCTACGCTCGTTTGAGCGAGCCACCCATGCCATCGACTTTTTTGACAAACGCATCAATCGCTATGCAGCCACGCCAACCCATATGCGGATTGTGAATCGGTTATTTTCCCTGGAAGACATGCCGAATCGCGAAATTCATCCCTCGCTGGATCCGTTCTTTAATCGGGAAAATGTTCCCTGTTTGGCGCACCAAATGGAGCAGCAGTTCGAGCAAATTGAAGCCGAACATGCCGATGACCCAGAAGGCAAGGAAAAGGCACTGCAAGCCTATCTCGATCAGCACATGAACCAGCCCCACCCCGAAATCGAAGAGCTAATCATTCACCCCGACAAAATTGATCGGCTCGGCTTACCAATGGCGCTGCAAATGCGACAGGTCGAAGCCTTCGAGCACTGGCGCGGCAACTTTACCTTCCGAGCCACCGATGTGATTCAACAATGGGTAGAGGCAATGGCCGACGAGTTCGATGACGAGTTCGATGACGAGTTCGATGACGAGGTAGTCGAGGAAATAACTGAAGCAGAGGCAGAAGCAACGCAGAAAGAGGCTTCACAATCTGATAGATCTGATAGCTAACCCCGCAATTTCTTCTGGAAGCGAAACGTCCGGCTGGCAACGATGGCTAAGGTCAGTACCGTTAGCGGCATCACGAACCACAGCATCACAGAACTGTACAGCGGCAGGCTGTCGTGATTGGTTGAGTCGAGGATGAGATAGATCGTGTAGGCGATGTAGTATCCCACGAACACAAAGCCTTCCCAACGGGCAATCAAATTACCGCTGGCAAACACAGGCAGACAGGCGATGGCAACCGCAATCATCACGGGCATATCAAATCCGAGCGCAGCGGTAGAGACATTAACGCCATCCGGGGCGACCACTGCAGAGAGTCCCAGCACGGCCAGAATATTGAAAATATTGCTGCCGACCACATTGCCCACGGCAATATCCCGCTCTCCCTTGAGGCTAGCCACGACCGATGTTGCCAGTTCGGGCAGAGAAGTCCCAGCTGCCACAATCGTCAAGCCAATCACCAGATCGCTGACTCCCAAGGCACGAGCAATGGTAATCGAACCATCCACTAGCCAACGCGAACCGATTACCAGCAGGACTAAGCCGCCAACGATATAGCCAATATTGATCAGCCACTGTAAAGGCGAGCGTTCTGCCACTCGGCCATACTCTTGCTCGTACTCGTCTCGTACTGCTTGGTTTGACTCTTTGCGGCTTTGGTAAATCAAGAAAACCGTGTAGAGGACGCCCAGAATAAATAAAATTACCCCATCTACGCGGCTGATCCTGCCATCTACACCAAACACTAGGGCCAGCACCGACACACCAATCATGATTGGCACATCTAAACGAATCAACTGCTGGGCCACAATCAGCGGAGCAACTAATGCGGATACGCCCAAAATAAACAGCACATTAAAGATATTGCTGCCCACTACGTTTCCTAAGGCAATATCAGCCTGACCCGACAGGCTCGTTATTGTGCTCACTGCCATTTCAGGTGAACTGGTACCGTAGGCCACAATCGTCAGTCCGATCACCAGCGGCGAAATGCCAGCAATTGTGGCTAATCTGGACGCGCCTCGGACCAACGCCTCTGCACCCAGAACCAGTAACACCAGTCCCAGAATCAATAAAATGAGCACGGTAAAGCTCATAGCTTGTCTTTTGCTCCAACTGCGAGGGAATAAACAGGATGCCGCCAGCTCAATGCTGAAACCGGCACATGCCAATAAATTGCACTAATCCCCATCATCACGCAGCAAAGCCACGATCGTCAAAAAGTTTGTGCTAATTGTGGGTATAGCTTTGAGTCATTACAGACGGGGAAAGAATCTGCGATCTTCGCTGAGACGAGGCATAGTTAAGGAAGATCCTGCTTATGGAAAAGCGCTCAAGGAATTTTTGCAGCTCGTTCAACAGGAGTTATGAAGACGCAGATTATCAAGCAGCGCAAATTCAACAATATATTCAGCCTTTGCAGCAGTTAGTTTGACCTAACCACTGCTCGGTATTAGCGAGGATGTGCCACAATCGACACAGCCTAGCCCTCTGCCTGTAACAGAGAGTTAGGGTAGTTGGCTATGGGTGCGCCCAACACTCATAACCAGTGCCGTCACCTTAAGCTGATCGGCTGATTTGGGTACCAGCAACGCTCAGCGTAGAGGAAATACCCAGTCAAAACAACCGTACTGGGTGATTTGTCAATAATTTGGGGCTTTTCTCTGACGTTTTTTGACGTGAACGTTGCTTGAAATTGCCGATTTTTTAGAATCAAACTACTCGGCAAAAACTTGGGATTAACCGAGTCGTCATTACTCCCGTGAAAGATAGTGCTATGAGCCTCACAACTGCCAAATGGACGTTGGACGAATACCACCAGATGATTGCGGCGGGTATTCTAGAGAATCGCCATGTGGAGCTATTGCGAGGAGAAATCATTGAAATGTCGCCCGAAGGAGAACCCCACGCCAACAAACGAATTAAAACCGGAGAGTATTTGAGTCAACTATTGGGCGATCGCGCTCAAGTTCGCCCTGCGGCACCGATTACGCTACCAAATTGCTCCGAGCTAGAGCCAGATATTGCCGTTGTGCAGCGCTTGGATGATGAATACGACCAGCACCATCCCTATCCAGAAAATATCTTTTGGGTGATTGAATATTCCCACACCAGCCTCAGCAAAGACTTAGAGATCAAAACCAAAATTTACGCCGAGGCAGGAATTCTAGAATACTGGGTGGTGGATCTAACCGAGAACAAGCTGATTGTATTTCGAGAGCCGATGAACGGTGACTATCAATTTCGGCAAGAATTCACCCAAGGCGAGATTCGACCTGTGGCTTTTCCAGATCTGGCGATTTCAATTGAAAAGTTGCTGCGGTGAGACAATTTGCCCTCAGCAGGCAAGGTGAAAATCCGCCGATGTATAGGTTGATGGCTTGCAACCGAACACAATGTTCTAGACTGGAATATCGAACCTCCAGTTGATAAGGAACCGAAACCATGCGCCTGTCTCAAATGCTGTTTGTGACGCTGCGAGAAGATCCAGCAGAGGCAGAAATTCCTAGCCATAAGCTATTGCTGCGAGCCGGCTATATGCGCCGCATTGGCAGTGGTGTTTTTTCCTATTTGCCGTTGCTGTGGCGGGTGTTGCAGAAGGTTTCCCAAATTGTGCGGGAGGAAATGAATGCGGCTGGGGCGCAGGAATGTTTACTGAACCAACTTCAGCCCTCGGAACTGTGGAAAGAATCAGGCCGCTGGGAGACCTACACCAAAGCCGAAGGGATTATGTTTGCCCTCACCGACCGGCAGGGACGGGAGCTGGGTTTAGGTCCGACCCACGAGGAAGTGATCACCGCGATTGCCCGCGACATGATCCGCTCTTACCGGCAGTTACCGCTGAATTTGTATCAGATTCAAACCAAGTTTCGGGATGAGATTCGGCCCCGGTTTGGCCTGATGCGCGGCCGCGAGTTCATCATGAAAGACGCCTACTCGTTTGATGCCGATGAAGCCGGAATGAAGGAGTCCTACCGCAAAATGCACGACGCCTATCACAATATCCTGCGGCGCTGCGGACTGAAGTTTCGGGCGGTAGATGCGGATTCAGGCGCGATTGGGGGGTCTGGTTCCCAAGAGTTCATGGTGCTGGCTGATGCCGGCGAAGACGAAGTGCTCTACACCGAAGATGGCCAATACGCCGCCAACGTGGAAAAGGCGATTTCCCTTCCCGCCGATGCCGCCTCGTCTCCCTACAAAAAATTTGAAAAGCTGGATACGCCCAATACTCCTACCATTGCCAGTTTGTCTGAGCTGCTGCAATGCTCGCCGGCGCTGATTCTGAAGAACGTGCTGTATCAAGTCACCTACGACAACAGCATGAATGTATTGGTGTTGGTCAGCATTCGGGGCGATCAGGATGTGAATGAGGTGAAGCTGCAAAACGAGTTGAGCAAATTGGCCTCTGAGTATGGTGGCAGCGCCGTGATTGGGCTGAAGGTCCCAAGTGAAGAGGATCAGCAGCAGTGGGCGGCTAAACCGTTACCGCTGGGCTACATTGCTCCCGATCTGGCCGATAGCTATATCCAGAAAACCAAAAATCTAGCGCCCAAGTTCTTGCGGATGGTGGATAAAACGGCGGTGGAACTGAAGAACTTCGTGACTGGTTCGAACGAGTCGGGTTATCACGTTGCCGGAGCCAACTGGGGTAAACAGTATGAGTTACCTAAGCTAATTGTGGATGTGCGCAAAGCAATGGTGGGCGAGCGGGCGGTGCATGACCCGAAGCAAACCTTGCAGAGCGCTCGCGGCATCGAAATCGGCCATATTTTCCAGCTCGGCACCAAGTATTCCAAAGCAATGGGGGCCACCTACACCAACGAACAGGGCGAGGAAATGCCGCTGGTGATGGGCTGCTATGGCATTGGCGTGTCGCGCTTGGCTCAGGCAGCAGTAGAACAATCCTACGACAAGGATGGGATTATCTGGCCGGTAGCGATTGCCCCCTATCAGGTGATCGTGACGATTCCTAACATGAACGATAACGATCAGGTGTCGGCAGCTGAAGTGATCTACAGCGAACTCACCAAAGCCGGCGTCGAAGCCTTGTTAGACGACCGCGACGAACGAGCTGGCGTCAAATTCAAAGATGCGGATCTGGTCGGCATTCCCTACCGGATCGTCACCGGACGCTCGATTCAGCAGGGCAAGGTGGAAGTGGTGAAACGCGCTAGCCGCGAGACTGCAGAAATCTCGATTCACGAAGTTGTTCCGACGATTAAACGCTGGATTGATGAAGCGATGAATGGAGACAAGAATAATCAGTGATATGAATGCGCTTTAGCGAAATGTCATGGCTAGGGTCGGCTTAGTGATGGCTGGGACAATCCGCTCGCTCGCCATTCTAGCCCCCGATAGGTTGCGAGCCGTCGGGCCTACCTGAAGCGCTGCCAACCCACCCATAATAAACAGCTCACCGGCCAGTTCACGGGGCCGCCAGCGCAAATGCTCATCCAATACTGGCAATCCATTCACCACATCGATGGGAGATTGTTCCAACAATTGACTCAGGAGTAGGTCTTGCGTCACATCCAGCCTGGTGCCGGTGGCGAGCCAGATCTGATCAATACGTTCGATGCGCTGGAAATGAATGTACTCGTGTATGGTAGGATGTATGGTAGGATGATAATGTTCCACAGTTTGCGCATTCGCAGACAGAGAACGAGCGCAAGTAATCTGCCAACCATCGCTTAACCAAGCGGCTTCCGTCACTTGGCACTGCTCATAGAACGTCAGTTTGCCGTCATGGTGGGCACGCCGCAGTTGAGTCATGATGGCCGGCGTCATGGAGCCACCGTTGCGGGCCTGCTGAATCATCTGGAAGCGGGTTGCCCAACTCGGCTCGTCCCAAAAGTGCTTCAGGTATTTCGGTCCCAGCCAACCCGGATCGGCATCAAACAGCTTTTCATAGAGGCAACGCCGAGCCATTAGAATGACGTTGGCCCCACGAGCGATTGCTCCTAACGCCAAATGCCCACTAGTCAACCCACCGCCAACAATCAGAATTGTTTCGCCCCTCAGGTTCATCCTTCTCAGGTCGATCTGGTGCGAATGCTGGAGACGGTCACTTGGATATGGAGTTGCAATCTGGCTGACCCAAGCCGGCCATTGAGGTTTACCACCGCCCCCCGTGATCACCACCCGTCGGGCTACGATAGTTTCGCCGCTATGCAACTCCAACCGGAAGCGCGGACGCAGCGGCTCGACTCGCAAAACCTGAGCCGGATAGACGCAATCCTGCAACTGCCACCGCTGAATTACTGACTGGCAAAAATCGTGAAATAGCTGGGTTCCTGGTAGGTCGTAGGGAGGAAACAGTTCAGCAGGGCGCGATTCAGCAAAGCGGCGCAGGGCAAAGGAGTCCGGATCTGGATGGTGCACGGCAGGCGAGCGCAAATGGGGAATCTCAAAGGCCGCAAACTGGTGATGCCATTGCCGCATCCAGGTGCCGCTGGGATCGAATACAAGACAACGACCCTGCAGAGCTTGGCGCTTTTGCAGCAGGTGGGCAACTAACGTTAGAGCATGGGGGCCGGCTCCCACAATCGCTAGCTCAATAGTATCCGGCAAAGCAGACGCATCAATCATGAATTAAAGCTGAAATCTGAGAATGATTATCATTTTAGTTATATTATAGGTCGGTATCAATGTTGAAAACCCGTCAGGAGTCCCTATGTCTCTGAATGTCAGTGAAGTGTTGGTCCAACAGGCGGCGGCTGGCCAAGTTGATGAATCAGTCTTTGTAGAAACAATTCGGCAATCGTTGCCCTATGCCTGGACTATTGTTGAGAAGCTGGCTCGCTGCCTTGAGCAGGAAGGGCAAGAATGGGCCAATTACGCCGTCGCTCCACCCGATGAACAAGCACGGGGCCAATTGTTGCGCATGGTGGGCGGCGATGCGATTCGAGGTGCCGTGGAGCGTCACTTTAACGTGAAGCTGGCCTTTCAAAATTGCCATAACCTAGCCGCATTTCGCCCAGACGGACTAGACTCGCAGGCTTACCGTGACTTCACATCTATACGCAGCCAAATTCTGAATCAAACCCCTGAACTAAAAGACTGCTAGCTCTCGATGCAAACGTTTCCTCTTACCCTCGTCGCAGGCCCACCTGGTGCGGGCAAAACTACCTGGATCCGGCAACAGCTCGATGGTGCTGAACGATTCGCCTATCTCAATCTCGGAGCTGACGCTGTTCGGATTGATGCCACCTACCTAGCTGCTGAAGTACCTGAGTTGGTGGTCTGGTCAAGCTGGCTGCCCGAATTGGCAGACTTTACCAAATACCAGACTTACATCGAACTGGATTTTCACATTGATTTAGGCTCTCTGGTTTTGCCAACTGAATTTGCTGATTGCCACCGAGTGGCCGTCTTGCCCCCCGGCATTCGACAAACCGAATGGCATGACTGGGCCGATGTGATCGTCACCGGAACCGAAACGAGGGTACCATTGCAACCTCCGCAGCTCTGGCGCTCTCTCCTCACTGGACAGGTGCTAGATTTCGCCAGTTTAACCACCGTTTGGGACGAACTGATCAACGGAGCCTATGGCCATGTCCAGCGGGCAAAAGGAATTTTTGAGGTAACCGATGGCCGATCCCTCTATTTCGATTTTGTTGCCGGAGATCCTGAACCCACTTCTACCGAATTGGACCTGCCGCGCTGGTTAGAGGGCCGGCCCAACCGCTTTAGCGGGGTTGAAGTCGTAGGGGAACAGTTGGACGAGACAGCCATCGCCCAAACTCTGAAAGACTGCTGTTTGGATGATCGAACGCTTGCTTACTACCAGCAACAGGTGCGGGAGTTTTTAGAGGATGGGTAGAGGAGTGGAGGGGTGGGAGTTTCAAATTTGAACGGGACTTAAATTCAAATCGAGATTAATTCGATGAAAATTGCGGTTATATCTTGTATTCACGGTAATTACGAAGCCCTGAACGAGGTGCTGTTGGATATTGATCGGCACCAGGTTGAGCAGATCTATTGCCTGGGGGATTTGGTAGGCTATGGTCCGTATCCTAATGCGGTGGTGGAGATGATTCGCTCACTCGATATTCCAACTTGTCAGGGTTGTTGGGATGAGGATGTGGTGGAAGGTTTGAATGCCTGTGAGTGTAGTTATCCATCGCTGTTGGCGG
Organism: [Leptolyngbya] sp. JSC-1; assembly: GCA_000733415.1. Classification (GTDB taxonomy): domain Bacteria; phylum Cyanobacteriota; class Cyanobacteriia; order Elainellales; family Elainellaceae; genus Elainella. The sequence continues at coordinate 2,757,052 of KL662191.1, forward strand.
AAAAACGGGGGCGGTTAGCCCATGAATGGACGAATCAAGAAATTCATCCAGAAACACGGTCATTTTTGGCTCAACTGCCGCTTAGCTTACGCGATGGTAATCTCTGCTTTGTACATGGTAGCCCCCACAGTCAACATGAGTATATGTTGCCGGATATGCATGCGTTTACAGCGATGGAGCGAGTTTTAGCAACAGGTGCGGATACATTGTTTTGTGGACATACCCATATTCCCTATGTCCGCCAACTGGAGTCCGGTCAACTTCAGGTGCGGGTGAGTTCGGGGCAATCGAGCCAACGGCCAAACCAGCAAACTAGCAACTTTTCAGCTCCCTTAAAGCGAATTGTCAATGCCGGATCGGTCGGTGAGCCGCGTCACGGTAGGACCAATGCCACCTATGTCCTTTACGACGCAGAGACCGAACAGGTAACATTACGGGAAGTCGAGTATGACTATCAAAAAACCTGCGCTGCAATTGTTGAAAAGGGTTTGCCATCCATTTTTGCATGGCGTTTGGCTAGAGGATTAGAATTTGCTGAACGCGCCGATGATCCAACCCATGTGTGTGAGCGGTAATTTGTGAGCGATAATGTGAGCGATAAAATGACCTATCACCCTTTTGACTTCGATTCTCCTTCTGCCCGACCTGCTACCGAGTATGATACGGCGGCTCGTCAGAGCATTCCGGGATACGATGCGTTGTTGAGTATGGTGGCTGCTTTGTTTCAGCATCATTTACCCAATCAGGCTCATATCCTGATTGTCGGTGCGGGAGGTGGAAATGAACTGGAAACCTTGAGCAGTATACAGTCTGATTGGCAATTCACGGGGGTTGATCCGTCTGAAAATATGTTAGCGGTTGCTCGATCTAAGGTTGAGCAACTGGGTATCGGTGAACGAGTAACCCTGCACAAAGGCGTGGTGGATGAGCTGCCACTGCAACGGTTCGATGCCGCAACCAGCCTGTTAGTCATGCACTTTTTACCAGATGATGGCTCCAAGCTCAATTACTTGCAGGCAATCGCCGCTCGGCTCAAACCAGACAGCCCGTTTCTGTTGGTTGACCTACAAGGGGATAAGCAATCTGATGCGTTCAAATTACTGGTTGAAGGCTGGCAGACACGAGCGAGGTTAGCGGGGATGGAGCCACAGCGCTTAACAGAATTTGTAAATCGAATGCAACAACATCTTCCCTGTATTCCAGAATCGCGAACGCTTGAATTACTTCAGCAAACCGGGTTTAAGAACGCAGTTCGATTCTACACAGCATTTATGTTTAGCGGTTGGTTGGCGTTTGCAGAGTAGTTGCAGTGATTTAAACCTACAAAGTTTGTAGTACAGAAATAATGGTCATTTGGGCGATTTTGAGCGGGATTGAAGGTAATTTGGCCGCCTATGAAGCTGTGTTAGCAGATATCAAACGGCAGCGACAACCTGTTGAAGAACTGTATATTTTGGGTGATATAATTGCCGCGACACCTGCTAGTGCAAACGTAATTCAGCGGATCAGATCGCCTCGTGACCATGAACCCGAACCACAAGTTTGCCGAGGCTGGTGGGAAGAGCAGTTGCTGATTCTGCATGGATCAGGACGAACCGGAGAACCCACTGAATTAATCGAGTACTATGGTGCAGAGCAGGTCAAAGCATTATGGGACGCTATTCCTCGCTCTACAGTGAACTGGATTCAATCGCTTGATTTCGGTTTCTTTGAACTCGACTGCTTACTAATTCACGGCAGCACAGTTAGCGTCAGCGACGAATTGACTCCCAACACACCGCCGATTCAAATGCTGGATCGGCTGATGCGGATGGATGCCAATTATTTGTTCTGCGGTCGTTCGGGATTGACATTCCAGTATGAAATCCAGCAGGGTAGCATTACATCTAGCGTCACAACCTTAGATCACACAGCCCCACCGCAAGCGACACTCGTTAAACCGCGGCAGGTGATTGGGGTGGGTAATGTTGGACGAATTCCTGGACAGGCAACCTATACACTTTACAATCCCTATGCCAACCAGGTGGAATTTAGAACGGTGCGGTATGGCCCCAGAAAGGGATTTCAATCCATTTAGTCAGACCGACCTGGACTGGTTGATGCTGGCGGCGCAGGAGGGGCATCTTGCGTTGAAATATCTCGATGCGTCAGGCTGTTGCTGGTGGAGTCCTGCGAGCTAGAGTTACGGTCGAGTGGGGCAACAAAACCGAAGTGAACAAACGCAACGCCGCAATGGACGCATGAGTAGTTTGGGGCTGTGGCAACCTGATATCGGGGTTGCATATGCACTCGCTCAAGGGGAATTCAACAGTAGTAGTTACATTCGGGTCATGGACTGGATGGCACAAACGGCAGCCATGACGCTTGTGCAAACCGGGCGACTGACGGTAATTGTGCAGGACAATGGCTCTTTGCACACCCGTCGTTTGGCCAAACAACCATCATTGGCACAGTCCCAAGCCCAGCCTCAAACGACCAAGGACTTCTTCCCCTGGACGCTACAAACTATCTCCTTCCACCTTCCTGCAGGACAAGTCTTAGGCATTCTCGGACGCACCGGCAGCGGAAAAACCACAATCGCCCGACTGATTCTTTGAGAAACTTAGCGTCACAAACAGTGTGCCATCGCGTTATTCAATTAGTTGATTACAAGGTTCACACAAACCAAAGAATTCCAGAGTGTGATAGTAGATTTTGAATGACATTGAGGGCTGCAACTGCGCTGCTAATTCCTGAACGGGGCAATGATCGAGAGGGAACGACTGACCGCAGTGCAGGCAGGTTAAGTAGTGCTGGTCATGATCTACCGGGCTGTAGAGTGATTCTCCACTGGCACCGACTCGGCTCTGGGCTAGTCCTCGCAGTCTTAAAATTTCCAGTGCTCGATACACTGTTGCTAGCCCGATCCCCTGTCGTTCCCGCAGTAAACTGTACAACTCCTGAGCCGAAATAGGATGGGCCTGCTGGTTCAAACCATCTAGTACGGCCTGCTGATTTCGAGTCAAGCGCACTGGTATCAAGGGCATCGTACTGTTTTGAGTAAGAGAATCCTTTTTCACGGCAAATGCGGTATTATAGGCGAATGATAATCATTCTCATTATATTCTATGTCGCCGACTGAATCTTCTACCCTTGAGTCACAATCCTCCCAGGCTGAATCTGCCCCTCACGAATCCTCAGTGCCTTCAATGGTGCAGCGGCCGCGGCGGTTGCGTCGAACCGAAACGCTGCGTCGGATGGTGCGGGAAAACACGCTGCGGATCGAGGATCTGATCTATCCCCTGTTTGTGATGGAAGGCGAAGGACATCGCGAGGAAGTGCCATCTATGCCAGGGTGCTATCGCTACACGCTGGATTTACTGTTGGAGGAAGTACAAACTGCCTATCAGTTGGGAATTGGTGCCATTGCCCTGTTTCCCCTGATTCCCTATGAGCAAAAAGATAACGCTGGCACCGAGAGCTACAATCCGGATGGTCTGATTCCCCGAACAGTGCGAGCTATCAAACAAGCGGTTCCCAGTATTTTAGTGATCACTGATGTTGCCCTTGACCCCTACAGCAGCGAAGGTCACGACGGTATTGTCCAGGATGGCAAAATTCTCAACGACGAGACAGTAGCAGTACTGGTCAAACAGGCGTTAGCGCAGGCCGCAGCCGGAGCCGATTTTGTTGCGCCTTCAGACATGATGGATGGTCGGGTCGGGGCAATTCGTCGGGCTTTGGATGCCGAAGGTTGGATCAATGTGGGAATTCTTGCCTATTCGGCCAAATATGCTTCTGCCTATTACGGCCCGTTCCGCGATGCCCTCGATTCAGCTCCCAAGTTTGGCGACAAAAAACCTATCAGATGGATGCCGCGAACGCTAGAGAAGCGATCAAAGAAGTGGATCTGGATATTGCCGAGGGGGCAGACATTGTCATGGTCAAACCGGCGCTGGCTTACCTGGATATCATTTGCCGGGTGAAACAGCATACGCATCTGCCGGTGGCTGCCTATAACGTTAGTGGAGAATACGCCATGATCAAGGCCGCTGCATCGCAGGGGTGGATTGATGAGAAAAAGGTGATTTTGGAAACGTTGACAAGTATGAAACGAGCCGGAGCTGATTTAATTCTGACCTACTTTGCCAAAGATGTGGCGTTGATGCTGTAGTGATAGGAATGGAGAATGTGTCTGGCCCGTCGAGATTTGAGCAGGTCTGGACAGGTGGATAGGGGCGCAGGTCGGGTTGGGGCAAGATGGGCTACTCCACAGATAATCAAAAGCTTCAAAAGCTTCAAAATTAAGTTGCTCATTGGATGGATAACAATCTAGTGCAATGCTTTCAGACCTTGGCTTTACATCAGCTAGGGTCTTTACTACGCTTTCATCAGTGAGAATAATTCCTATTAAAAGTTTGTCTCAGAGATGATAAACTATAGATTCACATGACTATTATCATTTCAGGCGCAGAGTTTGAGCAACTTAGACAAGAGTCGGACCATAACGCCCAACCTCTAGGAGAATTTGAGTGCATAGCCACGTATCCGCGATCGTTGGTTGTGGGTATAGGCAGCATGTCGATTTGCGGGATGGAATTTTTCTTACACTGCACGATTACACCTTTCATGATGATTTGCTGATTAAAAACTTCAGTGCTTTTAAGGTCGGAGATTTTGAGCTTGTCTTTCAACTGTCCTCCAGCCACAGATTCGACAATGGCTATGCGGTGAGTGCAGGCCAAAATTATTTGATCCGACGATTCACAAATCAAAAGTTCCAATGGATGCACTGGGCGCAGGAACGAGTTCTGGAGGTGGATATTCATGTTGAACCCTCGGTTTTCCGGTCATTTGTGGCGGATTGGATGGAATTACGTGATCCAGCCTTAGGCTCAATTTTTGAGGAAACACACGGGCGATTTTTTCAACCGCACACCACAACGCCTGCAATGCAGCGTGCTTTGATGCAAATGTTGAACTGCCGGTATCGAGGACTGACGCGGCGGATCTATCTGGAAGGCAAATCGCTAGAACTAATTGCCCTTCAGCTTGAACAGATAATCGATCGCTCCGAAGCACCTGTTGCCATCAAGCTCTGCCGCGATGATGTCGATCGCATTCACGATGCCAAAGATATTTTGATGCGAAGGTTGGATCAACCGCCGTCGATCTTGGAGTTAGCCCGACAGGTCGGAATGAGCGAAAGTAAGCTGCATCGGGGCTTTCGTCGGATTATCGCCTGGAACAGGGACGCATTCTACTTGAGACTGGAGAACTGTCGGTGCAAGAAGTGGCACGAGCCGTTGGGTATGCCAGACAAAGCCACTTCTGCGATGCCTTTAAGCAGAAATTTGGCATTACGCCCAAGTCCTGCCGCCACGGGTATCAGTCGGTTGGTGACTGTCGCTCGCCTCAATCGTAAACACTTGATGATATTGGGAGATACGATCGCCGCTCATCTGGCTCCCGGCTCAATTCTGTTCCTCCTTGAACTTCCCTTTGCTGGGCAGTTCCGAGACAGCGATTTGGATGACCCAGATTACCCCTAACCTTCAGGGACGAGTGTTTGCAGCCAATTCGTTGGTGCTGCAAGTCGTGAGTGCGATCGTCACCCTGATCGCTGGACCACTCGCTGACTACATCCTTGAACCTGCCATGCAACCCGAATATCTTTGGCAGCATTTTGAGGACGAGTCCTGGTGCAGGCATGGCGTTGCTGTATGTGTTCACCTCGATCGGGTTACTGTTAGTGAGGATGAGTGGTTATGCTATTCCTCAATTGCGAACGGTGGAAGATATAGTACCAAGTCCTAATGAGAAAGTGTAAGTGCACCTAGGAGATGATCGTTTGCGAACAATTTATCTATGATTAGATTGAATTTCTGACTATAATCATTGATATTGATTTTAGATTTTGGTAGTAGAGTAGGGGGATATGAACATGATTTGCAATCTACTGAATATATTCACCTCGATCGACCAGAGCTTTGATCTGAAACGTATCGTCAAAAATCGTCAGATTAGCTACATAGCCTGGGGCAATTCTGCCAAGGTGATCGTCTACATCAATTGCTTGGGCTGGATACAAAGAGGCCATTCGCAGCGCTTCAGCTAAGGGCAGCTCGACCTGCTGCACACAGTTGGCTACAGCCTCGATCATCGTCAGAGCAGACCCTCCCAGCGTGCCATCAGCGGAAACACAGGTGCCGTCTTTATAAAAGACTTCTTGACCACCAATCCAAAATGATGCCATCTGGGTGCCTACCGGTGGTGTGGCATCGGTGACCAGCAGCAGTTTGGATTGCTTGAGGCGATGGGCCAGCGCAATCGATTCAAAGTGGACATGATAGCCGTCGGCAATAATGCCTGCGAAGACCTCAGGGTGGCTGAAAGCGGCTCCTACCACACCCGGACTGCGGCCTAACCAGGGTGACATGGCGTTGAACAAATGGGTCACCATCGCTACACCCGCCTCAAAGCCAGCCATTGCCTGCTCGTAGGTAGCGTCCGTATGTCCGGCGGAAACCACAATGCCCTGCTCGGCTAGTAAGCGAATCTCGTCTGACGTAGCCTGTTCTGGAGCCAAGGTGATCAGTTTAACTACGTCTGAACCAGCGGCAGCGATCGTTTCCAGCATGGCGCGATCGGGCGGGCGGATATAGGCTTCGTTGTGGATGCCTTTGCGTTTGGGATTCAAATAGGGGCCTTCCAGATGCAGTCCCAGCACATTGTAAGGGCTATGCTGACGATAGGTTTGCACTACTTCTAAAGCCTTCAGCATGTCGGCATCAGGAGCCGTAATCAAAGTTGGTAGATAGCTGGTTGTACCGCTTTTTAGATTGGTTTGATGCATGATGTCTAGCGTTTCTGCGATGATAGCATCATTGAACATTACTCCACCACAGCCATTGAGCTGCAAATCGATAAATCCAGGAGCGACGGAATAGCCTGCTAAATCGATGATCGGGTGAATGGTGGTGTGAAGCGAATCGAGCGTACTAGCGGGAACAATATCAACAATGCGTTCAGAATCGATGAGCACTGCTTGATCGGTCAATGCTTGCTCGCTGGTGTAGAGATGGCAGTTGGTTAAGGCATACATAGAAAATGGACTCTATTAAAATTAATCAACTAGGGTGGGACTATCGTGTTCCAACTCTTTGAAATACTTCACGGTCTTCACCTTCAACTCCAGCGTCGCGTCTTCATCACAAACGATAATACTGTGGGGATGGAGCTGGAGAGCTGAAACTGTCCACATGTGATTTACACTGCCTTCGATCGCCTGTTTCAGAGCAATGGCTTTGTTATAGCCCTGAGCCAGAATCATCACTTCTCGTGCGTCCATGATAGTGCCAACCCCAACGGTGAGGGCATGTTTCGGAACTTTTGTAACATCGTTGTCAAAGAAGCGGGCGTTGGCAAGCTGGGTGCTGTAGGTGAGGGTTTTGATGCGGGTGCGGGATTGGAGTGATGAACCTGGCTCGTTGAAGGCAATATGACCATCTTCGCCCACACCGCCAATAAACAGCTCGATGCCGCCAAAGGCTTGAATTTTTGCCTCGTATTCTTCGCACTCTTTGTCTACGTCAGAAGCATTACCATCGAGAATGTGAATGTGATGACGGGGAATATCAATATGGTCAAACAAATTGCGATACATGAAGGCATGATAGCTCTCTGCATGATCATTCGGTAAGCCAACGTATTCATCCATATTGAACGTCACTACATGTTGAAAGCTGAGTTGACTAGCCTGATGCAGTTGAACTAGCTTTTTGTACATGCGCAGTGGCGTTCCGCCCGTGGGCAAACCCAGCACAAAAGGCCGCTCATTTGTAGGAGCAAACGCTTCGATGCGGTGTTTGACATACCGCGCTGCCCAGTCTGCTACGGCATCTGGGGATTCGCAAATAATCAGACGCATACTATGCTCCTAGTAGAGGTGATCTAAGGGTTAATCAACAAGGTTAATCAACAAGATTAATCAACAAGATTAATCAACGATTTTCTTCATTGCGGCTGCAATTGAGTCTGCCTGCTGCTCCAGAAAAATCTGCACTACCTCGGAGCCAGGACGGGCCATGCCCACAGCACCCAAGGCGATAATTTGGGATTCAGATACGAGGTCGCGATTGGTTAAGACGACCCGCAGCTTGGTACCGTTGGCATCGATGCTCTTAATGTTATCTCGTCCGCCTAGGGCCGCGATGTAGCGGTGGGCGAATTGGGTAGCACCAGTTTGAGCGGGATCCGTTTGAGCGGGATCCGTTTGGGCCAGATCCGTTTGGGTTACAGAAGCAGGCTTATCAACAATGGCGATAGTATCCCCGGTGGCTGCCCGGTTGGTGATGGGTGTGCCCATGTTCGATGTCCCGACAGTTGGAGCCATATCGCGCAGGTTTTTCATCTCTTCGGCTACAGACTCCGCTAGCGGACCGAGGATAACCTGCATGCCATCTGCCCCAGCCCGAATCACGCCTTTGGCTCCCAGAGACTTCAAGGCATCATCCGAAACCAGATCGCGATTCACCATAGTCAGCCGCAGTCGCGTAATGCAGGAATCAATCGTTTTGATATTTTCGTGACCACCCAAGGCGGCCAGATAGCGACGGGCCAACTGAGTTGTATCGTTGGAGGCAGCCATTCCTGGAATGGGAGCGTCCTGCAATGAAGTAGCCGAATCTGCTTCGACAACTGTTCCGGCTTCGCGTCCGGGTGTTTGCAAATTCAAGGCCCGAATCATAAAGCGGAACAAAAAGTAATAAATGGCAAAATACACTAATCCAATCGGCAGAATCAGCCAGCCTTGGGTTGACAGACCCAGGTTGAGGACAAAGTCAATTGCTCCGGCAGAGAAGGTGAACCCATGCTTGATGCCCAAGATGTCGAGTAAAGCTAAGGAAATTCCGGTTAGTACCGCATGAACCGCGTACAGGACCGGAGCTAGAAACATAAACGTAAACTCGATCGGTTCGGTAATGCCGGTCAGGAAAGAAGTCAGCGCCATACTCAGCATCACGCCGGAGGTAACGCGCCGGTTTTCGGGACGAGCCATGTGAGCCATCGCGATGCAAGCTGCCGGTAGCCCAAACATCATCACTGGATAGAACCCGGCCATGAAGGTGCCCGCTGTCGGATCGCCGGCAAAGAAACGGTTCAGGTCGCCGGTGGCAATTGTGCCGTCGGGTTTGGGATAGGAGCCAAACACAAACCACACCAGACTGTTGAGAATGTGGTGCAGCCCCAGCGGAATCAGCAGTCGGTTCAGCGTGCCGTAAACAAACGCGCCAATTGAACCGGAGGTAACAATCCAGTTGCCGATCGCCTCAATCACCGCCTGGATTGGCGGCCAGATAAAGCCAAACAGTACCGCTAGCAAAAAGCAGACACCGCCCGTGATAATTGGCACAAACCGTTTACCGCCGAAGAACCCCAGATAGTCGGGCAGTTTGATTCTATAAAAGCGGTTGTAGAGTAAACCAGCCGTAACGCCTGTGATAATACCGGCTAATACGCCCATGTTGATATCGGCGTTGATGGCTTTCATCCCCGTTGTCATCACATAGTAACCCACCAAGCCTGCTAGCCCTGCTGCTCCTGCCGCATCTTTGGAAAAGCCAACTGCAATCCCCGCTGCAAAAATGGCCGCCAAATTGTCGAACACGGCCCCGCCCGCTTTCGTCATGACCGGAATATCTAACACATCGGGTGCGCCCAAGCGCAACAGCAACCCCGCCGCTGGCAACACGGCAATCGGCAGCATCAAGGCTTTTCCCAAGCGCTGTAGCTCGCTAAATCCTGCCATTTGTCTTCCCTCCCCCGCTTGTGGTTAGTTATTAATGAATCATGTCTGATCAACGGAACCGTAAATTTGATGGAATTTTTTACGATTGTCCTGTCAGGATTGCTAGGAATTGTTTCGCCGCTTGGGTTTGTGGTGGAGCGGGTGGCAGAAGATGCGATTCGTGATCAGTTGGAAGCTGTGGAAACGCTGGCTGTTCGCGTGGATAATACGCCCAACTATCAGTTGGCTCAAGGGAACGTGGATCGAGTGCGGCTGGCAGCGCGGGGTGTTTATCCAGAGGCAGGAATTCGGATTGCGGTGCTGGAGATAGAAACAGATGCGATCCAGGTCGATCCAGGCAGACTGCGGCAGGGTGAGCTGGAACTGGAACGGCCCTTGAACGCAGGAATACGGCTGGTGCTGACGGAAACTGACCTAAATCAAGCCTTGCAGTCGCCCCAAGTCAGTGAACAACTCCGGGGCCTCAGCCTGGATTTTCTGGGCGATCCGGCGCAACAGCTAGAACGCTATGAGTTCGTCGATCCTCAAGTTGAGTTTCTGGACGGCAACCGCGTGCGCTTTCAGACGGTGTTGCAGTCGCAGCAGTCCCAGCAGCAGCTTGTGATTATTGTTGAATCAGGAATTCAGATCCTTGCCGGTCGGCAACTCCAGCTCGTAGAGCCAACTGTTACCATCGATGGCAACCCCTTACCACCTGAATTGATTCAGTTTTTGGTGGGTGGCATCAGTCAGCGGCTCGATCTCGCTAATTTGGCAGAGCAAGGCATCACGGCTCGCATTCTAGAATGGAGTCTCGATTCGGATCAGCTCAGCTTGGCAGCCTTTGTGCAAGTCCAACCCGAATTTGTAGAACAGAACTTGACTCAACTGACTCAATCAAATTAGCTGATGCAAATCACCATTTTCTGGCTAAACTGAAACCTCTGACGGTGCTAGCAGTCAAGTGAGAAAGCGATCCAGCGAATAGGAGTAGGCCAATGCGAGACCATGATCCAGCATCCCCCCAATCCACCTCCCGCCGCTCGGTTCCCCGTGGCGTAATTGCCGGACTAGCCGCCGTGGTGCTGGCAACCGCAGCCGGAACCGCTTGGTGGACTTGGCGATCCTTCCAAGCTCAGCAACAGCCGCAGCCACTTCCCACAACCGCACCGCAGCCAACCCAATCTCCCGACATCAGCCAAGCCCCGATCCAGCAAACCGTTCAGGTCTACTGGCTGAGAAGTTTGGACGACCGCTTTGAACTGGTGCCAGTACCCGTCGCAGTCACAGCTCCCGGTCAGCCAGATGCCTTAGTGAAAGCGGCGCTAGAAGCAATGCTGCAAGGTACCCCGGAATCAGAATTCACCTCAACCGTGCCCCAGGGCACCCAACTGCGGCAGGTCGAAATCAAGCCAGACGGCATTCATGTAGATTTGTCGCCCGAATTTACTGGCGGCGGCGGCAGTGCCTCCATGACCGGCAGACTGGGACAAGTGCTCTACACAGCCACAACCCTCGATCCGAATGCACCCGTCTGGATTTCTGTGGAGGGTAAACCGCTGGAGGTGCTGGGCGGCGAGGGATTGATGATCGATCAACCGATGACGCGGCAAAGCTTTGAGCAGAATTTTCCGCTCTAAAAATGTGCTCTTAAAAATGTGCTTTTAAAAAACTGTTCTAAAAGCTTGCTCTCAACAATCCTACTGCCGACTGGTGAGGCTAAAGGACCGAAAATGCTTAGCTTGTTCTTCGATCCGGCTGGCGAGCCGGTCACACACCAGATGGCACAGCTCGTAGCTGAGGTCATCCGCCACACTGTAATAGGCTGATGTGCCCTCACTGCGGCGATTCAAAATGCCAGCTTGCAGCATCACTTTCAGGTGCTTGGACACATTGGCCTGACTGGTTTCGGTGGCTTCGACCAGATCTTGGACGCATTTTTCGCCATCCCGCAGCAAGTTCAAGATGCGTAAGCGCATCGGTTCGCTCAACACGCTAAAGTAATCAGCCACCTGCTGCACAACCTCTGAAGGTACAGATTCCGCCGTTTTCATGCAATCTAACCTAGAAAGGACTGATCCCCAAATTGTAGCACTCAACCCCTCTATAGTAATGGAGTGATTGACCCCCGCTCAGGTGAAGGCTCCAAAGAGACGGACACTGCATTCTAGCGACAAATTTCAAAATCGGCGCAACCAAAATTGGCGTAATTAAACTAAAGAATCTATCGAATCCGAATCCGCAGGCGCGGCAACCGGACTCCCCGCTGTGTGGGTGGTTGGGAAGCTTCAGATGGAATGATTCGCCGGTTATTCGGATCAATCGAAGCGATTTCTGCCTTGACCGGGTCGCGCTCTTCTCCCACCCAAAGCACCGCATACTGCCGGTAAATCCCAATTCCCATCGCCCGCCAGCGACTATTCCGCCAGTTGTTCAGATTTAGGAGCAGCGCGTTGTGGGAAGGGCTGTTTTGCCAGCCGCGTAGAGCTGATGCTGCCGTGGCTCCCCGCGCATTATAGTGGGCATTCTCGTAAGCTTTGCCAGGATAGGCTGTGCCGAGCCGTTGAGCCGCCCGCGAGCTACAGTTTAAGGTTCTCAAATCACTGGGATTATAGTCACAATCACTCCAGCTATGGGTAAGCTGACCGATATTTAGCGCTATGTCTAGAGCATGCCGATTCGCCAGTAAATCCAGCGATGGAGAACGGGGGATGGGTGGTAAACCCTGCTCAGCCCGATATTGATTCACCAACTCGTGCAGGCGCGCTTCTTCCAGTTCCTGTCCATCGCCCTGACACTGAATGGCATTGAAAATCGCCTGACCAGAACACTGGGGTAAGGCAGAATTGACTGCTGCATCGGTGGCTGTATTGGTTCTACTCGCTGAGGGTGAACGGGTGGCTTGGGAAATTTGGTGCAGTGGAGTCGGCAAGGGTGGTTTTACTCCAGACGAGATACCCAATACCAAGCTTGCTAAAACCGAAACCCCAAGTTGTTCCATCGATAGTAACCTCTCGACCCCGTGAACCCACGACCTGGAGAAAGTTTACCATCTGCTCTAATCAGCACTCCGTATCGCCCGATTCAACCGCTGTCTACTAGACCGAGGCAAACCGAATCTTCAGGTAGTCTTCCTCCATCTTGGCTCCAGCGGGCTGGAGGGCAGCTAATGCCTGCGGTAAAACCAAATTGCGGCGGTGGTTGCCGATGCGGATGTTGAGTTCGTCGCCGGTTTTGCTCAGCTCCACTTTGTTTTTGGGAATGCCGGGTAAATATACTTCTAAGCTGTATTGGTTTTGCTCCTGCACGACCCGCAGCGTGGTTTCTTTGTAGTAGACTTGGGCCGGATCTTCGTCGGCATAGAGCGTTTCCTTCAGGCGTTCCAGCGCTGCTAAGCCGCACATTTCCTCAGAGTAAAGCGGCACTTCTTTCACCGGCAGCGGCGTAAAGTTATCGTGGATCTCCTGGCGGTATTGCTGTTGATTCTGCTTCCAGCGCTGAAAGAAGGGATCGTTGACGTGATCGGGAATGATTCGATTGGCGACAACCAGATCGGTAGCAACGTTGTACAGACTGAGATAGGCATGGGCACGCAGCGATTCCTTGATCACCATTTTTTCTGGATTCGTGACCAGACGAACCGAGGTTTTGGTATTGTCCGTCAAGACTTTCTCCAGCTCCTCGATTTGCTGATAGAACTCGTAGGGAGCATCCATCACCTGTTGGTCTGGCAGCGAAAATCCGGCAATTGGCCGAAACAGTGGTTCCACCAGCGGACGCAGTGCGGCTGATACGGCTTGTAAAGGTTTGTAAAAGCGTCGCATATACCAGCCCGCTACTTCCGGTAGACTCAGCAATCGCAGTGCCGTTCCCGTCGGAGCCGAATCGATAATCAGCACATCGAACTCGCCTTCATCGTAATGACGCTTCATCCGCACCAAGCTAAAAATCTCATCCATGCCGGGTAAAATTGCCAGTTCCTCGGCTTCGACACCTTCCAAACCCCGTGCCTGCAACACCTGAGTGATGTAGCGTTTCACCGCTCCCCAGTTGCCTTCCAACTCCATCAGCGCATCTAGTTCAGCCCCCCACAGGTTTGGCCGCACTTGCCGGGGCGCATGTTCTAGCTCCATATCAAAGCTGTCGGCCAGCGAGTGGGCTGGATCGGTACTCAAAACTAATGTCTTATACCCCAGCTCGGCACACCGCAATCCCGTGGCGGCTGCTACGGAGGTTTTGCCAACGCCTCCCTTACCTGTCATCAAAATTACGCGCATGGATGAACTATACCTACCTGAGAAGTCTTCACATTCCTTTACCTACTGTATCGGTTTTTTGCAGAAGCCGGAGGATTCAGTATAAGTTTTGATAGGTTTTGAGGTTTAAGTTTTGTATAGCGATTCGGTAGGGGCGGTCGCATGGCGGTGCTTCGCACTCAGCATATGCCAAAGAGGCTGCAACGCAATCAGACAGATTTATGAGAAATGCTTCGCCCTTACTAATCTAGGCAAAGCGCATCGTTTTGGTTCTATTGTCTTTCCTGGCGTTCTCGTAGTTTCAGCAGAATTTCTGCGTGGACTTCGCGGGTGATCGGGTAGAAATAGGCTAGAAATAGGCCGATAATCAGCGCTACGGTGGGCACGGGACCGATGGCCAGCCGGATGGCCAGCAGCGCGGATTCGGGCTGAACTGGGGTGGATTGTCCGGCTACACTCTCGATGAAGCCAGCTTGGTCGAGGGCCTGTCCCACGATAAATAAACCGAGTGCCAATCCCAACTTTTGCAGCAGCACCATAAAGCCGTAGAAAATCCCTTCGCGCCGCTGGCCGGTGTTTAGCTCGTCCAGTTCAATCACGTCGGGAATCATCGACCAGGGAATCAGGTAGGCCGTGGAGACGCCGATGCCCGCCATAATTGCCAGTGGGTACACCAATCCCGATTGGTTGGGCTGCAAGAAAAACAAGCCAGCCTGGGCGATAATCCACAGCACCATGCCCATAAAGTACACTGCCTTTTTGCCGACGCGGGCGCTAATCGCGCTCCAAACAAACAGCATTAACAGGGCCGTTCCCTGTACCGCTAGGGCAATCAGGGTGAAGGTCTCTGACGACAGACCCAAACAGTTGACGACAAAATAGGGCAGGATCGTGGCTGTGATCTGCACCGCTAACCAGGAGCAGAGGTAAATCCCAATCACAAATAGAAACGGGCGATTGCTGAAGGCGATCTTGAGCTGGGTGAAAAATGGGATATTCTGTTCATTCTGGGATCCGTGCAGTTGCACCATTGCCATTGCGCGGCGGTAGGTGCCAAACACACACCAATACAGCGGCAGGGTTGAAATCACAGCACAAATCCCCCCCAGCCACAGGTACTGCTGGCCCGCATCCGGCACGATTCGGAAAATCACCAGCGCCAAAATCAGCGAGAGAATACTGCCACCAATCGAAAAGGCGAACCGAAAGCTGTTGAGGCTGGTGCGTTCGTTGTAGTCTTGGGTCAGTTCGGGGGTGAGGGCCGTGTAGGGCAGGTTCACCATTGTGTAGAAAATATTGAACAGCACCGAAATCAAGACATAGTAGGCAAACAATCCCCATTGATTGGCAGCTTCGTTCTGGCTAAAGCGAGGCACTACCCATTGCAGAAAGAAAGTGACCCCAAACGGAATTGCACCATACAACATCCAGGGATAGCGTCTGCCCCAGCGCGCCGAACGGGTGCGATCGCTCAAGACGCCAACAAGCGGGTCATTCACCGCATCCCAGATTTTGCCGATCATCAACACGCTGCCTGCTAACGCCGCATTCATACCGGCCACGTTGGTAAAAAAGAACAGCAAAAAGAAGGCCAGAATATTGGCTGTAATCGCCGGACCCAGATCTCCAGCACCGTAAGCTAGTTTCGTGCTGAAGTTGAGCGGTGGTGGGACAACAGGGCGTGGCGCAGAAGACTCGGACATAGGAGTTTGATGGGAAAAATGAATTGAGAAGGGCGATCAGACAGGGCGAACTAGATCCGCCCGCAAGTTCTCAGCCGCCAGCTCCGGATCGTTGGCCAGATAGAGTTCTCCAGCCAGCATGTTCTGTTTTTCTGTTTTTTCGGAGAATTCACCGGAAAAGTCAGTAATAAAGTGGCAACAAACTGTGTTCCCACTCTATTACGTTTTCCCTTTACCGTTTTACTTCTTTTATCAAATCCAAATACAGGCGTTTCGCAAAACGCCTCTACGCGAACGCTGACGGATCAACCGGAAATGCATTGTACAGGCGTTTTGCCAAAACGCCTCTACGCGAACGCTGACGGATCAACCGGATTTGATATTATTTTTCCTGCTCCACAAACAAATTCAAATCGGTTACTGCTCCCAAGCTACTCGAAGAAACCAGTTTGGCATACTTGGCCAGCACGCCTTTGGTGTAGCGGGGCTGGGGTGGTTTCCAGTTGGCGCGCCGCTGAGCCAGCTCTTCGTCCGATACGTTCACTTGCAGCAAACGCGCATCGGCATCGATGGTAATCGAATCGCCTGCTTGGACTAGGGCAATCGGTCCGCCCACAAAGGCTTCTGGAGCCACATGCCCCACCACCATGCCGTAGGTGCCGCCAGAGAAACGGCCATCGGTAATCAGACCCACCGAGTCGCCCAAGCCTGCGCCGATAATCGCCGAGGTGGGAGCCAGCATTTCCCGCATACCCGGACCGCCTTTCGGACCCTCGTAGCGAATCACAATCACATCTCCGGCCTGAATCTTGCCAGCCAGGATCGCGTCTAAACAGGATTCTTCCGATTCAAACACGCGAGCGGGACCGGTGATTTTGCGATTTTTGACGCCAGTAAGTTTAGCCACAGAACCTTCGGGAGCCAAATTGCCGCGCAGAATCCCTAAATGCCCCTGTGGATACATCGGGTTACTCCAGGGACGAATCACATCCTGGTCGGCGCGCGGTTCTGCGGGAATGTCTTGCAGCAGTTCAGCCACGGTTTTGCCGCTAATCGTGATGCAGTCGCCGTGCAGCAAGTCATGGGCCAGCAGCATTTTCATTACCTGAGGAATGCCACCAGCCTGATGCAAATCGGTGGCTACATAGCGGCCTGAAGGCTTAAGGTCACACAGCACAGGCACACGGGCGCGAATAGTTTCAAAATCATCCAGGGTCAGGGGCACACCGGCTGAATGGGCAATCGCCAGAAAGTGCAGCACCGCATTTGTGGAACCACCCACAGCCATGATCACCGAAATCGCGTTTTCGATCGACTTGCGGGTGATGATGTCTCTGGGGCGGAGGTCGTTGCGGATCGCTTCCACCAGGGTTTTGCCGGCAATCCCGGTATTGATTGCCTTTTCGGCATCTTCAGCCGACATGGTTGAGGAATACATCAAACTCATGCCCATCGCCTCGAAGGCAGACGACATGGTATTAGCCGTGTACATGCCGCCGCAGGAACCCGCTCCCGGACAGGCATTGCGCTCGACCGCTAGCAGCCGCACTGCGTCGATCCGACCTGCGCTGTATTGCCCCACCGCCTCAAACGAACTCACAACGGTCAAGTCCTCGCCTTCGAGATGACCGGGTTTGATCGTGCCGCCGTAGACAAAAATTGCCGGAATATTCATGCGTGCCATTGCAATCATGGCTCCGGGCATGTTTTTGTCGCAGCCGCCGATTGCCAGCACTCCATCCATGCTCTGGGCATTACAGGCGGTTTCAATCGAATCGGCAATCACATCGCGAGACACCAAAGAATACTTCATGCCTTCGGTGCCCATCGAGATGCCGTCACTCACCGTGATCGTGCCAAATACCTGAGGCATTCCCCCTGCCGCTCGAATCCCGGCTTCGGCCTTTGCCGCTAAGGGAGCAATGCCCATGTTGCAAGGAGTAATCGTACTGTGGGCACTGGCAACCCCAACAATTGGCTTAGAGAAGTCCTCATCCTTAAAACCAACCGCTCGCAGCATGGCCCGATTTGGCGATCGCTGCACCCCCTGGGTGATCGTCCGGCTCCTTAAATTCTCTGGCATTGCGCTTCCTCTCTGTGATCTCTAACTAAACTGAACCGATTGCTGTGATGTCTGCCGACCCAAAGTTTAATTAGGGATTTGGGCCAGTTGGCAAAACGCACTCCGCTGCCTCCGAACCGATGGCAATACATCATGAAGCGATTCCAGTCGGCTTCAACTGGCAACAGAGATCGGATGCAGTGCTAACAAGACTAACTATTTTACAGGAGAGGCGTTGCCGTGAGATATCTAGCGTTGCTGGCTTATTCCCATCCCTTGCTCAGGTTCTACACCTTTCCAGCAATTGCTCCGGGCTGGGGCTAGCTTGGACCTCCAAGCAGCATGATTCTCAGCACCAAAGGAAGCGTTCATCTCCATTATCAAAGGTTCTAGAAGAATCAATACAAGCTAATTTACCGTAGCGTTTCGCCGAGCTTGGCAGGAGATGTGTCTTTCCATTCAGTCCTATTGAACTTATTTGAATTATTGCCCACCTGATACCACCGTATGATGAAGGGACCCGTGAGGATTGTGCTTTCTATTTTGGGCAACCTAGGGGTTAATACATACAGGCGATGAGACGATAAAACATGTACGTTGAAGAACTGCTGAACCACTTTGCAGCAGGAAAGCGCGACTTTCAGGAAGTGAGTTTGATTGGAGTTAACTTAAGCGGCAAAGACTTAAGGGGCATCAACCTGCGGCGAGCCAATCTCAGTCAGGCAATTTTACGCGGAGCGGATCTCAGTTCCGCCAATTTACGAGAGGTCAATTTAAGTGGAGCAGACCTCAGCCAAGCTACGTTGATCGAAACGAACCTGATCGGGGCAGATTTAAGTCGGGCTAATTTGTACGAAGCTGATATGTTGCGGGCGGGTCTGCGGGGTGCCCGTTTGGGAGGGGCCAATCTGAGTCGGGCCAATTTGCCGGAGGTGAATTTGGGTGAGGCAAACCTCAGTCATGCCAATCTGTGTGAAGTGAACTTGAGCCATGCTAGCCTGCACCGCTCCAAACTGCTAGAGAGCGATCTAACGCGGGCCATTTTAGAAGGTGCCAATCTCTCGAATGCCCTCCTCAGCAATGCCATCTTGGAAGGCGCAAATCTAACAGACATTACTGGACATGGGGCCACGCTGGAAGAAGCCGATTTGCGGGAAGCCGATCTGAGCCGCGCTAAGTTGATCGGTGCCAATTTGATCAATGCCAATCTTGGACGCATCAACGGACGAGCCGTTAACTTGAGTTGGGCTTCACTACGGGGTGCCAACCTGCGGCGGGCCAACCTGTATCGGGCACAGTTGAGTTGGGCCAACCTCAGCGAAGCGGATTTGAGTGAAGCGATGTTGATTAGCGCTAACATCAACCAAACTAACCTACACAACGCCGATTTGACTGGAACGATAATGCCCAGCGGCGCAACGCACGATTGACTCAAGTATTAAAAGTCACTTTCATGGAACCAGTGATTGCCTGGTACGGATGCAATATTTACGCCAGACTGATAGGAATTGACGAGTAGGAATCAACGGACGCTGCTAAAACTGGCAGAGGCCGCTGAAAGCTAACAATAGCGCCAACA
Organism: [Leptolyngbya] sp. JSC-1; assembly: GCA_000733415.1. Lineage (GTDB taxonomy): Bacteria > Cyanobacteriota > Cyanobacteriia > Elainellales > Elainellaceae > Elainella. The sequence goes on from KL662191.1 coordinate 2,776,400, forward strand.
CTTAGGAATCCCAAGAAACTACAGAAATGATATTAATCACCAAGGTTCTGGGCAACCTTGAGACCAGTTGCATTCCGTTGAGGCCCAAATTGAAGCTTCAGTTGAAGCTGAAGATTTGCTCAGTGGAGCTTGCGATCTAAACGAATCAATCCAGTCTTTAATTCTTCATCGCCCTGCAACTTTTCTTGTCTGAGATTACTGTCTGAAATTCTGTCCTGCAACGTTTTTGCCGATAAGGTGGTCTATGACTGAAGCACAACGTCCGACGACTCCTTCTTCTACTCCCCGCGTCCCGCCGCCCCCTCCGCCGTCGCGATCGATGGCAAATCCGGCTCCGTCTGGTCCAGCCCAACCTACCTCGTCTCAAACGATGCCGATGGCCCCCGCCATGCCCGGTGCCGTCCGGCCCGCCGTTCCAGGCCATCGCCCCGCTCCGCCACCCAGCATGCGAACCGGACGCAGCAAGCCTGCCCCTGGACAGCCCACGATGGAGCAGTTGGTGCGAGAAGCGTTTGAGAAAGGATTTTCGGATGTGCATGTCGGCGTGGGGGAAGTACCCCGATTCCGCAACCGAGGAGAGATCGAAGTCACAGACTACCCAACGACCGATCGAGAAACTTTCTTTAGCTGGTTGAAGGAAATCCTCAGCGATGAAGAGATCAAACGCTTCCAGGACACGCTAGATTTTGATGGTGCGACTCAGTACGAGTTTGCCCGTGTCCGGATCAATATTTTTGATTCGTTGCGGGGTCCGGCGATGGTGATGCGTCTGATTCCGCTGAAAATTCTCACAATTGATCAGCTCAATCTACCGCCTGTCTTCAAAGATGTGTGTCACTACCACAAGGGGTTGATTCTGATTACCGGCCCAACTGGCTCCGGTAAATCAACTACCCTGGCGGCGATGATCGACTACATCAACAACGAAATGCCCAAGAACATTATCACGATCGAAGACCCGATCGAATTTGTGCATACTAGTAAGAAATCCCTGATCAAGCAACGGGAAGTTGGCATCCATACTCTCAAGTTCGACAGTGCCCTGAAAGCCTCGCTGCGAGAAGACCCGGATATTATTCTGGTGGGTGAAATGCGGGACCGGGAAACGGTCAACACTGCCCTCAAAGCCGCCCAAACCGGCCACTTGGTGATGGGAACCCTGCACACTAACAGTGCTGTTAAGACCATTGAGCGGATTTTGCAGCTCTATGAACCGGATCAGCAGGCTCCGATGCGGGTGTCGATTGCTGAATCGTTGGTGGCAGTCATTGCCCAAGGACTGTGTCGGACGACCGACGGCAAGCGGGCCGCCTATCACGACATCATGATCAATACCGACGCGATTCGGGATTACATTCGGCGCGGCGAGATCGATGAGATCGAGGCGATCATTCCCCGCTGTACCTTCGATGGCATGTGTACGATGAACCAATCCCTCTACAAACTCTACGAAGCTGGCCGCATTACTGAAGAAACAGCCCTAGAGCATTCCCCCAGACCCAACGAAATGGCGCAAATCTTGCGTGGGCGAGTGTAGGAGGTACAGGGATCAGCATTAGTGCATCGGCAGATACTAAAGGGGAAGGCCGAGTTTTCTCACCTTCCCCTCACGATTTTTGATTGAGCAGGACTCAGCAGAGTGAAACTGAGAACTTTAGATTAGACAACCTAGACGATCTAAACAATCTAAACAATAAAGTTAGTCACAGGATTAATATCGGCTACCTGGACACCTTGTAGGATGGCCAACCGTAAAAATCCACCTGCTGCATCTCCATTCGAGTCTACTCGCAGAATCGCGCCATTATCACTGTCGCGCAGCCGAACATATGCCCGGAACCGATCGGGATTGGCGTACTCTGGCTTGTTGAAGATACGCCGCAGGTTGATTACGTCGTTGGCAACATCGAAATCGACAATCCGATCGACTCCGTGCTCAGCAGACCGATAGTTGATCTGATCTTTGCCTACTCCGGTCCGAATTCGGTCGCTGCCGTTGCCACCCGTGAGTGTATCGTTGCCAGGACCACCATTCAATCGGTCGTTCTGAGTGTTACCAGAAAGGCGATCGTTGCCTTTGTTGCCGAACAAAACATCGACACCAGGACCACCCCAAATCACATCATCCCCTCGGCGTCCATAGGCAGTGTCGGCTCTACGGCTACCCCGCATCCGATCGTTGCCTAGGCCACCATTCATGAAATCGTCGCCTTTAGCACCTCGCACTTCATCATTGCCCTGTTGACCATCCACGAAGTCGTTATTAGGGCCACCGTTAAGGGTATCCCTACCTCGACCGCCTCTCAGGGTATCATTGCCGCCTCTGCCCTGAATCCGATCGTTGCCACGTCGGCCATCAACAATATCGTTGCCTTTACCACCAAAGCCGCGGTCATTGCCCAAGCCCAAATCAATCACATCATCGCCCGCATTCCCACGAGCAACGTCATTGTTTTGTTGGCCCTTGATCACATCACGGTCAGCCCCACCGGCTAGTGTATCGTTGCCGCGTCCACCTTGCAGGATATCGTTACAATCGAAGCCACGAATCCGATCATTGCCACCCAAGCCGCGCAGTCGATCAAAGTCGGGTGTACCATCAATTTTGTTATCACGGTTATTTCCAGTGAAGTTTCTACCCGGTGGGCAGAAGACGTCACCTGTCCCGACTCGAATCAAACTCACCGTGGCAGGCGTTGGGTCAATTTCACCTTGGTCATCAATGGCGGCATAGGTAAAACTACTGCCTCTAAAGGTAGAAGAAGACTGGAAATAAACCTGGGTGATTTCAGCAGGTGTGAGCCGCTGGCCCGCCTGGATCGGTCTGCCGCCCTGAGTTGGATTACCCAAGAACAATTGACCTTCGCTAGCCGGTGGCACGGTCAGAATTTGAAAGGACTGAATTGTGTTGTCACCATCGGGATCCGTTCCTGACAAACCAGGCACCAGCCGCACATCATCTCGCGGTATTTCCAGTTGGCTTGGATTGGTGTTGGGCGGTTGGTTGGTAATATCGCGCAGGCCGAGCTGCACCGTTGCTGGCAGTTCGGCTGCTTGTCCTCGACTATCAATTGCGGTGTAAGTGAACGAAGCACCAGTAAAGCCAGCCGTGGACTGAAAATAGATGGTTTGAATTTGCTCAGGCGTCAGCGAAGTTCCAGCAACTACCGGTACACCGCCTGTTAAAGGATCACCAACAAACAGCGTACCCTGGGCCGGATCGGGCAGGGTCAGAATTTGAAAAGAAGCAATGAAATCGCCATCTGCCACATCCGGATCAACGGCAAAGAAACCATCAGATGGATCGGCAGATGTCGTTCCATCTAGCAGGATTGTGGTGCCCGGCAGCAACACTTCGGTGAACGGTGAAACTAGGGGTGCATTGTTGAATGTGCCAAGAACCAGGTTACGGATTTCGTGAACATTATTGAAATCGCCCGTACCGGAGGCAAAACCAAACTTGATCGTTTCGGGTTTGGGAGTCCCGGTGAGTTGAGCCACATCGATATTGCTGAGACGCGGATCACTCTCAAACGGATCGAGAAAATCACCATCGTTGTTGCCATCAATCTGAACGGATAGACGACCAGCGGGGGTCAGATCAATCTTGATCGTGCGCGTGGCTTCTTCTCGTGTAGTTGCGGTTGGGGCGTCAATACCAAAGGGTAGGCTATCAGTTCCACCTAAGAAGAGATAGTTTGAGGCTTGGCTACCCCGAATCCCAATCGAATCGGGCACTCGCCCTTGAAGTTGGCCGCCATTCCGCACAGGGGCTTGTCCTGGAGCATCGGTAGCGCTTGAGAAGTTGCCGAATTCATCAAAGCCAATGCCCAAGTAGCCGCCTACCAGCCCTGGCGCAATACCTTCTTTTTGGGCATAGCCAAGTGAACCGCCAAACGCCCCAGCATCAGTAGGCGAAGCTGTGCCATCCAGCAGAAAGAAGCTGACGCCATCAGCTCGTTCAGGGTTAGTCGTTCCACCGTAGGCATACAGCTCAAAGGTAATCGTCAAACCTTGGACCGATGGAACGGGATTGTTATAGAGAACAAAGGTCGCTTGATCAGGTAGGGCGCTAGTTAACCGCAGTGCGCCTTCTCCTTCTGGATCAAGCTGACGGCTGGGGTTGCCGGGTAAGCCGCCAGTCGGAGCTATGGTCGTATTCCGAGCTGTCAAAAACGGTAGCTCTGAAGGTGGCCGGCCTGGAGCCGGAGCATCAGTACCAAACACCCAGACTTTATCAGTAACATCTCCATTTCTGAACGTATCTGAGACCAGTACTGGCAACACATGTGGATAGCTAGCCATTGCCGAAGCAGAAAAAGCTAGCGGTGTGCAGATCTCACCCGTTGCAAACTCTAAGTTCCAGTCTCCTCCCAGAACGGAGCTACCGGTGAGATTCGTCGAAGCTGCAATTTCCGCACCGGTCAAGAACTTTAACTGGCGCACAAACCATTGCCCGATCGATCCAGCCGCTACCTTACAGCCATAAAGCAATATTTCTGCACCAGCTAGTGGTTTTGCCCAGGCTTGTAGTTGAGCAGCATAGCGCCCTAACGTTTGCCAATTCAAGCTAGTTGAGCCTAATTGCAGTACCCCAGCACTACCGTGGGAAAGAATATGCAGGCTTTCTAGCGAATCAGCTTCGGCCAAAGCTTGAGAGATTTGCTCAATTCCATCTCGCTCAGCGTCGAGAACGAGAACGGCAGTGCCCGGTTTTGTGCTGTTAACTAAACTTTCGTAATCTACAACCGTTGAATCGACTACGACTAAGGTGGAAAGATGACGACAGGAAGTCATGGCCAGATGCCTCTGAGTGATTTTTTTTACTTACAAACTCGGAATCCTTTCAAAGCATGTAGCTTCAGGAGATGCATACCTTGGTGAAAACAGGTTCTATTCATCAAGTTATAGCAGTAAATCCCCTGAACTAAATGCAAACTTAAGTTAAATTAAACACCAAGATTCCGGGAAGATACTATAAACTACGAATTTCTCAGGGATTTCTACTAAAAAATAATTCAGATTTTACCCGGAGTTCATAGAAAATTCACCTTATTTCAAGATTTACACTGAAATGACTCGCTTGTGATCAAGCCCGTTGCACTGTTGCTCATACAGCTGTAAAGTAGCCCGTTTTTGTAAGAATTTGGTATGAAACCAACATTTACGGCCTTTTGGGCAGCACACTTTTGCAGCTCAAGCTATGAGCTAGCCCAAGGCTGACTCGAGTCGCAACTTGTCGCTCGCAATGGCAAGACAGATTTGTAGGCAAATTTGCAGGCAGATTACAGCCGACTTGTCTATCAACTTCACTTATCTGTCAACTTCAACAGATAGGCGCTAGCCCAATACTTCGCCTTATCTGGATAGAGTTCAGTTAGACCAGTTTGGTTTCTGCGTGATCAGATCTCATCTGAACTACAAAAGCCGCAAATTTAGCAAATTTAAAGCTTGCTGCGCCAATAGGCATTACTACAAACCGCATAGGCGAGCAATGCTGCCGAAAACAAGGGCAGCTTTCAATACACCCCAGCAGCATCCCTGATGGTAGAACTACGCTTGTCTTAAGCGCTGTATATCTTTCATACCATTAGCGCTGAACCAGTACACTCAACCTAAAGTAGTAAGTGCTACACCGGATATCTCAGCTTTACGATAGTTTGCTTCTTTAAGCAAACTCGTTTAGTCAAAATAATTCGAGACATTCAAATTGCCATTACGGGTATCGCCTGGTTTAAATTGAATCCCCGTGACGTTAATCAGTAAATCTTGGTTTGCCGCAAATTCCTGGCTTCTATCGTTGACCGACAGGTAGGTGCCGCCCCGCCAGTTAAAGAAAACTGCTTGGTTCGCCAAAAGCTTTTGGGCATTTTCTGTCGCTTGATCCTTGTCGCGATAGGCGTTTTTAGCCGCTTGCTCTAGAGTGCGACCTTTGACTCGTCCGGCGTTAAACAGGCTGCGCGGGCGGTCTGAACTATTCAAATTGTCGTCAAAATCCAACTGGAATTTATCACCCTGAGAAAATCTAAATTTGATGATTTGATCGGGGTTGGCTGCCAAGGAATTTTCGAACGCGCTGGCCTGATCTGCACCAGAGTAGATAAAGCGATCCGCTCCAGCCCCGCCGACTAAAATATCCGCACCGAGTCCGCCGTTGAGTCGATCTGCTCCAGTTCCTCCATCTAGCCGATCACGGCAGTCTAAACCGATCAGCACATCATTCCCTGCCCGCCCGATCAGCACATCACTATCGTCCGTACCCTGCAAGCGATTGGCTCCCTTTGTGCCACGCAAGGTGATGCCTGGGTCACAAGCCTCTACCGTCACCAAGTTGGTCCAGCGATCACCCGCATTATTGATTAAGGGATTGCCAGCTACATCCGTAATGCTGCTGCCCGTTGCCACCAGCAATAGCTCATAGTTACCCCTAGGGCTTGTGAGCTTGCGCAGGTTGCCCAGCGTCCAGGTGATACCATCGGTGCTCGTTAACGTAGCTTGATTCAGGGAAACCAGCCTACCGCCTCGGGTGAGCTGCATATCCGATAAATCAAACCCTTTGACAGCTTCACTGAAGCGGATAGTAACCGCATCAACTTTATCTTGGCGCGGGTCAGGAACCACATCGATTAAGTCAGCAATCGGAGCGGTACGGTCAATGCTATAGACCTCGCCCACCACATTGCCGTTATTGGCCCCTGCGCCACCCAAGGGCAACCCTAAACTGTTCACAATCGAGTCGTTGTCCACCAAGTTAAGCCCAACGGTGCCTTCGCCTCTGCCTGTACTGACTGCCACCGAATAGAAACTGTCATTCACCCGTGTCACCGCAGTAATGCCAGCTCCCGTTAGTCCCTGAGTGACTAGCGTGAAATCGGATGGATCGACGCGGCTAACGGCCTCATTGAAGCTGACCGTAAAGTTGACTGTAGCTGCATTCGTTGGGCTGGACTCTAACCGATTAATCGCTGTGACGCGGGGAGGGGTTCTTTTGATGGTGTAGGTCTGCCCAGTAAAGTTGCCGTTCCCACTGCCGCCTCCACCTAGCGGTGCCCCAATGCTGTTGCGAATGCTGTCGTCATCTACTAGATTCAGTCCCAGGGAGCCACTGCCCCTCCCGGTGTTGACAACGACTTTGTAGGTGTTGCCGCTGCCCGAAACTTCCTGGATGCTAAATCCGTTAATCCCTGCTCCCACAGGGCGAAAGTCGTCTCTTGTGACGCCTGTAACATTTTGGTTGAATGTAATTGTAAAATCTACAGTCCCAGATGCTGTGGGATTGGGGCTAGCTAAATTGATGGCTGAAACAAGCGGCGCACTTTTGATCACCGAATAGGCAGGTCCGACAAAATTACCGTTGCCTGCTCCTGCTCCCCCCAGCGGCACACTCAGACTGTTGCGGATGCTGTCGTTGTCAGCCAGATTCAACCCCAAGCTGCCATCGCCACTGCCAGTATTCAACACGACCGTATAGGTGCGGGCATCCACGGGCGTCACTGAAACCACACTCGCGCCTCTGAGGCCACCGCTGGCCGCCGCCACAAAATCATCTCTCGTAACGCCAGCTACGTCTTGTGTAAAACTGACTCTAAAACGAACTGAGGCATCACCGGTTGGACTATTCGCCAATCGCTCGATCGAGGCTACGCTGGGCGGAGTTTTGAAGATGCTGTAGTTTGGCCCATCTACATTGCCATTCAGAGGCACACCCCGCACCCGACTGGTAATCGAGTCGTCATCGATCAGGCGCAGCACAATCTCGCCATTGCCGCTGCCGGTATTCACCTCGACATCGTAGGCAGTGTTGTTGTTAGTGTTGGTTCGAGGCTTGACCGAAACCACCTGAGCACCTGAAAGGCCACCGCTGGTTAACACCTGAAAGTTTTTGAAGCCGCCTTGAGCGCTGGTATCAACCCCATTCACCGGCTCACTGAAGAAAACCGTATAGGTCACGAGAGTAGCGGCTGTGTCTTTAGGGGCATTGCCCTGACGCAGGATTTGTGCAGCCGGTGGAGTCCGATTCACCGTGTAGGCTTGACCTGGGAAGTTGCCATTGTCCAACCCTGAGCCGCCTAACGGTACCGTACTGCTATTTCTAACCGAGTCGTTGTCTTTCAAATCGAGCCGGACTGTACCATTGCCCGTACCCGTGTTCACCTTAACACTATAGGTTCGGTTGTTAATTGGAGTAACCGAAATAATTCCTTCCCGGGTAATGGTTCCGGATTTAACAACCACAAAATCGGACAGATCAACACCCGCCACGTCCTGACTGAATTGCACGGTAAAGTCTACCGTAGCCTGCGCTGTCGGGTCAGGGTTGGCTCGGTTAATTGACTGAACCTGCGGTGGTTCCACAACCTCGTATTTGCCTGGTCCGAATGTATTGGATCCCGTATTCGCCGTGTTGCTGCTGAAGCGCGGGTTGCCCTCCGCCAAAACATTGCCAGCATTGATGTAGATGGCTCCGGCCTGACTTTTGCCTGCTTGGCCTGGACTGGTGCCCCCCGTGCCCGGTCTACCGGCAACAGCGCTATTGTTGCTAAACGCTGTGTTGCTGATCCGCAGCGCCCCTTGATTGACGTAAATGGCTCCTCCCAAGCCATCTCCTCCAGTACCACCGATGCCAGTGGTACTGTTGCCGCCTACACCACCAATTGCACGATTGTTCTCGAAGGTTGTGTTGATCAGTGTCACCGAACCACCATCGATGAACAAACCACCACCTAAACCGTTACCACCCTTGCCGCCCGGATTACCCACAGTCCCAGCCGTGCCGCGAGCCGTGCCATTAGCAATGGTGAGATTCGTGAAGGTGACATTGCCCCCCGTCACCCGAAATACCTGACGGCTATCAGCACCGCTAATAGTTGCGTTGCGTCCGGCACTGGTAAAGGTCAAATCTTTATTAATGACAGGTAAGAGGGCTTCCAGTACAATCAAATCCGTCGTGATACTGATTGTGTCGCCATTTTGGGCATTGATGATGGCGTCACGCAGACTTGCAAAACTGTTAACAGGGAAAATGGCCATGGTAGATCGGTCCAGGCTGGAGATTCACAAAAACGACAGGACGATATTGAGAGCAGGACTTTACTCGTCAATTTGAGAGAACGCCGCTAACAGCGCTTACCCTTATGAAATTTAACTACAACTAAAGAAAATTGGCTGAGAGAATTTGCTGAGGATCAGATCTAGAAAACTAACCTTGCACTGAATTAACCAATCGAGTTTGTTTGATTCGGTGTTTTGCCCCGCGATTTGACGATCCGTTTCAAACTGGTTTAAGTAAGATCTGTTTAAGAACGGAGCGCAAAAGCCAAAGGTTGATAATAATTTGGCTGAGTCATTGGCTAGATCATTGGCTGCGTTAGTTACTTCAAAGCGGCCCAATCCCAAGCTAGGGTTAACGTCGTATTTAGACTGCCCAAATTCTGGTGCTAAATCACTGTGCTATCAAAATCGGCTGGCTTCGGGTGTGCAGTTTCTTAGGGACTGGGCACTTTAGAGAAAGCCGCCTATTTACTTGTTTTTTCTGTAAGCTTCATGCCCTCCCCCAAACGCTCTAGCCCTAAACTGCCGCTTCCTCGTCTGTTGGAAGCCGGTAGCCAGGCTCTTTGTTTGGAGTCGCTTCTGGCTGACTTACCGCTGCATGAATTTCAGGTGGAATCTCACCATACAGGCATGGAGATTGCCCAGATATTTGAGCAGCATCCCAGCTTACCGGGTGTTGTACTGCTTGAACATGGTTGCTTCCTGGGCATGATTTCGCGGCAGCGGCTGCTAGAGTTTTTAATTCGTCCTCGAGGAACAGCTCTGTTTTTGCCAAGTGCGCTCTCGGTGCTCTATAGCTATGCCCGAACCGAGCATCTAATGCTGACTGCCTCAACGCCGATTTTAACCGCAGCTCAAATGGCCCTGCGTCGTCCACCGGAGCAGCAGAGTGAGCCAGTTGTGGTGCAGGTAGACCCGCAAACTTACCGCTTATTAGATATTCACGATCTCAACATTGCCTACTGGCAAATTCGCGGTGTCGAAACGCAGGTGCGGTATGAGCGGACCCAAACCCAGATGATTCAAACCGAGAAAATGGCGAGTTTGGGGCGGCTGGTCGATGGGGTTGCCCATGAGATTCTTGACCCAGTGGGGTTTGTCTGGGGTAATTTGACCCATCTCTCTACCTATACAACTCAAATCATGCAGCTTTTAGCTGCCTACGAGCAGTACTTTCCAGAAGTACCACCCGAAATTACCGATCTGCAAGACGAGATTGAGCTAGACTACCTGCGCAATGACCTACCGCAAACGATTGCCAGCATCCGGGCTGGTGCGGACCGTTTGAAGAATTTGGTTACTAGCCTACAAAACTTTTGTCATATTGACGATGTTTACCCCAAGCCTGCCAATATTCATGACTGTTTAGACAGTATTTTGCTGCTGCTCAAAAGCCGTCTATCGGGCATTCAGATTGTTAGAAACTATGGCCACCTCCCACCCGTTTCCTGTTTCGCAGGGCAACTCAATCAAGTGTTTATGAACATTTTGACGAATGCAATCAACGCTCTGTTGAATCAGGCGGTGCAACAAGAGGTGGCCTCCGAATTGCGGAAGCGCCAATCTTCAATCGTTGGACCGGAGGAGCGTTTGAAACCGCAAATCACGATTACTACTCAAGTGCGTTCTGCTCCAGCCGACAGCCCCGAACCGATTGCCTCACGCTGGGTAACAATTCAAATTGCCGATAACGGACCTGGGATTCCAGCAGCGAAATACCAACAGATTCTCGATTCATTCTCAGTGGAAAACCGCGCTGATAAAGAAACCAGCCTTGCGGTTAGCTACCAAATCATCACGGCCAAACATGGGGGCAGGTTTTACCTTCGCTCTCAGCCAGAAACCATTATGGCCTCATCTGTTGCTCCAGCCTGCTCCATCAACCACGGTACGGAGTTTGAGATTTGGTTGCCGCTAGTTTAGGGAAGTTTTGAGTTTTACGTCTTGGGTTTTGAGTCGGACGCCTGGTTTCACACAAGTACGCTTCAGATATCAAAAAAACCTCCGGGCCATGCCTGGAGGTTTAGATACTAGAGGAATCCGTTGAAACAGATAGGAAGACCGAAATTGAGGCTTATGCCTATGCACTAATTTGCCTATGCGCTAGGCAGAATGCGGCTGGTGTAGGCATCGACTGAGAAACCAGGTACCCGCTCCTCAAAGTCAGTCTCAGTTCCGGTGACAGAAACGGCTAGCTTCTCAAATGATTCAGAACGCCAGTTGCGCTCATGAATGGGCTTGGTTTGTTCACCTCGGAAATAGGCTTGGCTGCCAATCACTGCTGCCGCAACCCAACCCACTACAAACAGAGCAATTACAATTGCCATCGTCGTAACCTCCTACTTCAAACTTGCTACTTTAAAGCTCTAAACTCTCAACTGCATCTCCAGCCATCGGCGGAGTTAAGGATTTTCAACGTACTAAATCAACTAAGCCAGGAGACCCAACTTCTTACCGTTGTCCCGTGCTAGGCGAATCCAATTCTGCCGCTGAGTGCGATCGATGCCAAACCGCTCACAGAAGTTGGTGATGGCTTGAGCATGGAGAGCGATCGCTTTACCTCTGAGGCGAACAAACTGAGGCTCACCTACCCACTGACGCAACAGAACAACGATTGGTGCAAACATGGCAAATCTCCTTAGAACCCTTACTCAAACATCAGGTGGCTCAGCCGGAAGCAGGGAATAGACGGACTCTACAAACTGACGTTCGGGCGTTTTGCTTCCTTTTGTAACCTTATGTAAATAAATATAACAGTCTTGTTACAAAGTTGCAACATTTCTTGCAAAAAATCGGTGGTAGTGCTAGTAAAAATTTCTTATGGCTCAATTGCAGCGGCTAATCATCACGGCTAATCAACGCTCTGGGCAACGCATCCAGCTCAGTCAGTCGCAGCAGCATTACCTCTATCGGGTTCTGCGGTTGCGAGCTGGCGATCAGTTTATTGCCATTGATGAAGCTGGTCAGTGGTGGTTAAGTCAGCTACAGGCCGAGGCAGCAGCCGAAATTCTAGAGGCAACTCCCGTTGAAACAGAGCTGTCGATCGCGATCACACTACTGATGGCCCTACCCAAAACCGGCATGGATGATGTGGTGCGGCAAGCCACAGAAATTGGGATACAGCGAATTGTGCCAATTTTGAGTCAACGCACTGTTCTAAAACCCAGTTCTCAAAAGCTAGAGCGCTGGCAGCGCATTGCCCAAGAAGCGGCTGAACAATCAGAGCGGCAGTTTACTCCCGAAATCCTGCTGCCCCACTCTTGGCCAGATGCTCTGCAAACCTGGAATGACCAACTCGCCTCCTGCTACCTCTGCCAGGCTCGCGGTAATCATCCCCATCTGTTAACTTGCCTATTGCTTGCCCCGCTCCCCGCATCCCTTGCATTTGCCATTGGACCAGAAGGCGGTTGGACTGACTCAGAAATTGCCCAAGCCCTTGAGGCTGGCTATCAGCCCGTCTCTCTGGGAGCAAGAATTCTACGAGCCGTGACGGCCCCGCTGGTGGCCCTTTCCCTTTTAGCTGCCGTCAGCGAAATCCAAGCGGCAACCGATCGAAACCCGAGCTAAAACCAAATCTAAACTCCTTGCCCAGTCGTGCCCGTTCGAGTCGGGGATACCGTAGCCCGACAGGGCAGTGGATTCAAAATAGCATTAACCCAAAATGACCTTAACTCTCTGGTGGCGTAACCTGTGGAGTGAGAGTGCCCTGCTGCCAGAGATGTTCAAAAGCGATTTGCAGCATGTTTGCCAAACCGGGATGGGTGATGCTGAGCGCCGTAAAGCTAGGGGTACCGACTAACGGATCTTGCAAGGACAGTAGGGTAACTCGACTATCAAACAACTGCATTTTGAATGGCACTTCTGGAACAAACCGCACCTGTTGCCCCCAGTCCTGACACTGCCGCACAAACTCGCGACTGTCTGCCTCTTGCCAGATGCTGTGTTCATAGATTGTGCGGTAGCTAATGCCGCGTCTAAGAGGGTTTTGAGCCAATTGCAGCCCTTCTTCATAGCTCAACAGGGACGGATGGCTGAAAAAAACGCAGATGCTGTGCTGGGCAGACTGCGCTAGGGTGGCTCCTCGCTCCACAATCCGGCGTGGTTCTGAAAGAACTTCGATATAGGCTAAGGGGTCTTGTGTGCGGTGACCTGATTGATAAAGCGGCGTCAGAGTAGTTACAAGCTGTTGGGTTTGCTGCTGTTGTCGAGACAGTTCTGCTTCATACTGGCGCTGCTTTTCGGCCAACAAGCCGGGTAGGGCATCGGCTGGATCTACCGCCTGAAACAAGCGCTGCCGACCTGAATGGCGCTCCACGCAAAGCCCTCGACTACAAAGTGTTCCCAACACATCGTAGATGCGCTGTCGCGGTATTTGGGCACGGGTCGCCACCTGGGAGGGGGTGAAATCTTGTCGTTCTAGCAGCGCCAAATACGCGGCGGCCTCATAACGGGTTAGGCCCAGATTCACCAACTCGTCTAACTGTTGCAGATCGGACATTGAGATGTTGATTGAGTGACACCACTGCTCAGTGGTGCTATTTTAGGTTCATTCCAATTTCTTTGCAAGAGGACGCTGTGATGAATTCCCCTGTCATGTCAGAATCGATCGGTTTGCAGCCGACTGCTCAATTTAAGAGTCCACAAGCTAGCTCCAACGAACCTCTGGCTGGCTTTTTGCCGCAGGCTTATTTGGGAGGCCGTTTTCTTCCCTTTGCACAGGCGCAGATCTCGATCGCTACCCATGCGCTGCACTACGGGACAGCCGTATTTGGTGGCATTCGCGGCTTGCCGTCTCCAAGTGACCCGCAGCAAATTTTGCTGTTTCGTCTAGAAGCCCATTGTCGTCGGTTGAGCGATAGCGCCAAATACCTGGGTCACAGCGTCACGCCGGAGTTTCTCCAGGCTAAATTGATCGAGTTTGTGCAGTTAAACCAACCGAGTCAGCCGTTTTATCTGCGTCCACTGGTTTACACCTGTGGTTTGGGAATTGCACCCCGGCTGCATGAAATCGAGAAAGACCTGTTGATCTATGGCTTGACGATGGGCGAATACCTTTCGCAGGCAGGGGTGAATTGTCGGTTTAGCTCCTGGTACCGCCAAGAAGATCGGAGCATGCCCCTGCGGGGTAAGGCAAGTGCAGCCTATATCGCATCAGCTCTTGCAAAAACCGAGGCGGTGGCTTCTGGCTTTGATGAGGCGATTTTGATGAACGCACAGGGCAAGGTCAGCGAAGCCTCTGCTATGAATTTGTTCCTGGTGCGCAATGGTCAGCTGATTACGCCTGGGGTGGATCAGGATATTTTGGAAGGAATTACCCGCGATAGCATTTTGACGATCGCCCATGACTTGGGAATTCCAGTACAAGAGCGAGCCGTAGACAAATCAGAGCTACTGATTGCAGATGAGGTCTTTATTTGCGGCACTGCGGCCCAACTCACTCCGGTGCTGCGAATCGAAAACTATGTGCTGCCAAACGAACGTCCTGTTACTGCCAAATTGTCAGCCTATCTGAAGGCGGCCTTGGAGGGGCGCGATCCTGGTTACGGCCACTGGCTAACTGAGGTGCCGCTTGGCTGAGTAGATCAGCAGTCGTCAAGCTAGCTTTGGTGAAGAACGAGCCGAATCAGCGAAAACAGGGCAAAATGAAATTTCAGACCTCCCTTCACCTCAAACCGCGCCATGCTCGACCAACTTGCAGCAGCGTTTGATCGAGGCGATTATCGAACGGCTGCATCTCTGCTGAAGCAACTCCAGCACCAGACTCCAGATAATCCCTGGGTCAAGTTGTATAGCGGACGGTTACGAGAAGTGGCCGGCAAACTAGAGGCTGCAGAAACCATCTATCGCCAATTGCTGCGGGAAACCACAAATCCTAAAGTGGCAGTTCAAGCACGACAAGGTTTGCAGCGCTTGACCGATCTAGCCCAAGCTCAACGAGAGGCCGCTCTGGCTGAAGCTGCTGCGGATCCGGCCAATACAGGGATTGGATTTTTAATCCTAGACGCTGTGGATCCCGAACAACGGCAAACAGCAGCTCAAGCATTCGCCCGCATCATGAAGCTAGATGCCTATACGGCACGGTTGTTGCTGCCGAGTCGAGGCTGGCGGCTCTATCGGGTTGGCCCTCTAGCAGAACTACAGCTTTACGGTCAGGACCTGCTTAAAGCTGGTATTCCGTCTTTTTGGCAGGCGCTAGCAAAAATTCAGGCGATTCGAGTGTTTCGGGTCCACTATCTGCAAGCGGTATCTCCCCAAGTTACGGTAGTGTGTGAGAATGAGGCGGGTCAGTTGGGAGCGCTGTCGTTTGATTGGTCTGAGGTGGCAAAGCGGGTCGAGGGCAGACTGCCGATTTTTGAAGATGTGGTAGATACCGATAGCCGCAATCAGCTAACTCGTAAACAGAAAACCCAAGATTATGCTCAGGTGATTGATCTGCATTTGCCCCGACGCAACTGTATGCTGCGATTTTGCGACTGGAGCTATCAATACCAGCAGGGCGTGATCTTTGATGCCAGCCAGGACGGCGAACTGTCGGTAACGCAATCGACTAACCGCATTCGCTGGAATCAACTGGTTTATTTTTTGGACCACTACCTGGCTGCTGTTCCAGTCTGGGCTGAGTTTCCTGCCTTTGCCGAAACGGCGCTCGAACACTTAGCTCTGGTCAGAGATTTAAAGTCCCATATTGACTTACTCCGCAAGGCACCCAGCCAATGGGATCCGGCCTTCCAGCTTTACAGTGGTTTGGTGTTTGCCCGCTAAAGGATCCTGCTCCATTCAACGGCTCCCTTACAAACATTTTGGATAAACATCTTGCTGACAATGGGCGCTTGCATTTCGTTAGACAAGCTGAGCCTGAGATAGGCGATCCAGCATTTTGGCTAGGTCTTCGAGACAGATGGAAAAGCCGTTAGCTTCCGGATTACCGACGACAAAGGCATAGTTCATGCCCAAACAATCGGTATAGTCCTTGTGTACATTATTGAAGCGATTGGGTGGCTGTAGGGTCAGTAAAGTACCGCCGTCGGCCATTGCAAACAAGCCATGCACCAGTTGACTCCCTTCGACCCCAATCACAAGTCTGGCTCCTAGGGCTTGGCGCATAATCTCGGCTACCGATAGGCTTTCAGCATCTAGAATTATAAACCCCTGTTTCTGCAGAAATGCAGCCACTTCGGTTTCATTCACCAGGCAGCGCCGCACTCCAGAAGACTTTCGCAGAAACATCACTCCTTCACAGGTAGAAGGGCCTAATTGCCGCAGCCGTAATCGCATCCTTTCATAGCGTTGGCGCTTAAAACGATTTTGTCCTACATCGTCGATAATAAGCAGTTCCTGGCATTGAGCTTGAACTACCGGCAATGGATCGATGCCAAATAGATGGCGATATTCCAACTGATGAGTTGTCAAACGTTGGGACATCGTAATGGGCTGGGCTAACGATTCAGCCGCCATTGCTAGCGTTAGATCGTCTGTGACAAAATGGCCGAAATAACGCAACCCAGCAAACGTGCAGGCTAAGGCAGCTCGGTCGAGCAACTCGGTAGTTGAAACTGAACGAAAGCGGGTTTGGGCTGGAGCAAGGCAGTGCCTCATTGCACCTTTGTAAACAGACCCATTCTGGATATGGGTTTGCCGTATCTGATAAACCGTTGTTGCCGCATGGTTTACCTTGCCTCCCTGGATGCGTCCTACTTCATAGGCATAGGTGGTTTCTGGATGGACCGCCGTCACCCGTTCTAGGTCCTCACTCCGGTATATCGCCCTTGGAGTCAAACAACTTTCCTGGGGATACAAGACCCACTGCCGATCGCAAATTTCCTGGTAGGTTCGACGTCCTTTGAGTAGACGCAGAACTTGCCATTGCAGCGGAATTGGAAGAATCATAACTGGCTCAACTTGGTTTGAGATTAACAATCCCAGAAGGAATAGTCTGCCTCATTCTTGTAGCAGAGATTACAAGCCAACGAATCAGCCGCTAGCATTAACTTTAATTAAAACGGAATAGTATTCACTCGAACTACTGCTATCGCTCTTTCACGACAGCACAACCAGATCAAGCACAACAAAAAGGCACAGTTACCCGTGCCTCATGTAGATGACTATGATCAAGAGCCTATCCGAAACCCCCCTAAGGGTTTTGAAATTCAAGAACTCTGACGAGCTTTCGGATAGGTAGTAAAGAGCATAAACTCAAAGCCAGGAAGGTACGCAACTAATACGGTTACCATTGCTAAGCACTAGCGTTGGTAAACTGACCCGCCTCAATGGTGGGAAACTAACGTCTTACTTCCAGCAACAATTTTGCTACTTGCGAGTCTTCACATCCTTAGCCATATCGCGGAACATGTTTAAACTCGGACCGGGACGCCGCCGTGGAGTTGCAGAAGGCATCAAGTAGTCAGTAGCAAAGTTTTTAACCGGCTCTGGCTGTGGAGCTGGTTTAGCAACAGGCTTAGCGACCGGAGCTGGCTCTGCCACTTTGGCTTCAGAGGCTGTACTATCCGCAGTTTTCGTTTTCTTAAACTTTTTTGCTTTAGGTTTGGCTTCATTAACTGGAGCCGCACCATTACTTGTCAACTCAGGTTTTGCTGGAGTATCGGCTACTGCAGCAACTTTATCGGTTACCTGATCGGCTACTTTGTCGGCAACTTCAGCCACTTTGTCGGTCACCGCGCCAGCAACCTCAGCAACTTTATTCGCAACCTTAGCAGCAGGGGCTGCACCGTTGTCAGCAGGGGGTGCTTCTAGAAAATATTCAGATTTTTTGCCTTTACCTAAAAATTTAAAGACCATGCTTGACGATCGCTCCCAACGTCTTAATCTATCTCTGCGAGGTGAAGAGCTGCCTCATGACGAGGCAACAGATCAGGGAAAAACCTATGAATGATATTTGCCCTATGAATATGAGCGTATCATGAGATGCACGTGCTCACCGGAAGAATTATGGTGATCCGAATCCCTTCTTTTTTTCTCCTTTTTCTTTTTCTTTTTACTAGCCATCGGCGCTTGATAACCTCGCCATCCTGGAGGTGGCATATTGCCGTATCCCCCCGTAGGTGCGCCTCCAAACATGCCACCCATATCGCCCATACCGGGCATCCCCATACCACCCATACCAGGAAAATTGCCTTGGCCCATCTGCTGCATTAGGGTCCGCATTTTCTGAAAATCGCTGACCAGCTTGCTGACATCTTCGAGCGAATAGCCAGAGCCTCTAGCAATCCGCTTGCGCCGGCTGGGAGAACCGGCCAGCAAATCGGGGTCTTTGCGCTCCGCCATGGTCATGGAGTTAATCATGGCCTCTGTTCGCTTCAGTTGAGCCTCGCCTTGCTGCAACTGCTCATCGGAAATTTTGTTGCCCATGCCAGGGATCAGCTTCATGATTCCAGCGAGGGACCCCATGTTTTTCATCAAGCGCAATTGCTTGACAAAATCTGTGAAATCAAACTTGGCGGTGAGAATTTTCTCTTGCAGTTTTTCTGCTTCGGCAATGTCAACTTCTTCCTGGGCTTTTTCAACCAATGTCAGCACATCGCCCATACCCAGGATGCGGGAGGCCATTCGGTCCGGGTAAAACGGCTGTAACGCCTCAACCTTTTCGCCCACACCAATAAATTTGATCGGCTGCCCAGAAATACGGCGCACTGACAGGGCCGCACCACCACGGGTATCCCCGTCCATTTTGGTGAGAATCGCGCCTGTAATTCCAATTTGTTCATGAAAGGTGCGAGTCAGGTTGGCAGCCTCTTGGCCAGTCATGGCATCGACCACCAGTAGCACTTCGTGGGGCTGCACTGCCTTTTTGATCTGCGCCAGCTCAGCCATCATCGATTCATCGATCTGCAAACGGCCTGCCGTGTCGATGATCACGGTATCAATGCCGTCGGCCTTGGCTTTTTCAACCCCCTGTCGAGCAATTTCCACCGGATTAGCATCTTTGCCCAGCTCAAACACCGGCACGTCGATCTGCTTGCCCAAGGTTACAAGCTGATCAATCGCTGCCGGACGATACACGTCAGTCGCTACCAACAGCGTGCTGCGGTCAAGTTTACGTAGGTGCAGAGCCAGTTTTGCCGTTGCGGTTGTTTTACCGGTTCCTTGCAGACCTGCCATCAAAACAATGGTGGGCGGAGTGTCAGCCTGCGCGAGGGGAACATTGGTATCCCCCATGACGGCAACCAGCTCATCGTAGACAATTTTGATGAACTGCTGCCCTGGGTTCACTCCTGTGATAACTTCTGCTCCCAGTGCCCTTGTCTGCACATCGGCAACAAAATCCTTTACCACCTGCAGGTTGGCATCTGCCTCTAGCAGCGCCCGCCGCACCTCTCGCAGCGCTTCCTGGATATTCGCTTCGCTGATTTTGTCCTGGCCTCGGAGTTTTTTCCAGGCTCCCTCTAGGCGGTCGGCAAGGGCTTCAAACATAGGATTGTTTAACGGTCAACTTTAGACTTCTTCTTATTTTAGGGTGTTGGGTGGCTTTTAGGGTGTTGAGTATTGAGTTGGGGGGCCAAGGAGTGAGCAGAAAAGTTTCCATCTAGCGTTAATTAGGTACTGATTTGAATATTGTCTAGTTAACTAAGCATGGAATCAGAAGAGCAACTAAAAGTGAACTGTCTCTTGGAGACAAAACAGAAATTTACTAAGCCGTAAACCTTGCGCTCGTAGGGTGATTCAAACGACTGCAAGCAAGAAGCATAAGAAAAAGGGGCATACTGTGCCCCTTCCGTTCCTTATCGTTTGAAACCCTGAATCCGAACTTTGATTACCTAAAGCGCCGTTTAGCGAGAGCCTTTGTCGTCTTTGACTAGCTCTACAACCGTATGTAGCAGATCCTTGAGGATTTGTTTCACCTGTTTTTCCTTCCGAGCAATAGCGGCTCCGGCCTCGCCAATTTTTTGCTCAAACTCAGCCTGCTTTTGCTCCATTGCACCTGGTTCAGATGTGGCAGCTTTGGTTTGAGCTTCTTGGTACCAAGCCTTGGCATCATCGAGATGGCGTTTCATTTCTTCATATCGATCTCCATAGCGGGCGGCCAAGTTGGCTCTTAAGATAGCGAGTTGAGCTTGCAGTTGGGCATAGCGTTTCCGCAGTAGAGTCGCCTCTTCACTTTCCTGGATAGCTGCCACTGCTGATTCAATCGCGGCTTGAATATCAGCCGATGAGGATTTGGCATCGGTTTCAAGCTCGGTTAGGGTCCCTTCAATTTCGGCATTAAGCTGCTCTTCCTGCTGCTGAATGTGAGCCTGGAGCTGATTGATTTCAGTTTGAGATTGATTGATGGCATCACGACGTGCATGGCTAATGCCATCAATGATGCCTTCGATCGAGGCGGCCAAATCATCTCGGATTTCCTTTCCTCGCCCCTGAAGCGTTTCAATTACAACAGTTAGGGCTTCCTTTGCCAGCACTTGAATTTCACCCGACCCTTGTTTAACTTCGCCTGCTACCTGCGCCATTGCATCCCGTACAATTTCGCGAATTCGCTCGGTTCTTAACTGGCCTTCTTGCTGTGCTCTGCGTAGATCTGTCTTAATTTGCTCAATTTGCTGATGAGTCTGTTTTTCTTCTAGTGGGCTTGTCATATTCCACTCCTGATAACTTTTTAAAAAGGCGCTGATTAATGCTGGAATGCCATTACTGATGCACACGTGGCAGGTCTGATGTTTTGATCTTCCGTAATCGCTCAGTTGTTGCAACCTATCGGAAGAAAGAGGTTCGGCCCTGAGCAAGATTGCGATTTGAGGCTTGGAAGCAGTACTGCTGCTTCCAAGCCTCTGACCCACAATACTCGTCGCGAAGATATCCCTCGCTCTTCTTTGACGACTTTGTGTTACATAACCACTGCTGAAGCTGAGCCGTAACGTTGCAACTTCTCCGATTACCGAGAGTGAAACAAATCATTGCCGATGCCTCTCTCGATAGAGGTATCGCTCGATTGTGCCTCTGGGGTGGAACCACCTGCCACTTGAGGAACGTTGACCAGAATCGACAAGTCATTGAATGAATGGATTATGGCGACAATAGCAGTCTGACTCAACCAACGGCAGGAAGCGGCACTGCCTAGGTCGTCCATTATGTCTCTACTCAGCAGTAATCTCAACAATTAAGGGCGAACAGTTCTGTCGATGGTTGCTGAACCTTTCAAAAGTTGGATTTATGTTAGCTTCTGAGATCAAAACTCACAAAGTTTTTTACTATCAAATAAACTGTCCTTTCTAACTGTTTTTTCGCACTGAAATCTTTTTACAATCATGTCTTCCTTAAACCCTCAACAAGAAAAAATCCTTGCAGCGTTTGTGACCGCCTTGGCTCAGCAAGAAGAATCCTTGCCACCGGGATTACAGAACCAGCTTCAGGCCATTGGTCAGAACTTGGAAACTCGGATTGTCGAACTTCCTGTAATCGCAGCCAGCCTGCCTAGTTTAAATCAAGCCTACCAGGCCGCTCTATCAGATACTCAAAGCGAAGGCCAACAGGAAGCAACCCTCGTTTCCACCAATCAAGATCGCAGTGCTAAACTTCGCGACCGTGCGGTTCAGATTCTCACCGATCCAGATCCGGTGCAAGCAGCTCAACGCCATCAATCGCGAGGGATAGGGCAAATCGCGTCAAATCCACTGAAGCGCCTGTTTGGCAGAGGTTAGCAAGGGTAAGGAACTGAATTATCTCGTTTTAAACCTCTCAAATCAAAAACGACGACCCATCCTTTCCAGATTGATCGTCGCGGTGTTAAGAGTCGTTACCTAAGGGTTTGGAATCAGCTTAGCGACCTTGGCTTCTAGCTTTGTTGGTTAAAAAATGCCAGCACTTCTTCGCTGACGTATTTAGCTTCGGTTAAGGTCATACCTGCCCCTAATGGCAACCGAATCAAGCGATCGCTTAAGTTATCCGTGACAGACAGCTCTCCAGTTGTTCGACCGTACTTGAGTCCAGCGGGGGCACTGTGTAGCGGTACATAGTGGAAGGTCGATTGGATTCCTTTGCGCTTGAGATGGGCAATCAGGGCTGTGCGGACCTCCAAGTTTTCCACCAGCAGGTAGTAGATATGAGCATTGTGCTGACAGTCAGCCGGAATAATCGGACGACGGGCAATTCCCTGCTGTTCCAGCGTTTCTAACCGTTGGTGATAGTAATTCCAAATGGCCATTCTTTGTTGGATGATCAAATCTACCTCTTCCAGCTGAGCCAGGAGAAAAGCAGCTAAGATATCGCTGGGCAGGAACGAAGAGCCGACATCCACCCAAGTGTACTTATCCACCTCGCCACGGAAAAACTTGCTGCGGTTAGTTCCTTTCTCGCGGATAATTTCAGCCCGTTCAATTAACGCCGGATCGTTAATGGCCAGTGCGCCCCCTTCGCCGCAGACCACATTTTTTGTTTCATGGAAGCTAAAAGCAGCAAGGTGACCGAGGCTGCCGACTGGCTTGCCCTTGTAGAAAGACCGGATCCCTTGAGCTGCATCTTCGATGACAAGCAGATTGTGCCGTTCTGCGATCGCCTTCAAGGTATCCATTTCACAACTGACTCCAGCATAGTGCACCGGAGCAATCACCTTGGTTTTAGGCGTAATCGCAGCCTCTACCTTGGATTCATCCAGATTGAGCGTGTCTGGTCGCACATCCACAAAAACAGGCGTCGCTCCTCGTAGCACAAAGGCATTGGCAGTGGAAACAAAGGTGTAGGAGGGCAGAATCACTTCATCTCCCGGCTGCACATCTGCCAGAATTGCCGCCATTTCCAGTGCTGCGGTGCAGGAATGGGTCAACAGCGACATGCGACAGCCAAGCTGCTGCGTTAACCATGCCTGGCACTGTTTAGTGAACGTGCCGTCTCCAGACGTGCGTTTACTGACAATTGCTTGCCGAATATATTCCAGTTCCTTGCCTGTGATCAACGGGTTGTTGAACGGAACGCTGGACGGCAATGCACTTGGGGTAGACGCCGTATCTGGCATGATGAAGCTTTGAGCTTTGCTAGTACTGTCTAGGGACGAATCCGAAGGGAGATAAACCATTTTTGTCAATAGGTCAGGGTTATATAGTAGACGTAATTCAACAGCTCACTATTGGCCGTAGTCAGGAACGAAGAACGGGCGTTAGATAACACCACTGTCATTTCACTCATTTCGCAAACAATTTCAGCAGTCCGCGAATCATCTCAAACAATAGAGCAGCTCAAAGGGAACAAAATTCAGACGAGCATCCGGTGGAATATCAATGCCATCATTCATGCTGTGGGCAACTGCTGGTAGAAAACACTCTGTAATTTACGCAGTGGCACGATAATTCCTGTTTTCTGAAGTTAAGTAATGCAACAGAGTAGGGGTAATAATCACTACACTACAATTCTGGGTTGAATTTATCGCCACCCAGCTCGGCAACTTCGTTAAAAATCAATTGAATGATGAGATTTGTATGAAGCACAGCTACCCTAAATCTGACCTGAAGCCGAGGGTGGATCCGCAATTGTGCCATCTGTTGTCTATCGCCGCTCTGCACCCGGTCGTTTTCTCGGTGGTATCTCTGCTTTGGTTAATCTATATTTAATCGTTTCACAATATGCCTCACGTAAAATTTCTGTTTAGGTAATAAAACTATCCGGAGCAGCTCTTTCGGATTGCGTAAGTTGATTAATTCCCAAGACGAACTGATAACTACATCAAAAATTAATTAAACATGGTCTGCTCATGACATTTCTGCAAAGCATCCTATCAATGTTGCGTAAAGATAGCAGGATTGATTGAAACTCAATTCATGATTTGGTTTATAGGCCGGTCACAACGAGACGGACTGGTATGGCCCTTCTGAACTGATTTCGCAGCCTTCTGAGTCGAGAGAGTGTAATATGCGTTTTATTTTCTTGGTGCCAGATTTAGATACTCGTGAGAACTGGTGGAAGCTACAAAGGATTGTTTGGGATTTACACCTTCGCTCTCTTGATCGCTTTCTGTGGCACAGATTTATGAAGACTGACCAAGTATTTGGTGGCACCCTCAACATTATGCGCCACTGCCAGGTTGCCCGCAATTGTGGGGCTGATGCGTTTTTAGCTACCATGAGCGGCGAGGATTCCTACGGGGAGAAGGGTATTGCTGGTCTTCCGTTTATGCGCTGGCAAGATCGTCGTCATGATGATGTTTGCATTGTGCCCGATCTTTCAACTGGGTTAATTTCTGAGGTTCACGGACCAGTCATCGCCTATCTTCAGTCACCCATATTTGTCAAAAACAACTTTGATTTTCGTGACGAGCGCGTGTCGCTATGGACCGATTCTCCATTTATGCTAGAGATCTGTCAGCGCACTTATCCGGGCAAAGAGATTCGCATCGTCCCTAATATTATTGACAACAACAAGTTCCCCTTTATCCCCCAGTCGGAGCGAGAGCCTGGTTTGATCTTTGCCTTTCCTCGAAAAGGGCCAGACTATATTGACCAGACTGAGCAGATCTATCGAGACATGGGAGGGCGTTACTGGAAGTTTGAGCGAATTCATGGGCTATCGATTCACGAGCTAGCAATGGCATTTCGTCGCCCCCAAGCATTTTTGGCCTCGGCAGAAGTGGAGGGATGTGCATTGCCGCCGCAAGAATCGATGGCAGCGGGTGTGGTGGTGGTAGGCAAGAATGCCAAAGGAGCCAACTTCTGCATGGAGCATCGGGAAACAGCAATGACTGCTAATACTCCAGAAGCAGCAGCCCGTTGTTTGTTTGAAATTGAGAATCCTGAACTGCGCGACTTGCTGACCCAAAATGCTTATCAGGCTATTAAGCGCTATTTCCCAACTGAAGAGCCTGCCGACTTTTGGCGAGAAACCACCCGCAATTATCAGGCGCTGCTCGGTCAATAGAGCCTAATTAATCCTCCTTCAAGCCTGATTCGATCTGCTGCCGCGCTACCTTCAGGGCTTCGGGTAGTTTGCTGGCATCGCGTCCTCCCGCCTGAGCTAAATTAGGCCGACCGCCGCCGCCGCCGCCACACAGTTTGGCAATGGCCCCGATAAACTTACCTGCTTGCAGTCCTTTATCGTTGACAGATTTACTGAAGGCGGCTACCAAACTTACCTTCTCCGGTTCTGGAATCGAACCTAGCACCACAGCTCCTTCACCGAGTTTCTGAAGTAAGCGCTCTGCCGCCGTCTTAAGCGAGTCAGGATCAACGCCCTGCATTTCCGCCACTAAGACCTTGAAAGCACCAATGGTTTCCACCTGGGTCAAAAGCTGATCTGACTTGGCCAGAGCCAATTCGGCCTTCACAGATTCAAGCTGTTTTTGCGTGGTTTTCAGTTCGGTTTGCAGAGTCGTGATCCGCTCCGGCAGTTCCTCTGGTTTTGCCTTGAACCGCTCGCTGAGGTCTCGCACTACCTGATCCCGCAGGTTCAGGTAATCGAGCACTGCTGGACCGGCAACTGCTTCAATACGGCGAATTCCAGCCGCCACACCGATCTCTGAAATGATTTTGAAGACGCCAATCTCGGCGGTGTTGCTGACATGGGTACCGCCACACAGCTCCATTGAAACGCCCGGAAAGTCGAGTACCCGCACTTCGTCTGCATATTTTTCACCAAACATGGCAATAGCCCCTTTGGCCTTCGCTTCAGTTAAGGGCATGACGCTGATTTGCGCTTGGTGGGCTTCAGCGATCCAGGTGTTGACCTGCTCCTCGATTTGGTGTAGTTCCTCGGCCGTTAGTGGACGTGGGCAATTAAAGTCAAATCGCAATCGGTCAAAGGCAACAAGGGATCCAGCTTGTGAAATCGAATCATCCACAATCTTTTTCAAGGCTGCTTGCAGCAGGTGGGTTGCCGTATGGTTGGCCTGTGCTCGGCGGCGGCAAGCTTGGTCAACTTGTGCTGTCACCACATCTCCCACATGCAGCGTTCCCCGCTCAATTCGTCCGTGGTGAACGAAAAAGCCTGATTCTTTCTGCACATCTTCAATCCGAATCAGCAGGTTATCGCCCGACAGGTAGCCCCGATCACCAATTTGCCCACCTGACTCAGCATAGAACGGCGTCTGATCCAGAATTACCTGTACCGTTTGTCCAGAGCTGGCAGATTCTACCGGTTTGCCTTCGATCAGCAGGACGGTTACTTCGGCTTGGCTGGAAAATTGGCTGTAGCCCAAAAATTCGGTAGCGTTAATTTGCTCCGCCAGTTCATCCAGCGAACCCTGCACCGTCAGATCGATAGTCTCATGAGCTTCTTGCGAGCGTTTGAGCTGTTGTTCCATTTCAGCCTCAAACCCTTGAGCATCAACCGTTAAGCCCTGCTCCGCCGCAATCTCCTGGGTCAGTTCTAGGGGAAAGCCGTAGGTGTCGTAGAGGACAAAGGCATCATGGCCTGAAATCAGGTTTGTCTTCTCCTGTTGTGCCCGTTCGATCACTTTCTCCAATAGCTTAACGCCACGCTCCAGAGTTTTTTGGAAGCGGTATTCCTCCCGTTCTAGCTCCGCTTTAATCTGCTCGGCCCGTTGCCGTACATGGGGATAGACTGACTCAGCTAAGGCAATTGCCGTTTCTGCAACTTGAGCAATGAATTCCCCTTCGATGCCAACCAAGCGGCCATGACGCACGACTCGACGAATTAAGCGGCGCAAAATGTAGCCTCGTCCCACATTTGAGGCGTGAATTTCATCGGCAATCATGTGGACCACGGCTCGCACATGGTCTCCGATCACTTTGAGCGAAACTTTGGTTTTTTCATTGGCCTCAGCATAGTTGATGCCAGCGAGCTGAGCGGCAGTTTTAATGATGGGAAAGATCAGATCGGTTTCGTAGTTGTTGGGCACTTGCTGCAGGATTTGGGCCATGCGCTCTAGACCCATGCCCGTATCGATATTCTTAGCCTTTAGAGGTGTGAGTTTGCCTTCTGCATCCTGGTTGTATTGCATGAAGACAAGGTTGTAAAACTCGATAAAGCGAGAATCATCCTCTAGATCGATGTGGTCATCGCCTTGTTCTGGATGAAAGTCGTAGTAAATTTCTGAGCAGGGGCCGCAGGGGCCGGTTGGGCCAGACTCCCAGAAGTTGTCCTTGGCACCCATACGGATAATCCGCTGGGGCGGAATGCCAATTTGATCGCGCCAGATCGCGAAGGCTTCGTCATCTTCTTCAAACACGCTGACGACCAAGCGCGCAGGCGGCAATTGGTACACTTCGGTAGATAGTTCCCAGGCCCAAGCAATCGCTTTTTCTTTGAAATAATCACCAAAGCTGAAATTGCCCAGCATCTCAAAGAAAGTGTGGTGGCGAGCCGTGCGACCCACATTCTCAATATCGTTGGTGCGGATGCATTTCTGTGAGGTCGTAGCTCGCGGAAACTCAGCCTGCCGCTGTCCCAGAAAAATAGGCTTAAACGGAAGCATCCCAGCAATCGTTAGTAGGACAGTGGGATCTTCTGGCACAAGGGAAGCGCTAGGCAGCACCTGATGGCCTCTAGCTGCATAGAAATCCAAAAACGTTTGTCGAATTTGCGAGCCGCTCAAGAAAGTGGACATGGGACGCCTACGGTTCAAAAGTCATCAGAGTATCTAATTAAGACGGGTTCCGATCCGTCGCTGTGGGCACGTTCGATGCAGAAAGTTATGATTTCTATTCTCAATCATGTTTGCCAGATTCGACAAAGTTTGATCGAGTTCTGGTCAGTTTCCGTCAGAACAGTCAACTAAATTGAGCTGTCGTGTCTGTGATCTCTAACCTAGGGTAGAGTTGGTCGAGGAACTAAACTAGGGAACACTACCAACAGTCAGCCGAGAAGACAGTCAGCCAAATGGCGCTGTGCCTAACGCTGAGAAACCCTCATGATACGTCCAGACATACCCAAGAGATCTCCTGCCATTTGTTCAAAGGCTGAGCAGGGTCAATGCTAGATCCGGAGTATCCATGATATCTTACCTAGGCTCTCAGAATTTAACTTGGCTACCTAGAGCGTAGCTGGCTAAACGTTGATGGATGCTTCAATTCTCCTAGTCGGCGACGAAAACTTCCGGTACTCGCTTTTTAACCTGGTGGGACAAACCCCAACTCTAACGATGGTCAGTGCAGCCGATCCCCTAGAGGCAATGCCGGTGATTTTAGCTCAGCAGCCAGATCTGCTGTTGGTGCAGGCGACCCAGTCTGATGGGTTAGACCTCTGCCAGCAGGTGAAGGCTCAGAGCCGCCTTGCCTGGATCTATTGCATCTTGATCGCCACTGCGGCGGAGTCGATGGATCGAGCTAGAGAAATAGAGCTGGAAGCTATTGCTTTAGAAGTCGGGGCGGATGCCTACTTACAGTTGCCCCTCCTGCTGTTTGAACGAAAAGTTTTTCCAAATGCTCCAGATTTGTTAGCAAAGACCGCTCCCACCGCCCAGCTTCAGCGGTTGTTGCAGGCAAAAATTCAGGCAGGTTTACGTCAGGTTCGAACCTATCGGGAGCTGATGCGCACCAATGATGTGCTGTCGGCGATTGCCCTGTCGGATCCATTGACCTCGTTAAACAATCGGCGGGCCTTTGAATGGGAGTTGCCTCGTCAAATTCAGAATGCGCGCAGTCGTGGAATCCCGATTAGCTTGATTATGTTAGATGTTGACTTCTTCAAAACCATCAACGACACCCACGGCCACCTAGCAGGCGATCAGGTTTTAAAGTTTCTGGCAGCCCGTCTGCGGCACAATCTGCGAATCTATGACACGCCCTTTCGCTATGGTGGAGAAGAATTTGTGATCATTCTCAGCAATACCGACAGCCAAGAGGCCTTTGCCATTGCTAATCGGTTGTGCCAGTTGGTTAGCGAGCAGCCCTTCGCGATTGATGACAGCCTGGACTTGACGGTTACTATCAGTGCCGGAACGGCAACTCTGAGGTACGACGACGATGGTAAAGGGCTAAGCCTTTTACAACGGGCTGACCAATGCCTGCTACAGGCCAAGACCCAAGGCCGCAATCGAGTTGTGGGGTGTGGGGTGGAATCAATTTGAAGCATAGCTGCTGGGCCATGTTGGGGTTAGGCTTGTCCACCCAACTTGGCGACTATACCATTAACAGTGAACAAGTAATGGTAATAATTAACGAGTAATAGCGATCAAAATTTGGATTCATCCATCACGCAGCTTGTGAGTAAAACTCAGGCTCGATCTCCGTCTAACAACCAGGCGGTGCTTCTTACTTCAAAGCATTTTCCTTGGTGGCGCAAGATTCTTGGCGAGGCGCGCACCCGGATTTTGCTGCTTTATTTGCTCTTGATGCTGATTGTGACAGCAGCAGCCGTACCGCTATTTGTTTCGCTCTTTTTCGCGAGCGTCCGCAATCGAGTTCAGGAGAACCTGAACCGGGAAGTTGAGCGCTTTCGCGGTGCCTATTTGGAGTGGAGCCGTCCGTTTAGCCGATCCGACGCAGATCTGCGGGAATTTCTAGCAGACTATCTGGCCGTTCAGCTTCCTAGTGATGACAATTTTTTGATTACGATTGTAGACAATCAGCTCTATAAGTCGAACCCAGCCAACCTGCCCGATGTTCTGCAACCCGGTTCGCCGCTAGCCAATCGTTGGCTTTATCTCTCTCGCCCCATTTCAGGTCAGCAGCAGGTCAATGATCCTGCGATTGGCAATGTCCTCTATATTGCAGAACCTTTAGTGGTTGGGGGCAGAATCCGTGGGGTGTTTGTAGCTGTGCACACTACTGCTGGAGAGCAACAAGAAGCCCTAGACAGCGTTGGCATTTTTATTAAGGTGGCGTTTGGCGTTGTGTTGGTCTCTTTTGTGTTGGCTTGGTTTGCCACCGCTCAGGTGTTGGCTCCAGTGAAGCGCCTATCAACCATTGCTCGCTCTATCAGCGAAACGGATTTGGCCCAGCGGATTCCAGTCCAGGGTTCAGGAGAGATGTCTGAACTGGCCGATACATTCAATGCCATGATGAATCGGCTCCAAGATGCTTTTACCAGCCAGCGCAACTTCATCAACGATGCTGGACATGAACTGCGGACGCCGATTACGATTGTTCAAGGTCATCTAGAGCTATTGGGGGACGATCCGGACGAACAACGGGAGACGCTGGCTCTGGTGATGGATGAGCTAGAGCGGATGAGCCGATTGGTCAACGATTTAATTCTTTTAGCTAAAGCAGAACGTCCAGATTTCTTACGCCTAGAAACCATCGAGGTTCAATCGTTCACTCAAGAATTATTTACCAAAGCCCAGGCTTTGGCTGAACGCGATTGGCAGCTTAAGATGCAGGCGAGTGGCCGGATTGTAGCCGATCGGCAGCGTCTTACCGGAGCCATCATTAACCTGGCTAATAATGCGGTACAGCATACTCGTGAAACTGATCGAATTGAACTGGGTGTTAGTTTATATCGTAATGAAGTCCGCTTTTGGGTCAGCGATACGGGTGAAGGTATTGCCCTAGAAGATCAGGAGCGAATTTTTGCTCGCTTTGCGCGAGCCAGTAGCCGGTTTCGCCGTTCCGAAGGCTCAGGATTGGGCTTGGCGATTGTGCGGGCAATTGTGGAAGCCCACGGCGGGCGAGTGGAATTGAACAGCAGCGTGGGAATGGGGTCTACATTCACGCTGGTCTTACCGTTAGAACCACCGAAGGAGCAATGGTCTACATGAGTCATATTCTGATTGTGGAAGATGAACCGCGCATTAGCGCTTTTGTTGAAAAAGGGCTGCAAGCCAATGGGTTCACTACAACGGTGATTCAGGACGGTGACGGTGCTATTGGTCTAGCGCTAGACGGCGATTTTGATTTGATCATCCTAGACTTGGGGCTGCCTGATAAAGATGGGCTAATGGTGCTAGAAGAAATGCGGGGGCAGGGCATTCAGACACCAGTAATCATTCTGACGGCACGGGATGACATTCACGACAAAGTCAGTGGGTTTGAACTGGGAGCCGATGATTACATCACCAAGCCGTTCCGGTTCGAGGAACTGCTGGTCCGAATTCGGGCCAGGTTACGCTCGGCTCCGGTCGC
The DNA here is from genome assembly GCA_000733415.1 of [Leptolyngbya] sp. JSC-1. Taxonomy (GTDB): domain Bacteria; phylum Cyanobacteriota; class Cyanobacteriia; order Elainellales; family Elainellaceae; genus Elainella. The sequence goes on from KL662191.1 coordinate 2,807,407, forward strand.
CCAATCTCAAGCAGATATGCAGATCACATTTGGAGAGATTGTTCTTGATCTGCGAACACGGCGGGTGCGGGTGAACAATCGCCCAGTTGATCTATCGGCGCGTGAGTTTACCTTGGCAGAAATCTTTTTACGCCACCCAGGTCAGGTGCTGAGCCGGCAGCAGCTGCTAGACCGTGTTTGGGGCTATGACTATGATCCTGGTTCTAACATTGTGGATGTTTACGTAGGCTATTTACGCAAGAAGCTAGGCAACGACTTGATCGAAACCGTGCGCGGTATGGGGTATCGTTTACGGGCATGAATTTCTGCAATCTTGCAGTCTTGGAAATTGGCGAATCAGTTAGGGGAATAGATACCGTTTACGTGAAACATCCTACCTAGTAGACGCATGTTTCATGAGAAAATTCTCATGGAATATTCATTCTAAATTCATTTCTATATCGCAGAATCTTCCTTTGCTTGCTTGAATGCGCTCTAATCCAATCAATTACGCATGTGCCGGATTCTAATTGCCGAAGACGAGCCGCGCATTGCGGCCTTTATCGAAAAGGGGTTGCGAAAGCATGGTTACCAAACAGTTGTGGTTCACAGCGGCATTCAGGTGTTAGAAGTGGCACAAGCGGTTGAATTTGATCTGCTTTTGCTCGATTTAGGGTTGCCAGGTAAAGACGGCTGGACAGTCCTCCAGGAACTGCGACAGCAGTTGCCCCATTTTCTGAGCGTTATTATCGTCACGGCACGGGATGATATTCAGGATCGGCTGATTAGTCTTGATTTTGGCGTAACTGATTACATTACCAAACCTTTTCGGTTTACAGAACTACTGGCTCGGGTTGAAGCAAAATTAGGCAAGGCTCAATAGCATCAGTGAGCACGCCTATCGACTGTAGAGCCAGACCCGCAGCAGCGAGAGGAGTTGTTCGGTATCAACTGGTTTGGTGATGTAGTCGGATGCACCAGCTTCCAAGCATTTTTCTCGGTCGCCCTGCATTGCTTTAGCCGTAAGGGCAATGATAGGCAGCGTCTGAAAGTGAGACTGCTGACGAATAGTGCGCGTTGTTTCATAGCCATCCATTTCGGGCATCATCACGTCCATTAGAATAGCATCAACATCTGGGTTCGCTTCGAGCTGCTGAATTCCATCTCGACCATTTTCTGCATAGATGACTTCCATTTGATATTTTTCTAGTAGACTAGTTAGTGCAAAAATATTTCTAACGTCATCATCTACGATCAATACTTTCTTGTTCGCTAGGATTGGATCATTGTGGCGCAATTGTTCCAGTATTTGCTGTTTAGGCTGGGGTAGATTAGATTGGACCCGGTGGAGAAACAGGGTTGTTTCATCGAGCAGCCGTTCGGGCGAACGCACATCTTTGACAATGATTGTTTCGGCGAAACGTCGTAATTCGGTTTCTTCCTGACGGCTCAGCTCTTTACCGGTGTAGACAATAATCGGTAGATTGGTGAGCTGGGGATCCTGCTTAATTCGATTTAGTAACTCAAAGCCGTTCATATCTGGTAGGCCAAGGTCTAGCACTGCACAGTCAAATGATTGAGATTTCAGCAGCTCCAGAGCCTCTGCACCGCTCTGGGCTGGCGTACTTTTAACATCTCCGTTACCAATCAGCTCAATGATACTCTGAGCTTGTACCGGGTCATCTTCGATGACCAAAAGTTGTTTGACTGGACGTTCTACGAACCCTTTGATTTTATTTAACGCCTGCGTAATTGCTTCTGCTGAAACTGGCTTTTGCAAATAGGCGATTGCCCCCAATTGCAAACCCCGTTGCTGCTCTTCGTCTACTGAAAGAATATGCACTGGGACATGACGAGTGGTGGAATCATGCTTGAGCCGATCCAAAATCGTCCAGCCATCGGTATCAGGCAGGCGAATGTCCAGCATGATAGCCGTGGGTTGAAATTCCTGTGCTAGCACCAATCCTGCTCCGCCTTGAGTAGAGACCAGTACCTTAAAACCTTGGTTTCGGGCCATATCTACCAGAATGCGAGCAAAGTTGAGGTCATCTTCAATAATCAGCAGCACTTTGTCATCCGCTTGGATCTGATCGCGATCGTCGGGTAGAGCTAGAGGAGCCGACGGCAGCACAGCAGGGCGTTGAGCGGATGCAGTTGCCTGCTCCTGGTTTTTGGGGCCTGCATCCTGGAGGCGAACGGTGGAGTGGTTGGACTGCAATGGTAAGTAAAGTGTAAAAGTACTGCCCTGTCCTAGTTGGCTTGTCAATTCAATGTGACCACCGAGGAGTTGGGCTAGTTCGCGACTAATCGATAGCCCTAGGCCGGTACCGCCATACTTGCGGCTAGTTGTGCCATCTGCCTGCTGAAACGCTTCAAAAATCACCTTTTGTTTCTCCGGCGCAATACCGATGCCTGTATCTTGAACTGCAAAGGCTACCGCCGGCTGGGGAGCTTGGGATTCTCCAATCTGAAGCACATGGGGCAGGGGTGAGATGGTCAAAGAGACTTTGCCTTGCTCGGTAAACTTAAACGCATTTGAGAGTAGATTTTTGAGAATTTGCTGTAGTCGTTTGGGATCGGTGACGAAATCAGCAGGTAAACGATCATCTAACACAATTTGAAACTCTAACCCGTTGTCAGCTGCAACCTGATCGAAGGTCCGCCGCAAGTAAATTTGCAAGTCGGTAAAGGGCATCGATTCTAAATTTAGAACCATCATGCCGGACTCAATTTTGGCCAGATCAAGGATGTCGTTGATCAAATCCAGCAGATCATTGCCAGCCGAGTAAATGGTGCGGCTATAGTCCACCTGCTTCTCGGTTAAATTGCCCTCGTTGTTATCGGCCAACAGGCGAGCCAGAATTAACAGACTATTGAGCGGTGTCCGCAGTTCATGGGACATGTTCGCCAAAAACTCTGATTTATATTTCGAGCTGAGGGCCAGCTGCTCTGCTTTTTCGGCTAACTCTTGTCGAGCCTTTTCAATTTCCTGATTCTTCTGTTCGACCTCGCGTTTTTGAACCGACAATAGCTCTGCTTTTTCTTCTAGCTCTTCGTTGAGCTGTTGCAATTCTTCGTTGGTTTGCTGCAATTCTTCCTGTTGCTCTCTGAGCAAGGTTTCAGATTGGCGCAATTCTTCAGCCTGTTCTTCTAAACGGCAATTGCTCTCTTCTAGTTCTTCTTGCCGCTGCTGTAGTTCTTGGGTCAAGATTTGAGATTGTTCTAGCAACTGAGCTGTACGCGTATCGGAGGCGATTGTATTTAACACAACGCCAATGCCTTGAGTAACCTGATTTAGAAAAGCCAAGTGAATTTCACTAAACCGCTGCAGCGATGCCAATTCAATCACTGCCGTCACCTGATCTTCAAACAGAACCGGCAGCACAATAATATTTAACGGCGTCATTTCTCCCAAACCAGAACTGATACGGATGTAATCACTAGGCACCTGGGTCAGCAAAATCCGCTGTTTTTCCAAAGCGCACTGACCAACCAAGCTTTCACCGAGATGAAACTGATTGTTGAGCTGTTTACGCTCATGATAGGCATAGCTCCCAACTAATTTGAGCAGAGGTGGATCGGTGTCGCTATCCAGAATGTAAAAGGCACCCTGTTGAGCTTCCACTAGTGGTACCAGTTCTGACAATATCAGCCGAGCCACGGTGACCAGATCGCGCCGTCCTTGCAGCAGTTGGGTAAACTCCGCCAAGTTGGACTTCAACCAACCCTGTTCCTCGTTCTTGCGAGTAGTCTCCCGCAAATTCACCACCATTTCGCTAAAGGCTTGGTTGAGTGTACCAATCTCATCTTGACGAGTCATGGGTGGAATATCGACTGACAGATCTCCTGTGCCAATCCGCTCAGCCACCTTGGCAAGTTGTCGCAATGGACGGGAAATGTTGCGTGCTAACAAGAACCCAATCGTAGCCAGCAAAATTAGATAGAGCGGTACACCGTATAAAATACTGTTGAGAGTACGCTGGGTAGAGCGCTGTGCTGCTTGCGATCGCTGGGCTAGAAGTGCTTGCTCTTCCTGTTCCATCTCGGTCACAACCTTTTCGATCTGATTGCTAAGCTGTAGCCCTCTGCCCTGCGCCACGCCCGCTTGAGCGGCCTGAAATCCTTGCTCTCGCCGCAGATCAATTCTAGATTGCATCACTTCGAGCCGCTCTTCGATCAGAGGTTCTAGCGTATTCATTCGCTGCTGCTGGTTGGGATTATCTGCTGTGAGCTGTCGCAGCCGCTGGATTACAGTGTCCAAATTGTTCAAAGCCCGGTTGTAGGGCGCTAAATACTGAGTATCTCCAGTGATGATGTAGCCCCGCTGCCCTGCCTCTGCTCCTTTGAGCTGAGCGTCTAGATCCGTAAGGTATCTCAATACTTGAAAGGTATGTGCTTCGCGCCGAGAATTTTCAACGAGTTGATTGATACTACGATGGGAAAGAAGGGCAATAACTGTAAAAATAGTTAACCCCAACGCGAAACTAGCTCCGATCTTCGTTCCGATTTTTAGGCGATTCAACATGTTGTGCAATGAGTTGTGCAGTAAAACGATAGTCTTGGAACAGGGAAAGGAGATACCCAATCAAGTATCAAGTAATGCTTTTCAATTTTGACAGAGGTTGAGCCGGTTAGGACACTCTGGCTAAACTTAGCCTAAGATAGGTCTAAGATAGCCGCCTGCTCCCGCTAGAAGACTCATCTAAGGCTAGGATGACAAATAGCTCCAACCTAACTCCATCGATAACCTCTTTAAAATATCTCTAAGGATAGATTCTACCTTTGAGCGAGTTTAACTTGATACCTGCGATAGGGGTGGAATGTTGGAGATAAAGCTATGCTGCTACCTGATGTCTGTGGTTATGAGTGTGTCACAGCCAAACCTGGAAGATATTGAACTTCAGCTATTACTTGAGGGGATTTATCAATACTATGGCTTTGATTTTCGCAACTATGCGGTCTCATCCTTAAAGCGGCGAATCCGCAAAATTTTGCATGCCGAAGAATTAGCCACAATCTCTGAGCTGCAAGCTCGCATTCTTCATGATCCAGATTGTTTAAAGCGCTTTCTCCTCGGCATCACCGTTAATGTCACGTCTATGTTCCGCGATCCGAGCTTTTTTCTGGCGTTTCGGCAAAAGGTGATCCCGTTGCTGCGCACCTATCCTTATATCCGGATTTGGCATGCTGGCTGTTCAGAAGGGCAAGAAGTTTATTCGATGGCGATTCTACTTCAGGAAGAAGGGCTATATAACCGCTGCCGGATCTATGCTACTGATGCCAACGAAATAGTGCTACAAAAGGCCAAGAGCGGTATCTATCCACTGGGCTTGATGCAGCAATATACTCAGCTTTATCTACAAGCGGGCGGGAAACAATCTTTTTCGGAATACTACACCGCCGCTTATGACAGCGCCATTTTTCGAACCACGTTACGCGAAAACATTGTCTTCTCACAGCACAATCTAGCAACCGATCGGTCCTTCAACGAATTCAATATCATTCTCTGCCGCAATGTCTTGATCTATTTCGACTCGGTGTTGCAGCAACGGGTGCATCAACTTTTTCACGAGAGTCTCTGCACGTTTGGGATTTTAGCCTTAGGACGGCAGGAATCGCTCCGGCTCAGCCCCTTTGCCAATCGCTACGAGGATTTAGACAAACGGGAGAAGATCTACCGGAGGTTGGACTGATGGAGTCGCGTCTGGTTGTAGTCGGTGCCTCATTGGGGGGAATGGCTGCTTTGAAGGTGCTGCTGCAAGAGCTAGCCCCCGCCTTTACCTTTCCTATCGCAATTGTGCAACATCGCCACAAAGACTCTGCCAATCAAATCATCGAGTTTTTACAGCGCTCCACTAGCTTGATAGTGAAAGAAGTAGAAGACAAGGACCAGATTGCTTCCGGCTATGTTTATCTGGCTCCGGCAGATTATCATTTACTGATCGAAGCAGATCATTTTGCCCTGTCCACTGATGACCCCGTTTTCTACGCTCGTCCCTCGATTGATGTGTTATTTGAATCGGCTGCCGATGTCTATCGCGAGCGCACAATTGGCATTATTTTGACCGGTGCCAATCAGGATGGAGCGGCTGGAGCAGCAGCAGTGAAAGCCTGTGGTGGTGTAGTGATGGTGCAAGATCCCGCAACTGCCCAGAGTCCAGTCATGCCGGAGGCCGCCATTGCTCGCACGTCGGTGGACGAAATTTTATCATTGCCGGAAATTGCCGCACGGCTCAATCGGCTCTGCTGAACTCAATCAATCTCAAGCTGACCGGTCTCTTGCTTGGGTAAGGTTGCCTTGGCTGAAGTAAACTCAGAACCGAGGTTTATATTTCAACGGGCTGAACGTCAGCTCAACGCGAACACCGTGGTTACCATCAACCGTAAGCGTGGCCCGCAATTGCCTGGTCAGAATCTGCACTAGCTTTAAGCCCAACGAAGTGGAATTACGCCAATCAAAATCAGCCGGTAACCCAATTCCGTCATCCTGAACCAGGATGTGAATGGTATCCTGCACCTGAAACAGCGTAATTGCAATTTCTCCGGGCTGCTCTGGAAAGGCATGTTTGAGTGCATTAGTAACTAGTTCGTTGATCAGGAGACCACAGGGAACGGCTGTTTCTAGGTTGAGCAATACAGGTTCGGCAGTGAGGTTCGATTGAATGGGGTGGGTAGGATCATCAGCAGCTAGCCTGATATTGTCCAACAGACGACGCAGGTAGTCGGCAAAATTGATTTGTCCTGCGTGATCAGATTGATAAAGCTGCTCGTGAATCAAAGCTATGGCCTGAATTCGAGTTTGTGCGTCTGTAAACAAGCTGAGCAACTGCGGATCTTGAATTCGGTCTGACTGTAAATCCAGCAAATTAGCAATAATATGCAGATTATTTTTGACCCGGTGGTGCACCTCCTTCAGCAACACCTCTTTCTCCGCCAATTTTTCCGCTAAAACCTGTTGTAGTGCCTGCTGAATTGGCATACTGTGTTCGCTGCTTTGGCAGTCTTTAGTGCCAGCAGCGGTGATAGGCGAGGTGACAGGCTGAGAAGCAGAGAGCCGAACGAAACGCTTGAAGCTACAAGCCGCAGGGACAAGCGCCAGTAAACTCAGTACCAGGATGCAGCTCATTGGATGAAAATTTGTCGTGAAGGCAGTTTCCGGCACAACTGTGACCAACCACCAATCCAGCCCAAACGAATTCGTCCAGGAGGTCACTTGCGCGAAATAGCGCTCGCCATTAAGCTGAAATTCCAGCGGCTGGTTGGTCTGATGGGGCGATGTCGGAGCTTTTTGGGCAGCCTGAAGTTGGTGGAGCGTTGTTTGCAATAGGAGATCGGCGCGAATTGGCATTGCAGTTTGGTTTTGCAACAAACTGGCCTGAGAGGAGCTGGCAATTATCTGTCCTGATGTTGCCACAATAAATAACCTGCCCAACTTGCTAGCTTGCTGTAACCCGTGAGATAGGTCAGCGGTCAGCTGGGGCGTAGGTGGCGGGATAGCTTGCCGAATCGGCGAAACAAGGGTTTGAGTGCTCGCGGTTTGCTGGCGATCGGAACTTGAGATAGAGGGCTTTGAGGGCTTTGGCTGAGATGCTTGCGACTGGCGGCCAACCCAAATGGCAAAGTAGGCGTCTAGGTAGAGATCTGTCAAGGCAAGGGCTTGGCGATTAAACTCATCTGCTAGATGGCGAGTTGAGCTAGTTTGGTGTTGGGCCAGCCACCATTTCAGGCTCCCCCCACCGCCCAAAAGCAATAGCACGGTGATTAAAAACCATCGCCTCGATGGATTGACTAGCAATCCACCCTGGAGATTGAAGATCTGAGCTTTGAAATTGGGCATGAACCATTCCGCCCTAAGCTAGGCGAGCTAAATCCTTTCACTAGAATTCCACTAGAAGTGGGCGTGACTAGAATTCCCGCATCGCCGCATCTGGCAACGAGCCTGAGCTGAGCAGCTGCAAAACTTCAGATTTACTTTGCAATCAATAGATTTGCGTTGCAACTAGTAGGCACTTGGAAACAAAGACCCTCGGAATCTATGATAGAGATAGAGGCATATACCGCTGCCGCTCGCTCACGGCTTGTAATTTGCTGCTGTTGAGACAACAGAGGACATCCGATTCGGTATGGTCAAAACGATTGACATTCAGGGATTTCCCCACACCTACGAGCTTTCTGCCCCCACTGGCTCCCCTGTTGTTTTGGTCTTTATTCACGGTTGGCTTTTGAGCCGTGCCTACTGGCAGCCGGTCATCGAACGCTTATCTCCTCTCTATCAGTGCTTGGCTTACGACTTGCGGGGATTTGGCGAATCCCAACTCGATGCTATTAGGCCAACTAACATCGGAACTAGGGTAGAGACTAGTGTGGCCGCTAATTTGGCAGAACGAGTAACGGTAGGAGCAGCTGCCAAAAGTCCGCCTAGTCTAGCTTGGGAAGTTGAAACCGCAATCGCAGCACCAACCGCGGCAAATTATACGCCTGCAGCCTATGCCCAGGATTTAAACCTACTGCTGCAACAACTCGATATTTGCAAAGTCTGGCTGATTGGTCACTCGTTGGGTGGAAGCATTGCCCTCTGGGCTGCCGATCAAGCTCCCCAAACCATCGATGGCGTGATCTGCGTCAATTCGGGGGGCGGTATTTATCTAAAAGAAGAATTTGAGCGATTTCGCACGGTGGGCAAAATGCTGGTGAAACTGCGTCCCCGTTGGCTCAGCTATTTTCCTCTGTTGGATTTACCATTGGCTCGGATGAATGTGGCCCGCCCCTTAGCACTGAACTGGGCTAGGCAGCGTCTGGTCGATTTGGTCGCTGCTCAACCAGAGGCCGCTCTAGGAGCCTTACTTGATTCCACCACAGAAGCAGAAGTGCACCGTCTGCCTCAGGTAGTGGCCCGCCTCCAGCAGCCCGTTCACTTTATTGCTGGCGCTAACGACACGATGATGGAACCCAAATATGTGCACCATCTAGCCAGCTTTCATCCCTCGTTCGAGTTCTGTGGCAACAATGTCAGCGAAATCTCAGACTGCGGCCACCTCTCAATGGTGGAACAGCCCGATGCCGTAGCAAACGAGATTCAGACAGTTCTGGCGAAGTATTTGGGGTAGTGAAGCTTCACCTCCCCCATCTTCCTCACTTATCTCCTTTTGCCACTGCAACCGCAGCTGACGCCAAGGGATCAACGGCAGTCCAGCCAGTTTCAGTTGAGATCAGAGATTCAAAATGGAGGTGCGGGCCAGTGGAATTGCCGGTGCTACCAACCCAGCCGAGAATCGCTCCCTGGGCAACCTGCATACCGGGTTGAACTGCAATTCCAGAGAGGTGGCCATATAGGTTCCGCTGGCGAGTTGTTGGATTTTCTACAATCACTGCCAGTCCGTAGCCACCCATATAATCGGCAGCCACAACCCGTCCACCGAGGGCGGCCATCACCGGAGTTCCCATTGGTGCACCCAAGTCAAGACCTGTATGAAAGCTCAAATTGCCAGAAATCGGGTGGATACGCCAACCAAAGGCCGAAGTAATCACTGCTGGAATCGGTAAGGGGAACAGCAAATTCACCCAACCCATCTGCTTCGAGGTCGCCGGATCAACAACATAGCTGCCTGTATCATAATGACCGAGTTGGGCGTTGCTACAGCTAACTGCCAAGAGAGATGCTGCATCGTAGACTGCCGGTTTCGTGGTTGGCTTTGCCACCAAGCTAGGAATCGATAGCTTCTGAGCCAATTTAGGAACATTGGGCTGCGGTTGCAGCGAAGCTAGCTTCTGTTCCAGAGTTTGCCAGAGAGGAGCGTTGCTCAATCCCACCTCAGCAGAGGTGGGATTGAGCGGCTCAAACCCGAAATGAGCCGGTTGAATAGAGGCTTGGGCTGCATCAGCTAAGTTAGCCTCGGCAGGAGGCTGGTTGGATGGTTCCTTATCGTCAGCACCGAGCCACCAAGGACGCACCAGATCCAACGGCGTTGTCTTACGGCTAGAAAAATCAGAAAGTTGCGGCAGAAAGGGCAAATTCAACTGGGCCAAGGAATAGTTCAACGTTGATGCCATCCATGAATCTAGACCGGGGTTGACCGGGGACGAGGACAGAGCCTCGGCGCTTGCAGTTCCATCATTGGCGCTAGCCGGCAACAGAGCTGGAGCTGGCATCTCAGGCTCTGCTTTAACTTGTACTTGAGTTTTGGCATCGGCTACGGGCCGAGACGCCAGTTCAGCTGTGGGTTGTTCAGCTGTGGGTTGTTCAGCTGTGGGTTGTGCCGGAATCGGTCGGGGAGCCAGGGGTTGGGCAGTAGGGGCTTGAGTAGGAGCCTGAGGAACCTGGGCAGGAGCAGGTTGGTCAAGCTGGGGCTTGACGCTACTGCTAGCGACACCAGTAAATAGATGCAGAGCCACAAGCGGTTGCCGTGCGTGTGTGCTGGCCTCCTGCTTACCGGAGGTTTGATGACTGGTAACTCCACTGGGTTTCTGGCTCAACTGCACCAAACGGCTCGCTAAACTTTCACCCAGAGCCGGAATGAAAGCTGGAATCCCGGCTGGTTTGTCCGAAGCCTGAGTAGATTTAGCCGCTGCTACCGATCCACCTGGCTTTGCATTTGTATTAGGGGCTGAGGCAACAGAGTGATTAACCGCTGGACACTGGTTTGCCAGGGAAATGCCTGCATGGTTGGATAATGAAGCTAGATTGACCCCAGCATAACCAGAGGGAACAGTGCGTCCTCGGCTCGCCCCAGCGGGCTGCTGTCCTGGGATAGACGCTTGGGCGGTCTGTGGGCTGGGCTGCGTCGTAAGTTGAGCCTCAATGGCAGCAATTTTAGTCAGCACTTCGAACTGCAAAGCGGGTGGCAGAGCTGGATGTTTGGCAATCTGGCGGGCGCGCTCAAACTCTTTGTTCCAGGCTGCTTGTAGAGCAGTGTAAATCACATTTTGCTGCCACTGAGATTCTCTGGTGGCCTTATCTTGCTCCACAATACCGGCTAGCCGTTTCTCTAGCACCTGACGCATACCGGCAATGGTCTGAGGGTTGGCATTGGCTCCTGCTTTGGGATTTGCTTGCGGCAATGGAGCGGCGGGGTTGGTGGTCGCCCCAGGTTGGTCAGTTAGATTTGAGTCTACATTTGGATCTGTAGCTGCGGCCGGTGGGTGAGCTGGCTTGGGCAGACTCGGTGTGGCTGTGGGCTTCTCAATACCGCTGGCTTGAGGTGCGGTGGGAACGGGTGTTGCCGTGGGGGCAATCGTCTGAACCGGAGCCGCTGTGGGCTGAAGCGTTTCTGCTGGCGGAGCTGTCGAAGTAACCTTGGGTGGAGCAACTTTGGGTGGAGCAACTTCGGGTGGAGCAGCCTCTGGCGCAGCTACGGACACGGCTGCCAATGGCTCGGTGCTTCCAGAATTAGTAACTGTATCTGTGGAGGGTGGAGCTGTTCCCGGATTGGGGGTGGAGGCTTCGGCAGGGGGCAATGCATATATTCTCAACATTGCCGATGTCATTACAGCAGTCGTGAGACAATGTCCAAGCGGTTTGAGAAGATGCTTCATTAGAGACAGACAATAACACCAAACTACGGGAATAGACTAGCCAAGGGTGCTGACTATCGCAGTTGCCCAGTTATGACACGCTGTCAGCAGTGGGAACAGATATTTTTTAGCGTTGCATTGCTTTAGCGTTGCGTTTTATAAGGCTTCACTCGTTACATCCAGTCAGCGAATAGGGAGATCCGGATCATGTTTTGAGTCCATACTTCAAGTTCGTATTAAGTTTGCATTGCAAATCCCCATCTGTTTGTGACCAGTTTGCGTCGGTCGTCAGATCCAGAAGTTAGGATCAGAACGCCTATTGCATTATTCCATAAAGGATTCGGCATAATTGTGACTCTTAGCAAATTCAGGGATTCTTGAACTCAACTCCCAGCAGATGGGCAAATTGAAGTTGCTCAATCGTAGGTTTAAAAAAATTGGTCAGGGTTCATTCAAATTTTGCTAATTTCCACCGGATTATCTAGCGCTGCACCCGTAGTCTAGGTTAAGAAGAAAGTAAAGTAGGTTAAGTAGGAATCAGCCTCAGTTGATCCAATCACTCGACTCATACTTCGCTTGCTTGCTGAGAAAAAAAGTCTTTCGTTAGATGTATTAGCACAGATAAGCCAAGCTTTTTATAATGAAGGAACAAATTTTACCTTAACTAAATATTAAGAGTCGCCAACGCGGTTTTTCTGGTGCACTACCGCCATCAAGTTTCTAACAGCTTATCCAAGGTCCCCTCTGGGTTGGAAATTCAAAAACTCCGATGGGTTTACTGACTTGTAGTCAGAAAAATCGGATAGGTTCAAGTACAAATGTTTCACGGATACGTTCCCTGCTATTTTGAGGTTTTTAGAGCGGTGAGTCATGAGTAGTCGTCACGTTTCGAGTGCTATTTTGCCCGCTGTCGTTGCGTCTAGTGCAGTCTTTTCGTTACTAACGCTGCCATTCTTCTTCTATCACTCCCAACCGGAAGCAGTAATTGACAGTTTGCCATTAGGGCGGGAACTGCAACCCATTATTGCCAGCCAAAATCGGGATTTAACGATTCGCTACATTGGTGGTGCATTAGTTACGAGTGTAGTAACGGGCATGGCTACAGTGGAGATATGGAGGCGGCAGAAAGATCGAGTGGCGATACCGGCTGCGGTTCCTTCAGTTCCCGCTGCTGAGCCAATTGTGGCTGCTGATTGGGATAGTGAGCTTGCATCCGAATTGCCATTGCTAACCGAGGTGACGTTTGAACCAGAATTATTGGCTGCTATTGCGGCGCAGCCGCAGCTTGATCTAGTAGAGCCAATTTCAGGAAGTATGACCGAGTTGCTTGCTACCGATCCAGAGATTGGGGAAGGGGTTGGGCAAAGTTGTGGGCTGATTACAGAACTGGCCGAAGAATATGCAACCTGCCGCATTCGAGTAAAGCATGAACACCGACGTCAATTTGCCATTCAGGTTGCAGGCCAATACTACAGTTTCTTTCGTCTACTCTCCACCAAAGAAGCGGCCCTAGAAACAGCTCGGCAATTGAGTTGCAGAGCACATCATGTGGTTGTAACACCGGTAGAACACCAGTATGCAGTTTGGATTTGGCAGCCAGTCACTGAACTAGAGCTAGTTTCCTCCTGATGGAAACCGAGTGATGCTGATAGCACTTCCCAGGAACGCAACAGTTGAATGCAACAGTTGAATGCAATCTGTAGAAGCATGCAATGTACGAAAAATAGAGAATAATTGTGAATTCTAATAACAAAGATAACAGCAAGCAATAACCCCATGTGACATGAACTCAGCGGATTTTCAGGAGCAGTATACCCTTGGGCGACGAAACTTTAGTGGTGCAAGGTTGCGTCAGGTGGATTTGCGTGGAGTAGATCTACAGGCCATTATCCTGTGGCAAGCTGACTTAACGGCAGCAGACCTGAGGCAAGTCAACTTGAGAGGCAGCGATTTACGAGAGGTGGTTTTAGCAGCCGATCTAGAGCAGGCGGATCTGCGGCGAGCAGATTTGCGACAGGCTGATCTATCTGCTGCCAGTCTGCGCCATGCGGTTCTAGCTCAGGCGCTATACGATGAAACCACGCGATTTCCCACTGGTTTTGATCCGGTTGCAGCAGGACTGTATTTGATTGCGCCCCGTGCCAATCTGCATCAGGCTGACCTGAGCGAGCGTGATCTCAGTGGGGTCGATTTGAGCGAGGCGGATCTGACCGCAGCAAATTTGCAGGCTGTCAATTTGTTTGGAGCAGATCTGAGTTGGGCCAACTTGCATCAGGCCAATTTAAGCGGCGCCAATTTGAATCAAGCCAATCTGACGGCTGCCTGCCTGATCCGAGCCAACTTGAATGGTGCTAAGCTGCACAAAGCCACGCTCGATTATGCAATTTTGCGCTATGCCAATCTGTTTAATACGGATTTGCATACCATCCGCAGTCAGCAGACCGATTTTGCTCAAGCCCTTTACGACGACACGACCCAATTTCCAGCCGCTTTCAACCTCGATGAGCTGTATTGGATTGGTCCAGAAGCGCGTTTGGGACAGATGGATTTGAGTCGGGTGAACTTGGCCGGAGCCAATCTACGCGGCGCCAACCTGACCCATATCAACCTAGCTGAAACTGACCTCTGGGGTGCTGATTTAAGTGAAGCGAACCTAGCCCACGCGAACTTGCGTGCTGCTAATCTTTGGGGTGCTAGTTTAATGGGTGCCGATCTAACTGGTGCTGATTTAACTGGTGCCAATTTGCAGGAGGCGGATCTTACCGACACGATTCTAATGTTGCAAGAACGACAGGCGTAAGTTAAGGCTCTCAAACTAACAACCATTATTGACCCTCCTAGCGCAAGAACTCCTCTGATCGGGCAGGCGCATCGGTTTGGCGGGTCTTGGGTCGTTCTAGCTGAGTTGGATTTTGCGGTTCCTGTGGAATCAGGTAACGGCGTCCCCAGCCAAAGTTTTCTGTGTCTACCTGAGCCGAGGAAGCCAACGTGCTGCCGGTGGGCAAGGCAACTGCCAGAGTTTTTTGAAACTGGGCGTACTGTTCTCCTTCCGTGCTGCTGCGAACCGTACTTTTGGCAAGCTGCTGTCCCTGTTTAGCAAGCTGCTGCTGCAATGCTGGCAACTGGTCAATCGGAGCCAGCGTCACCAGAAAAACCACATCTTCGCTGGGATTAAACCGAATCGCTAGTCCCTGTTGGTCGAGCTGCCAATTTTCCTTAAAGGTCCGATCCGATGCAACTTGCCACAGATTCAGTTGGGTTTGCCAAGTGCCCTGCTCTACCGTGACGGACTGATAATCCAAAATCGTATAGGTTGGGTCGGTGTTGAACCGACGAGCCGTTGCTGCAATGGGGTAGAGATAGCGGAGAGCGGCTACCGTGAGCCGGGTGCGATCCGGTAAGTTGGTTTTACCAGAAATTTCATAAGCTCCAGGTTGGGATGTTTGATTGACGTGCCAATCCATCATAATCTCTGTGAGTTGGCGTGCTGGAATCAGTTTGGTTGGCAGTTGGACCTCTGTGCATCCGGTCATCAGAGAGATGCAGGGAGTAACGCTGAGGAGAATGAGGAGCAACCGGCAACAAAAATTTGACCGGAGACCAGGCAATCGGAGTATAGAGAACTGAGTAGACATGGGAAAAGAATCAAAAATTGAAGTTAAACCGCAAACCAAAGTAGATGTGGCGATGGTGCTGACGGTCGAGCTTGCACTCCTATTTCATACCATACTCTAGAAATTGGACTGGTTCTACGGATTGGTCCAACATTTCACGATTAGCCGAAGAACTTTTCAAAAACTTCAACCAGGCTAACCCGATGCCGGTACCGGTCGAGCTATTTAGTCTAGTTGATACTAGTTAATGTCGTTTAAATTACGTAGATAATTACAACATTATGACTTTTTAGCTCCAATTTAGGTTATCTTATCAACCAGTCAAAAAAACAATCCAAAAATGGGATGGTGGCGAGTATAAAGTGTTGCCATTCATCTTAAGTGTAGTCAATAAGTTTTTCCCACCTTTATATGGAGCTGCTTATCCTTAATGGTTCCTTCAGATTTTTCGCGTATACAAGGATAGAATGAGTTTAGTTGTGAAGCGCTTCTCGATCGCTTCCTGAATTCATCTACCAGGTTTTCTCAGGACGTGCATCGCTTCTTAAAGTTTACTTTCTATCTAATTGGTGTCATCTCCCCGACTGAAAGCTGAGAGCAATAAAATTGGTCTGAGGATTGATTAAGCGATCAGTTTGTGTTTACCTGTTGTACCAATTCTGGAAAAACAACTGCACATCAGTTGTCATAGTCAGTTACAACGACTAGTTCTACAATTCTGATCTTTCTGATTCTAGCGATGATATCCCGTTTTGTGCGCGTTTGCCGACAGAAGACGATCTCTCAGTCAGTACGCCGGTATTCAGAATTATCTAAATTACAAGTTACAAATTAATTCCTTTCCTAGCCGATCAGGAAATTGCGTCTTTTATCTATCAGGAAACATGAATCCCCCACTTCATGATGTTGCTCTGCATCAGAGAAAAATTTCACGGTTATATGCTCAGTGCTGGTCTCGTTTATCTGCTACAACGCTGATTGCACTGGGTGTTTGTGCTGGTTGGCAGCCCCATGCTCAAGCAAATTCTGAGCGCTCTACCCAGATTGTCCAACCATTGATTACAGTGCAGGATGAGGTAGAAGAAATATCAGTGGTTGAACTGAGTGATGAACTCAATCATGACGATCTTCAGTTTTCTCCTGCATCTGAACTTATTGATTCTGACATTCCGCTGAATGCATCAATTGCTGAATCAGAAGATGCAAAACTTGCAAAAGCTGACATTCTAAAAGTCTCAGCTTTAGATGTACTTTTTGTCAATCGGCAGAATTATGAATTGACGGCTGAAGTTAACGAATCTCCGAACGGTTCACCACAGGAATCATCTAATCAGGTTCTTACCATTTCCCAAGGTGTTCCTGAACTTACTCCCGAACTTAACTCTGAATCTATAGCGCAATCTGCTAATGATGTCGATCGCAGCAATGCCGATCGTCGCAACGAGCTGCTAACGCCCGCCTCTCGCCGCAGCCAGGATTTGGGCGAGCCGTTGGTGCAGGTGCAAGGAGTTTATACGCTTCAGGGTGAGGAATCCTCGGCACGCGGACGGGTGAGTGCCTCCTATGCAATTTCACCCAATCTCCTGATCGGTGGCACGATTGATGTCACGGGGGGTGACGCTTTTTCGGATTCGCCAGAAACAGGATTTGACCTGAATGAACTCTATGTTGCTGTGTCGCCGACCGAAGTGCCCAATCTGCGCTTTATAGTCGGGATGCTGGATTTAACCTCCTATTTCGACCGCAATAGTTTTGCGAAAGATGCGGCAACTCAGTTTCTGAATCCGGTGTTTCAGAGTAATCCGGCCTTAGCAGCAGCTGGGTTGGGGTCGCGTCCGGCGATTTTGCTCAACTGGAGTGTGGCGGATCCACTAGAAATTAAAATTGCTGGCTTCTCGTCCGATCGAGATTTGGGTGATTTTGCCCTGGATGGATTCGCAGCTGAAATCGGGCTGCGATTTCAGAATTTGATTCTGCGTGGCACCTACATTACCGGGCGCGATGCTGGACAGGACAGTGGCTTTCGGGAAATTTTTCAGATTGCTCGCGGCGATGAGTTTGGGCTGCGGTCGGGGGACCGGGAAGCTGCCTATGGTCTCAATGCTGAGTACTTTATTCCGGAAATTAATCTGGGGCTGTTTGCTCGCTATGGTTGGTACGAAAATCTGGAGCTGGATCGGGGTGGCACGACCTACAGCGTGGGGGTCAATCTGCTGGATTTATTCATGCCCTATGACCGCTTGGGTCTCGCCTACGGCCAACAGCTCTCGAACGCAGATCTGAGGCGCGATCGGGGTGATGATTATCCAGATGTATGGGAATTGTTCTACGACTTCCGCATCACGCCCAATTTGCGGGCTGGCGTCACGGTGCAATCGTTCGATCAGTTCTCTGAAACGATTGGGGGATTCCGCATCCGGGCAGATTTTGACTCAAGCGATTTTGGGAGGCTATTTCGATGAGCCAGTTTTCTGTAGGTCGGTTCGCAATGGCCGCTTCTAAAGCACGACAGGCGCTAGGATTGGCATTGGTGCTAGCGGCCAGTCTCCATGTCACCACCACGGCAGGATTTGCTCAGGCTCGCTCGGCAGCTGCTCAGGAAGGCTACACCCTGCTAGAGCGGGGTTGGGTCAACGATGCGATTGCGGCCTTTCGGCAGGCTTTACGAACCAATCCCGATGCGACCGACGCCCGGTTGGGATTAGCGATTGCCTATCAGCGAGCCGGACAGGATGGCGAAGCCTGGAATGCCTATCAGCAAGTGCTTGCCCAAGAGCCAAATAATTCTACCGCCTTGACGGCGATTGGCGAACTGGCCTCCTACCGCCCAGAATGGCAGCAAACGGGGATCACGGCTTTAACGACATTGCTGACGCTCCAGCCCAACAATCAAACCGCTCGTGCCCAGCGGGCGCTGCTCTATGGCTATCAGGGGCGGTTTCCAGAAGCCATTGCTGACTATGAACCAGTCTTGTCCTCGAACCCACCAGCGGCAGTGGTTTTAGCGGCGGCTCAGATCTACACCTACAGTGGGGATGTCCAAACCGGACTCGCTCTATTCGAGCGCTATCAAGCCAGTGGGGCCGCCATTCCCAACAGTGCGATTACGGCTTACGCCCTTGCCTTGCGGCAAACCGAGCAGCCGGATCTGGCCGTGCAGGTCTTAAGTGAGCGGTTAGAGCGTCTATCCAGTTCGGATCCGCTGGCGGCAGAGTTGCGTTCGGCCTTAGCCGTTGCCTATGTTGCCAATAACCAGCCGCAGCAGGCGTTAACAAGTCTGGAGCCATTGCGCAACCAACCCAACACCGAGTTGCCGCTAGCCCGTGCTTTCAGTGCCATTGGACGGCAGACCGAAGATGAGGCGATGTATCGAGAAGCGATTGTGCTGTATCAGCAGGTGTTGCAGCAGCCGTCACCCGCTCCCGGCTTATTGAGCGAAGCTGCCGATGTTTTGAGCGAAGTGCCCGAAACCAGAGCAACTGCTTTGCAGCTTTACCGGCAGGTGTTGGCCGAGCAGCCTCAGGACCGTAGCGTCCAGATCAAGGCGCGTTGGGTGGCCTATCAGTTAGGAGAGTTGCCGCGCCGTCGCTTTCAGCAGGAGATTCAGCAGTTGGTGCAGCCCCTGCCCAGTTCTGCTGCCGAACAGCAGCAGTTAGCCCAAGCCCTGGTCCGGATCAACCCACCCGATCCGGCCTTGCTAGCTACCTATGAGGCGCTGCGCTCAACCAACGTGGCCTTTCTCCAGTTTCGGATTGCCCAGATTCAGCTCAGTCGAGGGGATATCGCCGCTGCCCGATCTGCGCTCGCTGCCTACCGCCAGACCGTTAGCGGCAAAGCCGACCCAGCAGGAGAACTGCTGTTGGCCGAAATTGAGCGGCAGGAAGGCAAACTAGAGGAAAGCGCCAATCGCTATCAAGACTTGGCCCAGCGCTATGCCAACCGGGCGACCGGCAAGGCTGCCCTGCGAGGATTGGCTGGAATTCGCCTTGCTCAGGGCCGCAGGGCCGATGCGCTCAAAATTTATCAGCAGCTCCAGGCTACCTATCCCGACGACAGAGCGATTCCCCTGGGGGTAACGGCCATTGCTTACGAGCAAGGACAAATTTCCGCAGCCGAGGCAACTGCGGTGCTCAACAATTGGCTTGCTGCCTCTAGCAGTGAGTTTCCGCCGGAACTATTTTTGTTGGTAGGCGCATTGCCAGCGGATCCAGGCCGCGAATCCCTCTACGACACCCTGCTGGAGCTGGAGCCGAATCATATCGCCGTTAACCGTCGCTGGGTGCAGCTCTGGGCCGGACGCGATCCGGATCGGGCGCAGAACCGGGTGAATCAGCTATTGGCGGAGAATCCTGACCGAATTGAGGTCTACTTTGTTCAGGGTGAATTGGCCCAGGCGCTGGGCGATTTGGAACGGGCCAGTCAAGCCTATGAAGGCATCCTGGCCCAACAGCCGGATCAGATAGATGCGGTGGCTGCATTGGCCGGCGTGCGATTTCAACAGCGGCGCTATGCCGAAGCCGAAACCCTCTACCGCCAGGTCTTAGCCCAACGGCCAGACGATGCCGACATTCAACGGGTGCTTGCCGAACTGAAAATTGTCCAGGACCAGCCCGTCGCCGCCACCCAGCAATTACGCCAACTGCAACAAGAGCAGCCCAACGCCTCCACCGAGGAGAGCCTGCGCCGCTTGCAAACCCAATTTCTGCGCCGCCGAGGTTTTCAGCCTGAATGGGAGCGTTACCGATAGTTCTTGATTGAGCGTGCTGTTAAGTGTGCTGATTAAGTGTGCTGATTAAGTGTGCTGGTTGATTCTGATTGAGAAATCATTTCTGTCCTGATTTATTCATGCATCACGGTGCAACCCCCGCCCTATGACAAGTCAATTTCCCTTCCGATTCCCCCAATCCTCTGCTGCCAATGGTGCTAATCAGCGTAGCAATCGATCGCTGCAGATGAAATTGTTTCTTTGTCGGCTGCTGCTGGGACTGAGTCTAGCGCAACTCGCAACGCCAGTTTTGGCCCAAACCGGACCGGATCCGGCGAATGCTCCAGCGAATGCAGCGACCAAATCGGTTGCTGTGCCTGCTGCGCCCGAAACGCCTGTTCTAGCGCCCGGTTCTGCCGGTCAGTATGTACTAGAGTTTAACCGCAGTCCGATTGTTAGCAACCGCCTGCGGCTAGAGAGTATCTATGACGAAACGCGACTTTGGTTTACCCGACCGCGGCACTGGAAAACTGACACGGTAAAGGTACAGTTACGCTATCGTCATTCGCCGGCCCTGTATGCTAGCCGCTCTAACCTAACGGTGTTAATCAACGGCACCAGCATTGGCAGCGTGCCCCTCAATCAACCCGAAGGTCGGGTTGGTAGCGCCATCTTTGACGTTCCGGTGCGCCTACTGCGAGACTACAACGAACTGGCCATTGCTGCATTACAAAATAATTCACCCACCTGTACCCAGGACCCCTACGATCCATCCCTGTGGTCGGAAATTTTGCCAGATTCCAAAATTGTCTTTAATGTCCAGCCGCAGCCGGTTTCGCTCAATTTCGACCGCTATCCCTATCCTGTGTTCGACACCCTCAGCCTGGAGCCGAACCAAATCGCCTATTTGCAGCCTCGGACGCTCGACGAAACCTGGTTGACCACTGCTGCCCGCTTTCAAGCCTCATTGGGCCAGATTGCTCAGTATCGTGCCCTCGATAGTCGCCTCGTGGATGCGCCTGACCAAGTCAACGATGCCGAGCGCTTAGTGATCATCGGTACCCCAGACGAGCAGCCAATTCTGAGTGAATTGGAGTTACCGGTAGCACTGGAAAACCGAAAACTTCTTGATGGCAACCAGAAAGCGCTAGGGGATGACGTGGGTGTGCTGCTGATGACAACGGTCAATCAGGGCAAAACCCCGGTGTTAGTTGCCACTGGCAATACGGCGCAAGCGGTAGAGAAAGCAGTCCAGTTTATGGTGCAGGCTCCCGATCGCCAATTGGGGACGGGCAGCGTGATTTTTGTCAACGAAGTGACGGCAGTGTCTCCCCCGCCCTTGCGCGAATGGCGCGGTTACCTGCCTCCCACGGATCGGTTCAAGCTGAGCGATCTGAAAACTTTTGAAGACAAGCCCTATACCGATGTGTCAGTGCGCGGCTCCCATGCGCCCGCCTTGGAGTTTGATTTTCGTGCCCTGCCCGACGACCGCATCTTGCCAGGTAGCTCGATGACGCTACGCTACAGCTATGGCCCCCAGGTGAATCCCTTAACCTCGCAGGTGGAGGTGCAGTTGGATGGGGTGCCCTTGGGGGGCGCACGGCTCACTTCCGTCAGCGGGGCTAATCGCCAGTCCTTGCGGGTTGACATTCCTGCCGAAAGCATCAAACCCAACTCGAAGATGCAGATTAACTTCCGGCTCGATCCGCGCGAACGCCGTTCCTGTAGCCGTGTCACCGATCAGCAGCTCTGGGGCAAAATCCATGCCGACACCAGCTTTGACTTAAAGCGCGAACAGGTGGCCAAACTGCCCGATTTGAAGCTGTTGCAGGCGGGCTACCCGTTCACGGCTCCCCAGGATCTGTCCAGTACGACAATTGTGGTGCCCGATAGTCCCAACAAAGCCGATCTGCTGCTCATGCTGGAAGTGAGCGAGCGGTTAGGCCGGTTGAGTCGCTATGATACTGTGCAGTTCTCGGTCTACCGGGCTGGTCAATTGCCCGAAGAACAACGGCAGAGCAAACATCTGATCGGAATCGGCGTTCAGGCCAAGTTTCCCTTTCCGGAAGCCTACCAGGCTGATAATCTAGCCTTGCAAAACCTGTTTTCCCGGCAGTGGCGCGATAGTCAGGTGCAAACCTTACCCGATGTGGAGGGCGTCATCAAAGCGATCTTTTCACCCTGGAACTCAGACCGGATGCTGCTGGCCCTGACCAGCCAGACCGACACCGGACTTGATCAAGTGCGCGATTTGATCAGCCGCGATCCACTGTTCTACCAAATTGAAGGAGACACGGTGCTCGTCAGCGCCAATACGGATAATCCGTCTCCGTTTGATGCGCAAGACTACACGCTAGAATTTTTGCGCCAATCGCCTCAGCGAGCCGTCACCAACGCGGGTGTGAGTGAACAAGTGACAAGCCTACTGCGTAATCATTGGTTTATCTTAGCGCCTGGATTGATCGTGGCCGCGTTGATTCTCTACAGCATCACCCAGTTTTATCTGAAGAAGTTTACAGGACAGGAACAATGAGTCAGTCATATCCCCGCCGTTCGCGCCCATGGAGAGCGCATATCGACCGCTGCGGTCAGCTGTTGACCACGCTGCTGGTGGAACGACTGCCTCGTTTGTTTGAACCACTGTTGGCGGGGCTGGGTCGCCGTCAGATTTTGCTGCTGATCGCCTCGTTGCTGATGCTGTTTATGCCGCTGATCACAATTCGGCCCAATTTATGGCAGCAAAGCATTGTGGCAGTTGTGGTGATTGGTATGGGCCGTTGGCTGCTGCATCTCGAAGAACGGCAGCCGGAAACCCGCGCCAGTGAATATCTGCATCTGCTGCTGTTGACCCTGAGCATTCTCACTACTCTGCGCTATCTCTACTACCGCGCCAGCTACACGCTCAATTTGGGTGAACCGCTGGATGCAATTTTCTCACTGCTGCTGTTCTTAGCCGAATTGTACGGGGTGGGTACGCTGTTTTTGGCCTACTTTCAAACGATGAAAACCAGAGACCGACAACCCGTTGACCTCAACGACATTCCGGTCGAGCAGTGGTTCAGCGTTGATGTGTACATTCCCACCTACAACGAAGATGTGGAGATTGTCCGCAAAACGGCCTTAGCGGCCCTTGCCCTCGATTACCCAGTTGAGAAAAAGCGCGTTTATATTCTCGATGACGGACGAGCTGAAAAATATCGGGAACGGCGTGCCCAACTGCGGGAAATGTGCGATGAGCTAGGGTGTATTCTGCTGACGCGAGATAACAACGATCACGCTAAAGCGGGTAACATCAACACGGCTCTGCACAAAACCACCGGTGATCTAGTGCTGATCCTGGACTGCGATCACATCCCGATGCGGCGGTTCCTCCAGGAGACGGTTGGCTTCTTCTACAACGAAAAAGTGGCGCTGGTGCAAACGCCCCACTGGTTCTATAATCCCGATCCGTTTGAGCGCAATTTACGCACCGGAGGCCATGTGCCTGTCGGCAATGAGCTATTTTACAAAGTACTGCAAAAAGGCAACGATTACTGGAATGCAGCCTTTTTCTGCGGTTCTGCGGCAGTAATCCGGCGGGACTATGTGCTAAGCATTGGCGGCATTGCTACCGAAACTGTAACTGAGGATTGCCATACCTCGCTGCGGCTGCATGCCCTAGGCTACAAAAGCGTCTACTACGACAAAATCATGGTGGCCGGGTTAGCGCCCGAAACTTTCTCGTCCTATGTGGGGCAACAGGTGCGGTGGGCACGCGGTATGGCTCAAATTCTGCGGCTGGAGAATCCGTTGTTTAACCGTAAATTGCGGCTGCGCTTTCCCCAGCGGCTCTGCTACTTCAGCGCTACGTCCCATTTCTTTTTTGGCTTTCCGCGACTGATGTTTGCCATCGCGCCCGCCTGTTTTTTGCTGTTTGGCATCAACCCGGTGAAGGGATTGGGGGTTGAAACCCTAGCCTATGCCCTGCCCCATATTATTCTGTCGATGCAGACGAATTACATTCCCTACAAACATGTGCGGTTCTCGTTTTGGAATGAAATCTACGAGTTTGCCATGTCGTTTCAGGCTGGGATTGTGACTATTCTGGCGCTGATTAATCCTAAGCTGGGTTCGTTCAACGTGACGAGCAAGGGAGAAGTGGTCACCGAGCGGCGATTTGATCTGGATTCGATTCGCTATTTGGTGCTTTTGGGCGTGATTACATCGGTTTCGCTGCTGACGGTGCCGTTTTGGCTGGTGATCAGCCCGTTAGAAACCCAGGCGGTGATCATCAATGCGCTCTGGTGCTGTTTCAACATTTTGCTGGTGATGGCTGCCTGCCTGGTGGCGCTCGAACAGCCACAGTTGCGCCGTGCCCATCGGTTACCGCGCCAGCTCAGAGCCGTGATCCACAGCGATGGTAAATTTTGGATTGGCAAAACGGTGAATGTGAGCGAAACAGGAGCTTTGATCTTGCTCGATCTGTGGCCCAACATTCCCGATGAAGTGCGGGTAGAATTGATTGGCGACGCTGGGGCTAGCGTGTTGCTCGATGCCCGAATTGTGCGAGGAATTGCTACCAGCAAACTCCAAGTACTGCTGGCCGTTGATTTTATTGAACCGACGCGCACCCAACGCGATGATCTAACGCTCGTAATCTACTCAGATGTCAACGAGTGGTACGCCCAGCACCGGCGCGAAACTGATCATCCGCTGGCCTCACTGCGGTTCATTGCTACTAGCCTGAATCGAGCCTTCCAAGAGTTTCGACCTGAAGTAGGAGTGCGAGTACGCAAACAGGTACGGGCCACGGCAGAACTGTTTTGGGAAGGCTGGGAAGGGGTGTCTTATAGTGGCAAAGTAACCGAGATGAGCCATCGCGATATCCGCATTGAACTGACGGGCGAAAAGGTAGCGGAACTAGAGGAATTGCAGTATACCCAACCCCTGATTGCTCTACTTTTAAGCCAATCCACAACTCAGCTCAATCCGCAAACCTATCCCCAGAGCTTACTGGCTCAGGTGCAGTCAGTAGAGGTGCTGCCTACCTATTCCCGCATCGATTTGACGCCAGCAGCTAGAAGCTCGCAGATGCAGCACATCATTATGGAGTTGACGTTTCCTGAAATGCTTGATCGGCAGCAAAAACTCAAGATCAAGCGACTTCTACGCACGCTTTCGTAACAGCAAGCTCTTCAGCCCAATAGGGGACATCAACATTAATCAAGCATCAATCAAGCATCAATCAAGCATCTGTACGGATGCTTGCTTTGTCTATAGGTGGGCTATGAAAGATCCTCTGTAGCTCCTTTGCTTGGAAGCTCTCTGTGGAAAGACCGCGCCTAGAGCCTCGATGGCGTTAAGTCAGTCAATCTGATGATTTGAACGATTTGTAGTGCAAGCGTCTTGCTGGCGGTGGGCAAGATGCCCACACATCCTTGATCGTTGAGTTGGGTTGAATGACTTCATTCGCTGTTCCCGTGCCGAAGGCAGGATGAGGAGCGACTTCATCAAGTCAGGAGCAATTAATTAACGATATCGAGAAATTGATAGTATAAAATCAAACTTAAATCCCAGATCTCTTGTACATAAATGCAGCTATTTGATACTTTTTTGAAATTCAATGTATTTATTTTTACAGCTTGGTTGACCCTATAAAGAGATAACTATTTTATGTATCAACTTTATCGGTTTGCTGAGTGTCCGCCTTGCTCTGCTTCGCACTTTAGCGAAACTCATCTCATCTTTATGGTTTAAGGGTTGATCTTTAATGAATGGGGGATCATTTAGCTAACCCATCTGATAGGCTTGTTTATAGATAGAAAAGTAACTGCTCAAAACTGTACTGCTCGAACCTGATCGAAAACCGATCGAGATCTTAATCCCAGCCACTAGGGATGCACTACTCAACGATGATTCAACCCATCCTTCCAACTTAATTCTGTCAACAACTGGGTGAATTAGGGGCGTCTTGGCAATCTGTAAATTGTAAATTGTGGTTTGGTTTCTCTAATCTTTTCTGCTTTGCTTGCGATCTGTTCAAGCCAATTTGCTTAGACAGTTTTGCCTATCACTTTCTGCCTGATAATGCTACCTGATAATGCTACCTGATAATGCTAAAAGTTGCTGATTCCCTACTTAAAAAGATTCCAAATCCATTTTTCGCAGGGAACTTAAAGAAAAACTTTAGGTCCTCTAGTGTGTTGTAACTTTTCTCCAAGCATTCTCGCGTTGTCAGAGCTTATTTGTCAAGAATGATGAAGCAAAGTTCTTGATCTTATTCTTAACTCTAGGAAGTTTTATTCCTACATCTATAGCCTTTTTCAGGCTAGTGAAGTACGAAAAACGGGGTGCAGGGGTAGTGCCCCTGCGTGGGGGTGAAGCCTCCACACCCCCTATACCTCACATGAGTGAAAAACGCTGTATCAACAGGGTGCACTACTGACTCACTATACTTGCCAGGCTACTCCTGCATTTCAAAGCAGAGTTTAGCTTGATCGAAGTTTTCAAACGGGATCGAGTCGTGTGCATACGGAGTACTCAATGAATACAATTCCTAAGGTGACTTACAGACCTGTACAAAAATTGCATCCACTCAGTTTGTTAGCTCAATTTATTAGCCGTGCATCTGACGGTTGTTTGCAGATTACCAGCGGCGGCAGCTCCTGGTTTATCTATTTAGAACAAGGCAAGCTCGTTTATGCCTCCGATTTGCTGGATCCGTTTGGACGCTTGGATCGCCATCTGCGACGAATGAGTTTACAAGCTCCCAGTTTGGTGAGTGCAGTACGGGTTCAGGTGCGTCTGATGTTTGAGACTCTCACGACTGAACAGCCTACCCCAAACAACGATTACCGTGCGATTTGTTGGTTGGTGGAACAGCAGCATCTCACCCCTGAGCAAGCCGCCGCTCTGATTGAAACCATGGCCCGCGAAGTGATTGAAGCATTTTTGCCAGTCCAGTCGGGCAGTTACGAATTTGTGGAAGAGGATTTGCTAGCCGAATTTCCCAAGTTTTGCCAACTCGATCTGCGAACGCTGGTAGAGGAGTGTCAATCCCAGATTCGGCGGCGGCAAGCTTCGGTGGCTATGCCGGTTTCAGAACGGCCTCTATCTGAGCGTCTGAATCTGACAGCCAATATGGCGGCAAACATGACACCATTGCCTAAGCCATTTCAGCAGCCAGCGGAAACAAACTCCATCGAGTTGCCTGCTGCCCCGGCTCCAATGAATCAGGCTCCATCTCCGCAACCATCCCACTCCGTTTCAACATCTCACGCTAAAACCTACACGATTGCTTGCATTGATGATAGCCCCACAGTTCTACAGGCCATTAACTCCTTTTTAGATGACAAGAGCTTTTCGGTGGTGTTGATTAGCGATCCGGTTAAGGCATTGATGCAAATTATCCGTAGCAAGCCCGATTTGATTCTGCTGGATGTGACCATGCCCAACCTGGATGGCTATGAATTGTGTTCCCTTCTGCGTAAACATCCCAGCTTTAGAGGTACGCCAATCATCATGGTCACTGGCAATACGGGCTTTATCGATCGAGCCAAGGCTAGGTTGGTTGGGGCTTCAGGCTATCTCACCAAGCCGTTCACTCAGTCTGATTTGATCAAGATGGTCTTTAAGCACTTGAGTTAGGTTGCTGGTTTGAGTCTACTTTCACGTTGTCGCCTACTATTAGCAGAACGAAGCTAGACCAGAAATTTAGCACAATGGCGCTAATGGAACACCAATTGCGGTGACTATAAAGGTGACTACAAAATCAATGTGTTCATTTACCAAGTGCGAAAAGGACAATAGAGATTCATGGGAACTGTTCTGATTGTTGAAGACACACCTTCGGAAATGGAACTGATGAGCTACTATCTGCGTGAGGGTGGATATGTAGTGATTAGCGCTGGGACGGGAAAAGAGGCAATCAATAAAGCAATTGCCCAAAAACCAGATGTAATTTTAACTGATGTGGTCATGCCTGGGATGAGTGGCTTTGAGCTGTGTCGTAGCTTAAAAAAACATCCTGCGACTGAAAACGTTCCCATTGTGATTTGTACTTCTAAGAATCTAGAGATTGATCGGCTTTGGGGCATGAAGCAAGGAGCAGATGCCTACATCACAAAACCCTTCACTCGCGAACAGTTGATCCGTGTCGTGAAATCGGTGGCTGGCTAGAGAACAGGTTAGAGAAATCAGGCTCAAAATTAGGCTCAAAATTAGGCTCAAAATCAAGCTCAAAATCAAGCTCAAAATTAGGCTAGTAGGCAGCATATGGATGCAGCAATTGCTTTACCCGATCGATTGACTAAACCTATTGGAGACGCCTACCTAAAGTTTCACTTAAATGGGCAAACTCCGGCTGTGTTCCCGATGCGCTCAGTGCAAGAGGCAGTTGTGTTGCCAACCCGCCGCTTATCGCCGATGCCCAATATGCCCCCGGCCATGATGGGGCTGATGAATCGCCGCAGCCGGGTACTTTGGGTGGTAGATCTAGCTCAGTTGCTGGGAATATCTGCGCTTGATTTAAATGCCCAGCATTACACGCTGATCTTGATTCAAATTGGCGCTGTACCTCTGGCGCTGGCCGTACAGCAAGTAGACGGAATGATTCGACTAGCCACCGATGAGATTCAATCGCCGGTTGGGCAAGTGAGTGCGGCACTCGTGCCCTATTTGCGAGGCTGTGCCCTTCAGCAGCAGGAGCAAAAATCTGAAATTCTGCTGGTTTTAGATGCAGAAGCCGTCGTGCAAGCGCCGATTCTTCGTCATCCTTCAACTATTTAATTTTCATTTGCCTACGCAGTTCTATTTGATTCTGTTTTTCGCGCAGCAAGGATTCTCTCGATGACTATTCAACCTTCTCGCTCTGTATCTAGCCAATCTACCCCGCGCCAATTACCACTAGACACACAGACTATCACAACCGACTCAATCTCTGATGCACCATTGCATTCTTCTAGTCAGGCTGCAGAACCAACAGAAAATGCAGTGTTACCTGTGCGGAGTACTCATCCCGAACCGGGGCAAACTCCTCAACCTATCCTGTCGGCAAGTTCGTCCCCCCTGTTGCATTGGTTTCATAATCTGCCGATTCGGCGGAAGCAGTTGCTAGCCTTGTTTGCATCTGAAGCTATTTCAGTGGTGGGGCTAGTGGGCGTGGGTTCCTGGCTAATCGTCAATGCAGGACGGGCGCAGTTGGTCGATCAGTCCAGATCCGAGGTTGCAGTCAACGAAATCGCTTACAACGTCAAGATCAACCAAATGGGCTTTGGCTTCCGCGGCCAATCTGAAAATGCGGCTATTATTCAAGCTGCGAAGGAATATGCAGAGTCTCGCTCGGTTAATTCAACGCTACAAGCTCAGGTGAGAGAAATCCTCAACAATGAAGTGTCCGCTCGTAATATTGAATACGCCACGCTGGTCGGAACCGATCTACGCATTATTGCTAATGCCAACGCCAATCGAGCCGGACAAAAATTTGATCCGCAAGGGTTAGTTGGAACGGTCATGAACAACCCGCGCCAGATCAAAACTAGCGCCATTGTGAGCTGGGCAGAACTTGAGAATGAAGCCCCGCCTTTGCCAGATGGATTGAATCAGCAAGATGCCTTGATTCGCTATGTCCTCACCCCTGTTCGAGATCCGCAAACTGATGCCGTGATTGGAGTGCTGGTGGCGGGAGACATCGTCAACAACAAATTGCCAATTGTTCGAGACCCGCTGACGGCCTTTAATAGCGGCTATAGTGCGGTGTATCAACGCCAACCAACCGGTGAGTTGCGTCTAGCAACATCGCTTGACTTGGGCAAGGCCACTGAGATCGATCAGGCTACCGCTCAGGTAGCCCTCCCTAATAAACAACTCCTAGAAAAGGCGGCGGCGGCTCCTGGTACCGTCGTGACCCAGCGGGTGAAGGTGGGCGAGCAGACCTACACCACTGCGGCTCAGGCGATCAATAACTTTCAAAATCAGCCCGTTGCCGTGCTGGTACGCGGTACCTCCGAAGTAGGGTTGAACCAACTGTTACTCCAGAGTCTTTTGCTGCAACTGCTGATTGCGGCCTTGGCTGTAGCAGCCGATATTCTGCTGGCAGGGGCACTCGGTCGCTCGATTGCAGCTCCAATTGAACGATTACGGCAAGTGGCGCTGCGCGTTGCTCAAGGTAATCGGGCCTGCCGAGCACCCATTTTTGCGGCAGATGAGACGGGAGAGCTCGCGGTAGCATTCAATCAACTGGCTGACAGTATTGAAACATCAGAGTCACTGCTGCGCGAACAAAACCAACGCCAACAGCAAGCTACCGAACGCGCTAGACTGCTGACGGAAATCACCGTGCAGATTCGTCGCTCTCTAGATGCCGAAGAAATCCTCAACATGTCGGTGGAAGGTGTACGCGCCCTGCTCAAAGCCGATCGGGTCCTGATCTACCGCTTTAATCCAGATTTCAAGAGCGGCAAAATTACAGCAGAATCAGTTGGTGAAGGCTGGATCAAGGGATTGGGCCAAACCATTCACGATCCGCTGACGCCTGCATCGGTTGAGCGCTACAAAATCGGCAGAATTTCGATGGTAGAAAACCTGGCTGAGGCTCAACTTTCCCGCTGCCACTGCGAAATTTTAGAACGATTAGAAGTGAAGGCAAATTTGGTCGCTCCTATTCTAGTGGGCGATGAGTTGATCGGCCTGCTATGTGTGCATCAGTGTTCGGCACCACGAGTGTGGGAAGCAGTTGAAATTGAGCTAATCCAGCAGCTTTCGACTCAGATTGGCTATGCCTTAGCGCAAGCAAACCTGTTACGGCAGCAGCAAGGTATTGCGGAACGAGAGCGGCAGGTGAATGTGCTGGTGACTCGGATGCGGGAATCCCTTGATCGCACCACCATTCTCAGTACGGTGGTGCAGGAGGTCAAGGCGATACTACAGGTGGAACGAGCGATCGTGTTTCAGTTTGATGCCGACTGGAATGGCATGGTTGTAGCCGAGGCCGTAGAACCCGGTTGGACAGCAGCGATGAAGGCAAAAATTAAAGACCCTTGTTTTCATGAAAAATACATTGAGCAATATCGCAATGGGCGAGTTCAAGCCACCAATAATATCCTGGAGGCCAACCTGACGGAATGCCACATTAAGTTACTAGAACCCTTTCAGGTGAAAGCCAACTTGGTGGCTCCAATTATCGTTCGCGAAGCGCTAATCGGTCTGCTGATTGTGCACCAATGTTCGGCTCCCCGAATTTGGCAGGAAGGCGATATCAACTTTATGCGGCAGATGGCGATTCAGTTAGGATTTGCGCTAGAGCAAGCCGAGCTATTCAGCCAAAAAGAGGCTGCACGCCTAGATGCAGAAGCCCTTTCGGAAGAACAGCGTCGCCAGAAAGAAGCTCTACAAATGCAGCTTTTGGAATTGCTCAGCAGTGTGGAAGGGGTATCGCGGGGCGACCTCACGGTACGAGCTGACGTAACGGCGGGTGAAATTGGTACTGTAGCTGACTTTTTCAACTCAATTGTGGAAAGCTTGCGCCAAATTGTTACCCAGGTGAAGCAGTCGGCAGAGCTAGTGGGCAGCGCTCTAGGGGAAAACGAAGACGCGGTGCGCCAGTTAGCAGAAGCGGCTCTGAAACAGGCCGAAGAAACGACCCACACGCTCAATTCAGTGGAGCACATGACCCAGTCGATTCAGATGGTGGCCGAAAAAGCTCAGCAGGCCGCTCAGGTGGCTCGTGCCGCTTCCACCACAGCAGAAATGGGCGGCAGTGCAATGGACATGACGGTACAAAACATCCTCAACCTGCGGGAAACGATTGGAGAAACCGCCAAAAAAGTCAAACGTCTGGGTGAATCGTCGCAGCAAATTTCGAAAGTCGTTTCGCTGATTAACCAGATCGCGCTACAAACCAACCTACTCGCCATTAACGCTGGTATTGAGGCAGCTCGGGCTGGTGAAGAAGGGCAGGGCTTTGCCGTGGTGGCTGAAGAAGTGGGGGAATTGGCGGCCCGTTCTGCTGCTGCTACCCGTGAGATTGAGGAAATTGTGGCGGCGATTCAGCGCGAGACCAGTCAGGTGGTGGAAGCGATGGAGCAGAGCACCACTCAAGTAGTAGAAGGAACCCATCTCGTAGAAGAAGCCAAGCACAGCCTCAGCCAAATCCTCGCTGTTTCGCGACAAATCGATGAACTGGTGCAATCTATCTCGTCGGCCACAGTTTCCCAGGCCGAAACTTCGGAAATCGTGTCTCACCTGATGCGGCAAATTGCTCAAGTCTCGGAGCAGACTTCAGCCTCGTCTCGTCAGGTTTCTCAGGCATTGCGCCAAACTGTGTCGATTGCCCAAGACCTGCAAGCGTCGGTTGGCACCTTTGAAGTCGGGGAGGAACGGACAAGTTTTGAGTTTTGAGTTTTAGTAGCGTAGCCTGCGCGCAGCGCGTAGGTTCCAGTTGGTTTCTGGCTTGCAAGCTCCCCTTAGTGAACAGTCAGTCATGCCACAAAATTCAAAACTACACTCAAACCTCAATTCTGCCAACTTGCCCCACACCTCAACTTGCTCCGCAGCAGCAAACCACACTCACTCAAACCTTAAATAGCTCCACAACTCAAACCTCAAAACTTCCCCAACCGCTTGGCTTATGTCACAGGATAAGGAACTCGAAATCCAGCTTCAGTTTCTCGATGAGGCATTAGATTATGTCGCCACACTGGATGCTGCGCTACTAGGGTTAACCCACGGAATCGATATCGATAAAATCAATGCAGCTCTGCGTTCAGCCCATTCGATTAAGGGTGGCGCGGGCATGATGGGATTCCAAACCCTGAGCGAATTGGCCCATCGGTTAGAAGATTCGTTCAAGGTTCTAAAAATCCAAAAACATAGTGTTCAGGTTGATTCAGAATTAGAACACCTTTTGCTAACCGCTGTGGATTGTCTGCGGCAAGTAATCGCCTGGGAACGGCAATGCCTGGGAGTCAATCCCAGTTGGCTTGAAAGCCATGCAAACCCCATTTTCGCCCAGCTGCATCAGCGCCTCGGCGATCCTACCGACGAAGATGCCCAGTCGATTCTGTCACCCGAAGAAGGACAGGACATTATTCCGCTGCTGTTTCAAACCGAGGTAGAAGGCTGTCTTCAGCGGTTAGAAACGGTGTTGACAACCCAAGATCCGCGCCTGCGGGAAGAAGTCGAGATTTTAACGCAGGAATTGGGCGGTTTAGGTGAAATGCTGCAACTAACTGCCTTCATCCAGCTCTGTGAATCGATTGCGCAACAGTTAAAGGCGCATCCACATCAAACGCAAACTGTGGCTCAACAGGCTTTACAGGCATGGCGACAGTCACAGTCCCTGATTTTGGCCAACAACTGGCAGGCGCTGCCCAATACAATTCCCCTAGCCAGCACTGATCCGTTAGTAGAAGCGGTTTCCGCGGCAGAGGCAGAAGTGTTGGTAGATATAGCCCCAGAGCTAGTTGAACCAGAGCTAGTTGAACCAGAGCTAGTTGAACCATTAGTTGAACCACTAGTCGAAGCCGAGTTTGCTGAGGCTGCAAATTACCGATCAGAAGAGATACCAGAAAATATTCTCAATATTATATCAAATGAAATATCTGAATCTGCCACAACGACTGAAGAAGTAGTTCAATCACCTGTCTCCTCATCTGCCCAGGAATTCACTTGGCAATCGACTCAGCCAAATTCTCAGCCAAATTCTCAAACAAATTCTCAAATAAATTTCCAATCAAATTATCAACCAAATGTTCAATCATCAGCAGAACCAGCTGTAGAGGTGATGTCCTCAACTGCCAATGCGGCTGCATCTTCTGCTGCCTACGAACGAGCCGCAGACTTCCGGGTTCCTGAGCCACCTACTGCCGAGCCTGTTGACAATACCGTGCGGGTTTCCGTCAAGCAGCTTGATCAGCTCAATGATTTATTCAGTGAACTGGTGATTGAACGTAATGGTCTAGATCTGCATCTGAAGCGGATGCGTAATCTGGTGGAAATTCTGCGTCACCGGGTTCAGATACTGGAAGAGTCTAATAGCCAACTCCGCAACGCTTATGACAAGGTAGAAACTCAAACGAATCCATTTTTAGGACGGGAGCTGCCCAAGTTGCCTGCCTCGGTGCGGCCTGCTAACGACTCCCCTGCTGAACCTAATCATCAGTTCGATGTGCTGGAAATGGATCGATACAATTCGCTGCATTTGCTATCACAAGAGGTGATGGAAACAATTGTGCAGGTGCAGGAAGTCACAAGCGACATTGAGCTGGGGCTAGATGATGCAGAACAAACGGCTCGCGAACTCAACAAAACCTCTCGGCAGTTGCAAAGTAAGCTGTCTCAAGTGCGAATGCGCCCCCTCTCAGACATCACCAGTCGATTCCCTAGAGCACTACGTGAATTATCTCTGCAATATCAAAAGCAAGTTCAGCTCAAAGTACAGGGCGATGCACTAATGATTGACCGCAATATTCTAGAAGCGCTCAACGAGCCGTTAATGCATTTGTTGCGCAATGCATTTGACCACGGCATTGAATCACCAGAACTGCGGCGACAGCAAGGCAAACCCGAACAGGGCACAATTCAAATTCGGGCGGCTCATCAGCAAAACCGTACCGTGATTACGGTAAGCGACGATGGTGCGGGCATCCCGATCGAAAAAATTCGGGCGCGTGCTCGCCAAATGGGCTTGGATGATGTGCTGCTGGCCGCAGCTAGCGATGAGGAACTGTTGTCGTTGATTTTTGAGCCTGGGTTTAGCACCAGCGATCGAGTAACCGCGCTGTCTGGGCGGGGTGTGGGTATGGATGTGGTTCGCAATCGGCTCAAGCAAATTCACGGTGAAGTGACCGTTGCCACTCAGGCAGGCCAAGGGACAACCTTTACGCTGCTGGTACCGTTTACCCTCTCGGTGGCACGGGTTCTGATTGCTGAAAGTCGCGGGATGTTGCTGGCTTTTCCCACCGATGCGGTCGAAGAGATCACGGTGGTGCAGCCGGACCAAATTTTGTCAACGGCAGGCAGCCAAGCCTTTAATTGGAATGGCACTATGGTGCAGTTGATTCACCTGTCCCAATGGTTGACGTTCCATCGTCCATTCCAGCCCGAGAGTTTAGAAACCAGTGCAGCCATCAGCATTCCGACCACACTGCTGCTCAATCAAGGTGGTCAGCTCATTGGCCTTCAGGTGGATCGCTGCTGGGGTGAACAGGAGGTGGCGATTCGGCAAGTCGAAGGGGGATTGCCGCTACCCGCTGGCTTTAGTAGCTGCACAATTCTGGGAGACGGGCGGGTGGTGCCGCTGGTTAGCCTCACCGAAATGCTGCACTGGATTGCTACCTGCCAACGCGCCAGCTTAGATCGCGCTAGCTTGGACACAGAACGACTGCTGCCTCAGGGGCTACCTGCCCAGCTCAATGCCGCTCCAGCACTGCCAGCTATCCCGGCTGAACATCAACCCACGGTGCTGATTGTGGATGACTCGATCAATGTCCGACGCTTTTTGGCCTTGACGTTGGAAAAGGCAGGCTATCAAGTCGCGCAGGCCAAAGACGGGCAAGACGCCATCGACAAGCTGGCGGCTGGTCTCAGAGTAGAGGCCGTGATCTGTGATATCGAAATGCCCCGCCTCGATGGCTACGAATTTCTGGCCCGTGTCAAATCATCCCCCATGTTGAAGGAAATTCCGGTGGCCATGCTGACCTCCCGCAGCGGTGAAAAACACCGTCGATTAGCGATGAGCTTGGGAGCCACAGCCTACTTCTCCAAACCCTACAACGAACAGACTTTACTGCAAACCCTGGAAAAAATGATGGACCTCACCCCCGCCTAATTGCCCAGATGCTATGAATGTCCAGCTTCTTGTTTCCGTTTCAGCTATTTCCTTGGCAACCCTGCCCCTAGCCATCTATGTGGCAGCAACGACACCCCAATCGCCGTTTCGATCGCTCTTTCCGGCTGCCGAAACTAGCGAACCAGCCGCCGAGCCGTCGGTAGCCGAAACTCTGCCCGTGGCTCCACTGGCCTCCGCTTTGGCCGAACAGCCGCGACTGGAGCAACCCACCGACATGATGCAGCGCACTATCCGCATGAAGTCCTGCACTGAGTGTGACCTCAGTCGAGCCGACTTCCGGGAGCTAGATCTGAGCCGGGTCAATCTAGCAAATACCAACCTGCGTCAGGCAAACTTTGAGCATACCAAGCTAGTGAATGCCATCCTGACTGGGGCCGATCTGCAACAAGCCAGCCTGCGCTTGGCCCATCTGTACGGTGCTGATTTGAAGCGAGCAAACCTCCAGAAGGCCGACCTCAGCCGCTCAGAGTTGCTGCACGCCAGTCTCTCCCAAGCCAATCTCTCGCACGCCAACCTCCAATCTGCGGAGTTGCG
Organism: [Leptolyngbya] sp. JSC-1; assembly: GCA_000733415.1. Classification (GTDB taxonomy): domain Bacteria; phylum Cyanobacteriota; class Cyanobacteriia; order Elainellales; family Elainellaceae; genus Elainella. The sequence goes on from KL662191.1 coordinate 2,843,576, forward strand.
GGATGCCGACCTCACCAATGCCCAACTCCAGCAGGCCAATTTGCAGTCTGCCAGTCTTTATGGAGCGCTACTGCAAGGCGCAGATCTATCGGGTGCTAACTTGCGTGGTGCTGATCTCCGCTACGCCAACCTCACTAACGCCAACCTAGAAGGAGCGGACTTAACCAATGCCCGCCTCGAACTAGCGATCTTGCCTAACGGCGAACAAACCTACACCGGCAAGTATGAGTACTAAAATCTGATCAATCATGAAGTGGAGCAGATATTAAATCTTGCTAAATGGTCAGAATTAAAATTCATTAAAAATCTAATTATGTACGGGCAATAGTATTAGAAAACGATCCTATCTACTCGAAGGTCCTGCCGAAATAAGGAAAATTGACTAACTAAGAATAAATTTCTGTCTAATTCACCGCAATATTTAATATACGTACTGTATACGAATCCAGTTATGCAGTTGGCTGATAAATATTACGTAAGAAATACGTGAGAGCATTGAACTACTACAGAGTAATATCTTGCTTATCTCAAACTAATAATTATTTCAAGCTGCTAACTAGCCTGCCCTATAGTAATCATAGTTGTTGCTATATAATAAACGAGTTCTCCATCGAACTGCTTCGTGGAAGCGAACTGCCGTCCAGTAGATGCTCAGAAATTTAGCCCTTAAAGTTAATCTAAACGGGTTCTAACAAACTCTAAGCTGAAGGTTTAATCCGCTACAGTTTGCCAGTGAACAGCGATTTATAAGGTTTTCTTTACGAATGGAACGATGGCTTGAAATTAGGGCAATTGGGTCAGCGTACTGTTCAATAACTCGCTGAGTTGTGTCGATTGTACTAAACGGGTCAGAATTTTCTGACCTATAATGCCAGGAAACTGAATCCAGTTTGCATCTGGTTTGCTGCATCACATTCAGCAAGCTGTGTCGATTGTGCCGTTCTATCTATCTAGATTTAGATAGCAGAAATCCCATTGATTCTATGAGTATGTGCTTTCTGTACGGCATTGTACGGCATTTTGTGTAGGTATTTGGCATTTGGAGAATTATGGTAGCTACTCCTGAACGACCCACCATTGACACCTCCTCGATTAGTGCATTTGGTCAAGCCAGATCAACGATTCCAGGAGCACCCCTCAGTCCTGAAGAACTGCAAAACATGCATGCCTTCTGGCGAGCCGCTAACTATCTGGCTGTGGGCATGATCTATCTACGAGATAATCCTTTACTGAGAGAACCCCTCAAAGAAGAGCATATTAAAAAGCGATTGCTTGGCCATTGGGGGTCCAGCCCTGGGATTGCCTTTCTCTACACACACCTCAATCGCATCATCAAAAAATTTGATCAAGACATGCTGTTTGTGGTGGGGCCAGGACATGGCGCACCTGGATTTCTCGGCCCCTGCTATTTAGAGGGCAGCTACTCGCAGTTTTTCTCCCAATGCACCGAAGATGCAACCGGCATGCAAAAGCTGTTCAAGCAGTTTTCGTTTCCGGGTGGGGTCGGTAGCCACTGTACTCCCGAAACTCCCGGTTCGATCCATGAGGGCGGCGAGTTGGGATACAGTCTGTCTCATGCCTTTGGTGCAGCCTTCGACAATCCCGATTTGATTGTAGTCGCCATGCCGGGGGATGGAGAAGCCGAAACCGGAGCGCTAGCCACCTCCTGGCACTCCAACAAATTCCTCAACCCGATCCGAGATGGAGTCGTGCTGCCGGTGCTGCACCTGAACGGCTACAAGATCAACAACCCCACCATTTTGGCCCGCATCAGCCACGATGAACTAGAGGCGCTGTTCCGCGGCTATGGCTGGACGCCCTACTTTGTAGAAGGCTCCGATCCTGAATCGATGCATCAGGCGATGGCCGCTACGCTGGATCATTGCGTGACCGAGATCAAGCGCATCCAGCAGGAAGCCCGCAGCAGTGGACAGGTGACTCGACCCCGCTGGCCGATGATCGTGATGCGCACACCCAAAGGCTGGACCGGACCCTCTGACGTAGATGGCCGCAAAGTCGAAGGCTTCTGGCGTGCCCACCAAGTGCCGATGGGAGCCATGCACAACAATCCAGACCATATGCGGCTGCTAGAAGACTGGATGAGGAGCTATAAACTGGAAGAACTGTTTGACGCCAATGGCACCCTGTTCCCCCATATCAAAGCCACAGCTCCCTCAGGCAGCAAGCGGTTGGGCTCCACACCCTATGCCAATGGCGGCCTGTTGCGCAAAGAGCTAAACCTCCCTGATTTTCGCAACTACGGTATTCAGGTGGATAAGCCAGGAACTACCGAAGCGGAGAACACCCGTCCGATGGGCGTCTTCTTGCGGGATGTGATGCGCAACAATATGACTAGCTTCCGGGTTTTTGGTCCCGACGAAAACACTTCCAACAAGCTGAATGCCATCTACGAAGTCAGCAAAAAATTCTGGATTGCCGACTTTTTACCCGAAGACCTGGATGGCGGCGAGCTTTCGCCCGATGGCCGCGTCATGGAGATGCTGAGCGAGCATACGCTCGAAGGCTGGCTAGAAGGCTATTTGCTCACCGGACGGCACGGCTTCTTCTCCACCTACGAGGCTTTTGCCCATGTGATCGATTCGATGGTGAACCAGCACGCCAAGTGGTTGGATATTTGCAATCACATTCACTGGCGAGAAGAGGTCTCATCCCTGAACCTGTTGATTACCTCAACCGTATGGCGACAAGATCACAATGGCTTTACCCACCAAGATCCGGGCTTTTTGGATGTGGTCCTGAACAAAAGTCCCGATGTGGTGCGCATCTACCTGCCACCCGATGTGAATACCCTCCTGTCGGTCGTGAACCACTGTCTCAAGAGTGCCAACTACATCAACGTCATCGTGTCGGACAAGCAGATGCATTTGCAGTATCACGACATGGATGCGGCGATCAAAAACTGTACCAAGGGCATTGATATCTGGGAATGGGCCAGTACTGATGCCGGCGAAGAACCCGATGTGGTACTGGCAACAGCAGGCGATATTCCCACCAAAGAGTCGCTGGCGGCTTCACTGATGCTGCGGGAAAACTTCCCTGATCTGAAGATTCGCTTTGTCAATGTGATTGACCTGTTCCGGTTAACGCCAGATACCGAACACTGTCATGGCCTCAGCGATCGGGATTTCGATAGCCTATTCACCCTCGATAAGCCGGTAATCTTTAACTTCCACGGCTATCCCTGGCTGATCCACCGCCTCACCTACCGGCGGACCAACCATCACAACATCCATGTGCGCGGCTACAAAGAAAAGGGCAACATCAACACGCCGTTGGATCTGGCGATTGCCAACCAAATCGATCGCTTTAGCATCGCGATTGACGTGATCGACCGTGTGCCCAGACTCAAGGTGGCGGGTGCCCATGTCAAGGAAATGCTGAAGGACGAGCAAATTGCCTGCCGGCAATATGCCTTTGAGCACGGCATCGACCGACCTGATATCGTCAACTGGAAGTGGCCGTATTAAACTAATCTGAGCGTTTAGATTCTGAGCGTTTAGATTCTGAGCATGAGGGTGGGCGTGGCTCACCCCATTGGCTTAGAGTCGGTTCAACTAAAAATTTAGGTTTGTGTTGCTGACTAGTCACAAAAGTTTGCCGCGTCAATCTAAAATCGCTGAAGCGAGGTTCACACCGATGGAAAGTTGGCACGCCTTGACCTGTTGAGCCACAGCTCAGCTAGAAATTACGATCACACAGGAGACCCCTATGGATACAGCAATCAAATCCATCCACGCCAGAGAAATCTTAGATTCACGCGGCAATCCCACCGTTGAAGTGGATGTAGTTCTGGAAGACGGTAGCCTCGGACGGGCGGCGGTCCCATCTGGAGCCTCGACTGGTAGCCGCGAAGCAATGGAGCTACGCGATGGAGATGCCAGTCGCTATGGTGGTAAAGGTGTGCTGAAGGCGGTGAACAACGTCAATACGCTAATTGCCGATGCGCTCAAGGGGGCTAATGGAGCCGACCAAGCCGCGGTAGACAACACCATGCTGGAACTCGACGGCACTGAGTACAAGTCGAAATTGGGGGCCAACGCAATTCTGGGCGTTTCGATGGCGGTAGCGCGGGCCGCGGCAATCGCTCAGGGACAATCCCTCTACCGCTATCTGGGAGGCGAAGACGCCCATCTGCTGCCCGTACCCTGCTTCAATGTGCTGAATGGCGGTGCCCATGCCGACAACAGCGTGGACTTTCAGGAATTCATGATTGCTCCAGTTGGTGCTGCCACCTTTAGTGATGCCATGCGGATGGGAGCCGATGCCTATCATGCCCTCAAGTCGGTGTTGAAACAAAAGGGTTACAGTACGGGCGTGGGCGATGAGGGGGGCTTTGCTCCTAACCTGAAGGCGAATGTGGAAGCAATCGAGCTGATTTTGGAAGGCATTGAAAAGGCTGGACTGCGGGCTGGTGAAGATATGGCGATTGCGCTCGACCCCGCCACCAGCGAACTTTACCAAGAGGACGGCACCTATCTGTTCTACAAATCCGATCAGAGCCGCAAATCCTCTGAAGAGATGATTGACCTGTGGGAAGGTTGGGTGAACCAATACCCGATTGTTTCGATCGAAGACGGCTTGGGCGAAAAGGACTGGGAAGGCTGGAAACTAATCACCAAGCGGCTTGGCGACCGCATTCAGCTTGTGGGCGATGATGCCTTTGTCACCAATCCCAAGATCATCAAGCAGGCGATTGCCGATGGCGTGGGCAACAGCACCCTAATCAAGGTGAACCAAATCGGCTCGGTCAGCGAAACTTTGGCAGCGATTCGGGATTCCTTTGCTGGCGGCTACACCTGTATGGTCAGTCATCGCTCTGGCGAAACCCCAGATGACTTTATCGCCGATCTCGTGGTGGCGACCGGAACCGGCCAGATCAAGAGCGGTGCTCCCTGTCGTGGAGAACGGTTGGCCAAATACAATCAACTGCTGCGAATTGAGGCCGAATTGGGCAGTAAAGCCAGCTATGCGGGTGCCAATGCCTTTAAGCGCAAGCAGACCATCACTCGGTAGCGCCAGCAGCTAGCCTCTGGGGGTGGACACCCACCCCATTCAAATTGCTTTCTAAACTGCCTTGAATCTGCTTTTTAACGATCTTGAGGTCGGCTATGAAAATTGCTGTTTTTAACACGCGCAAATACGATCGCCAGTTTTTGGATCGGGCCAATGCTAAGCGCGACCATGAGTTGATTTATCTGGAACCGCGCCTCGATGCAACCACGGCAACTCTGGCAACAGGTGCAACAGCAGCCTGTATTTTCGTAAATGACACTGCCGATGCCCATACTCTGAAGCTTCTGGCATCAGAAGGGGTTCAATACCTGCTGCTGCGCTGTACCGGCTTTAACCAGGTCGATCTCAAAGTGGCAGAGGAGGTTGGGATTAAAGTGGCGCGGGTGACTAACTATTCGCCCTATTCAGTGGCAGAACATGCGGTAGGCTTGGTGCTAATGCTGAATCGTAAACTGCATCGCGCCTTCAATCGAGTTCGAGATGATAATTTTGCCCTCGATGGCCTGATGGGATTTGACCTGCATGGTCGCACGGTGGGCGTAATTGGCACCGGCAAAATTGGCATGATTTTCGCTCAAATTATGCACGGATTCGGCTGCCAGTTGCTTGGCTATGACGCTTACCCTAACTCAGCTTTCGAGGCAATTGGTGCCGCCCGCTATGTCGAACTCTTTGAATTGCTAGAGAACTCAGATATTATCTCACTACACTGCCCATTACTGCCCTCTACAGAACATATTATCAACACCAATGCCATCGACCAAATGAAACCAGGTGTGATGTTGATTAATACGAGCCGAGGTAAATTGGTTGATACAAAATCTGTGATTGAAGGCATCAAGTCTGGGAAAATTGGCTATCTGGGCATTGATGTATACGAACAGGAAGATAATCTTTTCTTTGAAGACCTCTCGGATAGCGTGATTCAGGACGACACCTTTCAGTTGCTTCAGTCCTTTCCCAACGTAGTGATTACTGCCCATCAGGCATTTTTTACCGAAGATGCTCTCACTACCATTGCCGAAACTACCCTTTTCAACGCCGATTGCTTCGCCCAGGGTCAGCATTGCCCCAACGAGTTGAAGTTTGAGGAAAAGGTGATTCCTACCAGCAAACCCACTTTCTCGAAGAAATATAGCCGTAGTCAAAACAGTTAGGACAGGTTCCAATCGCCAAGCTTATTCATTGGGTTCAGCGATCTCTAAGAGTGTCCTATCCGTTTCATCGGTTGCCATAGAAGTAAAAAGATAAACAAAATTGCCAAATTACGCCAGCATATTCTTATTTTATTACTGTTGTTTTACATAAAGATGTATAGTTTGTAAACTTACGCATATTCAAAGGACATCACTAAGATTCCATAAGACAATTAAAGCATTAACTACAGCCAGGGAAGTTCTGCCTTTTGTCCGGTTGCTAATAGGATACGAATCCTGATTGGGTACAAATTCCATACATGTACGGACTAGTAAAATTTCCGGCCTTATGTTTGAGGGCGTCATACCAGAAGCTGAGATCTCTAGCCACATAAGAAGCATTTAGGTTCAGGTAGATAATTCTATCAATCCAAATCTGGATTGGTCTTGTCATTCCTATGGCTTGGATAATCAGGAAACTTAGCAGTTTGCTATTAGCAATTGCTGTTGAATGCCGGTGGCAATTTGCAATTTGGCAGGATTTCTGATTGCCTCGAAACGAAATCCATAAGAAGTTATATCAAATCCGGTTGATCAGCCTGAGTTCGCGCAGAGGCGTTTTACCAAAACGCCTGTATAACGCGGCATTTAAATTTAGGGCGTTTAGTCGGATTTGATATAATGACCAACTTCAAATAGCCCTTCAAAGGCTTAACAATATTGACTTCAGGACTTTCAGCTACCAATCGCTCAACCATTGAGTTTCATTCGATGTGAGCGTTGTTCAACTCATTCCACGATGTGTTCCCTAAAAAATTATGATGCAGTCCGCCAGGATGCTGGTGCAACCGTCTGGCAGCTTGCAGATACCTCCTCTGTCTTCTCCTGCAAACTCTCAGCCTCCATCAGTATCACCAAGCAGCCAACCTCTCACCTTTTCATTAGTTATTCCAACTTACAACGAAAGCAAAAATATCCAACGCCTGATTCAATCCCTCAGTCAGCTTCTGGATCAGACTTTGCCTGGAGACTATGAACTGATTGTTGTGGATGATAACAGTCCAGACCGGACTTGGGAGATCGCCCAATCGCTGGTGCCAGAGTACCCTCAACTGCGGGTGATGCGACGGCAAGGAGAGCGGGGTCTTTCTACCGCCGTGATTCGCGGCTGGCAGGTTTCGAAGGGGCAAATTTTAGGGGTGATTGATGGGGACATGCAGCATCCACCTGAGGTTTTACTGCAACTGCTAGCGGCAATTCAGGGTGGTGCAGATTTAGCTGTTGCCAGCCGTCATGTCAAAGGGGGTGGTGTGAGCCGTTGGAGCATCACTCGCCGCATCCTATCACGAGGAGCACAGCTCTTAGGGTTAATAATATGCCCACAAGTCGTTGGGCGAGTGTCTGACCCCATGAGCGGCTATTTTATGCTGCGGCGTTCGGCCATTACCGGACAAATTCTTAGCCCGGTGGGCTATAAGATTCTGCTAGAGGTGATCGGGCGCGGCCAGATCGAAATGATTGCCGAAACAGGGTATGTGTTTCAGGAGCGACTTGAAGGAGCGAGCAAAGTCACTTGGAAGCAGTATGTCGAGTATTTGATTCACCTGGCTCGGTTGCGCTCTCGCGGTAGATTAGGCCGACTGCGCCAAAAATTCAACCTGCCGCTCAAACGATTTATTCGATTTGGGCTAGTTGGCTTGAGCGGTGTTTTTGTTGATATGACTGTCCTCTATCTTCTCAGCGATCCGAGTACGTTGGGCTGGGAATTGACGCGCAGTAAGATTATCGCGGCTGAAGTTGCCATCATTAACAACTTCCTTTGGAATGACCGCTGGACATTTGGTGATTTAGCTCGACACCAACCAACGTTTCGTAAACGCTTGAAGCGATTTTTGAAATTCAATCTGATTTGTTTAACAGGTCTGATTCTCAATGTCCTGATGCTCAATTTATTGTTCAACGTCTTTGGGTTGAATCGCTACTTGGCCAACTTGGTTGCCATCACAGCTGTTACTTTCTGGAACTTCTGGCTCAACTTGAAATTGAGCTGGCGTGTTACAGATGCACAAGATTAAGTCGCAGCCAACCGATTGATCATTCTGTACTAACAGTTTCGATTTAACACCAAGTCAATGCTTTCCTAAGCGTGTCTATCAAAATTGTCTGCAATTTATCCTCTATTGTTCTCAAGGCATAAACTATTTTGCATCATGTTTAAAGGTTATACCCATACTTTTCCTCAAATTAAACTGAGAGATTATAGCGCTCAGATATCACTACTGCTGCCAATCCTGGCCATCTTTTTACTCACCATAATGCTAGTATCTCCTCAGGGTGAATTTGCCCTCAATGATGATTGGATTCATGCTAAAGCAGTTCAGCGCTTGCTTGAAGAAGGTTACTATCGCGGTCATCCCTATGTTGCTGCCACTTTAGTAGCTCAGGCCTACTGGGGTGCTTTATTCTGTAAATTGTTTGGCTTTAGCTTCACTACATTGCGAATTTCAACATTGGTACTAGCTGTAATTGGAGCATGGGCTGTTGCTTGGAGTGGCCAAGCGATGGGATTACGAAGAAGTTTAGCTGTTCTTTGTGGAATCTTATATGCAATTAATCCAATACTACTAAGTCTATCCTATAGTTTCATGACGGATATTCCCTTTTTGACATTATCTGCGTTGTCAGGACTCTGCTTTTTGCATTTCTTTCGATACAACAAAACTCGCTTTATTACTTTGGGCAGTTCATTCGCTGTAGTTGGCTTTTTATTCGCCAATTCGCTATTGCTGTACCTGTCGCCTTCGCAATTACATTAATAATTATCTGGTGGCGCAGCAGGTATCGCTTCAATATAACTGCTCTTGTAGCGTTGATTATCCCTTGGTTGGTAGGTGCGTTGCTCTATCTCTGGTTTGTCAGCATCAAAGAAAGTGGCACATCTATTTTGTTGGCTCCAAGGCATCCCTTTATTGTCATTATTGAAGCAATTCGTCATTATCCAATTGCCTTATGCTACATGGGATTTTTTGCTTTACCTCTAGGGCTGGGCATTATTTGGCAAATTATTAAAAAGCATACTGGCTGGAACCATCAGTTATCAAACATGTTGTTGGGCTTCTGTATTGTTTCCTTCCTTAGCTTTGGGCTGCCCACACTACTCTATCAGCTCAGACCAGTCGAATGGTTAAAGCAATTTCCCTATCGAATGCCGCTGCTCACCTTTGATTATTTGTATGATCTGGCCGTTGGTAATCCGCACCTTCAAGACCGTTACCCTCTTCCCCCAATGCAGATTGGAGAAGTTTGGTGGATAATAACATTTGCATCAGTTGTAGTTGCTGGACTGTTTTGGATTAGTAGTGCACAGCTATTCCGTTCCATCTGGAGTCTTCATGCTGAAACCACTCACTTTCAAGCCGAGACGAAACAGCGACTCTTTCTAGTCATCTGGTTTGCCGTTGCTCTAACTATTATCTTCAGCCCTTGGCGACCTAGTGTAGATGATCGGTTGCTGATGCCAGGATTAGAGCCATTTATTCTGATGCTGGCTTATGAGCTTAATCGTTTTCGCCATCGCGTTGCGCTCAAAATTGTAGGAACTGGAACCATCCTACTCTACACCTTCAGTGTGTTGGGGCTTCAAAACCATTTCGCTTGGAATTTAGCTGTTTCAGAAGCTCAGAATAAGCTAATAAACACATACCAAATCTCACCGGGAATGATTCGCGGTACTGATACTTTCAACGGTTGGTATAATTCAGATAAGTATATGCAGATCTATAATACTAAAGACTTTTGGCAGGCTGGTCTTACGGGCTTAGGCCCTTGGACGTTTGACAATCAATTTATCATTACATCTCTTGACGCCCTAGAGGGGTACCGACCATTTGAGCAGTTTAACTACTTTACCTGGCTGGGAATGAAGCATCAAGCTATCACTGTGTTTAAACGTGACCAAAACTCAAATTGATTGGTTCAGTGATTTGCAACTGCAATGATTTACTAGACCTCTTGCCTAAATGAGGTAAGCACGAAATCTAGAATAGTCGCATATGGCCTCACCCGTCAGAGGCGTATAAGTCGGAATAGAGGTCAAAGCATCACCGGCGACAAGCAACGTTCTGCTAAATGCATTTGAGCTACTCATAGGTCATGGCGGTTTCCTCCTTGATCTACTTCTATGCCTCTGTGTCTATCCATACAAGCGATCTAATTTGTCTTCTCGCCACCACTCCTTAATTTACATTTCGGCTTCACAATCATTCACATCATGTTGTATCGTATGACCAATGAAGGATATAGACAGGAGGATTAGAAAATTGATGGCCTGATGTAGGCTAATGCCGTATTGGAATACTATTTCGGTAGACGAGAAGTTGCTGAAATGGCTGTAAGCTATTCGTGACACTGCATTTTAAGGAAGCTCCAAACTAAGCAATTTTGTCTCAGAGGTTGGCATTAGAGAAACTTCCTTAATTTGAAAAGGAGCTTGTTGCTTGGCCCAAGTGATTGCTGCGTCTGACGGATGAGGAAACAAAAAAATACGGCTAAATTGGGATAGCTCAACATCTTCAGCCGGTCTAAAATCTTTAGGGTCAACCTGGACACTACAACTCACACAGGTCGGTTTGGTTAAGATCTTGACGTTGGGGTTAAGATATTGACTCAGGTACATAATATCCCAGCCGCTAGAGTCGGTTAACAGCAGGGGTTTCTCAGTTTCGTTGATAATACTCAAGGCGGCAAGATTGGTTTGCATTTCGTCTTTGTGGCCATTTAACCATGTGAACTGGGCCTGCCAAAGCGATAATGTATTGAGCAGCTGCGTTGATATAAAAATGGCTACCACGACTATCCAAATCCGTCGTTGCCATTGCTTCAAACTACCTTCAGTGAGTTGATAAGCAAATAAATGAGCAATCGCTAAGATAATGCCAAGGAAACAGGGTGTCAAATACTTGGGAATATTAGACATCCCACCTGTAGCTGCATGTCCACCTAGGGTTAAATCCTGAATTACCAAGCCAAGTGCGGTTGTGCCAACTAATGTAAAAATGAACAGCCACACTCTTTGAACCGTTGTTTGTAACAAAAAGTAGAAAGTATAGAGTACGAAGATCAGACAACCAACTGTAACCGAGTACTGCAGAATTTTCTCTACTGTGGAAGGATCTGCTGAAATATTTGGATCGTACAGTAGTTTTCCGGGTTGTCGTACCCATCCTCTAGCTAGCTCAGCCAAACTCAGTTTGACCGTATCTGTCTGACCAGACATTTGTTGCAGTTGTGCCCAGTTGAAAAATACAATCGCAACCCAAGGTATAAAAGCAATTATACCCACGGCTGAAGCCAGCACATAGGATAGAAATCGTTTCTGAAAGCGAAATCTTTCCATCGAGAATACATAGATTGCATGACCAAAAGCAACGATAATAGATAGCAAGCCGGTATATAAGCTAAACGCTACACTGAACGCATAGATTGCCCAACTGACCTGGTTTTTGATCCGCATTGCCTGCAACAGCGCCGCACTCATTAAAAGAATTGAAACAGTCCAGAGGCTATAGTGTCTCGCGTCCTGTGAAGCCATGAAATAAAATGGAGTGATTGCTAGAATCACTGTGGCTAGACTAGCAGTGAGGCGAGATTTGAATAATTCCATACTCAGCCAATAGATGCAGGGTAATCCAAACACGCTAATCAAGGCAGACCAACTACGTAGAATACCGATAGCTCCACCCCAGAGCTGTGCCCAAAGCTTGACGGTAACAAAATAGAGTGGCGTTAGCTGGGGCTCTTCTTGAGCTAGTCCATTGATCGTATGCCAAATAGTTTTCTGAGGATTGGGCGTTTGATATTTTTGCAAATACTCGATCCCAACTGGTCGCACATTGCTTGACAGATCCTGGACCAGTTCAGCCTCGGTATACCCCGAAACTCTTAAAGCTGTAAACACCTCATCATGAGTAGGAAATTTTTGATCGAGGTGAGTGAATCGTAGAAAAATGCTGAAAAGTGCTGCTAGGACAACGAGGCAAACGGTAGCTGTAAAAAAGCGATTCTTCCCAATCATGTTTCTCATCCTTGTTCAGAAAATTAGGCAAACCCCAGCCTTCTAAACTTCCCTGCTTCGAATTAGCCGTCCTCTCTAACTTTTGGTATCAGTGACGCGCCAGCTTAGTTTCAGGTTCAGCCAAAAGTTCCAAAGGGTCACAGCAGCAATCGCGATCAGGTTGGCAACATAGCGATTTAGTCCAAAAGCGTTAAATAATAGATTCAACAGCAAAACATTTAAGATCAAACCGCCTAAGCAGATCAGGTTGAACTTCACCAAGCGTTTGATCCGCTTACGCCAACCTCGTTGTTGGCTGGATAAATCTCCAAATGTCCAGCGATCATTCCAGAGAAAATTATTGATAATGGCTACTTCAGCCGCGATAATCTTACTGCGTGTTAATCCCCAGTTCAGAGCATCTGGATCACTCAGTAAGTAAAAGACGGCCATATCGACAAAAACACCGCTTAATCCTACGAGGCCGAACCGCATAAAACGACCAATCGGCCAATTCAAGTGTTGACGCAGTCGGCTGAGTTTTCCGCTCAGGCGTAGTCGAGTCAAGTGCCTCAAATACTCGACATACTGTTTCCAGGTGACTTTGCTTTCTCCTTCAAGCCGCTCCTGAAATACATAGCCTACTTCAGCAATCGTCTCAATATTTCCTCGTCCGATTACTTCTAGCAGAATCTTATAGCCCACCGGGCTAAGAATTTGTCCGGCAATGGCTGAACGCCGCAGCATAAAATAGCCGCTCATGGGGTCAGATACTCTCCCCACAACCCTGGGCAAAATCAGCAATCCCAAAAATTGTGCCCCCCGCGAAAGGAAACGGCGAGTTGGACTCCAATCGCTGACGCCTCCTCCTTCGACATGCCGACTGGCAACAGCTAAATCTGCACCACCCTGAATTGCCGCTAGCAATTGCAGTAAAACCTCAGGCGGATGTTGCAGATCTCCGTCAATCACGCCGATCACTTCTCCCCTCGCCACCTGCCAGCCCCGAATTACCGCAGTTGACAAACCCCGTTCTTGCTGTCGCCGCATCACCCGTAATTGAGGGTACTCATGCACCAGTGTTTGGGCAATTTCCCATGTGCGATCCGGGCTATCATCATCGACTACAATTAACTCATAGTTTTTTGGCAGCTTCTGATCTAAAAGGGAAGCAAGTTGGTGAACCAAACGATGGATATTTTTAGCCTCGTTGTAGGTGGGAATTACCAGAGAGAGGGTAATTGGAGCGAAATTGAGAGAAATAGACTGTTCAATCGATCGTGGAATTGCCTCTGAGATCGACTGCTGAAATGATTGCTGAAAATGATCAGTCAATGCAGGAATTCGCAAAATACCTGAAGGCGGAATCAAAAGTATGCTGGACTCAGTCATGTTACAAGAATGAAGTTCAATGCTAAATAGCAGACGCTGAAAACTGCTTAACCTACTGCTTAATCTATATACGTCTAACGCTTAATTAAATAAACCTCTGCTGATTACAGCTATAAAATTTATAGCTACAAACAATAGAAGAGATAAATTACAAAAAATCTCACACTGATGATCGACAGGTTGAAATCTGCTGCCATTAAACCTACAACGTCTTCGCACATTGCAAGAGAAGAACTCGGCTTGCGAAAGTAGGTTTAGCTTTTGCAGCTTGTGATTTGAGCGAGATCTGAATATGCTGATTCAAGAAGGTAGCTGAAGCCCTAAATCTAAACTCGATCGATAGCTCAAAACCATCCAGCTGGGTACGTCACTCTAGTCAGTAATCCAATCTATTTGGAACTAGCGCAAGTCTGCTTGGACTTATTCCACTCACACTTGACTCAACTATACAAAATTACTCAATCCAAGACTAGTTATTCCAACTGTAAAACTGCAAACTTAGTGGAATTTTCATATACCTAGCGTCAGATCTGCTCAAAGGGACGATAAATCACATAGGATTTTTCAAGTAGAAAAGCGCGTTCTATGTATAGTTTCCCATCTGGGAATAACGCCTGCATTTGCTTACGGGAAATTACGCGAGTTCCTTCCACCATTTCCGTCCAAACTGGTAATTTTTTCTTCCAGGAACGCTTCAAGTGCTGCCGCGCAAATTCGGGCAGTTGCCAATAGAATGGGAAACCGGTATGGGGTTCAATTGGCCAGCGGTCGCTTGGCGTTTGTACCCAATAGGCTTTGCCTAAGCGATACACCTCTTGCGCAAAATCGGCCTGTTTGTTGTCATCGCCTACATGCTCAATCACCGAATTGCTGAATACAACATCAAAGGATTGATCGCTGAACACATCTTTTAGATTCGTGGCATCTGCTTCAATAAACTGAATCTGGTGGTGTCCATGGGGTCTAACGGTTCCTGGCAGGTTTACCAGCGTTACCTCAAAGTCGTGAGGCACTAGTTCCCACATGTAGGGTGTACCCCCTAAATCGATGATTTTAGCTCCAGAAGGTGGTTTTACCAGCTCTAGAAAATCTTTGAAGCGCCGAGTTCGCCAAGTGCCGACGATGGAGTCTTTGTTAGAGTAAGCGCGTTCAGTAACCCGGCGAAGCAGTAGTTGCATGATAACTTCCACCTACAATATGACTGGTATAGCGATCCTCTCAAATCACAGTTTTCGCTGAGCTTTTATCTAATCGCAAGCTCTAACAATGCCTGGATATCTGACTAAATCCTCACCCTGGTATCTAACATTTGACACTTCAGAACCCTGATACCCTCTCTGGTGCTTAAGCTAGGAGGATCCCACCTTTAAATAGAACTACAATGCTTTCTACTGTAGTCCGGAATTTTCACGTACAGTTCTAAATGAAACTATAGGTCAGCCACTTTAAAAACTCTCTATGGGTAGATGTTTTTTGAGTAACAGGTAAACAGCTAGCTACACTTTGTCTAGTGAATTAAGCAGCAATCAAGTAGGTGAACCCAATTATTGAACAAATCTGTAGCGCGGACATCCGTTAATCCGCAAGCAAGATGTCTACCCTACGTTTTACATTTGACCTCACCCATTTATTCAGGAAAGCACAAGGGTTAGCTGGCTTACAAAACTCTAAACGCTAGCTGTTGCAAATGCGAGAATTCTCCGAAAGAGGCCGTGTCTACAGGAGCAAAACCTGATCACCAGTTTAAAACCGCTGCTATACAAGCCGAGTTGCCGACTCGGCTGAGCTGCGTCGAACGCCCTGCGCCGACTATTCGTTTGGTTAAGCAACTTCATGATCCATTTGACAAATTGCTATCCCTTTTGCAGCAACAGTTGTTTCAGCGAGCGCCAATAAGGGCCGACTTGAGAGCGGCCAACTGCAATCCGCAGTCGTTTGATCAAGCTGTCTTTGGGAGCACCATAATAAATCGCTTGACTAGGATCCGGTGGAGCATCGGAGAACGCAGCGTTCATATATTGCTCAATATTTTTACGAGCGCGATAGCGCTGACGCACAAGCTTGAGGCGTTGCTCGTGTGTATTAGTATGGAAAACTGTCCAGTCAGGATCTTCGACTTTAAAGAGCGTATAAACGTTATGTCGTTCCATATAGCGTTCTAGGGCGATCTCTAACATATACCGCTCCTGGTTCGTAACAGCAGCAGGATTTTCGCTTGTAAAACCAGAAGCAACATAATCACCTGCATACTCGTCAACTGCCGCCATAAACACACTACGCTTCATCAACGCAAAGTTCAGACTACATTTGTAGCTAAAGTACCAACCCTCCCAAGCATCACGGAGTTTTGCTGGCATGTTAAAGGAGCCACCAACGGCAAAAACATCTTCCCGCTCCAAGTAACCGATCGATTTTTCTAGCCAACCTTCATGGCCTTTGCGGTATGGTAAGGTATCAATATTGAACCAGAGGAGATAAGGTTTAGTTGCAATTGCAGCCGCTGTGTAGGTCTGAATGTATCCTCGATCGAAATCTTGCTCTTCGTGGTCCTGCTGAATAATTTGCAATTTGTCAATTAATCCTCTTTTGAAGAGCTGCCAATAGATTTCCTGCGTCTCTGGGTTACTGCCAGCATCAACGATCACCACTTCACCGGGCTTTCCTCCCAAGAACTCGAACCAGTCTAGAAGCACGTCTTCAAGAACAATTCCATCGCCGTAGTTGCGAGCAACCAATGAAATTTGTTCTAGGACTGTATTCAATGCACTCATCAATTCATCTCCTCTAGAAACAGCAGCTTTCAGATTCATTAATTAGCAGTTTTAGGCTTTGGTGCTTACTATAGGGAGTACCTTTAAAATTGCTTCAGTTGATGGAAAAATCAACTTGTCGCTTCAAAATTTACCTCTTCAAAAGGAACGATATCCTGCCCCTTCAGCAAGGTAAAACCGGGTGTGTCAAGAAAACACAATTCGGGGGGATTTCGGAGGGAAACGATAAAGTTCTTATGAAGATTCTCAATATTCGATCATTTAGTAAACAAAGAACTGAATTCATCGCAGGTTTGAGCAGCGCAAGTTTGAGCAGCAAATTGGCATCAGATCTACGGCTGGATGACAATTAGCCCTTGCCTTTTGAGGAGCCGGGTAGCAGTCGCAAAGTAGCAGTTGCGAATAAATTCTTGCAATCAAACACCGCCTGAGCAGAGCAACAGACGGTGATAAACGGTGAAGACAGCGTGTTGAAAATGATTTTTTAGAAGCAGTCCTTTCACAGGCTGAGTTTCTAAAACGGCCTCTGTTGCACGAGTTGACGGCGAGCTGGAACAACTAGATTGCTTGCCTTTCGCCGTCGAGGTTCAGGACTCATAACAAATCCTGCAATTCCTCCAGCAGCCAAAATGTAGATTGGGTTAATCATGGCGTTCATAATACAATCCACCATGTAGAGGACTACCATGATTGCCAAAACAGCAACTGGGGCAATTTGGGGATGGGTCCAGAGTCGTGCCGGACAACGAGACCAAAATAATGCCACAACGGGCGCTAGCATGGAGGTGAAGATGCTAACCAAGCCAACCGTACCGTTCTCTCCAAAGGCAAGAATCCACAAGCTATCTTGAATTGCCAGCTGATCAACAGTCCCCGGAATGATGACCCGTGAGCGGTTAAATCCACCCCAGCCAAACAATAGTCTTTCCCGGGCGTGATCGGCTAGAAGTTCTTCGTTATTGAATCTAAATTCCAATGATTGAATCCGCTCTGGCGGAAAGATTTGTGACAAATAGGAAACTAACTGATCGGTGAAGTAGGTATCGGTTTCTGCATTGATATAGAGATAGACTACCATTGCTGCAATTAACAAGAAGACGGGTAAGGCAGTGCGAAATTGTTTGCCGATATAGAGCAGCACTATTCCAAGCAGCAGTAGGGTCAATGCACCGATCGATCGAACTAATACAAAAGTTAAAAATAATCCAGCTACCCAGCCACCCATTGGAATATTCCAAAGGCGTTTGATTGTATTGGTTTGCCACAGCCATAGGCCAATCAAGGTGGCTGCCATCATAAAGGCCCCAACGGCCAGACCATGCTGCATAAACACAATTGGTCGATAACCACCTAAACGAATGACTTGGGTGAAATCCTGTACTGTGTAACCGCCGTAAACAATCCGGTGAAGTTGAGGGCTAAGCCTCGATTCGAGGATACACAGCGGCATGTACACTAACCCACCGATAAAAATCCCAATTGCTAACTGGCGCAATCCCAACAAACTGTTTAAATAAATTCGGCCTAAAAAGTAGGGAGCGCCCCAAGTCACCGTGCGATCCAAAGCTTGGGCCAAACCATCATAGACACCCAAATCATTCGTGACCGACGACATATAGGGGCAAAGGCACCAAATCAGCATGGGTACATCTAGCCAGCCAAACCGGAAGGAACGGAACCGCCCCACGTCAAAAATGAAAGTTGCCAGCAAAATTCCATAGCAGGTAGCGGAGGTTTTGGTGTAGTCGGGGATACCTGTGAGGGGTAGGGCTGCTTGAGGCAAAAACATCCAGGCAAACAAAAAACTGATGACAACAGCCTGTCGGGCAGGTAGCCGCGAAAATAAGTAAAGAACGACGGGAATCCAGCCCAACATAACCAATGGAACAAGCAGGTTGGGACTGGCCATGGGATTGCCGGGAAAAATGAAACTCATAGCTGCAAAGTTCAATAAACTAAATGGCGGTGGCGGATCTACCCGGATAGCAACTAGTGTGCTGAATGCACCTACAATGGCTTCAATGCGGCCAGAATGCTCGATTTATCGAATGCTTAGAGCGAAAGCTTAGACTAAGTCTTGAATCAAATTTTTGTGACGCGAGCGTCTCACTATTTGACATAGTGCCGCCTCAAATAAATGAGTTGCATCATCCCAGGTATAACTTGTCGCGCGCTGATGGGCAACCTGCGACATGATTTGCCACTCCCGGTCGGACATCCAGCAAATCCGCTCAATTGCTTGTGCCATATGCTTTGGGTCTTCCGGCCTAACTAAAATGCCAGCTCCTTGCTGCAACAATTCGGGCGCAGCTCCAGCCGGAGTGCCAATCACCGGTGTCCGACAGGCCATTGCTTCTAAAATGGGCAGACCAAACCCCTCAATAGTGCTGCCAAACAGCCACGCATCACACTGGGCATAGATCTCTCTCAGTTTGGCTTGGGGAGGTCGAATGATATATTTAGCTCCTTTGGGTAGCGGCACCTGACGCGAAGGTTGGCCGACGCCAAACGCTACGAGCTGCAGTTCTGGCACGGCCTGAGCTGCCAAGGAGAACGCCTGCAAACTAATGGCACTACCTTTCCATGCTGCCCTTGAATACATCAAACCAACCGTAGGCACAGGCTGCTTGCCGCGAGGCGGAGCAAAGAATTGCTCAGTACTGACGCTATTGGGTACTAGGGTAACGCTATCAGCACCATGTTCAGCTCGAACCAGATCGGCTAACCAGCGAGAAACGGTTATTTTGTGCATCGGTAAATGCCAAGTTGCTTTGACCCGTTCCATCGGCTGGCCTGCCAGCAGTGCTTCGTAGTGTTGAATGAAATAGACTTTCGCGCCCTTAGAGCTAGGAAACTGCGCCACCCATTCGGCAGTCTCCCACCAAGTGGCAATCACCACATCCGCATCGGGAACATCATCGGCTGTGATCGGTCGCCAACGATTAATGATTTTGCGCTCGATTGGTTTGTCTTCAAAGTGTTGGCAGGGTTCGCTGAAGGTCCAACCTTCTCCTTTTACTAAGGAGCGAAGCTGATCGCGTAAACCAATAGGACGGGGCGGTAAACAGACTACACAAACCTGATGACCTCGCTTTTGCAGGCGCTCAGCGTACGTTGCTACAACACGAATACCGCCAGCAATTCCTGCATCTGGAAGAACAAAGGTGATTCTCATGCTAAACCATCGCGCTAGTCAACCGGAGTCAGAAACTGAAAACTATGCTTCAAACTATGCTTCTCAAATACAGCTTCGCCAGTAGGATTTGTTAACAGAACATGTGTAATGTGGATCAAAAATATCAATCAGATTTGATCTTGATTCAAGCAGTACCCGTAACAATAAGCAACATTTAGCTGAAGATCATGTTTTATTGTAAACGGGTTAGCAGCTATGTCCAGTGATCTAAATCCAGCGGCTTAAAACTGTCTAGAACATGGTGTCGATAGGCAGGCCAAAGCCTAGGGCCTGACGTATACTCAGCAAGACTGCTAAGACAGCAAACAAAATTCCGCTAGCTAAAATGTCTTGCTTTACATTGCCTAATCCTTCACGCCACAGTCCCCAATTAATCACCACATGGTAGCAAAGGTCATTGAGCGCCACTCCCACGACTGCTCCCGGCATCCCGAACAGGGTGTACCCTATGTAAATTCCAAGGGATGTACAAACAAATCGGGTGAGGTTAGCTCCAGCTGTGTATTGAGGTCTGCCAATGGCAAATAGAAGCGCTTCATTGGTGTTACACATTAAACGGGGCCATAGCCCTAGAACTAGAATTGGCAACATCCAAGCAGCTTGACTGTAGCGGCTATCATACAGCGCTTTGATGATGACATCGCCCAGGCAGACCATTAAAGCCACAATCAGCGCCATCAACACTAGAATATATTTACGTTTGCGCCCTACTTTGGCTCGCACCTCAGATCGAGGCTGATCGATAATCTTTGAGAACGCAGGCATCATTACTTTGCCATTGAGAGCACTGGTCACCGCACGGGGTAATTCAGCAAACGTGAGGGCAATACCATAAACCCCTAGTAGCGTTAACCCGGCTGTTTCACCCAGATCCTGGATCAAAACTTTACCCAAAATTAGCCGATCGGCTTGCTCACCCAAAAAGGTGATAGCGGTGGTTAAAAAGATCCAGGCTCCAAAGGAGATCAGTTCACGGGCCGCAGACTTGTCCCAAGCAAAGCGGTTCGGTTTACCCTTGCTGAGGCGGTAGCTCATCCACACTTGATAGACGCTGGATGCAATTCCCCCAGCCACCAGTGCCCAAACTGAACGATGGAAGAAGGCCCAGGTGATCATGACAACAATGCCGACGATTTGCCCTGAGAGTTCAAACAGCGCAACTTCTTTAATGGAGAGATGGCGGTTTAAGCTGAAGATGGCCGTAAAGGTAAAACCGGTAATAACCGTATTTAGCCCTACCACGGGCAGCAGCCACAGGAAGCGTGGATCCTTGTAGACGAAAGCAACAAAGTGAGCCAGGAAAAAACAGCCAACCCAGATTAGAACACCGCGAACCACCTGGATCGTCCAGGCTGTGTTCAGAAATTCCCGCTCATCACCTCGCTTATTTTGAATAATGCTGACACCAATACCCACATCAGAGAACATGTGTAAGCCGGTGATGAAGGCATAGATCAATGCCATTAAGCCAAACAGCTCCGGTGCCAACAGCCGAGTCAGGATCAGGTTACTGATAAAACGGACAATATTGCCAGCACCAAAGCCAACAATTGTCCAGAGTGCACCACGAATAGCCAGCTTTTTGACAGAAGAGTTTTCAGTAGATGAGGCCATGACTCCCAGACAGAAACAACAAAGCAATGAGCAGGAACTCAAACAACGATGAGGTCACCTGAACGAGAAATGCATCCCTACAGAAGCATCCCCACGATCTAACAGCAGAATGCCATCCTCACTCCAATCATGACTCTTTACAGGAGGAGCCTAGAGGAGACAGTGAACTAAACACGATAGTGGGGCTGAACTGACGGGATATAGGAATCGTCCTAGTCTCATTAGGGCAGCAATCCGTAGAATTCAGGAAATTGTGCAAGCGATCTTCATTCATTCTTAGCAGGACCACAGGTTTATTTGGGAAAACAGTGAAGATCTAATTCCTGAAACAGGCACCGCTCCTACGCCTTTGCTTATAATCAGGACTGGCCAAGGCTGCTAGCAGGTTCCGCCAAAAGTGTGAACTTGTGATGAACCGGTGAAACTTGTCAACCTGGCTTGGACTTGTTAGAACAGGGTGAATGACTGGGTCAGTTGCAGTTCTAAGCTGGGCCAATTGCAGTGCTAAAAAGAGGTTGAATGCAGATCGCGATTGTTGGGTGTGGTTTTGTCGCGGATTATTACCTGAAAACTCTAGCGAACTATCCTGATCTTCAGGTTGCAGGAGTAATGGATCGGGTCGAGGAACGGGCAACTCGATTTTCTGCCTATCATGCAGTGCCCATGTATCGTTCTCTCGCTGAACTGCTTGCCGATCCCAATGTCAGCATTGTGCTGAATCTGACCAATCCTGGTAGTCACTACGAAATCTCGAAAGCAGCCCTAGAAGCCGGTAAGCATGTCTATTCAGAAAAGCCCCTGGCAATGACAATGCCTGAAGCAGAGGAGTTGGTCGCTCTAGCGGAACAGCGAGGCTTGCTGATCTCATCAGCTCCATGTAACTTGCTGGGAGAAAGTGCTCAAACCCTATGGAAAGCGCTGCGGGAAAAACAGATTGGCACAGTCCGCTTGGTCTATGCCGAAATGGATGATGGATTAGTACATCGGATGCCTTATCAGAAGTGGGTGAGTGAATCAGGCATTCCCTGGCCCTACAAAGATGAGTTTGAGGTGGGCTGCACCCTAGAGCATGCAGGTTATTACGTGACTTGGCTAACGGCTTTCTTTGGACCTGCTGAAACCGTAACGGCTTTTTCCTCCTGTCTAATTCCTGATAAACAAACTGATGTACCCCTGGACCACAACGCGCCTGATTTTTCGGTAGCCTGCATTAAGTTTGCCTCTGGTGTGGTGGCTCGTTTAACGTGCAGTATTGTCGCACCCCACGACCATCAGTTAAGGATTATTGGTGATGATGGCGTTTTGGGCATCGAAGACTGCTGGTATTACGGTTCGCCAGTTTACATCAAACGGATGATCCGAATTCGCCGCAAGACGTTTATGTCTCCCTGGAAGCAGCGGTATCCACTCGTGCAAAAATCACCCAAATTTGGCTACAAGGGTTCCCAGCAAATGGACTTTGCCCGTGGTGTTGCAGAACTGGCTGCCGCAATTCAGGAAAGACGGCCCTGTCGCTTGTCGCCTCAATTCTCGCTACACAATAATGAACTGGTGCTGGCAATCCACAATGCGTTGGAAACTGGTGCTCCCTATAAAATGACGACCAGCTTTGATCCGATTGCCCCTATGCCTTGGGCAAAATAGGCTACTGCTCTTGTCGTGGGCTTGTACTGATGTGGCTTGTAGGAATTGAGTAACCCGCAAAGGCGGGTTTTGTCTGTATAGGTGCGGTTCTTAACTGCCAGTATGAAGTTGCCAATCAGCCAGGACTTACGCATTTGCCCCCTAATATCAAGTCGGATGGAACAACCACACTATCGTAAGGGCGAAGCATTTGCGAAATGAATCCAAGGCATAGCTACAGAGCTTCTGACGCAAATGCTTCGCCCTAACCGAACTTGATATAAACCCCCAAATCTCGGGGACTTCCAATCGGTTTCCCTCCAGGTTTGGGGGCTAGGGGGTAGAAATTGCTGAGCCGCGTAAGTCCTGTCAGCTTGACTTTGACCCTATTTAGACAGGGCTGAGAAGAACCTCAGGTTTCGTTTGCGGTCGAATTGTTTCCACGTTACCGGCTAGTGCGGCAGTCATAATCTGACATAGCCAAGCTGCCTCGTGGTGAATGTTAAACTCCTGCTCAATCTTGGCGCGACCGGCAGTCCCAAACTGCATCCGTAATTGGGGATCGGCCAGCAGGGTGGCAATCCGTTCCGCTAACAAAGCTGCATTTCCTGGCGGCACCAGATAGCCACTGATGCCATTTTCTACCAGCTCACTAACGCCAGCGATTTGAGTTGTCACAACTGGCACGCCAGCGGCCAAAGCTTCCATCAGCGAGACAGGCACTCCCTCCGCAAAGCTAGGCAGCACAAACACATCAGTGGCCTGCATGTGCTGACGCACTTCTGTTTGTGACTGATAGCCGACAAAGTTGACGTTTTGAGTTAAACCAAGCTGGGCTGTCATTTGTTCAAGCTGAACGCGATCGGAACCATCGCCAACTACCGTCAGCAGCACATCCGGGTAGGTCGCTTTGAGGATTGCCAGACTTTCTAGCAGAATCGGTAAGCCTTTGACGGCAGCAAGCCGTCCAGTATAGAGCAGCTGTTTACCAACTTGCTGATGGCAAACCAGGTCGAATAGGGCTGGGTCTACCCCACAGTGGACAATATGCATGCGTCGCCACTGCTCCATAGGCGCAAAAATCATGCCCTGACTGCGACAAAAATAGCTGATGCAGCAAACAAACAGCGCTCGCTTCAGTTTTTCATCAAGTCGCCACCGCAACGGCTCGAAAAAGATGTAAGGGCCATGCATTGTGAAGCTGAAGCTAAAGCCGCCTAATTCGGCTGCCAACATCGCTACGGTACCGCTTGAGTCTGGGAAATGATTATGTAAATGCTGGATCTGTTGCTGATTGATCTGGTGAGCAACAATGCCAGCCTCGAGAAAGTAAAAGATCTGGTAGAGCGTGCCGCGCAGTCCAGGCTGGTGGGTTTGCCAGGCTAGTTTGACAGCTTGGAAATAGCGTTTTGGTGAACGGAAAACCAGCGACAGATGAGCTAGCAGCAGCTTCAGCGGGTTGGGCGGCAGGATATAGAAAGTGCGGTCGGCTTCGGCCTGCTGCTCTGGGCCAACAAGGTGTTCTGCTCCAGTGCGGCGAATCGAGAAGGTGAATACTTCAATTCCCTGCTCTCGCAGGGCGGCAACTTCCCGTTGGATAAAGGTGTCGGTGGCTCTGGGATATTCACCCGTCAGATAGGCAATCCGCATACAGTTTTCCTGATCAAGACTGGTTAGAAGGCATGGCCCCTAAGAAGGGATAGAAGGCGACTGACTCGATGGTTGAATAGCTGTGACTGCCAATAAATCAGCGTCTCCCCAGCTTCGTGCTAAAGCCGCATCGAGAGAGTAGGAAGGTATCCAGTTCAGCATTTGTTTAGCGTAGAGATTGCTGTACTGCAAGGGTTTAAAGCGGGCATGCAATCGGGCCGGAATCAGTAATCCTGGTAGTTTCAAGCGTCCGGCAAACAGGGTTTGGTTGATCTGCCAAACAAAACGAGCCAGCAGCCGCATCACGGTCCAGTTAATCACAACCGTGCGGGGTGGAGCAGACATGCGGGCCAGCAGCTTGTTAGCGTAGACGCTTTGCGTGGGCAATTGATCATCCACAATATTGATCGTAGCTCCGATTGACTGCTCCTGTTCTACGGCAATGGCAATGGCTGCCGCGCAATTTTCTACATAGGTTAGGGGCAGGATGGCATCGGTCCCAATCCGCAGCCAGAGATTGCCGTTCTTTGCCCCCAAACAAGCATTCCATAATGCATCGCGCCCATAGACCATACCGGGACGCAGAATTGTGACTTGGCCCTGCTGTTGGCCAAACTCTCGCATCAATCTTTCCTGCATCAGTTTGGTTTGGGCATAAGCATCTCGCTCGCTTGGGTTGGATTCTAGAGGGGATTGTTCGTCTAGGGTAGAGCCAGCAGGCAAGTGCAGATAGTCGTAGACGGAAAAGGTACTAATCCCGATCAGGCGCTGTACGCCTGCTTTCGTCATCGCTTGAAGCAGATGTTCGGTCGCCGTGACTGTGCCACTGAACTGAGTCTGCCAGTCTCCTGATTTGGCAGCGGCCAAATGCACAACAGCATCAACGCCTTTAAGAGCAGATTCCCAATCTCCTGGCTGGGTTAGATCGAGCCGAATTATCTCAACCTGGGGAGAATTGTGCCAAGCGAAGGCACTGACATCAGCGGTTGGTCGTACCAAGGCGCGCACCTGATGACCACGTCGCAGCAGTTCCGCAACCGTATAGCAACCTAGAAAGCCCGATGCACCTGTGACAAGGATGTTCATACAAAAGGGATTGGGGAGAAATAAGCAGGAAAGCGGGGATGGGTGAATGAGTAGATGGGATGTGGAGTAATGTTCGTTGCAAAGTGCTGCGGCTAGGGGCTACGCAGCGCAGTTGGAGCCTTGTACTCGATCAGGGTGGCCTGTTGTCCGCGCCAGCGGGTCAGCCAGTATTTTGCCTGTCCAAGCATTTCGGGAAATTTCCCTAGTACACAGAAGCAAGCGTAGAGCCAAGCGTGGGTAGGCGGATCGTTGAATTTGCGTCGGTAGTGGTACACCTTTGCCATTTGAGCGGGATAGCCCAACAGCAGCAGCAGGCTGAGGCCGGAAGTGGGCCAGACCAAACCAAGCGTTAGCACGGGCACAATCAAGCCCCAGATCCAGCGACTCCAGGTTTCTTTCACCCGATAGCGTTCTGGTGAAGCACCATGAAGCGCAGCTCCAGCCGCCATCGCCCAGCCGCCACGCACTGTGCGCTTCCACCACTGGCTAAATTTCAGCATGGCCGCGTCGTGGAGCGTCATGTCGGCATCAATCCGCTCGATTTTCCAACCCTGTTGACGTAGCCGCACACACATCTCTGGTTCTTCGCCCGCAATCAGAGCTTCGTTGTAGCCGTTGACTTCGCGAATCGCGTTCACCCGCATCAGAGCATCACCGCCACAGGCCGTTGCTTCTCCTATGGGTGTGTTCCATTCCATATCGGCTAGGCGGTTGTAGATCGAAGCCTCGGGGAAGCGCTCGCGTCGCCGTCCACATACGATTGCGAGTTGGGGATTGCGCTTCAGAACCGCCAACGCCTTGTCGATCCAACCAGGTAGCAGCTCACAGTCCCCATCAATAAACTGGACATACTCGATCTGAGGAAAATGGTCGGTCAAATAGCGGAAGCCTGTATTGCGTCCGCGCGCCATGGTAAAGGGAACCGACATATCTAGCTCGATTGCGTGCACACCTGAGGACCGAGCCATTGCCACACTACCGTCCGTTGACCCCGAATCGACATAGACAATCGGCATTCCCGCCGGAAGCTGGGCCAGCAGCGACTTGAGGCAGCGCACGAGCCGTTCTCCCTCGTTCCGCCCAATGGCAACGACGCCAATTTGGCTAATCTCCCCTACCGGGTTTACAGTTTCACTCATAGGATTGGTTCATACCAGCACCTGATGCAGTGATCACAGAATTGGTAGTGACCGTGTTAGTAACCGTTAGTGACCACATCATACAAATTAATCGGTTCCAGAACTGGGTCTGAAATCTAACCTGGAGGTTTCACGGAAGCTTAATGCCGGTCTAGATGGAATCCACCAAACATCAAGAACAGGTAAACTTTTCCAGGTTATTGGTTCGAGTTCAGCATTTCAGTTCAGCTAAGCTTCTGCCAGTTGCACCGAAGTCTGACTGATTGGCTGCTGTTTATATAGACCGGAAGTCAGTCGGTGTTGATATAGCCACTGCTGGTTTTCTGGCGTAGTGTTGACCCAGCGCGCCAAAAGATCGCCCATTTTGACTGGTAGTTGGAGTTGGTGCCAGGTGGCGGCAGTGGCTTCTGAAATCTGGCTGTAGAGCGCTGTATCGCTGAATATAGCTTCGATCTGGCCAGCCATGGCCTGCGGCTGACCGGCTGGAAATAGCATTGCATTGACTCGATGCCGCAACTGGCGGACGAACATGGGATGATCCGAGGCTACGATTGGGGTGCGCGAGCACAGCGCTTCATAAATTGTCAGAGGAAATCCTTCTGGATAGTCATGACGACTCGGAACTAACACCAGATCCGCCGAACGCATCAGCGGAATAATGGATTTGTTGTCCACCAGGCCCAAAAATTCAACTGCATCAGTGATGTTCAGGGTAGCCGCTTTTTGTTGGAACACCTCCAGATCGCCCTTGCCAGCCAACTTCAGAGTCACTGGGATGTTCTTGGAGCGCAGCAGGGCCACGGCTTCCAACGCATCTCCTACGCCTTTGGCCTCCGTGATCAACCCCACATACACCAGGGTACGGGGTTCATTGCCTGTGAAGAGAGTTTTAGCTGAGAAAGCATCGGGTGTTAGCGGGTAGGGCCAATCCCAGGGAATGATCTTGTTGGGGTTGACACCAATCGAACACAGCGACTCTGAGGCAGTGATGCCGTGGTTTGCTATCCACTGAATTTGGGGATGGTTCAAGGCTCTCACGAGCTGAAAATTACGCAAGCGCTGACGCCAGTTTTTACTATTGAAGGAATCGGCCAAGCAGGTGATGGTGGGAAGTTGACGCTTGATAGCCCAGTTGAGGATTTCGCGGCTGGGGATGTTGAGAATCAGGTGGGTAGGCTGGTAGGCTTCGATCTGCTGGATAATGGCCTTAAAGTCAACCGGATGCTGGCAGCCTGCTCCAATCGCCCGCACGCCATTCGGCAGCTTTTCGTTGTAGGGAGACTCAGTAATGCAGCATAGCACTGCCACTTCTTCAGCAAAGGAAGTCAGAGCTGCCACCGAATTTACTGAATACCTTTGGGCATGGTAGGTCTCACCTTGGCCAGCGGCAAATCGATACACGGCTTCCCGGTAGTCGCCTGCATACTGCACGATGATGATTCGCATTTCAATCAACTCCAGTCGCTGCCTTTCGAGTCTAAGCAAAAATGCTGGCAACTTGGAGTGATCTCAGCCAGAATTCTTGGCTTTTTCATCCGAATATTAAACTTCTCCAAGATTCGGCCAATTTCCAGAACCGAAGCAGCGGACTTTGAATACAGTCGATTAATTTTGTTGATCTAGGGGTAGAAGCTGAGTTTGGGCAAGCCAAGCGTTTCCTCCCAGCCCATCATCAGGTTCAAACACTGGATTGCTTGCCCTGCCTGCCCTTTCATCAAGTTATCAATAGCCGCCATTACTATCACTCGGTCAGTACGTGGATCGACTTCAATGCCGATATAGCACAAGTTTGTTCCCTGCACCCACTTGGTTTGAGGATAGATACCGCTAGGCAGAATTTTGACCCAGGGCGAAGAGCGGTAGAACGCTTGGAAAATCGTAATCAAATCGTCTCGGACCAAGCCTGGATCGCGCAGGGTGGCATAGACGGTGGCTAAAATACCCCGAATCATTGGAATCAGGTGCGGCGTAAATTGAATCATTACTTCGTGCCCTGCCAGATCGCTGCATACTTGCTCGATTTCGGGGGTATGACGATGACGAGCCACATTATAGGCAGCCACGGACTGATCGGCTTCAGCCAACAGCATATTCACGGCTGCTTTTCGTCCGGCTCCAGACAGTCCCGTTTTCGAGTCGATGATGGCCGTTTCAGGAATGATCAACCCTTGCTTCAGTAGTGGGGATAGCGCTAAGAGGCTAGCCGTGCAATGGCAACCCGGACAGCCCACGAGCTGAGCTTCGCTAATCCGGTCGCGGTAGAGTTCGGGCAAGCCATAGACAGCGGTTTCGGCAACGGTGTGATCGGTGCGTTCTTTACCATACCAAGCTTCGTAGGTTTCTAGATTGGTGAAGCGATAATCGGCAGACAGATCCAGCACCTTACAGCCTTTAGCAAGCAAAGCAGGGGCCATGTCACAAGCCAAGCCGTTCGGCAAGGAAAGAAACACAACCTGGCAACGATCGCCAATGGCCTCCAGATCAATGGCTTCGATCGTCAATTTGACCTGATTGCCCAAGTGGGGATAGAGATCGCTAAAGGACTTGCCAGCGCTACTCTCACCGCCCAAGTAGACTAGCTCCAGATTGGGATGGTCTTGCAGAAGGCGCACAAGCTGTACACCTCCATAGCCAGAGGCTCCCACAATCCCTACTGGCACACGTCCTGAATCACCCATGATGCCTTACCGTTCCATGCTCTTAGTAGAAATACAATAAAGTAACTCGGCCAACTACGTCTATTAAGAAAACTGCATTCTAATCTAAACTTTTGCTCTAAGGCGTATCAAACATTGCCCGAAGCACCATTGCCCAAAACCCCTGCTCAAAAATCAATGTCAAAGCCAGCAGTTAACAAGGTATTCTGCTCAAAACGTCCCTTACAGATTAGCAAGCTTCTGGGTGGATGATCGGGACTGTTAATCAGTGGCGGTTAATCACTGAAATGCTAGTTCAATAGGAGTTTGGAACGGTAAGAAATCTCAGATCAAGGGGCCAAAGGACGGAAAAGCGCTAAAATCGGAATCGAGCATCTGTAAATAAAGTTCACATAGCCTAAAACTCACAGAACCGATCCTGTTCAGAAGTTTGTCCCTGCCTGCCAAACTCCCTTCTAGCAATTCGTGCAGGTTTTTAGGGATGGACTCTTAGAGCTGGCGCAGTTATTGTGGTTGCTCATAACGGATCAGGCTGAGAACTGCCGAGGAGAACCTTTTTGCTGACTGATTTGCTAACTGAGAACCCGTTTGAAAAGCCCCCTACATCCCCCATTTGGAGAGAGTTTCCGAACCATCGCTGTTCAAAGTCTCCTGCTAGTGAGGGATTATAGCCCTGCGGGCATTCCAGAAGAGACGGATCCAGGCAACGAAATCCTTTTCAAACAGCTTCTGAGGCCGTATTTATGAAAGTTAATCAAAGAGTCTGATCATTCCGTAGGGCAGGCATCCTGCCGGCGGCGGGCAAGATGCCCACTCTGCAATGGCTTAATTTTCAACTTGCACTTTAACTTCGATAAATACAGCTAGTACTGATTGTTTAGGGCTTATTTTTAGGGCTTATTGTTTAGGGCTTACATTGCTTACACCATCGCTTACATCACAGTTGTCGCTTTGTTGTTGCTGCGTAGAATTTCTTGTGGAACCACTGCATTTTGAAGAAACCAATTCGTTTGTACCGTCTACCTCTGTGTTTGACTCCATCGAAGCTGCTCTGAACGATCTGAAGGCTGGCAAATCGATTGTGGTGGTGGACGATGAGAACCGCGAGAACGAGGGCGATGTGATTTGTGCGGCTCAGTTTGCCACCCCTGACATGATCAATTTCATGGCGGTAGAAGCCCGTGGCCTGATTTGCTTAGCTATGACTGGTGAACGGCTGGACCAATTGGATTTGCCGCTGATGGTGAGCAACAAAACCGACGAAAGTGAACAGACCGCATTTACGGTTAGTATTGACGGAGCCTACCATCTAGGGGTTGGAACGGGCATTTCCGCTGAGGATCGCGCTCGCACAATTCAGCTAACCCTCAATCCCAACACTAAGCCGAGTGATTTGCGGCGTCCGGGGCACATCTTCCCCCTGCGGGCCAAGGAAGGCGGCGTGCTGAAGCGAGCTGGTCATACCGAAGCGGGGGTAGATTTAGCGCGACTGGCAGGGCTTTATCCAGCGGCGGTGATCTGCGAAATTCAGAACCTAGATGGATCGATGGCGCGATTGCCAGAGCTGATCGAATATGCCAAGCGCCACGAGCTGAAGCTGATCAGCATCGCCGACTTGATTAGCTATCGGTTGCAGCATGAGCGATTTGTACAGCGCGAGGCCATTGCCAATTTGCCGACCCAGTTCGGGCATTTTCAAGTTTACGGCTACCGCAACCTGCTAGATAATTCTGAGCATATTGCGATTGTCAAAGGCGATCCGGCTACCTTCAAGGGCAGAAGCGTGATGGTGCGGGTGCATTCCGAATGTTTGACCGGGGACGCTCTCGGCTCGTTGCGCTGTGACTGTCGAATGCAGCTTCAGGCAGCCCTGAAGATGATCGAGAATGCGGGACAGGGGGTAGTCGTTTACCTGCGGCAGGAAGGGCGAGGGATTGGGCTGATCAATAAACTCAAAGCTTATTCGCTGCAGGACATGGGGCTGGATACGGTAGAGGCGAACGAACGCTTGGGCTTTCCGGCGGATCAGCGCAACTACGGCGTCGGTGCTCAAATTCTCAATGATTTGGGGGTGCAAAAGTTTTGCTTAATTACCAACAACCCTCGCAAGATTGCTGGCCTTAAAGGTTACGGCTTGGAAATGGTCGATCGAGTGCCGCTGCTAATCGAAGCAACCTCCTACAATGCTGATTATCTAGCGACTAAGGCCGAGAAGCTGGGCCATTTGCTGCTGCGCACCTTCCTGATTACTGTGTCCATTCAGTGGCAAGACGAGCAGCTTTCGGTTACAGAACGCTATAAACGGTTAGAAAAAATCCGTCACTTAGCTAAAACTCACGATTTTTTACTGCAAGAAGAAGCGCGATCGCTCGCCTCAGCTCTGTTTGGACAATCCACCCTCACTTTTCATTTAGGGTTTGATCAATCTGAATTGGCTACACCAGAGTGGTATCGCCAGCCGAGTCATCCCTATGTCCGAGCCATCGCTGAAATTTTGGATACTTTAGCAGCTTGGCCATCGGTGCAACAGCTCGAATTTCTGATCGCGACGGGAGACGATCCGCTGACCAATTTGCAGGTGCAGCTCGATCGGCAAATTTTCCGCCTTGTTCGCTCTCTGAGCGGTGCGGAGCACCATCGCTCTTCGGATGCTGCAGAGCGTGGTCAATTGACGCCTGACTCTATCAAACCTTCGGCAGTTTGTCAGAATTTGCAAACTCAACGCATTTACGTATTCTCAACCCATCTACCGGCAGATTAACCGATTGGTGTTCTTGAGATTGGTGTTATTGAATTGTTCTCAGCACCTGACTGCCCAAAAAGACCACTCGCGCTGCCATGAAGACAGAGAGGGCAAGCCAGAGTAAATCGTTGCTTTGCAGTTGCCAAGCCCAAACTACCAATGGCACAAAACCAAAGAGGGTGGCAAACAGGGCGGCGTTGCGCAACGTTGCCCCTTCTGCCAAACCCAAAAAATAGCCGTCTAGCATAAAGGCAATCGAGCCGAAGCCCAGCACGGGAATCAGCCAAAACACGTAACGCCCGATTTGGGCCAGCACTTCAGTATGGTTGGTCAAAAGGGCAAATAAGGGCATCGGAAACAATACAAACAACAGCGCAAAGGTGACGCCAATCACCAGGCTGCTGCCACCCGACAGACCAATCAAACCCAGCAGCGGTTTTTTGTTGCCTTGCCCATGCAGTACACCGGTGAGGCTTTCTGTCGCAAAAGCGAGGCCATCAATCAAGTACACTGCGAAGCTAAACACCTGCAACAGCAGGGCATTCTCTGCCAACAGGATGGCTCCAATTGCAGAACTGAAATTTGTGAACACCGAAAAGGTCGATAGGAACGCCAGGGTGCGAATAAAAATATTGCCATTCAGCGTCAGAGTGCTTTTGAATGCGGCAGTATCCCACAGCTTTGACTGGATCGCCTGAATTTCCAGCCAGGAGGTTTGGCGAGCGCATAGGACCAACCCCAACAGCGCCATCAGGTATTGGCTCACAGTGATCGCCCAGCCCGCTCCGGCACTATTCCAGCCCCAGCGCACTACAAAGAAATAGTCAAGCAAAATGTTGGCTCCATTGCCAAGTGCCGAAATTAGCAGCACCTGACCACTTTTTTCCTGACCCAGCAGGGAACCAATCAAGACAAAATTGAGTAACGTGGCCGGGGCGGCCCAAATTCGAGCGTCATAGTAAGCTTGCCCTGCCGCTTTGATCACAGGTTCAGCGCTGAGTACGGCAAACCCCAAGTCGCGAATTGGATGCTGCAATAGCAGTATGATCAACCCCAAGCCAATCGCTAGAATGCCGTTGCGCAAAGCGGTTAGCAGAATCGCGGCTCGATCGTTGCGTCCTACCGCCTGAGCGGTTACACCCGTCGTGCCCATGCGCAGGAAGCCGAGGGTGCGGTAGAGGTAGTTAAACAAGACCGTGGCCAAGGTGACGCCAGCCAAATAGCGAATTTCAACTAGATGGCCGAGGAAAGCAACACTCACCAACCCCGCTAGCGGCACTGTCAGATTGGAAAGGATATTAACAATGGCCAGTCGAAAAAACCGTTGAGATAGGGATTGGTCTAGATCTGTCACCAGCAGGGGAGGAGAGTGGCTGGCCTGAGAAGATTGGGCTGGTGGCATGAAGCTGGGCGGCAAAGGAATACTCCAACTAATAGCTGCGGGACGATCGAGGTTTAGCCAGCATCCAGGCAGCAATGATGCCACCGATGAATCCAAAGAGGTGACCTTGCCAGGAAATGCCTATTCGGGTCGGTAGAACACCCCAAATCATCCCGCCGTACAGGATACCAACCATGAGCGACATCAGAATTGAACCAAAGCTGCGCTCAAAGTAACCCCGCGATAGCAGAAAGCCCAAGTAACCAAATACAAGGCCGCTAGCACCGATATGGATGGTAAGGGGAGAGGCAAATAGCCAAGTGCCCAAACCCGACACCAGCATCACAATAATTGTGACTGGCCAGAAATCGCTCGTGCGCCGCAGCATCACCAACCAACCCAGGATCAAAAATGGCACCGTGTTGGCGATTAGATGCAGCAGGTTGCCGTGCAGAAACGGTGCAAACAAGACTCCGCGTAGGCCAATCAGTGAGCGAGGCCGAATCCCAAACTGGTCTAGCGCTCCGCCTAGAAACAAATCGAGGATTTCCAACGCCCACATCAAACCCACGAAGCCGCCCAGAATGCCAATTTGGGCTTTAACTTCGCCTACTAAACCTCTCACTTCATCACTACGACTCATGACTCATCCTCGGCTGATTTTTCTGAGCAAAGGTCAGTACCAGACTCATTCTAGCCAGACCTAATTCAGATCAACCTGTATTCCGCATACCGGCAGCGATGCCGTTGATCGTCAAGAGGGCACCCCGCAGCAGTTCGCCCCGACTGTAGCGGGAGCGAATCACTCCCGATGCGGCACTCGATTTATGTTGACGCAGCCGCTTCAATAGGGACACTTGTAAAAAGCCCAGCGGTACGATTGTGTTGTTACGCAACTGCACCGAGCGCTGTAAGTCTGGATCGCCATCGAGCAGGCGGGGATGGCCAGTAATTTTCAGCACCAGATCCCGAGTCAAGTAGTATTCGTTGGCAATTTGCTCGAACACCCCTTCTAGGCGCTCCCGGTCTTCAGGATGGCTGAGTTCCTGCACATAATGGTGGGCGATCTGCAAATCCACCTTTGAGAGCGTCATCTCACACTTGGAAATCGCCATTTTGAAGAAGGGCCACTTGTAGTAGAAGTAGCGCAGCAGCTTCATATTCTCCTGGGGAGCCTCTTCGAGGAAGCTCTGAATTGCGGTACCCACTCCATACCAAGACGGCAGTAGAAAGCGAGTTTGCGTCCAGCTAAATACCCAGGGGATCGCTCGTAGACTGGAGAGATCCTTTTTGCTGCCGCTGCGCCGGGCCGGACGAGAACTGATCTGTAGCTGGCTAATTTCCTCAATTGGCGTCACCTGCAAGAAAAAGTCGAGGAAGTCTGGCTGTTCATAGATCAGATTGCGGTAATGGGCACGAGAGCGAGCTGCCAGTTCCTCCATGATTTCGCGCCAAGGTTGGATGTCATCAAAGCCACTGCGCAGCAGGCTAGCTTGAATCACAGCGGTAGTGACGGTTTCCAGATTGTAGAGCGCCAGCTCCGGCAGGTTGTATTTAGATGCCAGCACTTCGCCCTGTTCGGTAATTTTGATGCGGCCATCGATGCTGCGTCCGGGTTGAGCCAAGATTGCATCGTAGGCAGGACCGCCGCCGCGGCCCACCGAACCGCCGCGTCCGTGGAAGATGCGCAGCGCAATGCCAAAGCGATCGGCCACGCCTTGCAGCGCCTGTTGAGCTTTGTGAATCTCCCAGTTACTGCTGAGAAAACCTGAGTCCTTATTGCTATCGGAATAGCCCAGCATGACCTCTTGCAGGGAAACGGTACTCCGAGGCGAGTCAGCACCGTGAGCGGTAGTTTCAGAGTCGGCCTGCCCACCAGAGAAACCACCCGCCAGCAGCGCCCGATAGAAAGGCAATTCAAACAGTTCTTGCATCACCGCTGGTGCCCGCTGTAGATCCTCGACGGTCTCAAACAGAGGGACAACCTGAAGTGTGCCTGAACCTGTGGCCGGATCATACAAACCCGCTTCTTTGGCCAGCAGCAGTACTTCTAGCAAATCGCTGGCATGGTGGCTCATGCTGATAATGTAGGTCTGGCAGATCTCGGCGCCAAATTCCTGCTGCAGGGTCCGCACCATTCGAAAAGTCTGAATTGTTTCACAGGTTTTTTCCGAGAAGGGCAGCTCAAACGGAATCAGCGGACGACGAGTTTGCAGTTCGGTCGCTAGCCAACGGCATTTTTGCTCTTCCGGCAGTTCATCGTAGGGCTTGGGTAGAATTTGCAGATAAGCAATGATCTCAGCCAGCGTATCCGAATGGCGGGAGCTTTCCTGGCGAATATCCAGATGGGCTAGATTAAACCCGTAGATCTCCACCTGGCAGATCAGCGTTTCCAGCTCTCGGCTCTGTAGGCCAGTTTCCTTGAGGTTGCGCTGAATCAGCTTCAGTTCGTCCAAAAACTCCTTGCCGGACCGATAGACCAGAGCGGGATTAATTTCTGGCACTTCAAATTGGGGATAGTCGCCGTTATAGAGCTGGAGGCTGCGATCTCGCGTATTTTCTAACCGTCTCTGAATGTAAGCCAGCTTCAGGCGGTAGGGTTCCTGGCGATAGCGGATAGCCAACTGTTCATAGATATCGGGCATCTGCACCTGATCTTGCTCCAACGATTCCAGCAGATCGGGCAGCACGTCGCTCCAGTGCAGAGACATGCTCAGCAGGTTGATCAGATTTCGCACTGAGTTAATATACTTGCCCAAAACCAAATTGCGCTGATAGCAGGCGGTTTTCCAGGTGACTTCTGGCGTTACCGAGGGGTTGCCATCGCGATCGGCACCGACCCAAGAGCCGAACTTGCAGAAATTGTGCTGCGGCGGACGCAGACCTGGGAAGGTCGTGTGGAGCGAACGACAAAACCGCTGATAGAGCTGGGGAATGGCGTCAAATAGCACCTCATGGAAATAGTGCAGCGCGTAGTCTACCTCGTCCAAAACTGTGGGCTTAAACTGGTGCAGCTCGTCGGTCCGCCACCACAGTCGGATCTCGTCCATCAGTTGGTCGCGCAAATCTTCGGTTTCCCACGAGGATGAAAGTCCTAGCGCCCGCAGACTTTCTTCAGCGGTATCAAGTTGACGGAGAATTTTAGCGACTCGGCGTTGCTTATCGCGAATTGTGTGGCGGACAATTTCGGTCGGGTGGGCCGTGAATACCAGCCGCACATCTAAATTATCAATCAACTGTTGGATCTGCCGGGGAGGTACGTTTAAGCGCCGCAGTTTGGGAAAAAGGGATTGCAGCGTTGCCGGCTTTTCACGTCGGGCGGGAGACTCTTGTAGGTTTTTTTCTAGCAGCTCGGCCTGGGGAGAACCTGATTCTTCGCCTTCTCCAATCAAGGACGGATCGGTCGTGAAGATCGACTCTTCGTACCCTGTGGCCTGTTCGTAGGCGGCTCGATATTGTTGCTGTTGTTCCCGCTGCTCATAGTGCTGTTCCACAATATTGATCAGCTGGAAATAGAGCGCAAAAGCACGGGCAGCTCGAATGGCTTCATTTAAATCCAGATTCTCGATCAATCTCAGCACTTCGGCAGCGGCAGCTTCTGCTGCTTCACTTTCAGAAGAATGGATCGAGCGCAACTGGCGTAGTAAATCTACCAAGGTTTGTCCACATTCCTGCTGAAGAACCAGTTCCCACAGATCCTCAACAATCCTGAGGCGATGGCGCAAAAACAGATCCGAAGTCGAGTCAGGGGTCAACGCTGGGATAGTTTTCTCCTCAATTACTGTATTAGCACTAGAGCGAAAAGCATCATCTGAGGATTGGAGGGTTGAACTCATAGTTTATCCTGGCAAGATCATTCGATAATTCTATGGCGTTTGCTAGAGCAAATCTAGATGTTTGCGCTCATTGCAAAATTCTGTTGCATCCTAAAAAACAAAGCTTTAGAAGCATAAAATTGCGCTGGTTCTCTTCCAAAACCAACCAATAACCATTTAGAATTGGTGGCCCATTTCTTTAGCTAATTCTTCGGCTAAAACTGCATATTTTGCAATTAATTAACAATAAATATAGGCTTAAATTGCCTTAGAGCGAAAGCCATAGCAGCACGCATACGATAGAATAAATTTGTTTTTTGTATCAAAAACTACGTGATTGTAATTGTTTGAGTTTAGAGTCATAGTAATCGCTGCATCGCATGATTTAGAATTGCAAATTGTAAATGCTGATGGAGTCACACTGATAGAGTTACTAGTTCCTCAGCGGGTTTCCATGAAACAGGACCTAACTCAATTAAGCGCTTACCTTAAGTGCCTGCAAAAAGTGCCTACAAAAGAGCAGCAGAGTAGAGGACCTACGCTCTAAACCTGCCACCAACTGATTTAGGGTGGGTTGAGAGTTTGCTTGTCAATTGACTGCCTACTCATCTTCTGCCGCATTTCTGCCAGTTGCATCATCGCCTATGACACCTGCTTTGGGTCAAGTTTTTGCCTATACATACAGCGATCCCCTGCTAGAAGTTGTGCCTGATGCATCCATTTGGGGATGGGAAGTGGACCGGGTGTACCAAGACCAAGGCACGCGACAGCAGTTACAGCAGCTCTTGCAAGATTGTCGCACTGAATCTGTCGCTTATCTACTGGTGCGGCATCTCAACGAGTTGGGCGACTCCTTGACTGCTATTCGGGCCATCTTAGCCGAGCTAGAGGCGCTGCAAATCCAGCTGATCACAACCGAAGATGCGATTGGCCTCGCTGAACCATCGATCTGCCCTTCGGATCTGATGCAATTGTTTCAAACGATCCAAACCCAGCAGCAGCGCCAACAACTCCGCCGGGGCCATGCCCGCAACCGCCTCAAAGCTTTGCCTCCACCAGGCAGAGCACCCTATGGTTACCGCCGTGGCAAAGATCGCTATGCGTTAGATCGGAGTACGGCTCCAGTGGTGAAAGATTTTTTCGATCACTTTTTGCTGTACGGCTCGCTCAGGGGCAGCGTTCGCTATTTGCAGAAAAAATATAGCAAGAAAATCTCAGTTTCGACTGGCAAGCGCTGGTTGACTAGCCCAGTGTATCGGGGTGACTTAGCGTACCAAAACGGTGAGGTGCTGCCTGACACCCATGTGCCGATTCTGTCACGAGAGGAAGCCGCTCAGGTGGATCGACTCCTGCGGCGCAACCAGCGGATGCCGTCTCGAACTGCCAGTGCCCCTCGCTCGCTGTCGGGCTTAGTGGCTTGTGAAACCTGTGGCTCCGCTATGAAAATTAGTCGAGTGGTGCGCAACCAACAAGAGTATCTCTACCTGCGCCCGGTGGCCTGTCCGCGTCAGCCGCTTTGTCGTAGCTTGCCCTATCAGCAGGTGCTGGAAGCAACGATTCAGCAGATCTGTGCCGATTTGCCGCCTGCAGTCAGTAACGCTGCTATCCCCGATGTAGATGGCATTCAGCAAGGGTTAACTGCCCAAATGACCGCGAAACAAGCTGTCCTAGACCAACTGCCGCGTCTAGTCGAAACTGGCGTGTTAGATGAAGAAACTGCTTCGCTGCGCGCCTACAAAGTTCGGACGGAGATCGCCGCCATCCGCACTAAACTAGCCCAGCTACCGCCTGTAAACCTGAAGACAATTGCCCAACTCGTCTCGATTCCCCAGTTTTGGCTGGATTTGTCTGAGGCAGAACGGCGTTTCTATTTTCGAGAATTTATTCAGCAAATTAAAATTCTGCGACTGGATCAATCCTGGGCGATTGCGTTAGTTTTTATCTTTTAATGCTGTTGGGTGTAATGCCTGTTGAGTTGAGTAGATT
The DNA here is from genome assembly GCA_000733415.1 of [Leptolyngbya] sp. JSC-1. Classification (GTDB taxonomy): domain Bacteria; phylum Cyanobacteriota; class Cyanobacteriia; order Elainellales; family Elainellaceae; genus Elainella. Next base: position 2,882,851 of record KL662191.1, read on the forward strand.
ACTACAGCGTTTTTCACTCATGTGAGGTATGGGGGTGTGGGGCTTCGCCCCACGCAGGAGCAATGCCCCTACACCCCGTTTTTCGTACTTCACTAGCCTGAAAAAGGCTGTAAGTGCAAAACTAAAGTGCAAAACTGAGTGCAAATTTTCTTTTTCAAACTAGTTATTGAGATGCGTTGCAAACCTGGAACCATCGTCTATAGTCTATCTGTCTGTTCTAACGCAACCTGTGGTGGAGGGCAGTGACCTGTGGTAGAAAAACTGTTCAAGCGTAAACCGGCGCTTCTATTAACCCTCGGAAGTGCTGCCGGCTTTTTGATCGGCGGAGTCGTGGCCTGGAGCTTGCTGCAAAGACGCCCCACCCTGGTTGGGATGCCGAGCGGAGCCGCGATTATTCCGCAAGAGGCGGTCATGACGGTTTCCGTTTCAACTGATCGAGGGCAGTGGCAGCAGTTGCGGCGGTTTGGCACGCCTGCATCTCAGGCTGCTTTCGATAAACAGTTGGCCCAATTGCGCGATCGGCTGCTGATTGCCAACGGCATGAACTACCAGCGGGACATTCAGCCTTGGGTCGGCAGTGAGATTACGACGGCCTTTCTGCTGCCTGCCATCGAAGCAAACGGTCAAGACAAAGCGATTCAGCCCTACAATCCAGACGCCCTCACTGCTGCTGAACAAGCGATCGTCATGGTGCTGCCGATTGCCGATGCCGGTAAAGCGCAACAGTTACTGGCCAGCCCCAAAGTAGCAGCCACTCAAGACTGGGTGGATCGAGACTATAAGGGCGTCAAAATTCGCGAGGTGCATGGTCAAACTGAGGAAGCTTACGCAGCGGCAGTGGTAGACAATCAGTTTGTAGTGGTTGCCAATGACAGCAAGGCAGTAGAGCGAGTCATTGATACGGCGAAGGGCAAACCCTCGGTGGCGCAAACTCCGGGCTACGGTCAGGCCCTCAACCATATCACGGCTGCCAATCCCTTCATGCAGCTTTATGTCAACATCCCGGTCGCCACAGCCCTAACCGCGAACAATGCTAGCCAGCCAATTCCACCCCAGGTTTTGGCTCCTCTTAAAAGCAACCAAGGCTTAGCGGCAACGGTCAGTTTAGAATCCGAAGGGATGCGCATTCAAAGCGTTTCCTGGCTGGCAGCCAATCAAAAAGCTCGCTTTAAGGTGACAAATAATGCCGAACGAATGCCGCTTTTACTGCCATCAGATGCCCTGCTGGTCGCGTCGGGGGGCAACCTGAAACAGCTCTGGCAAAACTATACGCAACAGCCCAACAATGTGCCAAGGCTGGGCTTTTTCGATCCAGAAACTCTGCGGCGTGGGGTTAACAACCTGACTGGTCTGGATCTCGACCAGGATCTGATTGCCTGGATGAATGGTGAATACGCGCTGGCCGTCATCTCTAGCCCTGCTGGCAATGCCGCCAATGCTGACAAAACCACGGCAACCAAAGCTGGGATTGTGCTGCTGGCGCAAACTTCTGACCGCAAAGCCGCTGAGCAGACCTTTAAGAAACTGGATGAGCTGATGAAAACCCGCTACCGCTTCCAGGTGAGCGAAACGCAGGTAGAAGGCAAACCGGCCATTAGCTGGGTTTCGCCGTTCACCGCTCTGAAGGTGACGCATGGATGGTTGGATGGCAATGTGGCTTATTTGGCGATCGGTTCAGATTTGGCGACCACGATTGTGCCCACACCCGATCAACCCTTAGTTGAGCATCCCCTATTTCGGCAAACTAGCTCGACCGAGCTGAACCCGAATAACGGTCAGTTTTTCCTGGAGGTCGATCGCCTGGCGAATGCCAACACCAATTTGCCGCTGCCCACTCTACCGTCTGAACAACAGGTTTTTCTCGATGCAATTCGAGCGATTGGGATCACGGCGGCATTACAAGACGGACGCACAACTCGTTACGATGCCCATGTGCTGTTGCGTAAAGGCAATGCGCCCGGAGCACTTCCACCCCCAGCGCCCATCAATCAACCTCTGCCGGGTAGTTCGGAGACGCCAACTTCGCCTGCCCAGTAGGGCATTCCCATCCAACAAACGGGCTAAATCATGTCCCTATCGTTTCTATCTTTCCTGACCAGAAGCGAACAAGACTCGATAGGATAAGAAAAGAAACCATTCGAGATGGCTGATCTAGATGGCAGACATAAATGTCTCTTAACCATTGAATTGAAGAGACATCCATTTCAGGCCCAGCCATCAGCCGAATTGAGCTTGATTTGAATTGCCCGTTTATAGGCTGGAGAACACTGCATGGATTTAGTTGCCCTTCAGAACTGGCTTGATAATGCTGCGTTCGCCGTTCTGTTTCTGACCATGCTGATCTATTGGAGTAGCGCGGCCTTCCCCAAGATTCCCTTTCTGCCTACCCTGGGTACAACAGGTATGGGAATCGCCAACCTTTGTATTGCTGCTTTGCTGGGAGCACGTTGGCTGGAAGCTGGCTACTTCCCGCTCAGCAATTTATATGAATCGCTGTTTTTTATTGCCTGGGGCATTACTGCCGTTCATTGTTTGGCTGAGTCCATGAGCCGTAGTCCCTTAGTGGGCGTTGTCACAGCTCCAGTCGCGATGGGCATTACGGCCTTTGCTGCCCTCTCGTTGCCAGCCCAAATGCAGGTAGCTGAGCCATTGGTGCCGGCGCTTAAATCCAACTGGCTGATGATGCATGTCAGCGTCATGCTTCTGAGCTATGCAGCTCTGATGGTGGGATCCCTGCTGGCAATCGCGTTTTTGTTTGTGACGCGGGGGCAGAATGTAGAACTCAAAGGCAGTTCGGTAGGAACGGGGGCCTATCGCAATTCTCGCTATCAGGTCCACCGCGCTGATGAAGCTACCCTGCAACCACTACCAACTACATCCTTGCCCCAAGAGGAAATCAGCCGTAATGGATCGGGTGGCACTGCTGTACTCATACCCGTCACAACTACTACGACTCCCTTATCTCCGCAGCGGCTGAGTTTAGCCGAAGCGCTCGACAATATCAGCTACCGGATTATTGGCCTTGGCTTTCCGCTGCTGACGATCGGGATTATTGCCGGTGCGGTTTGGGCGAATGAAGCCTGGGGATCCTACTGGAGCTGGGATCCGAAAGAAACTTGGGCATTGATTACCTGGTTGGTGTTTGCCGCTTATCTCCATGCCCGGATTACTCGGGGCTGGCAGGGACGCCGTCCGGCAATTTTAGCCGCGTCAGGATTTTTGGTTGTGTGGGTCTGCTACCTGGGAGTCAATTTGTTGGGCAAAGGACTGCACAGCTACGGCTGGTTCTTTTAAAGCAATCAGAAGCAGTAATTTTCGCCCTGTAAACTGAGAATCAACTGAGAATTTAGTATTCTCTACCAATCCCAATTCCTCCCCGCGAGGAACCGCGAATGATCATGCCGTCGGGTAAGTCAAGTAGGTCCCGCAGCCGAGGATCGGTATTCTGGCCCGCGTTGAGATTGCGGTTAATCTGCTGGGCTTGACCCTCTAGATGGACAGAGCGATCGCTGGGTGAAACCAACTGGGAATCTTGACCAACTGACAGAGGTTGAATCGACTCAGATGGGGCTGGCTGTGGACTGTCTAGAGTTGGACTGTCTGCATTTGGACTGATTGGGACAGATTCAGGAGCGACGAGTCCTGGCTCTGCATTTGCGGTAGTTGCGAGGCTCAACGGAAGCAGCATCGCTAGCGTCATAATGGATAAGAACTTCATGGCCGAACTCCTATTACGCTATCTCTAAGCATGACGAGGTAAAAGTTGCACAGGGCATGATTGAAATCACCATATCGCCGGGATTCAGGCCAGTCAAGATGGCAGCAGCGCTTAATTTTTGCGGTAGATTGCACCCTTAAAGCAGTATCAGCTAATCTTGGCAGCGCAATTGCCATAACTGGTTTAGCGTTTAAAGTTCAATCTAAATTTACATTTGGGAAAATACACATGGACAACGAATACGGACTGCTCGGTGATGATGAAGTCCTGTTTGTGCGCTCAGGGCGGATTATTATGTCTAATCCGACGTTTAAGGTGAGCGAATTTCTCGATGCTCTGGCCCAGCTGATCAGTGAGCAAGAAGGCGAGTGGTCAGATGAGCGAGAAGGTTGGTTCACCGATCGCGGCCAGACTTGTGAAGTGCTGCGCTTGGGCAATCAGGGTTGGCAGCGGGGCAGAGTACGGATTCGGCTAGAGTTTTGTCCGGAACGCCCACCCAAGTTGCTGCGCGAAAGTTCTGATCTGCGGTCAGAGAAATCGACCAGAGACAGCGAATACCGTGATGATCTGTTCCGCGATGATGTCTATACGCCTCGCCGCAGCCGGGAAACGCCTTTTCCTGCCGATGAATCCTACCGCTGGCCAGGAGGCGGCAATGAGATTTATCCCGAAATCGACGAAGATTACTAAGTAACTAATCGCTCAACCCCATCTCTCTACCATGGCTGCACAGGCGGATTGGACGCCGTTTCATGCTCGCATTCATCGGATGCTGAGGCAGCGGCAGTTGCTTCCCCCACAGAGTTGGCTGCTCGTAGCGGTGTCGGGTGGGCAAGATTCACTCTGTTTGTTAAAGCTGCTGTTGGATTTGCAACCCAAATGGCATTGGTCTGTAGCCGTTGCCCATTGCAATCATCGCTGGCGACCCGATGCCGATGCTAATGCGGAATACATCAGGCAGTTAGCTGCCGCTTGGCAATTTCCCTTTTATGGTACGGTAGCACCTGAGCCGTGCCCAACCGAGGCTGCCGCTAGAGAATGGCGCTATCAAGTACTGGCCAAGATTGCGAGTGAACAAAACTACGGCTATGTTGTCACTGGCCATACCGCTAGCGACCGCACCGAAACGTTGCTTTACAACCTGATGCGCGGCAGCGGTGCCGATGGCTTGCAGGCTTTGGCATGGCAACGCCCTTTGGCTTCCAAGGTTCAACTGGTGCGTCCGCTGCTAGAAATAACCCGGGCCGAAACCGCTGCCTTCTGTCAGCAAAACCTGCTGCAGATTTGGGAAGACAGCACCAACCACGATCTCAAGTTTGCCCGCAACCGGATTCGGCATGAGCTGATTCCCTATTTGCAAACCCATTTCAATCCTCGAATTGAATCAACCTTAGCCCAAACGGCTGAACTACTGCGCTCGGATGTGGAATATTTGGAAATGGCTGCGGAGCAGCTATGGCAACAGGTTGTTATCGTCGAATCCAATCAAGTGATCCGGCTGAATCGAACTCTGCTGCGGGATGCGCCACTGGCGCTGCAGCGTCGTGTGATTCGGCTGGGGTTAAAGCACATTCTGTCCACGGCTTCTAGCTTTGAGCAAATTGAAAAACTGGCTGCCCTTTTATCTGCCCCGAACCGCAGCCAAACCGATCCGTTTCCCGGTGGAGCGATCGCTTGGGTTCAAGGAGATTGGATTTGGCTAGGCAGCAAAGAAGCGGCATCAACCCACAGCTAAGAAGCGGCTAATTCAGGTGTGGTATTGGCAGTTAGGCGCTGCAAGGTGTCTCGGATCCCAACAACGGCTTGCTGTTGAGCAGTGCTGGATTCCTGGAATTGGCTGAGGTTGGCAACGGCAGTTTCGGCTTTCTGTTTGAACTGGTTTAAGTCATCCTGCACGGGCTGCAACATGGTTTGATAGGTGTTGACCTTGCCCCAGATTTCGGCCACCGTTCCAATTTGACTGCGGAGCTGCTGCTCAACTTGGCGCAGTTCATCCCAATTTGCGGCTTGGGTTACTCCTTGCTGAGCCACCACCTCCTGACTCGATTGAATGGTTGCCTGCAATTGCTGAATTTCCTGCTGAGCAATCTGAAGCTGTTGGGTCAACTGCTGCCGCACCTGATCGATTTTCACCAGGATCGGGTCTAGATCCACCATGCGGGCCTGATCCTCTGGCGGCGGGAAGCCTTGCCGTTTCGCCAATACGGTTTGATAGAGTTTCAGCGTCGCCTGTCGCTCCTGTAAATTGCGACGCTGACCCACTAGGGTTTCGTTCAGCATTTGGTAGCGGTCTTGCTCGTCGGCCAATTCAGTTTCTAGCCGGAGCCGGTCATATTCGCTGGCTTGTTGAATCTGCTGCCGCAACTCGTCAATCTCCTGCTGCTGCAACACCAGTTCTTCTTCCTGGCTGCTGACAAAGCGAGACATTTTTTCCAGATCTTTTTCCAACTCCTGCACTGTTGATTGCAGCTCGTCTAAGGACATTTGCTCGATGCTTTGCAGGTTAACCTTTACCGAACCCTCGACCAACTGGGCTAAATCCTGATGCAACGAAGTCTGGTTCTCGATTTGAGCGGTCAACCATTCGGCATAGTGCTGCTTGGAACGAAGTTCAGTTTGGCTGGCTTCTAGCTGGCTACGGGTTTGCTCCAAAGCGGCCTGAGCCTGCTGCCATGTTTGCCAACGGTCCTGTAGGGATTGGGTTTGCTGGTCTACTTCGGTTTGCAGGTGTTGAGCCGAGGCGCGCTGCTGCTCTAGCTGCTGCCAATGGCCGTTCAGGGTTTCCTGCTGGCGAGCAATCCCCTCGAGCAGGTGGTGGAGCGGCTCTTGAATTGCCTCAATTGGGGTTGTCGTCGCTAGTTGGTCAAGCAAGGACTGCAGGGAACGGGCTTCATCTTCATCCAAAACTGCTTTTTGCTGTAGCTCTGCCTGCCGATCCTCTAGCCGACTAGCTTCTCCTCGCAATTGTGCCCATGCCCCTTCGAGTTCCTGGCTTTTGCGCTCAAACTCTTCGCGCAGTCGGTCTACCTCAGCCTGGGCGGTCTCTATTTCTTGCTGCTGCTTCTCCAAACGTTCAAAATCCGCTTCGAGTTGTTGAAGCTGCTCTTGGGCGGCCTCAATCTCCATTTCGCGCCGGTTTAGCTCCTGGCTTTGATAAGTGAGCGACTGCTTCCACTGCTCAATTTCTTCTTCTTGATTTTTGGCTTTCTCTTGCAAACGGGAAAAATTCTGCAAAATACTAACTAGCTGTCGCCCCGCCTCACTGTGACGCTGTACCTGCTTGGTTGCGGAAAGCTCTACCATCACCAGTGTTCCCGCTCCGTAGTTCATATCGTCAGACGCAGGAATCACCTCTTCGCCAGTCACCGCACTCCAGCTCAGTTCAGCTCGTTGGCAGGCGAGTAGTTTCAGTTCAGCTCGACCACCACCGATAACCCTGGCTTTTCTTAGTACTTCCGCTAGATACAGCACGCTGATAATCCCCTTCTGTGTCTATGCTCAAATCAGGACTGGTGTTCTACCACAGGTTCTACTACAGTAGTTTCTACTCACAGAGTTGAACGATAAGTGCAAGTTCAGAGAGAAGCGCCTTTCAGAATTTGCCTTCAAAACTTGCCTTAGGTCACTGGCTAGTGCGTCCTCAACAATCTTTAGCCTAATCAACTGTAGCCGACCCAGCTAGCCAAATTCAGTAGATCGAAAATGAATTCGTTTGGATCACCAGACTTGGGTCTGCTCGCGCAGCGTGTGCATAACACACTCCCCCTCAAGCCCCTTGTAAGTAAGGGGGACTTCAAATCATTGTTGGTTTGGTTCCCCCTTTCGTAAGGGGGCTAGGGGGGATCTCAACATGATTTGCGATCTACTGAAATTAGATTTTTGTCAATCTTACTGCCTTCCTAGAGCTGAGTGTTGGTATTGGCCTCGAACCCAGCTTGCGTGAATAGAACCAGTTGCCATTTCTAACTTGTTGGCCCGATCGGCAACCCTGGGGGACTATCACTGCTACTTGGCTCACAAGCTCAACCGTTCCGTCTGTTTAGGCAGTGCATTTCTAAGATTCCCTAGACTTTTCCGGCAACAACAGGGGGGAACGACAGCGAGAAGCAACGACAGAGGCGGTTGCTTGGTCGTGCCTGTGGAGAATGGGCAGAGGTTTAGGTAGGCCAGCCTGATATTGTTGCAGATCCTACAGGTCCTACGGAGAAAACACCTCGCGTCTACAATTGCCAGTATTCAAAGTTTTGTCCGTAGAAAACAGGAGAGTTATAGTTGTGGGATAGCAAGCAGGTGATCATTCCTCCCTACACAGGCATCCAGACCGAGTCAGGACAAATTTCCACAGATGCTTTTTTCTTAACTCTGCCAACACCTGCCGCTGGTTCAAATCACTAGCCCCCTATCTCTAGATACTCTCTAGCAACATACTCTCTAGCAACATACTCTCTAGCAACAAATTTTATCGAACAACGACAGCAAGCCGAATTAACCTAAGCTTGAGCTGTGTTCAGGAGAAATGCAGGCTACATGCAGGGAAAACTCAACGAAATTGATATTCGTAGCATTCTACAGCTGATTGAGCTAGGGCAGCGAACGGGGGAGCTGTTTGTAGAAACCCATAGTTCTGCGAGTTTTAGCCCAAATCGTGAACCAGCCATCGGCTATTCTACGCTCTGGGGCCGGAATTCTCGTGGTTCCATGCAGTCCTGGTTTGTCTTTTTCCTGAATGGGCAGATTATTTATGCTGGGGACAGCAGTTCTAGTCTTGCTCGCCTGCGCGATTACCTGCGTCGCTACAAGGTTGACAAAGCGCTAGACCATACAACGGTTTCGGCCATTGCTACGATCAATGCACCGGAATATGGGTATCTCTGGACCCTTCTGGAGAATCATGTGCTGACACCGGAGCAGGGCCGCAGCATTATTCAAAGCATGGTCCAGGAGACGCTGTTTGATCTGCTCAGTCTGCATCAAGGGTCGTTTATTTTCGAGTTGGGTTCGGCTTTAGCTCCCCAATTGACTACGCTGGAGATCGGGCCTTTGATCGCCCAGATCATGAAGCAGGTTCAGGAATGGAAACAGTTTCATCCCCATATTCAATCGCCGGATCAATGCCCTGCGATGGCTGATCCAGAGCAGCTGCGCAAATCTTTAAGCGAATCTAGCTTTGAAGCGTTGGGCCGCTGGGTAGACGGCAAAACCTCATTGCGGCAAATGGCTCGCTATTTGAATCGAGATATCGTCACGGTGGCGCGAGCAATTTATCCTCATGTGCGGCAAGGCACTGTACAGTTGCTGGCTCCTGAAGTTTCAGACACAGGACAATTGCAGACAACCCAAACCGCTGCCGCAGGAGGTAAAGTACCGCGCATTGTTTGTATTGATGATGGAGCAACCGTTCGAGCCACAGTGGAGCAAATTTTGAACCAGCATGGCTATGAAGCCGCCAGCATCAGCAACCCGCTCAAGGCTCTCAGCTTAGTGTTCCAGCTCAAACCTGACTTGATCCTGTGCGATATTGCCATGCCCGAACTCGACGGCTACGAAATTTGCGCCATGCTGCGAACCTCCACTGCCTTTCGGGAAACGCCAATCATCATGCTGACTGGGAAAGATGGATTTATTGATCGGGTCAAGGCTCGCATGGTCGGTGCAACGGATTACTTGACCAAACCCTTTGGCGAAGGAGAACTGCTGATGCTGCTGGAGAAATACGTCGGCTTGGGCTATCCAGATCGTCCTACGCCTGACAAATTATTAGCAAAAGCGCTAGCAGATGAGCTAGAAATTGATAGCGAGGGTTCTACCTCGATTTCCTCAGTTCCCTGACCCAATTTGCTTTATCCGGATTATCGTTTCAAACAGTCGCTAATTCAAATTAGAAAGAACTGAAATGCCGCGAGTCAAGTTAACTCAGGGTAAAGAGAACAAGTTTTAATGATAGAAGAGCAGATCCAGAAACTGCATCAACCTTGCCCGTTAATTCTTGCATCGAGCAGGTAGAACCATATGAGTACTGTTTTAGTCGTAGAAGATAGTGTTGCCCAACAAAAAATGATCACCGATCTGCTCAAGGGCAGCGGCTTGAATGTCACCGTAGCCAATGATGGTGTGGATGCCTTAGAAAAAATTCAAGGACATCGCCCGGATCTTGTGGTACTCGATATTGTCATGCCGCGCATGAATGGCTATGAAGTTTGCCGCCGACTCAAAGCCGATCCAAAGACACAGCATGTGCCCATCGTCATGTGTTCTTCAAAAGGCGAAGAGTTCGATCGCTATTGGGGTATGAAACAAGGTGCAGATGCTTACATTGCTAAACCCTTCCAGCCCACTGAACTAATTGGAACTGTAAAGCAACTTTTGCGAGGGTAGTTCAGTAGAATAGTGGCAAAATTTGTTAAACAAAGGGCATAAACTGAATGATACGAAATATTTTGTTGAGGGTAGGTTAAAGGTGGTAGGAAGTCATTTTCACTAGCGAGTTAGGTCGAGCATGATTGGAAGTCCGGATTTTTTAGCAGGTAGAGGCCAAGACCAAGCTCCAGAGCTTCAGCAGTTAGAAAGCCCAGAAGGCGAACTGCACCTGAGGTTCTTTGTGGCTTCGGGCGATGAATTTGCCCTGCCTGCTTCTGGCATCCGCGAAGTGATTTCGGCTCCTCCTGATCGCATCACTCCCATTCCCAACGTCTCCCCCCTACTGCTAGGGACGCTGAATATCCGAGGCCGAGTGATTTGGGTAGCTGATTTGGGCCAGTTTTTGGGTGGAGCTACCTCTCTAAGTACTGATCGAGCAGAGATTTCGGTGATTGCAGTTGAAGATCAAGACATGATGTTGGGGCTGGCCGTTGAGCGAATTGTTGGCATGGACTGGTTAGATATCGATGAAATTCAGATGCCAACTAATGTTCCAGACGGCATGGCCCCGTTTTTGAGAGGAGAATGGTTTGCAAAGGAGAACAACCAGTCGCTCCGTTTACTGGATCAGGTAGCAATTTTGCGGTCGGCACGATGGGCAGCGTAAACATTGAAGCTTAACTTGGGGCACTCGTATGGGCAGAAAAAGGGAAATGGGATCAACGACTAAGTTTGCAGACGAGTACAAGCAAGCTGAAAGAGCGTATATGCTTGGCAGCTACGAGGAAGCTGCAACTATTATTGACCGGCTGTCAGAAAACCATCCAACTGATCCAAATGTCTGCCTGCTCAAAGGCCACATCTATGGCTATGGCCTTCAGCGCTTCGATGTTGCCAAAGAGCAGTACCAGTCGGTCCTCAGCCTGACCACGGATGCCGAATACGTCAACTATGCCAACAAGGGCTTGGCTGATGCGGACGAGTTTTTGAATGCAGAACCGGTTGAAGCCGTAGCCGTCAATAGTGACGCCAATAGTGACGCCAATAGTGACGCCAATAGTGACGCCAATGATGATGCCTTTGCCCTGAACGAATTTGCCGATCAAGATGAGGCGAATCAATTCGACGAGCAATTCGATCATCAATTTGAAAACCAGTTTGGCAGTCAATTTGACCAATTTGACAATCAATTTGATCCTGAGCAACTCGATGCTTTTGGGGAGTCAGCCCCTGCTCCGGATGAGTTAGCCCTAGAAGCCGACAAGCTAGATCAAAATCCCTTTGCTCAGCCCCAATATCAAAACCAATTCGACCAAACCGAACTTGAAGAGGGTCCGTTTACCGATCCAGCGTTTGATCCTGCTTTTGGCGATGATCCGGCCTTTGCCGACTCGTCGTTTACTGACTCGTCGTTTACTGACATCGACGCTGATTTCGTTAGCACAGTGGACTCGCAAGCGGCTCCATTCGCTGAGCCTCAGGCTGGAAACGAGTGGCAGAATACGGCTAGCTCCGTGAATCAGTTGGGAGACGATTTCGACTTTGCTGACCTGAGTCTAGATAGCACTGAAGCGTTGGAAGACTTGGGGCTAGATTCGGGCAATCCTTTTGCTCCACCCCAAGCTTTTGACTCGGCAGAGCAATCTGATTCTGAATTCGACAATCCATTTGCGCTCGGTACTGCCTCCGATCCGATGGATGATTTGGATCAGTTGGACCAGCTCGATCCGCTAGACGAAGCCTTTGCCGCACCGCCATCCTACGAAACCAATTACGACGCAGACTACAACACAGACTACAACACAGACTACAACGCGACTCAAACACCGCCACAGGATTTCAATCTCGCCTCAGAAGACGAAACGCTGTTTATGGGGCTAGACGATCAAACCCCGAGCCAGTCCTTTACCGACACGTCATCCGGCTATGCCGCGAATTTCTATAGTGACGATGACGAGCATACCTTTGTCGCCAACAGCAGCTACGGTCTGGATGGCACCGATGCTCAAGATTTCTCAACCAGCGAGGAGCCGTCTCTAGAAGACAGCCCCACCAGCCGCCGTAGCAATGTTGACTTTCTCGATGAGTTTGACGAGTTCGATGACCTGGGTAGCTTGCCTGATTTCGACCTGTCCGACAATTCGGTAGACTTTACCAGTCCGTCGATTGGCTCTAGCATTAGCTCGACTTCCTCGGTCTCAACTACTTCTAGCTTTGACTTCAGCGATGCCGATCAGTCGATCATCCGCGAAGACGATGCCTTTCCATTGGCTGGCGGCGGCGAGCCGTTGCCCACCTTCACCCAGGTTGACAGTCGGGGACTAGAACCAGATGTTACCGTCGAGCAGGGCTGGACCGCTCCACTAGAGAATGCGCCCCTCTCCACCAAAAAATGGATTGTAGGCGGTGTTACTGGCACCGTTTCGATGCTGGCTGTGGCGGCAATTAGCATGTTGACGGCGAGTAATGTACCTCCCATGAATCGTCTGGCTATGAGTGCGACGGCAGGCATTGCCAGCTTCGGTTCAGCGCTGGCTTTAACCGGAATCGCGACTCGGCAGGCCAAACGCACCGCAACGGATTTGCAGGCTCAGTTTGATGCGGTCTCGCAAGGTAATCTGAATGCACGAGCCACTGTCTATTCCGAAGATGAGTTTGGCCGACTTGCCACAGGCTTCAACCAAATGGCGCGGGTAATTTTGACGACCACGAGCGAAGCCCAGCGCAAGGCCGAAGAGCAGGAACAGGCCAAGGAAGATTTGCAGCGGCAGGTGATTCGCTTGCTCGATGATGTGGAAGGTGCCGCCCGTGGTGATCTGACCGTGCAGGCCGAAGTGACGGCAGATGTGCTGGGTGCCGTGGCAGACTCCTTTAACCTCACAATTCAAAACCTGCGCGAGATTGTACAGCAAGTGAAGCTGGCTGCCCGCCAAGTGACTAAGAGCGCCACAGAGAATGAAATTTTCGCCCGTTCACTCTCTTCGGATGCTTTGCGTCAGGCTGAAGAGCTAGCCGTGAGTTTGAACTCGGTTCAAGTGATGACCGACTCGATCCAGCGGGTAGCCGAAAGTGCGCGAGAAGCGGAAGAAGTGGCTCGCTCCGCGTCCGCAACGGCCTTAAAGGGCGGTGAAGCTGTAGAACGCACGGTATCGGGAATTCTGGAAATCCGCGAAACTGTGGCCGAGACGACTCGCAAGGTGAAGCGCTTGGCCGAATCCTCGCAGGAGATTTCTAAGATTGTCGCCTTGATTTCCCAAATCGCCTCCCGGACTAATCTGTTAGCCTTGAACGCCAGTATTGAAGCCGCGAGAGCCGGAGAAGCCGGACGCGGTTTTGCGATTGTGGCCGATGAGGTGCGCCAGTTGGCTGACCGGGCTGCGAAAGCATCCAAGGAAATTGAGCAAATTGTGTTACAGATCCAGAGCGAAACCAGCTCGGTGATGACGGCGATGGAAGAAGGCACTCAGCAGGTAATCGAAGGAACGCGCCTAGCCGAGCAAGCCAAACGTTCGCTAGAGGACATTATTCAGGTCTCGAATCGCATCGATGTGCTGGTGCGGTCAATTACGGCAGACACGATCGAGCAGACCGAAACTTCGCGGACAGTAGCTCAAGTGATGCAATCGGTCGAGCTGACGGCGCAAGAAACCTCTCAAGAGGCGCAGCGAGTATCTGCTTCCCTCCAGAACCAGGTAGGAGTTGCTCGCGATCTGCTGTCTTCGGTGGAACGGTTCCGCGTCGAGAAAGTTTAGTGAGAAAGTCTAGGTAGGCAAACGTGCAGACAGCATGCTAACCAGCCTGCAGAATCCCTTAGTGAAAAAGCTACGCAAGCTGCATCGGGCCAAAGAGCGACGCGAGCAAGCTTTGTTTCTGTTAGAAGGCACCCATTTGCTGCAAGAAGCCTGTGCCGTCGCCTATCCCCTAGAGACAGTGTGTTGCACCCCAGATTGGCAAGCAGACCATTCACTGCTGTCGCAGCAGGTGAGCCGGCAGGCCCAGCGCTTTGAATTGGTAAGTCCGGAGATATTGCAGGCCATTGCTACAACTGTCAATCCAGATGGTGTCGTTGCAACTGCCCGACGAGTCGAACAATCGTTTAATCACCAGTCACTCCAGCTCGGTGTCGCCCTAGAGTCGCTGCAAGATCCGGGCAATCTAGGGACAGTGATTCGCACCAGCGCGGCGGTAGGGGCCGATGGGCTATGGCTGAGCTACGACAGCGTTGACCTCGACCATCCGAAAGTGTTGCGGGCTTCGGCAGGACAGTGGTTTCGCCTGCCCATGCGTGTGAGTCCCAACCTAGCTACCGATCTCCAGCAACTACAGGCCGAAGGCATTCAATTGGTAGCTACCTTGCCCACCGCATCACATACCTACTGGCAGGTTGACTTTACCCGTCCCACCATAGTGCTGCTTGGCAACGAAGGAGCCGGACTCTCACCTCAGCTCACCGAGATTGCCGACATCGCCGTCAAAATTCCCCTAGCTGCAGGGGTGGAGTCCTTGAACGTTGGTATAGCCGCTGCCCTCATTCTCTACGAAGCCCGCCGACAGCGAAACAGTGGTTTTTGAGTGTTGAAGACGATCGAACTTTGCTTTACTCTGCTGGCCGACAGATGCCGAACACAGAGGTGTAGCCGTGTAGAAATGTTGTACCGCCAACTGGACCAATTTCGCCATTACAGAAAAAGCCGCTAAGGGGAATCTGACCGACATGCTGTGTGAACAATTGGGAGTCAAAGTTAGGCTCCTCGTAGAGACTCTCGCCCCGCCCCATGCAGGAAAAAAGCAATGCTCCAACCGGAGAAGTGGTGCTAGTGCAATGAATTCGATAGCGGGCTAACAGCGTACTGAGATCGTCCGCCGAAGCGGTTGCATCGCGTAAATGAAACTGGATCCGCTGACCAGGACGAATCCGATCACCCACCGCAATTGCTCCGGTTCTCGGATCCACTCCCAGCAAGTTGCGAATCAGAAAATCACCTTGTTCAAGCTGCTGCTTAAAGGCACTCTGCGCCACGCCAATAAATAATGAATGTTGAGCTAGGGCACGATCGGCAGGGTCGAGATCTTGAAATAGCGCTTGTAGGATTTCTAGAGGTGTACGGGTGAGACCACAAGCGGTATCGTCACTCACCTGTTCTTCAAGCTGAGTCAAGATATTGCGCTCTGCTGCGGCTACTCGGTACGGCTGCCCAATTGGACGGCACCCCTGGGCCACAATTGTATCCAGCACAATGTTGCCACTCAAGGCGACCCCCACAATTCCGTCTTGGTAATGAGCGTGATTACAAAACAAGCCACTGCTGCCCGACAGTGAATTCACACTTGCCAAGCCACCTACCTTCACAGAACCCGGATAGGCGAAGTCTAACCCTTGCAGCAATTCTGAAACGCCTGCAGAGGTGGGAGACGCCAACAGCACAAACTGCGGCTGCTCTTGAGCCGGTACGCCAATCACCTCAATCCAAGCTTCGGGAGAGCTATCGAGATCGGGTAAATCTTCAGTCGTAAGGTGGAAGGGATGCACCTTCACATCGGGTAGCTGAGCCAGCGTGAGGCTGAGGGCTGCTTTGCCTTCGATTTCCTGAGCCTGACCCGTTGCATCAATGCCAATTACACCGCCACCGCTACAGCCAATCCAAGCAGGAACCGATAACATCTCTTGCAAGAGCGGCATCAGGCGGGGATATTCACTGGCAAAGGCGGATGAAATAAATACCAAGGCCAGATCGGGCGTTTGGATTTGCTGTTGGGCCTGAGCCACCACATCCTTCACGGCTGCTTCTAACGAAGCACGGGTCGAGAGGGCACTAACCCACCGCATGGATTGCAACATCGGTTCTGCCATTTGTTCTCCCTCCGTAGATTTTTAGGCAAGGGCTAGATTCTACCGGACCCTACGCCGATCATCGCATCAATTACTCGAGGTCTAAATACTCGAGGTCCAAAAATCCGAGTGTAAAAATCAAAACTAATGCGGCTTAACAGCAACAATAGCTACTTTAAAATTTATTATGAATCCTTACATTCACTTTGTTGCCGTAGATCACTAATTATCACTAAAGGAATAGGCTAGGACTACCCGCTCTAGCCTTGGGTGTTTGCTATGGTTCGGCTGGCTAGATCGATGCGCTTCGGGCAATCCATTTAGACAAAGCTGCTTTACTATGGGCGTTTCCAGGTTTCAGTATCGTAGCTCACAAGTCTTCGCCAAGTTAAAGGCTAGGATTAGTTTAAACAGTGGTGTAAGCTGCGATTTTCCAGCAGGATGAGCCAATTCTTAAGAAAGCCACTTAATTTTGGCTGATCGAACCTAACCTTAGGCATTACTAGAGTATGGGTGATGTCTAGGAAGACACCCATAAGGGTGATTTGGTTTGAAAGCAGTTTAAGCTACCTTAGAAGCAGACCGCCCGGTAAACTTTAAGAATCATTAACAATTGCTAACTCATGAGCAACAATATCCAAGAACAAATTGAAAAAGAACGGCAAGAGGCCCGTGAAGCCTGTGAAGTCAACGGTACTAACTCTCCTGAGTGTGCTGCTGCCTGGGATGCCGTAGAAGAACTTCAGGCTGAAGCATCTCATCAGCGGGAAAAAGAACCCCCCAAAAATGCTTTTCAGCAGTACTGCGATGCTAACCCAGAAGCTGACGAGTGCCGCGTTTACGATAACTAGATGTTTCACTTGAAGGCTTGAAGTTGGTATTCGTTTGACTGGCTACGGGCTTTTACGATGAAATTACCGATTGGGGCACCTCCGCAGGTGCCTCTTTAGTTTTATGATGTCTGGCCGAAAGCGTTTTTCGCTGCTTCAGCTAGGGAAGTGTGATTTGCGAGTTATCCTAACAACCATCAAACTAATTGCATCAGCTAATTAAACCAACGATGGCAGGACAACAAAATTCAAAACCAGTAGGACAAATTAGGCTTGCAGATGAACCAGCAACGCGACAACTCGGTTTTGAATTAGGCCAACGGCTGCCGGCTGGGATTGTTCTGCTGCTGAATGGCGATTTGGGCAGCGGCAAGACTACCCTGGTGCAGGGGTTGGGACAGGGCTTAGGTATTGCTGAACCGATTGTCAGCCCCACCTTTACGCTGATTAGTGAATATCCGGAAGGTCGAGTACCGCTGTATCACCTGGATCTGTATCGCCTTCAACCAGAAGAAGTGGATGAGCTGTATGTCGAAGCCTATTGGAGCGGCAGTGAGTATCCCCTGGGAATTGTGGCCATCGAGTGGGCAGAAAGGCTACTGCGTCGTCCGAGTCAGTATTTGCAGATAGATTTCACAATTCTCGATGCTGGCAGATTGGCGCAGCTTCAGGCAGTAGGAGCCTTCCATCAGCAGATTCTCCAGCAGCTTGAAAAGCTCGGCTGCTAAGGACGTTGAGTCGCAATAGCGAGTCGCACGCCCTTGATCCCCCGCAGCCGATCCATAACGGCAATCACCTGGCCGTGACTCACCGCTTCATCAGCATTGATCACCACAATGGGCTGCTGTTCGGTGAGGGCACGGGACTGCACTTCAGCAATGAGGTCATCTAGCTGGATGGGCTGGCGATTCAGCGCTAGTTTGCCGCTCTGATCGATCGTGACCACGAGTTGGTTGCTGACTTGTTTTTCGGAACGGCTCGCCTCTGGTAAGTTTACCGGCAATCCCTCAGAACGCGTGAGGAACAGCGTAGACATGATAAAGAAGGTCAAAATCGCGAAGATCACATCGATCATCGGCACGATATTGATTTGAAACGGCGGTTCTGGCTCATTGGGGAGACGCATAGGAAGCTCCTCGCTCGTGGTGACGACGGTAAATTAATTCCAACTGGCCGCCATACTCCTGAATTAGCGCCATTTGCCGCAAATACAGACCCCGAAACATGTTGGCAAACAGCAGCGTAAAAATAGACACTACCAATCCGGTTGCGGTAGAAACCAGCGCCTCGCTAATTCCAGCCGAAACGTTGGTCGTAGAGGTGCCGCCCAAGTCGCCAATCCGCAGCGAAGAAAACGAATTAATCAACCCCAGAATGGTACCCAATAGCCCCAACAGCGGCGCGACGCTAATCACCGTTTCAAACACGGTATTAAATCGCTTTAGCAGAGGAATTTCGGCCTGAGCTGCACTTTCCAGAGCTAGACGGAATTCTTCGGGGGTTGCCTGTTCGAGTTCCAAAGCTGCTAGAAAAATCCGAGCCATTGGAAAATGAATATTTTTTTCTAGCTTGTGCAGAGCCGCTGCTGCATTGCGACGATACAGCAGCAGCACCTCGCGCACCACTCGCTCTTGACGACGCACCACCTGAAACCAGAAAACAATTCGCTCTAGAATCAGCGCCATTGCCAGAATGGATAGCCCCAGCAGGGGCCACATCACCACCCCACCCAGAGCAAACAGATTACCAATTGGCATGGATCTCCTCGATTACTGTGAGATTAATGTGATCAGCTCGCAATTAGCTATCAGCATACCGCTATCGGAGATCTTGGGGATCAGAGGGATCAGGCACCGCCTTTGGGAAAATAATCAATCTGGGCGTAGCCACTAAACAGAAGCTGCTTGTCGTGGGTTTCCAAGCGATTTAAGCGCATGGTTACGCCATCCAGGTCGAAACGGTCCAGATCGACCATCTCATTCAGCACCTGCACAAAAGCCATGGTCAACGGTTCAGAAATGCCGTGCAGTGCTGTATCGGAAATGGCTTCAGCCTCGAATTGGGGGTTGGCAAACACAATCCGCCGCCGCTTTTCGATTTCCAGGGTAGCCGCCAGGTGAATCGGCACATCGCTTCGGTTGGGTAGATCGGTTTTGGCCGCGATCGTAACGCGATTTTCGGGCAGGAGGGTGATCTGGACATCGCGGAAAGAGACGGGTTCGCCGCCGGAGAGATTGGTTAAGGGTGGTAGATCCAGCATTTGCAGGCGCTTTTGTACCAGCTCGGCCTGAAAAGCGCGGTTGATGGCATCTTCCACTAAAACAATCTGGGCTACCGCCTGCGTTGGCTGCTTGAGGCGGAGTTGTCCTCGCACTAGAGTGCTGAAATCAATCGCCACTGCATCGGTTTCAAACGACATTTCGGCTACTTCAAACTGGCGGCGAATCACAAGTTGCCGTCCGGTCATTTTGAAGCTGTCAATGCTGCCCTGCATCAGCTTGCTGGAGGGATAGCAGCGGACCACCACATCCACAAATTCGCTGCTTGTGAACAAGTGCCGAATGGATTGGGTAGCAACTGCATTCAGCATCCGCTCGCCGAAATCAGTGCTGGAGTTGCTCTTTGACCCTGTAAAACCGCTAAACATGATGCTTTTTGGGGGGAAACGATCCGTACCGTGAACCTAAATTGAGCAGACTTCAGCCGCTGGATCAGCGCAATTTAGTTTGGTTGATTTTCTTGCTGATCCTGTCTCTGTTTGTAACAAAATATTAAGACATCGACAAATTAGATTGGGTTCAAATAACTTAACTGTTTTTGATGGTGATTCTAAGAAAAACTTTGGCTTTGGCGTTTAATGCCAAATGGCGGCTTGATAGAAGCAAGGCCGAAACCATCGAGAGAATCCCCAAGGATGCTGTTCAAAGCCTGGGCAATCCCCTAATCTAGATAAAAGCGTTGCCGGCAAGGCTGGCTGCTGACCCGTTGATTCTTGGACCTAAGATCTGGATGCTGCGCGTGCCCAAAGCTGGCATTATTTACAACGACATTAAACCTGTCGCCCGTCGAACTGCGGAAGAGATCGCAGATAAGCTCAGGGGCTATGGTTGGGATGTTTGCCTCACCACCGGAGTTGGTGGCATTTTGGGCTACTCTCAGCCCCATCGTCCTATCTGTCATACACCGATTAGCCAACTGGTGCCGCCCGGGTTTGATCGAGATATGGCATTTGGCATCGTCCTGGGTGGTGACGGAACGGTGCTGGCCGCCTTTCGTCAGGTTGCCCCCTGCGGTATCCCTCTCTTGACCGTAAATACTGGCCACATGGGGTTTCTCACCGAAACTTATCTAAACCATCTGCCCCAGGCAATCGAAGCCTTGATGCAGGATAATTACGTTGTCGAAGAGCGGGCAATGCTGACGGTACAGGTCTGGCGCAACGAGGCGCTGGTCTGGGAAGCCCTGTGTTTGAACGAGATGGTGCTGCACCGGGAACCGTTAACTAGCATGTGCCATTTCGAGATTGAGCTGGGTGCCCATACGCCGGTCGATATTGCCGCGGATGGAGTTATTATCTCTACACCAACCGGTTCCACGGCCTATTCCTTGTCGGCTGGAGGGCCGGTGATTGCTCCTGGCGTGCCGGTTTTGCAGTTGGTGCCCATCTGTCCCCATTCGCTGGCGTCGCGGGCGCTGGTGTTTGCTGACACTGAACCAGTGACGATTTTTCCAGCTAACTCCAATCCCTTGGTGATGGTTGTAGACGGCAATGCGGGCTGCGCGATTCTCCCCGATGACCGGGTGCGGGTGCTGCGGTCCCCCTATGCGGCTCGCTTCATTCGGCTGCGGCCCAATGAGTTTTTGCATGTGCTGCGGGAAAAGTTGGGCTGGGGGTTGCCCCATGTTGCCAAGCCCACTTCCGTGGAATTGCCATAGTAAACTATCCCAGTTTACTGGACAGTGAACTACACAGTGAACTGCCCCAGATGTTGCCGGCTAATTTGCCAATTAGACCCGACTCAGTGCTAGGCATGCTAGAACTGAGAATTAATTGCGTGAGTATCACCATGAGTATTGCTCCCCTTGATGCTAGTCCGCGCGTGCTGGTGATTGAGACTGATGAGAACTTAGCCCAGCATGTCAGTGCTGATCTGCGCGAATCAGGCTATGAAACGACTGTGGTCTACGATGCCATCGATGGCCTCAGGCAGGTCCAAACCCTACAACCCTCCCTAGTGGTGATTGACCGGATGCTGTCAGGTGAGTCTGGACTGTCGCTGTGCAGCCACCTGCGAGCTAGCGGTGCCCGCATGCCGGTATTGCTGCTGATGGCACGAGACTCGTTGGATGACCGGGTGGCTTGCCTGCAGGCTGGTGCAGATGATTATTTTCTCAAGCCCTACCGCAGTGAAGACTTTCTCAAACTGGTGCGGCTGTATTTGCATTCGGATACCGGCAACGATGAGCAACTGCGGTTTGGCGATCTGGTGCTCGATCTGGCGACGCGACGAGCGATTCGCAATGAACGCACGATTGATCTGACAATGAAGGAATTTGAGTTGCTGAAGTACCTGATGGAGCATCCGCGAGAAGTCTTGACCCGTGAGCAAATTCTGGAGAACGTCTGGGGCTACGACTTCATGGGCGAATCAAATGTGATTGAAGTCTATATTCGCTACCTGAGGCTCAAGATTGAAGATGAAGGCGAAAAGCGCTTGATTCAAACTGTTCGCGGCGTTGGCTATGTGCTGCGCGAAGCTTAGGCTGAGAACGGTGCTCAAAATCTTTTCATGGACCAGCTTAATTCTGATCAGCGGTAGCATCTTTCTTGCCAATGCCCCAGCAGACGCCCCAGCAGATGCCCCAGCAGACGCTTCAGCAGAGAGCATGCTGGAAAAGGTAGCTCGAACTGGAAAACTAGTGGCCGGAGTACCCACGGATGCTTTGCCCTTCGCCTATCGGAATCAAGCAGGCGAATGGAGTGGATACTCGGTGGATTTGTTAGAACGCATCCAGGCTCAGTTACGGCAGCAGCTGCGTCGGCCAGTGGAGTTGGAGCTGGTACCAGTCACGAGTGCTAACCGCCTGTCGATGGTGACCGAAGGTACAGTGGATATTGTCTGCGGTACCGTGAGCGCCACACGCAGTCGAGCACTGGATGTAGAATTTTCGCTTGGGTACTTCATCACGGGTACCCAGTTGCTCGTTAATCCGGCTAGCCGCTTAGGAAACCAATTCACCATTGGTGTCATTGCTGCCACCACAAACCAACAGTTTGTCCGCCAACGCTTTCCGATTGCGCTATTTGTCGAGTTTGAGAACCGAGCAGCTGGTTTGGCTGCCCTAGAGCAGGGACGAATCGATGCCCTTGCCAGTGACGGCATTTTGCTAGAAGCGATGCGGCAAACCCTGCCGGAGGCGGAATCGTTTGAAGTTGTCCCCGGCCAACCCTATACCGAAGAAGAATATGCTTGTGCCATGCCGCGCAGTACGCCCGATTTGCAGCAAGCAGTTGATGAAAGCCTGCTGACCTTTATGCAAGGCGTCCTCAATGGCAATCCGGCCGATTTGCAAGTTTTAGACACCTGGTTTGGCACTGTAGTATCGATCGACCAGCAGCCGTTGCTGGATTATTTTCAACGCCAGATCTACAGGTATAGGCAGTCTGCTCCCGCTCCCGAAAGTTCGCCTGCTGACTCCAGCTTTTGATACTGCTCCTGAAAACCCCCTTAAAACCCCCTTAAAACCCTGGGAAACTTTGTCGAGCCCAAACCGGAATGCCTGCTTCTCAGCAACTTAAGCTACAATCCAAAAGCTAAACTTCAAACTGGTCTGGATCGGGGCTGAAAAATGATGCGTAGAGGCTTTTCTCGTATTCAATCGGTTGGGCTGAGTGTTGGAGCCAGCCTGTTGCTGCTGAGCTGCTCAGTGACTCCAGCAACCCGCGTTGGCAATCCCGCTGCCTCCCCGATTGAACTATCGCAGGCTCCCACCATTCAGGAGGATTTAGCCCAAATGCTGCCCATCTCAGCCGAGGCAGAAATTGCCGGTCAGATCATTCAGCTGGAAGTGGCGCGAACGCCTCAGCAGCAGGCCCAGGGTCTGATGTATCGGCCTGCCTTACCGGATAATCGCGGCATGCTGTTTCCACTGGACCCACCGCGAATTGCCAGCTTTTGGATGAAAAATACACCGCAACCGCTGGATATGGTGTTTTTGCTCGACGGTGAGGTGAAGGCCGTAATTGCCAATGTGCCTCCCTGCACGAGTCAGCCCTGTCCCACCTATGGACCCGGCACACGCGTCAATCAGGTGATCGAGCTGCGCGGCGGACGAGCCGCAGAACTTGGTCTTAAGGCAGGCGATCAAATCAAAATTCGGTTTCTAGAGACAGAGCGTTAGGGATAGAGGGCGGTACTTCCCCTCCACCCCTCCACCCCTCCCTACGTCTACTTCAGCGGCCACCAGGATACCTTGTCTCGCGTAGCGCTGTAAGTTTCTTTCAACCCTTCTGGATCGAGCACATGCAAGCTATCTTCTGAGGTATCGTTCGGACGATGGAGTGAAATCAAACCCGCCTGCTGCATCCCCTTCAAGACCTGTTCAACGGTGCGCTGGTTGAGTTGGCAGGTTCGAGCAATGATATCGACCGGCAGATCGAAACAGTAGGTGCCGTCAGCAGCAGGTTGGTTGCCGAGGCTGCGCTCCTGATAGATTAATGCCCGCAGTAAGGACGCAACAGCCTGAGGTGGATAGGTACTGCAATTGAGCAAGTGGTATTCAAATTTCTCCCGCAGTTCAAATAGCTGGTCATAGCGAGATCGGAACAGGTCGCTGGCTTCATAAAGAGCGCGTACCGTTTCGACCGGAATTTTGACGACATCGGTGGTTTTGTATGCCTCCACCAGGCTAGGAAAGGCATGCCGAATCAACCCGTAGGCAAGCGGTAGATTGCGCATGCCGAAGGAGGCACCTGGGTAGGTAATGGCAATAATCCGGTCCAGCGGCGAACTGCGCGTAATCACTGGACCACCGCTAATCACCAGGTAGAGGACTTGCAGAGGTTCACTGGCTCGATAGGCGGTGTAGATCGGACGGCTAGAGTAGAGCTTTTCAGTTGCCAAGGGTTGAGCGAGCAGATGATTGGCTAGCCATTCTGGATCGAGGTCACGAAACAGGTAGTGGCGTTGTCGTAGCCAGCTCACCAAATCGATTTCAGAAAGTTTAAGGCTCGATGGCATGGTTTCCGGGGTTGAGCGCACAAGGGAAAAGCAATCAGAAATCCTGAGTTGGATCGATTTGATCAGAGCCTGTTTTTGGTTATCCAGACTTCACAAAGGCTTCATCAAAACTTTATTACGACTCGCAAACAAGACTAAATCACGACTTGAGGCAGCCTCACCTTTTCCATTATCAGACAATTCGCTTCAAACAAACCATTTGGTATTGAATCCTACTTGTATTCAAAATGTATTGAGATGCAAAATAGATTCAATTCAGGAACAAATGGCTATTGCACTCTCAGAATCCGGTTGGTCAAGCATTTTGCTAAGTGCTGTTTGGTATCTGAAACAGCTGCCTGCCGGATTTTGTCTCTCATGCCCTTATCTAATCGCCTATGTACTTACTGAAAACTCGGTTCGCCATCGACGATTTCATCGTGGAAATGATGCGAATCCCAATCGAGCGTCTGCAATTAAGCCAATTGCAAGCGTGGGTATCACAGCTAGAGCTAAAGGACGATTTGTTTCGCCATCATCTTTGCTTTCGGCCTGAGCAGTACCAACGCAGGCTGCTTTGCCGCACGCCCCGGTTTGACATGCTGATTCTGTGTTGGCAGCCCGGGCAGGCGAGTACGATTCACGACCATCAGGACTCGCTGAACGTGACGCGGGTATATCGAGGCCAGCTCACGTCGCGCTGCTTTGCGGCTGCCGAAGCAACAAACCGCCCACGGTTGACTCAAGAAGTGCATCTTGGACCCGGTGATCTGGCGGTTGTCGATCGCCATCAAATTCATCAGCTCGCCAACACTTCCAACGAGAACTTGGTGACGCTGCATGTCTATGCCCGCCCTTTGCAGGAGATCACCGTCTACTGCCCCCAATCGGGGATAGCCGAATCAATTTCTGTGCCCTATTCGCTTCAGTAATTCGCTATGCTGCCAACTTCCTCTCCCCAAACAATCGCCATCATCGGCGGTGGGTTTAGTGGCGTTATGGTTGCCACCCAACTACTGCGGCATGCTACCCAGCCGCTGCAGATCAAACTAATTGAACCAAGAGCCACCCTAGGTCAAGGAACTGCCTATAGCACTGGCTTTGACTGTCACTTGCTCAATGTACCCGCAGGCAAAATTAGCGCTTTTCCAGACCAACCAGATCATTTTTTGGAGTGGCTGCGATGCCGGCAGGTGCCATCTCCTTGGGCTACTGCTGAAACAGTGCATGCGGGTATGTTCGTTTCGCGTCGGCTATACGGCGACTATATTCAATCCCTCCTTCCATCTGTGCTGGCTGAGGCTCAGCAGCGGGTGAGTGGAGTGCAATTGGACTGGTTACAAGATGAAGCTACCGCCGTTAAATCCCATTCCCAAGGGCCAACGGTTTATCTCAAGAGTGGACGCATGCTGTCGGTGCATCAGGTTGTGCTGGCGTTGGGCAACCTACCGCCAGCGGATCCTGTGGTTGCAGATCGAGGGTTTTATCAAAGTCAGCGCTATATCAGGAATCCTTGGTCGAATCAGGCATTGCAACAGATCGATTTGGATCAGCCGCTGCTGCTGATTGGCTCTGGCCTAACGATGCTGGATTGGGCCATAGCACTGCATCAACGAGGCTTTCGGAGCACTATGCATGTGATTTCTCGGCGTGGTCTTCTACCGCAAACCCATCAACCAACTCTGCCATACTGCATTACTCCACCTAACAGACCTCACACAACCCGGTCTCTGTTGCGGTGGCTGCGACAAGAAATCAAACTAGCTCAGCAGCAAGGTAGCGATTGGCGAGCAGTGATCGATGGTTTGCGCCCCTATACTCAGACAATTTGGCAGTCGTTATCTCTAATTGAGCGGCAGCGTTTTCTGCGGCATGTTCGACCCTATTGGGAGGTGCATCGCCACCGGGTTGCTCCTGAGGTTGCCAAAACAATTCACCATCTCATCCAAACAGGACAATTGCAGCTCTGGACTGGACGCATTCAGGATTATCGTGAACAGACTGAGGCAGTTGAGATCTACTTTCGCGCTCGTCCAACCAATCAGATACGCTGCCTGACAGTTAGTACGGTGGTTAACTGTACTGGAGCTACCTGCAACTATAATCGATTCCACCATCCTTTAATTGCAGGCTTACTTCAAGCTGGGTTGGTCTTACCCGATCCGCTTGGGTTGGGACTTGAGGTCGCGGCCAACGGTGCATTGATTGAAGCAAATGGTCGCATGTCCAACTGGTTGTTTACCTTGGGGCCAACGCAAAAGGGCCACCTCTGGGAAACCACAGCCGTACCCGAACTGCGCCAGCAGGCAGCCACCTTAGCTCAGCAACTCTTGCAGACTCACCAATCGTCCTGCTCGGAGTCATACCAGATTTCTAAATCTAGGTCGTTTAGGTACAGCAAAGCACTCTGAATTTGGGGTACGGTGCCTTGAAGCTCTAGATCAAACCAGCCGTCTTCTCTAGCATTGGCTCCTAGGAGGGCGGCGGCAATGTTTACTGTCAGGCTGTACTGAGAGATCAAATTGGAAATGATTGGCTCTTGCTGATAGCGTTTCGGAATCCGAATTCGAATTCGCGTTGAGGTTAGCCTCTGGTCGTTGCTATGGCTGCTTAGCTTTACGGCAACATCATAAGGCTTGAGAGAGGTCATTGCTCCATCTCCTTAGGGATAAACAGCACAGGTTTAGAACACAGGCATCAGCGAAACCTACAGCTAGGAGTTAGCGCTGATGAAACTGCCTAAAAAAGTAGATTTCAGTAACCACAAACCAGGAAAATACGGCAAGCCGATAGAGATTTAGTGATTTAACTGAGTTGATTCTACGCTACTTCCATTTAGAAGTCTAGTATTCCGCTCGGCAAGCCGGGTTTTACTGTCGCTATCAGCAAGGCATCTGTAGGCATTACAGAAGCTGAACAAATCAATTGGATCGATCTATGCAGACTAGCAGGTTTTGGCCCTGGTCGAGCCGTTTGTGAGAGCGTCAACCGGCGGGTATAGCCCCAGGGCGATAAGCCTCATGAAAACACGATTCATAAAAGTTATTGTGTTTTATGGTTTCGCTAGAATCTGCTGCAAAATAATTGCTTCTAGTTAAGCTGAACCCAGTCAAACTTCTGCAGCAAGCCGATTTTCGACTTTTAATCAGAAAAATTTATAGTGCCAATTAGGTAAAAATAATGACTTGTATTTGGACGAGAAATACAGTATTTTTACGGGAACACCACGAATCGTAGAGAATCCCCCCAAAAGGTGTAGTCTGATTTCTGAGATTTCATCTATCCTTGATTCTTAACTCGGATTCGTGTTCAGCTCTGATTTAGTTGCGTTTCACTAGTGGTTCTATTGATGTTTGACTCTGGTATTTAACTGGGCATTCGCTCTCGGCAACCAACTTGGCAACCAAGTTATCTAGTTGAAAAGCTATTCAGCTTGTGCCGGTGAGCAGTGCAAGAGTGAGGAGAGTGAGTCACAACGCAGTAGTTAGGGCATCAGTGGCACTAGTCAAGTCGCACTAGTTCGATAGCAGAGTGTTGACAAACGTGGTGTGGTGAAGGGTGAGTTGTTTGCCCGCAAAAGTTTGATTGCTAGTATGGGTGCCCGTCTTTGGCCGGGGGCTGCTGAATCTCGCCAGCGGAGTGAGTTAGAAGCGGCCGCGTTTTCCGGGATGTTTGCCTATCATCCTGGATCTAGGGATAGCAGCGCATAGAGTTTAGGCAGTTGGTATCTATGGTCGGAAGGAGATGATTTCAGGGCTTGACTACGGAGGTGAACTTGAAATGACCCCCACAACTTACTCGCGTTTCATTCGCTTCCTACAGGAAGACTTGGCCCTGTCGTCTGCCTCGATTGCCATTGCTTTGCGCTATCGAGAACATGATCCTGGCCCGCTGCCGATGATTCTTTGGCAATATGGCTTGATCACGCTAGAGCAGCTCGACCGGATCTTCGATTGGTTGGAGACAGCTCAGCCTTAGTGACCCCTTATTCTGGCTAGAAGTTAAGCAAATAATGGGGTTATGAAAGTGCAGGTACTTTGCCAATCTGGCTGTGCAAGGCATGGAAGATGCTCGCGGGCGAGATGCCCGCACTACAAAATGCCCGTACTACAGAAGCGCCAAAGTCAATTTTGAGAAACTGAGAAACAATTAACTCGCCAGCACCTTAGCCGCCGCTGCTACACCGGCTCCCACGCTCGCGCTTTCGTAGTTCAGTTCCTGTAGCGCTGCTTCTAGGGCACTGATGGCAGTGAGGATATCCCGATCGCTAACGAAGCCTAAATGACCGATGCGGAAAATTTTGCCCTTGAGTTGGTCTTGACCGCCAGCCATCGCGATATCAAACCGCTTGCGCAGAATTGAGCGAATTTGTTCGGCATCGACGCTAACCGGAGCCACAGCCGTAATCGCCGGACTAGAAGCGTGATCAGCAGCAAACAGCGGCAGGTTTAGAGCCTTAACCGCAGCACGAGTGGCATTCATGTGCCGTTGATGGCGAGCAAAGATATTTTCTAAGCCTTCAGTCTGCATCATCTTGAGAGCCACCTGCATCGCGAAGAACATGTTCACTGGTGGCGTAAACGGATGGCTGTTTTTAGCAGCTTCCTTGCGATATTTGCCCAGGTCTAGATAAAAGCGGGGCAATTTAGCCGTAGTGTAAGCCTGCCAAGCTTTGGAGCTAACGGCAACGAACCCCAAACCGGGTGGCAGCATAAATCCTTTCTGCGAACCAGAGGCCACTACATCCAAGCCCCAGGCATCGATTGGTACACTAGTTGCGCCCAGGCTAGTGACAGCATCGACCATAATCAGCGCCTGTCCGTGGGCTTTGACATGGCGGTTGATCGTTTCCAAATCATTGAGGACGCCGGTAGAGGTTTCGCTATGGGTGACAATCACCGCTTTGATTTGCTTGTCGGTATCGGCTTCTAGGGCAGCGCGGAACTGCTCTGGGTCTAACGGTTTGCCCCACTCGGCGGTGATGCGTTCGGTGGCTAAACCATAGACATCGCAAACCTGTGCCCACCGTTCGCTAAATTTCCCGTTGCAGCCAACCAAGACCCGATCGCCCGGACTGAGGAAGTTGATAATCCCAGCTTCCATCGCGCCAGTTCCGCTCGACGCTAAAATCAGCACATCGTTCTGCGTCTGGTGCAGCCACTTCAGCCCTTCGGTGACCTCGGCCATAATTTTGGCAAAATCGCCACTACGGTGCCCGATTGGGTGTTTGGCAAGCGCTCGCAATACCTGCTCCGGTACGGGGGTGGGACCGGGGATCATTAGCATCAATTTGTCGTCCATCGCTGTGTCCTGCTGTTTCAATAGGGTGATTGTCTAGCCACAATCCAGCCCCCGCACGGGCAGATTGGGACTCTGTAGGGGGTTGACATTCAAACCAATAATGATACACCGTTCCTTGTAACTATAAATTTTTGGTGATGAAG
This sequence comes from [Leptolyngbya] sp. JSC-1, assembly GCA_000733415.1. Classification (GTDB taxonomy): domain Bacteria; phylum Cyanobacteriota; class Cyanobacteriia; order Elainellales; family Elainellaceae; genus Elainella. The sequence goes on from KL662191.1 coordinate 2,912,250, forward strand.
AGTTTTCGGCAGCCCGTTTGGTCAACTGTGAGAATTCGATAAATTCGGCAATGGCTCAATCGGCATGGATTTGGAGGTCGCTTTATGAGCGGCTGGCTTTTGGGCCGGTGGGTTCTGGACAGCACGGCGGCGCATCAGAAACTCCGGTAGCTCAACGGTGGTGAGGCGCGGTAGAGGCAGCGGCGTAATTGGCTTCGATTCGGGTCGATCGCCGGGTAAATGCACTTGTAGCGTGGTCAGCAGTTCAATCAACAGCGGATTGGATTCGGGTAGGGGATAGAGCAGGAGCTGCTCAGCTAGCTCTTTCAAGTGACTAATTTGCCGGTGTATGCTGCTGTAGCGATCCTTCCAGTACTGTACTGCTGTCTCATACTCGGTAGCCTGCTGCGCCTGCTGGAGAATTTGCTCTTGCATCTCCGCCACCTGCTGTTCCAGCTCACGGACTCGCATGGGCAAGTGATTGCGATCAGCTTCTAGCTCATGCTGCTGCTGGTGCCACTGGGCCTGCTGGGCAAGCTGTTTGTCGATCTCCTCGTTGAGCGCCGTCGAGTTGAGCCGTTTGCCAGAAGCCGATTCAAGCTGGGTTTCAAATTGCTCTAGGTGTGAGCGGTTTTGCGACAGGCGAGTCGATAATTCCTTGATCTGCTGATGCGCCATTTCGAGCTGGCCTTGCAGACGGCTGCTAAGCGTTCGGGCCGCCAGGGTTTCGGCCTCTAGTTCAGAAACGCGCTGCTGCCGCGACTCCAAGGCCGATTGCAAATCTTGCAGATGTTTGCCCAAGCGACTGCGATGCGTCTGCACCTCTAGCTGATCTTGGGCCAAGCGAGACCGCAACCGTTCCACCTCTCGCTGCTGCGCTTGGGTCATATTCTCAATTGTGGCGAGCAGCTCCTGAATCGCCTGATCGCGCTGTTGGGTTTCCAGAATTTGGGCATCAAGGGCCTGCTGTTGTTCAACGATCTGGAGCTTTAGCCGCACAATCGCCTGTTGCTGCACCGAGGCATAATCTTCGGTATTGGCGAGTTGGGTTTCTAGAAGCTGCTGATGTTGCACCTGCGAGCGCAATTCTTCTAGATAGAGCAAGGCTTGGTCCAGTGCTTGTTCCAGATGCCGAATCCGAGTGCAACGTTCTCGGTCAAGGGCTTGCGCCTGGGTTAATTCATCTAGCAGCGCTTGGTAGTCGGCCACGGTCAGGTCCACCGACTTAGAAGCAGTTTGGCTCGCTTGGCTCAGCTCGGTTTCACCATCGCCAGTCAAATCAACAGGAGCCAGCGGCGCTCCCTGGAACGATTCACCAGCCAATTCACGATCGGATGCCAGGTCCAATGAGTGCAAACCTCCGAATAGTGCTCAACGAATCTAACAGACAGCTCATCGCATGAACAGTCTATAGCATCCGCCTGGTTTTCATCAGCCGTGCCATTAATTTGTTGTGAAGATTTAATGAGCAGTGCTAGAGGCTGGGCTGAGACGGGGTACTGTTGGGTGCAGCAGGTGCAGAAGGCGTTTGAGGTGTTTGATCAGCTATGGCTTGATTCAGCGACCAGCGGTAATCGACCGGTAGACTAGCCCGCTCACAGCTCTCTTCTAGCTGCTTTTGCTGGGTAAATGCTTTGCGCAACGTGACGATTAGCTCATGCAACTGTTCTTGCTGGGGTGATTTGCGACCAATGGCATGCATGGTCTGGCGTTCCAAAAGTTGCAGCAAGAGTTCGTAATGGATGTGGGATGGAAGAGGAATAGGATCCATGCAGCCTGCGGTTTAGGAATACGTCAATCTAAGCACGAATCTGGGAAAGTGCCCAGCTACTGATTACGGTCATCTGGTTACGGCCATCGCGTGAACAGCAATCATGGTGATCTGGAGCGATACCGTCATACCGATACAGAAACCTAACAGAAACCTAGTCTTGGACCCAGTCCACCCACTGGTCTTCAAAGAGCTGAGCAATCGCCGCTGCCGGATCGGGCTGGCTGACCAGCAATTCGCCAATCAAAACTGCCTTAGCTCCGGCTCGGTTTACCCAGTTTAGGTCAGCTCCAGTCAAAAGTCCTGACTCACTGACTACCAGAATGCCGCGTTCCTGAATTTGTTCACCTCTAGCGGCCAGCAACTGCTCGGTGGTGTTCAGATCTACGGTGAAGGTTTCCAAATTGCGGTTATTGATGCCAATCAATCTGACGCCCGAAAGTCCCAAAACCCGATCCAGCTCTTCCAGCGTATGCACCTCCACCAATGCCGCCATGCCCAGAGCGCTGGCAATTTTGAGGAAATATTGCAAGTCCTTATCGGATAGAATCGCCGCAATCAGCAACACCGCATCTGCCCCATGCAGCCGCGCCCAATAGATCTGGTAGGGGTAGATGACAAAATCCTTGCAGAGCAACGGTATATCCACAGCAGCCCGAATTTGCTTGAGATACTCGAAGCCGCCCTGAAAAAACTTGCTGTCGGTCAAGACAGAAATGCAGGCCGCGCCTCCCGCCACGTAGGACTGGGCAATCCTGATGGGATCGAAATTTTCGCAGATCACTCCCTTGCTGGGCGAAGCTTTTTTCACCTCGGCAATCAGGGCCGGATGGGTTCGGGCTTGCTGCAATGCGTCAATGAAATCCAGCGGCGGTGCCTCATCCCGGACTTTACGCTGCAACTCGATCAGCGGCATTCGTTCCCGGCGTTGATCGACTTCTTTTTCCTTGTGCCAAACGATTTTTTCTAAAATATGGCGCGGTTCGGCATCGGGCACCTTGACCTGATAGCGCAGATTTTCCACCGAAACGGCTGGATTGGGGGGACGGCGACGAATTTGCATAACTCCTGATTTTTATTGCTCCCTTAATGTGCGCTAATTAGTGTGCGCTAATTAGTGTGCGCCAACGGCTCGCTTATAGGCTTCGTCTAGAACTTCTGAGAGGGTGGGGTGGGTGTGGACCAAGAAGGCCAGATCGTGAACTGAGCGGCGTTCGGCAATTGCGTTGGCGGCTTCCTGAATCAGGTCTGAGGCATGCAGGCCCAGAATGTGGACGCCCAACACTTCACCCGTATCCTGGCGGAAAATCACCTTAGCGACTCCATCGGTTTCTCCTTCGGCAATCGCTTTGGAGTTGCCTTTGAAGTAGGAGCGCACGGTTTGCACCTGAAAACCTTCAGCCTTGGCTAGCTCTTGGGCAGCGGGTTCGGTGAGGCCAACAAAGCTGACTTCGGGATGGGTGAATGCGGCAGCCGGAATACTGCGGTAGTCTACCGTGCGGGGGCGGCCACAGATGTTTTCTACAGCCACAACACCTTGGGCCGAGGCAGCATGAGCCAGCATCATTTTGCCGGTGGCATCGCCAATTGCCCACAGGTGCGGTACCGGCTGACCATCGACCAGAACCGCCATTCCGTCATTCACCGGAATGAAGCCTCGCCGATCCAGTTCCACCCCAACTGATTCTAGGCCCAAATCCTTGGTGGCGGGAATACGTCCGGTGGCAACCAAGCAGGCATCGACTTCTAGCACCTCGACCACTTCCTTGGTTTTAGCGTCAGCCAGTTCAATCACGACTGGCGAACCCGGCGTTACCTTCCTGGCAAGCAGACCGACTTTGGTATCAATGTCACGGGGAGCGATCAGAACCCGCTGCGCTAGTTTGGCAATGTCGGGATCAAAGCCGGGCATGAGCTGATCCAGCGCTTCGATCAGGGTGACTTCGCTGCCTAGCGCCGTGTAGATATCGGCAAATTCCAGGCCAATGTAGCCGCTGCCAACCACCGCTACCCACTGGGGCAACCAGTCAAGCTTGAGGCCATCATCGCTGGTGAATACGGTTTTGCCGTCTAGCTCAATTCCCGGCGGCACAAACGGCACAGAACCAGAAGAAATAATAATGTCTTGCGCAGTAATTGTCTTTTCGCCAGAGTCGCTGATGACGCTGACTTTTTGGGGACCGGCCAGCTTGCCTCTACCCTGAATCGTTTCGACCCCCAAGCGCTTGAGGCTGTTGGTCAGATCGTCGCGGATCTTTAGGACTAGATTATTGGCATGGTCGGCAATTGCCTGCCGCTCGAACGAGACCCGATCCACCTGGATGCCTAGAGCTTTGAGATGATGGGCATTACGCAACTCCCGCACCCGCCCTGAGGCAGCCAACAACGCTTTTGAGGGAATGCAGCCGCGATTCACACAGGTGCCGCCCATCTCTGCCATCTCAACAATCGCAGTCTTTAAGCCGCAACTAACGGCGTGGAGGGCAGCTCCATGTCCACCAACTCCTGCCCCAACAATGACCAAATCGTAATCGAATCCGTGACTCACTTCTCGTGCCTCTGTTCTCTGCTATGGGTGATTGCGGAAACACCGTGCTAGTAACACTCTGTTTAATTCTCAACGGTGAAGGGGCCATTCGACAAGGGCGTAGGCCGCGCCGAGATTGGTAGTTTACCAAATTCTGCGAATCAGGTCTGTTAGTAAGCAAAGAGTGGAGGCAGATGGGATGCATATGCTAGGCTAACTCAGAGCCGCTTATAGAGAAAGCAGTATGTCTCCTAAGAAGCAAGTCGTTTGCATTTTGCCACCGCCTGTGGGCGTCTAGGGCAGGATGCGGTAATTTCTCAAGTTTGGAGCTAGCTCAGTGAGTTGGCTGCTCTAATGTCCTGCCCTCGTTTGATTCGCTTCAGTCCACAACGAGGAAAGGAAAAGGTTTCTATGAAAATTGAATCTGCGGCTCAGGTGCGCCTGGGCCTCGGCTTGGTGCTGTTCTCTGCCATCCTGTGGGGAACGACGGGGGTATTCGTGCGGGCGCTGTACGGCATGACGGCCACCAATCCTCTGTCGGTCGGCTTTTTCCGACTGGCATTTGCGGTGCCGGTGCTGTGGTTCGCCTGCGGGTTGGTGCTGCAACAGCGGATGTTTCGGGTCAAGCGGCATGACCTGCTGGTGATGCTGCTGATCGGCGGACTGTTGGCGCTCTATCAGGTGTGCTATTTCAGTGCGATTGTTCAACTTGGAGTTGCAGCAGCTACACTGATTACCCTCTGCACCGCTCCGCTGGGAGTGGCGCTGTTGGCAGCAGTGGTGTTGCAGGAACGGCTAACGTTGGGTGTGATGCTGGCTGGAGGCTGTGCGATTGCAGGCACGATTTTGCTAATTGGCCCGCAGTCGAATGGAGCCACGAACGCGAATCGAGTTCTGGGCGTGGGATTGGCCTTGATGTCGGCCTTGGGCTATGCGGCGATGGTGTTGTGCAGTCGGCGATTAGCAGGACGCTATCATCCGTTGCAGTCAGTAACGATTAGCTTTACGGCGGGAGCATTGGCTTTGCTGCCCTGCACGCTAGCGACCGGCTGGATCAGCAGCTATTCAATCCAAGGCTGGATGGTTCTCCTGTATCTGGGACTGATTCCCACAGCGCTGGCCTACTCGCTTTACTTTCGCGGTATGCGCCATACGCCTGCAACGGTTGCCAGTATTGCCACGCTGCTAGAACCCCTGACCTCAACCCTACTAGCCTGGTGGCTATTTGGCGAACAGCTCGGCTCGTTGGGCCTAATCGGCGCATTGTTGCTCATCGGTTCAATTGGGCTTCTGTACCGCCAACGCTGAGCAGCCGCTAGTTATTGGGTTAATTTAACCGCCCGGCTTGCCAAGTTCTCAGCGGTGATGCCGTTCACAGCCATCAGTTCACCAGGGCTAGCGGTAGTTTCGCCACGCTTCCAGGCCACCGTGTCGCGCTTGACGGTGCTGCGCAGCATAATTGGCTCCAACATGCCGCTGGCCCCACCCGTGATACCAATCAAGGCATCGCCACCAAACAGCGTCTCAAAACCTGCATCATTCAGAAAACCGCCATCCGGTTCTGAGCAAATCTCCCAGGCCACATCGGTAGGACGGTAGAGGCGACGTGGACTAACCACCGAAACAATCCGGCTGCCAATACCCTGCTCGGCTAAGCGACTGGCGGCTTCATACACCGGCAGCAGAATCATGTCACCCACCACGGCAAACACAACCGTCTTGCTACCGCTCGTTTCTTGCAGCACAATTGCCCCATCCCGCAGAGCTTGACGAGTTTGCTCTAGCGTCGTGCGAATCGGCAGCGGCGACTTGCTGGCCGTGATTACAACGCCTTTATTGACGGTGGATAAACCCCACTCGTAGCAAACCTGAATGCTGTTGGCGTCTGAGGGAAACAAGGGAAACACATTGCCATTGCGCATCATAGCCGCGAAGTAGGCTTCGATCTCTGGGCGTTGGTGAGTCCAACCATTACGGCCTTGCTCTAGAGCACCAGCAGTGAACAGCGTCAGCGTCGATGGCGTAGGGCGGCGCAATTCGGCCATTGCCTGGGTCACAGTTTGCCAGATCGGCAGGCCGTTGATCGCGAAAGATTCGTAGGAACACCAGAGGGTACGGGAACCAAACAGCGCCAGTCCAACCGCCAATCCGGCACAGGCATCTTCGTTCAGCGGCTCATAGACCTGACCTTTAGGGCTTTGGTTATAGAGCGGGTCTTCGGTGGGGTGAATAATTTTCAAGCCCTGGTTGATATTGGCAATTCCAGAGGCTTCGTTGCCGTCTGCATTAGTGACTAAATAATTCGTGTCTTTTTGACCCACGTAGGCCACCAATCGACCCATCGCGGTAGTGGACACCTTCGCTTCGCCGCCGACGGCATATTCTTCTAGGGGTAAATCTCCCAGTTCCGGCAGCGGCAACACCGATTCGGTCACGGCCACTTTGCTGGCAGGTCCACCAGCGGCTCGTTCGCAGTTGGTGCGCACCAGTTCCCACACTTCCGGCGGCATGGCGTTAGCTTGCAGTCCAGCCACAATGTCGGGATTATCCAGCGTGTGATGACCGTAAAGATTATGGGACTTGGCTCCGCGCGCATGGACACCGGCACCCTTGAGCTGCTTGATAATAAACACCGTCAGTTTGCCGCTGAGGGCCGAGCGTGCTGCTTCATCCACGCCCACCAGCACTCCCTTAGTGAAGGCCAGCCGCTGTTCAAACGAGAAAGCCGTGCTGTCTACAAACGCTCCGGGCTGGTCCTGATCATCAAAATCCTTGGCGTCTACCAACACCACTTCTTCAAATCCGTTGCCGTGCCAGTAAGCCATCATCTGCTCGTTAGTTTGCAGCGACACCATGCTGTGGTGCTCTTGCGAGAAGCCATTCCACACTAACACCGGCAAAAAGTTGGTAATGCCTGGAAAGGCCGTGTGGAAATGAGCCATGCTGCTCATCGGGTAGGGTTCGCCCATGCCACCATCGCCGATCGTAAAGGGAAACAGCTTATCGCGGTGCAAAAACGCCCCCGCCATGGCAAAGTGCTGCCCCTGCCCCAACGGACCTGCTGGAGCCAAGATGCCCGGAATATAGCCAGACAGGTGGCCGAGCAACCCATGCTTTTCCCGAAACCGATTCCGCAGTTCTTGCACGGTCTGAATTCCCATGTCTTCTAAAGAGCGGTCCAGAAACATGGCGCTATAGAAACCCGGCGCATGGTGCCCCACTTCAGTGACGATATTTTTGTAGCCCAGCATCACCAGAGCGGCGTAAGCTTCGGCTTGGCTGGCGAACCCACCCGGATGCCCAGAGGCTTTGCTGCCCGTGATTTGCAGCGTTAGGTAGCGCAAGGCATCGGCATACAGCAGGGTTTGATAAACGGCGGCGGCATCAGTCGGGTCGGCAATGGCTGTGTTTCCAGCGGCGATTGCTGGAGTTTTACCGTAGGTGTCGAAATGCGGCGGCAGCTCACCAAAGTATTGAATTCCTTCACAAAAAGCCGGAACCTGAGTAACAGCAGCCATGAATCTATAGACCTCTTCGTAGTGAACCACAGACGGAGAATCAGCTCGATCTAGAACTTTATCATTATTAATGATCGATCCTATCGTCTGTTGCTGTGGCGAGTAGGCATTTAGACTGTTGAAACTGCAAGAAATTCGTGATGGTGCGCCTAAGAATTGCCAATAGACACGCGCATTAATTCCACTAAACTAGAACTAACGTTCTGGTAAACCATTCTGGTGATCAATCATGTCCTCTTTGTCAAATGCTGAAATTCAGGACAAGGTACAGGATCAACCGCAGGATCAAACTACTGACCTGCAGTCACAGGAAACATCAGAAGTAACAGCAGAGCTGGGAGATAGTTTGGAAGATGGGATTGTCTTTCCACCCGGCGATTTATACAGTGACGAACCTCCGATGGAAACAGAATTTCATCTGCGGCAAATGATCTTGCTGCTTCAGTGCCTAGAGGCTTGGTGGCGAGGGCGGCAAAATTTCTACGCCTGTGGCAACATGACGATTTACTACAGCCCCCGTCAGCTTAAGTCAGAGCATTTCAGGGGTCCTGATTTTTTTGTCGTACTGGGCACCAATCGTAAGCCGCGCAAAAGCTGGGTGGTGTGGGAAGAGGGCGGCCAGTATCCCAACCTGATTATCGAAATTCTGTCAGATTCCACTGCCAATACAGACCGGGGCTTGAAAAAGCAAATTTACCAGAACATTTTCCGCACGCCAGAGTACTTCTGGTTCGATCCCAGCACTCAGGAATTCAAAGGATTTCAACTGCTAGCAGGCGTTTATCAAGATCTTCAGCCCGACTCACGCGGTTGGCTGTGGAGCCAGCAGCTTGAACTATATCTTGGTGTCTATGAGTCTAAACTGCGCTTTTTTACGCCTGACGGAGAGCTGATCCTGAATCCAGAGGAAGCCGCTCTGCAAGAAATCCAGCGGGCCGAACAAGAAAAGCAACGCGCCGAACAAGAAAAGCAACGCGCCGAACAAGAAAAGCAGCGGGCCGAGCAAGCCGAACAGCAAGCCGCCCGTCTAGCCGCAAAGCTGAGAGAATTAGGCATTGACCCTAGTCAGGTCTAGCCGCATTATCCCAGCCTCTACTCAGGCGACTAAAGGTTGACAGATATCATCGGCAAGGACGAGTTCCGTTTCTTCGAGGTCGCGGATCGCCTGCTGCATTACGGTGCGCACATCGAATTCCTGCTCAATCAATTGCAGCCAGCGTTGGGCCTCGTTGCCTTCGCGCAGTATTTTTCTCAACGGCATCAGAAAACAGCTAAATCCCTGCTTTCTAGCGCTCTCCCAAATTTCTTGCTGGAGGGCTTCGATCCAATCGCGAGCCAGAATCGGGCGACCGTCTTTCCAGTGGCGCAGTTCGGCATCGAGACTCGATTTAGCAACAGCCATTTCGTTAGCGTCAGTCAGAGCCACCAATTCCTCAGCACGGTTGTGGGCCGGTAGAGTGCTGATTTCTAGCGGATCGAGGCTGGGATCGGCGATTAATTGCAGCAGACGGGCTTCTAGCAGCGCTGTGATTGCCAATAGGGTCAGCGGATCGCCCACCATGTCACAAATCCGCAGCTCCAACCGATTCAGACTATAGGGCCGCCGATCGCCATTCGGACGCACGGCAGACCAGAGGTGACGCACATTTTGCATTGTGCCCAGAGCCAACTGTTCCTCAGTCCAGCGAATGTAGTGGGCATGGCCTTCAAACAAAGGCACCTGCTTCGGCGTTTTGGGAAACACACTCCAGCGGGTTGAGTGGTAGCCGGTGACTTCCCCATCAAGAAAGGGAGAGGCCGCACTCAAGGCTAGATACAACGGTGCTTCTACCCGCACCAACCGACAGGCTCGCATCAGGGTCTCCGCATCCGGAATGCCGATGTTGATGTGAATGCTGGCCGTAACGACGGTGGTGCCATAGGTTTGCTCAATATAGCTGTGGTAAGGGTTGTAGGGATCAGAGCGATGAAACTGGCCGCTGCCACCGGTAGATAAGGTGCTGCCGGGAATCAACGTGTAGTTGCCAAGCTGTTTCAGGAACGTCCGCAATCGCTGCCGTGGTCGCACTAGTTCGCATAGCAAGCGGTCATAGCGGCAAAAGGGAGCCGTGGTGTATTCCACATTGCGTGTATCTGGCTCTCGTACAAACCCATCTAGAGCCGCCACAATTTTGTCGGAAAAGCCCACAATGTCCGCCTGAGGTGTACCCGTGTACATCTCAACTTCAAAACCCTTTGTCAGCATTGCGGTTCTCCAGTAAACGATTGAATAGAACGGTTGGGTGTTCTTTCATTAGTATCGAGGAAAAGCGGTCGGCTGCATCCCCCTGTTGGTTTAGCTCGTTGGTTTAGCTCGTTGGTTTAGCTTACTAATCTAGGCTAGTTGTTGCAGTGGGTTAGCGAGTCGGCTTCTTGTCAAATTCCGTCGCAGGAATGGTGTAGTAAAGTACTTTTGTACCGTTGTAGGACATGGTTTTCTCGTACTTCATGCCCAGCTTTTGCATGACTCGCTGCGAAGCAATGTTCTCAGGGCCGGTGACAGCTACAATTTGGTCTAGTTTCAGCGTTGCAAAACCCCAGTGCAAAACGGCCTGTGCCGCTTCGGTGGCTAATCCCTGTCGCCAGTAGGCTGGATGCAGCGTGTAGGTCAGCTCAACTTCGGAAGGGTTTCCCCCATCGGTTTCTAGGTAATGCAGACCGCAATGCCCAACCAACTGCTGATCCGGTTTGTGAATTAGTGCCCAAGCCCCGAAGCCATGTTGTTGCCAATGCTGAAGCCGACGGTGCAACAGGAAGTCCGTTTGTTGAAGCGACATGGTTCCCGTGGGAGACAGCGCTCCTGCTACCTGCGGATGGCTGTAGATTTCGCAATACAGCAGGTCGAGATCGGTTGGGGTGAAGTGTCTGAAGCTTAGGCGGGAAGTTGTCAGCATAGGTGAGTTGCTAGTTGCTGGCTACAGCATCTTATAGCTGTTTTATTTTCGAAACACTCGCTTTACAGCGGTTCTGCAAAATTATGAACTTATAGTAAATACCAAGAAAATTCCTAGATTGTTCTGGTTAAAAAGTATAAAGTTTTTACCATTACAGGAACTTCAAAGCCTGACTGCGCTTTAGCATGTTTTTCCTGTGAAGCCGTGCATCTATCTCGTGAGCATCTACTCGGTAAGTTCATGATGTTCGAGATAGCAGAAACATTCATCTACCTTAATAGCAATCTAGGGGCAGTCGATCGACTATTGCGCCCCTAACGTTTTTGGCATCACCTATCGAATTAGCTCGTTGCTTGGAGTTACACGCTGTATTGATAGACATGTCAGCTTGCCCTGTTCATTTGCCCTGTCCGTTTGCATCGTTTTAGAGCAATTTGAACGATTGTAACTAGGGGATTCTTGCCATTCACTTTTATTTTTGGAGTGTAAGTCTCGTGAAAAATCTGACATCTTCAGCTTTGATTTTGACTTCGGTAGTAACGAACCAGCATATGGTGGAAATGCGTTTCCAGATTATGCCTTCTTGACTGTCAACGGGCAGGTACTTCAGCTTGCAGGTATCGGCGATACATCAACAGCTGCTACTTCCAGCCTCCCCTTCTTCGCCAAAACTGGCTTGAGAAGCTATAGCTATACCTTTGCCACAGCCGGAACCTATACGCTGGGGTTAGGAGTAGTGGATATTGATCTTTTTTCCGATCCGTCTCTTATACCCGGTGCTGTTAGTTCTGGTTTATTTCTTTCCAATGGCAACATCACGCCTATTCCTACTCCAGCTCTACTCCCCGGTTTGATTGCCATGGGACTTGCAGCCCTGCGAAAGAAGAACCAGGAAGAGGGGGTTGAGCAAGAAGCGTAGGTTTGCTTGTTTCGATGTTCCCTGTTAAATAATCATAAAATCAGCGGTCAGGGGGCAATGCTCTCTGGCTTTTTCATGCAGTTTTTCATGCAGTAGGATCGGGCGGCGGCTGAGTGTGTATAAATTTTAAGCAAGTATTCGTCCTTCGCTAAAGCCAATTGAGTGATTACAACTTGTTCACAAAATCTGAATTTTCTCTAGACTTGAGTGAAGTTATCTCAGATTAGAGGTAAACCTAACTGATATCCACTCTAGTCTGATGTCCTATGTCCACTGCCAGTCCTACCACTAGCCCCACTGCCACGCTGCTAATTTCCTGCCCTGACCAAAAAGGGTTGGTGGCCAAAATCGCCAGCTTCATCTACTCCAATGGTGGCAACATCATCCATGCCGATCAGCACACCGACTTCACTGCCGGACTATTTCTCACCCGTCTGGAATGGCAGCTAGAAGGATTTAATTTACCGCGTGAACTAATTGCACCTGCTTTTAACGCCATCGCTCAGCCGCTGCAAGCCAACTGGCAACTCCACTTTTCCAATGATTTGCCTCGAATTGCAATTTGGGTGAGTCGGCAGGATCATTGTTTGTATGATTTGCTTTGGCGTCAGCGGGCCAGAGAGCTAACGGCGGAAATTCCCTTAATCATTAGCAACCACCCCAACTTGCAGCCAATTGCCGATCAGTTTGGGATTGACTATCACCACATTTCGATTACGGCTGAAACTAAAGCCGTGCAGGAGTCCAAGCAACTCGATTTACTGCGGCAGTACAAGATTGATCTGGTGGTGCTGGCGAAATACATGCAGATTCTCAGCCCTGAGTTTGTCTCCCAGTTCCCTAATGTAATTAACATTCACCACTCGTTTTTGCCTGCTTTTGCCGGAGCGAATCCCTACCATCGGGCTTATGAGCGAGGCGTTAAAATTATTGGCGCAACGGCCCATTATGTCACCGAAGACTTAGACGAAGGCCCGATTATTGAACAGGATGTAGTGCGGGTCAGCCATCGCGATCAGGTAGAGGATTTGATTCGCAAGGGTAAGGATTTGGAGCGAGTAGTGCTGGCTAGAGCTGTGAGACTACATTTGCAGAATCGAGTGCTGGTTTACGGCAATCGCACAGTGGTATTTGCCTGATCTAATACTGATTTCAACGAAGAATAAACACACCTAGCTATAAAAAGATCATGCCCAGGAGAAAATTTAGTGCGTTATCTAATCGTTATCTAACCTTTGTGCTTGGGTTAATTATTATCATTCTAACTAGTATATTGATCTCGGTCAGCCTTTATCAACCAACTAAATCCTCAAATACTTCGTTCAATCTTTCCCAAGATGTTTCCCCAACCCAGGAATCGTTTCCAAAGGAGACTGATTTGACTGCCGAAAATTCCTCTAAACTGGCTCCAACACTGAGATTGCGTTTAAGCCAGCTATCCTCTGAGGCCAATCCCCAGATCAACATTTTGTTGCGCACAACTAGTGTTTTAACTGCTGAGCAACGTTCCCAGCTTGAAGCAAATGGAGCGAACGTTCGCACTGTAGCTGGAGATATTGTTACCGCTTCAATACCCTTAAGACAGACGCTCGCATTAGCTGAACTCGACTTTGTGCGCTACATCGAATTATCGGGTCCGCTCTATCCGGAATCACCTTGATTTTCTATGTTTCTAGCTTATGAGCGATAAAATAAGCACCCGTGTTCTGGAATGAATTCCAGCAGCTGTGCTCCTTCGCAAGCAAATTCACTTCACTTATCAATATCAATAGGTGTGCTATGAGTAAAATTGATCCTCGGCTTCAGTTGCTCCAACGAAATCAAACTGTTTTACCAGAGCTAGAAGCAACCGGGCGATTTGCAATAGAGTCTACAGAAACAGGGCCGAAAGTGAAAGTGCTGCTGAAATATCGTGGCAGCATCACAGATTTAGAACAACGCGGATTAGAAGTTCGGACCGTAGCCGGAGATATTATTTCGGGTGTAATTGAGTTATCGCGATTGAACGCCATTACTGCCTTACCAGACCTAATTCGGATCGAGAGCGCTCGTCCGATGGTAAGAGAACTGAACCGCAGTGTGCCGGAAATTCGAGCTAACCTCGTTCATACCGGCTCTCCCGCCTATAAAGGCACAGGCGTTATCATTGGGATTATTGATTCGGGAATTGACTACACTCACGCTAGTTTCAGAAAGCCAGATGGCACCAGCCGGATTCTGGCAATTTGGGATCAATATTTAGAACCAATTGGAAATGAATCCAGTCCAGCACGTTTTAATCCACGCTATGGGTATGGAGTGGAATACACCAAAGCAGAAATTGACGCGGCACTGGCGGCAGCTGATCCGTTTAGCATCGTTAGACATGAAGACGACTACTCAGTAGGACACGGCACCCATGTAGCTGGAATTGCCGCTGGAGACGGGTCAAGCGCTGGTAATGGGCAACCTGCATCTACATTCGTGGGAGTTGCGCCAGAAGCTGACATTATTGTGGTGGCGAATCAGGTTAACTCAGAAATTTTTGGCGATTCGGCTGAAACATTAGATGCAATTAGCTACATTTTTGATAAAGCCACTGCTTTAGGAAAAGCCGTTGTCATTAACCTGAGCCAGGGCGATAACTTAGGGCCCCATGATGGAACCAGCCTGTTAGAACAGGGGATTGATAACCTGTTGGGGAACCCTGGCAGAGCGATGGTAAAATCTGCTGGAAACGAAGGATCCTTGGGTAGACATGCTAGCGGCTTCGTTGCTGTAGACGGCCAAACTCAGGTGCGGTTTGCGGTAGATGCGAATGATGCCACCTTGAATACAATTGACATCTGGTATGCGGGCAGCGATCGGTTTGATATCACCATTACATCCCCTGATCTCAATACCAGTGCAGTTGTGAGACCCGATACTACCACCAGTTTTACCATGCCCAATGGCAATCAGATTTCGATCGTTTCCGCTATTAATAACCCCAACAACAAAGACAACCAGATCTACATTCAGCAGACGCGTGGTACCAGTCCGAGCATTCAGCCCGGTAGCTGGTCGTTTACCCTGCGGGGCACAACGGTCACCAACGGTCGGTTTGATGCCTGGATCGAACGGGGGCATCCCGCCAACACACCCGAATTTCGGCCACCCCATCGCGATGACACGCTGACGATTTCGATTCCGGGTACTTCTAAAGAAGTGATTGCCGTTGCGTCCTACATTACCTCCGATGGTCCAAACAGAGGTAGAATCTCGGCCTTTTCGAGTCGTGGCACCACCCGCGACCGGCGGCTCAAGCCAGAACTTGCGGCTCCGGGTGAAGAAATTACCGCTGCTTTGGCGGGCGCTAGTGGCGATAACCAATATCAGGGCCTGTCCGGAACCAGTATGGCAGCTCCCCATGTGGCTGGTGTGATTGCTCTGATGCTGCAACGCAACCGCAGTCTCACCCAGTCCCAAATCCTGGATTACTTGACTAAAACCACGCGGCGAGACAGCTTTACTGGGGCAAGTCCTAATGCAACCTGGGGCTATGGCAAACTGGACGCCAAAGCAGCGGTCGATCTGGTTACGCCACCTCAATTGAAAGTCGTTTCACTCTACGAATACCATGCTCAAGATCCGGCAGGTCGCTGGCGCTTCTTCTATAGCAGAGCCGCGGATGTGATGGATGGCTGGACGCGCAGCGGACGAGAGTTTCTGGTGATTGGTGAGAAGGCCGAGGATGCAGTTCCGGTCTATCGCTTTTCTGCCGATACGCCCTGGCGGTTCCAGTATTCGCGTTCGATCAATGCCGGTGGCGACGGTTGGCACAACGACGGGATTGCCTTCTACGCCTATGCAAATGCCGCTTTCAACAGACGGCCCATCTATCAATACTCGGCTCCAAATCCCTGGCGGTTCCGCTATTCGCCTGAGGCCAGTTTGCCTGATCCAGGCTGGCGCAATGACGGCGTAGCGTTCTACATTCCAGCTAGCCGCTAGTTTCCGGGCCATTAAGTAGCTTGAAATTTAGCCATTAGCCAAGCTATAAGCTGACTATCATCCATTTGCCGTTGTTCGATCGCCTCTCGGATAACGGCAATTTCTAAATTCGGTAATACCTGCGATTGCTGAATGCGTTTGCTGCCGTAATTGATCATTTGAAAGGCAATTATCTCAGCTTTCTCGATATGTTGTGCGACCACCCAATATTCTGAAACACCTAACTCCTCATAAAGCAGGCGTTTTTACCCAGATCATCATTTAGCGAAGTATCGGCAATTTCAATTGCTAAATCGGGAGGCGGTACCTGATCGAGGTTGACAACCGAACTGCCCTGCGGAGCCAACAACGCCCGCTCACCCAGATAATACGACACATCCGGTTGGGCTTCTCGAACGCCAGGCTTCCGGTAGCTGCAATAGCAAACATCACCCATCTACCCCTACACCCATCCACGAAATCTGTTCGCCTTTCTAAAAATTCTTGATCAAAACCCATTACTGCTGAAATTTTGTGGTATTTATCTTTCAACACCTATCTCAGCACTTAATTGTTGGGCTATTTCGCAGCATGAATTTTATCTCTGTAAGTGATTTGTGGTGACTCCCAGTAGGTGACTTATGACATCAACCAATCCTCTGCTCGGCTGGTTGGTTTTTCTTAGCCTCAGCATTCCCCTCGCTGTTGCAGCCCAAGTCGTTCCAGATGAAACCTTAGGCAACGAGAACTCACGAGTCAGGCGGGCAACGGTACGAGGACGAGAGGCCGACTTAATCGAGGGCGGTGCTGCACGCGGTAGAAACCTGTTCCATAGCTTCCGTGAGTTTGGCGTGCCGGAAGGTGATGCCGCCTATTTTGCTAATCCAACCAACATTGAGAATATTTTTGGTCGCGTCACAGGTAATCATCCATCGAATATTCTAGGCACCCTCGGTGTTGAGGGAGCCGCGAATTTATTTCTGATGAATCCGAACGGGATTTTGTTTGGTCCGAATGCCAGTTTGGATATCCAGGGATCGTTCATGGGCACAACGGCCAATACCATCCAATTTGGCGACTTGGGCTGGTTTAGTACCACTGATGGGAATACCCCCGGTTTGCTGACCGTCAATCCTAGTGCCTTCTTTTTCAATCAAGCAGCGAGTCAGGGCGGAACCATTGCCAATACAGGGCAGCTCACTACCGGACAGGATCTCACACTGGCGGGAAACATGCTGGATTTACGAGGGCGCTTAACAGCCGGTAGAAACCTAACCCTAGAGGCTGGCGATACGCTGCGAATTCGCGACAGTGCCACGACTCCGTTTGTAGCAACAGCAGTGGGGCAGATGGAATTGCAGGGAAATCGGGTCATAGATATTTTTGCCCTCAATCACCCCAACAGCGGTTTGGTTTCGGGTGGAGATATGGTGTTGCGCTCGGCGAATCAAGTGGGTGGAGATGTGCATTTCTGGAGCGGCGGCAATTTTCGGGTTGAGCGATTGAATGGCAGCTTGGGCAATCTGTACAGCCCTCACGATCCAATCATTCGGGTGACAGGTGATTTAACGTTTAATAACTACGTCGGAAACTCATTGCATATTTTGGCAGGTGGCTCAGTCGTAGTGCCGGGAACAATTGTCATCTTGGGTGCAGACGCTCCAGCAACAACACTCTCAGAAACGATTCCACTCTCAGATGGTACAGAAATTAAGATCAATGGAAGCACTCAACCTACTCTAGATATTCGTGCAGGCGTCAATCCATCGGCTGTTGCTGTCTCTAATGGCTTTGAACAGATTGGATCGGGAAACTTTCCAGGAGGTGGTACTTTCTTCAGAACACCTACATCTGCAGGCATTGTGATTGGCAGTGTGATCATTGTGCCGCCAGATGGTCAGGTATTAATCACCAACCAATACTTACCCAATCCTGCTTTACCTACACCAGACATTCTCATTACTGGAAGAGGGATGAGCCGATTGGGTGCAGCGAGTCCTGTGTTAGGAATTGATGCACGCGGCTTTGCAGGCAATGGCAGTTCAGTCACATTAGACGCGCGCGGTCGGATTTTGCTGTTTAGAGAACGTTCGATTGATTCATCCGCTGAGCTAGGTCAGTCTGGAAATGTCCGGCTGATTGCAGCTGAAGGAATTGCGCTAGGTAATTTAGCTTCGATTAATGCCTATTCTGAGAATAGGGGCGGTGATATTAACCTATCAACCAACAGAGCAGTTTCGCTCGGTATCGGCACTTCCATCTTGACCAGTGGTGGAGGCAATATTCAGATTCAATCTGCTCAATTAACGATGGAGCCGCTTTCTCAGATCAGCGCGCCTGTTAATAACATTCGAGATGGAGGCAATATCACACTGCGTGCATCTGATTTTATTCGTGTAAATGGTGGCAATGTTGGCACTTTTGTTGCCTTTCCTCTGTCTTCTACTGATCCATTACCAGAATTTGGAGATACTGGAGATATCAGGATTGAAACAGGCAAGTTAGAACTGACTGGATTTGTCATTCCAGCTTCTAGCTTACCAATTGGTTTTTTAACGGGCGGAGATATCACGTCTGATGTAACCAGCAACGCAGATGCTGGCGATATCACTATTACTGCTGAACAAGTCAGACTTTTGAATGGGGCACAAATTAGAGCTTCTACGTCTGGAGCAGGCAATGCAGGCAATGTTACCCTTCGTGCTTCAGATTTGGTTGAGGTGGCTGGTAGGACTCCAGGGACCAATGACGTCAGCAAAATAGCGACCTCGGTCAATAGAAGGGCTACAGGCAACGGCGGGGATCTGTTGATTGAGACCAATCGGTTAATTGTGCAAGATCAAGCACAAATTCAAGCAGGTGCATTTGGTGCAGGGCAAGGTGGTGCTCTGATGATTCATGCACCTCAGTCGATTGAAATCATCTCTACAGCAAATAGCGGTAATGGCACTGGGATTTTTACAGGCCCCGAAGGCAGTGGAGCTAGCGGCAACAGTGGCACCCTTACTATTACAACAGGGCAGTTAACGTTGCAGGGTAATGGAGCGCAAATCTCAAATGAAGTTGATGCTGAATCAACTGGTAACTCAGGTAACACATTGATCAATGTCAATCGCCTGATTGCTGCAGACGGTGGCCGGATCCGGACTGGAACACTGCATACTGGGCAAGGTGGTAATTTAGAAATTACTGCTGCTAGCTCGGTTGAGCTATCTGGAGTTTCAAGCATAGGCGAAGATGCAGAACCTAGCGGAATTCTGACAGGTACGTTTGGATTGGCGGACGCTGGGGATTTGATACTTACTACTCCGCAACTAATTATCCAGGGCGGAGCTGCTATTACGGCCTCTACGGTTGGTCTTGGTCAAGATACCTCTACTGGAACAGGTCGAGGAGGAAATATTACTATCAATGCTGACACTATTGAGATTGCTGGGGAATCGGCGGGTGGATTGTCTAGCAATATCGTTAGTGAAGCGGGCAGCTTGTTCGGCATTCTCAATCCGAAATCACGAGCACCCGGAGGCACGATTCGCGTGGCAACTAGACAACTGACGGTGCGAGACGGTGCGACAATCTCGACCCAAACCGTTGGAGCAGGCGATGCAGGCGATTTGATCATCAGTGCCGCTGGGACTGTGCAACTTTTGGAGGGAGATTTACGGACTCGCACAACGGGAACTGGCGATGCGGGTGATTTGACCATCACAGCTGGACAGTTAACCATGCAGAACGGAGAAGCAACCGCAGCGACAAACAGCGGGGGAGGTCGTGGCGGGAACATAGTTGTAGCAGTTGGAGGAACAACTGAGTTAATTGGTGGTCAGGGTGGATTAGCGGCAACGTCATTTAGAAGCGGGGATGCGGGGAATTTGACGCTACAAACGAACCGATTAATTGTGCGAGATGGGGCAGGCGTGATTACAGAATCAATTGGGAGAGGACAAGCTGGTAATTTATCGATTATTGCTCCAAGCGGTGTTGAGGTGAATGGAGGGCGATTTGTGGCAGGGACGGAGGTCAATGCATTAGTCAACAATGAGCTGCCCGGAGTTGCCCCCTTCGATCCCAATCAAACCTATTTCTTTTCGAGCCGCATCTCAGCCCGGATCGCCTCCCCACCCGATACGCCTACTGCCAATCTTTCGATTCAAACCGGTCAGCTTACGGTTCGCAATGGTGGGGAAATTACAACACAAACGTTAGGCCCCAGCCGTGGCGGTCGTTTATCGATCAATGCACCCCAAATCAATCTAATTGGTAACTCAGGCAATCTGCGAGCCGATGTAGAAAGCAGCCCTTCTCTACTTTCAGCCCAAACCTCTGATACAGGTGATGCAGGAGATATTCAGCTTGATGTGAGACAATTGGAAATCAGTGATGGTGCAGCTATTTCAGCCGCAGCAGTAGCAAGGATGGGTGATCCGACTAGAGGCAAACCAGGTAATATTTTAATTCGCAATGCAGATTCGGCCAGACTCACAGCCAACGGTGAGATTTCCACAGTGATCGAACCAGGTGTACTCGTCAATAGTTCTGCTTCTGACAGTGGCAATATTGAGATCCAAACTCGTCAGCTTTCTGTCAATTCTGGTGCTGAAATTACGGCCAGTACATCTGGACAAGGTAATGCGGGAGATATTGCCATCCGTGATGCCAATAGGATCAACCTCAATCGCGGCAATATTTCTACTGCTGTCAATGTCGGTGCTATCGGTCAGGGCGGCAGCATTCATCTCGAAACCAGTGACTTATCATTAAACAATCGCTCTACTATTACCTCTAGTACCTCCGGTGCAGGCGATACCGGCAGCATTAATGTTCATGCAAACAGGCAGATTACTTTAGGTGATAACAGCAGCATCACCAGTACAGTTAATTCAGATGCAATCGGCAATTCTCGACAAATTCGCCTTACCACACCTGCGCTCTCCCTCAGCAACTCTCGAATCTCAGCAGCTACCGCTGGAACAGGCAATGCAGGCAACATTACTATACAACGTGCTAACACGGTCTCTCTGAATAATAGCTCTATCTCTACTGCCGTTGAAACGCCAGAAACTAGGGGCAATGGTGGCAATGTAGAAATCCAAACCGGTGAACTGGCGCTTAATCGCTCGCGCATTAGTTCTAGCACTTCTGGGCAGGGCAGTACCGGCACCATTACTATCAACGCCACGGAAGCTACCCGCTTGCAAAACCAAAGCCGCGTTACCAGTACTGTCAATCAAGGCGCAACTGGCAACTCTCAGCAAATCAGCTTCACAACACCCAACTTGTCTCTGCAAGAGCGGTCGATCATCTCCGCTGCTACGAACGGCAATGGCAGTGCAGGCAATATTCAAATTCAAGCGGCTGATTCAGTTTCTCTCTCCAACAGCACCATTTCCACACAAGTCCAGCAAAACGCGATTGTGCCTCGTAACTCCTCCCAAACCTCAATTCGCTCTACTGCTAATCGAAGCAACATCACAATCGACACCAACGTCCTGACGCTAGATAACGGTGCCCGTATTACCGCCAACACTAACGGCCAAGGTGATGCTGGCAATATCCTGGTACGCAATGCCAACACCATTGCTCTCAATCAAAGCACGATCTCCTCGGCGGTAGGCCCTAACTCCACTGGACAAGGCGGCAACATCAATCTTAATACCAATATTCTCAACCTCGACAATGCCCGCATCAGTGCTCGCACCCAAGCCCAAGGCCGCGGAGGAGACGTTACTATCAACGCCAGCAACCGCATCAACGCTAGCAACAGCGACATTGAAACCCGCTCTGTGTCTTCCTCTAGCGGCAATATTGCCGTGACGGCTGGAGATATCCGACTGCGGGGTGATAGCGATGTTCGTACTCAAGTCAACCAAGGAAGCGGTACTGGCGGCACCATTACCCTGGCAGCTGATTCCATTGTGGCGTTTGATGATAGTGATATTGTGACTCGTGCGCCTGAAGGACAGGGAGGGGATATTCGCTTTAAAACACCCGCTTTCTTCGGCGAAGGTTACATTGCCGATGCACCAGAAGCCGATGGCAATAATCGGGTCGATGTGGATGCTAGCGGTGTGCGTTCAGGCGTCGTGACGGCTCCGGATGTTAGCTTCATCCAAAACAGCTTAGCGGATTTACCAGCAGGAGCAATTGACACCGACCAACTCCTAGCCAATAGCTGCATTGTGCGGACTGAGCAGGGCGGCACGTTTCTGATTACTGGAACCGGAGGATTACCGGCAGCACCAGGCAACGATGCGGCATCGAGCTATCCTACAGGAGAGGTGCGAGGGATACCTGTTGAAGATGACGTGGAGTCAAACTGGCAACCGGGCGAGCCGATTGTGGAGCCGCAGGGGGTCTATCGTCTGCCCGACGGTCGATTGGTGATGAGCCGAGAATGTTCAGAGTAAATTCAAGAGGAACTGGAACGGTTAGCAAATGGCATCGTGCTTACCGGCCCAAATTGCGATAGGCCAAAATTTCTTTAGCCGGTTTCCGATCACCATCACAGGAAATGCGGCGAGGAGCGTCTAGAAAGTGAATCGAGAATCTTAGGCTACGATAGAGATCAACAATGCGTTCAGTCGCCTGATTTGAAGCCAACACCGGTCCTGAATGCGAAGATAACCATTCGGCTAATCGCACCTGATCCTGCCACTTGAAATCATTCGCGCTGTATTTGGTGAACTCTACATCGTAGGGGGGGTCAGCGTAGATCACATCATTGGTATGGATTGGTAGAGCGGCGAAATCCATTGCAGTGAATTGAAAGTTTTTTAGAACAGGTACGTAACTCGAGAAGTCTTTGACATAGTTAATCGTTTTGTAACGCCCAAAGGGAACATTGAATTGATCGTTGTTGTTGAAGCGACACAAACCATTGTATCCAGTTCGATTCATGAAGTAAAACAGTTTGGCTGCCTCTAAACTGGTAGCTTGCCCACTCAAAATCAGATCGTTGAATCGCTGCCGGCAAACATAGTAATATTGGGCGTCATTTTCGAGGGGAATGTCAATCGTCAAGCCTTTTTGTAGCCAGGTGTAGAAGTTGATTAGATGGGGGTTCAGGTCATTTAATAACGCTATGCGGGGCTGTAGTCCCAGCGCAACCGCCATTCCCCCCACAAAGGGTTCCACCAGTCGAGTCGAGTCCGGTTGCCAAATGTCTTGTAGAGCCAGCCTCAGGATTGGCACCAGCCAGCGCTTACCGCCGGCCCATTTCAGCGGAGGACCCAATGCTGCCTTAGTGCCAGTGAGTGCCTCTACTGACTGCTGGTTAGAAAATAGTAAAGCCAACGCCCCAAGCTTCCTAGTGGTTTAAGGTATCCAAATTCTATCAAATCTTGGCTGCTAATTTCTCTAACCAGAAGTTAGTTCCGTTGGCAATGCTCTACTGACCTGTGGTCAAAGAAATCACAAAGAAACCAGAGCTTGGTCAGTTAAACAACAGGCTAGCTTTTCTAGATTGGGCATAACAGGTTTGTATACAGGATAATTTTTAAGCAAGTTTTTCAGAAGGTAAAGTAGGAAGATGTATTGAGCACCTTTCTGTCAAAGTAAAGGTTTACTATTGAAAGGTAATTCAGTGATGGGACAGCAGCTCGGTCAGTAACGCTGCTACCAAGAGGTCGTTATGGAGCAGGCAGAACCGCTGCAACTGAGACGTAAAGGGTTTTGGGCTATCAATCTCACCCTGTTTATGATTGCCTACAACGTTAGCGTCATACCTGCGATTATGCCCCGGATTGTGTCTGACTTGCAGACTAGCGTGGGTTACATTCAAAGTATTTTGGTACTGTTTTCGTTAGTTGCAGCCTCTTTTGCTCCTACAACCGAGAACCTGTGTCGTTTCTATGGCCGTACTCCAATATTCCAGATGGGCTTGATTCTATATGGGGTGGGGATTGGCCTGACTGCCCTGAGTCCTTCGATTGGTGTGCTGGCAATTAGCTTTTCTCTATTGACTGGTCTAGCGGCTACTCCCTTAATCAGTACGCCTTGGTCAATTGTGGATTTAATTTATGACGGCAAAGCAGAGGAGCAGGCCAACGTTGGGCTGATTGTGGCTTCGGCGTTGGGAGGTTTATCGGGTGTACTGCTAGGGGGGTATCTGGCGTCCCAATTTAGCTGGCGTTGGGCGTTTGTACCGTCCTTTGTTGTTTTGATTCTGATAGGGGTGCTGCGGCAATCGTTGCCGAAACTAATTATTCGCTGTCAGCAGCCAATCGATTGGGTGGGAGGGTTGCTTTCGTTTTTGGGACTTAGCTCGATCTTGATAGGCATTAGCTTAGGGGGAGAGTTTGGCTGGTGGAAACCGAAGCAACTCTTTTCCATCGCGGGAGTTGTGCTGCCTCCCTTCTCCATTTCGATTGTGCCCACCCTGATTGCCGTGGGCGTAATCTTGCTGGGATTCTTTATTTTTTGGCAACGACGACAGGCAAACCAACGGATGGCTTCCTTACTGCGAGTCGGGCTACTGCGGAACCAGAAATTTGTGCTGGGTATGCTGACAGCCATGCTGCACACCCTGATTACCACTGGCCTGCAATTTAATTTCTTTCAATTCGTGCCTGTAGCAATGTCACTCAATCCGTTTCAAACTGCTCTGACAATAATTCCCTATAATATCACTATGATAATCACTGTGATTTCAACTTTGAAGTTACTAAAGTTGGGCGATCGGATTCCACCTAAGTATATTGTCTATAGTGGCATTGCGCTTCTAGCGATTGGGATCGGAGTGATTTATCGCAATCTGCATCTTCAGATCACGTCACTGGAACTGATGCCGGGACTGATCTTGATGGGTATGGGTTCAGGTTTGTTTTTATCCCATATCAGCCGCCTCACCTATGCTGATGTTTCCAAGCACGAAAAACCAGAAGGGTCAGGCATTTACAATCCAGTGCAGAATTTGGGCAGCTCTCTAGGCAGAGCGATCCTCGGCACACTGCTGATCTTCTACGCTTCCAAAGGCATTGTAGATGGCATCTTAGAGAAACTAAGCAAAACTCTACCACCAACTCAACGCGGTCAACTAATTGCCGACCTACAAGAAATGATTCAAACCCTTTCTCAGCAAGAAATCAGAAAGGTGCTGGGTGAGCGATTGCCACCAGAAATTCAGTCGCTGATCTACCCAATTAGCTTGGAAGCGGCGATGGCAGGAATGCGGACCTCATTGCTAATTGCCCTGTTGTTTACCGTTGTTTGCTTTTTGTTGTCTACCCGTCTACCTAAATATCCCTCTAAACATTCCTAGGGAATTTAGCAATAAATTTACTAAAAGTGGTTTTGCAGACAGATCTCAGACCGTTGAATTTGCTCTACCTATAAAGTCTACCTAAACGTTAAAGTCTTCTCCAGCGTAGATAACGCCCCAGACTCTTGGCGGCTGACCCGTTCACCGCCGATTCCCCAAATGCCTTCTTCTTTTACGGCCTTGGCGACTTGAGTAGCAAGGTCCAAAATCCATTGCTTAAATTCCTCTGCCTGCACAATCGGCACTTTGTTCAACAAGATATCCTTCACCTGCTTGAAGTGTTCAACTACCTGATTTTGTCCATCTGATACACTGCTGAAGGCTTGAATGCGTTTGATCAGCTCAAACTGTTGTTGCAGCAGCAAATCCTCACCCTGGAGTGGCGATTGGCCAATCGCGTCGTTTATAGAAGCAATCATCGCCTTAATCAGATCGCTGGAAATATCCTGCCGCTGCAGTTCGGCTGCCAGGATCTGAAAGGCGGCCTGCATTTCTTTGAGAAAGGAAACTGGATCAGTTTTGTCGGCTAGGATAACCGCTAGGATTGCTTGCGTAGGAGATTGCAACAGAGTAACCCATTCGCTATCGGAAAAATACTGCTGCTTCATGGTTGAGTCCCTGATCAAGATCAGCCTATCACTATACAGAGAAACTGTATGAAAGTTATAAGATGGCGCTGCAGGCGGGGAAGCTGGGGAGTCAGGAGTCAAAAGCTATTTGGAGCCAAATGGCCAATAACTGATGGCCTTTTATTCTGACAATTCTGCCAACTGATATAGGATTGCTATGGTGTGAATTGACTAACCATGAGTTCAACGATGATTAAACCAGATTTTCTAAAGCGGTTTCTGCGAACCTGCGGTTGGGGACTTGGGTTGAGTTTAGAAATAGTAATTTTGGCCAGCGTTGCGTTAGAACCGGCAGAGGCTGAAACCGAACTGGTTTGGCATAACTGCCTCACTCGCGAGGTATTTACTCCAGACAAGCAAGTTTGGTGTGACCGTTGGCAAACGCTGCAAGATGGCACCTTTACCGTCCCTACCAGTCTGGATCCCAATCCTACCTTTACGACTGTGGCGTTGGAGAATGGCCGCTATGCCCAGCAAGATGAGCAATTTATCGTTGAGTTGGTGAACGAACGGGGCTGGTTGGCGTTTGGAGATTTGGATGGCGATGGGCAGGACGATGCTGCGGTCATCTTTGGCGTTGCTCTCGATCCAGACGGTAAAGCGGTAGCGACCTATCTCACTGCTGTGTTGGATGTTGATGGAGCCGCCCAAGCCCTAACTCCGGTTCGACTCGGCGAGCGCATTGTACTCAATGCTCCCATTGCCATTGCTGAAAACCGCATTATCATTCCATTTCTGACCTCAACTGAGGTAATCAACCGTTCTTATGGTATCGATACTACCCTGCGAGAGATGGCAAAACCTGTCAATTAGTAAAAGTAAACCAGCCGCACAGATGACCAGTTCAGGGTTCAAGGTAGAATTCTGGATCAAACTCTGAATCTGTTCTAGATCTATTCTAGATTTAGAATAGATCTATTCTAAATCTATATAATACCTTGTAATTTGCTTGTGAAGAAACTATTTCATCTCTCTTTCGCTGATGCTTCATCTCCAGCTTTGTTGGATTGAACGGCACTGTTATATATAGCCGTCGCCACGACAGTTAGGATGATATTGTTGTGGACGCACGAAGCGCGCTCACAACATCTCTTCTGGTAAATACTATAGCTGTCGGACAGGCTTGTCATTTCGCAATTAATGAGGTACTCTTAGCGCCCCGATCAGTGATTTCTATAGCTCGTCACAAGTGTTTGTCTCAGCACTACCAAAAGCACGTTTCTCGTATAGAATGTGCGAAGCTGTAATGTTCTCTATATTTGCTTAAGACAAGATTAAGGAGGAAATTATGTCAACCTTAACAGTCTGGAAATTCAACACGGTTGATGGTGCAGACAAAGCTTTGACAAAACTAGAAAGCTTGCAAAAACAGCAGCTAATCCAGGTGCTCGACGCGGCAATTGTCAGTTGGCCTCAGGGGCGTAAGCGGCCTAAAACCTATCAGGCCATGAGCACAGTGGGAGCAGGAGCGCTGGGTGGTGCCTTCTGGGGCATGTTATTTGGTCTGATCTTTTTTGTGCCGTTGCTGGGAGCAATCGTGGGAGCCACAGCCGGAGCTGTTGCCGGTCGGTTTACCGACTATGGCATCAACGATGATTTCATCAAGGATCTGCAAAGCAAAGTCACCGAGGGTACGTCTGCCCTATTTCTGCTGACTGGACAGGTAACGCTCGATAAAGTGGAAGCAGCATTCGCCCCTGAGGAACGCGGTGAACTGATCCAATCCAACCTGTCTGCTGAGCAGGAAGCTAAGTTGCGGGAAGACTTTGGGGCAGAGGTATAGAGAGGTCGATGGGTATGATTCAAATATGAACATGCGTACAGGCAAACTGTTTAGATAGGTTCATATGAGTTTCATATTTTGTTGCTCTAAGCTGAGGGGCGAACAAGTCTCAGTAGCATCTACTAACTCTCATCATGCTCAGAGTGCTCGAATAAACTAACATCTACTCCCCTTGAGGGGGGCTACACCATAGTCATGGCCTCCCTTTCTTATTGATATAACTCTATGTTTTGTTTTGTCTTTGGATGAACTATTTATTGTATCGATTGAGTTTTTATTGGTATAGCACTTGACATCACACTGATATCAGTTAGTCAATATTAGTTGGATACTGTTAGTTAGTTGGCTAATTTCAGTTGACGGTATCAGTTCATCAACAACCAATTGAGGTTTCTCGTTTTTAATTAGTTAAGAGTAAGAGATCAAAACGAAATGATTGAGGCGCTGCAGGGGAACTTACAGTCAAGCTCGGCTCTTTTGACGAAGGGTAATCGACCATTGGCTCAGGCTGTAACGGAATCATCAAGATTATCCAGTTTTGGAACTCGCTCTCGGCTAGAAATTGGGGAATTTAGCCAAGTTTTCAGCTCTTCTGGCAGCGTTAGGCGCGATTTTCCGGATGTTTTTCGGTTCACTTTGTCTAGCCGCAATCGGCTGCGGATCTATGTAGGCAATCAGTTCTCTAACCCTCGCTCTGGTAATAGGCGCATGGTTGTGGATCTCTTGAATGACCGTAATCTGAGACGGGTAAACAGCGTTACCGTGAATCCCACTCAAATCGATGCCATTACTACTACCTTGAGTCCGGGGACCTATCGCATCAGGATTGCCACCCAGAGTAGTGACAGAGGCCGATATTTTCTGGATATGGTTAGGCTGTAGGTGGGGGATAGATCGCTTTGTGTATTAAGCGATTGGCTCTAACTCGGCTCTAACTCTAATCGTATTAATTTTGTCCAACAACAGCAGTTAGCCTAATATAGCCTTGAGAGTAGCCGTGAGAGAACTGGAGCACTGGCGATGCAAACTAGAATTGTGAATCAGGTCAGGCGAAGCTTGAGTTGGATGATGGGTCTGGGGATTTTGATGATTTTGTTGGGAATCGCCGCAATCATCGAACCCTTTATTGCCACCCTTGCCGTTGCTCGTCTGCTCTCCTGGTTTTTCTTGCTAGCTGGGTTGGTGCGAGTGGTCTATGCACTGCAATCTCGCCAGCAGCGAGGCTTTTGGCTGCGGCTTCTGGTTGGCATTCTTTACATCGTGACTGGGATTTTGTTACTGAGCAACATCTTTGGAGCACAACTCACCCTAACCTTAGCGTTGGGATGGGCAATCTTGATCCAGGGAATCGTCGAGGTGATTGCGGCCCTATCCATGCGTCCGGCTCCAAATTGGGGTTGGATGCTTCTGAGCGGAATAGTTGCGGTTGTGCTCGGAATCTTGATCTTATATCGCTGGCCCTCTAACGCCTTTTGGTTATTAGGGGTTTTTACTGGAATTAGCTTCATACTGGCGGGCGGTTGGATGCTGATGATCCCCTGGGCCATTCGGAACCAGTTGTCGAATGACGCAACACGAGATCGAGTATGACTTAAGTCTTTTAATTGCAGCCCAATCTGACCGATTGAGTCTTGTTTCTATTCTGATTCATTTACATATTTCTGGATTTAGGAGCCATCCATGAGCACAGAGCAGCAGCGGCTAGAGCAAACCCATTGTGGTCAGGTTGATTGGTACAAATGGGGACCCTACCTGAGTGAACGCCAGTGGGGTACGGTGCGCGAGGATTACAGTACAGATGGCAATGCCTGGAACTACTTTCCGCATGACCATGCCCGATCACGCGCCTACCGCTGGGGCGAAGATGGACTGGGTGGCATCACCGACAATCATAACCTGCTCTGCTTTGCGCTAGCGCTCTGGAACGGCAACGATCCGATTTTGAAAGAACGACTGTTTGGGTTGACCAACAGCGAAGGCAACCACGGGGAAGATGTCAAGGAATACTACTTCTACCTGGACAGTACGCCTACTCACTCGTACATGAAGTATCTCTACAAATACCCTCAGAATGAGTTTCCTTACCAAGATCTGGTAGAAACGAACCGCAACCGCAGCCGCTATGAGTTGGAGTACGAGCTGTTGGACACGGGTATCTTTGATGAGGATCGCTACTTTGATGTGTTCGTCGAATACGCCAAAGCCGACGCCGAAGATGTGTTGATCAAAATCAGCATTGTCAACCGCGGTCCAGAAGCGGCCCCGATTCATGTGCTGCCGACGCTCTGGTTTCGCAATACCTGGTCTTGGACCGATGGCGGAGCCAAACCGGTATTGACCAAGGTTGAGGGAATGGGCAACAGTGCCGTATATGCCCATATAAACGATACGTTATTGGATCATTATATAAAAGACTATTATTTCTATTGTGATAGTCTTGTGCCGCTGCTGTTTACAGAGAATGAAACGAACAATCAGCGGATTTTTGGTACAGCCAACGCCAATCTCTACACCAAAGATGGTATCAACAATTACGTAGTCCAAGGGCAGCTGGATGCCGTCAATCCCCACGGTGCCGGCACCAAGGTTGCTCCCCATTACGAGCTGACCATCGGACCCGGAGAAACCCAGGTGATCCGCTTGCGCCTCACTAAGTATGAACCCACTCAAATGGGAGATCCCTTCGGCATCGGCTTTGATCAAACCTTTGCAGCGCGGCTGAAGGAAGCCGATGAATTCTATGAGACCGTGATTCCACCAGTGGTTCTGACCGATCCGGATCGCACCAACGTCATGCGGCAAGCGTTGGCCGGAATGATGTGGACGAAACAATACTTCTACTACGACTTGGATCAATGGCTACGGGAACGCGGCATTACTCCCTGGACGCCCTCCTCTCAGCGCAAGTATGTGCGGAACAGCGATTGGTTCCATATGCATAACGACGACATTATTTCGATGCCTGACAAGTGGGAATATCCCTGGTACGCGGCGTGGGATCTGGCCTTTCATGTGATTCCGATCAGCCTGATCGATCCAGCCTTTGCGAAACATCAGCTCATGCTGATGCTGCGGGAAGACTATCTGCATCCCAACGGCCAAATCCCAGCCTATGAATGGAACTTTGGCGATGTCAACCCGCCGGTGCATGCCTTTGCTACTTGGGAAATCTACACGCGCGATCGGGAGGTCAATAAGGGCGAGGGTGATATTGAGTTCCTCAAATACGCCTTTTCTAAGCTGTTGATCAACTTCACCTGGTGGGTAAACCGCAAAGATGAAGGCGGCAACAATCTGTTCCAGGGTGGATTTCTGGGGCTAGATAACATCGGTGTGTTTGACCGCAGTTCGCCGCTGCCGACGGGCGGCTATCTGGATCAGGCAGACGGTACAGCCTGGATGGTGTTCTTTAGCCAACGGATGTTCCAGATTGCGATCGAGCTGGCCCTGCACGATCCGCTCTACGAAGACTTTGCGATCAAGTTCTTTGAACACACCATGTGGATCGCGGGTGCAATGGACCGGATTGGAGAACACCACGATGAATTGTGGGATGAAGAAGATGGCTTCTTTTACGATGTGCTCCACTTTCCAGATGGCCACTCCACTCGCTTAAAAGTGCGCTCGTTGGTGGGGTTATTGTCGCTCATGGCCGTTTCAGTGTTTCCGCGAGAAGCCTTTGCGAAACTGCCCAATTTTAGAGAAGTAGCCCAGAAGTTTATCATGCAGCATCCTGAGCTGACCCACAACATCCATCTGCCCAGTCAGCCAGGTGAGCGAGGCCGCCTGATGCTGTCGATCTTGAACGAAGCGAAGCTGCGCCGTGTGCTTTCCAGAATGCTGGATGAATCCGAATTCCTCAGCGATTACGGCATTCGTTCTCTGTCGCGCTATCACCTAGAGCATCCCTACCGCTTCCATTACGGTGGACAGGAGTATAAGGTGGGGTATGTTCCCGGCGATTCTACGTCGGGGATGTTCGGCGGCAACTCCAACTGGCGCGGCCCGATCTGGATGCCGGTCAATCTGCTGCTGCTGCGATCATTGCTGCAACTCTATACCTACTACGGCGATTCCTTCACGGTTGAGTATCCCACTGGGTCTGGTAAGTATATGTCGCTGTACGAGGTGACTCGCTGCATCACTGAACGGTTGGTGAGTATTTTTCTCAAGGATGAATCGGGCCGGCGTCCGGTGTATGGCGGAGCTGAGAAGTTTCAGACCGATCCCCACTGGCGCGATCTGATTCTGTTCTATGAATATTTCCATGGTGATAGCGGAGCCGGAATTGGTGCTAGCCATCAAACCGGATGGACGGGCTGCGTGGCTCGCCTGATTCAAGCGCTGGGCTACGTGACACCAGAAATCGTGCTGGATACCATGTCTCCTGGAGAAGTGGCAAGATATCGAGTTTAATGTCATGGGCTTAATGTCATGAGTCAATCTGTCAAAGCTGTGCTGGTTGCCCGTGCCCGCTTGGGCGAGTGTCCGGTCTGGGATGCCGATGGTCAGCAGTTGTTCTGGGTCGATGCCTACAATCACCGAGTGCACCAGTTTGACCCTGCCAGCGGACAAGACCGTTATTTTGATACGGGTGATGTAGTCAGCGCTCTTGTTTTGGCGGGCCGCAATCGTCTGCTGATCGCCCTGCAAAATCGCCTTGCCTTGCTGGATCTGTCAACCGGCGAAGTTACCACGCTGTACACGGTTGAGTTTCCCCATCCCGACACACGATTCAACGACGGTAAATGCGATGCCCAGGGGCGGTTTTGGATCGGGTCGGTGAGTCAGGCAACCGGGCAGGCCGCCCTCTATCGCTATGACCCCGATGGGTCGTTTCGGGTGATGGAAACCGGGCTGACCATTTCGAATGGGTTGGGCTGGAGTCCAGACGGAACCACCTTTTACCTGACCGACTCAGCACCAGCCAAAACCATCTACGCCTATGATTTTGATGCTGAAACCGGGACTATTGGCAACCGCCGCGTTTTGGTAGACCTGAGCCAAGAAGAGATAGAACCCGATGGCTTGACGATTGACCGGGAGGGAAACCTGTGGTCGGCTCTGTGGAATGGCTGGCAGGTCGCTTGCTTTGACTCCAGCGGCCAGGAAAAGTTTCGAATCGCGATGCCGGTGCAGCGGCCAACTAGCGTCACCTTTGGCGGGCCAGATCTGAGCCATTTGTACATCACCACCGCATCGGTAGGGCTGAGCCAGAAAGAAATTCAGCAGGGCTTCTTAGCGGGTGATTTGTTTCGGATGGAGACTCATACGGCTGGGCTACCAACTTGCTCATTCTTGGCTGAGCAAGATTGAGTTGCAGTAAATTTCAGCAAACAAAAGTGACATTGAGACACAGTGACATTGAGGCAGGCTCATTTCTGATCAATCATGAGTTGGATGCGATGGAGCGTCAGCTCCGCTTAAATGAGGAGTGGCATTTTGGAGAACAATCAGCATGAAAGGATTAGCTGGGAAAAATGCGTTGATTACCGGAGCTAGCTCTGGCATCGGCCAGGCGATCGCCATTCGTCTGGCTCAAGAAGGCTGCAACATTGCGATTAACTACCGCAGCAAACCAGAAGCCGCTAAGGAAACCGAGACAACGGCGCTACAGCGGGCTAGTGAAGCCGGATATGGCAATATACAAACCCTGTTAGTGCAAGGGGATGTCTCCAAAGAAGAAGATATTCTCCGAATCATGCACCGTGTAACCGAGCAATTTGGCAGCCTGGATATTCTGATCAACAATGCCGGCGTTCAAACCGAACATCCTTCCCACGAAGTCCCGACCGATGAATTTGACTGGGTACTCTCCGTCAATTTACGGGGGGCGTTTATCTGCGCTCGTGAAACGATCAAGCAGTTTCTCGCCCAACAGCGCTCGGGTGTAATCATCAATGTTTCCAGCGTTCACGAAGTCATTCCTCGTCCGAGATACCTCAGCTATTCCATCAGCAAGGGCGGCATGGAAAACCTGACGAAAACCCTAGCCTTGGAGTATGCCAATCAGGGAATTCGGGTCAATGCAATCGCCCCTGGGGCCACCATCACCCCAATTAACGAAGCTTGGACAGACGATCCAGAGCAGCGAGCCGTAGTGGAAAGCCACATTCCGATAGGACGGCCTGGAACATCAGAGGAGATGGCAGCCGCAACCGCGTTCTTAGCCTCAGATGAAGCCGCCTACATCACGGGACAAACCCTATTCATTGACGGTGGCCTCACCCTATACGCTGATTTTCGAGAGACATGGTCGGCTTGATTCTGTCACCTGTTCTGGTGGGCGTTATTGGAAACGAATTGTATAATTGCAGCGTTGTCAGTGGCGGAACAAAATTAGGCTTAAGACAGTCATAGCTGAGATGATTTTGAAGGCAATCAGAGGTGCAAATCTGCATTTATTTCAAAGTTATTGCAGAGGATGTTCAAAGTATGTTAAAGCAAATTCAACTTTCGCTTGGATTGGCGGCCTTGATCGGCGCAGGGAGCCTAGCTTCACCCCATGCCACGGCTCAAATTAGCAGCGAAGAATTTCAGATGGGGCGTGCTCGTGAAGCCTGTGCCACTCAAGCTCAGCAACAGTTACTCACTGTCAACAATGTCGTTTCCACCATCCCAGTGACCGGCAGCGGTGGGCGGATGATCGGCTCCGAGGTGATTTTGAACGTGAGTCGCGGTGGGGAAACCTACGATGTTCGCTGCAGCTTCGACAACGCCACCAGAACCGCCACCATTGCCAGCATCCCATCGACAGGAAGTGGCTCAGGCACGACCGCGTCCCGTCCGGCATCCGGCACCTTTCAAGGGCGTGGTGTGGCTCATGGGGCTACCTTTACCAGAGGCCGTACTGCCAACGTCGCTCTGACGATTGAGGGCGATAACTTTGGTCTGGAATTGGCAGAACCAGCTCCTACAGGAGCAAGAGTCCAGTATCGCGGCGTAATCATGCGCCGGTCTGATGACTCTGCTAACAGCTTTACTCTGCGGACACGGGTGCGGAGTTTCAACTCGTCCGGCAATCTGCGCGTGCTCAATACCACAACCGGCACCTGCCAAATTGAAGTATTCGACGCGCGGGTGATCTCAAGCAACTGCAATACGGCCACTTCCGACAGCTCGACTCGGTTTTTAGGATTAGAGCAATTCTGAATTAATTAAGGAAAAACACAACGCTGATGCTCGGCTCCTGTAAATTGATCACTGGGAGTAAAGTCAGCAAGTTAACCTGAGTAACACTAACTGAAGAAATACTAATACACACCATGAACGATAGCCCTTTATTCCATTGCCGCTTCAGTCAGCATTTGACCCGTCCGATCCTGGCTTTGATAGTTGGGCTAAGCGGAATTTCTGTGGCAAACATGGCAAGCGCCCTACCTGTATTGGAACAACCTCCCCTGCTGATGGCTCAATCCACTGCTCTCGCCGGAAACTGGCGGCTGGCCAACATGACCGAGGATCCAACTCCCACTCCAATGGTTCCGGCTGGTGAACTCACCGTCGAGTTTGCTGGCGATCGGATTTCCGGATCGGGCGGCTGCAATCGGTTTACAGGCAGCTTCAACACTGAAGGAAACCAGTTGCAGGTTGGCCCGCTAGCCTCCACGTTCAAAGCCTGTGAACAGTCAATCATGGACCAGGAAACCCGGTATTTAACCGCTCTGCAAGGCGCACAGCGCTATGAACTCGATGATCAAGGCCAGTTGACGATTTTCTACCAAACGGAACAGACATCAGGCGTGCTGCGCTTCACGAATCAAACCGTTCGAGGCATGTGGTGAGCTGTTATGTTTGCACAAGTGCCAGAACGCCAAATGCATTGGATTCGCTGGATCCTGACGGTTGGATGGCTGCTGGTGATTGCCTCGTTGTTCTATGACCCCTGGACCGCTGCCCTCACCGCACCCGAGCATCCCTGGAGCCCGCTGCGGCTGACTGGTGAGTGTGTGCCGGTGCAGGGCCAATGTGTCGAGGAGCAGCCCTACCCGATCGGAGCCACCTTATTTTGGGGCGCGATTGTGCCCTCTGGTATCTTGATTCTGCTGGTGTTTGGGCATGAACTATGGCGGCGGATTTGTCCTTTGTCGTTTTTGTCTCAAATTCCCCGTGCGCTGGGCTGGCAGCGTCAATTCAAGCGAGAAAGCGCCAACGGCAAGGTGCGCTATGAGTTGGCTAAGGTAAAGCCTGATTCCTGGTTGGGCCGCAATTACGCCTATGTACAATTTGGCTGGTTGTTTGTCGGACTGTGCGGGCGCATCCTGTTTTTCAATGCCGATCGGCTGGTGCTGGGTCTGTGGCTGCTATTTACAATTGCCGTTGCGATTGCGGTGGGGTACTTCTATGGCGGCAAATCCTGGTGTCAATACTTCTGCCCGATGGCTCCGGTGCAAACCATTTTCAGCGAACCCAGGGGGCTGTTAGGTAGCAAGGCCCACATGAGCGATCAGCGCATTACCCAATCCATGTGCCGCACTGTATTGCCCGATGGCAATGAGCAAAGCGCCTGTGTTGCCTGCCAGAGTCCCTGCTTTGATATCGACTCCGAGCGTACCTACTGGGATGGCCTGAATCGACCTGAGGAATCGGTAATTCGCTATGGTTACGTCGGCCTGGTAATTGGCTATTTTCTGTACTACTATCTCTATGCTGGCAACTGGGACTATTACTTTTCCGGCGTCTGGAATCGCGACCCCAATCAGCTCGCCGCTTTGATGAGTCCGGGGCTGTATATCGCCGGACAGCCGATCAACATTCCTAAATTAGTTGCAGTACCACTGGTGTTGGGGGGATTTACGCTGGTGGGCTATGGAGTTGGCCGTTGGGTGGAAACGCAGCTCAAGTCCTATAGTCGGCAGCGGCGTCCTAATCTCAATCCCGATCTGATTCGCCATCGCATCTTTGTTGTTTGCACCTTTGGTATTTTTAATTTCTTTTTCTTTTTCGCCGGTCGTCCACTGCTGCAACTGACGCCTGCCTGGGTGCAGTACGGATTCGATGTCAGCGTTTTGTTCCTCAGCACCCTCTGGTTACAAAAAAGCTGGCGACGCCAGCCCGATCTCTATGCGCGGGAAAACCTGGCTAACCGCTTCCGTAAACAGCTAGGGCGCTTGCAGCTCGATCTGTCCCAGTATCTAGAAGGTCGGTCACTGGATGACCTAGATGCCAATGAGGTCTATGTGCTGGCCAAGGTGCTGCCCGACTTTACACGCCAGAAACGGCACGAAGCCTACAAAGGTGTGCTGCGCGAAGCATTAGAAGAAGGCTACGTCAGCTATTCCAGCAGCCTGGAAGTGTTGCAGCAAATGCGACAAGAGCTAGATATTTCTGACGATGAACATCGCGAAGTGCTGGAGGAGCTGGGGATCGAAGATCCGCAACTGCTCGATCCCAACCGGCAGCGGTCTCTGGAAAATCAGATTCGCTTGAGCGGCTACCAGAAATCGCTAGAGCGGTTAATGCGATTGCAGCAACAGGCCGGCCTGACTGAATTTGAACCCTCACCCCAGGATTCCACCACAGTGCGAGCCTTGCGGCGCGAGTACTCAATTACCCCTCAAGAAGAAGCGTGGATCTTGAGTGGACTTCCCGGCGAGACGGGTAATTTCCAAAAGGCCGAACGGCTATTGGCTCAGCTCGACGAATGGCTGGCTTGTGAGCAGGCACTGGCTCATCCGGCTTTGCAGGCGCATCCACCCGTAACCCTGCTGCAAAAAGCCGCTCAGCGTAAGCAGGAGCTGATTGTGCAATCGGTGCTGGATATTCTGGCGACGCTTCCCAATGATGCCCAGACCGTTGCTCTAGCGCAGTCCTTACACCAGCGTTCGCCCCAACGGGTAGCCACATCAATCCAGCGCGAACCCTGGCCAGACCAGCTAGCACCCCAGGTCCTGGAGCTGTTGTCCCAACCGGCGGCTCCACCGCTGTCTGTCGAACCCTCGACCTCAGAAACCCTGAGCCACCTAGAACACCTGCTGCAACACTATAATCCCGTAGCGCAGGCGGCGGCCCTTTACCTAATCGCCCAACTCGATCCAGAACGCGCCCAGACAATTGCTCGGAACCTGAGTCAAATGCCCGATTCGCCGCTGGTGCAATCCACCGCAGAGCAATTGCTGGCCTTGCCGTCTTCACCGCCGCTTACCGCCTTTCCCAGCTTGGAAAAACTGGTTTACCTGTCCAACAGTAATTTCTTTGATCCAATCCAACCCTACACCCTGATAGCGCTAGGCGAACGGGCCGAGGTGCGGACCTATGCCACGAATGATCTGATCACCGAAGCAGGCGATACCTGCCGGGAATTGCTGCTGCTGATCGAAGGGGAGGCCAAGATTCGCTACCAGTTAACCGATGGGGTGCGTATCGAACGCCTCCAGCCGGGGCAGATCTTGGATGAGCTGGAGGTTCTGACCCACAGTACCTCTGAAAATACGATTCTGGCTGATAGCCCCAACACCCGCATCCTAGCTCTATCCATAGATGCCGTTGACGATCTGCTGGAACAAGATCCAAATTTTGCCCGCCGGATTCTAGAACTGGAAAGCCGGCAACTTCAGCGGTTAGTCAAATTGGGGGCAGGGCCGCTGTCTCTCCCCTGAGCAGAGCCGCGTGGGTGATTTGGATAAGACGTTTGTATTGTTTAACACATCTGGGTATTGCCCTTTCACAGCGATGCCATATAATGAGGCTGCTAGATGTTCTGCTGGCTTGGTTATAGTCCTCATATCCTTAAAAAGCTGTTTGGAAAGGGTTTTGTTCTGGCCCTACTTCCTTTCCCTATGGTGTCCACACAAGTCGAAGATCCCCCCTAACCCCCCTAACCCCCCTAACCCAAAGGGGGGAACCGGAGGCGAAGCCTGGGCGCAGCCCATACCAAACCGGGATTGAGGTCCCCCTTATCAAGGGGAATTATAGCCCTGCGGGCATCTCAGAAAAGGGGGATCACCCCTTGCATTGATTCGCGATCGCCCTCCGGGCGGTGCGGAGCACCATCGAGATCTGTGTACACGGTAGCTTCCTTCCCTGGAATGCCCACAGAGCTAGAATCCCTCACTAGTGGGGAGTTCTGAACAGCGACAGTTGGGGTCTTCCAGAATGGGGGATGTAAGGGGCTTTTCAAACAGCTTCTGAGATAAAGATCTTAAAGATGAAATCTTAAGAACTGAGATCTTAGACAAACCTGACATTAGGCTGGGGTCTTTTTGAGAAAGATCGCTTTTTATCCTCCTTTCACTCGTCACTTAAAGTAGGGCTTAACGTTTGCGTATGGTCTAATTCATAGGGAAGATACACTGGAGATACACTACAGTCCTACCTTCAATGTCTTTGTAAACGACTTTGTAAACGAAATAAAAGTAAACGACAAGTAAAAAGCCAATAGATTGAGAACCATAACAACAAGCATGATTGCTAACCCAGTGGTAATCCTGCACAGACGCAGTTGGCAAATTGGGCTAGGTTTACCGAGGAAGGTGCGTAATGAAAATTCTTTTAGTAGAAGATGACGAATACACCGGTCAAGTGCTTTCAGCCACCCTTTCAGCTCATCGTTACGCGGTGGATACTGTCACAGATGGCTCGGTGGGGTTGGAGTTGGCTACTCGCTGGAATTATGATCTGATTCTTTTGGATGTATTGCTGCCAACCTTGAACGGCATCGAAGTCTGTCGCCGACTCCGGGCGCAAGGCTGCCAAACACCAATCTTGATCCTGACTACAAAAGATTCGAATGATGATGTGGTGACTGGACTAGATGCAGGTGCAGATGACTATTTAGCCAAGTCCTGTGAATCGTCTCAGCTTTTGGCTAGAGTGCGGGCGCTGCTGCGGCGCAGTGGCATGGCTCCACCGTCTCCGGTTCTATCTTGGGGACCGCTTTGCCTTGATCCAGCCCTGGCCCAGGTGACTTTCAATCAGCAGATCATCTCTCTGCGCCCCAAGGAATACAGCCTGCTGGAGCTGTTTCTGCGTCACCCTCAACGGATTCTCAGCCGCAGCGCCATCATCGATCACATGTGGCCCATGGAGGAAACTCCGGTAGAAGGGGCTGTCACTAATTTGATCAAGGATTTGCGTCAGCGATTGAAGTCGGCGGGAATGACGGCGGATCTAATCGAAACTGTGTATGGCTTAGGATATCGGTTAAAAACGGCACCTGTACCCGAAGAAAAGACCGAAGAGAAATCTGAATTGGGTCATGCTACAACCAGTCCCAGGGAAAATCAGCGGGAGACGCCATCCTTGGCCGAAATCAATTTTCCTTCAGAGATGAGGCAGCAGCGCGGAAAAACAGCGATTCAGCAGATTGCCGAACGGTTCTACGGCTCGCTAGAGCAGCGGCTTGCTGTACTAGAAGCGACAGCCTTGCTGTTCCATGCCGACGGTTGTAATTTGCAGCAACAAAAGGTCGCCCACACCGAGGCTCACAAGCTGGCCGGTGGTTTGGGAACGTTTGGCTGTAGCAAAGCTTCAGATATTGCACGAGCAATTGAACGTCTGTTGGAAACTAGACTCAGCCAACAAGCGCGAGTTGCCGATCGGTTTTCGCAACTGCTGGCCGAGCTAAGGCAGGAACTGGGGCAGCCCCAGACATACCAGCCCATGGCTGATTCCGCGATGGCCAGAAAGTAGGTGAATCGAAAGGCCGGTGAATCGAAAGTCAGTGAGGCAGTGCAGACGCTGCGCAAAACAGGTCTTATCAGTTTCATATGTTTTTGATTTAGGCTGAAAGCTAAATCCTTTTAATACTTATGCTTCGTCATGCATAGCGATGACTGGTTTAGGAATGATTCATTTCAAATTGAGCGGATTGAAGCGGCGTCCCATGCTTTAAATCAAGCGCTACAAAGTCTTTGTGAACGCGATTATGCCTCTGCTCGAAATCTAGTAACATTCACCAAACAAGTATTAGAAGAATTGTTGCTGGACTGCGAGCATCACGTTCAAGCTGAAGCACTGCTCAACCAGTTTCGCTACTATGAACAGTCCATAAACTAGCGAAGGTAGAAAATCACTAGGAGCAACAATTATGGGTACTGATACGGCGCGGGGGCCTTTGGTCATCATTGGCGGCGCTGAAGATAGGGACGGTGAGTGCATCGTTCTGCGAGAGTTTCTGCGCTTAGCAGGCGGATTGCAGGCTCGGATTGCGGTGATGACGGCAGCCACCAGCATGCCCGAAGAAGTCGGAGATGACTATATTCGTATTTTTAAGCGGTTGGGGGCTGATTCTGTCGAGGCCGTACACACTGAAGACCGGGAAGACTCCAGACGCGAAGACTCACTCCGCATCATCGAACAGGCGACCGGCATCTTCTTTACTGGGGGCGATCAGTCCCGCATTGTAGACTTTATTCGCGGCACGCCACTGGATCAGGCGATTCACAGACGGCACGAGGAAGGCGTCGTGATTGGTGGAACGAGTGCAGGGGCAGCCATGATGCCTGATGAGATGATTGTCGGCGGCGCGTCGGTCTCGAATCCCAGCGTCGATGCGGTCAGCATGGGGCCTGGAATGGGCTTTTTACCTGGCGTTGTGATCGATCAGCACTTTGCCCAACGAGGCCGCCTCGGTCGTCTGCTGGCCGCTCTGGTGCTGCAACCTGCTGTGTTGGGTTTGGGCATTGATGAAGACACGGCGATTATTGTCAACGGCGACGAGTTTACCGTCGTGGGCCGGGGCAGCATCACTGTTGTGGATGAAACCACCGCCACTCACAACAACCTAGAAGGCTTGCTCAAAGATGAGCCGATTGCCCTGTGTGACGTTAAGCTGCATATTTTGCCCCACGGCTATCGCTTTAATCTAAACACGCATCAACCGTTGGTGTAAGAGGCAGGCAATCATGACAACTCTGATTCAGCCGGAAACACAGCTGCCGCAGACGGTCTACACGGGCGATATCATCCAGAAAGTGCCGGTGATCAGTTGGTTAAATGTCAACGACCTTGAACCCGGTCAGCATCGCTTCTTCTTTCAGGGCGTGCAGATGGGCACAGGCCAGCACTGGTATGTGCCGGTCATGGTTGCCAAAGGGATACGAGCTGGTAAACGCATCGCGCTAACGGCAGGTGTGCATGGTGATGAGTTAAGCCCAGTCAAAGCGGCACAGCAGGTCATGGCCGCTCTTGATCCGACCCAAATGACCGGCACAGTGATGGCGGTCTATGACCTTGCTCGCCCCGCTAAGGAGTACACGCAGCGCCAGTGGCCGGTGGCTCAAAAAGGTGGCTCCCTGATCGACCTGAATCGTGTCTGGCCAGGCAATGAGACGGGCGATGATACTCCCACTCGCCATGCGGGTCTGCTCTGGAATCGACTGTTCAAACCGAATGTTGATATCGCGCTGGATTACCACACAGCCTCCACAGGCGGTGATTTCACGATGTTTATCTTTGCTGACCTCCGCCGACCAGAAATCCGACAACTGGCTGAACTATTCCCAGCCGAACAGATCAAGGATGATCCAGGCGAGGGCGGTTCGCTGGAAATGGCCTTTGTGCAGGCGGGCATCCCGGTTCTGACTGTTGAGATTGGCGGTCCCCGTAGGTTTGATCGAAACAAGATTGCGATGGCTGTTGAAGGCAGCCTGAATGTGCTGAAACATTACCAGGTGATGTCGGGACCGTTGGGCCGCACCTCGAAAGAAGCAGGTACTTTCTTTGGCAATGCCTTTGAAACAATTCGGGCCACGACTGGCGGCTACCTGGAAATGCTGGTCGATCTGCGGGACAAAGTAACGCCCGGTCAGCTCGTGGCAATTCAGCGCAACTCGTTCGGTGATGTGGTAGCTGAGTACAAAGTGAGTGTAGCTGGCGAAGTGGCAACGATTACCCGCGATGCGTTGAATGAACCTGGCTCCCGGCTGTTGCAAATTCTGTACAACCGTACTGAGTTGGGTGGATGAGTAGATGAGTAGATAAATGGATGGGTGGCTATGCACCGAGTTGGGATACAAAGCAGAGTTACTGTAGAGTGCTGTGACGAGTGAATTGCTTAGCCAAATACCATACGATAATCAGGAGAATATCAACTAGAAACCTGGTTTGAATTCTCCAGTTGGTTTTGAAATGAATGCGATTGCGGCACGGCAGCTCAACTGGTAGCTGGCAGAAGGTGCTAGTTTATGACGTTGTTTATTCAGGACTTAGCCAGAACCTACCGATGCGGGACGGCAAGCCCCATCATCCAAATGCCTTGGCCGATAAAACTCACCCCGATCCAAAACCCGATAATCCAATCGGCCCGTAGCGGCCAAGCGGACCAGATGAAAATGCCAACCATAATTCCCAGCAGTCCGCTAAGCAGTACCCAAGTCCAACGGGTAGCCGGACGAATCCAGAAGGCGAGAATTACCTGCACGACTCCGATCAGGAAAGTCGTAATTCCTAGCAGCAGCGTCAGTGCAAGTGCGCTTTTAAACACGTTAGACAACACCAAAATGCCCGCGCCCAGACAAAGCAGCCCCAGCAGTAGCCTCCAGAGCAACTGACCTCGTGGCGATCGCACTGCATAGACTAGCAGATCCAGCCCCGCCAGCATAAAGATCCAGCCAAACACCACCGTTGAGGCAATCGTTGCATAGGTTGGGCGAGCAATAGCCACCAGCCCCAAAAGCGCTAGTAGACCACCCACGAGCATTTCTAGTTTGGAGCGTTTGGCTCGATTCCTGCTCTCTGCTTCAGAGTCACTAGTCATGCGGATCTCCCGAATATCAGAACTTGAATATCAGAACTGCCTCAACTAGAACTGCTTTAATCCGGCAAAGCGAGTTGCACTATCTCGCACCCTTGTATTGCAGGTAGAAGAAATCACCCGTGCATCAAACACTTCAATTTCGCAGCTGCCAGTAGCATTGATCACCTCTAAGTTATTGGCTGAAGAGGCAAACCGTTGCACCTGTCCTCGCAACACAAAGCTGTTAGCCCCTGTACTGCGCGTACTGCGAATTCGCCCGCTGTAGTTCACCTGCGCTCCGGTTCCGGGGGGAACAGCCAATGAAAAGCTGAAGTTATTCGTGCTGTTAAAACTTAGCATCGCATCAGTTTCCCGCTCGTTGCCAAACACCGAACCGCTGGCTAGCCCTCGACCTTCAAACGAACCCTCGGTTGGCACCGTTGTTGAATTACCCGAACCGTTTGAGTCGGGTAAATTGGCAATGGTTGCCGATCGAGAAGCATTGTCATAGGTGCAGCGAACATCGTAGGTGTTCCCGCCCCGCCTGACATTCAGAATCACATCGGAACCAATCATTTGCCCGCCACTGCCAGAGATGGGCATGGTAGAAACAACTTGGTTAACCGTGAGGCGCTGCTGTTCTGCCTGGTTTCTACAAGCTTCTCGAGCACGCCCCATTTGAAATTCCTGCTCATTGATTTGCGCATAGCCTTGAGGAGCCAACGCAACTCCGATCACGGCGGCTGTAATTCCAGTCCAAACACCAACTTGCTTAAACATTGT
Organism: [Leptolyngbya] sp. JSC-1; assembly: GCA_000733415.1. Lineage (GTDB taxonomy): Bacteria > Cyanobacteriota > Cyanobacteriia > Elainellales > Elainellaceae > Elainella. Next base: position 2,955,978 of record KL662191.1, read on the forward strand.
GGTTTCTCGAAAGAATGAAATGATGGATAGATACAGCGTTTTTCACTCATGTGAGGTATGGGAGGTGTGGGGGCTTCGTCCCCACGCAGGGGCACTGCTCCTGCACCCCGTTTTTCGTACTTCACTAGCCTGAAAAAGGCTGTAATTACTAATGAATCTTCTGAATCCAAGCATTCAGGGGCACGACCTGAATGCCTTTGCATGCCTCTAAATAGCTGCCTGCTAGTCTAAGCCGTAGCCATCTAGTAGCCATCTAAGCGATGGTCGTCTTTTGGATGAGGACAACCGTTCAACTGTTACCTGGCTAATGCCTAATTAGATTAAACCCATAGCAGCCATTTGGAGCTTTAGTCAGAATAGGCGTTAAACTTGAGCTTGCTCAAATTTGCTCAGCATTTTTTCAGCTTTCTAGTCTAAACACTTTATCGTTTCTGGGTTCAGATCTTCTGCTACTGCTGCCATTTTGAGTTGCTTTTTGCTCCTCAATTGCGTGCCTCAGATCACCTGCTGTAGATGCCTAAAAACCTACTAAGCAGATACGTGCCAAGGCATTTCCCCTGACAATCGAGCCACTATTCAAGCCCCTATTATAGGGCAGCTACAGAACCGTAGTTTCATCAGCAATCAAAAAAATGTTGCCGCAAAAGATACCATTATCCGATCTCGTAGGTAAACAATCAAATAACCTGTAACGTTGCGTAAACTTTACCTCTGTAGTAGTTTTGTAGTAGTTTAGACCCAACTCAAGGTCAACCGAGTCACAGTCAATTGAGTCGTGTGAAAGCTCGGGAAGTTGAAATTTTGTGTGTAATTCGCTCGCTCATCCATGTTCTTGACGTATTCTTTAACTTAAGAAAATACGTATAGAATACAGGGGTGTACTATTAAATGTACTAGAGAGATCTAATAGAAAGATCTAATAGAGAGATGTGCTAGAGATAAATGCCGAAGATCATTGCGTTTCGGGTCTAGTAGTCCGCAATTGTGAAGCAGCTATTGGCAAAATCTAGCGTGGGCGAATAGCTGAGCTAGTTTTTTGCAGTTGCCGCTAGTGATTTAACCCATATTCAGTTGATTGATAGTTGTTGATTGATAGTTGAACTGTCTAAACATAACGAGGTGAATTTATGACGACTGATTTTCAACCTGAAGTTCAGATCAGAAAAGCAACGGGCTGGGTAATTGCCCTCAGCATTGGTTTAATTATTCTCGGCGTGATAGCGATTCTGCTACCAGGGATCGCGTCTGCCTTTTTTACCTCTGTCATGGCTTGGATCGCAATCATTAGCGGTGCCGTGATGATTGTAGAGGCATTTCAATCTCGCCCACTGAGAGGCTTTTGGCTGAATTTATTGGTTGGCATTGCCTATGTGATTGCCGGTATTTACATCCTGTTCAACTTGGGAGCGGCGGTAGTAGCCTTAACCTTTGCTTTCGGCATTCTGTTCATCGTGGAAGGAATTTTTACCATCATCATGGCCTTTACAAACCGGGCCGGTCATCGCATGTCTTGGTTGGTAGCGCTGAACGGAATTGTGACTTTGATCTTGGGCATCCTGGTGCTGAATCGCTGGCCTGATAGCTCTCTTTGGCTGATTGGTTTGTATGTGGGTATCAGTCTGTTGCTGAGTGGCATCTCGTTACTGGTGGCGGCGATGGCGGCACGGCGGGCGGTCACTAGTGCGTGAGCAGAGCACGGGAAAAAGCATCGATCAAACTTGTGGATCAGGTGCATCAACTCGGTTTGACCAACACCCAAACTTTCATGAAGAAGAGCAATAGCATATTCAGTGAGATTTACACACTCGACCCAGTCACCAATTGCTACATCATCGAGATTGGGTTGGATCAATACGCCGATATCTTTGATGAGTGGGATCCAGCTCCTTTTAAGCGACGATCCCTCGATCCTGATCTGGAGCTTTACTTAAAAGGTAGTTCCGAGGAAATTCCTCTGCGTCATCCAATTGAGTTGATGTTTCTCATGCCTGCAGGTAGCCGCAATGAGGCGCTAGAGCAGGCTGCACGGCATGGGATCAGGAACAGTATTGCCTTCAAAATGTATTTGCTCAGAAAAGAGCTGAAAAAAACTCAGTTCCGCTTAGTGCGCTATGTTCTGCTTGGGTTTGTGTTTTTATGGGCAGGGCAAATCTTCCCCGATCGGTTCGGAGAAACCATGTTAACCTCGCTCTTGGCTGAGGGGGTATTCATCGGCGGTTGGGTGTTTCTATGGGAAGCCGTCTCGCTGTTTTTCTTCACTGATCTGGAACTGTATGAGCGCTATCGCGCCTATAAACGATTGCTGAATGCGCCGGTGTTTTTTCGTGAAGTGTCGAGCCAGAGCTTGGCTGAAATTAATCGCCAGAGTGAAAACGATATCGAAATAACCTAACTAATGCTAAGTAGAACAACATAATTAGATATGAAACCTAAAGGAGGTGTTGTCGCCCTTCGAGCGGCGACACCCTGATCTTAGTTTTAATGAAGTTGAATGACTTATCTGAATGACTGCTAAATGATTGCAATTCAAGCCCCAGATCATGACATCGCCACGCTAAATTCGCCTCGGCCAATGTCGGTGGCAGAACGGTTAGCTGCCGGAAAAGCACTGCGCCAAACCGTGAAACGCTCAGAGCATGGCATCTACCCGCCTGCGGCCAACCGCGAAGACCCGGTCGCTATTCTGGAAGCTCAAGCCCAAACCCGCCTGCCGGATCTGGTGCCAATTCGCTATGCCCGCATGTTAACGTCTCCGTTTGCCTTCCTGCGCGGTTCTGCTGCCATTATGATTCGGGACGTTGCCCCAGCTCCCACCACCGGTCTGATCGTGCAGGCATGCGGTGATATGCATCTGTCGAACTTTGGCGTGTTTGCCTCTGCTGAGCGCAACCTGATGTTTGCTATCAACGATTTCGACGAAACCCATCCTGGCGCTTGGGAGTGGGATCTGAAGCGTCTGGTGGCGAGTGCGGTGGTAGCAGGTCGCTTTTTAGGAGCAGATCGGGTGCTGTGTGAGGCGGCAGTGCGGTCTGTGGTGCAGTCTTACCGACAGCATTTGCAAGAATATGCCGAAATGGGCTATCTGGAGCTGTGGTATACCTATATCAAGGAAGACGAGTTGCTCCAGAAGTTACCGGATGAGTCGCGTCGGCGGGCCAGTCGGCTGTTCCTAAAAGCGCGCAATCGTAACCACCTCCAGGTGTTGGAAAAAATGACCAACCTGGTCGATCAACACCACCACATTATCGAATCGCCGCCGCTGGTGATGCGGATGGAAACCGATCAGGACGGACGGCCCATTACCGAGGTGATTGCTCCCTTGATGCAGGATTACCTGAACTCTCTTAACGCCGAGCGGCGCTTTTTGCTGTCGCGCTATCGCATTTTGGACGTGGCTCGCAAAGTGGTGGGCGTGGGCAGTGTGGGAACGCGCTGCTGGGTCGTGTATCTGGAGGGCAAAGACCACAATGATCCGCTATTTCTGCAAATTAAAGAGGCGCAGCCCTCGGTATTGGCTCCCTATGCCCAGGTGCAGCATGACGACCGACTGCCGGACGATCATCAAGGGCAGCGGGTGGTTGTCGGACAGCGGCTCATTCAGGGAGCACCCGATATTTTTCTGGGCTGGGGCACATTACAGGGCATTCACTACTACATTCGCCAATTGCGGGATATGAAGGGCGGCGTCAAGCTGGAACCCGGCAAGTTTCGCCCTGCTTCTCTGCCCGACTATTGCGAACTTTGTGGCTGGGCGCTGGCGTTAGCTCATGCCGATTCGGGGGATGCGGCCATGCTGGCTGGCTATGTGGGTACGAGCGAAGCCCTAGACGATGCATTGGTAAAATTTGCCCAAGCCTATGCCGATCAAACTGAACGGGATCACGACCAACTGGTTGCTGCGGCCCGTCAAGGCCGAATTCCGGTGGCGGATGAATTTTGACTAGAACCCCATAAGCATGATTTGTAAGCAGCGTGATCAATGAGCGTTATCTACGATCTGGAACATACCACCCTCTATCGCTATCGCAATCCGGTCCGGTTTAGCGAGCATCGCGCCATTTTCTTGCCCAGTTCTGGCTATGGCGGGCGAATCTTGAGCTATGGCCTGGAAACCAATATTCCATCCAACGTCCGCTGGCTGATGGATACCCTCTCGAATAACGTGGCCCTGATCGAATTTAGCCAACCCGCCAAAGAGTTGGTCATCACCTATCGCGTCCGAGGCGAGCATTTTGGCATTCCGGCCATTGCCGCCTTTCCCCTCGATCCTCGCGCTGAGGAAGTGCCGGTGCAATACACTCCAGATGAATGGACCGATCTAGTCGTGTTTATGCGCCCCCATGCCGAAGACCCGGATGGCAGCCTAGCAGCTTGGGCCAAGAGCTTTGTAGCGGGCGATCAGGACAATACGCTGGATGTGCTGCAACGCATGATGGATACAATCTGGACCAATTTCACCTATCAGGCGCGGGAGGCCGAAGGCACCCAGTCTCCAGGCGAAACCCTGCGGTTACGGTCCGGCACCTGCCGTGACTATGCCTGGCTAATGATCGAGACACTGCGGCGGTTGGGGTTTGCCTGTCGCTTTGTCAGTGGCTACCTGTATGACCCCGCTCTGGATGGAGGAGCCGTAGGCATGACGGGTTCCGGCGCGACCCATGCCTGGTTGCAGGTGTATCTACCTGGTGCCGGCTGGCGCTCCTATGACCCCACGAACCGACTCACCGCTGGCTTTGACCTGATTCGAGTTGCGATTGCCCGCCATCCCAATCAGGTGATTCCCCTATCGGGGTTCTGGTTTGGTGATGCCCAAGATTACCTTGGCATGGATGTAAAAGTAACGATTCGTAAATTGGGAACGCTGCCGGAATTTGAAGACATTCGATAGTGGCCATTCTGCTCACGCCTCGACTCCTACATTCAACCAGCGGGCCACCGGCGCGAGCGAAAAGCCTTGCACCAGCACCGAAGTTACCACGATGAACGTGACTACTGTAAAAATCTCTCCTGCTTGCGGCATCGCCAGGGCAAGTGGAAACGTGGCCAGCACGATTGGTACCGAGCCGCGCAATCCCACCCAGGCAATAAATAATTTCTCCTTAAACGGCATCGTTGTCCAGGCAAGGCTGATAAACACACTCAGCGGACGAGCTACAAACATTAGAAATAAGCTGATCACAATCGCAACAGTGGCGACCGCAGACAGTTCAGCTTGAAACGGGACCGAGAGCATGCCCAACGTCAAAAACATGACAATTTGCATCAGCCAAGCAAATCCATCGTGAAATGCATTGATCGTTTCTTCATACGTAAACGGACGATTGCCTTGCACCACACCAGCCACATACACCGCCAAAAAACCGTTGCCCCGCAAAAAAGTCGCCACACTGTAAGTTAGCAAAACCAGAGCGATAGTCGCGACTGGATATAAACCGCGTGCGCTCAAATTCAAGCGATTGATGCTCCAGACCAAAAACAAGCCAGCCCCATAGCCGACCACCACACCCACCACCCACTGCACCACCAGCAACAGAACAATCGTTTCCCAACTGGTATCCGTACCCGTCAACAGATTGATCAGCGTTGTGGTTAACAGCACTGCCATTGGATCATTGCTGCCCGATTCCAATTCCAGCAGTGGCTGTAAGCTACCTTTTAGCCCTAAATTACTCGATCTGAGCACCGAAAAAACCGCAGCGGCATCGGTAGAAGAAACAATTGCTCCCAATAGCAGCCCCTGCGGAAAGGAAATGCCATTCACGCCAATCAAAAACGAACTAAACGACCCCAGCATGAACCAGGCAAAGGTTCCCACAATCAGCATGGTGATTAGCACACCAACCGTCGAGAGGCTCAACCCTTTGCCCAAAACAGGGCGGATGGCACTCCACTCGGTATCTAGGCCACCGGCAAACAGAATGAAGATCAGGGCAAAATCCCCAATGAATTTAGCAATTGCTGGATCTTCAAAAGCAAATTCTCCAACGCTTCCCACCAACCAGCCGATGCCCAGGAAAAAAAGCAGCGCCGGAATCCCTACGCGGTTCGAGATCTTACTGGCTACCACACTGACCAGCAACAGTCCAGCCACGACTAACCCAATCACTTCAATGCTTGGCATCCCCTACGCTCCATGCAATTCAGCTAGCCCTGACGAAACATTACAGCAATTCCCACTAGATTGAATCCTGTTCTCTACTGCATCTGCTTCTAGGCCAGCCAACCCAAAATGACTCCAATCTGTTGCCAAATTGTCATTGGGTCAAATGGTTTGGTGATCACGCCCGCCACATCCAACTGGGCAAATCGCTGCTGGTCGCTGGGCAACACCTTGGCGGTTAAGACAATCACCGGCAGATTTTGGGTTTTGGGATGATTTTGCAGGGCTTCGCATAGCTCAAATCCATCCATGTCGGGCATCGAGATATCGAGCAAAACGGCATCGACTGTTTCTGTCGTAGCTAGGCACAGTGCCTCCATGCCCGAAGCCGCACTCAGCGTCTGCCAACCAGCAAACTCTTCCAGCGACACTTGCACCACATCACGGATATCGTCTTCGTCATCCACGATTAGAATTCGTTTGGTCATGATCAACTAGTTATGGTCAAGAGATGGGGAGATGGGGAGATGGGAATTGATGTAGATGATATAGTCTTTGTGGCGAGCTTAGGACGAGTGAACAGGTTCGCTGCTCGCTCCTCTACGGGTTATCTGCAAAATATCTTTACAGAATTGACAGAGTAATTGGATTATTTGTAGTTTAACGGCTACCCCTCGGCTGATTTCTCAGAGCAAAATCTCCCTGGATAAGAGCTGCTGCAATCGATTTCCTGGCATAGGAATTAGTGAACAGAAATTACTGGAATAAGGATTTAAACGTTATGCAAACTGTCCCAACTCATCTGCAAGGGTTAAGCCATTCGGAAGTGGCGAAGCGACGCGCGGCTGGGCAAGGCAATGACGTGCCGATTCAAACGAGTCGCACCTACTGGGACATTTTTCGAGATAACCTGTTCACGTTTATTAATTGGGTCTATTTCTTTCTCAGCCTAGTACTGATTGCATTGGGACGGGCCAGCGACGTGCTGGTGTTGGCCTTTGTCGTTTTACTGAACGTGGTAATTAACGTCATCCAGGAAATTCGCGCCAAGCAAAAACTCGACAAAATCGCCTTGATTACTCGTCCCAAAGCCAGCGTGATTCGAGACGGACAGGAACAGGAGATTGACCCATCCGAGATTGTGGTGGGGGATGTGCTGATGGTGCGTCCAGGCGATCAAATTGTCGTGGATGGCTCGATTGTAGGCCAGGGTGAAATTAAAGTCGATGAATCCCTGCTGACAGGAGAATCAGATCTGATTCCCAAACAGAGCGGAGATCTGGTCTATTCCGGCAGCTTTTGCGTCAGCGGTGCGGCGTGTTACGAAGCCGAAAAAGTAGGAGCCGAGAGTCTCGCTAGCAAGATGACCGCCGAAGCCCGCAAGTTTCGCAAGGTGCTGACGCCGTTGCAGCATCGTATTAACCTGATGATTCGCCTGCTATTGGGCGTCGCAATCGTCTTGGGGTTTGTGACAGTGCTACGGATGACGCTGGGGGTTACTTCCATCACCACGGGGGTGCAAAACCTGGCCGTTATCGTTGGCCTAGTGCCGATTGGGCTGTACTTTATGATTACCCTTGCCTATGCGCTGGGGGCGGTACGAATCGCCGAGCAGAGTGCTTTGGTGCAGCAGTCAAACGCGGTGGAATCGATCAGCAACGTGGATGTCATGTGTTTGGATAAAACCGGCACCCTGACTACCAACCGGATCAATCTACAAACTGTGTATCCCATTGGTATCGACCAGGCAAAATTGGAGGCAATTTTAGGTGACTTTGCGGCTAGTGCCTCTACCAGCAACAAAACCAATGACGCGATTATTGCCGCGCTGCCGCGAGCCAAGCGTCCTGTGAAGGTAGAAGTGCCGTTTGGCTCGGCCCATAAATGGAGTGCCGTTGGCTTTGCCGATGCTCCCGGTCTGTATGTGCTGGGTGCACCAGAAATTTTGGGCACCGTGATGCCGCTTTCAGCCGAGCAGCAAGCTTCCATCCGCCAAGCAGCTGACCGGGGCCTGCGGGTGCTGATGATTGCCCATAGCCCAACGGTGCCGGATCTATACGATGGCGCAGACGATCCAGTTCTACCCGCCACACTCCAGCCCCTGGGCATTCTGCAATTTGGCGATGAGTTGCGTCCCGATGCGCGCCAAACCTTGACCGAATTTCAGCAGGCGGGCATCCAAGTCAAAGTGATTTCGGGTGATAATCCACTCACGGTAGCCGCCCTAGCCAAACAAGCGGGCCTCAGCGATGACATCCTTGCTGTATCGGGTCAGGAGTTGGCCCAGATGGACGATGCCGTCTTTACCCAAACCGCCGAAGACAGCACGATTTTTGGCCGGATTACTCCAGAACAAAAAGCTCGCTTGGTGCAGAGCCTTCAGTCGCGCGGGCACTATGTGGCCATGATGGGCGATGGGGTAAATGATGTACTGTCGCTGAAGCAGGCGAATGTGGGGGTGGCAATGGAAAGCGGCAGTCAGGCGACTCGTGGCGTAGCCGATATTGTTTTGCTCAAGGATACCTTTAGCGCTCTGCCCAAAATATTCCTGGAAGGACAGCGGATCCGCAATGGGGTAGCCGATATTAGCAAACTGTTTATGGTGCGTATCTTCTCGTTTATTCTGGCCATTATTGCTATTGGCATGATCACGCTGTCGTTTCCCTTTGGGATCAAAACCAGCACGATTGTCACGTTCCTCACCGTTGGCATTCCGCCCTTCTTTGTGACTCTCTGGGCCAAACCCGACAAACCAAGAGGCGGTCAAGGTAATCCGTTCATGCATTTTGTCTTGCCGGCAATGTTCACCCTTTCGATCGCCAGTATTCTGATCTACCTGTTCTTTTTGGCGGAAAACATCGGCCCGGTATTCGATTGGCTCAACGGTCGCATTCCATTTGAAGAACTGGGCCGCCGCATCACCAGGGCCGACATTGCTAGAGCGCAGCAAGTAGCCGAAACTGCGATGGTGACGATGCAAGTGTTGGGAGGGTTGCTGCTGCTGCCCTTCCTCAAACCGCCCACTCCTGCCTGGGTGGGAGGAGAACCGCTCAGCCGCGATTGGCGCTATACGATTCTGGCAAGCCTAGTTTTCGCCGGTTATATCGTGATTCTGGCAGTTCCAGCCCTGCACCGCTTTTTTGAACTCTCTCAGCTCGATTTTACTGATTACTTGGGCATTGGCCTGGTCGCGGTGCTTTGGGCTTTGGTGGTGCGCTTTGTCTGGAGGAACTCGCTGCTGGATCGGTTTTTAGATACCAAAATTAGTCCGTTTTGAGGAGGCAAGACAGAGCAACGCTTGCACGGTGCGTTCGCAAAGCGTGATGTTGGAGGCGGATTCATGACCACCTGGTGCCCTGAGTGAGAGTCTCCCAAGGGTTTGACCCCAGCTTCAGTGCAGGTAGTCTAGATTCTCAAACGGTGCCAACTGCAGTCATGGCGCAGCTAAACAGACCAAAGGATGCAATATTTCGCTTCATTAATTTGAGTAACTAAAAAGCGGCGAATTAATGAACAAACGCAAATAAACGTAAGCATCGTGTTGAACTTGCCGACTTTCCCCTGATGCTTGCGGTTTAATCAGAGTGATTGCCAAATTGCCTCTACTTGAATTTGCTAAATCAAATCACCCAAACTGAATCAGCTAAACCAAACGCAGCGTCCGTCAATAGAGGTAAGGCAATCGAGGGATGAAATCGTCACCAAGATTCTCTATAACTAAAACAGAATTCAGGAGATTGCAGAAATGATTACTGCTGCAATACACACTGCCAACACTGCCAATACTGCTAACCCTGCCACAACGGATCCGACTGGTGATCATCGCCGGGCTGAAGTTGAAAAGCTGGCTGCCGAGGCATTTCATCAGCATCTGATCTCAGGCTATGGGGATGGTGAGTCCCCGGATGAGTATCAAATTGTCCTTCAGGGTAAGCCGAGACACTACTCGCTTGAATATGCTCACTCGCTGCTCGCTAATCTAATCGAACACCAAATTTCCCTGGTGGAATAGGATGCCCCGTGGCAAACATTGTTCAGGAGGTTCGAGATACCTCTCCCAGCCTTACATTCATCTTCCATCCATTAGGGTCTAGCACTAGTGACCTGGCTCGATTGTCGAGTCAGGTTTTTTACGGTGCAGATTTGATGACTATTTCTATTGGTCAGCATCCCGTTGCGGTGCTCAATGAAATAGATAGAAAACTGCAACACTGCTTTCCAAGTTAGGAGACAACCGTAGGAGTGATGGCAACAATAACAAAGAACTGTTGAAGATGAACAGTCTAAACTTGATCACCCTTCAAAAATGGGAAATAACAAACTGTGAAGGCCAGAACTATACCAGCAGCAGGAGTTCAAATTACTTAGCTTTAGTTTAAGAATCTTCTAAGGCAGTCATGTGTCACAATGTAAACGGTTTTGCCAACTCAATCAGAGGCTAGGAGTAGGCGCGAGTCATGGAACCAATATATGAGTACGCCTGGTTGATTCCGGTCTTGCCGCTGGCAGGAGCGATGATTCTAGGCTTAGGACTAATTTCGTTTGGCAAGACAGTTGCCAATATGCGGCGGAGCAGCGCCATTTTTATTGTGTCTTTGCTCGGTGCGGCAATGGTGCTGTCCTTTGCGTTGTTGTGGAGTCAAATTCAAGGGCATCCCCCCTATGCGCACATGATTGAATGGGCGGCGGCGGGCGATTTTCGCTTGACCATGGGCTACACGGTTGATCACCTGACGGCAATGATGCTGGTGATTGTTACCACGGTCGCCTTTTTCGTAATGATTTATACCGACGGCTATATGGCGCATGATCCGGGCTATGTCCGGTTTTACGCCTATTTGAGTTTATTTAGCTCGTCGATGCTGGGGTTAGTAGTTAGCCCCAATTTGCTGCAAGTGTACGTGTTTTGGGAACTGGTCGGCATGTGCTCCTACCTGCTGATTGGTTTCTGGTACGACCGCAAAGCCGCCGCCGATGCCTGTCAAAAAGCATTTGTGGTCAACCGGGTGGGAGACTTTGGCCTGCTGCTGGGGATGCTGGCAATGTTCTGGGCCACGGGCACCTTCGAGTTTGAGCTGATGGGTGAACGGCTGAATGATTTGGTGCAGTCGGGGGCACTCTCGGCTGGTCTGGTCTCGCTGTTTGCGATTTTGGTGTTTATGGGTCCGGTCGCTAAGTCGGCTCAGGTGCCGCTGCATGTGTGGCTCCCCGACGCGATGGAAGGTCCAACCCCGATCTCAGCTCTGATCCACGCGGCAACGATGGTGGCTGCCGGTGTGTTCTTAATTGCTCGCATGTATCCGGCTTTTGAGCATGTGCCCAGCGCTATGAATACCATTGCCTGGACTGGAGCCGTGACCGCCTTTATCGGAGCCACTACCGCGATTACTCAGAACGACATCAAGAAAGGTTTGGCCTATTCCACCATGTCGCAGTTGGGCTATATGGTGATGGCGATGGGCGTTGGTGCCTACGGAGCAGGCTTGTTCCACCTGATGACTCATGCCTACTTCAAGGCAATGCTGTTTTTAGGATCGGGTTCGGTAATCCACGGGATGGAGTCGGTCGTCGGCCATGATCCGGTCTATGCCCAAGACATGCGCTTGATGGGCGGACTGCGGAAGTACATGCCGATCACCGCGATCACCTTCTTGATTGGCACGCTAGCGATCTGTGGGATTCCTCCCTTTGCCGGCTTCTGGTCCAAGGATGAAATTCTGGGCGCCACCTATGCTGCCAATCCGGCTTTGTGGGCAATTGGTTGGTTAACCGCTGGAATCACCGCGTTTTACATGTTTCGCATGTACTTCAGCACCTTTGAGGGCGGTTTTCGCGGTCAGAATGAGAGCATTAAGCAGAAACTGAAGCTAGAACAGCTCCAGCGTTTGGGCTTGGCCTTTGGCCCTGGGGCGATGAACCCGAAGGAACTGACGGCAGAACTGCCACAAGAAGCCCACGATCACGAAGCGCCGGTGGATCATCACAGCAGCGAACCGTACGAGTCGCCAATCACGATGACCCTGCCGCTGATTGCCCTAGCCATTCCGTCAATTCTGATTGGTTTGGTCGGGACACCGTTTGCCAACTACTTTGAGGCATTTATTCACCCGCCTGGCGAAGTCGTGGAAGGGATCCCTTCTGAGTTTGAGTGGAGTGAGTTTCTGCTGATGGGAGGCAGCTCGGTTGGCATTGCCCTGCTGGGTATTACCTTGGCCTCGCTGATGTACCTGAGCCGCAAGATCGATCCCGCCGCGGTGGCCGAGAAAATTCAGCCGCTGTATCAGCTCTCGCTCAACAAGTGGTACTTCGATGATATTTACGAAGTGCTGTTTGTCCAGGGCAGCCGTCGCTTGGCGCGGCAAGTGCTGGAAGTCGATTTACGAATTGTGGATGGTGTTGTCAACTTGGCGGGTTTTGTCACCCTCGTGACCGGCGAAGCGCTGAAGTACTTAGAAACAGGACGTGCCCAATTCTATGCCCTGATTGTGTTTGGGGCGGTACTGGGACTTGTGCTGCTATCAGGAATTACAGGTTAGGGAAGTTTTGAGTTTTGGTGACATAGCCTGTGTGCTTGGCACTAGTCTGCCGTAGGCATAGCACGCAGTTTTAAGTTTTGAGTTAGGGCGAGTGGAATAGTGTTGAGTTTTGGTGACACAGCTTGTGCGCAGTACATAGTTTTGAGTTAGAGCAGATCAGGAAAAAGGATATTCCCGCCCTCCTAGCCAAGGTATGCCGCTGTTACTAGAGCATCAAAACCAACGCTAAACAAACCCGAAAGCTCAAAACTTTTCACTCAATCATTGAGTCCAAGCCAGACAAACTCAAAACTTAAAATTCAAAACTTGATAAACGCTGCAATGAACACTGCTGATTTTCCCTGGTTAACAACCGCAATTCTATTTCCAGTGATTGCCTCCTTGGCGATTCCCTTTATTCCGGACAAGGATGGCAAAACGGTGCGCTGGTATGCGCTCGTGGTGGGATTGATTGATTTCCTCGTCCTTGTTTATGCCTTCTACACGCAGTACGATCTGTCGAATCCGGGTCTCCAGTTGGTGGAGAGCTATACCTGGGTACCGGCGATCGATTTGAAGTGGTCGGTGGGCGCGGATGGGTTATCGATGCCGCTGATTTTGTTAACCGCTTTCATCACCACCCTGGCGATTTTGGCCTCTTGGCCGGTGACGCTGAAGCCCAAGCTGTTTTACTTTTTGATGCTGGCGATGTATGGCGGCCAGTTGGGTGTGTTTGCCGTGCAGGACATGCTTTTGTTCTTCCTGATGTGGGAACTGGAGCTGATTCCGGTCTACCTGCTGCTCTCGATCTGGGGCGGCAAAAAGCGCCTCTACGCCGCGACCAAGTTCATTCTCTATACGGCGGGCGGTTCGTTATTTATCCTGGTGGCAGCCTTAGCAATGGCCTTTTATGGCGACACCACCACGTTTGATATGCGCGCCCTGATGGCAAAGGACTATCCGCTCAACTTCCAGCTTTGGGTTTATGCTGGGTTCCTGATTGCCTATGCCGTGAAGTTGCCAATTTTTCCCCTGCATACCTGGCTGCCTGATGCCCACGGTGAGGCTACGGCTCCGGTCCACATGCTGCTGGCGGGAATTCTGCTGAAGATGGGCGGCTATGCCCTGATCCGCATGAATGTGGAAATGCTGCCCCAGGCTCACGTTTACTTTGCGCCAATTCTGGTGATTTTGGGCGTGGTGAATATCATCTATGCTGCCCTCACCTCCTTTGCCCAACGCAACCTGAAGCGTAAGATCGCCTATTCTTCGATTTCCCACATGGGCTTTGTGCTGATTGGGATCTCGTCCTTTACTGACCTGGGTCTCAGCGGGGCGATGCTGCAAATGGTGTCGCATGGGTTGATTGGAGCCAGCCTGTTCTTCCTGGTGGGAGCCACCTACGACCGCACCCATACCCTGATTTTGGATGAGATGGGCGGCGTCGGTAAGAAGATGCCGAAGATCTTTGCCATGTTCACGGCCTGTTCGCTCGCATCTCTGGCATTGCCGGGCATGAGCGGCTTCGTGGCCGAACTGATGGTGTTTGTCGGCTTTGCCACCAGCGATGCCTACAGTCTGCCGTTTAAGGTGATTGTTGTCATCCTGGCTGCGGTGGGTGTGATTCTGACGCCGATCTACCTGCTCTCGATGCTGCGAGAGATCTTCTACGGTCCCGAAAACAAGGAATTGGTTGAGCATGAGGTTTTGGTCGATTCTGAGCCGCGCGAGGTGTTTATCATCGCCTGTCTGCTGATTCCGATTATCGGCATTGGCTTCTACCCCAAGCTGCTAACTCAAATCTACGACGCGAAAACGCTGGCTATTACCGCCGAGTTGCAGGAAGCTCGTGCGTCTCTGGGCGACCAGCCAGTCAGACCACTCGCCCTACAGGCGACTGAGGCCCCTGCGCTCAATTAATCAAAATCAACTAGCCGTTACGGCAATAATCGAACTCCAGCTTTACGGCACTAACCGGGGCTGGAGTTTTGTGTTGGGCTGTCTGATCAGGCTGATTAGATTGCCGTGTAGCCTCCGTCTACATACAGCACGGTTCCAGTCACATAGGAAGAAGCATCAGATGCCAAAAACACGACTGGACCCACTAATTCCTGCGGTTGGCCGCGTCGCTTCAGCACTGTGAAGGTCGCAATTTGCTGCTGCTTTTCCGGATGATCATGTTCAGCTTTGGCTCCTTGCATAATGTTTTCAAAATAGCCCGGTGCAATGGCGTTAACGCGAATCTTCTGCGCCGCCCATTCTAATGCCATCACCCGCGTCAGTTGATTGATACCACCCTTAGCCGCACTATAGGCTACTAAATTTGTAATTCCTACCACCGAGGCAATGGAAGAAATGTAGATGATCGAGCCACCCTGGCCTTGATGCATCATCTGTTTAGCGGCAGCTTGAGCACAGAGAAACTGCCCTTTCAGGTCCACATCCAGAATTTTGTCCCACTCGGCTTCGGCTAACTCGATAGCTGGCTTAATGATGTCGATCCCAGCGTTATTGACCAAGATATTCACACTGCCAAACTGGCTGACCGCAAACTGAATCAGCGCCTCACAGCTCTGTTTAGAGGTAATGTCTACGAATGTTGCGGCGGCTGTTCCGCCAGTAGATTGAATGCTGCGAGCAACCTGCTGCGCTACTTCTAGATCGCGATCACAAACCACGACCCGCGCCTGATGGGCTGCTAATCCTTGTGCCATTACGGCCCCCAGCCCACGCCCAGAGCCAGTGACAATCGCCACCTTACCTGACAAATCAAATAGATTGTTTTCCATCTCACTCAGTTTTTGAAACAACTTGTTCCGAATGAGAACAGGGCAAAGACGTTAAACCGACCTGTAGACCATTTACAAGAGATGGCTTCAACAATGGCTCAGAAGGGACTTTGGCTGAGCCGCCCTGCAAATACTCGACCAACTGCTCAGCGGCCTGCCCGATATGCTGCTGCAATAGCTGAATTGCGGTTGAAATATCTCGTTGACGACAGGCCGCTAAGAGCTGGTGGTGTTCGGCTTGGCTGCGGTCGCGGTAGTGCAATTCCTGCATTTGTAGCCGAATATAGCGATCGATATTGATATGCAAAGTTTTGATCATGCTGAGCAGACGCGGACGGTTTGCTGGCTGATATAAGACGCTATGAAATTGCCAGTTCAGCTCAGCCCAGCGCATTGCCTCAGCGGTTTGCTCGGTCTCTTGCAACAGTTGGGCTGCTCGGTCGAGGTCGGCATCGCTGAGGTGGGGAATGGCTAGCTGGAGGGCCATCGTTTCTAGCGCCATGCGGATCTCGCAGATTTCTTGGGCTTCGGAGGGAGACAGACTCGAAACCATCGCACCCCGATTGGGATGAAAGGTGACTAACCCTTCTGCCTCTAGCTGCCGCAGGGCTTCTCGCACCGGAATCCGGCTGACGCCAAACCGGGTGGCAATTTCGTCTTGCCGCAGGGACTGGCCTTCTTGAAATAACCCATGCTGGATCGCCTGCCGCAGGGCTTCTGCAATCAAATCTGGGGTACTGCGTTGATGTTGCAGCACATTGGCTGCCAGGTCGTTCAAGTTCATATCCGATCAAATTCATACTTTATATTGTATACAAAAAGAGGAATCGTATACAATATCCGATAATCACGCTTTCTCTCGTTCCTTTCTAGGAGTCTGTTATGAGCATTCCACAGCCCGATCGGGTCATCATCTTCGATACCACCCTCCGCGATGGCGAGCAGTCCCCCGGAGCTACCCTCAACGCCGAAGAAAAGCTGGCGATTGCTCATCAACTGGCTCTCTTGGGCGTAGATGTGATTGAAGCAGGCTTTGCCGCCTCTAGCCCTGGTGATTTTGCTGCCGTGCGGACGATTGCCGAGCAGGTAGGCACACCCGATGGCCCGATTATCTGCAGTTTGGCGCGAGCCGTGCGTCAGGATATCCAAACCGCTGCCGAAGCACTGCAACCCGCTACCCATTCCCGCATTCATGTGTTTATCTCGGCCTCGGATATTCATTTGCAGTATCAGTTGCGCAAATCCCGCGCCGAGGTGCTGGCCATTGTGGAGGAAATGGTGGCCTATGCCAAATCCTTTGTGGAAGATGTGGAGTTTTCGCCAATGGATGCCACCCGTGCCGAACCCGCTTACCTCTACCAAATGCTAGAAACGGCGATTCGGGCGGGCGCAACCACAATCAACATCCCCGATACCGTCGGCTATCGCACGCCCAAGGAAATGGAGCGATTGATTCAAGGGGTTCGCACCCGGGTGGCTGGGATCAATCAGGTGGTGCTGTCGGTTCATACCCAGAACGATTTGGGGTTGGCAACGGCTAATGCGTTAGCGGCTATCGAGCATGGGGTACGGCAGATTGAATGTACGATCAACGGTATTGGCGAACGGGCGGGCAATACGGCGCTGGAAGAAATCGTTATGGCGCTGGAAGTGCGCAAGTCCTACTTCAATCCGTTTTTGGGACGACTCAGCGAATCGGATGCACCCCTCACCCGCATCAAAACCACCGAAATCTACAAAACATCGCGCTTGGTATCGCACCTAACCGGCATGTTAGTCCAACCGAATAAGGCAATTGTGGGTGCCAATGCCTTTGCCCATGAGTCCGGAATTCACCAAGATGGCGTGCTCAAGCACCGCGAAACCTACGAAATTATGGAAGCGGCCTCGATTGGTCTAGCCGAAAATCAGATCGTTTTGGGGAAACACTCTGGCCGCAATGCCTTCCGGACGCGGCTCCAGGAATTGGGCTTTGAACTGAACGAAGCGGACCTCAATAAAGCCTTTCACCGGTTTAAGGAAATTGCCGACAAAAAGAAAGACGTTTCCGATTGGGATTTGGAAGCGATTGTGCGCGACGAACTGCAAGTCCAGATCGAGTCAGGCTTTCAGCTTGAGCATGTGCAAGTGACCTGCGGTGACTGTACCTGCCCCACGGCCACCGTGACGATTCTCAAACCCGACGGTACGATTCTCACCGATGCCGCTGTGGGAACCGGGCCGGTCGATGCGGTCTATCGTGCTATTCACCGTCTGGTGCAAATTCCGAATCAGCTCGTGGAGTTTTCGGTGCAGGCAGTTACCGAAGGCATTGACGCCCTGGGTACGGTGACGGTACGCCTGCGGCAAGACAGCCGGCTTTTCTCCGGTCAAGCGTCCGACACGGATATTGTGGTTGCAGCCGCTCATGCCTACATGACTGCCCTGAATCGAGTGCATCGCCATATCCAGAACCAGCCTGAGCAGCAGCCAGCTCCCACCGGCATCCTGTTCTAGAACAAATTCAGAAAATTAGGGGAGCAGAAACCAGATCAGTAACTGCTCCCCTCATCAACCGAATGTTGGTCATCTGGGCAAGGTGGCTCTTAGAGTCAACCACGCTTACACAGACCGCGTTGATCTACTCACTGGGTTGACTGCTGTTGTCCCTGACCGACGCTGAGTTGTAGCAACGAGGGAGATGGAGTTGGGTTGCGCCGATTCAAGGCGATGGTTGGCTTGAGGGCATTCACAGCCTGTAGGTATTGGGGATCATTGCCGGTCCCGATCAGCGCCTGATTGGTAAGCAACGTCCGCCGCTCGCCTTCTGATAGGTTAATCTCGACATTGGGCGTAATGCCGCGATGGCTAATGTCCAGACCACCTGGCGTGTAGTAATGGGCAATGGTTACGGCTAAACCCGACCCATCCGAGAGGGCATGCACCGACTGCACCAACGCTTTACCAAAGGTTTGGCTACCTACCACCACGGCTCGGTCGTTGTCCATCAAAGCGCCCGTTAAAATTTCACTCGAACTAGCCGATCCGCCGTCAACCAAGACCGCTAGCGGTAGCTTTGTCATAGCAGTTTGATTGGCTTTGATCTCTTCGCTAGCGCCCCTCCGATCGACCGTGCGCACAATTGAACCAGAATCTAGCCAGAGTCGGGCAATTTCAACGCTAGCTTGCAGTAGCCCGCCCGGATTGCCTCGCAAATCAAGCACAAAGCCTTCGACGTTTTGTTTGAGCAAGTTCTCCATCGCCTCGCGCATCTGTTCTGGCGCATGGCCACTAAATTCGGTCAGCCGAATGTAGCCAATCCGGGCACCGTTCTCTTGACGGAGAGCATGACTGACGTTAGACAACTCAATTCTGGCGCGAGTTAGGGGTAGCTCAAACGGTCTCTGTCCCTCTCGTTCAATCTTGAGAGTAATTTGCGTTCCAATTTCACCTTGAATCAAACGGGAGGCCGCTTCTACCGTCATCCCGCGAGTTGACTTACCATCGATTGCCACAATCCGGTCGCCTGCTCGAATCCCAGCCTCACTGGCAGGTGAGTTGGCAATCGGTTCAACCACCGTCAGCATTTTTGAATTTGCATCCACCCGTAGCCGCACTCCTACGCCGGACAGTTCCCCAGAGGTTTGGTTAGTCAAGGCGCGATACTGCTCGGGATCAAGAAAGCGGGTGTAGGGATCTCCTAGGCGTTCCAGCTCCTGCCGCAATGCATTGTACGCTTCTTGAGTACTGGAGTAATTGCGGCTCAAGAGCTGCTGCCGAACAGCCATCCAGTCCACTTGATTGAATGCGGTATCAACATACTCCCGGTTTACAATCTGCCACGCTTCATCTAAGACAGCCTTGGGACTGTCTTGAAACAAGGCCTGAGCGGGATGGGAAACACTAAGAATCGAGGTTACAGCAAAGGCTCCAGTAAACAGAGCACCAGGCAGGGTACGGGGAAAATCACGAAGTTGCTTCATGTGGGCTAACGGTAGGCAATAAGGAACGGAAAGGGCAGAAGGGTTAGTTGTCAAATGTGTGGCTCTAGTTCAAGTGAAACATGTGGCTCAGTAGCCAATTGAGTTGGAATAATCGCTGAGACACTACGTCAACTAGAGCCAAATTTTAGCGGAGTTCCTGTTGAAACCTAGGTGACACCTAGCCTAAGCAAAATGTGCTTTAAATCAACAGCAGCGACTAATGGCTATGGAACAAGCCGATTGAGAGGGGCAAGATTTAGATCGAGCGTGATCGAACTGGGGCTGAATGTGCCATGAGTTACGCCATGAGTTACGCCATGAGTCTTTCACTGATTCGGTACTCCGTAGTTCTAATTCAGGGTGACGGGGATCGGTAGGGAATTTAAATAAAATAAACGTATGGATTGTGGCCGTTGCCAAAAACTTGGCCCTACTAGCCCAGCACCTTTGAAAGGAACTGAACCTAGCAGAGAGCCAACCTTAGGCCAATTGCTTGGTTCACCACTTTAGGTTGACCAGTTTGAGCTGACTAGCTTTTAGTTCACCAGTTTTGGTTAACTGTTTCCGGCCTAACAGATTTAAGTAGACAGAACCCATTTTCTAGCTTGCCGCTCTGGAGCTGTGGACCATTAATCTAAACAATTAACTGCCGCCCTCAGAGTGCAATTTAGAACAAGCTGATGCGTATATGCTCAAATCTACACAATCGATCAAATTACAGAAGAAAGCCAATGCAATAAGAATATCAAGAGATGCTATTCAGTAAAAGTAGTGTCCGCTAGTGTAGCAAAAGATCGCAGCGTGTCATCACTTCGCAGCCAAACTTTAAAGTCTGTTTAGATCTATTTAGATTTAGTAAAAACTTGTTGTAGATCGCAGCGGCTGTTCTTAAAGGAACTACGAGCAGTCAACTTTTTCAGACGGCTAACTTTCTTTAGGCCCCACTACCATCTGAAGCGCAACTGTTTTGCCGCCCTTTTGATGGTGTCGATCGGCCCAAGCTCGGATGATCTCATCTAGTTCTTCCAAAGCGTCTTCCATCTGATCAGCCGGAATGTCAAGTTCCTCCAGGATGCGAATGGTTCCTGGTCGCCGTTCCGACCAATCCTTCATCATGCGGAAGAAACGAGCTGTGTCCTCAATCATCGTGTAAGCCCGCTCTTCCTCATCTGCTGGAGCATAGGAGGCTCGCATCAATGCATATAACGGGATACTCCAGGGAGAATCGATGCGGGTAATCGTCCCTGAGTAGATTAAACGGCGTTTAATGTGTTCGGCTAAAGCCTCACTGAGCGGTGCGCGACGGTCGGACGGTAGGGTGGTCTGGGATTGCTCATGCAAATACTCGATCAAATCCATCAGCTGAAAAGCATTGATCAGTTGAGCGTTAGGCAGATTGGGAGGCAGTTTTTCTTCGATTTGCCGCTTTTCTTCCAACGTTAAGCTAGTTCCCGGCACTCGTGAGCGGCCCGGTTGCCAAGGATACTGCTCCAACCAGATATAGGGAAACTCGATCAAATAGCTTGGCTCCTGCGAGCCAAGCATTTTCAGCAACTTACCCTCGGTTAGCGCCTGCCGCACCTCCTCTACAATCACCTTGACCCGCTTTGGTTCGATATGGTGCAAATGACCCGTCATGCGCAGGTTTTGATCCTGCTCTAGATAAGTCATGTAAATCGCACATTTGGCAGCTGTAGCCGCTGCATCTAAAAAAGCACCATGCCGATGCCCGCCCATTCGCATCGCGCTAAAGGCAAGATAAATCATGATCTGATCGATCGCACTGGGGCTTAGGCGTTTAATCAGATCGACATCATTCGTCATTGCGGCACTCAAGAAAAGGTTATGGGGGAACTTTACCGAGGACTATTGTAGAGAAGAGGAATTCACTGTCAAACAATGAATTCAGATATCCTCACTATATATTTGCAGCCACATAAAGGAATCGTGTAGATAACTGAATTAACAGGCCATTCACAGCATGTCGATGGGTTGATCGCGGCTCACGCAGCATTGTTTCGCTTCCTAGTCTCGCTTCCTAGTCTCGCTTCCTATTTTACTTCAGAGACCAAAAATCTAAGGGCAAAATCAAGCTCTAAACGAAAATAACTAGCGAAACCTGAAAGACGGGTGAAAGGAATGTGGGCAATTGAATCTTAGCAGTTTAATTTGGAGCAAAGCAGCGGATCATAGAAAACAGCGCAGACCGGTGGGACGTTTGATTTGGCTTAGCCTGACCAATTCAGCTCCTGATTCAGATTTTTGGGGTGGGGTACACTGAACTGTACCCCGTCTTGCTGCTAGGTTGAAATAGGTTAAAAACTCAACTGTCACCTTGCCGCTATAGAAGAACTCGCTTAAGAGAACGGGTTTGAAGCAATGGAGCGCAGGAAAGAGAGAAACTGCACTCTGCGTACTTCTGAATTCTGCTGATCAGAAAAACAGCCGGGTCACTGAACAGATATGCTTTGAAAAGCTGTAGACTGGTGAGACATTCGGCTTTGGAGGTGGCAGACAGGGAATTGGAACCATTGGAAAGCTAGTATTTGACTGTATCAACGCCCACTACCCCGGTTTAAGGCAGGACGTGTAGGCACGGCAAAAGCATCAATCGAAAGAGCGACGATTCGTGTAAGCATGATTGGTTTCCGTATCAACGTCATCTAAATTGGTGATACAGAAACTTTGCTGTTCAATCAGGAAAAAATTGGACCAAGTGCAAAATTGCGCAGAAAGGTGATACGGGTAAGCAGTAGCAACTGACTCACCAACCGTCCCCTTTCCGGCTAACCTGGACTATGGATTGTTGATTTACTGATTGTCGATATCTGATTGTCGATATAATGTTGGACCAATTGTTGGCCCCCGTTTCAAGTTATGACTTCAACCTGGCAGAACTTAACCCTGATCAATCTATCAGCACAGCAATGGATTCGCTACAGTTACCTGCGCTATTTGGTAGGCTCCCTAAGATCCTGGCGGCAAGGTAGTTGGTTGATGCAGTGGGCAGAACCGATTGGCGGACTATTGGTGATGCTCGTGTTTTCACTAGCACCGTTTGTATCCAATGCCCTGATCGGGGTGCTGCTCATGGCCTGTGCCGGCTATTGGTTATTGCTAACCCTTTCAGATGACGCTGAGCCAGGATCGGTAATTACACCGATTCATCTAATAGTGATACTTTACTGGGGAATTGCTGTTGTTGCAACTGCCGTCTCGCCGGTTCGCTCCGCCGCGTTGGAAGGACTTTTCAAACTAGCGCTGTACATCCTGCTGTTTTTTCTGATGGCACGAGTCATGCGCTCGCCGCGAATTCGTTCAGCCATAATTACGGTTTATCTGTTGGTGGCGCTTGTGGTAAGCGTGGTGGGCTTACGCCAGTGGTTTTTTGGGGCGAGTGCGCTGGCTACCTGGGTTGATCCAGAGTCTTCGTTGGCAGGTACCACACGGGTCTATAGCTTCCTGGGCAATCCGAATTTGCTAGCGGGCTATTTGCTGCCAGCCGTGGTGTTGAGTGCAGCGGCCTTTTTTGCCTGGAAGCGTTGGGTTCCGAAAGCCCTAGCGGTTGTAATGTGGCTGTGCAATTCGCTCTGTTTGGTGCTCACCTTTAGCCGAGGCGGTTGGATTGGCTTTGTAGTGGCCTGCTTTGGGCTACTGCTGCTGCTAGTGCATTGGTTCAGTATTTATTTGCCGCGCTTTTGGCGTCGGTGGGCATTGCCGATTGTGTTGGGAGTTTCGGCGACGCTGGTGATTCTGGCAGTAGTTGCAGTGGATCCGCTGCGGGACCGGGTGATGAGTATGTTTAGCGGACGGGAAGATAGCAGCAATAACTTCCGCATTAATGTTTGGATGGCGGTGATCAAGATGATCAAAGATCGTCCAATTCTGGGGATTGGGCCAGGCAATGATGCATTTAACCGCATCTATCCCCAATATCAGGCCACTGGTTACACAGCCCTCAGCGCCTATTCGATTTTTCTAGAAGTTGTGGTGGAAACGGGCTTAATTGGGTTAGCTTGCTTTCTGTGGCTTTTGCTGGTCGTGTTTAATCAAGGCTGGGTTCAGCTACAGCGGCTGCGCCAGATCGGCAATCGGGAAGGCTTTTGGCTAATGGCAGCCCTGGCTACTATGCTGGGGATGCTGGCGCACGGAGCAGTAGACACGGTCTGGTATCGGCCTCAGGTGAGTACTCTGTGGTGGCTGATGATGGCGCTGGTGACCAGTTTTTATCAGCCGTTGGGCCAAGCTTACTCAAGACCAGACGCCCTTTTGGCCGATGGTGAGGGTGTGGAGCCGCAGGCTTGAATGTTCTCTGTCTTGGGATAGCTTTAGCGACTAAAGTCGCGGCTTCACAGACAAAACCTGCCTGCGCAGGTTGGAACTGTGGGTTATCTTCACCTTGTCCTCAGCCTCGGGCATTTGGGAGCCTCGGGCATTTGGGAAAGCGCTTTGGTTTCGGAGCCGTAGTTAGTTTTAGAGCAGCCGCTTTCCGGCTAGGCCGTCTAGACCGGCTTCAACTATCTTCTGGCCGAACCATCTAGCCACGACAAAACCCCTGCCCGTTTCACTGGACAAGAGGTTTTGTGAAAGACCTGACCTAGGCTGTAACTACTATCGACTAAAGCAATCTAGTAGAGATAAGCTGCCGCTTGAGCTGCTGCTGTGACAAATAGTCTAGAGGCGATGTTCAGCACAAAGATAGCTAGAATCGGCGAGAAGTCTATGCCGCCGAGCGGTGGAATAATCGAGCGGAAGAGGTTCAAATATGGGTCAGTAATCTGACTCAAAAACGACAAGGGAGGATTGTACAAATCGATATTGGGGAACCAGCTCAGAAGAATCCGCACAATCAGCAAAACCGAGTAAATCTGAAGAAACTGGCCTAGGGCGATTGCAATTAATGCGATAGAACTGCTCATGGGTATGCCGTCGTTTTTCTGTAGAGCGCTTGTCTGAGTAACAAGCTTAGTCTAACGAATACTCTACCATTCCTGACAAATTCTCAGCTTTTCTCAGGTTAATTTCGGTTTTAGCTCGGTAGCCGTATTGATGCTGTTTGGAGGTTAGGAGTCGGGAGTCGGGAGTCGGGAGTTAGGAGTCGGGAGTCGGGAGTCAGAATGCTCCATTCGATTGCTCTAGTCTCAGCAAAAGCGGTTGGGTAGCAGTTGGGGTGGAATGGCTTCGCTGAGTCCGGTGGCGGCTTGGGCAAATCGACGCGCTAAGGGAGGCAATATCGAGAAGGGATTGCTGAATCCGGTGAACACATGTAGTCCGTCTCGGTTGGGAACAGCTCCTACCAGCGGTAAGCGATCGCCGCTAAAGGCAACCCGACAGGACCGCCATTCACCGGGCACTGGCTCTAAGGCGGGAAGCAACTGGCCAATCGTTCGACGCAGGGCGGCTTCGCTAGCAGCGGCATCAATGGTTGCCTCTAAATCAGTGAGGGTGCGGCTCACCTGCCCAATCAACAGCCGCCCATCCCGAAACTGTACAACTCCGGCATCCAAAATGGCAGGTGCCACTTCCTGACCGGGTTGGTCCCAGAGGACGTCGGTTTCGGGTGCGCTGGCTTTGGCCTCCATTTCAAACCGCTGAAGTTTGGCGGGCATCACCAGAGCTTGGAGGCTGATGTCAACCGCAGTCGCCTCGATCAGTTCGGCGTGGGTGAAATAAATCCGCGTCGAGAAACCGGCTGAGCGCAACAGTGGACGTGTGTAGGCCCCGGCACAGATAACGACATTGGCGGCGGCATGGGCAGCAGTTGGAGTTTTCACACCTTGAATCCGCTGCTTCTGCTCGATCCAACCTATTACGGGTGCAATCTCAATCAATCCGCCTAGGCGTAAAAATGCCTGATTATAGGCTGCAACAGTTGCCGAGGGAGAGACATGGCCGTGGGGAAACCGCAGCGCTCCCGCAATTGCCGATTGGTTCAGCAGGGGTTCTCGTTCTGCAGCCGTTTGGGCATCCAGAATCACGGGAGGAATCGCCACCTTGGTGTAGGTGGTTGCAACCGCTGTTGGATCGTCCTCAGGTGCAACGGTCATCAGCAAATCTAGCTCTCGAAATTGGGTATCGCTCTCCAGTTCTGCCGAGAGCTGACGGTGCAGTGTGATTCCCTCCTGGCAGAGTTGCTGCATCAGCGCTGTGGTGCCCGACCAGTAGGCAATGCCGCCGTAGCTGTAGCGTGTGCCGTTCTCTGGATGTTCTGACTGGTCCAGGAGCAGAACCGAAAAACCGCTTTTCTGCAATTCGTAGCTGAGGGCCGCTCCCGCCAACCCATTGCCTACCACAATCCAGTCTGTGGTCATCTTTACTCAATCCCTCCCAATTCCTGATTGCCCGCTCACCTTAGGATATAACTGGAAAGATTACCCGATTGGAACAAAGACTGCATGTCCTATCAACTCGAAACGCAAGTTGCGATCAAAGCTGTGACGCTGGCCGCCAACCTATGTCAACAGGTCCGCCAAACCATTCAGGCCGAAGCAATTGAAAAGCGAGACCGCAGCCCAGTTACGATTGCCGATTTCGGCTCTCAGGCCATTATTTGCAAACTGATTGCAGATGCCTTTCCTACCGATCCGATTGTGGCTGAGGAAGATGCCGCCGCCCTGAGCCAGCCCGATATGGCTCCCTACTTAACTCAAGTGACCGAGCAGGTGCGGTCGATTTTGACCGAAGCGACGCCCGATGCAGTAATTGACTGGATTAACCGAGGCAACGGGCAGGTTGGCTCCCGCTACTGGACGCTCGATCCAATCGATGGTACTAAAGGATTTCTGCGTGGCGACCAATACGCTGTGGCCCTCGCCCTCGTGGAAGACGGGGAAGTCAAAGTTGGGGTTCTGGGCTGTCCGGCGCTGATGCTGGCAGGTGATGCGGGTAGTCTGTTGGTAGCAGTGCGCCATCAGGGCGCAACAATAACTTCCCTTGCCGGAGGCGATCCACAGCCGATTCAGGTTGTCCGTTCCGCAAATGCCGCAAATTTTCGCTTTGTTGAAAGTGTGGAATCGGGACATGGCGATCAAACCCAACAAAACGCCGTTGCTCAAGCGGTTGGGATCACGGCTGCCCCCTTGCGAATGGATAGTCAGGCCAAGTATGCAGTCGTAGCTTGCGGTGAGGCAGCTCTGTATTTGCGCTTGCCTTCTCCCAAAACGCCGGATTACCGCGAGAAAATTTGGGACCATGCGGCTGGCGTGATTGTGGTGGAAGAAGCAGGCGGCAAAGTCACCGACATGCATGGCAAACCGCTCAACTTCGCGCTGGATTACAAGCTCACCGAAAATCAGGGTGTTGTGGTGAGCAACGGCAGTTGTCATGAGGCCGTGTTGGCTGCCTTAAAAGGTGCCTAGACCCGATAGCAGTGCAGCAGCGGTTGCTCTGGCTCAAGATTTTTCGGCTTTGGCTTGCTGGATGAAAAGTTGAATACTCAAGGCTATTAAACCCAGCGTCGCGATTGTAAAAATGCCGGTTGCCAGCGTAGAGACCCCAATCACCAAAGTACGGACCGCAACGGCAATGTTGGCCGCAAAGGTGCTCTTGGTTGGCAGCGGCACACCGGCCAAAACCTGAATAATCGAGTGAGTCAGGGAGTACATTGCAAACGCCAGCCCGCCAGAGATAGCTGCACCCCGCAGGCAGCGCCCAGGTGTGGTGGGAACCCTGCTAGAGCTAGCGGTTGAACTGCCCAGTGAACGTTCAGCCGGAGTGACTGGGGTAGGATTTTGGTCCGTCATGATGGATTTCCTCAATGAACAAGCTGAATGCCATTGGCGCTCAGCCGAGTGGTCCAGACACCCAAATCCGGATCGGGTAGGGCGGTTTTAAGCTGCTGGCGGATTTGTTCTGCCTGTGCCTTTGATTCTACCAAGGCAAACACCGTCGAGCCGGACCCCGACATCATTACCCCAAGGGGGTTAAATTCGGCCAAGATGCGGCGCAACCCTTCTACCTGGGGATAAGCCGGCAGCACCACTTTTTCCAAATCATTGTGCAGCAATTGCCCGATTCGCTTGCCGTCCCGCTGCTGAATCGCCGCCACTATTTCGCCCGAATGGACTCGCTGGCGTCGTTGCAGCAAATTGTCTCCCGAAACATAGGACTGACTGAACTGCTGCCGATAGGTTTTGTAGGCCCAGGGCGTAGAGATACCCAAGCTGCGATATTTGGCCAGCACCGCATAGAGAAAATCCACACTCGGTAGGGGAGCTAACTGTTCGCCGCGTCCAGTGGCAATCGCAGTCCCACCACTGACACAGAAAGGAATATCCGAACCGAGCAGAGCCGCCATCTCCTGAATCTCGATTTGGGTCAACCCTAGTTTCCACATCAGGTCCATCCCAATCAAAACTGCGGCGGCATCTGTTGAGCCACCCGCCAACCCTGCGCCCATCGGAATCCGTTTGTGAATGGTGATATCTACCCCGCCAAATTTACTATATGTCTGCGGAAACTGCTTCGCCATCAGAGCAGCAGCCTTATAGGTCAAATTGCTGCTGTCGGTGGGAATTTGCGGATCATCGCAGTGTACCCGAATCTGCTCGGTACCGTTGGCTCGCAGGTCAATTTGATCCGCCAGATCGATACTTTGCAGAATCATCGCCAGCTCATGGTAGCCGTCCGGGCGGTCGCCAATGATTTCCAGATAAAGGTTGATTTTAGCGGGAGCGATGAGGGAATAGGCTTGCATGGGAGGTGAGGGGGAGATGGGGAAGGTGGGGAAGTGGGTTGGGGCAGGGGGCTATTATACTTCGAAGCAGGACAAGGGGAATGAGGGGGAGGATTTTCAAGGAGCTAGAAGCCAGGAGCCAGGAGTCAAGAGGTGGAGTGAGAGCCAGTTTGGTCAGAGTCAAAGAGAGATGCTGGCTGCTTTAAACTTCCCTATCTTCCTCACCTTCCCTATCTCCTCCATCTCCCTCATCTCCCAGCCGATTACTCAACGCCACCCAATCTGCTACACCCAGATCTTCTGCGCGGGCTTGGGGGTTGAGGCCAAGACTTTCTAGAAGGTGCGATAGCGTCTCCCGATCAATCAGGCTTTGCAGATTGTTGCGCAGCATTTTGCGGCGAGTGGCGAAACCCAATTGAACGAGCGTATCTAACTGACGTGGATCGAGGGCGGGTGGATCAAATGGGCGAGGCTGTAGGCGCACCACTGCAGAGTCTACTTTGGGCGGCGGCTGAAAGGCTTTGGCAGGTACGTCGCAGATCCACTGGCAAGCGGCTAAATATTGCACTCGTACCGATAGGGCACCAAAGGCTTTGGAACTAGGCTGGGCGCACAACCGCTCGGCCACTTCTTTTTGCAGCGATAGCACTATCGCGTCGAATGGTTGAGGGTTAGGTTGAGCGATAGTACCGAGTAGCTTTTCTAGAATTGGTCCAGTTATATTATAGGGAATGTTAGCGACAACTTTATTAGGATAGATAAAGTTGGGAAAATCAGCCAATGCTTCAGCCAAATCTAATGACAGAAAATCCCCTTCCAGTAACAGAAAATTGGATGTCGTCGCGAATGCTTTGCGCAGCAGCTCGCACAAATCGCGATCGATCTCTACAGCAACTACTGACTGCACCGAGGGCAACAGCTTCTGTGTCAATAGGCCCGTTCCTGGACCAATCTCCAACAGCCGATCGTCTGAGGAGAGCGTGGCTGCTGCCACAATTTGCGCCAGTGCGGTTTCACTGCGTAACCAATGTTGTCCAAATCGTTTGCGGGCTTGGGGCATGGAGGCTGGAGAGATGGTTGCTAAAACGGTAACTAAAGAATAGATGCCAAGACCAGGTGTCAGAGTAGATTTATAACACTTTTGTGAGGAGATGATTCAAGATGAAATTGGCTCGATCGCTACGCTCCCTAATGCTGGTAAGCTGTTTGGCATTTCCAGTAATGATCACAACTAGTCTGGCGGCTAGTCCCGTTTTGGCTCAGCAGGAGCAGATTATGCGCACATTAACCGTAACTGGACAGGGCAAGGAATCAGTGGCAACCACCCTGACACAGGTGCAGCTTGGGGTCGAAGTCCAGGCCAAGACTGCAGAAGAGGTACAGCAGGAGGCAGCCCGCCGCTCCACTGCCGTAGTCGAATTTCTGCGCTCCCGCAACGTTGATAAGCTGCAAACCACCGGCATTTCCCTAAATCCGCGATACGACTATGCCAATAACCGCCAGCAGATCATTGGCTACAGCGCCACCAACACTGTCAGCTTTCGGGTGCCAACCGACCGAGCTGGAAATCTCCTCGATGACGCTGTGGCAGCCGGTGCGACGCGAATTGATAGCGTTAGTTTTGTGGCTGATGATGCCGCTGTAGAAACCGCGCGTCAGCAAGCAATTCAGGAAGCGATCCAAAATGCCCAGGTTCAGGCCAATACAGTGCTCAGCAGCCTGGGCTTAACGCAGCAGGAAATCGTCGGGATTCAGGTAAATGGAGCTGCACCCCCCCCCATTCTGTACCGAGCCAATATGGACGCAATGGCCCAAGCAGCGAGCGCACCCGAAACGCCCGTCGTTGGCGGTGAGCAGGAGGTAGAAGCCTCGGTGACGCTGCAAATTCGGTACTAGAGTGCAGGGATCAGAGGCGATCGACGGAGAAAGCTCAGATCCCCTCGCCCTACATGAATCCAGCACCTTTCGCTATTGCCTCGCAGTGGGTGAGTGGGAAAGAGTTAACATGCGCCCTTCTCAACTGGAGTTCAGACTAAGCAGAAATAAGCTCAGCCTGGATTTCAATGCTGAGCAAGGAATGAAAAATGACGTGTTGAACGCTCAAGCAAATGGCAAAACTCACCTAACAGGTCAATGCGCTCATCTGTGTTAGAGCGACCTTTCTTAGCGAGCATCCACTAAAATAGGGAAAATGCGACGGTGATTCTGGCACCATGCTAGTCGAATAGGGCTGCAAAGTCTTGGGATTCGAGTGATCTGATCCATGGGGGGCCATAGTTTGACTGTGGTTATTCTCATGCCTCCCTTTTCTGTTTTCATGCAAGTTTTGTCTTGTACTCAGAGCGATGGATATTATTTTTATGCTGACAACATCCACTTCAGCTACAAGGCTTGCGGAACTCCAAACCATTATCAAAACCGTTGCCCATCAGCATTACATCTTTGAGTTTGAACCAACGGTGTACCATCAGCTTGTACAAGACTATCCCAGCTTTGCGCACTTCTTTGACAGTTTTCAGCGGTTGCACCAAGCGATTCTGCTTCACAAGGAAAATTACGACATCAATCCCTATCAGGACACGGCCCACAAAGGCGTCTACCTACTCGGCGTTCAGGATACTGATTTGGGCATTTTTCCCTATGCTGACCTGGTTTGGAAATGCTCCCAGGGCAAACTTCAAGGCGGCAACCTGCGGCACCAGTTTTACCGCAGCCAAATGCTGAGCTATGAGTTGGCAGCTAAACTGTCGGCCAGAGAACAGGAACTGCTTCAGGTTTGTCCGGTTTATCTTTATATGCAGTCCCAGAGTGAGCAAGATTTCTGCAAGCAAATCCTGGTGATGCCACGCGTCAAAGGCAAAACGTTAGGTGAAATTCCCACCGGGTTTACAGCCGAATTTTGTCAGGTGTTTCAAATTCCCAGCTTGGAGAAAATTCAGCAGCGGTCTCGGTTTCGACTGCATCGCTGGCTCGATCCGCACAAACAGCGTCAATTGCTGAAAATTCAAACGGCTTATCTATTTCGGCGTCTTTGGCAGAAAGGAATTAAAATCCTTAGCTTGAATCAGAAGAATATTCTGCTTAATTCATCTTCGGCAAGTGAGAATGTTCACTATACTATTATCGATCCAGTTGCCGATTACTTTGCGCCAATTACTCCGTTGTACAATCTCAGTACTAGCTTACTGTGCGATTAATGGGGTTGATTTAGATAGTCTTGGCGTCTTGAGTCTGATAAAATCAGGGCATCTTGCTGTTGATATACTGGAGTAACAGGAATGCCCCTATTACAGGCCAACAATCTGACGATTAGTCAGGTTCACGAGCTTTTAGGGTTTGTGAGACAATCAGCAGGAACCTTTGTGCCTCTGTTACAGCTACAGCCCTTGACCGAATTCGAGCAACAAGAACTCAACCAGATCCAGTCAGATTTTGAACGCTATCTCACGAGCGGTAAGGTTTCAGAAGAATTGGTTAAAGCCCTGACCACTTACCCGTTGTTGCGGCTAGCTGGATTTTATCGCTACCCAATTAAGCTCAGCATCGAGCACGACATTGCCGAGATCGTGATTGCTGACGCAGATTGCTACATTACTGGCAAGTTGGATATTTTAGCCTTCGACTGTGCAAGTGACCAGACACCGCACATCTTTTTTTGGCTGCTGGTGATCGAATCGAAGAATAGCGCTGTAGCACCCTCTGCGGGATTGCCCCAATTGCTAACATACGCCCATCAAAGCTTAGAAACTCAACCTGCGACCTGGGGGCTGATCACAAATGGTGAGCTGTACCAGTTTGTTTATATCCGCAAACAGTCTCAGCCCACCTATCAACTGATGCCGATTTTGAGCTTGCTAGAACCAGAACCATCGATGCAGCTATTGCAAGTGCTCAAAGCTATCCGGCAAATCGCCATGCGGTCAGACTCCGTTGAATTCTCACGTTAATCTACTCCTTCGTTCACCGGGAAGCGATCAATCAGCTGAATTGCCCGCACTGCATTCACTTGCAAATCTTCGGTCAGGTAGGGCACATGGGGCACCTGGGAGAGAAAATCCACCGTGCGGCGCAGGATGCGCACCACATCGCCTTCGTCCAGGCTGGTATTGGCGCAGAGTTCAGTCCACTCCACACCGAGCGCCCACTGCTCGACTAGCCCCATCCACTCAGTTTCCAGCCACACGGGCAGGGCTACCTGATGGCGACGTTGCAGTTTGAAAAGCTCGCGGCGAATACTGCGCAGTTCACCCAGGGCTGTTTCCACCTCTAGAGAGGCATCGTAGCGAGTCCAGTTATCCGGACGAGACACTTCCGTCACCAGCGCGGCACAGGCCGCCGCCAGATGATGAGGATCGAGCGTGTCCAACTCACCCGAAGCCAAGGCCAGCCCCAGCCACAGTTCATTATCGCCCCGAATCGCGGCTGCCACCTGCCCGAGTGGCGTCGGTTTTGCGTCTTCTAGGCAGCCAAACGCCTGCAAGATTTCCATCAGGCTGAGGAATTCCTGCCAATAGCGCTGACTATGCTGACTTAACTTTTGGCGTCGGCTTGCTAGCTCATCCTGCATCCGTTCAATCCGCTTCTGCCGTTTCAGCAGATAGGTAGGATGCCCCACGCTATGAAGCGGGTGATCTTTGAGTTGAGCTTCCAGTGCGATGACTCGCCCCTGCTGATCTCGCACTTCTGGAGCTGTATCTGCTTGATCTGGAATCATCGGAATCAGTTGAGCAATCGCAGCCGTTGCTTCATCGCCTCTGCGTACCGATCCCGGTTTTGGTGTCAATTCGGGCGGCGGTACCAGTCGATCCACTGGTTCTAGACGCGGAAATTCAGGATGTAGCCCTACCACATCGCCTACGGTGGCCACATACCAGCGGTTATCTTGCCCCAGACAAATCAGGTAGGGGAATTGACCCGATCCGTGGGCTTTCATCACCAGCGTGGCCGCCAGCGGTGCAGACACTGGCACATGCTTGCCCTTCAAACTCAGGATGGTTCCAGCTACCGCAAACGACAAAGCCGTTGCTAAATGTTGCGACTCCACCTCATGGGCCTGCTGCTGCAAAATTTTCAACAGGCGGCGCTCTTCCTTCAGCCGTTCGTTGAGCTTCTCGTAGCTGGCGATCAGCTCTGGGTCAATCGCTGCAAACTGACTCTGCTGATGGGCGATTTCGGCCTCCAGATCGTAAATTGCCTGCTGTTGCGGTCGTAGATACAATGTCGAGAGGTAATGGCCAAAGCTGCGCTCGATCAAGTTTTGCGCTTCTTCTAGGGTGTGGGTTTGCAGCAAATTCAGCACCATGCCATAGCTGGGCGTGAATTGGCTCACCAGCGGATCGGCTTTAGACGTTGCCAGATAGGCTGCTTCTGAGGCTCCCTCAAACGGAGTTTGCACCGTCACCACATGCCCCAATTCATCCATGCCCCGGCGTCCAGCGCGTCCGGCCATTTGCAGAAATTCCGATGCTGTCAGCAAGCGATGGCCGCGATCGGTGCGCTTGGAGAGGCTAGAAATCACTGTGGTACGAGCCGGCATATTGATTCCAGCCGCCAGGGTTTCCGTCGCAAACACGATTTTGATCAGCCCTTGCTGGAATAGCTCCTCGATTAACCCCTTCCAGGCTGGCAGCACCCCGGCATGGTGGGAAGCAATACCGCGATAGAGCGATTCAATATAGCCAGACCGCCCGGCCTCTGGATTACGCTGCAAAAACTCGTCGATTTGCTGCTTTAGGGCCTTAGCTTCCTGCGCGTTTACCAGTGAGAAATTGGCTAGCTCACTCACGGCCTTATCGCAACCCCGACGGCTAAAAATAAAGTAGATGGCAGGCAGCATATCCCGCTGTTGCAACTGGCTGACCACATAGCCCAAACTAGGAGGCTCCTGCCGTCCCCGCTGCCGTCCTCCTTTGGGCTTCAGACGAGGGTTAATCGATTTGCCATTGCTGTTGAGCAGGGGAAACAGCCCTTTGGGGTTGCAAAAGTGAAACTCCAGCGGCACTGGGCGAAAGTCGGAATAAATCAGCCGAGTGGCTCCGTGGACTTCGCTGATCCAGTCCGTGAGCTGGTCGCTGTTGGCAATCGTGGCGGAAAGGGCCACCAACTGGATTCCTGGCGGGCAGTAGATGATCGACTCTTCCCAAACCGTGCCTCGCTGCCGGTCGTTCATATAATGGCATTCATCCAGCACCACTGCTTCCACATCTACTAGCGACGTACCCACCTGTCCGATTGGCGTACCGTACAGCATGTTGCGAAAAATCTCAGTGGTCATCACCAGAATCGGCGCATCCCGGTGAATGGATACATCGCCCGTCAGTAAGCCCACCTGCTCCGCCCCAAACCGTTCGCGAAAGTCCCGCAGCTTTTGATTGGAAAGGGCTTTCAGCGGTGTCGTGTAGAAAACCCGCTTGCCATGAGCCAGAGCGCGATAGATGGCATATTCCCCGATCAGCGTTTTACCTGACCCAGTCGGTGCACACACCACCACCGACTCGCCCGCATCTAGGGCCGCAATGGCTTGCTTTTGAAACTCGTCTAGATCAAAAGGGAACAGTTGATTCAGGTCTAGGGTGGTTAAGGATGGCAGATTCACAGATTAATACAGCAGCAATGGGACAGGTTTATTCCCAATCATACTGCGGGAAGCTAGAAGCGGGGCGAGAGAGGGTTGGGAGTGAGGGGAATGGGTAGGGCAAGCTGCTTAACCAAAGGAAAGATTTGCGCCAGATGGGTGGAACTAAACTAGAAAGATTGGGTTGGTGTGGCAATTTTTATCCATCCATATTTGACCTTGGGAGAATTTTATGGACCTGTTTACTTGGCTTTTGGCAGGGGTGGCTGTACTTATATCAACAACATGTAGTTTGGTATGTCGGATTAATCAGGAGCAGGAAGGGCTAGTAGAACGGTGGGGCGATATCAGCGCAAGGCTCTTCCAGGGTTAAATTTTGGAATTGTACCAGGCATTGATCGAGTTGTAGTAAAAATGGATACCAGAGAGCAACTGCTACAGGTTCGGGTTATGGATGTCACCACCAGCGACAACATTTCGCTGCACATCGAGCTGTCGATCTTTTGGCGAATCATTGATCTCTACTCGGCCTACTATGAGATCGACAATATTCAAGTCGCGCTTGAGAATTTGGCGGTTGCCACGATCCGAAATGCGATTGCCGAGATGGACTTGTACAAACTTCGCAGCTCCAGAGAAGCGATCAATCGATATGCTTTAGAGACTATGGATGAAGCGACCGAACCTTGGGGCGTCAAAGTCACCCCCATCGAAATTCAGCGGCTTGAGGTACCGCGCAGTATTCAGGTGGCCTTAGAACAAGAGCAAACTGCCGTTTATGCTAAACGAGTCAAAATCGCCGAAGCTGAAGCGCAGAAACAAACCCTGATTGCCGAAGCAGAGGGCCGCCGTCGCCATGATCCAGGAAGCCGAAGGATTGACAGAAGTGCTCCAGCGCATGACCACCGCTCTACTGGAAACTGTTGATCCGCGTGAAGTGCTGCGGTTTTGGATTATGTATGAATATGCTAAGCAGGGCAAGCCCTTCTCTCCAGCCGATTTGCAGATGCCAGCCCCCTCATCTACGACTGCAGGCCATCAGTCAGCCAGATGTCAACGCTGGTACGCCTAAATCAGGCTAATTGATTTTAGCGGCCCTTCAAATGAGCTACTGCCCATTTTTGCTCTGAATCTGGAACGAGGGGGGACTGTAATCATCTGGCAGATAGTTACTGGGAATAGTGGAGTGATTGCCATCGCGCAGTGACGAGTAGGTCGGAGACAAAATTTCAATCCCAGCCTGATTGCAATAGTCTTGAATGTTCTGGTGCAATTCAGAATAAATTCTTGGCATAATTTCCGGATGATTTGTATAGGCATTTAGTTCGTAGCTGACGTTAAAATCATTTAACGCCGTCTGCAATACGAAAGGATGCGGCTCAGGAACAATATTCGACGTTGAGAGAGCCGCTTGAATCAACACATCATGAACTTTGCGCCAAGGCAGATCGTACCCCAGCGTAACGGTTGTGTGTAGCAGTAAGTATTGTTTGAATTCACGTGCACCAGCATGGAAATTGACCACATTACTACTGAGTACCGCCGAATTGGGAATGGTAATCACTTCTTTTCTAGGCGTCAGAATTCGGGTGACAAAGAGGGTTTTCTCAGTCACTTCTCCTATAATGTCTCCAATCCGAATCACGTCTCCGCTCCGAAAGGCACGAGTGTAGATTAAAATAACGCCTGCAATCACATTAGCGATAGCAGATGACGATCCTAAGGTGAGTAACGCACCTAAAAATAATGAAATTCCTTGAAAGCCTGGTGAACCGAACCCAGGAAGATAGGGGGCCGCCACCACACAGGCCATAGCAATCAACAACATCGCAGCTAACCGATTGGTGGGCTGCACCCATTCTGGATAAAACCAGGGATAGGCATTGTCTCGCCCCAGTTCAATGATGATCAGCTTAGCGAGTTGAATTAAGTAATAGGTGACAAAGCCAATAATCGTGATGATCGCTAGATTTGGTAGATATCTTGCCAACCCAGCAACCAACAGCTCTAACCGCATGGCGATGTCACTAAAGATAGAATTCCCAACGGCCCTGGTGCCTGGAAATTGACTGAGAACAAACGGAATATATAGGTAGAGGCCGCCTAAAATCAACGCTAGCCGCAATGCTTTCACCAAACCTGAAAGAAGATAGCTAGTTGCATCGGAACCAAGCAATTGCATACCTTGAATTCTGAAGTCTAGTGCATCGGCTTGTCGAGCCGCTCGAATCCGAATTAATAGGCGGGAGATCCAGCGTTGCAGTAACAGCAGCAGGCCGATTAAAGCAACTGTGCTCAAAACGCTCAATATAATACCTCGGATAATTTTCTCAGTACTCCGGGCTTGGCGGTATTGAGTCACAGCAGACTGGATAATTTGTACTGTTTTTTCAGCAAGTCCTTGACGTGATTGATTACCTTCTCGATCGCCATCTGCCACAGTTAGCAGAATGGTATCTCCTGCTAAGACAACCGACAGGCCATTTTGTTCTTCTACTCGGAGGGTTTCGGGTGCAATTGAGGCGTCGTTAGCAAACCGGGCCAAGCGATTGTTAATGATTGCCGCCCGCTCCTGTGCTGAGGCAATGCCTGGAATATCCTGTCTAACGCGAAACAGAACTTGCCCATCTAAGACCACCGGATAGCCATCAACCGAATTACCTGCCGGATTCTCTGCTGGGCTGCCAGGATCGCCAATCAAATTGTTCTCTTGCGCATGGATTGATGGAGCTACGATAGTCAAAAGGATCAGCACCGTACTCAGAATCAACCAGGTTCGCAAGCGGCGATAAATCGATCGAGACCATCGAGACCAAACAGCGATAAGAGTGGGCATGGTTAAGGTTAGCTGTAGAAGACAGGAACACGAGTGATTGATTCAACATTCCTAATTTTAGGAGGCGTTGTTGCATGAAGAGGCGTTGTTGCATGAAGAGGGGTTGCGGAGGGGAGAGGAATGGTAGGTTGTAGTTACCACACCGCAACGTGCCATGAAACCTCAATACCGCGTCCGCAACTGGTCTGAGTATAACGCTGGTCTCAAGCAGAGAGGAAGCCTCACCTTCTGGATCGAAGAATTCGTCCTGGAGCAATGGGGGTCGAAGAGTTGAACGGTAAACCCGGTGCCACTGTCCTCTACAGTGACCTTTGAAGACGATTTTGGGCGGCAATCTGAGTGCGCGTCAATTTGACAACCGAGCGGTGGCGTGGTTCATCAAATACGCGGCGCTTAACCGGATGATCCAGATTGCTAAGCCTGACAGCTATGAGGTTAAAGCCTAATACGAAGACTACCTCAAGGCAGAGCTGACCCTTGTTCTAATCATGCAACAAAGCCGATTGGCGTTGATAATACGCCGCATCTTGGTTTCAATCTGGATGAGATCGTCAGGGGTGAAGGGGGTTTGACGATCAAAGCCATAGTACAACCCTGTTTCCGTCCAAGGCCCAATCGTCACTTTTGTTTCCAGAAACAATGTCTGCACTGCCATTGCCAGCACATGGGCACAGGTATGTCGAATCCGCAGGAGCGTTTCAGCACTGGCTTGGTTGGGATGGGATTGAAGGACAGAACTGACCATGATTGACAAAAATGATAATCGTTCTCAATTTAACATAATTAACGAAGAAGGCAGGGGTTAGTGCCCTCCGATAAAATTGCGCGGATGTTCTGCGATGCAGCAACTTGCTACAGTAAAGTGATGTAGCGATTTTGAGGACTGACACATGGTTCGAGAGCATTCCCCTCAAACGCAACCAAATCCGGCACAAAATTTTCCTCCCCTGCAAAGTGGCGATCGCCTGACTCTACCTGAATTTGAGCGGCGGTATGCAGCGGCTCCTCATATCAAAAAAGCAGAACTGATCGAAGGAGTTGTGTACGTGGCATCTCCTTTACGGCATGAACAGCACGGCAAACCCCACAGTCGAGTTATGACCTGGCTAGGGGTCTATCAAGCAATGACGACCGGCGTTGATTTGAGTGTTGAGCCAACCGTGCGGATAGACCTGGATAATGAGCCGCAACCAGATGCCGTGCTGTTTATTGAAGCGAGTATGGGTGGGCAAACCCGATTGAGCGGCGATGGCTATATTGAAGGAGCGCCAGAATTGATTGTGGAAATTGCTGCCAGTAGTGCCGCGATTGATACCGGAAGCAAGAAGCAGGTTTATCGTCGCAATGGTGTGCTGGAATATGTGATCTGGCAATCCTATGAGAACCAACTGGAATGGTTCTGGCTGACGGATGGGGAGTATCAGTTACTTCCTTCTGATCCTGATGGCATCATTCGCAGTCGGGTGTTTCCGGGCCTGTGGCTGGCGGTAGAGGCGCTGTTGAACAACCAGATGGCGCGGGTGCTGGAGGTCTTGCAGGTGGGGTTGCAGTCGTCGGAGCATGAGGCGTTTGTGAAACGGTTGGGGAAAGGGAAGTAGGCAGGGTGATCGCAAGGGCAATTACTAGAATGTACCGTTACGTTACAGAATCTAGTATTTACGAAGCTGACCGATCTGCCGATCGCCTTGATTGAACAGCCGATCGAACGTCTGGCGACTGAGACGAATACAGCTGCCGCCAACTGGCTGATGCAGCAGTTGCAGTCTGCCTAGTTTTCTAGACGATTTGCCTTCAGCTAAAATGAACTCACGTTCTCTGCTGCCCTTGCTCTCAGATCCTGCATGAGTGCCTCTAATCTGGATTTTTCGGGATATTTGAAGTCGATCAAGATCCATTACCAAAGGTGGTGGCAACTCTACACGCTGACTGATGCGACTGGACGCGAGCCGCTAAAGCAGATGGAACCCGCATCGCCGTTTGATTTTGGTTTGGTGGTGCAGATGATCCAACCAGCAGGACGGCCGCAGGCAGACCAGCAGTCCCAAGAAGAAAAAGAAAAAACTGAACGGTTGCCAGTACTGGAGGGGATGCGCAAGTATGCATTGGATCCAGCCGTACGACAGGTTTTGCTGGTGGGACGACCGGGGTCAGGAAAATCGACAGCATTGGCGCGGTTGCTGCTGGAAGAAGCCCATGTATCTTCAGGCAGAATTCCAGTGTTGGTGGAGCTGAGATATCTGGATCCCGATCGACCTTCGGTGCTGGAGCGGATTGGGGCGTTTTTGCAAAATCATGACCTGTCGGTAGAGGAAGCGACAATTAAAGCGGCTCTGCTAGAAGGGAAGCTCTTGCTGCTGATCGATGGAGTAAATGAGTTGCCATCAGAGTTGGCCCGACATGCGATCGCTCGATTTCGGCAGGACTATCCTAAGACGCCGATGATCTTCACGACGCGAGATATCAGCTTGGGGGGCGATCTGGGAATTGAGAAAAAGCTGGAGATGCAGCCCCTCACTGAACCTCAGATGCAGGCATTTGTGCGAGCTTATCTGCCAACCACGCGGGCTGAGGCGATACTGCGCCAGTTGCGGGCTCGTTTGCGAGAATTAGGACAAACACCGTTGCTGCTGTGGATGCTGTGTGAGGTTATGCAAAAATCACCAGAGTCGAAACTGCCGGAAAATTTGGGTGGTGTTTTCAAAGGGTTCACACAATCCTACAAGCTGAGCGCGATTCGGAAGCATGAAGTGGCAGCTTTGAAAGGTGATGTTAAACCGCTATCCGATCGCCGTCTTTGGGATAAAGCACTTCAGCATCTGGCATTTGTCATGATGCAGGGGCAGACAGAGGTTGAGTTTCGGGTGGTGCTTCGGAGAGAAGAAGCTGAGCGGGAACTCCAAAAACTATTTTTGCAAGAGCGATCGCCTAGCCAAATGTCCCGTGATTGTCTGGATGATTTGCTGAACTATCATCTGATTCAATCTGGCGCGGGAGATAATTTAGAGTTTCGCCATCAATTGATCCAAGAATACTATGCTGCCGAAGCTCTGTTGGAGCGATTGCCAGAGTTGAGTAATGAAGAACTGAAGTGTAACTACCTCAACTACTTGAAATGGACAGAGCCTTTGGCGTTAATGTTGCCGTTTGTCGGCGATAAAACGTTGGTTCAACGAGTGATCAAGCTGGCGCTGGAAGTTGATTGGATGCTGGGGGCGAGATTGGCAGGAGAAGCAATACCAGACGACCTTCAGCAGCAAACCGTAGGGCTGGTGAATGCACTAGAGATACCACCGTGGTTGAAAGTTGAACTGCTTAAAGAGACGCGATCCAGGTTCGCCATTCCTGCATTGGGGCAATTTATCCAGGATTCAAATGACTGGTTGGTGCGAAGCTGGGCAGCAGATGCATTGGGTGAGATTGGTCATCCTGATGCAGTACCTCACCTCATCAGAGCGCTACAAGATGAAGACTCCAGTGTGCGTCGAAATGCAGCAGATGCATTGGGCAAGATTGGTCATCCTGATACAGTACCAAATCTCCTTCAAGCGTTGCAGGATGCAGATTCTGGTGTGCGTCAAAATGCAGCAGACGCATTGGGTAAGATTGGTATAGATGCAGTACCAGCCCTCATCCAAGCATTACAAGATGAAAACTCCAGTGTG
Source organism: [Leptolyngbya] sp. JSC-1 (assembly GCA_000733415.1). GTDB lineage: Bacteria > Cyanobacteriota > Cyanobacteriia > Elainellales > Elainellaceae > Elainella. The sequence continues at coordinate 2,997,090 of KL662191.1, forward strand.
CGTCAAAATGCAGCAGACGCATTGGGTAAGGTTGGTATAGATGCAGTACCAGCCCTCATCCAAGCATTACAAGATGAAAATTTCTTCGTCCGCTTGTATGCGGCAGACGCATTGGGAAAAGTTGGTGCACCAGAAGCAGTACCAACCCTCATCCAAGTTTTGCGGAATGCAGATTTTGATAGAGGAGGGAATGTAGTAGAAGCATGGAATAATATTGATACAAGGGAAGCCCTTACCTATGAATTCACAGACTCAGACAACTCTGTGAGAGGGTGTGCAGCAGAAGCACTAGGCATGATTAATGCACCTGAGGCAGCCCCAGCCCTCCTTGAAGCATTGCAGGATGAAAACTTCTTTGTGAGGGTGGGTGCAGCAGGTGCCTTGGGCAGGATTGGTACACTAGAAGCAGTCCCAGCTCTCACCCAAACCTTACGGGAACCAAACTTCTTCGTGCGAAGCGAAGCAGCACAGGCATTGGGCAAGATTAGCGTACCTGAGGCAGTACCAGCCCTTATCCAAGCATTACGGGATGCAGAACCCTTTGTGCAATACTACGCAGCAGAAGCTTTAGGTGCAATTGGTGTAGATGCAGTACCAGGTCTCATCCAGACATTACGAGATGCAGACTTCTTCGTGCGATGCCATGCAGCAGAAGCTTTGGGGAAAATTGGTACACCTGAGGCAGTGGAAGCTCTTATTCAAGTATTGAAAGGCTCTGATAATGGGCAAGAGAATGCTGAAGCAGCATCGAGCGAAATTAGTATGCTTGATGATGCAGTACTAGCCTTTACTCGACTATTGTGTGTATCAGAAGTACTGCGCAAGTCTGATAAACTTAGGGTTAGGAGAGAAAGTATTATCGAAATACTGAAGCTCTTATGGGGTGTGGAGCTAGGTATAGTAAAGGCATCAAGCAGCATTGATACACCTGAAATAGTACCAGCCTTTATTCAAAGATTAAAAGATACGAACTCGTTTGTGCAATGGAAAGCAGCAGAAGCCTTAGGCAGAATCGGCACACCTGATGTGGTGCCAGTTCTCACTCAAGCATTGCAAGATGCAAAACCCTTTTTGCCTACAGATCGCTCGTTTCAGGATATGGATTGCTTTGCGTTTCGAGACATGATAGAAGCATTCAGAAAGATTGGCGGAGATGTAAACGAAGGTCTCTCCAAGCTAATTTATCAAGCATTAAATTTGGCAAACCTTAAGGTGCGGTGGGAAGTAACAAAAGCACTGGGAAAAATTGACGCGCCTGAGGTATTACCAGCCCTCATTCAAGCATTGCAAGATGGAGAGCCTTTTGTACGATCGACTGCGGTAAGCTCATTGAGCAGAATCGGTGCGCACGATGCAAATATACTCAGTGTATGTGGTGTAAATGTATCTGGTTTGGTGGAAGTCTATAGTCAAGTGTTAGAAGTTGGAGATGATTGTGAGCGCAGGAGTGTAGCAGAAGCCTTAGGTAAACTTGGTGAAACTGCGGCAATTCCAGCCCTCATTCGAGCATTGAAAGATGAAGACTTCCTCGTGCATCACAATGCAGCAACGGCACTGGGCAATTTCAAAAACGATCGTGCAGCTCATATCCTTCCTGATTTACTCGAACTCATTTCTCAGGGCAATCAAGCAGCATTTCGAGCACTAACTGCCATTCAAGCTAACTGCAAATTTTACAACTACGAAATCTACAAATTCTACAACTACGAAATCTACCAGCAGGCGCAGGCGAAGCGAGAGCAGGGGAAGCAGCAGGCTGATCAAGCCGCACAGCCAAGTATGACAATTGGTTCAGTAGGCGTTCTGAATACAGGGTCTGTGATCATTCATGGGAATCAAATCGGCAAACAAATCAAACTCAAAATTTGGCTGCAATGGCTAGGATGGCTGTTGAATAAAGGCAACAGGTGAAACCAATGACCAAAAAACTAACGATTCAAATCCCGGACTTTCTCGAACAGCAGCTCGCGCTAGAGGCGAAAAGGCGCAATCTGCCGCTAGAGGACTTTGTGTTGCAATCCCTCACCCAACTGATGTCTACTCTCAATAACGAACCCGATCCAGACGAAACCCCCACCGAAGTCGCGCTGGAAGGGATCCACCAGGGACTACAGGAAGCCTTTACAGGACAGACCCTACCACTTTCACAAATGTGGGAAGGGATTGATGCCGATTGATCCAACCCCAATTCAAATCGAACTCACGCCTCGGTTCAAACGTGACCTGCGTGATCTCGCCAAACGCTATCGCCAGATTCGCTCTGATCTCCAGTTGCTGATCGAACGACTTCAAGCCGGTGAATGTCCTGGTGATCAGATCGCTGGCGTGAATTATACTGTCTTCAAAGTTCGGCTTAAAAATAGCGATATTCAGAAAGGCAAAAGCGGTGGCTATCGCGTCATCTACTACCTCAAAACTGCTGAACGGATTATTCTTGCAACTATCTACTCCAAATCGGATCTCTCTGACGTAAACGCTGAGGTCATTGAAACCATCATCAAGCAGTACGAACAGCAAATTCTACCCCCTGATCACCGCTAATGTCTCATTCACCAAGCAACCAACCCATCAACATTCAACAAGGCGGCAACATCAATATCGGCAATGTCACGATTCAGGGTGATCAGGTCGGCATTCAGCATAACTATGCCCAAGAACAAAGCCTGACCGAAGCCGCCGCCGAAATCCAGCAGCTCTTGACCCAGCTCGCCCAAACCTATCCTAATGAAGCCGATTGCCAAGTCGAAGTCGTCAAACGAGAAGCCAAACGTAACCCAACCTTCAAAGCTCGTCTGGTTAGCGCGGCCAAAGCAGGCGGTGTAGAAGCTGTAAAACAGGTGCTAGACTACGTCTTCAAAAATCCTGTAGCCAGCGTCGTGGCCGAATCGGTGAAGGCGTTTGTGGAAGCCGAGTAGGTCGATCGCTTGCTCTTTTGACCAATCAAACTCAATTTCATAGACGGTGTCCAATCTGATCTAAAATAGAACTCCTAGGCAGACTTCACTTCGCTGAGTTTACAAAATATTGCACAATCACCGTTTAGCAACTCGATAAGGCAACACCATTGCCACTCAGTAACCGAGCAGCACAGGCAGGAATCACCACAAACGCACTCACCAGCAATACCCCGATCGCCTTAATCGACACTCCCACTACTACAGCACAATAAAAGCTGTGCGATGAGTAGAGACTGAAATACCCCGCGCGATCGCCAACGGTTCATGCAATGTCAGTAGCATTTGCGTCCGCAAAGTCAATCCAATGAAGACAACACAGATATTCAATCTACCTTTGTACTGTCCGACAAAACTGAGGGTGATAATGACGATCGCCAGCGATGATGAATAAATGATGTTGAGTAAGGCATCTGTCCATAACCCTCTTGTATCACTCTAGGCAAAGGAAAAATACGCTCAACCGGATGATCCAGATCGCTAAGCCTGACAGCTATGAGGAACTGTCCCTCCTACTCCTTCTGGGCCAACGCATGAAAAACTTGCCCAGATATTGCTCACGCTCCCATACCCGAATATTGCCGCAGACCGCGTTTCCAGAGCCAGCGATTCAACACCAAGAAGAGAAGAATCCAGCCGATCATGACCAGCAGACCTAAGCCAATATTCACAGGTAGGCCAACCAAAATACTGGCCGGAAAGCCAATCATGTAGGGGAACGGCGTAAACAGAACAATTTGACGCACTAAAGGCGGAAACACGTCGAGGGGAGCGACTAAGCCAGAGAGGAAAAGGTAAAACAAAAACCAGAACTGCTCAATCGCGTAGGCTCGCTCGATCCAAAAGGCAGCCATCGAGAAGGTATATTGACTGACGAATCGCAAAATGAACGCTAGAAATACAGCTACTGAAAATAATAGCAGCTGCGTCAGGCTAGGGAGCCAGAAAGCCTGCGGATAGAGCCAAAAGAATAGCCCAATTAAAAGAATTGCGAACGGCAAGCGAGCAAAGCGTTCCGCAAAATGAGACGCGAGGTGATGCCAGCCCGGATCCAATGGCTGTAACAAGCGAAAAGACAATTTACCTTCCACGATTTCGCGCTCAAACTCCCAGATTACCCAAACAACCGTAAACTGCCGGACCAGAAACACTGCCAGAAAATAGCGCACAAAATCCTCAGGCGATAGACCAAACTGCCCTCCCTGCGCTGCTTTTACCCAAACTCCCATCAAAATCAGCGGCAACGTACCTGAGAGCACCCAAAACAGCAGCTCGGCCCGATATTCAACTATGTAGGCGTAGTAGACGGTTAGTAGGGTACGGGTAATCCGAGCAATGCGGTGGAAGGCGCGGTTCATAGTCTCTGGATGTTCGGGCAGATGGTTTTTTGGATGCGATCGGCAGCGGGCTGTTCCTGCCAGCCGGAAAGGATGCCTTGCAGTTCCGTTTGCAGAGTTTGTAGGGCGTCAATTTGACGGGTGATATCAGCCAGTTTGGCCTCTAGATGCTGCTTGACCTCGCCGCAGGGTAACTCCCCATGATCGTGGACTGCTAGAATTTGCTGAATTTCTCTCAGGTTAAGACCCAGCGCCTGCGAGCGTTTGATAAAGGCGAGTCGGTTTAAGACTGAGGGACGGAATAGCCGATAGCGCGATTCCGAGCGCTCTACCGTCGGTGTAAGCAGGCCAATTTCGTCGTAATAGCGAATGGTTTTGATCGGTAGGCCAGTCCTTTCGGCCACCTCACCGATTTTAAGGAGCTTATTGGTCGCGGCAACACTAGTCATGCTTTTCTGATAAACCCAGTAGCGGCAAAGATGGACGAGACGAGCGGGCAGGCAGATAACGCTGGGGGACTGGCTGAGGCAGGGGCAACTCAGGCCGACGCATCAGTAACCGCCGCAGAGCTATGGCAACCCCAACTGTTGTCAAGCCTAACAGCAGCAGCGAACCGCGTCCGTCCACACCGCCGATCACCGCATCCACCAAACCAATCGTCAGCGCGAAGCTAGAGATTGGCTCTTGACGATAGGCCGTTTTCCAAAAACGAGTCAACCTGTTCATAAGCCATCAAGGAGAACAAATCCGCTATGCTCCTACTCTAGCGTGCCAGCAGCGGTCTGCATCGGTGCTGGGGTGCGGGCATTGAGCAGGATTAGCTGGGTAGGGGCAGGTGGGGTCGTTCGCCAAAATCGGGTAGAACCACTGGATTTTCAGCCAATTGGTTGGTGATAATTTGAATTGCGGTTTCGAGCTGAGTGTCTCGGCCTTGTGCCCAATCTTGCGGCGTAATCTCGGCTTCAATATCGGGATCGGTGCCATAATTCTCGACTTGCCAGCCCACATCCACGAACCAAAACGAATATTCTGGCTGAGTAACTCTGCCGTGATCCACTAACGCATGGCGTGGATGGATGCCAATTACGCCTCCCCAAGTGCGCTTGCCGATCAGGGTGCCGAGTTTCATCAGCTTAAAGCTGTGGCTAAAAATGTCTCCATCGGAAGCAGAATACTCATCGGTGATGGCAACAATCGGACCGGCCACCGAATGGGAAGGATAGGGCTCGGGTTTCCCCCAGCGGTTAATGTCATACCCCAACCGTGGTCTAGCCAATTTCTCCAGAATGAACTGCGACACATTGCCACCCCGGTTATGGCGCACATCTACAATCAGTCCAGCTTTGTGGGTTTCGGCGAAATAGTAGCGGTGAAATTCGGCGTAGCCGATCACTCCCATGTCAGGAATATGGATATAGCCGATTTGGCCCTGGGTCGCTGCCTGCACCTGCCGGTAGTTGCGTTCCACCCATTCCCGGTAGCGGAGTGCGGTTTCACTGCGGAGGGTTTTGACCGTAACGGTACGGGGTGCGGCGGAACTCTCAGAGGCATTGGCTGCAGCATTGGCTGCAACAAAAGTGAGCGCCACCTCACAGCCCGCCTGATTCACCAGCAGTTCTTGCGGGCTACAGTAGCGGCTGACGCGCTGCCCACCTACGGCTAAGAGTAAATCCCCTGGCTGCACGTTGACGCCCAACTGGTTCAGGGGCGAGTTCTGCTCGGTCCAGGAATCCCCCTGGACGATATGTTCCACCCGATAGGCATCGGCATCGGCATCGTAGCGAAAGTCAGCTCCCAGAAAGCCCATGCGGTAGTCTGGCTCTTCTCGGTAGTCGCCGCCACTTTCATAGGCATGGGACGTGCCCAACTCGCCCTGCATCTCCAGCACCAGATCGGCAAATTCTGAGCGGCAGCCAATCCGATCCAGCAGAGGGGCATAGCGCTGGTAGACCCGCTGCCAATCCACCCCCGACATATCGGCAGTCCAGAACTGCTCTTGCTGTAAGCGCCACGCTTCTCGGAACATCTGTGGCCATTCCTGCTCTGGATTGACGGCCACCCGCACTCGATTCAGATCCAACCAACCACTTTTGCGACCTGGCTCTGTTTCTTTGCGATCCCGGTCTTGAGGAGCAATCCCGCAGACCCGCAGGCGGTTGCCGGAGCGATAGATTAGGGTCTTCTGATCGCGTCCGATCCGAAAGCTGCTGACATCTGCAGCAATGCGTTCCTGCTTCTGGGCTTCAAAGTCGTATAGCTCTAGCGACGGTTTTGCTTCTGATTTACCGTTGTTGTATCGCCAGTCCAAACTGCCCTGGACCGGAAAGGTGGTGAACAAAACTTTCCCCTCGATGCCGATGATTTGGCCGTAGATGCCTTCGGAGACCGGAAAACCCAGAATGCGGTGCTCGATGCCGTCCCAGTCGATTTGCAGGGGGTCTGGCGTCTTGGCTTGGTTTTTTTCGGCTTCATCTGAGTTCTCCGTTGCTGGTGTATCCGTTGCTGGTGCATCCGTTGCTTCGCTGGCGGCTGGAGTCGCGGCTTTAGTCTTGGCACCATTGAGTGGGCGGGGAACCGGCACAAAGGGGGATGGTGTTTCGCGCTGCAGCGAAATCAGAAACGGACGCATTGTTTTGGGAAAGCTCCAATCGGAGTAAATCCGATCGTGAACCGGGTTGAACTCCCGCATCGACAAAAAGTAGATGAACTTACCGCCGGGGTCAAAAGCCGGATTCACATCTCGAAACCGGGGCGGGGTTAACACATGCGTCTCACCATCACTGATGCGGCAGAGTTTGATCGAGAAAGTGTGCTGGGTTTCGGCACAGCTATAGGCAACCCACTGGCCATCCGGCGACCAGGCAAATCCTTGAATTGGCTGAAACTGGCTGCAATCGAGGATGCGGCTGGTTTGAGTGACCAGATCAACCCAGATCAGCTCTTGCCGATGGTTAGACAGCACCACCTGATCGGCTACCGGGGAAACGTCTAGCCTGGTGACTCGGCCAATATCGATCTCGATTGGCTGCGGCTCGGCGGCAAAATCGGGCGTCAGAATTTCTAGCCTTTCGGCTCCGCTGCGGTCCGACACTCCCACGAGTCGCTGCTTATCGTTGAGCCAATGGGTCAGGCGATAGCGTCCTGCGTCTGGACGCCCCAGCTGAAACACTGCGCCTTCCCAATTGCCAAAGCAAAAGCTCTTGCCGCGGCTAGTGATCACCACCGAATGGCCCTCTGGATGCAGATCGTAAGTTTCTAGAAACTCATCGGCTTCAACAAACTTGCGCTGCCGCTGGATGCGGGGGCTGTGAAACTGCACCTCAATTTGGTGCTCAGCTCCGGTAGCGGGATCAAAACAGAACAGATCGGCTCCAGCGTGGTAAACAATGCGCTGCCCATCCGATGTGGCGTTGCGGGCATAGTATTGGCGCTGCTGGCTGTGCTGTTGCAGATCCTCACCGGCAGGCGTACAGGAATAGAGATTGCTGATGCCGTCATGATCCGACAGAAAGTAAATCCGCTCCCCGACCCACATTGGAGCTGTTAGATTGCCGTTGAGGGCGATGAGCTTTTGAAAGCTGCCGTCACCGCTTGGATCCACCCAAAGCACACCCACTCTGCCGCCGCGATAGCGCTTCCAGTAGGCTGGTTCGCCCGTATTACGCCCCAAGACCACACCGCCATGGGGACCAAAGGCAACGCTGTGGGCCAATCCGTAGGGCAATGGTTCGGGTAAACCGCCGGCAGGACTGATTGTGTAGAGGTGCACCATTCGACTAAAAGGTTGACCAGCACCGCTACTAAATACAATCGATTGACTATCTCGGCTCCAGCCAACAACTTGGGCTGATCCCATGAAGGTAAGGCGTTTAGCAACTCCGCCCGCTGCCGGCATACAGTACACTTCTGAGTGGCCTTCTTCTCGACCCACAAACGCTAGATGCTCGCCATTGGGCGAAAGAAACGGATGCTGCACTCTCGCTAAATTAGCCGTGAGGCGCATGGCAACGCCCCCTTGAACTGGGACACTCCAGAGATCATCTTCACAAACGAAAACGACGCGATCGCCACTAATGGTGGGATGGCGGTAATAACCAGCTTGACTCATGCCTATGTTTGAAAAGTGGGAGGTGACAAGACTTGCCGCTTCGGATCGATTCTCGTTCAGCGCAGTCTGATCCATTAAAGCTTGAACCAATTGAAAGGCAGCGATTCCAAAGCCTTTTTTCATCTCTTGGCTTTGGAGGGCTGTAAACACCGGATCTAGATTCAGCTAATCACCGTTGGTTTAACAGCAGGCTCAGTGGCCGATGCAGCTTCTTTCGGTGGATCCTGACCGTTGGAGGATTCCGGTGTAGTGCTGAATATCGGCAACACAACCTTGACGGTGGTGCCATGCCCCAAACCGGCACTGTGCAAACTGATCTGACCGCCCATCATTTCTACCAAATTGCGCGAAATCGCCAATCCTAATCCCGTGCCTTCAAATTTGCGCGTCGTGGAGCCATCCACCATCACAAACGGCCGGAATAGCTTGTGCTGTTGAGCCGGGTCGATGCCAATCCCCGTATCCTGAATGGCGATGACGACCCACTCGGCATCATCTTCGCCGTCGTGGTCTGCCCGATGTCCGTTTTGGCCTACGGGCTGGTTGGCTGGACGGGTCACAACGTCTTCAGCCTGCTCTAGGCGAATCTGAAGGCTAATACTGCCCTGGTCAGTAAATTTGATCGCGTTGTAGATGATGTTGAGCAAAACCTGCTTGAGGCGAGCCGGATCGACGCGCACCATGATCGGCTCAGCCAACTCCATCACATGCAGCTCTAGCCCCTTCTGCTGAATCTGCACCGCTTCTAGATCCACTACATCCTTGAGAATTTGGCGCAGATCGATCACCTCAAACGAGAGGGGCAGCTTTTTCTCTTCGATCCGCTGGATGTCGAGCAAATCGTTGATGATCTTCAGAAGGTGGATAGCGGCCTTATCAGCTTGCTGCAAAAACTCCACTTCCTCTTCTCGGCTGTCGCAACAGCCATCTTTCACCAACCGGATACAGCCGATGATCGCATTCAGAGGCGTCCGCAGTTCGTGGGAGGTGTTGGCCAAAAATTCGCTCTTGAGCTGATTGGCGGCTTCTGCTTCCTGCCAGGCTGATTCCAGTTCCTTCGCCCGCTCTTCCAGGCGTCCCACCATGTTGTCCAGCACTTCGGCCAGGTGGTTTAGTTCCCGAATCCGAAAGTTCTTAGGCGCTCGCTCGCTGGAGTCGCGTTTGAGGATGCGCTGCGCATATTTACCCAACTGTTCGATTGGCAAAGCCAAATCCCGCGCCATATAGAGCATGGCCAGCAGATGGGCGGCCAGCAGCCCCACCGTGAGAATCAGCAGAATTTGAGTAATATCGTCCAGCCCTTGCAGGGCGCTGTCGGCTGGGGTAACGGCTAGCACGGCCCAGGTTTCTCGCTCTTTTGCCGTCACGGGAACGGTTAAGGGGCTGAAGCCAGCAATCCATTCGGTGGCATTCCCCTCCAAGTTAAACAGGTGGCGCGAGTCTGTGTCTCCCCGCTGAATGTTGTTGAGGATATCCTGAAACCGATCGCTGTCGCCCGCTTGCGCAATATTGAGGCCGACTTTTCCTACTAGGGGATGGGCTAAAAATGTGCCCTTTTCGTTGATCACAATCGTATTGCCTTGCAGCAGCCAGGGATCCGACGATTCAGTTTGTTTGATCACTGTCTGAGCCGTCAGGCTATAGCGCAGCTGGCCGGTAGTGTTATAGACCGGTGTGCTGAGCAGCAGAGTCAGCTGACTCGTATTGTCGGTTTGAGGTGGTCGATTGAGCTGATTGATCGTGAGGGTGTGGGTCTGCAGGTGGTTCAAATCGCCGGGTTGCCGCTGCTTAGGCCAGTCCTGAGTAGCAACCTGGTCCAACACCAAATTACCGCAGGTGCTGGCAATCATCTCAGCAGTTTCCAGATCTTTAAGCTGGAGGCAACGCACGTCGGTTGGCAACTGAGGCTGCAACTGTTTGAGAAACAGGCTTGCTGTCACCGGGGAACCAAACTGCAAAGGAGCGGTTTCGCTAGCAATCGCCATGCTCGTTTGCAGTGCATTGATCGAGTCCTGGATCGTTTCAGCCTTGCGAACGGCACTTTGCTCTAAATTTTGTCGTGCAGTTTGCAGCAAACTACTGCGAGCCTTGCGAAATGTCACCGCCATTCCTAAAAACAAAATCGGAATACTGAGCAACAAAATTCGCAGCAGTAGAATGCGGCGAAACGATGACTGACCCACCATAGCCATAACTTTCCAATGTGAGGTATGGATTTCCCACCCGGATGCGCTCCCCTACTAAGATTAATACTCAACTCGTTAGGATGGATGGACATCCGTAACAGAAATCAGTTTCTTCAACGACTCTTTACTCAATATGAAGATGCAAATTGTATTGTTTTGTATTGTGAACGGGGAGAAGCTACTGCCTGTCCCGCGCTTGGAATCCTTCTCAATCTCTGCTTAAGATGATCCCCCCCCAGCCTGTTGAACGGCCCTATACTACGCTGGTTCTAGCCATGAGTGCCGACGGCAAAATTGCAGATGCAACGCGAGCACCAGCCCGGTTTGGTTCTAAGGTCGATAAACATCATCTAGAAACTCAGATTGCTCAAGCCGATGGAGTTTTGTTTGGATCGGGAACGCTACAGGCTTATGGAACCACACTAAGAGTGACTAATCCCCTATTGTTGCAAAAACGACAGCAGCAAGGGAAGCCTCCCCAGCCTACCCATATTGTTTGTTCGCGGTCTGCCAGCCTCGATCCGCAACTTTTTTTCTTTCAGCAGCCGGTTCCGCGTTGGCTACTTACCACTAAGACAGGAGCAGCCTCCTGGCAAACCCGGCCTGAATTCGAGCGCGTGCTGATGTTGGCCCAGTCCGATCCAGCTAAACCGGAAAACACTCAGGTGTCCTGCATTGACTGGTCAAAAACTCTACATCAGCTTACGGTCTATGGTATCGAGCAACTCGTGATTACCGGTGGCAGCAAAATTGTGGCTGCGCTGGTCGCTCAAGATCTGATCGACGAATTCTGGCTGACGGTGTGTCCCCTAATTTTAGGCGGCACAGATGCTCCTACGCCGGTCGGTGGAACTGGATTTACCGAAACCTTAGCGCCTCGCTTATCCTTGCTCTCAGCTGAAGTAATTGACCAGGAAGTTTTTCTCCATTACCGTCGTCAACGGTGCATCTAGATCGCAGGACCATGAATACCCCAGCCGCCTCCGTTCAGTTTCGACCTGCCTACCCAGCCGAAGATGATTTGATTGCTCAGCATTTCTATCAGCTTTGGCGCGACAACGACGTGGCAGCAGGCGATATTCAACCTAATTGGCACGCCATCATCCTGGACTTCATCCAGCAGGCCCGCCAGACCCTGTCCTATCAAGCCTTTGTCGTCGAGGTGGACCAGCAAGTCGTGGGATCCGCCGGTTGCCAACTCTTCGCCGGACTGTATCCCTTGGTGCTAGCTGACCACTACCGTCAATACGGTTATATCTGGGGCGTCTATGTCGAGCCGGCCTATCGCGGTCAAGGATTCGCCACCACCCTCACCACCCTCGCAATCGAACACCTCCGCTCTCTAGGCTGCACCCGCGCCATTCTGCACGCCTCCCCCTCTGGCAAACCCGTCTACACCAAACTCGGCTTCAGCGAATCGAACGAAATGCGGCTTGACCTGTAAAGCCCACTCCCAGCTGCCCGCCTCAAGTCAGTTAAACTTTCTTTAGACTTCCTTCCCTATCTTTCCTACTCCCCACCCCCCACTCCCCACTCCCCACTCCCCACTCCCTACTCCCACCCCCCACTCACGCACTCATCCACCCCCTATGGTCGAACAACTCAAGCCTCGCTACTCGGTTGCCTGGATCGACAAAATGGCGGACATTCCGCAAGCCGAATGGGATGCCCTAGCCCTGCCGCTGAAGATGCCGTTCCTGGAATGGGAGTGGCTCAACAATATGGAAACCTCCGGTAGTGTCAGCGCCAAAGCAGGCTGGTTGCCCAATCACCTGACGGTCTGGCGAGATCGGACCTTAATTGCGGCAGCTCCTCTGTACCTCAAAGGGCACAGTTATGGGGAGTTTGTGTTTGATCACCAGTGGGCGGATCTGGCCCATCGGTTAGGGATTCAGTACTATCCCAAACTGCTGGGCATGTCGCCTTTCACGCCTGCCGAAGGTTATCGCTTTTTGATCGCGTCGGGCGAAGATGAAGATGAACTGACCGACCTGATGATTGGAGCCATCGATCACTTTTGCGTGCGTCATCGGATTTCAGGCTGTAATTTCCTCTATGCGGATCCAGACTGGCGATTGTTAATGGAGCGGCACGGCTTTATAAGCTGGCTGCACCATAGCTATATTTGGTCAAATCAAGGCTTCCAAAGTTTCGATGATTACTTAGCGGCCTTTAATGCTAATCAGCGGCGTAACATTAAGCGAGAGCGCAAAGCGGTGACTCAAGCTGGGCTGCGGCTCCAACCCTTAACTGGCGAAGCAATTTCCAAATCCCTGCTCTCTCGTATGTATGACTTCTATAGCGATACGTGCGACAAGTTTGGTTGGTGGGGCAGCAAGTACCTTACCCGCAGATTTTTTGAGCAGCTTTACCCCAACTATTGCGACCGAGTCGTCCTGTTTGCCGTTTATGCTGAGCAGAATCCCCATCCAATTGGCATGTCGTTTTGCCTCACCAAGGGTGATCAGCTCTATGGGCGCTACTGGGGCGCAACGCAAGATTTTGACAATCTGCACTTTGATACTTGCTACTACACGCCTATCGAGTGGGCAATTCAGCACCAGATTCAAACTTTTGATCCGGGGGCAGGTGGGCGGCACAAGAAGCGGCGGGGGTTTCCAGCCGCTCCCAACTATTCGCTACACCGCTTCTACGATGCTCGGTTTGCTAAAATCTTGCGCTCCTATATTAGTGAAGTTAACGCTATGGAGCAGCAAGAGATCGTGGCAATCAACCAAGATCTGCCGTTTAAGCAGCAAGGTTGAGGCGAAATCATAGAGGCGAAATCATAGAGGCGAAAATCAGCCTAAATTAGTAATCAATTGGTAATCGACACAGAGCCAGGGATATCTCGCCGCCCCTCTTGTCGATAATAAGAGGGCTATAAGAGGGTATTTGCGCTGGAGTAGCACCCCCGCTATGGTTCAGTCAATTCAATCTGCGTTTCGATCTAGGCTGATCTACATTCTCAAGCGTCTACCGCTGCGAGTCGTTCTCAGTATTCCATTTATTGTGCAAATTGTCGTAATTGTGGGATTGGTGGGTTATCTTTCCCACATCAATGGACAGCAGGCCGTGAATAATCTGGCACAACAGCTAATGAGCGAAGTGCAGAACCGAGTCCAGCAGCATTTGCAAGCTTATACAGGACTGCCACAACAAATCGTCAAACTGGTAGCCGATGATATTGAGTTGGGGCTAATCAATCTAGAGACCCAGAATTTGCAAGCGCTGGATGCCTATTTTCTGGGCCGGATCCAGACCTTTGATACAGTCAGCTTTATCTATGTGGGAGACCAACAGGGTAAGTTTATTGGTGCGGGACCTGTCCACAAAAACGATGAGGTCTCGTATCTGATTGAAGTCACCGATGGCACCACTGACCGGCACTACATTTCCTATGCGGTGAATAAATCCGGCCAACGCACTCGCCCCTTAAATGCAGTGCCCAACTACGATCCACGCCAACGTCCCTGGTACCAAGCGGCTGTGGCAGCAGGTAAAGCGACCTGGAGCGAGATCTATCCCTTTATCGGAGAAGCGAATGAAGGGTTAACAATCACTGCGGTTAAACCGTTTCGCAGTCCGAATGGTCTCAGGGGCGTAGCAGCAGTCGATCTGTATTTGAACGATATTGAACGCTTTCTCAAACAGCTCAAAGTTGCTAAATCAGGCCAAATTTTTATTTTGGAGCCGACTGGCGTTTTGGTGGCAAGTTCTACCCCACAACCCACCTACAGCGTTGTTAATCAGCGGCTCCAGCGGGTGCCTGCTCTAGAGAGTGACAATCCGCTAATGCGCTCAACAGTCAGCCATGTGATCCAGCAGTTCGGGGGGTTAGACCAAATTGACCAACCACAACAGCTCAAGTTCAACCTTGAGGGTGCCCCCCATTTTGTGCAGATAACGCCTTGGCAAGACGGGTTCGGGTTGGATTGGGTGCTGATGGAAGTGGTGCCCGAGTCAGATTTCATGACTCAAATCTATGCCAACACGCGCACAACCTTTCTGCTCTGTGCTGTTGCCATGCTGGTCGCCATCACGGTTAGTGTCATGACTGCTCGCTGGGTGATCACTCCAATCCGCAAGTTGAATCGAGCTGCCAAGCAAATAGCCAAAGGGCAGTGGAAGCAGCCGATTGCGATTCACCGAGCCGATGAAGTCGGAGAGCTGGCCAATTCGTTTAACCAGATGGCAGCCCAGCTTCAGCTTTCGTTTGATGCGTTGCATCAGGAGCAACAGCAGCTTGCTAAATTTCTGGAGGCGATTCCGGTGGGTATTTGTGTGGTTGAACCGAGCGGCAGCATCAGCTACATGAATCAGACGGCCCAGCACCTGCTCGGGCAGACTTTTAAGCCGAATTTGGCGATGCACACGCTAAAGCACTTTTATCAAACTAGCCTGGGAGCCAACCGCCCCTATCCGCCCGACCAACTACCTTCAACCCGCGCTCTGCATGGAGAAAACATTACCGTAGAAGATATCGAAATTCACCTAGCCGACCGCACGGTTCCTTTGGAGGTGCGAGCAACGCCCGTTTTTGATGCCAGCGGAACGGTTAACTATGCCATCCTTGCGTTTCAGGACATCAGCGAGCGCAAACAGGCCGAAAAGCTGCTGGCCGACTATAACCGGATTTTAGAAGCCCGGATTGCCGAACGCACCGTTGAACTGACTCGCACCAACCTGGAACTGGAACGGGCTAAACAGGCTGCTGAAGCTGCCAATCACGCCAAAAGTGCATTTTTAGCCAATATGAGCCACGAGTTGCGCACCCCACTCAATGCCATTCTGGGGTTTGCCCAAATCATGTGTGTAGACCCGCGCACTACGCCAGAACAGCAGCAAAATCTGCGGATCATTAACCGCAGTGGCGAACACTTACTCAGTTTGATCAACAATGTGCTGGACTTGTCCAAAATCGAAGCGGGACGAGTGGATTTGGTAGAAATCAACTTCAACCTGAGCGAACTGCTAGAAACCATTGACAGTATCCTGCGGCAACGAGCTGAAGCGAAAGGACTCCAGTTACAGGTGATCAGCGCTCCCGATGTACCTCAGCAAGTTGTTGGAGATGCCAATAAACTGCGACAAGTGCTGATTAATTTGATGAGCAATGGCATTAAGTTCACCGAAAAAGGCAGCGTGACCCTTAGAGTATCGGTGATTCCCAACCATTTCCAATGGCTGAGTTTTGAAGTATCCGATACAGGCATTGGCATTCCAGCAGAGGAGTTGGACCGCATCTTTGATGCCTTTGAACAGTCCAGTAATGGCAAAATTGCTCCAGAGGGAACCGGTTTGGGGTTAACCATCAGCCATAAATTTATTGAACTGATGGGTGGAACTATCGCAGTTTACAGCCGCCCTGGCCAAGGCAGTACCTTCACGGTTAGTTTGCCCCTCTGCCCTATCGACACCAAGTCTTTACCCGATGAAGCGGTGCCTTGTTTGGAAAGTGAGAGCGTTCTGCATTGTCCGGAAAGTAATCGGTCTAGTCATCGTCAAATCACGGGTTTAGCTCCTGGACATCCCCTCTACCGCATTCTGATCGTGGATGACCAAGCTGAAAATCGAGAATTGCTGATGCGCATGTTGACCGTGCTGCAGCTGGAGCTACGCGAAGCGACCAACGGAGAAGAAGCAATCCGCTTGTGGCAACAGTGGCAGCCTGATTTAATTCTGCTCGATATCTACATGCCAACGATGAACGGCTTGATCGCGGCCCAAAAAATTCGCCAACTCGAAGCTGCGGCTCCCAAGATGACCCCCAATCCCCGATTCTCTCGGATTATTGCCCTCTCGGCTAGCGTGTTGGAAAAAGACCGGCAAGAAGCACTGGCAGCAGGCTGTAATGGCTTCTTGGGTAAACCGTTCCAAACTAGCGAGCTGTATGAGGTGATCGCTCAGCAGTTGGAGTTACGCTATCACTACACCGAAGCAGCAGCACCTGAAGTGCTACCACCTGTCCCCTTAATACCGCAGCGAATGCCTGCTAGGGTACCGAGCCGGCACCGCTCAGCATCTCTCGACTTCATGCCGTCCCAGTGGCGAGACCAACTCTATCAAGCGGCGATTCGCTGTCGAGATGAACAGGTGATTGAGCTACTCGAACAAATTCCGACTAGCTACAGCGCCTTAGCCGATGAACTCTATACCCATGCTCAGAAATTCCAGTTTGAGATGATTCTGCAACTGCTTCACGGGTACTCTAATCAGGATAGGTTCTAATTATCGACTAGTATAATCACCTGAAATTACCTAGATAATTAGGAATTTGGCACAATTCGTTGGGACGGGGAGCCGACTGGATGGCTGATGATGTAGCCACAATTTTGATTGTGGACGACCGAGTCGATAACTTACTTGTTTTGACCAGCCTCCTTAAAAGCCATGGTTACGAGGTGCGCAAAGCGCGGGGCGGCCAGATTGCTCTTCAAACCGTGCAAATTGAACCGCCTGATTTGATTTT
The DNA here is from genome assembly GCA_000733415.1 of [Leptolyngbya] sp. JSC-1. Lineage (GTDB taxonomy): Bacteria > Cyanobacteriota > Cyanobacteriia > Elainellales > Elainellaceae > Elainella. The sequence continues at coordinate 3,014,147 of KL662191.1, forward strand.
GCTAGACATCCGTATGCCGGAAGTTAGCGGTTATGAGGTTTGTGCTCAGCTCAAGGCCAACCCAGTCACTCAAGATATTCCGATCATTTTCCTCAGCGCCCTCAACGAAATTGACGATCGCATGGCCGCCTTTGCCGCGGGCGGGGCCGACTACATCACCAAACCGTTTCATACCGCAGAAGTGTTAGCCCGGATTCATGGCCAACTGACGATTCAACGCCAGCGGCAACAGCTAATCGATCAAAACCAGCGGTTGCAGCAGGAAATTCAGGAGCGCCAGCGGATTGAGCAAGCGCTGCGGCAAGCCAACCTCGAGCTAGAACGTCTTGCTTCGTTAGACAGCCTCACCCAAATTTCCAACCGTCGCCGGTTCGATGAGTACCTGTCGGTCGAGTGGCGGCAGGCCCATCGCGATCAAACCTACCTCTCGTTGATCCTCTGCGATGTGGATTGCTTTAAAGCCTACAACGACCACTATGGCCATCATGCGGGAGATAGCTGTTTGCAGCAGGTCGCTCAGGCAATTCATCAAACTCTGCACACTAGCGACTTGGTAGCCCGCTATGGCGGCGAAGAATTTGCAATTGTGTTGCCCCAAACCGATATTTATCAGGCCATCCTGATGGCTAAACGCATTCAGTCTAGAATTTCTGAGCTGAAAATCCCCCACGACTGCTCGTTCATCAGCCCTTACCTAACCGTGAGCTTGGGAATCTGGAGCCAAATTCCAGACTTTGCCTGCACACCTGCTACGGCGATCATGGCTGCCGATACCGCTCTCTATGCCGCCAAAGCATCTGGCCGCAACTGCTGGCGGTGTCACGATGAATCTCAACTGTTGCTGCCTAAGGCGTCGGACTCGGAGGAGGCAATTCCTGCAAAATCGTAAACCGAATGTGATTGAGCGCTAGATCGCCAATCGAAATCTCCTCTGGCAAGTCCGATGCCGCAATTCTTTCAAACGGGATGCCTTTAGCAATTTCAGCGTGGAACCAGGGCAGCCCCATAAAAAAGCGGGTGGGATAGGGACCGCCTTCCTGCACGTCATCCACATTCGATTCCATAGGCAACCAGCCAAAACCCGGCAGATAAAATTCCAGCCAGACATGATTAAAGTCGGGCTGCAATGGCACCTGGCGCTGGTCGGGATCGGGGGGGCACTTATAGCGGCCTACAGTACGGCAGGCAATGCCATTCAGGCGGGCTAGAGCTAGCAGAATGCCGACATATTCACCACAGGAACCCGTTCCCCGATCTAGGGCTACATCAGGTGTATCAATGTGGGGTTTAATGCTGTAGGACAACCGATCGTAGACATAATTGCGAATTTTCAAGATTTTCCGCAGCAGGTTAGTCTCCGTGCCGATCGCCTCCTGCGCTGCCCGTCGGATTGCCGGAGTATCCATGGCCAGATCGTCGTCATCGATGAGATAGCGCTGCTGAAATTCAGATGAAAGGGGCGGTAGGTTTTCCACATCTCGTGGCGTCAACTGGTACTTAATCCCCCGCACCTCCAGAAGCGCTTTCCAGCCAAATACCTGCCCTTCACACGCCTGCAGCCGATTAAACCGAAACACGGCTACCCGCTGCCCCTGCTGTTCTTCTTCGGTAAAGGGGATGCCGACGGGTTCTACCCGCAACACCGTTTGCCGATCGGTGGTAGCAGGCAGAGCAATCCGCCATTCTAGATCGGTCAGCGGCACCTCTTCTAGGGGCGAAATTTCTTCCACGTAGGACATTTCCACTAGATAGCCATTGGAGAGGGCATAGCGCTTAGCAGCATCGTAGTGAACATGCAGCGGATGAATAAAGGTGCGGTCGCGCGTGGTTAGCTCTTTTGGGTTTTCCTCGTCGTTAGGGTTGTCGCGAATGTAGTATTCTTCCTCGGCATAGGCGACATAAAGAATATCCTCGCCGCCTTGGGGATTGGGATGAAAGGTGAGGTCAGAGGGGTTGGCATAGGGCGTCAGCACGCTGAAGTGCAGCTCCCCAGTGGCCCGGTCCATGCAGTAAACCGAGCGTTCGATATCATCACAAATCCATAGCTCTTCGTTGCGAATCGTCAACCGCTCAATCCCAACACCGGGTGCTGAGAAACGGGTAATTTCCCGACCGCTGTTGCGGTCAAACACCAAAATGTAGCCCAACTTTTGACAAGACACATAAACCGCCGACTGCCAGACTGCCACTCCATTCACTGGGTAGGGCAAGGAGACAAAATGATGAGGCGTAAAGTCACTCAGGCTGCACCAATACACGTCGTTGTCGCGAGCAAACCAGACCTGCTGCTGCCATAGGGCTAAGCCCGAACCATCCAAAAACTCTTCGACCTGAAGGGAATTCAAAATGGTTGTATCATCGTTGCGGCAGTTTACCCGCATCAAATAGCCGCGGACTGTATCGAGCGCTAGCAGATGTTCTCCATCAGAAGCCAGCCCTGAGAGGATATAAACCGCAAAGGGGCGAACCGTGCGGCGACGGTAGTCTACACCCGTATCAGGAGATGCTGGTTGGGCAGAAGGGGCAGATTCTAGCAGCATAATCAATCACGTTGGGATTCGTCCCCCAATCATAAACAAAACTGTCTAGGACTTACATGTACCAGGGGAACAGTTTTCTAACAGGCTATCAACACCATACTGGTTAGGGGCATGATGGATAGTCCAATGGTCTATTTGTCTATGGATGAAAAGATGGCTGATAAAGACGGCTGATAAAGACGGCTGATAAAGACGGGGATGGTTGCTCACATCGCCTCCTCCCAACCTATAGCCCTGGGGATACTCAGGAAGCGAAGTTATGGATTTTTAGTTTTGAATTTTAAAGTTCCCTGAAAATACTTTTGTGATTTTTCTGCCATGAATCTAACCCAAAAATTCAGTGCCTGGTTGCCCCGAATTGATCAACGGCTATGGATCCTCATCTTCGGGCGGTTGCTGTCGCAGGTCGGTACTGGGTTTGTCATGTTTTATGCGGCTGTTTTCTTCGTGAATCAGGTGGGACTTTCGCCGTCTGCGGTTGGATTTGGCATTGGCAGCGAATCCATTTCCGGTGTAGTGGGGCGGATCGTAGGCGGTACCTTGGCCGATTCTCCTCGCTGGGGTCGCCGCAAGATTCTGCTAATTTCGGCAGCCATTTCGGCCCTAGCAGATGTGGTTCTGACATTCAGCCACGACTTTCCCACCTTTCTACTCGGTAATTTACTCATGGGGCTGGGGGTAGGGCTATATTGGCCGGCTACCGAAGCGGTCGTTGCCGATTTAACCAATCTGCAAAATCGCAGTGAAGCCTTTGCCCTAAACCGACTGGCAGACAGTTTGGGCCTTGGTTTGGGTGTGGTGTTTGGCGGTTGGCTCATTGCAGCGACCGGGGCTTACCGAGCCATGTTTGTCATTGATGGCATCTCGTTCACGATCTTCCTGGCCGTTATCTACAAAGCCATTCCAGAAACCCTGAACCCGCATCAGGTGTCGCTCCCAGCGCTCAAGGGTTGGGCTATAGCATTGCGGGATCGACCGCTATTAATTTTCATCCCAGCTAACATTCTGTTCACGACCTATCTGGCCCTACTCAACACTGCTCTGCCGCTTTACCTGACTCAATTCGTTTCGACCACTCCGGCCCAAACCTTTAACCCGGCCATGCTGAGCCTCCTATTTGCTTGGTACATCGGGCTATGTGTGCTTTGCCAACTGCCAGTCATCCGCTCCCTCCAGCGGTTCAGCTATCCCTATGCTCTGATGCTTTCCGCTTTGAGTTGGGCGCTGGGCTTCGTCTTAATCTGGAACACGGGCCGCGTGACCAATGGGCATCCGCTCTGGGCTGGACTGGCATTAGCCGTGATGGCAATTGCAACCGTGGCTTACACACCATCTGCTTCTTCACTGATTATTCATCTGGCACCTGAATCGCTCCGAGGTGTGTATCTGTCGATCAATTCGCTCTGTTGGGCAGCAGGTTATTTTGTGGGTCCAACGATCGGAGGATGGGCAATGGGTGAGCCACGAGCCGTAGCCGATGGCTTCTGGATTGCCGCCCTGTTCAGCGTTGCTGGCGTCCTGTTAATTTTGCAAATTCTGGCTCAGCACATGCAGAGTCCAGAGACTAGTGCTTGAAGGCCAACTCATTCTGCCAACTCATTCTGCCAGCTGGCGATGCCGCGAAACACAGGTGGAATTTCTCCCTGTTCCGTTGGAAACTCCAGCGTGGTTTCCGAGAGGCCAAGGTAGCCTGATTCTGCAAAAGCCAGCAACACCCGCCGCAATGCCAGCCATACTTCCGATTCATATTCCCAATCACCGCCGTAGGGAGTGTTGCCAGCGATGGCCTTCAAGGCCCAGAAATAGCTGTTACGTACCACAGACCCCTGCTTTTTGTACTGGGGCAGGTCTTCACTGTGGATAAACACAACTTCGTTATCAATTTTGGCTCTCATTAGATCTGAATCAGGAACATTTCAACTAAAAATTCATCCAAATACTAATCCTGGCAGCAGTGCTCCATGACTGAGGAGCAGGAACGGTTATCAAATAGTTAGGATTTAGTACATGCGTTCTAGTTCATTATAAACCCTTTGCTAAAGCTAGAGAGTTTATCCTGCCCATCCACTTGATAACTTTTTCTTAACATTTGGTCGATCCTCGCCTACTATTGTCTGTTAATTAATTGCTAATTAATTGACTGTTACAGCCTTTTTCAGGCTAGTGAAGTACGAAAAACGGGGTGCAGGGGCAGTGCCCCCCACCCCCCATACCTCACATGAGTGAAAAACGCTGTAATTACTAAGGAGAGCAGTAAATGGTGAATAGTGTTTCGGTGTGGGGTGTGGGGTGTGGGGTGTGGGGTGTGGGGTGTGGATGTTGACTATAAAGCGCTCGGGTTAGTAATTGCCTGTTAGCTAATTGTTATTCACTATCTGTTAACTAAAGGGAATTTGGGCTAGAGGTTGAGTCAGTAAATCTGATGGTGCGCTGCTGAATGGGTGGGAGGAGAACACAATGAGCATGACGATGAAGAGTCGGGTAGACCGCTGGAGCCGCTTAAATTGGTTGGAATGGTTGGCGGTGGTCATGATCGTGCTGGGAGTTGGTTTTCGCTTGATAGCACTCGACCACAAAATCTTTTGGCACGATGAAGTGTACACCTCAATGCGGGCCGCAGGTTTCACCCGGCAGGAAATTGACAATGAGCTGTTTCAAAACCATTTCCTTGCCGCGCCGGAACTCCAGTTCTTTCAGCAGATCAAACCCGGCAGCACCACCGCCGATACGGTCCATTCGCTCATGGTCGAGGATCCGCAGCATCCACCCCTCTACTTTGTGATGGCCCGCTACTGGATGCAGCAATTCGGCAGTTCGATCGCAGCCTCGCGGCTCCTACCAGCGTTGATGAGCTTGTTGAGCCTGCCGCTAATGTATGGGCTGGCGATGGAGCTGTTTGCAAGTTCCTCTACCGCGCTGCTGGCAACGGCTTTTCTGGCTCTTTCCCCATTCGATATTCTGTTTGCACAAACGGCACGACAGTATAGTCTGCTGACAGTCGTGATTTTGGGCAGCAGTTGGCTGTTGCTGCGAGCGATGCGGCAGTCTACTGGCAGATGCTGGGCTGGCTATGGGTTAAGCGTAGCCTTAGGGTTATACACCCATCCGTTTTTTGCCCTGACGCTGCTGGCCCATGCTGGCTATGTGATCGGCATGAGTGCGGTATCTGCTCGGGCTGCGGCTTTGAGCTGGAGCTGGCAGGTGGTCACGAAGGGGGTGAAAGACAGACGGATCTGGGAATTTGGGCTAAGCGTTCTGGCCGCTCTGCTAGTCTATAGCCCCTGGATTTGGGTGTTACTGCATCAGCACCAGCGAGCCAATGCCACCACAGACTGGACTAGGGCTGAAGTCGGTTTGCCCTATTTGCTAAAGCTATGGACTTTGAGCTTCACCAGTTTGTTTATCGACCTCGACTTTGGGTTTGACAATCCACTTACCTTTCTGGTGCGCCTGCCGTTTGTGATTTTAATTCTGCTGGCTCTGTATCGCGTCTATCGTCACACCCCAGCACGAACCTGGCTATTCATTTTCACGACCATTTTTGTGCCATTTTTGCTGTTAGCCATTCCCGATCTGATCTTGGGTGGCAAACGTTCGGCAGTCAGCCGCTACCTGATTTCTTGCTTTCCAGGTATTCAGTTAGCTGTTGCCTATTTGCTCTCCCATAAAGTGTTAGCAAATAAAGGGTCCGCCAATAAACTGTGGCGCGCTGTTTTGGCAGTGTGTTTAGTGAGCAGTGTGCTTTCTGCTAGCATCAGTGCCGCTTCTGAAAGTTGGTGGAACAAGGATCTTAGCTATAGCAACGCTGAAATTATTCACCTCGTCAATGCCACAGCAGATCAAAATCCGGTGATGCTCAGCGACATGGGAGATGACTACACCAACATGGGAGACTTAGTTTCCCTCAGCTATGGCCTGCAACCCAATGTGCGGCTGTTTTTAGCCAGCGCCCCACCCGATCTGACTCCATTGGCTCAGGAGCCTAACGTTTTTGTGTTCCGAGCCTCCCAGTCGCTAGAAGCGGCAATTAAACAGCAGGGCTGGCAGCTAACGCCCGTATCAGATCGAGCCAGGCTGTGGCGAATTTCTCAAGATCTGTGATTGGGATGAGAATGTCCAGAAAAATATCTAGAGAAGATATCAATCGGGCTGGCGTTCAACAATTGCCTCCATCGTGCTGGTTAAATAATGACCCGCCATAATGCTGCTAGAAAGACAGTATTTGTCTACGCCAAACTGATGCAGGGTTTCAAAGCCAGAGCGGCGTTGCCGGTCGCCCAGTACCCAGTAGCGCTGCACAATTGATTCAGGCGCAATCCAACCTTCTCCTTCGACCCGACCCAACAGGCTGTGTTGCAGCACAAAAGTATACTGCCGCTCTCCAGCGTTCAGGCGTCCGCGATATTGCAGCGAAATTTCTTCCCGACTTGAACCAGGAAAAATCAGCTTGGTCACCATCGTGAACCAATCATCGCGGCTCCAGGCCACCAGAATCTTGCCCTTCACCGGCACTGGTAGCGCATCCCGATCCAGCCAGTTGCCCTGTAACGTCCAACGTCCAGATTCTAGAAGAAAGTTGTGATCCACAGTGCGAGTCCTTGTCATTTTGCCCGCGTGATGCAAACGCCAAACCCGATAGCACCCCATGCTATCATGCAGTATTTTGGTCCCCCAGGTGAATTTCCCCTAGGAGAACGGATCGTCTTGCTCCAGTCACCTCCGGGAGATTACCGGGAATGTCCCAATACCGCCAGTAGGCTAGAACGGCGAAGGCAATCGCTTCTTTGAAGTCTGCACTCAGCCCAAAGTCATCTGTGGTGGCCACTTGCGTTGATTCTAGATTAGCCTGGAGGCGCTGTTTCAAATAGGCATTGTGGCTGCCACCGCCACACAGCAGCACCTGATCGGGCAAGTGGGGCAAAAATCGCTGGTAACTATCAGCTATCGATGCGGCGGTCAGTTCCGTCAGGGTCGCCAATAGATCGGCAGCACTCAACTGATAGGGTGCAGCATCCTGGCAGCACTGCTCTAAATAAGCCACCCCAAACAGCTCGCGTCCGGTGGACTTGGGGGGAGGCTGATGAAAGAAATCCTGTTGTAGCCACTGTTGCACCAGCTTTTGGCAAGGAGTTCCCTGCGCAGCCCAAGCGCCATCTCGATCAAATGTGAACTCACCGTTGGAGAGCTGCTGCACTGCCAGATCGAGCAAAGAATTGCCGGGGCCAGTATCCCAGCCGCGCAGGAGTGCTGATTTCGCTTTAGCAGGCAGGTAGGTGACATTGCCAATCCCGCCAATGTTCTGCACACAGCGATCAAGGGTGTCATGGCGCAACAGACAGGCATCTACCGGCGGCACCATCGGCGCACCCTGTCCGGCAGCAGCAATATCGGCGGCTCGAAAATTGCTCACCGTTGTAATGCCTGTGAGGTACGCAATCAAGGCACCACGTCCGAGCTGCATACTGTAACCCAGTTCAGAGATGCGGTTTGGCGTGGCTTCCTGATTTGGGTTAGAGGGGTTGGGTGGGCGATGGTAGACCGTTTGCCCGTGAGAGCCAATCAAATCGGCAGGCGGATAGCCAACTTGCACCTGCATAGCAGCCTCAGCAAAAACGGCGGCAATCGCATCATCCAGAACTGCCAGTTCCACCATCGACAGCGGCTCCCCAGCACATACCGCCAGAATTTGCGCTCGCAGCGTCTCAGGATAGGGATAGGTTGCACCATTGATCAGCGTAATCTGGAGATCGTCGGTTGTCCCCGTGATTTCAACCAGCGCCGCATCGATCCCATCCACAGATGTGCCGCTGATTAACCCAACAACGCGCAGCCCCCGGCTGGTCTCACCCATGCGCCAAACTCAAAACTTAAAACTCAACACTCAAAACTAACTTAAACCGGCAACCGATCAATACACTTGTTGGACCCGATCACCACCATCAGCCAGCCCTTTTGCAACCGTGTCACCGGACTGGGATTGATTTCAAACGTGCCTTCCTTACAGATGGCCAGCAAGTTTAGCCCAAACCGCTTGCGCAAATCCAGATCGGCAATGGTTTTGCCATCGAATTCTGCCGGAACCACGACTTCAACGATACTGTTGTCGGGGTCCAGTTCAAACCGCTCCAGTAGCCCAGGCCGAGTCAACGAGCGAGCCAACTCACAGCCCATCTCATGCTCTGGATAGACGATGTGATCGGCTCCGACCCGCTTCAGCAGCTTGCCGTGAATGTCTGACGAGGCTTTGGCAACTACATGGGGCACCCCCCCTTCCTTCAGGTTGAGCACCGTAATCACGCTTTCCTGAACAAAGTTACCAATCGACACAATTACCGTATCAAACTCGTACAAGCCCGCTTCCTTCAGGGCAGTGGGATCGGTGGAGTCTAGCGTCAGGGCATGGGAGACCAGCTCATCGTTGAGAATCCGAGTGACTCGCCGTTCGTCCATATCGACGCCCAGAACCTCATACCCCAGATGGTGTAGCGTCATACAAACCGCGCGGCCAAACCGCCCCAAACCAATCACAGCAAACTGGCGATTATTAGCCCGCAGGCTTTTGAAAAAACTCAGAGATGAAAGCGAAGAGAGACCCACAATGGCAGCCCCAATAATGAAGGTTTAATGCTAAAGACATTGCGTTACGTTGTCTTTAAACCTGTAACTTCTTCAAGGTATCAAAAAACTTAACACAATGGCGGTAGCTAAAACAGGGTAGAAATCGGTTAACCGATCAGCAGATTTTCCTCGGGGTAGTTAATCATACTGGGGGTTGGATCGCCCAAAATCGCCGATATCAGCAGTAAAACCCCAACTCGTCCGATATACATGGTAACGATGAGCACCAGTTTGGCTGAAGTGGAAACCGCTGCCGTAATTCCGGTCGAAAGGCCGACTGTAGCAAACGCCGAAACCGCCTCAAACAAAATTCGGATGAAGTCCACATCTGGGTCGGCAAGCGCAATGAGAGTTGTGGCCAGAATCACCGTTATGATTGAGCCAAACACCACTCCAACGGCTTTTAGAATCAACGTCATCGGAATCTGGCGCTGGTAGCTCACAACTTCTTCCTTGCCCTGTAAGACGGCCTTGGTGCAGTCAAACAAAATCCGAAAGGTGGTGGTTTTGATGCCGCCGCCCGTACCGCCGGGACTCGCGCCAATAAACATCAAAGCAATCGTGATAAACAAGCCAGCGTCGGTCATTTTGCCGTAGTCAATGCTGTTGAAGCCAGCGGTGCGAGGCACAACCCCTTGAAACCAGGCCAGCAGCAGCTTTTCGTTGAAATTGAACTGAGTAAAGGTCTCAGGGTTATCGTATTCGACCAACAGAAAGGCAATCGTGCCCACCGCTAGCAGCAGCAGCGTTGTACTGACCACAACCTTGAAGTGCAGCGAAAACGTTTGCCGTCCGCGCCGCCCCCGGATCCGGTCCCGCAGCCAGAGATAGCCATCCATAATCACCTGATAACCAATCCCGCCAAAAATAATCAGCAGCGGAATAATGATGTTGATCGGCACCGAAGTGGCGTAGCTAATAAAATTGTCGGAAAACAGGCCAAATCCGGCATTGTTAAAGGCGCTGATGCTGTGAAACAACGAGAGCCACAAACCCCGGTCCCAGCCGTAGTCGGGTACGAACACGGGTAGCATGGCAAAGGTACCCGTCAGCTCAAAAATTAACGTCACAGCAATGATCGACCTGAGCAGTTGGTCCACGCCTGACAGGGCCTGCTGATCCAACGATTGCTGAATTGCCAGCTTATCGCGCAGGCCAAATTTGCGGCCCAACAGCAGCAGCAAAAACGTGGTGGCCGTCATGTAGCCCAGCCCGCCAACCTGAATCAGCAGCATGATAAAGAGCTGCCCCCAAAACGAAAAGTAGGTACCCGTATCGACAACCACTAACCCTGTGACACAAACCGCTGAAGTCGAGGTAAATAGCGCTGTTACCAGATCACCCCAAGCTCCGGTCGCGGTAGAAATGGGCAGGGCGAGCAGCAGTGTACCCACCAGAATTACGGCAATAAATCCTAAACAAACTGTACGAGCAACCGTCATGGGTGGGTTCCTTCCAGGCAGGTTTAGCGGTAGAACTAAAAGGGATTTTCGAGAGTATCGCCTAGCATGACTGACACGCTTCAGCAAAAAATTCAACGATTTTACGATGCCTCTTCGGGGCTGTGGGAACGGACCTGGGGAGAGCACATGCATCACGGATATTATGGCGCAGACGGTACCCAGCGCAAGGAGCGACGCCAAGCCCAGATTGATCTGATCGAGGAATTACTTCATTGGGGGAACGTGCACCAAGCTGAGCGCATTCTAGATGTAGGCTGTGGGATTGGCGGTAGTTCGCTCTACTTGGCCGAAAAATTCAACGCCAGTGCTGCCGGAATTACCCTCAGTCCAGTCCAGGCGCAGCGAGCGCAGGAACGGGCAGCTGCAGCGGGTTTGGCGAATCGCGTGACGTTTCAGGTGGCCGATGCCTTGGCGATGCCGTTTGCCGATGCTGCCTTTGATTTGGTCTGGTCATTGGAAAGCGGCGAACATATGCCGGATAAGCCGCAGTTCTTGCAGGAGTGCTACCGTGTTTTGCAACCAGGCGGCACCTTGTTGATGGCAACCTGGTGTCATCGCCCCATCGACTCCCAGTCCCTTACCCCAGACGAACAGCAGCATTTGCAGAAAATCTACGATGTCTACTGTTTACCCTACGTGATCTCGTTGCCCGAATATACAGAAATTGCTCAAACAATCGGGTTTCAATCGATCCGCACGGCTGACTGGTCAGAGGCGGTGGCCCCCTTTTGGAACGTGGTGATCGACTCAGCCTTAACGCCAACCGCAATTGTGGGACTGATTCAGTCCGGCTGGACTACGATTCAGGCTGCCCTATCGCTGGGATTAATGAGCCGAGGCTATCAGCGGGGGTTAGTCAAGTTTGGGGTTCTGAGCGCCACTAAGCCCTAAAAGAATCGGCTCACCGATTGCTAAACCTTGCTAAACCAAGTTTGTCAGGCATTGGCTGGGTTGCGGACGCGCTCCTCGATATCTTCCAGGGTTTTCAGCACGAGTCGCTTGGCTTCTAGTTGCCAGCCCCATTTTTGAATCGCAATGGCCAGAGCTGTGCCGATAATAGTGGCGAGGAAGTCAACCGGCTGCATAAAGGAAATTCCTAACAGCAGGCCCAAACCCGCAATACCCCAAAACGGCAGGGCCACTGTTTGACGCTGGGTTTCCACCAGTTTAGCCAAGCCGCCATCGGGTAGCTCAGCCTGCAACTGGGCTTTAATTTGTTTTTGTTCAGCAGTACTGACCGAGAGGCCAATCTTCTGCCGCAGCTTTTCGATCTTGCGGGCATCGGTGCTGTATTGGGTGAGTTCGTCTTCTGCCATTAAAATCAACCGTTCATACTGACCCACTGAATTTTTACCTCCTGGTAATGTGAAATTGCCTGAATTGTCCCCATATCGGTTTTGACGTAATTTTTTGGTTGTTCAGGAGACGTTCTGTCAGAACGTCTCTAACAGAATGCGTTTGGGGGGATGATGGGCAATCCGGTGGATATGCGTTTACTTGCGCTGTTCCTACCATAAACCACTAAGATCAACCCGAAAACCTTAAATAGATTTGCTATGAGCCAATTTTCGTCGTCTCAGCCTTCGCTTGCGCCCAATCACGCTTCACCAGCCAATCTAATTCAGCGTCGCTTTCCGTGGCTCTATGCGTTTTGGAAGTTTTCTCGCCCTCATACAATCATCGGAACCAGTTTGAGCGTCTTGGGACTGGCCTTGATTGCTTGGGCCGAAAGTCGGGGTACTCAGGTTAGCCTCTGGGTGCTGGTTCGGGCTGGCTTGGGAGCATTGTTCACCTGTTTATGCGGCAATATCTACATCGTTGGCTTAAACCAGCTCGAAGATGTGGCAATTGACCGGGTCAACAAGCCCCATCTACCGCTGGCCTCCGGCGAATTTTCCCGCCAGCAAGGATGGACAATTGTCTTGATCACCGGCAGCTTGGCGCTTGTGCTCTCGGCTCTGCAGGGTCAGTTTCTGGTGGCTACCGTCTGGACGAGTGTGTTGATTGGTACGGCCTATTCCCTGCCGCCGATTCGCCTGAAGCGGTTTCCCATCTGGGCCGCGCTTTGCATCTTTTCAGTACGGGGTGCGATTGTGAATCTGGGCTTGTTTTTGCACTTTAATCAGCAGCTCGGCGGAAATTTTGGTATTCCAGCTACCGTCTGGGCGCTAACGCTGTTTGTACTGGTTTTTACCTTCGCGATTGCAATTTTCAAAGACATTCCCGACATTGAGGGCGACCGCCGCTATCACATCAGTACCTTTACGATTCGTCTGGGCGCCGCTGCGGTGTTTAAGCTAGCCCGACTGGTACTGACGCTTTGCTATCTGGGGATGATCGCTGCTGGTTTCTTCTTAACAGGCGTCAATCCGGTGTTCTTAGTGACAAGCCATGCCCTGCTGCTGCTGCTGCTTTGGTGGCGCAGTATGAGGGTTGATCTGCAAGCCAAATCTGAGGTAGCTCGCTTTTATCAGTTCATCTGGAAGCTGTTTTTCTTAGAGTATTTGCTGTTTCCACTGGCTTGTTTACTGCACGGATGAAGCTGGAATTGAGAACATTGCCTGAGGGAGAGGTGTTAGCGACTTCAACCGCTCACCTTTCCCGCCAACTAATTTTCTTGCCAACTAAACTTTCTTGCCAGCTAAATCGGGATGAGTTGCAAAATTATCGAATGCTAGCGGTTTGAACTCGACGCCTTCAAACCGCAATGGTGACATGCATGAAGCTACTTCGCGTTTATAGGCATCATCAGCTTATATCTAAGTTTTCCTTTACAAAACGCAATAATTTTCTAAGAAAAACCAGTAAATGATAAATTGGTAAACCATAGGAAGATAAAGGGTTTGAGCTTAAGAGGTGAAAATTTGATCTCCTCATAAATAAAGAATCTAACGAAGAAATGTTGAACGGGCTTTAATAAAAGCAACGATCAGCTAAGCTTCTGAATAGGTTTAGATTTTCTTAAGACTTCTGAAAAGTTGGCAAGGCAGCTCGGATGGGCTGTGATGCTGGGCGTCTCTGCTGGATTCATTTCTTTCCTTAACTCTCATTCTCACTTGATAAGCACCTATGTCTATTGTTCCAGGTACTCTTGTTAGGCTTCCCGATGGTCGGAATGGTACGGTGATTCCTGCTCCCATGCGGGCGAAAGGGCGGGTATTGGTCAAAGTGCAAAAGGGCCGCAAGCGCTGGTTTAAGGTTGACGAATGCGTTCCGGTTCTGGTGCGGTATTGATTTCGATAGGTAGGGGCGAAGCATTTGCTAAGTAGTCTAGAGTGCAAGCGGACAGATTCTATCAGCAAATGCTTCGCCCTACCAATCACGCCACATGAAATATATCTGTCATAGCGTCAGTGCGAGAGTCAGGTGTCTCTTCCGGTGAGGATTTGGCGGCTTGGGCCAGGGAATGGGAAATCTGGCGACAGTATTCGTTAAATAGTGGCGAGGTGCGAAACTCTTCGGTACGGGGGTAGGCAGCCTCAATCGCCACATCCGCCACTACTCGCCCCGGACGGGCCGCCATCACCACGACGCGATTCGACAAATAAACCGCTTCGTAGATATTGTGGGTGACGAACACCACTGTCCATTGCTTTTGCTGCCACAGATCGAGTAAATCGCTGTTGAGCTTGCTGCGAGTCATTTCATCGAGGGCACCAAACGGCTCATCCATCAGCAGGAGTTCAGGCTTGGTAACGAGGGCGCGGGCAATTGAGACTCGCATCTTCATGCCGCCCGACAGTTCGCGAGGATAGCAGTGCTCAAAACCCTGTAGCTCTACGAGCTGGAGCGTTTCAGCTACCGCTTTTTCGGCATCCCGCTTGGGAACACCTGCCAGCTTCAGCGGTAGCCAAACATTGTCTTGTACCGTGGCCCAAGGCATCAACGCTGCTTCTTGAAACACAAAGGCCAAACGCTGCTTCGTTTGGCTGTGCCCCCAGTAGAGGCTACCGCTGCTCATTTTGCCCAACCCAGCAATCAGACGCAAGACGGTGCTCTTACCGCAGCCCGAAGGCCCTAACAAGCTGACAAATTGCCCTTCGCCTATCGTCAGGTTCAAGTCTTGCAGGGCCACAGTGCCATTGCGGTAGACTTTGCTGACGTTGCTGAGGGTAATGGCAGGAATCATGCAGACAAGCTCCAACTAGGGTGATCAGGCGATTAGCTCTGGTAGGCGTCAGGTCCTTTGTTGATGAATTGCAGCGTGTAGGACTGCTTGTAGTCTATGTCTTTGCCAAACACGCCTTGGGCAGACATGGTATCAAAGAAGGACTGCCAGCGTTCGTCGGTCATGGCACCGATACCTTTAGTTTCAGCATCACCAGAAACCACAATCCCGTACTCTTTCATCTTCTCGATGCCGTATTTGATCTGATCATCGGTCATCTCAGGATTGTCTTTTTTGATCAGTTCGTTGCCGGGAGTGGGGTCATCATTCAGGTAGCTATACCAGCCCTTAATCGAGGCATCGACGAAGCGCTGCACCAGATCGGGATTTTGCTCGACCAGTTCTCGCTTGCATTCGATAGTGGTGGAGTAAGGCTCATAGCCATAGTCGGCAAGCAGAAATACCAGCGGCTCAAAGCCTCCCTCTTTGCGGATGGCCAGCGGCTCGGAGCTGAGGTAGCCTTGCTGTACTGATTCTTTATCGGTCAGGAACGGACCCGGATTGAAGTTGTAGGGCCGCTTTTGGTCGTCGGTGAAGCCGTATTTTGCCTTTAGGAAGGGCCAGTAGGTGTTGTTGGCGGCTGCCGAGATGAATATGGGCTTGCCCTTCAAATCCTCTAGCGACTTGGCTCCGCTTTCGGGATGGGCCAGCAGTACCTGGGGGTCTTTTTGGAAGATAGCGGCCACGGTGATCTTGGGAATCTCCTCCTGGATAGCTTTGATCGCATCGGAGGCGTAGCCCATAAAGAAGTCAACGGCACCACCCATCAGCAATTGGGTGCCATTGACCTGAGGCCCGCCCATCTTGATCGTCACATCGAGGCCATGATCTCTATAGATGCCAGTAGCAACGGCCTGGTAGAAGCCGCCGTGCTCGGCTTGGGCATACCAGTTGGTGCCATAGGTGATTTTGGTGAGTTCGGTAGAAGCGGGGCTGGCTGCTGGGGATGCCTGCTGCTCACCGGACTGGTTAGACTGATTGGCTTGATTAGAAGCACAGGCCGCGAGAATACCACTACCAACGGCTAACCCACCATACTGGATAAATCGACGGCGATTCATCAGGTCAATTTTCCGCCACAGTTCACGCGACTGACTCATCCGATTTCCTTTAAGCTTAGAGAACTTGACAAATTTAACAATAAATTTAGCTTTTAGTTTACGATATCAAGTCAGCGGATCTGCTGAACCTCTACGAAGCTACTAAAAACCAAACGCCCAGATTGTATTATCTGCTACGAATTAACCGCTACAAAAGCCGTTGCAGAATCGCTACAACAGGCTCAGTGAAGGCGATGTGCGCGTTTTGGTTGCCGCCTCGACCCATTGGATCACTCGCTGCCCCAACCGCACCTGATCAAGGCGATCGATTTCGCGAATCCCGGTTGGGCTGGTGACATTTACCTCGGTCAGGTAGCCGCCAATCACATCGATGCCGACAAAGTACAGCCCATCTCGCTGTAGGATAGGAGCCACGCGCTCGCAGATCAGCCGGTCCCGTTCTGTGAGTTCGGTTTTGACGGCCTTGCCGCCCACGGCCATGTTGCCGCGAAATTCTTTGCCGGTCGGCACTCGGTTTACCGCTCCAATCGGTTCGCCGTTGAGCAGAATGATGCGCTTGTCGCCTTCTTTGGCCGCTGGTAGAAACGCCTGCACCATAATCGGCGTTCGCCCCTGGGTGCTGATTTCAATCAGCGAGTTGAAGTTGCGATCCTCTGGCGTAATCAGCAGAATCCCCTCGCCCGCTTTGCCGCCCAAGGGCTTGATCACGGCGGCTCCCTGCCGCTCCACAAACTCCCGAATTATCTGCTTGTCTTGCGTAACGATAGTTTCGGGCATCACGTCGGTAAACTGGAGGGCATACATTTTTTCGTTAGCTGCCCGGATGCCGCGGGGGGAGTTGATCACCAGAGTTTTGGCAGAATCGATGTAGTCGAGAATATAGGTGGCATAGAGGTAGGGAATTGTGACCGGCGGATCGGTTCGCATGAAAACCGCGTCCATGTCCTCCAGACACAGCAGAATAGGGGCCTTGTCTACCCTAAACCACGGGTCTTGGATCACCCAACGCCCCTCAACCAATTCGACTGGTTCTAGATGCACGGGTTCTGCTGTAGCCCAGGCTTTGCCCTCAGCCACACTCAACCGATGCGCTTCAGTAATCCAGACTTCATGACCCAACTCCTGAGCCGCTTCCATCAAGGCCACACTGGTATCGTGTCCCGGATCGAGCTTGGCGATCGGATCAATAATGAATGCAAATTTCACCCAGTTTTTCTCCCGCTTTTGCTTGTGCCGCTAAACTTGCTCCAGACTCGCTTCCACTTTGCTTCAACTGCCTGCCAGCAAGGGATCTAGTCCGCCTCGCGCATTCAGAGCATAGAGATCATCACAGCCGCCAACATGTTGGTCATCAATGAAAATTTGCGGCACCGAACGTCTCCCATTGGCCCGATTGGCCATTTCCCGACGACCAGGTTCGTCGCCATCTAGACAGTATTCGGTATATTCAACGCCTTTTTTATCGAGTAGTGCTTTGGCACGAATGCAAAAGGGACAGGTACTCCAGGTGTAAATTTCAACTTTGGCCGCCATAGGTGTTTGGATAGTAATCTTTCTTAATCTAGTTTAAAGGATTTGGGAGTGGGGGGAGTGGAGTGGGGAGTGGGGAGTGGGGAGTGGGGATGGGGGAGGTGGGGAGGAGGAAATCTAAATTCTTCAGGAGTAGGGGCAGGCATGCCAAAATTAATGAGGCATAATTGACGAACGCTTGTTATCCTGACGGGGTACTGCTGTTTCGATATGTGAGGAACCCTTTGGTGTCTAAGTTCAGCTTTCCTTTACTGGCCCCAGCGACCGCGCTGGTAATTGGCTTGGGTGCACTGTCAGCAAATGCCCAATCTACGCTCTACAACCCGATTCCGCTACCAGATGGCAACGAGGTATCCGATAGCTTAACAGATAAGGATATCCCAACGGGTAGCGGTGGCTTTGCGAGAGACTATTTAGTCACGTTTGAGGAAGGCGAACAGGTGGTGATGGACCTCACTTCGGAGGAGTTCGATACCATCATTACTCTGATTGCGCCCGATGGAGCAGCAGTTGCTGAGAATGATGATGCACCGGATGGCTCCACGAATTCCATGCTGTTTGCCCGCATCACCCGATCTGGAAGCTATATCATTCGGGTCAGTCCCTATGCAGGGCAGGGTATAGGTAGCTTCAAGCTGAAGGTGACTCGGCTCCAGCCCGCGGAGTAGAATCAGATACGGACTGAACGGTTTGCCACTTATTTTACTGATTATCAAGTGATGGGGGAATGGCTAGGAAGTCTTGCAATGGGCAAGGGTTGTGGCTTTCCCCGTTTGGTGCTGGTGAATCAATTTGGTGGATGGGTGATGTGTGCTATGAGACACTGTGGCTAAGTGAGGTCAACCGAATTATTTTTGAGTGGGATATCTTGACCACCGCGAGCGAGACGCTTGCACTCTACTTATTGATTAATTTGGTTGAATTCTTAGTAGGCTGATTTAGAATTCGTAGAAGCAATCTTATAAATATTAACTCTGTAGCTTGAATATCTACTGAGCAGCGGCTATTTCATTACCGATAGAGCAGTGATGACTCCAGCACCAGACAATGCAATCCACCCTATGACTCGTGCTGAGTGGCGGGCTTGGCTAGAGCAAAACCATACCCGCATGCAAGGGATTTGGCTGATTAGCTACAAGAAAGGTGCCGGCAAACCTCGCTTTGAAACCGATGAAGCTGTGGAAGAGGCGCTGTGCTTTGGCTGGATTGACAGTAAACCCAACAAGCTGGATCAGGAGCGCTCGATGCTGTGGTTTGCACCCAGAAAACGGGGAACGGGCTGGTCCAAACTGAATAAAACCAGAGTCGAACGGTTGATGGCGCAAGGGCTGATGATGCCCGCTGGCTTAGCGAAGGTGGAAGCCGCTAAACAGGATGGCTCTTGGCAGGCGCTGGATGCGGTTGAGGCGCTGGAAATTCCGCCGGATCTGACCGCAGCACTGGACGCCTACCCGGCAGCCAAGCAAAAGTTTGCGGCGTTTCCCCGCTCGGTGAAGCGAGGCATTTTGGAATGGATTGCTGCTGCAAAGAAGCCAGAGACTCGAGCTAAACGCATTCAGGAAACGGCCCAGTTGGCGGATCAAAATCTGCGGGCGAATCAGTGGCGTTCAAGCAAATAGAGCACTCATGCATACCGTTGCCCTTCGTCTGAAACCGCAGCAAGATCTGAGAGCTGAACTCGATCAGTTTGTCTGTCAGCAGGGTTGGGAGGCAGCCTGTGTTGTCACCTGTGTTGGCAGCCTAACGGAGGCGAGGTTGCGGTTGGCGGGTCAGTCGGAGGCGACGGTCTGTACTGGCAAGTTTGAGATTGTCTCGTTGACTGGGGTGATGTCGAAGCATGGCTCTCACTATCACATTGCGCTTGCTGACCGCTGTGGTCAAGTTTGGGGTGGTCATTTGCTGACGGGCTGCCTGATCTACACCACCGCTGAAATCGTAATCGGCGTTTTCCCCCACTTCTGCTTTCAACGCGAATATGATGCAGCAACTGGTTTCAAGGAATTGAGGATTGATACGGTTGAGTAATGACTACTTGCAGACCACTTTGCCTAGAGCAGGCGTTTCCTTCACTGGCCAATACCAATTTGCAGGCGGGAGTAATACCAATTTCTCAAGTAAGAACTACAGAAGATGAGGATGGGTGAGGTTTGAATCTGTAGCCAGACTTTAGTTTCTCACTTCAACTGATAAATCACCCCTAAATACTCTCGGTAAGCGCAAATCTTGCCATCTTTGACGTCAAAGGCAATAGCTGCCTGATTTTGATAAGCGTGGTTCTGTATCATTCCCTCTGAACGCACCTCGAAGACAACGGTTGTGTCGTTGCTGGTCACCTGTTCGATTGTTAGAGTCAGCCCTTGGGGAAAGATTCGTGACACAGAGTGCAGGAATTCGCTCGCTCTGTCTTTGCCCTGATTCCAGCCTTGGTAGGGTCCTGCTGGAAACCAAAAAGTAAAGTCTTCACTTAACCAATTCAAGAAGGCCGACCAATCGCCGTGGGCTATGCCGCTGGCAAATGCCGCAAATGCCTGATTGGCAATGTTAAGTATTTCAGAGTGGGGAATCATCATTTTTTATTCACCCGTATTTATAAAGATATTGTAAAAAACATTGCATCTTCTCTCTCCTCAACATTCGCTCCATGATCTCTACTCAGTAAATAGAGCTGGCTGGACTGACACATAGTTGCTGGAAACCACAGATTTGTAAAGACTCTGCAAGCTGACCAGTTTAAAACAAAACATAATTTCTCAATTTCATCCGGATTTGGCTCAAACAGGGCGCTTGATTCTTGTAAGTCAAAGTCTTTTCAGTCTTGTTGCTGTTGCAACTAAGTCACTTATCACCTATAGCAAGCTATGTTAGACAGTACTGTATCATTAAACCCCTATGTTTCTTGGACTGGCTCTGAGACAAATTTAGGAGCCGGCTGGCCAGAAAATCAGACTTTCAAAGGGCTGGTCAATGACAGCTCTAAGACAATAGCTCAGACTGGTTTCAGTGAGCAAACCAGGATCGTTCGGCTTTTTGAGCAATTGGTGCAACGGTTGGCTTGGTCAGATTCAGACTTTACTTCCCTGTCTGACCGGGGCACTCGCGCCATTTCAGCACCAACCCATGCTAGACGCTCCCAGAGCCACAAAGATTCACTAACAGGTAATTCTCTGACTGAGGCCTGGGTTAATAAGACGATTGACCGATTGCTTAGCAATCGCAAACTAGCCAATTATCAATTGGCAGAGCAGTTATTCACAGCACTGTTAGAAAATTCATCTCTAAACAAATCATCTTCAAAGTCATCAAAATATAATACAAAACCTCAAGCTGCTGGACTTTCCCAATCAACGACTAAACCCAACTCATTACAAACAGTATCCATCTTCGATCTGAATACCAACCTGAAATCCTCCAGCAGTTTTTACAACTTGCCTTACCCAATTGATCTGCGCCTAGATGCCCAAGGAGAACCCGATTTATCAGCCTTCCCGATTTTGGATACGCCTCTGCTCAAACCATTGAAGGAGCTAGCCAACGATCGCCCTGGATTTCCTACTACTTCAGCGGCTTACTTCCGCTTCAACTTACCGGTTAGTTCCCAAAATTTAGACCGAGTGATTCCGGCTCGCACCACTTCTCCGATCCTATTGATGGACATTGACCCAGCCTCGCCAGAACGCGGCAAATTGTTTCCTACAGTTGCAACAACTCCTCGCCCCGATCTCAATACCGTCCCAGCGTTCCTATTATCGGTTGCGCCCTATCCCGGAATTGTGCTGCATCCGGATCGCACCTATGCCTACGTGGTTCGGAAGTCGTTGAAGGATGCCTTTGGGAAGCCCCTAGCAACCCCCAAAGCCCTGCAGGATCTGATTAATGGACGCACACCGGACGGTGCTCTGGGTCGAGCTGCTCGACAGTTATATCGACCGCTCTGGCAAACGTTGGATCAGATTGGCGTGAACCGCAACTCGGTGGCTGCCGCAACGGTATTGACTACGGGCGATGTGGTCAACCAATTAGAAGATTTATCACAACAGGTGCTCGATCGCTACGACCTGAAGATTGAGGGGTTGAAGCTGGATCCGGTGGACGGGGCTAGCCATTCTAACTTCTATGAATTGCATGGAACGATTCGGTTACCGCAGTTTCAACAGGGGACACCTCCCTTCAACCGGGATGGTTCGTTTGTGTTTAATCAACAGGGACAACTGGTAGAACAACGCACTGAGGTTGCCCCCGTAGTCATCACCATTCCCAAATCCCCCATGCCGGATGGCGGCTATCCGTTGATGGTCTACTATCACGGCTCAGATGGTTTGAGTACCCAAGTCGTGGACCGGGGACCAATCACCACACCTGGTGGCATCCCTAGCCCTGGACTGGGACCAGCGTTTGAGGTGGCGAAGGAGGGCATTGCGGCGGTTGGCAGTGCCTTACCCCTAAATCCAGAACGATTGCCAGGTGGACCTTCCGAAGCCTATCTCAATCTACTCAATCTCTCTGCCTACCGAGACACGTTCCGTCAGGGAGTGTTGGAACAGCGCCTGTTACTAGAAGCTTTGGAAAACCTGGTCATTCCCCAATCGGTGTTTACTGGACATAGTGCGCCCCCCTTGCCCACAGGTAAAACGAGCTATCAGCTCCAAATTGAACCCACGGTGGTATTGGGCCAATCACACGGGGCACAGTATGCCAACATGATGGCGGCTGTAGAGCCAAAGATTCGAGGAGTCGTGCCTACCGGATCACCCGGTTTTTGGTCACTGTTGCTGGCAGAAAATGAGCTTGCTCCTGTCATTGGGTTACTTTTGGGCACCTTGCAACCGTTGAATTTCCTCTATCCTGGATTGCAACTGTTACAGACGGCCTGGGAAGCGGCTGACCCGATTGCCTATGCGCCGCGAATTGCCAAAAATCCTCTGCCCAATCATCCTGCCCGCTCGGTCTATCAACCCGTTGGCCAAGGCGATACGGAAGTGCCTCAAGCTGTATTTGATGCCCTGGCATTGGCGACCGGCGTGGAACAAGCCGGTCCAATCCTCTGGTCTACCATGCAAACCTCCTTGGCCTTGGAGAACCTGGATGGGATTGTTCCTTACGATGTCTCCCGCAATCGGGTATCTCGTAATGGCAGTCTCTATACCGGAGTGGTAGTGCAGTTTGCTGGGGACGGAATTGCCGACCCCCACACCATTTTCTCTCAACTCGATGCCGTCAAGTACCAATATCGTCAGTTCTTCAAATCACTGTTGACCACCGGCACTGCCGTTGTCCCCGATCCCCTGACTGCGCAGGAAGATGGGTTCAACTTGTTTGGCTTGTTGGCCTTGAAAAATCTAAATACTCACTAACCTTGATGTCATACTGACTCTCTAATGGCTCAGGCAGAATTCGACCTGCGCCCTTGGGTATGAGTCCTCCTACAGATGTGGAATTCACAAGGCGATCGGTCGTTATCTAGACGAACGCATTTGCGGATTAATGATCAACTGCTGATGAACGCAATCAATGATGACAGCAATTGTCAACGGTTGCAAAACATGCTGGAACAAGACCAGAAGAATCTGAAGATCCTTGAAACTGTTATCATCCAATATGGTGTTCGGAATGAGCCGAAGGAAACTGCTGAACAGAATCTTGAAGCCATCCAAAACCTGATGGAAGATTCTGGCTTAACTTTGTCTGAGAAGGTATTTCAGCAGGAATTACTCAAGCATCAGAAGACGATGACCGGGCTAGTGATTTACAAAGCAGCACAGATTGTAGGATCTGATGTTGAAGCAGCGATCGCTCCTTTACAATGGTCTATCCCAGTGAAGTAACCCAAATATGATGATCATGAGTGCACTGCCAAATATCCTTACCGTTCTGCAAAAAAGGCAAATACGCTAGCGGCGTAATCTTGTCAGCGGCTTCCCAGAAGCCAGCTATATTTTTGGTAAAAGGTTGTTTCCCATTTCCTCCTACAGCGTTTTTCACTCATGTGAGGTACAGGGAGTGTAGGAGCACTGCCCCCACACCGCGTTTTTCGTACTTCACTAGCTCAAAAAAAGCTGTAAATTATTTAATTTCTTTCATCCGTTCCGAAATATAATGTGCGAGTGTTGATAATTAAGCAATTTTCAATTTCCTGATTATCCATAGGGTTCCAGAATATCATCAAATTAGATCGAGATAGTTGTATTCAACTAACCAAGACTCAAATTCAAAGTTTTACGCTAATGAGTAATTGATCGAGTCATGTTAAATACTCCTCCATCGCTTTTCTAAAATCATCTTGAGCTTCATCGCTGACGGCTCGATTAAACAGACAGACAAAGTCAATACCGTTATTTTTTGAAACGGCGATACTGGTCGTGCCAGCTAATTTCCCGTATCGCACCGCAGGGCGACGCACATCAAGAATTTCCCCGGTTGGGGTTTCGCTCATCCACACCGCATGGCGGGAGATAAACCGAGCAATTGTGGAAGCCGATGTAACTAGTCCGCCGCTGCCTTCAATGGTTTCCAATCTGAAATCACCCCCATAGGCCGTGGGAGCCATGATGGTTGTCCCTGGATGGAGCAGAGAGGGGCCAACCGTGGAGGCATCATAGGCAACTTCGCCAGTCAGACGAGCATGAGCAGGCGTATGACCCACCCAGACATCCTGTAACCCTTCGGGGTGGAGTAGGGCTTGGTTGAGATAGTCCAGGTAGGGAAGTCCGGCGGCTGTTTCAATCAGTGAGGTGAGCAGGATATAGCCCAGGTTGGAGTACATCGTTTGGTATCCAGGTGGAAACGCCAGCGGTTCCCCGTACATGAATCGGATCATCTGGTCGCGAGAGACTGGTTCCGTCAGATTGAGGCGATCGCCAATCTCCCAGGGGTTGGCATCTCGCACCAGCCCACTGGTATGCAGGAGTAATTGCCTGACTGTAATGGTAGGCGTAGCGGGGTCAGGAGCCTGGTCAGGCAGGGTGGTGGCGGTGATGCCAAGAAAAGGGTAGGCTGGCGTGTCCCAGTGCAATTGACCGGACTCCACCAGTCGGGCGAGCGCCGCAGTGGTAAACAGCTTACTCAGGCTGGCAATGCGGAATAGGCTATTGGGTTGGGTGATGGGATAGGTCGATTCTGCCCAGGTGTAGCCACGACTGACTAGAAGCTCACCCTGCCGGACGATCGCCACTGATCCGGCTCGAATGCCTTGTTGTGTCATAAACGCCTGCACTCGGTCGTCCAACTGGGGAAACTCACAAATTGCGTTGCCCACCGCCGTCCATTGGCGAGGCTGGGGCGATCGCGTGTGGGCGAAAAGAGACGCATAGCGGGTGTTCAGACCTGAGCCTCCAGCTTGCACCCAGAGGGGCATCAGACCGGCTGCAACACGGGTATCAAACTCCGCCTGATATTGATCGGCAGTCAACCCATGCCGCGCCCACCAAGTGCCAATCTGGTCGTCTCGAAACACAGACAGTAGCCAGCCATCCGGAGCAACAGATACCCAAGCGGGACGAACTCCCGCCTCGACCAGGGCATCAAAAAAACGCTGGTAGGCATCCGGCGAAATCAACCACCACGACCACGCCACTGCCGCCTCATTCTGGAGCCAGATGCCCGCAAATTGCCGTGCTTCTGGAGTGCCATAGATCGTCAAACAGTGCGGCATCAACCCAGCGGTAAATGCCCGGTTATTTTCATGCTGAATCGTATCAGGATCAGTTTCTGGCCCCCACCGCAAGCTATGACGGGCAAACCAGGGGCGGTTGACGCCCTGCTCAAAGAGAGCCATGAAACTGGCGTGTTCTGCTGCACCTGTCGCGCTGATGAGAACGGGAACATAGCCTGCCGCTGTGAGTTCGTCAAACTTTGCCTGATACCCACTGGCGGATAAGCCATGCACCGCAACCCAGGCTGAACCCGGTTCCTGAACCCACACAGCGGCATATCGGGCATCTTCGGGCACACCTGACACATTCAATGAGATGGGCCGGAATCCCTGCGAGGATAGGTTATCCACACGGGCTTGGTGGCTTTGGGCTGTCAAGCCATGATAAGCAATAAATTGAGACATAGGGGCAACTCAAGTGCAAAGGGAAGAAACGACTATCCCCCGGTGGTGAAGGAACCGAAATCCCAGTCACACGGTTATTGTATAAGAGCCACAACCCCAACACCGATAGCGTCCAGGTTCCTGTTACGACAACATAGGCTAACGGTGCCGCCAGACACACTGCCGCAAAGGTGAGGAGTTCGTTCGCAAAGGATTTTTGTTCTGTTCACCGCTCTGGAGGTATCTTTAGGCTGGCAAAAATCTGAAGATTCAGGACACGGTTGATTCAAAAAAACGCATAATCTAAATGCCTTAATTGCATAGTTGAAGATTTGAAAACATAGATTATGCGATATTCGATAATTAAAATATATTAATTACATGAGTAATTTCAACCTGAACTACGCTTCAGCCTGAAGCAGGTTCAGCAGTTAGTTCTAATCTTCCCATGCTCGCTCCTATCGAAAATGCTTCATTGATGCAATCACTTCTAATTGGCAACCAGCTTGCCACATTAGGCAAAACCGGGTGGACTGGGTTCCAGATCTCAATGAGGTGACGTTAACCCGCAGTACTTTCTAATGTGAGCTAATGTGAGAAGGCAACGAGATGACGTTGCGACAGAAAAATTTATTATTTCGCAGCCAGGGGAGGAGAATCGACGGGTTTTTCTTGCCAAAAGAGGGGAATAGCAGCGATCGCGGACAGCAATTGAACTCCGCCAAACACCGCCAATGCAGGTTCAAAGCCCCATCGCAGCACCTCCCCAAACAGCCAACTGCCAACACCAAAGCCGGTGAACAACGTAAACACCTTCAGCCCCATCGTTTGCCCTAACGTGCCTTCGTCGGCTAGATCCGTTACGATCCCAACAAATAGCGGTTGCGTCAAGTCATAGCCCAGAGACAGCACCAGAATCGCCATAGTGACAGCGATAGGAGGAATAAAGGGAATCATTGCCAAGCCAGCCAGCGCAGCCATGCCCAAACCGGGCGGAATCAGCCAGCGTCGTCCCCAACGGTCAACGGCTTTGCCAATTAGCGGACTGAAAATAAGCCCTGGAATGCCATATCCTAAAATATTTAAACCAATACTAAGCGTATCCATTTCATAGCGTTGGGATAGGTAAAAGCCCAGCCAGGTATACACCCCAGAGTGATATATGCCATTCCACAACACATAACTATAGGTGCGAGCGCCGCGAAAGTTTGACAAAACAGCACGGTAGCCTGCAAACACCGCTGTCAACGGGGGGAACTTCGTCGTCACAGGAGCATCGAAGAGAGCACCGTAGCGCCGCAGTCGCCACAGCACAATGGCTGCCGCAGTTGCAGTACCTATAAATAAAAGCTGCCATCCTACAAAGGGTTCTAAAATCGCTCCCCCAGCTGAACCAGCAGCCATCCCCCCTTCCATTGCCGCAAACACCAGTCCTAGTTTGGCACCTCGCTGATTGTAGGGAAACATATCGCCAATTAAGGCGAAGGTAAGAGGAATAACACCGCTCGCCCCCAAGCCTGTTAGTAATCGCCAGAAGCTCATCTGAGCAGCAGTCTGGGCAGTTGCCGTTAGGGCTGTGCAGGTAATAAACACCACCATTGATACCTGAATTACAGGCCAGCGACCAAAGCGATCGGATAAGATGCCGTAAAAGAGGGCTGCCAGAGCATAGGACAACATGTAAGCGGGCACAATGAAGCCAATTTCCTGGGCTGATACGTTAAAAATTTCTGCCAGACGGGGAATTAAGGGGGCAATCATGTAGCCCTGGAGAAAGATTAACCCCGCTGCGATCGCCAGCAACATGAATAGGCGATCGTGCTGTCGCATCCTCAAAGCATATTCTGCTTCTTCCAAGTGACGAAAATCGAGATCACTGGATTTGGGTTTAGACATTGGGATAAAGACCGAGTAACAGCAGCAAAATGGCACTGCTCAAGCACTGATTAAATGCCTAGCAATGAAAATCTTGAATCTTTGTAAAGTGTAACAAACTGTCTAATTGGATACAAAATGAGAGGTCTAAGATATTGCTGATACCTATCATTGATCTGCACAATTCATAACTCTTCACATCCAGAGAACCAACTCAGGCAGCTAAGAAGCTGCTTGAAAAGTCCCGACCGAACAGGAGAAACTGCAGATCGCGGAATGTCTTTATACCAGTCCGCCCAACCGAATTCCGGCTCCAACGACGACAAACAGCACAGCCAGAGTGGTTACGCCAACAAGCTTCATGAAATCCTTGTCTAATCCGATCACGAGAAGATGGGCGAGAACTCCATAACCGAAGGCGGCACAAATGCCATCGCCACAGCGATTGTTCCCACAATCCAGCTCCGTCACCGCGGCTGGAGAGAGGGCAGGCACACGAGTCGATAAGGCAACCCAGGTAAAGATGGCGATGATGCCGAGCGATAGGATGGTAAATCCAATCAAGATTTGTTGTTGGAGACTCATATCGGGAGACCCATGCGATTGAGGAGGACAGGTAGCCCGATCGCAACGCAGGCTACCTGTTTCAGTCACTTAGCGAACGGAGGATTCTGCTAGCGGATTATCAGTAGGCTGAGTCTGGGTCGGTTGATGGAAAATGCCCACGACAGCCCGTCCCACGCAGTAAACCAGCATCATCGCGCCCACGGTGAAAATGATGTCGCCAGGAATCCGCAACCACACCGTCCACTGCATCCAGGGGGAACTAATCACCTCGGCACTGCGGGCGTACCAGGTGCCATGATTCACCGATTGCACCAGTTGATAGAAGCCGTTGGGAATCAGCCCACACACCATCATCACCACCAGTCCAGCGTTGATCCACCAGAAGGAGAAGTTGAGGTTCTTCTCATCCCAGGCGCGATCGGGGGTAATTTCCCGCAGGGCAAACAGCATCAGGGCGATCGCCAGCGAGCCATACACGCCATACAGAGCCGAGTGGGCATGGATGGGTGTGGTGTTGAGTCCTTGGGAGTAATAGAGGACGATCGGCGGATTGATCAAGAAGCCAAATACGCCAGCGCCCACCAAATTCCAAAAACAGGTGGCAATAAAGAACTTCAGCGGCATCCGATAGAACCCTTGAGCCTCTTGGGAAAGTTTGAGGGATTTCACCACTTCAAAGCCAATCAGTGTCAGGGGCACGACTTCCAACGCCGACGCAACCGACCCCATGGCGGTGATAAATACAGGAGTTCCTGCAAAGTAGAGGTGATGCAAGGTGCCAATCACACCGCTACCGAGATAGAGAATGGTGGTGAGATAGGTGGCACGCAAAGCGGAGGAACGCTTGAGGAAACCGAGTTCGCTACACAGATAAGCGATTGCCACTGTCGCAAATACCTCAAAGAACCCCTCCACCCACAGATGCACGACCCACCAGCGCCAGTATTCTGCAATACTTAACGGTGTATGATTGGTGTACATCAATCCCGATGCGTAAAACAACGGAATAGTGATAGCACTGTAGAGGAAAAAATGATTCAGCCCGGTTTTGCTGCCTTCGGCTTTCAGAGCAGGCTTGAGGGCGCGGAACATTAGCCAGAGCCAGAACACCATGCCGCCAATCAGCAACAGTTGCCAGAGGCGACCTAGCTCCACATACTCATAGCCCTGATGTCCAAACCAGAAGCTCTTATCGCCCAGGTAGCCTTGAATGCCAGCCCAGGCACCCACCAGCGAACCGACGACTACGACAGTCAAAGCAACTAGTAATCCACCATTGCCCCAAGCTTGGAATTTGGGTTCATGTTTGCCAAAGCGAGGACCAAAGTATAATCCGGCCGCTAACCAGCAGGTAGCAATCCAGAAGACCGCGAGTTGCAAATGCCAGGTGCGCGACGCCGCATAGGGTAAGTACTGTTGAATCGGTATGCCATAAAAGCCATCTCCCTCGACGGCATAGTGAGCCGTAACCATGCCCATCAGGATTTGCACAAAGAACAAGGCCATCGCTACCCCAAAAAATAGGGTCACCACCTTCTGGCTCGGAGTGGCAATCCGAATCGCCGGACGAGCCGCAACGGGTTGAACCTCTTCGGCATCTTCCTGGGTGAGATATACGAACAGGAACAGGGCGATTGCGGCAATTAACACAATCACTGAGACAATCGACCAGATTAAAAACTGACCAGGAGCCTGATTGCCAATCAGATCGTCATGGGGAAAGTTGGCGGTGTAGGAAAAGGGCGCATTGGGACGATTAGCGGATGCAGCCCAGGCCGTCCAGGCGAAGAAGGCAGTGACATCTCGGATCTCGGTTTGGTCGGTAAACCAACTGCTGGGGATCGAATGGACCGACGATCCCTGAGAAAGTAAGGTTCGGTAATCGTCAAAGACCTGTTGGAGTCCCTGAATTTGTGCTGGGGTCAAGGTCAGGGAGCCAGTATCAGAGTTGTAGCGATTGGTCTTAAATTCATGTTTGACTTTCACCTGGAGGGCAGCGCGATCGACTTCTGACAAGGCTTCTAGATCGGTTTGATCAAAACTTGGATCACCGTTGTACAACACGCCAGCCGTGGCCAAGCCCCAGCGATGCAACACATCTGCTGTCCAGTCGGGAGCCAGATAACTCCCATGCCCCCAGACACTGCCAATGTGTTGTCCGCCTCTTGCCAGATAGGTTTCCTGCCCCGATTGGATATTGTCGTGAGTCAGAATAATTTCTTGCTGTGGCGATACAACTGTTGCCGGAATCGGGGGTGCGTTTTTATAAATGGCCGCACCTGCCGAAATTAAAACAGTAAAGGTGACCAAGCAAATCAGCACCAGCCACGCCGGAAGGCTGAACTGCCGAGGACGCTCACGAACAGTCACCGCAATATCAAAGGTTGGATTTGCCATAAGTGCAGTTTCAGTAGCTTGTCAATGACGATGGAATCAATCGAAGAGAGTCTCGATGGAATGATTCTCAGAACTTAGGGACATGATTGTATGTGCCTGCTCCCACAATCTAAGTGACTCATCTCAAGGGTAGGCGAACCCAGGTTCGGAACGCTTTGACTTAAGTCAAAACAGTCCTTGAAAGATTCTTAATTTTGGGACAGCATTGAATTTTTTAAACAAAAACAAAGTTTTATATGCAAACCTCACAAAAATCGACTCTTCAAACAGTTGCTCAATTTTCCAAACTTAAAATAGTTTCCAGATCGAGTGGAAGTTGCGATCACAATGAAGAGATGATAGGTGAATTTGAGCTAAGCAGTTGGTTACAGAGAACGCTGGTTTTTCAGGGTTTATCAAGATCACAACTGGTTTCCATCGTTCAGATTGCTCAGTTGCAATCCCTCAACAAAGGAGAACTACTTTTCAAGCAGGGCAGTGAAGCCACGGGTTTTTTTGTTGTTAAAAGTGGACGTGTGAAAGTCTTTCAAGTATCGCCCACGGGCAAAGAACAGATTCTCAATATTTTTGAGGCTGGAGAAAACTTTGCCGAAGTTGCTGCCTTAGATGGAAAACCCTTTCCTGCCTCAGCTGCTACATTGGAACCCACAGAGTTGATCTTTTTCCCACGCCAGGCATTTCTGGACTTGCTGCATCAGCATCCTGACATTGCGATCAATATGCTGATCAGTCTTTCGCAACACTTGCGACATCTCACTGGCGTAATTGAAGATTTATCGTTTAAGGATGTACCGCAACGATTAGCCACTTATTTACTCAAGTTGAGCCGTTCGGGCATAGGTGAACCCTCTACCCGCTCTCATCCCACCAATGTTGTAACACTCGATTTAACCAAGAGCCAACTGGCTTCGGCTCTGGGAACCATTCCGGCAACTCTTTCTAGAGCCTTTTATTACCTCAGCAGTGAAGGATTAATTGCAGTTAATGGTTCACAAATTGAATTATTGGATCGCGATCGCTTACAGGAGTTAAGCTATCCGACGAAACAGGATTGTTCTCCTTCTTAAAAAGAACTTTATAGGACTCAATTCCCCCTTGTGAAGTGCCTTGGTGGCTTTATTGAGGCTGTTTTCAAGATGACGGAGTTTGCGACGATTCTCTCGGAGACGCTGCGTACCCATTTTCAACAACTCTAAGCTCTTGAATCCGATCGCTGGCAGAGTGAATTGGCAACGTATACGCTGTGCGATTGCTCAAGCTGCCCCATAAACAGGTGCTTCTAATCTCCGGAAATGAGTGGCACTGAGCTGTTGATCGATAAGGAGCTGCTCAACCTATCAATTGAACCCTATGAATTCAAAACGGAACCCTTGCTCAACGAGAAGGCTAGGGTTTGGAAATTGTTTGCAAATTATGACAATTACCGGGATCGGTTGAAAATTACGAGTTTGAATAGATGTAGTTTCGAGTTTACGCTGAGCTAAACAATCATGGCACGTAAAATTAGGCATCGCACTGGCCGAGGCACCAAGAATCGCTACGATGGTCGGCTAGATTATAGTCTGCCAGCTCCGTGGAACTTGAACGAAAATAATCTCTATGTTGCTGATGCAGACATTCTAGCTACGGTGGGTGATACCGACACCGCCATTCCGCTGCAAATTCGCGATGATGGTGATCCCACGACGCCCGATCGGGATGACGATAACGATGGTAGCCCCTATGACTTCCTATTTTGGGATATCGACAGCACTGATTCGCTTGGCTTTACTCAGGAAGTGGCTATTTTCCGGGAACAGCCTGCGCCTAATTCGCCCTACACCACCACAGTTCCGCTCAGCAATAGCAGTCAGATCAAATCGTTGGTGATCGTTATCGAGGATGTGAATAGCACACCAGTCAAGCAGGGAGTTTCAACAGGCCGCCCAATTGCAGAAACCAGTGCTGATGACATCGTGGTTTATAGTGCTGTTGCTGACGATCTGATTGTCGGCTTGGAAGGTGCAGACGCATTGCTGAGCGGTGCTGGAAACGATATGGTAGATGGCGGTTCAGGCAACGACCGAATTATAGGTAACAGCGGTGATGATTTGCTGTATGGCGAAGCGGGAGATGATTCGCTGTATGGTCTGGATGGTCAAGATATCCTCTACGGCGGTTCGGGCAACGACCAGGCGTTTGGTAATGAAGGAGATGATATTCTCTACGGTGGTTCAGGCAACGATAAATTGGCTGGAGATAGCGGAGCCGACATCTTGATTGGCGGTCCAGGCAACGACCTGTATCAACTGATTAGCGACACGTCAGACATCATCATAGAACAGTCCGGTGAGGGCATCGATGTTGTTGAAACCGAGCTGAGCTACACGCTGCCGGATAACGTTGAGCGGTTGATTTTGCGGGGAGTTGATGCCATTGTTGGCAACGGCAATGGGCTAGATAACGTGATTGAAGAAAGGCCCTACAGCGGCAGTACCGGCCCGATTCCTGTGGTCAACAACACAATAGCAGCCGGAGGTGGCAATGATATTGTCAATGCAGGCGAAGGCGATGACCTGATCGATGGCGGAGCGGGGAACGATCAGATCGGCGGATTAGATGGCAATGACACATTGACCGGCGGTAGTGGTGCCGATCAGTTTGTATTTGATTCGATGAGCGCCAGCTTTAGTGACTACGGTACAGACACCATCACCGATTTCCAACTAGCTGAAGGTGATAAACTGGTTGCCACTTTACGGGCCTTCAATAATCAATCTGGTTTCTCAAACTTATCGGTGGGCCAATTGCCGGCTACTCAGTTTCACCTGGGCACTCAGGCACAAACGCTCGATCATCGGTTTATTTACGATCCGGCTACGGGTGCCTTGTTCTATGACCCGGACGGTACCCGCACCTATACTTTTTCTGGTTCAATTCCCAAAACTCAAATTGCCAAACTGGCTCCTGGTTTACTGCTGACCCATACGGCGATTCAGATCGTTGAGCAGTTTGTAATTCCTGAAATTCCCGATGCGGCTAATCCACCACCAACGGGTACGGTTCCCCCTGCTACTGGAGGCGACGACCGGCTATTTGGCAGTGAAGGCAGCGATATCTTCAATTTGCTGGCGGGCAATGATGTTGGCAGTGGACAAGAGGGCGACGATAGTCTCAATGGCGGTAGTGGGCAAGATTTCCTCAACGGCGGTTCTGGCAATGATCAACTAGCAGGACAGGCCGCCAGCGATCGCCTGTTTGGTGAGGCGGGTGACGATCGGCTGGATGGCGGCAGCGAAAATGACACCGTCTACGGCGGCTCTGGCAACGATACGCTGAGCGGCGGTGGTGGTCAGGATCGCTTCAATTTCTACAATCCTGCTAGCGATGGCGTTGATCAAATCACTGACTTTAATGGGGCTGAAGATACCATCGGCCTGTATGTAGGAAACAGTACGGGCAACACTACAGGCAACACTACAGGCAACAGTGGGGTTTCTGACTTTGCCAATGCGGGATTGGCCGTGAATGCAATCCTCAGTATCGATCAGTTTCATATCGGTCCCAACGCGACCACCAGCAACCATCGCTTGATTTACAATAGCGGCACCGGGGCGCTGCTGTTTGACCCAGACGGTACCGGAGCTGCCGCACCCGTTCAAATCGCCGCTCTTTCGCCTGGGTTGGCCCTGACTCGTAGCAATTTCTTCGCCTTTGACGACACCCGCGTCTACGCCCTCGAATCGACCACGCCCACCAGCGACAGCATTGATGGCACCGCCGGTCCAGATAACCTAAATGGCGGAGCTGGGAATGATACCCTCAATGGCTATGCTGGCAATGATACGCTCACCGGAGGAGCCGGCAATGATTGGCTGAGGGGTGGCCCTGGTAAAGACACCCTGTTGGGCTTAGGCGGTAGTGATATCCTCAGCGGCGAAGCGGGCAGCGATCGGCTCGAGGGCGGCAATGGTAAGGATACGCTGTTTGGTGGACGCGGAGGCGACAAGCTGATTGGCGGCAAGGGACGCGATATTTTTGTGCTGGAGCCAGGTCCAGGCCGAGACCGGATCGAAGACTTCCGCAACGGGCAAGACCGGCTGGGGCTACTGCCAGATTTGCGGTTCCGCCAACTGAAAATCCAGCAAAAAGGCGACAACACATTGATCCGCTTGGGGAACGATCCGCTGGCGCTTCTAATTGATGTATCGGCCAGACAAATCACAAAAGCCGATTTTGTCTCGGTGCAGCCGCTTCTGTGAGGTGCAGGATGAGACGCATGGAGTGGCCGTTTCTGCTTTTGAGCCTGGTCGCAATTGGGTACGGTCAGCCAAGTCTGGCCCAAATTCGCGCAGATAGTTCCTTGCCTACCAATTCCAGAGTCCGACGTCAGGGCAACACCACCATCATCACCGAGGGGACACGCACCGGAAACAACCTGTTTCATAGCTTTGAGAACTTTTCGATTCCGCGCAATCAGACCGCTTCGTTTCGCAATATTGACTCAAATGTGACCCACATCTTCTCGCGGGTGACGGGTGGCTCAGCGTCGCGTATCAACGGTCTACTGGAGGCGCTGCAAGCGAACGGTCAGGTGAGTTCGGCCAACTTTTTCCTGATCAATCCCAGGGGAGTGCTGTTTGGTCGCCATGCCGCTTTGAATTTAGGCGGATCGTTTTTGGCAAGCACGGCAGAGAGTATTCGCTTCGCCGATGGTGTGGAATTTAGCGCCGTCAATCCCCAACCATCGCCGCTGCTGACGGTGAGTGTACCAGTTGGGCTACAGTTTGGTCGGCCTGGATCGCTGCGTAACGAGTCGCGCAGTAATCTGGTGCGGCCGTTTGGCGAACCAATTGCCGGTGGCCTCCAGGTGGCTCCCGGTGAGACGCTGGCTCTGGTTGGCGGACAGATTGATGTCTCTGGCGGTTATCTAACGGCTCCGGGTGGTCGGGTTGAGTTGGGCAGCGTTGCCAGTGGGGAAGTCGCGATTCGGGAAACTCCGCTAGGATGGGAACTGAATTATCCTGCGGCAGCGCAGTTTGGCACAATTAACTTTTCCAACCAGGCTACGGTGAACGCGACGGATCTAACCGGCAATCGTCCTGGCGGCAGTATCCAGATTCGGGCTGATCAACTGAACATAATGGGCAGCACGGTGATTGTTTCTGATACGCTGGCAGGCAACCGTCCGGGGCAGCCGCTGGTGATCCGCGCCGAGCAGGTTAACCTATCTGAGTTTTCGTTACTTAGCACTGCTACTTTTGCAAACAGCAACACTGGCAACAGTGGCCCGATTCGCCTTCAAACAGAGCGGCTGGCAATGCAGTCTGGGAGTCAGATCACGACAGTGACGGCTGGCGCGGGCAACGCTGGGCATCTCTCGATTGCGGCTGAGGCGATCGAGTTGAATGGTAGAGGTGGAGCTATCATCAGCCCAACGGCCCTCTTGTCAACCGCCCTTGAGGGATCCTCTGGTCGGGGCGGCAATCTCACTCTCTCAACCCGCTCCCTCCGCTTAGCCGCCGGAGCCGAAATTGCAGCCGATACCTCCGGGGCTGGCCGAGCTGGAGCACTGCGCATTCGAGCCACAACTATTGACCTGGATGGGGTATTGCGCAACTCCAGGGGCGGGGTGGTGGTGCGAGAGGGGCGGCCCTTCTCTACCGGCATCTTTGCCGACAGTAACGAAACCGCGACTGCGCGCGGCGGCTCGATTCAGATCAGCACCAAACGGTTGCGCCTCAGCAATGGAGCCGTGATCCAAACCAACTCGGAGGGAGTGGGCGATGCGGGCAATCTGACGATTCGGGCAGTGGAGTCGGTTGAACTGACGGGCGCGGCTGGGCCAGGGCTACCACCCACTACAATTTTTGCGGCATCGGGCGGTCTACCAAGCATTCAGGGCGGCGGCGAGCCAACGGCTACGGGACGGGGCGGTACCCTGACCATTCAAACTCCGAACCTAGAGGTGCAGAATGGAGCGGTGATCGCAGTGAGTAGCCTCAATCCAGATGAACTGGCTGCTGGAGCAGGCAGCCTCAACATCCAAGCCGAGCAGATTCGCCTGGACCGGCGCGGTAGACTAGTGGCCGAAAGCGCGTCTGGTCAGGGCGGAGATATTGCTCTGCGGATTCAGGATGCGCTGGTGTTGCGCCGCAACAGTCAGGTTTCAACTAGTGCAGGTGTAGAAAACCGAGGCGGAGACGGAGGCAATCTCACCATCGACACTGGCTTTATTCTGGCGGCTCCGGTGGAAGATAGCGATATCCGCGCCAATGCGTTTACGGGCAGGGGAGGCCGAGTCACCATTACCGCCGACGCGATCCTGGGAACTACGCCCCAACCCCAGCCCACCAACCTTAGCGATATCACTGCCAGCTCTACCTTTGGCACCCCCGGAGAGGTGATTATCCGCAGTCCCAACGTCAATCCCAGCACGGCTACGCCAGCCCTGGCCTCAGTTCCCCTCAGCGATCGTCCGGCGCAAGGCTGTGAAGTGGTGCAATCCAGTTCGAGGGCCGAATTTTTCACAACGGGCCGCAGTGGGCTATCTCCAACGCCCTACGAACCCTTGAGCGACAGTGAGATTTTGGCCGATCTGCGCTTCCCCCAAGCTGAAACTGCACCTGCGGATGCCGCACCCATTGTCGAAGCAGCGGGATGGCAGATGAATGAAGGCATAATCGTTTTAGTTGCAAATACTCCAGTATCTTCTCAGCATTGTCACTTACGTTAACTAGAGCGATCCAGTAGCAAAGCCACCTCGATTTACCATTCCCACAAGCTGCGTTTACAGAATCTTGTGGCTAACAAAATACTGCCGGTATAGCTCACAGCTAGGAATGACTTGATTACCTTTCAGGGTGACTAAACCGATGCTGTGTAGCTTAAATGCCAACAACTGATCCAATTCAACTGGAATAGTTGCCTGAATCACCTGATCAAAGGCTATTGCCAATTCAGGGTGTTCCTGGAGATGGCGTAGATGTCGATGCAGATGATTATGATAAATCCCAGCGTCAGTAGCAGATGTTTGAAGTAGCTCGTCTAGCGTTAAATTCTGATGCGCCAAATGATAGAACGCCTGTTGAATCAGGTAAGGATGTCCGCCAATCAAGGCCATTAACTGAGACTGTTCAGATTCAGTCAACTTTAATCCATACCGTTGGGCTAACTCATGTACCTGCTCTGGAGTAAATTCGTGCAGATTGATCGCCAATCCCACATTGAAGGGAGACTTGTTGATATCGAGCGGAATATAAACTTCGGTTGAGTGGACAATGATCAGTCGCAGGTTCTGCCAGAGCGGATTGCCACTCTCTCCATAGGCGGCTTCTTCATACCAGGAGCGCAGTAAGGTAAAAAAATCGTCGGCAATTTCGGGATGAAGAAACACTTCATCGACTTGGTCCAGTGCAATTATTAAAGGCCCGTTCAGGCTAGACAAAATGCAGTCTTCGAAGTAGGCCGTACAATTACCTTTGCTGCCAAACGCCCCGCTCCAAAACTGATCGACTTGATGCGAGAGCTGGAGTTTGCGAGTAATCGCCGCGCAAAACCACCGCAATAGTTTATCCAGATTTGTAAATACTACCTTATCTGCTCGTTGAAAGCTTAAGGCAACAATGTGTACAGGTTCTGCATCTGGAAAACCGGATTGCCGTTTGGCCTGGTCCAAAATCCTCACCATCAGTGAGGTCTTACCCATCTGGCTAGGTGCCTTAATCCGAATCAATGCACCTGGCTTCAGAATCTCCTCATAGCAACACGATTCGACGAAGGGACGCTCTAAATAAAATCTAGATCCCAGCGGTACCAGCCCTACAACTGCCTCTCCAGCAGATGGAGCATCGGCAGCTTGAGCAGGAGTGACTAACTGCGTGTCAGGCACACCTTGGAGCCGATCACTACTATCAGCTTGCTGGGCAATCACCGCTACCAAATTGGTCTTACTCACCTTTTCCCCAAAACTGGACGACAGCAGTTGCCACAGTTTAGGACCGACATCATGTTTGATATATTCAGGAGCATAGCCTTGTGCTTCGGCAATTTGATCATAGGTTTGCCCTTGCCACGCTCCACGAAGCACCGCAATTTCAATATTTTTCAGGTGTCTTCCAAATTTTGTTAAAACCCCATGATCTGCAACTCTTAAAGCAGCATCAAACGAGATCAGTTGGTCACCTTTGCTTCCATGCATGGGTTTTCTGGTTCTCGAAGGTTACACTCATTAGTCTAGGGCAATGTTTGATTTGATCTCGCTAAAACTACAATTCATTACGTTTTGCCCACCCAAATTTGGGTAAGCAAGTTTGGGCAGGCAAGGGATTGAGTTGATCCAGCTTAATTAAACCAATTGCAGTCGATCAGGGAAATACCATCAGACAAATACATCTCGGGTAATTAAGCCAGGATTTACTCCTAAGAGACGGGCTAACTGGTCGCTGCCATCGCTAATGATGGTGTTTCTGCCTTGTCTTGCAATAGTTAGATCATCAAAGTTGAGTGCTCCTTGCAGTCGCAATCGATCCTCTCGTGTAAAGTCTCTAACCGTTACTCGTCCTGGGCCTTTGGATAACACAAACACATCTTCACCTGCACCGCCCACGGCCACATCGTTGCCCCGTCCGCCGTCTAGAGTGTCATTACCATTGCCACCAAACAGACGATCGTTGCCATTGCCACCCAGCAGGCGATCATTGCCCGCTTCGCCAAACAGACGATCGTTACCACCCAGTCCTCGAATTTGATCATCGCCGGGTCCACCAAACAAGATATCGTTATTGGGAGTTCCTACGAGCGTTTGTCCAGGCACTTCACTAAGCGAGATTTCACCCTGTCGCAGTTGTCCCCGGATTTCTCCACCGGGGTTCCCAACAGTATGAACATTCCAGTAAAGCCCAATATCCTCACCCGGTTCAGCATTGCGAATTTCGCTGACAAAGCGGCTCAGCGGAGATCCGGTATTATCTGTCTGCTCCCATATACCTGAGAGGGTGACAGAGCCATCTCGATTTTCGATGATCCGAAAATCATCAGCATCTTGATTATTGACTGCTGGTGCAACCAGATCAATCAGGCCAATCGCAACATCACCATTTTCTCCCCGATCGCCCACGTGAATGTGAACTCGAGTCACATCATCAGCGGTTGTGGCAGTTCGAGGTCCTGTGCCCAAAAATTGTCCAAAATCCAGTCCGTAGACCGTCAAATTATAGTCAAGCGCCGTTCCCGTCTCGTTTAACCTCAGATTCGACAAACCAAACGAAGTTGTTTCAATCGGTTGTGGTACTTCCTGTGCACCAGATAGCACAGATGACAATGTAACTGGAGGAAGAGTGGGGAAGACGGGATTTTCGGCAAATACACGGATGCGCGCCACTTGGAAGCCAGGAGCCGTAAAGTCTGCGTTAGCAAAACGTGGATCGCTTAAGATATTGCCACCTGGTATAAATCCGTTTGCTAATTGCACTACTCCGTTTTCCGGTGTTCCCGTGTTGGGATTTTGCTGCCCGAAAAAGGCCGTATTCTCCGGAATTTCATCGTTTATCTCTGATCCAGCATCCAGAACACTGCTTCCCATCACAATGAAATCGGCACCAATAAAGTTGCCTTGTTCGTCAAAAATTGGATGAGCCAGTTCATTCCCGTTAGCGATGAAAAAGTCATTACTAGGAATGATCATAGAAGCATAATTGAAAAAACGGCTGGTAGGAGCGCTACCGTCAAGTGTTACAGTAAATCTGGCGGTTTCCCCTGGATCGATCGGTCCGGGTGTGCCGTTAGGTCCAGTAATGGTGCCTTGAATGGTACCAAATCGAGCTAAGTCAAATTCTTGGGAGATGAGTTCAGTTGCTCCATCTTCTGCCAAACTCTCTAAGCCAGGTGAGACAGGTCTACCGCGATCGTAGGTATCAAAACGACCATCGTGAAAACCAAACCAAAGCGGAGTAAGGAATGCTCCATTAGCAGGCGAGAGATTTTCGATACTGACTGTAACTTGATTCGTAGTCATGACAGCTTGTCCTTAAAATTATGAGGAAATTACGAAGAGTTAATGATTGTTGTCTGATCCTTTATAAGCTTTGATTACATCACGGTCGATACAGAAAAGTTAGGATGATTCTTTGTAGCTAAGTCTCTTAACTTAAGTGATTAGAGATGCTGCTACGAATGGTTTGCTGTAAACAGATGAATACTAGAATGGTTGACAAAGAAAATCTCTAATTTCAATAGATTAATCTATTAATCTATTAATCTATTAATCTATTTGTACTGATGAAGAACCTGTTTGAAAAGCCCCCGTTTGGAGTTCGGTGCAGTTGCTGTTCAGAGTCCTGTCACTGGTGGGGGATTATAGCCATGCAGCCATCTTAGAAAAGGGGGATGGCTGCGGACGACGAAATCCTTTTTAAATAGCTTCTTATAAGCCAGGGTGTTGCTTATCTTCTCCCAATAAATCATCTACTTGCCAGGATTTATCAATCGATCAACTCAATCTGAATTGCTGGCATTAAACGTTGTAGATTTTGTAAGGATCGGGTTTGCCAAGAGATGTTTTGATTTCCTCGAATCAAGATTTGGATATCTTCATACTGTCTCGCTTTCATCACGAATTTAGATAACATTTGAAAGCCGGAGCTATTCAACATTCGCAATTGCTGAAGATTTAGCGTCAGTATTGATAGTTGCTGCTCAATCAACTGATTGAGTAGTTGAGTAATGGGAGCATATTCTTCTGTCCCATTTAGGAGGAGTAAGCCTTGAAAATGGACCGTTGCCGTCGTTGCGTCGTATTGAACACTATAGTCTTTCGTCTGAATTTCCATCACTTACCCCTTAGCAAGGACACAAGAGCCTAGATTGTCAGTTGTACCATTGTCATCACGGTAACACTCTCTGGAGAATCCTGAATAGGCTCCAGTTTCCAGCTGATTGCGGCTGAGTAGTCATTGATCATGGTAAGAATGCCGAGTCCAGCCGAAGAATTGCTTTCGTCTAGCGCACTTTTTTCTAATTGCTCTGTGTAAAGCTGATTCAAATCTGAGGTGAGCAAACAACGAATAAATTTCTGAAGTTTGTTTTTAGAATCAGCAGAGATACTATTTGTTGAGACAAACACGAGCCGATCGCTTAGGAGGTAGAGCGTCAGGCTAATCGGTAGATGCAGCGTGTCATCTGTGAATTTCATGGCATTTTCCAATAATTCATTAGCAATATAGCAAATGGTGCTTTGAATCTCCTCTTGCCGTTTGGTGATGTCAATTTCGCAATTGTCATTAGGAAAAAAAGATAGCAAAAAATCTGCCATAAAGTTGGCTGACAGACCATTGTTGCGCCAGCGCTGTTTAAGCGGCACTGAACTCGGTGAAAATTGAATGCGCAAGTATTCCTGGCTGGGAGGAAGATTATCTTCAAAGTCTCCAAAGATTTCGGACATACCTATTTAGGATTTTAAATCGATTTTTATTGGCTCATGGATGTCGTTCTATCACGATTAGTTTTGACCTTCTGGTTATTTTTGTTTTAGAACTAGCAGGGTAATGTCATCGTGAACAATTTGGTTGCCAATGTGTCGCTTCACATCACGAATGACGGCCTGTTGAATTTCCTGAACCGATTGCTGCCAGTGCTGTTGTACCACGGTACAGAGCCTCTCTATTCCGTAACATTCTTTTTCGTCATTCAGGGCTTCGGTAATACCGTCAGTGTAGAGAACGATGCCATCGCCAGGATTGAGGTAAATATTAGTTTGAGCGATCAAGTCAGTAATGTCAGCTTCTAAGCCCAATGGAAAGCCCAAGGAAAGGGTATCAATCCGCTCAATCTTGCCATTATCTCGCACAACGATCACTTCTTCGTGCTGTCCACTGAGCTGAATCATGCCATCCTCGTAATCGAGCAGGGCAAGTGTGAGGGATTTATCACACCCCATACGCTGGATATTACTATGAATTGTCTGATTCAGCGTATTCAAAAACTTGACTGGATCCGATTCGTTGTGAGTCAAGAGGGTGCGAGTTGCCGTTTGAGCCATCAGCATCACAACGCCGCTCTCTAATCCGTGACCTGTGACGTCTCCGACACTGATTTTGACGGCATCATCATGGCTGAGGATATCATAATAGTCTCCTCCAACTTCTGCGGCTGGTTCCATAAAGCCCGCAATTGCCAATCCCGGAATTTGATTCAGTTCCTGTTCTTTGGGCAACAGCATTTGCTGAAGTTTACGGCTAACGGCGAGTTCGGCACTCATGCGCAGATTTTCAGTCGTTAATTTTTGATTCAGCATCATAATTTCTTGATTGGCTTCTGCTAGCTCCCGTTCCGCTTGCTTGCGATCACTCATCGCCTGCCAAATCTGCTTGAACATTTGGTAGAAAGCGGCAATGACATCTCCGAGTTCATCGCGACGGTTTACGACAGCGGAGTAGAACCTAGGCATTGGCTGATCGGCGCTGACAGCGTCTCCCGCTGCAATC
Organism: [Leptolyngbya] sp. JSC-1; assembly: GCA_000733415.1. GTDB lineage: Bacteria > Cyanobacteriota > Cyanobacteriia > Elainellales > Elainellaceae > Elainella. The sequence continues at coordinate 3,056,859 of KL662191.1, forward strand.
AAATCTTGCCGCAGACGCAAAATCGGCGTGATCACAGTAGCGCCTAGCACAGCCAACGTGGTCAACGTTACGACCACAGCAATGATCAGCACCAGCCCTGCGATGCGAACCACAAACGCAGAAACCTCTGCACCTACACTAGCGGCATCGTGTCGCAGGATCAGCAGGTAAGGTCCGCCAAAGTGGGGAATTGACCAAGCGGCATCGTAATGGGTGCTCTTGGGAAAGAACCGATCGCTAATCTCAAAATCCATCGGATTGCCAGTCATTGCCTCGGCAAAGGACAGCTCAGGTTGTTCCCCAAAGCTGCCAACCAATTGTCCATTCTGCCTGTATAACGCGCCGCCCTGAATCATACGTAGCATCGGATCTTGCTGGAGTTTCTTGACTTCCGCTAGGAACCTATCTGCAGATACCTGGGAATAGGTGGTAGCAATCCAGAGGACCTTACCAGACGAAACCTGCCGGATTTGGGTCAGCATCTCCCGCTCTCGTCGTTGCACCGAAGGAATTAGAATGATGGCTTCAATCAGAATCAAGCTGAGAAACACCCAAAACACGATATGCCTAGAGAGACGTGCAGTCAGTAAATTGGATAGGTCATGGAGATTGCTGGAGGTCATTGATCAACTGTTGTGCAAAAGCAAGCTATGGTCATTAGTGATTAGTGATTAGTGATTAGTGATTAGTGATTAGTGATTAGTGATTAGTGATTAGTGATTAGTGATTAGTGATTAGTGATTAGTGATTAGTGATTACAACAGTGATTAATCATTAGTGATTGCAACATTCCGATTCTGTATGTAGGCATTCAGGTCATGGTCCGTTCATGATCTGGGTTGCTACCTGATGCAGCGTTTGTGTGAAGGGGTGATTCGCATGTTGCAAGCAGAACAATCCACTGCTGCCCAACTCAATCATGTCCTCTGATAACGGAAAAATACCGGCTACAGTGACGTTATACGTGGTCTCAACTTTTTGCTGCAACGCTGCTCGATCAAGCTTACTCAAGACTTTGTTGATCACCAATGACAGCTTGCGCACCTTCAGTTGGCGTGCCACATCAATGGTGACAGCTGTTCCCTGAAAGTCTTGCTGATCGGGTCGGAGAATCAGGATTAGCAGATTGGAAACGGCAATTGAGAGTAGCGTCTCTCGACTCAATCCTGGATGGGTATCGATAAACAGATAATCCAGATCCAGTTCTTTAATCAACTGCCGAAATCCGTCATTTAACAAGCTGACGTTGTAGCCTTCGCTGAGAATTCGTGCAATCTCCTCGGCATTGACGCTAGCAGGCACCAGAAACAGCCGTCCGGTTGTCTCAATTTCTAACTTAGAACTGACATCATAGGCAGTGTCCTGAATCGAACAGCGATCCCATAAATAATCGTTCAGTGTCTGATCAGTCGAGTGCTCGTCAATGCTAAACAGCGTGTGAATGCCTGGAGATTGCAGATCGGTATCTACCACCGCGACCCGATTTCCTTGCAGGGCAATTGCAGCGGCCAAATTGGCTGTCAAGTTTGACTTACCTGTGCCGCCCCGATAGGAGTGGATGGCGATGATTTTTGGCATACTACCAATCCTCGTCCGGATATCGCAACTGTTCTACCTCGGCCTGCAATTGTTGAAAATAATCAGTTTGGATAATTTCAGCCACCTGTCGCGCCCGTTTAGCGTGATCGATCTCGATTTGCATATCTCGGACCTGTTGCTTCAACGCCTCTTCTGCTAATTTGCGTTCAGTAATATCGTGGAGGGCTGTCAGGAGGGTTGGCTCTTGGTTGAAGGTGAGCTGCCGCAGGGATGCCGCTACCCAGAACAGGTTGCCATCCGCTCGTTTACACTGCAGCTCAAAATTTTGCACCGAGCCATCCCGTTTAACCGCTTCTAGCAACCTGTAGCGCTCGTTCGGGTCATGGTAAAACTCTAGCGATCGCTGGTGCAGCAACTCCTCGGCTGTCCGGCCAAACATCACACCAGCCGCCGTATTGGCATACAAGATAGTACTATCCTCGACGCGGCAGATCATAACAGGGACAGGCGTTGCCTCCGCAATCGTGCGAAACCATTCTTCGCTCTGTCGTAGCGCTTCAATTGCCGTATGGTGCAGTTCAGCTTCAACCGAATCCGAATGTTCTGCCGTCGCTTCCAACAGAATTTCCAGGTCGGTTTTCTCTTGCTTGAGAGCAGACAATTCGCGCCTCAAGGCGGCAACTTCAGCCCATAATTCAGTCAGCTCAGGCTCAGCTCCAGAAAGCTGAAAGCCAAATGGAAATGCTTCTGATCCGCCATTAATGCTCAAGCAGTCTAAAGGTGGGGGGCTTACCAGTAGAGGCAGTGATTCAGTATTAATTGAAGTGATCAGCCGAGCAGTTGCAGGGAGGCTTTGGGGCATAATCGGCTCCAGTAGATGTGGGCGTAAGCGATCGTGACTTGATTTTGAGACTAGGGCAGTTAAAGCGGCATGGAATTGAACTTCCATTTATCCTTACTCTCTCAAGCTTGCACAATGGCGATCGATTTTGAAAGATCAGTGTGAATTGATCAGGGGCAGACAAAACTGATCTTGACAAAATCAACAGAATCGGGGTTGCCCTCTAAGCGCTCAGCCAACAGCCAATCAACGTTTGGGTTGAGGCTAATTTTCCGCCAACCAAGACCAGCGTAGGATCAGTTGGACCGAGTAAAACTGATCTTGGCAAGCCCGAGCAGATTATGGTATTGCAAATAACTCCAAAATTTGGCAGATCTATTTAAAACAGAAGGTGTCACAGAAGCAGCCTAGCGCTCCCGCGGTCATCAGCCAAACCTATCGACATTCTCAGTTCAAACTCCAAAATCAAGATCCAAAATCCAACTATCATCGTGACCACACTCAAAGCTTCCTCTCAAGGACTCGCGAAAATTAAGCAAGCCAGAAGCGAAAAAGGTTGGGCAGTCAACGATTTTCGTTGGATTGAAGCAGCAAGTGAAATCTTGGGTTCGTCCTGGATAAAGGATGGCGTTTTAGCAGCCGGCATCTCAGAAGGTACCTGGAAGCGATTCTTGGCTGGAAAGTCACCCATCAATGCAGAGGCATTCAAGGCATATTGTCAAGTGCTAGGGATCGCCTGGGAAGAGGTGGTGGAGCAGGGGAGTCCTGAGGACAATAAGGTAGAAGAGAGAGAATTCTTGCCTTCTCCCTCTTCCCTATCTCCCCCATCCTTGCTTCAAGACTGGAACGAAGCTCCCGATGTCTCAATTTTCTACGGTCGTCAAGCAGAGCTGGATACGATGGCCCAATGGGTGATGCAAGAGAACTGTCGCCTAGTAACGCTGCTGGGCATGGGAGGGATTGGCAAAACCTCGTTGGCCGTGAAATTGGCAAAAGCAGTGGTAGAGGGTGGGGCAGGCAGAAAATATAATCATCCATCCACTCAACTGCTCCGCAGAAACCAGTTTCCACCCCTCGCCCCAACTGCTCCGCAGAAGCAAGCTACGCCCCATCCCCCCATGCAAGCCATCATCTGGCGCTCTCTCCGCAATGCACCTCTGGCTGAAGAACTGCTGGCGGATCTGCTCCAAGTGCTATCACACCAGCAGGAGACGGATTTGCCCACGCATCTGGAGGGCAGGCTGACGCGATTGTTGCACTATTTGCGGGCGTCGCGCTGTTTGCTGATTCTGGACAATGCTGAATCGATTTTGCAAGCAGGCGATCGCAGTGGGCGCTACCGTCCTGGATATGAGGGCTATGGGCAACTGTTACGCTGTGTAGCAGAAACCCCTCATCAAAGTTGCTTGATTCTCACCTCACGGGAAAAGCCCTATGGCCTCAGTGCCTTTGAGGGAGAAGCGCTACCCGTGCGTTTGCTCCAGCTTTCCGGTCTGCCAGACACCGATGGACGAGAGCTATTTAGCGACAAGGGCAGCTTTACTGCAACGGCAACCGAATGGCAGACGCTGATCACTCGTTACGCTGGAAATCCGCTGGCGCTGAAGATCGTTGCTTCTTCGATTCACGATTATTTTGATAGCAATATTTCGTACTTTTTAGAGACTACAAAGCAAGGTACATTTCTATTTGATGATATTCGAGATCTGTTACATCAACAATTCCAGCGATTGACCAAGTTGGAACAATCGATCATGTATTGGCTGGCGATCGATCGCGAACCTGTGACGTTACCAGAACTGCAGGCCGATTTCGTCACACCAGTTCCAATACGCGAATTGCTAGAATCGCTCAATTCGTTACAGCGGCGTTCACTAATTGAGAAAAATGACACTCGGTTCACGCAGCAGCCCGTTGTAATGGAGTATGGGATCAATCAGTTGATTGAGCAGGTCTGTAGGGAGTTGATCGATCAGAATGGAGATCTGTTTATCAGCCACGCTCTCATCCAAGCTCAGGCAAAAGACTATGTGAGAGAAACTCAGTCGAGCTTAATTCTGCAACCTTTGATCGATCGGCTAATCGCAGAACTAGGAAGCACGGCAGCTATGGCAGCTCGTTTGAGCCAAATGCTCACTCAACTGCGGGGCAAACCTGCCAAAGCAACCGGATATGCTGCTGGCAATGCCCTGAATCTGCTGCATCAAGCAGGCGTGGATTTAACAGGCTTTGATGCCTCTTATCTGACGGTTTGGCAGGCTTATTTGCAAGGGATTCCGCTACATGATGTCAATCTAACAGGCTCTAATATATCCCGCTGTGTGTTTACAGAAACGCTGGGAAATGTATTATGGGCAGCGTTTAGCCCTGATGGGCAACTGCTAGCAACCTGCGGCACGGATTGTGGGGTGCGGGTTTGGGATGTGACATCAGGCAAACTGTTGCTGATTTGTCACGGACACGCCAACTGGGTTCGCTTTGTGGTGTTTAGCCCTGATAGCAAAACGTTAGCGAGTTGTGGAGCTGATCGCACTGTCAAACTCTGGACAGTGCAAGACGGCGTTTGCATTAAAACGTTGATTGGACATGAGCATGAAGTGTTTGCGGTGGCGTTTAGTGCCGATGGAAGAACCTTAGCGAGTGTAAGCGGCGACCAAACAGTAAAACTGTGGGATGTTCGCAATGGCTATTGTCTGAAAACCTTCACAGGACATACGGATTGGGTGCGTTCGGTTGCTTTTAGTCCAGATGGAGGAACTCTAGGCAGCAGTGGAGCTGATCATACGATTAAACTTTGGGACGTGAAAACCGGAACCTGCCTAAGAACTTTAACTGAACATACAGGCTGGGTGCGATCTATCGTTTTTAGTCCTAATGGGCAATACTTAGCAAGTGCTAGCAGCGATCGAACGATTAAACTGTGGAGTTATCATGCTGGTGAATGTTTGAAGACCTACACTGGGCATCAAGGTAGCATTTACTCGATTGCCTTTAGTGGTGATGGCAACCTATTAGTGAGTGGTAGTGGTGATCGTACTGTAAAATTGTGGGACTGCAACACAAATACTTGTATTAAAACGCTGTATGGACAAACCAATGAAGTTTGCTCTGTAGCATTTAATTCAGATCGAAAAACGATTGCCTGTGTCAGCCTCGATCAAACATTGCGATTGTGGAATTACCACAGCGGACAATGCTTAAGAACCTGGTATGGGCATACCGATTGGGCGCTTCCAGTTGCCTTTAGTCCAAACGGAACGCTTTTAGCAAGCGGCAGTAACGATAAAACAGTGCAGCTCTGGGATTGGCAAAGTGGAACTTACCTCAAGACACTGCGGGGGCACACTGATTTCATTTACGCTGTTGCCTTCAGTCCAGATGGACAAACCCTAGCCAGCGGCAGCACTGATTGCACAGTGCGGTTGTGGAACACTACAACAGGAGAATGCTTTCAGGTCTTGCAGGGACATACCGATTGGATTGATGTTGTTGCCTTTCATCCGGATGGACAAAGACTTGCCAGCGGTAGTGCAGATTGTACGGTACGGCTATGGGATGCTCAAACCGGACAATGCCTCAAAACATTGACTGGGCATACCGAGAAACTACTGGGAACGGCATTTAGTCCCGATGGGCAGCAACTTGCTAGCTGTGGTGTTGATCAAACAATCAAACTTTGGGATGTGGAGTCAGGCAGTTGTCTTAAAACACTACAAGGACACGGCAGTCGGATTTGGTGGGTGACGTTTAGCCCCGATGGAAAGCTGCTAGCCAGTTGTAGCACCGACGAAACGATAAAACTATGGGCTATCCCCACCGAAAAATGTCTCAAAACCCTAACCGGACATACCAATTGGGTGTTTGCAGTAGCATTTAGCCCTGATGGTGCTCAGCTCGCCAGTGCGTCCCATGATCAAACCATAAGAATTTGGGATACTCAAACAGGAGAATGCCTACAGATATGCAATGGACATAATCATCTTGTATCGTCGGTTGCTTTTAATCAAGATAATCAAACAATTGCTAGTGGTTCTCAGGATCAAACCGTAAGAATTTGGAATGCTAAAACAGGAGAATGCCTTCAAGTACTAATTGCGAAGCGATTGTATGAAGGAATGAAGCTGACAGGCATAAGTGGATTAACAGAAGCTACAATCGCAACCTTACAAACACTTGGAGCAATTGTTGAGTGATCCCGCTCTAGGTCTGCCAAATTAACACCCCAGATATCCCCCCTAAAATCAGAAGCATCAGAGCAAGCACCGTTAGCCCAATGGCACCCCATCGAATCATTCGATTCGCGCGAGCTTGGGCAGCGATGAGAGCTTGATTCGCCTGTTCTAGGGTAGCCAGTTCCCACTGCATCCGCTGCTGTTCCAGTGCTTGACTGGCGGTAAAAAACCGATATTCCTGATTACTCAAGCTCTTGCCTTCTATCCAGTGTTGAGCAGCCTGAAGGACTTGCCCTCGGAGCAGGTGAACTTCATCCTGGTAGCCAGACGCAACCCATGCTTCCAATTGAGCAGAATAGGGGCGTAATGTCTGTAATTGCTTGCTTACCCACTCCAGATTGAACACCTCTGCATAGATGCGGCTAAACACGCGCAATTGCCCCTGTTGCTTCACTACTAATCCCGACAGCAGCAATTCAATCGTTTCAGGAGAATCATCCGCAGGAATGCTGCCACATTGCAAGATCTGACGGTAGAGTCCGAGCAGTCGGCTAGCTCGTTGTTCATTGCTGAGTAGTCGATCGCGAATTGTCCTTAGATGTGGCGGTTCATCTTGAGTCGCCCAGTTCTCGATGACCCGCGATTCCACAATGGCAGCCACCCGATCGGCAATCGCTCCATGCTGCGTCAATATCTCCCGCACCAGTTTTTTTAGAAATGGAGCATCTGCTTCAGGTATCATCCCCTTATCTTCTAATTCCTGCAGTTCCCTGTCTCCAGCTTGCGCCACCAGTTGGCACAATTTCTGTGTCAAGAACGGTTGCCCCCCTGTCCAATTGAGAATTTCTTGAAGAATTGCCTGAGGATTTTCAAACTTATCTACAAATCCTACCTCTAACGGCTGCACTTCCGATAGGTGAAATCCAGTTAGCTCGATTGCTCGACCGATATTAAACGGAGTACGCTGACGATCGGCGATCAAATCAGATGGTGACGCAACGCCCAACAAAGCAAAGGTGAGATGATGGTGTTGATGGCACGAGCGAATCAAGGCAAAAAAGTCGTCCGTGTCAAATGGCAAACTGAGGATGCTGTCAATTTCATCGAAAAAGATGACAATTGGCTTTTGAATCAATGCTGGCAGTACCGTCTCCAGTAACTCACCCAATCGCCCTACTGGGGAAAAGTCTTGGCGTTCTGCCAACCATTGCCGCACATTGATGTTCAGTTGAAATCCCCGCATCAGCCGCATGATTATATCTGCATACCACTGGTCTGGGGTAATGCTGCGGTTGCCGATGCCGGAGAGATCAATCGTTGCACAGACAATACCCTCACCTTGAAGCCGTTTCGCTACCTGTGCCCGCAGGCTTGACTTTCCCATTTGCCGACAGTTTAAGACATAGCAAAATTCACCAGATCTGAGAGCGCTGAACAGTTCATCGTCGGCTCGCCGTACTACATAACTGGGAGCATCAACCGGAAGACGACCACCTACTTGATAGTGGCAAGGGGAGATTGGCGTTTGCATAGGTTGATCGTTGAAGGGACGCAGATGAAAAGGCAGAGATAAATACTATCCCTCTAGATGACTATTCCTCTAGATTAACGAATCAAGCAGATCCAGAATAAGCTATGTCCGGGATGGGTATGATAGCACCAACTAGGGGCAATCAATACTTGATATAAAATTGTGCTTGACAGGCCACCTACCATGATCAAACCTATCAACCCCAGCAAAGACACACAGATCTGATCAAAATGCTGATATCTCCATTTCATGATTGTTGGCCCTGTTTAAATAGCTGTGCTGCATCTGAGACATATTCATTGGTAGTGTTGACTGTGATGTTGACTGTTGTGTTGATTGTTGTGTTGACTGTGGTGTTGAGCAAGGCACCCAGATCGATAGCACCAATCCTAATAAAACCAGCGTGAATGCCACTTCTAGCAGATAAACTTTGCGGCTATGATGAGTGCTAGCTTGATAGTCAACGTGATGAGTCTGGGTTAAACATTCCCGCTCCAGCAATACCCAAGGTTCGCCGCCAGTTGACCATAAGTTGAGCAGTCGATCTGGAGTATACAATTGGTTTAATCCCCAATGTGAAGGCTTCATGATAAAATCTCCTTGCTATTCATACGTCTGTGCTGAGATGAAGGTGATTTAGCGAAACCCAGCATAAGGAACGCCGCGATACTGAAGTTGAATCACAGTCTGAAAATTTTGTTCAACCTTGGGCAACCGAATCAAACAACTAGCTCCGCGATATATACCATTCGCCTGCTTCGTTTCAATGGCAGGGACAATCGCTTCATATTGATTCATTTCATATTGAGCAGAGCGATAAGTGAGTTGCATGGTGTTCTCCTGCAGATCAATGTGTTGTTCATGCCTCAGTTATAGGGCTAGAAGCAGAACCTAGTCGATACAGAAAAGTTAAGGACTTGCGAAGGAACCTATTAGCCTACTCTAAGTTTCTAAATCTCCTTAACTTTTCTGTATCGACCCTGAGCGATTCAATTTCTATAACAGGAATATGTATGATGCGAGTTCACAAACCAAGATGCACTCGCGGAAAGCTTTAAATCCTGTGGATACAGAGGTGATTTAGAGCGATCGAAACCTGTAAAACCTACATAGAGGAATTTCCCATGCATACCACAAATTCTGCTTCATCTCGTGCCCTTGCCGTTTTACGGCGCAATAGCACTGGCGATGATGTTCGCTTTTTGCAAGAGCAGCTGAATACCGTTAAATTCTTTCGTCCTGATTCCAAGCTTCCTCTGTTGGCAAATGACGGCATATTTGGTCCAATCACTGAATCTGCGGTTAAGTCTTTTCAAACCACAGAGCGTATTCTGGTGGATGGCATAGTTGGAATTCAAACATGGTCAGCCTTATTTCGGATCGTGGTTCCCATTACAAAATACGCATCTAATGTCCACCCATTTCGCGTTAATTTTGCACCTGGTACAAGCTCAGCGGTTTTGGGAAATGCGGTGATACGGGGTGATCGAGACGTTTATATCCTATGGGCTAGGACTGGGCAAAGAATGCAACTCCAGATGAGTTCTCCTGAGAACAATGCCGTTTATGACCTTTCTGATCCTGTTGGAGGTGTGCTGCAACAAGAGGCAAGACAGGGAGACATCATTTTACCCATGTCCCATGATTTCCAAACCGGTTACTACTACATCTCAGTTGGCGGAACCCGCGGAAATGCCAGTTATCAGTTGCGGGTCGAGATAGTTTAGGTTCTAACTGACACTTGACAAACGGCAGAAGCGGTCGTGTCTGCGCCATTGCTGGATGAGCAACATCAGCGAATGACCGATCGCACCAGTAGGCAAATTGCAAATTTAGGCCACCTGGATAGGTGGCCTAAGTTTGTGGAACTAGTGCAATATTCAAAAGGTGTTCTGTACGCGAGTGCGTTATCCGACGGGATCAACCAACCGGCTGAGCCGCATCATGCTGAGGATGCAGCACCTTACCGCTTTGCAGACTAGCCGAGAGGCGATTCAGCGCACTCATGTAGGCCATTGCCGATGCCACAATAATATCCGTATTGGCGGCATGACCTGAGAAAATCCGGTCGTTGTGCTTGAGCCGAATCGTCACTTCTCCTAACGCATCAATCCCGGCTGTGACTGACTGCACCGAGTATTCAATCAACTGATTCGGTACGTTCACCACTCGGTTGATCGCTTTGTAGACCGCATCCACCGGACCCGTACCAATTGCGGCATCCATCAGTTCTTCACCATTTGGGGTGCGGATGATTACGGTGGCAGTGGGACGGGCATGATCACCGCAAGACACCTGCACATGCTCCAGCTTAAACAGTTCTGGGGCCTGTTGGGTTTCGTCGTTCACAATCGCTTCTAGATCGCGGTCGGTGATTTCTTTCTTCTTGTCGGCCATTTCTTTAAACCGAAGAAAAGCCCGGTTCAGCTCTTGCTCGCTCAGCTCAAAGCCCAATTCCTTCAAACGAGTGCGGAAGGCATTGCGGCCCGAATGTTTGCCCAGCACGATCTGATTATCGTTCAAGCCAATCGATTGGGCATCCATGATTTCGTAGGTCAGCTTGTGCTTCAGCACCCCATCCTGGTGAATGCCAGACTCATGGGCAAAGGCATTGGCCCCCACAATTGCTTTGTTGGGCTGCACCAGCATGCCGGTCAGGTTCGACACCAAACGCGAGGTTTTGTAGATCTGGCGGGTATCGATCCGGGTCAGGGGTGCTTCCGATTCAGGCGGACGGCCCAAGAAGGGATTGAAGTATTGCCGCCGCACATGCAATGCCATCACCAGTTCCTCTAACGCCGCATTGCCAGCCCGCTCACCAATGCCGTTGATGGTGCACTCAAGCTGCCGTGCTCCATTTTTAATCGCCTCTAAAAAGTTGGCGACGGCCAAGCCCAAATCGTTGTGACCGTGGACGGAAATAATCGCCTGATCAATATTGGGCACATTGTCTTTAATGCCTTTGATCAGCGCTCCAAATTCAGCCGGAGTGGTGTAGCCAACCGTATCCGGAATGTTGACTGTGGTAGCTCCAGCCGCGATCGCCGCTTCTAGCACCTGATAGAGAAATTCGGGGTCCGAGCGTCCGGCATCTTCGGGCGAAAACTCGACATCATCGACAAAGGATTTGGCATAGGCTACCATTTCGGGGCCAATTTGCAGCACCTCCTGGCGCGTCTTCTTCAGCTTATACTCCAAGTGAATATCCGAGGTGGCAATAAAAGTATGAATCCGGGGTTTGGCGGCTGGAGCCAGGGCCTTAGCAGCGGCTTCGATGTCTTGCTTGGTAGCTCGCGCCAATCCACAAATCGTAGGGCCATCGGGCGTACCGACCTGTTGAGCAATTTTAGTAACGGCTTCAAAGTCACCGGGGCTAGCAAAGGGAAAACCCGCCTCGATCACATCCACTCCTAGTCGGGCGAGCTGCCGCGCAATCGTCAGTTTTTCTTCCACGTTCAGGGTGGCTCCGGGCGACTGTTCGCCATCGCGGAGGGTGGTATCGAAAATGATGATGCGGTCGCTTGCCTGGGTGTTCATAGCTATTAAGTGAAGTGAGTGTTAAGTGAAGTAATATCAAATCCGGTTGGCCGCCTTACGTAGAGGCGTTTTGCCAAAACGCCTGTACAATCCAATGTTTGCCAAAACGCCTGTACAATCCAGTGTTTGCCAAAACGCCTGTACAATCCAGTGTTTGCCAAAACGCCTGTACAATCCAGTGTTTGCCAAAACGCCTGTACAATCCAGTGTTTGCCAAAACGCCTGTACAATCCAGTGTTTGCCAAAACGCCTATAAAATATAGCGTTTGAATCTAGGGTATTCAGTCGGATTTGGTATGAGTACGAGAAATCATCACAATAATAGCTATTTTATGGCCTGTGCTGTCGATTGGTGGCGAGCAGATCCGGTTTCTTTGATTGAACCTGACTAGAGCGGTTCTGATGCCGGGGCTTCTGGAGGCGGAGCCGCTTCTGGCTCATAGACTGGCTCAGGCGGGGGCGCTTCGTAAACTGGCTCCGGTGGGATGTATTCTGGTTCGGGCGGCGGAACGTAGGCTGGTTCGGGCGGCGGTTCTACCGGAGCTTCTATAGGATCAGAGACTGCTTCGGGTACGGTAGTTGGCGGCAACAGGTCCGTCGTCGTCGGGTCCGTTAGCGTTTCAGTGGGTGGTTCGCTAGGAGCCGCGGCCTCTTGCGGAGTTGGCGCTTCAGGCTGGGCTGGTGCGGTGGTGGGAGCGGGTGATCCAGTTGGTTGCACCAAGGGTTCGGGTTGATCAATCGGTTCGGCGGCGGTATTGCTGGGGGCCGAGGGTTGTTCGACGGGTTGTTCCCCAGGTTGCTCCACAATGGGTGCAGGGGGTGGAACATTCACCTCGCGGCGATCGCCCCGCTCTTCGGCCTGACGGTTAAAGTCGGAGCCTCGGATCGTCATATCGATACTGAGAACCGTACTGCCAGCACCACCACTGTCATCCAAACGATATTTTTCTCGTACTGTTTCGAGAACCGCTTCGTCCAATACAGTATGTCCGCTGGAATCTACAAGAGTAGCGCTGACTACATTCCCATTTTCGTCATAATCCACCAGCACCTTGACGGTACCTTCCTGTCTGGCTCGCAGAGCTTCTTCAGGATAATTGACATCGGGACAGTTGCGACAGGCAATCCGCCGACCGCTACCGCTGCTTTCGGATGGGGTTTCTGTGCTGTTGCCACTGTTATTGCCGCTGCCCGTTCCAGTACCTGAACCTGAACCCGTGCCGCTGCCCGTTCCAGTACCAGTACCTGTACCAGTACCTGTGCCTGTGCCTGTGCCCGTACCTTCTGGGTTTGTGCCGGTTCCCACGGCCGCAGGATTACCTTCACCGGGATCACCCGCTGGTTGCTGCTGGGCTTCCCGGTTGCGCCGCAGTTGTTCTAACAGATCGCGGAAATTGCGCTGGGGCTGGGTAGCTGCCTGCTCAACCGGAGGTTGGGGCGTTTCGGTCGCGGTTGGCTCTGGAGACGGGCTGGGCGACACTTCTGGCTTAACTTCTGGAGGCAGCTCAGTTTGCGGGGTTTCGGTTGTTAGGGTTTCGGGGGGAGGAATGGTCGGCAGCGGCTCAGGCGGAATTGATTCGGCCAAGGCTACAGCAGCTGGAGCGGGTTCGGGGATGCCACCACCGCCACCACTGCCGGTTAAAACTTCTGCCTCCTCTTCTGGTGGGGGAGATTCTTCAATTTCTGGCTCTTCGGTATCAGTCACCACAATGGCAATTTCTTCCGGTTCGGGTTGGGTCGCCGTCCACAGCGGTTTTAAGTTGAGCAGCAACAGTCCGGCATGAAGCCCTAGGGAAGCGACCAAAGTGCGGGTTAGCAACACCTTGAGGGCGTTTCGCTCCTGCTCTCGTTTTAGATCTGCTAATTCGGGAAGCGCCATTTTGCCTTTGGGTGAAGATGAACTATGTCCTAATCTACAACAGTTGTTGCAATTAATAGCGGTTAACTTGTAAGCATTTCCATCATTTGATGATAGATGATGATAGCTAGAAGTCGGATTATCGAACGATTGCCGTGTTGGAATCTTGTTTGAACAAGTTGTTACAACTTTATTTTTAGAGTTAGAGTGCAGCATTGCTGGATTGAACCAACCACAGATGCCTCTCCAATCAAGCTGATCTCCAGCGCTGATTTTTCGGAAATCTTCTTGCAAGTAACTCGCAACATTATAGAATGATTGGAACTTGGCAGATTGCTTTGCTGCGGCAGCCAGGGACCGCAGGTCGATTGAATGTCGATTAAATGTCGATTAAATACAGTTGAGTTGATTATGTTTTTAGTTGATTTATTTGTTGCGGGTGGGTTCGTGATGTACCCCCTATTGGGGTTCTCGATTTTGGCGATTGCGCTGATTATTGAACGCTGCCTGTTTTGGAGAAAGGTAAACCGGCAGCAGCGGCGAGTAGTGCGGGATGTGTTGGCCGATTATCAAATGGGAGCCGATACGGTGATGCCCAAACTGAGGCAGCATAGCGATTTGCCGATTGCCCGCATCTTTATGGAAGCAATGGAAGTAGATTACGCACCACCCCAAGCGTTCCACAATTTCCTAGAAGGGGCGATTCAAGCCGAATTGCCAATTTTGCGACGGTTTAATACCATCTTCGACACAATTGTGACAGCGGCTCCGCTGCTGGGTTTGCTGGGAACGGTAACGGGTTTGATTCGCTCGTTTGCCAATCTGGATCTGGGCAGCGTGGGCCAAGAAGGAACGGCCAGAGTCACCGGCGGGATCAGTGAAGCGCTGATTTCAACCGCAACGGGCTTGGTTGTGGCCGTGCTGGTGCTGCTGTTTGCCAATGCCTTTCGCGGCTTTTACCGTCGGCAGATCGCCTTAATTCAGGAATATACCAACCAGCTTGAGGCGCTGCATTTTTGTCGCTATCAGGAAGGACGGTCTGGACAAGTGATGGTGAGTAAGGAGTAGAACGAATGACGATTCGCGACGACGACTTAGATACCGCTCCCCAGATCAACATCGTGCCGATGATCGATGTGATCTTTGCAATTCTGACGTTCTTTATCATGGCGACGCTATTTCTGACTCGCTCGGAGGGGCTGCCGGTGAATCTGCCCAATGCCGAAACCGCAACGCAGCAAAATACCAAACAAAAGCGAGTCACTGTCACAATTGATCCGCAAGGCCAGCTATTTCTCGATCGTAAACCGATTGCAGCTAAAGACTTGAAATCCGGGATTCAAACGGCTAAAGGTAAGCAGGATAAAGTCTTGGTGATCATCAACGCCGATCGCCAGGTGGATCATGGCCAAGTGATTGAGGTCATGGATCAAGTCAGAACCATCGAGGGTGCTCAGTTAGGAATTGCCACGAAGAGAAAGTAGCCTGAGATGAAACATGCAGCAACAAAGCCTAGTCCACCTTCAGCACCCCCCTCGGCCCACTCCGCTCACGTGAATCTGCTGCGATTGATCGGCTTGGGGATCGGCATTCTGCTCTTGTTTGGCTGTCTGATCGCCAGTTTGCTATTAGGGGCAGCCGATCTTGATCCCCGCACCATTTGGCAGGCGCTATTTGCCTTTGACGGTTCCACCGAGCACTTGATTATCACCACCGTGCGTCTACCGCGTTCGCTGATCGCTCTGACGGTGGGCGCAGCTTTGGCAGTTGCGGGAGCGATTACTCAGGGGTTGACGCGCAATCCCTTAGCCGCACCGGACATTGTCGGCATCAATGCGGGAGCCGCCTTGGCGGTGGTAGGAGCTACGTTTCTGTTCGGCAGTGCCTCGTCCCACACCTACGTTTGGTTTGCCTTCCTGGGCGGAACCCTGGCGGCCATTGCGGTCTATGTGTTGGGATCGATCGGACGCAGCGGTCTGACGCCTTTGAAGCTGATTCTGGCTGGAGCTGCCCTTACCTACTTGCTTTCATCCTTGACCACCGGAATGCTGATCCTGAGCCAACGCACCTTAGATGAAATTCGCTTTTGGCTGGCGGGATCGGTGGCAGGGCGAGATTTTGCCACGTTTACTTCGGTGTTACCCTACATGGGGATCGGGTTATTGGTGGCCCTGATCCTGAGTCGCCAAATCACAATGCTGACGTTGGGAGACGATGTTGCCAAAGGACTGGGATTGCGCACCGCTTGGGTGAAAGCCACTGCCACGGTTGTGGTGATTCTGCTGGCTGGCAGCTCGGTAGCGTTAGCTGGTCCCATTGGCTTTGTGGGTTTGGTGGTGCCCCATTTGGTTCGCTTTTTCGCCGGAGTCGATTATCGTTGGCTCTTACCCTACGCGGCGATTGCGGGGGGCACGCTGCTGCTGCTGGCCGATATTGGTGCCCGGATCATTATCAAACCTCAAGAACTCCCCGTTGGTATTATGACTGCCATCGTCGGTGCACCTTTCTTCATCTATCTGGCCAAACAAAAGGTAAAGCGATGAATGGGCATCACAAAAACGAAATGTTTCAAAAACAATGACAAAAAGCTGGTTAGTGATTCGATCACAAAAATCACTGTTCTCGATCCGTCTGGATCGACGAGTTCCCTGGGTCATGCTGACTCTGGCAATTGCCATAGCAGTAGTGATGATTCTCAGCATCGGCTACGGTGAATATCCGATTTCGCCGCTGGATGTGGTGAAAACGCTGCTCGGAATTGATACCGGGACTGCAGATCATGCATTTGTGATCTATGTGCTGCGCTTACCTCGCGCCATTACCGCCTTGTTGGTCGGAACTGGGCTAGCTGTATCGGGTGCGATTTTACAGGGACTGACGCGCAACCCACTGGCGGCTCCAGAAATCATTGGTGTGAATGCCGGGGCTAGTTTAGTGGCCGTTGCCATGATTGTGTTGTTGCCTAGCTTTCCGCTGGTTGCTCTGCCGGTGGCAGCATTTACCGGAGCATTAGTGGCAGCATTGCTCATTTATCTCCTGGCCTGGGACAATGGCAGTGCCCCGATTCGTCTGATTCTAGTCGGCGTTGGCGTCGATGCGCTGGCGGGTGCTTTTACTAGCTTGATGATCACCTTCGGCAATATTTACGATGTCAGTCAGGCGTTGGTTTGGCTAACGGGTAGTGTATATGGACGCAACTGGGAGCATATTCAGGCGTTACTCCCGTGGCTGCTGGTGTTTTTGCCGTTGAGTTTTCTGCTGTCGCGAGATTTGAATACGTTAGCGTTGGGAGACGATATTGCCAAAGGTTTAGGCAGCAAAGTGGAATGGCAGCGGGGATGGTTGCTGCTTACCAGCGTCGCTTTAGCTGGAGCAACAGTAGCTACTGCGGGCACAATTGGTTTTGTGGGCCTGATGGCTCCCCATCTTTCGCGGCAGTTGGTGGGTGCCTCCCATGAAGGATTGCTGCCGGTCGCGGCCTTGGTGGGAGGATTGATTGTTGTCCTGGCCGACTTGTTAGGCCGATCGCTGTTTGCTCCCATCGAACTGCCCTGCGGCGTGATTACGGCTGCTGTTGGTGCCCCCTATTTCCTCTATTTGCTCTATTCCAATCGCAATGCTTAATCCTATGAGTGTAACGATATCTTCTACTGAACCCGCCTTAACCACTCGTCAACTCACCCTGGCCTATGATAGGGCGATTGTGATCCGCGATTTGGATTTAGTGATTCCAGCCGGACAGATTACGGCACTGGTTGGCCCGAATGGCTGCGGCAAATCCACCCTGTTGCGGGGACTAGCCCGCCTACTGAAGCCGCTGAAGGGAACGGTCTATCTCGATAGCGCTTCTATCTTTCGACTGTCAACCAAAGAAGTCGCCAAGCAACTCGGAATTTTGCCCCAAAGCCCCACTGCACCCGAAGGCTTGACAGTCCGCGAACTGGTGGCCCAAGGCCGCTATCCTCACCAAAGCTGGCTGCAGCAGTGGTCTGCCGAAGACGATCGGTTTTTGGAGCAGGCCCTCGCCATCACCGGCATGGTTGAGTTAGCCAATCGCCCCCTCGATACCCTCTCTGGCGGACAGCGACAGCGAGCCTGGATTGCCATGACCTTGGCCCAAAATACGCCAATTCTGCTATTGGATGAACCGACCACGTTTCTGGATCTGGCGCATCAAATTGAGATTCTAGATTTGCTCTACGAATTGAATCAAACCGAAGGCCGCACGATTGTCATGGTGCTGCATGATTTGAATCAAGCTTGCCGCTATGCCGATCACTTAATTGCTGTGAAGAACGGTGGTGTATATGCTCAGGGTATTCCAAGCAACATCATGACTGAAGCGATGGTTCAAGAAGTATTTGGCATCGAGAGTCGCATTGTTCATGATCCGGTAACGCATACGCCCATGTGTATTCCCATTAGCCGCAAAGCACGACTAGCTTAACAGCGATGACAAGCCTACTGAATGAGCAGGAACTGTTGGAGCTACGACAAAGTAGTTCACATCGAGAAGTTAGCCATAATACGAATGGCTTTGATTACACGGAGCGCATTGAATTCCAGTTCGCGAGGGAACACTACCAGTTTGCCCATCTGCGCCCTGGCTTATGTCTAGAAATCATTGATGATTACTACTACAAGGATTTCAGCTTCCAACCAGACCATAGTGAATTTAATTGTCTAGTTGCCAAATTTTATATCTCAGGCCGTTATAAAGTTTTGACGCCTAATGTTCCTGATGTTCCAGAAGAGTATATCGAGCAGGCAGGCTATAATTACCTCCTCTTTTTACCCGATATTCGAGAAACAGAACTATACTTTGCAAATCAGCACTGCCAACTCATCCGGATTGAGATTGATCCCAATCTTTTAGCCACTCACACCCTTGAGGACAGTCGTCTTCCCTGGGTGCTTCAGCAGTTACTCAAAGGTAATTTAGAGCAATGCTTTCACCAGTCTCTTGGCCGCACTACTGCTGCGATGGAATTGACATTGCGACAGCTGTTGAATTGCCCCTATCAAGGAATGACAAAACGAATTTATCTGGAAAGCAAAATTCTAGAACTTCTAGCACTCCAGATCCATCAGTGGGCAGAACACAGTATAGAACGTTCGAGCTACTCTTGCCGCTCGCTGCATCCAGGCGACATTGAACGCTTGCATCACGCCAAAGAGATTTTGTTGCAAAACTTTGACAATCCGCCCTCGTTACTGGATCTGGCCCGGCAGGTGGGGTTGAACGACTACAAACTGAAGCAGGGCTTTCGGCAGGTGTTTGGCACCACTGTGTTTGGATACTTGCAGATGCATCGAATGAAGTATGCTCAACAGCTTTTAACCCAACGGGAATTGAGTGTAGCGGGAGTGGCCCAACTCGTCGGCTATGCCAGCCAGAGCCGCTTCTGTGATGCCTTTAAGCGCCAGTTCGGCATCAGTCCGAGGGAGTATCGGACGCGGCTGCGGGGGTAGTGAGTTGGATAGGAAAGATGGAAGATTTGCGACTTTCATTTTTCTATTTTCCCTTGCCTATGAAGGATGGCAACCGCCTAGAAAAAAGAAAGTCAGACAATTCAGGAATTTAACTGAAGTTAAGTTGTGACCCAAACCTGTAAAGCTGCGCTATAGTTGGGCAAAAGCGTTGCTTTGCTCAGGCAAGATGGAAGTAAAAATTCAGGCCCTCACTCCCCTCTGGACGGGCGGTGTAGAGGGCAAGGTAGACCGCATCCGCGAAACTGGCATCTTGGGCAGCTTGCGCTGGTGGATGGAAGTGCTGGTGCGGGGAATGGGTGGCAATGTCTGCGATCCGACTGAGCAGAAATGCTCATATAAAAACGGGCTTTGTGAGGTCTGCAAAATTTTTGGTGCAGAGGGACAAAAACGCCGTTTTCGACTAGAGATCGTTCAGGACAATACTCAATCTGATAAAACTAAAACTATCTCATCAAAAGTTGAGCTTCAGTCTCGTCAATATCAATATCAATACAAGGATAAACGAGGCAAAGACAAAACTGGAACTCGCACACCAACTTGGTATTTCCCTAAAAATGAGGAAGATAAGCCAAAATCAGGCACATTCACCATTCAGATTCAAAGTTTGCATCGGGACTTTAAGCCAGAGGTTATTGGTGGGCTAATTCAATTCATCGCTGATTGGTCGGCATTAGGAGCACGACCTCAAATGGGGTTTGGTGTGATTCAGGCAGAGGAAAGTCGCATTGACACGCAACCCCTCTATGACTGGCTCGTTAATAGGAGAGGAAGTGAATCCTATCAAGATTTACCTTCACTACAGAACATATTTCTAGCGCAGATCAAGCACAAAGACTCAAACTCTTCGTTTGAGGAGAAAGACACCTTCAATTTGAAGTACGACCTGCGGCAGCTTTTCAGACCACAAGATGGAAAACCAGATAATTTAAAACACTTACGCCATTTCATCATGGGAGCGGCACCGGACGATAAAAAAGATGGCAAGACGGAAGATAAACGCCAAGCTGCCAAGATCAAAATCTCCCGTCCTTACAATAAAAAAAATGGAACCACGGTAATGCGTGTTTGGGGCTGGATTCCTGAAGACGCAAAAGTACGCTTAAAGAATGATCATGAAAAGGATCTGTACACAAATGGCTGGAACAGGGAGAAAGTCATAGATACAATTTATCAACATTTGGACAAAAACTACACTTTACAGGTTTGGCGTGAAATGAACTCGAAGAGAGATACTGTCACACCGAACGAAAGTAATATCCAAACGTTTTTGCGTAGCTTATTGAAATTGCCGAAGGAAACCTCATAATAAATTTCTTATCGTTGGAAGATAAACAAATGGTAGTCGAAGTACAGCCGCGATTCTATACTCCAGAAGAGTATCTAGAACTGGAAACAGAAGCAGAAGACAAAAGTGAATATCGAAATGGAGAGATTGTGCCAATGGCGGGTGGCAGCACAGACCACAATGATATTGCTGGTAATCTCTATGCTCACCTGAAATTTGCTCTACGACAGCAACCTTACAAAGTTTTCATTGGTGACGTGCGATTGTGGATTCCAACCTGGCGGCTATTTACCTATCCAGATGTGATGATGATTGCGGGAGAACCTGTATATTACGCCGATCGAACAGACACAGTGACAAATCCCCAGATGATTATCGAAGTGCTATCCAAAAGCACCCGCAATTATGACCAGGGCGATAAGTTTGATGCCTACCGCACCATCCCTGAGTTTCAGGAGTATGTACTGGTTGACCAGTATCAAATTTATGTTAAACAATTTACAAAGACAGCAGAGGGATGGCTCCTGAAAGACTATCGAGAGGCGCAACAGACCTTAGCCTTCACCTCGATTGATGTTGCGATCGCTCTGGAAGAAATTTACGACGGCGTGAGAATGCAAGATGTATAGAGGTGTGTGATGCAATACGAGTATTCTGCAACCCATGATTCCTGGTTGCGTCAAGCAATGTTCGCGAAGGACAAAGCCAAGCATTTGGATGGTTGGCGAAGTCACTATGCAAAAATCGATCCTGAACTCAAATTCGATCAGTTTGGTTTCATTCCAAAACTCTCTGACCTCGATCGCTTGCCCCACCTCAGCTTCATGTTGCGGGTTCCCTTCAAACTACGAAAGCCCTACCTGAGTAAAGACGATCGCACCTTTCATCTGCTGGAAAATCCCGTCCGCAAAGACAAGGTGTTTCAAACGCTAATGGTTGCTTCTACCGGCTGGAAAGGAGCATTACATAGTGCAATGGTTCAGCAGTTAGCAGAATGGTGGTGTAATTTAGATGACAAGAATAGCCCGAGTCATCGCAAAGAGTTTGTAGCACGACGAATTGGTTTAGGACGGCTCTTTGGGACTGAAAAGGGCATTCAAATAGATAGTAAAGAACTTGAGAACTATCTGGATAGCCTCGGTGACAAGTATCTAGCACGCTGGTATCGACGCTATGTTCGACGGTATCTCTCTTCATCTGGATTCTTTTCAGGGTGGCTCTATTTTTATCCCACTTTCTTTAACCAGATTGGACTGGAAGTGATTAACCCGCACGATCGCAAAACCGGGGTTGGTAAGAACCCAATTTTGATTGAATCGGTTCCCATTGGAGCAACAGGCGAACTGGTAATCCTGTATGTGCCCTTTGGTAAGGTTGAAAAAATTCAGATTGCTGAAGATTTGAAACTAGTCGCTGAAAGAGTACAAGCCATGCTCACGGTCTACGGCTTTGGCGCAAAGACTAGTAGTGGCTTTGGTGTTGCAGATGTTGAGGGAAAGGGAGAATTGGCGATTCGGGCAGATTTGCCAGGTTTAGAGCAACCTCCTGAACCCGAAATCAAACAACCTGAACCTGAGCTACCCCGCTATTTAATTGCACCGAGACAACTTCATCCAGACTTTCAAAATTCTAACGGTAGTCTCAAGTCTGAGGCAGAATACTTGAAAGGGAGATCTGGTAAGAAAGAAAAGCAGCTTTATGACAAGGCTAAAAAGTGGTGGGAACGTGAGGGCCGCCATTTGACAGAAACCACTACACAAGAACCAGTGCCCAAACCCGAACCCCCGTCGCTGAGATCAACTGTGACTGAAGTATCTTTTGCTAACTGGACTGAGTTGGGCGAACAAGCACGGCGCATGGCGGAACAATTATCTGGAAAGCAGGAAGAGGCGGAGAATTAGCCATGACTGGCGACTTGACAAATTTAGCCAAGAAACGTGATGCCTTACTCTTAGCAGAAATAGCAGCATGGCTACATATGTTAGGTAAGTTTCAGGAAAGTTTTCTACAAGGCGATCACAGAATATCTGCCACTCAGATTCCACCAGATATAACAACAAAATACCGTAATTTAGACTCTTTACTAAAAGACTCCTGGACAGGCAATGTTTGGAAGAAATTCAATATTTCAAAATTTGGCGCTGCTTCACTGAAAATATCCAGTTTTATAGAAGCTCATCACAAGCAATCTCCTCCAGAAGGCTTGTTGAAGTTAATGTCGGATTCACATGGACGCGGTTCAGGCATTGAGAAGGGAGTGTTGAATCGTTTTGCAGATGGTCAAACAAATACCGTCTATCTATCAACAGCTTTTGGAACAGAAACTGATGTTATTGATCTGAACAAGCTGCAAATCGATCGCTATTATTTTTATAATTTTCTACAAACGAACCTCGAACTTCTAAAGAATTCATTAGGAAGCTCTGTTTTCGACTGGAAGGAATTCCGCCACAAGTTTATTTCTTCTGTAGAAGATTACTTTTGTCAGACGGTTGCGGAAACTCGCCGCCCTCTCAGTGATGTCTCTCTATTTGATCAGACGGCTGCTAGTGTTGCCTTCTTCAAAGCAGCATTAGCTCAGAACTTGCTGCTTGGCTGGAAAGATCCTGTTACCGACGAGATTGAAAAAAAATATTACTGGCGATTTCTGCGCGTTGGCTTAGATGGACTGGTATTTTGGGGTGATTCTATCCGAATTAGTGACTTGTTAGCACGAAAGCAATTGATTATAGATGCATTAAATGAAATTCAGAAGGTTGTTGAACATGCCTATCCTCTAGGATTAGAGGTTTATCGAGATGAAAATGGCAGTCTATTCCTTGTTCCAGATATTGATGATTTGCTTGATGCAAAGGCAGAGTCAGGAGATTCACTAGACAAGTATCTACAAGAAATTGCTAATCGTCGATTTGATGGCGAAGCGCATTGGATGCTGGAGTTGAGCAATCGCACCCGAAACACCTTACGATTTGGTAAGTTGGCAACCTCTCCACTCAATAAGCCAACGGCTAATTCTGAGTGGATTGCACCTTACTGGAATGAGAAGCAAGATATTTGTCCTGTATGTGGCTTGCGACCTATTAGTTCAAGTAAAAAATTGAAAGTATGTGATACGTGTAGCGATCGCCGAACTTCTCGTGCCCAAAAATGGACGCAGGAATTAAAAACGACGATTTGGATCGATGAAATCGCAGATAGCAATAGCCGTCTTGCCCTGCTCGTTGGACAATTTGAACTGGCATCGTGGCTGTCTGGCGAAGCATTCAATAGTATGACTTCCTTTGATCCTATATCTCGAAAAATGCATAACAAGAAGAGAGACAATCAAAGGACGGGGGAAAAGGCACAAGAATTTGATTTTTCTTATTCTCAACTTCTTAGTGATATTGAAAGTAAGACATTCACGAGTACTGAAGATTCAAATTTAGATAATCTTGTCGAAAGCAATAACCGTGGAGCAATTAAAGACTCTGTTCCATATCCCTATGCTGATCTATTTGAGCAGTTTTACGATCTACAAGTTACGGACTCTGATTTAGGGGAAGGAAGAACAGCTAAGGAGCCTTTTCTTCTAGCTTTAGCAATGATGCGACAAAATCCCTCGTTTGCCCGTTTGCGTCGGGTCTGGGAAACTACCCAACGATTTTGGCAAGAGGCACTAGCAGGTGTTCCAGATACACAGCTACCAAAGATAAAAGGTCGGCTCACTATTGAAGCGGCCAATCTTGCTGAATTTAGGTTACAGCCTTTTGGTAACTATGACCTTGTGTTGGGCAAGACAAAGCTGAGCGTTTTAAATAACAATGGTGAGCTGATTGCCATAGATAATCTGCGCTACATTGCCAGGCAACTTGGCGCAGAACCTCAACAGTACGCGGATGACGAAGCCGCAGTAGGGTTTCTTCGTCAGCAATTGCTTAGCCAACAAATACCTATAGAGGAACCAACTGGGTATGGAAGCCCCAACAAGTTGCGAGGCAGACTGAACATCAGGAATATAACTTTTGACTCAAAAGAATATCGCCCTGTAATTCCTATCCTGGCTGAGCCGCGCACATTCATGGCACTGGTTCCAGCGGAGAAATCATTAGATGTCATTAAGGCAATCCAAACCAAATATGAACGGGAGATGGGAAAAGTTCGCAATCGTCTCCCTCTGCACCTGGGTGTCGTGTATTTCCAGCGGCGCACTCCTCTCCGGGCTGCCCTGGATGCTGGGCGACAGATGTTGGGCTATAAATCACCCGATAATCAGCAGCTTTGGCACATATCGAAGATTCAGTGTCTATTAACACCTGATAAAGAAGACCTGGCCAATGGTACTCAACAGTTTAAGAAAACTATTGTTTTAGATCTGTGCCGAGATACCTATACAATCACTTGGCATATTCCTGTTGCGATGGGTGATGGCACAACTGTGGATGTCTGGTATCCTTACGTCTTTTTGAAGACGAATGATGACGATAGCAAGGTAACAGCAGAACGACAACGGGCAATCAAGAGTCAGAGACCTGGAACGACTGATCCCTGTTGGCTGGTTCATGCTGGCGATTTGAAAGAAGGAGACTTAATCTACTTCACCCCCTCTAGCTTCGACTTTGAATTCCTCGATACCACCGCCCGCCGCTTCGAGATTTACTACGACGAAAGTGGTCGCCGTCCCCGTCGCACCCGTCCCTTCTACCTGGAAGACCTCGATCGCTTCGACACTCTCTGGAAGATTCTCAAAAACCTGGAAACCTCGCAACGACATCAGGTGATTTATGCGATCGAAGCCACCCGCGAGATGTGGTACGGACAGGATGAACAACAATCACTCAGTGATCCAGTATTCCGACAATTCGTGAATGATACTCTGGCAACTGCAACCTGGAGAAAAGACTATAAGCAATGGACAGACATCCCATCAGAGCAACGCCAACAACTGATCGACGCTGGTATACGAGGCGAATTAGCTGATTTGGCAGAACTACACATGGAAATTTTGAAAGAGCGAGATTAAGGATAACAAGGATGACAAACAAGCAACCGACAGCCAGCCAGTCAAGCAATAGCAACAAGTCACTGCGTTACGTGCGGCAATGCTACCTGTTTATGACCCTCGACCCAGTACATATTGGCACTGGGGGCTATCGCCTGGGCCGGGTAGACAACAGCATTGTGCGAGAACCGGGTACAAAGATCCCTAAAATTCCTGGGACAAGTTTGCATGGAGCTGCGCGTTCCTATGCCGCTCAGTTGTACGAAACGCCTTGGGCAGCAGGGCAGAAACACGAAAAACCTAGTGGTATCAATGCTGACCTAAGTTCTAATCCAGTCTGTTATACCTTTGGCTATCTTGGGAAATCCCAGAATAATGGTGATGAAGGCAAGAATTATTCTGGTGTGGTGAATATCTTTGATGCCCACGTGCTGCTGTTTCCCGTGCATTCGATGGTAGGTCCAGTGTGGGTGAGTACGGTAGAGCGGCTAGAGGAAGCAGGATTTACCGGTCTGCCTGACGACTGGTGTGAAATGGATACAGCAGTTCTAACCTGGGACAAACCTGATAAACGGCTCAACTTGGGTTGGCTGATGGTGAAAGTTGCAGACCAAGAAGCACAAATACAAGCTCCTTCAGAATGGCAGGGCAGCAATGGGCAGATGGGCGATCGCCTCAAGTCTCTTGAGCAAGTCATCAACAAAATTGTCATTGTCAAAGACTCACTCTTCAGCCATGTCGTGAATAGCAACTTGGAAGTCCGCACATCCGTTGCTATTAGCCCTGAGACAGGTGCAGCAGAAGAAGGCGCATTGTTCACTTATGAAGCTATCCCTCGTGCCACCTTCCTTACCGCAGAAGTCGTGCTGGATGATTATGGTGCTGGTGAAGAAGCGGATGACAAGAAGAAAGAGAATGGTCAATCTCAGCGTAAGCGTCCATTTCCTAAAGACAAAAAACACAACAGCGATGAAAATATACCGGGTGGTTCCTGGAACTGTCCATTATGCGTAGTAAAAGCAGGTTTTGGCATGATTGAATGGCTAGGTGTGGGTGGCATGGGCACACGCGGTTTTGGGCGAATGGCGATCGTAGGCAATCCGGTAGAGGAGAAATACGGTGAGGAGCAAGGAAATGAACAACACACCCATTAATCTCGATCGCCTCGCTGCTCAACATGCTCAAACACTCATTACTGATACAAAAGATGAGAAGCCAAGCGACATTGAAAATACCGTTACTAAGACGTTAGGAATATTGCAAGAAGATGGCGTTTATGCCTGTTTTCTCTACTTATTAGCGAGAGAGAAGGAACCTGGTAAAAAGGTTATTGAACAGATGTTGAATTTACTGGAGGGTCTAGGCTTTGGTTGGAACAAGCCTATGAACAATAATGAGATTGATCTCCGTCCTGACAGTGTACTCAAGCACATCACTGACCATGTAACTCAGAACTTAGAGCAACTGTTGCTAGCAAAAGAGACCCTGGAGCAAATGTTGATCTATGCTCGGTATGGGGCAAAGGCACGGCGAGAAGCAGAATCAAAGAATAATGGGCAAGCGGGGCAGGAGAATCAGTCGTGACCTGGACAGCTTACCGAGTGGTGTTTAGGCTAAAATCTCCGATGCATATTGGTTGTGGCAAAGTGGGGAATGTGCAGCGCACTCGTCCCTATGTAACTGGCAGGATGTTTTGGGGTGCTTTAACGATGCGGCTGACCCGTGACCAGCATCAACCTGCAACGCGCTCGGAACTATATCAAAAAATTGGGGGAGAAGTTCATCAGTACCTAAAGTTTACCTATTTTTATCCAGCAATTAAAAAAACAGAGAGCAATCAATCGGAAGAGAATCAAGACAATCAACCGAATTATGAAATCATCTTTCCTTGGGGAAACGAAAGTCTGTTTCGCCGTCGGTTTCTCAGCAGCTATGCTAGCACTGCATTAGTGTATCCCCGACAAGCAGCCGATGAAGGATTATTGCACGAAGTAGAGTTTCTCTCGCCTCGGACGCTAGATACGGGAAAACAAGTTTATTTAGTGGGCTATGTGTTCGCCAAGGATAACTGTCAGTTAAATTGGAAAGAGGCTTGTTGCAAACTGCAAATGGGCGGCGAACGAGGCTACGGCTGGGGTGATGTGGCTCCTGAGTTTCCTGAAAAGCAGAAAGGATTTGAGCCAGTCCAGACAAATGAATTATTTTGTGGAAAAGCGACGTTTGAAGCCACTGAGGATGGACCGATTATCAAGCCAACGGAACAGCTTCTGGCTCATACTGTAACTGCCAACGTAGTTGCCCAGGGAGAAATTGAGCCGATGGTGGGGCGAGAGTGGCGATCGCACAATAATGCAACCAATTCCTACGCCGGACAACATGTTGAGCAATTTGGCGATGCCTGCTGGGTGCCAGGAAGTACGGTAGCGCAATCGCTAAATTTTGTGATTGGAAATTTCGGTATCTGGCATTTGTCAACCTGACTCTGACTGTCTTGCTTCACCCTTCCGATCCGGATCGGGCAAATAAAAATCCGTTTTGGGCAAACTCTGATTGCTCGATTCCTCTATTCTGATTTAGCTGAGAAAATTCCTATCAGATGCTCGTCTCCATTGTGGCAGGTGGGCTAGAGAATTTGGTGTGAGGCAATATGGGGAAATCAGAACTGCTGCTGAGTTTGTCTTTGCTTGGGTTGGTGACGGCCCACCCGGTGCAAGCGGTTGAATCTGCTCTAACGCGACAGTTGCAACAAGTTCAACAAGCTCAATCGACCAATTCGTCAGGAGCCGTCAGGGAAACTAGCGGTGGAGTCAGCGGTGCAGTAATTCGTGAAACTGCCCCGCCTCGCTTGCAGGAGCTAGAACAACCGGCCACAACCGTGGAGGAATGGCTGGCACAGTTGATTGTTCAAGTCACCGGGGTGCAACTGAACTCAGCGGATGACGGATTGGAGATCATTCTCGAAACTTCGGGCAATCTAGCGCCAGTGACGCCGACGGTGGTGGGGAATGCCTTAATCGCCGATATTCCCGATGCGGTGTTGGCTTTGCCAGATGCAGATGACTATCAAGCCGCGAATCCAGCCGCGGGCATTGCCTTGGTATCGGTGACAAATTTGCCCAACAATCGAGTTCGTGTGGCAATTACCGGCACCGAGGCTCCTCCCACGGCTGCGATCAGAACCGATGCTGAAGCCTTCGTGCTGAGTGTGACGCCGGGAACCGCTACGGCAGATACTGCAGACGACGCCATTCAAGTAATTGTGACTGGCGAGCAAGAGGAAGGCTATAACCCATCAGAAGCCACTACCGGAACTCGGATTGAAGCACCGCTGCGAGATCTGCCCTTGGCGATTCAGGTGATTCCCGAACAGGTGATCGAGGATCAGCGAGTGGTTCGATTCAACGAATTAGCAAATACGGTGCCGGGTGTGGAGCCGCAAATTGGATATGGCGGGATTTCTTCCACCGGATTTTTGATTCGCGGGTTTTCAACCGAGTTCGAGAGTTTTCGGGATGGATTCCGAGATTTTGGCTTCATCAGTCCGCGGGATGTAGCCAATGTAGAACGGGTGGAATTCCTACGCGGACCAGCCTCGGTGCTCTATGGAGGTGGCTTTTCCTTTAGTGGTGCAGTAAATACCGTAACGAAACGTCCGCTTCCCGAACCGCGCTATCAAGTTGAGGGCATCGTTGGCAGCTATGATTTTTACCGCTCCACGCTGGATTTCACCGGACCGCTCAACGACAATGCAACGGTGTTGTATCGGTTAAATGTCGCCTACGAGAACGCCGATAGTTTCCGCGATTTCAACCGCAGTGAAAGCATCTTCGTGGCTCCAGTGATTAGCTGGGATTCCAATACCGGCACGCGGTTGACCGTTGGGCTTGAATATCAAGACTACAAATATGCCTACGATCGCGGCTTACCGCCAATTGAGGCATCCTTTGACGTACCGATTAGCCGCACCATTATTGAGCCAGATTTTAATGACGCTGAATTTGATTCAGTGCGCTTATTCTATGACTTTGAGCATGAATTTAGCGACCAGTGGCGCATCCGCAATGGATTGAACGTCTTGAGTGTGCAAGGTGGGATTGAAGAAGTTTCGCTAGGCAACTTTGATACGATTCTGGAGCCAGATGGCCGCACATTAACCCGCAGCTCCAACCGCACGGACGAATCCCAATTCAACATTGCCATGCAGACTGAACTGATCGGGGAATTTCAAACCGGATCGATCGAACATAATTTGCTGTTTGGGGTTGAACTGGCACGTTACCGTTTTGCCTATAATTTCTTCAGCGCCCCAATTGGTCCAATCGACTTTTTTGACCCAGATTATGGTGCAGAGCCAGGAGAATTTGAGCCGAACTTTAACGAGGAATACGGCTCAGATAACGTTGGCATCTATCTGCAAGACCTGATCTACCTCACGCCTAATTTGATTTTGTTAGCAGGCGGACGATTCGATTGGAGTGACACCATCTACCGCGATCGCAACACCAACACGATTAATAACGAACAATCCGAAACCAACTTTGCGCCACGCTTAGGTCTTGTTTACCAACCAACCGATACCACCTCGCTGTACTTCAACTGGTCCAACTCCTTCAATCCCGAAGTCTTTAGCCGCAGTCGCACCGGAGAAGCCTTTGAACCCCAGCGAGGTGAGCAGTTTGAAGTTGGCATCAAGCAGGACATCACTGACGATCTCTCTGCCACCTTAGCGCTCTATCATTTGTCGCGGCAGAATGTATTGACCACCGATCCGGAAGATGCAAATTTTAGTGTGCAAACCGGCGAGCAAGTTAGCCGCGGTGTTGAATTTGATATTACGGGTGAAATTCTGCCGGGTTGGAACATCATTGCCAGCTATGCCTATACCGATGCCTTTGTGAGCGAAGACAACAGCATTCCCGAAGACGATCGCTTGGTGGGAGTGCCGCGAAATAGCGCCAGTTTGTGGACGACCTATGAAATCCAATCCGGCAGCTTGGAAGGGCTGGGCTTTGGCTTAGGACTCGTCTATGTGGACGAACGAGAAGCCCTCTTGCCCAATACAGGGTTGACGTTGCCCTCCTACTTCCGCACCGATGCCAGTATTTTTTACCGCCGGGATCGCTACCGATTCGCCATCAATATCAAAAATTTATTTGACACCGAATACTACAATAGCCAGGGCTACTTCATTGTGCCCGGTGCACCTCTGACGATCCTAGGTTCAGTTGCGGTGGAATTTTAGGGAGGAATGCGATGCTTCACCGGATCAGGCCTCACCGATGTACGGTTCAATATCGAATTGCTTCTCTAAAATACATACTCATATTTCTGCTGATTTTGGTATTTAGCGCGGCATGCGCTAGCATGTCTCCATCTTCTGGGACGGGAAGCAGCCGTTCTGATTGCCGCATGATCCAGCATGCGCTTGGCCAAACCTGTGTTCCAAATCAACCGCAGCGAGTCATTGCATTGAGTGTGCCTACATTAGGCAATGCGCTGGCGCTAGGGGTTAAACCTATCGCGTCCATTGTCTACTTTGACGATCCGCCTCCCTATCTGGCAAAACATCTAGAATCGATTCAGATACTTGGCAAAGAAGAACAGCCCAATATTGAAAAAGTATTGGCATTGAAGCCCGATCTGATTATTGGCATCAAATATGCAACGGAAGCGATTTATCCTCAACTTTCTCGGATCGCACCCACGGTAGTAGATGATTGGGAGGGATATCCCTCTTGGCGAGACCATTTTGATTTTGTAGCTGAAGCGCTGAGGAGAACCGAGACGGCAAAACAGGTCTGGGCGAATTACTATCAACGCATTGAGGCTTTGAAGTCAGCCCTGGGAGATCGACTGCAAGACCTGGAAGTTTCATTTGTGCATATCTGCTGTGGCACGATCGATATTGACGCCAAAAATTCCTTCAATGGCAGCATTCTTGCCGATGTTGGAGTAAAGCGACCTCCCTCCCAAGCGGCTCCCATCGCTGGCGGAATCACTTCCCTTTCAGAGGAAAGGTTGATGGATATTAATGGAGACATTCTATTTGTGGCAACCGAGGGGGAAGCATCGTTCCGAAAATTGGCAGAGCTGAAACAAAAACCTCTGTGGAAACAACTGAAGGCTGTTCAGCAGAATCGGGTATATCCGGTCAATTATCCAACCTGGAGAGGCGGAAATCCTTTGGCCGCAGATGCCGTGATTGATGATTTGTTCAAATATTTAGTGAACGATCCTGAATAAAATATTGCTAACACTTTTACATGCGCATCTTTACCGTCATTTGGTTCGGTCAACTGGTTTCGACAATCGGCAGTTACATGACCGAATTCGCGCTGGTTTTATGGGTCTGGGAGGTCACAGGTTCTGCTACTGCACTGACGTTAGTTGGATTTTTTTCTCAGTTGCCACGAGCAGTGATTACATTATTTGCCGGCGCGATTGTTGATCGCTGCAATCGTAAGCACCTGATGATGTTAGGGGATGCGATCGCTGTTCTCTCTACAGTTGCATTGCTCCTATTGTATGCAACCGAAAGCCTTCAGATCTGGCATCTCTACCTTACGAGTGCGGTCAACAGCAGCTTTGGCCAAATCCAACAGTTAGCCTATTCCACTTCCGTCAGCTTGATGGTGCCATCGTCGCACTACACACGGGCAAACAGTATGGAATCAGCAGTCCATTATGGCTCTGCTATTTTTGCACCTGCGTTGGCAGGCAGTCTCTATCCTTTCATGGGTTTAGTTGGCATATTTCTGATTGATATTGTCACCTTCGGAGTCGCGATCGCCACCTTGCTAGCTGTCACCATTCCACAGCCGCCGCGTATAACTGAATCATCCCAGCTCAACACCATTTGGCATGATCTGACCTTTGGCTTTAAGTATTTCTTCAAAAATTCCAGTTTACGTTTCCTGGTTTTGATCACCGCTCTGTTTTGGTTTGTGCATGACCTGGGTGGCGCAATTTACGATCCAATGATTCTGGCTCGCAGCAATGGTAGTGCTCAGGTGTTGGCCAGTACAAACGTTGCTGCTGGCATTGGCGGTGTGGTCGGAGCGATTGGGGTGAGCATTTGGGGCGGGTTTAGGCGTCGCCTGCGGGGATTATTAGTCGGCATGGTTGGAGCCGGTATCAGCAAAACGGTGTTTGGGCTGGGCCGAACAGTCTCGATTTGGATTCCAGCCCAATTCTGTTCATCGTTGAACTTTCCGCTGTTGGGCAGTTCCGAAACGGCCATTTGGATGGCAAATGTCGCTCCCAATCTTCAAGGACGAGTATTCTCGACCAGCTCACTGATTGTGCAGATCGTTTCAGCCTTTGCTACTTTCTTGGCTGGACCACTAGCCGATCGGGTATTAGAGCCTGCCATGATGTCCAATCATGCTGTCACCATTGCATTGACTCAAATTTTTGGTACAGGGCCAGGAGCAGGGATGGCCGTGCTCTATGTTCTTTGTTCTTTAGGCATGGTGCTGGCTGGCTTATGGGGATGCACACTCCCAAAGTTGCAACAGCTTGAGGCCACTCAGTCAGATCCACCCATATAACCCATATAGTAGAGAGGCAATCGCCCATCCCTTCATCATTCAACGCCTCGCAAACCCGATCATTGATGTTCTATAGAAACAATAGTGCCATTCTCCAGCACAATCACCTGATCGGCAGCTTGCAAGAGGGCAGGTCTGTGGGAGACAACCAGACATGTTGGAGTCCAGCCCTGTGAACCGCGAGATTGACGTAGCTCCAGCAAGTGGGACCAGAGACGACGTTCGGTTTCCACATCCAACGCACTAGAGAGGTCGTCAAATACCAGTAATTCAGGCTGATGTAGGAACATACGAGCCGCCGCCACCCGCTGGATTTGCCCTCCCGAAAGCCGCACTCCCCGCGTTCCCACCTCGGTGTTTAATCCCTCTGGCATGGCTGCAATGTCTTGGACCAAAATTGACCGGCTAATCGCTTGGGCTAGTTCTTGATTAGAACGGTCCAATCCTAATTGCAGGTTTTCTTGCAGCGTGGTGCTGAATAAAGTCGGTACTTGTGGAGTATAGGCACTGCGAGGTGGAATGAAGAAACTAGCAGGCTGTTGAATCAGGCGCTCATTCCAGTAGATTTCACCGGCCTGACGGGGCAGTAAGCCTAACAGAGTTCGTAGTAGAGTAGTTTTGCCGGAACCGATACGTCCTGTAATGACCGTGAGATTACCGCCCTGAACCTGAAAACTAATATCAGAGATACCACAATTTGTATCAGGATATCGATAGGTTAAACCAACGATAGATAATGTGTTTAGGCTATCCTCAGCATGACGGATGATTGATTCAATAGCGGGCAAGGGAGAAGCTTGATTTTTTAGATTTGGAATATACAGCGGGGCATGAACAACCAGAGATAAGGGTGCGCTTGCAGCAGGCAATGGTTCGGCATCTTGCAGCAAGTCTGCCATTCGGTCGAATGAAACTTCAGTCTGCTTTGAGAGGCTCAAAAAACCACCCAAAAACCAGAAAAAATCGGTTACAAAAGCAAGGTAGTAGACAAATAAAGCAAAATCTCCAACACTGAGCGCTTGGGCAGGACGCATGGTTTGGGAGGCTAGCAGCAGGATCAGTCCCGTCCCCAGGTTGACCATATTTTGCAAAATAGATTCCAGAATGGCAAGGAAAACCTGATCGCGGATAATTGCCTGCTGGCGCTGTTGACTGACCTGCCGAAATCGCTCTAGCACAGGAGATTCTGCGCCTGCCACCTGAATTGCCTGCACCGCCGTAAAGATTTCGCCTATTAGCCCTGTCACCTGCTGGGTGGCCTGACGACTGGCACGACGATAGCGCTTAATCCGAGTTTCGGCCTGTTGAACGATCGCAGCAATCGCAACCAAGGGTAAAAATACAAAAATCGTCAAATAGGCATTAACACTGAGAAGAATAATCAAGGATACAGCCGCAAACACCCCTGCTCCTAAAATTTCGTTTGTGCCGACCACATTATCTTCAATCTGAGCGACATCTTCGCGAAAATAACTCAGCACTTCCCCAGAAGATAGTTTTTTTTCACCGGCAACTAACGGCAAAGCACCTGGGCGGCACAAAATACCAGCTAATAGATTTCGTTGGAGCAGCCCACTGATAGTAAACCGATGTTGAGTTTTGGTAATTCGCCCCATGAAGATGGCAACAATCCGAGCTATGCCTGTGGCCAGCAACAGCACAATCAGGGTTGCAGATGAGAAATCAGCAGATGACGAATCAATGAGGCGATTAAAAAATTCCCGAATGATCAGTCCAGGTACAGCCGGCAGCCCCATAATAAACATCCACAGCAAGCTGTCAAGCAAATACAGTCGCGGGGCATACAACAGTAATTGATAGAGAAGGTGCCAGATAGAGATTTGATTCACAGGGCCATTCATAAATTCATTTTTTATACAGCGTTTTTCACTCATGTGAGGTATAGGAGATGTGGGGGCTTCGCCCCCACGCAGGGGCGCTGGCACCCCGTTTTTCGTACTTCACTAGCCTGAAAAAGGCTATATGTCCTTTAGTTAATGCTGATCAGCTGCATTTTCTCTGTTGCAGCAGTTTGGATTGGAAACAAATCTCTTACCACATATGGCGTTACTTCAGCTGCGTTCTCACTGTTGCATGAACTCTTTAGGTACACGGTCTGCTCAACGTCAGCGACGACCTCGGCTCGATAGGTTTGCTGTTCACCAGTAGCGGTTCGATAGGATAATTCAACTCGGTTGAAGGTTTCATCTTCGTTGTGTTCTAATACTTGCGCAGTAACCTTGCAGTTGAACCAATCCCAGCCGTGCTTCAGCAGCAGATCCTTTTCAACCACCTGAGCTGCCCAGGGCAATAGCCCCCAGCCTCGATAAACGGAACCTAAAGCTTGAATATTGTCAGTCTGGGTCAAAATTGCTTTCAGAGACGACTGATCGAGATAGCCATAATACCGAGCGGTTGGAAAGTCGATTGCCGTCGGGGCCATGCGATGTCCGCCGATATGGCTAGCTTGCCAGACGCGAACCTGCTCCAGAGAGCATTCATCCACAATTTGCAGCGCCTGATGATAAATCCGGTTACCAAACCGAGCGCAACACCGATCGCGGCTGCCGTGGGTGCAAATCAAGATATCCCTGGTCGTCTGTTCAATTGGAGATTCGGTCAGCGGTGCCCCCATCACGTATTGTTGCACTAGGGGCGCTACGGCTTGAATATCCGCCAGGTGAAATTCTTGCTTGCTGTAAGCGTTAGCCAATCCGGACGGTTTGCGAAAAAACAAGACTCGTGTACAGCCCGCTCGATTCAGACGTTCGTTGTAAATCAGCAGAAATCGAGTCTGGAAGCGGTCGTAATCACCGTAGATGGCTTCTCCTAGTTCGCGCAGATTGTCTGGAATTCCTTTCGACTCTAGATCGTAGGATGTCCACGGCGGCGGGCACTCGATGGCTACATAGAGCTGATGCTCCGAGGCAGAACCAATGATGTCTACGCCAGATTGCTGCGACTGCTCCGCACAGAAAACGTTTTCCATAAGTTAATTTGACCTGCTTTTGCGGCTGTTCTGATTGAACCTAGTGGGTTGCAACGGGAATCTCAATATAAGCAATAGATGCAAATTATTATCATTTATAAGCGATTACTCGTCAATTGCTACCGCTGATCCAAGCGCAGCTAGGGATGATAGACGAGAAGCTCTCGAATTTTGTTGAGGGTGAAGCAGCTTTTTGTCGCAGCACCAGATGATGTTGTAGAAGTGAAAAGAAGTATGTTTCATCTTTTTTGCGCCCCATTCGAGTGTTGTCAAAGTACAAAATCAATTTCTTGAGTCAAAGACTATGAGCTGGCGTGAGTGATTCTTCGAATCCTTCACTGAGAAGAAATGCTCAATGCTAGGTTTCTAACTATTCAAACTTCGTCCTGAATCGTAACTTATTTCCACTTATTCACTAGGTACTTAAACAAATCATCGAGTAGCAAATTTGCATCCACTGGAGTCGCCCCTGCAATCCAGATTTCGTTGCTCACCTTATATACTTTGCCTGCTTGAACTGCTTCTAGTTGAGACCAAAGGGGATGATTGATAAATTGCTCCAATTTTGAGGGTTCATGTCCTCCCAAGATCAAAAAAATCACATCTCCTGCCATCTGAGGAATTGCCTCTAGCGAAAGATTTTCGATCGACCATTCGTCCTTATCTTGAGCTAGAGGGCGTGGTAAACCGACTTCTTCAAGAATCTGCCCTCCAAAGACTTGTTTAAAATAAAGCCGAACATCGGTTGCGAAGAAATTAACCAGAGACACATGGGTCTTGGTGAGGCGATCGCCCATTTGTGTTTGAAATTGACGCACTCGCTGCTGGTATTGATTGAGAATGCGCTCGGCCTCTTGAGTTTTTCCTAACACATTAGCATAGGCTTTAAAGCCATTCTGCCAATGCAGATAAGCTTCATCTTCATCCCCAAAAATCACTGTAGGAGCAATTTTTGATAGCTGCTCGTAAATCTCTTTGGGATAGGTTCCCAGAATCAAATCGGGTTTTAACCGGACGATCTTCTCTAAGTTCGGCTGTCCAATTAAACCAACATTCTCGATTCCCTCAGTCTGTTCTGGTAGAAAACTACGAAACTGATTCATCTCTAACGTTGCTGCCCCAAAGCGTTGTCGAAGAATCAAAACCACGAATCAGGAATGAACTGGAGACAGCTCTTGTATCTGCAGCAGAGGCAACCCCCACTGCATTCCGCAAGACATCTTCAACCCGCGTTGCTCCCTGATCTGCGATCACCTGATGAGGAATTACTTGAATCGCTTGGGGAATATCGCGCAGAGGCCCTCTACGTTGATCTGCGGCAATGCTAGCTGTTTTTCCGAAAGGAGGATAGTCATAGGAAATCAGGTTCTATTCAAGGCCATAATCGTGTACAAATAAGATCTATTCTCATCTGCTGATTATTTTCCGTCAATGCAGTAAGGACATCGGAGGCTTAATCCCCTTGCGATATACTGAAACCAATTGCTAGTGATTGAGTGCTGAGGGATGCTTATGACTCAACAGACTCGACAACTGATTAATTCAGGAGGCCATACGTTTGAGATCTCAGACGAGTATCCCGAAGGGATTGTCATTGCACTCGACACCAGCCATCTTGTGATTGAAGACGATACACCCGTGGACAATTTCCAATCCGCCCAGCAACAGCGGCTGCTGATCGATGCGCTCTACAGTTCTAAACCGATTCCGCTGCCGTTCCTTGCCGAAGCGGATGTTGGAATATTTTACAAACTCAAGGGCGATCCAATTGTTCCCGATGTTTTACTGAGTCTGGGGGTGCAACGGGCTGAAGACCTATCCCAACGGGACAACCGCACCTACTTTGTCTGGCAATTTGGCAAAGTGCCGGATGTCTGTATCGAGATTGTCTCAAATCAAGAAGGAAATGAGCTGGCTCTGAGCCAAACATCGCGGCGAAAAGGGAAATCGGCCTGCAAAAAGGATATCTACGCTCAAATTGGCGTTCCCTACTATGTCGTATTCGACCCACTGCGTCAAATTCAGGGCGAGAACGAAATGAACGGCGCGCTCTTGCGGGTATGGACCCTTGCATCCGGTGAATATACTGAACTCACACCTGCGGAAGGAATTACTGCCGTGGGGCAATTTGTTTGGTTAGAAACCGTGGGACTGGGTTTAACCCTGTGGGAAGGCACATTTGAAGAAGACACCCCAAGGCTATGGCTACGCTGGTGCGACCGTCAAGGACAGGTGTTTTCCACTGGTGCAGAGGGGCAAGCAGCCGAACGGCGACGAGCGGAAGCCGAGCATCAACGGGCGGAAGCTGAACGGCAACGAGCCGAGCGGCTAGCAGAGAGACTGCGGGAGTTGGGCTTTGACCCGGAGCAGATTTGAGAGCCAGATCGGAGGGTAGGCTGTCTGCGAGTTTGGACATCGCTACTTTTGCTCAACACAGCATATACTCAACACAGCATATACTCAACACAGCATATACTCAACACAGCATATGCTCAACGCAGCATACTCGTAGAGCCTGCTTGCAATAGCTGGGAGAATCGTGAGTGTGGGTCTTGCTGTAGGGTTAGGCGATCGCCGTATTCAATCACTTGACCGTTTTCTAAAATCAGAATCCGATCAACTCGCTGAACAGTGGCTAGGCGGTGGGCAATAATAATCCCGGTGCATTTCAGCAGCAGTTGATCGACCGCATGTTCAATTAACCGTTCCGTTGTTGGATCGAGGCGAGAGGAGGCTTCATCTAGAATTACTAATCCTGGCTTTTTCAGAAACACCCGCGCAAATGCCAAGAGCTGGGCCTGACCTGCCGAAAGTCCACCGTTCTCTGCCCCTAACAGCGTATCCAATCCAGCCGGAAGCGATTGCAGCCATTTGTCTAACCCCAACCACCCTAAAGCCTCTAAAATCGCGCTGTCTGGAATGCGAGGATCAAAAAATGTGAGGTTATCGCGAACGCTCGCTTGAAACAACTGCACATCCTGGGTGACAAAGCCAACCTGCTGCCGCAGATGCTTCAGCGGTACTTGCCTAATCGCCACATCCCCAAAACGAATGGTCCCAATCTGAGGGTCGTATAGCCGTAGCAACAGCCGAGCCAGCGTTGATTTACCGCTGCCAGTTCGTCCTAATATGCCCAAGGCTTGACCAGCAGGAAGGTGAAAGGAAAGGTTTTGTAAGGCCCATGAATTCTGGTCATTCGATTGTTGGATTGCACGATTTACGCTTGACTCCGATTCGGCTGATCTCACTGTCGCTCGCAGAGCGCGTTCCACGAACGAAGCCTGACTTCTGACTCCCAACTCCTGACTCCCGACTCCGGTTTGGCTGAGCTCACCGTCGCTCGCGGAGCGCGTTCCACGAACGAAGCCTGACTCCTCATAACTAAACCAAACCTGCTCAAATGTTACCGCCAATGCCCCCGCTGGCAAAACCGCATCTCCGCCTGCCGGCAGCCGAGCCTGCACCTGTAAGAGCGCCTGAATCCGCTGTAGGCTGGCTTCTACCTGCTGGAGTTCTTCCAGCTCTTCGCGAATTCGTTCAATTGGTTGGGCTAATAAGTTGGTGTAGTGAAAGATGACATAGGCGGTACCAATCGTGATCGCCTGCTGTTGCCAGAGATAGGCACTGACAGCCAGTGCAATCGCATTTCCGGTTGTGAACAGCCCTACCGATGTGGCCCACAGCACCGTGCTGGCAAACCGCGCTTTTTGATAGATCGGCAACCATTGCTGCAACAGGCGATGAAACTGCCGCATCACATAACTGACCGCACCATTGGCGCGAATATCTTCTCGCCCCGCCAGATACTCACCCAAAAAGCCAAAAAACTCAGCGCTGATCTGGCGATAGGTGGCCCAAGGTGCAACGGCAAAAGGCTGTAGCCCCAACAAGACGACCAGTGCTATTAGCGCAAACCCAGTCAACGCTGCTCCCGCCAAGCGATTTTCATAAAACAAAACCACCAGCGTTCCTAACAGCAGCAGTCCGTTGCCAATGACCTGAATCACGAGCTGGGAAAAGAAGCGGGCCAGCACATTTACATCGCCATCGATTCGTTCCAGTAACTCTCCGGGCGTGTGGGCTTTGTGGAAGGTTAAATCAAGCTGAAGACAATGGCTAACCAGATCGGCTCGCAGGGCATTTGTGGCAGTCCAGGCGACCGTTTCACCGAAATAGGTGGCAATGATACTAAGAATTTGGCTCAGTAAGGCGACTCCCAGAAACAGCAGAGCTGCGGTCAGTAGGGACTGAGGAGGACCACCGGTCATCGTAGTATCAATAAAATAGCCCAACAGTTGTGGGTTGAAAATCTGTAAACCGATGCTGCCCAATAGGGCAATCGCCAGCCCAGCGACACGACTTTGTTGGGATTTAAGATAGTGACCAAGCAGTTCCCCGTAGCGTTTGAAGGGAATGTTCATCCCACATCCTCTCTTCTATCATCCAGGTAATACTTATCGTTACCCAAAACGGTGCAGCATTTGGGGCAATTGTCTGAGTTTCAGCAGCTGGCGGTTGAGATGATTGCCCTAGTCGAGGCAAAAGACCAGGATAGCCTATATGGTGCCGTTACAATTGGCAATGCTTGGCGTTTCGGTCGTTTAGATAGAACACAAAAACGAATCACTCAAGATATCGCCTTGTATCGAGTTCCAGATGATCTAGAAGAGTTAATGCGATCAATGATTGGCATGATTGAATGAGAAGCATAAGACCACCAGTAGCTTAGCTTAAATTCTGCCAGCTTAGAAGGTGATTTTGGCTCCTAGCGGGAGTTTTTTGGCGTGTAGACGGAATTTTTGATTGTTTAAAACCGTTTGATCAGGTGAGTAAGTCGGTACTGCTTCACCTCCCAGAGAGGTTGATTCTTGCCGGATGCCCACATCGTTGTAACGGTACCCTTAGCTTCAATTCGGGCTTCGTAAGTGCCGTGGATGCTGCCATCTGGTGAGGTAAACTCGATCTGCACCTCGACCCAATTGGGATAATCTTCATCGGATGGGTCAATTGCCAACACCTGTCCCGATTTCGGATAGTCCAGCCAATCCCAGCCTTCCTGCATCCAAATTTCTCGTTCTGCGATTTGCTCCGCCCAACCCAATCCAGCCCAGCCCACATAGAAGGGACAAAGTTGCTCAACTGAACCACTGTGATGGACTAGTAGGTCTACTATTTCACAGTTTAGCCGTCCCCAGTAGCGTCCTGTAGGAAAATCAACCAGCAGCGGGGCGAAATTATGGGGACCCAGGTGGCTACAGCGCCAGACGCGCAGGCGAGAGGACGCACACTTGTTGCGAAGTTGGCGGTAAATCGGATAGCCAAATCGCCCACAGGCGAGATCGTAACTGCCATGCGTACAAAGCATCATGTCTCGAATGTGACTGGTTGCTTGTCGGTAGTGCTCAAACTGAGATAGCTGATCCGATTGCTTCAGGAGCGCCGTTGCTAACGGGATAATCTTCTCTTGAGGAATCAGGAATTCTTGTTTCTCGTAATGAGCAAAGCGTTCAGTTGGTCGCTGATAGTGCAGTACGCGGGTTTGATTGGGGTGTGAGTCATAATCAGGAACGATCGCTATGACTCTAGCGCTAATGCCCTGTTCTTGATGTAACGCTTTTGCCATTTTGTGAATCACACCAAGCTGAGGATGCTCGTAAACCGCGTTTGCTGACCAGGGTTCCGGCATTTCAACGAAGAGGAACTGACCGTAGGTGCCAGCAGAGCCAATTGGATCTTCGCCGTTGGCTTTGGACACTTCAGAGCAAAATCGGCATTCTTTGATGATGTCAATTTGAGTCATGACTGTAGTTCTGTGTTCTCAAGCAAGTACTTAAACAAATCATCGACGATGGCATTTGCTTCTAGAATGCTGTCCCCGATCCAATAACTTGGCACGTTGTAAACATTCCCCTGCTGAACGGCATGAAGCTGTAACCAGAGGGGATCATTCTTTAAATTCTTTAGGGTTGATTGAATTGTTTGCTCATCAGCAGGGCTATTACTGTAAGACCAAATCAAAATGATATCGGCATCAATATCTTGAATGCGCTCTTTGGGAATTAGTGTATTTTCATAGCGGTCATGTACGGGTGGATAAGCTAATCCAGCATCTCGCAAAATTGTAGAGGTAAATCCATCATTTGTATACAGCGCAAACCCTTCTGGGTAGATTCGCACGACTGAGATATGAATTTGCTGAAGCTTGTCTCCCATTTGAATCCTGAATTGCGCTAATCGAGTATCATAATCTGCTATTAGCTGTTCAGCTTCCTGGCTTTTTCCAAGTGCTTCAGCCTGTTTAATCAAGACACGTTTCCAATCTTCATTAGTTTGATATTCAGCTAATATGGTGGGTGCAATTTGGGTAAGTTGACTATAGATTGCTCTTTGATAGGAACTGCCTAGAATCAAGTCAGGCTT
The DNA here is from genome assembly GCA_000733415.1 of [Leptolyngbya] sp. JSC-1. GTDB lineage: Bacteria > Cyanobacteriota > Cyanobacteriia > Elainellales > Elainellaceae > Elainella. The sequence continues at coordinate 3,099,055 of KL662191.1, forward strand.
CAGCGTAAGAATCTTTTCAAGATTGGGTTCTCCTGCAGAGAAAACATGTGCGATGCCTGCAACTCTATCCTTGAGGTGTGACGAAATTATTGGATTAGTCCAACTCCCAACTGGCACAATACCTAACGCTAGAGCATTACCCACACCATCCAAAGTAACTACTCGTTGCGGTCTTAGTGGAACACAGGTTTCACCCATTGAATGCCGTACCATTCGACAGTTGGGTGGAGTTGCTAATGAGGGTGAAGAGAGAGAATCGCGAGAGGACGGAGGAATACAAGCTGAAATGAAACAGATGGTGATAAGTATGAGAGTGAACAACCAATAATGGGACCATCTCAATGCCTGCATGAGGGAGTTCTTGCACTCTTTCCACTGGAATTGAATCAATATCATAGATCCCTAAAACTCTACTGATACCGTAGCTAGAACTATGAATGGGATGCCGGGGTTAACCGCTGTTCTAAAGGCGGCTGACTCGATGTAATTGACATCAAACAAATTTTTAGCATTGATTGCCACCTGCCAATTATTTCTTCGATAAAACAGGCTGGCATCTGTACGAACGTAGCTGGGAATTTGGAATGAATTATCTACATCTCCCTGTCGCTCACCGACAAAAAATACCCCTAGCCCAAACCCCAATCCTTGCAAATTACCGGATTGAATCTCATAGGTACTCCATAAACTCGCGGCATTTTCTGGTACGCCAAATAATCGATTTCCTTCACGGGGGCTATTATCTCTGGTAATTTCAGCATTTGTGTAGGCATAGGAGGCAACTACATTCCAACCGGGAAGGATTTCTCCAATTAGATCCAATTCGATTCCCTGGCTTCGTTGCTCTCCAATCGCAATACTAAAATCTGGATTATCTGGATCAGTTGCAGCCACATTACTTCGGGTTAAATGATAAGCCGCTAGATTGGTAATCAGTCTGCCATCCAGCCATTCACCCCGAACTCCAATTTCATATTGGGTTCCGCGCACTGGCTCAAGAATGGAACCGTCAACAGTTCTGCCCGAGTTGGGTGCAAACGATTGGCTAAAGCTGGCATAAAGGGACAATGGCTCGATCGGCTGATAGACTAGCCCTATACGTGGCGTAAATGCCTCATCCTGCTGCTGAGATTCTCCTTCTCCAAAGCTGCCGCCCAGTTCAGTTCGCTGATCTACAATGTCAAACCGTCCACCCAGTAACAATTTCAAGTTGTCGAGCAGCGTAATTTGGTCTTGAAGATAGATTCCCAGCACATCGATTTGTTCATTGAAGATTCCGGCTTCTGTAGGAAACTCATCTTGCTGAGGACGAGATGCCCCTCCATAATCTGGGTCAAAGATGTTGATGCTAGGAGCATCAGTGCTAAACGCTTCAGAATCATACGCCTGCCGTTCCAAATCAATCCCGAATAGCAGCGTGTGCTCGATCGAACCAGTAGAAAATTCACCAACGATGTTTGTTTGTAGGGCATACCCGTTGACGAAATATTCCTGATTTTCCCAGGTTCTAGTCAGAATACCTGTACCTTCATCAAAACTGTTTGGTTCAGCCCTGCGATTTGGTTGATAGGCATCTGTAAACCGAAATGCATTCCGAATCCTCCAGTTTTCACTTAACCGATGCTCTAGACGATAGCCGATAGAGAACTCTTCGTTTCTAGCAATATCATCTGGTTCCCCTAAAATGCGACCGAATGGAATATCCACAATACCATCACCGATAGCAAGTAGCCCTCGATCGAAGGGGCGCTCATCGTTGAGATATTCCAACTCAAGGAATAAATCTGTGCGATCGCCAATTCGCCACAGAAGCACTGGAGCGACAAAAATACGCTCAATCCCCTGATCAAAGTCACGAAACCCGTCACCTCGTTCATACGCTAGATTAAGTCGATAAAGCAAGGTGCGGTCTGCGTTCAACGGCCCCGACAAGTCAACGGTGGGGCGAACAAACCCAAAGCTTCCCGCTTGTAGCTCAGCTGAGTAAAATGGCTCTTCCAGCGGCTGTTCGGTGATGATATTAATCAGTCCACCTGGTTCGATTGCACCGCCAAAGATCGCAGAAGCTGGCCCCTTGAGAACTTCTATACGTTCAATATTGGCAGGATCGCGTACTCCATTGAAATTTGAATTAAATCGAAACCCGTCTCGCAAAGTACTGCCCAGTTGAAATCCTTGCTGGAACCCTCGGATGATGAAGCGATCCTGGGTATTAGCAAAGGTATTTCCCTGAACGACGCCACTGACATTTCGAGTTGCCTCTTGCAAATTGGTAACAGCCTGATCCTCCAGCACTTGACGGGGCAGCACTTGAATGGATTGGGGAATATCCCTGAGCGGTGTATCAGTCCTCGTTGCGGTTGTGGCATCGTCAGAAGCATACCCATCTTGCGCTCCTGTCACCACGACCTGAATTTCATTCTCAGGTTCATCAGCCGTTTCTGTGCCTGGGATCACGTTCAGCACTATCCCTTGAGCATCTGTCTCGATCTCCGCTGCTGGCGGTGCGTCAACTCCTGTAATCGCTACTCGCACCCGGTTGTTGGGCAAACTCGTCACGCTCACCAACGCAATTCCCTCTACTGGATTTGTCTGCTGAAAGGCATCGCCTTCTGGTAATGCCAACACCACGTCGGAGAATTCGACAACTAAAGCATTCTCAATTGTAGAAATTGATGGTTCAGACAATTGATTATCTGCTGTTTCTAAAACGACTTCAAGATCTGCGTCAGTTGCATTCAACTGAACTCCTGTAATTGTCACAGTTGCCGTTTGAGCAATTTGATTGAGCCATTCATCTGCTGTTATTGCAGGCTGCTCGATTGCATTCAGTGAGAACTTTTCAGGAGATACGGTAGAAGAATTGCTGTCTACTTGCCTCGTTGTCTCTTGATAATTTTGGGTTTTTCCCTCACTTGCCTCAACCGGAGAAACCAGCAAGCTTAAAAGAACACCTGTTATCCAAATTAATTGTTGCTGTTGACTTTGCATCGCTCCACACACCTTGAACAGGAAGCAGAAGAAATGAGCCTTCAACTGCTCTCCACTGCCTTAGTTAATAATCTTTTGCAAAAAGCTTACAGGGTTTAAAGGTACAATGGACAATAATAAATTGCTCCAGCCGGACTTTTTTTTGCTCCAACCGGACTTTCTAGGGTGATTGCTAAGGTGATTGCCAAGTGACGATGGTTATTTTCTCTGCTGCAACGCTTTTGGATTCACACCAAACCTTTTCTTAAAAGCGGCATTAAAGGCACTCTGACTGGCATAACCAACTCGTTGTGCGGTTTCTTTAACGTTTGTTTGTCCTGCACTTAGCAGTTGGTATGCCTGCTGCATTCGGTAATCATGCAAATAGCCGAACACAGTAGTTCCGAAGACTTGACGGAAGCCCTGCTTCAGCTTCCGGTCATTTAGCCCAACCTGTCGTGCCAGTTCCAGTAGCGAGGGGGGCTGGTGCAAGTGATGAATCAAAACCTCTTTGGCCTGATGAATACAGTTGATATCGGCAGCGGAGAGTTTACAGGAGTGAGAACCTTCATTTCCACTAACCTGCGATAACCACAGAATCAGTAATTCCAATGCCTTACTTTCCAAATAGAATCGCCGAGTCCAGTTCTGGTAGGGGCAATTTAAAATCTGCTGCAAAACCTGATGCATCTCAAGCGTGGTTGTTTCCATGCGATAGTAGGGCGACAATTCTTGCTGTTCCACGAGTAATTGCAACTCTTTCGGCAGCGCCGAAACTGACTCACCGCTCATCTGCCGCAACGCCTCAGACTGAATCCCAGCTCGAACTTTGACGATATGATCGCCCGCTGCCCAATCTTCGGTTTCTCTGCCTTCAGGCACAAACTCCAGATAGTTTTTTCCAGGCAACTCAACAATGTAATCTGTCAGGCCATGATGAATCGTTCTAACAATTCCAGAAACCACAAAGCTAATACAAACATTGCCAGGATAGGTTTCGCTGGAATGTTGACTACTGATTGTGACATCTTCCCAAAGCCTGTAGCCAGATATTACCAAATGCAACCCGTTGCGGAGTGAGATTTGTTGCTCGCTTCCCCAACCAAGCTGTCCAGCAAATGTGCATTGCTCAAATGCTGAAGCAGACGAAATGGTTGCGCTTCTGTCCTGCTCCTGCCACAGCTCACACCAATCCGAATCCGACAGTTTTAAGCTCATGGATTGATCTCCGAAAGCCAGAATTGCAGGTTAACTCCTGGGATTGTAGGAGCAGCTACAACTCTTAGTTGAGAGAAGTTTGCATTAGCTATTATACTGGACGGGACATTACTTTCCTTAATTCGGGCAATAAATCTGCTGGCTTCAAAGGGGAATAGGGACATTTCGGTGGAAACATTCGCTGCGGCAATCCCGTTTCGGCAATGGCCTCGGTCACGGCGTCTTGATAACACTCGGCGAACACCTGCACCAGATAAGATTTGAGGCTAGGTGAATCCTGGAGAATCAGTTTGATTTGTGTAAATCACTCCAGCACCTCTGTCTGAACAGCGCAGCCTGTTGCTCAACCCAGATCACAGAATCTGCCTCGTACTGGGTCACGCCTATCTTTGTTTCTGGGGATGTTGTCATCATGACACGTTTCTCCGTATAGCTTCAAGCAAAAAACCGCTCAATTGGACAACAAAAATCAGGCAACAGCGGTGACGTAATTTCGTCTTCCACTAATAGCGTTGCCACCCGCACCAACTGAGCATTTTCCCGACGGTAAACCTCGACCTGCTGCAACTGCCAATTCACAATCCAATATTCCTGAACGCCCTGAATTGAATAAAGCTTTAGCTTAGCTTCCTTGTCTCGACGCTCATTGGTTGTCCCTAGTGACAGCACTTCCACAACCAACTCAGGTGCTCCGGTCAAATGACCCGCCTCGTCCAGCAACACAGTCAGGCGATCGGTGCTAATCCACACCACATCTGGAATCACGCTATCTGTCTCAGTAAAGATAATTCCAGGGGTTGTGACGGCTCTACCTCGTCTAGTAGACTGTGACCATGTTCGTAATTCCGCATAAACATTGCCTACGGTATCCTGATGCCCCCAGTGCGGTGCCCTCGTCACAAACAGCTCCCCATCAATAATTTCGTAGCGCTTCCACTCATCTGCTGCTAGCAGATCGACATCCGCGATTGTCCACTGCACTCGCCCCGTTGCTGCTTGACTCATCCTGCAACTCCTGATGCTGCCGTCACCTACCCTAAGTATAGGTAATTCCTAGGTCACAAAATAACAGGCGTATAATTTGCCATTTGGCCTACTCCTGCAGGTTTTACCCTAATTGCATATGACCATTATGCAACGCCTGCCATAATGTCATTCACAGGAATCTGCAACTATGAGAAAAACTGAGATTGAACGTAGGCTTTACGGAGTAGAAAGTAGCGGTTCAGGAGGGTAAAGGCAACCGCTGCTCAACTCTGGCTGAGCAAATACTTGAACAAGTCATCCAGAATCAGATTTGCGGTAATTGGACCGCCGCCCTGAAAATAATCCCCGACCTCATAGACCTTGCCTTGCTGCACAACCTGCAATTGGCTCCAAAGCGGATCGGTTTGCAATTGGTTTAATTGGGATTGGGCCGCCTGTCGTTCAGTGGTGATTCCTCCCCAAGTTCTTAAAAACATGGCATCACTTTCAAGTTCATTCAGTCGTTCTTTGCTGAGTGCCCAAGTTTGTGACGTGTATCGATTTAAGGCAGGAGATAGAGATAATCCGGCTTCCTGAATCACAGCGAGGGCAAAGGAATCGCGGGTATCGAGGATAATTGCATCGGCTCGCACCTCAACAGAAGAGATGGTAAACGGCAGGCGGTGATGCATCTCGACCTTAAATCTATTGATACGAGTATTATAATTATCCATCACCTGTTCGGCTTGGTCTGTCTTGTTTAATGTCTCCGCAAATAGCCGAAACGTACTTTTCCAATCATCTGATCCGTCCAGCACCGTTGGAGCGATTTGTGAGAGTTGCGTATAAACCGGTCCGATGCGTGAGTCATGTCCCAAGATTAGATCTGGTCTCAGTTCCAGGAGATATTCCAGATTTGGTCCTTGAGGGCCGTCAATATCTACAATTCCCTGCCATTGTTGAGGCGGCAGTTTTTGCTTGACGTAGGACAGTACATTCAAACTTCCGGCAATCGGTTTCACACCCAGGGCCAACACTGGATCTAACTCGGTTCCTCCCCAAACTACGACTCGTTGAGGATTTGCAGGCACACAGGTATCACCCATCGCGTGATGAATCATGCGGCAATTTGCGACTGGAGAAGAATCTAGGCTACGTTGGTTAGGAATAGAGGAATGATTGATGCAAGCTGTGACCCATAGACTTGAGACAATAACGAGCACACTAAATTTTAGGATTCGGTACAGCTTTCGCCATTGGAAAGGTAAAGCATCAATCAAACACGGCATGAACAAGCGCATAAATCAAAATTCTATAGAAATAGAACCAAGAATTGTGAACGGTGCTCCCGGTTTGACGGTAATTCGACCATATTCTATCCCTTCATAGTAGTTGACATCGAACAAATTGCGGACGTTCAGCGAGGCTCGCCAATTATCTCGTCGATAATAAATTGCCGCATCAGTACGGACATAGCCAGGCAATTCAAATGTGTTTTGATTATCGCCCTGGCGCTCTCCGGCAACAAATAGCCCCAGCCCAAAGCCTAAGCCTTGCAGATTGCCCTGTTGAATCTCGTAGGTGGCCCAAAAACTGCCGCTGTGTTCGGGCATGTTGGCAGGGCGATTGCCATCCGGAATCCCGAATGTGCCCTTTGTGATTTCGGCATCGGTATAGGCATAGGAGGCGATCAAATTCAACCCTGGTAGGACTTCTCCAGCCACATCCAATTCAATGCCGCGACTGCGCTGCTCTCCAATCGCAACATAAAATGTAGCGGTGGGATCGTTGGGGTCAACATCGGCAATGTTGACTTTGGTCAGATCATAGAGGGCCAAATTTGCCAGCAATCTACCCTCCAAAAATTCAGCCCGCGCTCCGATTTCGTACTGGGTGCCGCGCTCTGGTTCTAGAGTTTCGCCATCGGACGTGGTGCCAAAGTTAGGGGCAAACGAGCGGCTGAAGCTGGCGTAAAGGGAAAGCGGTTCAATCGGCTGATAGACAATCCCAACTCGCGGATTAAAGGCTTCATCATAGCGGGTTGATAGGGAATTATTGAACACGCTCTCTTGGTCAGCAAAGTCAAATCGGCCTCCCAGCAATAGCTTCAGGTTGTCGGTGATAGAAATTAGATCCTGGAGATACACCCCAAACACATCAATCCCACTGCTGCTATCGCGGGCCAAGACCGTCAAATCCTCTAGCTCCGGCTGAGGAATAATTTCATAATCGGGATCGAAAATATCGAGGCTAGGAGTTTCGCCTGCCGGCAGACTGCGATTGGTGCCCTGACTGTAGTTGCGGTAATAGTCCACTCCTACTGCAATATCGTGATTCACGGGTCCGGTAGCAAAGCTGCCAATTACCGCGAGTTGAGCATCAAATAAATGCCGGATATCATCGTTGGAGGCAAAGGTTCTCGATAAAATCCCCGTCTCTTCATCCAGACTATCTGAGTCGGCCTTTAAATCTAGGGTTTCTGAGGATGAGAAGCGAAAGGCATTTCGTACCCGCCAATCTTGATTGAACCGATGCTCCAGAATATAGCCAAGACTGTAGGCTGTATTCTCCAGAAAATCACCGGGTTCACCCAGAATGCGTTCGCGTGGAATATCTGCAACTTCATCTCCAATTGCTACCAGCCCTCGGTCAAACGGACGTTCGTCATACAAATACTCGAATTCAAACAGCACATTTGTGTTGTCTGAAATATCCCAACTGAGAACAGGCGCAACGAAGAACCGCTGAATGTTCTGATCAAAATCGCGGAAGCCAGCCCCTCGCTCATACAAGGCATTCAAGCGATACCGGATGGTGCCATCCCGATTCAAAGGACCTGTAAAATCGAGCTGAGGCCGCACTAGGCCAAAATTGCCGAGCTGCACGTCAAAAGCATACCGTGGTTCGGATAAAGGGCGTTCTGGAATAATGTTGATAATTCCGCCTGGTTCCAAACTGCCAAACAGCACCGAAGCTGGTCCTTTCAGGACTTCAATTCGTTCGATATTGGCGGTTTCTTGAAACACAATCCGCTCATCTCGAAAGCCATCGCGGAAAATATTGAATTGCTGAAAGCCGCGAATAAAAAACTGATCGCGGGTGCCGCCAAAATTATCTCCGGGTGAAATCCCACTGACGTTGCGCAGTGCATCTTCTAGACGAATTACCTGCTGGTCTTCCAACACCTGACGCGGAATCACCTGGATCGACTGCGGAATATCGCGCAGAGGGGTGTCGGTGCGTGTTGCGGTGGTGGCTTCATCGACAATGTAACCATCTTGCTGCTCTCCGGTAACAACGACCTGCAGCGCATCTTCCGCATCTGCGGCCTGAGCAATGCCCGGAACCACACTCAGTCGTAGAGCCTGGGATTCAACGCTGAGATTCGCCGTAGGTGGAGCTGCTGTTCCCGTAATTGCCACCCGCACTTGGTTATTGGGCAGTTGGGTGACACTCACCAGCGCAATGCCATTGGCTGGGTTGGCCTGCTGAAATTCACTCCCCCCTGGTAGGGCCAGCACTGCATTCGTCATCTCAGCAATCAAAGCATTCCCAACCGTCGAAGTCGATGGAGCTTCTAGCTCACCAGTCGTTTCCAGAACAATTTCGATGCCGGCCTCAACCGGATCAACTCGCACATCTATAATTTGGACAGAAGTCGGTATGGATTCTTGAGCTTGAATCTGCGAAACCCATTCACCTATGGTCGTTGCTGAGGGTTCTAAATCACGCGCCGGAACTTCAGAGGTTGGGCTATTGGCACCCTGCTCTACCTCCGCTGCCCAAGCGGATGACATCACCAAAATAGACATCACACCTGTTAGCCCGATGATCCGCTGCCAAATTGTCATCACTCCCCACACCAACAAATCTTACAAATGAGAACTATCTGCAAGAAGCATACGGCGAGGGATGCCAGTGCGTGAAGTCGATTTCAGCTACTAAGCGGATTATTTTTAGCACTGGGTGGATTTTGGGACCTCTAGTTCACCCGCCCCCCACTGGATTGATAAGCTTTTGGACCAATACCAAACTTTTGTCTGAATGCTTTCGCGAAATAGCCCGAATGGGTATAGCCGATTGCCCGTGCCACCTGTTGAACGGTGAGTTGATTTTCTGCCAGCAACAGGCGAGCCTGCTCCAGGCGATAGTCGCGCAGATAGCCAAACACAGTCGTGTTAAAAACCTGGCGAAATCCCTGTTTTAGCTTAAAGTCATTCAGCCCCACCTGGTGGGCTAGACTCAAAATCGAAGGAGGATGGTCGAGTCGATGAATCAAGATATCTCTGGCGTGGTAAAGCCGCTCGATCTCATCCTGCTTCAGGCGAGGGGCATGCTGGCGTGCGGTGTCTTCTTCGGCAAATTGAGCAAACTGAAGAGCCGTCAACTCCAGCACTTTTCCTTCTAGATACATCTGCTTAATCGCGCCCTGATAGGGGCACTGCAAAAGTTGATGCAGTATGACTCGCATTTCGGGCGTAATCGTTCCCTGTCGGTAGAAGGAAGTTGGGAACTCGTCGTTTGTTAAGGCTTGCAGTTCTTGCGGCAATCCAAAAGACTCGGCAAATTGATTAATTGCATTCCGCTTCAACCCAAAGCGAATTCGCAGCACCTGTTCGCCAGCAAACCAGCGATCGGTTTCAATTCCGTCTTGAACGCATTCCAAGTAATGTCCACCCGGTGCTTCTAGATTTTCATCGGTCAACCCCAAATGTCGGTTCTTCAGCGTTCCAGAAACAAAGAAACTAGAGGCCGGTCCCCAGCTCGCCGAATCTGCTTTATAAACCACATCTTCTTTGACCTGATTTTCTTCAATTGTCAACCACAAATCGCGGAGTTGCAAATCCCGAAACCAACCTTGATCCATTGTAGTAGACCAAGTGTATTTGGTTTCAAATGGCTCAGGATGCCAAATGGTTTCAGTCCTAGAAACATCGGCTTGCAAGCGGTCTTCGTAATCTTCGGCTGAAAGAACGATCGCCATATCAATTCCTCTATTCCGTCAAAACAGAGTCCTCACCCTATGGACTCTACAGCGTTCACAAATTGGTTGTGAACAGGGGGTGGGGTGGGGGCAGCGCCCCTGCACCCCGTTCAGATCCTACAAAGGATTACTGTAGGCATCCAATCAAATAAGAAAGATTCCTGATATTCTCCCATAGCTGCAAACAGAAGTATAGGGACATGAGGTCTTGTTTCGGGTGGAAGGGGCAATCTACGTCTGGATTTCTGGTTCTATCAGATTTTGTCCGGGTTCAATATAAAGGCTGGAGTTCGTTCAACAACCCGAAACCATCAGATAGAGCTGTATCGTTCTCCTTCCTATCCCCGTTCCCTCTTGCAAGGAGCGTTAGGGAGAATCAAAAACCAGAGTTGAGTTCAATATCTTCAAATACTATACGCTTGTATTTTTAGATGCTTTAGTATATTCTCTGCGTCACTAATTCTCTTCGGTGTTGATTGTACTGTACCGCAGCACATCTAAGCAGCCCCGTTTGATGCATCCCTAACTCATGTCGGTGTACCCAATCTTAATGCAGATGAAGCAATTGATTCAGCAAAATAGCACCTTCTGCTTTCTCATAATCGGCATCATCCGAGTGCACAAAGTCGCTGGTTGTGCAAATGAATATGGATATGCTTGAACATTACTAAGTACCTCGGCATAATTAGAAACCAGATTTAAAACCCTGCGCCGCCTGCGCCGCCTGCTGCGCAGGATTTTGGGTTTTATGTTTAATTATGCTCACCTATTTATTGTGCCTTAACCAAATATTTGAATAGATCATCAATCACAACATTAGCTGTAAGGATGCTATAGCCAATCCAATAGTTGGGCACCTCATAAACTCTACCTTGCTGAACGGCATTAAGCTGCTGCCAGAGTGGGTCAGCTTTAAGATTGGTAATTTTGGTGTCCACTTCCTGCTGAGTTTGGCCAAACTCATTGCTCCATAGAAAAATCACGTCACCATCAGCAATTTGCAGACTTTCTTTAGAAATATCTAGCTGCCCAGGTTGATTTTGTACAGGCGGACGAGCTAATCCAGCATCCTCAATAATCGAGCCAACAAATGAATCGCGGGAATAAATTGAAATGGTGTTGGGATAAATCCGAATGATGGAAACTTGAAGCCGTTGCAGGCGAGTGTCCATTTGAGCTTTGAAGTCGGCTAAGCGATTGTTATAAGCTACCATAAGCTGGTTTGCCACATCTGTCATTGCAAGTGTTTCTGCATTATGCATCAGAATATCTTTCCACTGTCTACTGCTCTCAAAGTTGAATAAAACAGTAGGGGCAATTTGCATAAGCTGTGGGTAGATTTGTTTATCTTCCGTAAGCCCTAAAATAAGGTCTGGTTTAAGCGCCAGAATTTTTTCCAAACTTGGCTGAGTGAAGTCGCCAACTACTTCAATACCTGATAGGCGATTGTGCAAATAATTTCGCTCCTCCAGCCAATCTGAAGATGCAGCAACTCCTACAGGCTGTACTCCAAATGCCAAAACATTTTCGAGTGAGAAGGGATCAATCGTTACTACGCGCTGCGGATTAAGAGGAACACAGGTCTCGCCCATTGCATGGTCAACGATTCGACAGTCAGATGGCCGCAAGGATGAATCAGAGACAGGATTTGATGAAACGTTATTGTCACAGGCTGAAACCAAGCAAATAATCAGAGTGACCAATGCTAGCAAATAGGACGAGAGATACTTCAAAATGCCAGAAACTTGAAAGTCAATATGTTTCCCACGCTTTTGAACCCCTACAAGTCTTTTGCTGCTCAGCAGAATTTTCAAAGTATCTCCCACCTTCAACCTATCAAAATGTTACTGTGACTGAACCCACAATGCTAAACGGTGCGCCTGGGGTAATTCGTGCTCGATCATCAACAGCTTCAATATAGTCGATATCAAACAGATTTCTCACGTTAATAGCAGCACGCCAGTTGTCTCGCCGGTAAAAAAGACTGGCATCGGTACGGAGGTAACTTGGAACACTGAATGAATTTTCTAGATCTCGCCGATCGCCAACAAAAAATAGTCCTAACCCAAAGCCCAGTCCTTGCAAGTTCCCGCTTTGAATTTCATAGCTTGACCATAAACTAGCAGCATGTTCGGGTACACCGGCCAAGCGATTGCCTTCTAAGGGGCTGCCTTCATCTTCAGTGATCTCGGCATCTGTATAGGCATAGGAAGCGATCATATTCCAACCAGGAAGGATTTCGCCAATCAGATCGAATTCAATTCCCTGACTTCTCTGCTCCCCAGTTGCAATGCTGAAGTCTGGGTTATCTGAGTCTGTCGCTGCAATATTGGTTTTAGTCAGGTAATAAGCTGCCAGATTGGTTGTCAATCTACCCTCAAGAAACTCGCCTCTAACACCAACTTCATATTGCGTACCGCGTGTAGGTTCGAGGATGTCTCCTTCAGCGGTTGTGCCAAAGTTTGGAGCAAAGGAGCGACTGTAGCTGGCATAGAGGGAAAGCGGTTCGATGGGTTGATAGACAATCCCGATGCGGGGAGAAAATGCTTCGTCTTGTTGGTGATCAGTTGTGTCTGTGAGGGTATCTCCAGCAGAAACAGATGTGAAGAAAGACTCTTGATCGACGATGTCAAAACGTCCACCTACGAGTAGCTTTAAATTATCTAGCAACGTAATCTGATCTTGCAGATAAAGCCCAAAAGCCCGTACTGTCCCTCCAAACAAACTCTGATTTTCATTTCCAAGCTCAGATCGGCTGGGTCTGGAAGCACCATAAACTGGATCAAAAATGTTGATAATGCTGCGCTCAAGCGCCGATCGATTGTCGAAGTCGTTTGTTTCTCTGGAAAGATCAATCCCTAATAGAAGTGTATGTTCAATTGGACCCGTAGAGAACTCACCCACGAGATTGGTTTGCAGGGCATAACCTTCAACCGTACCGTTCTGGTCATCAATGCTTCTCGCTAAGTCACCCGTTTCTTCGTTTAGATCGCCTCTATTTTGAAACGCTCTCGTTGTACGCTCTGTCCAAGTGTAGCGAAAGACATTTAGAAGTTTCCAGTTTTCGCTGAACCGATGTTCCAGACGATAGCCAGCTATATATTGCTCCCTGATATTGATGTCATCCGGTTCACCCAAAATTCGCTCAAATGGAATATCAGCAATTCCATTCCCGATGGCAGCTAAGCCGCGATCGAAGGGACGTTCATCATAGAGGTACTCAAAGTTGAAGGCTAAATCTGTATTGTCCGTAAGGGCTAAGCTGAGCACAGGGGCGACAAAAATTCGCTCAATTCCCTGCTCAAACTCACGAAAATCATCAGCGGTTTGATAAACTGCATTCAACCGATAAAGTGCAGTGCGTTCGGAGTTGAGCGGACCAGATAAGTCAATGCTAGGACGAAGCAATCCAAAGTTTCCAGCTTGGAGTTCAACTTCATAGAACGGAAAGGGTAGTGGCTGTTCTGTCACCACATTAATAATCCCGCCTGGCTCCAGGGTGCCATACAAAACCGATGCCGGACCTTTCAGCACTTCTACCCTTTCTATATTTGCAATTTCTCTAAAACTGCTATTCGTCCCTAAATTAAAAGTACCTAGTTCAATTCCATCTAACAGAATGTTATTAATCTGGAAACCTCGAATCAAAAATGCATCACCTGAGTTTCCAAAATTACTGCCTTCTATCACTCCACTTACGTTCCGAGTTGCCTCTCGAAGCTGAGTAACTTGTTGGTCTTCTAATACCTGTTGGGGAATTACCTGAATCGATTGGGGAATATCCCGTAATGGGGTGTCGGTTCGGGTGGCAGTCGTGGCATCAGAAGGATTGTAGCCCTCCTCTTGTTCTCCCGTTACCACCACCTGAATCGCATCTTCCCCCTGTGCTGCATCAGGTTCAGTTCCCGGAGTGACGCTCAATGCCAACCCTTGTGCTTCTGCTCTTACGTCTGCTGTAGGCGGTGCCTCTGTTCCTGTAATTGCCACTCGGACTCGATTATTGGGCAAACCTGTCACGCTTACGAGCGCAACCCCTTCAACCGGATTCGCTTGAGAAAATTCGTCGCCTTGGGGTAGAGCCAGTGTCGCATTCGGAATCTCCGCGATCAGGGCATTTCCCACCACCGATGTGGCAGGAGTTGGCAACGGCTGATCCGTTTCCAGCGTGATCTTCAGCCCCGCCTCGGTAACGTTGACCTGCACCCCCGTCACCCGGATCACCGACTGCTCGCTCTGCGCCATCCATTCAGCTAGAGTTGTGGCCGGATGTTCAACCTCATGGAGGCGAGAAATTTCAGCCTCAGCGGTGATAGGGCTAGGAGCAGCAATTATCGGTTCAGGATAGGTTGGCGGTTCAGGATGGATTGGCGGTTCAGGATGGGTTGGGATTGTGCTGGCTTGAACTGGAGTTGTCCCAGTTTGTTCAGGCTCTACGCCTTCTAGACCAGCCTCTGCCCTAACCTCTGCCCTAACCTCTGCCCTAACAATGGGTGCCACCAGCATCGACAGCAAACCCGCAACCAGTGCCAACAAACGAACTTGATTCATCTTACTCCCCACGCCAATTATGTCCAGCTAATTATGTCCAGCTAATTGTGTCCAGCTAATTGTGTCCAGCGAATAGGGCCAGTCAAGCAAGAGCAAGGCATTGATCAGCATCCACTCTGCTTTACAAGCCTGCTTCAATAGGAATGATTGTCAAAAAGCTTACCGGGAATTACGGTGCAATAGAGAGTAAAAAATGCGCCCAAGCCGGAATCCTTTGCGCCCAAGCCGGAATTCTTGCTGACGCGGCTCCGATTTAACCAATCAATCCAACCGATCCGACTGACAAATGGCCTGCGATGAGCAGTTTTATCGGCTCTGTCAGGTCAACTGGGATTTGCGGCTGGAGCGCACGGCTAAAGGACAATTGCTTGGGTGAAGCGCCTGCTGCGCGCCAAAATGCAGAAATATCTGGAAAATGGGATGCAGTTGGGCTGGTTATTGACCCCCTATGACCAACCGGTGGATGTGTATCGAGCCGGTCAACCGGTTGAAGTTCTGCACTCGCCCGAGTAGCTCTCCGGTGAGCCAGTGTTGCCTGGATTTGTGTTGCAACTGGATGGAATTTTTGAGATGGAATTTTTTGAAGCAGCAGGGACTCTTTACCAAACTACTGCCAGCGCTGGGTAGAGAATGTCTTAGGATTCACTCCAAAGGTTTTGCGAAACACGGCAGCAAATCGGCTCTGACTGGTATAGCCAACGGCTTGCGCTGCCTCGCGTACATTCATCCGTCCTTCTAGCAGCAGTAACCGGGCATGTTCCATACGACACCGACGCAAATAGCCAAACACTGTCGTGCCAAAGAGTTGGCGAAATCCTTGCTTTAAAGTACATTCATTTAACCCGACCTGACGGGCAAGCTGCATCAACGACAGCGGCTGATCCAGATTTTGCTGCAAAATTTCCTTGACCCAATGCAATCGATCAACATCCTCGGGCTTTAAATGGACTAACGGCTGTTTTCCTTCTTGCGCCTCAATCTCTTGTTCCAAGATCAGGGTCATCAGTTCTAGAACTTTGCTTTCCAGAAACATTCGTTGAGTAAATCCCCGATACGGACACTGCAATATTTGCTGTAACGCCATCTGCATTCCTGCTGTTGCCTGCCCCGGACGAGTGTAATATTCGCGATTCGGATCGCCAATCAAATGCTGGAGCGCAGCAGGAATTTCTCCATCCGGGTGTCCAGCAAACGAGCGAAAGACTTCTGGCTCTATATGCACACTAATCCACTGATTCGGTTGATTCGCATCCTGCTTTGACCGTCCTTCCGGTGAGATGCCACTACCGTAGAAATGATAGAAAATTGGATCCGATGAATGTTGGTCAGAAGATGGAATATCGAATCTAAATTCCAGAGGGTGCTCACAGCCCACAGAATCTATGATGACGATATCATTACAATAGTGGTAGTTGGCGATCATTAGCTCCAATCCTTCGCGCAACTGAATTTCTCGCACAAAGCCATGCCCAAGCTGGGATGGATAGTACCAGATTACGTCGAGTTGGTCTGAGGTAGAGGCAGGTTGCTCGTTTTCCATAACCAACGTCCAATACTCATCTTGGGAAAGCGTGATAGGAGATTGGGGATGAAGTAGGATCGCCATGATTAAACGCTTGGTTTACTGATGAAACCATTAAAATTTGAAACCATTAGATTGTTGACAATCATTCCCATCATTTATACCCAATCTCCCAGAGAATTGCAATCTAATTGAACAATGCCACAGAAGGTTCAAGGTCTTTCGCTAAATGAAACCACCCTACCCCAGAATTCTACGGTGTCCACACAAGTCGAAGATCCCCCCTAACCCCCCTTCAATCAAGGGGGGAACCGAAGGCAAAGTCTGTGCGCAGCACCTACCAATCAAGG
>KL662191.1:3127995-3141663 GCA_000733415.1 [Leptolyngbya] sp. JSC-1
CAAGCAGGTTTAGCCGCACGGATTATTTAAATCCTGTAATGCCTCGTGTCTGTGCTACGTTGCCTGCATTAAGGACTAAACACGCTTGTCAAAGTTTTAAAGATGCGCTATACACTAGCAGCAGTCTTGTTAAAAACTTGTAACGCTAGGAGTAGAGTCATCTGTTCTAAGCAAGCAAGTAGCTCGAAAAAAGTGTTGCACAAGCTTACCAGAGCGATTGCCATTTTCAATCGGTTGGGTAGGGGGCTGGGTAGGAAAACCTAGAGACAGCTTTCTGAGAGTTTGTTAATATGTGTAAATATTACAATTCGTAAAACGATTTAAGAATGTTTTTTATCTTGATCGTCGTTATTGGGTTGGTAGCTTGGGCCTTGCATCTGATGCAGGAAGCAATTCAGCGTCGCGAATTTTCGTTGATGCTGGCCGGCTTTCTGGTATCCACAGCGGCGGCTGGGATGATGGCAGTTTACTTTCTGATGAGCCATTATGTGGGCTACATGTCGGAGATGGCCCATCGCTCCTATGGAATGACCGAATGGTCCGCACCAGTCGTGTGGTCTACCTATGGTGAAGATTGGCTCAGCGCTGGTCCTGCTTTGAATCCTGTTGACTATCGCTCCAATTAGATTTAGCTAGGTCAGCGCGTCTCAGCGCGCCTGAAGTCAGAATTTATAGCTCGAATTAGGTTGTTGGTTGACCGGGTTGCAAGTCTGCCCGGTTTCGCTATTTGATTGAGCCAGCATTCTTGCTTTTCTGCTAATTTGCGGGTTACGACGCTGCTGGTGATTCCGCGTTGTGAATTCCAGTGAATTCGATTAGTAGACTCGCTGGCTGTAGGCAAGGTGGCCGTATTCATTGATTTTGATTATGTTAAATGGCTGGCTGCTGAGTCAAAGATTCGGTAGCGATTAGCTGTATATTAAAACCATTCCGTAGTGAACTCTGTAGGCCCTTCCTAATTGCCCATCTTTCTATGGCTGGCCTATGGTTAGCTCTATTGCATTGTCGGTTGCTTGACTGTGTTCACAGTCAGACTTTGTGTATTAAAAAGGCGAATTTTGTCGAGTTGATTATTGAAATCAAATCTGATAATCAAAAATTTGTCATCCTCAGATCTAGATCCTGTGCTAAAACTACTCTCGGCAAGTAAAACTTAGCTGTAGAAAGTTTTAGTCTTTTTGTTCTATACCCATTTTTTGGTGATGCCCTCTCAGTTTTACCATCTAGCTGCATTCCTTATCTCCGCTGCGGTAGTGTTGCTGACGACGCCGATTGTCAAGAAGATTGGGCTGAAGAGCGGTTATTTTGACCCACCAGGTGGGCGTAAGGTGCATCAGCGTCCGATGGTGCGTTTGGGTGGCGTTTCAATTTTTCTGGGCACGCTGATCGCCCTGCTTTGCATCTGGTGGGCTGGCGGTTTTGGCACCTTGCCTCCCGATAAAGAATACGAGATCTGGGGCGTCACCCTGGGGGGGGTAGCCTTTTTCTTGATTGGGCTTGCAGATGACCTGTTGAACCTATCGCCGTTCCTGCGTTTGCTGTTGCAGGTGATTGCGGCCAGTTTGGCTTGGCAAGCCGGAGTACAAATCGAGTTCCTAAGTATTCCGCTGATTGGTCTGGTTTCGTTGCCGGTTTGGATTAGTTTGCCGGTAACGGTGATCTGGCTGGTAGGCATGACCAATGCGATCAATTGGATTGATGGTTTAGATGGTCTAGCAGCTGGGGTTTCAGGGATCGCAGCCGTTGTGATGCTGATTGTTTGTCTGTTTATGAATCAACCGGCGGCAGCGCTGATTGTCGCCGCTCTGGCCGGGGCAGCATTTGGCTTTTTGCGTTACAACTTCAATCCGGCGCAAATTTTCATGGGCGATGGTGGCGCTTATTTTATGGGCTTCACCCTGGCAGGAGTCGGCGTAGTTGGTTTAGTCAAGAGCGTCACAACCGTAGCGGTGCTGCTGCCGATGCTAATTTTGGCGGTGCCCTTGCTCGACATGTCTGCTGTGATTTTGGACCGCTTACGCCACGGCAAATCTCCTTTCATTGCCGACAAGCGGCATCTGCATCATCGATTGCTGAAAGCAGGTTTATCCCATCGCTTAACGGTTCTATTTATCTACGCCCTGACGCTATGGGTTGGCACGTTGGCCCTAGCCTTTTCTGGTATTCCAAGCGGATTGGCCTATGCCATCGCTGCAACTTTACTGCTGAGCTATGCCGGTTGGTGCGTTAGGAAACAAGCCAGACAGCAATAGAATCCAACTAGAATCCACAAGTCACACTCAAATTACAACAGCTATTAGAGGCGATGCTGGCGGGCGAAATTTGGGCGGTCTGCTCTAGCATCCATGGGAGGCTCACGAACTACAGGGTAGGGATAACAGGGTAAGGATAACAGGGTAAGGATAACAGGGGCATCGCCGCAGGCTACAGCATCAAAAATAGGCGCGTTTTTACCTCAGATCTTCTAACATTAACTTTTCCTGGTTGATGCTGTTGTTGAGTTTGGCTCAACCCGCGCCCAACAGCAAACCAATCGGCAATTTCTGCCTTCGTCCCCACTCCCCTACCTGCTCGCCCTCTATGAACGCCATGAGTGAATCCAATGCAGCCGAAGTCATCTCTGTTGGTACAGAATTACTGCTCGGTGAAATCCTCAACACCAACGCTCAGTTTTTAGCGCAAGAGCTGGCCAGATTGGGGATTCCGCATTATTACCAAACCGTGGTCGGAGATAACATTCTGCGGCTACAAAAGGCAGTGGCGATTGGCTGCGAACGGTCTCGACTGCTAATTTTCACGGGCGGTTTGGGTCCCACACCTGACGATCTCACCACCGAAGCCCTGGCTGATTTTTTTCAAGCCCGTTTGATTGAGCGGGCCGAGATTTTAGCAGACATTGCTCAAAAGTTTGCCCGTCGAGGTCGGCAGATGTCACCCAGTAACCGCAAGCAAGCTTTGATTCCAGAAGGAGCTGAGGTATTACCCAACCCAACCGGCAGCGCTCCTGGGATGATCTGGCAACCGCGGCCCGGATTGACCATCCTGACGTTTCCGGGCGTACCCAGCGAAATGCAGGTGATGTGGCGAGAAACTGCCGTGCCCTTTCTGCTCAACCAGGGTTGGGGTGAAGCAGTTATCTACAGCCGCACCCTCCGGTTTTGGGGAATAGCGGAATCAACGCTGGCCGAAAAGGTATCTGCCCAGTTGGCGCTGCCAAATCCCACGGTGGCTCCCTATGCGGGCAAGGGCGAGGTGCGGTTGCGGATTTCTGCCAAAGCCAAAACCGAAGCCGAAGCAACGCAGCTAATTGCACCCGTAGCTCAACAGATCCAGGAAATTGTCGGACTAGATTACTACGGCAGCGATGATGACACCCTCGCCTCAGTGGTGGGCGCGTTACTCAAGCAGGCAAACCAAACCGTGGCCGTAGCAGAGTCCTGTACCGGAGGTGGCTTAGGCGAGTTTCTCACCCGTGTTTCCGGCAGTTCGGCCTATTTTCGCGGTGGTGTGATCTCCTATGACAACCAGGTGAAGGTAGAGCTGTTGGGAGTCAGTCCAGAGGATTTGGCTCAGCAGGGAGCCGTCAGCGATGTCGTCGCTCAGCAAATGGCCGTAGGGGTGAGGGAACGATTGAAGTCAAATTGGGGTCTCAGCATTACCGGCATTGCTGGACCCGATGGCGGCAGCGATACAAAGCCTGTAGGCTTGGTTTACCTCGGCCTAGCCGCACCGGATGGCTCGGTCGAGAGCTATCGCTACCTGTTTGGCGAAACGCGCGGACGCGAGATGATCCGCTGGTTTAGCATCTGCACAATTCTAGATCTGCTGCGACGGAGGCTGGCCGCGTAGCTTCTACCTCCTAACTCCACCCCACCGCCGAGGTACTGATCACCGTCGTTAGATCAGGTGTAATTTCTAGCGTGTAGTCGAAGGGGGAACTACCGGGTGCGGTTTGGGTCATGGCTTTACCGTCTGGGCGACGTGGGGCAAAATAGGAGTCTGCGGTGACAACTAGATTGCCCGCCGCGTTGAGGGACAGCCCCTTGACTTCCAGGCTATTGCTCTTGCCGCTGCTCAGAATCGAGGAGAGGTAAACTGCGTCGGTGAGTTCGCCGGTGGCGGGATTGATGCGAGTCAACACCGCGACTTTGGCCCCACCCCCTGCACCATAACTGCGCAGCCACGATTGGGTAGCATCGCCACTGACACGCCGGAAATCTTCAGCAGGCGTGCCTTGGGTGCCATCAACACTGAATACAGCATAGAGTTGGCTTCCGCTCCAAAATAGGCCATAGCCGCGCCCATCGGTACCAGTGACTTCGTAGTCGGTGCGGACCCAGTTGTTGCTGGGATTTTTGGCATCGAAGCTAGCCAGAATTGGATTTTGGTTATCAGAAGTCACTTGTTGCGTGCCAATGTAAATAGTCTGGCTACCGAGCTGGAGGCGGGCGGCACTCGTAGCAGCGATCGTGGTTTCACTGTCGTTTGGCAAAAATTTGACTGTCGTAGACTGGAAGGAGCCGATAGCTGGAATGGTTGGTACTACAGGGCTTGATGGACTGGGCGGGGGTACAGGACTGGGGCTAGGCATGGGGCTAGGCATGGGATTAGCAGCAGGAGCCACTGGCGTTGGCATCATGTTCCAGAAATCGCGGATGTCGATCTGGCTGCTCTGGATATTTTTCAGAATGGCCAAATATTCGCCAGTCTGTTTGTTTTGAATCAAGGTGTTGCCAGCCTGTTGACCCGTGCCTTGCAAAATTACTAAATCCTCGAATTTCAGGGTAGTTAGCTCTAGGAAGTCCTCCCCATCCCTAAAGTCAGTAATTTCGGCAGCATTCCTGAGCTGGGCTGCCCCCACCGCTAACACAAACCGATCGCGTCCGGTCCCGCCTGTCAGCTTGTCGCGGCCACCCTGCCCGTTCAGCCGATCATCCCCACTGCCGCCCACTAACTGATCGGCATCTTTACCACCTAAGAGCTGATCCTGTCCAGCTTCTCCATTCAGAGTATTGCGTCCCAAACCACCGCTCAGTGAGTCGTTACCCGTACCACCCAGCAGCCAATCGTCGCCTAGCTCCCCAAACAGTTGGTCATTTCCGCCAAACCCTTTGAGTACATCATCACCAGCTCGCCCTCGGACAATATCGGCACCGGCTCGTCCCAGCAGCAGATTATTCTGGCGATTACCCGACAAACTCCGTCCCCGCAGGGAACCGCGCGACAGATCTGAGCCTGCCAGTGAGCGGGATTGGAGTTTGTTTAGGCCAGCCTGTATCGGAGTAGATAGGGGAGATGGGAAAGATAGGGAAGATAGGGAAGATAGGGGAGAAGCGAGGGAAACAGTTGCGTGATCGCTTGCCAATGAAACTTCTGCAAAAACCATTGATGCTAATCCTTGATGCGAAATAGACGGCAATATCGTTAACAGCAGTGTTTTTGGCCATGCGAAAGCGGGCAATCAGTCTGTTCCAGATTGGGAGCAAACAGAATGCCGTTCTTGCTATGCAAGGTGCGAAGCACTTTCTTGCAAGGAGCACTGATGCAGCTCGCAGGCAGGCAATTGAATTCAGCAAAAATGGGGGATATATTTTCCTATTCGCACCAACGGACGCCCAACAGGAAAGTATGAAAAATTACTTCAGTTAATTTCTTCTATACGGTGATATAGCTGTTGAAGTGATGCTTAAAATAACGAATTTAGATGGATCAGTGAAAACCCTGAAACAATCTAATTTTTGTTTTGATTAATACTTTTATTTAGAGCGAGCTGCGTGATATTCCGGCTAACTGATCTAAAATCATGATGAGTAACTGAGAATTCTCAGCAGAATTTAGCAGATGGTCAAAATTGAGCATCAAACGCGGAGCAGACATCCGGACTGCTGGCAGGAGGTTGTGCTGTAGGTTTACCGAATCATCAGGTTGACCTCCAATCTCCCGGAAACGGTTCGAACGGGTCAGGTGTATCTGGCTTTTTTAGCGTAGTCGGCGGACGGTCGCTACTCCAGGCCCACCAAACGGTTCCACACTGGCACTGGTAAAATTCTTGCCATTTGCGCCGATGATCTTCGGTAAACACCGGTGCTCGCCGATTAATCCAAACCTGTTCCGCTGCAGCGGTCGAGGCACGACAGGTGGGACAGCAGAATTCTTGCGCGTGCACTGCTTTTTCGGTCCAGTCGGGCGGAATGCGAGCAAAGGCGTCCATGCAGGCTGTTTAGGGGAAGTGGGTTCATTCACTATCCTACACATAGTTTCCGGTCGAGGAGGTCGCCTCGGCCACAGCCTTAAACTCAGCCCCCAACTTTAGATTGCGACTCGCCGATAAAAAGGCCACATTTTTAGCTATTCTCTGTAGGTAAATTTATTTGATGGATCTATTCGGTTTAGCGCCCTAGCTTCATCGACAAGCTTCATCGACAAGCTTCGCGGTTGGCCTTGACTACTCTGCATCAGCTTAGGTGGCTTTTATGAGTTTTCTCAATCTCATCTCCTTTTTTGGCATTTTTGGGTTGTGTGCGATTGCCTGGTTATTTTCCGAAAATCGTCATCCCCGCTATTTTCCCTGGCGTGTTGTAATTGCCGGACTGTTGTTGCAGTTTGTGCTGGGAGCGCTTGTGTTCATCGTGCCGGGAACGCGCGATTTGCTGCAAGTATTTAGCACTCTATTAAATGTCTTGTTTGAAGCCGCTGATGCCGGAGCGCGGTTTATCTTTGGCGGAATTCTAGTGCCACCTCCTGGCGAGGAAACCCTCTTGCTGGCTCCATTAGTGCAGGGCGAAGTTTGTTCGAACAGCACAGTAGGCGAGGTGATTTCAGGCTATTGCGGTGTGCGATTGGGCTACATTTTTGCCCTGCGCGCTCTACCCACGGTGATTTTCTTTTCCGCCTTGGTGGCGCTGCTATATAACCTGGGAATTTTGCAAGTCATTACCAAGATTTTTGCCCAAATTTTCTATCGCACCATGCGGCTAAGCGGAGCCGAATCCCTGAGCGGCGCATCTAATATTTTCGTGGGCATCGAGTCGGCAATTGTGGTCCGCCCCTTTTTGCCGAAAATGACTCGCAGTGAGCTGTGCACGATTTTAGCCTGCTGTTTTGGCACCACAGCATCTTCGGTGCTAGCGCTTTACTCGGCCTTTCTCAGACCTGTGTTTCCCAATATTTTGGGGCATCTGGTCTCGGCGTCAATTATGGCAATTCCGGCCTGCTTCCTGCTGTCAAAAATCCTGATTCCAGAAACACAAACTCCCTTGACTGCCGCCGGTATTCCTGATGAAACGCGAGCTGCACAGCTAGACCCAGAAGGCAACTACGGCGAGGCAGAGCACCTGAGCCCAATGGATGCTACCGTCGCCGGGGCTTGGGACGGACTAAAAATGGCTGCTTCGATTGTCGCCGTACTGATTGCGGTGCTGGGGCTGGTGTATCTAATCAATCAATTTTTTGTAGCGTTGGCCAATCTCGCCGATTCGAACATTGGTTTCTTGCAGCCAATCGGACAACTCTTTCGCTATGTCACCATACAAAACATTTTGGGAGCACTCTTTCTCCCCTTGACTCTTTTAACTGGCGTCTCCCTCAGCTGGAACGAACTCTGGCAATCGTCCGTGCTGATTGGGCAGCGGTTGTTTCTCACCGAAGTTCCCTCATACCAGGATTTAGCAGTTCTCACCCAGCTCCCGGCTGAAACTCGCGTGCTGACCGACCGCGCCCTGCTGATCGTCAGCTATGCCCTCTCAGGATTTGCCCATCTCGCCTCGGTCGGCATTTTCGTTGGAGGTATCAGCGCCCTTGCTCCTACCCGCCGCAAAGAAATTGTCTCCTTAGCCTGGAAAGCCCTATTTGTCGGCACCCTAGCCACCTACATGATTGCTTGCATTGCTGGCGTCTTCGATACCGGCAGCCCCACCATCCTCGGCAGACCCGCAGATGCCCCCAGCCCCGCCACCCCCAGCCCAGCCCCCGCCACCCCCAGCCCAGCCCCTGCTACTCCCAGCCCCGCTCCTACCATCACCCCCGCCCCTAGCCCCTAATCAGTATCTCCCTCACCTCCCGACTCCCAACTGACGATAAAATAATCCATCACCAACTACCGCCGGAGAGAGGTATGAGTAAGAAAAAGCGACTGCACCGCATTTCCCGACAAGTGAAGCAAATGGCCCACGGGGTTGAAATGCTGACTCACCAACTGCGACAGCTCAACCACAGCAGCCTGATGGGGCAGCTCAACTTAGAACCCGACAAATTTCTCTACGTGCAGGAGCTGATCACCGATACCCACGGTCAGGTGTCGAAAGTCGTGCTGCACTTCGAAGATTACCAACGCCTGCTAGCCGGATTAAAGCCGGAACCCAGCAATAACAACTCTGACTCAGCTCGCGTCACTGCACCGGACTAACTTTAGCCCGATAGAGCAGTTTGTCGCCCTGCCGATAGCCCGGATTGCGCACCTTCACCAGATCGCCCGGATTGGCTGTACCCTCTAGTAGCTGATGTTCTTGCGGATTGTAGGGTAGTTCGGCTCCCACAGGCGCTAGCATTTCAATCCCCCAGGATTGCAGCAGTTGCTCGATCGGGCGCATCAAGGGCAGCAGCTTTATAGCCGGTAGCTCTGGTTTTTGCTGGGCTGCATAGGCGGCTGTAGGAAACTGTAATAGCCAAGATTCCAATCGCTGCAACGTTGCCTGCTGGAATTCTTGCTCTAGGGTGGTTCGCTGTTGCGCTAGCTGGGTTTGCAGTCGTTGATATTCCTGTCGCAGTTGCTCTAAGGATTGTTGCAATGCCGCTTCGGATTGCTGGGATTGACGATCAGATGCTTGATTTTGTACCAGTTGAGCAGTTGAGCTAACAACTGAACCGTTCAACTCAATCGGTGTTCCTGAAAAACGCTCAACCAGTTGATCGATAGAAAGCTGGAGCACCTGCCCCAACTTCAGCAGCACCTCCACTCGCATCTGTGCTACTCGCCCGGTTCGCAGCAGTTCAACCTGCCATTTAGACACACCTGCCGCTCGACTCAATGCTCGAAAGCTAGTCATCCCGATGGGCTGCATCAGAGCACGAAGCTGGGCGTTGTAGTCTGCCATTGGGATCACGATGACGCAAACAAAACTAGCGAAGTATTCTATCATCTCCTGACGAATTACTGACCCGTCAACATCCGCCAGCCAACCGTGTCTGAAAATATTCCTGATACAGCCGACAGCGGGGGCCGACCCGATCGCCTATTTTTTTCACCAGTCCCATACTGTAGAGCTTGTAGGCTTGCATTGTATCCAACTGTAGCGGTTCGGGAGCCATAACCACTTGACGGAATGCTCTGGCTAACTCCGGTCGTTCTTGCAATTTCTTGAGATGACGCCGCAGGTGATCAGTGTAAATTCCGGCATCGGTGGCAGCCTCTTGCAGCAGTTGAGTCAGCGTTACTTTTTGCCAAGCCAATTCGTCGATCGCCAGCCGCACCAGATAGGGATGCCCACCCACCGTTGCCATCAGACGCTGCACCCAGTTTTGATGCCAATCAAGACCGTAGCGCTTGAGTAAATCTTCAACCTGCTGGGCCGTGAATTCGGGTAGTTCTACCGGTAAGCCGACATTAAACGGCGAGTGATTCAAATCTAAACGGCCATAATCTTCGGTCGAATGCACCACAACCAAGCGCAGCTTCTCCCAAACCTCAACGGTTTTGGCTTCTTCGTGCCAACTCCGCAGCATCGAGAAGAACCCCTGACTTGCCGCCAACGCATCAAACAGCCAATCCACCTCATCGAGCGCTAGCACAAATGGCTGCTGAATCGGCTCTAAAACTTGCTCCTGGATAAACGTGGTGCAGTTGACAATGCTACCCCGGTCCAGATTCCACATGTCTTTGGGCTGGGTTGTTAATTTCAATTCCAAGCTAATGCAGGCACAAAACCAGCGCAGCAGCCGATCTAAATTGCTCAGAACCGTTGCATCAATTTTGGATAAATTGAGCCGCACGACTCGGTAACCTTGTTTTTCCGCGCGGTCACAAACCCGATACAGCAGCGACGTTTTACCCATGTGGCGAGGCGACTTGATCCGGATTAATGCCCCCGGACGCAGAATCGCATCATAGCAACGGGCTTCAATTGGAGCGCGATCAATGTAAAAGTCAGAGTTGACAGGTACTGGCCCTTCCGGAAATTCCCCGACAATAGCAGGCAATAAAGGTTCTTCACCAGCTTTGCTTTCAAGTTCCGCCCCATTCTCCTCTAACGCTGACCAATCGACAATTTCTTGCCAGTCTTCAATTCCAACTGCTTTACAAATTGAAATAAACCCATCGATGGAAATGGGCTGTTTCCAAAATCGCCGCAGCGTGGCTTGGGACACATTGGCTTGCAACCACCAGGTTTTGGACCGGGTTTTAGACCACCCCATCCGCTTCCGAGCGCGATCTACCCGCTTTAGCCCTTCCTCGGATGCTTTAACCGAACGCAGAGATGCCAGATTCACCATGGGTTTGATCACGACGGCTACCGCCACGCTGTGAATATCTCAATTCTGCCCTAGCGAGCGTTCCTGAGTTTAAAGCTGAGATCAATTCTGAGCTTATTTCAGAATTTGCCTACGACAGGATTGAAGTACTAATACATCCGCCCCTATGATGAAACAACGCTACTATGGTTGCTCTTAGCACTGGCTCCAACGCCCCCCACCGCGCAGAAACTTCTCAAATTGCTAAACAGGCTGCTCCTATCGCCACCACTGAATCTATTGCCAAACTGGGTTGGATTCTAATTCGACATCGCTGGATTTCTGCGGCTCAACTGCATACAACTCTAACTCAACAACCCAGTAGCTCTAAAAAACTAGGCGAACTGCTGCTAGAAAAATCCTTGATTTCTGAAAATCAGCTCAACCAAGCCCTACAGGAGCAGTACTGGCGCAGAAATGGCTATTGGGTAATTGGATAAAGGTTCAAACCAATTGCACCAACCGAGAGACAATCACGAAATTGAAGCCGTAGTTTGAGTATTGAAAGATACCATCAGTTTCAATAAAATTTACAGCTTCGTAGATCTTACTATCGACTGTATCTGAGCTACTCAGTAACTGTGATGGTAAGACGAGCACTCACGTTACTGTTTTACTCAGCTCATGGTTTGATTAGCCCAATCATTGCAATTGTGATGATTGTGTTTTTCATACCCCTATCAATCTGCTGCGCGTTCATTTGTCGTGGATCAATTTTTTCAATAGAATTGCATGCCTCTTGATTGGCAATACGTCTATTAAAGCAACGCAGGGCTTTAACGATACACCAAACTAAAGCCGCAAGGGAACTTCTGCTCACTGCCATATTCAAAATTAAGCTCTGATCAAATCAAAACCCGACA
Source organism: [Leptolyngbya] sp. JSC-1 (assembly GCA_000733415.1). GTDB lineage: Bacteria > Cyanobacteriota > Cyanobacteriia > Elainellales > Elainellaceae > Elainella. Next base: position 3,139,365 of record KL662191.1, read on the forward strand.
GAAAATTTGCATAGGTTGCTCGTCTGTTTTGCTAAGAGTATGTGTGAAATCCATTTGGAGGTCAAGCCGAGACTGAGAACTACACCGGCCGATTTGCACATTCACAGGCATAGGCGCTAACAGATACTCAGAAAACCCTACACTGATCCGCCTGATTCATATTTTGAAATCTACATTGCTGCAACTTTACTGAACATGTTGCTCTGAAGCTGAGGTGCAAAACGTGATTGTGGTGATTATAATTGATGCCAGAAAATGGCAGTCGCGCGACATAGATAACTGCTTTCTAGAAGAAATTGCAACAAACTACCGGCTTAACTGTTGAACGTCATAAATTAACTGACTAAAGAAAAAACAACCCGAATTGCCAAATGAGATCGTACCTGAGTTCAACACTGAACTTATTTCACTGTAGATCTAGTGGAAAGTAGCAGTAGAAACTCTCTTCAATCATCAGGTAACCCTACGCCATCTTCAGTTATGTACAGAAGGAAATTGATATGAATACCAGACCTCTACAGTCTCCATCTCGATCACTTTCGTTTCTCTTTGTAGGCGGAATCGGCTTTCTGTTACTGGCCCTGTTTCTCCGACCTTTCACAATTGTAGGTGCAGGTGAGCGGGGCGTGGTCATGTATTTCGGCAAAGTGCAAGACAAAGTTTTAGATGAGGGAATCCATCCAGTGTTGCCCGTAGTAACCAATGTGAGACGACTGAGCGTGCGAGTCCAAAAAACCGACGTAGAAGCGGCAGCAGCCTCTAAAGATTTACAGGATGTCAGCACGAGCGTTGCCGTTAACTGGCACATCGAACCTTCCAGAGTAAATCAAGTGTTTCAGCAGGTTGGTGACATGGACGCCATCATCACAGGCATTATTAATCCTGCGGTTTCTGAGGTAGTAAAAGCTTCGATTGCCCAGCGGCCGGTAAAAGACATTTTGCAAGAACGGGTAAAGCTCAAGGATGAAATTGACAATGCTTTGACCAAGCGCCTAGAACCCTATGGTGTCGTCGTCGATGATGTATCCTTAGTAAACTTTGCCTTTTCAGCGGAGTTCAACGCGGCCATTGAAGCCAAACAGGTGGCCGAACAACAGGCTCAGCAGGCCGCTTTCAAAGCTCAACAGGCTGAACAGGAAGCTAAAGCCGAAATCAACCGTGCCAAAGGACAGGCTGAAGCTCAACGGCTCTTACGAGAAACTTTGACCCCTGCAATCCTACAGCAGCGAGCCATTGAGAAGTGGAATGGCCAATTCCCAACCGTGATGTCGGGTGAAGGAACACTGCCGCTGATTAATGTTAGCCCTCAACAGCTAGCAGAGCAAGCAGAAGCTAATCAAACAACAGCTCAACCACCACAGTAAAAAGACAGCTAACTTCGGTCTTGAGTTAGTCTGTTTTTCTAAGCCTGTTCTTTTGCACTATCCCGTATCTTAAGCATTCAAGGCAAAAGGGTTTCCTGCTGTTTCATCGCTAGCTTCAGCGTTCTTAGGGGTATCACTCTCAGTGGAATCAACATTCCCTGCTTCATCTTCATTCTCATTGCCGCGAACGATATCTAGATCAACATCCAGAACTGTCATTTCTAACCCAGCTCTAGGTACATTTCCATTACTGGAAATGTACGGATTTGGCTCAATGCTACCTGTGCAGATCACAACTGATCCTTTTTTCAAGTACTGTAACTTTCGCCATGCGTAGGATTTTTCCCAGATCGTCAGCTTAACTGTAAAAGATTCCTTCCGATCTTTTGGTTTCCGAACATACAACGTTGCCTCTGCTAGATGTGCCTGCTCACCATTGCGCAACTCAACTGTTTTCATTTGCGCATCTGCTGCTAGATGGCCACTAACAATCCACTTGTTTAATCCAACACTTGACATAAGAGATGCCCCCTGATTTGGTTAGGTTATGTCTCTATTTTCAACATGCCCTGCTTCAACCAAAAATCAACAGAGCCATCTATTAAAAAGTATTTTGTCTTGCTGCTAAAAGCGTATGAATGCAAAAAGGACTCCCCACTTAAGAAGGAGTCCTTTCTATGAATCACCTGGCACCGAGCTATTTTTGCGGGAGGCAGCCCTCCAACTATCTTCGCCGCGGGTGCGTTTCACCACTCAGTTCGGGATGGATGAGCGTGGGTCCACACCGCCATAGGCACCAGGAAAAGCGGTTGAGTTCAACTAGTTGCTAATTGCATCATTTGGGTTGAACCCTGAAGGCTGCATAGTGAACTTAATTTACCAATGTAATGAGGTCAAGCCCTCGGTCTGTTAGTACACCTCAGCTTCGTACATTA
>KL662191.1:3145922-3206095 GCA_000733415.1 [Leptolyngbya] sp. JSC-1
CGTTCATCCTGAGCCAGGATCAAACTCTCCATGTTGTTAGAGTGTTTGATTCATTCTCCAGGACCTCTTCTTATCCCGGATTCATCTTAAATTGACTCAAGTATCTCTACTCAAGCCTATTGCTTTGACGGAATAATAGTGCTATTCTGGCTTCCAAACTATTCTCTTTTCCAGGTTCGAGACAGCTCGGTTCGCGCTCCGCTGACGCCTCTCTCGAGTCCGCTCGCTCGCGCTCCCCTCACCGCTTTATTAATCTAGCGACTTTTCACTAAAACTGTCAACATTTTTGGAAAAATTTTTTTGGAAATCCTTGAAAAGTCCACCCAGTAAGACTCACAGACCTCTACTGAATTGGGAGTGATGCAGGACAGTTGCTTCTAAAGGGCTCCAACTAATCAGTCTAAGAGTCATTTCAAGCAACTGTTGCCTCGTGATGAACCTCTAACGTCTCTTCGGGAGAGAAGCTGTACTGTAATTCAGTCGTTTGGCAATGCTCCTCTTTCTCAGCGGCGGTTTTGCTGCTGAAGCACAAGGTTTGAGTTAAGTGATGCACCTTAGGAGCTAGTCCATCTGCCTCTTGGCACTAATGCGATGGATTTAAGCGACAATTGATTAGCCAGAACAGTGTTGAAAGGATGGGTTCTCGTGAATTTTCAGTCGGTGATTGCTACGCTGAATCAGTTTTGGAGTGACCGAGGCTGCTTGATTGTTCAGCCCTACGATACAGAGAAGGGAGCTGGTACCAAAAGTCCGCATACATTTTTGCGAGCGCTGGGTCCAGAACCTTGGTCAGTGGCGTATGTGGAGCCTTGTCGGCGTCCAGCAGACGGTCGATATGGAGAAAATCCAAATCGGGTGCAGCATTACTATCAGTATCAAGTGCTGATTAAGCCGTCGCCAGAAAATATTTTGGATGTTTATTTAGATTCCCTGAAGGCGTTGGGTATCAAACCAGAGGATCACGATATTCGATTTGTGGAAGATAACTGGGAAGACGCTGCTGTAGGTGCGTGGGGTGTGGGCTGGGAAGTCTGGCTAGATGGAATGGAGATCACTCAATTCACCTATTTTCAGCAGTGTGGTGGAATTGATTGCCGCCCTGTGTCAATCGAGATTACCTATGGTCTGGAGCGGCTGACGATGTATCTCCAGGAAGTCAACGCGATTTTTGACATCCAATGGAACGAGAAGTTCACCTACGGTGATGTTTTTCTACAATCAGAGATTGAAAACTCGACCTATAATTTCGAGGCTTCTGATCCGGAAACGCTGTTTACTCTGTTTGGCATTTATGAGCGTGAAGCTCACCGATTGATGGAAGCAAAGCTGGTTCTGCCCGCGTTTGACCAGGTTTTGAAGTGTTCCCACACGTTTAATTTGCTCGACGCCAGAGGTGTGATCTCTGTAACCGAGCGAACTCGCTATATTGGTCGCATTCGTAGCTTGGCACGGCAAGTCGCTCAACTCTATCTACAGCAGCGGGAAGAGCTAGGATTTCCACTGATGAAAGAGTCTGAGGCCAAGGCAGCTTAATTGCGATTGAGGTCGCTCAACTAAGGCGAGTAATGGCTTGATTAACTTTGGGTTTCCCAAACCTGGCCCAAGCGCTCCCCCCTCTAAGGAATAGCTCCATCCAGCGGAGGGGCTGGCCATCGGTGCCTGTCCAGCCGGAGCTGCCAGGTGCAAAGGCGAGTGTACCTTCAGAGACTCGGAAACTGCCGTCGGAGTAAACAGCGTCGCTGACAATATCGCCGATTCGGATCACAATTTTGGCTTCAGGTTCCAAATTGAGCGTATGCGCCGGAATCGTGGTTTTGATATTGCCGTAGCCGTCGATCCAGGCAATCCGGTCGAGGGGCACATCCGGGATCTGACTCGGTTCAATCGGATTACCTAGCAGGGACAAATCGTTATGGGCAATAGCGGCGGCGGCTGGAGGAAAAACATCCCGAGAGCGGAACTGGGAACCACCACGCGAGACGTTAACTGTATAGATTTCTTTGGCGTAGTTTTTGATAAAGGAAAGCGTATAGCCAGCGTTAACACCGACCACCTTGATGCCGTTAGTCAGGAGCGCATAGGTCAACCCTTCTCCCTCATTGTTGCGTCGAGCTTCTGGATCATCCTGTCGAGGAGCGCAATTGTGATAGATCAGACGCTCTGCCGGACCTGGATTCAACCCTAGCTGCGCAATCCAGAAACCAGTAGCCAAGGTACTGAAGGGCGGCACAGAGAGTTCATGAATCTGGGCTTGAGGGATGCCCAACAGCAATTGCTGTTTCACTTCCGCAAAGGCGGGATCTCCGATACCATAGTCCGCAATCAACGAAATGAACATGGAATAAGCTCAAGAGAAAGAATGTGCAAACATGCTAGCGGCAGCCTAACCTATTTTGATGGGTTTCGCTAGCGGCTAGCGCACAATTTATTCCCGCAATTCGTTGGTTTCGTCGCCTGTTTTCACGGCACAAATTTGCTGCTGTCAATTGCCACCGGCACAGGATTTCAGGACCCATCCCAGCACGACACCAATGCCACCAAAGCGAACCGCCTGCCAGAATCCTTCTCGCAGCTCCTTCCCGGAAAAAAGCTGACTTTCGAGGGCAAGCTCAACTTCTTCTAACTGTTGGCGGATTTGCTTCAGTTCAGCGCGTAAAGCTTTGGAGGTGCGATTGCGGTTTAACGCTCGCTGAGTTTGGTTAAGCTGCTGTCGGAGTGCTTGCTGCCGTTGTTGATCGGCTTTGACTTGGGCATAGCGCTGCTTTAAAGCTCGCAGAGCTTCCTCAAGATTCTGTAGCGATTGCTCAAACTCTTCTGGATTGGGAGCGGAATGATCTGATAGCGGCGGCATGGAATTGGCGTAGTAGAGTAGGAACAAAGAGTCATGATTCGCTATCCTCGATACTACTATGCCCGATATTGCCATGCCCAATTCAAGCCAAACCCAACTGATATTCTCAGACAATCTATCTACATCGCAAACCGATCCCTGCGCCGAGTTGACCACCCAGGAATTGGCGCAGGCTTTAGCAGCTCGTCTGGCGATTGCTCCGAATGATTGGCATCAGCTCAAAGCCAACCGTAAAGCTAGAGCGAGTGAACAGGCCGCGATGGCGCTAGTCTATCTGCTCAAAGACCAACCAGAAGAAGCATTGGCCCGGCTCCAACAAGCAACCGGATGGTTGGATCGGTCGATTTCGGCCCCACCTTGCCCAACCCACGGCCGTTAGATACAACTCGATTAATTGAAAAAGCGGCGGTTCAAACTGTGCCTCTGTGGACAAAACCCGCGAAGTCGGACTACCCAGTTAAACTGAGCATCGGCCAAGGTTAGCTTGAGGTGCAGATTAGATAACCGCACCTCTCAGCTGATCTTTTTTAGGAGTTGTCCTCAGAAATTGCCGTATTCAGCAATTGCTGTTTTCAGGCGGTCAACTACTTCAGCAACGGGAAGACTGCCCAGTTCTCCAGACGCGCGGGTGCGAATACTGAGACTGTTAGATTCCGCTTCCTTGGCTCCTACCACCGCCATGACTGGGATTTTTTCTTTCTCAGCATTGCGGATCAGCTTGCCTAGCCGCTCACCGCTCTTATCGACCTCGACCCGAATCCCCAATGACCGCATTTGGGCCGCCACCTGATCGCAGAAGCCCAGCACCTCTTCGGTCACAGGTAAGAGACGCACTTGGACTGGGGCTAGCCATAGCGGAAAGTCACCAGCGTATTCTTCGATCAAGATACCGATCAACCGCTCCAATGAACCAAAGGGAGCACGGTGGATCATGACTGGGCGTTGGCGGGAGCCGTCTTCCGCGACATATTCCAAATCAAAGCGTTCTGGCAGGTTGTAGTCTACCTGGACGGTGCCGAGCTGCCATTCCCGTTCCAGCGCATCCTGAACCATGAAGTCGAGCTTAGGTCCATAGAAGGCTGCTTCCCCAATTCCTTCAAAGTGATCCATACCCAGCGTTTCTACTGCCCGTCGAATTGCACTTTCAGCTTTCTGCCAAGCTTCGTCACTACCGATGTACTTATCGGAGTTGGGGTCACGGAAGCTGAGACGAGCTTTGAAGTTCTTCAGCTGGAGCGAGTTAAACACCGTCTGGATCAGATCCACCACTTTTAAGAACTCATCATCGAGCTGTTCAGGAGTGACAAACAGGTGAGCATCGTCTTGAGTAAAGCCCCGTACCCGAGTCAGTCCACCCAATTCGCCCGACTGCTCATAGCGGTATACGGTACCAAACTCAGCTAGACGCATTGGCAGGTCACGATAAGACCGCAGCTCGCTCTTGTAAATTTGAATGTGGAACGGGCAGTTCATCGGCTTCATCACAAAGCCCTGTTCCTCAGCTCGCAGCTCGTCATCATCGGCCATGAGTGGGAACATATCTTCCTTGTACTTTTGCCAGTGCCCAGAGGTTTTGAATAAATCGACCCGGCTGATGTGGGGCGTCACCACCTGCTGATAGCCGCGCTGAACCTGCTCCTGCTTTAAATAGTCCTCCAGAATCGAGCGCAGTATTGTACCCTTTGGAGTCCAGAGGGGCAGACCCGGCCCGACCTGATCGGAAAAAACAAATAGTCCTAGCTCCTTCCCTAATCGACGGTGATCACGGCGAATCGCTTCCTCTTTGCGGCGCTTGTATTCAGCGAGCTGCTCTGGAGTTTCCCAAGCAGTGCCGTAAATGCGCTGAAGTTGAGCCTTGGTTTCATCTCCACGCCAATAGGCTCCAGCAACGCTTTCCAGATCAATGGCATCTGGATTGAGGTCAGCCGTACTCTCCATATGGGGACCAGCACAGAGATCCCACCACTGGTCGCCTAAGTGATAGATCGTAATTGGCTCTTGCAAATCAGCCAAAATTTCCAGCTTATAGGGTTCCTTAATGGCCTTGATGCGACGTTCAGCCTCTTCACGGCTCACCTCTTCGCGAATTACCGGCAGCTTGCGGTTAATGATTTTGGTCATTTCCTTCTTGATAGCTTTGAGATCCTTTTCGGTAAATGGATCGGGGCTATCAAAGTCGTAATAAAACCCATTTTCAATCCATGGTCCAATCGTCACCTGCGCTTTGGGAAACAGCTTTTGCACTGCCATTGCCATGACATGGGAGGCGGTGTGGCGAATTTTCTTCAGTGTTTCTGACTCACTGGTGCGCGGCAGATAAATTTTTTGAGGCTGTTCTGCAACAGATGCGTCTGATTTAACCATTGCAAACGAAGACACTACCACTTAATAAACTTTACTAGCCTCTATCTTATCGAGACTAGATACAGAACCGCAGCTCAAAGCACTCTATCCACATTTTCTCTACAAAAAGGTTCTCTAGGCTTAATGAAAAAGTTTGCAAGATTTGTTAAGAAACGTAAAGTGCGTTAAGCTTAGCTTTAGTAAAACTCTAGCTTCAACAAATTTCTACATTAAATGTTTAATCCCGGTTCTAATCTACCTGAGCCTGAGCTGCTGAAAGCCCTATTGCAGCCTTTATTAGAAGACTTTGAATATTGGTTTAAACGAGCGCGAATCCTCCTAGAGGATTACACCATTGACTTTCTTGGTGAAGAGCAGCAGACTATGTTGCTGGAGCGAGTGAAGCAGGCGCAGCAAGAAGTTAGTACGGCGCAACTCCTGTTCCGAACAACGGGAGGACAGGTTGGAGTTGAAACCTCAGTCCTCGTGCCTTGGCACCAGTTAGTGACCGAATGCTGGCAAGTTGGGATGAAGTTTCGTTTAGAAAATCCTGATATTACAATTCAGGAACGATTTGACTCATCCCAGCCTTGAAAAGATTAAGCTTGAGGAAGAGTTGTAATCCTGTCTTCAGATTCTGGTTGATCTGAGAATGGTTAAATAAAGTTATTATTTCAGTACCAATAGTTTACGTCGGTCGTTCGGTTTAGGTTCCCATCTATTCGATTAAAGCTGTCGGTTTCGAGGAGAGCTTATGCTGCATTTGCTTTATATTCTTGCTTTCACAATATTGGCATTTTTAGCGGTTGGCAATTTAATCCGGAATTTAATGATGCTGGGCATGGAGTCACAGCGCTCCTACGGAAATCGGGGCCGCTTTGTACCAGACGGCTCTGATTCGCAGGGTTTGACAAACGGACGCATTCGTTCAGTTCCCCATCCCGAACTGTTGGATGAGCAGGGAAATATTGTCAATGAGCCGTTTCTGGTGATGCGGTCGATTACGGTCGAAGATGCTCGTGAGCGTTTAGATGCCCTCTACAACGCCTCCCCTAGTCCTAGTGACGATAAGCAGGGAGATGCTCAAAAATAATGAAAATTGCCTGAAGCGACCTAGCTCAAAGCCAGTACGATAAAGGACGCCGTTGGCGTAAATCAAGACTATCGGCCAAACTGGGTTCATCCCAATCCAAAGGATGGCTTTGATGCGCTGGTAACACGGTAGCTTTGATTTCGGCGGCCTTGGATTGGTGTGTTTGTTCAGACTGACGAGTGCTGGACAGTGGCTCGGATAGTGTGAAGGACGGTTGGGCTACAGGCTGTAAAGGTGGGAGCAGCAACTCTGCCTTTGATGGAGCCGGAGTCATGGGCTGAGGTTGTGGAATAGTTTGCGGCAGATTGGATGCTTGGCTACGCGCTTGAGGCAGTTTTTTAGACCGCAAACGTCTAGTCTTGGCTGCCTTAACTGCCGAATCAGGCTTTAACCATTGGGACAAGAGGAAGCACCCCGCTGCACAGCTCAACAGGATAGCCCCTCCAGCAGAAAAGGGAGACGCCGAATCAGCAGCTTGACGGGGTTTAAATGCCTGCTTTGAAGCGGTTTGAGCCTGAGACGAATTGACCTGTGCCTCCGCTTCTGCGTTCGATGCAGACGCCGGACTCGGCTGAATCACAGGTAGTTGCTGCGTAGACGGCTCCGGTAGATCTGCCGGTAGATCTGTTTGAGGAGATGGCAGTTGAGAATCTACTGAAGCAAGTGCAGGATGCTGCTGATTGCTGTACTTCACTGAAGCATCAGGATCCATAATCGATATTACTGCTGCGGTTGTGCTGCCAATGAGGATCGCGAAAGCAGCTAGCCATAATAACGGTATGTAGCCTTGCAGAAGCAGAAAAATAAACTGAAGCGGGGACTGCCGACTCAATTTGGCAGGAATGCCTGATTTGAAGGTGTCCTGCGAAGGTCGGATTGGCTGCCGTGCTCGGCTGCGAACAGTTTGCTGCCTGCTCATAGGCTAGACCTTCATAAAAAGCAAATAAAGCTAAATATTTTGGGATTATGCTCTCTAAGCCTTCCCTAGAGAAGCTGTTGAAGACACAAAGAACTACAAAAAGCTGCTGTAAAGTTTCCCAGGCTATCTCCCAAGACCGTCTCCCAGGCCGCTTTCTGCAAGCTACTCGCTCACACACAAATTTTTTGGTCAATATCATTCTACGCTCTTCCCAAGCATGTGACCAGTACGGTCAGGAAGAACGATGGTTAGCCTGATTTGCTAGGCTTCTAATTTGCTGGGTTAGCGCCGTTCCTGAGCCAATTGCACCAGCTGATCGACCAAAGCGGGAAATGACAGGCCGCTGGCTGCCCAAAGTTGGGGATACATGCTGGTTGCTGTAAAACCGGGCATTGTATTGATCTCGTTCAGCAAAATTTCTCCAGTCGCTTCGACATAGAAGAAATCTACACGAGCAATACCGGCACCATCAATAGCTTTGAAGGCCTGTACCGCCATTTCTCGAATGCGGCTGCTAATTTCAGTCGGTAGCGCCGCTGGAATCTGCAAATCTGCTTTACCTGCCGTATATTTTGTTTCGTAATCGTAAAAATCGCTGTCGAAGGTAATTTCACCTACCACAGAAGCTTTGGGTTGGTCGTTACCCAACACCGCACATTCCACCTCACGGGCAATTACCCCTGCTTCTACGATCAGTCGCCGGTCGTAGCTTGCCGCGTTATCTAGAGCTGCTTCCAATTCTGAGCGGGTGCGTACTTTAGCAATACCTACAGATGAGCCGAGATTTGCTGGTTTGATAAAACAGGGATAGCCAAGGGTGGCCTCAATTTGGTCACAGAGCTTGGGAAACACACAGGGATTGGACCAGACTTCGCTGCGACTGACGGCAAGGTACTTAACTTGGGGCAGTCCAGCTTGGGCAAACCCTGTTTTCATAGCCAGTTTGTCCATCCCAATCGCCGAGGCCAAAACACCGCAGCCCACGAATGGTACCTGCATCAGCTTCAGCAACCCCTGAATAGTACCGTCTTCACCATTGGGACCATGCAGAACGGGAAACCAGACGTCAACCTGCGTCACCTCTGCGGGAAACATCCAAAGCGATGCGTCTCTCGCAGCTTTATCAGCCGGCACTCCCGATTCTAGGACCGTTTGCGCCAATTTCCCCGTCTGCCATAGCCCATTTTTTTGAATATAGAAAGGAACTACCTCATATTTGCCTTGATTGGCAGCGTCCAGAAATGCTTGAGTAATCGCTTGGGCAGAGCAAATTGAAACCTCGTGCTCGCTTGAACAGCCACCGAACAATACTCCAACGCGCAGTACCATACCTTTCTCCTCTGACCCAGCCTGATCGCAGATAGCGTATCATACCCTTTCTTTAAGTTTCGTGTCATTGAGGGGCGGAGTAAGCTCTACCCTCGTGGTGATGTCCCAGTTCTATGCCAAGGCTTAGAGTAGACGATTATGTTATTTCAAATACAGTTTCGGAGGAGCCGATATGGCATCTGAGCAAAAGCGAGGCCCCTTAGTTATTATTGGCGGTGCAGAAGACCGAGAAGGCGATTGCGTTGTACTGCGGGAATTCGTGCGTCGGGCAGGTGGGGTGCAGGCCCATATTGTAGTCTTAACAGCTGCCACTAGTATGCCACGAGAAGTGGGTGATGATTATATTCGTGTTTTTGAAAAAATTGGCGCAGAAGATGTACAGGTAATTGATACTGAATATGCAGAAGATGCTGATAGACAGGAAGCGGTAGACAAAGTTATGCAGGCAACCGGTATCTTTTTTACCGGCGGTGATCAGGCTCGGATTATTGAATTGATTAAAGGAACTCGTGTCGATAAGGCAATTCGAGAGCGGCATACCCAAGGTGCAGTGATCGGCGGTACCAGCGCTGGAGCAGCCATGATGCCGGATACGATGATCATTGAGGGGGATTCTGCTACGAATCCCCGGGTTGATATAGTTGACATGGGTCCAGGAATGGGATTTCTCCCTGGTATCGCGGTAGATCAACACTTTGCCCAACGGGGGCGTTTGGGTCGGTTGATTGCGGCGCTAGTTCAGCAACCTGCGATTTTGGGAATTGGAATCGACGAGAACACAGCAGTGATTGTAGATGGTGATGAATTTGAAGTCGTAGGTCAGAGCGCTGTTACCGTGGTTGATGAATCGGAAGCTACTCATAACAATCTGCAAGGTTTGCTTAAGGGCGAAGCGTTAGCTGTTTGCGGTGTCAGACTGCATATTCTTCCCCACGGCTACCGGTTCAATCTCAAAACTCGTCAGGCAATTATTCCTGGTGAAGTACAGCAGTCTGCTCAGCCTCAAGCTGTAGCCTAGCTATGCGTGGGGGCACTGTCGAGTTCAAAATAACTGAATAGATGGAAACTTAAAGGAGATGAGGGAGATGAGGGAGGTGGTAAAAGCCGTCATTCCCTCAGTTTCCCATTTTGCGATTTTGGGCCGCTACTACCACTCTCTTTTTCAGCACAATTAATATTGCAGCAGCGAGTTGGGAAGTGCCAATCCTGACTACCGTAGTCTAGTGTAATCAGCTGTTATACACTATTTTCCTAGTGTTAGCAGTAGTTGAATTGAGAAATTCTGGCTATTTTCTAACTGAATACTTCGGGGAGTTTACTGTTTACAATCAATTTTTCAAAAATGTATTTTCTATTACCTCTAACTGCATCCTACTAGTTGCTGTTTGCATCCACGTTAGGTAAACGGCAGCGACTTTGTGAGCAGGTTTGCAGACGTTGCTGCCGCTGAGCAACTAGGGTTCCTAGGTCTGGGCGCCCGGTGAGGGCCAATCGCCATTTTGCCCAGATGCCGTACAGTACATCAGCAATCGCACCAATCAGAGGTAATTTAGTTGCTGCATAGACCCATCCCATGCCCAACACCTCGTAGACTTGGCGAAATACTTCAACATTTTTGATGACTGTTCCATCAGGCAAAATTGCATGAATTCGCCCCATTGCGGCTTCAAAACTGACATCACCATGGGTGGTCGAGTCGAAATTATCATCTGTAATATCAACAAACGCTACTAACCCACGGCCTGCATCTCGTTTCCTCAAGAAATTTACTTCCCGTAGGCAAAGAGGGCATTGCCCATCGTAGAGCAATTTAATCTTCCAAGTGGGTGAGACAGTATCGAGCGATTGGGAAAATTGAGCGGGTTGGTAATTCGATTGAGTCATCTTGAGTAGTCGTTCGAGCAAGTGATGTAGATTTTAATTATGTAACCCAAAAAAAGCTAGGTGTAACAGTCCCTAGCTCAAGTATGGTATGGAGTGTGACGACAAGACGCTGCTTAACGCCTTCAGGAAAACTAAAAAATTCTAATCTTGGATCTTTGCTCAAATTTCTGATCAACGTCCATTGCAAACAGGATTAGACATTAAAAAAGCTGCCGAAAATACCATTGAAGTTTGTCGATACACCGCTCGGACCAAAGCTAACGGAACCGGTCGGGTATTTTACAACGCCTCCATCTGATGTAATAGTGACACCACCGCCAGGATAGCTAATCGAGAAGCCGTCGCCCACCGTATAGCTGACATTACCGCCAGGAAACTTGATTTCCCCCTCCTGAGGTGTAATATTGACCGAACCGCCAGGATAGCTAATCACGCCGTCAGCCGGTGTGATACTAAGACCACCACCTGAAAAATCCACATTCACGCCATCGGGTGTAATACTAACACCACCACCTGAAAAATCCACATTCACGCCATCGGGTGTAACGTTTACCCCACCGCCTGGAAACGTAATCGTTCCACTATCACTCGTAACGTTGATGCCTCCTCCTTGAAAATTGACTACAACCCCTGCTTGTGTAACACTGACGTTACCACCTGGAAAGTTAATTGCCGCATCCTCAGAGAGAATTTGAGTACTACCATCAGGATAGGTAATAGTAATTCCATCGGGTGTAAGACTGACACCGCCTCCTGGATATTTGATTTCAGCGTTATTTAGAGTGACTTCAATCCTGCCATCATTAAAAGCAACCACCGCGCCACTCTCGGTAATGTCGATACTACCACTAGGGAAATTTAAGGTGACATCACCACTTACAATCTGAGTACGGCCATCGGAATCAGTAATTGTGACTCCATCAGACGTAATGCTGACGCTACCACCCGGATATTTAACTTCAGCACCGTCAGAGGTAACGCTGACACTACCACCTTGAAAATTAACAGTTGCGCCTTTGGAAACAACGCTGACCGATCCACCTGAATAGGTGATGGACGCTAAAGTATCTGAATCTATAGACACCTGATTAACACCAAAATCAACGAGATTATTTTGATCTGGTGTATCTTGAATGTCAAGTACATTCTGTTTTACCAGTGTCTTACGCCTGAAAGTAGATTCTAGGCCATCCTCAACGAATCGCTTTTTCACTCGTTTGATGAAAGTAGGGGTAACGTCAAATACTTCACCGAGTGTCCGATCCGTCCAGCGTCTACCACGGTTATTGATATCTGACCTCAGCAGAATACGAGCAACTTTTACTTCACGAATAGAAGTGTCATCATCCGCAATAATTCGTCGTAATATTTGTCGCTCGCTAGCCGATAGGGAAATCACAAATTTACCTTTAAGCATTGGCTGTCACAGTAATTTGGTAGTGGTACAAGGTCTATGAATCGCTTTCAACTGCTTTCCGAGCAACTTCCGAGCAACAGTGCTTATCTATTTGTCTACCGGGGTGTAGAGGCTTCGCCTCCACGCAGGAGCACTGCCTCTGCACCCCGTTTTTCGTACTTCACTAGACTGAAAAAGGCTGTATACAAACAACATCGAGCAGAACTCAAGCTGACAGCGAGCCAATGGTCAAACCACCTTCAATCCACACCCCTAAATGCACAGACCTGAGAGCTATCACCCTAAGTATAGGGAATCGACCGAAAATTGGTCATTTAGGAAACAGCTTATTCAACAGATTTACGCAAAGTCCAGCAGCTTTACACAAATTTTATATAAATCCATTCTCAGATTCATGTACCGCTTTGAACTAGCCTGTGATTTATGTGCCTACAAAGTAAAATTTACAGTAATTTAATTAGCCCTTGCTATTGATGACCTAACAAACGGCTATCGAAGCGTAACAAGGTTTACTCTGAGCTTACACTTTCCGTATGACTGTGAAATATCGATAAATTTTGTACATGCTTCTACGTACAATCTGGGTTTGTGTGGCAACTTGATACGTAAGAATCCCATTACCCATGAGGAAACGCTTCAGGGAGCATGCATCAACTTTTGCATTGCATAGAAAAGTTAGACGTTTCACTGTTCAAGTTTGAAGGCAGTGAAATGCTAGTTTTCTTGTGACATTAAACCAGATACCGAGGTTGATTCCTCTGAGAACGAATTTTATACAAGGGTGATCATCCGCTTTTCAGGGTCTTCTGCAAGCTGTCTTGCTGTGATCGCTGATTTTTTGGAGCACTCTTTATGACGGTTTTAACATCTGTTGATCCACAATCCTCTGCTGATTCAAACTCGCCTCCGACAAGTTCCAGTGCATCAGAAACTCAGCCCCAGAGTAATTCCACCACTAATACAACTGCTGTAACCACGACCGCGGTTAATTCTAATTCGACTGGTACTAGCACCGCTGTAGGTTCAGCTCAAACGAACCAAATTTCTGCTCCCGCCCCCGCAGCAGATTCCACTTTGTCCTCTCAGCTAAATTCGCCGCCTGTGAGTTCTAATACATCAATTGATCCCTCAACAACGAGTACTGTTGCTCCGAGCACCACGTCTACAACCTCTGCAACCACGGCATCCACGACTGCTGCAACTACGACTGCTGCAACTACGACTGCTGCAACTACGACTGCCGCAACTCCGGCGACGCCCATTGTCGCAACAGCTGATGCAACCACGGCTACTGTAACAACTGCGAGTGCACCAACTACTAGTGCACCAATTAGTAGTGCACCAGCCACTAATGAACCAACTAGTAGTACATCAGCTGCCAGTGCATCAACTGCCGGTACAACCACCTCCACTGCCACTGCTAGTTCTGGCTCCACCAGTTCTAGTTCTACTAGTTCTAGCCCCACTAGCTCTGATCCCATCGGTTCTGGTGCGAACAGCGTCGAGATTGCTACACCAACCGGTACAGTAGCTAGTGCAACAACTGGAGGTTCCACTGGAAGTACACCAGTTGCCAGTGCAGATGCTTCAGCCGCGGTTGTTGCTGTTCCGACGGGGGGCAGCACGGCGTCCAGTGCCAGTACTACAAGCACAGGTACCGCCAGCGCCGCTACAGCAGCTACAACTACCACAGCTACATCAACTAGCTCCGCCACTCCCCTGCCCGTACCAGCACCAGACATGCAGGCTAGTTCTAGTGCGGTTCCAGGTTTGCAGGCCAATGTAGTAGTAGACAACACCAGTACCCACAGTGCGGCGGGGGCTAAGGCAGTAGAAGAATCAAAGGGCCTAGGTGCAGCTGTAGTAACCTACAATGACGGCACTACGAATGCGGCAGGGGCGGTTGCGGTTGATGCCAGCAAAGGCTTAGCCACCAGCGTTTTTGTCTACAATTCTACGCCTGTACCTGCTCCGGTACCCAGCCCTGTAGCAGGAGCCAGCACAGCAACAGTGGCGAGCACCGTCTCTAGCACAAGCACAACGTCCACTAGCCCAACGGCGGGTACAGCTAGTACGGCAACAGTGGCGAGTACGGTAGCGAGCACTCAGAGTGCAACTTCCAATCCTGAAACTGGCACTACTAGTACAGCGATTGTTTCTAGCACCACCTCCAGTACCACTACAGCAGTCGTTCGTCCTACAGTCAGCCCTACGCCCACTACGGCTAGTACCGTTTCTAGTGCAACCACTGCCACCACAGTTACCTCTACTCCATCTGCTCCGACCAGCAATTTCGTGCCGAGTGAGAGCCTATTTGGTAGTGCGGGCTTACCCTCGTTGACCAATGCCACAGTTGGCGTGATTGATACTGGAAACGGACCGGCGGCTGGTGTATTCGTCAATGGCTCCAATAATCCGATTGCGATTGCCAGCACGGCTGTTGATTCAGCAACGACGGCTTCTACCTCCAGGATTATTGATGACATTGTTAAATCCCTAATTCCAACACCGCTGCCATCGCCACTTCCAGCACCGCTCTCGTCTGCCACACCGCAGAGCACTACGGTGCCGGGAGGAACAGCTGCTACAGCCACTGCTACAACCGGAACGACGAGTGGTGGTGCTGCCTCAACTGCTGCCGGAAGCACAGCTGTAACTGGAGGAACTGCTGCTGCCTCAACTGCTGCCGGAACTACAGCATCGGGAACTACAGCCGCTGTAACCCAAACAGACAACAGTTTAACTCCAACTGCGGCATCTTCAGCTACAGAAATTGCAACACCAACGAGCGGAACAACTGCCGTAACGACGACTGCTGTAACAACCGCCACGACTGCCACAACCGTAGCAGCAGGGGCAGCAGAAACGCCGACAGGTTCAACAACTGGCTCAACAGGCAGCACGGCAGCCCAGGGCATTCAAACAAATTTGCCTGCGATCACAACTGCTCTATCTCAACCCGTCCCTCAACAGACCTCTAATGGGCAACCTACCCTGGCTTCTCAAGGGAATCTGACTGTTACTGCCAATATTCAGGCGTTCACGTTGAATGGTGCTCTGGTAATTGACTCTTGGTTGAAATCGCTAGGGGCTGGTGCCTTTACCATCAATGGCGACACCATGAAGGGGGCGGGTTCTGGTGCTACGGAAACCAGCTCGAAACTCTACGATGGCTTAGGCAACTTGGTGATGGATGCCAGCCTAAAGTCCGTTGGTGTAGGCAGCTTTAGCATGACCACTACGTCACTAAATGCAGCCGGTTCTGGTGCTACTGAGACCCAGACCAGTATGTTCTCGAATGGAATTGTGGTGATGTCCTCTAGTTTGAAGACACTAGGGACTGGTTTGTTTAGCGCAACCGGTACTGGGATTCACGCAGCCGGTTCTGGTGCTACTGAAACAGGCTTCATGGGGCTAGACACTAGTGGTGCATCGAGTTCTAGCCTCAAAGCCCTTGGAGCTGGAACCTTTAGCCTCGATCCAACGGGCATGAATGCAGCCGGTGCAGGAGCCGCAGATACAGGCACCCAAATCCTAACCAATGTGAACGGTACTGTCTTGGGCGTTGATGCTAACGTTCAGGCAGTTGGTGCTGGTACGATGAGCTTTACACCGCAGGGATTTGCAGCCCACGGGGAGGGAAATGTTGATGCTAGAGCCACCATTGCGCTTAGCACACCCAATCCTGTACCTGCTGCAACGGCAACAACGGCAGCGCCTACAGGCAATGCAGCTACGGCAGCAAGCGCAGCAGCCACAAGTACAACGCAGCCTGCTGCAACAACGGCGGCAGCAAGCGCAGCTACAGGTGCAGCTACAGGCGCAACAACAAATGCAACAACAAATGCAACCACTAGTGCAACCACTAGTGCAGCAACGGCAGCAGCTAACCCAGCAACTACGGCTAGCCCGATTCCTGCGGCAACGGGTACTGCAACGGGTCCCGGTACGGCGGCCTTAACCACCAGTACTTCAACCGTAGCAGTTGTGCAGTCAACTACAGATGCTCCCAGCGTCAACAGCCTTCTGGCTTCTAGCCTGATGGATGAGGTACTGACTTGGGTAGCGGTGATGCAAACCGTCGGTACTGGCCTCTTCAGTGGTGGTAATCATACTTCTACCACCTACAGGACTGCGACGCTGCGGGAAGTGATGGGTGGCTCTACCGATCTGAGTGCGTTCTTGCTTGGTCTAGGAGGAGGCACACAAAACAATGCTGCTGGTTTGGGTACTCCCCAAGGACTCCTACAAGCTGCTAATACCTACGTTGCCCCCTCCAGTCCTACCACCTCAGCGCTCTCTGCATCCGGAACTCAGTCTTACCTGAACGCAATGGCAGGGTACACCGGATCGAGTGCTGGCACCGCCATCATTGGCTCTATGCTAACGGGGGCAAGTTCAGTTTTGGGCAATGCTTCAGGAGCTGGAACAGGCTCCCCAACCACTGGAACCACGACGGCTAGCACAGGAGGTACAACAGCAGCTAGTTCTGCTACGGCCACAACCACCGGAAGCGTGGCAACGCCCGTAGGATCTAGTTCAACCGCAAGTACGGAGACAACAACAGCTACAGGTACAGGTACAGCTACAGGTACGGCAACAGGTACAGCTACAGGTACGGCAACAACAGGAACCACTACAGCTGCAACTGGTTCAGCCACGACCGGTTCTGCAACCACCGACTCAACTACTCCAACCCCAGCAGCAAGCCCGACTACAAGCAGCACATCCGGTACGGCGTTGGCTTCAGCAACGGGAACCGGGACTGAAACAGTAACGAGCGGAGCCACTAATTCAGGACAAACCGTGGCCAATCCAACGGCAGGTTTGGCTACTGCCCTGATGAGCAGCCCCGATCCACTACAGGGTGGTTTAGACATCGTAGGAGCGCAAGTTGGATTACCGCCCGGCAGTCTGTCGCTCAGTAACGCTCAAGCAAGCTTGGCCCTATTAGAAACACAGGCTGGGCTGCCTGCTGGTTCCATGAGCCAAGTGAGCAACCCACAAGCCGCCCTGACGATAATTGCGAATGAAACCTTGAAGGCGGTTGGTGTTCCTGCCAGCAGCTTATCGAATCCGACTCTGACGCCTCAGGAGTATTTAGAACTTGCTCAAGCGTTGCAGCCACTGTCGGCCAAATTGCAAGCTGCGCCAACGGGCGGCAGTTCTGCTGCCGCTGGTGCCGCCGGTGCCACAGATACCACAGGTGCTACCACAGGGGTTCCTCAAGGATCTGGTAGCCAAACTAGTGATGGTACTACGCCAACGGAAACCCCAACAGGGACAGGAAGTGCCCCCACAGGTACAACCGGAGCAGGTACAGCAAACAACTCCGCGGCTGATTTTGCTGCATTTGCCAACGCTGTAGCGGTTCTGCTGAGTAGCCCAAATCCACTCGAGGCAGGATTAGGATTACTTACCACTCAATTAGGATTACCGCCTGGAACCATTTCTCTAGAAAATCCCCAAGCTGGTATTGCCCTAATTGAATCGCAACTCGGATTACCGGCGGGTACAGTTGCTGCATTTAGCAGCAATCCCCAAGCCACGTTAGTCTTTTTGGCTCAGCAAGCTTTGGCTGGTACCGGTGCTTCTGCCGCGCTGATCGATTTGCAATTTGCAGCTAACAACACGTCGCCTTCCTCGGATGATATGACGCCTCGAGGATCAGTAAGCATCTTAGAAGGCATTCCCTCCCTATCCGAGAATCTGAAGAACCTGCCTGCTCCACCACCGCCAGTAGTAGATAATTCCAATCCGGGTAATGGCTCTTCGGGGTCTGGTACTACCGGATCTGGCAACACTGGCTCCACAGGTAGTTCCAACAGCGGTGGTTCTACAGGGAATACCTCTGGCTCCACCGGAGGCTCCACGGGTTCAACGGGTGGTTCAACTGGAAGTGGTTCAACGGGTTCAACAGGTGGTTCAACAGGTGGTTCAACAGGTGGTTCAACAGGCGGTTCAACCGGCGGTTCAACGGGTACAACCGGCGCTACTGGCTCCAACGGTACAGCATCTGGTGACACCTCTGGAAATCCTGATTTGATCGCAGCCATTATCAATAGTCCTAACCCGTTACAGGCGGGACTGGAAGTCCTAGCCAATCAGCTCGGTTTACCCCCAGGCAGTTTGTCCTTGGAAAACGCTCAGGCTAGTCTGGCCCTACTAGAAGCACCGCTTGGTTTACTACCGGGTACAGCAAGCAACATACCAGATCCGCAAGCAGCTTTGGTTTTCGTAGCTCAGCAGGTATTGACAACTCTGGGAATTTCACCCGATATACTTAACCCCGACACTTACTACCAGCCTGGTGGTCAAACAGGGGGCAGCTCCAGCGGCAATGGGTCTACTGGAGGCGGAAGTACTAACACCGGCAATACCGATACTGGAAGCACCGATAGTGGCAGTGCTTCTAATGGTCAATCTGGTAGCGCTAATGATATCCCTGGAGGTAGCGGTACTTCGGGTGGTCCTGTAGGTGGAACCGGAACACCTGGCGGAAATTCCTCTACAGATCCGGGCAGCAATGGGTCACAGCCAGTTTCTGATTCAAACGGTTCTCCTGGTTCCCCAACTGGCACGAATGGTTCTGGTAACCCACAGCCATCTCCAGGTGGCGGCACTCCCTCTGGTGGACTCAATCCAGCACTGCTCTCGGCCATCATCAATAGCCCTGATCCATTGCAGACGGCTCTAGAGCTACTGGCGAATCAACTTGGGTTACCGCCAGGAAGCCTGTCCCTCAATACCGCAGAAGCCAGCCTCGGCTTATTAGAAACCCAACTCGGTTTACCGAGCGGTACGGTTACTAATGTTGCAAATCCTCAGGTAGCGCTACTGCTCTTGGCGCAGCAAGTCTTGGTGGGGCTTGGTGTTCCTCCTGAGCTGATTGATCCAAGTCGGTACTATCAGCCTGGTAACTACTATCAACCCGGTGGACCATCGAACGAACCATCTAATGAATCGCCAACCGATAATCCTCCAGATGATACTGGTACTTCTAGCAGCGGTAATCCTCCACCAGAGGACAATACCGGAACGGGTAATCCTAATACACAGCCCGTTGCAGTAGATACTTCTGGAAGCGATTCTGGTGATAATTCATCAGATGGTGGTGATGACGTAGGCAGCGATCCAGATACTGACCCACCCGGCACTGACGACGAACCTATTTCTGATACCGATCCAGATGGCTCAGATCCTGACCCAACACCTATTGACAGCGATTCTGACTCCGGCAACTCACCCGATAATCCACCTGATGATGCAACGGGCGGAGGCATAGACAATCCTAATCCGCCTGATGATGCAACCGATGGCGACATGGATAATCCTAATCCACCTGATGATGCAACCGGCGGTTCACCAGATGATGGTCAGCAGCCTCCTGATCAGCCACCTCTTTCCGGTGGCCCCACCCAGGGCGACGACCAACCAAATTCAGGTGGGGCTTCACCGATTGCGGATCCAGCAGCAGATCTAGCAGATAACTCTACTCCACTCGGAGGTAACATTCAAGCCACAAAAGCTCCACCTACTGTCCGAACTGGAAGTCGTGGACGGGATGTGCTCAGGGGTACTGATAGCGATGACATCATCACTGGATTGAAGGGGAATGATGTGATTAGCGGCTTTGGCGGCGATGACCAACTGTTTGGAAATGCTGGCAATGACCGATT
Organism: [Leptolyngbya] sp. JSC-1; assembly: GCA_000733415.1. Classification (GTDB taxonomy): domain Bacteria; phylum Cyanobacteriota; class Cyanobacteriia; order Elainellales; family Elainellaceae; genus Elainella. Next base: position 3,165,438 of record KL662191.1, read on the forward strand.
GTTTGGTGGTAATGGTGATGACATTCTGGTTGGCGGTGGCGGCAGCGACATCCTTGTGGGTGGTCCTGGACGTGATGTCTTTGTCTTAGCGGTGAGCAGAGGCAGAGATACTATCCGCGACTTCCAAGTGGGCGTCGATACCATCGGATTGGCTCGTGGTTTAACCTTCGGTCAGCTTACGCTCACCCAATCCGGCCGTCATACAACAATCGGTGTTGGTGATACGGTGCTGGCAGTTGTGAGAAACGTACAGGCGAATGACTTAACCCAGGCTTCGTTCAGCCAATTCTAGCCTCCGCTTTGAAGGATCTTCGGATCGCAACACTGAGGGGTAGGTATTGCCTGCCCCTTTCTAGTTCCAACTGGAGGCAGGTCATTCAACCCAATTAAACGAACAAGGGAGTGTGAGCATCTTGCCCACCGCAAGCGAGTCGATTGCACTACAAATCGTTTAAATAATTAGATCGACTGTTTATCATGTCTATTTAAAACCTATCTGAAAGCGATCTGAAAGCAGAATAGAAGAGTGATTAAACAGTTCAGACAAACAACAGCTATGACTTAGGCTAGATCCAGTTTGGATCTAGCCTAAGTCATAGCTGTTGTTTGATTGGTTTGAATGATCTAGATACTGCTCTGAAATTTCTGGTCAATGCTAAGAGGAACAACATCAGTGGCAACATTCATCTGGTTGAGCATCTGCTGAATCTCGTTAGAGTAGATGGGGTTCATCACAATTACCTGATCTGGCTGATAGGCTTGCAGGAACTGAGGGGACATGATTTCCTTACCTACACCAGGAATGAAGCGGCCATGCCGATAGGGATTGATATCAACAATGTATTCAATCTGATCGGTCGCGCCCAATGTCGTTAAGAAGGAAACACACTTGGACCCCGATCCCCAGATTACTACGCGCTTGCCTTGTTGCTTGAGTTGATTTAGGTGCTGTTTCCAGCTCGATAAATAGGTTTGAATGCGATAGAGAAAATGCTGCAACTCTTGGGTCAGTTGCTCCAACGTTTCTTCCTGCGGGTGAATCAGATCAGAAGGTGATGCCACCGGACGCGCCTCAATCAGCAGATATTGATCGGCATAGGCGCGGTATAAATCTGTTACTTCAAAGCCACAGGAACGGAACAGCCGCGCTAGGGAACCTGGCGTGAAGTAGGAGCAATGTTCGTAATATATATCTTCAAAGGCCAGTTCTTTGAGAATGCGAATCGTATCGGGGATTTCAAAAAATATAGCTGTGTCCAGACGATTACCAATCGAACGACGGACCGTTTTCAACAAGTCAGAGACATCATAAATATGTTCTAAAGTATGGCGACAGCAAATCAAATCACCCACATATTCGCTGTGGCGCTCGGAATAGTATTCGGCAAAGAAGCGCACCCGGTCAGCCGCTGCACTCTGAACTCGCCCTGGAACTGCACTGGGATCGATACCGATGCCGTAATTGTTGCCCAATTCGCACAGCAGCAGCAAAAAATCACCCTTACTACAGCCAATCTCGACAATCTGCTTGTGGTGTAGGTCGTATCGCTCAACCAAATGATTCGCCAAATCCAGCGCGAACTGATTGAAAGTGGGGGAAAAGCTCTGCTGATCTTCGTAATTGGGAGCATAGGCAGCCAATTCTGGATCATAGGCCAGATTGGTGATAAAGCCACAGTGTGGGCAAAAGCCGAGATCGATATCCCCCTTTGGAAATCCGATTGCTGCTTGCTGAGTGGGCAACATCAGGCAGCTATGAATTGGTACCTGCTGGACCTGATAAAACGATGTCAGATGCGAATGGCCGCAGCTAGGACAGTTTTTTTGAGACTGCAGTTTGGGTTGGTCGAGCAGGGAAGGTTGTTTCATGGTGAGGGGTGGGGGTAGGGGGTAGGGGGTAGGGGGTAGGGGGTAGGGGGTAGGGGTAGGGGTAGGGGTAGGGGGAATGATTACTTCTTGCTTTTTACTTTTAGAGCTGGCTCTAATGCAATTTCGGTGGGACGAAACACCAAATTTAGATCGGCGCGAGCAGGAGGTTCCTTTTCGTAGAGCGCTACAATTTCTGCGGGGAAGGGGGCTAGGTCGGAAGCCCGCAGGAAGTCGCGTAGAGCGGTGTCGCGGGGGTTGGAGTCGGCATTGGGGGCACCACTTTGGGTGACTACTTCGCTCCAATGGACGGTGCGGAAGTCGATGCTGTAGCGGGTGCGGCCTGAGGTGTTGGGCACTGTGGAGTGTAAATGGGCAGGTGAGAACAGAATTGCACCACCGGTCTCACAGACGACCCGCAGCTGTGGCTCTAGCTCGATGGGTTCTTCAACGCGGGGTTGTTTGCGCGTATCGGTATGAATATGCTGAGCCGCATTTTTGCGCCCAAATGTGTTCCATTCGTAGTAGCTGAATTCGCTGGAGCTGTTGCGCACTGCTCGATTCCAATAAGCTGGATGAAACGCGAGGGCACTCTCAGATTCGAAGTCGTAGATTGGTAGCCACCAGTTGATCTGACACATGGGTGCAGAAAACCAAGTGTCTCGATGGGGATGAAAGGCATAGCCCACACCGGACGTGAGGTAGCCGTCACTCGTGGCCATGCGCAGGCGCGGTACATCGAGGTAGGTTTTGTCGAGGTCACAGCCGAATTCGGCTAAAATGTCGCGAATCAACTGCTTGGTTTTGGGATGGTGAATGAACTTGGGCTTGAGGGGAGCCACAATTGCTACATACTCTTCTACCGGCATGTGGTACTGGGCATAGAGCGGATCGAGTCCGGCAAAGGCTTCTTCGATCATGGTGCGGGCGTGATCACAGAGAGCCACCGTACTGGGACAGGGGCTGTAGGTGAAAATATGCCCGTCGTACAAGCGCTGGCGTCTTAGATCATCAGGAACACGAGAATCGAAATAAATGGTAGTCATAGTTGAAGAAAAGCAGGAAGATAAACTACACCACAATGGGTTGGGGAATCGGAACGATGAATTTACCACCCTGTTGGCGATAAGCGGACTGTTGCTTCAGAATTTCCTCGGCAAAGTTCCACGCGAGTAATAAAACATAATCTGGCTGTTTGTCGAGTAGCGTACTCGGCGGCAGAATCGGTAAATGATTGCCACCCATATAGCGCCCATGCTTGAACGGATTCAGATCCACCACATAATCAATCAAGCTGCGGTCAATCCCAACATAGCTCAGTAGAGTTGTAGCTTTGGCGGCAGCTCCGTAGGCGACGATCGAGTGCCCCTGTTGCTTGAGGCGATGCAGTAATCCCAACAGCTCATCCTTGATCTGGCGCACTTGATTAGCGAACTGTTGATAGTAAGCCAACTGATCCATTCCGGTTTCGGCCTCGGCTTGCAGCAAACTTGTGACCGACGCGTCTACTGATTCACGAGGTTCGACAAACAGCCGCAGCGAACCACCGTGAATTGGCACCCGCTTGATGTGATTGAGATACAGCCCATGCCGCCGAAACAGTTTGTCTAGGGCTATAACCGAAAAATAGCAGAGGTGCTGGTGGTAAATTGTGTCAAACTCACAGTGTTTGATCAAATCTCCCAAGTAGGGCGCTTCGATCACCGCTACGCCTGTGTCTTTGAGCAAGAGTTTAATTCCGGCCACAAAGCCATTCAAATCGGGTACATGGGCCAAGACATTATTGGCCAAAAACACATCAGCAGATCTGCCTTCCTGCTGCAACTGTTGAGCTAAATCGCGGCCAAAGAAGGTACACAGCGTTGGGATGCCAGCAGCTTGGGCGACCTGTGCCGGTCCCTCTGCCGGGTCGATGCCCAATACCGGAATGCCCTTCGCCATAAAGTTTTTCAGCAGGTAGCCATCGTTGCTGGCCGCCTCGATCACCAAACTGTTGCTGTCCAGCGAACGCGAATCGATCAAAAATTCGGCGCTGGTGGCAAAGTGGTTGAGCAGCGCTTTCGAGACCGACGAGAAGTAGGGATAATCGCGACAAAACAAAATTTCCGGCGGTACCGATTCGGTGATCTGAACCAGGGTGCAGTTTGGGCAAAACACCAGATCGAGCGGCGCAAAAATTTCCGGTTTCTGAAGTTGCGCTTCGGTTAACAAAGCATCCGCTAACGGCGTTTTGCCGAAGGAAATAATCGGTTCGAGATGGGTGTGACCACAGGAAAAGCAGGTTGCAGACATAGCTTGCTAGATGAAGAAAGGCAGGATTAACCGATTGCTAGCCCAGGATAGGGAGTGTGAGGCAGCCAACCACCACCGGGTTTCGCCAACACTAATACATCTTGAGCACCAGGGATGTAGTCAATCAGATCAAATACTGAGCCAAATACGCTGATTACTTCCGAGCGTTTCTGGAATATATCCCAGCCAGAGCCACCCACCTGAGTTGAAAGCGAAGCGCTGGGGCTAGAGCTAGTCAAGGTCAAGCGACCCGTGCGCTCATATTCCGCCCGTTCTTCACGGGTGAGATAGTTCCAGTGGGGATGGCGTTTGCCCACCACCGTACAGAGAAAAACGCCGCCCGGACGCAGCACGCGCCGAACCTCCTCTAGCCAGCTTTGCTGCCACTCCAAAGGAATATGGGTGAATACAGAAAGAGCAAACACCAGATCAAACGAATCAGGCTGGGCAAAGGCCAAAGGCGGCTGTAGCTCGTTAATGTAGAACTCAATGCCGGGTACATGCTGCTGACACCAATCAATCATCTCTGGATTCACATCCGAGCCGACCAGCCGCAGTCCCTCGATGCAGCGAAAGTGACGCAGGTTGCGGGCCGTACCACAGCCTAGCTCGAGGATGCTGCCGATGGTGCGGGGGTTGATCGAAAAATGCTCTAAAATAGCGAACCAATTGGCTGCAATGTGATAGCCACCAGCGAAGTAGAGATCGGAATTGGCTTGTCGGTTCAGCCCTGCTTGATCCATCGCCGAGGTTTTGGCGATCAATTTAACTGGTGGTATCGGCCCCGGATCGACGGCACAGAAATCTTGACCAAACCGCTGCTGCAAATAGCGATGCCAACGCTGCCGCTGCTGACGGTGCCCCAACCGATAGAGCAAACGTTCGATCAGCGAGATTGGACCGGGAGGCTGCAACTCGAAAGACGAAACTGGAAGTGCTTGAGTTCGCATACAGCGCGAATATCATTCAGTAAACAACAGATATCAACACAGTTGGTACTACAGTTGGCACTACGATTGGCACTACGGTCGGTACTACAGTTAGCAGCAGAATTAAACTTAACGAATCAGTTTAGGATAGATCAGTCGAGCCGCCAAGCTGGCAAAAGTGAGGGTAACTACAACCAGCCAGAGTAATTGCCATTGCCAATAGGTCGGTAAACCCAGCGGCCAGCGCAGTAGGTCGATTAGAGATGCTAGCGGAAATGCAGTAGCGATGGCATTGAGGGGTTCGGGTAGAGTATCGCGAGGAAAATAAGTGCCAGAAATGGTGAACATCGGCACGATCAACAAGAAAATCGGAATGTTGACTTGCTCGACTTGCCGCACACAGGCGGCGGTTAGTAGCCCCATTGCGCCAAACAGGAGGCTACCCAGTATCATCAGTGGCAATGAATTGAGCAGATCCCAGCCGGAATAGAGTCCCCAAATCACCGTGACAATGGCCGTCAGCCCGCCGACAATCATGCCTTTGGTGGCTGCCCACAACCAGTCGCCCATAAACACTTCCGCAAACGACAGAGGCGCGGTCAGCAATCCCTGCCAGGTTTTTTGATACTCCAGGCGAATAAATGTACCATAAGCCCCTTCAAAGAAGGATTGAAACAGCAGCCCAATCGCGATCATAGCCGGGGCAATGAATTTAGGATAAGGCACGGTATTGCCCAGGTACGTGACATCTCCAATCAGAGGTGTCAGCCCAAATCCAAAAGCGGTTAGGTAAACAATCGGTTCGGTCAGCGGCAGCAAACAGTTGGCAAGCCACATCCGCTGATACACCTTGGCATGTCGTCGCCACACCGAATAAACACCCCAGAGCGAAAAGGCATTTTCAGTCACCTTACTGGTGCTGCGGGCAGTTTGTCCGCTTGGAGCCGTTTGAGCTGAGATCATCGGTTTATCTGGAATCATGACAATGCACTCCCGGTCAGACGAAGGAAAACATCCTCTAGATTGGCGGCGCGACGAGTCAGACGACGAGGGTGAGTAGCGGCTAAGCGACTCCAAATTTCGTCAGCGTCAGCAGGATTGGGCAGAGAGAGCAGATAACCGCTGCCAAAAGGACGCAGCCAAGCATTGGCGTGAGCTAGCAACTCCTGCAAAATCGGTTCCGGGATTCCTTCGATTTCGATGACTTCCTGCCCAATCGTGCGCTCGATCAACTCGTCGGGCGTACCCTGATCGATAATCTGGCCTTGTTGCAGCAACAGCAAGCGGTCACAGAGCCGATAGGCTTCATCCATGTAGTGGGTGGTGAGCACAATGCCACAACCCTGCTGTTTCAGGTCCGTGACTACTTTCCAAAAGTCCTGCCGCGCATCGGGATCGAGGCCGGTGGTTGGTTCATCGAGAAAAATCACCTGAGGATGGTTAAGTAAGGCCCGTGCCAATACCAAACGCCGCTTCATGCCGCCAGAAAGCTGCGAGATGCGATATTTCGCGTGATTTTCTAGATTCACTTGCGCCAACACTTCTCCGGCTCGCTGACGGGCTGCTTGGCCAACAATCCGATAATGATGGGCGAAATGGATCAGATTTTGCAGTACCCGAAATTCCAGGTCCAGATTATCTTCCTGCGTCACAACGCCTAAGCAGGAGCGTGCTCGTTTAGGCTGGAGGTGAACCTGCGCGTCGCCAATCTGGACATAGCCCCGACTGGGTTTAACAGCACCATAGAGCATTTCAACGGTGGTCGTTTTGCCCGCACCGTTTGGACCGAGCAGCCCCAACACCTCACCCGGATGCAGCGTAAAGCTAACATCTTGCACTACCGTATGCTTGCCGTAGGACTTCCACAGACCATTGGCCGTTAACACAGGCGCGGCTGGCAGATCTGGCCGCAAAGATTGGGGTTGGGTTGAGTAGACATGCATGGGCTTGGCGTTGAAGTTGAGCATTGGGCTGTCAAATGGAGGCCGGTTCATCTGGGTTTTCGTTACCCGTCTGGGATTTTAGATTTTTGATTTGGGATTTGGGATTTTAGATTTAGGTTGAAAAAATTTGGTTAGAGCTGTTTTTGGTGATCTCTACAAATAGAAATCAGATTATGCAACTCTAGAGCCGTTGCAGAACGCGCATCCTGACACCGCCTTTAGGGCTGATATTTACGCCACGCCGTACAGCTGAGATGGGTGGCTTCTCGGCTAGCTCCAGCAAATAGCGTTTCAGAATTGTGGCAAGTACTAGCTTCATTTCAAATCCAGCAAAGGCAGCTCCGATACAGCGACGATTATTACCACCAAAGGGATAGTATTCGTAGGGCGAATACTGCCGCTCTAAAAAGCGCTCAGGTTGAAACTGACGAGGATTGGGATAAATATCTTCGCGGTGATGCGTTAAATATTGACAAGGCAATATGACTGTATTGGCAGGCAGCTCATAACCTGTGATTTTAACGGGTTGATTGGTGACGCGCACCGCTACCGTTGGCCCGGCTGAGCGAAGACGCAGTGCTTCTGAACAAACAGCATTCAGGTAAGGTAGACGGGTAATGGCTGTAGGATCATCAACAGATGCCAGTTCGTTTAACAATTGATTTTTTGCGGTAGGTGACGCATGAAGCATGTAAAGCGTCCAGGATAGCGTGGCAGCACTAGAGTCATGCCCCGCTAGGAGCATTGTCATCAGCTCATCCCGCAGCTCTTGATCGGTGAGGGAATCACCTGCTTCGTCTTTAGCGCTGATCAACAACGTTAGGATATCAGTACGGTTAGGATCAAACCGAGCGCGGCGTTCGCGAATTTCAGCGTAGAGCAGCTCATCGACCTGCTGGCGTCTTTTCAAAAACAGCGTCAGAGGTTTCCACGGGCCGCGATCCTGCATAATACCAGGAAAGAAGGTGAGCATGTAGGAGAAGGGATCGGCTCCAATCTTTAAAAATTGAGCAATGTTGTCCTTGAGTTGCTGATAGCGCTCTCCTTCGCTTAAGCCAAATACAACTTTGAGAATCACTTCTAGCGTGATCTCATTCATAAATGGCAGCAGTGTAACTACATCACGTGGTTGCCATTGATGCGTCACTTGTTCGGTAATTTGACAGATTACATCACCATAATTACGCATTCGTTCACCGTGGAAAGGCGGCATGAGTAGCTGACGACGCTGACGATGTTGCTCTCCATCGAGTGTAAGTACTGATGATTGCCCCAGTGAATACTTGAGAGCTTGTTGGGCTCGACCCGAATCGAAAAGCTCTGGGTTAGAAAAGATATGAGCAATTGCTTCAGGGTGGCTAAAAAACACGGATTCGGCTTTACCAATGCGGGTAATGAAGCAGTCTCCATAGTGCTGGGCACAATTGTCTAAAAATTCTAGCGGGCGAAATGTCCACTGCAACAACTGCCAAAACCTTGGTGCTTTGACAATAGGTGGATAGTTACTGCTTGGTTGCTCCGTCAGCGTCGCAAAGATGGGCCGCGTTTCGATCAGGTTGTTTTGCATGATGTTAGTCGCAATTCGCGTTTTATCGTGGAACGGCAAGTCGCTTAAGCTAGGACAGAACAGCTGAACGAATGGTTTGTTGGGGAGAGGTTACCCAACGGTAGTTAGCATCGAGGCGATTTTGCTCGATTAAGTGCTGCAACTGAGAGACGCGGCGGTAGCGAATCCCTTCAAATTCGTCAAGCGTCAGTCCGATCTGCTGATAGGTTTCATAGAGCTGTTGGGTGGCGGTGTGAGCGTTCCACTGCGGCTGAAATTCTGGTAGGGTGTCGAGCAGTTTGCGGCAATCGACTTTGTAGCAGCGCGAGTCGGAGAAGGCGGTGCTAGCATACTCAATTTTGCAGCCAGGAATAGTGGCTTCCACAATTTCGGCAATTTCGCGAACTCTGTAGTTGTCCTCGTTGCGTCCTACATTAAACGCCTGATCGTGAATCAACTGACGCGGCGCGTGCAGCACGGCAATAAATGCTCGTGAGATGTCTGCGATATGCACGATCGGTCGCCAGGCCGAACCGTCGCTTTTCAGCAGCACCTTGCCTGTGGTGAAGGCCCAGGCCGTCAGGTTGTTCAGCACTAGATCGAAGCGGATACGCGGCGATGCCCCGAAGGCCGTGGCGTTCCGCAGATACGTCGGACTGAAGTTGTCGTCAGCTAATTTAGCTAGACCCAGCTCGGCGTTGACTTTAGAAATGCCGTAGGGTGTGACCGGATTCAGCGGTGACTCCTCGGTAAGCCAATCCAGCCCGCCTGCCCCGTAGTTGCTGCAAGAAGAGGAGAACAGAAAGCGCTCGATGCCAACCTGCTTACAGAGCTGCGCTAAACGAATCGTCGCCAAGTGATTGATTGCATCGGTGAGCATCGGATTCAGGTCACCCATCGGATCGTTAGAGAGTCCCGCTAAGTGAATCAGGGCATCGTAGCCTGTCAGATCGGAGATAGTAAGGTCACGGATGTCTTTATGCAGCTCGGGCACGGCAACAATACCATCTCCGTCGCCAAAGGTGCTATCGGCAAACAGGTCACTGTCGATGCCCAAGACTTCATGGCCGCAGTCTAAAAGCATGGGTACTAAGACGGTGCCGATGTATCCCTTGTGTCCTGTGACGATCACCCTCATTGATCTTCTCCTCTGCGTTTGGCTGTTTCAATTGTGCGAGCTGTTCGAGTTGGTTAAGCTGTTGGCGTTGAAGTTTTGTGTCCCACACTTTCCAGGGTGCTTTACCGCTTTGCCACAGGCTTTCCAGCAGACGTTTTTCGCGTAATGTATCCATGCATTGCCAGAAGGAGGTGTGGCGATAGGCCATGAGCTGCCCAGATCGCGCTAATCGCTCTAGCGGCTCTTTCTCCCAAAGCGTATCATCCCCGTCGATGTAGTCAAATACTTCCGGTTCTAAAACAAAGAATGCACCGTTGATCCAGCCTTCGCGAGCCTGCGGCTTTTCTGAGAAATCGACGATTTGATCACCATCTAGCTCTAGACAGCCAAATCGAGCAGGCGGACGCACTGCCGTCATGGTGGCCAGTTTGCCGTGGGCACGGTGAAATGCCAGCAGCTCATGCAAATTCACATCCGATAGTCCGTCGCCCCAGGTCAGCATGAAGGTTTCGTTGCCCATGTAGGGAGCAAGTCGCTTGATCCTGCCGCCTGTATTGGTGTCAAGACCTGTATCAACCAGATCTACCTGCCAGTCGAGTTGATGGCTGCAATGCGGATTTACCGTGCAGGTCGAGAAATCAACGCTGAGGCTGCTGTTGAGCAGACAGTAATCGACCATGTAGCGTTTAATCATCTCGCCTTTGTAGCCCAGCGCAATTGCGAACTGATTAAAACCATAGTGGGCATAGTGCCGCATGATGTGCAGCAGGATCGGCTCACCGCCAATTTCGACTAGCGGCTTCGGTTTTGTGTCAGTCTCTTCGGCTAAGCGAGTACCATAGCCGCCTGCCAAAATGCCAACTTTCATGGGGAACCTCCTGGAACCGGAATTTTAAGGGAACGTTCAACGGGCAGGTGATGAAGGATGATTTCGACGGCACACTCAACGCCTCGCTCGGCGCGGACGCTTTCGCCCACGGTTTTGGCGCGCTGCCGCAGATTGGAGTCTGTGGCGAGAAAGCGAATTTGCTCGGCTAGTTTGTTGACCGAAAGTTGTTTCAATGGCTGTGGCGGCAGACCTGCACCTCGTTTGGCCACCTGTCTGCCCCAAAACGTATGGTCGTAGTAGGAAGGAATCACCATTGAGGGAATGCCCGCTCGCGCCACTGCGCCAATCGTGCCTGCGCCACCGTGATGAATCGCCGCTGCCATTTGAGGCAACAGCCAGCGATGCGGCGCATCTTTCGATTCGACTTTTAGGATTGTGTCGGGTAAATCGGCGTCGGTCAGTCCGCCCCAGCACAGATCGAGGATTGCCCGCTGTCCGCTCTGCTGCACGGCTGCCAAGATCATCTCGGTGATCCGCTGCGGATCTTCCCAGACGGCGCTGCCAAAGCCGACGTAGACAGGCGGCGTGCCTGCTGCCAAAAAGTCAGTCAACGGCGAACTGGGCTGCCAGTCGCTCTGCTGATCGAGAAACCAAAATCCTGGCACATGAATATTGTCGCCCCAGTCGGTAGGTTTAGGCAGCAAAGTCGGACTGTAGCCATACAGAGTGGGGATCGGCTGACTGTAGAATTCTTTCAGCGCTTTCAAGGGCTGTGGTGGTCGCTGTAGGGTTTCGCGTTGCCACTGATCGAGAACTGGGCCCCAATACTGAATGCAAAGCAAATCGACGAATGGATAGGATAAGCGATTGAGAATACCCAGCGGCAGTTCAGAGGTCAAATAGGGATGAGCAAAGGCAGTGGTGGGTGTATTCGGCGTTGCCCAAACGCTAATAAACGGGATACCCAACGTTTTAGCGATCAGATAGCCACTTGGCACCTGCGGCATACAAATAATCGCTTCGGTATTTTGACAGACCTGCCACGACACATCCAGCAACTCGCGCAGTCCCGGAATCACAAACTTCATGCCCTGTCGAATCGAGCTGATAATGTTGCCCGTCTCATGGTTCAGATAATGCTTCCAGGCGGAATCGTTGTGTTTTTGGCGAGTATTGCCTGGAAGGCGGGCATACTCTAAGCCGCACCCAGTTACAAAGGTTTCGTAATCAGCCTCGGTGGCGACACAGACCTGATGCCCAGCCGCTTGCAACCCCATCCCTAGCGCTACGTAGGGTTGAACATCGCCTCTAGAGCCAATTGTCAGAATGGTAATGTGCATGATGATTCAACGCGATATTAGATGAATTTGGGACGTATGGCGTAGTCGAGCTTAAGAGTTTGAGACTAGGGACTTGAGACTTGAAACTGGAGAATGATGAGACTGGAGGCTGACACTTCGTCAATAATCTAAAGTCAATCTAACGTCGGTAGTTTATCAATTTAAAATTACTGAGGTTGTTTACCATAGAGAAACCATTGAGCTAGCAGGATTGAGCGGCTGATAGGGGTTGTACTGCTCAAGCTGGATTTGCTGCGGTCCTTGAATGTGATAGGTGATGCCGCGCCACTCGATGCGACGCACCAGCAGCGCTGAGATCAGCATCAGATTGCAAAGCAACTGCGACAGCGGAATGCCAATCAGCAGCTTGACCAAAGCGATTGCCGAAAAGGGGTTGTTGGCTTCGCCGCGATTGTTCAACCCCAAGCAAACTTCACGATGGATGCCGATCAGCAACAGCACGCTGATGCTCAAGTTGAGTAAGACCGCGCCGCTCAGCCAAGCCGCTGCCTGCCATTGCTGTATGAAGAGAGCCACGGGCAGCAAAGCATAGAGGCAGAGCAACAGCGCCAAAATTATGCCGTTGAAGCAAACGCTCTCGGTCCAAGCAGGATGATAGAGCCGCACAAACACAAACTGCCGCTGCAGCCAACGCAGAAAACTAAAGAGCTGACAGTCTTCGCGGTTGACCATCAGCACCGACAGCACTGGCTGAATCTGTAAGCCTCGCGCTTTGATCGCTTGATAGAGGGTGGCATCTTCAACCAACGACTGCTGCCATTGCTGTAATAGCTCCGGCTGCCGCACAATATCGGCTCGCACTGCCAGTGAACCACCCCAAGGAATCGTGTATTTATACATATAGACGATTACCGAAGCGTTCCACAAATAGCGAATTAGGCTACCCCAGCCATTGCCGCTCGGCATGTACCAGCGGTTGCCTGTGGTTGCGCCAATTTGCGGATCTTGCAGCGGTGTGACTAGCTCTTGTAGCCAGGTGGGATGAGTGATAGTGTCGGCATCGAGCAGAGCAACAATTTCGCAATCGGGATCGAGTTCGGCCACGGCTTGCAGCAGAGCGCTGCACTTGAGACTACAGGTAGCATGTCTGACACGCAGAGAGCTAACCTTAACAGGCGGATCAGTTTGATTGGTTACGATCTGGTTAACAACACTCCATGCCGGATCATCCGGGTTATCAACTACAATATGCAGCTGATAGTTGGGGTAATCCTGACTCAATAGCCGCTTTAGGCAATCCGGCAGGAATGGATCGGCTCCTCGCAAGCACAGAATAATGGTCGCTTTCGGTAAAGCCAGCCTAGGCAGAGTCGAATCCGCACGGGTTTGTCGCAATTGCTGAATGAAAGCGATCACATAGGGGATCTGGATGATCACCAGCGTTGTTAAACACCAGAATAGGGCAATGGAGATCGCAATCATGGATAGGCTCTCTGGGAAAACAAACCAATTGGAATAAAACCAAATACAAGCAGCAAACCGAAAACGGTCAAACTCAACGTTAAACTACGGAAGCAACCAGAACGCAAGAAACGTTAGAGGTAGAACCTAGGGTTGATTAGACAGAACCGCAACTGCGATGCGATCTACAGGCCGATTCGAGGCTATATAAAACTACTTTTCAGAATAAGTGATATTGCAATAGTATGAGTTAGCATCCAAGGATCACTTTTAGGTATATTGTAGTACCTCTATGCAAATAATTTGTGTGAGTATAGAGTTTTAGCATCCATCAGCATTGGGAAAATTTGGTTATCAAAATATTCAGGTATTAATCACTAAGACATTAACTCCCTATCTGAAAACTCATCAGAGTTTTTGAATTTTAAAGCCCTGAAGGGGTTTTTGGGATAGGCTCTAAGTACCGCTGCTTGTGTATCTTCATACCATCGCTCCGCGCCATTTAGAGGTTTAGACGATAACCCATCAATGCTAGATCTACCAGATCTACGGAATTTCCGAGCCTTCCCAGCGGTAGAGCAGGTTGAAATCATCATAAATCCTTTCCGCTGTTTCACTAGAATAGCCTCGCAATCTTCATATTTCTCCCGACCTGAATTTGAAGCAACGATAAAGTGTAGTCTAAGCGACAACACTGAACTGCATCTACGAAGCCTTTGCTCGCGCTAGCCACTCGGGCGATAAAACATTCTCCTGTTGCAGCCATTCTGCTGTGCGCCGCATTCCCTCATCGAGGTCAATTTTGGGTCGATAGCCAAGCTGATTGCAGGCTTTTTCAATCGAATAGGCATAGGGGCGAGTCACACTATCAATGCTGGCAGTAGAAACGCTGCCGTCGGCCACGTGTAGTTTAGCTAGCGCACGAACGGCAAACTCTGGAACTGAGTTAGGTTTGGGCATACCGCCAATTTGGGCTAGACGGGTGAAATACTCCTTCCAACTCGTTTCGCACCCGTCAGTCAAGTTGAAGGTTTCACCATAGGCTTCCTGCTGAATGGCTAGAAAAATCGCGTCGATTAAGTTATCGATGTAGAGATGGTTCATCACACCGCGCCCATCGTTGATCAGAACAAACAATCCCTTTTTCATAAACTGGAGAGGCCGCACTACCCAAATCAACGAACGGGGGCCATAGACATCAGCCGGACGCAGGTTAATCACACCAAAGGATGGGTCATTGAGCTGCATCACCTGCTGTTCGGCAGCAATTTTGGTTTGACAGAAGGGATTGTTGCCCTGATAGATCGGACCCGTCTCGGTGACATGGTTGGGATAATTAAAGCCGTACACCATGGCGCTGCTCATATTCACAAAGCATTGAACACCGCATTTCCTGGCTGTTTTAGCTATATTCAATGCACCGGTAACGTTGTGGTGAGTGAACTCATCCATATCGCCTGATTCGCGAACTAGCCCCGCCAAATGCAGCACAACGTCTACCCCTTGACAGGCTTGCTCTGCCACTCCTGCATCCGTAATGCTGCCAACGATGACTTCTGCGCCTAGCGTTTTTGCGGCTTCTGCTTTTGCAGCGGTACGCTGTAGTCCTCGAACCGTCATGCCACGCTGCAGGGCGAGTTCAGCGGCTCGCAGACCAATAAACCCACCGATGCCGGTAATTAAAATCGTTTTGCCTTGGAGTTCCATAGGTTTTTGAAATCTAAGGTTTTGAAATCTAAGGTGTTGAAATTAAGGTGTTGAAATTAAGGTGTTGAAATCAAGATGCTGAAATTACTACTTAGAAACCGAATGCGAAAAATTCTTCAGCTTGCTGCTCCAGGTAGGAGTAAAAATATTTTCGGTTTGTAACCATTCTGCTGTGCGTTGCATACCCTCATCGAGACTAATCTTAGGCTGATAGCCGAGCTGGATGCGGGCTTTCTCGATTGAGTAGGCATGAGGTCGAGTCATGGTATTGATTAGGGCTGGCGTGATGCTGCCATCAACTAGCTTTAACTTGATCAGGGATTTAATCAGAAAACTGGGCAAGGAAGGCAACGAATGCGGCAGTTTGCCGATTTGGGCCAACCGGGTAGCATACTCGCGCCAGGTGGTTTCGTAGCCATCGGTAATGTTGAAGGTTTCACCATAGGCTTCCTGCTCAATCGCCAGAAAAATCGCGTCAATCAAATTATCAACATAGAGATGGTTCATGACATTGCGACCGCCATCAATCAAAAAAAACTTGCGCTGCTGCATCGTGTGCAGTGGGCGCACCACCCAAACCAACGAACGGGGGCCATAGACATCACTGGGACGAATGTTGATCACGCCAAACCGAGGCGGTGAATTTAGGGCCATGACCTGCCTTTCGGCTTCTAGTTTAGTTTTACAGTAAGGATTATTACCTTGATAGAAGGGGCCATCTTCGGTGACATGATCTGGATAGGTGTAACCATACACCATGACGCTAGACAGGTTGACAAAACACCTGACTCCTGCATCTTTAGCGGTTTTAGCCATGTTAATCGTTCCCCCGACGTTAACATGCAAAAACTTGTTCATGTCGCCTTCTTCCCAGACAATGGCTGCTGTGTGCAGCACAATATCGGCATCGCGACAGGCTTTTTCCGCAGCGATGGGGTCGGTGACACTACCGGTGACCACCTCAGCATCTAACTGGACAGACGTGATGTCTAACCCTCGCACCCTCATACCGCGCTGCATCGCTAATTCAGCAGCTCGGCGACCGATTAGTCCATTGATGCCAGTAATCAGAATAGTTTTACCAGTGAGTTCCATAGGTAATCGAACTGGGGAGCGCGGGGAATAAATGGAATGAAGCAAAGGGATTAACGATTGTTAGCGGAAGCGTCAGCGGAGTCAGCAGAGCCAGCAGGGTTATAACCTGGATGATCGAGGAAAAAATCAACGGGGGCATAGGCAGTGCTCCTGAAACTCAAAGGGAAAAACTAGAGGGACGCTTTGGGGCTAAGCAGTTTGGCTAATCGGTAGGGGCGGTATTCAACCAAATGGATATCATGAGGAGCCTTGATTGTATAGGTAATGCCACGCCATTCAGTATGACGAGCAAAGGTAGCAGAGAGCATCAGAAGAAGTGTGAGCACTTGGGAGAGCGGAATACCAAGAATAATTTTGAGCAGAGCATTGGACGAAAAGGTTGGCAAGGGTTGGGCGGTGGAATGCATCAACAGGCGAATGGCGCGATCGATTAACCACAGGCCGGCTCCTAACCCAAGCAAGTAAAAGATCACCAGACCGCTACTCAACCAAATCATGACCTGTTGGCTCATTTCAGCATCAGTGGGTAGGCCCAACTGAGAACTCACCTGAAGTGTAATCAGCAGAATCAGCGCCAAAATCGGCAGCACCGAAGCGATCAGGCTAAAGCTCAGCATCCAGTTCCAGTCTGGGTGATAGAGTCGCGTCAGCAACAGTTGACGACTGGCCCAACGCATGAAACTTGGCAAATTGCACTCTTCATAGTTGACCATTACTAACGAGGGAACGAATTTAATTTCTAGCTTTTGCTTTTGCAACGCTAAATGTAGCGGCACATCTTCGCAGAGGGTACGGTTCCATTCTTCCAACAGATTAGCCTGACGCAAGAAATCGGTACGAACGGCTAATGTACCACCCCAAGGTGTTTTGAATACATACATCGACACAATCGCCGTAGAATTCCACAGATAGCGGATAATCGATCCCCACTGGTTGCCTGACGGCGCATACCAGCGATTTCCTGTGGTTAAACCAACTCGACTATCAGCCAACGGGGCAACCAATTCTTGCAGCCAAGTAGACGCAGGAACCGTATCCGAGTCAACCAGTGCCACCACTTCACAATCGCTGTCCAGCCGGGATAGGGCCTGAATCAAAGCACTGCACTTGAGGCTACAGGTTGATCGGGGGGATTCCAGCGTCTGTACTGTAATCGGGATCTGCTTCAAGTTCCCGATCGTTTGGCTCACAATCGACCAAGCTGGGTCTTCTAGGCTGTCGATGATAATGTGCAGTTCGTAGTCAGGATAGTCTTGCTGGGTCAGAGCTTTAATACAATTGGGCAAGAACGGATCTGCCCCGCGTAGACAAAGCACAATCGCCGCTTTAGGGGTGTAGGGCACAGCAGGAGAGGCAGCTGAAGCTAGGTACTGGCGCAACGACAGCAAAAACTGCCCCAGAAACAGCAGTTGGATTGCCGCCAGGATCGCCAAAACCCAGAAAAGAATGATCGCTAGTTGATTGATCATAGATTCTCAGGAACCAGATGCTCTAAAAGATTGCCCTAACCGCGGAGGAGGGAGGAGTAGGTGAGTGAATGGGTGATAGCCCATTCACCCACCTCAAGCTGCCGCTTCTGACTGAGATTTGGCCGTAGAGGATAGGGATTGATCGTCTGGCGGGGTGACTGAGCCAATAGCAGCAATGGCAGATCGCCGATCAGCAATTTGCTTTTCAATCTTTTCTCTCACTTCATAGCGGAACTTAAACAAGTGTTCGCCAAACGCCAAGATTGTCAGAAAACCTGGAACGAGATGGGGTTTCTGAATGATCAGAGTAATTAGATATTTCCAGTAGAGAAAACGAGTTGAACGGAGAACGCCATATCGCCAGGAGATTGCCTTCAACATACGAATGCCGACTTTCTGTGCCATAGCTTGACCGACTTGATAGGTGATTGGCGGAACGTGATCGGGGTTCGTATTGGTTTGGAGTTTACCCTGCATCAAGCTGAGATGGCGGAAAGTACGCTTTAGATAGGTTGCAGGTTCATAGAGTTTCCAGAAAGCGTCGATATATTCAGTAGCAATCTCTTCAATTGGCCGAGTCGGAACAAAATTCATCAACGCTAACTGGGGCGACAAGGTATCTCCATCCTGTTCTTCGATTGTGTCATCAATCAGACGTCCTTCTCGTTTCAGCCGCTGCCACATGGCGGTATTCGGCAAAGCAGTTAAGACACCTAGGTGCGCTTCAGGGATCGTGCTTTCTTCCACAAAATCAACAATTCGCTGTCCGGCACCAGAGCGCTCGCCATCAAATCCAATAATGAAACCAGAGATAATTTTCAAGCCAGCGCGGGTGATTTTGTGACAGGCTTCCACAAGCGAACCGCGTGTATTTTGCTCTTTGTTGGCCACCATCAAACTATCGGCATCGGGGGTTTCAATCCCCATGAAGACAGCTCTAAAGCCCGCCTGCACCATCAACTCCAGCAGTTCATCATCCTCGGCCAAGTTCAGCGAGGCTTCGGTCAGCAGCGGGAAGGGAAAGTTGCGCTCCTGCATCCAGGGAATCAGCTCTCGCAAAAATACTTTGGCATTGCGTTTGTTGCCAATGAAATTGTCATCCACCACAAAGATGATGCCAGCCCAGCCCAGCTCATATAGTGCTTGAAATTCAGCTAGCATTTGCTGCGGCATTTTGGTGCGAGGTTTGCGCCCGTAAATAGTAATGATGTCGCAAAATTCACATTGAAATGGGCAGCCCCGTGAGAATTGGATTGTCATCGACATGTAAGCCGTCAAATCCAACAGGTCATAGCGCGGGATCGGGGTTTGAGTAACATCGGGCTTCTCTAACGTGCGGAAAGTGCCGCTGGTTTCGCCTCGCTCTAGCGCTTCTAGAAACATGGGAATGGTGATTTCGCCTTCATCCAGGATCAGGTAATCGGCACCTGACTCTAGAGCAAAGTCGGGCACAGAGGTGGGGAAGGGTCCACCCACGGCCACCCTTTTGCCTTTTGCCTTAGCGGTTTGGATTACATGACGAAGATCATCTCGCTGCACAATCATGGCAGAGACAATTACCAGATCGCACCATTCCCAGTCAGCTTCGGTTTCTAGCTTGACGTTGCGGTCAATCAACCGCATTTCCCATTCTTGGGGTAGCATGGCCGCGACAGTAATCAATCCCAGAGGGGGCATATTGGTTTTTAGCCCTAGCAGATCAAGCGTTTCTTGATAGGACCAGAATGAGTTCGGCAAAATCGGCCAAATGAGTAGAACTTTCATAGCTTATAGGGGGATTAGTTAACAAATAAGGAAACAATACGAAGCAGACCCACTCAGGACACATCAAGCAGAATATGGGGAGGATAATGGAAGTTAGAAATGGACGGGTTATCTCCAACAACGTCTTTTGCCATTTCAATTGCTTCAGCAATGCTGTTGGCCGTGGCAAATCCCATAATTTCGGCAGGGCGCTTCGACTGGGGTTTGACGAAAATCACCTTGCCGAGGTGGGCCAAGCCATAGCAGCCCCAATACCACATATAGAAAGGATGCACACCGTGATATGCGTTACCGTATCGGTAGGCTTCAATATATTTAGGATTATAGGCAAATTCCTCTTCGTACTTATCTTGAATGGTTTTAGGGTCGGTGGTATGAGTGAGAACGCGATTGTAAAACTCGATGTAAGAGGGATGGTGAACCGGGTGAAAGTCCTCGTGCAGTGGGTAGAGGGCAATCAAAACACCGCCTTTACGAATCAGCGGCTTGCCTCGATAGAAGTTAAAGCTGTAGCCCAAGGCCATCACATAGGTGAGGATGGGATTCATGATCGAGTTGACATTGTAGGGGCTGAGGTAGGGAATGCCCACAATGCCAATATCGGCTTGCCCCTGAACGGGAACACAGTGCTGGGCAAATACTTTTTCTAGAATCTTTTCGTGAACAGGAGCAGTGCGCCCGGCGTAGATGCTGGTGAGTTTGTAGGGAGCGCGGAGTTGCTCAAAGATTTTGCGGCGAGTTTTGATGGAGCTGGCGTCGAGCAGTTTTTTGTTGATCCAGAAGTTACCCCAATCAAACCAGCTCATCTCCCAAACTGGCTTTTTCAGATAGGTAGCATAGGCGGGCATGGTGTCATTGTTGAGCGTGGTCTCAATCTTGAAGATATTCATGTGCTCTTGAATGATCTTGCCCTGACGGTCGCAGGAGGCATTCAACGCTGAGTTCTTGGGGTCCATATAGGACTTGCAGTGCATCAGCGTATGGTGATTGTGATGATGGCGAATCGTGCGGTAGGTGCTGAGTCCAGTTGCATAGGATTTATTACCGCCATCCATTGAAACCAAATTAATGTTGACGTAAATCACCAGATCAGACTCGACAGCGCGACGCGACACCTCAACTTCTTCGCCTTTTTCCGTGGTGCCAAGGAAGATGTTGCCTTCTTTGTCTTCGGCATCGTAGTTGTAGAGTCTACCGCTGGGATAAAATTCGTTGAAGATCTTGTTACCTAGCTGATACTTCAGTTCGGCGGGTGTTTCGTGGCGATGCAGCGCGACAGCACAAATAATGTGAATATCGTCAATCCCTGCTTCCCCTAATTTCTTCAGTACTTTGGTGATGATCAGTTCCCGAATATCGGGACGGGCCATTGGCGGCAGCGGCAAGGAAAGATCGTCAAAGGCAATTGTCACTTTCATGCCCGGTCGGAGCTGAGCTGAGAGCGGATCGCAGCCCAAAGGGTTTTCCAACGCATGCTCAATTGCCGCATCCACATCAGCTATGGCAGCATGGGACGGGTTGGGATAAATCACCCGCGTTCCTTTGGGTAATGACTCGTAATAAAAGCCTTCACCACAGTGGAAAAACACATTAGTCGGCTTTTCCAATACTCTGACATTGGGCTGCTGAGAAACAGAAGAATTCATTATGCGAACACCAGAAAATAACAAAAACACCCGACTAAGTTGTTCAACCTGATCAATTTCTGCGCCGACGGCGCGAGTAAGCCTGTGACAGCGGGAAAGATACCCGCATTCTGCACTTTATCAATCGTTTAATTGGGTTGAATCATTCGAAAATAGCGACCTGGATTGAAGAACTTTGATCTAAACGTCCTCCTAGTCTAGATGCTGCAAGACTTGAGGAGGATTGGGAATTGCAGAAGCGAGTTGGGCATGAACCATAATTTGCGGCATTGCAAGACATCTGTGTTTGATCAAATCCCATACGACTCGTCGTCCCCGCCAAGTGAAGAACAGCTCTTTGAGCGACACGCGAGATTCGGGATAGAGCTTTTTCCACAGTTCCAGATCGGCGAGCTGAATTGTCCAGTCGTCAATCCGATAGGCGTCAATTACAAAACCAGCTTGAGCAAATTGTTGAAATACATCCTCCTGGCTAAACACATGCAGGTGATAGGGATCGATGTGGCGAGTTTCACCGAGAGGAACAGAGAGCAAAAAATGACCATCTGGCTTTAATAGCTTGCGAATCTGGGCCAAAAACCGATCGGGATGGGGCACATGCTCAATGGTTTCAAATGAGGCAATTACATCAAACTGCTCTGGCCACTCAAACACCTCGGCATCGGCCTGGACAAAGGTGACGCCCGCAGTTTGGTAATGCTCCTGCGCATATTGGATGCTCACTGGCGAAATATCGACGCCAATCACCTGCTCAGCTCCAGCCTGTTTCAGCATTTTGCTACCAAAGCCAGTACCCGAAGCAATGTCCAATACCTTTTTGCCCTGCACATAACGGCTGGCGGTTTGATAACGTCCGAGGTGAATATCGAGCATTTGCTGAGTGCAGTGATCGCCCTCGGCCACCATCTCTGGAACCATGCGTTCCCAGACGCCCCACGTCGGCAGGCTGCCTTTAATTGTTTGAGACTTTCGTTCTACTGTGGTTGTCATTGTTTACACTCTCCGTTGAACTTGCGATATTCAGAATTTTGTGTCCAGTTATGCCAGCTTCACGACAATCGCGTGACCATTCAGATTGTGAAACACGAGGCGATCGGGCAGAGATCTTTGTTCTTCAACCAGTTTAGTGATGCCGTCACAGCCTAAAAAGCCATAGTCGTCATAGACGATGATCCCGCCGATGACCATGCGATCCCAGATCCAGGCCACTACGTCTTTGGCCGACTGATATACATCTACATCCACATGGCAAAGCCGAAACTTATCATCACCAATCAGGTGGGCAGTTTCATCCGGAAAAATGCCCTTGAGAATTTTCACCTGGTGCAAACCAAATTGCTCGACCAGCCGTTCCACAATCACCTGAGACGTATCGGCATGTTCGTTGCCTTTATAGAAGCTATCTTTGTCAGAGGCTTTCACAACTCCCGAGAATGTGTCGCACAAGTAGACGGGATCGGTAATGCCACATTGCAGCGCGCGATGAGCCATTAATACGCCCGTACCTCCCTGCCAAACGCCCACTTCGATAATGCTGCCATGCCCTAGTTTTTGAGATTGCTCGACCAACGACCACAGTTCATAACAGCGATACTGATCCACGAGCGTGTTGGCAAAAATTGCTTTGTAGGTACGACGAAACTCTTTGTCAATTTTCCAAGGGGCATAGAGCGCCAAAGGAACCGCTTGTTGATAGCGTGGATCGCGGCTAAACAGCACATAAAACCTAGAGAAAATTCTATAGGCTGCCAACAAAAAGCGTTTTCTTAGGGCACTACTTGAATTCATTAGTTTGGTTTTCGTGGTTTTATTTTCGTGATTTTGCTCTAGCGAGTTTGCAACCATAATTTGACCTGTTCTAAGCCTTGATTTAGAAGAATTTTGGGTTGATACCCTAGCTGGGTACGGGCCTTTTCAATCGAGTAGAGATAGGGGCGACTCATCCAGTTGATCGAGTCAGGCGGCAGGTCGATCGGTTCGCCGTTCTGCTGCTGCTTTTTAATCCGTTGATTTAATAGAAACTTGACTAAAAACGTGGGCAACACAATCGGAGGTGGCGCATTCGCGATGGCCGCCAGCTTGGTGAAATAGTCTTTGCAAGACGTGTCCTGCCCATCGGTAATGTTGAAGACTTCGCCATAGGCTTCTTGCTCGATTGCTAAGAAGATGGCGTCGATCAAGTTATCTACGTAAACATGGTTGATCCGGCCCTTGCCTAGCCGAGGCAGCGCAAATTCCTTGCGGTGCATATAGCTGAGCGGTTCTACCACCCAAGCTCCGCTATTGGGACCATAGACATCTCCAGGGCGAATGATGATTACACCAAATTCGGGCGGTTGGTTGAGTTTTAGCAGCTCTCGCTCGCTGTCAATTTTGGTTTGGCAATAGGGGTTATTTTCCCCCCGCAGCGGACTCGATTCTGTCGCGTAGGGTGGATAGTTGAAGCCATACACCATAACGCTCGACAGGTGCACAAAGGCTTTGACGCCTTGCTGTTTGGCTGCCTGCGCCATATTCACCGCGCCTTGCAGATTGACCTGCCGAAAGGCGTCTGGGTCACCGTCGATTCTGACGATTGCCGCTGTGTGCAGTACCAGATCCACACCTTGACAGGCTGTTGCCGCCGCCGCTGGGTCCGTAATGTCGCCCACCACAATTTTGACGCCCCGGTCTTTGAGCGGAGCAGCTTTTTCCGCTGAGCGAGCCAACCCCTGCACCTTCATACCTCGCTGGAGGGCCAACTCAGCAGCACGGGCACCAATGAATCCAGTGATACCGGTAATGAGTAAGGTTTTGTCCTGTAGGTTCATAGGCATGGCTCCGGAGGCTGAGAGACAACGGTTGGTGAGGATGGCGTCGAGTGTCGATCCGCCTTCCATTGCTTGATCGGCCAACCTGCTTGCGTAGCGATGCGAGACAGGGCCACATCTGGGTTCACTGCGACTGGATGCCCAATTGCTTGCAACATCGGCAGATCGGCAATACTGTCGCCATAGGCATAGCTGCGCTGTAAATCAATCCCCTGCGAGGCAGCAAACTGGCGGATCAGTCGCGCCTTTTCCTGTTCAGCCACGGGTTCGCCTTGCAGGTTGCCGGTGTAGTAGCCATTGCAAACCTGAAGTTGGGTGGTGAGGCTGCTGGCTCCCAGGAATTCTGCGAGTGGGGCAATAATGCAGTCCACCGAACCAGTCACCAAAACAATTTTGGCTCCCTGGCTTTTATGTTCGGCAATCTGCTGCAAGGCGGCTGGAAATAGTCCGGAGTGCAATTTTTGCTGAAAGTAGCGTTGGCCTAGGGCAAAACATTGCTCGACCGATAAGCCATCGTAATTCTGGTAGAACACATGATTAAAGGCATCGCGGCTGATTCGGTCCAGCCAGAGATAGAACGGCACGAGGCTGAGCAGCCGTGCGGTTGTCAGGCCCTGCTGCCAAAGCGAGCGGTCTTGTTTCGCCAGATAGAGGTAATGATGCACGATGTTGGCCTTCAGCAAGGTGCCGTCTACATCAAAGAAGGCAGCGATGGTCATTTGATTGCCCTCCCGTTGGTTTGGGTGGGAATGGGAGCGAAGGTTTGCTCTAGTCGGTTAGCCCGCAGTTGCAAAATAGCGGCGCGGGTTTGATCGGTAATCGCCTGACACGCTTCTCGATCGGCAGCATTGCGCTGGGGAGAGGCTAAATCTAGAGGAGCGCCGAACGTCACCTGAATTGGATGGCGACGGGGCAGCAGCCGTCCTTTGGGCAGGGCTTGATAGGTGCCTTCGATGTAGACCGGCACAATCGGCACATTCAGCTTCAGCGCCAGTAGGCCTAAACCAGGCTGAAATGCCTGAATTTCTCCAGTGCGCGAGCGCGTGCCTTCCGGAAAAATCAAGATCGGCGTGCGGGCATTCAGCAACTGTTCGCAGTGCCGCAGGGCATCGAGCGCACCCAATAGCGTACCTTCCCGGTCGAGGGGAACCAGATTCAAAAAGCTTCTGGAAAACCAGCTCTTGAGGGCGTGATCAAAAAAGTAATCTTTGGCCCCCAGGCAGATCACCTGATCGACCTGCTTCAGCAACGAGACGACAATCGCTCCGGCATCGAGATGACTGACATGGTTGGCCGCAAGCAGGTATGGGCGATCTGTAGGCAAATTCTCTAAGCCCTGACAACTCAACTGAAACCAGTGCTGGTATACCGCTTGGCTCCAAGACCAGAACAATCGAGAGCGGCGACGGGGCAACGGGCAGGGCGTCAAGTTGGAACTCGGCTGGTACAGTTGGGTCGTGAGCACTTGACTGAGCTGAGCCAGCGTCAGGTGGTCGTTCAGCAGATCTGAATCGAGCGATTGGCCCAACCAGTCTTCCAGATCAGCCACCAGGCTGACGGCTTCCACCGAATCTAGGCCGTAGTCAGTCAAGGGCCGCTCAAGATCGATCTGTTCTAATCCAACCTTGAGGCGAGCGGCAATCTGGACCTGTAGCCAAGTCTGGATTGTTTGCTGCTGTTGACTAGCGGGCTGAGCCAGCAAGGTTTCCCGATCGTAGGTAGGAAGGACGACGACAGGGTTGGAGTCGGTTTGGACAACCTGCCACTGAGCCACGCTGGCTAATGTCCCGGTTTGGAACCCAGTTCGACAGGCATGGCGCTGAATTTTGCCGCTGGAAGTTTTGGGCAAATAACCGGGCTTCAGCAGCACAATCGCGTGAACTTGCAAATCGTGCTGTTTGGCAATGGCGGCGCGAATCTGGCTAAAAATCACTTCCAGCTCATCCGCAGCGGTTTTGCGCAGCGCGGTACGTTCCACCTCGGCCACCACCACGAGTTGCTCATCGCCCTCAACTTCTACGGTAAAGGCGGCAGCTCCGTTGGGACTGCGGAGGCTGGCATGGCTCTGCTCAACGGTCAGTTCAATGTCTTGCGGATAGTGATTGCGGCCTCGGATGATAATCACGTCTTTGAGCCGTCCGGTGACAAACAGCTCGGTGCCCTGAATAAAGCCCAGATCGCCCGTGCGCAAGAAGTAATCGGGGTTGTTGGCCGCTGGTGCTAATTGAGCCTGGAAGGTGGCGGCAGTGGCGTCGGGTCGGTTCCAGTAACCTTGGGCCACGCTGGGGCCAGACACCCAAATCTCGCCCACTTCGCCTTGATGGCATTCGGTCAGGGTATTGGGGTCCACCACAATCACGTTTTGATCGAAGCGCGGATGACCACAACCGACCAACGGTAAACCTGCATCAGTCAAGACAACGCGATTCTGGCTGAGGCTGTCTGGCTCTACGGTGAGAATTGTGGGAGCAGCGGTTTTGGTTCCACCCGTGACAAACAGGGTTGATTCAGCCAAACCATAGCAGGGATAAAACGCTTCGCGGCGAAATCCGCACTCGGCAAAAGCGGCAGCAAATCGATCCAGCGTTTCGGCCCGGATCGGCTCAGCTCCGGTGAAGGCCACATCCCAACGGCTTAAATCGAGCTGGCGGCGCTGCTCTGGCGAAATTTTGCGCACACATAGCTCATAGGCAAAGTTGGGTCCGCCGCTGCTGGTGGCTCGATAGTCCGAAATCGCCTGCAACCAGCGCAGGGGTTTTTGCAGAAACGCCACCGGAGACATCAATGTGCAGGGCAAACCGAGATAGAGCGGTTGCAGCACGTTGCCCACCAGTCCCATATCGTGAAATAGCGGCAGCCAGCCGACGGAAATCGTCTGATCGTGATGTCCAAAGGCTTGCTTAATCAAGCGTTCATTGTGCAACAGGTTGCCGTGGCTGACCATGACGCCTTTAGGATTGCCAGTTGAACCAGACGTATATTGCAGAAAGGCAAGGGTGGCGCTCGTGATCAGGGGTTCCTGCCAGTTGCAGTTGTGCGAATCTAAACCATCTGATGCTAACCAGTGAATCGGCGGCAGCGCTTCCTCTCTCCACTTGCGCTGCAAATCGGGCAATAACGCCTCGGTGGTCATGGCGGCGGCGGCATCAGCATCGGCTACAATCGCCTGCAGTCGATTCAGAGTTTGGTTGGCTTTGGGTGGATAGGCCGGGACCGCAATGGCTTGGGCATAGAGGCAACCAAAAAAGGCAGCGATGAATTCCAGTCCCGAAGGATACAGCAACAGCACGCGATCGCCGGGACGAGTTAAAGCTTGCAGATGGGTAGCAATGATTCGGGCTTGATGGTCAAGCTGCTGGTAGGTCCACGACGCTGCGATCGTTTCTCCATCTTTGAGGAACACAAAGGCTGTATCGTCAGGCTGAGCGACGGATCTATAGCGCAGGAGGTCAACCAGCGTTGCTATCTTCTGTTGTGTCCCGAATACGTAACCTGCCGCTGTCATTACGTTCTCCCTATAGTTACGGATATCTATGGCAAAGTCTCTGAGGGGATTTATAAAAATTTCAATTGAGGGCTTGAATTGGGGCTAGGTTGAGGTGCCGTCTGGGTTTCTGACTGGTTTCAGGAACCTTTACCGACCTTTGGCTAGCAAAATTTAGTGGAGTTTCATCTTGATTGGAATGCGAGACAAGACAGATGCAGGTTGCCTGATTAACTAGAGGAACTAGTAGATGAACGGGTGATGGAATCTTTTTGGGTGAATTGATACCTCTAGAGTGAAATTGACGAGTAGAACTCAGTTAGAAATCTAGGTGGACGTTGCTGTGGCCTCCGCAGCAATATTGATTCGCTTCCACTCCTCAAAGTCAAAGCCCCGACGGAGGGTAGCAATTGCCCGCTGCCAAGCCAGAAACATTCGCAGTTTGGCAATCGGAATCGGGCCATAGGTTTTGGCATCCAGCATCTGCTGGTGCAGGAAATAATCGAGATAGGTAGCCGACAGGACCGGGTTGACCGGATGACAGGCAATGCCGCTGCCCTTGAGGGCATCTAGGGTGGCCGTGCAGTCGAAGATTGGCGTTTTGTCGCGAGTGTAGAGTTCGGGAATCGTCAGCCCTTCTTCCGAAAAGGGTTCTAGGAAGAACGAACGCAAACTAAACAGTGGATGATCCGGAGTGGTGGCCTGTTGGGC
Source organism: [Leptolyngbya] sp. JSC-1 (assembly GCA_000733415.1). Lineage (GTDB taxonomy): Bacteria > Cyanobacteriota > Cyanobacteriia > Elainellales > Elainellaceae > Elainella. Next base: position 3,193,408 of record KL662191.1, read on the forward strand.
CAGCCGCGCTTGCCATTCTTTGTAGGGCAGGCGTTCCACAAAGGAGCCAAGCCGTTCATCCCAGGCGGTGGTTTCGGTGGATGTCACCGGATTGGGATTCATCAAATGGAAAATCTGGTTCTCGGATTGGGGCTGCTGAGCGAGGTAGGTAATGGCTTGGCTGGCGTAGTCTACCGGGCAAATATTCACCCAGTAGTCGAGTACAGGAGCACAGCCCATTTCCGTGCAGCCTTTGACCACTAGACAGGTGAAGTCTTTAGTGTTCCAGGCTCCGGTGCGGCTATCGCCTGAAATAAAAGGCAAACGGTAGATACAGACCGGCAAACCCCGCTCGCGGGCGTTCAGCATCATTTTTTCTTGCTACCCACTTGGTTTGGGCATAGCCGAGAAACATACCTTCGTGATGGTCGAGCAGGTCGGCTTCGCTCACCACTTTGCCGGCGTAAGCGTGGGACTCGAACACCGAGACGCTGGACATGTAGTGTACTGTTTTGCGTTTCACCAAGCTGGCTAAGCGAATCACATCCTCGGTGGCTGTCACGTTCATCGGCTTCAGCGCCTGATAGGGGAAGACAAAGTTGAGCGAGGCAGCACAGTGATAAATCACATCAATGTCATAGGCCAACTGCTCAAACTGAGCTTCCGACAACCCAAAACGCGGGCTAGCCAAATCCCCCAGCACCGGCACAATTCGCCCGCTGAATTCAGGATTCCAGATGCCATAGGATTCCAGATTCTTTTGCAAACGGCGCTGTCCCTCTGCCGGATCTTTGGCCCGCACCAAACAGTGAATCACCGCCTGCGTCCGCTGCATCAGCTCGGCAATAATGAACGCGCCCAGGAAGCCGGTGCCGCCGGTCAGAAAGATGGTATCGGGATGGGTGATGAACTCGCCAGGAACTGCCAGCGGCTGAATGCTGGGATCGAGTTCAGCCTCTTTCGGTAAGTCAATGGCGCTAGAAGCATTTTCGCTAGAGGAACCAGGCCGATAGACAATGCCGACTTTTTGCTTCAGCTTCTGCATCAGCAGTTCGCGCTGTTCCGGTGACAGGTTGGCGATGCGTTCAGAGAGGTTGGCGGTCGTGGTCATGGCAGGGAGGTAGAGGGGAGTGAGGGGTAGGGGGTGAGGGGTAGGGGGTGAGGGGTAGGGGGTGAGGGTGTAGCTAGGAATTCATTTTGTTTCGACTTCGTTGAGGGCTTGGGCTAGGGTTTCGGGGTCGAGGGTTTGCAGCAGATCGGCTTCTAGCTGTTGGGCTTCTTCGGCTAGGCGCTGTGAGAGGCCGGCGATGGTGGGGTAGTGCCACAGCCAGGAGGGGGAGAGCTGAAAACCCAGCATTTTTTCGGCGCGGCTGGCGATCAGCATGGCTCTGGCTGAGTTTAAGCCGAAGTTATCGAAGCGGTCGTTGACATCGATGTCTTCGGGATCAATGCTGGTCTGCTCGGCGATTTGGGTAATGAACCAGGCTTGGATGCTTTCAGTCGTAAAGCTGCTGGTGGTTTGGATTTGAGTCATGGTGACCTCCTAGAACGACATCCTGATAGAAATCTTGAAAACTGCGGGAGCAGACCCAGTTAGAGCAAGGGCAGCGGTTGGTAGTGGCTGAAGTCGGCAGGCAGGTAAATCCCCTGCATTTTTAGCGCCTGAATCCGGTAGAGGTAGGCAGCTCCAGTAAGAATGTGATGGGCCACATCCACCACCCGGCGATTGGCTGGCTCGGCTAAGTAGGATCCTTTTACCCACTCGTTGAAGGCTCCCATTGCTGGACCACACCAGATCTGATAGTCCGATTCCCGCCCCGCTTCGCCAGCATTGGACCAGCGCGAAGACAAGCCCAGATACCAGCGGAAGATCAGCGCCATTTTGCGTTTGGGATTCTGGCTGGCGCGCTCGATCTGGCTGGGGTCGCGCTGTTGAAAAAAGGCGACGGTGCCTTCCCAGACTTCATCCAGGCTTTTCTTGAAAATTTGCTTTTCCAGACGCTCGCGTTCGTCTTTCGGGATGGACTCAATCGAGTCATAGGTGCGGTAGATTTCGTAGAGCTTTTGTGCCCGGACTGGGAATAGCGTGCCGCGCTTCAGCACTTGCAGCTTGACGCCCATCTCGAACATGTCGGCAGCCGGAGCCATCATCACGTCATGCATTTCGGCTTCGGCTAGCAGGCGTTTGGTGTAGTCTGAGGTGCCCGCTTCTACACAAGCCTGGTTCACCGAACCGGTTACCACATAGGCTGCTCCCATCATGAAGGCGGCTAATGCCGATTCGGGCGTGCTAATGCCGCCTGCGGCCCCGATCCGAATCAATACTGGATACTGATATTTGGCTTGCAGTTCATCTCGACGCTTCAAAATCGAGGGTAGCAGCGACACCAGGGGGCGGTTGTCGGTATGTCCACCCGAATCGGCTTCGACGGTAATGTCATCGGCCATTGGCACCTGTTCGGCTAAGCGGGCCTGCTGCTCGCTGATCAATCCCTGCTCGACCAATTCCTTCAGCAGTTTGACTGGAGCGGGCTGCATAAACTGATCGGCTACTTCTCGCCGCGACAGCTTGGCAATTACCTTGTGCCCGATCTGAATCTGGTTGTTAGGACCAAGGCTCAATCCGGCAGCCCGGTAATATACGAGGTTCGCAGTCAGAGCCAGAAATGCCGAGGCTTCGATCGTCTTAATGCCATACTTCAGATACAAATCAACCGCGCCGCGCTCCATGGCCGGTTCGCTGGGGCTGTGGATCAGGTTAAAGGCATAGGGGCCATGAGGTAGGGCTTGCTGGATCTGCTGCACAGCGGCCTCTAGTCGAGCCGGAGCCACACCGCCTGCTCCAAAGGATCCCAACAGTCCAGTCTGACCGAGGGCAACCACCAGATCCGTCGAGGCAATGCCGCCTGCCATCGCGCCAGTAGTATAGGCATACTTGACACCGTGAAAGGCGCGGAAATTGGGATCGCCCAACTGCTCTAGCGGAGTAGGAGGCAGAGTTGCTAGTACTTCTAGCCCCGACCGTCCGGTTTCCACTTCGCCAACATAGGCTTGATTCACCATGCCAATCTGGCCGTCATAGCGCACCACTGAGCAGGGATGGTAGAGGTTCAACAGTCTGGCTTTGATTCCAGCCGCATCGAAGGCGATGGCGTCTAGAGGTACTGAAACCGAGGGTGTGTAAACGCTAGTCACTTTTCATTCCCCGCTAACGAGAGTGAGTTGGAACGTGAGCTGTGGTTGAGGTTGGCTGCTGCCGGACGTTCGACTAGCTCTAGGCCCAGGTTCTTCATCACGGCAATGGTTTTGCCTTCGAAGATTGCTGAGCATTCGGCCTTGACATACGGTCTGGGGCTGAGGCCGATTTCGGTGACTTCAACCCGGTAGGTGATCGTGCCGGTCGTGGGCTTGATCTGGCCGCGATAGTGCCCGATTTGGGTCTGGTTGAGTAACGGCTGGGTGATGGCATCCTCGACTCGCGTGTGCAGTCCCAGATAGAGCAGATAGAAGGCTAGAAGCTGACCGCAGCCTTCGCCGACTAAGGTGCCGGGAATACAAAAGTCGTTTTTGAAGTGGCAGTTGAAATACCACGCATCTGGGGTGAGGTCTTTTTCGGCCACTAGCAGCCCCAGTCCCCAAGCACCGCCCTGCGGATCCACCGAGGTGATGCGGTTGATCATGCGAATCTGGGTGGGTGGGAAGAAGGTGAATTTGGCGTTGTGGCTCTGGGCAGCATAGTCATTGCCGAAACAGGCGGCAAAGTTACCCTGGTTGAGCTGTTCCAGATCGGCTTCCAAGAAGGCGGTTTTCGTGCAGGGCAGCAATGGCTGGAAGTATTGCTTCTTCAGTTTGCTGCGCATCAGTTGGTCGAGCTTGCTTTGGGGAATGCCTTGCCCTTTTAGCAGTTCCTCGTCGGAGAAGAAGCCCGCCTTGCACTCCATCTGCATGAATTGCTGGTCGCCAATAAAGCACTTGTGGGTGAAGGTGAACAGCAGCGTTTCACCCATGCGGCTAAAGGAATGGGCCGTTACCTCACAGCGCATGGTCTCGCCTTCTTTGGGCAAGCGGCCTGTAAAAGTAATCGTGCCGCCCAGCGCCCGGTACACCCGCTCACCCTTGGTTTCAAAGTCAACCCCGATGTAGCTCATCAAAAAGATATTGGAGTGAGACGCTTCCACCGCCACGGCACAGGGCATATAACCACCCGTGGTATACCAGGCTCCGTAGGGAATGTCGTACTCGGTCTCGATGAAGCAATCCTCTAAACTGCCGCGTTTGGCTGCGATTTTGGTGACGCGACTGATGAACAAGTAGGGTGGCATCGGAATCCGGGTGCAGCGCGGCAGCGCATCAACCACCTCGTACTCAGGACCAAACACCTTCGCCAGTTTGCCGCAGGCCACTTCCAGGACTTCAGCCTCATCGAAAATTACGTTGGCTGGTTTTGGTTGCGGCTGAGCTGATTGTTGAGCTGATTGTTGAGCTGATTGCTGAGCTGATTGCTGAGCTAATTGTTGAACCTGTTGAACCTGTTGAACCTGCTGGACTTGAGGCAATTGCTGAGCTTGCGGTGCTGCTGGTATAACTGGGGCCGGCGTAACCGAAGACAACGACTGTTCCGTCAGTTTTGTTTGCAGGAGCAGCAGTTCCCCCAATTGGCGCAGGCCGTCTTGCCGTGCTTTCAGGAAGGCGACGTTGGTGGCTGTGAGCTGGGACTGGTGCTGAGTCAGCTTCTGTAGCCCCTGGCTAATGGCCTGGAAAGCTGCGGCTTTGGATTGGGAGTTGACGGAGGGCTTGACTGGGGCAGGACTAGCGCCATTGATATACGCCCCGTTAGGTGGTTCGGATTCAAAAGGTGGGAACTCAGAAGAATCAAGCGCTGGAGGCATAGGACGTTCAGAATATGGACGAGAGGATGCAGCGGCGGCAGACGAGCCATTCTGGAACGAATGATTTTCCACCGGATGGTTGGAATGATTCGCAGCATGATGGTTCAACTCCGCCCAAGGGGCTGACGGCTTGGCGGCACCATTGACAGCGGGGGGAGCGGGCAACGGCGGCTCGGCCATGATTTGATTCGACACAACTACAGGCAGGTCGGTCGGTGTTTCTGGAGATAAAACCTCTGGAGGCAAAACCTCTGGAGGCAAAACCTCTGGAGACAAAACGGTGAAGGACGGACTGGGCAACTCAGCACTGGTCTCGATTGGCACAACAACCGCTTTCTCAGCGGCTTTCCTGGCTTCTGGTGAGGCAGGCAGAGTGACAACGCGCTTGACACAGCCCGCAAATTTCTCCCGATTCGCTGGAGCCAAAATTTCTTCCTTGATCCGATGGGCGCCGGGCAGCGTTACCGTGCGAATCAGCGACTTGCGCTTGTCCTGCGGAGATTTCAGCGGCACATACAGCGGTGAAATATCGACACTGACTTGATGGCTCACCAGTCTGGCCAAGGCCCGTACAGTTGAGGTGTGAGTATCGATGCCGCGAGTGCTGACGGTAAAGGCAAGGTGGGACCGGTCATTCAGGGTTTCCTTAATCCAGCGGGAACAACTGCTGCCCGGACCCAGCTCCAGGAAAATCCGCACTCCATCTTCGTAGGCTTTGTTGACCAGGCGCGGAAAGTCGCAGCACTGGCTCAGCGCAGTGGCAACTAAATCGGCTACTTTTTCGGTGCTGAGCTGGTCGGGCTGATCGTAGCCAGCAGCAGAGTAGAAGTTAATGGTGGTTTGTTCCTGCACCGGTAGAGTCGCCCACTGCTTCAGTTGCTCATACTCCAGCCGCACCGGATCGCAGTGCAAAATTCCGCTGATCGGCAACGGGAAGTAGTCGCATTTGAGCGCTTCTATCAAGCGCAGGCAAGCCTGTTTGTCGCCGCCAATCACGACTTCCTGCGGCGTGTTGATATGAGTGATGTAGACGCGGCTTTCTTGCTGGACTGCCGCCCGCACTGCCGCAGCTGAGGTAAGGAGGACGTAGGTGCCCCAGAAATCGCCACTTGAATCCGGTTGGATCGGTAAGCCCCAGAACTCCTGAATTGCGGTTTTCGGCCCCGACAGGCGAGTTCTAAACAGCTCGGAGGAATTGAGGTTGGTAGCAATCGACTGGACGTTCGACCAAACACCCAACGAGAACAGCATGGTCAACTCGCCCAAACTATAGCCAAACGCAGCCTGAGGCTCTAGCCGGAAGTAGTCTTTCAAGATTCCAGAAGCTTGAATCGCCGCTACGGTACCGGCCACCAGCATACCCACAGAATCATTGGCAAAGTTGGCTTCTAGCGCCTCCCACTGGCGAGGTGTGAGTTTACTGAGACTGCGAGGATAAAGCAACCGACATTGGGCATAGAGCAGGTCAGTCAGTTTGGCACTCTCATCCGGCAGAATGTCATAGAGTTTGGGAAACAACCGCGATACATCCCGCCCCATGCCCATGTAGGACATAAAGGCACCCGGATAGACAAAGGCGACTTTGCCTAGCTTGCCCTGAGGAGCGGGGGTGAAGTAGCTGCCGGCTGGGGTTTGCCATTCCCGGTTCTGCTGAAAGGCGCGTTCGATGCCCTTCAAGCCCCGCTGAATCTCTTGCAGCACTTCCTCCTGGTTGTGGCCCACAATCGTCGCTACATACTTAGCTCCAGTCTGTTGTTGGAAGCTGGCAAAGGTTTGGCTAGCCGTTTGGTGCAGCGATGTGGAAGCGGTCACTGCTTGCTCTAAGGCCCGCAGTTGGTCGAGCAGCGATGCTTGGTCATCTGCCGCCAAGGGAAACAGGTGGAACGGCATTTGTTCCAGATAGCGGCTGGGGCGCGTAGTCTGAGCCAAGTCTTCCGACAAAATCACATGGGCACAACTGCCGTCTAGACCCAGTCCACTCACTGCGGCAATTCGCTTTGCCTGTTGTGATTTCACCGGCCAGGGTTGGGATTCGGTCGCCACGAAAAAGGGACTCCCCTGCCACAATTCCTGATGCTTAGGAGTAGACCACTGAGGCAGCGATGGAATATAGCGGTAGTAAACACAGAGGGCGGCTTTGATCAGGCTGGCAATTCCGGAAGCAGCAAAGGTATGGCCGATGTTGGCTTTGACTGTGCCCAGGCCGCAGGTGAGGTCTGTCTCACCTGTCTGGTAAGCTTGGGTTAAACCGGCAATTTCAGCCACATCTTCAGCCGGAACGCCGCTGCCATACACTTCCAGATAGCCAACATCCGCTGGTCCGACTTTGGCTTGCTCAAAGGCTCGCTGACAAGCTTGAGCAACGGTGGTCGCCGAGGGTGGAGCCGGATAGCGGTCGGACGACGTCGCGCTGTGATCCTGCACGAGACTGACGGCATCCACGGTGGCGTAAATCCGATCTGAGCTTTGCTTTGCTTGATCTAGCCGCTTCAGCACAATCGCGCCAGCTCCTTCGCCTACCATCCAGCCGCTAGTCTGGGTTTCAAAACCGGGAGTTGCGCCATTATTGATCGGGGCAATTTGTTGGCGCAGCAGCACATTCTCGATGCCGCCGGCCAGATCAACTGCTCCCACCACAACAGCATCAACTTTGCGGTCGGCTAAGAGAATCTGGGCGATTTCCAGGGCTTTGAACGTAGAGTTTTCACCACCAGAAATGGTCAACGATGGTCCGGTAAAGTCCCAGGCCGCCGAGATCCGGCTGGCCATAATGTTGCCGACATAGCTGATATAGCGATTCACCTGAGCCGGCCAGCACACACCTTCTCGAACGGTGTCTTGCAGTTCGGCTAACTTATCAGCGGGAATTTCCAAATGATGATGTGCTAGAGCTTCCGGCACCTGCCAGAGCGAATCGCAGCGAGCGCGGTAGAGGTGAGAATTGCCCTCGGTTTCCATCGCAATAATTACCGCCACGTTGCCCCCTTCCGGCATCTTGGCGTCTTGCAGTGCCGCATCGGCCACTTTCAGGATCAAAAGCTGCTGGGCAATTGGCTGTTCGTATAGATTGGGCTGGATCTTGAAGCGCAGAAAGTCAATCTCAAAGTCCTGAATATAGGCACCGAAGGGCGCTTGGCCGGACTCAAACCCGTAAGCCTGCATCAGTTCAGGCAGCTTTTCCATGCCTTGCCAGCGTTCCGGCGGCACCGGAATAAAGTGCTGCTTGCCTTCATAAATGCTGCGGTCAAAGGCATCCAGGCTGTTGCATTGGCCAAAGAAGGCGTCCATGCCGACAATTGCAATCGGCTCTAGCGCGGGCACCGTCGCTTGTACTGGCTCTGGTTCAGCAGCTCCCTGCTCGATCACGAGGTGGGCATTGGTACCGCCAAACCCAAATGCACTAACTGCCGCTCGTTTGATTGGCTCTGGGCTGGGCCAAGGCGTCAGGGAAGTCACCACCTGCTCAGCGTCAATCACGCCATTCGCAGAGGCAAGCGGTTCGCGCACATTGATTGTGGGCGGAATCACCCCATTCGCCATGCTGAGGATCACTTTGATCATGCTGGGCATCCCTGCGGCTGTCAGCAAATGGCCCAGATTTGATTTCACCGAACCGATCTTGGGTTTGCTACCATAGCGCCCAAAAAAGGCATCCATTGAACTCAGCTCGGTTTTGTCGCCCAAATCGGTGCCGGTAGCATGACATTCCACGTACTTGATGCTTTGGGGATCAATGGCTGCATCGGCATAGGCCCGCTCAAACGCCAGCATTTGTCCCTTAGAGCTGGGCGTAAGGAAATGCTTGCCCTTGCCATCGTTGGACAGGCCCACCCCTAGAATCGTGGCGTAAATTTTGTCACCATCCCGCACGGCATCGCTGTAGCGCTTCAGGGCCAACATCCCGGCTCCTTCACCCGTAATCATGCCGCCAGAATTCTCGTCGAGCGGTCGGCCCACACCATCGCTGGGATAGGCCCGGTAGAGGGAAAAGCCGATGTGGGTGACGAACGGATCAGAGCAGCTCACGGCTCCGGCTAGCATCAGATCCGCTTTGCGAGAAATCAGGTATTCGCAGGCTAATTGGACGGCATACAAAGGTGAGGCACAGGCCGCATCCAACGAAAAGCTCGTACCCGACAAGCCTAGCGCCTGCGGAATCAAGGTAGACGGATAGCCAGCGGTAAAGAAATTAAAGGGCGAAACCTGTTCCGGGGTGAGGCGAGGCAGTTCTAGATCGGGCTGATCGAGCAGTTCCCGCAGGGCTGACTCCACCGTTCTGCGGTAAATTGGCGTCACTAAGCGCTGCGACAGGCGAGTTGGGGAAGACAGATTGCCCAAAATCACGCCACTCTTGGCTAGAATCTCACTTCGATTCAGGTAGCCACTGTCCTCTAGTGCTTGCTTTGCCACATAGAGTGACCACTTAAAAATGGCATCGAGACCGGCCAGGAAATCGGCTGGAATTCGATAGCCAGTTGGGTCAAATTGAAAATCGCGAATCAGGCCACCGCGCAAACAATAATAGCGATCGGGAGTACCCTTCTCCGGATCGTAGAAAATTTCAGGATCGACCCCGACCTGCTCCTTAGTGAGCTGGGAAATAACATCCTTTTCAGCAATCAGGTTTTGCCAGAATTGCTCTGGAGTTTGTGCTCCCGGAAACAGGCAAGATAGACCAACAACTGCAATTTTTTCCATGATCCGCTTTTGCTAGATATCCACAATTAAAAAATGATCAAGGTATTGATTCAGGGTGAATAATTTCATATAGGTCTTTGTCACACATCAAGAAAATCAAATTCGTTAGGATTAAAACAAACTAGTTGAACCAAATTGAACCAAATCAAATCAAGTAATATAACCAACTGAGCTGGCAAATGCACGATTGAGTTGCTGAGTAATCACTATTTTTATATTGGAGAAGCGAAAATAAATTTTCCCTTCAATATCGTGAGTAATTGCGTTAGCGATGATGCTAGTTTCTGTAGCCGATTGAATTTCAACCGACAGGTAATAGGATTCACCCGCGGCAAGGGACATGAATTGTTCAACTAACTCAAACTCGGACGGCAATCCAACTCCTCGGTGAGATTGCCGCATCCAAACTGCAATGGCCTGATAAACGCTGTCAGCAATATAGGGATCAAAGGTTTTGACAACGAATTGTCCCTTCTGAGCAGCACTCAGCTTCGGCGCGATGCAGTGCAACGTAATCCGCTCTGGATTGATGTTGAGCACCTGCTGTAGACCCTGGAAACTCCTGCCCTGGAACAGGATACCTGGATAGAGCAACTGCCCTGAAATAGCGGTGGTAGCCAGGTCAGCACCCGCATAGGTTGGGATCGGACTAGGATCAGATGGAGATGTCAATGAACCGAAGGGAGGAGCAATCGTTACCTGTCCCCGGTAGTGAACATCCACCTGATCGCGGTGCAGTTCGCTCCAAATCAGCACTTCTGAAACAATCTCGCCTGACTCCAGTTTGGCTGTCTCCTGCACATCTACCACAAATTCGTGGGGCTGGCTTTCGTCGAAAATAATCCCCTCTAGCACGTTGAACCGTTCGAGACGACGGAAGCGGTAGCCAGGATAGCGTTGCTCACAGGTATTAATTAACCAAGAAGCGGCCACCGTAGCTGGTAAAACCGGGCAGTCACCGGTAACATAGTCGTGCAGGAACGGGTTAGCTGCTAAGCTCAAGCACCGCCGAATGCGATAGCTGCTGAGCTTGGGATTGACAGGTGCCGCTGCTGGTGTAATCGGACTGCCAATCACGACTTGGGCATCGTTCTGATTTTTCTCCGCCAGCTCATTGACCAACATTTGGGCACCCACATCCAATGGGATCACCGCAATATTGCGCTGTGCAAAAGCCCGCTTTAGTTCCGGTGTCACCATACCGCTGTCCCACGGTCCCCAATTAATCGAAACCACATGGCAATCAGGATGCTGCTGCTTGATCAGATGGGCCGACTTGTTGAGAATCTCGTTAGCCAGCGCATAGTCAGACTGTCCAGCGTTGCCATAGAATCCGGCCACCGAGGAAAACAGCACCAAATGCTGAAGCTGATTGATTGGAATGCAGCTGAGCAGATTTTCTAGCCCCTGCACTTTGGCGGCATAAACGGTTTCAAAATCGCGTTCCGTTTTCTTTTCAATCAGCTTGTCTGCTAAATTGCCAGCACCATGAATGATGCCGGTAATGGCTCCCAAACGCTGGGTGATATCGCTAATTGCCTGTTGAAGTTCGATTTTGTTTGTGATATCAACACTGATATATTCAACCCGACTTCCGGCTTGTCGTATGGCTGCCAATGTCGCCTGAATTTCCCGCTGGCAGATGATCTGGTTGAATACCTTCTGCACGCCCATCGGGGTAGGCTTTTCTCCCTGAGCAATCAACACCTGCATCACCCGCTTCTTCAATTCCGCCTCATCTTCACATCCCTGCGCCCATTCAGGTTCCTGTCCACTAATAGCGGAGCGACCCAGCAAAATAAATTTACACTGACTGCTCTGTGCCAATTTCATCACGCATTGCGCTGTTACCCCCCGTGCACCACCGCTGACGAGAAAGACCGATTCTGAGCAAATTCGGGCAGTTGTGGTCATTAATGCTCCTCTCATTAGGACTGATTTACAAGAACGTGATGAACCAATTAGGAATTGGATTGGGAACTGGTTGGGAATCAACTGGGTCGCTGGATTCAGCTCAGCCTGCAGGTGACAGTCCAAGCCTAGATGGTCAGGGTCACCCGCCCTTGGGCACCGTAGGCGACTTCAGTCAAGCTGCGATCGGGGTCTTGCAATTCAGCCAAAATGCACTGGACCATCTGATCTGGCTCTAAGCTGGGGCTGAGGTCGATGGCGCGACAGGCCACTGCAGGCCATTCCATTGCCAGGGTTTTGGTGAGTCCAAACAAACCAGCCCCAATGCAGCCGAAGTTGGTTTGGTGAGTGAACCCAAAGGCCCCGTCTAGATGAGTCACTGTGTAGAAACAGCTCTGGGCAGACTTGGCCACCTGGTTCAGAGATTGCTTCAGATGCTTAGCCAGGAAGAACACCTGTTTGAGGATAGCTCGGTCTGCTTCTAGGAAGGCAGGACCTTGCGACTGGAGCGCGAACAGCGGATGCAGATGGATAAACGCCCCGATTGTGCCTTTCTGTTGGGCGATCTCGGCTAAGCGCTGTTGCATGTGCTCTTCATCCAGATTGTCCAACATGACTCGACGCACTCCTGCTGGTAATGGAACTTGCTGGGGCAAAATGAACGGCGGAAAACTCAGAACTGTTACGTTCCAGCCCCGTGCCACTAACGCTTCTACAAGCTTCAAGGTGGTGAGAGAGCCATTGTCAGTCACTAAGCAGGTGTAGGACTCAGGCAGCGTGAACTCCAGAACATCGGGAACAGGTAGAGGTTGTAGCTTGACTCGTCTTCGTTCAATGCCATCAATGGCTTCGATAATGTCCTCAACCTGTTCCTCAATGGGTGCAACGATGGGTGCAACGATGGGTGCAACCGGTGATTCAGGCGGCGCTATGCCGTTTTTTTTTCCAGCACCGGAGTAGCCAGAAGCTTTTGGATGACCTCAACCACTTGGCCCAGCGTGCGGATTTCTACCACTTCTTCTGGACTGGGCTTGGGCATCTCTGGCAACGACTCCTGCAGCGAGGTGAGAATCTCCACCCGCTTGATTGAGTCAATGCCTAAGTCCGCTTCCATGTCCATATCCAACTCCAACATCTCGGTCGGATAGCCGGTCTTGTCGCTGACAATCTGCACCAGCATCTCGCTCAGCTTCGGATCCAGATCCGATGAG
>KL662191.1:3207448-3273685 GCA_000733415.1 [Leptolyngbya] sp. JSC-1
TACCACTTCTTCTGGACTGGGCTTGGGCATCTCTGGCAACGACTCCTGCAGCGAGGTGAGAATCTCCACCCGCTTGATTGAGTCAATGCCTAAGTCCGCTTCCATGTCCATATCCAACTCCAACATCTCGGTCGGATAGCCGGTCTTGTCGCTGACAATCTGCACCAGCATCTCGCTCAGCTTCGGATCCAGATCCGATGAGCTGGCGGGAACCACAACAGAGGCAGTATTGGCTGCTTCAATAATTTCAGCAGTTGTCATCTCGGTGTGGGAGGTTGTGACCTCAGTTGTAACCTCTGTGACCTCAGTTGTGACCTCTGTAGTGATCTCGGCATGAATTGTTACTTGGGCAGGGGCAACCGGTTCAACTGGTGCTGAAGTCGGCGCAGGCAGAACGGCAGTATGTCCGTTACGAGTTGAGGGTGCGGTCATCACCGCTGCAGAGCCACTAGATATCACGGGTTCAGCCTTGAGAATCGGCTGCTGAAGCGCAGACTGCTGAGGGGCAACCTGCTGGGGAATGGGCTGCTGAGGTGCCGCCTGCTGAGGTGTTGGCACAACCGGATCGAGTGGAGCCACTGCCGGGGCTGCTAAGGACGATTCCACCGTGACTTGATCTCCGGCTAGCAAACCATACTGCTGCTGCAGTAGCGTGAAAAATTGCTTGCCGCATTCAGCATGGTGCATGAGAGACTGTTCATGAATCCGCAGCGTCTCGGCCTGATGGTCGTGCAGTTTGAGAATACTGCGCTCCAGGTTGCCAGCTAGAGTAGCTTGAGTCTCTAGCGGTTGACTGGCAAACGTCTGATTCTGCTGCATCAACTGAAACACGAGCTTGGCATACTCCAGTTGATTACTCAGATACTGGCTGTGAACTTTGAGAGCTTCAGCCTGGTGCTGATTAAACTGAGCAAGGTTCTGCTCCAGGCTCTCTAGGGCGCGTTGATAGTTCATGGAAGAATCCGGCATAGGCTGTGTGATAGGTTCAGGTGAATAGACAGAATTGCTGCTGCTGCCGTTCACAGTCACAGCAGCAGCAGTGCTAACGACCGGAGCGATTGCAGGTTCTGTGGCAGATGCAGATATCACTGCCGTTGCAGGACGTTGATGATGCACAGAGCCATTGCGAGCAGCCAATTTATCTGACTGCAAGCCAGTACCATTTCCGTTGATCGCTCCATTAGCATGGTTGGTATAGCTAGAGGCATACCCATTTTTGGTTCCACTTTGAGGAATCCAAGCATGTCCATTTTCGGATTTGGCCGCAGGCGTTGCGACAGCTGGGGTCGTCAAGATGATGGGTGAGGTGTTAGCAACCACGTGCCGTGATTCAGAGCTTGCAGCTACGGTTACTTTCTCTTGAGCAGCAACTTGGATCGTTTGCAGAGGTTGCAGCACCGGATGGAATCCATTGCCACCTTTTCCGTTGCCATGACCATTGCCATTTTTGCCATGACCATTGCCATTTTCGCTAGCAACAAGCTGAATGCGGAATCCATCATTAAGGGCTTTCTCAAACGCCGACCTGGTTTTATCGCTGACGTAATTGCAGCCATTCAAGCGCACATAGAAACCTTTGGGATTTTTTGGCTCCGGCAAAGGTTTCGGCACCTGATAGGGATCTACATCCTTCAGAGACAAACCGGCAACTCGTAATCTCGCAATCGCTTCTCGGAACTGGTAGCTGCTATCTTTCTGACGACTGCCGTTGAGGGCAATCGCCACGTAGGGCCGATCGCCCAAAATTTCCTTCACTAAATTGGTCAGGATACTGCGTGGCCCAACCTCCACAAAGAATCGCCCACCCGCGTTATATATATTTTCGATTTCCTGCTTAAAGGAAACCGGAGAACACATGTGATTTTGCAAATTGCGCTTCACTGCAGCTGGTTCACTGGGGTAAGGAGCAGCCGTCACGTTGGTGTAGGCGGTGATTGCTGGCGCTTTGAAGGTTACGGCCTCAATCGCCTTTGCAAAGGGCTGTTGGGCATGAGCTACGAGCGAGGTGTGGAATGCCCCAGACACCGGCAGCGGTACCGTTGAGAATCCTTTAGACTCTAAAATCTGCTGCACTTTAGCAATCTCAGGCTTGCTGCCCGCCAGCACGACCTGTTGATTCGAGTTCCAGTTAGCAATCGTGACTTGAGGATGAGCTTGCAATAGCACTTCTACCTGCTGAGCATCCCCCGTTACCGCCAGCATCGCCCCCGCATCAAAACCGGGCTGATCTGGAGCTGCCATTGCCTTGGCCCGTGCCTTGACTAGGAAGAAGTAATCTTCTTCGCTAATCGCTTCGGCAGCCCAGAGCGCCGTCAGTTCACCGAAACTATGGCCAGCCACAACATCAGGCTGGAAACCCGCTCGGCGCAGAATTTTATACAGTCCTGCACTCACAGCAGCAATGGCTGGTTGGGCATATTCGGTGCGGCGTAACATCCGCTCGCGCGCTTCCTGCTGCTCTGGCTCAAAGGCAGGCTGGGGAAACACAATATTGGAAATGCGGTGCATCCGGTCTTTGGCGAGCAGGTCATCCAGATAGCCATAGGTTTGCCGCAGTTCTGGAAAGTCAATTGTCAGCTCGCGACCCATCTTGAGATACTGGGAGCCTTGCCCAGGAAACAGGGCGACTACCTTGCCAGGTAATTCACCGCTCTGTTGGTAGAAAATGCCCAGCGGATGCTCCCAAGCTGAGCCGAGCGGCTTAATCAGTAACCCAATAGCGGTTTGCAACTTGCGGCAAGCATCCTGGAGGGAAGTCGCGGCAAAGCCCAAACGGGCAGCAGATGCCGGAATCTCTACCGCCTGACACTCGGCTACTAATTCGGCATAGCTGCATTCACCGTTGTTGGACTTAAATTGGTGCAGGACTGCTTCACAGCGTTCAACTAACTCGGTCGGCGTTGGCGCATGCAGCAACACCACTTGGGCGGCTTGATGCATACGATAGGCTTGCTGATGTTCCTCTTGGTATTCTTCCAGAACAACATGGTAATTTGTGCCACCAAATCCAAACGAACTGACGCCGGCCCGTCGCGGGGGTGCTCCCACAGCTCGAATCCAAGGCCGAGTTTCGGAATTAATGTAGAACGGAGATTGATCCAGCCCAAAATGAGGATTGGGTTTTTTCACATTAATTGTGGCCGGCAAAACCTTGTGGTGCAGGGCCAATATAGTCTTGATTAAGCTAGCCACACCTGCTGCCGCCTTGGTATGACCAATTTGAGATTTAACACTGCCCAGCGCAATGGTCTGCTTTTCCACGGGCAACTGACCAAAGAAAAGCTTCAGAGATTCCAATTCGGCTGGATCGCCCGCCTTAGTTCCGGTTCCGTGAGCTTCAATTAATCCAACGGTTGCTGGATCAACCTGAGTATCGGCATAGGCATCTTGCAGCGCACGAACCTGACCGGCCGGACGGGGAGCATAGATACTCTTATATTTGCCATCGCTAGAGGTGCCTACTCCTTGAATCAGAGCATAGACTCGATCGCCATCTCGTTCCGCATCGCTCAAACGCTTCAACAGCACCATGCCAACACCTTCGCCCAGCATCATGCCATCTGATTCGGCATCAAACGGGCGAGTTTGTTGACTGCGCGAGAGTGCTGGAGTTTCGCTAAAACACAGGTAGGTAAAGACCGAATTGTCCAAATCAACCCCACCAGTGAGGACCATGTCACAACCGCCCGTCACCAGTTCATTCACCGCCATCTTCACTGCTGCCAAGGAGCTGGCACAGGCAGCATCAATAGTAAAGTTAATTCCACCGAAATCAAGGCGGTTCGCAATCCGTCCGGCAATGACGTTAGACAACATGCCTGGAAAAGCATCCTCAGTCCATTGCAGATAAGCTGCCTTGATCTTCTCAATGATCTTTCGTGTATCTGCTTCATCCAGGCCGCAAGTCTTGAGCACACGTTCCCAAACAGGATAGTGCAATCGCGCCCCTAGCGGACCGCCCAACTGGGTTCCAGCCGCTCCCAAAATTACACCCACCTTATCTCGATTAAAGGATCGCCCTTGCCCGCCGGCCGCTTGCTCGATCGCCCGGTAGCCAGCATGCTCCACTGCCCGTTTCGCAACGTAGAGTGACAGCAGTTGAGAGACATCGGTTGACTCCAGCAGGTTGGGCGGCAAACCAAATTCCACCGGGTTAAAGTCAATATCTGGAATGAAGCCACCGCGTTTACAGTAGGTTTTATCGGAAGCTTTTGGATCGGGATCGTAGTAAGCATCCACATTCCATCGAGACGCTGGCACATCTCGAATACAATCCACTTCCTGGTAAATCTTTTCCCAAAATTCCTGCAGGTTTTCCGACTCAGGAAAGATGGCAGCCATACCGATAACGGCGATGGGATCATCGCGCAATCGCCGATTCAGCTGGTTGACATGTAACGACTTTCTGGACTGATCTGACATCGATTCCCCTCTTCCCTGAATAGTCTCCATCACAATTCTCTCAACAGCTTCAAGCTCCTCTTGTAGCTGCATTAAAGCAGCAGCAACTTTGTGAGCGGACATAGCTCATTCTTACCATCGCCAAAAGAGTGAACACAGAATACATAGCAGCTAAAATCTGATGAACATATGCTGAACGATACTCAGGCAGATCACTCAGGCAAATCTGCCAATCAGTCGCGAAGATTTTAACTAAATCCTCGCTCAAGCTCAAATCAGCAAGAGCTGCAAACCTTACAACATCCTGAGCTACATCGACTTCAATAATCTAGGTAACGTATGTGTATGCCTAGACGAGTCATCTAGTAAACAACAGATGCTCCTGTGTAGAAAAGATGTCCGCAAGCCAAATCAGCAATGTGCGGACAATAACTTTAGCGCAAAACCCTGTTAAATCAGTAGCACCAATGCTACATCTCACCAACAACCAAACCACAGACTCCCTTACCCATGAAAATCTATATTGTTAGAAAACCTTGATATGAGTTAAAGCATACTTGCAGCCTTAGCTGGAAGTGCCGGAACCTCAACCCATTGGTCAAGTCTTAAATGGATGCCTGAAAACCCTGGATCTCAAAACTCGGAGTGAGGAAAAAAGCGATCAAACTTGGGTGTAGGAAGCGGAAGTACGTTAAAAACCTGATTAAAACCTTAACAGCGCCCAGATAACTTACCGCGACTAACGTAACCGAAACCGATCTACAAAGCACAAGGCGAATCGTATCGGACTAAAGCCGTACCGGGCAACATCGCATTAGACACATCTACCTACAAATGCGAACCAACTCAACTCATAAACCCACTACCGCACCTCCAGCTCTAGAATCATCAAACAACGGAACAAACTACATGAAATCGAATCAGAACAGCAGAAGCCCTCATCGGGATGCAGACATCACTGCGCCAAGTAAGCGTTGCCCCTCTGGGTGAGCAGGCGTCATACGTGAATCCACAACTACCAGATATACCTAAGACTCTTGCAAGTTCAAGCGAATGCACTGAACTTCATATACATTTTACATTGCATCCCTGACTTAAATAGGAAGATCAGCAAATTCGTATTGCGCCAAACATAAATTTCTAACACATTCATTTATCCGTATTTTCACTTAGAAGCGCGATTATTTAGCAGTGAGAGAAAAATTGTTGGTTTCAAGGTGAGAGTAGGTAGTCCATGACGTAGAAATCTGGGTTTTGTTCCCAGTTTGTCGAGCGGCTTCGCACTTTGTATCACTTATGAACAATTTGAGGTGAAAAATTTCTATCGCAACGGCTGGTCGAAAAAATTGCCGTAACTTATGTTTAAAGTTTCCGTATGATTTCCTATTTTGTACCCAGGATTACAGAAGCCAAATGGGTTGACATTGAATGCTCGTTTTGGGTAGAACTCGTTTGAGTGAGAACAATCTTGGTTCGGGTGTAGCGGTTTTACGGCTTTATTCTGGTTCGCTATTCTGATTCGCGTTTTCAGTTGGTTCTTTTAGTTCGGGTGTGTTCTATGCTTCGGTTGCTGGAAACCCACTTGCCCTGTAGCTAGTTGCCCTGAGTGCCTTAGGCTGTTAGTGGTGTAGGAGTTGTTGGTACTGAGTTGGCGTTGAGGTTGCGGCTATTGGCTTAATCGCCCGATTTTACCAGGCCCAGTTTGTCTTTCTAGACTTCGGCAGTGCCACTTTCGGTCTGATTATGCTTGACCTATTTGACCTATATGCTCTCTTCCACAAGATTTCATGAGGATCCGGAAAAGTTTGCCCTTGTTCCTAAAGATTTCGTGATTTTGTCAGCACGGGCAGGTTACTGCCGCAGTGCAAAAGCTGGGGTAGGCCAAGCAATACGGTATCAGTTGCGGTTATTGATTGATTGCTAATACACAGATCTGAGGTTAGTAAGTTTTGCCTGATTGCGGTACTGTTAGGAGGAAATGTTGCGTTTAGAACTAGGCCCGGATAAATTTGATATGGGTGCCAGTTGCCAATCTACATCATCGTGGTGTAGATGTATTGGATTAAAGACCTGAGCTATAAGTTTTCAGGTATACGAGTCTTGAATTACCTTGAATTACTGGGGTATTACACTGGATATTGCACCAGATCGGTGTGTGAAATTCGTCTTATACGGTTAGTTTTGAGCTGTTAGTGATGGGCCATAGCCGTTCCTCAAGCTAACAGAGATGAGTGGGAGCAATCGTCTTTTTTCGACCTGCTGTGCAGCTTTTTGACACTTTTTGAGAATTAAGACTTTAAAAAAAGGCTTTGGAAAAGAGTTTTGCAAAAGTACTTCGTGGAAAACATTGACGGAGTTTTAGCAGGATGTTTTGAGGGGTGATGTTTGCGCAGGATTATATGTAGTTTTGAGCCACCGCACAAATCTTTGATCGGGTTACTTGGACTACATTGATGGCAAAAGGCAGTTGGACTGGAGTGCAGAAGCAATTAAGGTAAACGGCTCGGGATCTAAACAGTAGTCGGAGCATGAACTGGAGCATGAACTGGAGCGTGCTGTCTTACAGAAATTTCTAACCATAGCTTCTTTTTAGGAGGTGTCATCATGCCTCGAGATGGGGATCAATCGTTTCGCAGCAATGCCAGCCAGTGGGTCGCTCTGCTATCCGTGTCTGGGATGCTAGCCGTTGGAGCCGCCTACTTCTATAACAGCTACTTCAGGGTTGGATCGGCGGTTGAGAATGCGGTAGCAGCAGGCTCTGCTACACCTGAGCCGGTAGTAGCGAGTCCGGTGCCAGCTAATGTGTCAGCTCTGGGCAGAATTGAACCCCAGGGCAAAATTGTGCGTTTGTCTGCTCCGAGTTCTTTGCAAGGTTCACAGGTGAGGGAGCTATTGGTTCAGGAAGGCCAGCAGATTCAGGCCGGGCAAGTGATTGCCATTCTAGACAGCCAGAGTAGCCGTGAGGCCGCGCTAGAGAGAGCTAAGACAAACGTAGGCATTGCTAGAGCTAAGTTAGCTCAGGTCAAAGCTGGTGCAAAGCAGGGAGAAATCGAGGCTCAGCGAGCAGCCATTGCACGACTAGAGGCCGAGCTACGCAACGCTGAGAGCGAATATCGACGAAACGAGCAGCTATTCACAGATGGGGCTATTTCAGAAGTCGATCTGGAGGAAAAGCGTCTGCGAGTCGAAGCAACCCAGGAACAAATCCGGCAGGCTCGCAGTTCGCTGGAAAGCATTGCTGAAGTCCGGCCAGAAGATGTTCAAATTGCTGAAGCTGAGCTGAATAGTGCCATTGCCGCTGTGCGTCAGGCCGAGGCCGATCTGGAGTTGACCTATGTGCGTTCTCCTATGACCGCTCAGGTGATCAAAATTCACACTCGTCCGGGTGAAGTAATTGGTACAGATGGCATCGTTGAAATTGGTCAAACTGATGTCATGAATGTAGTCGCTCAAGTATACGAAACTGATATCAAGCGCGTGCAGCTAGGGCAAAAAGCTACGGTTACCGGAACTGCTTTTTCCGATCAATTGAGTGGTAAGGTGTCTCAAATTGGGCTACAAGTTTCCCGCCAAGATGTGTTTGAGAATAATCCTCTAGCGGACACCGATAATCGCGTGGTTGAAGTCAAAATTCAACTAGACCCTGAAAGCAGCAAAAAGGTAGCCAGGTTGAGCAATCTCCAGGTTCAGGTTTTAATTCAAGGCCAATAGGACCACCCTAAGCTGAATTTTCAAAGCTGAATTTTCAGAAATGTGGCTGTTTAGTACTATATCGATTTGATCCCCGTTAGCTTTGGTATTGTTTTCATGCTGCTTTAGACTCGGTTTATTTTTTAGTATCCACTAGGAATCTGGTAATGATTTTTGCGATCCCAGTTGCTTGGCTACAGCTCATCCATCAGCGAGTACGACTTTTCGCAACGCTAGCAGGATTGGCTTTTGTCGTGACGCTATTATTTATGCAGCTTGGGTTTCAAGATGCTCTATTTAAAAGTGCAGTTAGGGTACACCAAAACCTTGCCGGTGATTTATTTATCATTAGCAAGCAATACAAATCGTTGGTAGCCCAGCAAAGTTTTCCCAAGAGCCGCCTTTATCAAACTCTAGCCTTCGATGGTGTGGCAGATGTTACTCCACTTTATTTTCAATTTGGCAAATTGAGAAACATCGAAACGGGGCAAAAGTTTTCTATCTTCATGTTCGGAGTTGATCCCAGTAAACCGATCTTTAATGTTCCTGAGATCAATCAGAATTTGGACATCCTCAAACTCGCTAGCACCGCCTTGTTTGATCGTGACTCCCGGCCTGACTTTGGTCCGATTGCACAGCGATTTGAGGAACAGGGTGAAGTTTCCCTAGAGATTACACCGTTTAATTCGATCACCACTGCTAACCGACTTGAAGTCAAAGGGCTATTTACGTTAGGAGCTTCATTCGGTGTAGATGGCAACCTAATTACCAACCTATCCACCTTTGTTAATATTTTTGCCGATCGCAGTACAGAAGCCATTGATATTGGCTCAATTCACTTGAAGCCGGGTGCTAATATTCAACAAGTTCAAAATAATTTGATCACACACCTCTCACAAGACATTAGAATTTTAACACGACAAGAATTTATTGATTTCGAGAAGCAGTATTGGAATGAGCGTACTCCCATTGGATTTACGTTCCGACTGATGGTTTCAATGGGATTTGTGGTTGGGATTGGAATTGCCTATCAGATTCTTTACAGTAATATTTCTAGCCATATTATCGAGTACGCTACGCTCAAAGCAATCGGTTTCACCAACTCGTACTTGTTGTTCGTTGTATTTCAGCAAGCGCTGCTCTTAGCAATTTTCAGCTATCTACCAGGATTTTTCACATCTTCAAGGCTCTTTAATCTCGCTAAAGAGGCGACCCGACTTCCTATCAATATGACTCTTGATCAGAGCTTGCTGGTTCTAGCATCTATTGTGCTTATGTGTTCTGTTTCTGGTGTATTCGCGGTACAAAAACTACGCTCAGCCGATCCAGCCGATATTTTCTAGATCAATCCCATGCAAGTTGATAAAGTCACGCTACAAGAGCCGATCCTGAGAATCGAAAACCTGAATTTATATCTGGGGCGACGATCCCTGCGGCGACAAATTCTGTTTGATATCAATTTAGAGCTACAGCCCGGCGAAATTGTAATCATGACTGGACCGTCAGGGGCTGGAAAAACCAGTTTGCTGACGTTAATTGGCGGCCTGAGAACTGTGCGAGAAGGTAGCTTGCAGCTAATGGGCCAAGAGTTGGCTGGCGCTTCATCTCAAAAGCTGGTCAAGATTCGTCGCCAGATTGGTTACATTTTTCAGGGCCACAATTTGCTGCCGTTTCTCACCGCTCGTCAAAATGTGCAAATGCCGTTTGAGCTGTACCGGATCCCGTCTAGGCTAGCTCGTAAAGAGACCGAAGCGATGCTGCAAGCCGTCAAGCTGGGCGATCGGATGAACTACTATCCGCAGCAGTTATCGATTGGGCAAAAGCAGCGGGTTGCCATTGCGCGTGCACTTGTTACCCAGCCTCGCTTGATCCTAGCTGACGAACCCACCGCCTCTCTCGACAGTAAAACGGGGCGAGATGTGATCGAACTGATGCAGCGTTTAGCCAAAGATCAGGGTTCAGCAGTCCTGATGGTAACTCACGACAATCGTATCCTCGACATTGCTGACCGTATCATCTCGATGGAAGACGGGCGATTATTAAGTCAGTGAACTCTGCAGACTGGAATATCGGTTCAGCGGTTACCAGAACGCAGAATCGTCACAATCAACCACAGCCCCAACAGACTTGCTACGGCAAACAAAACATTGCTGACAATTTGTAATTGCGGCGTTTGTTGGCTAGCCGAAATAATTGCCGCACCGATAATTAGTGCACCCACTACTGTGCTAAACGAACGGCGATTGGCGCCATCGTCTAAGGTTTTACGCAGAGCATGGAGATCCTGCAGCGCTAAATTAAGCGTCAAGGTTTCAGAGGTGAGGCGATTTAGTAAGAAACCTACCTGACGCGGCGAGTCAAGCGAAAGCTGCTTAAATTCCAGCGCGGTTCGCAAGGCGGTTTGGGCCAAGTTATTGCCGACCAGCTGCTGACGGAATAGATCGATCATCAAGGGACGCACTTCATCCATGATATTGATCGTCGGATCAAATTCCCGTCCGGCTCCCTCTAGATTGGCGAGGGATTTAGTCAGTAAACCGATGTTGCTAGGCCAGCGCAAGTTATTGCGGCGAGCAGCTTCGATAATCTGGCTAAATGCTTCACTGACATTTACACTCGACAAATTCAGGTTATGATATCGCCGCAGCAATCGATCATAGTCAGCCTGCAATTGGGCCACATTGATCGGCTGGCTGATATCCATCGGCTCAGCTAACTGCAAGGTCAGTTGGGCACAGCGATCTGGATCAAAATCGACAATGGCCAGCACTAATTCCACCATGATCGACTGCATGCGGGGATTGAGAGTCCCCATCATGCCGCAGTCCAGAATGCCGAGCCGCCCATCCGTCAGATAAAACAAATTGCCGGGATGGGGATCTGCATGGAAAAAGCCATCCACTAGATATTGCTGTAAAAATACTCGAAAGGCGAGCGAGGTAAAAGTATGTCTGGCGGACTGCTCGGCCTCGGTTTGTCCAGTTGCCAACTGAGATTTGAGAATCGGCACGCCTTCAATCCACTCCAGCACCAAAATTTTGCGGTTTGACAAGTGGCGGTACACCTTGGGAATCACGATCTGCTTTGGATCAAACCAGCGGCTGGTGCTGAGATTTTGTCGGAGCCGCTCGGTGTAATTGGCTTCTTGAGTAAAGTCCAGTTCGTTGCGCAGCGAAGCGCTAAATTCATCGGCTAGATCCACCACGTTGTAGCGTTTGCCAAAGTCGGTAGCCGACAGCAGGCCAGCAATTTGCCGGAACAGAGCCATATCTTGTGCCACAACTGCCGCGATACCGGGTCGCTGCACTTTTACGGCTACCGGCTCGCCGTTTTTTAAAACGGCACGGTAGATCTGAGCAATGGAACCCGCCGCAATGGTCTCATGCTCAAAACTGGAAAATACTGTTTCGGGTGGCTCGCCGAGTTCCTGCCGCAGCGTCACCTCGATTGCATCCCAACCCACAGGTGCAACATTGGCCTGGAGATGGCTTAAAGCTTGAATATAAGCAGATGGCAATAGATCGGGGCGGGTGCTCAAAAGTTGCCCCAGCTTGACATACACCGGACCTAGATCGGTGAGAATGTTGCATAGAACTTCCGGGGCAGGCAACTCTGGCTCATCGCTTTTGCCGAGCGTCAAAAGCTGGCGCATATAGTCCCAGCCGTGGCGAATGAAGACTTCAACGATCTCTCGTTGGCGAGCCGCAGAGCTAACAAGGGCAATCATGGGGGATTTCATGCACGAAGACCAAGACTTTGCTAGGAATACCCTAACAAATTTGGGCTACTCCGGTTCTGGATCAGGCACTGGAGCGAATCCGCGATTGCAGAACACAAAAAACTCAGCGGCTGCTCAAAACAAACCACTGAGTGACCCGGTTAAAGTTCGTGGAATTTTAGTTGGTGCTGTGGTTTAGAGCAGTGCCAATTAATCAATAAAGCCCATCAGCACTTCGCTGTCATCAATCTCGTTAGATGCAATCGGACGGCCCCCCATCAAGAGGCTGGCTTCTAACAGTTTGGGGTCGCTGGCCACAATCGGACGACCGCCTGGCAGCGTCAGGTCATCTCGTACCACAATCTCGCTAGCAAAAATCGGACGATGGCCTGGAATCGAGTAATCCAGAACTCGCAGGTGGCTGGCCATAATCGGACGGTTATTCAAAATCGTGCCGAAAACCTCCATGTGGCTGGCAGCAATTGGCCGTAACCCGGCTGAAGTGAAGGTTTCTGCGACTTGAATATCACCCGACTCAGTCCGCAGGGCCAAGCCGCGCTCTTCCCGTCCATTGGTCTCTGCCTCTGGCTTTTGGGCTAGCTCCATCTTGCCCGGTTTCGTTGCCGTATCACCGTTGCTCGTTGCCTTTTCTTGCTCAGCCATTGTTTCCTCCATTTCAACTGCTTCAACTGCCGTTTCAACTGCTGCTTCAGCTCTATTGCCGCCCGTCCTATCAACCGTCTTATCAACGCTTGGTTCCCCGCCTGCTTTAGCGGTTCGGCTTCTGCGGCTACTCCTCGCGCCATTTGCTGCCATGTGCCACCAATCCTCAACCTTGCTTGCTGCTGACTCCTTTATCGGGCGGTTGGACCTGTTGTGCCATTAGTTGCGCTTAGAAGTACGATTCCACGATTTACTAAGGCAAAAACCCGATACTTAATACGCTCCTTTTGGTGATTTACCCCTCTAATTTCCCTTTAATTTGAAATTGACTAGCTTGACTCGGACTAGTCCAGTCAAACTCATCTGATTAAAGTTCTTAGTTTTATTAAGCTTGATTGCTATTGATACTGAAACCCAACAGGATTGCAACCTAGCTAAATTATACGGGCAAATCTCCCCAACTCTGACCCTGAGTATACTGGGGAACCAATAGGTATTTCTTAACTCTATGATTAGGATTGGATCGCTTGGTAGAGATAGTAGGTCGCCATTGGGATCACGGTAGCCAGCACCAGCAGCACAACGACTACAATCGTGGCGCTGCGGTCGTCGGTTTCCTCAGCTCGTGCAAAGGTCCCTTCCGTTTGCACCGTGTCGTCTACAACCGGAGGACCTGGATCGGGTTGGCCTGACAGAACTGCCACTAGCCGCTCGCTAGCATCTAGAAACGCCTGATTGTACTTATTACCATCCCGTAGCGGCACCATCATAGTTTCCTGAGTCACACTTTCTGCCATCTGATCAGACAAGAGTGCTTTAACACCATCGCCTGTCTGGACTGCAATTGTGTTGGTGACATTGTCGAGGACTAGCAGCACCTGATTGGCTTGGTCTTCAGGCGTGGGAAACCATTTTTGAAACAGCTTTTGCGCAAAGGTTTCAATGGTTTCACCGTAATCAAGGCGGTGAATAGTGACAAACCGCACCTCTGCACCCGTTTGTTTAGCCAACTTGCCTAGCTCACCGCTAATCTGATTGCGCGTGACTCGACTCATCGTCTCGGCTTGGTCAATCACCCAAGTCGGCTCCCCAACTGCCACCTTTGGCATACTGTAAACTCCAGTGGCTCCGGCAGGGGGTGGGGTAAACACCCAGAGTTGGAAGGTCAAAAATAGTCCAAAAGCGAGGGTGGAAACGGCCCGTACCAGCGTTCTCCAACCTGCAAGCTGAGACAAGCACTTAACCATTGTCTGCATTTCCATACTTTTCTTGACAGTATTATAAGGAGAAACTCGACTGAAATTGCTGTCGTCTTGGTCGTCTGGTTACTAGAGTTGTAACAGCCTGCCCGTTTTCCGTCTAACCTCCTATCTTGGATCTATGCCCTCCTCTGTGAAGCCTTCCGACGAACCGTCTGCCTGGGCCGAACTGCCCCTAGCCCGTCAGCCCGATCCCAACCAGTTGGACAACATCAAAGCTCAGCTCGATCTGGTGCTGCTGGCGCTGGAGGCTTTGACGCAAATTAGCTCAGAGGCAATGTTACAGGCAGCAGCGGATTTGCAGCTCACCGATCTAGTGGCCGACCGGGTGGCCCTCTGGCGATTGCGGCAATCGAGTCCTTTGCGGCGAGGGCAGGGGCGCAAGCGGATGGATGTGGAGGAAGCGCGAGCGCTGGTGCTGATTATCTGCCATCTTGCCAAACAGCATCAGGAGCTAATCCGCCGAGCCGTTGCCCTGTTGGAGCAACTGACCGAACAAAACCGCGAGCCGTACCAGGCCGCCTTGCTGGGAGATTATCTGGATAACTTCACCAATGCCTATCAAGAACGCATGGAAGCCGGTGGTTCTTCAAATCGGGCGGAGCAAAATCAACCCCCTTCGACCGATGAACTCAGCTACCTGGCTCTCAAACTCCTGATCGACCTGCTATTTTACAGCGCTCCTGCGGGCAGCCGCCGCCTCTGGATGGCCCTGCTGGATCGCAGCCTCAATCAATAACCTTTCGGATTGGTCCTATGCCTACTGCTGTTCTGCGGCGATACACGCCCCCAACTTGCACGCTAGAAATTGCGGCAGCCCGCTCGGCCCTGTCCCGCTGGACCGAACTGACTGGCGGTCAAAAAAATCGGTCCTACAGCCAGAACAATCGGACAGTGCTGAAGGATCTGCGCTTCCACCTTAGCTTTGACGACCCAAAACTACCGCCAGAGCACCAGGTAACCGTCAGCGGTAACCAAACCCAACTTGAGGCGCTGTATGAGGTTGTGTCTACCTATGTGCAATCGCTGCTGGCAACGGCTCCAGAGCAGATACCCTGGGAAACATCGCTGCGGCGGACTGAGCCAACCAATGAACTGACAGGTGAGCCGACTGCGACTCTGAACCAGCCCGTGGCAACTACTCCAGAACAGATGGGCATTGCGCTCCAACCCACAGGCTTGCTTTCCCACGACCTGAAGTTGGGCAGCTTGGCGACCGAGGAGTCGGGGCCAGTCGTGCATCTCACGACCCTCCAGCTATTTGATCTGGCCAATGCACTGGAAGCCTACAATGCTGAAACCCTTACCTTACCTACCTCGCAGCGTCCAGCTTGGCTGAAGGTTCCTCAGGGCTGGGCCAGCATTGCGGCAGTGTCGGTATTGGCTTTGGCGGCAACGGGAGGCATTGCCAAATTTGTAATCGATGTGTCGCGGCCTACCCAAACGGCCTCTGCCCCCCGCGAACGGCAGGTCGATTCTGAACTCAACTCCGATCTATTTCCAACGCTTTCCCCACCCCCGGTGGAAGCCTCTCCCTCAATCACGCTCCAGCCCCTGCCGCCGCCGCCACCCTCTGGCCCCCCTCAATCTAGCAGTCCCGGTTTGCCACCCGTGGGAGTTACCCAAGCCCCCCCAGCTCCGGCTCCGGCCCCGGCTCCCGCTTCCGATCCATCTGGCCAACAGCAGGTGACGGTGATTCCCGACCCCAATAGCATCGCGTCGGCTCCGTCCCAGTCCTTGGCGGAAGCAGGTACCCAGGCAGAACCACAAACCGGCAATAGTGCGCCGCCGCGTTTAACCGGAACGGAAGAGGCTCCCGAAACGGCCAGCCGTGCCCTTGCCCCCAGTAGTACCAGTCCAGACAGCCGCAATACCACGACTAGCAGCACTGCCTTTGACACCATCCCGCAAGTGGCTGAAATTCGCAGCTATTTCCAGCAGAGCTGGCAGCCCCCGGAGGGCTTGACTCAGACGCTGGAATACCGACTTTTGCTGAATGCAAACGGCTCTCTGCAACGCATCGTACCGCTGGGCCAAGCTTCTGAAAATTACCTGGACCGCACTAATATGCCGCTGATGGGCGAACCGTTTGTATCTCCGACGGGGGATGGTTCCACGCCTCAGATTCGCCTCGTGCTCAAGCCAAACGGCACCGTACAATCGTTTTTAGAGTATGCCAACTGATTTTTCTGGCTAACGTTTTTTCTGACTAACGGTCAGTATCCTGAATTGGGAGAGAAGATTTTATGGTAGCTGTAGACGCGGCATTGGGTAGTCAGGCGAATTGGCGAGCGATTGCCCGCGAGTTTGAGCAGGTGGTAGACAAAAACAACGTGGTGCAGCGGCGAGAAGAACTGCTGGTATATGAGTGCGACGGGTTGACCAGCTACCGTCAGCGTCCGGCAATGGTGGTATTGCCCCGCACCACCGAGCAGGTGTCAGATATCGTGAAAATTTGCAACCGCCATCAGGTACCGTTCATTGCGCGGGGATCTGGCACCGGCCTTTCGGGCGGAGCATTGCCAGTCGAGAACTGTGTCCTGATCGTCACCGCCTTGATGAAGCAGATCCTGGAGATTGACCTGGAAAATCAGCGGGTGGTGGTGCAGCCCGGTGTGATCAACAACTGGGTGACGCAGGCGGTGAGCGGAGCCGGATTTTACTACGCCCCCGACCCCTCCAGCCAGATCATTTGTTCGATTGGCGGCAACGTGGCCGAAAATTCCGGTGGTGTGCACTGTCTCAAGTACGGTGTGACGACGAATCATGTGCTGGGGCTAAAGCTAGTTTTGCCCGATGGCTCAATCGTCGATGTAGGCAGCAAGATTCCGGAAATGCCGGGATATGACCTAACCGGACTGTTTGTTGGCTCGGAAGGCACCTTAGGCATTGCCACCGAGATTACGCTGCGGATCCTCAAAACAGCAGAATCGATTCATGTGCTGCTGGCAGATTTTACCAGCATTGAGGCGGCTGGACAAACGGTATCCGACATTATTGGCGCTGGCATCATTCCGGGCGGTATGGAAATGATGGATAACTTCAGCATCAATGCCGTAGAAGACGTGGTGGCAACGAACTGCTATCCCCGCGATGCCACAGCAATTTTGCTAATCGAGCTGGATGGGTTAGCGGTGGAAGTCGAGGTGAATAGTCAACGAGTAGCTGCTATCTGCCGTCAGAATGGTGCTCGCAACATCACGGTTGCCACTGATCCGCAAGAGCGCTTCACCCTCTGGAAGGGCCGCAAGGCTGCTTTCGCGGCAATGGGAAAAATTAGCCCCGACTATTACGTCCAGGATGGGGTAATTCCCCGCACCAAGTTGCCCTATGTGCTGCGCCAAATTGAAGCCCTGAGCGAAAAGCACGGCTACCGTGTCGCCAATGTGTTTCATGCTGGAGACGGCAACCTGCATCCTTTGATTTTGTTTAACAACGCCATTCCCGGTCAGCTAGAGCAGGTCGAAGCATTGGGTGGCGATATTCTCAAGCTCTGTGTCGAGGTGGGCGGCAGTATTTCGGGAGAACACGGCATCGGAGCCGACAAGCGCTGCTACATGCCGGCAATGTTCAGTGAACCCGATCTAGAAACCATGCTGTGGGTACGGCAAGTCTTCAATCCGCAAGGGCTGGCCAACCCCGACAAAATCTTTCCTACGCCCCGTACCTGTGGGGAAGCAGCTCGCGCCAAAGCCCATGAGCAGTTCCCAAATCTAGAACGCTATTAGCATGCTACAAACCATCCAACGATAGAGCTAGAACTCGCGATCCAACCGCTTGACCCAATCGCAATGTTTTGGTTTCTATGACTTGAAAGCCCAGCGACTCATAGAGTTTTTGTGCTCTAGGGTTGTCGATGTCTACACTGATGTAAACGTGACTCGCTTTGATCGTGGCCGCCTCCGCAATGCAGGATTGAAGTAATTGGGTACCAATGCCTTGCCCTCGGTAAGCTGTATCAACGGCCAGATTAGCAATATACAAGGTACCGGGAGGATAGTCGTGCCGCACCAATCGATTCAGGATCAAGGTATCAGCGCATTGCAAACGCAGTTGCTGCCAGCGATTCAAGCAAGCCTGGTAATCGGCTGTCTCCTTGAGGACTTCGGCTGCTACCAGTGTGGCGACACCTAAAATCTGATTTCTCTGACCACCGGTTAGTTCACCGGCCTCGGCAACTCGTACATAGCGATGGCTAAACCGATTCTGGGAGCGCTGTACCAAATCAGTCAAGATAGGAATTGCCTTACCGCCGAACATTAACCCAAACATAGGGGGAGCAGATTGGTAAATCAGGTTTGCCACCGGTTTAGGCTGGTGATCCGCAAGAGACATGGCAACGCAGTCAACGGGCAATGATGAAGACATCGATCTCGGAGTATCCTGAAGTTAATCCAGCATCCTGACTGAATGGAAGTTGAAAATTAAATTCGCTGTCGTGGGCGTCTTGCCCGCCGCAGGCCGGATGCTTGCCCTACGGAACTACCGGACCATTTTCTTAACTTTGCATATAGTCAGATAAATCAGAGCCTATTTAATTATGGCGAAGCAAAAGGGAAAAGCACTGCCATCCACATTGATCATCCGGTCCGGGCGATGGGTTTGGACTACCATGTGGCATCTCATGATGTCTCAAATGGCTCCCCGCAGTAAAGCAGGAGAATATCTGCGGCCAGAAAGCCAATTTCGCAATCTTGTCCTACCGTCAGAAGCATTGGTCAATCCCTCTACCGATTCAGCCAATTCAAGTGCTGAGGTTTATCCTGCCGCCGCCGGGCGCTATCGCCTAGTGGTGGGCTGGGGCTGCCCTTGGGCACATCGAACGCTAGTGACACGGGCACTGAAGGGGCTAGAAGATGCCATTCCGGTCACATTTGTGGCTCCCTCGCCGGAAGCGGGCGGTTGGATCTTTGAACAGCCAGAGGAGGGCTGTCAGTCACTGCGGGATCTGTACCAGCTAGCGCAACCGGACTATACGGGACGCTGCACCGTCCCTGTTCTCTGGGACACTCAGCAGCAGCAAATTGTCAATAACGAGAGTGCAGAGATTATCGTCATCCTGAACGAGGCGTTTAACCAATTTGCCAAACAGCCTGAACTCGATCTCTATCCTGAAGACAAACGCGAGGAGATCAATGACTGGAATGAAAAAATCTATCACGCATTGAACAACGGCGTCTACCGCTGCGGATTCGCTCAGAGTCAATCGGCCTATGAAACTGCATGTAATCAGTTGTTTCAGACTTTAGATCAGATCGACGCAGTACTGGAGCACCAGCGGTATCTCTGCGGCAATACCGTCACGCTTGCGGATGTGCGCCTGTTTCCAACCCTATTTCGCTTCGATAGCGTTTACTACAGTTTATTCAAGTGCAATCGTCGCCGAATTCAGGATTACCCAAATCTAAGCGGCTATTTGCGTGATCTCTATCAGCTTTCGGGCGTGGCCACCACCTGCAACTTGGCAGCCGTGAAGCGCGACTACTACGGTAACTTATTTCCACTGAATCCAAGCGGCATCATTCCCCTGGGACCAGACCTGAATCTATCCGAACCCCACGGACGCGACTCGCTGCATCAATCGGCTCAAATTCCTGTTTTAGAGTAGATTTCTCACGAGAAACCGAACCTGCTCTGCCCGATCTGCGTTCGTCCCAAACCGGAAAGCTGAGCTAAACTTTCGGGAGAGATAAAATCGCTGGAACGATCAATCAGCAGGTCTGACGGGCAGGACGAGCCAATCACTTTGCAAACGGGAAAGAGTATGAAGCAAACGGCCTTGAACCTCCTTGGGTGTTCTAGTTTTTCAGCCCTTGTTTTGCTAGGTCAGACAGCCCAAGCCGACGTGATGCCCACCCAGGATGGCATGCCTGCCAGCCCACTATATGCTGGCTATATTACGGCTCCGCAACCTGCTGTTTTAGAGTCATCCCTACCTCGGACGGGCTGTAGCTGCCAGGATGCGTTGTTAGATGCCAATAGCGATGAAGTTGGTGACCTCGCCATTGACCAGTTGGGCTGCGACTGTGCAGGATGCCGCAATATTGTGATGCAAATGGCACAGGCTGAACCGCAGCTTAATCCATAGCGCCATTCAGTCGTGGCAATGACCAACCCAAAAGGGGCAGCCAACTGCCCCACAGAACTTGAACCAAGCTAGCTAGTAATTGAATTTCCAGCTTAGCGCCTCTAATGCACCGTTTGTACTACCTGAGCGAGCTGGTAAGGACTGGTCAACTTACCCAACTGCTGCACCAACAGGCTGAGGAACAGGCCGACATCGGTGACAATGCCCACAGACTCTACCGAACCCCGGTCGCTGAGTTTAGTGACTACTGCGGGGTTGATGTCCACGCAAACCATCTTCACACCCGCTGGGGTCATATTGCCAACGCCAATCGAGTGCAGCATCGAGGACAGCATCAGAATCATGTCCGCTCCTTGGATTAAGCGAGCATAGTCGGCTTGGGCTGCCAGCAGGTCCATTTGCGTATCCGGCAGAGGGCCGTCATCCCGAATCGAACCGGCTAGCGAGAAGGGCACATTGTGCTTCACGCACTCGTAAAAAATGCCGCTGGTCAGCACTCCCTGCTCCACTGCCTTGGCAATACTGCCGCAGCGCCGAATCGTGTTGATCGCCTTCAGGTGGTGACGATGCCCACCTCGGACAGAAACGCCTCGCTGCATATCAACCCCCAATGAAGTGCCCATCAGTGCTTGCTCAATGTCATGGACGGCGATCGCATTTCCACCCAGCAGCGCCTGCACATAGCCTTCGCGGATCAGACGAGACAGGTGTTCGGCACCGCCCGTGTGGATCACCACTGGTCCAGCCACCACCACCATCTTGCCGCCCCGGTCACGGATTTGGCGCAGTTCCCAGGCAATTTGTTCAACGACTAGCTCTACGCGCCGCTCGCTAGAAACCCCCGAACCCATAAAGCTGAATTCCTTGTCGTTGGCAGTCCGCACTTCCCGCGATTCGGTCTTACGCACGGTGCGAATACCTTCAACCCCAACTACCACACGGTCCCCCTTACGCAAATCCCGCAGCAGCTTGCATTCCGCTACCACACCTTCTGGAGTTTGAGAAACCACAATTGCTCCGTCCATGCGCTGGTTCTGGACCCGCACCCACTCACAGTTGACCCGCACCTCGGTGGGGTAAATCGTGGTGACATAGAAATCATCGGGTGCCACACCATCCTGAGTCACGATTTCTAGCGGGTTGTCACAAACTTCTTGCGGCGGTGCTACCGCTCCCAGATCGATCAACTGCGACATGATTTTTTCCATCACGTCGTGGGATGGTGCCGTGACCCGGATCTCTGCAGAGGAGGTACTTTGCTTTTGTTCACCCAAGTGGAAGTTCAACACCTGGAAGCTACCGCCGCCTTCACTGACCAAATCCAACGCTCGGCTGATCAACCCCGAATCCAGCAGGTGGCCTTGCAGTTGAATCGTGCGGCTCTCGATTGTAGCAGCGGCATGGTGCAAAGGCTGAACTGATTCGGTCACGCGCAGGGTTAGGCATTTGGCGGCTCCACCTGCTTTCAAGAATTCCGTCAGCGGCGTTTCTACGATTCGGAAGCCCACCTGCTCTAGCCGCTGTTTTAGGTCATCGCTGGCTTTGTTCATGATGATGACGCGATCGATGTTGACCGCATTACAAGCAAAATTGACCGCATCAGGTTCATCAACGGCAATTCGCTTGTGCTCAGGAACACGCATTTCGATCAGGCGATTCGAGTAAGAGTCAAACGCGGGCGGATAATAGAGCAAATAGCCATTTGCCAGCGGGCAGAAGCAGGTATCAAGGTGATAGAACCGCTCGTCCATCAACCGCAACGACAGCACTTCGATATCCAACCATTTGGCCAGATAGGGATGAGAGTCGAGTTCAGAACGAAATCCATATCCAGCCCAGAGCCAGCGGCCTTCGCGGTCGAGCAGGGCATCTCCGGCTCCTTCAAACGGCAAGTCTTTGGGCAGCGTATGAACCGTAAAACCATTCTGTTCAAACCACTGCTGGAAGAACGGTTCTTCGCCTTGACGCTCTTTGTGATAGAAGCGGCTCAAAACAACGGTGTTCTCTAGAACCAAACCAGCATTGGCCGTGAATACCATATCGGGCACACCAAGCTGCGGCTCAACCAAGTCCACGACGGCGTGTTCCTTCATCACATGGAACAATTTTTGCCATTGCTCCACAGCGCGATCGCGGGACGATTTATGCACATTTCCTTCCATCCACGGATTAATCACATAATCCACGTCGTAATAGGTGGGAGGACACATCAGAAAACGGATTGAAGCTGTACTCATAATCAATTCAGTCGTGTAATGTGGAAGCAGTCATTTGAGAAGCAATGGAACCAACTTTCAAAGGGTCGTCTTGACAGAGACTCGCAGCCAAACTCTGTTACCCGTTTCCATTCATTTGCTTGCTATTCGCTTAAGTACCTGAAATCTCGTCTAAGTACTTGAATTAGGGGTTGCAAATTGGTTAAAAAAGCTGAGAAAGCCAACTATCTATCTTATTACGGTAGCGAATTTAGATTCGGATAAGATTAGCGTGACGAGTCAGGAATTCATGACGCTAATGGAACGCTGTAGCTGACCGGGAAAACGCGAGGAGTAAATGAATGAGCGTCTGGCAGGTTGATTTTTATCGCCGCCCTTTAAAAGATGAGATGGGAAACCCATTGTGGGAGCTTGTGGCCTGTGATCCGACCCGTAGCTTCACAGCCCAAGCCTTTTGTGCCCAGTCGGAAGCAACCGCAAACTGGCTGACCCAGCAGCTCAAGGAATTTGCAACGCGAACCAATGCCCTACCCCAGCAGATTCAAGTGTTTCGTCCGCAGGCCGTGAGTTTGCTTCAAGCTGCCTGTCAACCACTGGAAATCAGCGTCACGCCAACTCGCCACACCCCAGCCCTCAAGCAATTCCTCCACCAACGAGCGGCCCAATACTCTACTCTATCCGGCTATACCGGCCAACCCTACCATCCCACTGAACTGGAAAAGCCACCCCCCGTTCCTCTACCAGAAAACCTTTGGGGAGATCGCTGGCAGTTTGCTGCCCTTGCAGCTGGAGATCTGGTACCCGCTTTTCAAAATCGACCCATTCCTGTGCGAGAAATGCCGGAAGCGCTGTTTCCCATCCACCTGCAAATTCCTTCGACTGCACCAGTTCCGGGAGTCATTATTGAAGCAGGCCGCCGCTCGATGCCGCTAGCTCGTTGGTTGCAGCAGATCCAACCCGTAGCCCTTAACTATATTCCTGGTGATCCAGATGGGTTGATCTTGGAAGCTGGACTGGTGGATCGCTGGGTGCTAACTACCTTCACCGATGCTGATGTCATTACTGCCGCTAAGACCTTCCAATCGCGACAGCAGGCCGCCAAAGGTTTACATTTTCTGCTCGTTCAACCCGACGACTCTGGTATGACCTACAGCGGGTTTTGGTTACTGAACAGCGACGAGGTAATTTAACCGTAGACTAGCCCTTTCCCTCAACCCTCAACGAACGCTTGCAGCGCTTTATTATTTGGGAAATAGGATAATCCGATTTGGGCAGCCGCTTTTGCCCGGTCTGGTTGTTGCAACTGGGTCCAGGCTTGGCATTGAAGAATGTAGGCGAGAAGTCGTTTAGGATTGGGTTTCAGGGCATGGTCAAGTTCCTGCAATGCGACCTCGTATTCCTCAAGCTGCACGTAACTGTTCGCTAGCTGTACCCGAATGCCTGCATCGTTGGGATAGTAGGTCAGGCCAGTCAGGGCAACCGCTTTGGCTTGTTCTGGTTGCTGCAAATGAATCAAGGCTAAACATTTGTGAATGTAAGCACCAGACCGGCCTGGATCGTGCTGCAATGCTTGGTCAAAGGCTTGAATCGCCGCCTCATACTCAGCAAGATGAAAATGGCTAATGCCTAACTGCGTCCGAATGCCCGCATCGTTGGGATAGTAGGCCAGGCCAGTTAGGGCAATCGCTTTGGCCTGTTCTGGTTGCTGCTGCTTGTTGAGCAGTTGACAGGTATGGAAGTAGGCAAGGGCTTGATGCGGATTCAGTTCAAGCGTTTGAGTCAAGAAGCACAGCGCCTTTTCGGCCTCTCCGAGGTGAACTGCACTCAATCCTGCTTGCAAATAGCTTGTTGGTTCATACGGCTGAAGCTGAATCAGTTGTTCATAGGCTACGAGAGCTGCTTGGTGATTGCCCAGTCGGACCTGCAGTTGGGCTAATTGTTGCAGGAGGGGAATCCTGCGCTTCCGATCTCGTTCCAACGCTGTTTGAAGAACGGCAATGGCAGCCTCTGGCTGATTCATCTGAAGTTTAATTTCTGCCAGCCGCGTCAGCAAATTTGCCGACAGGGGCGAACGAGCCAGCCTAGCCTCAAGCACGGGTTCTGCGATCGCCAGTTTGCCTTGGGCAATTAACGCATCGGCATATAGCTCAATATATTCCTCGGTATAGGCTTCCGGCGGTTGGCTGAGCAGCAGCAACTCTTCGACAACATCCCACTCACCCTTTTGTCCAAAGCATCGTGCCAGGGCTAGCCGCACTTTACTGTCCCACGGTCGCTGCCCAAATAGCTTCAACCAGCGGGCCTTGGCTTTACCAGGACTAATTTGGCCGACATGCTGCAGACAGTAAAGCTCTAGTGCCGTACATTGCTCATCCGTGAGGCCAATCAGGGCAGTGCTTAGGTCTGCTCGCTCCAGCCATACCGTCGGGGGCGGTACCTGCTCCGCGTCGATCTGCTGGTTCTCCATTCGATGCAGGCGCAGCAATTCCTCCAGGGTTTTAACAGAGGAGGTATCTACGTAATCGAGCAGGATCGAGTTATCGTAGGACAAGTTGCGCCACAGGTAGGACAGAAAATTATCCGCCTCGCTCCTTTCTAGCCACTGTACTAGTTCGTTCAGCCGGACGTCTGGTGGATCAGTCTGTCGTTCTGGAGCTGCAAAATGAATACAGGTCGGAAGCAGTAGACTAGCGCGCTTGGTTTCGGCATTAACAAATTTTGACCACAGATACAAATCGGTATAACAGCCAACTGGTGTGGTTTCCCAACCTTTGGGCAGGGCGAGGTAGGCCGCCCGCGTATGCCCTCCAAACGATAGGCCAAACCCACTTTGAATCAGTTGTCTGATCAGCGTGTTTAAACTCGGTGAATGCAGGTTGGCCAATAGCGCGTTTAAGGTGCCATCGACATGCACATTGATATGCAGAGTATGCACAAAATCAACCCTTTGCAGCGCGCGTGTCATTACCTCTAAGTGATGCGGCAGCCAGATATCATCGTCCGCCAAGTAGCAGATGTAGGGCGTCTTGATCGTGGTGCGGATCAGTTCATCTCGGTAGATCTCACCGTGTCGTGGACCTTTGGGGTAGTCAACATAGTGAATGCGGGAATCGGCAGCACACAGCTCGGTCATGATCTCCCGAGTGCGGTCGGGTACACCGTCACCCACCACAAATATCTCAAAATCTTGAAACGTTTGCCGTTGAATACTAGCAATGGCAATGCGCAGCGTATCTTGATGATCGTGAGTTGGAATGAGGACAGAAACAGTAGCCATGAGTACTCAGTGGATAGGTGATGCGCTGCAAAAACTCGGTCTAGCGGGCCTCTCTAGCGAGTTGCCGTAGGATCGTAATCACCTCAATCGAATGAACTGCATCGGCAGCAGTGGTCAGCGGTGGAGCACCACCTTGCAAAAACTGGCAGAACTGTCGCAACTCTAGCCACAGTGGCATTTCTGTAGAAATTGGCAGAATTTCAGGGGCGTGATGCTTGGGCAACCCATTCCGGTACAGCTTAATATGATCTGCCAAGGACTCATCTAAAACCGCAACTCCGGTCTCACAGGCCACACTCACGAGCCGATTAGCAACAGGCTGTCGGGCTGACACCTCAATCACAGCGCCGGGAGTCGTTCCCAAAAAAGCTGTTATGCCTTGCAGTTGTTCGCCAACAAACTCACCAAACGCCGCTCGCGGCGGCGGAATGGCACCCAAAATGTGAGCCACGATCGACAGGTCATGGGGAGCCAGAATCCACACGCCATCGACATCTCGATGGGGATGGCCCCACTGCACACGCCGCGTTCGGATCAATTGCACCTTACCCAGCGTTGCTTGAGCCACGATCTGCCGCAAGGCTTCTACGCCCGGATGATAGCGCCACTTGTCCATCACAAAAATTTGTTCAGGCGCTTTGGCAGCCAGAATCCGCGCCTGCTGCAGATCGGCGGTTAAAGGTTTTTCACAAAAAATTGGACAATTGTAGCCGAGCAGTTGGCTCACCACCTCAAAATGCAGACTAGTTGGAACCGCAACCACAAAGCCATCCAAACTGTCTGGCAGCTCTTGTAGATCTATGATCGCCTTCGCACCAGCCTGAGTAGCCTTAGCAGCAGCGATCGGATTTGGGTCAGCAACAGTGACTTCGCAATCTAGAGACAGCAAATCGCGCAGGATGTTAGCACCCCAACGCCCGCAGCCAATTAATCCAATCCGTAGTGCCATTGTCTGCTCCTCACATCCTCATACTGCTGCATGACAAGCGGCTGTATAGTCTAGGCACATTTGCTCGAAGCTACTCGCGGTGGTATCGCGCGCTGACAGCGAGGGATTTTGAGCTGGCCAAGGCAGGTTCAACACTGGATCATCCCAGCGGCATCCCAGTTCATCCCTAATGTCCCAATAATGAGAGACGCCATATAACAACGTGGCCGGCTCCGGAAAGTAGAAACCGTGTGCCACTCCGTGAGGAATAAAAACGCCTTGCAGTTGCTGCCCAGTCAGTTCAATCAGCCAGCGAGCACCCCAAGTGGGGGAATCTTGACGGATATCGCATAGCCCCAACAGCATTCGACCCTGTATCACAATCAAGTAATCTTCATGGGTTGGGTGGACATGGACACCTCGCAATACATCGGGTCTTGAATGGACCAAATTCCACTGAACCGGAGGCTGGCCGAGTTGCCATTCCAAACGAAACAGCTCGGTGAGATCGCCGCGTGAATCGGGATGGGTTGTCAATGGAGTAAAGGTTACACCATCAGGTTCACCCCAAGAGAACTGAGGCTGTCGCATGGTTGTTTCTGCTCAGGTCCAATAACAGATCACTACTACTTAATCTATTTAGTTTTACCAGAATCAATTACCAATTGAAGTCCTTTCAAAGCTTAATCAAAAGAGCCTTCCTCTGCCACCACAGCAAACAAGCGTGTAAAATGACTTGGCATTACTTTGGCATTACAGGAAGAAACTCATGACGGAGCAGGTCAAGATCGGCATTATTGGCGGCAGCGGACTCTACAAAATGGAAGCGCTAAAAGATGTCGAGGAAGTGCAAATTGATACCCCGTTTGGACCACCGTCAGATGCGCTGATTTTAGGAACATTGGACGGAACGCGAGTGGCTTTTCTGGCGCGACACGGTCGGAACCATACCTTGATGCCGTCGGAACTACCATTTCGAGCCAATGTCTACGCGATGAAGAGCCTGGGCGTCGAGTATCTGATCTCGGCTTCGGCCGTCGGTTCGTTGCAAGCTGAGGTGAAGCCGCTAGATATGGTAGTGCCCGATCAGTTTATCGACCGCACCAAAAACCGCGTTTCTACCTTTTTTGGGGAAGGCTTGGTGGCCCACATCACCTTTGGCGACCCAATTTGCCCCCATTTGGCTTCAGTCCTAGCCGACGCCATTGCCAGCCTGAACTTGCCCGACGTTGACCTGCACCGAGGCGGCACCTATGTCTGTATGGAAGGCCCCGCTTTCTCCACTAAGGCCGAGTCCAATCTGTATCGCAGCTGGGGAGCTAGGATTATTGGCATGACCAACCTGCCAGAAGCCAAGCTAGCCCGCGAAGCCGAGATTGCCTACGCCACCCTAGCGCTCGTCACTGACTACGACTGTTGGCATCCCGACCATGACAGCGTCACGGTGGAAATGGTAATCGGCAACCTAACCAAAAATGCCGTCAATGCCCAGCGGGTGATTCAGGAAACCGTGCGGCGGCTGAGCCAGAACCCACCGGCCTCCGAAGCCCACTCAGCTCTAAAGTATGCCATCATCACTCCCCTTGACAAAGCTCCAGCCGCTACCAAGGATAAGCTAAAGCTGTTGCTGCAAAAGTATTTATAGGAGTAGTCAACTTGTCGCTCAACCAGCTACCGCTCAACCCACTGTCGGCAACAGGTTGAATTCCTTCACCCACCTAGGTTAGGGTGTGAGCTAGTCAACTGGGGGGATGTGGGACCAGCCTTGGGTGTGTTATCCCAGATGAAGGGATTTACTGCGGAGAACAAAACCATGCTAAAGCTAGGGCATCGATTACGTTTGGCGTTAACTGGCTTGGTAACCCTAGGAACAGTCATCACGATAGCCTTACCTACCCCAGCCGCTGAGACGGTAGTCTTGCGCTACGGCATTTTCCGCGGCTCGCTACCCGTCTCCGACTTAAACGAATTTGTCGAGACAGGAGAAACGTCCCGCCGGCTGCGGCGCTATCTCCGCTTGGCTGACCTTGAAGAAGAGCAATTCCGCCAAATCCTGACGGAAGAAGTTTCCACGAGTCCCAGAACCCTAAAGCTGCTGCTAGGCAGTCCCGCTGGCGATGTGCTGCTACAAGAAGTAAGCGAGTATCTGTATGTTCCTAATCGGCGCGATGATCAGGACAAACTACGCACAGCTCTCACCACCTCGGCTGCAGACAGCCAAATCAGCCTAATTGAAGTGTTGCAAAACTACCCCAGCGACCGAGTCTACATCAACGTCAATCGAGTTGTATCAACCTATCAACAATTTGCCTCGATTCAAGAACGGTTTGGGGGAATTCTGAATGGTCGCCTCGGTGAGATTATCGAAGGGCTTGGCCTGTAGCCTCTGTAACCTCTGCAACCTTTGACAAATGGCTGACTCACCTGCACAGGCGGGTCCTATCTATTCAAGGAGCAGCATGGGCTGACTTTAAACCGCCAGCCCCGGAGCTTCGTTACCTATTAATTACCTATTAAGCTCAATAAGCCAACGTCTCTAAAGTTTCTCGCAAATACCGGCTCACTAGCTGCTCCAAACTAGAGTTTTGCATCTGCCGGTTAGCCAGTGCCCGTTCTGCTAGCCAGCGTTGAAAACCGGAACTCGCTGCGATCACCTTTTGCAAGCTTTCCCAAGTAGCATCTTCAGATTGGGGGTGAGTGAGAGAAGTCGAAGCCATATAAACCTCAGTGAACGGTAACGATAATAAGCAAAAATAAGCAAAAGCCTCAGCCAGAGAAGTTTAATAAAATTTAATAGATCTTTTCTTAGAATAAATCAACTGCCATTTGGGGTTGTGTTGTAGGACACTAAAGTCACAGAATATGGGCTAGATTGCTGCAGTCAGCAGCAAAATGCCAACATTTGTACCAACATTTGAAAGCCTCAGCGTCTGATTCAAGCTGCCTACCTACAGCTTAGTACGCTCCAAACTAACTAGGAGAAATTTTGGAAGCCATTGAGATAGCAATTTTTTATGCTTGCTATGGTTGATCATGCCTAGAAGCCGTCTAACGAACATCCACCAGTTGGATAGTTTTGCAATTCAACGGCTATTTAGAGCGGATCAGCGTAGAGTGAATCAACAAGCCGGTGAATTTGTTGCGCCAAGAGCCGTGCTTTTCTGATACAAGATTCTGATACAAGATTTTGATGAAAGCAATAGCGAGCAGCGGGGGCAGACAAATGGCCGAAGCCTATGCAGGAATTGACTTGGCGGAATTTATTGATCACGCGCTTCTCGATCCGGTTGCCACACCCAACCAAGTAGCCCAATTCTGTGCTGAAGCAGAGCGGTTTGGCTTCCCCGCCGTTTGTGTTTACCCCTGCCATGTG
This sequence comes from [Leptolyngbya] sp. JSC-1, assembly GCA_000733415.1. GTDB lineage: Bacteria > Cyanobacteriota > Cyanobacteriia > Elainellales > Elainellaceae > Elainella. The sequence continues at coordinate 3,237,062 of KL662191.1, forward strand.
CGTCAGGCGGTTGATTTACTCCTCCACAAGCGGACTCAAGTCTGTACAGTGATTGGCTTTCCCACCGGAGCCACTACTGCTGCTGTCAAACTCTACGAAGCCCAAGAAGCAGTTGAGAATGGCGCTACCGAACTCGATGTTGTGATCAACTTAGGTTGGTTGAAAACCGGCAAAACCAACGAAGTGCATCGAGAGCTAGCTGAAATTTGCGAAATCACCGGCAAAACCATCAAAGCGATCTTAGAGACCCATCTTTTGACCGATTCTGAAAAGCAGCTCGCTGCGGAAGTCTGTATGGATGCAGGAGTTGCGTTCCTCAAAACCAACACCGGTTGGTACGGGGCGGCATCGGTTGCCGATGTGCGGCTGCTGAAATCGATCACCAAAGATCGGATTGGCATCAAAGCTGCTGGCGGTATTCGCACAGCGGAGCAAGCCATTGAGTTAATTCTGGCTGGCGCAACTCGATTGGGTACGTCTCGCGGTCCCGATTTAGTCCGCCAACGCGATACCCTGGAAAAGGGGAAAAATTTTGATCCGGATTAATTTCTAGCAGCCCCCTCTAGCAGCATCCAGTTAAGTTGGCCCATTTATGAGCGGAACCTACAAGGCCATTGGTATTAACCTCAAGAGCACACCCTTGGGTGAGGCCGATCGCCTATTGACGGTGCTGACCGACGAATGGGGACTGGTGCGGGTAGTTGCCCCTGGCTCGCGTAAGCACAAGTCTAGTCTAGGAGGGCGCAGCAGTCTGTTTGTGGTGAATCAGCTTTTGTTAGCAAAAGGCCGCACCCTTGACAAAATTATCCAGGCCGAGAGCATTGAATCCTTTCCAGGACTCAGTCGAGACCTCTGTAAACTAACGGCAGCTCAGTATCTCGCCGAATTAACCCTCTACCAAGCCCTGAGTGACCAGCCCCAGACCGAGCTGCTCTGTTTACTGCGAGAACATTTAGGCCGAATTGAGACCCTACCTGCTTCAACTGCCCTAGCGAGCCTCATTCACGCCACTTTTCATCTCCTGGCCCTCGCTGGTTTAACTCCACAGCTGCATAGTTGCTGCATTAGCAAGCAGCCCTTAGCTCTAGCGCCGGATCTCGATTGGCAGGTAGGATTTAGCGCAGCAGCTGGCGGCACAATTTTGCTGGATCACCTGGATCGAATTCCAACCACTCCCCCCCCAACCACCACACCCCGCGTGGCCGCTGCTACCGGAGAATACGGCACTCACGAACAGGTACCCAAATCGCCTGAACTACTGACCCACCTCAGCGCTACAGACCTAACCTTGCTACAGAAATTGACTCAGCCCAATTTAATCCCCGACCTACTAGAAACTGAGCCAAATTTACTGCACTCTCACTATCAGCAAAATTGGCTGACCATTGAACGAGCCTTGCGGCATTATGCCCAGTATCATTTTGATCGGCCAATTCGGTCAGCGGCACTCATCGATGTCTGCTTTGCTTCTGCCGATGCCCCTTCCTCCCGCGTGAACCATGATGCGATCGTTTAATTCTCACCTGAAATCTTCCAGTACTGAATCCTCTGGCCATCTCGTCTCCATGATGGGAAAGGACGAAAACAGGGGGCGCTATGGAACCGCATCTGGGTGGCGACCCCCGGCTTCCGATTTATCCCCTTCGGTCTGGCAGACAAACACCGAACGCAATGGCAACACCGATGAAACTAATTGGTCGGCCAAATGGCAAGCACCAGCCAGTGAGCAGCCAGCCCTTTCTCCTCCAGAAACAACCGAAACCACTCCACCAGCAGTAGGCAAAACCTACGATCTCGGTAGCTCCAACAATAGCTCTAACAATGGCCTGGTCAATACTGGCAATTCCAAGGCCGATACTGAAACTGAATCAGATAACACTTTAGATAGTGACTTTGATGGCCCTTTTTCCAGCAATGGCCGATCCACTCAAGTCGCTTCAACTGAGCCAACCACCGCATTGGAAGAACCCGAGCGAGGCTTACTGCCGGTTCTGCGCAATCGTAACTTTCTCACTCTCTGGAGCGGTCAGGTTTTTTCCCAACTGGCGGACAAGGTTTATCTAGTACTGATGATCGCCCTGATTGCGAGCCGGTTTCAATCTGAAGGGCAGACGATTAGCGGTTGGGTTTCCTCCTTGATGATTGCCTTTACGATTCCGGCAGTCCTGTTTGGCTCGGTAGCTGGAGTGTTTGTTGATCATTGGCGCAAGCGAGCCGTGTTGGTGACGACCAATTTGCTGCGGGGTGGGTTGGTGCTGGGACTACCCGTTTGGCTCTGGCTCACCCACGGTTGGTCAACCATTGGCGGCTTACCGGTCGGTTTTTTGGTGGTATTGGGGATCACGCTGCTCGTGTCTACCTTGACTCAGTTTTTTGCTCCGGCTGAGCAGGCGGTGATTCCGCTAATTGTGGATCGGCGGCATCTTCTATCGGCCAACTCCCTCTACACCATGACCATGATGGCCTCAGTGATTGTCGGGTTTGCCCTCGGTGAGCCGTTGTTGGCTCTGGCCGATCAGTTATTCGCACCCTTGGTTCAGCAGTTGCATATTGGAGCTGACATGGGCAAGGAGCTTCTGGTTGGCGGCAGCTACACAATTGCCGGACTGCTGCTGATGCTGCTGAGAACCAACGAGAAGAGCGTGGATGTCCACGAAGAACTGCCCGATGTCTGGCAAAACATAAAGGACGGCGTTCGTTATCTGGGACAGCAAGGCCGGGTACGGGCGGCTCTAATTGCGCAGGTAATTCTGTTTTCCATCTTTGCCGCATTGGCGGTGCTAGCTGTGCGATTAGCCGAACTGATGCCGGAAATCAAATCGTCCCAATTTGGCTTTTTACTGGCTGCAGGCGGGGTTGGCATGGCAATTGGCGCAATTCTAGTGGGGCAATTTGGGCAGCGCTTCTCGCGGGCACAGCTCAGCCTCTACGGCTCGATTGGTATTGCTGGCACCCTAGCCGCCGTCTCCTTTTTTGCCCAACACCTTTTCCCGACTCTGCCACTGCTTGTTGTGATGGGAGCCTGCGCCGCGATCGCCGGTGTTCCAATGCAGACAGCCATTCAAGAAGAAACGCCCGAGGAAATGCGCGGTAAGGTGTTTGGGCTGCAAAATAATGCGATTAATATCGCCCTCAGCCTGCCGCTGGCTCTGGCTGGTATCGCGGAAACCTGGTTTGGCCTTCAAACCGTATTTTTGGGCTTGGCGATCCTGGCGATTGGCGGCGGTATTTTGACTTGGTCCATCTCAAGAGGTCACAATTCCAGTAAAATAACGCCATGAACGCATAAAATCCTTAACATTAGCTAAATTTTCTACTCATTAACCTAAATGCATGTCGCTTGGCTCGGAAAGAAATCTCCGTTTTGTGGCAATGTTACCTATGGTCGGGAAGTAACAAACGCGCTGCTAGATCGAGGCTATCAAGTCAGCTTCCTCCACTTTGCACAAGAAGATGTCGTCAGTGATGATTGGCGCGATTGCCAAGAGGTGCCGATTCCTTTCCTCTACAAGTCGCAGATTTATACAATTCCATCTCTTAAATCCAGTAAGGTTCTAACTCAGGCACTGCGCCAGCTCAAGCCCGATTTGGTGCATGCATCTCTAACTCTATCGCCGCTGGATTTTTTGCTGCCCGAAATTTGTGCAGAACTCGACATTCCCCTCGTCGCTACGTTTCATCCCCCCTTTGCCCGCAAGCCGCGTAATCTTACCTCTGGTACGCAGCAGTTGACCTACCAAGTCTATGCGCCGTTCCTAGCCAACTACGACCGTGTAATTGTCTTTTCTCAAATTCAGCAGGATTTGCTAGTCCGATTTGGGGTACCGAAGACCCGCATCGCCGTAATTCCCAACGGGGTTGATCCCGACAAGTATTCTCCTGGTCTGTCTAGACTGAAGACCGAACTAAACGCCCAGCGGATTTTTGTCTACCAGGGACGGATCGCGGTTGAGAAGAATGTCGAATCGCTGCTGCGAGCTTGGAAACAGGCTGAAATGGGTGAACAAAGCAAGCTGGTGATTGTGGGCAGTGGGCCGCTACTGCCCGCATTGATGAGTACCTACGGAGAAGAACAAGGCGTCATTTGGTTAGGCTTCGTAGCAGATGAGCAAGAGCGCATTCAGCTTCTGCGTGGAGCTGATGTGTTCATCTTGCCTTCTTTAGTGGAAGGACTGTCGCTCTCTCTCCTAGAGGCAATGAGCTGTGGTCTCGCCTGTATTGCCACTGATGCCGGAGCCGATGGCGAAGTTCTGGAAGCAGGGGCCGGAATTGTTCTAACCACGCAACGAGTTTCTGCCCAACTGCGCACCCTCTTACCCCTCTGCCAGGATCACCCCGAATTGACAGCTCTGTTGGGGCGCAAAGCCCGTCAGCGGGTGCTGGATCGCTATACACTTAGCCGCAACATTACTCGTCTTGAAGAACTCTATACCCAGGTTCTACAGCAGCACCGCCTCTACTCTAGTACGCCAGTGTAAGAGCGCCACAAAGACTAGGCAAGCTGCAACCGTTCTCTGACTCGTTTTTCAAAAGCAAACCTCTATCCTTAGCATGATTAATCCGCATCATTTTCGTAGGTTTAAGCTGCTTTGTAAATAAGTGTAACAATCATGCTGTCATACCGTTCTGCTGTCTTGACAGCCCCCGAAAAAGCAGATTATCCTGTCATGCATACCCGGGTATTAATCACATAGTCGTTCTATGCAAGACAAGCACAAAGTTACCCTATATCTTCCTCCAGAGCTACACCGCCAGCTAAAGGTTCGCTCAGCAGTCGATTTACAACCCATGTCAGCCATTGCGGAGCGGGCGATTATTTTCTATCTGGAGCACCCGGAAGTAGTTGATGAGGTAGATGACGCGAATCACGGGCAAGTACATCGGGTTTACAACTGTCCTAGCTGTTCGACTTCGCTTGTAGTGCGTGAGGGAGAGATGGTTTCTCTTCAAGAGCAATCTACTGTTCTTGACGATGATGCTTCGGTTGCACGGGTGCAGGAGGATTGTTCGAGTCCAGATCAGCACGACGAAGGGGAGTTGGTTCCCTGCTAGTTCTGGCGGATAGAACATGCTAAATGTTAGCTAAGCGAAACTCGTTTACGGATAATTACTTAAGCTGCTGTAAACCAGCACATATCAGGATAAGTTACATCAGGTAAGTTACAGCCAAGTTACTCAATCAATCGACTCTCGTAGAGTAGGTTTCATCTAGCAAATTGAATAGTAGGTGCTTGCTACTGGTACTTAGCTGAATAGACTTACCAGTACCTCGTACCTTATACCAATATTGAGCTTTTGTATTAGCAGCACCGTCTCTCAATTGGATTTACCGATCATGAAAGAAGAGCTTAGTATTCTTGTTCAGGCTCAATACCCTCTGATCTATCTCGTTACCTCTGAGGAAGAACGAGCTGAGCAGACGATTGCAACAATTGCTCAGACGAAACCTCAACGTCGAGTCTTTATCTGGACGGTGACTCACGGTATCGTTGAATATGGTCAGCCGCGCAACGTGACTCAGCATAACACAGTTTCGCCGCAACCGGCGATTGAATGGGTAATTCGGCAGCGTGAACCTGGCATTTACATCTTCAAGGACCTGCACCCCCTGATGGCTCCGGATGTGATTCGGTGGCTGCGGGATGCAGTTGCCAGCTTTAAGGATACCCACAAAACGATTATTTTGATGTCTCCGGTTCTAGAAGTGCCGATCGAGTTGGAAAAAGAGATCGCGGTTCTAGATTATGCGTTGCCCGACATGGCCGAGTTAAACCAGGTGTTGACTCAACAGATTGAGCAAAACCGGATGCGTCGCCCCTCCACAGAGACTCGCGAGAAATTGCTGAAGGCTGCCTTGGGTTTAACGCGAGATGAAGCTGAGAAAGTGTATCGCAAGGCCCAGGTAATGGCAGGTCGCCTCACCGAAGCCGAGGTGGAAATCGTCCTCTCTGAGAAGAAGCAGTTGATTCGTCGCAACGGCATTCTAGAGTACATTGAAGAAGACGAAACTCTGGATTCAGTTGGCGGTCTAGAGGAGCTGAAACATTGGTTAAGACAGCGCTCTAACGCCTTTACCGAACGAGCGCGGGAATACGGTCTACCTCAACCTAAGGGGATGCTGATTCTAGGCGTCCCAGGCTGTGGTAAATCACTGATTGCCAAAACGACAGCCCGCTTGTGGGGGCTACCGTTGATGCGCCTGGATATGGGCCGTGTTTATGATGGTTCCATGGTTGGACGATCAGAAGCCAACTTGCGTAACGCGCTGAAGACAGCAGAATCAATTTCCCCGGCGATTCTATTCATCGATGAGATTGACAAAGCCTTTGCTGGCAGCGTTGGCTCTGCAGATTCCGATGGCGGCACCTCCAGCCGGATCTTTGGTTCTTTCCTTACCTGGATGCAGGAGAAAACCTCGCCCGTATTTGTGATGGCGACGGCCAACCGGGTCGAGCGGTTGCCGGGTGAATTCCTCCGCAAAGGTCGATTTGATGAAATCTTCTTTGTCGATCTGCCCAATGCCGAGGAGCGCAAGGAAATCTTTAAGATCCACCTCTCGAAGCGGCGTCGCGACATTGCTCGTTTCGATCTGGATCAGTTAGTTAGCATTTGTGATGGTTTTTCGGGAGCGGAAATTGAACAGGCCCTGATTGCAGCGATGTACGAAGCATTCGCCCAAGAGCGAGAGTTCACTCAGCTCGACATCATTGCGGCCATTAAGGCGACCCTACCGCTTTCCAAGACCATGAGCGAGCAGGTAACAGCCCTGAGAGACTGGGCTAGACAGCGAGCAAGACCTGCCGCCGCCTCTATCGCGGAATACCAGCGATTAGAGTTCTAACAGGCTTTCTCTCCTGCTCCCAACAGGAGGAAAGGCTAGCTCTTCTGGCTAGCAGCTTAACAGACAAGCCGTTGTAGTCGGCATTCCAACCGCTAGGCTGTACGGCGCTTAACACTTCAAACGTTGTCGTTTCTCTCAACTTCTCTACAGGAGGAAATCCGAAATGTCTCACTTTAGCACTCTGCGCACCAAGATCACCGATGCTGAAATCCTCAAGGCTTCTCTGCGGGACCTGGGCATCAACGTTAAGACCGAAGCTGACGTACGTGGCTACAACGGCCAGCGCGTTCGGGCTGACATCGTTGCTGTTCTGGAAGGCGAGTATGACCTGGGCTGGTCTCGTAACGCAGACGGTTCTTTTGACCTGATCGCTGACCTCTGGGGCGTTGCTAAGAAGCACAACCAGACCGAGCTGATCAACTCGATCAACCAGAAGTACGCTGTTAACAAGACTCTGGCAGAAGTCAAGCGCCCTGGCTTGCAAAACGCTAACGTCAAGTTGGTTCTGCAAAAGTAGTCCCTCTCAGCGTTCCCAAATCGGCGGGTTAATCCAGGCTAATAGCGGGTTAGCCCGTTTTCTATTCAATTCAATAATATTTCTCTAAAATTTATTTCCCTAATCTTGGACCAGAGCCATTGCACTCTGGTTTTTTATTTGAAATGCACTCATAGTCCAATCAGCTAATCAGAGCCTGCAATGAAACTTCACGCGAATACGAGTTCACGGCAGAAAATTATGTATACTGTATACAAATTGTTTTGGATTCTGTATCAAGCAAAACCTACTGCAAATGAGTTTAAGCCTAGACTACTAGCCGCAGAGTGCTTTTTGACATGGCACGACTTGTTATTCGTCAATCTGGTTGAAAGGGATTAGTTGCTTATGTTGAAGTTTTTACCTAAGTTCGGGGCATTAGTGTTATCAGCTGTATTAATGCTGAGTGCATTGCTAGGATTTTCCTTCAATGCACAAGCGGCTGCCGTATCAGTACCGTCATTGTCTCAACTCTCAACTGGCTATGTAGTCGCTGCGATTGCTGAGGCTGAGGTGGTCGATCCAGACCTAGAGGATCCGCTTGCGGCCAAGGAAGCCGAAAAGGAAGCAAAGAAAGCGGCCAAGGAAGCCGAAAAGGAAGCAAAGAAAGCGGCTAAAGCTGAGGCCAAAAAAGCGAAAGAGGCAGCTAAAGCCGAAGCCAAAAAACTGAAGGAAGCCCAGGAAGCTGAAGAAGAAGCCCAAGAAGCGGTAGAGAAGGAAGCGAAAAAGGCTGCTAAAGAAGCAGAAAAGGCTGCTAAGGCTGAAGCGAAAAAGGCCAAAGAAGCCGCCAAAGCTGAAGCTAAGAAACTGAAGGAAGAGCAAGAAGCCGAGGATGCTGCCTAGCCCGATTGCTAGTTGATTGCTTAGTTGCTAATCAACTGGCAGAGAAAATAAACTCAAATTTGCCTCACTCTGGTTGCTTCTGTAGCACACTAAGAGCGAGGCATTTTTCGAATAAGGACGCCTGAGCGATGCGCAAGTCAATAAGGCAGAAATTAAGTTTGACCTTGGGCGGATTGGTAGTTGGCTACCTAGCCCTCTGCCTGTTATTACGTTGGGGACAGACAAGGCTAATGTTCTTTCCCTCAACGACATTGAAGGCATCTCCAGACTTGGTTGGTTTAGCCTATGAAGAGGTTTGGCTACCGATGCCAGAAGGCCAAGTGCACGGCTGGTGGATTCCAGCAACAGATCAGGCTCCTGTCCTGCTGTACCTCCACGGCAATAGCAGCAACTTGGGCGATTTGGTGACGCGAGCCAAACGGTTCCATCACTTAGGTCTATCGGCACTGCTAATCGACTATCGCGGCTATGGACAAAGTCAAGGGCCGTTTCCTAGCGAAGCGAGCGTTTACGCCGATGCCGAAGCGGCTTGGCAGTATTTGACCCAAACGCGCCAAATTTCGCCTGAACGGATTGTGGTATACGGTGAATCGATCGGTGGGGCTGTCGCGATTGAGCTGGCTGTTAGACATCCAGATGCCGCTGCCGTAATTGTGGAAAGCTCGTTCACTTCTATGCGAGCTATGGTGGCGCGCAGTCTTCCAGAATTTTTGCTGCCGGTTGACTGGCTCTTAACCCAACAATTTGATTCCCTTTCTAAGGTACGATCGCTACAAGTACCGATTCTGCTGATTCACGGTACGGCAGACACCACGATTCCTGCAACCATGAGTCAAGAATTGTTTGCAGCCGCTCCTTCCCCTAAACATCTACTTTTGATTTCCAATGCCAATCATGACAACGTAATACAAATTGGGGGTAAGCAATATAAGCAAACAGTTCAACAGTTTATTGTGCGAATGACTCAGCACCTGTCTTCGATTACCAACCTATGGTTGTCTTTAGGGTTTGTTTATGAGATCTGAAGACAGTCATTGGCAAATTCCTGGAATTGTTCCACTAATTATTTTCTGTCTAATTCTAGGGTTGATCTTTCGGGTTGGCTATTTGGATCGCAAAGTATTTTGGGTAGATGAAGTAGCAACGGTTTTGCGGGCAGCTGGCTATACCAAACAGGAAGTCACTGCAGCACTAGCCACTGGCGCTCTGCATACGCCAGAAGACCTGTTGCGCTATCAGCAACTTACGCCCGAACGCTCCCTATTCGATGCAATAGCCGCCTTCCAAACCAGCCCAGAACATGCGCCGCTCTATTTTCTGTTGATTCGCGGCTGGATGCAGATATGGGGCAGTTCTGTCATCGCGATTCGGAGTTTCTCGGTGCTATGTAGCTTGTTAGTATTGCCGGGAATCTATTGGCTGAGTCGGTTGTGGTTTGATCACAAGGGGGCGGCTTGGCTGCCTGTGGGATTGATGGCAATCTCCCCCATTTTCATTGCCTATGCCCAAGAAGCGCGTCCCTACAGTTTGTGGGTATTGCTGCTCGTCTTGAGTGGAGCAACGTTACTGCGAGCCATGCGGCACAATGCGATTGGGAACTGGGCACTCTACGGCCTGATGCTCAGCCTTAGTTTTTACACCTCCCTGCTGTCGCTGCTGGTAGCCGCTGGACAGGGGCTGTATGTGGCAGCTACTGAAAAATTTCGCTTCAGTCAACGGACTCGACGATTTAGCATGATCTTGGCAGCAGCGCTAATTGCCTTACTGCCCTGGATTTGGTTAGCTGCCCAGTCCTGGCAAACGATCCGGTCCAATACCACCTGGATGCGGTTACCGCTTAGCAGTTTTGCCAAAGCCACAATCTGGTTTTATAGTGCCGCAATTCTGTATTTTGATGTGCCGGTGATTACCGAACCTTGGCTGATCGCAGCAGTAGAAATCACTGTGGCATCTGGTGTCGTAGCAGTGCTTCTCTATGCATTTTACAATCTCCGTCAACAGTCGAGGCAGCAATGGTTATTTGTGTTATCGCTGTCGTTGCCGGTACCATTTACGCTAATTGTGATTGATGCTGTCAGCAACGGACGTTACTCAACTGCACCTCGCTATTGGCTACCCTTTCATTTAGGAGCACAGCTAGCTGTGGCCTATTTGATCAGTAATCGATTGAGTCATCAGCATCAGAGATGGAAATGGCAGAGTATAACAGTTTTTTTGGTCGGATTATGCGTATTGTCTAATTCAATTCAATTCAATAGTTCACCGCGCTATCTCAAAAGCCGTAGTTTGCATAATCTACCGATTGCCGAAATCATCAATCGAACTGATCAACCTCTGGTTCTTTCTGAGGCGGAAAATACGATTGATCTGCTTTCTCTCAGCCATGTGTTGAATAACAATGTTCAGCTTAGGATTCTACCCACACCCCAGCTCATTCAACAGTTGGCAAACGATTTTACGGAGGCATCACTCTTGACCAACGAACCACTGCACGGCAGCGAGGTGTTTCTGTTCAATCCTTCTGCCGATTTGCAGCAGCAGGTTTCCCGCACTTGTGCTCAGTTCCAACCTGCCTACTCTCCCAGCCTGTTGATGGGTGAACTTGCCCTATCGCTTTGGCAACTCAAACTATCCCATTTCTGTTGATCTATGGAATTTTGTCCATCACCTGCCCAACTCACCTTACCAATTGATGAAGTTCACATCTGGCGAGCTGAATTACAGACGCTGCACAGCCTGATTCCGACCCTTTTACCGCTCTTATCTGAGGATGAGCAGGCACGGGCTAACCGTTTTTACTTCCGGAAAGACCACGACCGCTTTATTCTGGCTCGGGGAATTTTGCGTGTGCTGTTGGGGCGCTATTTGGATCTACCGCCCCAACAGTTGCAGTTCCAGTACAATCCAACCGGCAAACCCTTGCTCAATTCTCAGACCCAGCTCTGTTTTAACCTGTCGCATTCGCACCAGCTCGCTCTGTACGCAGTGGCCTGGAATCGTGACGTGGGTATTGACGTAGAGCAGATCAGCCTAGAGCGAGACTATGAGTCGATTGCCGCTCGTTTCTTTGCACCTCAAGAGCAGGCAACCCTGAATCAACTCAGCCCCGACCTGAAGCTACAGGGATTTTTCAACGGTTGGACCCGTAAAGAAGCGCTGCTGAAAGCAATCGGTAAAGGATTGACTCTACCGCTCGATCAGTTTGCCGTTTCGCTAAGTCCGGGTGAACCAGCTCGGCTGCTGCAGTCAGCCTGGAATTTGCCGCAGTCGTTGGATGAGTGGACACTTCAGGATCTGCAAGTCGGTGAAGGCTATGCGGCTGCCGTTGCTGCTGTTGGCGAGGATTGGCAGTTGAGGGGTTGGCAAGTGGATGCGGAAGTTTTGATGGCGATAGGTTAATAGACGAGGTGAATACAACACTGAAACCACCTGACCTGGATACCGGCCTAAATCTCTGGTAGTTTCAGGAAATCTTTAGACATTCAGACTGTACCAAAGCTTACAACATGAAGGCGCCATCTGCTGTATGTCCAACTTTCAGGCCCACAGGGTTGGCGCGATTCGAACGCGCGGCCTACCGCTTAGGAGGCGGTCGCTCTATCCTACTGAGCTACAACCCCAGAATACTCGTCATGATAGCAGATTTGGCGAAAGCCGACCTTCTAGCAGAGCGAAGAGAACCAACCCAAGTCCGCCATCCAGCCTGCTCCAAAGGCGGTAGATTGCAGCAGCAGGTCAAACACTTTGGTGAAGCCAAAGACCTTGCGCCTATACTAGAGGTAATGCCTGCTAACCTGTGGCAACTGTTTGTAGCATTTCGTTACCAATCCCCTTTTCTATGAGACGTAAACCCAAAGTGCCACCCCGTCCACCCCGTTACTCCGATTCGCGTGATCGCTATTCTGATATGCCTCGCTACTCGAATGACTACGACGATCGTCCTGCTGCGAGTCCGGCGAAGACTCCTCCGCTGCTATCAGCGCTGAATTGGGGCACGGGCGCACTATTGGCTGCCGTGCTGATTATCGGCATTGGCCTGGGAATTCTGTTCAGCTCTGGGACTACCTCGGATGTGGGGAACGTGGCAACCCGCTACGATATTGATCGCAGTGCCCCGAATCCAGAAATTTGCGTTCAGTTAGGGGCGAGTGCCATCGCGGTTGATTTGCGAGCATTTGTCACCCTCAACCCTTTTAGTGTGTTCATCTCCCAACCCACGATGCTGCCTGGATGCGTATTGCGTAGCAGTAACTGGGAAGTGTTGCAGAGCCGCAATTTGATCTCGTCAGAAGAAGTGAACCAATGCCGCAGACGCATGAATACGTTCGGCTTCACGGGCGATATTACCAATGCCGCTGAAAAACCTAAGATTGACTGTATTTACCAAAACGATGCTGCTCGTAACTTGTTCCTGCCGCAGACAGGCAACAATGCTGCACCGCCAGAAATTGAGCGCTTCAAGTAAGGGACAGCTAAATGCTATGTGGTTTGAGCTAGTCAGCTAAGTAGCATCCAGAATACTGCGCAACGGGGATGTAATAACGCATCCCTGTTTTTTGTTGATGATGTTGATTCTGAGCAGCCGATCAACCCAGTGATTTGACAAACTCACAGCGCGGTTGTCTTGTTCGCCAGCAGATAGATAGCATATCTGCCCTAGATTAAGATTTGGTTTTGCGATTCAGTTAATTTGCTGTTCATTTGCCATGTTCAGTGAGCGATTTGTCCAGTCGGGTGATGCCGCAACTAGTGAGATCTTGAATCCTTAAAAGGTACACCACCGGTCACTCAAATTCCGCCCAAAGTCAGCGGCAAAATTATCAGACAATGTAGCAAAACAATGTAGCAAATAGGGAACCGAACCAGTCAGTTTTAGTCATGGAATGCATCACCTCGGCATTCTTTTTGGTGGATTCGCAACTAGTTGCCTCCGAATCGAAAGCTGAATCAAACCATAACTTACAGCCTTTTTCAGGCCAGTGAAGTACGAAAAACGGGGTGCAGGGGCAGTGCCTCTGCGTGGGGGCGAAGCCCCCCCACCCCCGTACCTCACATGAGTGAAAAACGCTGTAATAACTTGCCATCCTTGAGGACTATTCGGCTCTAATCTGATGAATTTGATGGATGTTAGGAGATTCAACCATGAAGGATCGAACACTGAACGATTTTTCTGCGCGTGCTTTGAATAGAAACTCGGCCTTTCAGAACACCAGAACCAGAAACCGGTTGCGGGAAGACATTGGTACACTGCGCAACCGATTTCGCGCCTCTGGAGAAGTCAACAAAGACGAATTCGATACTTACCGATTTCAATTGAGGCAGACCGCTACGATCAAAGTTTCCCTAGAAAATGAAGAAAACCTTGGCTTTTTCGATGTCTTTGGCACTAAAAAGCGAGTGCAAGCAAAACTGCTCAATGGTAATGGCAGCACCCTGCGTTCTACCGATCGAGTCCGCCCAGAAGGAGAAGATGATTTCAGAATTCGCCTCCGGGCAGGCACCTACTCGATTAGGGTTACAGGCCGCAGCGAGAAGGATGTAGAGTACGAACTAGAACTCGCACGGAGTAACAGAAATAGCAACGATGATGACGATTTCGATGATGATTTTGATGACAACTAAGTATATTCACTTCCTAGTCAATCCAGAATCAAGTTAAGCATCACCTAGAAATAGAATCAACTAAGTTCGCCGATTAAATTTGGCCTTTAAATCATCCAGGGTAGGGGCAGCCGGTTTCGCTTGAGAATTAGCCTGCGATTGCTTTTCCTTCGATTTTGCAGAGTTCCCTTGAGTCGGACGTTTCTCGTTCGGGGCATCGGCAGAACGCATCGACAGGCTGATTCGCTTCAACTGTTCGTTGACCTCTACAACGCGCACCTTCACGACCTGACCCACTTTGACAATTTGCTTCGGATCGCTGACAAACCGATCGGCGAGCTGGGATACATGCACTAAACCATCTTGATGTACGCCAATATCCACAAAAGCGCCGAAATTGGCCACGTTGGTGACTACGCCTTCTAACTCCATCCCTGGCTTCAGGTCGCTGATTTCCTTAATGCCTGCTTTGAAGGTGGCGTACTTGAATTCGGCTCGCGGGTCGCGTCCTGGTTTTTCCAGTTCGGCCAAAATGTCACGCAGGGTCGGTTCACCGACGGTGTCTGTCACGTATTTTTTCAGATCAACCTTACGGACCTGCTCGGCTAGTTGGGTCACTTGCGTTAACGGTACATTCAAGTCTTTGGCAATGGCCTCCACGACTTTGTAACTTTCTGGATGCACTGCCGTATTGTCGAGTGGATTGTTGCCGCCCCGAATTCGCAAAAAACCTGCCGATTGCTCAAACGCTTTGGGTCCCAGTTTGGGCACTTTCATCAGCTCGCGTCGGTTCTGAAAGGCGCCATTTTGGTTGCGGTAGTTGACGATGTTGTTGGCAACCGTGGCGTTAATTCCAGATATAAAAGTCAGCAGTTCCTTAGAGGCGGTGTTCAGGTCAACCCCCACATAGTTGACGCAGCTCTCGACCGTTTCATCCAGTTTTTTCTTCAGTAGCTTTTGATCCACATCATGCTGATACTGCCCAACCCCAATCGATTTAGGATCGATTTTGACTAACTCGGCCAATGGATCCTGCAGCCGCCGACCAATGCTGATTGCACCCCGCACCGTCACATCCTGATCGGGGAATTCGGCAATCGCTACGTCACTGGCTGAATAAACCGAGGCTCCAGCTTCGTTGACAATCACCTTGATCGGCTGGCGGTCCAGTATCTTGAGAACTTCGCCGACAAATTCGTCGGTTTCGCGGCTGGCGGTGCCATTGCCAATCGCAATTAATTCAACCTGGTACTTATTAATCAGGGTTTTCAATGTATTGGCAGCTTGGACTCGTTGCGCCTCGGCCTGATGAGGGTAGATCGTCTGATATTCCAAAAACTTGCCGGTCTGATCCAGCACACACACCTTACAACCCGTGCGGAACCCCGGATCGATTGCCAGTGTGGGCTTCATGCCAGCCGGAGCCGCTAGCAGCAGCTCGCGCAGATTTGCTTCAAAAGTTTTGATCGACTCAATATCAGCCTCTTGTTTTTTCGCGGCTCGCACTTCACTGATCAAAGAATTCTTCATCAATCGGTTAAAGGCATCTTGCAGCATCGCGCGGTAGAACTCGCGGATCGGGCGCTGTTTGCTGCGAATTTCCTGAGACTCCAGATACTCCAGCACCGCTTCTTGATCAAACTCTAGATCGAACTCCAAAATGCCTTCGGCCTCTCCCCGGTAGAGAGCTAGCAAATTATGGGGCGCAATCGCCTTCACTTTTGCCTGAAACGCCCGATACATCTCAAATTTAGTCGAGCCTTCTGGATAGTCGGGCTTCACCCGCGAGACAAACAGCCCTGACTGAATCAAGTAGTCCCGCAGATAGGCTCGCAAATTGGCTTTCTCGGCCACTTCTTCAGCCAGGATATCTGACGCACCCTGAAGCGCGTCTGCGGCAGATTTGACGCCTTTTTCCTCGGAGACATACTTGGCGGCTTCTGGTTCTAGCGCAGTAGCTGGAGCCTGCGGCTGATTCAAGGATTTGATCCACTCGGCTAATGGTTCCAACCCTTTTTCGCGGGCAATGGTGGCTTTGGTGCGGCGCTTCGGACGATAGGGCAAGTAGAGGTCTTCTAGCTCGTTCTTTTGCAGGCAATTCTCGATTTGGGTTTGCAACTCTTCGGTCAGTTTGCCCTGCTCGGCAATCGATTTGAGAATGGCGGCCTTGCGTTCCTCTAGCTCAGTCAGATAGGTGTAGCGATCTAACAGATCCCGTAACTGCACCTCGTTCATTTCGCCGGTGCGTTCTTTACGGTAGCGAGCAATAAAGGGCACCGTTGCTCCTTCGGCAAACAGTTCGAGGGCATTTTGAACTTGAGATGGCTTCAGGGACAGTTCAGCAGCGAGGAGTTTAGGAATATCGAGCATTGCCTATTGGGGATTTAGGGAATACGAATCAGCTTTTCTAGGATAATCCAATCCTTTGTCGGTGTTGCGCTGGCGATTCAAAACAGAAAGGGCAGACCAATGCCTGCCCCATTAGATTCCTTAGATTGAGATAACACAGATTAGGTTTGAGTCAGCGGGACTACATCATGCCCATACCGCCCATACCGCCCATACCGCCCATACCGCCCATACCGCCCATGCCGCCCATGCCGCCCATGTCGGGTGCAGCCGCCTTCTTCTTCTCCGGCTTTTCTACGACTAGTGCTTCGGTGGTAATCACCATGCCAGCGATCGAGGCTGCATCCTGAAGGGCCGAACGAACCACTTTCGCCGGATCAATAATTCCAGCCGCGACCAAATCTTCAAACTGATTGGTCAAGGCATTGTAGCCGTGGTTGAAGTCCATTGCCTTGACTTTTTCTACCACCACCGAACCTTCTACACCAGCATTCTCAGCAATTTGCCGCAGCGGTGCTTCGAGTGCTCGAATCACAATATCGGCCCCAATCTGTTCGTCGGTGTCTAAGGTTTGTTTGAAGTCCTGCATTTTCTGCGCCAGATGCAGCAGGGTTGTGCCACCGCCGGGCACAATCCCCTCTTCGACAGCCGCCTTAGTTGCATTGAGGGCATCTTCGAGGCGCAGTTTGCGATCCTTAAGTTCGGTTTCAGTGGCGGCTCCTACCTTAATAACCGCAACGCCGCCAACCAAGCGAGCCAATCGCTCTTGCAGCTTCTCAGAGTCATACTCAGAATCGGTTTCGGCCAACTCTCGGCGAATCTGGGCAATTCGGGTCTCCAGCGCATGTTTATCGGGCGCTTCGGCCACAATTGTGGTGGTGTCTTTGGTAATCGTCACCTTGCGGGCATTGCCCAATGTCTCTAACGTCGCCATATCAAGACTGAGGCCAATGTCCTCTGAGATCATTTGCCCACCTGTCAGAACGGCGATATCTTGCAGCACCGCTTTACGCCGCTCGCCAAACGAAGGAGCCTTCACGGCCACTACATTTAGCACACCTCGCAGTCGGTTCACCACTAGTGTTGCCAGCGCTTCACCTTCCACATCTTCAGCGATAATCAGCAGCGGCTGACCGGCGCGGGCAATTTTTTCTAGAACGGGAACCAGATCTTGAATGTTGCTAATTTTCTTATCGGTCAGCAGAATCAGCGGCTTTTCCAGTTCGCAAATCATCCGCTCAGTATCGGTAACAAAGTAAGGAGAAATGTAGCCGCGATCGAACTGCATCCCTTCGACGGTTTCCATCTCGGTGGAAAGCGACTTCGATTCTTCTACCGAAATCACACCATCTCGGCCAACTTTGCTCATCGCTTCGGCGATCATCGCGCCCACTTCCGGATCGCTGCCGGCAGCCACGGTTGCCACTTGCTCGATCTCATTGCCCTCGATCGGCTTCGCGATGGCGGCAATTTCTGCCAAAATTTGTTCCACAGTCTTCTCAATGCCGCGCCGCAAACTGACCGGATTGCTACCTGCTGCGACGTTTCTCAGCCCTTCGCGAATCATGGCCTGAGCCAGCACTGTTGCAGTGGTAGTGCCATCTCCAGCCAAATCTTTGGTTTTAGAAGCCACTTCTTGAATCAAACGAGCACCCGTATTTTCCAACGGATCTTCCAGCTCAATTTCTTTGGCAATCGTGATGCCATCGTTCACGATTTGAGGGGCACCATACTTTGCCTCCAGAACAACGTTGCGGCCTTTAGGTCCCAGAGTAATCCGCACCGCATCGGCTAGGGCATTAACACCACGCTCCAACGCCTGACGCGATTCTTCATCAAATACAACAATTTTGGGCATAGATTTCGGTTCCGATCTCTCCACTGTAGACTTTAGCACTCAAGTCGATCGAGTGCTAAAACCGGACTGGAGGGAATCCCGAACTCCAACCACCCAACAGGATGTTGGTCCAGAAAATTCTGGGGTCAACCGCTTTTTAGCTCGAACACTGCCAGGAGCTGAAATAAAACCTAGTTTAGTTGAAGTACACAACTTAATGTTTTCTGCCCCATACTGCGACACACATCCAATCGCGCCTGAGCCTGCCCTACCAGAAACACCAGGCTGACTACCACCACCATCAGCAATACCTTTTCTCCATCAATTCTCAGCAGCATTTGGCCATGTCCAAAGGAAGAGCAACAAAGGTACACATAACTTTACCGATTGGTAACATGGCTTTTGTGAAGTCGAAACCCGATTGTTGTGAAGCTCTAGTAAAGAAACGCTTAAATCGCCCAGAGGTGGACCGCTCAGTTTGAAACCTTATGCTTTTGGAGAGACACTGCACCTTAGCATTATTGAGTCATCGCAATCTTTTGGCTGTTGACGCAGTGCAATGTTATCAACTGTGTCAGCAATATTGAATGTCATGATGTTTTGTCATATTGTGCTGCCGAGGCGAGTATCTACAGTCATGCGTAGCTGAAATCCTACTGACTTCTAACTCCTGGCTTCTGACTCCTGACTCCTGTTCTGCTGTACGATCGCTCTGATGATTGGACTAAATCAGGCATGGCAGATTCTCGAATTGGTGTTGCTGTCGTTGGTACCGGCTTTGGGCAGAAAATTCACATTCCCGGCTTGCAAATTCATCATCGTACAGAGGTTGTAGCAGTCTACCACCGAAATTTGGGCAAAGCGCAGGCGGTGGCGCAGGCGTTTCAGATTCCCCATGCGGCGCAAACCGTGGAAGAAATTGTCCGCTTGCCAGCAGTAGACGCAGTGGCTATTTCAACGCCTCCTTTCTTGCATTACGAAATGGCAAAAACGGTTCTGGAAGCCGGCAAACACCTACTGCTCGAAAAGCCCATGACTCTGGATGTAAAAGAAGCCATTGAGCTGTACCGATTAGCTCAGACTCAAGGTGTCATCGCGATGATGGACTTCGAGTTCCGGTTTGTTTCGGCCTGGCAGCACTTGGCAGAACTGTTGGCGGAAGGCTATGTGGGGCAGAAGCGGCTAGTGAAGATAGACTGGCTGGTTTCCAGTCGAGCCGATGCAACTCGCCCTTGGAATTGGTATGCCCGCCGGGATCAGGGAGGTGGAGCATTAGGAGCCATTGGTTCGCATCTATTTGACTATATAGCCTGGTTATTTGCTCCGGTTGCGCGGTTGTGTGGTCAGCTCAGCACTACGATTGCCACTCGTCCCGATCCCATCACCGGCGAAGCGAAGCCAGTTGATGCCGACGATACCTGCACACTGATGCTGGAATTGACCGATGGAACGCCCTGTCAGGCTTGTCTCAGTGCCGTCACCTATCAGGGGCGAGGGCATTGGGTAGAGGTGTATGGCGACCGTGGCACGCTGGTTCTGGGCAGTGACAATCAGAGTGACTATGTGCATGGCTTCAAACTGTGGGGCAGCCAAGCGGGTCAACCATTAACCGAACTGGAGATTCCAGCTCGCCTCGCGTTTCCCACTACCTATCCCGACGGTCGCTTAGCGCCGTTTATCCGAGTGGTCGATCAATGGGTCCAAGGAATCGAGCAAGGCCGATTCCTAGCACCCTCGTTACAAGAGGGGGTGTACTCCCAACTCCTGATGGATTTGACTCATCAATCGCACCAAACTAAGACTTGGGTAGAGGTGCCTCCACTAGATTCGATCCTCTTCTAGAGATATCGGCTAAAGCTGATTGGGATCGATACCACGTTGCTGCAATTGGTCCATCAGCGCTTGCAGCTTAATTTCAGCTTGTTCAGCGCGTTGGCGTTCTTGTTCAGCGCGTTGGCGTTCTTGCTCAGCGCGTTGGCGTTCTTGCTCAGCGTGTTGGCGTTCTTGCTCGGCTTGTTGCCGCACTCGTTCAGCCCATGCTTCCGCTTGTTCGGCACGCTCTTCAGGAGTGGGAATTCGCTGGCCAGACTGGTCATACCAATACAGCCATTCCCGCTCGATGCCTTGGTACACACCCCGGTCCCGTCCTAGCCCCAACCCAATTTCGGGCAGCCAGACTGGTTCTCCAGTCAGTAAGTGATATTCCTGGTCCACAAGCTCGTACACCTCTAGTCGGGGCTTGCGTCGGCGTCGCGATGAGTAGATGGCGTAATACTTCACACCCATTTGGGCATAGAGGGCCTTTTTACTGCTGTATTCACCTCGATGCCGCCGCGAAACCACTTCT
Source organism: [Leptolyngbya] sp. JSC-1 (assembly GCA_000733415.1). Lineage (GTDB taxonomy): Bacteria > Cyanobacteriota > Cyanobacteriia > Elainellales > Elainellaceae > Elainella. The sequence goes on from KL662191.1 coordinate 3,257,415, forward strand.
AGCACAAAGGTCGGTACCCGGCGTTCTTCCCACAGCACATAACTCAGCCGTAACTCTTCATCGATGACGCGAGGAATTCCGATGCTCAGAAAACCATCTGGCACAATCGCAGGTAGGTCTGGGTCATAGTAAATTCCCATATCCACCCCAAAGAACCAATCCCATCGATCGCGCCAGAGCCAGGCCAAAATTGATTTCAAAAGACCGGGAATCAGATCTTGCAGCTCATTATCCACAGGAGTATCGTCGGAATCAGGCAGTTCCTCAGAAGAAGGCAGGCAAAGAGTGGGATCGTAGAAAAACATCGCCAGTCACCAATCCTTCACCCGCATCATAGCAAGTGCTCCGATTAGAATCCCAGACACAGAAGCAATTCTGACTCCTGACCCCTGACTTCTGACTCCTGACGCAAAACCTGATGATGAGAAGAGCCACCAGCAATTAGAGGCTCCACTTCACCCGACGCTCCCTGGGGTGAGGCAGAACCTCTGTAGAGATTATGCTCACAAGCCGGATATTAGAGCAACCAGTCGCAGTTAAGTATAGTTAAGCGAACCCATAGAATCTAATAATTTATCTACGATTGCTCTTCAGGTCTGTTACCTTTATTAGGTTGTAGAGATTTAAGCAAAAGCCAGAGTAGGCGGCACTATGGCACTGATTGTCCAGAAATACGGCGGCACTTCTGTTGGTTCGGTGGAGCGGATTCAAGCAGTCGCTCAGCGAGTGATTCAAACGGCTCAAACTGGTCATGGGCTTGTGGTCGTGGTTTCAGCGATGGGAAAGACCACTGATGGCCTGGTGAAGCTAGCGCACGAGATTTCTGCCAATCCCAGCCGGCGGGAAATGGACATGCTGCTGTCTACTGGCGAACAGGTGTCAATTGCCCTGTTAAGTATGGCGCTGCAAGAGTTGGGGCAGCCGGCTATTTCGATGACCGGCGCGCAGGTGGGAATTGTCACCGAAGCAGAGCATACTCGCGCCCGCATTCTCAGCATTGAAACCGAACGGATCGAGCGCCACCTCCAATCGGGACGAGTTGTCGTCGTGGCTGGGTTTCAGGGCATTTCCAGCCTATCTGATTTGGAGATTACAACCCTGGGGCGCGGTGGTTCCGATACCTCGGCGGTGGCATTGGCGGCAGCACTGCGGGCCGATTGCTGCGAGATTTATACCGATGTACCCGGAATCCTCACCACCGATCCGCGCATTGTCCCCGATGCCCAGCTCATGGATGAAATTACCTCCGATGAAATGCTGGAACTGGCTAGCCTGGGGGCAAAGGTACTGCATCCACGCGCGGTGGAGATTGCGCGTAACTATGGCGTCACACTAGTTGTACGCTCCAGTTGGACCGAGGATCCGGGTACGAAAGTCATTTCTCCCATCCCGCAGCCACGCCCCTTAGAAGGGCTGGAAATTGCCCACCCAGTTGATGCAGTTGAATTTGATACCGATCAAGCTAAAGTCGCCCTCTTACGGGTTCCGGACCGGCCCGGAATCGCTGCCCGTTTGTTTGGTGAAATTGCCTCTCAGGATCTGGATGTAGACCTGATTATCCAGTCGATCCACGAAGGTAACACAAACGACATTGCCTTTACCGTCACCAAAAATTCCTTGAACCGAGCGGAAGCGGTAGCCGCTGCGATTGCGCCTGCCTTACGCAATCAAACCGATCCCATTGCCGGTGAAGCCGAAGTCATGGTAGAACGCCGGATGGCGAAAGTCAGCATTGTCGGCGCGGGCATGATTGGCCGACCGGGTGTGGCAGCTCAAATGTTCACCACTCTGGCCGAAGCGCAGGTAAATATTGAGATGATTTCCACCTCGGAAGTGCAGGTGAGCTGCGCCATTGCCGAAGAAGACTGCGACCGAGCCATCGCGGCCCTGTGTCAAGCTTTCAATGTCACCAGTTCTCCGGCCAAATCGGGAGCCGGACGCCGTGAGCCAAACACCGAGGCTGCTCATAACCTACCTCCGGTCCGGGGGGCAGCTCTCGACCTGAAGCAAGCTCGCTTAGCAATTCGGCATGTTCCCGATCGGCCAGGGATGGCGGCTAGGATCTTTACTCTGTTAGCCGAGCGCAACATCAGCGTCGATATGATCATTCAATCGCAGCGCTGCCGCTTGATCAACGGAGTCGCCAGCCGCGATATTGCCTTTACGGTGGCCGCGATCGATGCCGATGAAGCCCAGTCAATCCTCCAGTCCTCCAATTTGGGCTTTGGGGAAGTAATCGTTGATCGCTCGATTGCCAAAGTCAGCATTGTCGGCACCGGGATGGTGGGTCGTCCGGGCATTGCCGCTCGCATGTTTGAGGCGCTGGCCCAAGAGCAAATTAACATTCAAATGATTGCCACCTCTGAAATTAAGGTGAGCTGCTTAGTAGCCGAACAAGACGGAATGCGAGCCTTGCAAATCGTTCATGCTGCCTTTGGACTGTCGGGCAATCAGCGGATTGTTGTGCCAGCGTGAAACCTCAAACTTCAGTATCCCGGTACACCTCTTCTGCCACTCGCTTCAGGCGTCGCAGTTGGGCTTGCATATCTTGTTTAGTCCAATTGAGGGCAAAACGCTGAAAGCCGTAACGGACGATCGCATTAGGAATATCAAATTCAAACCGATTCAGCAACGTCGTTCCCTGCTCAGTAGGCTGGCATTCCCAGCGGTCGCGCCCCTTAAAGAAACCCTTGAACTCCCAAACAACCAAGCCAGGCTGACGTTCAACCACCGTACTATTGAGTGTAGGTTGCAGGAACGGAATCTGAATCACAAATCGGCTTTTGCTGCCCTTGGCCGTGCTCCAATCACCGATGGGTTCGCAGCGCAGCACTGGATTTAACCAACGGTGCATCAGAGCTAGATCGGTAAAGCACTGCTCGACAGCTGTGGCGCTGGCTTTAATGTGAATCGATTGTTCAAACACCTGCATTGACATCGAAAAGTTAATTTTTTTTCACATTGGTTTCCTGTACTCTAGCAGTCAAGCAGAGTGTAAGGAGGACCTATTTGAAAAGGGTAGATGGATGATCAGCCCCAGGGCAATGCTGACTGCCAAGCGCTCTCATCGACAGGTACTGGACCTCATGTCTGCTTCTGGGATTTGCACTGGTATTTGTAATTGTTACAAACCATTTGCACGCTCTTCAAATCTCTCTCCAGGAACTTTATTCTTTAAGTGACCTGAATTAATCACCAAACTGCTAACTTACTTAACCTACTAACTCAGTCTTAAGTCTGAATGTCAGCACCGAGATGCCGAACTAGAAGGCATTTCGTATTGCCGCAGACGATGTATTTCCCCTAAAGCAGTTTATTTTCGTTACTACCTGACTTTTTCACCAGACTCAGAGATATTTTTTCACAAGCCCAAACTTGTAATTTCTTACGAATGACGATCATGAATTCTATTTGGTGCGTCACCTGTGGACTGGGGCCAGCCAGAGCACAACTTCCCCCTACGTTGGCTCAGGCAAACCCGATTGAAGTCACAGTGAATACAACTGGACAGTTTCTTTCTAGCTTGGCTGCGTTTCTGCCTAACTTGCTAGGTGCTATTGCGATTTTGATCATTGGCTGGCTTGTTGCCTTGATTGTGGCCGCTGTGGTGCAAGGGTTGCTGAAACGGACAAATTTTGACAACCGCATTGCGGCGTGGGCCGGCGGGAGTCGGGGAGCCGAGAATAGAATTCCCATTGAAAAATGGATTGGTACAGCTGTTTTCTGGCTGATCATGGCCTTTGTGCTAGTGGCTTTCTTTAATGCCCTACAGCTAACAGCCGTCTCTGCTCCCCTCGATTCCTTTTTGCAGCAGGTGTTTATTTATCTGCCGCGAATTGTTAGCGCTGCTGCCTTGTTAGGGGTAGCCTGGTTAGTTGCAACCTTAGCAAAAGCGATTGTGGTGCGCGGGCTGGGACGATTCAACTTAGAATCTCGGATTGCCCAACAAACAGGGGAACCACCAGGCGCTGCTCCCCTGATGCTGAATGAAACCTTTGGCAATGCGCTGTACTGGTTTATTCTGCTGTTCTTTTTACCCCTGATTCTAGATGTTTTGCAACTGCAAGGGCCATTGGCACCAGTGCAAAATTTGCTGGATCAGATCCTGTCAGCCTTGCCCCGGATTCTGACCGCTATTTTGATTGGGATAATCGGCTGGTTTATTGCCCGGATTGTCCGAACGATCGTGACCAATTTCTTGGCGGCCATTGGCACCAACCAGGTTGGTGCGCGGATTGGTTTGACCCAGACTACAGGGGGGCTGTCCTTATCGGCTCTTCTGGGCACGATTGTCTATGTGCTCGTGCTGATTCCAACGGCAATTGCGGCTCTAAATGCGCTGCAAATCGAGGCAATCTCGGCACCGGCCATTACGATGCTGGGCCAAATCCTGAATGCGTTGCCCCGGATTTTTACCGCCATTTTGATTCTGGCCATTGCCTATGTGATCGGACGATTTGTGGCGGACTTGGTGGCTCGCGTTTTGACCAGCATTGGGTTCGACAATATCTTTAACTGGCTCGGATTTCCGACCACTCCCCCGGCGGTGAATCCGTTCGCTGATGTGCCGCCACCTCCCGAAGATCTGTCCCTGGGACAGTCCAACGTCATTCCTCCAACTCCCAGCCTACCGAAGCAAACTCCGTCTGAAATTGTCGGCATCATCGTGCTGGTTGGGATTATGCTGACCGGCGCTGTGGCTGCGGTTGAAAAGCTGGAGTTCGCTGTTCTGACCGAAATTGTTAACGGGATTCTGGCGGTACTGGGTAATGTGTTGATTGGCCTGGTTGTGCTAGGAATTGGATTATATTTGGCGAACCTAGCTTTTAATGTGATTGCCCGCTCAGGTGGCCAGCAGGCGCGGATCTTGGGACAAACGGCTCGGATTGCCATTATTGCGTTTGCCGGGGCAATGGCGCTGAATCGCATGGGTGTAGCTCCCAATATTGTGAATTTGGCGTTTGGTTTGCTGCTGGGCGCGATTGCCGTGGCGATTGGAGTTGCCTTTGGTTTGGGTGGTCGCGGCGTGGCCGACGAGCTTTTGCGCGATTGGCTCAGCTCGTTTAGGCGGCAGTAACCCGTCCTCCAACTAAACTAATTCTGCGTTATGTGGATCCCCCGCTTTGGGGGATTTTTTAGTTATCGCATGACGTAGCAAACAGCCAATTAATATCAGATCCGACCAAACACCCCAATTTAGACGCTGTATTGTACAGGCGTTTCGCATAGGTGTAGCCTTTCCGCAGGAAATAACGCCTCTACGCGGATTCTGACTGAATTAATTAGACGCTGTATTGTACAGGCGTTTCGCATAGGTGTAGCCTTTCCGCAGGAAATAACGCCTCTACACGGATTCTGACTGAATTAATTAGACGCTGTATTGTACAGGCGTTTCGCGAAACGCCTCTACGCAAATTCTGGCTGATTAACCGGATTCTGTATAATTATCCCAACCTCTCCTCTCTGTGTCCTCTGTGGCTCTGTGGTTCAACCGTTTTGCAATGTTTGATAATGTCTGCAAGTTTTTGGTGGAATTGTTCTCAGCCAATTTTGTCACTTGTTCTGATGGTTCAGGTTCTCAAATGGCAGCGATATTGATTGAAGAGCCGATTGTTCGTGCCAAAGCAGAGGGCAGACTGAAGCAAGACCAGCAAAGCTAGAGATTCAGATGCCTCCAATGCCCACTGGTTTACGCTAGCCGAATTAGCAATAATCGAGCTAGATGAAAGCATGAGGCGGAGTTTCTATTTCTTCAATATCAATGGCTAAGCATCCTTCAACCGCTTCATAGATATTCTGTTGAACAACAATTTTGAGTTTCATAGTTTGTTTCTTTGTTTCCTGATTTCACAACGTCCCAGCCCTTTAATGGTGGTCTGGGCTTAAGCGGAGCAGCAGAGTGATAGAGGCTGTTCTGAGATAAATCAGGTTTTTCTTCAAAGACATAGGGCTAAGTTCCATGATGCTGGTTCTTTCCCTGATTCCTATCGATCTTGCCAGTCCTAGTTCATACTATGTACTCCAATAAAAGTACTACAGCAAAACCCGTGCCGTCGCACTGCTGAACGCTTCCCAGCAGAATCAAGCAATCGATCTGCAATTGATCTAGAGATTCAGGCGCAACTGCTGATCGGCGATCACGGCATCAATCACTGCTGCAGGTGTCTCAGAGGCTAGTTTATGGGCCTGACGGGTGGTTTCCGGTAGACGATACTTAGTCGTGCAGCGCATCACATACTCAATCGCCGTTGCTAGGCTAATCCGATGACCGGGTGAGATAAACAGTGGCTTTGTACCCACTCGTGTCCGCACGACCGCTCCGATCGTTTCGCCTTTATGCTTCAGCAGTACCCAGGCTCCCTTGTCGTCAGGAACCGCAGCATGGGTTCCCACCAACAGCGACTTGCCAACGCCAATTGCTGGCAGATTCGTCAGCAAACCGATATGGCAGGCAATCCCAAACCGCCGCGGATGAGCCGTGCCCTGTCCATCACACAGCAGTAAATCTGGCAGTTGCTTTAGTTTCGCCAATGCTTCCAGCACCGCAGGCACTTCCCGAAACGACAGCAGCCCCGGCACGTAAGGAAAGCTAGTCGGACGGCGGGCCACGGCTTGCTCGATTACTTGCAACTGGGGAAAACTCAAAACCGCAACCGCAGCGCGGGTAGTCTCGCCCGCATCCTCAAATCCCACATCCACCCCAGCCACAGTCTGCACCGCTTCAAACTGATCAACTGTAATAACTTCTTGCCGCAGCGACTGCTGAAGCGCCACGGCTGCTTCCGGCGTTAGGTTCCAATCATGCTGATGCTGAATTTCCATAACAAAAACAGGCAAGGCATTTGTTGTTACCTTACCTGCTTTCAATGCGTGAGAGGAGAGCTTTAAGTTAGAAGTTTTGAGTTTTGAGTTTTGAGTTAAGTCGTTAACCTCAGCATTTAGCGAAATCCTATGGTTGGCGCTGAAGATGTTTGTGCTCTACACAGGCTATGCAAACGCACTCTATCTGTGATTCTCTTTGTCAAAGACTTAGAGAAATTGACAGTTCGGATCAATTCAAAACTCAAAACTCGAAACTAAGAGCTATTTTTTAGCTACAGCGCCCGATACCGACATACCGGAAACCAGCTGCCTCTAGCATCTCTTGATCGAGGAAATTGCGGCCATCGATCATGACTGGGTTATTCATCAGTTTTGCCATCTTGGCGTAGTCGAGTGAGCGGAATTGCTTCCAGTCGGTCACCAGCACCAGGGCATCGCAACCATCGGCCAAGCGCTCAGCATCAGTTTCGACAATCACGTTGGACAAGCCATGGCGCATACCGCTCTGTGACACCAATGGGTCAAAGGCTTTGATTTTGGTACCCAGGCGATGGAGCTGTTCGATTAGATCCAAAGCAGGCGCATCGCGCATATCGTCGGTGTCGGGCTTGAAGGTAAGGCCGAGCAGACCAACGGTTTTGCCTTTGAGGATTTTCAGCACTTGCTGCAATTTCTCTAGCGCAATCAAACGCTGACGCTGGTTTACGGTCACCGCCGCCTTGAGCAACTGCGCTTCATAGCCGTAATCATCTGCCGTGTGAATCAGAGCCGACACATCTTTGGGGAAACAGGAACCACCCCAGCCAATGCCAGCCTGCAAGAACTTGCTGCCAATCCGAGAATCTAGACCAATGCCCTTGGCAACTTGGGTCACATCTGCCCCAACCCGGTCGCAAATATTGGCAATTTCGTTGATGAAGCTAATCTTGGTGGCGAGGAAGGCATTGGAGGCATACTTGACCATTTCTGCCGAGCTGAGGTCGGTCACCACCACCGGCACAGTGGGTAATGACTTATCTTCTGCCATTTCACGAGAGATAATCGGGGCATACAACTCCCGCATCATGGCAATGGCCCGCTGGCTGTTGCTGCCCAACACGATCCGATCTGGGTTGAAGGTGTCGTAAACAGCGCAGCCTTCGCGCAGAAATTCGGGGTTGCTGACCACATCAAAATCGATTTGCGGTTCAGTCATGGTGCCGCCGCTGGTAGAAACCAAAGCCTGTTGCCGCTCTGCAACGCCATCCAGAACCAGCATCCGCACCCAGTCACCGGAGCCAATTGGCACCGTGGATTTGTTGACAATCACTTTATAGCCACCATTCAGGTGAGTTCCAATCCCTCTTGCAACTGCTTCCACATAGCGCGTATCGCTCTCGCCCGTCGGCAGAGGAGGTGTGCCAACCGCAATGAAGAGAATTTCACCGTGATTCACGCCAGCCGCCAAATCGGTAGTGAACTCAATCCGTCCGGCTTCAATCACACCCTTCATCAGTTCAGATAGCCCAGGCTCAAAAATTGGAGATTGCCCGGACTGCATTAGCTTCACTTTCTCTTCGTTATTGTCAACGCAGATGACATGATGCCCAGTATGAGCCAAGCAAACACCAGTCACCAAGCCAACATATCCAGTACCGATGACACAAACACGCATAGGGATAAGTCCTTAACTACATTAAAGTGAATGGAACGATATCAGGGGCGATGGAATCAAATCGAAACATCATAGACACACAAAAAGGAAAATCAGTCAAAAACTTAACTGCTCCGGCTCCTGATATCAAACAATGGGATCTAGATGGAACTTGATTGTGCACACCCGTCTGTGCTTGATTGAGCTGCTTTACTGTTCTGCTGATTCGCGCTACCCAACACTCTCAGCACAGCCTACCTGTCAGATTTGCGCCAAATGTGCAGATGCTGTTTAAATGATCTGCTCAGCTATGCTGGGAACCGTATCGGTCAACCGTGCCCGAAAATCTTCGATTGTGAGCTGAAGTCCTTCCTGCAACGGTACAGTTGGCTGCCAATTTAACCAAGTCCGCGCTCTAGTAATGTCTGGCTTGCGGCGACGCGGATCATCTTGGGGTAAAGGGCGATAATCAATTTCGATGCTGGGATTCACCATTTGCTGGACGGCTTTTGCAAGTTGCAAAATGGTGTATTCATCGGGATTGCCCAAATTGACTGGACCGATGTACTCTCCATTCATTAACCGCATCAAGCCTTCTACTAAATCAGAGACAAAGCAGAAGCTGCGCGTCTGAGAGCCATCACCATAAACCGTCAGCGATTGACCTCGTAAAGCCTGCACTATGAAGTTGCTTACCACTCGACCATCATTCTCTAACATGCGCGGGCCGTAGGTGTTGAAGATGCGAGCGACTCGGATCTCCACATCATTTTGGCGATGGTAGTCAAAGGCAAGCGTCTCTGCGACTCGTTTTCCTTCGTCGTAGCAACTGCGAATCCCAATCGGATTGACACTGCCGCGATAGTCCTCGGTTTGAGGATGAACTTCTGGATCCCCATAGATTTCAGAAGTAGAAGCCAACAGAAATTTAGCTTTGACCCGCTTTGCCAAGCCCAACATATTTAACGTTCCCATCACATTGGTCTTGATGGTTTTGACCGGGTTGTATTGATAATGCACCGGAGAGGCAGGACAGGCCAGATGATAGATTTGGTCAACCTCAAGCCGAATTGGCTCGGTAATATCATGGCGGATTAATTCAAAGTAAGGATGCTCGATCCACTTCAGAATATTCCGCTTATGGCCGGTATAAAAGTTATCCAAGCAGATAACTTCATGTCCTTGCTCCATCAATCGATCAATCAGGTGAGAACCGATAAAGCCCGCACCACCTGTAACTAGAATCCGCATAGTTTGACGCTTTGTATTGACAGGTAATTGCTCACAGCAGAGCCAGACCACCCTAGAGTTCCCTAGTCATTTTTGATTCTCTACATGCAAGCTAAGTTGCATAAAATCACACTGCCTCAAGCAGGCCAGCTTAGGACTCATAGAGTTACAGCTCCAAAACTAAAAGCTATTTTTGCAAACAGTTTATAGCTTGAAGCCACTTTTCGGTAGTTGTGCTGCATGAACTTGCTACAGAAAATATCAGCGTTCTGATCGTTGGCCAGTGATTCTGGAGCAAATTTCATTAAATCTTCAATTGCGGGCTGAATCACAACAGAAAAGCCTGACATCTGAGTCAGTTCAGTCTTCTAATACCTACTGGTTCTGTTTGATTTGATTGAATTATCCAGAGCAAAGAACTTAAGCACAAAAACGAGTGCAACAGTCAGTGTAAAACGAGTGCAAAAACTGGAATAGAGGCCAGTGCAAAAACTCGTACAAAAAAAGGCACTCTAGAGGAATGCCTAGGAACAATTTACAAGATTTTGACACCGCCCTGAGGCTAAATTTGAGGCTTGATCAGTTGGAGACCTCAGCCATTTCAATAATCCGGCCATCCAGGTCTTTCACCAGGAAATTGAGGGGTTTGTCGCGGCGAATTTTGTGTTTTACCCCGTAGGACTGTACCCGCATCAGCAACTGCTCCAGACAATCGTGATCAAAGCAGACATGGCGCTGGCGGTTCTTCAGCCCCAGGCTAGCGCCCGAAATTACATGCAGTTGCGTATTTTTCTTCAACTGATACCAAAGTCCAGATGAAGATTGGTAGCTCTGGGTCATAGGGCGGCCTAAGGTAGCCGTAGAGGCATAGAGAGGATCAATACTGGCGGTGCCCAGGGTTTGCTCATAGTTGTAGTAGTAGTGCAACGGCACATCGGCAACAGGTAGACCCAGCAGCCCTTCATAAAACTGTCGTGCCAGTTCTAGGTCCGACACCATGATGGTGTGAACTTTGGGGGCGCTAGTGAGAAACATCCACATGGCTCCGGCATAGGCAACCAGCAGCAGCACCATAATGCCTTGAGTCGAAAGCAGGCTATCTAACGGCAAGGAAGGCAAAAACGACCCCAGAATGGGCAAAGATGATGGTAAAACGTGACCTAGAATAACCATGAATACTAAACAGTGACTAATAGCGACAGATGATGGCCGAAGTTGTGCGAAATTATAGAGGCTTGGGAGAATTTGTCAATCTCTCTATCTTCCCTTCTAGTCTATCAACCTACCACTGCCTCGTCTAACTCCCGCAGGTATCGCAAAACTTATAATTAGGGTGAATCGAAAGGAGAAAACCGCATGGCGACTGGACAATTGCTACTCGTCGATGATGAACCGGGGCTACGTCAAGCCGTTCAAGCCTACCTGGAAGATGAGGGCTTTAAGGTGCATGTCGCCAGTAATGCCCGCGAAGGGTGGGAGTTGTTGCAGCAGACCTCGCCCGATTTAGTGATTTCAGACATCATGATGCCGCAGGTAGACGGCTATCAATTCCTGAAACAACTCCGGGAAGATCCCCGCTACCAAGCTCTACCAGTGGTGTTTCTAACCGCACGGGGTATGACAACCGACCGAATTCAGGGATATAACGCCGGGTGTGATGCCTATTTATCCAAACCGTTTGATCCGGATGAACTGGTCGCCATTGTCACCAATCTCCTCGACCGGCGGGCGGCTGTTACCAAAGCGGCTGGCGATGGCGAAACTCCTGATATTGCCGAAATGGCGCGGCAGATTGCCCAGATTAAGGCAATGCTAAGTCAGCGGAGCAGCATTGCCCAAACTCCAGCCCCAATTAACCTCGACCTGACGCCACGGGAACAAAGCGTGCTAGAACTGGTGGCCGAAGGCTTGATGAATAAGGAAATTGCCCGTCGGCTCGATACTAGCGTCCGGAATGTGGAGAAGTATGTCAGTCGGCTGTTCAGCAAAACTGGTACCAATAGCCGGACTGAGCTAGTTCGCTATGCTTTGGAGCATGGGCTGACCAAATAGTCTCAAAATTAACCTAAATGCTCGTTTTACCTAATTTGCCTGACGAGGCAGTTGAGCAATTTTGACTGTTGTTTCCACAGCTACCGCCACCGATTGCCAGTTGGGGCTGGGAGTAAAGTGTTTGATGTGGGCATTGAACCCAGTCAGCGACCGCAGTAGATTTCCAGTCCTGAGATCCCACAGTTTCAGGGTTTGATCGGCACTACCGCTGAGTAGGTACTGCCCATCGGGACTGATGGCAATATCTTCGACAAAGCTGATATGGCCTTTAAGCAGGCGTTCCTCAGCTCCGGTTGCCGCATTCCAGACCCGAATGGTTTGATCGGCACTGGCGGTGATTAGATTCGCTCCATCGGGCGTAAACACAATGGCATTGACGTAGCTGCTGTGGCCTTCGAGCGTGCGCAACAGTTCGCCGGTTGCCACGGCCCAAAGTTTGATAGTGCGGTCGGCGCTAGCGCTCGCCAACAGTTTGCCATCGGGACTAAACACCACCGAGTTGACATAACTACTGTGGCCGCTGAACAGGCGTAGCTCTTGCTTGGTGCTCAAATCCCAAAGGCGCATGGTTTGATCGGCACTGGCGCTAGCGAGCAGTCGTCCGTCGGGGCTGATGCCCACTGCATTCAAATAGCTGGTATGGCCCTTGAGGGTGCCGATTTCCTGGCCGTTGCCTAAATTCCAGAGTTTGATTGTCTGGTCGTCGCTGCCGCTAACCAGGGTTGAACCATCGGATTTGACAGTCAAGCTTCTAATGGCGCTGGTGTGGCCGGTGAGGGTAAATAGCAATTGGCCAGTATCCACATTCCAGACCTTGATTGTTTGGTCATTGCTGCCGGTAATCAGCCGTTGCCCGTCAGGTGTAAAGGTTAAACAGCGGACCGTACCTGCATGTCCTTCTATGGTTTTGAGCATAGTGGCCTGCTCGGTGCGAGTGGCCTGTAGAAAATGTTCTGGTTTGAGTTGCCAAAGGGTGTATCCTCCTGCCGCTAGCAACAGAGCCAGTGCTCCACCCCAGAGCCAGCGGCGGGATCGCAGACCAACTGACCCTGGTTGAGTAGAACCCAATCGAGCCTGATCTTGAACCAGCGTCGATACAACAGCCTGAGACGAAGCTGGTTTTTTTTCGGACTGCGCCTTCTCCACGCGGGCCAGCATTTGCAACAGTTCTTCTGTATTCTGGGGGCGTGCACTGGCCTGAGGCGCAATCAACCGATCAATCACGTAGGCGAGGGCAGGAGAAACCTGGGGAGCAAACCGGTGCCAGCGCAGTTCGTTGTGCAGCGAGTCGTACATGTCTGGATCGGTGGGAGGCTTACCGGTCAACAGGTAGATCAGGGTATAGCCCAGGGCGTAAAAGTCGGATTGGGGAACGGCTCGGCCTTTTTCCTGTTCGGGCGGCGTATATCCAGCAGAGCTGATGCGGGTACCGCCCGTATTGCCCATCTGGGCCAGATAGGTGTAGGTCATCTCACGAGCTGCGCCAAAATCCACCAGCACCAACTGTCCGTTGGCCCGCAGCATGATGTTTTCTGGCTTGATATCGCGGTGAAAGTAGTTTTTGCCATGCACCAGATGCAGAATTTCGGCTAGCTGCTTCAGCCAATTGAGGGCCTGCTTCTCGCTGATTGGGTTATTGCCTTGCTGCTGCATCCATTCCTTCAGGTTGGGGCCTTCGATTTTCTCCATGATGATGCAGTGCAGTGGCTCAGAACTGCCCTTGGGATAAAACTCGAAATAGCTCTGGGGTTCAATCGCCGGAATACCCGGATGGGGCAACTGACCCAGCACAATCGCCTCTTGCCGAAACAGCTCGACCGCCTTGGTATGATGGCTGTAGTGTTCCTTCAGTATTTTAAGAATCTTAGGCGTGCTGCGATCAAACGCCTCATACACCCGCCCAAAGCCGCTTTTGTCGCTCAGCAGGCGCATGACTCGGTAGCGTCCCAACAACAGCAAGTCAGACCCACAACTTCGACAAAATTGGCTACCATCATTCCCAGGATGATCGGACTGAGGGCAGTGAGGATTAATGCAAAGACTCATAGGGAACTCAAAGGTAAATGCATCCTTAAACAGCGAATCGCGGTTGCGCTCAGTTGGGTCTTGTGACGATGACGATTATGCCCACGTCAATCAGGCAATAGAGTAGAGCAGTTGCAGTATAGTCGCAGCCCAGTTTAGGATAGCAAACTGACTTTCTGACTCCCGTCGGCTGACGCTCTGGGAAGCTTGGCTTCTGACTCCTGACTCCTAATTTCTAACCTGTCGCAGCCCAGTCCAAGATAACAAGCCCAAGGTAACCCTTAAACCACTTGAATCACCCTAGGATCACTGTAGGTTTAATTGGTCGATTCAACGCAACTTGAAAAAATTTCGTAAACCGCCGTAAACCGTGATGAAGTTGACGCCATTACAATCAGGGCATTTGCAGCTAGGATTTCAGCGCGACTGGATCTGGCGCGGCTGGAAAGTTCGCTATACGTTTGCCTGGAGCGGTCAGGCGCGATCCGGCGAAGAGGCCACTCCTCTGCTGCTGCTACATGGCTTTGGTTCTGCTCTAACCCAATGGCACGAAAATATTTTGCCGCTGAGTCAGGCCCATCCGGTCTATGCGCTTGATCTGGTAGGATTTGGCGTCTCGGAAAAAGCATCCACGACCTACAAAGTTGGGCTGTGGGTCGAGCAGATCTACGAATTCTGGCGCGTGTTTATCAATCGTCCGATTGCCTTAGTGGGACATTCGCTGGGGGCCTTGGTCGCTTTATCGGCAGCAGTGGCCCATCCAGAAATGGTCGAGCGTCTGATTTTGATTACCCTTCCAGCCGCGCGTCAGGAGATCTTACCAGGATGGTTGCAGCCGTTGGTAGCTTCGGTTGAAGGACTATTTACCACGCCCTTGCTGGTGCGTCCGCTGTTCAAGCTGGTCCTGCGTCCTGGCGTAATTCGGTCGGTGCTGCGCAAGGTTTATATTAACCAAGAGCGGGTCACCGAAGCTCTGATTGAAAGTTTTTTGCAGCCCGGATATGACCGTGGGGCGTCTAGAGCCTTTTGTCGCTTAGCGCAAGCCCGCACTCAGACGGATTTTAGCCGCGCTACAAAAGAATTGCTGCAAGAAGTAGACGTGCCAATTTTGCTGCTTTGGGGAGAGCAGGACCGGGTGATTCCCCTCACCTGGGGTAGGCACATTGCCAACGCACTCCATAGCCAACTGCAGCTCGTCGAAATCCCGGATGCGGGCCACTGTCCTTATGACGAATCCGCCGAGCGGGTAAATGCGGAAATTCTCGCCTGGTTGGCCACAGCAGTATAAGACCCAAAAAGACCCTAGCAATCCCATGGAAAAATGCTCCTGGCTTCTGGCTCCTGCTCAATCAATTTCACCTCTCATCTAGCACAGCTATATAAATAAATTTGCATGATTCTGTAATTTCACCGAGTTTGGGCGTAGAACTAAGCTAAATGTCGATGCCCCCACTCGTCACGGCAAGGATCACGGTGCAGATGAATCATCAGAATGCATTTAATCAGGCCCAGCATGACGCCCAATTGCCCCCATCAGGTCAGAAAGATACTAGCTCCAGAGATTTGCAACTCGCTTGGCGCAACTCAGCTCAAGCCAACCTGATCGGGCTAGAGGGACAAGCCATCGTTGAACAACCGATTCAGCCGGACAAAAAAGGCCGAGTCAAATTCAAAGCCTCCTGGTGGTCGGCCCGCTGTTTGGAACCAATTACGATTCCGGCTGGGGAACTGGTAGACATTGTGGCAGTGCAGGGGATTACGCTGATTGTAGAGCCAACCATCCTGCTGAAAGCCTCTCCGTCTGGGCTAGCTAAGATTCAGCAGGCATGGCAGCAAAAGGGGTGGGCGCTACAAGCCGCAGAACCTAGAGCAAAAGCTGCGATTGTTGTGTTGGCAACTGGTAACGAAACGGCTCCCAGCGACATTGCCCCCGAAACCTGGCAGCGGTTTATTCAGGGCAAACCAATTTATATCAAAACCTTCAAAGCCTGCTGCAAAATTCTGAACTTAAACTGGCAAGAAATTGTAGAAACCAGTGCTCAAACTGTAGCTCCAACCGTAGCTCAAACCGGGGTGGCCGATGGGGCACAACCAACTGTGATTGATCATCTATTACCGACCCTCGACTCCAACTTTGTCGGACGCGCTCAAGCAATTGCCGATCTGCATCAGTTGGTTCAAGCCGGAGCTAAGCTGATTACGATTCTGGGTTCGGGCGGTTTGGGCAAAACTACCCTGGCGCGGCAATACCTGAGTCAGCAAGGCTTTGATCTGGTGCTGGAATGCTGGATGGCTAAGGAAACCCACAACCTCACTTCTGCCGAAAGTGTCGTGCAAGAGTGGCTACAGCGCTATTTCAGTGAACAGCCCGGACGCCAGTTTAGTGTTTCGTTAGAACGACTGCGGCAACAATTGCGCCAAGCCACCGTGAACGGCAGGCCGGTCAAAATTGGCGTGCTGATTGACAATCTGGAACCCGCCCTCGACCGCAACGGTCGCCTAATTGAAT
>KL662191.1:3274985-3300080 GCA_000733415.1 [Leptolyngbya] sp. JSC-1
AGTCAGCAAGGCTTTGATCTGGTGCTGGAATGCTGGATGGCTAAGGAAACCCACAACCTCACTTCTGCCGAAAGTGTCGTGCAAGAGTGGCTACAGCGCTATTTCAGTGAACAGCCCGGACGCCAGTTTAGTGTTTCGTTAGAACGACTGCGGCAACAATTGCGCCAAGCCACCGTGAACGGCAGGCCGGTCAAAATTGGCGTGCTGATTGACAATCTGGAACCCGCCCTCGACCGCAACGGTCGCCTAATTGAATCCCAGCGTCAGTATGCTGCCCTGCTGGAGGTTCTGACCGATCCGCATGTACAGTCAGTTAGTTTGGTCACGAGTCGGGAACCGCTGCATGAGGTGAATGTCACCCCGCAGCCCTATGTTTTGCCCAGTTTAGATGTGACAGCATGGCGGGAGTTTTTCAACCGCTGTCGGATTGCCACCTCATCGCCAGCCCTAGAGCAAATGCATCGGGCATACGGCGGCAACGCCAAAGCCATGACCATCCTCAGCAGTGTGATTCGTGTCGATTGCGATAGCTGTCTGAATACTTACTGGCGCGAGCACCAGTCCGATCTACTGAGTGAAACCAGCTTAGAAGCCTTAGTAGACAGCCACTTTACCCGCCTGCAGCAGCTCTATCCAGAAGCTTATCAATTGTTGTGTCGTTTGGGCTGCTATCGCTATCAGGACATTGCCAACGTGCCAATCGCTGGGCTGCTGGCGCTTTTATGGGATGTCCCGGAAACTGAACAACGGCGGGTAATTCGGTTTCTCGGCGATTTGTTTCTGGTGGAGGTGAGCAATGAGGGATACCGTCTGCACCCCACCATTCAGGCCAGAGCGGTCGAGCTGTTACACCGTAGCCAGGAATGGCAGCTCGCTAATCGGCAAGCCGCTCGATTCTGGCAAACCGTTCCGACGATTGCCACGATTGCTGATGCCTTGACGGCTCTGGAAGCATACCACCACTACGTCCAAATTGGTGATTGGGAAGCGGCCGCCGCCGTGATTCTGCAACAGCGGAGCGGGGACCAAATCGAGAACGAACCGCTGGGAGTTTCGTTTTATCGGCTGGGTTTGCTACAGCCAATGATCGCCGCCATTACTCAGATCCTTCAGCGGCTTCAGCCTGGAGGAACACTGGGCCACCTGTACCGGATTTTAGGCGATTTGCATTGGCTCACCGGCAGCGTGCATCAAGCAATTCACTGCCACGAGCAGGCCCACGCCATTGCCCTGGAGCATCGACTTTCAGATCTAGAACTGGTTTCCTTGTTCAACATCGGCTTGTGTCGCATTGATTTGTGGGAACTAGATGAGGCACTTCAGAT
Organism: [Leptolyngbya] sp. JSC-1; assembly: GCA_000733415.1. Taxonomy (GTDB): domain Bacteria; phylum Cyanobacteriota; class Cyanobacteriia; order Elainellales; family Elainellaceae; genus Elainella. Next base: position 3,276,311 of record KL662191.1, read on the forward strand.
CTTTAATCTAGTGAATGCCCGTGCTGCCCAAACCGAGCACCATGTCTACGCGGTGGGTTCTTGGTTTTGTTTGGCGCTCCTCCACTCCCATCAGGGCAACCGCAAAGCGGCGATGGACTTCATGGAGCATGTGTCGCAGGAATTCACCGCGATTAGCTTTAGCTCCTGGAGTCGCTGCTATAGCTTGCTGTTTTTAGGGTTAACAGCCAAAAATTTGGATGAACTGGACAACGCTCGGCGGCTGTATGAGTTGGCTCAGCATTTTGCCGAGCGGAGCTGTTACCCGCAGGTGAAGGCCAGAGCATTGAGTGGTTTAGCCGAACTCTGCCGGCAGCAGTCTGACTTTCAGGCGGCGATTGCCAAGCTACTAGAGGCCAAACAGTTGCTCGATCAGCTGGAAGCCCGCGGCGACTTAGCAGAAGTTCACTATCAGTTGGGCTTAACTTACTATAAGCTGAATGAACTTGCCGCTAGCCAAGCCAATTTTGCTGCCGCAATTCAGTTATTTGAACAAATGAATGCGCCGAAACAAGTCGAGCGAGTTCAAGCGACCCGACGAGCGGTGGCAGCTTCATCAGAACGCTGAAATCAAGCTATGAAACAAAGCAATGAAACTGAATGTTCCGCACATCGTATCGACGATTGAAGCCAAATTTGAAGCGGAAGGATTAGTCAATAAATTCTTCAAATTGAAGCCCTATCATACGAACGACCATAGCGGCTTATTATCATTAGATGGCAGGAACTGTTTGTTGTTAGAATTTGCGACGCCTCAGGACGAATTTCCTGGCACCTATGCATCGTCGGTCTATCGAGTGCTGGTCATTTTTAGCCTTTATGAAGAGACAGATTTCCCGCCTGCGTTACAGTTCGCATTTCGGCGTTTGCGGGATTACATTGACCGGATTGTGCTCTGGTCTACCGTAACGGTGGATCAGAATATTGTCCAGCTTTTCAAAGATGCCAGAGTTGACATTATTAGAACTGAAATTCCCAGCAAAGATGAGGTTCTCAAAACTAAAGCAATTAATTATTTTATTCCGATTGAAAGCGGTGATTTAGCCTATTCCTTAATGGTGAACATGATTGCAGAGCAGCTGATCAAACGCCTGCGCAAATTGTTTCATCTAGTTCTATCGGAAATGGCGGCACCGATTTACGATAAGTCCTATGGCAAAGCGAAAATTGCCACCCATGAGTTCATGGAGTATGAGAGCGAAAAACTGAATAAGCTGATCAAAAAACTAAAACAAGACGGCAACGATCAGATTGCCATTGATATTGGCTGCGGTACCGGCAGACACAGCTTTGTGATAGCACGACATTTTAAAACCGTGTTTGCCTACGATTTTTCGCCGAACATGATCGATGAAGCTAATCGAATTCGCCGCGACCGAGAAATTCAAAATATCTGCTTTTTTGTCAATGATTTTGAGTATGAAAAGCTGATTGATGAGCAGCAATTCTATGGGAAATGTGATCTAGTCGTCGCCAGCTTTGGTATGGGCAGCTTTGTTGAAGATAGCAACTCGATGCTACGGCGTTTTTATGATTGGCTCAAACCGGGCGGCTATTTGTTTATTTCCTTTTACAATGCCAATTCAATTACACTGAATGTTACCCCAACCTGGCGCGATTCTGCTTTGGTAGCGCAAATTGATAAAGATAATAATTCATTGGAGGTTAACTTAACTCCGAAAACTAGATTTAACATTTTTTGCAAGCTGTTTGATACGGGTATCGAAGGTCCAATTAATCGCATCTTTAATGTGGATTCCATCAGTACCTATCCGATGATCATGGCGCTGTTGCCGAATAATTTGTTAGAAAACGAGTTTGCTCATGCAGCCTTTGTTGCTGCTGACAAAACCCTAGCCGAAAACAAAGCCGGACAAAACGGTTACTATGTGATTGTTACGGCCCATAAGCCCCCTCAAGCCACCAGCGGTTACAGTAATGTAGAACGAATGCTTCAGGACTTGAACGCTGAATATGAAGTGTTAGAGCATCAGCCAGTTTTGTCGATGGAGGATGTGAAGCGAGAGGTTGGTCCGTTAGCCAAATGCATTATCAAAACTCTTTTGATTCGCCATAAAGATACCGAAGAATTTGTGGCTGTGTTACTCCAATCCGAGAAGCGGCTTGATATCAATCGAGTCGCAGATCTATTAGGCGTTAATCGCTACCATATTCACTTTGCCCGCGAAAAGGAGATTCTGCAATTGGGGTTTCCCTTGGGCGGCATTGCTCCCTTTGGGTTTGAAGCCAGCAACACAGTGCATAAATATGTTGATTCCGCCATCATTAGCCACCGCTGCAAATGGCTTTATACAGGCAGCGGCGATAACCGCAAAACTTTGAAAATTAGGAAACAAGATTTTTTGCGGATTATTGCAGATTATCAACGAGTGGACTTCTAGAAAGCAGCTTGATTGGTTGAGGCAAACGGCGAAAATTTTTAACCGCAAAGCCTAATTTTGCCGGAAAACAAAAAAATCGAGTTTAAACTGAAGCTTTGTTGATTTCTTAGCTTAATTTCTGCTGTTTTTGGCAAATTCCTCTGTGGGCTGAAGGTCAAGATTCAACCGCTTTGCCGAGTTCACTACAGGGCTGAAACCGAATTTTTGAACGAAAAACCGCTAGTTGCAGAAAAATAGTTCGTAAATACTAAAGTTCGATCGTATTAAAGTGCAACTGTACTGCTATCTTAAGATCACGAGTTAAACGATTGCAGCGATAACTTTGTGATTCCGCTCCAGATAACGCTGAAAAACTTTCTCAGTTACCGAGAAGCGTGCCTCGATTTTCGGGGGCTGCATGTCGCCTGCATTTGCGGTGCCAACGGAGCCGGAAAGTCTTCGCTATTAGAGGCAATGGCCTGGGCAATCTGGGGCGAAAGTCGAGCACTCACCGAAGATGATGTGATTCATCTGGGAGCCACTGAGGCGCTGGTAGATTTTAGCTTTGCTTGCCACCAGCAGACCTATCGCATCATTCGCTCGCGGCATCGCGGTCAGGTGAGCACGCTGGAGTTTCAAATCCAAACGCCAAACGGATTCCGCTCTTTGACCGAACGCGGTATCCGCGCCACACAGCAGTTAATTTTGCAACATTTGAAGCTGGACTACGAAACCTTTATCAACTCAGCCTATCTGCGGCAGGGGCGAGCCGATGAGTTCATGCTGAAGCGGCCCAGCGAACGAAAACAGATTCTGGCTGATCTGCTGAAGCTGGATCAATATGATGCTCTAGCGGAACAAGCCAAGGAGCAAGCCCGCCAGTTCAAGGCCGAATTGACCATGCTGGAACGTCAGCTCGACAGTATCAGCACCCAACTCCAGCAAGAAGCCACGCTAGCGGCCCAGCAGGACCAGCTCAGCGCTAGCCTGCAGCAAATGCAGCACCAGCAACAAATCGATGCCGAATTGCTGCGAGAATTCCAGATCGCTCAGCAACAGCACCAAGCGAGTCTGCAACAGTTAGCCTTGCACCAGCAACAGCAGCAGCACCTCAGCCAGGAATGTCAGAGGCTATACCAGGAACGACTAGCCGCCCAGCAGCAGCAGCAGCAATTAGAGGCCATTCTGCGTGAGGCTGATCACATTACCAGTCATTACACGCAGCTGCAGCAGTTCCAAGCTGAAGAAGAATCCCAGACGGCTAAATTTCAGATCTATCAAACTCTGCAAGCCCGCAAGCAGCAACTCCAGCAGCAGCAGGCCGAGCAAGTGCATCAGCTCAAGGATCAGCTCCGCCAAGCCCAAACTCGCTGGGAATGGTTGCGGCAACAGCAGCAGGACATTCAGCAAACACTGGCCAAAACCGAGGATGTGGAAGCCGGACTAGAACATTTGCGCCAAGCTCGCCTGCGGTTGAGTGAGTTAGATCAACGCCAGATGCAGGTAGCTCCTCTGGTTCAACAACGCCAGCAGGTGCAAACCCAGATCGACCGGCAGCAAGCCCGCCTCACAGCCCGCCTCGAAGAACTGCAATCTCTACGGCAGCAATTAGAACAGCAGCAGCAAATTCAACCCCAGCTGCAACAGGCTGCCATCACCATTGCCGAACGCATCGAGTATCTAGAACGGCGTCGCCTCTATCAGCAACAGGTACGCGAAAAAGGTATGGAACGCCGCACCTTTATGGAACGCCTGCACGAGCAACAGCGGAAATGCGAACGAGAAATGGCCGAACTCGATCACAAACTGTTGATGCTTCAGCAGGAGCGGGTTACTGCTGGAGAGGAACACTCCGGCGATGAGGAAATCGGCAATTGGCGAGATGGCGAGATGCAAGGAGAACTCCAGCTAGAGCGAGTTGAGCGGTCTATGCCGCAGGTTGTGACTCTCAGCTCACCGCTGCTAGAGGCATCTAGCTATCCACCCTGTCCATTGTGCAGCCGTCCGTTAGATGAGCAGCATTGGCAGTTGGTGCTGGAACGGCATCAGCAGGAAAAACAGGAGATTCAGGATCAGCTCTGGGTGATTCGCGAACAGTTGACCACCTCGGATCGGGAAATTCGCGTGCTGCGGCAGGAGTATCGGGAACTGGAGCACGAGCTGGCTGAGTACGGCAAAGTGCTAGAGCAGCGGGGCCAGCTTCAGGAGCAGATCCAAGGGGCTTTGCAAGGGCACCAGCGGCTGCAGCAAGTGGTGACCGAACAGATCGAACTGGAACAGTCGCTGCACCACGGCGACTATGCGGCAGACCTGTATGAGGAATTGCGATTGCTGGATGATAGTCTGCGCCAACTCAACTACGATGACCGCGATCATGCCTTAGTGCGGGGACAGGTGGATCGCTGGCGCTGGGCTGAAATTAAACAGGCGGAAATTCGCCAAGCGCAACGCAAACAGGCGCAGTTAGCCGAACAGCAGCCCCAGATCGAAGCCACAATCGCTGAATTACAGCAGCAGCTCGACAGCTTGCAGTCTTCTCCCTTACGGCAAGCGCTGGATCACCTCGACCGCCAGCTTCTCGAACTCGGCTATAACCCCGATCAGCATACCCAGTTGCGCCAAGTTCTGCGCCAGCTCCAACCCTGGCAACTCCGCTACCAATCCTTGTTGCAAGCCGAGCAGCACTATCCCCAGCTTCAGCAGCGTCTGCAGGAATTGACCGACCTCTGGATGAACCGCAGCCAGTTGCTAGAGGCGATGAATACCCAAATCGCCACCCTAGCTCAGCAGCTTCAGCAATCTCCCGATCCAGCCGCTGCCATTCAAACTTTGGAGCAACAAATGCAGCAGCGTCGCGCCCAGCTCGATCAATGCTTAGCCCAGTTGGGACGATTGCAGCAACAGCAGCAGCAGTTCGCAGAGCTGCAGATCCAAGCCGTCCAGTTCCAAACCCAGCAGCAAACGGTGCGGCGTCAGTTGCGCGTCTACCAGGAATTGGCCCAAGCCTTTGGTAAAAATGGCATTCAGGCATTGATGATCGAAAATGTGCTGCCCCAGCTCGAAGCCGAAACCAATCAAATTTTGGGCCGTTTGAGCGCCAATCAACTTCATGTCCAGTTTGTTACCCAGCGAGCCAGCCGCAAAACCAACCTGGCCGCCACCAAGATGATTGACACGCTAGATATTTTGATTAGCGATGTGCAGGGCACCCGTCCCTACGAAACCTATTCTGGCGGAGAAGCCTTTCGGGTTAATTTTGCGATTCGCTTGGCGTTGGCGCGGTTATTGGCTCAGCGGTCTGGCATGGCCCTACAGCTATTGATCATTGACGAGGGCTTTGGTACTCAGGATGACGCCGGCTGCGACCGCCTGATTGGGGCGATCAATACGATTGCGGCGGATTTTGCCTGTATCCTCACCGTTACCCACATTCCCCATCTCAAAGAAGCCTTTCAAACCCGGATCGAAGTTTGCAAAACCGAGCAGGGGTCTCAGTTGAGGTTGACGGCTTAGCGAGCCAGGAGTCAGAAGTTAGGTTAGGTTTGATTGGTTTGGGTCGGTTCGGTAAGGGCGAAGCATTTGCTAAGTAATTCAGAGCGCAATCAGACAGACGTGGGAGCAAATGCTTCGCCCTTACGAGCAGTCCAACGCGACCTAAATGTTTGTGTTACGCACAGGCAATGCAAACGCATATGTGAAGGGTAAACCACTGCCTAAATTGCTGAGTTGCTGTACCCTGGATAACGCTGCTAAATTCTCCGTAAAAATCTGTAGAGCACCAGACAAATTGCAAAACTTTCCGGAACAACTCCCGTCCGAAGTGCGTTAAGTTTACTAGACTGGTAGCTTGAGTGCTGCAACTTACTCGATCAAGTTGGGCAGTCTACATAGGGGATTCCACAGTGGATTCAATCGGTATTCATGAGGCTTGAGACTGTGAAACACAGAAGACATCGATCGTTTAGTGAAGCAACGAATGAACCAAACTGGCCACGCAAACAGGCTGCTGTAGCGCTAACGGTTCAACCTGCTTCTGCTCTAGCAAAGCCCGTACTGGCAAAACCGAGCCAGCTATCCCAACTGCCATCCTCCCCCTCAGCGGTAGCGTTGCAATGGCTTGCTTCGGGTAAAAACCTGGATTTTTGCTTGTTAGCCTTCTGTTCCTGCGTGCTGGCAATCCTTTGCCATCAGACCGTTCACTTGCCAACCTCGCTGTCAGCTCCCTCTTCGCAGTTAGCGGCTTCTTCTAGAGTTCTGCCTGCCGATCTGGACTTTACCGTAAAAGCAGGATTATTTACCTCTTCGCAGTCGCGTTCCGATCAAGACGAAGAGGTGGCAGAATAGAAGCGAAATAATTAGGGTACAAACCTGGATTTGGCCTGTACCCAGTAGAGTCGATTTTTCTGACTGACTATATGATGATTTGCAGCGTTTGCTGAGTAGAGTGCTTGCGTTAGGGTTAACTTCTAGAGCCGATTTTTAACGGGACGCGACAACTAGCGCAGGAAGCTGCTAATCAGCCAGAGGACAAAGAACGTAACCAGCGCTGCAAACGAGTTCAAGTTCAACGAAATTTGCTGTAGTTGCGGAAGGAGGAATTGTCCAATCTGTAGACCCAACACAACCCCAACAATCAAGCCGATCAGCGTCAGCAGAAACGCCCGACCAAACTTGTGCTCTTTGCGATTGAGGAAATAGAGGCTAACGCCTACCCCCAACGCTAACGCTAAAGGCGGAGCACTCAAGCTCAGCAGCCCGGTACCCACAAAAATTGCTGCAGGCCAGAGAATATCAGCCCGACTGGGAGTATCAATCAGGCGCTGGAGCCAGTCTGGAGTCTGCTTTGGCGGAGTGGGAGCGAATTCTGGCGGTGGTTCAACCAACCGTTCCGGGAAGCGGATCCGATCGGGAACTTTGATTTTGCCTTCTTGGCGTAACCGCAGGCGGTCCATCAAAATGGCTTCATAGGCCGCTTCAATGGCCTCAAGCTGCTTCCGGTCGCCCGCATGTTCCTGCACTAGACGGTTGCGAGTTGCTTGAATCTCATCAAACGGTGAATTTTCATCTATCCCAAGTGTTTCGTAGGGGTTTTTGTCACTCATCTACAACCTCCAGAAGACTCCCTCTGCACAATTCGATTATGATCGGCATAGAAATTCAAGAATATCAGCCAAGATAAACGGCATCTACTCACTTCTTCGCCAATTGATCCCACTAGCCAATAGTGTAACCATCCGGTTGAGCTTGATAAATAAAATTGATGAGAGAATTATGATCAGTAGGGCAACCGACTCTAAGACTCTAAGATTACTGTCAGGCTAACAAATATAGACGGTTTGCGTTACTAATTTCTAGATCGATAATGGTTTCAATAGCCACACCTGCGGCAAGTGTATATATTTATTGTGAATCCAAATCATGGCCAAGCTAGTCGTCCAGGCGGAATTTTTCACTTAGCTTTAAATATCGAAAGATTAACAAGTTCGATTGCCTCCTCTTTATCCACGCTCACTGATTATCGCTAAGGTTATCCCTATGGCCCCAGCCAAGATTCTCGTTGTTGATGATGACCCCGCTATTCGGATGTTAATCCACCGTTTTCTCTCAAAGCAGAACTATCAGATGGAGTCCGCCGAAGATGGGAAAAGCGCGTTGGCTATTTTTGAGCAGTTCAACCCCGATCTGGTGATTCTGGATGTCAACCTGCCAGATGCTACCGGATATAACCTGTGTCAGGAAATGCAAAGCCGGACTGGGGTATTTGTGCTGATGCTGACTAGCCGCAGCGACGAAGCCGATAAGATTCGCGGGTTTTCGCAAGGGGCCGACGATTACTTGACCAAGCCCTTCAGCCTCGGTGAGCTAGAAGTACGGGTGGGCGCAATTTTGAAGCGGCAGCGTCCGGTGACAACGGCTGAGCAGCAATGTCTCACCTTCGACAATTTGGTGATCGATCCGGTGCGGCGAGAAGTCACCCTGAATGGCAACATTGTGCCCTTGACCGCTTTAGAGTTCGATCTGCTGCATTTTCTGGCCAGTCATCCGGGACGGGTCTGGCGGCGGGCCGAGCTGATTCAAAAAGTATGGGATTACGAATATGTGGGCGACCAGCGGGTAGTGGATGTGCATATCGGCCAAATTCGCAAGAAGATCGAAATTGACACTTCGCAACCTGCCATGATTCAGACAGTGCGAGGCGTTGGCTATAAGTTTGAAGCACCCTCAAAGGAAGGTGAATCCGAGTCCTAGTATCAAATCCATCTGACCTAAATCAACCGGCACAACGAAAGGGGTTGACAAGCATATCTCTGCTCATCAACCCCAATGCTCACCAATTGGCCTTAACTTAATCAAACGCTGGTCTAAGCCACCCAACGCTGTGCGACCACCTCAGCCAAATCCACAACTCGCTGGCTGTAGCCCCATTCGTTGTCGTACCAAGCTACAACCTTCACCATGTCGCCGCCCATCACCATCGTCAAGTTAGCATCCACGATCGAAGACTCGTCCGTGCCCCGATAATCGCAGGATACTAGCTCCAGATCGCTGTAGGCCAAGATGCCTTTGAGCGGACCTTCTGATGCGGCCTTAAGAGCTTCATTCACCTGTTCCACAATTGTTGACTTCTCAACCTGCACCACCAAATCCACAATCGAAACGTTGGGTGTGGGAACCCGCAGCGCAATGCCGTTCAGTTTACCCTTCAGATCAGGCAGTACTAGAGCAACCGCCTTGGCAGCGCCAGTAGTGGTGGGGACAATGTTGAGCGCAGCTGCCCGTGCCCGACGCAGATCTCGGTGGCTGGCATCGAGCAGACGCTGGTCACCGGTATAGCTGTGGGTGGTGGTCATTGTGCCTTTGATAATGCCGAAGCTTTCATGCAGCACCTTGGCAATTGGAGCTAGACAGTTGGTCGTACAGCTAGCGTTGCTAATAATCGTATGCTTGCTGTGGTCATAGTCGTCATGGTTGACTCCGACCACAAAGGTGCCGTCATCGTTTTTACCAGGTGCCGTAATCAAAACTTTTTTAGCGCCCGCTTCTAGATGCTTAGAAGCTCCTTCACGAGAGGTAAATACGCCAGTTGATTCAATAATTAGATCAATATCCCAAGCGCTCCAGGGTAAGTTAAGCGGATTGCGGTCGGATGTACATTTAATCGTTTTGCCATTCACCGTGATGGTGTTGTCATCGGCGCTAATCTCAGCGTCGAACTTACCCAGCATCGAGTCGTACCTTAAAAGGTGAGCATTCGTTCTAGGGTCAGAAGTATCGTTGATAGCAACAACTTCAAAATTGCTGTCTGTTCTGGTTGCCCAACACCGCAAGAAGTTGCGCCCAATCCGTCCGAAACCGTTGATCGCTACTCTAATCACTGCGTCTCGCCCTCTGTTGTAATACTAAATAGGTAGTAATACTCCCCATAATACCGCTTAAGGGTATCGCTCTCAAGTTCACTGTGCAGGTTGGGGATCAAGAAAGCAGTGAAGGGTGCAGGAGGCGATTAAGAATGGGGATCAGAGGCTTCAGCGTAGAACTGGTGCTGCAAAATGTAGAGCCGGACTGATTCGGGCACCAAATAGCGAATGGAGCGCTGTTGGCGGCAGTATTGGCGAATTAGGCTAGAGGAAATTTCGACCAGCGGCATTGGCAACACTTGCCAATGTACTTGAATCGAGAGAGTTGCTAAAGCGTCAGCGACCCGCGCACAGACCGTTTCGGTAGATTTAATTGCGATGGATTCGACTCCATCTGCTGGCGACGAGCCTGCCGTTAACAGATTGGCATCGAGCCGGGGGGCCACCAGCCAACGGCAATGTTGAGCTAGCTCTCGATGGCCATACCAGCGCGGCAAGCTTTGAAACGCATCTAAACCAATGATCCAGTACCAGAGCGCGTCGGGATAAAGCAATTGCAACCTGCGCCAAGTGTCAACAGCATAGGACTTGCTAGACTGCTCCTGTTCTACCTCTTCTATCTGGGAAACCTCAAAGTTAGGATGCTGATCGAGCGCAAGCTGGACCATTTCAAGGCGGTGATCATAGCTCAGCAGCATTTCTGCATTTAGTTTGTGGGGCGGGTGATAGGTGGGAACCCAAATAATCCGATCCAGTTCGATCTGGCTCAACGCGGTTTCTGCCATCAGCAGATGCCCCCAATGAATCGGATTAAATGTACCGCCGAAGATGGCTATTTTTTGCATAGAAGCAACCTGGGTTGCTTTCCGGAATTGGATCGATTGCGAGTGAAGTTACCCGCTAATTCAATTTTGCTCAACTTTGATTGAGGATTTGCTTGAGGAATGGCTACAGAGATAACTTGCGACAGCTACTTGATTCGAGGCAAATCTATGATTTATCGGAGGAATCCGGTAGAATCCAAAGCATCCTAAGTATTTGGGTACAAAGATTGCTGAAAAAATGCTTCTAAATCCTGGATACTGGGTAAGATTAACCATCCGGTTCGGTTAACTGACTTACCGACTGGTTCAGCCAAATTTCGGACAAGGGGGTATACCACAACTGAGGAAATTTGAGCAAGAAAATATATCGCACAAAAAGCAATTCTTGCTATGATATCGCGTGTTGTTTGGTGTGGTGTGGTGTGTTAAGGAGCTGTGATGCTGAATTCCATAGACTTCAGCGGGAGACCCTTCCATTTCATCGGTATTGGTGGAATTGGCATGTCGGCTCTCGCGTACGTATTGACCAAACGTAAGCTGCCTGTTTCTGGCTCTGATCTCTGTTTGAATCATATTACGCAGCGCTTACAAGAGAATGGAGTTCATATCTTTTGGAGTCAAGAAGCGGCCAATTTAGCAGCGTTTCAAACTATCTCTCCAGCAATTTCTGCAAGTGCCAAACCGGAAGCAAAATCCACTGTTACCCATGGCTTGCTACCGCAGGTCATTTGTTCAACTGCCGTGAATGCAGCCAATGCGGAATATCAGGCCGCCCTGGATCTGGGTTGCCCAATTTTTCACCGCTCGGATGTGCTGGCGGCGCTAATTCGGGAGTCGGATGGGATTGCAGTTGCAGGCACCCACGGCAAAACGACAACCAGCAGTATGATTGGCTATTTGCTGTGGCAGGCTGGCCTCGATCCAACTATTGTGGTGGGCGGAGAAGTCAACGCCTGGGAAGGGAATGCCCGCGTTGGTCAAGGCTCCTACTTGGTGGCAGAAGCCGATGAGTCGGACGGATCGCTGGTGAAATTTGCTCCCAAGATTGGCGTGATCACTAACATTGAACTGGATCACCCTGACCACTACGCCAGCCTCGATGAAGTGATTCAAATTTTTCAAACTTTTGCAGCCCAGTGTCAGACGCTGGTGGGCTGTATTGACAGTCCTGCCGTGCAGCTCCTGAAACCAGCGGTGAGCTACAGCCTCCAGCCCAATTCCTCCGCCAACTACACTGTCGATCAGGTCAGTTATGGCGCTGATGGTACAACGGCTAGGGTTTGGGAGCGAGGTGTCATTTTAGGAGAGTTGAATCTGAAACTGCTGGGGCAACACAACCTCAGTAATGCGCTAGCAGCCGTTGCGGTAGGGCGACTACTGGGATTGGATTTTGCTGAAATTGTCGCTGGTTTGGCGACCTTCGAGGGAGCACGGCGGCGGTTCGAGCGGCGAGGTGAAGCGAATCAAATTTTGTTTATTGATGACTATGCCCATCATCCCAGCGAAATTCGGGCCACGCTAGCAGCAGCTCGGCTGCGAGTTCAAGATAGCACCGGTTACAGGCGGGTCGTTGCCGTGTTTCAGCCCCACCGCTACAGCCGCACCATTGCGTTTCTCGACGAATTTGCCCAAGCATTTGCCGATGCCGATTTAGTCATTACGACCGATATTTATAGCGCTGGAGAAGCCAATTTGGGACAAGTGACCGGGCAGCAGCTTGCCGATGCAATTGCGGCTCATCAGTCCTCGGTAATCTATCAGCCAACCTTGCCGGAAGTTTCGGCCTACTTGATGGAAACGCTTGAGCCGGGAGATTTAGTTCTATTCCTGGGTGCAGGCAACCTGAATCGGGTAATTCCAGAATTGGTGACGTTTTATCAGCAGGTGGAACAAAGTCGCTCGCAGGTTTACTGTGGTTCGGCCTAGTGTCGAGTTATAGTCAGCCGATAAAGCGGTGATCTGAACTTCATTGACCTAATTTACTTGTTACATCATTTAATTCGATACGATCATGGCTCTTTCCCAAGACTCACCGAGCATTCATTCCTCTGCTGCAAAGGTAACTAAATCGCTCATGGTAGATGCGGGCCACTCCTGGTTTGCGCCGTTGGGGCGGCAGCTTCAGGCAATTCGCCTCCCTGGTACAGATTGCTTGATTAAGCCCCAGGTGCCACTTTCTACACTCACGTCCTTCAAGGTTGGTGGTCCGGCTGAATTATATGTTGCGCCCCGCTGTACTGAAGATTTGCAAGCCAGTTTGGACTGGGCCAACTCACGCGGTTTGCCGATTACCTTGTTGGGAGCAGGCAGCAATTTGTTGATTAGCGATCGGGGACTACCCGGACTGGTAATTGGCACGCGGCGACTGCGCTACGCCTATTTTGATGAGGCTAGTGGTCAAGTGATCGCAGCAGCGGGTGAACCAATTGCACGTTTAGCTTGGCGAGCCGCAGAACGGGGTTGGCGGGGCTTGGAGTGGGCTGTCGGCATTCCGGGAACCGTTGGAGGTGCGATTGTCATGAACGCAGGTGCTCACCAATCCTGTGCCGCCGACATTCTGGTTGACACAGAAGTGCTATCGATTGATGGCACTTCAACAATTCTGACCCCCAACCAACTAGCCTTCGGCTACCGCACATCCGCCCTCCAGCTTCAGTATCCTTCCAAAGCCCAAGTGATGAAGCTGGTCGCTCAAGCAACGCTGCAACTCCAGCCCGGTCACAGCCCCGAACAAGTCATGACCGAGACGGTGGCTCACATGACTCAGCGTCGTACCACCCAACCCTATCATTTACCGAGCTGCGGTAGCGTCTTTCGCAATCCGACTCCCTATAAGGCCGGTTGGCTGATTGAGCAAACAGGGCTGAAAGGCTATCAGATTGGCGGAGCGCAAATTGCTCAGCGACACGCTAATTTCATTCTCAACTGCGGTGGAGCCAGCGCTAGCGATATTTTCCAGTTGATTCATCATATTCAGCAGAAGGTAGAACAACACTGGTCACTGCAACTCGAACCAGAGGTGAAAATGCTGGGTGAATTTCAGTTGGCTTGAGTTGGTCAGCAATTTACTTATGATTTGGCAGCTGTGGGCAAGCTGTCTGCGCTCTATTGGCTGCACTTTGTCTGCTGGCAATTGATAGTAAATAGCTAGTAAATAGCTAGTAAATAGCACTATTTCTTCCGTTGCGGTAAATTACACAATTTAGCGGGATCTGTCGTTTCGCGACGATCGTTGTTAAGATAACAGTCGAACCACACTCAGCAAAACGTTATGTCAAAACAAGGACAAGGCTTTGGCTTCGGTTTGGGCAAAATGAAGGAACTGACCGAAGCATTTAAAAAAGCGCAGCAAGTCCAAGAGGGGGCAAAGAGGCTGCAAGAAGAATTAGAAGTGATGGAGATCGAGGGCGAGTCTGGCGGCGGCCTAGTCAAAGTTGTTTTGAGCGGCAACCAAGAACCTCGGCGGGTAGAAATCGCGGCGGATGCCCTGAATGAAGGTGTAGAAGTGCTTTCTGACCTGGTGTTGGCTGCTATGAAGGATGCCTACAATAAATCAACAGCAACGATGCGGCAGCGCATGGAAGAATTAACAGACGGACTGAATTTGCCTGGACTGTAGAGAGCGGGCTGCAGCTAGGGTTCGCTACTTCTTTAGCATCATTTTTAGCATCAGTAGTTTGATTGGGGCTGTTATGGCCCCCTTATTTTTTGCGTTTGTTCATTTTTTGTGTCGCGGTACTGCATCACTCGCTCGTAAATGAATTGCGCACTAGTGGATTAAGTCCACTCAAGCGCACTAAAGAAAGCGAGATAGTCACAAAATTCTGGACAGACTTGGGTTGCGCTGCAAGCCCAGCTAGTCTCCCTGATAGGGGCTACAAGAAACCAGCCGATTCGTACAGCAACCGCAGCACTGCTTTGATCTTGTCCCCATAGTGCCGATCGGCAGACCAGCGCCCGCTCAATTGATCCAGCAACGGAGCTACGCCTCGCCGCACAAACCGGAAACGCGGATCGACGCTCTCTTGTACCAGCGGCTCCGTACTGGCATAGGCTTTGAGGTGCTGAATTTGTGCCCTTACCCCAATCCGAGCATCCCGGAAACTGGCTCCTTCAGGGGCATCACCGATGCCGCCCAGTCCAGCAAAGTTATACTGCTCTGGTTTCATTAGCCGGTCGAATCGCAGAAAATCGGTCTCCACGCACATTTGCGCAAAGGCAATATCGGCATTCACACCCTCGATGGCGGCCTCTTCCCGATAGAGTTTGGGCAGTTCTACAAAAGGGGTGAACCCTTCTGGGTTATGGCTTTTGAGAAACATCAGTAGCTGCACTTCCGAAGCAGAACCGCGCCCCATAATTCGATCCAGTTGTCCAGGGTAGGCGATTGGCATCGAGCGCAGAATCAGCGTGTGGCTATCTTTGTCGGGATGGAGCGATAGATTGAATTCGCGCAAATCTATAGCGCGGACATAGACGATATTGCGGTAGCTGAGGCGGCGAATCGAGGCATCGAGCGGTAAATCAATCCCCAACTGATCGACGAGATCCATCGGAATATAGAAGTTTCCATTGGCAATGATACCTTCCCCATAAACTAAGGCACCGTTCAGGTTGATGTTGATCGCCGGATAGGTGGGCACCGGATTCAAAGCTGCCGTCCCAGCCACCGAACGACTCCAAAGGGCCAATCCTTCTGCAATGCCTAACGCTACGTCCTGCCGCTGGGCTTGCAGAATTTGGTAGTCCTCCGGATTGGTCATATATCCAATGTTCAGGACCAGAGCCGGAATCACAAGCTGACGACAAAAGGCTGCATATCCCAAAGAGCAAACGGTATCGGGCTTGACGCCTTGGCTGAGGATTTGAGGCGCACGGCGCAGCAAGGTCTGTAAGAGCTGGTCGGCTTGGGCACGGCGCTGATCGTTAGCTGTAATGTAATACAGCCGAGTACCCCGCAGATTGGGGTTGATAGCGCTGCTGATTTGAAGCTGAATCGCCACATCGCCAGCCTCAGCATAGCGATTGATCCAGGCGATAGTTTGCTCTGGCGTCAGTTCTTGAGGTACGGTTGCGGCTTCGTATTGATTGGCTCGCAGATATTGCACCACTAGATCCTGCATCAGGCTCACGGCTTGAACGGCAGCCGCTAGATTGACGCCACTCAGATGCTCTCCAGGCTCCTCGTATCCCACGGCTACAAAAACTCGTCCCATCTGACTTCCTTCCACATCTAGAACTACCAATCTAATCCTTAAAGGGATAGCAGTTTTCCGGTGAATTGGCGCAAATGCTGCTGTTGATTTTGGCAAAATCTTGGCCGAAGTCTGGGTGAACCGCTCCTCGATCACGCAAAACTTCACAATCAATCTCCAACCTTGCCGCAACTGTGCCGTTCGATATCAGCGTGTTAATTGGCACTGCGAGCAGCGTTGAGTGCAGCTGTTGAGTGCATCATCCAAACTCTACAGATTTTAGACACTAGATGTAGTAGAATCCCAGTCTGCCTCTCCGATTTGCCACTAAGATGGGTTATGGACATTCCCCGCCTGCATCCAGACACGGTTGAAGCCGTGAAGCAACGAGTAGACATTGTTGATGTCATCTCGGAACATGTTGTACTGCGCAAACGCGGCAAAGACTTTACAGGGCTATGTCCGTTTCATGACGACAAATCGCCCAGCTTTAGCGTCAGTCCGGGAAAACAGTTCTATTACTGCTTTAGCTGTGGCGCGGGCGGCAACGCGATCAAGTTTTTGATGGAAATTGGCAAGCAGTCGTTTGCCGATGTAGTGCTGGAGTTGGCGCGGCGCTATCAGGTGCCGGTTAAAACGCTAGAGCCGGCCCAGCGGCAGGAACTTCAGCGGCAGCTATCCCTGCGTGAACAACTTTACGAAGTGCTGGCTCTGACAGCCAAATTCTATGAGCACGCCCTGCACCAAACCGATGGTCATGCCGCCCTTACCTACCTGACCGAGCAGCGGCAGCTAAACCAGGAAACGATCCAGCAGTTTCAGCTTGGCTATGCCCCTGCCGGTTGGCAAACCCTGTATGGCTATCTAATTGAACAAAAGCGGTTTCCAGTGGAGCTAGTCGAACAGGCTGGCCTGATTGTGCCGCGCTCAGAAGGGCGAGGCTACTACGACCGTTTCCGCGACCGACTGATGATTCCGATTCATGACTTACAGGGGCGCGTGATTGGGTTTGGCGGCAGAGCCTTGGGCAACGAGCAGCCCAAATACCTTAACTCGCCAGAAACCGAACTGTTTGACAAAGGCAAAACCCTATTTGCCCTCGATAAGGCCAGAGCCGCAATTGCCAAACTAGACCGAGCTGTAGTCGTGGAGGGTTACTTCGATGTGATTGCCCTACATGCAGCTGGAATTCCCAACGCGGTTGCCGCCTTGGGAACGGCCTTGAGTGCAGTTCAGGTACGGCAGTTGCTGCGCTATACCGAATCGAAGCAAATTGTGTTTAACTTCGACGCTGACGCGGCTGGCACTAAAGCCACTGAACGGGCAATCGGAGAAGTTGCCGATCTGGCCTACCAGGGGGAGGTGCAATTGCGCATTCTCAACCTGCCGCAGGGCAAAGACCCGGATGAGTTTCTCAAAACCCACACCGCCGCCGAGTATCAGACTCTGCTCGATCAGGCCCCGCTGTGGCTAGACTGGCAGATTCTGCAGCTCTTGGCCGAGGCCGATCTGAACCAGGCGGACCAGTTCCAGCAGAGCAGCCAAGCCATCGTCAAACTGCTGGGCAACCTCCCCAATGCCACCCTGCGCACCCACTACATTCACCGCTGTGCTGAGTTGCTGAGCCAAGGTGATGCCCGACTCACTCTGCGGATCGAAGAAGATCTGCGCACCCAAGTACGGGGACAACGCTGGCACGGACGGTCCCAGAAATGGCAGCGACCGGGAGATCGCACCCTGCTGGAAGAATCGGAAGCACAGCTTTTGCGGCTCTATCTGCATTTGCCCGACTACCGAGCGCTGATCAAAGCCTCCTTAGAAGAGCGCGATCTCGACTTTAGCCTGTCGCATCACCGCACGCTGTGGCAGCAGATCCTCAACCTAGAACAAACCGAAACTGCCGTTGATCTAGTTTCTCGCCTACAGGATTATGATGCCGAACTGACCGAATCCACGGTTGCTCAACATCAACTTGCGGCAGTGCAGCCATTATTTCAACTCGACGAAAAGAGTCAGCGTGATTTACTGCGGGCACCGTTAGTCGTGCGCACGGCAATTGCCAGTATGGAGCGGGTAATGTGTGAAAAGCGGCGGCGGCATTTTCTCGATCTGTGGAAGCAAACCGACGACAACCTTACATCTGATCTGGCTCAGTATTACCAGCAGCAAATTTATGCTGAAACCCAACGCATTGAAGAACTCGACCGTCAGCAGCGGCAAGTAACGTTTGAAGATCTAGCTCAAATTCCCTGGATTGGTGAATTTCAGGAAGCACTTGGGCTGTCACAGCCTTGATCTGAGCTGCTAGCGGGCTGACATCATCATTGAACCATCAATCATTGAGTTATTGAGCAGCGAATCACTCGCGGTAGATTCATCCAAAATTGGTGCTTGACCATCCAGCAGATAGATCGCGAATGTTGCATTAGTATAGCTACTTGCGTAGTACGCAACGGCTTCTTGAGCAGCCGACAAGGTCAGGTACACAGCTGCCAGAGAACGAAGCGGGGTTGTAGTCAGCCATCCCTTCGAGTCGCCTACGAGCCAATCTTGATGATCTACGCTGATGATGTACATTCTGATGCCCTCTTGATTGTGTTGAAGTCGAGAATATTGTGTCTGAATTGATATTGCGGACCGTGTTTTTTGCTCTAAGCCATGTTTTGGTTAATTAGATTGTTACGTTGTTGAGTGAAACTCAGGCTGAAGTTGCAAAACATTCAATTTAATGTTTCCAATCGCCCTATTTAGGCATTAAATCGAAGGTTAAGTTAGCTATTTATTCCGCTGAGAAATCACCATGGCAGGAATACCGACCGCAACCGAATAAGGCGGAATATCCTTAGTGACAACGGCACCAGCCCCAATCACGCTACCTCGACCGATAGTGACCCCATCTAAGACCTTGACTCCTGTTCCGAGCCAGCAGTCATCTTCGATCACAATGCCTGCGTTTGTAGTGCCCTGATCCTTAATCGGAGTCATTGGATCGACAAAAATGTGATTATTAGCGTAGATGCCCGAATGGGCAGCAATCATGCAATTCTCACCCACTTTGATGTAGCCCGGTCCAGCCAAACAGACATAGGGACCAATATAGCTCCCAGAACCAATTTCAACCCGACCTCCATGGGCTTTGATATCCACACCCCGGTCAATGCCAACGTTCTCACGCACAATTATCTTGCCGTACTCAAGGTGGCAAAACATCCGCACATTATCGAGAATATAGGTATCATCATTGATTTGAATCTGGCCGCCCCGCACATCAGCATCGAGACAGATGGTGCGCCCTAGAAATACATTGTTGCCAATCTCGATTTGCTGTGTTCCCCGGTAATCGCTGCCCCATTCCACGCTGACAGCCTTGCCCATCCGAGCAAACAGCCGAGGATATAGCAGACGCCGCAGCAGAATACCTGGTTTTTTGGGCAGCCAGCCCGCTAATCCCGTAATTAGCTCCTGCTGCACTCGCGACCACCGGTTAGAACGAGTTTGCCGATGAATTTCAGGTGCGAATTGGGCCGAGACAGACGGATTAGTTACCATGTTTCTTGATAGTTCCACTGCAATAAATTTCGAATTCTGTAACCTCGGTAAACCCAAACTGGTCTCCTAAGCTTGTTGCGCTGGAGTTGGGTTACCTTCGATTTGAGTTAAAACTGTGCGAATGAGTCGGACTAGATCAAATGGCTTATGAAGAAAAGCAGATGCACCCTGATTGAGAGCCAAATGATGCGTATTCCGATCGGTTTCGGAGCTACACACAATAAAAGGAATGGCGGCAGTGATCGGGTCTTGTTGCAATACTCGCAACATCTCTAAACCATTGAGGCGCGGCATGTCTAGATCTGAGATAATTAGATCCGGGAGTTGCTGTTGAATTTTGTGCAGCCCCATCATGCCGTCGTTGGCGCTTACGACTTGAAATCCGTAGCTTTCCAACATGTCGCACAGCAGATCCTGCACGAGCGGATTGTCCTCAACCACGAGAATGATTGACACCGAAACACTCCCTGCGAATTCCTTTATTCTCAAGGTATCGAGTCGAGGTTAGGAATTTGGGGGCGAAGTGGGAAGATTTCGGGGGGATGTGCTTGCAAATCCAGATTCAGGCTGCAGACTCAGAACCTAGGTTCAGTCAAGCTGCTTCATGCGGTAGCCCAAACCGTGAACTGTTTCGATGAGATCATTGGGGGCACCAGCAGAACGGAGTTTTTGACGCAGTGTTCTGATATGGGTTTTGACGGCTTCTTCGGTAGGCGGATCCTCTGAAGACCAGATGCGCTCAATAATACCAGGACGACTTAACACCCGCCGACCGCTAGTAATCAGCAGTTCCAGCAGGGTAAATTCTTTCGGCGTCAGCGTCACGGGCTGATCGTCGTAGGTGACTTCATAGGTGCTAGGGTTGAGACGCAAACTGCCCCATTTGAGGTTGGGTTGAATTGAGCCGCCGCGTCGCAGCAGTGCCCGCACTCGCGCCATTAGCTCTTCCAAATCGAACGGTTTGACCACATAGTCATCCGCTCCAGCATCGAGGCCGACAATTTTGTCGGCAATCGTATCGCGGGCGGTTAGCATCAGAACAGGAATTGCAGAATTACGCTCGCGCAGACGGTGACACAACTGAATCCCATTCAGCTTCGGCAGGGTGACATCCAGCAAAACCAGATCATACTCAAAGGCCCTAACCCAATCCCATGCTTCTTCACCATCTTGAGCCACATCGACTGCATACTGACGGCTGGTCAGCGCTTCCGACAGCATATCAGCAATTTGGACATCATCTTCAACGACCAAAATACGCATGGCAAATTGGGGTTCCGGATCGGGGTTGGTCAGGATAGATCTTTAATCTAATGAGTTCTTTTTTGATATTGGCCTACTGATCATCAGCCTTGATCTATTCTGCCGGTTTCTTCTGTATAGCGCCTATATTCTAAATCCTGATGCAGCAATCTATGTCTACTGACGGCCCAATTGAACAGATAAAAGCCAAACTGCCACCCCGACTATTAAGAATCTATCAGCGCTATTCTCTGGGTGGAAAGCGAGTCACCGTGGGTTATGCCGTAGCGCTGATGCTGCTTGGAGGATTGGGCCTGATTTCGCACCTCAATACGAGCCAACTCAGGCAAAGTGCTCGGCAGGTCAACCAAACTCAGGTGGCGGTTCAAAACCTCAACGATCTGTTGCTTGCTCTTTCCGAAGCAGACTACAGCCGCAGGGGCTACTACCTCTACAGCGATACTACAGAACTGGAGACCTACCAAACTGCCGTAGAACCCATCAAGTCGCTGCTGGGCCAACTGCACCAGTCTCTAGGTCCCTTTCCCGATCAGCTAGAGCAATTAGAGCAACTCGAACCGCTCGTGGCTGAATATTTGACGCTGAGTGAACAGGCAATTGCCCAGTTTCAGCAAACTCAAGCGCCCCTGACGGCTCAAGATCCAGTTATCATCCAAATCCGGCAGAAGCAGCGCCAAGTGCGGCAGCAAATTATTGCCCTCCGGACTGTGATTGAACAAACTTTACAATCTCATGTCGAGCGCGCTCAGACAGAGTTACAGTCGCGTCTGTTGATTGAGACTCTAGGGGCGGCCCTAACGCTGCTGATCTTTTCTGGCATCTATCTCTTGCTTTACCGACAGAAGCGGCGGCGAGAGTTTGCCGAAATGCAGCGACGCATCATGGCCCATGCCAAAGGGCTGAGTGAAATGAAGCTGCAATTTTTCTCCATGATCTCGCACGAGTTCCGCACTCCACTCAGCCTCATCCTCGGCTCAGCTCAACTGCTGGAGCAAACCCTGCGCCCCCAGCTTGAACCCACAAAGCTGAAACATTTACACCGAATTCAATCCTCGGTCAAAATGATGACTCAACTGCTCACGGATGTGCTGACGATCGCGAGGGCCGACGCAGGCGAACTCGAATGTGATCCGGTTCTAGTAGAAATGCAAACCTTTTGCCTCAACCTGATCGAAGATTTTCAAGCCGTTGCCGAAGGAAAGCGAACCATTCGGTTTGCTCAACGCGGGAGTGCCACCCATGCCAAAATTGACGAACGTTTGGTGTACTCCATCCTCAGCAATTTGCTTTCCAACGCACTGAAATACTCTCCAGCCGAGAGCACCGTTTATTTCACTCTGATCTGTGAACCAGAGGCCGTTAGCTTTGAAGTGAAAGACAAAGGCATCGGAATTGCGCTGGCCGATCAAGAGCTGCTATACGAACCTTTTAAGCGAGGTACGAATGCTGCCACAATCAGCGGCACCGGACTGGGCTTGGCTCTCGTGAAAAAATGCCTCGACCTGCATCAAGGCGAGATTGCGATTGAGAGTGAAGTTGGAGTTGGAACTACGGTAACTGTGACAATTCCACAAGCCCAGCTTTAGGATTGCTCAGCTAGCACCAACCCGTTAAAAGCAGCCCAACGTTTCGCGGGTGGCTCGCCCGGTAGTGGGATTAACGCCCTTGGCCGTTTCGCACAATAGCTCCTGCATGTCTTCCCGCAGCAGCACCTCTGTGAAATCGGCTCCTTCAATTTCAGCGCCATTGAATTTGGTGTTAAAGGCAAACGCGCCTTCCAAGACGGCATTCTTGAGGTTCGCATTCACAAATCGGGCCGAATCCAGCGTAGTAGAGCTGAGGTCGGCCCCTTCTAAGTTGGCCCCTTCCAAATTGGCTCCAAAAAAACTGACGCCGCGCAAATTGGAGGCACTGAAGTTGGCTCCGCGCAGGTTGGCCTTGGTGAAGCTGTTATCGGTTAAATCCTTGCCGGAAAAGTCGGCACTGACGAGAAACTCCCGATTGTAATCAACCGCGACGGCACTGGGAATGTAAAGCCAACCCCAAGCCAACGTCAGCGCTAGCAGCAGACTACCGAGCCAGGTGCAAACTCGCCGCCAGCAATGCTGCCATTGAATCCAATTCAATCCTTCAGGAATCATGCTAAATCGAGCGAAATGGCTGCCTTATTCAACGCACCGCTACAACGCAGACTCAATGCGCTTTCCAGTGCAAACACTTCACTAATCCTACCTGAAAGGCTGGCACAGATTGATTTGTTAAGGAATGCTGCTGCCAACAAAAATTGCGCTAAAGTCCCCACAAAAAAGCTCCCACACCGTTGTTCACCGCTGGAGAGCTTAAGCACTCATCGAAATATGAGACAGACCAGAGACCAGTTTGTCATCGCTCATCCCACGTACTTGCATCGCTTGGAGACCAGGAGAGCAAATTGACTAAGGTTCCAGTCTTCCTCACCTTTAGAATGGCAGCAAATTTACCGTTTTTTTGGTTTAATTTTGTGAACTGCTATGAGCGAACTGCTATGAGCAATGACACGATTTTCGGCAAGATAATCCGCCGCGAGATTCCAGCCGACATTATCTATGAAGACAACCTCTGTCTGGCCTTTCGAGATATTAATCCGCAGGCTCCGGTGCATGTACTAGTGATTCCCAAACAGCCGATTGCTAAACTCTCGGATGCTGAGTCTCAAGACCATGCCTTAATGGGGCATTTGTTACTAACTGTAAAGCGGGTGGCCGAGCAACTTGGGCTAGAGAACGGCTATCGGGTGGTGATCAACACCGGCGAGGATGGCGGCCAAACTGTGTACCACCTGCATTTGCACCTATTGGGCGGCAGAAAGATGACCTGGCCTCCAGGTTGAATGATTGCAAGTTGTTAAGGAAATCTTGAGAGTAGTAAAAAGATCCTGACGGTACTTTACAAATCTCAACACATTCCTTAATATAAAGGCATGAGCTGAGGCAACTCGCTCACATACATACATCTCAGTTAATTTATTAAGCACTCATCGGAATTATGACAACAACACTACAGCGGCGCGAAAGCGCCAACCTGTGGGAGCAGTTCTGTAACTGGGTCACCTCCACCGACAACCGCCTCTACATTGGCTGGTTCGGCGTGCTGATGGTGCCCACCCTCCTGACTGCGACCATCTGCTACATCATCGCCTTCAT
>KL662191.1:3300944-3424051 GCA_000733415.1 [Leptolyngbya] sp. JSC-1
TCTGGTTCACGGCGCTGGGCATCAGCACGATGGCGTTCAACCTGAACGGGTTCAACTTCAACCAGAGTGTTTTGGACAGCCAGGGCCGAGTGGTGAACACGTGGGCGGATGTGCTGAACCGTGCGAACCTGGGGATGGAAGTGATGCATGAGCGGAATGCGCACAACTTCCCGTTGGACTTGGCGGCGGGTGAAGCGACTCCGGTAGCCCTGACGGCTCCTGCTATCAATGGCTAATTCTGTCTCAGCTTTAGTCTAGACAATGCTTTCCTGAGCACTCCCTGCGGGGGGTGCTTTTTGCATCAATACAGCCTTTTTCAGGCTAGTGAAGTATGAAAAACGGGGTGCAGGGGCAGTACCCCTGCATGGGGGCTTCGCCCCCACACCTCCCCTACCTCACATGAGTGAAAAACGCTGTATCGTTACTAAGGTTAATAAGACTACATTTTTCGATCGATTTCCGATACGCTAGCAATAATGTCGGTTAGTCGCTGAACGAGTCGTTTAACCACGAAATTTAATGGCACAGCGAGTTTGAGGATTTGGTGGGAGTGGAACTATGGAAACGTTAGACACAGCATTGACCTATTTGATCGACATAGTGATGGCGTTGGGCGGCGGCTATATTGGCACCTCGTTAGTGCTTTATTTGGCCGATCGCTGGAATGAGCTAGAACCCAGACCCAAACTCCAGAAATCCCAAAAGGTGAATATTCCCCTGACGCTCAAGGCGACCAATGCTGTGCCGGTAGAACTGGAGCAGGAATTAGCCGTGGCTATGCCGGTAGAACCGTTGGTAGCTCCAGCACCTGAGCGTCAAGAAATTCGGACCGTTGTACCTGACCAAACTGATTTTGAAGTGCTTGAAGCACCCACTCTACCGAAATCATCGCTGGCTGAAGAACCCGACCTGGAAATGGCGTCCCAACCTGCGACACCGGAAACTCCTTCGTCTGATGAAGCCGCAATTGCAGAATTAGAACCAGAATTAGACCCAGAATTAGACCCAGAGACAGACACCTCTGCCTCAGAAACGGCTGAATCAGAACTTCACAATCATGAAGATGAGGCAGGAATTGAGACAATCCCGGCTGAACTAGCTCCAGAAGAGGATTTGGATCGGGATATAGTTCAAGAAACATCTGATTAGAATTCTGATTGAGATTAGCTCTCTATGCGGCTCCCTTATCAACCTGCGCTCCTCCGGCTTCTTCATGGTGCTGCTGCGATGCTGGTCATTTTGGCATTGATTACCGGCTTTTGGGTCTACAACACCTACGACAAACGCTGGGGCAGTCTTGCCCTGCCTACACTAGAAGATATTCAGGGCATTCACGGCACCATTGCGCTGACGTTTCTCCTGCTGCTTCCCGTTTTTGCCCTATATAGCTTCCGGCTCGGCCAGCGTCGGCTATTGGAAGAGCACTCGCTGCACCAGTTGAAGCAAATGAATCGGCCCGCTGGGTGGGTAGCTCTACACCGACTCGCCAATACCGTGATGCTGATAGCCACCACCTTTGCCGTGATCACAGGCCGGATGATGAAAGAAGAATGGCTGCCAGCTGGAGAAGTAAATCGCGCTTGGTATCAGGCTCATTTAGTCGCGTGGCTTTGCGTGTTCATCAGTCTGGCCTTGCATGTGCTGCTCGGCGCGAAAGTGGGCGGTGTGCCCCTACTGCTGTCGATGTTTAAATGGAACGTTCGGGATGACGATCAGCCCCGTTCCTGGTTGCGAGGCTTCAAACTTAACCCTGCCAGTTCGCTGCTCAAAGGCATCGAAATCATCGTGTTTGGCGGCATCGGCTTGGCCTTCCTGCTGCCGGTTTTCAACTCCTAGCAATCCGTTTGCGACTGAGACTAGCGCTGAGACAGCAATGGGGCAGCCAGTGGATAGCCAAATCGCCTAGGAATCGATTGGGTCCAAGGTTCAGTTCCAACAAACCTGAAGGCTCAGATTTGGGGGGCTGAAGGAACTGAGGGCGGCTGCACACCATTCTGCCTACTTCCTGTCGAGGTGAACTTCACCTAAGGGTCTATTGGATCAGGTTGGGTGGTTTATTCAGATCTGGTCAGATCTGGTCGGGTGATTACGCGAAATGGGTAAAGAAATCGCTAGTCGTCAGCCTGGTACAGCATGTATGCGATCGCTACAGTGAAAGGGTGTAGAAATCGCCTGAAACTGCCCTAGATGAATCGCACTATCGTCTGGTTTCGTCGAGATTTGCGGATTGCTGACCACGCCCCTCTGTATCGAGCGGCTCGCCGGGGTGCAGTCATTCCCGTATTTGTGCTGGATCGAGCCTTGTTGCACCATCCAGAAACGGCACCAGCTAGGGTGGCCTTTATGCTGGAGTGTTTACATTGTCTGGATCAAGATCTGCGGGAGCGGACAGGCCGCCTGATTATTCGCTTTGGTGATCCGGTCGAGGTGTTGCCACAACTCATCCGGGAAACCCAAGCCGACGGAATTTACGCCTACATCGACTATGAACGCATCTATGGCCGCGTCCGCGATGCCCGCCTGAATCGAGTGCTGGCCGAGCAGCAGATGCAAATTCGCTGGTTTGAGCCAACCGCAGGTACCCCTGAGCTGATGGTTTATCCCCAGTACCGCGACTTCTGGTACCAAGAGATGCAAACCGAGCTGACGCCTACACCGACTCGGATCGAAGTCCCACCAGACATTGCCAGCGAGTCGATTCCAACCTTAACCGAACTGGGACTGATTCCAGACAATAAACCCCTGCCGCCTGCAGGAACCAATGCCGCCCGCCAACTGCTAGCTGAATTTCTAGATCAAAACATCGATCGCTATTACTGGCAGCTTTCCTATCCGGGAGCAGAAGCCACCACCGGCATTAGTCCCCACATGAAGTTTGGCGCGATTTCGGTGCGGGAATGCGTCCAAACGGCCCAGGACTGGGAATTAAGCAACCCCAAAGCCGAGCGCAGCCGCAAACAGTTGATTTCCCGCCTCCGCTGGGGGAGCGGCTTTGCCCAACGATTTCGCTATTTGCCGCAGCTCGAATTGCGCTCGCTCTACACGGTGTTTGACCAAGAAGGCTGGGAGATAAACGAAGGGCTGTACGAGGCGTGGCAACAGGGACAAACTGGTTTTCCGATTGTAGATGCCGCTGCTCGATGCCTTCAGGCGACCGGCGGCTGGAAGCAGCTCAACTTTCGCACACGGGCTATCTATGCTAGTTTTCTCAGCAACCTGCTTGGCATGGACTGGCGCTTGGGGGCGCTCCACTTTATGCGCCATCTAATCGACGGAGACTGTCCAATTGACCACTACCAATGGGCAATGCAGGCAGGCGTCACCCACTGCGTCGATAAATCCTGGACGCGGATCTATAACCCAGAGCAGGTTGCTGTGGACCGCTGCGATCCAGAGGGCCAATTTATCAAACGCTGGGTGCCCGAAGTCGCCGATTTGCCACCAGAATTGCTCGGCAGCCCGCCCCGCGTATCGAATTACCCGGCCCCGATCTTGAACTACCGGCAAGCCCGACAGCGTCGTGTTAAGCAACTAGAGCAACAGCGGCAAACCTTTCGCCAGCAGCAGAACATCCTGCCCTACATTGCCCGCATGCCAGACTCCTTGGCACCCTTTGGCAGCGAGCGGTTTACCAGCGAAATTGGCTGGGCGCTCTCACCCCATCTAGACCTGTTTCCGGCAGCCATCGATCTAGATCAGCTAGACCTCGAAGCGGCAAAAATGCTGCGCACTTGGTTTGTAGCTCATGTGGAGATCAAACCTCATCCAACGACCAAGCGGCAATCGAAACGCAGACACAAAAAGCAGGCGGATGGGTTTATTCAGTTGAGTTTGTTGTCTTAACTCCTTGCCTCACCGATCAACTCTCCCTCCATGTCAAGATCCCTTGAGAAAGTAACAAAACTTATACCGACTCTCAGCTTCTGCCCCGTAATCTTCTATGATCTGCTCTGTAAGGCTGGTGGGAAGGCTACACATTTTTTAACAAACGCCGTGTAGGATCCCGAAACATTCTAAGTTAGAAACTAGCCGGTTGACCCTGGGCAGTCGTTCTGGTGGAGCCTTCACCAAAGAGTGCTCGCTGAGAATCAAGCTGAGAATCACTTGGGGGATTTCCCCTCTAGCTCTCAGTTTGTGTGCAGCGGAGCGATCTGATGAGGCGGCTCCTTGGGCAGGTCTAAATGCAATCACTATTTAAGGAGCTTTTGAAATCCAATGAGTCTTAAAGCGAGTGGTGGAAGCTCTGTCGCGCGTCCGCAGCTATATCAAACCGTACCCGTCGCAACTATTTCCCAAGCTGAGCAGCAAGACCGTTTTCCCGGGCGGGGAGAGCTGAGCGAGCTATCCAGCTACTTTAGTTCTGGTCTGAGGCGTCTAGCAATTGCCCAAACTCTGACTCAAAACTCGGAGCTGATTGTTTCTCGTGCTGCCAACCGGATCTTTGTAGGCGGTTCGCCCATGGCCTTCCTTGAGAGACCCCAGGAAGAAGCTCCTATGCTCGTCCCCGCAGGTGGCGCTACGACTGATACTAGCGAGGCCATGAAGTTGGGCACAGCAACCTATGTTTCTACGGGTGGCGGCTTTTTGGAGGGGCTGCGTTCCTTGTTTAGCGCCAGCGGCGGTGGTCCCGTTCCGGCTGGCTTCCGTCCGATTAACGTGGCCCGCTATGGTCCCCGCAACATGCAGAAATCGCTGCGTGACCTGAGCTGGTTTCTCCGCTACACGACCTATGCGATTGTGGCGGGCGATCCCAACATCCTGGTGGTGAACGTGCGGGGGCTGCGGGAAATCATCGAGAATGCCTGCTCTGGCGAAGCCACGATTGTAGCGCTGCAAGAAATGCGGGCTGCTTCACTCAACTACTTCCGCCAAGATCTGGAAGCTGCGGAAATTGTTAACCAGTACTTTGAGGTGCTGCTGAACGAGTTCCGGGCACCCACACCCGCCAACAAATTGCGGCAACGGCCATCCATGGATGTACAGGGTCTGGAATTGCCCCAGATCTATTTCAGCGCCGCGGAGCGCCGTCCCAAGTTTGTGATGAAGTCCGGTCTGTCGGCAACGGAAAAGAACGATGTTGTCAAGGCAGCCTATCGGCAGGTGTTTGAGCGGGACATTACTCGCGCCTATTCGCTATCCATCTCCGATCTGGAGTCGAAGGTGAAGAACGGCGACATCTCGATGAAGGAGTTCATCCGTCGCTTGGGTAAATCGCCCCTGTACCGCAAGAACTTCTACGAACCCTACTGCAACAGCCGGGTAGTGGAACTGGCCTTCCGGCACTTCCTGGGTCGCGGTCCTAGCTCGCAGGAAGAGTTCTCACGCTACTTCGATATTGTCACTAAGGGTGGTCTATCCAAGCTGGTTGATGCCCTGGTCGATTCGAGCGAATACTCGGACTACTTTGGCGAAGAAACAGTTCCCTACCTGCGCGGTCTGGGCCAAGAGGCGCAAGAGTGCCGCAACTGGGGTCCCCAAATCGACCTGTTTAACTACAGTGCACCGTTCCGCAAGGTGCCCCACTTCATCACCACCTTTGCCCGCTACAATCAGCCACTGCCTGATCAGCATGTGTATGGCTCTGGCAACGATCCGCTGGAAATTCAGTTTGGGGCGATCTTCCCGAAAGAAACCCGCAACCCCAGCGCCAGTCCGGCCTTCTTCAACAAGGATACTCGCCGCATCCTGATCGCTCGCGGTCCGGGCATCAACAACCAGGTCAGCAATCCTGGTGCCCGCGGTGTGGCTCCTGGTTCCCTCGGTCCAAAGGTGTTCAAGCTGGATCAGTTGCCTAGCTTTACGGGCCTGCCAGCCAATACCAGCTTGTTCAGCACCAGCCGGTTCTCCGGTTCCGATACCCGCGGCATTAGTACCAAGTTCTCGGAAAGCTCGACCCAAGCGGTGATCCGGGCAACTTATCTGCAAGTGTTTGGCCGGGAGGTGTATTCCGGTCAGCGGCAGACGGTGGCCGAAATCAAGCTGGAGAACGGCGAAATCACCGTGCGCGAGTTTGTGCGGGCGCTGGCCAAGTCGGATGTGTTCCGTAAGATGTACTGGACGCCGCTCTATGTGGTGAAGGCAATTGAGTACATCCACCGGCGGCTGCTCGGTCGTCCCACCTACGGTCGGCAGGAGATCAATGCCTACTTCGATCTTGCGGCCAAGAAAGGTTTCTATGCCGTGGTGGATGCGATTATCGACAGCATGGAGTACAGCCAAACCTTTGGCGAAGATACGGTGCCCTATGAGCGCTATCTGACTCCGGGCGGTGTGGCGCTGCGCACGAACCGGATTGGCAGCATTGTTGACAAGAGCAGCAAGGTTGAAGTTGCAGAAACCCCGCGCTTTATGGAGCTGGGAATGGTGACGGAAAGCCGCACAACGCCAGATGTGGAATTCCGCGTCAACCAAGGTGTCAACCGCAAGCGCGAGCAGACCAAGATCTTCAAGCTGACAACGTTGGCCCCCACCGACGTGAAGAACGTGACCCGCGCTGCCTACCGGCAGATCTTCGAGCGTGACATTGAACCCTACATCATCACAAACGAGTTCAGCACCCTCGAAAGTAAGCTGGCGAATGGGGAAATCACCGTGAAGGAGTTCATTGAAGGATTGGGCACGTCTAGCCTCTATATCAAAGAGTTCTACACGCCCTATCCGAACACCAAGGTGATTGAACTGGGTACCAAGCACTTCCTGGGACGGGCACCGCAGGATCAGGCGGAGATTCGCAAGTACAACCAAATCCTGGCATCTCAAGGCTTGGAGGCGTTTATTCGCGCCATGACCGGCACGCCTGAGTATGCCCAGTACTTCGGTGAGGATACGGTGCCTTACCGGCGCTTCCCCACCCTGCCAGCGGCCAACTTCCCGAACACCAACCGGCTGTACAACCAGTTGACAAAGCAGAACAAAGATGTGGTCGTTCCCAGCTTTGAACCGGTGAAGTCGCGCATGGACATCAGCAAAATGCCGTTGATGAGCCAAGCCCTGGCAGACGCAAAAAAGCCGAATGAGCTGGTTGAATTGGGTCGTTCTTCCAGCTCGCCCCTTGCCCTTGACCTACGCCGTAAACCTTGCCGCATCTATCGTCTGCTGCCCTACAGCAGCCAGTCTGAAAAGCAACAGGTGCTTCATGCCCTCTATGCTCAGGTGATGGATGAGGTGGGTGATGTGATTCCCGACGAGGTGCGCTGCCTTGATGTAGAAGCCAAATTCTACGGCGGCGACCTCTCGGTACGGGACTGTGTGAAAGCGTTGGCGACTTCGGCGGTCTATGCCCGACGCTACTACACGCCCTACCCCAGCGCTAAGGTGGTCGAGTTGCTATTCCGCCACCTGTTGGGACGCATTCCGTCTAACTCAGAAGTGGATCAGTATGAGCAGTTGCTGGCCTCAGGTGGCCTCAATGCAGCGGTTACTGCCCTCGTGGACAGTGCCGAATACGCCCGCTACTTCGGAGATGATGTGGTGCCCTACAAGCGCGAAGCCTAAGGACAGGAGCGGTATTCGCCCTCCTGACTGCATTTAAGACCAATTAAATCTGGTGGTTCTCCCTCAGCTTCCTCAGGAGGTTGGGGGAGTTTTTATATGTTTTTACTTTGATATAAGTTGTTAGGGTTGTGTAGTTTGGATCTGAGGTTTTTCCCTTTGGCCTGCCTCGGCCACGTTTTTGCTCTTTCTGCTCTGCCATGTGACACCCTGAAACTCGTTGGGGTCAGAATGTCAGAATGTCAGAATGTCAGAATGTCAAATTACTGAAATGGCGAATTATCAGTATTTTGGCTAATCAAGTTTTTAGGAAATCAGTGATCTAAAAAGCTGATTAAACTCTTTATCGCATTGGGCACTTTGAGGCAGCACCGAGGAGGATCTGCTGAAGCGTGGTTTCTTTGTCAATGCTCAATGGCGACACAATGGCATTGGCACAGAGCCAGAGGGCACTACTCGTGGCTCCTGCTCTGCGCTCGACTTTGAGGATGGGTTTATCTGCGGGCCTAGAATAATGCCTGGATACCGTCCCTGCTTTTTCGCAAAGCCCTCAATTTTCGACTCTGCAAAGTAAGGTGAACAGTGCTTCTAGTTTTTTAGATTTGAAGCGATAGTCCAAGACCGTTCTCCCACTACGTAATCGGGATGACAGATCATAATAACTGATTCAGTCTTGGAGTGAATCGCTGATTCACTTTTAGAATTATTTGTGCTAAATATCTGTATCAAAGCGATACTTTTTGACTTATTTAACGTGATGTGCAACTAAATTAACTAAATTCTTGAAAAGAAAGTCCCACAGGCGATGCTAGAAATACAGCCCTTCTAGTTCGAGGTGGGACATATGTTTTCTATTAGGGTTCGATTTCTTCTATGGATACACCTAAGACATCAGCCACCTGCTCTACACTCAAGCCCATTGCGAGTAAACGGCTAATGGCATTTCGCTGTGTCTGCTCTGCCTCTTGCTGCATCTGCGCTAATTTAGCCTCGGCTTGTGCGGCCCGTTCGCTACCAATTAATAGAAGATTACCTTTAGTATCCCACCAGCGCAGCCAGAGCCGAGTTTGGTTGTGGTAGCTGCCGTACCATACGCCCAATTCCACCCCTAGTGGCAGAATCGGATAGCGGCCTTGAGCAGTGGCGACCATTGGCTGGTAAGCGCCATCAACCAAATGGTAAACCTCTAGCTTGCCGGTGTTAACCTCGAAAATGCCGTAAAAGGGAATCCGAATAATTCGTTCATAAACCCAGAACTTTCCAGGTTTGCAATTAGGTTGATCGATCCGCAGCGGCGTGCGGTCCCGTTCTTCTGAACCATCACCGCTGGCAAACTCCAAAGCAACCAAAGGAGCAATGAATTCTCGCCACAGTACATAAGAACGCCGAAACTGTCCGTCTAGCGTGGCCGGTACATCCGCCACATAAAACCAGTCCGGTGCCTCAGCTCCCCTCTCAGGCGGATCGGTCTGCCGCCAATAGATGCCGCAGTCTTGCCCAATTACATAGTTTCCGTTGGGATGCAGCCGCTCTAAAACCGGGCCAAGCGAATCTGTTAACAGTAAACTCTGAGGATGCTCCTGAAAATTCTTCACAAACGTACCATCCGACTCTGGCAGTTGCGTATGGTCGGGAAAGGGAGTGATAACAAGCGGATCCAGACTTTGGGTCACGGGCGATTCCCCTCAAGCGCTTGCCTCTATTCTGGCAGAATTACCGCTGGTCAAATTAGCCTAAGCTAAGGAAGTACGTTTCCCTAGTAAGTCTATGCCTTGGATTCCGTTACAACAACGGCTACATCAATTGCCTTTAATTTTGGCCGGACCGATTCTGCGTCGGACGGAATCCACCACGGTAACGGTTTGGCTGGCCCTGCGCCGAGCCTGTCAGGTGACACTGCGGGTGTATGCCACTGAATACGGTAATGGGCTGGTGATTGGTTCGGTAGTCATGGCCGAAGAACGGTCCACCATCGCGCTGGGTGAACATCTGCATGTGGTCGCAGTTACGGCTAAGTCAGATGCGAATCAACCGCTGCAATCGGGACAGATTTACGCCTATGACCTGAGCTTTCAAACCGATCCAGACCGCGAACCGCTTACCCTCCAGCAAGCCCTCAACACCGAGCATAAGCCAGCAGTACCGATTAGCTATTTCGAGCATCAGTTGCCCACCTTTCTGCTGCCGCCGCAAGACATCAACGAACTAAAGCTCATTCACGGCTCTTGTCGCAAAACCCACGGAGGCGGCATCGATGCCCTGCCAATTGTGGATGACCTGCTCGAACAGTCGGCCCGCTTTCCTCAGCAACGACCGCATCAGCTCTTTTTTACCGGCGACCAAATCTACGGTGATGATGTGGCCGATCCCTGGCTGTTTGCCCTCACCGATGCGGGGGATACCCTGCTGGGTTGGGAAGAAGAACTGCCGATTTATCCCACTCCCACTCCTACGATTCCGCCTCTGAAAGCCAAACACCTGCCGCCGGGAGAGCGCACCAGCGTGGCCGAAAATTTGGCGGGCTTCACGGCTGGCTTGTACAACAAACCAGATCACACCAACAGCCATCTGCTCAGTTTGGGTGAATACAGCACTGCCTATCTGTTTGCCTGGTCGCCTGTGCTGTGGAATGAAGTGCCTGAAGGTCACGAACTGTATCGGGATGCCAAACGCATTCGCATCTGGGACCAGGAAGTAGCGACGCTGCGAGCCTTTTGGCATTCGCTCTGGAAAGTGCGCCGCGCTATTGCCAATATTCCCACCTACATGATCTTTGACGATCACGACATCAGCGACGACTGGTATCTGAATCAAACTTGGTGTCTGCGGGTATTAGGAAAACCATTGGGCAGACGCGCCGTCCAAAACGGGCTGTTGGCCTATGCCATTGCTCAAGCCTGGGGCAATACGCCAGAACAGTTTGCACCCGGCACCAGAGGTGAACAGTTGCTGCTAGCCGCTCAAGCTTGGTCTGCCTCGCAGGGGACCGATCAATCCGCTGCTGCCACGCTTGCCCGCTTGCTAGGTATCCCCGACTTAGACCGCTCCAACCAACCCAAATTCAGGCGTGATCGGCAAGTTTGGATTCTCGATCACCACCCCAATGCGTTGCAGTGGCACTACACGATTCGCAGCGATTGCCATGAAGTTGTCGTACTCGACACCCGCACCTGGCGCGGCTACCCGATTGCAGAAGACAATATTGCTCCCCCGATGCTGCTGTGCCCCTCCGCCTTTGATCAGCAGATCCGTGGCCCATTGCAGCAATCCCAAGCGCATAATCTCCAAACCCTCGTGATCGCGCCAACGAATTTGATTCACCTGCGAATTATCGACTGGGCGCAACAGTGGAGTTTACGCAACGGTAAAGTATTTAGTTTTGACGTGGGTGACGCTTGGAATCTGCACAAAGAGGCATTGTCAGAACTGTTAGCAGCCCTGTTTGAAACCCGCGATCGGGTGGTGGTTCTGTCCGGCGATATTCACTATGGCTTTGCGGCGCGGCTCAGCTACTGGACCCGTCATCCCGAAGAGAAAACCAAAGCGCAGGTGCTAGTGCAGCTCACGGCTAGCGCCTTCAAAAATGCCGAATTCAAAACTCAAATTATTCAAACCAAACTCAAGTCAATTGCCCCTGAGCCACCGCAAGAATGGGTAGGATGGAACCACACGCCTGAACTGTGGGAGCTGCAATCGATCTCCGGTTTAGTGCGATGGCTGAAACTACGGCCAGTACCGCCGCCCCTGATTCGACAGTTGCACCCCACAAGCGGCAACCCCATCGTGAATTGGACCATTGCCGCCCGCGATTCCCGCTCCCTACCCGACTGGCACTACCGGATCGAATGGATCAAACGCCAACCGGCACGCTATCCTGCTTGGGGTAAAAATTTGGCATGGCTGAAGCTCGGAAAGTTTCGGAAAACAGGTGGTTCACCCCTCTTAGCTTGGCTGCGCTGGCTTTGGTGTAATCGCTGGCTGCAAGAAGGCGAAGAAGTGGTGGGAGAAAGTAACCTGGGAGTGGTGCAATTTCGCAACTTTGCAGAAGAAAACCCCTATCCCACGGTTTATCAAGACCTCTACTGGTGCCCGCCTTGGCGGCCCAATAGTATTGTCAATAGCCGGTTTGATGCCACGCTAGCGCCCGAATCGGCAGCAATGCCCTTTCCACTCTTACCCAAATCGTTGCGTCGATAACTTTGTCAACAACTCTGTGTTCAATCAGCTATACCTTCATGTTTATTACTATGTTCATCGGTATGTTCTGGTACCGCAATAGCCTGAGAGGGAACAACATAATGTTCTAGTTGGATTAATCCATTCAGGTTGTCCCACTCGGCCCAGGCTTCAACAATACGGCCTGCTTCCAAGCGATAGATGGCAAGATAGGTGGCTGTCATTCGTTTTCCAGAGGCAGGAAACAGCCCCATTGGTCCCGTTTGGGTGCCAGTAAACCGCTGACGAGCCGCCACTTTTTGCCCTTCTGCAATCAAGTCTTCGATGGTTTCGTGAGCGTCAGGAAAGATGGTGAATTCGTTAGACAAAAATTTAATCAGATCCTCACGGCTCTTGATTCCGGGCTGGCCAGCCGCCGAGCTATGCCGAACAAAGTCAGGACTCACGACCTGAGCCAGTTTTTCCCAGTCTTGATGATTGATTGCCGCAACAAATTCCCGAATAATTCTTTTATTCTCTGCGGCTTGCTTGCAAGCATCCAATTCCGAGTACATTGCCATCTAGACCGAAAAACATATAGCTTATCCTACAGCGTTTTTCACTCATGTGAGGTGTAGGGGGTGTGTGGAGCGGAAGCCCCCACGCAGGGGCAGTGCCCCTGTACCCCGTTTTTCGTATCTTCATTAGCCTGAAAAAGGCTGTATCTCTTTCACCATTAGAACAGCATCACCTGAGTAGTGGATTAACGGATGCAGCACGATTGGCTCACGCGCAACTTCGTGATAGCCCAGACGTTCGTACAGCCGCTTGGCAGCAACGTTCTGCTCAAAAACAATCAGGCTCAATTTGGTCAAACCTTTGGCAACAGCGTCAACTTCTGCCTTCCGCATCAACTGAGTGCCAATGCCATGATTGCGATAGTCTGGGAACAGGGCAATGCCACAGATGTAATAGCTATTATTTTCTTCGAGCTTGCTGTAGGGGGCTAGTACCGGATCATCTTCTGGTTCTGCCGCCTCATCGACAATCATGGGGAATGCAACTACCATTCCGACAATTGTTTCTGCATCATCCTGGCTTAGCGTTACCAAGGTACAGTTTTGATAGCTAAATAGGGAATTCTCCCGTTCATAGCGTCGTTGTCCTACATCCAAAATGTTTTCACCCGGCTGAGCCAATTTTGTCCAAATATAATCCGCAACGCCATCGGAAGAAATACTGTAGAGAGACGCGATTACTCGACAATCTGATTTTTGAGCAGGGCGAAATTGGATTTTCATGTTAGCTGCAAGATTCATAGAATCATACTTCTCCTAAAGCATATGCTTAATAGCGTTCAGAATGAGCAGTTATCCTTTTGATCGGATAGAGCCAACTTGCCAGGACGCCATAGATACAGAATTCCACTAGTCCTGAGACAAACCACTTCATCACTAAAGATGCGGGTAACGGATACAGTATATATTGATTCAAATTCACTAGAAATCCTGCAAGAACGGCAAAGAATAAACCATGAGCCATGCCTTCGCGCAATGTGCCGTGTTGAGCTGTATACGCATAGCTCCAAACAAACAGGAAAGCCAATCCAGCGGTTAAGAGAAGTGCTAATCCCATGTTGCGTTCAGCGGCAGGCCGAGCCACGTTCACTAGGGCAGCATTCGCATCTTGGAGAACCACAGCGTGAATTAGCCCATTCCAAAGCAGAGCAAAGATAAAGATAGCAACAGAGGTTGTTATCAGCCGTATGTAATTCATGGCTACTCCTAGCCTAGCTGTCCAGAAGTGATTGAAAGAGTTGAGGAATACCTCAGAGATCACAAAACCCGTAACTCAGGCTTGATCGGCACCGGATGGGCTAAATTCCACAGGTTAGGAGAGGCAGCCATTGTTGCCTCATAGACCTGCTGAAATTGTTCCGGGGTAGCATTTCCCTTGACATTTAATTGCCAACTCAAATCTTGATAACCGGCTGAAATGGTTTCATCTAATCCAAAGAAGCCACGCAGATCAAGTTTGCCAATGCTGGTGATTTCTACTTTTTCTAGTTTGATGCCCTGCAGCGAGCATAGATTCACAAACGTTGCCATCAGGCAAGCATTCAAAGCCGACAATAGCACTTCCTGCGGATTGGGTCCCATATTGGTCCCTCCCCATTCTTCCGGCTCGTCGATCGTCAAAGTAAAGTCACGCGCATAGGATTGGCCCGCCCACTCAAAGGACTTGAT
The DNA here is from genome assembly GCA_000733415.1 of [Leptolyngbya] sp. JSC-1. GTDB lineage: Bacteria > Cyanobacteriota > Cyanobacteriia > Elainellales > Elainellaceae > Elainella. The sequence goes on from KL662191.1 coordinate 3,314,837, forward strand.
CTGGGTCTGCGAGCGGGTCCCATCAACCCAAGCTGTGGTTGCCTGAAACGCTAATTGACCTTGATTAGCGTCTTGTGCAACGGAATCGATCAGCTCATTTAATGCACTGGGTACAACGCCGTTAATGGATTGTTCGTTGATAGAGTATTGCTGTTGTGTACTCACGGTTGAACTCCTTGATTAGTAGAAATGAAACAATTGAACTGGAATCATTTGGTTGAGGGGCACAAATACGGTGACGCGATTTTTTATCAGCACTTACGTTAGGAAAACTGGGCTGCAATTGCTGAGATTTTGGCAAATCCTTCTCTGCTTAACGCTTGTACGCTTTCAACAAAATTCGGATGAGTCATACCAGAGCTAAGGAATACCTTTTGGTAAGATTTTTCCTGAATCTGCTGGATTTCGTGACGTGCTGACTTGCAGTCAGAGAAATCAGTTGCGGTTAAGTTCCGTCCGATGGCCCGCTCCAGGCTGATTAGATCAAGCTGTACCTGAGTTTTCAACCCTTCATTCAGGTACTGAATAATTGCAATATAATCATCCACTGCCGCTGCGATGGCTGCTGTATCTAGAGTGCGGGCTAAATCTTGCACCATTAATGTATCTAAACGAGCATGTTGGGCTTCTTCTTGCCAATGGTGTTTCAGCAAACTACAAAACTGCGGATCGAGTGGTTCGCCCTGATGGTTCCGCACGCTATCCAAAAAATGCCGCTGTGTCATCCATTCGATATGCAGGGTGACTAATGCCACTCCCAACGGGCTATGCTGTAGAACAAAATCCGCAATCGCTGACGCAGGTCCAATTACCTCACAGCGATGCCCAAACCCGGCTGCAAATGCCGCTGCAAACTGGCGAAACAGATGAATATGCTTGCTTTCTTCCTCAGCAAAACCGAGGTAAGCCTGGGTCGCTTCAATGTTGACACATCCAATGGATTGCACATGCTCCACAACCAAAGGCAAAATGAACTCTTCAACCAAACCAAATAGATGCAGATAGCTATTACCGCGGATATGATTCAGGACCAATTGCTCATCGGCTGTTAGGCAAGTAATGGCGCGGGTATGGGCCAGTGCTTCCGGCAAAAAAGGTTTGCTAAAATCCAACGGTTTATCAGCACCGATTAAATCTTTTACCTGCCAGTTGATCTTGGCTGCATCCTTCAGAATGTCTGCATAGCTATACTTCGCTATTGTTGTCGCTGTCATAATTCTCCTGTAACCATATACTGACTTGCAGTCAGAAAAATCAGAAACGTTTTTGTATACGGGCCTATAAAAGAGTCAGTACTGGATTGACCAGCGATGCCCAGGCAACTGGCAGACACGCTTGGCAGATTGCTTCGACATGGCGGTGATCGGTACCACAACAGCCGCCTAGCACCGTCAGATGGGGGAATCGGTTGCGCAACGCTCGATACTGGCTGCCGAGTTCATCTGGGTTGCCGTCGTCTAGGGTTTCCGACTCGTTGAGTTCGGCATGGCTTTTGGCGGATGCATTGGCGCGCAGGCCACGAATTCTTTCAGTCCAAGCTTCACCCGGTACTAACGTAGTAGCGAAATGGGTGGGATGGGCACAGTTGATCATGTAGTAGGCCGGGAACTGGTTCGTGGCTTGTTCAACCTGTTCAATCGCTGCCTTTAAGGTCTGCCCAGTGGGTAATTTGCCATCGGTTTCCACGGTAAAGGAAATGACGACGGGCATACTAACCGATTGAGCAGCACGAGCAATGCCAATCGCTTCTTCTACATAATTCATGGTAATCGCCGTCACGAGGTCAGCATCGGCATCCCGGAATGTTTCAATTTGGGGGCGGTGATACTCTGCGGCAGCTTCTACGGTCATCGCTTCTGCGGGAATATAACCATCCCCACGGGGACCAAGGCAACCACTAATCACCATCCGACTCTGCTCGGTTTCATAGTCCTGGCGAATTTCGTGCAAAAGGGCAATGGCCTTACGGTTCATCTCGGCTAGGGCAGTGCTGGAGTAGCCTAGTTTTGTACCCCAATCTGGGTTGGCTCGCCAGGTTGCACTCTCTAAAACCAACCCCACTTGATAGTTTCTAGCCAAGCTAGCATAGGTGCGAAAGTAGGTTTTCAACGCTTGATAACCGCCCTCATGCCTCAACAAATCGAAGGCGGCGAAATCAGGTAAATCCAAACCTTCGCGAAAGATCAGCGTCGTTTCAATTCCACCGTCTGTGAGAAATAGATCGCTCGATAATTGGGGCAGATTATTTCTGTATTGCAACATGGTCGTTCTCCTGCGATGCAGCTTTACGTATCTGCACCTACGGTAACGACAGCAGCGATCCGAAACCGTTCCAAAAACGATCCACAACTGGAAGAGAGGAGCAAAACAAGCAGGCAAGTTTATGCAGGGTCTTAATTATCGCGTATGAATCGATCAATCAGTTTTTTATCCTCGGCCTTTCACCCTACACTATTTTTTCACCCTACACTATTTATGGTAGGCTGATTCCCTACTCGAAATGTTCCCCTCTATGCATTTTCCTGCTTCAGACTCATTTTGGCTCCCGCGTTTCAATCAAACCCGCAAACTAAAGCGGTTTGGGTTACAGACTCTGTTAGGATTTGTCTGCACTATATCCCTCCCCCTTCCTGGTCAAGCGGCAGAAACCGTCCATTTTAGCTATGGCCTGTTTGAGCGCTCGGTTGCGGTTGCTTCCCTCGAAGCCTATGCCGAAGATGGCACCGTTCATTCCGATCTCACCTTTTTCCTGGAGTTTCTCACACCCGAAGTGCAAGAAGAGTTCCGCACAGCCCTCAGAACCTCTCATCAGCTCAGTCCGGTCGTGGTTTCCCAAAGCTTTTATGAACCAATGGGAGAAAAAGCGCTAGGCTATGTGGGCAACTTGATCCAAACCGGCAAACGTCAAAACGGTCTACATGCCTTGCGATCGGCCCTGATTTTGGCAGCAGCTCAACCTGGCGGCTTTACCCTGATCGATGTATTGCACCAGTTTCCAACTCAGGCTATGCGGATTGACCTGCGAGTAGCGCTGAATGCATTACGACAGGGCGAAGCGTTTTTTCAGGAAACGAACGCGGTAATTACCGGAATTGAGCAACTGGCCCGGCAGAGTGAATCGGCATCAGCGATCGAACCGACAGATATTCCAGATCTCCGTCAACCTGGAGGAGTTCAATTTTCCAAACAGACTCTGATTCTAGAAGACAAACGCCGCAATCGCACCTATCCGGTTGATCTGTACTTACCACAAACCTCTAGTTCGGTTCCAGCCTCAGTACCAGTGATTGTGTTATCCCATGGGTTGGGATCGAGCCGAGCCGATTTTGCTGATGTTGCTGAACATATTGCCAGTTATGGCTTTGCCGTTGCTCTGCCCGAACATATTGGCAGCAATCATGATTTGCAGCAGGCGGTTTTAGCTGGAAGAGCTTCTGAGGTATTCCACGTCAGGGAATTTATCGACCGTCCGCTAGACATTAGTTTCCTGCTCGACCAGCTAGAGCAGCGCAATCAATCCGAGTGGCAGGGACGCTTAAATCTAGAGCAAGTTGCCGCCGCTGGCCATTCGTTTGGGGGCTATACAGTCTTGGTCCTGGGGGGAGCAACTGTCGATTTTGCCCATCTCCGCCAAGATTGCCAGCAAGATAGTTTTATTGATTTTCTCAATCCTTCTCTGCTGTTGCAATGCCGAGCGCTAGAGCTAGAATCTTCTTCCACGGCAGTCCAGCAGCTCACCCAGGGGTTGCAAGATGAGCGGGTAAATTTCATCATTGCCTTCAACCCAGTGAACGCCAGCATTTTTGGGCCACAGGGGTTAAGCCAAGTACAAATTCCGGTCGTAATTGGCGCGAGTGGTTATGATCCGGCTGCCCCGATTGTGCCGGAACAAGCCCATTCCTTTACCTGGCTGACTGCTCCTCAAAAATATTTGCTGTTAGCCAGAGGCGGAGCGCATATTCCTCAGTTGACGGCTATGATCAACCGGATTCTGTCTCCATCGCTAGATCCCCAACAGCTTGAAGAAGAGATTACGCTGTTTCGCAGCAATGTCAGAGCGTTACTGCTAGCATTCTTGCAGCTCTATCTGGCAGATCGAACCGAATATGAGCGGTATCTAGAGCCATTCAACATCCAAACATTAGGTGATCCACCCTTTCAGTTCAGTTTAATTCGTTCGCTCAGTGCAGACCAGTTAACACAGATGTTAGAAAAATAATAGAGAAGATTGAAGTAGTAACTCCATGCGGGAAAAGCGGTAGTTGGGAGGAACATTACTAACCCGAGCGCTTTATAGTCAACACCCTCACCCCTCACCCCTCACCCCTCACCCCTCACCCCTCACTCCTTACCGATCGTTTCGCTCCTACTTTGAACTGCCCAATGATACAGATGAAGTGATTGCAGAGTTTGGCTATACCCTGCAACAAGTCCGATTACCACTTCCCAAAACCAATCGCCCCCTACCCGGCTTGCCAGAATTTCAGCAACAGCTTGAAGATACCCTTCCCTTTGTGCGGCTTACTAGTGAAGCAGCAAAGCGTGAAATTCTTGTAGCACCCATCTTAGCGCGGGTTGCAGTACTCTCTCAGCAGGTTCTCCGGATTGAGTATCCCTTGAAAGTGAATCATCAGCTTCAGGGCAACCTAGATTACCTGATCCGAGCAAATTACAGCTTAGTTGTCGTGGAGGCAAAACGCGATGATCTGGCGCGGGGATTCACCTAACTGGCCGTTGAAATGATTGCACTAGCAATGCTGGATGATGCTCCCACTCCGATTTATGGCGCTGTCACAATTGGCAATGTCTGGATGTTTGGACTGTTGAACAGTACGACTCATACTATTACACAGGATATTACATCTTACACCATACCAGATGATGTGGTAGACCTAATCAAGATTTTGGTTGGAATTTTAGAAGAATAATAAATGGTAACGATTCGAAATATTGTACAAAAGCTGATTGAGAGGCTTCAACCTCAACAAAGCTTTGTAGAGTACCCTGGTAATATCAGGGTAATTCCTGTCTGGTATTTACTGTAGGCCAATTTTGAATCTGCAATCGGTGTGTTTATGGCTATAGCTGATTGTAAGGATGTTGCGCAATACTTCATCGTTAGAGCATATGAGGATGGCAGAGAAGCTTTAATGACTAATATGAAGCTTCAGAGGCTTTTGTACTATGCTCAGAGTCTTCACCTCGCCCTCTATGGTGAGCCGCTGTTTGATGATGAAATTCAGGCGTGGCGTTATGGTCCAGTTTGCCCACCTGCCTATAGACTCTGCCTATAGACTCTACAGTGATTTTGAAGCCAAGCAGTTGCCGGTCCCTCCTAAGACATTGTGAACAGAATTCCGAGCGAAGCGCAAAAGCTACTGGAGGAAACCTGGCTATTTTTTGGTCAGTATCACGCCTACTACCTCAGTGATATGACCCATTTAGAATTTCCTTGGAAAAAGGCTCGCAAGGACTTACCTCCAGAAGCCGCCTCTACAGAACCCATCCTTTTAGAGGATATGAGACTGTTGGTCGAGGAAAAACTGGAGGAGATCGAGTGCGAACACCCAGCCTATGAACCGGTCATGATCCAGATTCTTCAGGACGCTTTCAGTGAAGAACCCACCAAGACGGTGAATCGAGGAGAGGTACGTGGTTGGCTCGAATCGCTTTTCACTTGAAGAAACTGACAACGTTAAGCGGTCCTTCAAAAAGCTCAGCAAGGTCCACAGAGCTGCACTTATGGATGCAGTTGCAAATATTTTAGAAGAATTACTTGATCATCCCTATCCCTCCAATTCTCGTGAAGAGCCGCTACCGGGCAAGGTAAGACTACCTGAAGGTTGGACATTCCATAAAATTGCTTTCAAAATTGCTCAAGGGGCTTCTGGACAAATTAGGCCGATGTACTTAGTGAATGAAGAAACTAGGAGAATTAGACCTCTGTGGATTTACAGCCATGAGCAGTTTAAAGGTCATCCTTCTGATAAAGACATAAGAAGTGTAATTCAAGAAGCATGAGATTTCTGAGGCAGCCACTAGATCAGCAGAATCCCATCTCCACAGGCAGTGATTGGGCTATCCTACGCACCCTTCACTTCAGCCTGCTGCTGATCGAAGTGTTCTGCATCAGTACTCAAAACTGGTGTCATTCACTTGTAGGGTTAAAACCCACTAAGCTTGACCTGCTGCCGCGCCACACTGTTGCGATGGGAAATGAAAGTGAGTTGGATGGCAGTTCAAGTTGATAGTCATGATTTTAAATCATGGAAAAACCGACCCCATATAGAAATTGTGACTACGGGAGCCATCCCCTATCTCTCAATTGCCTGAACAGGGGAGAATTATTCAATTTTGCTTGGTTTTATTTGCTTGGTTTTAGGGAAGCAGTTAGGGAAGCCATTTTTCCCAAACCCTGAAATCAGGGCGAACGATGGGACTCGAACCCACGAATGGCGGAACCACAATCCGCTGCCTTAACCTCTTGGCTACGCTCGCCATTGCACCCCCTATTATAACACTCCTGACTGACTTGAACCAGGTTGCCAGAGCAATTTTTTCAACTGCTGCTAGCTGACCCGATTCCGTAAACTCGGTTTGTTAGCCTGTTGTTAGAGACGAATTAGAGAAAAGAACCAGGAGGCAAACAGTGGAGCTTTTGCATAGTTTCTTGGCACAGTTGAGGACTCTTTGACTGCATAGGCAACTGTCGCTGATTTTCTATTTCAATCCATATCGATTCTATTTAAGGCTGTATTGTTTGACTGGGCGAGGCTATGAAAAAAACTAAGATTGGATGGTATGTAGCAGCAATAGCGTTAGTCGGCATCGGCGCAGCAATGGCTGTCACCAATCCAGATCAGGAACGCTATAACCAGTACGCAGCTCAGCGGTTGAGCCAGCATCTGCAAGAAGAAGAATGCGTCAAGCTGGATGATGCGGTACGCGAGCTGTGCAAACTTTTGGAACGGGAACAAGGGCAAGCGCTGTTAAATCGCCTGATTGCCGACAACACCGAGCGCCAAGACTTTCTGTTGTGGAGCACCTATACCACCAACCTTTCGACGCAGAATCTGCTGCCATCATTTTTAAGCAATTTGCTATCAGTACCGACCCTCTCGTATCGAGCTGAAACCGTTGGCCTCTTCGGTCAGTTTCAGACCTATCGGATTGAGCGGGAATAGGTAGGAGCAGGAGTCAGGAGCAGAAGCCGGGATGTGATTGATCCAGGTTCAATTGCGTCGCAGTGCTCTGATGATCCAAATTGCGCTGCTGAGTCCTAGCAGTCCAGGGGTTAACCAGTCGCCCCAGCGCACGTAGAAGGTGTGGGTTTGGCGACGGTAGATGGTGTGGGCGTGGATTTCAAAACTGCGGAAGCGAGACAGCCATGCGGTGTGTCCGTGGGGATCGACAATGCCTGATAAACCAGTGTTGGTCGCTCGCACCGCCCAGCGGTTGGTTTCAACTGCCCGCATCACATCCTGAGCATGGTGTTGGGCCATCATAGCGCGACCGTAGGGATCGTTGTTGGAGGCTGTGAGAATAAAGCTACCGCCGCTAGCTGCCTGATGCCGAAACAGGTCTGGAAAGGCCGATTCGTAGCAAATTCCGGCAATGGCCTGACCGAAGGGGGTTTGCAGACGTTGATCTACCTCTCCAGGTAGCATCGAAGCTCCCACCGGCGAGAGTCGGTTAATCAAGCCACCCAGCACCGATTCAAACGGAATATATTCCCCCAGCGGCACGAGCTTGACTTTGTCGTAGCGCCCAACTAGTTCCCCTGTAGCGCTAATGCTAAACAAGGTTTGGGTAACTCTGCCCTGCCGCAGGCCGACCGTGCCAATCCAAGCTGGTACACCGTTTTCTACAATTGCCCGATAAAGCGGATTGTCATCAGGTTGTTGAATCCAGAGCCACGGCATTGCGCCTTCGGGAGTGAGTACAGCATCGACACCTTCCGCGACCAAACGCTCGTAACCTTTGACGTAATTCTCTAACGATAAGCGCAGACCTTGCTCAAACAGCTTGATCCGGGTTGGAATATTACCCTGCACAATTCCTACCTTGAGGGCTGAATCGGTGGCATCGGCCAGCGGTTGACTGTAGAGCAGAAATCCAACTAAATGCAAGCCTAATAGCAGCGCTAGTCCTGTGATTAGTAAGCGCCGAACTGCTAAAACTACCTGCCGCTGCCATTGCAGCCACGCTTCTGCCAAGATGCCGTTAAACGCCAAAATCACCGCCGTTACGGTGAGTGGGCCGGAGAGCTGTCCTAGATGTAAAATCGCCAAATTATGGGGACTCTGGGTGTAGGAAAGCGAAGTCCAGTACAGCACACCTCGGCCCCACAGCGCTTCTAGGCCACACCAGAGGGCAACGCCCAATAAAATCCGAAACCAAACCGTACAGTCCGTCCGTGATTTGCCGGCGATTCCCGTCAAGCGTCGCAGTAGCCAAGCCCATAGCACCACTAAAAGAGCACCCCAGAGGGTAATAAAGGCCCAGCAGAATCCGGTAATAGCCAAACTGGCCAACCAGGGGACGCCCATCCAGGTGAGGGGATGCAGGTCGCGAATCCAGGAAAGGGCCAGCCCGTGGTAGCCAATGCCCCAAACTAAGGCCGCCAGCAGTGGAGTTGCAGAGTGGTATACCAGTACCCAGAGTGGCGCTAGGGCGATCCAAGCTAGAAACCAAGCATTGCCAGGAGCTGGAGCCAGCCCCATGCCCACACCGCTACCAAAGGCCAGCAGCAGTAAGGTAGAGCGAGACAACCTGAGTGGAAAATCAGCAGTTGGGCTAGGCTTAATGATAGGTACTTGTGAATCTGCGGGGGGTGGCATACCCAGAAAATCCTGTCACTGTTGCCCAGCATAAGGGATTTTGCAGCCTGGTTGAGTCCATCCTGAGGTCATGCTTTCTACTTAACCCCGCAGGAGGGTTGAAATTGAGAAACTCCAGCGATTCCGATAGGCTCTTAAGAGAGACAGCAGCAACGGTATGGCACGCCCTCGATTAAATTCGATGTTTAGTATTGGTTTGGCTGCGCTGGTGGTGAGTTCCGGGTGCCGCAGTGGTTCGGTGGCCACTCCCTTAGAGCGAGGCATTGCAACGCGCTTACAGGACTGGTTTGCCGATTCTAAACCCGCTTTTCAACCGGCCCTGTTTTCTCTAGAAACCGAAAGCGAGTTACATACAGCACTAGAGCGCTCGGCTAAAGCTGCTGAGCTACCAGGAGCTGTTTTGGTCGTTTCTGCGGCTCAGCAAACCTGGATGGGCGCAACGGGCCAAGCGAATCTGGAAAAACAAGTTGCTATGCAGCCAACCGAACGCTTCCGACTTGGTCGTTTGAGTGAGATGTTTCTGGCAGTGGTCTGCTTGCAGCTTCACGAAGAGGGCGTGCTGAACCTAGATGACCGACTCAGCGACTGGTTGCCTGCCGAACTGGATCAGCAGATTCCCCAAAGCCGCTCAATTACGATTCGGCAATTGCTCAACCACACCAGTGGTCTGCCTGATCTCGAAGCTGATTCATTCGGGCAAGCTGTAGCAGCCGACCCCGCCTATCGCTGGCGTATCCCTGAACTGCTCGACTTCATGCCCGACCGCGAATCGGGCAAACCCAGAGGAAGCTTCTCCTATTCCACGGCTAATTACCTGCTGCTGCAATTGATCCTGGAGCAAGCAACAGGCAGTTCCCTGACCGAGGTGCTGCAAAGCCGCATCATCAAGCCGCTTGAGCTGAAAAATACGTTTGTGGAGTTCAGCTCTAAGCAACCCTTTGCCCAAGGCTATCAGGACTGGAATCGGGATGGCACTGCTGAAAATGTCACCCAGCCACTGCTCAATACTGGTCTGGGACTTGGAGGCAATGCCCTGATCTCGAATGGTCCAGACTTAATTCGCTTCTTGCAGGCCCTGTTCTTTGAAAATACCTTGTTAGAACTAAGCTCTCGCGACAAAATGTTGGTCTTAACGGAAATGAACAGCGGCAGCTATAGCCTTGGCATTTCCCACGTCATGACCCGCTGGGGCGAAATTTGGGGACAGATTGACAACACAACTGGCTTTTCGTCAGCCGTACTCTACTTACCCATCCATGATCTGATACTCGTCACCTGGACTAACAGCGGTGATTTGTCTGAGCGAGGGCCAGGACCTAAAAAGAACCAGGCCTCTGAGTTAGCAGAGGCTATCCTTGATATCATTTTAGGGCACCCTCCCCGCTTCTTTAGCAGGCAGGGAGGGCGCTGGTAGGTGCTACCGTTACGCAGCTCAACCACCAGCATCTAGTCAATGGGCGGCTCAATCCAAATCACTGTATCAGTAACGTTCTTTTCCTGAAGTGGACTGGCATCAGGTGGGGATTCTGGAGCTGGCGGCTCGACGGCTGGGGTCGAAATAGACTGTTGAATCGTGATAATCGTGACGACGGTATCGGTGACGCTTGATGGTGGATTACAGGCTGAATTCACAGGTGGTTCAGCAGCTGGATCATCAGTGGATTGAGGTGATGGTTGCAGCTTTGCCTGGGGTTGGGATGGCGGTTCCGCTGGCTGGTCAGCGATCAGTTGAGTATCTAACGATTCGAGGATTTGAGGCTGAATTTTGGTTGGATCTGCCTCACGTTGGTCACTCCCAGTTCCAGCTTGAGACAACTCCTCAGGAATAACATCGGCTGGCAGAGTTTCTGACGGTACAGGTTGTGAATCTTGGGATTGGCTGTCCTCTAGTTCTGGTACAACCGGTTGCGGCTCCTCGACTGGATTTGCTGCCAGCGAGGGCGCGTCTGCGTCTAGTTGTGCCGAGGTGGGCTGATGCGGTTTGGACTGACTCTCCTGCAACGTTGCTTCCGCCTCAATTGATTGCAGAGGGAGTGATTGCAGAGGGACTGATTGCAGGGAGGCGGGCTGTGCTGCATCGCCCGAAGGCGGTTCTTGACTAGGGACATCTGGTGAGACAGGCTCTGGGGTAACAGCTGGCGTTCCTGTTTCTTTAGCCAATTCTGGAACTGATTCTGCGACCGATTCTGCAACGGCATTGGCCTTTTCCGGCTTTAGCCTGGGAGTCAGGGGCGGGAGAATTTGCTTGACCTGAAACCCAATCATCGTAAAGTCTCTAGCAATATCCTTGACTGGATAGGGGTCTGTAGCAACCAATAGCCGATCGGAAGTCAGCAGCACGGGCAGCACACTTGCTGGCACTTGCAGAAACAGATTCGTGAGCAGAAAGCTAGTAGCTGCTAAGATCAACCCACCGAAACTGCCAGCGGGCAACAGCGTAGCCTTGATCACCACCAGCGGCACCCATTGGTTGAGCTGCCACAAAATCGCCAGGGCCGCAATCGCCACGCTAACCGCGATGATTTTCCCCAGTAGAGTCTTGAATCGACCTAGAATCCGTCGTTGGGTTTCAGTTAGTTGACTGGGTTTGAGCGCCAGAAAAACTAAGCTAAAAATATTGAAAGGCCGCTGCCACTGCATCCAAAATACCGGCCCGATGCCAATAACCGCTACCAGCAAAAATACCAGTCCTGCTGGTAGGCTAGTTTCAGCCGCTTTCAAACCCAACAAACACAGCTCCAGGAAAATGGGCACTGCCGCAATCCCTGCCAAATGTACCCAGAGATATGGCTCTGACCTTGTTGACTGTATGACCGACTGCATGACCTTCTCCCAGACAGCACTATAGCCATCGTAATACTGCACGGAAACTTGGCCCACGCCTGTTCACGTTTTGTAGAAGGAAACCTAAACCGCTGCCAGGATCAAATGCTAGGAGAACAGGCAAGCCTGCTTATAGATACTTATAAGGTACTTTGAATTGAAAAATCACCTCAAAGCAGGAAGGAAGTAGGAATTTCCGTGATTATTCTGAAGAGGTAAGGGATGTAGGTGTTACACTGATCTTGTCCATCACTTCCATTAAGGTTTTACGGCGTTGAAACACTTTTCATTGACTGGACACCCCTGGCTTTCCATGTGGTATCTGGAGATGAAACTACAGCGTAGGCGCTTCGCCGATCCTGCGCTCTCCTGGGCAGATCGTTGTGAAGGACCCAGTATGCGCTGATCGATCTGTAACTGTAGGTTTGCAGGTGGTTTGAGTTTTCTGAGCAACCGGCCTCTCTAAGCAGGCAACCTCGCAAACTCGGTCGATCAGGTGCTCTGTGTACCAGAGTTTTTTCCAACTGAATTGGGATGGGGATAGGTTGCCTGCAGGCAATTGGCCCCAAACTTTGCTGGCTGTACGAGCAGAAAGTGATTGATTTCAGCCTTGATTCGGTGCTGTGGTTGCTTGAAACCCTACAGCTTGAAATCGTGCGGTTTGAGATCGTTTAGCTTTGGGCTGGCATCAGGATGGCCATTCTCATGCCCATTCATCATCACTCATGACTTACTGGTTCGTTCCGTATGTTTTTCAACCATTTAGGAGAGCAATCATGTCTTTACTTAGTCGCCAAATTTCACCCTCCCCCATGCCGGCCAACATCAGCGTGGTGGATTTGATTGACGGGTATTTCACTGCCTACAATTCGGCCCGGTTGCGGGAAATTTGCCATTTGCTGACTCGCGAAGTCATGCAGCCCGGAGTTACGGTTGGCCTCAGCCTATCGGGTGCCTTGACCCCAGCTGGCTTTGGCGTCTCAGCCCTGTCACCTCTAATCCGCCACGGTTTCATCGACTGGATTATCAGCACCGGGGCTAACTTGTACCACGACATGCACTATGGCTTGGGTCTGGAGCTATACGCCAGTAATCCCTTTGTTGACGATACAAAACTGCGTCAAGAAGGGCGGATTCGCATCTACGACATTGTGTTTGGCTACGATGTGTTGCTGGAAACCGATGCTTTTATTCGAGAGCTACTCAAGGCAGAACCGTTTCAGAAGCGCATGGGTACAGCAGAGTTTCACTATCTGTTAGGCAAGTATGTGCATGAGGTCGAAAAACAGCTCGGCGTCAAAAATCCCTGTCTGCTTTCGACGGCCTATGAATGTGGTGTACCGATCTACACCTCATCTCCAGGAGACAGCTCGATTGGCATGAACGTGGCAGCGCTTTCTCTAGAAGGCTATAAGCTGGTAATCGATCCATCGCTTGATGTGAACGAAACGGCGGCACTGGCCTATGCGGCGCGTGAATCGGGTATTCCAGATGTTGAAGGCAAGAGTGCAGCGTTGATTCTGGGCGGAGGTAGCCCCAAAAACTTCTTGCTGCAAACCCAGCCTCAACTCCACGAGGTACTGGGCCTAGAAGAGCGGGGGCACGACTACTTTATTCAAATTACCGACGCGCGTCCCGATACTGGCGGCCTATCTGGTGCTACTCCATCGGAGGCGGTGAGCTGGGGCAAAGTTGACCCCGAAGAGCTGCCCAACACAATTGTCTGCTATACCGACAGCACCATCGCTCTGCCAATTATCACAGCATACGTAATCGACCAGTGTGCTCCTCGTCCGCTGAAGCGATTATATGACCGACGCGAAGAACTGCTGGAAAAGCTGCGGCTTGATTACCTGGCAGCCAAACTGCAACAGCCAGAGCAGCCAACCGTTGAAGTGGCAAAAGCTGTCAAGCAGGATTTGCAACCCGTTGCGACCTATCCCTGTGGCACACCCATTCGCAATGGCTATCGTTAAAGGCTGATCTGAAGGCCATACTGAAAGAGTGAGAAAAGACCGCTAGAAGGATTGTAAAGGGACGCTCATACTTTACATAAATCAATTAGAAAGAGGCGCAGTTAAGAACGCCTCTTTTTTTACTGCTTTAAGCAGAGCAACGTCATTAATTTGAAGATCCGTAATGCCAGCCGCCGCTGGCGCGAGCAAGCTGCCCGCACTCATCTACCGTTTGATTTGGTTGGCCTACTTATTTTGCTTCAAACCATTTTGAATCCATTATGCATGGGGTTCCACAACCGTATGAGTTACAGTGGTGCGGGGATGACGAGTGCCTACCGAAGCGCCCACCAAGGCTGCGATTAACCCCAACAACGATCCCAACGCAAACGACCATCCCACTGTGGCAGCATTACCAGCAATATCGCGAGCTTGATCGGCAGTGACGTTTGGTGGCGTATCCGGTAAATTACCACCCGTAGGAGCCTGGTTAATAATCTCGCCAGCATTGGAGGCCACGATTCCAAAGGCACCGGAAACACCGCTAGAGAGTAACCAGGCGCTGATCGCCAGCGTTGTGGCCCACAAAATTGCCCCATTCAACAAGGCTGTACTGCGATTCATTGGCCCACAAGCGCGCGCCGTGATCCACCCACCCAAGAATAAGGAGATCAGCAGACTAATAATCGACCAGATACCAACCGCCGAACCAACCGCTCCTGCATCGGTACGAGGAGCACCCGAATTGGCTAGCGTGGTCAGACCAATGGCTGCGCCAATACCGCTCAGAACGAGCTGCGAGCTAATTGCTGTTACCAATCCAGCCAGAATCGGACCCCAACGGACCCGGTCATGATAATCTACAGCCGGCACCGGGGCAATTCGCTCCGCTCCCCGGTTGATCGGATTCACAGGTTCATTCGTGTAAGTCATAGCTGACCGACTCCTACAAGCTTCTAAGTTAAAAAATGAGGCTAATTTAATTGATAGTTCAAACAATATAAAGGAGTTAGCAGCAGTACACCTGCCTTAAGAGAGAAATTAACCATTGCCCAATAAGCGACCAGCCAAGCAAGAAGCGAATATTAGCGTATATAGAACCAACAAATATCGGCAGCGAGTATCAGCAGCTAGAAAAGAAAGCGAAAAAGTTTAGTTTTGTGAACATTTCTCTGCCATGTTTGGATAGTTACTAAACACAGGTTCTAAAGCAGATTCTAGGGATAGAGGTTGTCAGGCTATAGCTAGCTAAGAGATCCCTCAAAAGATTGCGCCATCTAGCCCAGCAGACAGATGGTGGACAGAAAGCGGACTCCTAGCATGGGAACTGTAACTCAAGGAATTGAGGTGAATAAAATGCCATTGCACAAAATTAGAGAGTTTTATCCAGATTATCGCGATCAGTTTGGCGATCATGACGTTTTGGGATACAGCTTCTATAGTGGTACCGACAAAATTGGCTCGGTTGATGATCTGTTAGTGGATGATGAAGGTCGTTTTCGCTACTTGGTAATCAATACCGGAGCCTGGATTTTTGGCAAGAAAGTGCTGCTACCAATCGGTCGTGCCCGTATCGATTACAACGATAAACGCATTTACGCTGACGGTTTGACCCGTGAACAGGTCGAGAACTTGCCAGAGTACGATCCAAACGCAGCGCTGGATTACGACTACGAAGAGCGCGTTCGCGGCGTCTATCGCCCGATGGGCACAACGACGGGTACAACTGGCACGATGGCAAGCCCTACCTCGCTGGATGCAACGCCTGGGATGACTGATGACACTACCCTACCCCTTGGCGATCGTCCAGTCGCCGATCGGACCGTCAATCGTGACGTCAACCTAGGCCGTAACTACGACCGTAGCTCCTATCGCTATGACTATGATCCCGATCTATATAACCTGAACGAGCAGGATCACCAAACCCTCAGACTCTATGAGGAGCGCCTGATTGCTGACAAGACTCGGCGCAAGACTGGTGAAGTTGCTATCGGTAAGCATGTAGAAACTGAAACTCAGCATGTCTCTGTACCGGTTGAGAAAGAGCGGGTAGTCATTGAACGGGTCAATCCCACAGACACTGACGTTGCTTCTACCGTTGGTACAGGCGCATTCCAAGAGGGAGAAGTCGTCCGCATGGAAGTCTACGAAGAGACTCCTGATATCCGCAAGGAAGCCTTTGTGCGTGAGGAAGTGCGGGTGCGCAAAGAAGTGGATCGGGATACGGTAGAAACCGATGAAACCATTCGCAAAGAGCGTCTGGATATCGATAAAGACGGTAATCCCCTTACCCGTGAGTAAAAATGAGGCAAACTAGCCCAGCCATTGGGGTGTCCATTGGCGAGTGTTGCTGATCTGGCGGCTTCTTCCGTAACTTAGTAACGCTGACTAATGAGCCGATGCAGTAAGCCATTAAACCAAAGCCTTGAAGGCAAGGACCTGGAATAGATGCATAAGGGTGCATAAAGCAAATGCAATAAAGGCGAAATACTGCATCGCCATCAGCAGGTGTCAATGTTAAACCAATTTGGATTAACCAGTTGGCGTTGGCACCTGCTCCCCATTCGACGCCAAATCGGACACAAATGCTTGTTTCCAATGCCCGTCAGCCCATCAATAGTAATACCTAGTTTTTTCCTATGAATTTCTTAAGATTAAAAACAACCCATCCGCTGTATCGCCAGGGAATCGGAGAAACCGATATCGCTGGTTTTGATGTTTCTACTGAGCAACAGGACTCGATTGGCAAAGTCGTTGATGTTTTGATCGACGAAGCTCAACGTTCTTACTATCTAGTAGTGGAGACTGGTTCCTGGTTGTCACGTAAATCTGTGTTGCTGCCCTTATCTCGATTTCAAGTGATGCCCAAAGAGCGGCGCTTGTATCTGATGGGGATCAGCAAAGCAGAAGTAGAGAAGCTACCTGCCTATACAGCGCGAACAATTACTGCCGATCAGCTCCCTCAAACAGCAGCGGGAACACGATATGAGCCTGTATCTGCGTTAGAAGCCTCTCCTCCTTTAGAAGCATCTCTACCATTGGAAGCAGATGTGTTGGTGCCTGTCGCTAGAAGAGAGGCCCCAGCGGTTTCAGGTACTCCACCTGTCTCAACGACAATTCAGGAATCCACTGCACCGGCTCAGATCGAGCGAGCAGTTCAACCCGTCGCTCAACCGGCCACTCAACCTGTAGCCCAACCTGTAGCCCAACCTGTAGCTCAGCCAGCAATTGCTGCCGAGGAAACGGTCCGATTACTAGAAGAACGGCTCGTGGTGAATCGCCAGAAGCGTAAAGTCGGTGAGGTGATTGTCCGTAAAGAAGTTGAAACCCGCATGGTGGAAGTGCCGGTGCGGCGAGAGCGGCTGATTATTGAGCAAGTTAACCCCGAACGAAAGCAGCTTGCTTCAATTGATTTGCATCAGGACTTAGTTGATCTGGATGGCGAGAATGCAACCCTCTCCAGCGTGGAGTTACGAGACCCTACCTCTGTGAATGGAGTAGCCACAACTCAAACCATTCCAATTAATCTAGCCAATCAAGTGCTTTACAAGCTGACGCAGTTTCCTCAATTCAGCAATGCTCAAGTTCAGCTAACTTTTTCTGACCCCGAACTGCAAGCTCAATACCAACGCTGGCTAACCGAGCGCAAAATGCCCTAACACCTAACAATAGTTCGAATAACAATAGTTCGAACTTGCTTCTGAGGCCCAGACCTGCCTTCTGACTCCGGCAATTACTGAACGGCGATAGGACGGCTTTGGAGACAGATATGGGCGGAACTCACACTGTCAGGATTATGACGAAGGAATGCCAGCATCGTGCTCGCGCGAGCATAGCTTTTCTCAGCAACGGTCTACCTCCTGCCAGACAAACTTGAGGCAAAATTGAGGCAAAATTGAGCTACAGCATCTCAAATTTGTCCTGAAATTGCTATGCTGAGTAAGCTCAAGACCAACGATATCGAAAAGGTCAATGGCTATCTGTTTTTAGCACCCGCCCTGTTGGTGTTGGGTGTGTTTATGGTGCTGCCGATTTTCTATACGCTCTTTCTCTGCTTTCATAAAGTGCAGCTTTTGGGAGAAATAAGCTATGAATTTGTCGGCTGGCGAAATTTTGCGCGGCTGCTGCAAGACCATCGCTTTTGGATTGCGCTTAGGAACACAGCAGAATACGTGATTATCGTGGTACCGCTCCAAACCATCTTAGCTTTGCTGCTAGCGGTCACACTCAATTCTGGCATCAAAGGGCAAAATGGATGGCGGGTGATTTATTTTTTACCAACGGTCACGGCCTCTGCGGTGTTGACCTTGATTTTTATGTGGATCTACAACACAAATGGTTTATTGAACCAAGTCTTAGCCCTACTGAACTTGCCCACCTACAACTGGCTGCGAGATCCTGACGTTGCCCTCAAAGGCATCATGCTTATGAATATTTGGTCTACCGCACCGCTTTATATGGTGATTTATTTGGCAGCTCTTCAAGAAATTCCACGCTCGCTCTACGAAGCTGCTCAAATTGATGGAGCCAGCGCCTGGGAGCAGTTTAGCCACATCACGCTACCCTTGCTGAAACCAGTCACTTTTTTCATTGTCACAATGGGTGTAATCGGCACATTTCAACTGTTTGATCAGGCTTACATTTTCTCCAATGGCTCCGGTGGTCCTAATAATTCTACGTTAACGATAGTGCTATTGATCTACCAATACGTCTTTCGAGATATGCAGTTGGGCTATGCAGCTGTGGTTACGATTGCCTTAATGCTGCTGATTATTCTAGCCACAATTTTGCAACGACAGTTGTTCAAAAGCAATCAAGATTCTGTTTAGTTCTAATAACCTAGCTTCAATAACTTATCACTAACAAGCGTTTATCCATTAATGTTATTAGAAACAAAGTTCTAAATTCTCTCAATATTAGATTTAAAAATTATGAATACGCAGTCAATCTGGATTAAAGGGTTGCTCTACAGTTTGCTAATAGCGTATGCAATTATTACACTCATCCCTTTTCTTTGGGCATTATCTGCTTCGTTTAAGCCGCTTTCAGAAATTATCAGCAGCGAGCTTAACTTTATCCCTAAGCAATTTACCTTAGAGAATTATCGCCAGGTATTCCTACAAGAACCATTATTTTTGCGCTGGTTACTCAATAGTCTAATCATTGCCGCTAGCGTGACGCTGTTCAATCTAATCTTTAACTCGATGGCAGGGTATGCCTTGGCGCGGTTGCGGTTTCCCGGACGTCAGTTTTGGTTTTTTCTGATTTTAGCCATACTGGCTGTACCAATCCAGGTCACGCTAATTCCTACGTTTCTGATTCTCAAAGCTTTAGGCTGGCTGAATTCCTATCAAGGTATGATTGCGCCGGTTATGGTCAATGCTACGTTTATCTTTCTGATGCGGCAGTTTTTCGTCAGCTTTCCGCACGAACTAGAAGAGGCAGCAGCACTCGATGGTTTGGGCCAAGTTGCTACCTTTTGGCATATTGTGTTGCCGCTAGCGAAACCAGCCTTAGCGACTCAAGCAGTCCTAGTATTTATGGCAAGCTGGAACAATTTTCTGCTGCCACTTGTGATCTTATTCGACCCAGAGATGTTTACCCTGCCGTTAGGATTAAACACTTTCAAAGGTAACTACATCAGCTACTGGAACTACATCATGGCCGCATCAATGATCTTTACCCTACCTGTGTTGGGTCTTTATGCATTCTTCAACCGCTATCTGATTGAAGGCATCACTTCTACAGGTGGGAAAGGCTAACCATCGGGCCAAAAGCTTGAATCAAACCGACTATCATGACGCTTCTGCGGCTCGAATCTGGGCATTGGCCTCTTGCTGTGCTTGCTCTAGGGCTTGCTGTAAGGGCTGTTGCCCCAACATTGCGCTTAAAAACTGATTGTTAAACGAATTCATTACCGCACTGGGATAGGAGCCAATCTGCCAGGGAGTGGCGTAATTGACCCCAGCAACCAAAGCGGAGCGCAGTGGGTCACGGTCATACTGCAATTGGGCCGCGACTGATTTGCGCGTGGGCAACGCAAAGCCGCTGCTAGTCCAGTCCTTCATGCCTTGCTTCCCAGTTAAATAGGCGATCAATTGCCAAGCTTCGGCTTTGTGCTGGCTCTGGCGGTTCATCACATAGGCCACTGTGTATACCATTGTGCCGGGCTGCTGGTTCAGGGTCGGAACCTCCGAGATGGCAAAGGCCAAATCGGGAAACGTGTCTTGCAAAAAGGGAATTGCCCAGTTGCCCTCAATCACCATTGCGGCCTTGCCCTGCCCAAACTGCTCGCTGCCCGAACTGCTGCCCACATCTGCTGGCTGTACAAAACTTCCCTGCGACCGGTATGGGTTCACGATTTGGGCTAACCCCTGAGCAGCAGCCTCAGAGCCATAGGCGGCATAGCCGTTGGCATTCACCATCTCACCCCCATAGGCGCGGATCACGTAGCCCAGCCGCGGTAGTTCAGCCATGACTCCAAAGCCGTATTGATCAATTCGGCCATCCTGGTTGCGGTCAATCGTGAGCTGTTTGGCTAGTGTGATCAGTTCATCCCAGGTGCTGGGAGGTTGCTGAATCCCAGCGTCGGCAAAGGCTTGCTGATTGTAGAAAAGCGCCAGCGTCGAGTAGTCTTTTGGCAAGCCATAGAGTTGACCTTGATGGCGGAACAGATCGAGCAAATTTGGTTCAAAATCTGCTAAGTCAAAGTCGGGCGTGATGTAAGCATCTAGCGGCTCCAGAACATTCTTATCGAGCAGAAATGGCGCTTCAGCCGCTTCTAGGTAAAACACATCCGGGGCGGCATCTCCAATCAGGCGGGTTTTGATTACATCCATGTACTGATCGGCAATGGTTTCGAACCGAACCCGAATGGTTGGATGGGTTGCTTCAAACTGACGCAAGACGGCCTGCAACAACCGCTGTTCAGATGGACTAGCTCCCCACCCGCTCATCTTTAGTGTCACTCTAGAATTGACTGCCGTTCCCTGACAGGCCCAAACCAAACCTAGTGTTAAAACTACCAGGAGGAATAATTTTAAGCGGCGGTATCCCATAGACAATTATTCCGAGCGGGTGGTGTGTTAGCTCAGCATCAACCTCTATTTTCTTAACAGCAATTCACGTGAAGCGCAAAGACACGGAGCATCCATTGAGTTTTAAGCATCCCAAATCTAGCATAGCGATTTTCCCAATCAAATTGCCGTTTGGGGGCTGTTAATTTTCATGTGTGCTCTTTACTCTAATTCACCGGAATTGTTCTATCACCACCTCCATGGCAGTTCTGCCAAAATGCGCCTACGGAAACCGTTGCCAAAGTTTTGTTGTCAGAAATAGATTTGTCACAAGTAGATTTGTCACAAGTAGATTGTCAGAAATAGATTGCCCAAAATAGTCTAAGCAAGCGGTTACAATGAGTGTTTAAATGTTTTCAGTTCTTAATCTAACCACCCCAGTTATTAAAACCAGTAGAACCAGCAGTGAATCTTGCAGTTGACGCACCTCCTCCCGATGATTCGCTCGAAGCTTCCCTAAGCTTGGCAATTCCAACATTGCCCCAAAGCGAACTTCCATCTCAGACTCAAAGTCCCAGTGATGCTAGAGCTGCAATTCGCCGCAGTTTGCACGCCTCAACACTGGATGGCGTGTTTGCAGCTGTGTTCTCGAATGCAACCGGTGGAGCAATTCTGAGCGGTTTCTTCTTGGAATTGGGTGCAAGTTCGAGTCAAATCGGGCTATTGGCTGCGATTCCCATGCTAGCCAACCTGTTGCAGCCCCTGGGAGCCTATATCTCCGAACTCACTACCAGTCGCCATCTCTATTGCCTGTGGATTTACGGCGTTTCTCGCTCGCTGTGGCTGTTTTTGGCTCTGGCCATTGGCTGGACAACTTGGCAGCACGGTAATTTGCATTGGCTGCTGTTGGGTACGCTGGTCGTAGCGGCAGCGAGTCATCTATTAGGTGCATTGGGCAGTGCTGCTTGGATGAGCTGGATGGCTGTGCTGGTGCCGCGACGAATTCGAGGACGTTATTTTGGGTTTCGCAATAGTGCTGCCAATCTAACCAATCTGATTGCTATGCCGCTGATGGGCTTACTAATTTCCCATTGGTACGGTGGTTCTATCCAGGGATACGGCGTGGTTCTTGGTTTGGGAGTTGTAGCAGGAATCATTAGTTTGGCTTTTCAGGGGTTCATGGTTGATGTAAATCCTCAGGTGCAACACAATCTTGCCGCCACACCAACTACATCAGATGAAGCTACCTCAACTTCAACGCGAACATCTCTAATTGCATTTCTAGTATTTTTCACCGGATGGACCTTTGCATTTAACCTCAGCGCTCCTTTTTACAATCTTTATTTGTTTAATGCGCTGCATCTCGATATTAGTTTAGTAATGCTCTACAACAGTCTGAGTGCGGGAGCTAACCTAGCGCTACTGATGCTGTGGGGCAAATTAGCCGATCGGTTTGGTAACCGGCCAATTTTGCTAAGTATGGGCATTCTGATGGCAGTGTTGCCTTTATTATGGTTGGGGACCGGAGCTAACCCCTGGTCAATTTGGGTCTGGTTTCCGTTGCTGCATATTTTTTCTGGAGCAATTTGGGCCGGCGTTGATCTATGCAGCAGTAATTTGCAGATTGGAATTGCGCCGATGCAAAAACAATCCGCCTACTTTGGGCTGGTGGCCGCTCTTGCCGGGATTAGTGGAGCTTTTGGAACCATCGCAGGCGGCTTTTTAGCAGAAATTGATTTGATTGGCGGTGTGCTGGGCTTATTCGCACTTTCCAGTATTTTGCGATTAATATCGCTGTTACCGCTTGTGTTTGTGCAGGAACGCCACGGTCAACCCCTCAGCCAACTGATGCGGATGCTGTTCCCAAAGGTAGAAGCAACAGAACAAAAGCTTACGGGCATTTAGTCGCTAATCATAGCTATACCTAGCCTACTGCTTTGCCTCTGAGCAGCAGTCCAGGCAAATAACAGCATATCTACGGATCTCGCTTCTTCATAACCAATTCTATTCATGGAACCCACGGAAGGAGCTTGGGGTGTCATCTACCTATGGTGGTAACTACAGGCACTAGTTGAGCTATCAATTTACAGGCTTCCACTGCACTTTGAAAGCTTCACGCAAAGCATGGCGACGGCACAGTGATCATTGCTCACCGTCAGCCAAATTTGTGCTGGGGCTGCATTGGGCTATTGCTCGTTAAGTTGTGTTGGATGCAAAGGGATAGTACTTAGCTACCGCTACTTGTATTCCGGAGTAATGGATTAACTATGATCTGCTCGCATAACCCTGACTTAGAAAATACTGATTTGGCCGCAAAGGGCTTCACACTAGTTGTAATTGACCCCAGCATCACAGACTACACAACGTTAGCCACTGCCGTCGTTTCGGAAGCCGTTGCCGTAATTTTAGATAGCAATCGGGATGGCGTTGAGCAAATCAGCGAGATTTTGCAGCAATATCCCCATACTACAAGCCTGCATATTGTTTCTCATGGTGCACCGGGCTGCGTGTACTTGGGCAATAGCCAACTCAGTTTGGCTACTATCCATCGCTATGCAAATCAACTCCGGAACTGGCCCGTTTCTTCTCTATTGTTGTATGGTTGCAACGCGGCGGCGGGTGACGCGGGCGAAGAATTTTTAGCAAAACTGCATCGGACGACGGGCGCAAACATCGCAGCTTCTTCTACCCGCATTGGCAGTGCAGCTCAAGGCGCTAACTGGGAGCTAGATGTTCAGGTTGGCGAAGCATGTGGCCCGCTGGCGTTCACTTCCCAATTACTTCAAACCTATACGGGTGTTTTTTCTTTAGAACTCCGAGTAGACCTATCGGATCGAGCCGCGAATCCAACCGGAAATTGGAACGTGATTCCCAGTGCAGGTACATTTAATGCCCTAAGGGATTTCAACAGCGGCAGTGCCACTGATATCAGTCTAATCGTTGAGAATGTTTACATCGAAGTCGATTCGAACCAGTGGTTTGCCGGTACCACAGACTGGATCGATGGCAATGCGGGGGTAGATAACTTCTGGGGCCAGAACACTCCGCTGGTCGCTCGCTTTGCCGGGTTTACAGCAGGCAAACAATACCGAATTGAAGTTGTCTCTGCCACCAATGCTGGTGGAGTTAGCTCGGATGTACAGGTGCAGGGCAGTTTTGCGAGCCGCAGCAGTGATGGCCAGGGTGGGCTAGGCGACGACTGGAATGGCAACCTTGGCCTATACCGTTGGTTGATTTGGGATACTGTAACCGCGAATGCCAACGGTGAGATTGTCGTCACTAGTGGACCGGGTGCCAATTCAGCCTCTGGATTGAGTGTACTTAACGATATCCGGATTGTTGAAATCACGAACGCTGCTCCGACTGATCTAAGTCTCAGCACCACTGCCATTGATGAAAATGTATCTGCAAACACTACTGTAGGTACCTTCACTACCACCGATCCGGATACGGGTAACACTTTTACCTATAGCTTGGTTGCTGGTACAGGCAGCACGGACAATAACGCATTTACCATTGTTGGCAATGAGCTGAAGATCAAAGATTCGCCTGACTACGAGCAAAAATCCAGCTACAGCATTCGTGTGCGCACCACTGACCAAAATGGCGCAACGTTCGAGAAGCCGCTAACCATTACGGTGAATGATGTCAATGAAGCTCCGGCAGGTCCGTTAGAACTGCGAATAGACCTATCGGATCGAGCCGCGAATCCAGCCGGAAATTGGAATGTGATTCCCAGTGCAGGCACGTTCAATGGTCTGAAGGATTTCAATAGCGGCACGGCAACTGGTATCAGCTTAACCGTCCAGAATGTTTACACCGAGGTTGGATCGAACCAGTGGTTCGCCGGTAACAAGGACTGGATCGATGGCAATGCTGGCTCTGATAATTTTTTTGGTCAGAACACTCCGCTGGTCGCTCGCTTTGCCGGGTTTACAGCAGGCAAACAATACCGAATTGAAGTTGTCTCTGCCACTAATGCTGGTGGAGTTAGCTCGGATGTACAGGTGCAGGGCAGTTTTGCGAGCCGCAGCAGTGATGGCCAGGGTGGGCTAGGCGACGACTGGAATGGCAACCTTGGCCTATACCGTTGGTTGATTTGGGATACTGTAACCGCGAATGCCAACGGTGAGATTGTCGTTACTAGTGGACCGGGTGCCAATTCAGCCTCTGGGTTGAGCGTGCTGAATGATATTCGGATTGTCGAAATCACAAACGCTGCTCCGACTGCTTTAGGTCTCAGCACCACTGCTGTTGAAGAGAATATGCCGGCGAATACGGTGATTGGCACCTTTACGACGACCGATCCAGATACGGGTGATACCTTCACCTACTCGTTGGTTTCAGGCGAAGGAGATACCGATAACAACGCCTTCACGATTGTTGGCAATCAACTGAGAATCAAAAACTCTCCCGATTTTGAGATCAAAAATGTTTACGATATTCGGGTCCGCACCACTGATCAGAAGGGGTTATCCCTTGAGCGCACGTTTGCCATCGAGGTGAGTGATGTAGATGAGACAGGTGGTAATGGCGGCAATAACGGCGGCAATAACGGTAATAATGCTGCACCGACTGACCTAAATCTCAGCAGCAACAGCGTCAATGAGAATGTTCCTGCAAACGCTACTGTTGGTACGCTCTCTAGTGTGGATCCAAACGAAGAGGATACCACCTTTACCTACACGCTGGTTCCCGGCGAAGGTAGTACTGATAATAACGCCTTTCTGATTATTGGAAATGAACTGAAGCTAAAGTCTTCACCGAATTTCGAAGCCAAACCGAACCTCAGCATTCGAGTCCGCACGACTGATCAGGGTGGTCTCTCCTTTGAAAAAGTGCTGGCCATCGCGGTCAACAACGTTAATGAGGCACCAAACGACCTCAACCTCAGCGGCGCCAGCGTGGTTGAGAACGTAGCCGCTAATACAGTCGTCGGAACCTTTGCAACCACCGACCCCGATACCGGCAACACCTTCACCTACACGCTCGTGTCTGGGGCTGGCAGCACCGACAATACCACCTTCTCGATTGTGGGTAATCAACTCCGCATCAATGCATCTCCCGATTACGAAGCCAAATCCTCCTACAATATCCGGGTCCGCACCACCGATCAAAACGGGCTTTCCTTCGAGAAACCACTCACCGTCACGGTACAAGATGTCTCGGAATCGTTTGTTCAGTATGTTGCCTCTGCCGCAGCAGATGGTTTGCAAAATACACTCAACAAACTGCAAGAGGTATTCAACAATCAGTTGCTGCAAGCCAATCTGCCGATTGTGGGCAGGCTCACTGGCGCGATTCCCAGCTTCCTCCACAGCATTCGCGATAGCCTGATACCCGCGATTCGCACTGCGAATAACCTGACCTATGAGGGCATGCAGTCCCTGCTGAATACACGGCTGAAGTCGCTGTTTCCGGGTGTGCAAATTGTCGGCAATGCCAACTCCAACGAGAGCACCTTTGAAGTTACGCTGACGCAGCAGCAGCAGATAAATCGGCTCGCGAGCGATCTGGCTATGCCGGGATTGGGATTAAGCCGAGTCGCGGTTACGGGTGGCAGCCCTCAGGGCAGCTTGAATACCAATTTGAAATTAGTGTTTGGCTCCCACAAGGATCACGGCTTCTTTATCGACACCAATCGCACCAGCCTCAACTCCAAATTAGATGTTGGCTTAGGTAATGGGTTCACGGCATCTGGCCGCATGGGGTTGTACAAGGTTCGGCTCAGCGACGACGCCAGTAACCGCACCAAAGCGGAAGCGACCTTCTCGACTCGCCTGAGAGACATTGACAGCCCCGGAACTAACGATGGTGAGCGTCTGACTACGACTGAGCTACAGCGCAATTTCAACAACACTCAGCTCACCAATGTGTCGCTCACCAGCGATCCCAACCTGGGTCTGAGAATCAATACCGATATGGGCAGTGCCGCTATTCCAGGCATTAACACTACCCTGCGCGGCGACATTCCCAATCTCACGTTCACCAATGCTCAGTTGGTCGGTACTCCCACCACGACCTTTGCCTTCACCAACACGGAACTGTCCCTCGGTTCAGTCGCTAACAACGTCGTCCTGCCGACGCTACGAGCAATTGACCGCGTCATCTCGCCAATGCGCCCGGTGATCAACCTGCTGTCCTATGACCTCAAATCGATTGGGGTTGGCTATCTATTCCCCGATGTTGACGGAGATGGCAAATCCACCATCATGGATATGGCCGGAGCAGCGGGCGGCAGAATTGGTAGCTTCTTGAACGCGATCAAAACCATCTCGGACTTGAGCCAGCGGGCAGCCAGTAGCACTGATACGGGGTTATTACTAGGTTCGTTCCGGGTGGATAACTTCAATCCCTTTGGAGCAACCAACAGTATTCGCAGTGGCAATGTGGTTCAAACCAGTTCGCCATTAGGGATCGATTCTCAGTTGGATCGGGCCGGTAGTTCCGGTGGGCTAATCAAAGACTTCAAGCGGCTTTCTGGCATTAAGTTCAACCTGTTCGATTCTTCTAGCAATGCGGTCAAAATGCTGATCGGCCAGCCGGTCACTCTGTTTACCTACGATTTGCCGGAATTGGCGCTCAACTTCTCGGTTCAGAAAGAGAAAACGGTTACACCCTACCCAGTGGTATTCTCTATCGGCGGCGGGATTGGCATTTCGGCAGATCTGGCCTTTGGCTACGACACCTTTGGGCTACAGCAATGGGCGGATGCCGACTATGCCGCCAGCCAAGCTGCCAGAGTCTTCAACGGCTTCTATGTCAGCGATCGCGCTAATCCGGACGGTACAGGGGCAGATGTTAACGAGTTCAAGCTCGATCTATCACTCACACTGGCCGGGGGCGTCGGCATTACCTATAAGCCAGCCGTGTCGCTCTGGGGTGGTCCATATGGCGAATTAAAGGGCGGTCCGCGCTTTGACCTCAATGATCGCAACAACGATGGCCGAGTCAGAGGTGACGAGCTGTTTGCTGGTAATCCGGTTAACTTTGCCGGTGTCTCTGTCGATGCCGAATTGGGGGCAAAAGTCACGGGCAGCCTTGGTCCTTTAGAAGCGACGCTGGCTCAGCTCACCTTCATCGATACGGAACTGTTCAAGTATGACGCCAGAACTGGCAGCATCGAGCTATTCGGTTTACCAGTTCGCGATCTGACCAACATGGTGCGAGAAACCGTAGATCGGATCTATGGTGGTCTTCGCGATCTCGCTGCTCGATCGGCCCAACTGGCACTGGAAGCCGCAAAGAAGGCTGCTACAGTAGTTGTGAATACGGGTAAACAAGTCGTCAGTACGGTTACCAATACCGTTAAGAACACAGCGAAGAAGGTTTTGGGCTGGTTCAGAAAAGATCCGATTGCTGACGCCACCGTTTTCTTTGACGCAAACTTTAACGAGATTCAGGATGAGGGTGAGCCGTTTGGCACCACCTTCTCGGATGGTAGCTTCGCCTTTGATCTCGATCTCAACCTCTTTGATACCAACCAAAATGGACGAATCGATGCGTCAGAAGGTCAACTCGTGGGCGTAGGCGGTTACGACACCTATACCGGCCTGCCGCAAACGATGCCGTTCACTGCTCCCGCAGATGCCATTGCCATCAACCCAGTCACAACCCTTGTGAGTCAGATGCTCAAGCAGGGACTCAACCAATACGAAGCCCAGATGCAAGTCGCTGATGTGTTAGGTTTACCCCCCGGTCTCGATTTTGGCGGCTTCGACACCATGCGGGCAATTGCTGAAAATGATGGCTTGGGCGGCACCGTCGAGATGGTCTATTCTCAGATCAATAACGTCCTGGTGCAGACTACGCAATTGTTGGATGGGGCTTCGAATCTACCAGTTCAACAGATCCGAGAACAGGTGATCAAGGCCGTTGTTGCGCAAATCCAGCCAGGGGCAAAACTCAGCCTCAGCAATGCGGCTGATGTCCAGAAAATTCTGCAAACCTCGGTAGCCAATCTCCAAACTCTCGACGCAAATCCGAAAGCGCAGAAGCTGCAAGCGTTGGTTGATGAAGTGGCTCAAGTCATGGCAACGGGCAACCAGCGGTTAGAGCAGATTGCCGCCAAGGGCGACCTGAAGAATCTACTGCGGGATCTGAGTGTGGTCCGCAAGGTGATGCTGAGTAAAACGGCTGAGGATCTCAAAGCCCTTGGAGCAGGCAAAAAGCAGATCAAGGAATTCATGGCCGAAAACATGGGCAAAGCCTTCGACAAGCTCGTGGCAGAGGCTGTACGAGATCTGACCAACGGCACCGATCAAGCCGATTTCCTACGGGGTAGCGATAAGAGAGACCGCATCAATGGGCGGGCTGGCAATGACCGCATCTTTGGCGTGGCGGGTGATGATCGACTGTTCGGCGATGAAAATAATGATGATCTGTTTGGTGAAGCGGGTAAGGATCACTTAGAAGGTGGTTTAGGTAACGATAAACTGAACGGCGGCTTGAATCGCGATCGACTCGTGGGCGGAGATGGCAATGATGTGCTGGCTGGCGGTGATGCCGCTGACCTGCTCTTGGGCGGTGCTGGACGAGATCGCTTCAGTCTCAGTCTGGGAGAATCTGGCCGCGACCGGATCCTGGACTTCACGAAGCAGGACATTCTGGAGATTGTGGGTCTCGCTAGCATCACTGGCACTCCAGTTGGTAAGGCGATTAATCGCAATAACTTCCGTTTGGGCAGCAAAGCAGGCGACAGCAACGACTTCCTGATCTATAACGCTAAGAAAGGAGCACTATTCTTCGATGCCGATGGTAACGGTGCACTGCCACAAGTTCAGATTGCTAAACTAGCGGCTGGCGTAACGCTGACTCCGCAGAACGTGGTGGTTGCCTAGGGATAGCACAAACCAGTGCAGCGGGCAGTTTAGCCCAATCATTGATCCAGTTCGTTAAATTTAGGATTAGTTGAATCTAGGACATGGCAAATGCTGTGTCCTTTTTCGTTGTATAACTTGTTGAATAGGCAAAATTGAAAAACTCCTGGAGGATGAAGCCAGGAGTCAGAGAGGTCTAGTATTTTCGGAACGCAATCGAAACGTAGGAAGGATTTTGGTTAAGCGAGTAGGTGAGTTGGCTTAAGGATATCGAGTTGATTGAATCGAATCAATTCCACTCGAGTCGTTTCAATCAGCCAATCCAGGTTACACTCCTACAGGAGTCTTGATTTGCTGATTCACATTAGAACCATCAGCCGCCAATGCTTCCCCTTCAATGAACGAACGCAGCATCCATGCCATTTCTTCGTGACCTTCCATCAGACCAGTCAAGAAGTCAGCCGTACCTTCATCATGGAATTCATCGCTGCATTGATCAACATGCTGACGTAGGTTGCGAATAACTTGTTCGTGGTCGTTCACCAAGTTGGCAACCATTTCTGTCGCAGTCGGCACGCGGCCTTCATCCTCTTTGATGGAAGCCATTTGCAGGAAACCAGTGGCGGTTCCAACCGGATAACCACCCAGGGTACGAACGCGCTCTGCAAGGCTATCAATTGTTTCAGTCAGGGTTTGATACTGCTCTTCCCACATTTCGTGCAGCGAGCGGAATTGTGGGCCTACCACATCCCAGTGGTACTTCTTCGTTTTGATCAAAAGCAAGTATGCATCAGATAAATCTCTGTTGAGCAGCTCGACTACACCCTGACGCTGCTCTTCCGTCAATCCAATGTTCAGCTTACGCATTGCTTTGAAGTCTCCGTTTTACTTTGCTTTTCACTTTGCTGTATCTATTCAACCGATTTCCTAGGCAAAGAACATCGATCGCAAGGGAGAAAGTCAACGTTACAGCCGGATGCCCATCTATACTAGGGCGTACCTCCCTAGGGAGTAGACGGTTCGGGATTAACTTCGGGCAGCTCGATATTAGGCTGGATTTGCGGCGGCTGAATTGAAGTTGCAATCAGCGTGTGGTTACTGCCTCAGCCAGAGAGGGCAACCAGGTTTGGCGCAGATGGGCAATCGCGTTTTCTTTTTGGCGCGCTTCGATTTCGATCCATTTGACGCGGTGATAGGCACTGGGCATCTGGGTAATGTAATCGCTGTGGCGCGGATCATGCAGAAATTCGCGGCCATTGGAAATATGCACCAACTGCCATTCGGGGACCGGCCAAGTTTGGCGCGCTGCTGCTACTAAATCGGCCACACTCCCATCTTCGTAGCTCTCTAGGCGGTCGTGGATCAGGTGGTGATGGGCATCAAACACCATTGGCACTGAGGCTGCTTCGCAAATGGCTAGCATATCGGTTGCGCCGTAGGTGTATTCGTCATTTTCGAGCGTCAGCCGTAGCCGAATCCCATCGGGCAACTCGCGAATCACCTGCACTAGCCGTTCAACCCGATCTCCTTTGCCACCGTGGATGTTCATGGCTGCCCAAGCCGAACGCGGTAGCCCCATCCAGTCAAACAGGCGGGCGTGGGCGCTGAGAATCTTAATGCTATTGGCGATTACCTCAGGACGGTCGGAGTTCAGCACCACAAACTGATCCGGATGCAGCACCAAGCGAATTCCTGCTGCCATGGCCTGCTCCCCAAGCTGCCGCAGGTCAGTTGCCAATTCGGCCAGCACTGCCTCGCCCATCGGTTCATCGGAAAAAGGAAATACCGCTGAGCTAAGCCGGTAAAGCCGAATCGCTTCACCCTGACAAAAACTCACCGCACCGCTGAGGCGTTTCAGATTTTCGGCATACAGGGTTCGCAATGCCTGTTCTTGTTCGGGCAGGGCAAGTTGCAGCAGCCGTTTGCGCGTCATGGCTCGGAACCGCACCCGATCTGATACGGTAATGCAAACCAAGCCTAGTTCAGGTGGCTGAACCGCTACGGCTGGTTGAAGCGCTAAATCCATTGCAAATTGTTTCCTAAAATAGGGATTGATTAATCTCTATCTCGGTAAGGGCTGACTCGAAAACTGGCTTTGGACAGAACTGGAATTTTATATCAGATCCAGCTAAACGCCCTAATTTAGACGCTGATATTGTACAGGCGTTTCGCGAAACGCCTGTACGCGAATGCTGACGGATCAACCGGAAATGCTGCATTGTACAGGCGTTTTGCCGAAACGCCTCTACGTCTGGCTGATTAACCGGATTTGATATTATTGACTGATTGACTTATCGACTCAACTCCTGCTGCAATTTGGTTTCAATATCTCTGACAGCAGCTTCAGCAGGCTTTTCTCCTTTCAGCACTTTATGAACTTCTTCAAAATAGGCTTTTGAAATGGCTGGGTAACTCTCGACAATCTGGGGAGAAATTCGTGTTACAGCATTGGTAATGCTCTCACGTAAATCCAAATTTTTAGGAAAATTTAGCTCCCGCAGCATGGTTTGATCCTCGTAGAGGGCATTCCACACGGGCAGCTTGCCAGTCGCAATTGCCAAATCCTTCTGCGTCTCTTTCTGAGTGAGAAATCGCACAAATTCAATCGCTGCTTGCTTCTGTTTATGCCTAGTCTCGGCATTGACAATCAACTGCCAGCCTCCCAGGGTAGCAGCATGGCGGGCGTTCATTCCATCCCCTTGCGGCAACAGCGCAACGCCAACCCTATCTCCTTCAGCGGCCCAACTCGCTTCCTGAGAGGCTCGATAGGCATAGGGCCAGTTCCGCATAAAGGCTGCGTTGCCCTCCATCCAGGTATCAAACGTTTTGCCTTCATCAAAGCTGGTGGAATCGGGGGGTGAAATGTCGCCAATCCAGTTTCTGGCTCGCTCAAACGCCGCAATTGTTTGGAGATTGTTGAGGTTGACCTCGCCCTTAGAATTGATAATCGTTGGGTTGCCATTCGAGGCTTGCCATTCCAAAGCGTTGCAGGTCAGCCCTTCATAGGCCTTTCCTTGCCAAATAAAGCCCCAGAAGTAGGGATTAGTCTCTCGTTCACCCTGCTGAATCACCCTAGCGGCGGTTTCTAGATCGCTCCAGGTCTTGGGCGGTTCTGGGATATCGTACTTTTTCAGCAGATCCTTGCGGTAGTAAAGCAGTCCGATATCAATATGCCAAGGGATTGCCACTAATTTGCCATTGATCGTGTTGTTGACTGTAATGGCTGGAATAAACTGCTTTTGCACCTCCTGGAGGGCCGAAGTCAGATCCGCCGCATATTGCTGCATAATTCCAGTCCAGGCCAAATCGATGGTGAACACATCAACATCGTTGGTTGGATTGGTTCTCCAGTGATCGGTTTGCTGAGGCACGTCGAACTGCTTGAGATAGGCTTCGAGGCGTTGGGTGGCATTGGCAGGAGCTGGAATAATCATCACCTGTGCTCCCGTTTTTTGCCCAAAGCGCTCAGCAGTGCGCTGCTCCCAGTCGGCTGAACGTCGTTGGTCCAGAGTTTCGGGTGCTGGCTCAGTCGATAACATTACTTTAATGGTGACATTGCGAATATCTTGCTGATAGTAATGCCCAAATAGCCAGAGGCTGGCCAATCCACCGAGGAGAATCACCAACCAGAGCAACCAGTTTTGCCGCCAATTCTGCCCATAGCTGGGATGCTTCCGCATCAACTGCACAATCACCACTGCGGTAATGGCAACCAACCCAAGGGATACTGCGTAATCTAAAAGCACATGGCTGTTTAAATTGAGCAGCAGCGCTAGGGCCACTAAAGCACTGACGGCAGCCAGCTTCGACTCAAATCTGGAGTTATGTTGGTCTAATGCCCAAAGTGCTCCGAGAACAAACAAGACCAAAGGTCCGATGTAGGTAACGAGGGGTCGTGCTGTCTCAAAGAACTGTTCCATGACCAAGTCTTTCCACAAAGACAAGATGACGCTTGCTACTGATTCGGCCTCTACAATTGCTCCCTATAGCCGTTCCCTACAGCCGTTTGGTAGTTGAGTGCACCACGACTGGTTCATTCGAGGTTGATGGCACCGTTTGATGCAGGATCGAATGGTAGTAGGGCTGTTTGCCGCGGGGCGTCACCTTCCAGCTATTATTGCCCCGCAGGTGATCATAGACTCCAACGATGGCAATCACATTTTTGAAGGTGATGTAGGGAATCAGCAGCAGCATGTGCTTGATGTAGTAAGAAACCGGATAGCGGATCGCACCAATTTTCGCGGTGACTAAGGTTTGACAAACGCCGCTAAAGAACGAGAGCAGCGTACTGAACCAGAGGTAATGACTGATTGTGGTCGGCACCGTGGTCCGATGCAGCGATAGGCTGATCATCAACGGAATAATCTGAATCGCCACCAGCGAGTAAAACTCACAGTAATAGAGCAAATAGGTCCAAAAGACCTTCTGTAATGAGTTGAGCTTATCAGACCTCCAGACATGGCGCTGGTACTTCAATCCTACCTCCAGCCAGCCCTGTGCCCAACGCTTGCGCTGAAACCAAAAGGAGTAGAGGTCAACCGGAGCCAGTTCGGTACTGATAATACTGCGGTCATGCAAAATCCGATAGCCGTTGAGTAGGGTACGCATTGAGGCGTCGATGTCCTCAGTCAGCATGACAGGGTTAAACCGGATTCGCTTCAGCACCGAGGTGCGCCAGTAGCCATTCGAGCCACCAAAGATGCTGGAATCAGTCAGGAACGACTTGGCGGCGTGGATGATGCCATACATCATCTCGAACTCAATCGCCACAGTTTGGGTCAGCAGGTTTTGATCGTGGTTGCGAATAATGCTGCGGCCCTGCACCACGTCGTAGCCCTGGTCGATCCAGTGCCAGGCGCGAAAGAAACAGTCGGGGGCTGGATGATGATCGGCATCTAAGATGCAGGTAATCTCGCCGGTGACGCTCTCAAACGCGGCATTTAGGTTTTCGGCCTTGGAACGGCTGCCTTCTACACGGACGAGGCGCAACTCAGTGTAGAGCTGCGCCAGACGCTGAAGTTCCTGTTCAATCGGTAAATCAATCGGCGTGTTGTAGGCCAGGATGACCTCTAGGCCCCCTGGCGGACGTTCCACATTCAGCAAAATGTATTCTAGCGTCTCAAGAATGATGTCCTGTTCGTTAGGCAGGTAGGCCGCCACTAAGAAGGAACATTTAGGAATGGGAGCTTTGGGGTAGGGTTGTCTGGATCCTCCAACGCCTAGTAAAGCTTTTGCAGCGTAATAGGTTTGGTGGACCCTATTTTTGTCTTTCTTGTAGTCATCGGTAGCAAAGCGGCGAAACACAGCTGAGGAAGACTCGATCAGCAGCATAAAAGCGCTAAACAAATAAAAAGTTGCAATCACTAGATGTATGCCGGTCAGGCTCCATCCACCCAGCCGCAAACAGTAGAAAAAAATTGCTGGAATCCCGATTAAAACGACGTGGGTGAAAACTGCCTTATGGATTTCAACCGACCACTTCCTCACTTCCCTTGCCCTCCTCACTGTGAAAAGAACCGCTGGCTATCGAGTCTACAAGATAGACGGAACTTTCGCTCATTCCTTTAACTCAGCGGCGGAACCCCTATCTGGCTCTAGCTTCTTTACTCTCAGCCAAGGCATCCAATAGCCATGAGATACCTGACAGAGGCAAAGTTCCCGGTTGTCCAGTAAACGCTCCACTTCTAGATCTGTCTAACCATTTCTCCACAATAGCGAACCCGATCGCCCACATTGAGATGCCAAGTGCGTACCTGGCGCTTTGGTGAGGTAGTCAGAACATCATCAAGACCCGGCAAAACTGCCAAAACAATCCGCTGGATCAGTGGAGTAGTGTAATCTGCCAGGACAGAGAAAATCAAGATTCCAAGTCCCCTAATCGGCAACCCTACACCCCAAAGCATTAAATTACTGCCGATAATCAGGCTGATGGTCCGACCTATGCCAAGATTGTGAGTCAAGAAATAGCTGTAGCTATGAGATACTAGCCCCCATCATCTGCATTATGCTGAGTAAACTGCTCCAATCGCGAAATCGCACCATATAGCCAATGGTTTGCCAAATCGCAACCATCAGCTCTGCTACAACCCATTCGACTCGCTGAATCAGCAGCAAGAGCATGGGGCATAGCATTAAGATGCTAGCTAACCGGGTAAGACGCCAGGTGAATAAGCTTGTTGTGAATACACCGTTCGACTGGTACTATTCCGTAAACATCCTGTCAACAAAACTATCAGTCTGGGATCAATTTGGGTTAACAGTAACAAAAATGGCAACCATCCTGTATTAAGCTGCCGTAAGGCGCTGCTGACCCAACCTATGGCTTTGCTTTCCCCTGGCTGATGGCTAAAATTTTCTCTGCGACTGGGGTTGCCACCGGCATCACCGAGAGCCGATTCCCCTGCCGCACCACTCCTAGCTGCTCGGGTGTGAATTGCTGCCGCAGCTGATCCAGTGGGATGAAATTTACAAATGTTTCTACATATTCCACCTGAACAGTTTGCCAGCGCGGATTGGCCTTCGTAGATTTGGCGTCGTAGTATTTGCTGTTGGGATCGAACTGACTGGGGTCAGCAAGGCCGGTTTGAACAATCTGCATCAGCCCGACAATTCCGGGCGGCGTTGTGTTGGAGTGATAAAAGAAGGCCAGATCGCCAACCTGCATCTCGCGCAAGAAGTTTCGTGCCTGATAGTTGCGCACACCATCCCAAATCGTTTGTTGATCGCGAGCCAGGTCTTGAATCCCGTAGACCTCCGGTTCCGATTTCATCAGCCAGTAGTTCATCGCCATCAAATTTCTATAGTTAACCAGGGATAAACAAATTAGCATGAATGCCTCGATTAAGCGGCGGATTCCTGTTGCGGCTCTCTGTTGCGGCTCTCTGTTGGCAGATGCGGTCCAGGTCAGCATGGAATTGTTCTCTATCGATTTGGAGCTGACCCACTAACGTCACAACCCACTAACGTCACATAAGTACATTAGCCATGCTCGCCTTTCTGTGCAGTCTCTACGGTATTGTGATCAAGAGAGGAATCCGCGTTTAATAGATACTTTTCAATGACTGCAATTACTCCAGCCGAGCACTCTGACTCATCGCAACACCAGGCTAAGCACCGCAAAGCACGAGCGCTAAAACCGGGAAGCCACCGCCCTGCCAAGGAACTATGCAGCGAATGTGGGCTATGCGATACCTACTATGTCCACTATGTCAAGGAAGCTTGCGCGTTTCTGAATCAGCAAATCCCGGCCTTAGAGGCACAAACCCACGGACGCAGCCGGGATCTATCCAATCAGGATGACTGGTACTTTGGTGTGCAGCAGCAGATGATGGCGGCTCGCAAACTCCAACCAATTGAAGGTGCCCAGTGGACGGGCATTGTCAGCACCATTGCCATCGAAATGCTGACTCGCGGCTGGGTAGAAGGTGTGGTTTGTGTACAGAATACCAAGGAAGATCGGTTTCAGCCAATGCCGATTATTGCCCGCACTCCAGAGGAGATTTTGGCTGCTCGGGTGAATAAACCCACTCTGTCGCCTAACTTGTCTGTGCTGGAGCAGATCGAACAATCGGGGTTAAAAAAACTGCTGGTGATTGGGGTGGGCTGTCAGATCCAGGCTCTGCGAGCAGTGGAAAAAGAACTGGGGTTAGAAAAGCTGTATGTGTTGGGAACACCCTGCGTTGATAATGTCACCCGCGCTGGTTTGCAAAAATTCCTCGACACCACCAGCCGCTCGCCTGATACGGTGGTCTACTACGAATTCATGCAAGACTTTCGCGTCCACTTCAAGCATGAAGATGGCTCGACCGAGACGGTTCCCTTTTTCGGCCTCAAGACCAACCAGCTCAAGGATGTATTTGCGCCTTCCTGCATGAGCTGCTTCGACTATGTGAATTCCCTGGCCGATCTGGTGG
The DNA here is from genome assembly GCA_000733415.1 of [Leptolyngbya] sp. JSC-1. Classification (GTDB taxonomy): domain Bacteria; phylum Cyanobacteriota; class Cyanobacteriia; order Elainellales; family Elainellaceae; genus Elainella. The sequence continues at coordinate 3,352,203 of KL662191.1, forward strand.
TGGGCTATATGGGGGCACCGTTTGGCTGGCAGTGGATCGTGGTGCGCAATCAGCGCGGGCAGGAAATGCTGGATTTGGTGATGGACCAGATCGAAACTCAGCCAGTAATGTCTCAGGGGGATCGGAAAAACGCCGTGCAGCAAAGCATTCCCGCCTACGATAAGGGAGTAACGCTGCCAATGTGGGCTGCCAAGCTGATGGGGATCGTAATCGAAAAAATTGGTCCCAAAGGCTTAGAGTACGCTCGTTTTTCGATCGATTCCCACTTCACCCGCAATTATCTCTATGTCAAGCGACACCACCCTGAAAAGCTAGAGGCCCATGTGCCGGAATACGCCAAGCGCATCGTAGGTCAATATAAGCTGCCGGACTGACTTTTTGTTTTGAAACCGCCTGAATCTTAGCTGGATCCAACTCCGGCCACTGGCAAAATCTGCGAGCTAGACTAAAGCTACATTTTTCGCAAATCAGGTTTCTAGACGCTTGAAGCCGTGGAGAGATGGGAGGCTCTATGTTGCAGACCGGAATGTTGCAGACCGGACAAGTGCTGCAAGACCGCTACCAGATTCAGCAAATGCTGGGCAAGAAACCGGGAAGACAGACCTTTCAAGCGCTCGATCGGCAGACCCAACAGCCCGTGATTCTCAAACTGCTGATTTTTGGCGGCGATATCGAGTGGGACCACTTCAAGCTGTTTGAACGCGAAGGGCAGGTGCTGCAAAGCCTGGAGCATCCGGCAATTCCCAAGTATCTCGACACCTTCGAGCTGGATTTGCCCCAATGTCGCGGCTTTGTCCTAGTCCAGAGCTACATTGATGCGCCTTCGCTGCAAGCTCACCTGCAAATGGGCCGTACCTTCAGCCCGCAAGAATTGAAGCAATTGGCCGAATCGCTGCTGCAAATTCTGATCTATCTGCATCAACGCCATCCCGCTATTGTGCATCGCGACCTCAAACCAAGCAACATTCTGCTGAGCTGCGAACGCTCCGGCCACTGGGTGGGACAAGTGTATCTCATCGACTTTGGTTCGGTCCAAAGTGCGGCTGCCACTCGCGAAGGCACCTTTACTGTTGTGGGCACCTACGGCTACACCGCACCGGAACAGTTCGGTGGACGGGCTGTACCCGCTTCTGATCTTTACAGTTTGGGCGCAACGCTGATTTACCTCGCCACTGGCAGGCATCCGGCAGAGCTACCTTTGCAGGCAGGACGAATCCAGTTCGAGGCGGTGGCTCAACTCAGTTCGGCTTTCTGCCAATGGTTAGTGCGAATGGTAGAACCCAGCTTGGATCGGCGGTTTGATTCGGCTCAAGCAGCTCTTACGGCTCTGAGAACATGTAAACTCGATGCCCCCGTTGACTTGCACCATCAGCTCGACAATAGCCGCATTTCCCTCAGCATTAGCCCCGACCAACTTCAGGTGGTGGTACCACCCAAACATAATTTTTTCACGGCGATGCGCTACCTGTCGGGCACAACGGCTCTACGCATGCTGAAAACACTGCCAATTGTGCTTTTAGTGTCTTTGCTGCTGCAATTGCCGATTCTGGGCTGGTTTCTTTTGTTTGGCTATCGGCACCAACTGTTGACGGCCTTGAGTCGGATTTGGCAAGAATATCGCTTCCCAGAGCTGAGGCAATTGCGCCTCTACATTGATCAGTACGAAATTTCTTTGATCCACGAACTGTTAGGCGTGCGCGTCGAATTTTTGGGGTCTGCTCCTCGGCGCGAGTTGGTGCGACTAGAGCGGATTCAGTCTCACACAGTGCAAGCTAAAAAGGCTACAGGAGAGCCTTTCATTAGTGCTATTGAACCAGCAGTGGTGTTACGAACTCGCCATAAAACCTTTGAACTAAGAGGACTCACCGAGCGAGAAGCCGATTGGCTAGCTGAGACTTTGAGTGAGTGGTTAGGGTTGTCATTGCAGCAGTGATCAGGAGTCAGGAGTCAGGAATAGAGCTAGGTTGAGATCTATAGTGTTTGCTAGAAGAGATAGGACATTGTTGTGGGCGCGGAGCGCGCCCACAACAATATCTCTGTCCTAACTGTGGTGGCGACAGCTATATCTGTGTCGAATTCAGGGGGTGTTTTGAGCAGAAATGAGGACAACCGCCGCTTTGATTCTGAGAGCTGATATTGAAGTGCTGCTAAAACTAAGCGGGTAAGAAGTCATCATCTAGAACTATGGCTACTGAATACGGACACTCGACCGGAAAAGTTTCGAGCGGCAGTCCGGTTTCGGCCTTGGCTTGCTTAACGGCAGATCGATAAGCTTCAGTAAAGATAGTGCGCCGCTCGCTTTTGCTCATGTCTTCGATTTCGTCGATCAGGTTGTCCCAGTCCACATGGGCGTAGTCTTGCTGCCGCAGTTTTTCTAGCGTGGACTCGATCCAGCGCAAATAATCGGTTTCGTAGAGTGACTGGGGATCGGTTTCGAGCGACATAGCGAGTTTCCTTCAGACTAAATAAACCAAAGACGAGTTAGCAATGTTTCAAGTAGTCGATCAATAGCCAATCAAGTGATTCAGCCCAATTAAAGTAAAGTGTAGGCGTTTTGCCTGCAAACAAGAAGCTTACTTCAGCGGATGCGGCTCTACTAGTAATCGTTCAACCCTTGCCTCATCGATTCTGGCTACCATCTTTTGAACCATTTTGAAAATCTTAGTCAAATTGCTGCCGTTGACTTGACCATTTTTGTAAATTTAACTTATCTGCATTCATCACTATTAATGTTGGTCGTCTGTTATTAGTATGTTCAACAATTGCAACCAGAAACCGCTCAGGATTATGCAGATCGCTATAGATGAGCGATGAGCCAGAAAAGATCACCGTCCGGGGTGGATCTGTCGTAGCAGGTTCAATCGTTAGAATGGCTTCTGGCGTTTGATCGCCTGTGAGTTCCAGAAGCTGTATAGCCCAATCGCCAAGCACTTGCAGCGGATCATCAGTTGCAGCTGGGGCAGGAATTAGCTCGGCGGTTTGTAGGTCTTGCCAGAGTTGGGGAATCAGTTTCTCTTGCCAAATCGGCTGTTGTGCTAGTTCTGCTAGAGTCAGCGTGGTAGAGGGCTGTGACCAGGAAATTGTGTCGGGTGTAACGGCCACAACGGCAGAAGCATCGGGGAACTCCAATCGCTCTCCTGCGGCCAACAGGAAAAACCGACCCTGCTGGATCTGAACTGCCTTGACCGTAGCAGATAACGTCTGGACTGGTGTTGCACCTTGCCAAACCACAATTTGCAATTGTGAATTCTCTAATCCCAGCTTGTTTAATAGCGTTTGTGCTGGCTGAGTGGTCGAAATTGCACTCACTTCCACACCCAACCGAGCAGGCTGCCAGTCCTGACCATCGTGAAATCCCACCACCTCGATGCGGTACCAGGTTTGCTGAGCTGGTACGGTCAGGGATGCAACTGCCAACCAATCAGACGCTTGCACTGTCGCTATCGGGTTGACTGTACCGATCAAACCGCCAGCAACAGCCGGAGCAGCAGTTGGAACTGTTGGAACGGCCACCGGAGGCAAAACAGCGTCAGGAATGGCATTTAGATCAGGCTTTGGCTGCAACAGGGCCAGGGTTTGTTCACTGGAGCGGTGATCGGCTGGATTGGGCTGACGGCGGAGCCAAGCAATGGCCTCAGTCCGATTCTGTTGGACGGCTAAAACCAGCGTACCCCAAGCTTGCAGGTCCGCTTGACGGGGGTTCACCCGCAGCGCCGCTTCTACCCGCTGCCAGAGGCGATCGGCATTCTGCTTCAGCAAATTCTCGATATCATAGCCGCTCTGATGGGCTGCCTTGAGTAAGCTGAGAGATTTTGCCCAGCGGCCATCCATCACCTGCGCCAAAATCTGCTGGGTGGGACTGGCCCAATCCCGATCTGCCTGAGTTTGGGTAATTTTGGCATGCAGCGCCACTACATCAAGCTGGCTCTGAGCCGCGCTCGACCATTTGCCTCGTTGTTTGACCGCTTTTAAGATCTGCAACGCCGACGACCACAATCCATGCCGCGCTAGCAATAACCCGTTGGCATATGTGCGATCTGCTAAAGCCGCTTCGGTGAGGGAAACCGCTTCCAATGTTGAAGGTTGGGCTGAGATCCGAGGCCGCCTTAGTTGGTACACCTGAAATTGCGGCTCCAACCCAATACTGTGGTCCACGACGAGTTCGGCTGTGGCATCTCCAGTCACCTGCTGCCAACGCGGCCATTGCCCCGCTGGGCTGTTCCACGCTTGCATCGCATAAAGTCTGCGGTGTTCTGGATCATATTGAATCACCTGACCATACAGCACCCGACTGCCTCGCTTCCACTCGCCGCTGAGCTGCAACCAGATGCCAGCAGGAGCCTGTCCTTCGATGAAGTGCATATCGGTCAGGGGCAAGGTGCGAGTTGAGCCTTGGGTAATCGTCTTGTGCGACAGGCGGGCAATCGCGCTTAACTCTTCGGGGCCAGTCACTCCAATCCGATCAATCAATTCATAGACAGTACCCGGACCCTGAGCCACCGATTGGCTGAGCAAGGATTGTCTGAAGGGTTGTCTGATAGAACGGTATACTCGCAGTTCCAGAATGGCACCACAGCGCCCTCCCTTCGGTTGACGGGTGCACTGCGGACCTGCTTGCAAGATGGGCAATAGCACATCATTAAAACCAGCCCGTTGTTGCGTCATGCCGGGATAGCTACTGAAGTAGAGCGGCGCTCCAATGGCCTGCCCGGCCTGTTGCACTTCAGCCACAATTTCAGCCAGCGTTTGGGGTTGAGGAACAGAGAAATCACCCCAGTGCGGCAAAATTTGACTCAACCAGGTCAACGAACCAGGACTGACAATCAACCGCACCCCCAACCAACTTCCAGCGAAGACTAGCCCAACTGCGCCAGTCAAAAGCGTCCCTGTGAGTAAGGTAATTTTCCAGGAATTACGGGAAATCGACGATTGTTCCGTCACCCAGACCCGCACTTTCACTGGAACTTTCCGCCCCATGCCCAACTCCAAGCCCTAGTAAGTCGTGAGTTTTGGGAGAAGTTTCGGTAGTATAGCTTAGGGCTTAGCATGTAGCTGTAAGGTTTGGAGGTGGCCTAGCGGCTTGAGATGAGCCTGCCTGTTACCAGGGCAATCAAGAACTCACGTTCTAACTCAAAACTTAGAGCTACGCACTACGCATAGGCTACTGCATCAAAGCTTTTTCATACGCTTCCCCTGCTCGTTCCCAAGTATACTCTTGCTGTACAAAAATGCGACCGGCTTGAGATAGATTTGTACGGAGGTTGGTGTCTTCGAGCAACCGGGTAATCGCCTTGATATAGTCCTGAACCTGGTTGGCTCGCAGGGCGCGTAACGGGATGCCGGTTCCATCGACAGCTAGTCCTTCTAGGCCGCGATCACTGGCTACGACGGGAACACCAGCTGCCATTGCTTCGAGGGTTTTGTTCTTGATGCCGAATCCAGTGCGGAGAGGAACAACGCAAATAGTAGCTTTGTGCAGCTCGTCTACCATCGAGGGGACCTGCCCCGTCACGACAACACCTGGTTGCCTGGCGAGTTCTAAAACTTCTGCTACGGGCCGTGCCCCGACAATCCGAAAGGTGAGCTGCGGATAGCGCTGTCGTAAGGGCGGCATTACCTCGGTGGCGAAGAAGCGGGCAGCGTCGATATTGTGGGAGGCATCCATTGCGCCGACAAACACCAGATCGTAACTGCTGGGGTCGAAACTGCGATAGGGGAATAGGTCGAGATCTACCCCATTGGGAATCACATCAATGGCGGCATCAGGCACAAGGTTGAGCAATTCTTGCCGGTCGTCTTCGGTTGTCACGACAATTTGGGAAAACTTGCGGCAATAACGTTTTTCGTAGCGCTTCAGCAGCGGCAGATACAGCCGATCTCGTCCAGGATGGGCAGAGGCACCCATTTCCAGATGATTGCGCGTCCAGGCATAGACCGAGCTGTGAACATCCACCACGGTTTTGATCGACTGCCGAAACTCTGGCTGGATATAAATTTCGTTGACGCTGTGCTCGCAGGTGACGACATCGTAATACCCCGATTGCACCGCTGCCCTAATCCAGTTCTGCATCTGGGGCGAATAGCGATAAAGAACGTTGGGAGGGGTGCTGCTCCGGAGGGATTGGGCCAAACGCTGAAGCTGGCCGCTGAACCGCTTGAGCCGATTTGCCGCCGGAGATGTTGCTGAGAGAGCAAAAATCTGGAGCTGATCCACCCAGGTCCGCAGTTCCTCCACTTCCTGATCGCTGACTCCCTTATGGCGTTGGGTGACAAGCGTGACTGAATGGTGCTGCGACAAATATTTCAGCAAATTAAACGTGCGAATTTCCGTCCCTCCCCGACTGGGCGGATAGGGAAACGTAGACGACAGCATCAAAATCTTCATCAGGCCGCTCTCCAGAATCATCGGTTCTAGAGTGCCTAGTCAGAAGGGGAAACTATCGGGTGGGTCGGTTCACGTAGGGGTACAGTGCTTCCTACCGCCTCCGAGATTACAAAATTTTAGTTGCGTTATGACGCACTTCTGCATTTTTTGAGTAAAGTTAGGAGCGTCTTTGTGTTTGCACCATGTCTGCACTGACCTTACACCAACAGGTCTTGCATTTTTTATTTAAGATAGTATATTTGTACTAAGCTCTCATGGACGGCCTGTGTATATCAAGCGCGTTGAACTGACGAATTTCAAGTCCTTTGGTGGCACCACAGAAGTTCCGCTGTTGCCAGGGTTCACCGTGATTTCTGGGCCAAATGGCTCTGGTAAATCCAACATTTTGGATGCGTTGCTGTTTGCCCTAGGCCTATCTAGCTCTAAGGGAATGCGAGCCGAGCGTTTGCCCGATTTGGTCAACCAGACCCAAGCCAGTCGAGGCCGTTCGATGGTGGAAGCCAGCGTCACCGTCACCTTTGCTCTAGATGCCGAAGATGTCCAGCGAGTCCTGGAGTCCGAGGAGGAAGAGGACAAACGGCTGCAATCCGTAGGTACCGAATCCAACGGCCACGAATCGAATGGTCACGAGCAAAACGGCCACGAGTCGAATGGTCATGCATCGAATGGTCACTCATCCACCCATCCACCCATCCACCCATCCACCCATCCACTCCCCCACTCCCCCACTCCCCTCTCCGAATGGACTGTCACCCGTAAGCTGCGTGTCACCCAGCAGGGCACCTACACCTCCAACTACTACATCAACGCTCAACCCTGCACGCTCACCGAACTACACGAGCAGTTGCAGAAGTTTCATGTCTACCCCGAAGGCTATAACGTCGTGCTCCAGGGGGATGTCACCAGTATCATTTCGATGAACTCGCGGGAGCGGCGGGAAATTATTGATGAGCTGGCCGGTGTAGCCGCGTTTGATCGCAAAATTGATCAGGCGAAAGAAAAACTGGATGCGGTCAAAGAGCGAGAAGAGCGGTTTCGCATTGTGGAACGGGAGTTGATTGCCCAGCGGGATCGGTTGGCGCAGGACCGGCTCAAGGCCGAGAAGTATCAGCGTCTGAAGGCCGAATTTCAGGATAAGTCCCAGTGGGAATCGGTGTTGCTCTGGAATACGAAGGCAAAACAGGCTGAGCAGATCCAGGCTCAAATTGTGGCGGGCAACCAGACCACTGCCGAACTAGCGGAGCGGTTGACCGGCATGGGTGAAGAAATCCGACAGGCCACGATTTTGCTGGATCAGTTGAATCGCCGTGTCAAAGCTTTGGGCGAAGATGAGCTTCTGGCACTCCAGGCCACCTTAGCCACCCGCGAGGCCGAACTGCGGCAGTTGCAGCGTCAGCAGCAGGAATTAGCCACCGCCCGTCAAGAAACCGCCGCTAACCTAGAGCGCACTCAGCAGGAGATTCAAGAGCAGGTGCAGCGCTTAGACGCTTTGGCCAAAGAAAAGCAGCAGGTAGAAGCAGAAGATTTGGTGACGCTCCGGGCGCATCGAGATCAGGCCCAGCAAGCGCTAGAGCAACAGCGGGAAGCAGCCAACACGATGGCTTCTGCCTCAGATGCCTGGATCCAGGAGCAAACGGCGTTGCGGCGGCAAATTGAAACTCTCCAGCAAAGCATTGAACCTCAGCGCACCGAACAGGCTCGTCTGCAAGAGCGCACCGAGCAACTCCGGGTCAAAATTCAGGAGCAAACCCAGGCGCTGCAAGCCTTAACCGAAGAAATTGCCGCTAAACAAACCCAGCGTAGCCAGATCGAGTCGCAGCTGATCACCTCGATCCAGAACATGAACGGCCTTGAGCAGTCGGTCTCTGCCGCCGAACGTGAGTTGCAGCTTCAGCAGGAAACCCAAACCCGCCTGCTGCAAGAACAGCGCGACAAGCAGCGCCAGCTCGACAAGCTAGAGGCCCAAGCCCAAGTGATCCGAGAAACCCAAGGCACTGGAATCAGTCAGATTTTGGCCGACGCTGGGCTGCCGGGAATCTGCGGACTCGTGGCCGAACTGGGACGAGTCGATGCTCAGTATCAGCTAGCGCTGGAAATTGCTGCCGGTGCCCGCTTGAGCTACCTGATTGTCGAAGATGACAGCATTGCCGCTGCTGGGATTGAGCTGCTGAAACGCCAGCGGGCCGGACGCGCTACCTTTTTGCCGCTCAACAAAATTAAAGCCCCGACTCTGGCTCCGCTTGCCAAGTGGAATCGTCCCGACGGCTTTATCGACTACGCCGCAAATTTGATTGACTGTGACGACCGCTATCGGGATGTGTTCGCCTATGTGTTTGGCAATACGGTTGTGTTTCAGGCGCTAGAAGCCGCTCGCCGTCAGATGGGGCAGTACCGAATCGTCACCCTAGACGGGGAACTGCTGGAAACTAGCGGCGCGATGACCGGCGGCAGCATCACCTCTCGACAGGGTACTCTCCACTTTGGCACCGTAGAAGCAGCAGAATCGGCTGAGGCAGTAGCGTTGCGGGAACGGCTCCAGGAAATTGCCCAGATCCTCCAGCGCTGCGAGCGGCAAATCCTTCAGGCGAGTCTGGCTGTCAAGGAGGGCGCTCAGGCTCTTGCAGAGGCCAAGCAGAATCAGCGCACCATCCAGCTTCAGGTGGAGCAGTTGCAGCAGCAGTTGGTCGGTCTGATTGCTCAAGAAGGCCAGCTCCGCACCCAGTTGACGCAGAACAATCAGGAGTTGGCGGCTGCCGAAGAGCGCTTATTCACCCTGGAGCGCGAACTCCCCCGCCAAACAGCGACTCTGCAACAGCAGCGGCAGGCCCTGACCGAACTGGAGCAGTCCCAAACCCATAGTGAATGGCAGCAGATCCAGGCCGCGATTCGTCAGCAGGAAGCCGAATTGAACCAGCGGCAGCTCGCCTTGCAAACAGCAGAGCAACGGATGCGGGATCTGGAGTTGCAACAACAGCGCCTGCAAGAGCGAATCGAGCAATACCAGCAGCGCCTGCAAGACCACCGCAACCAGCAAACAGTTCAGCTCAACCAGCACTCGACCCTCGCCACCCAGCACTCGGCCCTGACCGAACAAATCAGCGCAACCCAAACGGCCCTCGCTGCGATCGATCAAACCCTGGCTGCTGAAAAACAAGAGCGAGACCGAGCCGAACGCCAACTACGAGACCAGCAAACCGCCTACCAGCAGTTGGAATGGCAGCGGCAAAAACTGTTAGAAACCCAGCAAACCCGGCGGCAGGAGCTAGCCACCCTACAGGAACAGCTCACCGCTGAACGGGCTGAACTCCCCGATCCGCTGCCGGAAATTCCGGACGGTACCGACTTGGCCGCCTTGCAGCATGAGCTACGCTCGCTTCAGAAACGCCTGCAGGCGATGGAACCCGTGAATATGCTGGCCCTAGAGGAATATGAACGCACCCAGGCCCGCTTAGACGAGCTGAGCCAAAAGCTGACCACCTTAGATGAAGAGCGCACCGAACTGCTGTTGCGGATTGAGAACTTCACCACATTGCGGCAGCGAGCTTTCAAAGAAGCCTTTGATGCAGTCAACAAGAACTTCCAGACCATCTTTGCTGAACTTTCCGATGGAGACGGCTACTTGCAGCTTGATGACCCCCAGGATCCCTTTGCCGGTGGTTTGAACTTGGTGGCCCATCCCAAAGGCAAGCCCGTGCGTCGTTTGGCCTCGATGTCAGGGGGAGAAAAATCCTTGACCGCCCTCAGCTTTATCTTTGCGCTTCAACGCTACCGCCCTTCCCCCTTCTACGCCTTTGACGAGGTGGATATGTTCCTGGATGGGGCAAATGTAGAGCGATTAGCTAGAATGATTAAACACCAAGCGCAGCAAGCCCAATTTATTGTCGTTAGCCTACGGCGACCGATGATTGAATCTGCCGAGCGCACGATTGGTGTCACCCAAGCCCGAGGAGCCTACACGCAGGTTCTAGGGCTGAGCCTCCAGAGCGCTTCTGGATAGCTTCTGTATAATCGTTAAGATAACCCTGAAGCCTGTAATCTTAATTAATATTGATAGTTGAATCACTATTAATGACGGATTATTACTAGTATCTTAAGACCGCTTCGAGATTAGGACTCGAACATGAGCTTTGAACAACAGTATTGCCAACGTTCTGATTTAATAGGGACCCAGATCATTACCCGTGACGGCGGCAAGCGCCTAGGGGTGGTGAGCCAGCTTTGGGTAGATGTGGATCGCCGCGAGGTAGTGGCGATCGGCCTGCGCGAAAGTATGCTGTCTGGCGTGTTGTCCAACGTCCAGCAGGTGATGCTGCTCACTAGCGTGCGCCAAATTGGGGATGTGATTTTGGTGGATGACAACACGGCGACCGAGGACGACTTCAACACCGAAGCCTACAGTAGCCTGATCAACAGCGAAGTGATTACCGAAACTGGAGAGCTGCTTGGTAAGGTGCGCGGCTTCAAGTTCGACACTCAGGATGGCCGCGTGGAATCAATCGTAATTGCCTCGATTGGCCTGCCGCAGATTCCCGATCAGCTGATCAGCACCTATGAACTGTCGATGGATGAGGTGGTCAGCAGTGGCCCGGACCGCTTGATTGTGTTTGAAGGTGCCGAAGAAAAACTGAATCAGCTCACAGTAGGTTTGCTAGAGCGGATTGGCATCGGCAAAGCCCCCTGGGACCGGGAGGAAGACGAAGATTATGTCACTCCTGTCTCTACCGCTAACCAGTTGCCTTCGGGAATTCGCACGCCGGTCGAACCGATTCAGCAGCAGCGCCGTGTGCCCGTTGCCCAAGAAACCTGGGACGATGACCACTGGGAAGCCCAGCAGCCAAAGCAGCAGATGCGGGCAATGCAGGAGGAGCCGGTTTACGCTGAAGAATCAAACTGGGGCAGCGATGAACCCAAATACAATGAGGCCAAATACGAGGATGTGCCTTACGAGGAAATCCCAGAGGCTGATTTTGTCACGGTCGATGAGGATGTAACCAAAGACGCCTGGGAAGATGATGAGAATCCCAAACCTTACCGTGCTCCGCAGGTGAATATTCCCGAACGCAAGCGGGTGGTGGAGTACGAAGAAGAAACGGACTACTAGGTGGGGCAGTTAGGTGGGGCAGCTAGGTGGGGCAATTTCAGCTAGCCAAATTCTCGACCTCTGCTTCTGAAAGTCCGGTGAGTTGGGCCACTTGGGCTGTGCCCATTCCCTGCTGCAACAAGTTCAGCACCACTTGCCGGAGTTGGCGTTCTGCCTGTTCGGCCCGTTGGCGTTCTTGTTCGGCTCGTTGGCGTTCTTGTTCGGCCTCTTGCACTAAAACTTGGTTTCGTTCGGCATCGGTCGGGATCCAGTTGCCCTGCTCGTCGTACCAGCGCAGCCACGGGCGGGTAATGCCGTCGTAGTCGCCAAACCAGAGGCCCAGTCCCAGCTCTAGTTCCGGAATCCAAATGCGGGGATCGGTAGAATCGATCCCCTGCTCTTGGTAGTGGCCGCCGATTAGCTGAAAGAAGCGCAGTTGATTCGTGTAGCGGCTAAAGACGATGTAGTAGGGAACACGCAGAATCTGTTCATAGACCTGCCATTTGCCTGGGGGTGTTTCTGCACTGGAACGACCGTTAGCAATGTCAGACAGCTCAGGAGAACTATCCACTGCTTCAATTTCCAGATCTGACGAAGCTGGCGGTAAGTTGGCATAGCGGCCCAAGTCTTCTTTCTCAGTGCCGGGGGAAAGCAGCTCCACCACCACAAACGGATTCACACCTTCTTGCCAAACCACATAGCTGGCCCGCAGATCCATCTGATCGTAGAGGCGCGGCACACCCAGGACCAAAAACCAATCCGGTCGCTTGTGCCAGAGGGGATGGCGTACATCGTAGTAGAGGTTGAGATCGGTGCCGGTAAAGATCTGATCGCTGGCATAGTGGCGCAGGCAGAGGGTAGCGCTCAATAGTTGGGGCTGCAAATCATGAAATACATCCGGCAAACCAGGTTCCTCTGGGTCTTCACTGGGCAGATCGTACATCGTGGGAAGGGTTTCCCTGGGTGAACGAGGCGGATTGGTTTGGGGAATCGGATAAAAGCGTGGATCCATAGGCAGAATTCAGCTCAGGCTTATGTTTTATTTTGGCTGAATTCTCTGAGTTGTGATTCTCTGAGTTGTGGAGCGCCCATGATAAACCCATGCAGCCAGCGTGGCCCACGCTAATCCAATTTACTGTCTGGGCTATCCTGCGACTTCTCCTGAAACCCACGCACAATTCGAGACAGTTCATTCTTTTCATCAACCGCCACCCGCGATGGAGAGCCGCTGATGATACCCTCAAAGTTGCGGAACGAGTCTTTGATTTCGGGTCCATCGCCGCTGATGATATATTCTCGAATCGCCTTGTCATGCCAAGAGCCACGCATCTTGAACACGTTGATCGCCCGCGCCATTTCGCCGCGAATCTCCACATACTGCAACAGCAAAATTGTGTCAGTGATGGTGGAAATATGGGAATCGGTGATCGAGTGGGATCCCATGAACTGATCGGTAGTGTTGGTGAAAAAGCCGGTAATTTCCTCCTGCTTGGCAAACCCGGTCACGCCGATCACAAACTGCCGAAAGGCATTATTGCTGACGCCCCGCGCCAGGGCTGATAAGGAATCAATTGCAATTCGAGATGGTTTGAATTCTGAGATCTCTGACTTGATGATTTGCAAGTGATCTTCTAACCCCGCTGATTCGGGATAGGCGCAGATAATTTTCAGTAACCCCTGCTGTTCCAGGTCTTCAAAATCAATGCCCCAGGAGTAGGCATTCCGCGACAACTGCGCTCGCGATTCTTCATAGGCAAACAGCAGTGCCCGTTCGTTGACCCGGCAGCCATCCTGCAAGAATTTGCTCACCAACAGAGTTTTGCCCGTGCCGGTCGCGCCCGTCGCCAAAATAATCGAATCCTTGAAAAAGCCGCCGCCGCACATTTGATCCAGCGTTTTAACGCCGGAAGAAACCCGCACATTCGAGGATCGTTGGGTTAGCCGCATTGCGCCGAGTGGGAAGATATTGATGCCCTGGTTGGTGATCGTAAAGGGATACTCTCCCTTCATATGAGTGGTGCCGCGCAGCTTTAGAATCTCCATCGTGCGCCGCCGCCGTTCCCCTTCCAGGACATTGCGGACAATGATCACGTTATCAGAGACAAATTCTTCCACCCCAAACCGTGCCACTGGCCCATACTCTTCCAAGCGCTCGGTGGTCATGATCGTAGTGGCACCCACCTGCTTCAGCCGCGCCACTAAGCGAAAAATTTCCCGCCGCACTACCGAAGCCGCATCGTACTGCTGAAATACCGCCGTTACCGAATCGATCGAAACCCGCTTGGCTTTGTATTTGCGAATCGCATACTGAATCCGCTCGATCAAGGCCGAGAGGTCAAAATTGCCGATCACATCTTGCCCTTCCGGATCGGGAGAGGCATCCAAAATAAACAGCTTGCCCTCGTCTACCAACTGCTGCAAATTCCAGCCAAAGCTGCAGGCATTTTTGATAATATCTGCCGGGGATTCTTCAAAGGTGACGAAAACACCAGGTTCATCAAATTGGGTAATGCCGTTGTAGAGAAACTGGGTGGCAAACAGGGTTTTACCTGTACCCGACGTGCCGCTGACCAATGTGGTTCGACCAACCGGCAAACCACCATGACTGATATCATCAAACCCCTCAATCATGGTGCGAATTTTTTGAACTCCAGCAATTGTCATGCTTTGCTGTCCATCTGGGCTGGTTTGGGTCATGGTTCAACGTAACCTTTACTCATTTTGATTAAGCGTGGAGCTTCGATAGAAAAAATTTGGCTTCATCTAAAGGATTCAAACATCCAAATTTATCAGATTTAGATGAACGCTAGATGGAGCGTGCGCCTGACCTTGCATTATACGCTTTAAGGGAAGCTCAACACTGGTTATTGCAGTCAGCGGTCCCCTACGAAAGGCAGACCATTGTAGCGAGGAAGATGAGAGTCGATATCAGCGGTCCGAAAGACTGGCAAGCAGTGACAAACACAACGCGGCGAAGATTTGAATCACCTACCCTATCGTAGGCAAACTTGGTCAATTACGTCAGATTTTCTGATTCTTCCTCTTGTAGTTCGTCGTAAAGCAGATCTAAACCAATTAATACCCGCTCTCGATCCGACAAATCGCCAATAATTTTGCGCACAGGCGGCGGCAGGATCTTTGCTAATGTGGGAGTTGCTAAGATTTTATCTTCCTCAGCCAACTGAGGGTTTTTCAGCACATCGATCACTTTGAGGGCATACACCCCTTGAAACTCTTTCTCTAAAATGTTGTTCAGCGTTTTGAGCGCCCTCACCGAATTGGGCGTATTTCCTGCCACATAAAGCTTCAGAATATAGGTCTTTTTTAATGGACTCATGGGATTAGGGCTAGGCTCACAGGTTAGAACTAATGGGCTAGGAGTAGGATTAAAATCACAGGTGCTTATAGGGTTGATAATAAAGCAGGTAGCACAGTACGGCTTAGATGACAGGTAGTAGTAGCACAGATTCAGTTTGCCATCCTACCCTTAGATCAACTTAGCAGCAATCTAAGATTCGCGCGGAATTGATCGACGGTACATCTCGCACAAATGGGCCAATGTATCAATCAGAGTGAGACGATAGTCAAGCAATACCTCGTCACTGCGGCCTTCTAGTTTAAGATGTTTGGAAAATTCATCCATTAACTCCATGTGAATTTCCACAATCTGGGAAATCGGCACATCCGCAAAGAAAGCAACGTTGACAAAGTGGTCAATCTTATCATTCAGACGAGGCTCATCTGAAAAATAAGCCAAAATGATTTCTCGGTAGTCTGCCTTAAGTTGCCGCAACAGGTCTTCCTTCTGAGGTGAAGCCATGTGACGTAAAAAATTGCGCGGATTTCGTTTGTAATAGACACCTAAATAATCAAGCCGCTCCTTCAATTTTTCAGCTAATCGAAGCTGTTGTGCCATGAGTTCCCGACTGTTGAAAGATTCTGCAATAGTAGCAGGTACCTGCTTTCCGGGTTTGAGTTGAATGAATTTGCTAATGGCCTGGTCAATGGCCAGTCCGATCTGGTTAAACTGCTGAGCTGACAGGCAGATCATGGCCGCATGGTAGGAAAATTCCTCTAGATGGTTTGATTGCCCATCGGCTAAATCAGCCGGCTCGGAATTGGTTGGCGTCGGATCCGACACCGGAGATTCTAAAATTACCGTTGGGAAAAACCAAGCCTGCTGTTGCAGCTGATCAAGAAACGCTTGCAGCTCAGGCTCTACCTCCAGCACTAGACAATCCACATGGCCAGTCTGCTGAATATGGGCCAGCAAATCATCGCTTGAGCGGAATATCGTGCTGTGATAGCGGCCTACTTCGGGCAGCAACAGCTCTTCTAGGTAGGGCAAGAGGAGCTGAGCAAACGGTTCAGACGTGCAGAAGACGCAAATTGAGAGGGAAGAACGCAAAGCTTTGATGAATTGGGATTACAGCACAGCAACACTTTACAACTTAACGAAATCCGATCAATGGCTAAATTTGATTAAAACCATTGACTAACAATGCTCAACGCAGGTAGGAGAATGGATATGCAAAGTCAATACCAATAAAAATACTTAACATTTATTGTAGTTGAAAAACGCCTGCTGACTCGACTATACCGTCATAATTGAGGTGGGTTCAGATTCTCGATTTCATTGCTGCTAGAAACTCGCTTGTTCACCGACTACCCAATAGAAATAGCTGGAAATTTGCTGATTGGGTTGCTGGCAGCCACCTCTGGCTCTGAATCTGTTAGTCCGGAAGCAGCTTGGGAATTTAGCTGTCGATTCAATTGCTTCACCTCTTACCCCACTTACCCCACGCCCTACCCTTTGCTCTCTAGTCTGCCGTTCAGCTCTGTAGCTCAGCGCATGCCCCATCCTGTTTGCTTCAGCTTTGCTCCTGTAACCGCCTCCTTTATTGCGTTCTGGCTCGGTGACGGATGAATATCTCTCCGCTTAGAGAATTCATTGTATCAGCTCCGGTCTGCGGTGAGACTGACTCCCTGGCCGCAATTTGGCAATTATTTCAGCAGGCGGGAACTGATCAGATAGTGGTCGTTGATGAACAGCAGGTGCCCTTGGGCTTGCTGAGACTGAATCGATTTATCACCGTATTTGCCATCGGCAACGCGCTGCCGTCGATCCAGAGCCAGTTTCAGAATAGCCTGATCATGTATCAGCACTTGATTGATGCGGTGATTGTGCTCCGAACCGATGCCAATCCCATCCAAGTGCAGACTCATCTAGTCGATATTGTTCAACGATCTATCGTTTTGGTTGATGACAACGGGCGCTATGTAGGCGTGCTAGATCGCTTACAGCTGCTGCATCAGCTTGCTACAGAAGACCCAACTGAAGCATTGGCTCCAGAGATAGCAGCCTCAAACGCACCAGTCGAAACCTATCCCATCCCATCCCTTCAGCCTTTGATCAGTGAGGCCATCTGCCCAGACCCGTTGATCGATCTCCTCGAACGTCTGCCTCTGCCCCTAATGCTACAGACCTCAGCCGGACGGGTGATTACTCAAAACCTGGCTTGGCGTCAACGAGTCGGCAGTATTCAGCATCCGCAGAGAATTCGACGTGCTGCCGCCCGCATTCTAGAAGCTACTTTAGCCTGCCGTACCGATGCCAAACCCCGTTCCCGGATTGAAGTGCAGACTGGTTTGTCGGGTTCCCCTCCAGACTCATCGCTCCTACTCAGCTCAATGCCAGTGCCGCCGGAACCCTCAACGTCGTTTGCTGTTTGTCACTTGGGCACAGAACCCAATACCTGCATCTGCGTCTGCCCCATGAAGGATGGACAAGAGCGAGTGTGGCAGTTCATCAAAGTGCCGATGGGTCTGGCTAACCCATTCACAAGCGAAGGGGGTTCTGAGCTGGAAGCAGCGGTGCCATCTTGGCCGCACCAATCCCTGGGCCAGTCTGCTCTGTTACCGTTCAAGCTAGCATCGCTTAAATTCAGCCCCGATCCGAACTGGCGAACGCTGATGCAAACCGAGCGGCTGTGGCTGGTTCTGGCGCAAGATATGACCGAACAGCAACAGGTTGCCAAAGAGCTAGCCGCTAAAAATGCCGATCTGATTCAGCTCAATCGCCTCAAGGATGAATTTTTGGCCTGCATTAGCCACGAGCTGAAAACACCGCTAACGGCAGTGCTGGGGATGTCAAGTCTACTCAAAGACCAGCTTCTGGGGGATTTGAATGAACGCCAATCTCACTATGCTCAGCTAATTTACCGCAGCGGACGCCATCTGATTGCCATCATCAACAATATTCTAGACCTGACTCGAATCGAGACCGGCCAGCTAGAGCTGCTATTGGAGCAGGTGCATATTCCAACCGTGTGTCAGCAAGCCTACGAACTAGCTCAACAGCAGCACTTAGTGGAAAACAACACCGATCTGGCACCAGAGCCACAGGTGCAATTTCACTTGGATATCCATCCAGCCTTGCAGTACATTGTGGCGGATGAGCTGCGGCTGCGGCAAATGTTGATTAATTTGCTGTCGAATGCGATTAAATTCACCGAGTCGGGAGGTGAGATTGGCCTCCGGGTAGAAGCTTGGGAAGGATGGCTCACCTTCACCGTTTGGGACACGGGCATTGGCATTCCTGTCGAGAAACAGCACTTAGTGTTTCAGAAATTTCAGCAGCTTGAGCAAACTCTGACCCGCCAGTTTCACGGCACCGGGCTGGGATTGGTCTTGACCCAGCGGTTGGCTCGTCTGCATGGAGGTGATATCTCCTTTACATCGGTGCCCCATGAAGGAAGTCAATTTACACTGCTGTTGCCGCCTGTGCCTCCCCAAGCCAGCGAATCTGATTTTCAGTTGAACCTGGCAGCCTCGATCCAATCCTCACGTTCTACCAGGGAGCGCAATCGCTTGGTGCTGATCGTGGAAGCTGGAGATGAGCGACTCGATGAGCGCGTCGAACAATTAACTGAACTGGGATATCGAGCGGTGGTAGCTCGCTCTGGTACAGAAGCAATTGAAAAAGCCCGCCGGTTACAGCCCACTGTAATTTTGCTCAATCCGCTACTGCCGCTGCTTTCCGGTTGGGATGTGCTGACGCTGCTGAAAACCGATGACACAACCCGCGCAATTCCGATTGTGGTCACTGCCGTCCGCGTTGAAAAGGATCAGGCGTATCAGCATGGCGCAGACGGCTTTTTGAGTTTGCCAATTGCCATCGAAGCGCTCGAACGCTGCCTCAATCGCTTGGTCAAGCCACCTGCTCCTGAGCAGCACGCCCCTACTACCGCCATCACCGTACTGCATCTGTATGAGGGACACCCCTCCCTAACGCTGATCTCGGATCACCATCATTGCCGGGTGCTGGAAGTAGATGATCTAGAACAGGCCGATCTACTGGCGCGGGTATGGAAGCCAGACGTCGTGCTGATCGACCGGGTAGAGACAGACGCGCAAACCTTCGTGCAACAGCTCAGTCAGACAACCTCATTGGCCGATCTACCGCTAATTACCCTCACGGCTGATCTGACACGAGCGGCAAACCAAATTCCAGGGCTGGCCGTATTTCCCTACCTGGCGATGATTGCCGCCAGCGAAGATGGGTCCCTCCCCCAGCCCGACATGGCCGAACTAATACAAATCATGCAGCTTGCGGCAGGCGTGAGTTGGGTACCGCATATTCTGATCGTGGACTGCGGCGCAATTGAACTAGGTGAGCCGGTGGCTGCATCCCGCCCACCTGTGCGGGCGCTGGTCCAGTATTTGCAAACCGCTGGGTTTCGCAGTGCAGTCAGCCATAGTTGGGAAAAGGTACAGCATGCCCTCCAGCATCAAAGCGTTGATCTGTTGCTGTTCTGCGTCACTCCCATGACCTCGGCTGCAATAGTTGCCCAGATGGTATATAGCCTACAACAGCTTGCCAATTATCCGCCGGTAGTAGTTTGGAACTACCACAGCCAAACGGCAACCTCTGCTTCAGAAGCATCCGAATGGAACCGAGTGGCCACTCGGATTTTGCCTCCATCTCTCTCAATCCTGGAACTGCTAGTCCAAATCAACCAAACCCTGGCCGAATCTCGTCAGCATTTGGGAGCAACTCAGCGGTGAGGGGAAACAGGAGTCAGGGGTCAAGGGTCAGGAGTCAGGAGACCCCTCAACCCACCTCTTGCTTTGCCTTCGCCTCCAGTGTTTCCAAACGGCTGCGCAATTCCTGGTTGTCTTTCTTGAGCTGCTCCAGTTCTTCTTGCAGTTTTTTCACGGCTTTGTCAGGACCGATAGCTTTGCTGACTCGCTGTATCGCCTCTTCTGCCATTCGCCGCACCCGACCATCTGGGGTTTGCTCAATTAGAGCAGACAACAGCCCCATCGCTTTGACGGTTTCCATTTGCCCCAAGGCGCTCACCGTAGCCACCTGGGTTAAGAAAAACGACTCGCGGGATAGCTCTTCCAACCGATTCAGAATCCGTTCTAGATTGACATTCGTTTGGCCGCTGGAGATGGTCCCTAGAGCACGAATGGCTGCCAGCCTCAACGCTTGGGGAGTACCTGCTTTGGTGTATTGCAGCACCAGATCGAGAGCGGCTTCTGAGGTCTTGAGCTGACTCAGGCCAGCAATGGCTCCACTGCGAACCGTTTCGTTCCATCCAGTCCGTTCTGTCAGCACCGAGCGATAGAGCTGTAACAGGATTTCAGTTTCCGGACGGTCGTTGGAGCTTGCAGTGAAGTTTGCGGCAATGCTGCCCAATCCCGATAGGGCAGAGGCTTCCACGTAGTAGCTGGCGTCTCCTTGCTCGGCTACAGGCTTAAGAACAGCAAAACTTTCTGGCGTCTTGATTCTTGCCAGTGCGCCCACCACTGACCGACGCACCCGCGCCTCTGGATCGGCCAAACCTTGCGTTAACTCAGTAAATGCCTGGTCCAGCTTAACGCTCCCCAACTGCTCAGCTACCTCTGCCCGCACGGCCCAGAACGGTTCTTGCTTCAGGGCGGCGGCCAATGCCTTCACTGCTTCTAAACCGCCCTTCTTAGCAAGTGCTTCGGCTGCATAGATCCGAGATACCGGGTCTGGGTCGTACTGCAACTGAGCTTTCAGTTCGGCCAGCGGATATTCCAGCGTCACGGTTTTGAGGTAGGCATTGCCCACATCAAAGCTGATAAACTGGGGCTTCTCGAACAGCGGGAAATAAAAGCTCTGCTCATACTCATGCACCCGCACCGTGAAGGTTTGCAGCGAGGCAGTGCCTTCCTTAACCAATCCGAAACCAATCGGAACTTTCAGATCAAACAAGCCACTGCTGCTGCTGGTATCACCCGGTTTGGCCTGGGTTTGGGTAATGGTGATTTTGGCCAGCTTGCTGTCTCCATCCCAGGTGTAGGCAACTTTATATTCCGGATGGCCGCCGCGAAACACATACTGGTCAAACAAAAACTGCAAATTACGTCCGGTAGCTTTTTCGATTGCCCGCAGCAGATCCACCGTTTCAACCGTGCGGTGAGCATTGTCTTGCACAAAGGTGCGAATGGTTTTGAAGAACAGCTCGTCGCCCAACTCGGCCCGGATCATGTGATAGACACAGGCTCCCTTTTCGTACAGATGCCGGTCATAGAGTTCGATCGCTTCTCGGTAGATGTGGGTAACAATTGGACGGCGGTAGCGGGAGCTGTCTTCGCTCAGGTAGCTGCGGGCCTCGTTGAGCAGGTAATAGGCCGCTTCGTTGGCTCCATATTCGTGGTTCGTCCACAGGACTTCGGCATAGGAAGCCATTCCTTCTTTGATCCAAGCATGGGACCAATGCTTGATCACGACCAGATCGCCAAACCACTGGTGGGCTAATTCGTGCGCCACCAAGCTTTCGGCGTTGCGGTTGTCGAGTGTGGCTCGTTCATCTAGCAGGCAGCGATCGGTTAATAGCGTGGTGGAGGTGTTTTCCATCCCGCCAAAGATGAAATCCTCAACGCAAATCTGGGCGTATTTGGGAAACGGATAGGGATAGCCGTAGGTCTGGCTGAAGAATTCGATCATGCGGGGCGTTTTGCCCATGGTGCGGCGGGCGTCGGCTTCGCGGCCTTTTTCCACATAGTAGACCACGGGGTTACCCTGCCATTCGTCGCGCAGTTCGGCAAAGTCTCCCACGGCTAAGGTCATTAGGTAGGTGGGATGCACTTCCTTTTGCAACCAGTGGTAAATTTTGTCGTCCCCGACTGCCTCGGTTGACACCAGTTCACCGTTGGAAATAGCAAGATAGGGCTTGGGCACCCGGACGCGAATCTCGGAGGTCGCCAGTTGGCCAGGGTAGTCGAAGCAGGGGAACCAATAGCGCGAGTCTTCATCTTCGCCTTGGGTCCAGACTTGAGTTGGCTTGTGGGGATAATCCGGAGTTGGGGCAATAAAATAAATGCCGCGCTGGGGTCTTTCCACCTGATAGGCAATGACGAGGGTGAGGGGCTTGCCAGCTTGGGTGGTGGGCTGAAGCCGGATGTGCAGTTGGTCCCCATCGTAGTCAAACGGTTGCGGCACATCATCAACTTGCACCGTATTAATTTGCAGATTCACGGCATCCAGCGTCAACCGATCGATCCCACTGCGGACTGGATTGAGCCGAATCTGACAGGTGCCCTGGTAGCTCTGATTCGGAATATCTAGATGCAAATCTAGAAAAATATGCTCTACTTGGCCGGGGCGATCCGGGTTGTAGTGGGGTTTGGCTCCTGGTAACTCAAATGATTTACGTCCATTATTCTCATCAAAAAAAAAGTAATGGCATGTACAACTCGCCCGGATTCAACAGAATGATTCAACCAAAACAAACTAGTGCGACCAATCGAGGAACGGCAGTATGGGGATTTACTGTGCAAAATCAGTGAACTGACTCTCATAGATCCCCTTAGAGTTAGGGCCTTCGCCAGTTTGCGATGCCACAGCACCAACAGCGGCTCTAGATTCAGAATAGAACAGACTCAGGCTAGCAAAAACTAGTCCGCTTCATCTTGCCTTTCCCGTGGGGGCTGCACCCAGTGGCGAATCACCTCAGCCACCGACCACGCCTGAGCAATCGCTCCCTTGGGAGCATGAGGAGCATCACCGTCAAACATTTCTGAAATGGACCCCAGACAGGCTTGGTGTTGAAAGTGGCGTAGCAAAGGCTGCCAGTCAAACGGAACTGGATCATCCGGATAAAACCGTTGCCAAGCTCGAATAAATGAACCAATCAACCAGGGCCATACGGTCCCCTGATGATAAGCGCGGTCCCGCTGCCAGATCCCACCGCGATACTGTCCGATGTACTGCGGATCGGCAGGGTCGAGAGACCGTAACCCGTAGGGAGTTAGAAGCCGCTGCTGAGCCACCTGCACCACCGAGCGACCAATCGCCTCTGAAAAACCGCAGTGTTGCAGCGACAGGGCAATCACGGCATTGGGGCGAATCGTCTGGTCCGGCGAATCATCCGGGTTGATTGTGTCAAACAGATAGCCCTCAAGCGGATTCCAATAGATTTGCAGCGAACGTTTTACCTGTTCGGCTTGTGTCGCATAGCGGCGAGCCTGATTCGTCAACGTGGCGGCATCCATTGGTAGGAAGTCAGACTGAGACTGCTGCAATCGTTCTGCCCATTGCTGCGCCCAACAGAGCGCCGAATACCAGAGAGCGTTGATTTCTACGGGCTTACCGCGTCGAGGTGTCACCGGTTCCGCTTCCACCACCGCATCCATCCAGGTAAGTGCTACCTGCGGCGAATCCCACGTAACTAATCCATCAAAAGCATCGACCCGAATACTGTAGAGCGTGCCCGCCATCAGACCTTTGTAGATGCCCCAAACCACGGCATACTGCTCTGCTAAAAACTCCCAGTCCTGGCTAGCCTCCAGATAAAGCCCCAAGGATTCCACCCACCACAGCGCCGCATCAATCGTGTTGTAGAACGGTTTGGCTCCAGCATCAGGAAAGGCATTGGGAATCAACCCCTGCTGGCAATATTGGCCGAAAGTGCGCAGCAGCCCCCTAGCCAGATCAAACCGTCCGGTTGCCAGCGTCAATCCTGGTAGGGCAATCAGCGTATCGCGGCCCCAGTCATTAAACCAGGGATAGCCCGCAATCATCGTCGGACCCTTGGTAGACGCCCGATACACCAAAAACTGATCCCCAGCCTGCAGCAATCGCTGCCGCAGTTCAGCCTCCGCTCTTACACCCCCATCTTCCCTCGTTCGGCGAGGCTCACGAGGCACATTTCCCCCGCCTTCCTCATTTTCCCCAGTTCCCTCCCCCAACCGCTGCCGCTCCGCCATCAGCGCCTGATCAAAACTATCCGCCTGTAAGGGTGAAGAAAATCCATCAACGCAAACGCATGCTTCTAGCGTCACGCTGTCTCCCGGAGCCATCATCACCATCAGACAGCCCGGACTGTAAAGATCTTCGACATCGGCTAAGCCGCGCTGGGTTTCTTCGGGATAGCGGTAGCCCCAATACCAAATTCCGTCGGGTTGGTAGTCGCCGTGAGTCCAGGTCAACTGCCAGGGGGTGCCGAACCAGTCGGAGCGTTTGGCTTGCAGCAAAATGCTGTTGGGTTCAACCCACTGGGCAAATTGAAGATCGGGCTGAGCCTGCTGCTGGTAGTGAAAAATTCGGTCGCCGATCAATGGCCTCAGTTTCAGAACGGCTGGTTGATGACCGTGGTACTGATACTGAATCAACACCCGATTGCAGAATTGGGGTGCTCCTGTTGCGGTTGATACGAGACCGTAGGGCATCAACAACCGCCGAGTCAACTGCCAGTGAGATTGTCCCCAGGTCCAAGTCGGCACCGGATCGACCTCAAACCCCTGCAATAGGCGATATCCAAGCGGCGCAACCGCTCCACTTTTCCAGAAATTAACGCCCAATTCCACCGATTGTCCGGCTATCTCCAGACTGGCATCGATGCGAGCCAGCAGCAAAGTTCGTTGACCGGGCGGATCAAGAGCTGCGCTCAGCCAACCGTGGTAGGTGCGAGTATGGGCATCACAAATGGTGCCGCTAGCAAAACTTCCCAATCCATTCGTCAGCAGCCATTCTCTGGTATCTAAATTATCCATGCCCCCTACGTTGAATGGCTGTTTGGTTTACCAGTCAGACTTAATTATTGGCAAACCTACGGTTTTAGGCAACAGGTTTTAGGCAACAGGGAAGCAATACTCAGTACTGAGATTGCCCGCCTCTACTCAAAATCGTTATGACTATGATATAGTTGTTACAGTTCTTTAAGCATATGCTCTGCTGGCGGCTGAAGCTTAGTCGGCTAGTTAAGAGCAACACTTTATTGAAAGTAGACGTAGTTAGTTAAGGAGATTCATTCATGACCCTGACCTACAGTTCCGAAGGATGTCTCCGGGTTGGTCAATCTGCACCTGACTTCACGGCCACTGCTGTATACGATCAGGAATTCAAAACAATTAAGCTATCAGACTATCGCGGCAAGTACGTTGTTCTGTTCTTCTACCCGCTAGATTTCACCTTTGTTTGCCCTACTGAGATTACCGCATTTAGCGATCGCTACGACGAGTTCAAAGCCATTAACACGGAAATTTTAGGTGTATCGGTAGACAGCGAATTCTCTCACTTGGCTTGGACGCAGACCGATCGGAAGTCGGGTGGAGTTGGCGATTTAGCGTATCCGCTAGTGTCAGATATCAAGAAAGAAATCAGCGCAGCTTACAATGTGCTCGATCCAGAAGCTGGTATTGCTCTGCGTGGTCTGTTCATTATCGACAAAGATGGTGTGATTCAGCACTCCACGATCAACAACCTGGCCTTCGGTCGTAGTGTGGATGAGACGCTGCGGACGCTGCAAGCAATTCAGTATGTACAGTCTCACCCCGATGAAGTTTGCCCTGCAAACTGGAAGCCCGGTGATGCCACGATGAATCCTGATCCGGTTAAATCGAAGGAATTCTTTGCGGCAGTGTAGTAAAGTGATCGATTAAATCATCTGATTGGTTTCCGTAGGTGGGTTGCGACCCACCTTTTTTGTGGCTGTGATTTTGCTGCTGTAATTGCTGTAGGTTTAGGGTGGCGCTGTTGAACTGCCTTCCGATCGGGGAATATTGACAGGGAATGTTGACCCCGTTGCTCGACTAGGTGAATAGCCATTTTCCCTCGGGCTAACGTAGGGTATTGTTGTTAAGGCGTTGAGGATGATCCTATGCCCAGAACTCCGAGTGAATATGCCGTTCACATCTTGCTGGAAGGGGGGCACCGCGAAGAAGTCCGCTTCTCGACCATCCAGGATTTTCAAAAGTGGTATAGCGGCGAACTGGTGCCCAAATCCGGTTCCGATGATTTTATTAACGTGCCACTGAAAACGATGCAGGGCGAGTATATGGTGCTGCGTCCGTCGCAGGTAGTGGCCTTGCGAGTAGAGCCAGTCTTCTACGGCAGCGTGGATCGAGATTTTTGAGGTTGAGTTTTTACATCGCAATGAAACCGTTTGTCTGGCTTGCTATCAGTTTGGGCACAATGCTCTCGCCTATGCCAGCCCAGGGGCCAATTCAGATTAGTCAAGGTGTAACGAGTCCAGACTCCGCTCCTCCGATTCAGACGAACCAAGAGCAGGCTAGGCTACCCCTCCAGCGGGTGGAATGGAGTGCAGAGGTGTCATCTGAGCTAGGTTTAGACGATCGGCTCTGGAGTCGGTCCAGCGATCGAGCGGCTTTGGTCACCGCTATCGACTACTCGCTTGACTATTTGCAAACGCCAGAAGCGGTCGCCGCCTATCAAACCTATCTAATCTCTGACTTTAGCTTGGAGCGAGTGCGTCGGAGTTTGTCCCGATTTCGCCAGTTGGTTTTGATGGCCCGTTCGCCCGAAGCGCTCCGCTCGGCGGTCCAGCAGGAGTTTGACCTGTACCAGTCCGTTGGTGCGGATGGGGAGGGAACCGTCAGCTTTACGGGCTACTTTGAGCCGGTTCATGCAGCTAGTCGGGTTCGTACAGGCGACTTTCGCTATCCCCTCTATCGCCTGCCGCCCGATTTGAAGCAATGGCCGACACCGCATCCTACTCGTTTAGAGCTAGAGGGGGCAGATGGGTTGCAGAATCAGCGCCTCCGAGGGTTAGAACTGGTTTGGCTGCGGGATCGCCTGGAAGCCTATCTGGTGCAGGTGCAGGGGTCAGCTCGCCTCCAGCTCACAGACGGGTCGGTGATGTCGATTGGGTACGCTGGACGTACCGACTATTCCTATGTCAGTATCGGGCGGGAACTGGTGAATGCCGGGAAAATTGCCGAATCAGACCTGACGCTAGCCGCCGTCAGAACCTACTTTCGCCAACACCCAGCCGAGCTAGATCGATACCTGCCGCGCAATAACCGCTTCGTCTTCTTCAAGGAAACAACTGGTTCACCGGCCACTGGCAGTCTGCGGGTTCCGGTCACGGCTGGACGCTCGATCGCGACCGATAAATCGTTAATGCCCCCAGGCGCTTTAGCCCTGATCTATACTCAGCTGCCTGAAAGCCAAGCAGAGGATGCTCCGCTGCCCGTTAGCCGCTATGTGCTGGACCAGGATACAGGCGGAGCCATTCGCGGCGCTGGACGGGTCGATTTGTTTGTCGGGACTGGCACTGCCGCAGGCGAACAAGCAGGCCAAATCAACCACACTGGGCAGCTATACTATCTGCTGTTGAAATCCCCTAGTTCCTAGCTTGAGGCAATCCGGCTTGAGCGTAATCTGAGGGATACAGGTATCCCTCCTAGCCAGTGCTATGCTAAGTAGACTGCGGCAACTGATGTGTTACTTAAACTGTTCTTATAAAATAGAAACACAACATAAATCGCGCTCATAGGTCCGACGACGGAAACCATTGATACTAGAATCAAGCAGTTGGGAGTAGGAACTGAAGCTAGGCATTCTCAAGACAGATTCTCAAGACCACGTCTGCTATTTCTTATGATTGCTGTGAAGTTGGATCAACCTTCGCTAGTGGTGAGTGGACCAAACAGTGGGCCAAGACCATCCGGCAGTGCAGCTCGGAATCAGAAATAGCGGGTAGTTCACCTGAGTCAGATTTTATGAATGCTGCTGCTCTTGAAATTACCCTCCAAATGGTCCTGGCCGTTATCGCAGGAATCGGTGCCCAAGTGTTGGCCGATTACCTCAAAGTGCCTAGCATCGTGTTTTTGCTGCTGTTTGGCATCCTGCTAGGGGCTGACGGTATGGGTTGGCTACACCCTAATATGTTGGGTGTTGGGCTAGAGGTGATTGTCTCCCTCTCGGTAGCCCTGATTTTGTTTGAGGGTGGTCTAAATTTGCAATTGCGCGATTTGAGCCGGGTTTCTGTTAGCCTACGCAACCTCGTCAGCTTTGGCGTTTTGATCACCTTGCTGGGCGGCGGTATGGCGGCTCACTGGCTGGGCGAATTTCCCTGGACGATTGCCTTTCTCTATGCCTCGCTGGTGGTCGTCACAGGTCCGACAGTGATCAGCCCCCTACTGAAGCAGGTGAAGGTGGATCGGCAGGTCTCAGTGCTGCTCGAAGGCGAAGGAGTGCTGATTGACCCAGTGGGTGCCATTTTAGCAGTGGTCGTCCTAGATATTATTTTGAACGGCGACACCGATCCCCTGTTTATCGTCAGCGGGCTGTTGCTCCGGTTGGGAATTGGCGGTGGCATTGGGGCATTGGGCGGCTGGCTGTTGAGCTATCTGCTGAAGCGGGCCTCGACTCTGTCGGATGAGCTGAAAAACCTGGTGGTGTTGGCGGGCGTCTGGGGGTTGTTTTGTTTGGCGCAGCTGATTCGCAGTGAGTCAGGTCTGATGACGATGGTGACGGCTGGTATGGTGGTGGGAGCAGCCTCGTTGCCAGAAGAACGCCTGCTGCGCCGCTTCAAAGGTCAGTTGACGATCCTGGCGGTTTCGGTGCTGTTTGTGCTGCTAGCGGCAGATTTGTCGATTGCCAGCATCTTTGCTCTGGGCTGGGGATCGCTGCTGACCGTTCTGGTGCTGATGTTTGTGGTGCGTCCGCTGAATATTTGGCTGTGCACCTGGAACAGCGACATGAACTGGCGGCAAAAGTGCTTCCTTTGCTGGGTGGCTCCGCGTGGCATTGTTTCGGCCTCGGTGGCGTCTCTATTTGCGATTCTGCTGACACAACGGGGCATCAATGGCGGCGACTCGATCAAAGCCCTTGTATTTCTGACGATCATTCTCACCGTGTTTCTGCAAGGTCTTACAGCTCAGTGGGTGGCGCGCCTGCTGCGGATTACCTCCACCGAAGCTACCGGAGCTGTGATTGTAGGCTGCAATCCCTTAGGCCGCCTGATCGCCAAACTATTCCAGGACCGAGGCGAATCAGTAGTACTGATCGACACCGATTCAGAACAATGCCAGATCGCTGAAGCAGAGAGTTTCAAGGTCTTTTCCAGCAGCGCCCTCGACGTAAATGTGCTAGAAGAGGCTGGATTAGCCAAAGCGGGAACTTTCCTCGCGCTCACTAATAATGCTGAAGTTAATCTAGTCTTGGCCCAGCGAGCTGCCGAAGAATTCAAACCACCCCGGATTTTTGCCGTTTTCCCTAATGAGGCTCAAGCCAATGCCAGCGCCAACTCGCCCAAGATCCAGCAGGCATTTACACCCCAGATGCCGCTGAAAACCTGGAACCGTTATCTGGAAGAAAAGGCTGTCAAGCTGGGCGAAACCGTCCTGCGCCACTCAGATCTGCAGTTCCAGCAAGCCCATTTACGAGCGCTAATCCGGGCCGGAGAACTGGTGCCATTGCTGCTAGAACGAGACGACAAACTGACCGTGGTGCCCGCAACCGAAGAGTGGCAGGTCGGCGATCGGTTGATTTATCTCCTGCACGATCCACGCCCCAAGCTGCTGCGTCAGTTGGCCGGTGGCAACAACCAATCTACGCTAGTGTTGGAAAAACTGCCGCGAGTCGAGGAAATTCCAATTGCGGCGCTGACGGTGGAAGTGGGCAGTGAAGGGGCGACCGGGTGATCGAACATTATTTCGCCAGATCATGGCGGAGTCACAGCAAAGAACAACCAACTGTTTGGTAACTCAGTGCTCTATCGCTATCATGCTCGCCCTCTCTAGCGCAACTTGCCCGAGTCAATACGATACTGGCCGACAAGACTTAAAATCCCTCTCCTTTACCTGAAACATTTTTTTACAATTGATTAAGGCATATCATTCTGTGAAGCACTCATTGAGTTATGGCAATTATGGACGATCGGAAAAAGCGGATTATGGAGCACCTGGCTCGCAGCACTGGAGATTTCATCAAGAAGCCGACTTCTACGATGTCGGACCAGCGCAAACAGCAGATCATGGATCACGTTCGCCGGACTAGCGGTTGATAGCAGCTCAACAGAAGCATCATCTGCGCGATTGTTTAGTTGAGTTGTCTCCCTGCCTCTAGTGACTGGCGGGGATTTCTTTTAAAAAATGGGATTCGATAGTGGGAGCAGCTGACTTGGACTGGATTTTAAAAATCCTTTTGTTGGAGTTTGAGACGATTCGATATATTGGTCTGTTGAAGAAAGCAGATGCTAAAACAGGGCAGAAACTCTCTAGAATTGAGAAGTTTGTCTGAGTAAGTCAACCGAATCACTGGTCCAGAGTCATGGTGCAAGCGTCTCGTTTACGGCGGGCGGCTTGTCTACACTCCATTTCCCCTTTGATTGGGTTGAATCAGTCAACTGGCAATTCAGCATTTGTTAAGTGAGCGTCCTTCTGGGTCGAGCTGCCGTTCAGCATGGAGGTAAAACCGAACCGTGAGTATTTCTGAGCTATTTGCCAGCGGTGGTCCCGCAATGGTGCCTTTACTGTTTCTCTCGTTTCTGGCACTGAGCACCATTATTGAAAGAGCATGGTTCTGGTCGAAGATCCTGACCCACGAACGGGAGATTGCAGGACGGGTGTTGGAGGCAGCACGACGCGATTGGGATGCGGCGACTGAAATTGCTCGCAAATCGTCGAACCAACCGATTGGGCGATTTCTTTACTCGGCGCTGGAGTTGCAGGATCCAGATCCGGAAGTATTCCAACTGGCGCTGCAGGCAACCGCAGACGAAGAGTTGGCGACCATGCGACGGGGCGATAAGGTGCTGGAAGCAACAATTGCCCTAGCGCCCTTGTTAGGTCTGTTGGGAACTGTCCTCGGCTTGATTCGGTCACTCAGAGACATCCGAATTAGTGATATTGGCACCGATTCCACGGCTGGCGTAACGCTGGGAATTTCAGAAGCGCTGATCAGCACTGCAACGGGATTGATTGTGGCGATTACGGCTCTGGCGTTCTATCGTCTATTTCAAGGCTTTATTAGCGGGCAAGCCAAGCTATTCCGTCAGTCAGGCAATGAGTTAGAGCTACTCTATCGCAAAGGTTGGTCCCAGCGCCATCGTTCAAAACCAATCCAAGATGCACCTGCTGATTTTGCGCCGCCGATTGTCGAGGAAAAGTAGGCAACTTCTGGAGCATGTTCCAGAGAATGATCAAGTAAACAAGCCAAGCAATAAGCAATAGGTCAGGGTTAACGAAACCAGCCGTTTAAGCTGTTGAGAATTTTTTTATGAAAATTGATTTAGATTCCACAGAACCCGACGTTCGGATTGAAATTGTCCCGCTGATTGACGTTATCTTTTGTATTCTGACGTTTTTTATCCTGGCAGCCGTGACGCTGACGCGCCAAGCCGCGATCAATGTCGATTTGCCTCGCGCCGCCAGTGGCACCACCCAAATGCGGCAAATTTTGATCGTGAGTGTGGATCCAATTGGTCAGGCCTATGTCGAAAAGCTGCCGGTCACCAAAGATCAGCTCTATCAGGCCATCGTGAATTTTCGCCAACAGAATCCAGAAGGCATGATGGTACTGTATGCCTCTCGGGCCGCTAGCTACAACGATGTGGTCCAGGTGCTGGATCTGCTGCGTTCTGCCGGAGGCGACCGAGTCGCTTTAGCGACCTTACCAGGCGAAGGCGGCACCCCAAATGCGCCGAACACGCCATTTCCTGACCTACCATCTGGTACTACAGTTCCTAATGGTTCGCTCTCCCCGACGCCACTTCCGACGCCGGGTGTTAATCCATTTAACTTAGATACTTTCCCCACGTCACCAGGTGGCGGCAATCTTCCCAGCCCCGGATCCAATGGTTCCAGTGGCTCCAATCCGGCGGATGGTTTGGGTAGTCCCTCTGGTTTGAGTAGTCCTTCCAGGCTGCCCGCTGCTTCTACTCGACCTCAGACGACGCCCTCTGGAGAAGATTAAATCAGTCATTCAGGCGATTGGCTCTGCTTCTTGATTAATGTACCTGTAGCTGAAAAATTGGCTGCCCTCAAGCCCATAGCGGATAGGGAAAATTTTTGAGCAGTGCCTATGTAATTTTTGCATTGATTTTTTGTGAAAGGTGCATCAAATCTAGCAAAATGTGTCTTTTGTTATAGACAGTAACCAGCCAGAATACGGCAAACTGTTGATATCGTAGTGCTGTTAAAAGATCATGGTCAGCAACCAAACGCAATCTGATGAAAAGCAGCGTCAGGCTGCCATAGACGGGTTTATCGGTGGAACTAACCAGCAGTTCAACTTTGATGTGTGGGCCGTTGCAGTCAAACGACAAATGCTAGCTGCGCTAAAGAAGCGGGAGAGTAATCGAGTGAATTGGGACTGATACAGCTTTCCTCAACTAGCAGGAATTCAGCTAGATTCACGTTGTGCTACTCCTAATAAAAATGGTTTTAGATATCTCTTATCCTCGGTGCTTCACTGAGGCTTTATTTTTGTGATCGATTGGAATTTAGTTGGGCGCTATTTTTTGGCTTCTACCTTTTATCTTCTAACCCAGGCGAGCGGGGCGATAACGAGTCGGCGTCTCGTCGGCTTAATTCTCCAGCAGAATTCGTTGAATGAGTAGCTTGCTCCAGTTCTGGTAATGCCCGGAGGCGGTTCAGTTGGCCCAAGGCCCAGCGGGCCGTTTCCTGAACTTCTGCATCGGTATCGCTAGCGGCATACTGCACCAACTGACTCACCTGGGTGATCAAGTCATAGATGCGGGTAATGTCGCGAATCGCATTCTTACGAACATCAGCACTTTCGTCTTGTAGCGAGATCAACAAAGCTCGATTCATCGGCTTGAGGGCGCGGGTACTGATTTCGGCAATCGCGGCCAAGATCAAACTGCGCTGTTGAGAATCTGCATCTACCAGCAAATCTACCAAAGGCTGAATCGCCCGCGAATCGCCCCGCTGGCCCAATTCCCAAATGGCTTTACGTCGCTTGGCGACATCGCTATGGTGCAAATCGGCGATCAGGGCTTGCACAATGTCCACCTTTGCGAGGCGGGTTGTTGGTGTAACGCTGATCGAATCTGCAGCGTGAATGTCAGATTGAATATCAGATTGAGTACTTGAGATTGACATATCCGCCGTTTGAGGAGCCGAAACTGAAATGTCTGAAATTTGGCTCTCGCTTGCCGAATTGTCCGGTTGAACGGCCTTTGGGAAAATGTTGGTTTGGTCAGTAGCCGGATTAGCCGGATTAGAAGAGGTTGGATCGAGTATTTGAACGGCTGGTGCAAGGGAATTAATCTTTGAGTCAGCCTGTCGAGTTGGATCAGACGCGCGGCGTTGCCAGGAACGGCGTCCTACTGCCACTCCTCCACCCGTCAGCAGCAGAGCAAGCATCACCCACTCCAACTGATTGGTTCCAGAGGAATTAGCTGCATTGGCCGCAGGCGTTGGGGTAGATGCTGGCTCTGGTGGAGCTGCACTGGCCGCCGAATTAGCAGCTGGATTAGCAACTGGATTAGCAACTGGATTAGCAACTGGCTTGGTGCGACTGGCTGAACCTGGGGCTGGAGCCGAGCTGGCTTTGTTCGCTGGAGGATTGGCCTGAATGTTGCCCTTAGCCTTAGCCAGAATGGAGCTAGACTGAACCGAACCCGTTGAAGCCGGACTCGGTTGGGCTGGACTTGCCTGAACGCTAGCTGTTTCTCTGAGTCCCCAAAGCTCCAGACTCAGACAGGCCGCCACTAGCAATAACTTGAAACGATGAACCATAGCATCGAAAAGCTGTTTACAGACCAACGGTAAACAGAAAATAAGTCAACTCAAGCCATGTTTCCCTGTCCACAGGACTTTGGGGTATGACTTTTCTATATTAAGCCCCTGCAACCGCTAGGACGATCACAGGGGCAATCAGTAGGCTAGAGATAACAGGTAAAGCAACACCCATTTAGCAGAATTTTTAAAGCGACGAAGCTTCCGATTCGGCTTCTACAGATCGCACAGTTGGTAAATCGGTTGATAGATCGGCTAGGTCAGCCCCATCCGGTTCTGGCAATGCTTCACCCGTACCCGAAATCCACTGCCGCCAAGTTTGAATCCGTTGCCCTAGCTGGTCCCGCTGGTTAATTAGGTAAATGCTGATCAAGGTCAGAACCACACCAAACCACTGCAATGGATCCAGCACCTCGGCCAAAAACAAATTGCCAAACAGCAAGGCA
This sequence comes from [Leptolyngbya] sp. JSC-1, assembly GCA_000733415.1. GTDB lineage: Bacteria > Cyanobacteriota > Cyanobacteriia > Elainellales > Elainellaceae > Elainella. Next base: position 3,386,101 of record KL662191.1, read on the forward strand.
AACACGGGCGTCAAAAAGGTGAGTGAACTAAAGCTCGTCAGGTTGCCGCTCGATGCGAAATAGAAGAACAAGCCGTAGGCAATGGCACTACCAAAAATAGTGGAATAGGCCAGAGCAACCCAATCTGAGCCTTGGAGATACTGCCACTGGTCCGCTTCCCAAACCGCAGAGCCAAGAAACAGGGGAATGCCACCCAGAATCATGTGCCAGCCCGTTGCAGTGACCGGATCAGCATAGCGGCTAACATACCGTACCATCACGGTTCCCACGGCCATCGATAGAGCAGCTAGCAGCATCAACCACTGACCGTTCTGGAACACAGCCTCCACAATCGACGGTTGCTCCAGCACCACATTGCCCTGCCAGAAGCCCAACAACCAGTCCTGCGGAATGCCCAACAAACTGATACCTACCACGCCAAAACATAACCCCAACCAGCCCCACAGCCCCACCTGCTCGCCAAACAGCAAACGGGCCATCAGGGCTACCGCTAGGGGCTGCGAGTCAATCATCACCGAACCAAGTCCAGCTCCGGTCCGCATCAAGCCCTCGGCTAAAAAGCCCTGAAATAGGGTACCGTCTACCAACGCGAACAAACAAATCCAAAACCAGGCTGACCAGCCCCTCGGCTGGGGTCTTCCCATCCAGCGTGAAGCCAGCAGGATTAATCCACCTGCGGGCAGCAGCCGCACGCCTGCCATAAATAGGGGCGTTGTGTGGGGCAGCGTCCCCTTCATCGCGACCATTGCTGTGCCCCACAGGAAGAAGGGCGCAATCAGCAGCAGCGGAGCGAAGGGCAATCTTGACTCAGTTAGCTTGATGTGCATGGGCTAGTCGGGTTCAGTCCTAGGTGTTTACCTGATTGTAGTCAATTATGTATTTCTGTTAAGGAAATTAACGTTAAATTTCCTACAATTCGGCCCCTGCAATTCAGCCTTAGACTGAGTTCTCCTTGCTTATGGCTGTTTCAGACCGCTTAAATTCCATCTGGCGCTAAACGGTTTGGGCTGTAGCCGTCTGACGTTCAGCAGCCGATCCCTGCGTGCCCAACTGAATCAGCTCGACTTTGTAGCCATCTGGATCTTCCACGAATGCAATCACCGTGGAGCCATGTTTCATCGGCCCTGGTTCGCGAGTGACTTTGCCTCCCAATGCTCTGATGCGGTCGCAGGTTTGGTAGATGTCATCCACACCAATTGCGATATGGCCGTAGGCATTGCCCAAGTCATAATGATCGGTTCCCCAGTTGTGGGTCAGCTCCAGTACCGTGTGGTCCGCCTCATCGCCATAGCCGACAAAGGCCAACGTGAACTCACCGCCTGGATAGTCTTTTTGGCGGAGCAGCTTCATGCCCAACACATCGCAGTAGAACTTCAGCGATTCTTCTAGATTGCCGACGCGCAGCATGGTGTGCAGTAAACGCATAGGGTTCTCCTCGTAAGTGATTGAGCGCGTAATTGCGCTTGATTGCTCCGGCTCGATTTCTCTAATCGAGAGCCAGTTGTTCTACTAGTTGTTCTACTGAAAGGGTAAAGTAAAAAGGCTCAAGGCTGCAAAATCATCAGACACCGTGCAAGGATTCCTGAATCTCCACAAACCGTTTGGCCTCACTTCCCATGATTGTGTGGCTCGCGTGCGGCGGTTGCTGAAGTTAAAGCGAGTTGGGCATGGCGGAACTCTCGATCCAGCAGCAACGGGTGTTTTGCCTATTGCGATTGGGAGAGCTACACGCTTACTGCAATATCTGTCCCACGAAAAAACCTACCGGGCCAAAATTCGCTTTGGGATCACTACCAGCACCGATGATCTGGCAGGCGAAATCCTTACCCAAGCACCCGCAGCCCACCTCACCCTGGCCCAGATCCAGCAGGCATTACCGCAGTTTCAAGGCACGATCGAGCAGATTCCCCCCAGCTATAGTGCCATTCAGGTCGGCGGCAAACGGCTGTATGAATTGGCCCGCTCTGGACAGGCTGTAACAGCTCCCAAACGCACAGTAGAGGTACATCGGATTGAAATATTGGCCTGGCACCCAGGGGAATTTCCCGAACTGGAGCTTGACATTGCCTGCGGCAGCGGCACCTATATCCGTTCGATTGCGCGGGATTTGGGTGCAGTTTTGGGCATCGGAGGCACCCTGGCCGCCCTGATTCGCATTAGCAGTAGCGGCTTCCATCTAAAGGACAGCCTGACATTGGACCAGCTGGAACAGCAGATTACGACCAATTGCTTCGACCCCATGCCACCAGCCCTAGCGCTGCAACACCTGCCGCTGATCACCCTGCCCCTACCGCAGGCCAACTATTGGCAACAGGGCAAACGTCTCGTTTGGGAAGAATTGCCAGATTCTAAGCAGGCTGATCTAACATTGCTCCTATCCACTCCCTGTCGCCTGCAAACCAGCAATGGCGCATTCCTCGGTATTGGGCAAGTCACAGAGACCCAGAACGGCAAATTGCTCATCCCAAGACTGGTCTGGAATTAGGTGCCTTCCTCATCCTCTGCTGAATCGTCCCTACGATAGCCGTCAGGAAAGATGGTGGTTTCGTCATAGAGAGCGGCCTGGATGTCGGCAGCAATCGCACGAAACAGCGTACAGCGATGTAGGTTAGCTCCGGTAAACTCAGCCTGTTCTAGATTGGCGTCAGTCAGGTCTGCTCCGGTCAGATCGGCATTGGTGAGGGTGGCTTGGCGCAGGTCAGCGCTACGCAGGTTGGCCTGGATCAGAGTAGCGGCTTGCAGGTGGCAATACCACAGATCGGCGCGGAACAGATTGGTTTCACTCAAATTGGCCTGGGAGAGATCGGCCATTTGCAACCGACTGTTACCCAACTCAGCTCCTTGCAGGTTGGCTCCTTGCAGATTAGCGCGGCTGAGGTTGGCATAGGGTAAATAGGCTCCTCGCAGATCGCTGGCTCGTAAGTCGATCTCCTGTAGATTACATTCAAATAAATTGGCTTGACTTAAATCAACATTGCTAAAATCGCGTCTGCCGTTGGCGTAATCAGCCAAAAGCTGTTCAACACTGATTCGTTGCATATAATTAAACATTTTTGGCAAAAGAAAGCACTATCCCCTCGCTAGAGTGGTAGCGCGATTTTTTTGAGTATTTATGCTTATCTAGTAATAAATGTTTACATAAGTGGATTAAGAACCGGCCTTTACTTAATTTTTTTTTCAAGCTTGAAAAGAAAAGCTAAAGAAATACTCGGTTCGGTTCAGTTCAGTAGTAACAGGGCAGCCCGCTCAAGGCCAGCTAAAATCAAGGCCAGCTAAAATCAAGGACGGCTCAAGCCCAAGTGTGGTCTAGCTCGTCCTGTTGTCAGGCTGACCCAGGCCAATCCCTCACGAGTGCCAACCCAGGTTTTGTTGCCGGTATTAGTGGCCACATCTAATATCCGCCCGGAGGGTAGTCCAGGAATCTCGTTGACGATAGCGCCATTGTAGCGATTGACCACATATAACCCATTGTCTGTACCGACCCAGAGAAAACCGAGATCATCAAACTGAAGCGAGGTAATGCTTCTGCCGCGAAAGGCTGTTACTGACCGCTCTACATCGCCCGATATGGAATCCACCACCAGTAACTGACTCGGCGTCCCAACCCATAGATCGCCATCTGGAGCCACAGCCAATGCCTGCACTGTTGCGCCCGGCAGATTGGCACTGCGGTTGATGATAAATGCGCTAGCCGTATTCACTTGCACTAAGCCATCCAACGTTCCTACCCAGAGTTGACCTGCCGGATCCAGGGCTAAAGCATTGGCACTTTCTCCGGGTAGAGTCTGGAGAGTAGTCATTAGCAGTCCTTCATCCGGGCTAATCAGGGCCAAGCCTTTGTCGGTGCCCACCCAGAGGAAGCCACGTTGGTCCACGAGCAGCGACAGGACTTTGTTAGACGGCAAGGCAAAGTTCTGAGCCGTAATTTCGTTACTGCGCGGATCAACCCGCTGCAAGCCGGTATAGGTACCAACCCAAACACGACCCACTCGGTCTTGGGCCATGTCGCCAATGACCACATTCGGCAAACTTACCCGCTCTAAAATACGGCCTGTGTTCGGGTCGAGATTCGCCAAACCTTGCCAAGAGCCGACCCAAAGGTTCCCACGAAAATCCCGTTGTAGAGCTGTAACGCGATAGTCTGGCTCCAGCGGTGGCGGAGTGGGCCGGGGCGTGAGGCGGGGCAGCAGCCGAGGCAACGGGGGATGGGGCGACGGATCTGGAACTGAGGGGGACGGTGACTCGGTTGGACTGGCGATTGGACTAGCGATTGGATTCGCAGGACTAGCTTGCGGTTGAGCTACTGTAGCCAGTGGATTCTGAAGTAGATTCAGCAGCGGCAACGTCGCTACAACCAGCCCAGACCCAAGCAAAACCCGAAGATGTTTAGGCACGTCCATGATTTAGTTCAACCCAATAATCCAACCACACCGTTTTTTAATTCTATTCTGAGAAGAAAATCGTAGCGCGGTGTTAAGGAATTTTTGTGGAACGCGATCGGCGGAAGATCGGCGGAAGAGTGGATAGGTGGGATGAGACGAATTGGAAGTGAGTATAATTGCTTATTTAATTTCACTGCAAATGTCAAGAATGCATAACTTAAGTAATCAGTAAATATTTTCTCAATAAAAATTTGCGCAACCTGAGAAATATTGTTACATTGCAAGGGAACTCCCACAGTGCCAGTTGAATTCCTATGCTGTTTGGTATCTTGCCGCTTGCACCTCTGCGGCCCAAATCTCGTGTTTATGACCTGAAGGCTCGTCTTGATTGGGGTAAGCCAGCCCTGACGATTATCGATGTGCGCGAGCGCCATGAATTTCAGTTCAGTCATATTCTGGGTGCCATCAGTATGCCAATGCCCGAATTGACTCGCCGTGCCCGCGCCACGCTGGAACTCGATCGCGATATCTACCTCTATAGCGACACCGACGAAGACACGGCACTAGCGGCTCAACAGCTTCGTCAAGCTGGATTTTGCAACATCTCGGAACTGCAAGGCGGGCTGCCAGCCTGGAAAGCGATGGGCTACCCGGTCGAAAAGGGGTTTGTGGTGGCTTAGGGTTCCTTTCCCCTATCAGGCTTTCCTAGCGATATGATCCAGAAAGCCGAGCGCAGGGGAGATGACCGCTGGAATGCTGAAGCTGAAATGGAATGTGGGGTTGAGGCAAGCAATGACGTTGCTATTGACCCTGGTATTAATCCTGCCGCTGGTGGCCTGTAATCCAAGTCAGTTTCGCACGCAGGCAGCCCAGGTGCCTCGGTTGGTGAGAACTACGATTAGCGAACCCAAAACGTTTAATTACGTCACGAGTGATGACGCTAACTCTTCTGAAATCATCGCCTTGCTATACGATGGCCTGCTGTCTACCAATGGAGTAACTGGGGAACTAGAGCCTAATCTGGCAGAATCGTGGGAAATTTCCCCAGACCAAAAGCGAATTGTCTACAAACTGCGGCCAGGACTGAAGTGGTCGGACGGCACTCCGATTACGGTCGATGATATTGTCTTTACCTACACCGACATTATTTTCAACGAGAAGATTCCCACCAGCACGGCAGATATTTTCCGGATTGGCGATGAAGGGGTATTTCCTACGGTGCGCAAGCTAGATGAGCAGCGGGTGGAGTTTGCGGCACCCGAACCCTTTGCGCCGCTGCTGCGGTTTGCGGGTGGCGCTTTTTTACCTAAACACGCGCTGGAGAAAACGGTTACAACCCTAGACTCAGAAGGCAATCCGCAGTTTTTGTCAACCTGGGGCACCGATAGCGATCCGAAGCAGATTATTGGCAGTGGCCCTTATCGGATCAAGAGCTATCAGCCAAGTGAGCGGGTGATTTTAGAGCGCAATCCCTACTACTGGCGCAAAGACACCCAGGGCAATCAGCAGCCCTATATTGAGCAATTCATTATTCAAATCGTGGCTTCCACGGATGTGTCGCTGATGCAGTTTCGGGCCGGTGGCGTCGATGTAGAAGGCGTAACACCCGATTCCTTTTCGCTGATCAAACGGGAAGAAGAGCGCGGTAATTTTAGGATTTACGAAGGTGGTCCGGCCCTCAGCTCTCAGTTCCTCAGCTTTAATCTCAATATGGGTAAACGCAACGGCAAGCCGGTTGTCGATCCGATCAAGTCGCGCTGGTTTAATACCCTAGAGTTTCGTCGAGCGGTAGCCCACGCGATTGACCGCCCCACCATGATCAACAATATCTACAAAGGGCTGGGAGTGCCGCAGCATTCACCGATTTATATTCAAAGCCCCTATTATTTCCCTCCAGAAAAGGGACTGCCGACCTATGAGTATGATCCGGCCAAAGCGAAAGAGCTATTACTCCAGGCAGGCTTTAAGTATGACGCGGCCAATCGCTTGCTCGATGCCGACGGAAATCTGGTCCGCTTTGCGCTGATCACCAACGCGGGTAACAAAATCCGTGAGGCAATGGCAACCCAAATCAAACAGGATTTAGCCCAGATTGGCATTCAGGTTGATTTTCAGCCAATAGCCTTTAATACGCTAGTCAGCAAGATGTCGGACACGTTGGACTGGGATGCAATTTTGCTTGGTTTTTCTGGAGCGGGTGTGGAACCGGATGGAGGCCGCAATGTTTGGTCGCCCAACGGCAGGTTGCATGTGTTTAACCAAACTCCTGCTCCTGGACAGCCGCCTTTGGAAGGACAGCAATTTGCTGATTGGGAAGTAGAACTGGGTCGTCTTTACGTCCAGGGTGGGCAGCAGCTCGATGACGAAAAACGCAAAGCCATCTATGCCGAAGCCCAAGTACTAGCGCAGACCTATGTGCCGCTAGTTTTTCTGGTCAATCCCCTATCGCTATCGGCAGTCAGCAACCGGATTCAGGGAGTCAACTATGCCGCCCTTGGCGGTGCCCTGTGGAATATTCATGAGCTGCAGCTCACTGAAAACTAAGCAGGTTTCGGGCTTGAGCCAATAGTTGCATCGGTAGCAGTTGCTCCTGGCCCAGACGAATTCTGGGCAATCAGGATCATGCGTCCCATGAGCGCCTGCATACCACCCACCCAACACCACCAGCCCATATAGGGTAAGGCTGGGAGATGACCCGGTTCCGCTGCCAGGGAATAGTCGAGCGATTCGTAGTTGATCCAGGAATTGATCCGGTACCAACCTACGAGCCGAGCAAATATTTCAAGATTTTCTTTCTTAGCCGCTCTCACCTGTTGCCAGATCCGGGATTGGACACTCAAGCCAAACTGAGGAGTGCCTTGCTGATCAGTACTGAACTGAATCCAGAGCTGATCAATCGTCTGCAAATCCTGTTTGGGGATGCGAGCCACATCGATTAACTGTAGGGTTTTGCCTTGCTGGCCGCTGGCGGTCAATAAACATTCATGGGTTTCGTGATTAGCGGCCTGCCAATCTCGCTCATTCAGCCGTCGCCAGAGCCGCGTGTAGTTCACGTTCCGGCCAGAGCGCAGCATCTGAACGGGTGGAATTCTGCGGTTGGGGATAACTAAAGCCGCTTGCCATTGGCGTAATTGCTGTTGGCTGGCAGGTGTTAAGGCGAGCGGAAAATTTTCTCGTTGCAAAGCGGCAAATAGCTGTTGGTCAAAAATTGTCCAACGAACTACTAGATTGATCGCTCTTGCCGTTCTTCTAGATAGATTGAGGCGAATTCGCACCTGTCGCAATTGGGGTCTTGAAGTTTGCCAAGTGCGCTTTTTGCAGGTTTCTTCAACCTGTTGATAATAGAACAAAATATTTTTGTAAACTTCCTGTTCGACTCTGGTTTTGGTGCTCTCGTCTAGGGTGTAGTTCACCAATCTTTGGTGCCAGCGCTGGGAAAGCTTCCAGTCTTTGGCATCCTGAAAGGGTGCATGTCCGGTTTTGAGGCGCTCCACCAGCGCTTCGCAATACGCTGTTTCTGCTTCGAGACGGTATCCCAGAATCCCAGAACCCGTGGAAATTACTGTAGCCATAGGTGTAAAAAGTAGTGACGTTCAGGAAACCCAGCATCAGTACTCTATAGGAGCAGGAGCTGGCTTTTATGCAGACGTTAAGCAGTTGACGTTAGATGATTTTCGAAACCGTTATCGAGTGATGGTGTAGATGGTATGCACGCAGAAGATTGTTATCTGAAGAACACCCTGAAATTCCGTCCGAGTTTCTACGGAGAGCTTCAATGAAGGAATACAGGATTTCGGAAAACCTGACTGGAAAGCCGCAGGGAGCGGCAGAGCAGCAAATTAGTCGATGCGACCTCGGCAATCAGCGGTATAAGTGAGAGCAGGACGTTGGGCAAGGAGCACTGATATGAGCGTTTCGCAGAGACCCTTACTGCTGCATCTAGACTCTAGCCCTCGTCTGCAACAGTCATTTTCGCGACGATTGACACAACGGTTTGTAGAGGCATGGGAACAAGTTAACCCAAATGGTCGGATTTTGTATCGGGACATTGGTCGATTTCCAGTTCCTCACATCGATGAGCTTTGGGCCGCGGCCTACGAAGCAGAACCCACCTCGCGAACGCCAGAGATGCAAGCCGCACTGACTCTCTCTGATCGGTTCATCAACGAACTTGTGATTGCCGATCGCTATGTGTTTGGCATTCCCATGTACAACCTGACCATTCCTTCCAGCTTCAAAGCCTATATTGATCAAATTGTTCGTCGCGACCGTACTGTGTCGTTTCAAACTGGCAATCCAGAGGGGGCATTAAAAAATAAAAAACTATTGGTGATCACTACGCGCAAATTCAGCTACCGCTCTGATTCTGGTCGAGCTGAACGCGATTTTCAGGAGCCTTATCTGCGCAGCATCTTTGCAATTCTTGGCGTCACGGATATCACCTTTGTTCATGCTGATCATCTGGCTGCTGAGGTTGACATTCAACAGCAGTTCCTAGCTAAAGCAGAGCAAACGCTCGATGCCTTGGCACTACAGTGGTAGAGAGTTTGATCAAAATTGATCAACGCTTTCGTGAATAATTTTTCTTAAATAATCTGTAATCGCAACAGTCCTGATTGTATGACTTGACATTTTATGGATGTAGAAATACTGAAATGAAATAGCGGTACGCAGCTGATTACAGCTCAAGAAACAGGAACAGCAAACTATATGAAAGCAGCATGGTATGAGCGATTAGGGCCAGCGCGGGAAGTTTTGATCGTTGACGAAACCGCCGTTCCTACTGTTAACCCGGGGGAGGTGCTCGTTCGGGTGCACGCTTCGGGTATTAATCCGTCCGATGTAAAGCAGCGCAGCGGTTGGGGTGGGTTAAAGATGCGATCGGCGCGGGTGATTCCCCACAATGATGGAGCGGGCGTGATTGAAGCCGTTGGAGAGGGAGTTGCGCCTGAGCGAGTCGGTGAACGGGTTTGGCTCTATAAAGCCACCTTTTCGCACTCGATGGGCACAGCTGCAGAATATGTAGTGGTTCCCAGCGACCAAGCTGTGCCACTGCCAGGGACCACCGACTTTGCCGAAGCGGCCTGTTTAGGAGTCCCCGCCATGACTGCCCATCACTGTTTGTTTAAGGATGGTGCGATTGAGGGTCAGACGGTATTGGTTACGGGAGGCGCTGGAGCGGTGGGCTATTATGCCGTGCAGTTGGCCAAGTGGGGAGGCGCTCAGGTGATTACTACCGTCAGTTCTGAGGTCAAAGCCAAAGCGGCTAGAGCAGCCGGGGCTGATCATGTGCTCAATTACAAAACAGAAAACGTAGTCGAACAAATTCGGGATATCACCGGCCATAGAACTGGAATTGATCGGGTAGTAGAGGTGGATTTTGCCGGAAATTTGAGTATGAATCTGGCAGTATTGAAAACCAATAGCGTTATTGCCACCTATGCCTCTGATTCTGATTTCAACGCCCAAATCCCGTTCTATTCGCTCATCTACAAAAACCTGACGGTGCACTATGTCCTGGTCTACGCTATGTCCGAAGCAGCCCATCGCGCTGCGATTCAAGACATCACCACTTGCCTAACCACAGGCATACTGAAACATCAAATCGCCCGTCGCTACAGCCTCGACCAAATCGCTACCGCCCATGAAATGCAGGAAAGCGGCACTGTAATTGGCAAGCTTGTCATTCAGTTTTGATGTCATCCCCCTGATATTGGTCAAATTAACCCAACCACTTCCCAGCAACCATTCCTCTCCTCTCGTTCGGCGAGGCTCACGAGCCGCATCTCCTCCATCTCCCCTACCTCCCCATGTCCTCCCCCACCTTCCTCGGCATCGACTTTGGCACCTCCGGAGCACGCGCCATCGTGATCAACCCGCAGGGTGATATTCAGTCCCAGGCCACTCGGCCCTTTACTCAGCAGACGACGACTATTTGGCAAGCTAGTCTATTTGAGCTGATCCAACAGATTCCTGTCCCGTTACGCCAGTCCTTACGCGCTATTGCCATTAATGGCACGTCTTCTACGGTGCTGCTGTGCGATACGGTTGGCTGTCCCCTCGATGCGCCGATTTTGTACAACGATAACCGGGGAGCAGCCGTACTCGATCAGGTTAGAGCAATTGCACCGGCTCAGCATACTGTGATCAGCGCTACGTCGAGTTTGGCAAAGCTGCTGTGGTGGATCAAAGAACAAGGCATCAAAGTTAACAGCCAGACCGAACGGCCCTATTTTTTGCATCAGGCCGATTGGCTGGCTTTTTTGCTGCACGGCAAACTGGGCATCAGCGATTACCACAATGCCCTGAAACTGGGATATGATATCGAGCATTTGCGCTATCCTGACTGGTTGCAGAGGCTGCAATTGCCAGTTTACTTGCCAGATGTTTTGGCTCCGGGTCAGGCTGTTGCAGCAATTCGGCCTACCCTGGCATCCCAATTTCAGATTCCGACCGACTGCCTGATCTGCGCTGGCACAACCGATAGTATCGCTGCCTTTTTAGCCAGTGGAGCCAGCCAACTTGGAGAAGCCGTGACCTCGCTTGGTTCAACTCTGGTGCTAAAACTGCTGAGTCAAACTCGGCTTGAGGACGCCCGCTACGGTATCTACAGCCATCGGTTAGGCAATCGCTGGCTTGTGGGAGGAGCATCTAACACAGGCGGGGCGGTACTCAAGCAGTTTTTCAACGAGGCGGAACTGCAACAGCTCAGTCTGCAAATTCAGCCCGATCAGCCCAGTTCGTTGGATTATTACCCGCTGCTGAAACCTGGAGAACGCTTTCCGATCAATGATCCAACCCTCATGCCTCGTCTAGAACCGCGCCCCGATCAGCCGGTTGCTTTTTTGCATGGCCTCCTCGAAAGCATGGCTCGAATCGAAGCCCAAGGCTATCAACTGCTGCAACAGCTTGGTGCAAATCCCGTAACGCGAGTTTACACAGCGGGTGGTGGTGCCCAAAATCCAGCTTGGACTGCCATACGTGCGCGTCATCTGCAGGTGCCGGTGCTGCCTTCGGCTCAAACCGAAGCGGCCTACGGAACTGCACGTCTGGCTCAACGAAGCAGCTAGTAATTCCAGCTTAGGAGCGTATCGGTTCTCTACCCTAAAATCGATTCGGATCTCTCCCCAAGCAAGTTACTCTACAGTCAACTTGCACCTGTCAGAATAAAGAGGAAATCGAGAGGAACACGCCATGTCTAATTCGTTTACTGATTGGTATCGCAAATTGATTCGCAACTCCAAATACCGCTGGTTGATCATTCTAGGAACGCTGTTCTATCTGCTTAGCCCCATTGATCTATTACCCGACATTATCCCAATTGTGGGTCAAATCGATGATGTATTGATTCTGACGGTGTTGGTTTCAGAAGTTTCGCAGATTCTGATTGAGCGAATTAGAGCCGTCAAAAGCAAAGACACAGATGCGGTCGCCGATCAATCAACTGCGTCTACCGATTCGGTGGATGTTAATGCGGTTCAGGTTGACTAATCAGGCATGAGGCAGAGTCGCCATGCTAGCAATCGTTCGTCAGTCTGATTGTTTACCTTTATTCCAACCTGTTTACCAATCTGTTCATCGATTGGTTCTTTAGAAACAGGAAGCAACATCTGCCTCTAGCCGTCTCGCCTGAGCTAGCTAATCGCGTGTAGTTGGGTACTTGTATGGGTTAGTGAGCGTTATATCCCCTATATCTCCACTCATTCTTATTCCAATGCGTTTCGTTATTAGTTTACCCCCTACTTTCAGCTTACTTAAGCGAATGACCATCGGATTCATCTTCAGGTTGAATCTCACAAACTACTTCGCAAAATGAAGTAATGGGATGGCTAGCGAATAAAGGAGCCATCTGCTTGAGAATAGTTTCGGTTGCCTCGTTGCGATTGGCTTCCATATCGGCGGCGCTCTCCCAAAAAATAATTGCGATACCGCGATCGGTACCCGGTTCCTGCATTAAATAGGTGCCTTGAAAGCCTTCTCCGTAGGTAGCAATTGCCTGCTCATAAAGCCGCTGAGCTTCTTCAAACTTGCCTGCTTTAAATTCGCCAATGGCCACGTAGGCAAACTTGTGCTTTAAAAAATCTTGAAAATCCGACATAGTGTCCTCTCCAGCAAACCAACCAAGTGGCTTTCAGTCTACCGCAACTCAATTACTGAACCGCGAACTGTCTGGTTATCTTCAGATTTTCAACCGAGCGAACATTCTGCCTGATTTTCTGCCGCCTGCTTCAGCAACTGACAAACCTCTTCATCCGTAGTCTGGGAAAAATCTTTGTACCACATACCAATCGAATACAGCGGTTCGGGTGTGGCTAAACAAACGACATCTTGGACCAAATTCTTCAAAGCCTCACAGACGGTCGCAGGAGCAACCGGAGCGGCTACAACAATGCCTTGAGGATGCTGCTTCTGAAGTGCGGTAATAGCTGCTCTGAGAGTGGAACTGGTCGCGATACCATCGTCTACTAAAATAATCAGCCGATCGCGGATCTGGGGAATGGGACGGTCGCCTCGGTAGGCTTGCATCCGGCGGTCTAGCTCCTGTTTTTCACGACTAGCCACTTCTAGCAAGGCTTGCCGCGAAATCTTCATACTGCGCAGCACGTCGTTATTGAGAACCATGATGCCGTCCGGAGCAATCGCTCCCATGGCCAGCTCTTCTTGCCCCGGTACCCCCAGCTTGCGAACCAGGCAAATATCCAACGGCAAATTTAAAGTTTGGGCAATCTCAAATCCTACTGGCACCCCACCTCGCGGTAAGGCCAGCACCAAAGCACCCGAACGATTGGCGTAGTTGGCTAGCTTGGCAGCCAGTAATTTTCCTGCTTCGGCCCGGTCATGAAACTTGGAATTCATAGATATGGACCTCCTGTGCCTGTACTGATTCACCTGTACTGGGAGGCGTTATGGAAGAAAGTGGGACTTGCGTTTCCTCGATTGGTTCCGCTTCAACTGTTTTCTCTTTAACTTTAGTGACCCAAACTTAGTGAACTAAACTTAGTGACCTAAACTTATAGTGACCCAAAGCCTGTTTGAAGACCCCCACCTGAAGGTTTGAATTCAACACCGCTGATCCCAATTTGACCTGTCTTTTGACAGAAATCAAAAGATTGATCAATCGAAGTATGGACAAAGGCTGTCGGCTCGCTAAAGGCGTTGGCTAGAGGGGGTCATATTTCCTCAGGCTATCCCGATTTTTCTCAGGCGCATCAAAACCTTGGATATTCTTTACGGTTGCAGGCACAGCTAATCATCGGAATCGTTAGAGCAGAGCGCCCACAATCATACCTATCAATAAAACAAAGCCGAGCCAGACATTTTGGCGGAAAATTTGGCCATATAGGTTAGGGTCGGGATTTGACGCACGCAGTTGCCAGTAGTGCCATAGCCAGCCGGCACCTACACCAATCAGTGCCAACCAGTAGCCCCAGCCCAAGGATGTAGCCAGCCCTTCTCCTACCAAAAGCAACACACTACCCACCAAGCACAGGCCCACCACCAGCGGCGACTGTGCGCCAAAAAAGCGAGCGCTCGAATTGACGCCAATTCGCTCATCATCCTCCCGGTCGGCCATTGCGTAAACTGTATCGAAGGCCAGCGTCCACAGTACGGTCGCACCCCACAGCAGCCAAGCCCCTCGGTCTAAACCGGCGGTCACCGCACTCCAGCTAATCAATACCGTGAATCCCCAGCAGAGCGACAACACCAACTGCGGTACCGGAAAGATGCGCTTCGCCAATGGATAGAGCAGAATGAATGGGACTGCTGCGACGCATAGCCAAAAACTAAATGGATTTAGATAGGCGGCTAACCCCCAAGCGCAAGCAAAGGCCACGATAGCCACGCCAATTCCGGTGTTAATAGAAAGAGCACGAGCCGCCAAGGGACGATTGCGGGTGCGGGCCACTTGTGGATCAATATCGCGGTCCCACAGGTCATTCACCACACAGCCAGCGGCACTCGTGGCTAAGCTTCCCAAAATAATTACCAGCACTAATTGCCAGGGTGGGGTTCCGTTGGCAGCTAAGACGACAGCCCACAGAGCTGGAATCATTAGAATCAGCCGGCCAGCCGGTTTGTCCCAGCGCAGCAGTCGGGCAACAGTTAACCAAACAGGTTCAGATTGAGAAGGCTGAGTCAGCATGGGCGCAGGTTACGTCTAAATCAGATTCAATCAACAAAAAATTCAATCAACAAAAAACTAAGGCTACCAATCGTAGTCTACACACCGTAGTCTATACAAAAGTCTAACCTTCTTAACCTTTTAAATGAGCCGCAAGAAGATTTTGTCTTTATTTAGCCTCTCAAAGCGTCAAGGGTTGAGCTATCAAACGGTCAAATTCCTGACTGGCCGGTTAACCGGTTCCCAAATCAAGAAAAGCAAATGAATATAGAACGCTATTGGAACCTGTAGAGAGAAACTGGAGTCGCAAACCCTAGTAAACTCAGGTCTGCCAAAGCGGCAGACTGTATCTGAACCATCAATTCCAAGGGGCAAAGTCAGCCATAATCAAACGAAATGGTTGTCAGCAATACTGCTGCAAACGGTTGTTGCAAAAAACTTTTGCAGACTCTTGCCCCGCTCAAGCTGCTGATAGAGATGTGGAAGTTCCTGAACGAATGGCAGAGACAGGCAGACGGCTAATAAGGGATCTTCTCTGCATCGATTGGTCTCGCCAGCAGACCGCTAAATAGGGACAGCTTGAGTCTGTCTCAGAAGTCTGTACCAGGTTAACCCTTTTGCCGCTTGGGTTCTGAGGATTTTGAGGAACTTCTTCTGCTTTTAGGATAATTTAAGAAAGGATTGAGATTGTTTCCAAGAGCCGTAGAGATAGGCCAACTACTCTCCTTGATAAAGTAAGCGGACTTGACTGTAAAGTAAGCGAATGAATAGAAATGGCATCATGTTCAGTCGGTTTCTGGAGCAATTAATTCAGCGAGTGCCCAAATTGTCGTCCAGAAGCGATATGATGCTGCAACTAGATTCACAACCCCTTGAGCAGAGGATGCCTCAGCCCACGAAAACAGCCGTCTTAGTGATTGGCGGAGCCGAAGATAAAATTCATGGACGACAAATTCTGCAAACCTTCTTTCAGCGATCGGGAGGTGCAGATGCTCGCATTGCGATTATTCCTTCTGCCTCGCGAGAGCCGACCGTGATTGGCAGCCGCTACCATGACATCTTTGAAGAGATGGGAGCCAAGGCCATCGAGGTGCTGGATATCCGAGAGCGGGAGCATGGCGAAGATGCGGTCTGGCAAGCCTTTGTGGAAGACTGCACTGGCGTGTTTATGACTGGCGGAGACCAGTTGCGGCTGTGCGGTTTGCTGGCGGACACCCCGATTATGGAGCGCGTGCGGATGCGGGCGCAGATGGGAGAAATTACCCTGGCTGGAACCAGCGCTGGAGCTGCCGTGATGGGATATCACATGATTGCGGGCGGTGGCAGTGGCGAACCCCCCAATCGTTCGCTGGTTGATATGACTACAGGTTTGGGGATCATTCCAGAGGTGATTGTGGACCAGCATTTCCACAACCGGAATCGGATGGCGCGGTTACTCAGTGCAGTTGCTTCTAACATCGACAAGATGGGAATTGGCATCGATGAAGATACCTGCGCTATGTTTGAAGGCAACGGCACGTTTCAGGTGATTGGCAGGGGCACTGTCACCGTAGTTGATCCTACCGACGTATCCCACACCAACTATGCTCAAATCAGCGCCACCGATCCGATCAGTATCCATAACCTGCGGGTGCATATTCTCAGTCATGGCGACCGGTATGACCTGCACAAACGCCAGGTAGTTTCGGCTAACCGCTAATCAATGCTGTTTGATGCCTAACTTTAATTTAAATGGAGTACGGAAAATAGAGTACAGACAGGATATTTAAGCAGAGGGACGACTTAGGATGAAAGATACGGCGTTATGGAAATAACCTGTCAAAATGAAAGTTACACCCTCAGAAGCCAACTGAATCACCCGTATTCATCTAAATTGAAGGGATATGATCTTGCAAAATCCTATTGATCTGGCCATTGAGCTGTCTACATCCAGCGGATGGCCGGTTTTGCCCATCTGTTTCTGAGAAGCTTTGGCAATTTCTCAAGCCAAACTGTTCGCAGTGAACGGTTTAGTGCTTTCTGAGGTTAAAGACTAGACTAGGTTGCGCTTGCTGTCCTGCCGCTAGAACATCTTTTATTCGATTACCCTATGAAAATTCTCAAAACTCAAACCCTTCGTGGTCCGAATTACTGGAGTATTCGTCATCATAAGTTGATCGTGATTCGTCTCGATCTAGAAGGTCTGGCAGCAACCCCGACCCACCAAATTCCTGACTTCTACGAAGGGCTAGCAGAAGTGCTTCCCAGTTTAGCCGAACTCACGTCTGCTGATGATCCAGATGGTTTTCTAGAAAGGGTTCGTCGAGGCACCAGCTTAGCGCAGGTTGTAGAGCATGTGGCTCTGGAGTTACAGACAATGGCTGGCATGCCGGTTGGGTTTGGCCGCACTCGCGAAACCTCAGATCCTGGCGTTTATCAGGTGGTGTTTCAATATGTCGATGAGCAGGCAGGGCGCTATACCGGACGGGCAGCAGTCCGGCTTTGCCAAAGCATTATCGAAACAGGTAGTTACCCGCGCAGCGAACTAGAGCAGGATCTCCAAGACCTCCAGAATTTTGCGGCTCAGGCTGCCCTTGGCCCCAGTACTGAAAATATTGTCAAAGAAGCTGAAACCCGAGGAATTCCTTGGCTGCCCCTCAGCGCCCGCTCGTTGATTCAGCTTGGTTATGGTGTGCACCAAAAGCGCATTCAGGCGACCCTTACCGGCAACACCGGCATTTTGGGGGTAGAACTAGCGTCTGATAAGGAAGGAACAAAGCGAATTTTGCGGGATGCTGGAATTCCGGTTCCACGGGGTGCCGTGATTTATTATCTAGACGAATTGGAACAGGCGATCGAGGATGTGGGCGGCTTCCCGATTGTGATCAAACCGCTAGACGGCAACCACGGACGCGGAATCACGATTAACATCAACACCTGGGAATTGGCAGAAGAAGCCTATGATGCAGCCAAAGAGGTGTCGAAAGGCGTGATTGTTGAACGCTACTACCGGGGGCGAGATCATCGGGTGCTGGTGGTCAATGGCAAGGTGGTGGCGGTAGCAGAGCGAGTACCGGCCCATGTTGTTGGAGATGGCAAATCTACAATTTCAGAGCTAATCGATGAAACAAACCGCGATCCGCGCCGGGGCGATGGCCACGAGAACATCTTGACGCGCATCGAACTAGACCGCACTTCTTGGGAACTGCTGGAGCGTCAGGGATACGACCTGGACACAGTGCTTAATCGTGACGAAATTTGCTACCTGAAAGCAACGGCAAACCTCAGCACGGGTGGTACGGCGATTGATCGCACCGACGAAATTCACCCCGAAAACGTCTGGATTGCCCAGCGAGTTGCCAAAATTATTGGCCTCGATATTGCTGGTATCGATATTGTCACCTCCGATATTTCCAAACCACTGCGGGAAGTGGATGGGGTAATCGTAGAAGTGAATGCCGCCCCTGGCTTCCGGATGCACTTCTGCCCCAGCGAAGGCATTCCCCGCAACGTGGCCGAACCAGTGCTGGATATGCTGTTTCCACCCGGTACGCCCAGCCGAATTCCGCTGCTTTGTGTCACTGGGACAAACGGCAAAACGACCACGACTCGCCTGCTAGCCCATATTCTTAAATCGATGGGGCGCACGGTGGGCTATACCACTACCGACGGCATCTACATTGGTGGCTATCTAGTAGAGAAGGGCGACACTACCGGCCCCCAAAGTGCTCAAACGATTCTGCTAGATCCGACGGTGGAAGTGGCGGTTTTGGAAACGGCACGGGGTGGTATTTTGCGCTCTGGCTTGGGCTTTAGCGAGTGTGACATTGGGATTGTGCTGAATGTGGCTGCTGACCACTTGGGCATTGGCGATATTGATACGGTAGAAGATCTGGCCCACCTCAAGAGTGTGGTCGTTGAAACCGTTCAGCCCAACGGATATGCCATTCTCAATGCCGATGATCCTTTAGTGGCGGCGATGGCGAGCCGGGTGCGGGCGCAGGTGGCCTACTTCTCGATGAATGCTGATAGTCCCTTGATTCGCAGTCATACCCAGCAGGGAGGGTTAGCCGCCATCTACGAAAATGGCTATCTCTCGATTCTGAAAGGCGATTGGACCTTGCGAATCGAACAAGCGGTGAATGTGCCGATTACGATGGGAGGACGGGCACCCTTTATGATCGCCAATGCGCTGGCTGCGAGTTTAGCTGCCTTTGCTCACGGCATCCGGATTGAGGATATCCGCACTGCCCTACTGACCTTCCAGGCCTCGGTAGGCCAGACGCCAGGACGGATGAACCTATTTAACTTGGGTCATTTTCATGCCATGGTGGACTACGCCCACAATCCGCACAGCTTTGAAGCGATTGGCGCTTTTGTCCGCAATTGGCCGGGCGAGAAGATTGGGGTAGTTGGCGGCCCTGGTGATCGGCGCGACGAAGATTTCGTGGTCCTGGGTACCCTGGCAGCCCAGATATTCGATCGGATTCTGGTGAAGGAGGATGACGACAACCGAGGGCGTCCCCGTAGTGATGCTGCTCGTTTGATTGTGGAGGGAATCACTGCCGCTCAGACCCAGGTAGCTTACGAGGTGATTCTGGATGAAACCACAGCCGTCAATACTGCCCTCGATAAGGCTCCAGCCGGCAGTTTAGTGGTGATTTTCCCCGAAAGCGTCAGTCGGGCGATCAAGCTGATTGAAGCGCGCAATCCACGGACCGAACTCGCCTTACCACCCCACACATCGATCGGCGCTATGAATGGAGAAGCTGCCTCATCAACGGTGAGGGATAGCGCTGTGGCTGCCGAATCGCAAGAATATGTCCAGTCGGGGGGCTGAGGCTCTTTCTTCCTAACCCCCAAGGGCCTGCCGCCTTCGGTTGGCCTATTCTTCTGCGTCGGCTTCGTCTGATTTACCGACTTCTTCCTTAAAGCCACGCAGAGTTTTCCCTAGGGCATTGCCCAATTCAGGGATTTTTTTAGGACCAAAAAAGAGTAGCGCAGCCAGGGCAATTAAACCCACTTCTGCCCAACCAAGATGTAGCATGACAGTTTCCTCGCGGTGGTCTAGAACGTGATTCCTTTTTAACTATAAGGTTTAACTATGAAGGGAGTTGCGAGGAATTGAGATGAATGGCTAATCAAGCCCTTACTCCAGTGCAGGTAGTCGGGATTGGCTTAGATGGAGCAGATGGTCTAACCGAGTCATTGCGTTTCTTGATCGAGCAAGCCACACTGCTAGTTGGCAGTGAACGTCACCTCAGCTATTTTCCAAATCATGCGGCAGAGAAATTGCCCCTGACTAATTTTCGCCTAGTCATTGACCAGATCCGCTCCCGCGTGGTCGCTTCAGATCGGGCCGATCTCTCCAAGTCGGCCAATCCGTTAATTGTAGTGTTGGCATCTGGTGATCCGCTGTTTTTTGGTTTTGGGCGGCTGCTGCTGACTGAGTTGCCAGCGGATTGGTTGACGTTCCATCCCCACCTCAGCGCAGTACAGCTTGCTTTTAGCCGCATTAAGCAACCTTGGCAAGATGCTCAGTTAATTAGCGCCCACGGACGCTCACTAGATGAGTTGACCAAAGCCCTACAGCAGGGAGCCGAAAAAATTGCCGTGCTAACCGATGGCACCAATACTCCAGCCAAGATTGCCCACTTGGTTGTGAAGCTCGATCATCCAACTCAATACCAAATTTGGGTTTGTGAAAATTTGGGCGGTGCTCAAGAGCGGGTGCAATCCTTTAGACCAAAAGACCTGCTGACCCAAACGTTTGACCCTTTGAATGTGGTTGTGCTGCTGCGGCTGCCGGACACAGTACGCCAATCGCTCAACCCTGAGAAATTGCCTTTGTTGGGCATACCCGATTCCCACTTCCTCAGCTTTAGTGACCGCCCTAGGCTCATGACCAAGCGAGAAGTCCGCATTCTGGCTCTGGGTGAATTAGCGCTGCAACCTCAGCAAATCGTTTGGGACATTGGGGCTGGGACCGGCTCGGTCGCGATTGAAATGGCGCGGCTCTGTCCTACAAGTCACGTCTATGCCATCGAACAGACGGCAGCAGGGGTGAGTTTAATTCAGCAAAACTGCCAGCGCTTTCAGGTAGAAAATGTAATTCCCATTCATAGTGCTGCGCCTGATGCATTGCTCCATCTACCCGCGCCGGATCGCATCTTTATTGGGGGCAGTGGCGGCCATTTAGTCCCCATTCTCAACTATTGCAGTCAGCACCTCCAACCAGGAGGCAGGATAGTGCTAGCGCTGGCAACCCTAGAGCACCTGACTGATACGATGCAGTGGTTAGCAGGTCAACCGATTTGGCAACACCAGCTTCTCCAGATTCAGCTCGCTCGCTCAGTACCAGTTGCCAATCTGAGCCGTTTCTCACCCCTAAACCCAGTCATGCTGGTCATCCTCAGCCGCTCAGAGCAACCAACTAATCAACCCCAGCCCAGTGCTCAGCAAAAATAGCAGCCCCAGAATTCCTGCTAAGGGTTTACCTGCTAAGCCGGTCAGCCAAGCCGGAGCTTTGCTGTTGGTATGAATGGGTAGCGCATCGAGACTCGCAATCACCCAAACCCAACCAGCATGTAGTCCCCAGGCCAAACCTAAATTCCCGCTATCCACCCAACGAGCCAGCACCAGCACCATTCCCATCAACCACAAACCGGGGAGCTGAGGCAAGACTGATTTTCCTTCCCAAACGCCATGCAACAGAGCAAAAATCCCACTAGCCACAGCAGTTGCCAGCCACACCGGCAAGTCTCGCTGGAGCTGATTCTGCAGAAAACCGCGAAAGATCAATTCCTCTGTCCAGCCGATCCAGAGTGCTAAACCGAACAACAACAGCACCTGCCAGTAGACTCCTAAGTCTGCTTGAGGTTCTGCCTCAGGCGTGGGTGATTGATCGAGCCAACCTAGGCCATACTGCACGGCCAATAAGAGTGCTAAGCTTGCACTGCCAATGCCAAAACCCCATCCTACGGCTGCCAATTGGGATTTTGCTAAGGACATACCGTAGGTTGTAAAGCTAGTACCCTCAACCCAACAAAAGCCCCACAGTACGTGAGGCGCAAGTAGATATAGCGAAGCCAGCAGAGGTAATTTTTGAGCAGCAGTGCTGGGCTGAAATGGTCGCCAATTTAGTTTAATAGCGCTTGGAATAGCAAACGGTAACCACAAACCGAGCCAAATCGCAAAGAAACTAGTAATCTCGAGTAGCGAAGGAATTCGGGTCAAATGAACTCACTTAATTACAAATAATTAAAGACACCTGAAGAAGATTGACAAAGCGGATAGAAGCTCAGCCAAATAAAAGGCCAAACTGCCTCAATTCAAGTTTATTTAAGGCGCAGACCGTTTATCAGAAACTTGAGTGAAAAACTGAGCACTCCATTAATTTTTAACAATTAGTGCGTTTGCAAAGTTACTTACCTCTATGCCTGAAAATCAGGATAACTATCCAGCAAGCTATGCTTCCGTATCGTCTACGTCATCTTCGCTACTACTAATCTGAATTAAATGAATGTGCTTATAGCCTAATTTAATTTCAAACTCATCTCCAGGCTTCAATCCCATCTTTTCCGTATAGGTTGAGCCAATAACAATCTGTCCGTTTTTATGGACACTGACGCGATAAGTCGGTTCCCGGCCACGACCGTCCTTGGTACCTTCTGCATCAAGCGTAGTACCTTTGGCTTCTAACAGAGCTTCAAAGAAATCTGCCAAATTAACACGAGTTTGGTTATTCTTCCCAACTGTGTAATACCCACACCGTTTTGCTTTTTCTCGTCGCGGTAAGTGCGAAAGCTCCTTCACTTTTTGTAGTAGCGCTTTGCCCGTCAATGGAGCTGTTGCAGTTTCAGTCATCGCTTCCCGATTGTCCGTAAAATTCCAAATTGCTAGGCAGAGATTGTCTCTTAGTTTTATATAAAATAATAGCTTTAAATCTCTGTGATTCAGTAAAGACTTGAGCAATTCAGCAGTAAAACAGATGAAGCTTGGTCAAATACTTGATCAAATTCAAAGATTTCTAAAAATTTTACAAGTCTTCTTTTAAGATCAATTTTTTTGATATTTGACCAATTAAGCCACTTATTTAATTATTTTTAATTATTGAAAGTGTTGGTTGTGTCCTAAGCTGCTGATCTGCTAATCCATCCTCTACAGACATGCTGGAAAAGGAGATGAATGCAGCCCAGGCAAGACCATTAAACATGCTCTCAGTTGAATTCAGTTAGATTCAGTAGAGTAGTTGCTAGCACGTGATCCAACTAAAGTAAACAATCAGATTAAACCAATCCGGCAACTCCGCCTAGCTAGAAAGATTAGGACTAAACTGGAAACTAGGACTCATTAATTCATTCGTTTCAATTTATGCACGTTCTTTTTCAGGTGATCCGGCAAGATGCTGATGCGGCACCTCGAATTCAAACCTATCAGTTGGACGTAGAGCCGGGAAACACCATTCTGGACTGCCTCAATCGCATCAAGTGGGAGCAGGATGGAACGCTCGCCTTTCGCAAAAATTGCCGCAACACGATATGCGGAAGCTGCGCCATGCGGATCAACGGTCGGTCTGCCCTAGCATGCAAAGAAAACGTTGGCAGCGAATTGGCCCGGCTCCAAGAAATTGCGGCCCATTCTCCTATGCAAAATGGCACCGCTGATGTACCTACTATCACCGTCGCGCCAATGGGCAATATGCCGGTGGTTAAAGATCTGGTTGTCGATATGAAAAGCTTCTGGGACACACTGCAAGCGGTCGATCCCTTTGTCAGTACAGCAGCGCGACAGGTGCCGGAACGGGAGTTTTTGCAGTCCCCGGCAGAGCGGGAGCGGCTGAACCAGGTCGGCAACTGCATCCTCTGTGGTGCATGTTATTCCGAGTGCAATGGGCGGGAAGTCAATTCAGAATTTGTCGGTCCCCATGCCCTGGCCAAAGCCTATCGCACTATCGCTGATTCTAGAGACAGCCAGACTGAGCAGCGGCTAGAACGGTACAACGAAGGCACAAAAGGTGTCTGGGGCTGTACTCGCTGCTACTACTGCAACACGGTCTGTCCAATGGGTGTGGCACCAATGGAGCAGATCAGCAAAATCAAGCAGGAAATTTTAGACCGCCTTCCCACCGAAAGCAGTCAAGTCCAACCGGTGAGCCGTCCAATTCGTCACCGGCGAGTGTTGATTGAGTTGGTTAAGCAAGGTGGCTGGATCGATGAGCGGCGATTTGGGGTCAAGGTGGTCGGCAACTCCTTCCGTGACCTAAAAGGACTATTTAGTCTCGCACCTTTAGGCTTCCGGATGCTGGCTCGTGGTAAGTTCCCCATGAGCTTTGAACCCTCAGAAGGCACGGCTGAAGTCCGCTCGTTAATCGAAGCAGTCCAGAGTTTGGAGCAGCAATCCCAGCAATCTCAATTCCATCAATCTACTGTAGAAGCTAGCGACAGAAGCTAGCGACAGAAGTTAGGACTGACTCTAGCATCCTCTGCCCTCGGCTCGCGTCTGTTGCCCTGTTTGCCATTCCGGGAACTCTACACATGACCCTTGGTTCTCGGTGAAGCAACAGGCATGAGCAAAAAAGTGGTTGGCATGATTACCTCCTATGAGGGATTATCTCAAGGAGATTGGCTGTGGAAGCAAACGCCGCAGCCTTTTGGTGTTTGGAAAGATATCCAAATTCTCAGAAATGCACCAAACCCAGATTTTTTGTTGCTGTATCAGTACAATTTCTTTCAATCTGCAGCAACCTCCCGGCGCAACCGCCTGTTGAGCAACCCTCTCGGTAGTTTGAATCCGTTTCAAACGTCTAATCCGCCTCAACCAGCTGCCGCTTTGGAGTCGTCAGCTCCTGATCTACGAGGAATAGCAAAAGAACGGGCGATCTATTTGCTGCGCGAACCACCCCTGCCAGAAATTCTGCAAAAAAATCAGGCGAACTACCTGGCTGCACAGAATTATTGCGGCTATGTTTCTGGGCCTGATGACTCTGCCCCCACACCAGACTATATGCCCGCCATTTGGTATGTCTCCAACACGTTTGAGGAATTAGACAAGGGTCGTGTACCCGATAAACTTCGCGCTTGCAGTTGGATCACCTCTGGGATTAATCGGACTGAGAATCACCGGAAGCGGTTGGACTTTCTGCATCAGCTCCAGCAAACTCCAGGCGTTCAGATTGATGTGTTCGGTCGCAATCTACCAGCCACAGTGCAAACGATTGGGGAGCTGCAAAACAAGTGGTACGGCATGGCTCCCTACTACTACAACCTGGCGATTGAAAACTATGCCGACAATCACTGGTACGTCAGTGAAAAGCTGTGGGATGCCCTACTTTGCTGGTGCCTTCCCATCTACTACGGTGGTCCCGCAGCCAATCACCTCTTGCCTCCAGACAGCTTTCTGCGGTTACCCAGCCTCGATGAGAAAGGAGTGGCCTACATCCAAGAAGTTACCTCTACTCCAGAAGCATGGTACGCCGCTAAAGACGCTATTGCCGAAGCCCGCCAAATCATTCTGCACAAACTCAACCTGCTCAACTGGCTCTCAGAATTTGTAGAGAAGTTTTAAGTTTTGGTCGCATAGCGTCTCCGCAGGAGAAATTTTGTAGCTTGCGTCTGCACAGCAGTATTTCATTTTGCCCCCGCTCCCCATCTTCCCTACCTCCCCCATCTTCCCATCTTCCTCATCCACCCTCTCCATGAACGGAATCTGCACCCTCGCGAACGATCTCGTCTACGACCAACTGATTGCCTTGCTCAACAGCATTGAAGCTATCTATGGTCACACAATGCCGGTTTGCATTTATCCCTACGATGACCGGGTTGAAAAAATTGCCGAGGCTATCCGAGCACGGCCCCAGGTTCAGCTCTATCAGGATCGCACCTCCATCGAACGCTGGGATCAGTTTGTGCGTCAAATTTGGGATTTACATCCAACGGCGCGGCAGCGCTGGGGCAATAGCGATCCCGCTTACTATCATCGTGTAGGTACCCATCGGCGTTTTTGTGCTTTTGATGGCCCATTTGAGCGCTTCCTTTACATGGATGCCGATACGCTGCTGCTCGACTCGGTAGATTCTATTTTTGCTGCCCTAGGGCAGCATGATTGGGTCGTATATGACTTTCAGTACAAAGACCCGACTCATGTATACGAAATGACAGCCAAGCTGGACCAGATATTTGGCCTGGAGCGGGTGCAAACTGAAATCTTTTGCTCGGGATTTTATGCCTCGAAGCGCTATTTATTTGACCAAGCGGCTAGAGAGCAGTTGTTGCAAGCTTTACGAAATGGCGATGCGGAAATTCTTTATCCCATGGCTCCCGATCAAACCATCCTCAACTACATGGTGATGAAATCGGCAATCTCGTCGCTCAACCTCGCCCTGAGCCTGCCTGCATCGCAACGAACGGGGAACTCAGTAACTTCGCCCCACTTTATAGAGCGAGATCACCAGCTCTATGACCGCGGCAAACGCCTCACCTATCTACATTACATCGGTATTTCAAGTCAGTGGTTTGCTCGCCTCTGTGCTGGTGAAAACATTGATTTTCCGTATCGCGATCTTTTTTTGCACTACCGCTATCTCAAGGAACCCCGTCCGTCCTTCTCTACCCTGCCCAAACCCTACAATGCACGGCCCAGCTTAATGCAGCGGGTGATCAAGAAAGTCGGGCTAGGTCACTAACTTCAGGAGAAACTCATGCGTGGAATTTATATTGTTGCAAATGACCGAGTCAGTGAGAATGCAATTGCCTTACTTAGCAGCATTCGAGCCTACGATGACCAAGTTCCAGTCTACCTAATCCCATTTGACGATCAATATCAGCAGGTAGCAGCTACCTTAGCTGAGCTGTATCAGGTGCAGGTCTTTCCTGATCTGGAATTTCTAGAGCAATTCACCCAAACGATTGGCGAGATCTTCGATCGCGATTTTCTGCGGTTGCCCAATAAAATGCGGAAGCTAATCGCCTGGTTTGGCCCACTAGAGGAATTCCTTTATATCGATACGGATATTCTGGTCTTCCAGAAAATTACAGACGTTCTGGATTACCTATCGGAATATGACTTCCTCTGCTGCGATTATCACCATGCTGGCGAAGGCTTGAAAAATGTCTTCTCAGAATTGGTACGGGAACAGGGCATCTTCAGTGAGGCCCAGCTCCAGGATGTGTTCAACAGCGGCTTTTGGGGATCAAAAACAGGTGTGATCTCAGAAGCGCAAATGTACGAACTGCTGCGCGAGTGCGCTGCTCACCGCGAATACTTCGACTTTTCTCAGCAAACAACCGACCAGCCGATCCTCAATTACCTGGTGCTAAAAGCGATGCCCAAACGGCTCAATCTGGTGCGAACGATGGAAAACGCCCCTGGCAGTTGGGCTGGCTCCGCTCATTTCCAGGAGAAAAACGGCAGGCTCTACGACCGGGAACGACCGCTTTGGTACCTGCACTGGGCTGGAATTGCCATGCGCCCCGGCAGCCCCTACCGCTCTCTATGGGAGTACTACCGATACCGCAATCAGGCTAAATCAGAATTTATCGCACCGCTCAGCCCTAGCAAACCGCTATGGCAACGAGCGCTAGCAAAACTGACCGCAAAAAAATAGCTTTCTTCTTTATTTCTTAGACTCGATTTAGCATCGTCAACAATCCCTGCTGCCCCAGCAGAATTTCGCGTAAAAAGCTGAAGATGCCCACCCAGATGATCGGGGTGATATCTACTCCACCAATGGGGGGCACCAGCTTTCGCAAGGGAATCAGAAATGGCTCTGTGGGCACCACTACTAAATTAAACGGAAACCGGGTTCCGTCAGCTTGGGGGTACCAAGTCAGGACGATGCGGAAAATAAACAGAAAAATCAGCACCCCCAGCAGGGGACCCAAAATCAACGAGGCGATTGAAGTTGCAGTCATAAGGGATCCAAAAACTCTAGCACAGGTGCGAAAACGGCCTATCAAGATACACCCGTTCCCGCAACCACTTTGATCTTATCAATCCTGGGTCTGCGCTTGAAGTTTTGTTTCAGCTTTGGCTTCGGGCTGGGTGCCTGGTTGAATTTCTGCCTCGGATCCGGCTGGAGCTTCGGATTTGGTTTGAGCCATTTCTAGCGCTTTGGTAAAGCTAGCAGAGCGAATGGTAGCCAGTTGGGGTGGATAGGCTAAGCCCAACTTCAGGGCGCTGACAAACTGTGACAAAGCATTTTCTAGAGCACCGCCCGCATCCATGACAATCCAGCCGTTGGGTGTTTTCTTGCGGAACTCAAAGTGCAGGTGAGGACCAGTAGACAAACCGGTGCTGCCAACCCGTCCGATCACTTCGCCCTGCTTCACGGTTTCCCCTGGCTTGACAAAAATTTCCGATAGGTGGGCATAAAGGGTTTCTTCGGCACCGTTCTGGTGTTGTAGCACTACGGCCAGCCCGTATCCTCCCATGAAATCAGCCACGGCCACTTTGCCGTTAAACGCTGCCAAGACAGGAGTTCCGTAGGGCGCTCCTAAGTCTGTACCAGAGTGGAATCGACTTTCTCCCATGACGGGGTGAATGCGCCAGCCAAATGCTGAAGTAATGGCAGCCGGAATGGAGAGCGGGAACAGAAAGCTGAGGTTGGCGTTGCTCAAGCGCGCGGGAGGACGAATCGTTAAATTGTAGTAATCGCGCCCAGACGGAATAGTTCGCCCACCATAGACCACACTTAGGCTCATGTCGCCAAAATTGCCTGGATTGGCCTGGAAACCGTTCTGGGACGCTGCTTCTCCTAGGCTATAGGAACAAACGCTATTCGGCACCCCGCCGCCGGGCTGAACGACTGCCTCACAGCCTGTGGACCGCTCAGACAGCACCACGCTTGGGTTATCGGTAGCTCCTAATGAATAGGGCGTCGGATCAATCAGATCACCTGTGCCGGACTGACCAAAGGCGGATTCCGCTTGTTCGCTCAAGTTGGGGCTGATCAATGGTGAAGCAGCATCAGCCGGTTGGGTTGATGCATCGGATGGTAGCTCGCCAGCCGGACTAGACAGCTCCAGATCTACAGATCTGGAGGGAGCAGGCTCAATCGGCGCAGGTTCAGGGACGGGTTCAGGTGGAGCTGTGAATGATTCTACAGGCGCTTCTACAGGTGGGAGAGCCTCTGCCGCGGGTGGATCGGACAGCAGCAATTCTTGAGCACTGGGTACAGCCATATCAGAAGCGGCTTGCGCCAGAACTGGAGCTGCGGTTCCCATGCTGAGCCAACAGAGTCCTCCCAACCAGAGGAGACTCAGATGGGGGTGACGATAGGCTTTGGCTGAATTCGCGTGAGTCATTCCTCAATCCTTACAGACGACGGGCTGCTTTAATCGCTTGAATGGGGCTTGTTACACTCAACCCCTAGTGTCGTGTCAATGCCAATTAAAAATATCACATCCCGACGGGAAGCAGTTTGGCCTTGTTCCAAGCAAATACCCTAATCTTTATCCAGCAATTCAACATGTAAAGATTCCTCCAGTCGGTTCATAAAGATTTGATTAGAATCTGATCGACATCGGAAATTGGGCCGCCAGACTGGGAATTAAAAGCTATGTCTAGCGATCGATCGGTTTCCGGAACTTATGCGTCGTCGCCTGCACCGACTCGGACTGTCTCTACTGCTTACTGCTGGGATAATTGTTTGGCAACAGCAGGAAAGCAGCCGTTCAGCGAAGCATTTGCCGTTTCCTTTTACGGCTCAAACCACCACGGCTCAAACTGCAAATAACCACCAGTTGCCAGAGAAGGCCAACCGCGATTCAGACCTACGCGCCTTCCTGAAAGCCGTACAGCCACTGCAATTATTGAATCATGACGAGCAAAAGCGTGATTGACACCTCCAAAAATCTCCGGTTTTTTTGGAATTCAAATCATAGTTGATTAACTATTGATTTAATCAACTAGCTAGCCATAGCCGAGACTCAATTCACCTGGTTTCACCCAGATCTGGGTCGATGGTCCAGCAGACGTCAGTTCAACCTGTAATGCTCCATCTGGGGAAACCCCAATTACGGTTCCACGCCTTCCATCGATCGTGACGGCTTGGCCCAAATTAATCAATAAGCTCTGGTAATTCACCATGAGGGCATCAATTCCCTGTTGGCAGTAGGTGCTATAGCCCCGGAGCAAACCCGCAATAGTGACGGCAGCTAGTTCTTCTAAAGACTGAACTGGCGATTGCATCGGTGAATTTGATCTGGACAGAATTGTCTGTAGGTTAATTCCGCTGGGCGGTACTGGGTTTTGCCAGTTGATCCCGACTCCAATGACTGCTTGGCGGAGGCGCTGTTGGCTGATTCGCGTTTCCGTTAGAATGCCGCCTAGTTTACGCCCCTCAAAAACCAGATCATTCAGCCATTTGATCCCCACTGGAATGCCCTGTTGTCGAAGGGCAGCGGCAATTCCCCAAGCGCTACACAGGGTTAAATGTGGCCCGCAATCCACCGGAAGATTGGGAGTGAATCCAAGCGATAGGTACAGTCCGCCGAGAGGGGAACTCCATTGATGGCCTCGCTGGCCCCGCCCTGCCGTTTGCTGAAGGGCAATTACAATCACATCAGGCACATCAGGCACATCAGGCACATCAGGCACATCAGGCACATCAGGCTGTTCGTCCTCCTGCTGCAACCGTTCCCAAGCGACCTGATTAGTAGAAGTAGCTGTTTCCACCAGATGCAGGTGAGCCGGAACCACCGCTAAAAGCATTGCGTCAGGGCAGATGGCAACACCCAGAGTGGCTAGGGAGGTTTCGAAGCGGGAGCGATCAAATGTCATGGCTGGATTTACGTCGGGTTCGGTCGCGGAGGTTTGTGAACCTGCCTAGCAGTCATAAATGCGAAGCAACTGCTTCAAGCGAAGCTAAAAGCAGAGCTAAATCACTCAGCATACAGGCCGTCCGTGTGAACTCCGCTAAGTGAGTAGCTGGGTTGAATTGTGTCTAATTGTGAACCGAGATAGCGGTAAGCTTTGGAAAGCAGCATGCAATTTGATTAAACCTTAGAATTATGCACACCTGGCACTGGCATACCTGGCAAGGCGCTTCCTACTTAACCTGTAGTTTGCTCAAAGATTGGGCACATGGCTTTTTGACCCAGCAGTTCTGGTCTCGTCCGCCAGAGGCGTTAGTGGACATGCTTCGGCCAACGGCTCAGGTCTATCGCGTTAAACAGGTGCATGGCGACCGGGTGCTCAACGCTTCGGCTTTGGAACCCATGAGCCGTCTATCTAGTCCACGGGAAAAGGCTCCTGAAAGCCCGACTCAAAACTCCACTGCATCTGCTGATCCCGTGTTATCAGAAGCAGACGGACTGTTTACCACCGATACGAATCAGGCGATTTGGGTTTGTACCGCCGACTGCACACCTGTTCTGATTGGTGACATTGCCACCGGACAGGTTGCCGCCGTTCATGCGGGATGGCGTGGTACAGCTGCCGCGATCGTGCCCAAGGCGATTGAGCAACTGCAAGCTCAGGGCAGCCAAATTCAGGATTTGCGGATCGCAATGGGGCCAGCTATTGCTGGAGAGGTATATCAGGTTTCCACAACCGTTGCCGCTCAAGTGGGTGCAACCATACTGCCAGATACCGGACAGCCAGATCCGGTGAACCCACAGGCAACACTTGCAGCTGCTGAAGAGATTCTGGCCCAACTGCGGCAATTACCCAACTCCCCCATACTCGACGATCCCCAACCAGGACGAGCACGACTTGATGTCCGTCGAGTCAACGCCATGCAGCTTGAGCAACTCGGCATTGAACCCGATCAGGTGGCCATTGCGCCTTACTGCACCTATCAGAACCCGGAGCTGTTTTTCTCCTATCGGCGTCAGCCCCAGAAGAAAGTGCAGTGGTCTGGTATTGTCAGCGGCGGTTCGTGATGATGTATGAACGACGATTGTATCCATTACTCCTTGAACATTAAGGCTCGTCCGCGTACATCAGTATGAAGTTTGCCGTATTCGTAGACCACCTGACCACCCACAATTGTCACCACAGCCCAGCCGGTCAGATCCCATCCTTCAAAGGGACTCCAGCCGCATTTGGTCTGCAATTCTTCGCGACGCACCGGACGGTAAGTATTCAGATCGACCAACACCAGATCGGCGTCATATCCAGGGGCAATTCGGCCTTTATTGGGAATGCCATAGGCTTCAGCTACGGCAGTGGACATCCAGTGGGCAACTTGAGGAACGGTGCAGCGGCCCTGCATGGCTTGGGTGAGCATCAACGCCATTGAGGTTTCTACTCCTGGCATTCCAGAAGGAGTGTTGGGGTAGCCTTGGGCCTTTTCTTCCAGCGTGTGGGGAGCGTGATCAGTAGCAATGAAGTCGATCACTCCATCGAGTAGCGCCTGCCAGAGGACTTCGTTGTCGTGGGGCGAACGCAGCGGTGGATTCATTTGGGCTAGGGTACCAATCGTTTCGTAAGCGCTGGTATTGAGCAGCAAGTGCTGGGGCGTCACTTCGGCAGTGACCCAGGCGGGTTTGTCTTGCCGGAGTAAGTCGGCTTCTTCAGCGGTAGACATGTGCAGAATGTGCAAGCGGCGCTGGTACTTTTTCGAGAGTTTGAGCGCCAGTTGGGTAGCCTGCAAAGCAGCTTGATTATCCTGGATTTGGGAGTGAATGGCCGGATCGGTAATGCCAGCAAACTGCTGACGGCGCTGCAAAATCCGATCCTGGTCTTCCGCGTGGACCGCAATTAATCGATTGCCGTGGGCAAAAATTTCTTCCAATACCGGTTCCCGATCGATCAAGAGTGGGCCGTGCATTGATCCCATAAAAATCTTGATGCCGCAAACTGGTTTGACTTGCAGCAGTTCAGCCAGATTGTCTCCGGTGGCCCCAATAAAAAAGCCATAGTTGACCAGGGACTTTGCGGCAGCGCGGCGCAGTTTGTCGTCTAGAGCCGCCTGATTGGTCGTTAAAGGGCGTGTATTGGGCATTTCCAAGAAGGAGGTGATTCCGCCCCTGGCACAGGCACAGCTCGCGGTGAACAGGTCCTCTTTGTGTTCCAATCCTGGTTCGCGGAAATGCACTTGCGGATCGATCATTCCGGGCAACAAAGTCAAGCCTGTTGCGTCAATTTCTCTGACATCTGGGGCGGGGTCGGCAATCTCTGGTGCGACTTGTAGGATCGTGTGGTCACGGGTTTGGACATCGCCCAGTAGGAAGGTACCATCGGGTAGCAAAATTCTGGCGCGACGAATCAACAGCGAGGAAGGAGAAGCAGTCGAAGCAGTCATAGTGGGTTTAAGGTACAAAGCGTTACATTGGGTTTAGCCCATCGGGTTTGAGCGGTTGGCAGCACCGCTGGTCGCACATCTTGAACGGTGTGGCTTCAGCCAGAAGCGCAGTCAAGACCAATTCAGCACCAACTCAATCAAATCATCATGCGTCTCATGCAATGGTCGCAGTTAGCGGATCTCCAGTTAGAATTCATTAAGTCTATAAGTCTATAAGTCTACGACAGCAAGTCTATGACAGCAGAGGTTGCATGAACGGTTTGATGTTGCATTCTTTGATACATTAGCGATCCATCAGCGCGATGCTTTCACTTTAGACTACTGTTTACTTTTGTCTAACCCAAATCTTTGTCTGCCCAAATCAAGGGGCATTTGTCCGAACCCATGCCAACGAATCCAAATCCAGACTTTTCTTCGGAAACAGAGCATTCCAAACAGCCAACCCCTGCCGGGCCATCCTCTAAAAGTCCTGGTAAGAGTACCGGGCGGCCTCCCCAGAAAGATTCAGAGGGAGGTTGGAAGGAGGTTGCCAAAACCATCGGCCTGAGTCTAGTGCTAGCGCTGGGAATCCGCCAATTTGTGGCTGAAGCTCGCTACATCCCATCCGAATCGATGGTGCCAACGCTGCAAATTAATGACCGTCTGATTGTGGAAAAACTAAGCTACCGCTTTCATAGCCCAGAGCGGGGTGACATTATCGTGTTTATGCCGCCGGATGCTGCCGGACGCTACTGCCTAGGCATCCAGGACCCAAACGTCAGAATCAAAGATGCATTTATCAAGCGGGTCGTGGCATTGCCAGGTGAAAAAGTAGAGGTGCGAGAGGGTACAGTTTTCATCAACGATCGGCCACTGCAAGAGAGCTACATTGCCGCCAAGCCGGAGTATCAGCTCCCCCCCAGTATCGTACCGCCAGATTCGTTTCTAGTATTGGGCGACAACCGCAACAATAGCTGCGATGGACACTTTTGGGGACCAGTCCCTAGCGAAAATATTATTGGGCGGGCTGCATTTCGCTTTTGGCCGCCTAACCGCATGGGAGGCATCAGCGAACAACAGCCGGTCTTAGGACCACCCCAACCTCCTGCTTCACTAGTCCAGCCCACTCCCCTAGAACCCCAGCCATTAGAGTCACCGGGTCAGCCAATGCCAGGAGCGCCACCTGCCCAGCCCTAACTGCCTAACGCAGACCACGACTCGGGGATGCTATCGGGCTTGATACCCCCAGTCTCCTTTCGCCTCTTTAACCAGGGACAGGTTACTGATAAGGTCAAGGTAGAGCAGATGCTCTGCATAATTTGGTGAGCAAGTTAAACAATTTAGACGATTTAGACATGGCACGTTTTCGATCGATCTTGGCTTTTGTTTTAGTTATCGTTACCACCCTCCTGGTTAGCTGCGGGAATGCCACACCAACGGCAAAAGGTCCTCTGTATACTGATGCTCAGCTAGAGCAAATCCAGCGCTACAGCGAAGAGGTCCAAACCCTGCGCGACCGGATGCTGGAAATTCCTCCGCTGGTGCAGCAGCAGCAGTGGAACGACGTAGAATCCTTTATTCACGGTCCGTTAGGAGAATTGCGGGTTAGAATGAGCCGTCTGGCCCGTTCCCTCACACCCAAGGTTCAAAAGGACGCGCTGGCGGCAGCCAAAGAGGTATTTGAGCATCTCAATGCTATCGACGAAGCAGCTCAAGAGCGAGATAGCGTCAAGGCGTTGCGCAACTACAATCAAGCTCTGCAAGATTTTGAGAGCTTCTTCCAGTTTCTGCCTAGCTGAAGAATGGCGCTAACGTTCTGAAACAACCAAGCTGAATGAAGCATGTTGTTGTAATTGGCTGTGGGATTATAGGGGCAATGATTGCCTATGAGCTGAGCCAAATCTCTGCTTTACAGGTAACGGTGCTCGATCGACAACCCCCTGCCCAAGCCGCGACTGGAGCGGCTTTGGGTGTGTTGATGGGCATCATTAGCCAGAAAACCAAGGGCCGAGCTTGGGCTATGCGGCAGGTCAGCATTCAGCGCTACCGCACCCTGCTACCCGAACTAGAGGCTGATGGTCAACAGCTGACCTGGAATCGCCAGGGCATTTTGAAGCTGTGCTTTGCCAATGAGGATCTCGAACGCTGGCAAGAATTAGCTACCTTACGGCAGCAGCAAGGTTGGCAACTTGAACTCTGGTCGCCTGCGCAGGTCCAGGCTCACTGCCCTCAGATCGACAGCTCTGCCATTACAGCCGCCATCTACTCGCCGCAAGATTATCAGGTAGACCCAACTGCTCTCACCCTAGCTTTGGTCAATGCGGCCCAGCAGCGGGGCGTTAGCTTTCACTTTGATGCAGATGTGCAAACGTTGGTCGCCAGCCAGCCGCACTACTGCGAGCAGGTTGTCACCTCCGTTGGATCGGTATCTGCCGATTGGATTGTGATTGCCGCAGGGCTAGGTTCAACGCCTCTGACTGCCTGTTTGGGCCAGACGGTGCTGACTCACGCAGTTTTGGGCCAAGCCATGCGGGTTCGTCTTCCCCAGCCCTTGGGAGACCCGACCTTTCAGCCTGTGATTACCGGCAATGATATCCACATTGTGCCAGTTGCTGATCACGAGTACTGGGTAGGAGCAACAGTAGAATTTCCGGTTGACCAAGCGCCAATTGTTGCCGATTCAGAACAACTCACAGCCGTTTGGCAAGGGGCAATTGACCTTTGTCCGGCCCTGGCTGATGCGACAATTCTAAAAACTTGGACCGGACTGCGTCCCCGCCCCCAAAACCGGGCTGCACCCATCGTGGAACCTTTGGCAGGTTATGCCAATGTTTTCCTAGCCACTGGTCATTACCGCAACGGCGTCTTGCTCGCCCCTGCCACAGCTCAGCTGGTGCGTTCAGCTTTGGAGACGCATGACTTTACAGACTCCAAATCTCGCTAACCCGCTCCTAGCAACCCCCTGAGGCACAGTTCAAGATATCTGAATCGGGAGGCTCGGTTGAACCTCGGTAGCGCTCAAAGTAATCTACACGGGCATCAAAGCCAAATCCTTGCAAGCGTCCGGCCACTTCACGAGCACTGGCGTAATTTGGATAGCCACCCGCATTGATGAAGGTACCTGCCAGAGCACCATCTAAAACTGCATTCGGCACAATTTGCTGCACTGCCGCTAGATTACCAGCTCCGCCTGGCACAATTACCACATAGGGGCCAATGACCGCAGGTGGCAATACAGGAGACGGCGGCTTGATGCCAGGAACCAGAATATTATTTGGCACTGAGCTAACGGGTATCCCAGAATCAACAACTGGTGTGTAGGAAGGGCTGGACGCAATCGGCACACCTCCAAACAGAGCCGTCCATGTCTCTGGACCTACCACCCCATCTACTAACAGACCATTGCGTCTTTGGAAGTGCATTACTGCATCTCGGGTTTGACAGCCAAAAATGCCATCTGCCGGAATACCCAGCGCCGCTTGCACGTCCGCTACATCAGGTCCTTTAGCGCCCAGTCTCAGCGAAGTTGCATAGGCTTCGGCAGTCATACTCAGCACGCCTCCAATCACCGCCAAGCTTAACAATCCTTTCCACGCAGAGCTTGACAATTTTTGAGTCAGCACCTTAAATGGCTTCAGCTTAGGAGGTATGCCTGAGCTTTGGTCAGCAAAGGCAAAGTAATTTGATAGCGATTTCATGGTTTCCTCGCTCAACTTTGTGATTGTCTGTACAAACTCAGGTGCGCGGCAATGGCTCGATCCGGCAATCGGGCCTAGCCACCCTAAGCTATGAGATTGCGGCTGTCTTGGGAATCAATTTGCATTGGCCCCGGCAGGCTACGCGTTTGTTGTTCCATAACAGCAGTTGCTTCTCAGACCCGAACGGCACAATCCTTCTCAGGTCAAGCAGCAAATCTCCTAGGCTTTCTCCTGAATTATCTTTAACTAATATTTATTCTCTCTCGAAAATTTGTCTGACGCTAGATGCTAAAACGGTTCGAGGCGATTATCCGTTGCGAGTCTCTGCTAAATCTAGCGGTACCGTCCCAATTTTATCCGGTGAGTGACGCCATAATTAGCGTTATATAATTTTTTACGGAAGGGATATTTTTTTGCCTAGAGCAGATGGTTTTCTGCATCTAGTGTTTTATTTTATCTTTTAATCAGAGAATAATCGCCTTTAGCGGGAACTCCAGTGCTGGGACTCCAACTTGGCTTTCAGCTCATCTTTAATTCGGTTGAGAATTGAAGTTTCATCGAGTGAGGCGAGAATTTGATCCACCACTGCTTTGGGGCCGTTGGGTCCCCAGGTAGCGCCATTCGCTAGATAGGTTTTGCTGACCTGGCCAATGCTGTAGGAAGCCAAGCCACCAATTCCCGCTTGAGTCAGGGCAATCGTCATATAGGGCAGCAGCGAAACACCACCAGTAGCCGGAGCCGATAATCCCAAAAAGCCTTTCAACGAACCCAACCCCAGAATGCCAAGCAGCTCGGTTGCCGTCACTCCCCCCATGCTGATCAAGATTTTCCGCAACAGCTGAATGGCATCCTGCTGAGTCATGGAAATGCCGTAGAGCCGAGATAGAGTTAGAATCATGGCCCCATCGATCACGGCACTGCTGAAAAGGTCTAGAACTGTCACCGGATTCAGGGCAATCGCCACCGCTTTGGTCATTACCGTATTCCAGATAATTTGCTCAGCACTATGCTCCCGAATCGTCATTTTGCGCTGCACTACCTGTTCGTGAATGTCGTCGGCATACAGCATCGTGTTTAGGGCCACCAGCGACTTGCCTTCCCGATGCAAAATTTCTAGAATCTTTAGCTTCAGGTCTTCGACTTGAGCGCTGCCGCGATGCAGTTGTGCTACAAGCTGCCCATCGGAACGCCGCATGGCTTGCGCTACCAGGGGAGACGCCGCCGCCATCACAATTTCATCGGGCGATAACAGTTCCCGCACCCGCTCGTCGCGAATTTTTTCATAAATAGCCTGCCGGTCTGCCTGAGGATATTGGTCGATTTTGTTGAACACCAGCAAGATCGGCTTACTGGCTTGTCGCAGTTCCGAGAGCGCCTCAAACTCGACCTTAGTAATGTCTCCAGCTACAACAAACAGAATCAGATCGGCCTGTTTTGCTAACCGTCGCGCCAAGGCTTCACGAGATTCACCATCAATTTCGTCGATGCCGGGGGTATCGATCAGTTCGATGCGGGAGCGGCCTGCACCCGGCAACGAAACGCG
>KL662191.1:3424718-3436444 GCA_000733415.1 [Leptolyngbya] sp. JSC-1
GCCTGCCGGTCTGCCTGAGGATATTGGTCGATTTTGTTGAACACCAGCAAGATCGGCTTACTGGCTTGTCGCAGTTCCGAGAGCGCCTCAAACTCGACCTTAGTAATGTCTCCAGCTACAACAAACAGAATCAGATCGGCCTGTTTTGCTAACCGTCGCGCCAAGGCTTCACGAGATTCACCATCAATTTCGTCGATGCCGGGGGTATCGATCAGTTCGATGCGGGAGCGGCCTGCACCCGGCAACGAAACGCGCCATAGATCGTTGGTACTGCCTGCCACAGATTCTCGGGTGACGCTCCATTCGGCGGTTTGAACCGTTTGGGTGACGCCATGAATCGGACCAGTCTCGAAGATGTCTTGACCCAGCAGCGCATTCAGCAGCGAGGATTTGCCTCGTCCCACCATGCCAAACACAGCAATCTGAATCACCTGGCGATCAAGCTTATCGAGCATTCTCTCTAAACTGTGCAGCTCGGCTTCCAGTCCAGAGCGCTCGCGAGCCGACAAATCGAGCCGTTCCACCAGTTCATGCAGCACATCTTGCGCTTGGCGATAGTGCAGTTCGGCCTGGATCTCGCCTAGTTCAGTAACAATATCGGTGAGATCCGGATCGATCAAGGCCAAATCCGACGTGGGAGCAGTATCTGAATCAATCAACTCTAAATCAACTGGATCAAACAAATCCGCTTCGTCAGTCAATTCAGGAAAGGGATTGTTGGCGGTTGACTGCTCTGGTTGACTGGCTGGTTGATTGGTTGATTGATTGGCATAACGGCGTTTGTTTGCCTGTTCGGCCTGTTCAGCATCAAAAGCATCAAATGAGGTCAATTCCAATCCTCCACACTACCGGCTTGCTTCAGCAGCGGTAAACTAAATGCGCTCATAGAATCCGCTCGCACAAATTCCTACAAGCAGGTTATCTCTGCTGACTACAATGCTGAGCTACCCCAATTTTAGGAGATGCAAAACCTTACCGGACGGTGTTTGTCAACATCTGGGCATAGGGAGTCTGATGCAAATGCGCTTTGTTGCCTGACCCAAATAACTGCATTTTTTCGATCACGACCTGTTGCATGGCGGCAATTGACTGTTCCATGCAAGGCAGTAAATCAGCTTTGCGAGCATTACAGATATCCGATTGCAGGGTGTGCATATAGGCTTGTCGCACTTCAGTATTGACATTAAATTTGCAGACCCCAAGCTGAATCGAGCGGCTAATCATGGCGGCAGGTAGACCAGACGCACCGTGCAGCACCAGCAGCATATCCTTACCAACGGTTTCACCGATCCGGATTAAGCGATCAAAATCCAATCTGGGTTCGCTGCGGTATTCTCCATGCACATTCCCAATTGTGACTGCTAAGGCATCGACTTGAGTTGCACGGACAAATTCCCTCGCCTGTATTGGATCGGTCATTTTGGCTTCTTTTTCGGCAACTGATAAGCCATCCTCGGTACCACTGATGCGGCCAATCTCCGCTTCGACTACGGCACCGTAACGATGAGCTAACTGGGTCATTTCACGAGTGAAGCTTAAATTTTCGGCATAGGGCAAATGGGAACCATCGGCCATAATCGAGTTCATACCTGCTTCTAGCGCAAACCGAATTGCTTCAGCAGAGGTACTGTGATCGAGGTGAACCGATATCGGCACGGTAGCAGATCGAGCGGCCTCTAAGCAGAGCGACACGAGTGGAGAACCGCCATACTTCAACGAACTAGGATGAATTTGCAGCATCGCCGGACTTTGCACAGCCTCTGCTGCCGATACAACGGCCCGCACGCCCTCCAGATTGTAAATATTGAAGGCTCCAATCGCGTAGATGTGACGTCGAGCCGTTTCTAACAGTTCGCGGGTTGAACTCAGCATAGACGCACTCCTAGCCACGAGAAGAGATTGTTCAAATCATACCCCGTAGTCTGGGTAATAGCTTGTAGCAATAGCTTGTGGTAGTAGCTTGTGGTAATAGCTTGTGGTAATAGCTTGTGGCAATTCGCTGAAGTGGATTGGAATCAGTTGCCAAAAGTGTGTTAGTCAGCGCTAAGCAAGAGAGCAGCAGATGTAGAAAACACTCAATTTATAGATGGTTATAGATGTTTATAGATGGGAAGTGTAAAAACTAACGAGTGCCGCCACCGCTGCGATGTCGAGGCATGCCGGTACCAAAGGTAGGAAAATCGGCAGTATCAGCAGTCACGATAGTAGCGTCCATAGTGGCATCCATAGTGGCATCCATAGTGGCATCCATAGTAACGTCCAGGGGCTGTTGAGATACGACGGATGGAATCAACCCAATTGGAGCAAAAGGTAGGAGAGCGGCGACGATCAAGAAGCTGTGTAGTAGTAGAAAACATTGTTTGCGCATGGTCGTAATCCTTGGGGCATCAGCAGGCCTAAGGATTACTAGGCTGGGTTTTGTCAAACTATGCAGCGGCAGAGGGTTGAAGTTAGCAATTCATCACAATTGCTCCAATCATCCAATCAATCCAATCAATCCAATCAATTGATCAAACCAACCAATTGATCAAAATCATCAAACGCGAGCAAGCTGCCTGCACTTTATGAAACCAGGTTGAGTGACCAACTCGAAATTTTTGATCCAGAAATGTCTATGATCGATGTTAGAGATAGATGCTAGATCCTGTGCCAACATGCCGAAATTCGCCGATATTCGCGCCTGGGAACAAGCTGAAATGCTGATGCAGCCGGTGTTTATTCGCGTGATTGACAACATTCGCAAGCAACTCGAGCAAAGCACCTGGCAAGGTACCTATCAAGATACCCCCATCTGGCCGGAAGGGGTACCAGAAGAAACAAAAGCACGAGTGGCCCAACTCCAAGCGCAGCTTGCAACCGCGACCCCCGAAGAAGCGGAAGAAATCGAAGAGCAATTGGCACGGCTACCCAGCCCTCAACCCAGCTATATTCTGTGTTTAAAGAAAGGAGAGCGGCAAATTACGGTAGATCTCTGGCAACTCTGCTATCAAATCTGCTTCCGCAACTATAGTCCGGTTTTGAATGCGCTTGATCAGGATCTGATTGTGGAGGTCGATACCCGCTTAATAGACGATATGGGCGAGGTAGACTGGCTGCGACTCGACGAAAAGGCCAAACAGTTAATTGAACAAATCTTTGTTAGCCTTTCCCCCCACCGAGTGGCTGCCGACCCAGATGATTCCGAGTCGCTTGAGACAAATGAACCTGAAGCCGGTGAATAGGCGTAGAAACAACAGCTTATACCAACCACTGATTCCATAGAAGTTGAATAGAATAATCTATTCACAAGCGATTCATGGCTCAAACAAAACTGGCAAATTATCTCGTCATTATGAATTGAAGCGAATAAATATAACCTTAAATATGACCTTTAACACAGGGCAGGAAAGGACTAACTACTTGGCTAACTACTTAACGATGAGCGGCATGTAGATAATTACAGCTGCTGCTGAATCAGTGGTGATTCAGTGGTGATTCAGTGGTGATAATGAGACTTCATATCAGTCCACCGACCAGCCCTAAATCAGCTCGCTTAGTTTTGCCCTAATCTCCTACCTATCAGGCACGAAGCGAATGATTGATGCTACTCTTAAGTCTGGATCTTGATTAGAAAAAACGTTGTAGGGCTTCTATGTCACAGGACTTGCTGCG
The DNA here is from genome assembly GCA_000733415.1 of [Leptolyngbya] sp. JSC-1. Lineage (GTDB taxonomy): Bacteria > Cyanobacteriota > Cyanobacteriia > Elainellales > Elainellaceae > Elainella. The sequence goes on from KL662191.1 coordinate 3,428,370, forward strand.
CTCGCTGGTTTGGATGGACTACAGACTGGCCGTGCTATTTACCGTAATTCTGCCGCTAATCTTATTGATTTGGGCATTTGTAAAGCGGGCCGAAGCCATGCAGCGGTTGCTGATCATCTACTGGCGCGTTGCGAGCCTACTGGCTATCACAATCTACCTTCTGATTGGAAATTTTCCAATTGGCTTTATGACTGGTTTCCTCGCCTGCATCCTGATTCCGCTCAGCCTCTGGTTTTGGGCCGATCTGAATGAGGAGATCTATGAGCAGTCGTCGTCTCCCTTGAAGCTGACGTTCACTTCTTGGCGTTGGGCCGTCAGTGTTTACAGCATTTTAGGAGCCATAGCCAGTATCCCGTTTCTGCAATGTGCCATCTCCCAGGCTGCCTTTGCGACCCCCTTTTGTCAGGTTTGGCTGGAGGCTCCCTTGGGTTTCAAAGATGCATTCCATCCCAAATATCAACCGGGCTTCTTGGGATTCCTCGGAATCACTGCCTTGATTATCTACGTGCTCTATTTTGGCTACTTTGTGCTGGTGCGGTTGGGAAAACAGGGACGCTCTGCCGTTGAGCAGTAAGATTCGGTTCATTTGTGATTAGACACTAATCTTCAATGCCGTGGCTTTTACCGATTACCCAATGCCGTCGGAAAAAACGAGCCAAACTAGACTCTTCCAGCGATAGGTAGATAGGACGCCCATGCGGGCAGGTGCGGGGGTTGCGAGTGCACTGCCACTGCTCCAGCAATGTCTGCATTTCGAGCAACGACAGTGGTGTACCATTGCGAATGGCCGTGCGGCAAGCGGTAGCCACCAGAGCCGATTCCAGGTTTCCGCCTTGGCTCAGCTCCCAGAGCGCCTCTCCACAGTCCGCCCGCTCCGCCAGCATTTCAGGAGCCGAACGGACCGCCCACCGCTGCTCTCCAAATGGTTCTACTTCAATGCCCAACCGCTGCAACTGTTCCAACTGCGCTGTTGATAGCGGTCCCAAAACCAGGGGCGAAGCCAGCGGGACAATCTGCCAACGGTTGCAAAGCTGTTCGTAAAGGACCCGCTCATGGGCGATATGTTGTTCGATCAGCCACATCCCGGTCGGGTGCTCAGCCAAAATGTAGCGGTTGTGAACTTGGGCAATTGCCTTTAAAGGCAAAAGGGTTTGGGGTGAGCGGGCAGCTGCATCGTCTGAAGCAGGCGACTCCAGTTGAATTACACGGCTGGTGCGGTAGATGCCATCCGCTTCGGCTACTTTCAAGACTTGGCTGAGGCGAGCGGCATGAGCAGCCTCTGGAAGTTGGCTCAGGCTAGACTGCAAGGCTTGATCGATCGCCTGCTGAATCTGAGTTTGCCATTGGTCTAAGTAGCGCAGGTAAATCTCTATTTTGGCCGGATGGCGGTTCCAATCAACTTGAGCAGGGGGCACCTGGAGATGCAGAAAACACACCGGAAAGCGCTCTCGCGGCAGGGCACGGCGGAGAGTACTGAGCACAACCTGCGTCAATTCGGGCAACTGCACGATCCGACCATTGACAGCAATGTGAATCCAATCTGGACGATGGCGATGGCAGCGATCGGGAAGGCCGAGGAGTAGGTAGAGTGATGCGGGGAAGGTGAGGGACGGGCTGAGTTCCTGGAAATCGCTGGGTTGAGTCTCCTTGAGAAACTGCGTCAGGATGGACTTGGCTGAGGCTCCTCCCCAAATTGCCAACCAGGGTCGGTCGTTCTGCTCAACTTGCCACGTCACCTGGGGATGACACAAGGCTAACTGCTGAACCACCTGCTGCACGCTACGAAGCTGTTGGGTTGGACTTGGTAAACTTTGGCGACGCGAGGGCCATTGGGCAAACAGATGGGAAGCAGTCACGATGGTGCCCGTTGCTAAGGCCACGGTTTGGACCTGAACCGGCTCACCCTGACGATTATAAGTGACTCGATAACCGCTCTCACTGTGATTAAAACGACTACAAATTTCTAAATCAGCCAACTGAGCAATGCTGTGCAGCGCCTCACCGCGAAATCCCAAACTGTGAACCTGCCCCAAATCGGCGGTGGTTTGAATTTTGCTGGTGCTGTGGGGGAGGGCAGCCTGTTCTAAATCGGTCAACGTCATGCCGATTCCATTGTCAGTGACACGGACACGCCAGCAGTCGGTCCAAACAGAGATGGTGATGCGCGTCGCGTTGGCGTCGAGAGCGTTTTCGGCCAGTTCTCGCACTACAGCTGCCAGAGAGTCGATCACTTCTCCAGCCGCAATTAGATGAATGACTTCAACTGGCAGAGCCTGAATTTGCGTTGTCATGCCTTTCAGTTTAGTGCGTGGCCACTGATTTGTGAGCCTGGGTATGAGCTTCGGTATGAGCCTTGATCCGAACTGAGTGGCGAGACACCTCATCCAACTGAGTGGCTGAATGAGTTAAGCCAGTAGGAGGAATGGGTGGGCATCAGTGGGCGAGGTTTTTCCGTGTCAAAATACCTACTTAGGTGAAACAAGCGGTGGAAGTGGAAAAGCGACAAAATTTCTACATTGAAGGTGTGGAGTAATCAGCAACTGCGCTAAGTAAGTGTAATGAATAGAATGATTCAGGAACCCGTAGCACCTTCATTGTCAAACAAAAATGGGATCGCATTTACCATCCAAAACACCGTGATATCACTGAGTGATACTTGCCGTATTTCTTGTGCTGCTGCTAACCGCTGTTTAGACCACTGCTGGCTAGATGATGCTCAGCGCGAGCAGGGAGAACGCTGTTTGGTAGCCTGCTGGCAAAGCTTGCACCATGCTGATCAGCACCCTGAAATTATGCTCCATCCAGATGCAGCCAAATCGCTCCCCGCAGGCCAGCTTCATCCGTGCCATAGCTGCTGATCACAGCAGAACGCAAGCTACTGACAAGAGTTTTAGGCAGTTCCAATCCGCGTATGGAATGCAGTAGCTGCTCTAGCGCCTCCTGGTTTAGGTACAAATAGCCCTGGTTCGGGGTTTGCAGTTGGGCGATGCCATCCTTGATATCAGAGGTTGTGGCCGACTGAGCAGCGAGAGCTTGTTCCAATGCTTCGAGCGAGGTGGCAAAAAGCTCATAGTCGCCAATTGTTGTGCGCACCCCTGCTACTTCCGCTCGCAGAGATGTAAGCCCTGGTTTAGCCGGTTCAGTTTTAAGTTTGATCCAGGCAGAAATAGGTTGGTTATCTAGCGATAAAACCCCAAGACTAATGCCCTGCTGTTGGGCGACTTGGTCAAGCTGTTCAATGCTTGTCTTGGTTTCTGCCGTCTGCTGCGCCACAAACACCCAATCAGACTGAGACCGACCATTAGCGGGGAGTTGGACCAAGGCATATTCCCCAGTCACCCAATCCAGTGCATCGTCCGGAAACTGGAGTTCCCACTGCTGTTGCAACCGCAGCCAGGGCTGCTGCAATTGATTGTGCTCGGCACGGTTTGGAGAGCCATCGGCCCAGATACTAGCAATTTGACTTTGCCACTGAGTTTGAGTGGTGGGTAGGTCGCGACTAGCGATGGCAAATCGGCTGTTGGTGGGAATGAATTGCAGAATGGGACTGGCATTAGTCATTGCTCCCCGGACCGACTGCGCGTTGGGAGTAGTGGTTAATAGTAGCGTGTCGGCCAACAATCCTTGCTTTGCAGGCTTGAGCGCCGCCGCCATCGCTTCATAGTGCGGTTTCTCTAAACCAGTTTCGGTGGCTGCTATCTTAGATGCTGTTGCAATAGTGCTGTCAGCTAACCAATTGCCAAACTGAGCTAAATTAACATAAACCAAGCCCAGTTTTGACCCGGTCAATTTTTCTAGCGCTTGCTGATAGGTAAAGCTATGCTCCAGATTTAGATCAGATACTTGGACGTCGTTTAGCGCTTCTCGCATTACTTTGGGATAGTTAGCAAACAGAACATAGCGTCCCCCTACAATTGCGCTAGTTAAGCTGGGCTGCTCAGCGGCTGTCTTTTTATTGGCGGCATGAATTAACTGAACTCCAGCAAACTGCTCGAATACCAGGTCACGAGCATTAGCGCGTCGTTGCCAAAAGGACTGTAGCGATTCTTGGGCCAATTCTGGCTCATCAGCCGCCAAAACCAAAAGATAGCCAGGCTGCAACCCATCCGCTGTATCCCGGTTGACATCGGGTGTTGTCAGCGCAAATGTCACTTCATCGCCCAACCAAGTTTTGAGATCACGGTCGTAATCCAAGCCGCTGCTAGCAAATACGCTTTGCTGCCACTGGCGCAGTCCAGTTTGCAGTTGGCGACGATTGGCTGGCGAGGTTTCTGCTAACCAAAACGACTCTAACCGCTCGGGGTTGACCAGCAGCGTTACCATAGCTGCCGCCTGCCGCGAGACAAACATGGCCGTGGTTGGTTGAGTTGCGATTTGTTTGGGTACTTGTGCCCCACTACGAGCCGTCAGCCAATAGGCTCCTGCCGTCCCGATCAACAGCAGCACAAGCACAACGCCAGCTAAAACCGAAAAAAAGGAGCGGGGTTTCATGGGTCACCCTTGATGGATTACGCGATTCCGAATTACAGACGGATTACAGAGTGGATGCCATAGCTACAGAAGGTGCAGCATCCAAACAGACCACCCCTTAGTGTAGTACTGCGGGTGCAGCAAGCCAAAAGGTGGCAAATTTTAATTTGTAATTGGTTCTTGTCACCAACTGACTGTTTGTAACTCTGTTTGTACCTCTTTCTGTCACTAATTTATGCTGATTGTGATTTGTCCGGGTGTACATCCTCCGGATTTAACCGCTAGTTTTGTGCAAGCACTCGATTGGCCTGCTGAGCTGCTGGTTCTTACTGGGCGATTACCCGTCTATTCTCCGCCTCATATTCTGACGTTCTTACTCCAGCAAATCCCCCCATCGCAGCGTCAAACACCGATTTTGCTGATTGGGTTTAGTGCCGGTGTTGTAGGCGCAATTGGGGCAGCCTACCTATGGCAAATCTTGGGTGGACAAATTATGGCCCTGATTGCGATAGATGGCTGGGGAGTGCCGCTATTCAGCCCGTTCCCGATCCATCGCATCAGTCACGATGCTTTTACCCACTGGAGTTCAGCCTTACTGGGAGCAGGACAAACCAGCTTCTATGCTGAGCCAGCTGTTGCCCATTTAGAGCTGTGGCGTGCTCCTCAAACAGTTTGCGGTTGGTCAGTTCAATCATTTGCACCGAGATACCACCGAATCACTGCCGCCCAATTTTTACATGACTTATTGCAGCATTACCAGATCAACGCTTGAGAAAATTAAAAAGATGATGAGGATCGGCGTCACTGCTATTAAAGATGACTTAGTTAAAGATATTGTTGTAAGAATTTAGAACAAATCATCAACTCAGAATCAGCATGGACAGACGACCTGAATCGAGCAGGAACGGAAAGTCAGAACTGAATGGTAAAGTGATTTACCCGATTGTTGAGGTTAGGCGGGTGGTGCAGCCGCGAGTTTACACACGTCGGTACCCGTCCTTGCTGCCGTTAGTGTTTCTCTGTTCAATGATCGGGTTGGGGATTGTTCTGTTTGTTAACGGCACTAGGCAGCTAGAAACCAGCAAGCAAGTGCCTAGGTCTGAAGCATTTCGCTGGGCTGTGAATCGAGCTATGAGTGCCGCAGAACTAACTCAAACGGCCCAATCAGCTAAAGAATGGCAGCAGGTAGCCAACTGGTGGCAAGAAGCCGTGAAGCTGATGCAGGCAGTTCCCAAATCAGACGCTAACCATGCCGTGGCACTAGCCAAAATTACTGAGTATCAGAACAATCTGGCCTATGCTCAAAATCGCTCAGCCGCTGCTGCTGACCAACCTGCCGCTACGAAAAACCTCTGGGGCATTGGCTCTCGCCGGGCAATGATCCTCAAACTGCAAGGCTCACCAACCGAAGTCGATCGCTATGATTCCATGTGTAAAGAAGTCCTCCATTATGGCAAAAGCAGGATCGAGCTGAGTAATGGTATGGTGACCCAGTATGAAGACTTTGACCGCAAATTCAAGGTCTCTGAAACAGAACCACCTCCTTCAGCCCGCAGTGGCTCAGCCTGGAACCTAGGTTCGACAAAGGAAGATGTGTTTCAAATTCAAGGAACTCCTACCCGGATCGTCAACTATGACTACTCGGATCGGGAAACGCTGTACTACGGCAGCAGCACCGTTGAACTAACCAAGCAGCGGGTCACTGGCTATAGCAACGAAGGTGGCAATCTTCGAGTACGGATTGTGCCAATCTTGAGCGGCAACGAGGGCGCGGGTAACGTTTGGACGCTGGACTCTAGCCGAGAGGAAATTCTGCGGGTCCAGGGTACTCCAACTCAGGTGTTGCTCGATAATTCAGCCTGCTCTGAAACGTTTTACTACGGCAGCAGCAGCATTAACTTCAAGAATGGTTTTGTAGCTGGCTATGACAATCTCGACAGGAACCTGCGGGTCAAAACCCGATAGGCCGCATCAAGTGCTTGCCCTATAGAATCTGAACAATCTGAACAATCTGAACAATAATTAACAGAGCCAGTTAAGGGGGAGATCGCGAATCGGTTGGTTCGGTTTTGAGCTTGTTGCAACTCCACAGATACCAGTATTGTCGTAGTAGAGCGCCTTCTAAGCCTCTTTCTACGCCTAGACTATTGCAACAGAGTCGATGCAGTCTCGTGTATAAGTGGTATCTACCAACATTAAGTGAAATCTTGAGCCTGAGTGGGTTGGAGCAAAATCAGCACCCCATTCAGGACAATCAATCGCACCAATTTCCGGCTCAGCAGCGCCTCAAAGCCGAGCGGGAATGGGCAGGAGCGGTTGCGGCCCTCAATGGCTTATTGCAGCAGGGGGTCGAGTCTGAGTCTACCACGCTCAATAGCGCACCTCAGGGTAGCCAAAATACACCGCCTGTGACGGGATTGCTGCTCTCTGGTCCGTTTCCGGTGTTGCAGCAGGCCGCTTGGATGGATCAAATTGCCACCTGGGTGTTTACGGTGGGTTCACCGGGAGAAGTGGTGCAGCTTTTGCCAGCCGCTGAGCACAAACCAGAGGTTCCCTGGAAAGAAATTCCTACCCTACCGCTACGTCCCGATGATCCCTTGGCAGCCGAGCAGTTTTGTCTGGCGCTGACACCAGAGTTTAGTTTGGTCATGACGCTGGGAGAAACGGCAGCCCATCAACCCGCGTTTCTGTTTTCGTTTGATCCAGACGTAGTGTGGCAAGTATGGCGGTCGCTTCAGGCTCGGTTACAGCTTACGGCTCCCCCATTGGCTGCTGCTGTTGACCGCATGGTGAAACAATTCACTCCCGTCGTGCCGGACTATCGCATTGTCACCCAATTCAGCCGGCTGATGTTGGCTAATTTGCCCGAACCCTTTGAATTAGTAGGGAAGCGGGCCGTCTCTCAGGCTACAGTGGTTGAGCCAGTGATGCCAACCGCTTCAGCTACTCCGCCATCTACCCCGGCAGTGAGTACTCAAATGGAGAATGCTGCCGAATCTGTGCAATCAACGCCTAGCAACTGCGTCGATGCCGAACTGTTGCAAGCGCTAGCCCACGAAGTGCGGACGCCCTTAACCACGATTCGCACTCTCACTCGGCTGTTGCTCAAACGCAAAGACCTGAATCCTGATGTGCTAAAGCGACTAGAAGTGATCGATCGAGAATGTACCGAACAAATCGACCGCTTCAACTTAATTTTCCGAGCGGTAGAATTGGAAACCACGCAAACCAAGCAGGCTTTGATGCCGCTTGCGCCGATTTCTCTGACTCAGGTGATTCAGCAGAACTTAGCGCGTTGGCAACAGCAGGCCAGTCAGTACAGCCACAAGCTCGATATCCTGCTGCCGCAAAAACTGCCGATGGTGGTCACCGACCCGGTGATGCTGGATCAGGCGCTAACTGGACTGATCGATCGCATTACCCATCGCCTGCCGCCGGGGAGCCATATTCAGGTGCAGGTAGCGCTAGCTGGACATCAGTTGAAGCTGCAATTCCTCTCTCAGCCCCAGTCGGCATCAACCACCCTGCCAAAGGATAGCAAAGCCAAAATGGGATTTGCTCCAGCGGTGCGCTCGATTGGCCAACTGCTGATGTTTCAGCCCGAA
>KL662191.1:3438354-3500138 GCA_000733415.1 [Leptolyngbya] sp. JSC-1
AGCGCTAGCTGGACATCAGTTGAAGCTGCAATTCCTCTCTCAGCCCCAGTCGGCATCAACCACCCTGCCAAAGGATAGCAAAGCCAAAATGGGATTTGCTCCAGCGGTGCGCTCGATTGGCCAACTGCTGATGTTTCAGCCCGAAACCGGCAGCCTCAGCCTCAGTCTGGCGGTGACGAAGAATTTGTTCCAAGCGCTTGGCGGCAAAATGACTGTGCGCGAACATCCTCAAGCGGGTGAAGTGCTGACTATTTTTCTGCCGCTCGCTTCTCGCAAACCCGAAGAGTAGTGTTTACTCAAGGATTAGTGTTTAATAGTCTCCAGAGATTTGAGAAATTTAGAATCTCTAGATAAGGTTGCGACGCTACTTTGCAGCTTCTAGAGGAGAATAAGCGATGCGACTGATCTTATACAGTAAGCCAGGCTGTCATCTCTGCGAAGGGTTGCAGGAGAAGCTAGAGCAAATTTCCAGCCTCGATTTGCAGCTAGAAATTCGCGATATTACCAGCCGCGACGATTGGTTCCAAGCCTATCAGTACGAAATTCCGGTGCTGTTTCTGGCTGGTTCGACCCCAGATGCAGCCCCGACTCCGATTCCACGTCCTTCTCCCCGCACTTCAGTGGCCCAGCTTGAGCAGATGTTACAAAAATATCTGACGGAAGCGGCGAAAAATGAGACAAAATAAGCGCAAGCAAACGCACGAAAACGCAAAGAGACGAGTTTGAGGCAGAAGGAGTGTGGAGATGAAGCTGAAACAACTGTTGGCAACGCTATCGGTATCTTGCCCTGAGCATCCAGCTCTAGAGACGGAAGTGAAGGGTTTGACAACCAACTCCCATGCCTGTCAACCGGGAGATGTGTTTATGGGCATGCCGGGTACCCGCGTTGATGGTGGTGAGTTTTGGCCGAGTGCGTTCACAGCCGGGGCAATTGCTGCCGTGGTGTCTCCGGCAGCCGCCGAAAAAACCGCCAGCGTGATGCAGACTCACAATGCCTGTGTAATCCCGTTTGCGGATATGGCTCAAGCCTGTGCTCAGCTTGCTGCCGCGTTTTATGACTATCCAGCCCAAAAGCTGAAGCTGGTAGGAGTGACGGGCACCAACGGCAAAACGACCACTACCCACCTGATCGAGTTTCTGCTGCTGCAAAGCCAGCAACCTACAGCCCTGTTGGGGACTCTTTATGCCCGCTGGGCTGGTTATCAGCAAACCGCCGTCCACACGACTCCCTTTGCGCTCGAACTTCAGCAGCAGCTGGCAGAAGCCGTCGCCGCAGGATCCCAGTTGGCGGTAATGGAGGTGAGTTCCCATGCGCTGGCACAAGGACGAGTGTTGGGCTGTCCGTTTGAGGTGGCGGTGTTTACCAACCTGACGCAGGATCACCTGGACTATCACAAGGATCTGGAAGACTACTTTGCGGCGAAAGCGCTGCTGTTTAGTCCGGATTACCTGAAGGGGCGGGCGATTGTCAATCTCGACGATCCTTACGGGCGTCGCCTAATCGAGCAGTTGAACCCAGCGCAGGTCTGGTCCTATAGCGTTACCGATCAAACCGCAGACCTATGGACCAGTGATCTGGTGTATGAAGCAGAAGGCGTGCGAGGTCGGCTACACACACCGCAAGACACAATCGAGTTTCAGTCACCGTTGGTAGGACAGTTTAATTTAGCAAATCTGCTGGCTGCTGTAGGAGCCGCTCTGCATCTAGGGGTGGATCTGGCTACGATTGCCGCGGCTTTACCGCGTTTTTCGGGCGTACCAGGTCGGATGGAACAGGTGCAGATTCGGTCGGATCAGGATATCAGCGTGATTGTGGATTATGCCCACACGCCAGATAGTTTAGAGAATATGCTGCGGGCAGCCCGTCCATTTATCAGCGGGCGGATGATCTGCGTCTTTGGTTGTGGCGGCGACCGCGACCGCACCAAACGTCCCAAAATGGGGGCGATTGCGGCTGAACTCTCCGACTGGCCGGTTGTCACCTCTGATAACCCGCGTACCGAAGATCCAGAGCGAATTCTGCAAGATATTTTGACTGGCATTCCAGCCTCCGTGAATCCTACGGTAATTGCCGATCGGGCTGAAGCAATCCGCACTGCCATTCTGCAAGCCCAACCTGGGGATAGCGTTTTAATTGCCGGTAAAGGCCACGAGGACTATCAAATTTTGGGCACTGAGAAGGTGCATTTCGACGACCGGGAGCAGGCGCGGGCAGCTCTAGAACAGCGCTTGGCTCGGTAGTTGACAGCGAGCTTGCTGAAGGCAAATTGAGCAATTATTGACGTGGTTCAAGTTTGGGAAATCGACCATGTATAGAATGAGTTAGGTGCAGAGTCAAGTTTCCTTTTTTACCGTTCAATGTCATGAACCCATTACCCCAATCAGATGCGTCGTTGTATGAGCTAGCTGTCAGCACTGAGCCAACGCCGCATCCCCTTCAGCTAAGCCCCACCACGTTCAAATCGATCGTGGGATTGTTTCTAGATTTTTTAATTGAGCAGAATTTACCGGCTACGATTTGGCTCAAATTACCGCGAGGCGAGGCGTGGCAAGCCGAAGTCGATCGCTTCTGCCAATTGGCTACTGCACCATACTCGATCTACAGCCTGCAAACCTATCAGAAAGCAGACCCAAACCAACCGAGCCAACCCGTCACCGCTACGCCAGTCAAGCCGTTATCAGCCACCGCTAACTGGGAAGGTCTGCGGATTCAGAGAGCAGGCCGAGAGTTACCAGACCTGCCGCTCGATGATGTCGGACTTGACGATGTCCCCGGTTTTTCTGATAACCCAGCCGAAAACTCCAGCATCCACTATTTGCCTCTGGCACCCAACAGTCAGTTAAAACGCGAGTATTTTCTTTTAGTTGCAGCTCCTGCGTTCTACGGTTTAGTGTTGACCCATCGGCCTCGTTCGGTACAGCTAAGCGAAGTCGCCAAGCTGGGCCAAAACCCAGATGACAGCTTGGAGCGCAAGCACCCGCTGTTGGGCATTTGTTCGTTTGAGCAAGCGGTGGTGCAGAAAGTGCTGGAAGCTGGAATTCACTCCGCCATTTGCTTTGGGCAACCCGATGCAGCAGCGAACCAAACACTTAGCGATGGATTGATCTCTTGGGCCAATCTACAACAGCACAACTCGGTTGAACCGCTTGATCCAGCTTTGCTCGGTCGGCTCTTGACCAAACAGATCCAGCGCCAAGAAGACCTGTGGCGAACAAGCGCGGCCCAGCGACGGCAGGTAGAGCAAATTCCCCAATTGCAGCGAGAAAATCAGGAACTGCTAACCGCACTCCGCCTGAAAGATGAATTTATCAAAACAATGGGACTGGAGCTACGCACGCCCTTAGCCACGATGAAGACGGCCCTGTCGCTGCTGAATTCTCCGAGTGTCAAACCACCCCAGCGTCAGCGCTATATGGAGATGCTGAGTCAGGAGTGCGACCGGCAAAGCTCCTTGATTGCTAGTGTTTTGGACTTAGTGCAGCTAGAGAGCAGCGCTGAAGAAATGCCGATGGAATCGTTGCGGCTGTCCGACATTGTGCCGGGTGTGGTCAGCACCTATCAGCCTTTAGCCCAAGAGAAGGGCGTCATGTTGGCCTATGTGGTGCCAGAGGATTTGCCATCCGTGTCTTGCCTCTCGGCCTGGTTGAAACAAATTGTGATTAATCTGCTAAACAACAGCATCAAATTCACGCCCAAAGGTGGCCAAGTTTGGGTGCGTGCCCGTCAGCAGGGGGACTCGGTGCAGCTTGAATTCCGCGATACGGGGATTGGCATCGCCTCTAGTGACCTGCCGCGCATTTTTGAACGCTTTTACCGAGCACGGGGACTCCAAACCGAAGACAGCAACGGTGTGGGGCTGGGATTATCAATTGTGCAACAGCTTTTGCTACGCTGCGGCGGTTCCATTTCGGTGAAAAGCAAACAGGGCGAAGGCTCGGTTTTTACCGTGCTGCTGCCGGTTGCTTCCGAAGGATAAGGGTGCAATCTGGAGTCACCCAGACAGATTCAAGCAATCACATCTCGTCCCAAATAGGGCTGAAGCGCTTCGGGAACGCTGACCGTGCCATCTGGCTGCTGATAGTTTTCTAGAATCGCGGCCATGGTTCGCCCTACGGCCAGCCCGGAGCCGTTAAGCGTATGCAGAAACTGAGTGCCCTTTTTGCCCGCCTCTTTGAACCGCAGATTGCCGCGTCTGGCTTGAAAATCTCGACAGTTGGAGCAGCTTGAAATTTCGCGGTATTTGCCTGACGAGGGCAACCAGACTTCAAGATCGTAAGTTTTGGCTGCCGCGAATCCTAAATCACCAGTGCAGAGTTCAATCACGCGATAGGGCAGTTTCAACGCTTGCAGAATTGCCTCGGCATCCCGCAGCAAGGTTTGGTGCTCTTGCTCTGACGTATCGGGATGAACAAACTTAAACAGCTCTACCTTGTCGAACTGGTGCAGACGAATCAGACCGCGTGTATCGCGGCCATAGCTGCCGGCCTCCCGACGAAAGCAGGGGGTATAGGCGCAGTAATGCAGCGGTAGCTCTTCAGCGGCCAGAATTTCATCTCGGTGCAGGCTATTGATCGCCACTTCAGCGGTGGGCAGCAGCCAGAGGTCGTCTTTGTCGCACTTGAAGCTTTCTTCCGCGAATTTGGGCAACTGGCCCGATGCCGTTAGAGAGGTTGTATTCACCAAGAAGGGCGGGCTGACTTCCAAGTAGCCAGCTGCCGTTTGTTGATCCAGCATGAACCGAATCAGCGCCCGTTCCAATGCAGCGCCTGCTCCCACCAAGGTGACAAACCGACTCTGGGCAATTTTCACCGAGCGCTCAAAGTTGAGAATGCCAAGTTTTTCGCCGATTTCCCAATGGGGTAGAATGTTTGGGTTCTTAGGCAGATACTCGTCGCCCCAGCGTTTGATTTCAACGTTTTCTTCCTCGTCTTTGCCGAGAGGCGTGGTTTCGCTGGGTAAGTTGGGAATCGTCAGCATCAGCGCTTCCAACTGCGCCTTCAACTCCTTTTCCTGCGGCTCTAGTTCGCTCAACTGAGCCTTCACCTGGTTGCCCTCGTCCCGCAACGCCTGAATTTCCGGATCATCCTTCGTGCCCGATTTGATTTTTTGACCCACCAACTTGCCGATCTCGTTGCTGCGGGCTTGGAGTTGGGAGCGATTTACCTCTAGCTGCCGCTGCTGCTGATCGAGTTGCAGAATTTGCTGAATCGGTTCGCTGTAGTCGCTGCGGCGGTTCAAACGGGCAAGAAACTGGTCTGGATTTTCCCGGAGTTGTTTAAGGTCAATCACGGTGGTTTACTCTGGCTGAATTTGCTGAATCGTACTGAATCTACAGCGTTTTTCACTCATGTGAGGTGTAGGGGTGTGGGGACTTTGTGCCCACGCAGGGGCAGTGCCTCTGCACCCCGTTTTTCATACTTCACTAGCCTGAAAAAGGCTGTAATTTACTGATTTACTTGGCTAGAGTTCCGAGTTACCAATCGGACTGCCAATACATCAGGATAACCTTTCTTGTGAAATTTGCTGAGCGGGTAGGCGTTCGTTCCCATCGCTCCGGATCGCTCCAGATTTACTTTTCTGGAATCCACTTACAGCGTTTTTCACTCATGTGAGGTGTAGGGGTGTGGGGACTTCGCCCCCACGCAGGGGCACTGCCCCTGCACCCCGTTTTTCGTACTTCACTAGCCTGAAAAAGGCTGTAAGTAAAGTTAGCTAGGTAGAGCCAAGGATCAAGCAAATCGAAACTCAGCACTTTTTAAGAGCATTAGCTAGTGAGACCACGGACTGGCAGCCTACATCTTTATGAACAGATCTTTGAGATTATGTGTTTTCAATAAAAGCAGTTATGAAGACATTAAGGCATGTTCATAAAAGGCCGAATTCTAGCTTTCGTTTGTTGAAATACTACAGAGTTTTCTACTAATTTCTACCTGTCGATAGAATTCAGTTTTTCTCAAGGATTAACAACAAAAAATCCGTGATTTTTCTCGCTTGTTTCTGTTTGGCTCCGCACCATAATGCGAATTGTCAGACGACTGAACATGAGGGAAAAACCATGAGATCTGCTCGCAATACTCTCTTTTCTGCCACGCTAGCTACGATTGCTACGATTACGTTTGCCAGCTCTGCTGAGGCAGTTTCTTTCAAGATTACTAAGGGCATTGCCAATCCATTTACGGGTGCAACAAATGAGGGTGCATATTCTGATTTTGCTGGGATGAAAGGCACTACCACGATTGATTTTAATTCGAGCTTTGGCAATCAGGGTGATAAGACGGTAGTAGCGGCAAAAGATAAAAAAGGGAAGGCTTTAGTTACCTATCACTTTGAAAAGGGAATGGAAACCAGCAGTGGTCAAACCGGCGTTTATGCTGACAAATGGGCACCTGCTGGATGGGAAGCAACGACCACTCCCAAGTCAAATGATTCCGTGAATTACGTCAAGGATGAAGCCGGCAAGGTGATTGGTGAGTCGGTTTACAACAACTCCAAGTATCTGGCTGTGTTCAGCGGCAATATGATGCGCATCACCTTTGCCAAAACCATGAACTACTTTGGTATCAATTGGGGTGCAATCAGCGGCGGTAATACCTTCTCCTTTTTCCGCAACGGGCAGGAAGTTAAAACCTTCACCACGGCGGATGTCGATCCAGTTGCGCCGATTCGGGCGAGCTGGCAGAACGGGGGTGAAGGCAGTGGCTATCTCCACTTCTACTCCAGCGGCAAGGCTGACATCTTCGATGAGATTCGGATTACTCAAGCTGGCGGCGGCGGTTTTGAGACCGACAACCACTCGTTCCGCGCTGGCAGAGATGGCTTCGACTTTGACAATCCTGAGGACGTTCCCGAACCCGCAATGACGCTGGGGCTAGTGGCAGTCGGGGGTGCATTTCTACTGAGGCAGAGCCGCAAAAAGGAACTGGCTTAGTTTCTAGTTCACTTCAATACATTTCAAATCAGGATTCAGAGGATGGGCATTGCTCATCCTTTTTCGTTTTAATTCAATTTCTCTTCTTGCCTCTTGCGGTTGTCTTCTGTTCTGAAAGTCTTTTGTTTTAGAATGCAATGTGCCACTTTAATCATCTGGCGGTTAAAACCGCGGCTATATAAAATGTCGGACAAGACTTTTCTTGATGCCTCCCTCTACCAGTATTTACTCTCGGTTTCGCTGCGGGAGCCAGAGGTTTTACAACAACTGCGGCAAGAGACGGCTAACCATCCGATGAGCCAGATGCAGATTGCCCCCGAACAGGGACAATTCATGATGCTGCTAATCCAATTGATGGGAGCTAAAAAAGCCTTGGAGGTCGGCGTCTTTACTGGCTACAGTTCGCTGGCAGTGGCTCTGGCTCTACCTGCTGACGGCAAACTGATCGCCTGTGACGTGAGTGAGGACTATACCAGCGTGGCCCAACGCTATTGGCAGCGAGCCGGTGTTGCCGACAAAATTGACCTGCGGATCGCTCCGGCACTTGAGACCTTAGATGCTCTTTTAGCCGACGGACAGGCCAACAGTTTTGACTTTGCCTTCATCGACGCTGACAAAAGCAACTATCCAGGCTACTACGAACGCGCCCTCCAGCTCGTGCGTCCGGGCGGTTTGATTGTCATCGACAATGTGCTGTGGTCTGGACGGGTGGCTGATCCGGAAGTTCAAGATAACCGCACCCAGGCGATCCGCGCTTTTAACCGAGCGCTACATCAAGATGAGCGCATTTTCCCGTGCATGATCGCAATTGCCGACGGCCTGACGCTAGCTCTGAAAAAATCGGCTTGAATTGCTGACATTCTGCTAATCCTGGTTAAATTCCGCTGCCCAACTCCTCGCTGTTCAGATTAGATTTTGGCGGCACTACTAGCACCTTATCAACCCGGTTGCCGTCCATATCCATCACTTCAAACCGAAATCCTTCCCACTCGAAATGGTCCGACGATTTGGGGATTTGTCCCAGTTGGGTAATCACAAACCCGCCCAGCGTCTGGTAATTGCCGCGGTCCTCACCGGGTAGCTCATCCAGGTCCAGCAGGTCTTTGATTTCCTCAACCGAGAGCATGCCATCCAGCAGCCAGGAGCCGTCCTCGCGTTGAATAATCTGTTCTTCAGGCGGGTTATCGGCAAACGGGATATCGCCAATGATCACCTCCATCACATCATTCAGCGTTACCATGCCTTGAATCACACCGTACTCGTCCACGATCATGGCGATATGGGTCCCCGACTGCTTAAATCGTTCCAGCACCTTCAGCGCCGGGGTGCTCTCTGGTAAAAACAACGGCTGTCGTAGCAAAGTTGCCAAATCGATTGGTTCACCGGAAAGGCTGCGGGTCAGGACATCGGTGACATGTGCCACGCCAAGCACATTATCTAGAGTTTCTTGACAAACCGGAAAGCGGCTATGGCGGCTCTCGACCATTTTGCGACGGTTGATTTCGGCGGAGTCGTTTAAGTCGAGCCAGACAATATCGGGCCGGGGGGTCATGATGCCGCTCACCCACTGGTCGCCCAGTCGAAATACCCGCTCCACCATATCCTGTTCAGCCGCTTCAAACATGCCGGCTTCGGCTCCCTGCCGCACCAAAACCTTGATTTCTTCTTCGGTCACTAATGGCTCGGTGGAAGCAACATCGGCCCGCAGCAGCTTCAGCACCGCTTCTGTGGATAGGCTCAGCAAATGCACAATCGGGCTGGTAAAGCGGGCAATACCGCGCATCGGCACAGCCACCGCTGTGGCAATTCGCTCTGGACTGTTGAGGGCCAACCGTTTTGGTACAAGTTCCCCAATGATCAGCGACAGATAGGTGATCAGCAATACCACAATTCCAAAGGCAATCGCCTCACTCGAAGCTCGCAGAGCCGGAATCAGGGAGATGTAGGGCACGAGACTGCCGGCTAGGGTAGCACCGCCAAACGCACCGGTAAGAATGCCGATTAGGGTGATGCCAACCTGGATCGTCGAAAGAAATTGATTGGGCGAATTGGCGAGGTCAAGCGCCACCTGGGCCTTGTGGTTTCCCTGCTCGACCAGCTCCTGAAGTCTGGCTCGACGGGACGATACAATCGCCATCTCCGACATGGAAAACAAGCCATTCGCCAGGATCAGCAGCAGGATTACCAGGATTTCGAGGGACATGAACGATGCTAACGCCTATTTTGTAAGAGTGAATTTGAGAGCACATATCCAGAGCTGACCGATCTGCTTCACCCAACCGAGCAGGTTATGCCACAGTTCTGGATATAGAGCAAGGTAACATTCTCTCACTTCAGTTGGCTGATCCGGATGCATCAGGATTACTTGCGGCAGAGCCAGATCATGTCAAAATGGTGACTTTAAGTAAATTCCCGGCAGCGAAAGTTTATTTGGTTTATTTGACAGAGGCAGGCTCCACTCAAGCGGGAAACCCACACTCTGGCGCAAAGGCCAAGGCGCGTCGGGTAGTTCACAATATAAAAGCATCACAATAGATAAACATTGGTTGCTGTCATTGCGTTTGTGGTTCTTTTCCAGGGTCTATGGCTTTTTCCTCCATCACACGGGCGTTAGCACGACTGCCCCTTACGAATGAACTCCTCACGAAGCTGAATCAGCAACGGGTGCTCACGCTGAACGGCGTTGCTCGCTTGCCTAAGGGGATAGTGGCTTCCAGCTTAGCCCAGGCTCAGCAGCGCAATTTATTAGTGATCACCGCTACGCTAGAAGAAGCCGGACGCTGGGCAGCCCAACTGGAAGCGATGGGTTGGCCAACAGTACACTTTTACCCCACCTCAGAAGCGTCTCCCTATGAGCCGTTTGACCCAGAGTCGGAAATGACCTGGGGCCAGATGCAGGTCTTAGCCGATCTGCTTAAAGTCCAAGATCCAGACACCGCTACCTCTAAAGCTGCCGCACCTGCTGCAATTGTCACCACCGAACGTGCCCTCCAACCCCATCTGCCGCCGATTACTGCCTTTCAGCCCTATTGCCTCACGCTCTCCAGAGGCATGGAGTTAGACCTAGAAGCCTTGAGCCAGCAGCTTGCTAACTTGGGCTATGAGCGCGTGCCGCTGGTAGAAACCGAAGGGCAGTGGAGCCGTCGCGGCGATATTATCGATGTTTTTCCGGTCGCTGCCGAACTGCCGGTGCGCCTGGAGCTGTTTGGGGATGAGTTGGACCATTTGCGCGAATTTGATCCGGCTACCCAGCGTTCGCTCGACAATACCGATCGGCTGATTCTCACCGCCACGGACTTCAGCCCGATCATCGTACAGGGCTTGCGTGATGAGAGCGATCCGCGACAGGGATTCAAGCCAGAAGTGCGGGCCTTATTGTCGGCAGAGGAACTGGAACAGCTACAGGCTGGTCAGCCTCCAGAAGGGATGCGGCGGTTTCTGGGTGTCGCGTTTGAGCAGCCTGCCTCGCTGCTGGATTATCTGCCCGAAAATACGTTGATTGCGATTGACGAAGTCGAACAATGCCGCGCCCACAGCGATCGCTGGTTTGAACATGCCGACGAACAATGGCGCGAACTGACTGCCAGCTCACAATCTCGCTCACCACTTCCCGCAATCCATCGCCCCTTCACGGATTCATTAACTGCCACTGAACCCTATGAACGGCTTTATCTATCCGAGCTATCCGAAGAAGGCAACGGGTTGAATTTGGCGAGTCGTCCGGTTCCGGCCACGCCGCATCAGTTCGGTAAACTGGCAGAAACGCTGCGGCAAGAGCGGGATCGGAGTTTTTCGGTCTGGCTAGTGTCGGCCCAACCGTCTCGTTCGGTGGCACTACTGCAAGAGCATGACTGTCCGGCTCAGTTTGTGCCCAATCCGCGCGACTACCCGGCAATCGACAAACTGCAAGCCCAGCGGATTCCTGTCGCCGTCAAGTATTCTGGGCTAGCCGAGCTGGAAGGATTTATTCTGCCCACGTTTCGCTTGGTTGTCGTTACGGATCGGGAGTTCTTTGGGCAGCATTCCTTGGCCACACCCAGCTACATTCGCAAACGCCGACAGGCTGCTTCTAAACAGGTTGACCCGAACAAACTTCAGTTGGGCGATTATGTCGTCCACAAGAATCATGGGATTGGCCGGTTCCTGAAGCTAGAAAGCCTGACGATCAACAACGAAACCCGCGAGTATCTGGTACTGCAATATGCTGATGGCTTGCTGCGGGTGGCGGCGGATCAGCTGAATGCCCTATCTCGCTTTCGGGGGGCGGGCGACAAGGTGCCGGAACTCAGCAAAATGACCGGCAAAACTTGGGAGAAAACCAAGAGCAAAGTCCGCAAAGCCGTCAAAAAGGTAGCGATCGATCTGCTGCAACTCTATGCCCAACGCGCTCAGCAGCAGGGATTTGCCTATCCCTCCGATACCCCCTGGCAAGAAGAACTGGAGGATTCCTTTCCCTATCAGCCCACGCCGGATCAGCTCAAGGCGACCCAGGATGTGAAGCGCGATATGGAAGATGCTCGCCCGATGGATCGTTTGGTCTGCGGCGATGTCGGCTTTGGTAAAACCGAGGTAGCGATCCGGGCCATCTTCAAAGCGGTGACGGCTGGCAAGCAGGTAGCCTTACTCGCGCCCACAACGATCCTGACCCAGCAGCACTACCACACGCTGAAGGAACGCTTTGCTCCCTATCCAATTCAGGTCGGTCTATTGAACCGATTCCGCACCGCCGAGGAGCGCAAAGAGATTCAGCAGCGATTGGCGACTGGTGAATTGGATGTGGTGGTGGGCACCCATCAGCTTTTGGGCAAAGGCGTTCAGTTCAAGGATCTGGGCCTGCTGGTGGTGGATGAGGAGCAGCGCTTCGGCGTCAATCAGAAAGAGAAAATCAAATCGCTGAAAACCCAGGTGGATGTGCTGACCCTGAGCGCCACTCCGATTCCCCGCACGCTTTATATGGCCCTGTCGGGTGTGCGGGAAATGAGCCTGATTACGACACCACCGCCTTCGCGTCGCCCGATTAAAACCCATTTGTCGCCCTATGATCCAGAAGTCGTGCGGACGGCAATTCGGCAAGAGTTGGACCGGGGTGGACAGGTGTTTTATGTGGTGCCGCGCGTCGAAGGCATCGAGGAAGTTTCGGCTCGCCTACGGGAAATGATTCCGGGAGCCAGGATTGAAATTGCCCACGGCCAAATGATGGAAGGCGAACTCGAAGCGACGATGCTCACCTTCAGCAACGGCGAGGCGGACATTCTGGTTTGTACCACAATCATCGAATCAGGGTTGGACATTCCGCGAGTGAACACCATCCTGATCGAGGACGCCCAGAAGTTTGGCTTGGCCCAGCTTTATCAGTTGCGCGGTCGAGTCGGGCGAGCCGGAATTCAGGCCCATGCCTGGCTGTTTTACCCGAAGCAAAGCCAACTCACCGACACAGCCCGTCAGCGCCTGCGAGCGATTCAGGAATTCACCCAGCTTGGCTCTGGCTATCAGTTGGCAGTGCGCGATATGGAAATCCGGGGCGTGGGCAATTTGCTCGGCGCAGAACAATCGGGCCAAATGGATGCGATTGGCTTTGATCTGTACATGGAAATGCTGGAAGAAGCAATCAAGGAGATTCGCGGTCAGGAGATTCCGCAAGTCGATGACACGCAAATCGACCTCAACCTGACGGCCTTTATTCCCGCCGACTACATCCCCGATCTGGATCAAAAGATGAGCGCCTATCGAGCCGTGGCTTCGGCCCAAACCAAACGCGAACTGGCAGAAATTGCCGCCGACTGGAACGACCGCTACGGAGCAATGCCGCCTGCCGCGAGCCAGCTTTTGCGCGTGATGGAACTGAAGCAGCTCGCCAAATCGCTTGGATTTAGCCGCATCAAGCCCGAAGGCAAACAGCATATTGTCCTGGAAACACCCATGGAGGAACCGGCCTGGAATTTGCTGAAGGAAAACCTGCCAGGGCATCTGCAAACTCGATTTATCTATACGCCAGGTAAGGTGACGGTACGCGGATTGGGCGTACTCAAAGCCGAACTGCAAGTAGAAAATTTGCTCGACTACCTCAACCGGATGAAAGGCGGGTTGCCAGAAGCGGCGATTGCTTAGAAGCGCCTTGCTCATCTAGTTCTAGACAGCAGTTGCTACCTGATGTTTGGCAGCTTCTTAGATTTCCCATGCAACAGAAGTTCACACCGCTTCAAAAGCTTTATTCCTGTGAATGAAGTTTTACTCAGGATGTTCACCATTAAATTCCATGCCAAAATCTAAATACTCCAGTACTAATCAACTATGACTGAACGGCTAGATCGCATTGAAGCCCTTGTTGAAGCCAATGCTGCTACAATTGCCAGAAATGCTGCCGCGATTGCAGAAAACACCGCAAACATCGACCGAAACACTGCAAACATTGATAGAAATGCAGCAGAAATTTCTAGGCTCCAAGCGTCCTTCGCAGAGGAAAGAGCCGCGATTGCTGAACTGCGTGCAACGGTAAACTCGCTCGTGCAGGTGGTCGAAATTCATCAGCATAACTTTGAAGTGAGTCAGCGCAACTTTGAGGCAATCATGACCGAAATTCAAGGCTTGCGAACCGAGAGTCAGCGGCTACTAGAGCATCTGTTTGGTCGAGGAGAAAATTCATGACCACACTCCTTCCCCCTACTCCAACCACTGAACCCTTCTATCCCAGTGCTGACGGCGAACCTGTGGCAGAAACCTACGATCATCTCTACGCGCTCTTAACCGTTCTGGAAGTGTTACGCCAATATCTGGAAGGCCGCCAAGCTACCGTCTTGGGCAATCAATTTCTCTACTACGCTCAAGGTTATCCCCGCTTGCGGGTGGCACCAGACGTGATGGTGATTTTCGACGTAGCGCCTGGTGGCCGCGACAATTACAAAATCTGGGAAGAAGGTCAGGTGCCGAGTGTCATTTTTGAGATGACCTCTGAAAGCACCCGTGAGCACGATCAGGTGTTTAAGCGAACGCTCTATGAACAGCTCGGCGTGCAGGAGTACTGGCTATTTGATCCCAAAGGCGAATGGATTCCAGGGCAGTTACAGGGCTATCGGTTACGCGGTGAACAGTATGAACCGATTCAGGATGGCTGTAGTCAATCTCTTCAGTTGCGGCTACAGGTTGAAGGCAAACTGATTGGCTTTTACCGACAGGATACCGGCGAAAAACTGCTGGTACCCGATGAACTAGCTCAAGCCCTGCGGCAAGAGGTAATCGCCAGACAACAAGCAGAAGCAGAGGCTGAGGAAGAACGTCAACGGGCAGAACAAGAGCGGCAGCGGGCAGAACAAGAGCGGCAGCGGGCAGAAACCGCAGAAGCCCAAGTCGAGCAGTTAAGAGCCAAGTTACGAGAGCTAGGTGTGGAATTTGAGTAGCAACTTGAAACAGATTAAACCCGTGGACGTTTGAGGACAGCAATCGCTTCGCCTGGATTTTGGGTAGGTAAGGGCTGGCCCCAATCTCCGACTTCGGCAAATCCTTGCAGGTGGAGTTGGTGAATTGTAGTCAACACCCAGTTGGGTTCGCCAATCAAGATCACCCGATTCCAACGCGGATCGAGGTTAGCAAAATTGGGGGTAGGAGTATTGAAATCCCCACCCGACAAGAATTCTTCAGCCATGAGAAAGTTCCTATATTTTTGGAATGTTCCCGTTTGAAAACATTTTCATTGTATCAGATTGTCCTCGATCGAAAACATTTACTTGGTCAAAAGCCTCTGACAGTATTTGAGGCATGGGAAAAGCAGGGAAAGCACTCAGATACGTACTCGAAGCTCATGACATTAGCCAAAATCGATTGGCGGTAACAATGGGAGTTAATCGTTCTACCGTAAACAACTGGTTTAACGAAACTAGAGATCCCTCAGCCGAAGCGGTGACTGAAATTGTCAAAGCCCTACGCCAACTGAACGAAACGGCGGCAGAAGACTTTATTAATCTGTATCTGGAACGAACTTCTCAACCACCGCCTGATCACTCCGGCAAATAGTCCAAATCCAGCACCTGTTCTGGCGTAAACGGACAGTCGTTGGGAAAAAGCTCAATAGGCAATTCAGTTTCAACAGCCGCCTTCCTTCTAGCCTTTCCATAACACTGCTGAAATACAGCCCTAAAGTGATTTTTTAAGCTGGGACTATCGCAAAACGACTTTTCCAGTCGATCCCGATGCTCTAGCAGGGTATAGCGCCAACTGCTCGACCGTTTTTCTGGCTGATACTGATACTTGAGCAAATGCATCAACACTCTTTCTAGATTGCTCTCCACTGTGCGCCGTTCACTTCGGCCCATATCCGCGATTTCTTCGGCTAGGTTTTCTAGATCCAGCTCGTCTAGTTTGCCCGTACGCAGCAAGTGAGCCATTTTTTCTAGCCAGAGATAATAGTCTTGTTCATAGAGACTGGTTGCCGGGGATTGGGGAGAGGGAGTTGTCATGGCATTGTAAACTCAAGCGTCCAGATGGGTTCTTTTCGATTTTGCCGCAGGTTTGGAAGAGCCTATCGCTGCGCTTGGCATGTTTCTTAATGAATCGAGCGATCTTTTTCGGGTCGGTCAAGGATATTCTGATCGAGTGCAGCCGTCAGTATCACACCATTGAAAACCGCTTGTTTCAGCCGCCAGTTTTGCTCATGTTTGTCTGAGACCTTTCAGCCCAGCAACTCTATTCGAGAATTTGCCGTGGCAACTCAGCGTCGTTCATCGCGGTTTACACCAACCATTCGTTTGATCGCCAATCTGATTAAGCTGATTTTGCTGCTGAGTATTGTGATGGCCGCTAGTAGCTGCTGGTATTCCCAACCTGCTGTTGCTGCCGTTGCCCTGCCAGAACGCGCACCCCTGACCCTGGAATTGTTGCAGGCGCGGCTGAAATCACCAATACAAACCGAGGGCATCCGAACTCTGGATTTGCGTCAGCTTGTGATTGACTTGCGCCCCGAAAATGCAGCCTTCCGCGACCAGTTTTATCACCTGATTCAAACTCAGATTCAGCGATCTCAGGGGGCGCTCGGCATCGATCTCAGCTACTCGGTGATCCAGGGAGAATTTAAATTCAGCGATTTGGGCCTGCGGACACCGCTGTATGGTCAGTCGCTGTTGCCCATCTTTAGCGAAGCAGAACAGGCCCAGCTCGCTCGCGATCGGCGGCGGCTTTCTCAGTTGAGCCAGTTGTCGCGTTCTCTATTGGTGCAGTCTCAGGTTACTCCTTTGCAAATTACAGTTCTACGGGCACCACTGCTGCTGGTGCAGACTCGGTTTGAGGGCTTTGTTAATTTCACCAATACTTTCTTTTTAGGCCGGGTGGAAGCGCAGGGAGCCACCTTCACCCAAGAGTCGGATTGGTCCGAAACGCGATTTAGCCGCTCCGCCAACTTTGCTAATGCCGTGTTTCAACGTGATGTGCGGTTTCGTAGCGCCATTTTCTTTAATCGCGCCCGCTTTAATCAAGCACTGTTTCAAGGAAGCGTCAATCTTCAGAGCAGTGAATTTCGAGCCTCAACTAGCTTTAATCAAGCCGTATTTCAACAGTTCGCCAATTTCACCCGCATCCAGTGGCGAGACACCGCCGATCTGTCTGTGACCCGCTGGCGTGATGCCGTCCTGTTCGACCGCGATCAGTTTTTCCAGGCGCTGTTTCTGAGTGAAGCCGTGTTTGAAAAAACCGTCAGTTTTCGGCAGGCCGAGTTTGATCAAACGGTGAATTTACGCGGAGCCACGATTCTCGATCAGGCCGATTTTGCCGATGCCCGCTTTGCTGAACGCGCCTATCTAAACGTGCCGAACTTGCAGTTTGATCCAAGGCTGGCCAGGATTTTGGGCGATCCGGGCAAAATTGGTCGCGTCTTGTCAGTTCCGACGCTGCAAGGCAACGAAACCCTGTTGCGCAATCTGGTGCAAAACTTTCGCCAGCTCCAGGAAATCACCGACGCTAATGAGATCCAATACACCACCGAGAAACTGCGCCTGCGCCAGTTGCAGCAGCGGTTGCTGGGCATCGATCTGAACTTTGCCAAGCCTACCATCCTCAAACAGGTAGGCTTTTCTGAAAAACAGATCGCCGCCATTCAGGCTGCTCGCGCTGAACAACCTTTCCGCAACATCAGCGACCTGCTGCGCATCAACCAAATCGACTTCGCTACCTATGTGAAAGTGCGCGACCGGATCACGGTGGGTCAAGCCTCGACTCCTTCGGGTTGGTTCTTAGATGGCTTTCACTGGGTAGGACTGAGTTTGCTGTTGCTGCTGACGCGCTATGGCACCAGCTTTTGGCTCGTGCTGGGGGTGGGGCTAATTGCGGTGGCGCACTTTGGCGTGCTGTTCTGGCTGCTCGATCGGTTTCGACGGCTGCATCCTCGGCCGATTGTGCCAAACGTCTCGGAACTTCTCTGGGTGGCAGGCGGGTTTACGCTGCTGACCCTGTCTGGCTTGGCGGCCATTTTTCGCGTCGGAGACTATCCCTGGTATACGCTAGCCTGTCTGGAGCTGGTGATTGTGCCGGTTCCCAGCCTACTAGTACTGCTAACCTACTGGCAGGGACGCTACCACGATCTAATCAGCGAAAGCTATTTAGTAGAGGATAGCAGTCTCCGGCAGTTGCGGTTTTTGATTGGCCGTTTGCCGAATATTCCGTTCACCCCTACCTTTCGAGAAAGATTTACGCCGATTGTTTGGGACCGTCGCTGGAGTTGGCTCAACTATTTTGACTTCAGCCTGAATAATCTAATGCGGTTCGGCTTCAACGATCTACGCCTGCGTGACCAGCATATGCCCGGTCTGATCACCGCTTTGGTCTGGTATCAGTGGAGCCTGGGCATTCTCTACTTCGTTTTGCTGCTGTGGACGCTTTCCCAAACCATTCCAGGACTCAACTTGTTGATTTATTTCAAGTAACCCGGATTAGACAAATCACTCATCGGACGATGAATCAGTGAGGTGCTTGGATGAAACTGAATGTGTTGGCTGCTGTTAGTGTCATGGTGCTATTCGGGGGTGGCTCAGGAGCCAGGAGTCAGAAGAAGGTGGGGTTATGGCCCTGTCGTTGGTTCCCCAGCAGATGCAGTCTCAGCTACTACAAGCCCACCCTACTCAAGCCCAATCTACCGTTTCTCAAGGTGCTCCACCCATCCACCCATCCACCCATCCACCCATCCACCCATCCACCCATCCACCCATCCACCCATCCACCCATCCACCCATCCACCCATCCACCCATCCACCCATCCACCCATCCACCCATCCACCCATCCACCCATCCACCCCTACCGCTGCTTAATCGCATCCAATAAAGCCGTCAGCGCCTTGTCTTCCGAAGAGTTGATCTGGCGGTCCAGCATCGCAATGCCCACTGCTTTGGAAAGGGCAACTGCCGCGACATCGGTATCGAGTTCTTCGGTCAACTGATCGAGCGATTGGGGCACCTTCAACGCGGCTCGGATGCCGGCCAGCATCTCCTCCTCGAAGCCCAAACTTTGCAATTGCGGATAGAGGGATTCCCATTCCACCGGACGATCGGGATCGCCAGCCTGAATCACATAGGCCAACAGCCGTTGAAGTTTGCGTTCCTGTCCCGGCGTGAGCGGCGAAGCTTGGGGTTGGGTTGGTGCATTGGCTCCATTGCGCTCCAGGTTCCGCAAAATTTTCTCCCAATCGCAATCGTCGCAGGAGTCAGGTTTACCTACGGTCAGCGAAAGCTGAATTCGATTCGATTCGGTGTGCAGTTGGGTAACGTTGGCCTGCACGCCCAAAAACCCCAGCCACTGAGCAATGGTCGTCACCAGAGTTGAATAGGTGGCATGACTGTTAGCCAGAAGCCGAATTTGGGTGCGAACCATGGGGCGCACAATTTGTGACAGCATACCCTTTTGATGTGAAGAACGGCATAAAAGAACTAATAGATACTAGAACTATTGCTTTATCGCTCAAAATAGTCAACGTTTAGCGAGGCTTGGTCATCGTTTGTTCAAACCAATACCCTCTCGCAACTTGCTAAATCAGAGCCAAATCAGAGCTGTTATTCTCTCCAAACCTTGTTTAATGGTTACATAGAGTGCTTCTGTGATCTTTGGCATAAGCTACCTTAAAGCGAAGGTGTAGAATCACCCTAGTCTTAGGGTTCTCTCATGGTTCAGGGTGCTTCAGCGGTTAGTGATTGAATGCATTTGTTTAATTTTGTTTCGCGATTGGTTAGCAACAAGGTTCCGCCACCAGAGCTTAGGTTAAATGTCTGGCAGATAGACTAGCGTTGCAGATGTACCGGTCGGTCTTTGGCATCTAGCAAGGCAGGTATTTAGTCTGCCTAAATCAAAGCAGGCCAGCTTTAGTTTTTAAAGCTGAGTATCCAAACTTTATTAGTAACGATCGCTTTTGAGGTACCACTTTTGGAGGATTGTATTCTAGGGGATTGTAAATTCCCTGATTACATTGAATCCCGTAGTTAGTTTAATTAGATTTGGTTTGCTCAGGTGCCATCTATCTATGATTCTGCCTATGATTCTGCAAGTTCCGAATAATCGTCCGCTTGAGTTTAGTTTTTACGTTTCTGAAAAATTTTTGAGCTAAACGCGATTTTAAGTTTATTTATTCTGGCCTTGGTTTTATCTGTCTTTGGTTGGTCTTTGGCTGACGGTGCCTTTCTGAACCCATCCAGCAGGAGTCAATTCAGCCAAGACTTTTGGGAACACTCTACTCTGTAAGGAACCTATCTGCATCAGCTATGGCTAATTCCTCGTCGCAGCGGCGCGCCCTGATCGTTCAACACAATTTTTCTCCCTTCAGCAACAAACTGGTTCAGTCGGGCTTTGTCAACAATGAACAGATGCAGCAAGCGCTGATTGAAAGTCGCAAGTCAGGTCGGCCACTCACCGATGTGCTGGCGATGATCACCGGGCAACAGTTGCCGCCTGATTTATTACGTCAATATAAGAAGCAACAGCTATTTGAACTAAAAATTCTCTATGGCGTCGAGTCGCTGGACCCAGAGATTAACCAGATCAATGCCAGTCAGCTCAGCCAGTTGATCGAGACCTTGATTCCAGTTGATATTTGCCGCCGCTATCGTCTGATTCCACTCAGCCGCACCGACGGAGAACCGCCCTCGGTGTTGGTGGCGATGGTGAATCCCGATGATCTAGCAGCCCAGGACGACCTGAACCGAATTCTGCGCCCGCAGGGATTGACACTGCAGCGAATGGTAATTACCGCAGAGGATTACCAGCACCTGATTTCCCAGTATCTAGACGAGCAGGTTGAACGACAAAAGCAGCTGGAGTTTGAATCCAAAGTTGATGTCAAATCCGATATTGAAAACCTGGATTATCTTGACTTAGAAGAGCCGGCAGATGATCTGGAAGTCAACCTGGATGCGGCGCTCGAGGATGCAGATGCAGCTCCCATCATTACATTGGCAAATAAGATCCTGGCGAAAGCGCTCCAGGACGGTATTTCAGATATCCACATCGAGCCACAAGAAGACTATCTGCGGATTCGGTTCCGCAAAGACGGGGTATTGCGCCAAGGGCTAGATCCACTGCCGAAAAAGATTATTCCAGCGGTAACGGCCCGTTTTAAGATCATGGCCAACCTTGATATTGCCGAACGGCGCGTGCCCCAAGATGGCCGGATTCGACGTCTGTTTGACGGTCGCAAAGTAGACTTCCGGGTCAATACCCTACCCAGCCGTTACGGTGAAAAGGTCGTCCTGCGGATTCTGGACAACTCGGCTACCCAGCTCGGTTTGGATAAGCTGATCACCGACCCCGAAACGCTGCATATCGTCAAAGAAATGGTGTCGCGTCCGTTTGGGCTGATTCTGGTGACGGGTCCAACCGGTTCCGGAAAAACCACGACGCTCTATTCGGCCTTGGCCGAGCGCAACGATCCGGGTATCAACATCAGTACGGTGGAGGATCCGATTGAATATTCGCTGCCCGGTCTGACTCAGGTGCAGGTGCTGCGCGAAAAAGGCATGGACTTCGCCTCGGTACTGCGGGCTTTCCTGCGGCAAGACCCGGATGTGATTCTGGTGGGTGAGACCCGCGACAAGGAAACTGCCAAAACCGCCATTGAAGCCGCCTTAACCGGCCACTTGGTTTTGACCACCCTGCATACCAACGATGCTGCCAGTGCTATTGCTCGCCTCGAAGAAATGGGCATTGAGTCCTTTATGGTCTCCAGCTCGTTGATTGGAGTACTAGCTCAGCGACTGATGCGCCGCGTTTGTCCTGATTGCCGCATTCCCTACAATCCCAGTTCCGAAGAGCTGGCCCGCTTTGGTTTGTCGAGTTCCCGCGATGCAGAAATCACCTTCTACCGAGCCAATACCCTCACTAACGAAGAAATTCATCAAGCCAGCGTCGAGAATAGTCTTTGCCCCACCTGCAAAGGATCGGGATATAAAGGCCGCTGTGGGGTCTACGAGGTGATGCGCGTGACTGAACGCATGCAGACTCTGGTTACCGAAGGCGCTCCCACCGAGCGGATCAAGGAAGCTGCAGTCGAAGAAGGCATGAAAACCCTGTTGGCCTACAGCTTGAACCTAGTGCGTCAGGGGGCAACCACTCTGGAAGAAGTGGAGCGGGTCACCTTTACCGATACTGGTCTGGAGGCGGAGCTGAAAGCCAAACGTAAATTGTCGCTTACCTGTCGCTGCTGTGGTGCTGAGCTGAGGCAGGAATGGCTGGACTGCCCCTACTGCACAACGCCCAGATTTCAGGATTAAAATTGCCGGTTGACATAGCAGAAAAATCTCAGTTTTGATTTTCCTACCACCTTCCGCTACTTGACCACTGTTTGACCAACAGCATTGGCGCACTTCCCTGGCATAAGGAGAGAACGTTATGGAGCTAATGATCGAAGACTTGATGGAACAGCTAATCGAAATGGGCGGGTCTGATATGCACCTGTCGGCGGGTCTGCCTCCCTATTTCCGGATTAGCGGTCATCTCACCCCGATTGGCGATGAACCAATGACGGCAGAACAGTGCCAGCGGCTGATTTTCAGCATGCTCAACAACACTCAGCGAAAAAACCTAGAGCAAAACTGGGAGCTAGACTGTTCCTACGGCGTCAAGGGCCTAGCTCGTTTTCGGGTAAATGTCTATAAAGATCGAGGCACCTATGCCGCCTGCTTACGGGCACTTAGCTCCAAAATTCCCAGCTTCGACAAACTCGGCCTGCCGGATGTGGTGCGGGAAATGTCAGAAAAGCCACGCGGACTGATTCTGGTGACGGGGCCAACCGGTTCGGGTAAAACCACGACGCTAGCCGCCATGATCGACCTGATTAACCGCACTCGGGCCGAACACATTCTGACCATCGAAGACCCAATTGAATTTGTCTACGAGCCAATCAAAAGCCTGATTCACCAGCGACAGTTGGGCGAAGATACCAAGAGCTTTGCCAATGCGCTGCGAGCTGCCCTACGGGAAGACCCGGATATTATTCTGGTGGGGGAAATGCGGGACCTGGAAACGATTTCGCTAGCCATCTCCGCCGCAGAAACGGGCCACTTGGTCTTTGCCACCCTGCACACTAGCTCCGCTGCCCAAACCGTAGACCGGATGATCGACGTATTTCCAGCAGAGCGGCAGCAGCAAGTGCGGGTCCAGCTCTCGAACTCGCTGGTGGCCGTTTTTAGTCAAACCTTAGTTTCCAAGAAGAACCCCAAGCCAGGTGAATTTGGGCGGGCAATGGCGCAAGAGATCATGGTTGTCACGCCCGCGATTGCCAACCTGATTCGGGAAGGCAAAACCTCACAAATCTACTCGGCGATTCAAACTGGCGGCAAATTGGGCATGGTGACGCTAGAAAAGGTGCTGGCCGATCTGTACAAAGCGGGCACGATTTCCTTTGAAGCGGCCATGTCCAAAACCTCTCGTCCGGATGAATTGCAGCGACTGATTGGCAACGCCCCAATGCCCGCCAAGCCCGGTATGCCTGCCGCGGCTAAGTAGGTTACACCCGATAAGGGGATCAGCCAAATTCGAGACGCTCAAAAAGATCGTTCATTCCGAGACAAATAGATCTACGATGAACGAAAAATCCCCTGACTGTCCTGAGAACTTCTTCACTTCGATGGTTGTAAGCTATGCCTACCTATGTCGTTCGAGCGAGAGACACCAAAGGAAACCCAAAACGCGAAAAAATCACGGCTAACTCCCCGTCCGAGGCTCGCACGGCTTTACGGGAAAAAGGACTGTTTGTCCAAGAGCTGACCGAAGACCGAGGGTTGCTTGAAAAACTCAGCACTCTTGACCTCAAGGACATCCAAACGGCTTTGACCAGTGTCACGGTGAAGGATAAGGCGGTGTTTTCGCGCCAGTTCGCTGTGTTAATCAATGCGGGAGTTGCCTTGGTGCGCGGATTAGGCGTGCTTTCCGATCAGTGCCCCAATCCTAAACTCAAGAAAGCGCTTCAGGGAATTAGCGCCGATGTGCAACAGGGCACCAACCTCTCGGATGCAATGCGCAAGCACCCCCATTGCTTTGATGGCCTCTATGTCAGCATGGTGCAGGCTGGTGAAGTCGGCGGTGTGCTAGACGAAGTCATGAATCGTCTTGCCAAGCTGCTGGAAGATGTGGCGCGACTGCAAAATCAGATCAAGTCCGCCATGACCTACCCGATTGCGGTCGGCACAATCGCGATTCTGATTTTTCTGGGCATGTGTATCTTCCTGCTGCCCATCTTTGCCAACATCTTCGAGGAGTTGGACGCTGAGCTACCTGCCTTCACCGCCTTCATGATTGGCATTAGCAACTTTCTGCGTAGTCCCTATGTACTGATCCTGGTTGCAATTTTGCTGTTGCTGGGCTTTGCCTACCGGCAGTACTACAAAACCCGGGTCGGCCGCGAAACGATGGATCGGTTCTTTCTGAAAATGCCCCTATTCGGCGATCTGATCCAGAAGACTGCTACGGCTCGCTTTTGTCGCACCTTTGGTGCCCTGTCTCGGTCGGGTGTGCCAATTCTGACGGCGCTGGAGATTGTCCGGGATACAGCAGGCAATCAGGTGATTGCCAATGCGGTAGATGAGGCCCGCAAGGAAGTGCAAACCGGCGGCATGATCAGTTTGGCACTGCAACGCGAAAAGGTATTTCCGGTGATGGCAATTCAGATGATCAGCATTGGGGAAGAAACCGGCGAAATTGACACCATGCTGATGAAGGTGGCTGACTTCTACGAAGACGAAGTGGAGCAGGCGGTCAAGGCCCTCACCAGTATCCTGGAGCCGATCATGATCGTGATCCTGGGTGGCATGGTCGGATCGATTCTGGTCGCCATGTATCTCCCCATCTTCGGCATTATGGATGCAATTAAGTAAATATGCCACTTTGGCTTGCTTTGACTTTTGAGTGTCCCCCGGCTGCGGTAGGGGGATTCTACTGAGATGGGTGATTCAAGTCATTCCGTTGTCTTCCAGAACTCGCTAAAATGCGAAAGACTTGCTTGTCTCGCTTGCAAGCCTCCTTGATTGGGGAATTTAGTAAAGTCCCAGCTATCCTGCTGCCAACGGTTAAACGTCTCAAATTAGGCGTTTCAAACTAGGCGTTTCAAACTAGGCGTTTCAAATCTCCTTAAATTCGCTAGCTACCAAATAAGAAAGCTTGATTTCAACCCTTTGATGCACTCGCGCAATTATTTCAACTTTTCTGATATGCCGGTTAAACAAATCCATTACGAAGAAGTTTTAGCCGAATGTAGTGATTATCGGGGAGCGATTGCCCTGCTGCGTCAGTTTCGCCCTTACCTAGAACTGATTCCCAGCATGCGTCGCCCTCAAGAGAGCGTGATTCCCCTGCCCTTGCCGCTGATTCGGCTGCGCAATCCGGTTTCTGCTGCAGCGACTAGACAAACCGATGTAGCGTCGGGGGAGGTAGTGCGGCTACCAGCTGATATTGCGATTTTGATGTGCGACCCGGAATGGAAGATTAAAACCGGGGTTGAGATTTTTGTGTTGATCCATCAGCCTCATGAAGATTTTTCGGCATTGTTGGGCCGCTGGCGACAAACCCAGATTTGGCTGAATCAAGGCTACGAGTGGATCATGCCCAAACGCCATCAGCATCTGCTCAGTGAGGGAGCTGATGATATTCACCCGCTGTTTGTGATTTTTCCAGAGACCCCAGAGCGGATTCGGCGAGGCTTACGCGGTGCCTGCTTACCCTATGTGATGCAGACGGTTTACGCCTTGGATGAAGGGGAGTGGCTCGACGACGCCCTAGAAGCCAGTACCGATGATTTACTGCTGGATGACTCGTTTATCAACACCGACGACGCCCTCGATTAGCCAAGCTGGCCCTCGAACACCGAAAAATTCATAGAATCTGGTCTATCCACCCCCCAAAAGATTGATCGTCAATCCTTCGCTTTTCTACCCAAAGGTATCCTTGACTGCATCGGTGAGTTAAGCGAAACTAACTTAAGAACTGAAGTATAGCCTCATTGTTTTGCTAACTTTTTTAACTTTTTAAGGCAGACTAATTCGTTTGGTCAGAGTTAGTTAACAATAGACTCATTTACACTTGCAGGCTATGTGTAGTTTTCCTACTTGTGCAGTTAGTGTAAATAGCTTGGCAAGTTGCTGCCGATAAGGCTGTTGTAGTTGTGGTTTACGCCTGAGGACTAGTGGAATGGAAACGCTGGAGTTCATCATTTATCCAGACGGTCGAGTGCAGGAGAAGGTAACAGGTATCATTGGGGCCTCTTGTGCCGAAGTTACAGCGGCGATTGAGGCTCAGCTAGGCCAAGTGTTAAGCCAAGAAACAACCTCTGAATATTTTGCTCAGCCTGTGCAGCAGTCCGTGTCGGCTCAAGCTCAAACAACCTACAGCGAGTGGTAACTATCACCGCTTGGTTCTGTGTCCCGTCCAGTTTCATCCAGTTTGTTTAGCGAAATCTCCCATGTCACACTTTAGCCAAATTAAAACCCAAATTCGAGACCTCACCTCGTTACAGGCGGCTTTGACCGATCTGGGCGTTGCCTGGAAGTCTGGACCTCAACCTGTACGAGGCTACCGTGGACAAACTCGGACCGCCGAGATTGTGATCGAGCAAAGCAATGGCTACGATATCGGCTTCAGTCAGAATCAAGACCAATACGAGCTGGTGGCCGATTTGCAATATTGGCAACAGCCGCTGACGGTTGAGGGCTTCCTCAGAAAAGTCACCCAGCGCTATGCCTACCACACCGTACTGAAGGAAACCGGCCGCCAAGGCTTTCAGGTAGCCGAACAAGAGCAGAACCCAGATGGCTCGATCCGGTTAGTGGTTCAACGCTGGAGTGCCTAGGTTCACTTTTTCGTAGAAGCCCGCTCCAGTCGGGCTTTTGTTTTTTAAATTCTTTTACACGAGAGATTGGCATGGATGAATTCCACTCTCCTGCAACCAGTTCCACCCCTTCCTCCACTGACTTTGCCGCCAACTTAGCACCAGAGCTTGGCGGTCACTTACGGGATGCCCCGGAGCGGACTGGGCTGGAGCCAGAATTAGGTGGCATAGTGCGCCAGAAGGGAGTCTACGTCGATGAGATTACCTGCATTGGCTGCAAGCACTGCGCCCATGTAGCTCGCAATACCTTCTACATCGAGCCAGACTATGGCCGTTCGCGGGTAATTCGCCAGGATGGGGATTCTGAAGAAGTGATTCAGGAAGCCATCGACACCTGCCCGGTAGACTGTATCCACTGGGTGGACTACACCGAACTCAAGCGGCTCGAAGAGGAACGCAAATATCAAGTGATTCCAGTCGTTGGCTTTCCGGTGGACCGGGCCGTGGTGGCCGTGCGGCGGCGGCAGCAGCAGAAAAAGCAGTAGATTGCATGCAATCACCGCAAGTCATAGCAAATGCAGCGGATCCACATCGACAGTTAAGCTGATACCGGCAGGACAGTGGGACCGTAGCTCCGTCAGATCGGGTAGAGGCAGTGGGGCGCTGGACCAGGATTTGAGCAGAATTTGCCAGCGATAGCGTCGCGCCACACGCGGAACTGAGGCAGCAGTGGGACCCAAAAGCTCGCAGTCGGGTTGATTCGCTAGCACCTGGCACAAAAAATCAGCTAGCTGCTCAGCCGCTTGACCGACCGTGGGTGCATCCAAGCCACTCAGCCGCAGCAACAGCAACTGGCCATAGGGTGGATAATGCAAGGCAGCCCGATGCTGTAATTCGGTGGTAACAAAGGCAGCATAGTCCTGGCGCGCTACCGCTTCAATTACCGGATGCTGGGGCGAATAGGTTTGGATTACAACTCGACCCGGATGCTCTCCCCGTCCGGCTCGTCCAGCTACCTGGGTTAGGGTTTGAAAGGCTCGTTCACTGGCGCGGTAATCGGCTAAGTGCAGCAGGCCATCGGCAGCCACTACCCCTACCAGCGTCACCTGGGGCAGATCGATTCCCTTGGTCAGCATTTGGGTTCCGACCAGCAAATCGGCTTCGCCTTGAGCAAATCGGTTCAGCAGGGCCCGGTGAGCGCCCTTGGTGCGGGTGGTGTCGCTGTCGTAGCGGATGCAGCGCAAATCGGGCAGAAGCCGGTTCAGTTCTTGAATTAGCCGCTGTGTGCCGCTACCAAAATACTTTAAGTAAGGAGAGCCGCAAGCCGGACAGGCGTGAGGATGGGTCTGCCGATAGCCGCAGTAGTGGCAATGTAATGATTCGTAACCACCTTCGCGTGGTTGGTGATAGGTGAGTGAGACATCGCAATAAGGGCATTCCATCACGTAGCCACAGCTGCGGCAGGAGACAAAGGTGCTGTGTCCTCGCCGGTGTATAAACAGAATGCCTTGCTGGGATTGGCTTTTGAGATTTTGTAGCACCTGTTGGAGCGAACGGCTAAACAAGGAGCGATTGCCTTGGCGCAGTTCTTCCCGCATATCCACGACTTCGATCGGAGGTGGGGGCTGGGCATGAATCCGCTCTGGCAAGGAAAGATAGCAAGTCTGTCCCTTGGTCTCAGGAGGGTTGAGGCTTGGCTTCACACTTAGCCAGGTTTCCAGCGATGGAGTAGCAGAACCCAAAAGCAGGGGACAGTCAGCCAGTTGAGCACGCCATTGGGCTACGGTGCGAGCATGGTAGCAGGGGGCAGGCTGGTCTTGCTTGAAGCTATCGTCGTGTTCTTCATCGAGGATGATTAGACCCAAGTTAGCTAAAGGCGCAAAAATCGCTGAGCGGGTGCCAATCACCACCTGAGGAGTTGCGTTCAGCATTTGCCGCCAAGTATCATAACGTTCTCCAACGGACAGCGCACTGTGATAAACACAGACTCGACTGCCAAAGCGGGCACGAAAGCGATCCGTGAGTTGGGGCGTTAGGCCAATTTCAGGCACCAGCACTAGGGCTGACTTTCCCTGGTGCAACAAGGGCGCAATTGCCTGTAAATACACTTCGGTTTTGCCTGAGCCGGTAACGCCATGCAGCAGCAGTTGACTAAATCCAGAAACAGACGTTAGCGTTTCTAACGCTTGCTGCTGGGCTTCGGTCAGAATCTTGGGTGGATCGGGCTGACACACGGACGTGGCCTCCAGCCGCAGCACCTCCCTAGACTGGATCAGCAAATAGCCTTTTTGCGCCAGGGTTTTCAGCATCGAAGAGCTGACCTGGCAGGTTTGCAGCAACTCCTGGAGTCCAATTTCGCCACCGCGCCGCCGCAACACATCCATGACTTCCTGCTGCCGGGGGCTGAGATCGCCAACTCCCATTTCCGCCGTCAACGCTACCATCTGTCGCTGTTTAGGTCGCACCGGTGTAGGGGATTCCAGGTAACTTTCCACCCAGCCTTGCTGCAACAATTCCCGCAGTCCCTGGTTGGCGTGCCGCACCTGCCGTTGCAAATACTGCCAGGAATAGTCTCCCTGTTTTTGGTTTTGCAATAGCTCCAGGATGCGCTGGGCTGCCGGGTGAAATAGCGGTGCTTTGCTGGGTGGGGTCAAGAGACGAATTCGGCGCTGAGAGCGAGCCAATAACCCTGGGGGTAGAGCAATCCGGATCACCTGCATCAAGGGAGTGCGATAGTACTCGGCAACCCGCTGCAACAATGTCCAGTAAGTGGGCGGGAAAAAGCCAGGACTGACTACGTCCGCTATTGGCCGCACAGCAGAAGGGTCCAGATCAACAGGTAACTGATCGACCCAGCGAATCGCAATTGCGCCGACCTGTTGTACCCCAAACGGCACGCTCAAGACATCGCCTGCTTGCACTGGCAGATCCGGCGGTACCGAGTAGGTATATAGCCCCTGCGCGCCCGGACAATCGACCAAGACTTCGATCCACCGTTGCGGCAGGGATGCATCAGAGTAAATTAAGTGGGACTCAGCTACGGCGAATATCATAGCAGTGCAGGCAGCGTATTTAAGTACATCTATACTATTATTAAACCGGACTCAAACCGAATCAAACCGAATCAGACCGAATCAGAACTGAGGAAGGATTAAAGCATATCCGATTGCCTGAAGAATGACTGAGATAAAACTTGGCAATTTTATACTTAAGTTGATCTTTTGTTTCATTCATTTAAGGACTTTAAATTTCTTAAGCTGAACAAGCTGACGTGGGCAAGGCAGCGACGGCCCTAAACGCTAGATAAGCCAATGGTCCATCCCAGATTGATTTCACGAATGATTAGATTACTGTTTTATTACAAAAAGCGTTGCAGTCACTGGGTTGCACGGATTGCACTGCCCGACTCAACCGATTTTTTGCAAAAAATTTGGGTTGGGTACTTGATATCAGACGAGAGACTGCTATATTAGACTCACCTTCAGCCAAGTTCTAAGGTTGGGGTGCTTCAAGCAGTTAGGGGCGTTTTCCGAAGTTGCAAAGATGCTGTTACACAGCAGTTTGCCAATGTTGGTTAATCCATTTGCATTTAGGAGCGGAATCCATTACCCTGTAGCTGTATTTTTCGGAGGGCTGAGTTCTTAGCAAATAGCAGCGTTGATTTAAATCTCTCTGAAGTTAGGCTTGACACTGGGGAAAAGTCCTGTAGATTAGCCTTAAGTTGAAATCATTAGTTGGGCAGACATTATTTCGTTTCTGGTAATCAGTTCGATAGAGTCTTCAGAAAGTTTTTTGCCGCTGTTTCGCTAGGCGATTGTTGTTCTTGCAGCTATCTCCCAATAGCTTCTCAAAACCTTGAATTTAGGTGATTGCTCAACAGGGTAGTTGCACTGTTGGAGTTTATTCCTAGATTTATTGTCCCGATTTGGTTTACCTAGTTTGGTGATTGGATCGATTAAAGCAATTGATTTAGTTATACCGAACGAAATCGAATGAAATTGAACGAATTTGGCTTATGGAGAATGGGGTTGCGTTTGCTAATGGCATGCTAATGCCAAAGAAATGAGTAACCGATGAGAACCGCTTTATTTATTGGTTTGATTGAAATTGGTTGAAATTGGTTGCATCTGAGAGCAGGCATTTCCCCACAAGGTTTAGCTACTGCTGCATTCCTTGATTAGGTTGATCAAACTTGGTTACGCACCGTTACCCTGTTGGACCCAATCGACCCAAACAGTTGACTCACAAAACTACGACGGCGTTATTCAATCACAACTTACAGATAATGAGCAATTCCATTCTTAATTCAACGGATCCATTACGGCTAGCTGATTTGGGCGATGCCTATTTAAGTGAGACAGAAACAGATATAGTTCAGTCTATGGACATTTCTGAAGCTGCGCGTGCCGTCGAAGGCAGTGAAATGGCCGCTATCATTGGTTTTGGTTCAGAAGAAGACCTCGAAGATCTGATGGCTAGCCGCGCTTCGGGATATCGCAAAACCATCTCGGACGATGCGGTCGGAGCGTTCTTCAAAGAAATGGCTCGCTATCCGCTGCTGAAGCCCAACGAAGAGGTAGAGCTAGCTCGCCGCGTTAAGTTTTTAGGCGAAGTCGAAGAGTTGCGGCAACAATTGCAAGATGAACTAGGGCGGATGCCTACCAAAGCAGATGTCGCAGCCAAATTAGAGCTAACCGAACGCCAGCTAGAACATCGGCTGTACTTGAGCCGCGTGGCTAAGCGCAAGATGATTCGCTCGAACCTACGTTTGGTGGTTTCAATTGCCAAACGCTATCTGAATCGGGGCGTTCCGTTCCTAGATCTGATTCAGGAAGGCGCACTCGGCCTAAACCGGGCCACCGAAAAGTTTGATCCTGACAAGGGCTACAAATTCTCTACCTACGCCTACTGGTGGATTCGCCAAGGTATCACCCGTACCATTGCCAATGACGCCCGCACAATTCGTCTGC
Organism: [Leptolyngbya] sp. JSC-1; assembly: GCA_000733415.1. Taxonomy (GTDB): domain Bacteria; phylum Cyanobacteriota; class Cyanobacteriia; order Elainellales; family Elainellaceae; genus Elainella. Next base: position 3,469,531 of record KL662191.1, read on the forward strand.
CCATCCACATTGTGGAAAAGCTGAACAAGCTGAAGAAAGCCCATCGCGAATTGCGCAAAGAATTAAATCGCAATCCGACGGAAATGGAATTGGCTGCAGCATTGGATATGACGGCAGATCAGCTGCGTAATTTGCAGCAGGTACGGCGGCGCTCGCTGTCGCTGAATCATCGCGTAGGCAAAGGTGAAGATACGGAATTAATGGAATTGCTGGAAGATAGCAGCACTCAATCTCCAGAAGCCCAAATGAGCGAAGCGATGATGCGGCAGGAGATTTATGCAGTTCTAGGCGAAGTGTTGACCGAACGAGAACGCGATATTATTGCTCTGCGCTACGGCTTAACTACGGGTGAAACCCACACGCTAGAAGAAGTCGGCGGTATCTTCAACCTATCGCGGGAACGGGTGCGACAAATTCAAACCAAAGCGATGCGAAAATTGCGCCGCCCGCAGGTAGCCTCCCGTCTCAAGAGCTGGTTGCGCTGAGCCAGTAGCTACGTTCTATTTCTACATAATTCATGCCTGACTCCGTTATTCCTTCTAGCGACATCCAGTCTGCTCGCGTTGCTATTCGCTTGGCTGTGTCTAGCGATGTGCCGGCTCTGTTCAACTTAATCATGGAACTGGCAGAATATGAGCATCTTGCTGATCAGGTTGTCGGTACGGTTGAGGCACTGCATAGCCACTTGTTTGACCAGTCCTGTATTGAAGCATTGGTAGCCGAGTCAGATGGGCAGGCAGTTGGATTTGCGCTCTATTTTGTCAATTACTCCACATTCCTCACCCAACCTGGTTTTTATTTAGAAGATCTGTTTGTACGGCCGGCCTATCGGGGTTATGGTGTGGGGAAGGCGCTGTTATCAGCATTAGCGAAGCTAGCTCTAGAGCGAGACTACGGGCGGCTAGAGTGGAGCGTTTTAGATTGGAATGCCCCTGCGATTGGGTTCTATCAGCGAATTGGGGCACAAGTTTTACAAGATGCCCGCATCTGCCGTGTGACTGGAGCGGCGTTGCCATTGTTAGCTGAGGGTGGATCAGCTGGGTTGTCATGGAATCTGCGTCCAATTACGGCGAATGACATCGAGGATGTTTTTGCGCTAGTGAGAGCGAATATTGAATATGATGGCAATTTGCATCTATTTGTAGGCAGCCCAGAGGCGTTGGCCGAGCATTTGTTTCAGCACTCCTACGCTGAAGTGGTGATTGCCGAGCAGCATCAGCAAGCGATTGGTCTGGCGCTATTCTGCACCAACTACTCCACCTTTTTGACCAAGCCAGGATTGTTCGTTGAAGATTTATTTGTGCGGCCAGAGTATCGCGGTCAGGGCATTGGGCGTTCGCTATTGGCCTACTTGGCCCAGCAGGTGCTCAACCGCAACTACGGCAGATTAGAATGGTGCGTTCGGACCTGGAATCAGCGAGCGATTGAGTTCTACCAACGACAAGGAGCCATGATTTTACCCGACTGGCGTGTCTGTCAGCTCTATCGAGATGCCATCGAGCAGTTAGCAGCCTGAAGGGTTGATGGAGCTAGGATTCAGGAATTTCTGCATTTTTGGAAAAATTTTTCCTTCCTAGCAGCAGGTTGATTTAGGCTAGAGGGTGGCTATGCCGACACTACGGTTGGAGGAATATCTATGGCAACGATTTGGGTAAACGAGCAGATTGATCCCTGCGGTATCATTCGAGCCTGCATTGCTTGCTGTGACGAAACTCAGGCACAGGAATGTCACGATTCGTTTGAGTCGAACCTGACGCTAGAGCAAAAAGCGCAGGGCTGGGTAGCCCAAATCCGGACGGTGGAATCTTGGGATGAAGTACCTGTGAATGCGCTCAAGCTAGACTGAAAGTAAGTTTTGAGTTTTAAGTTTTGAGTTTTAAATTCTAATGCTCGAATCTCGCTTGGTGCGGACTCGGCTACTGCTTTGGCAGATCTGGCGATTTTTGCGCAGGCTGGGGCAAGATACTCTGGCACTGCTGGTGGCTATGGTGATGCCATGGGCTATCTGGCTGGGTTTGCCTTCGTTATTTGGGCACAGCACTGGCGCTGAAGTGAATGCAGGACTGTTGGTAAACTTAATTGAGGCGGCGCTGCCGCTGACAGAATGCGAAGAAATCCTCCAGCCAGATGCCGCCGAACGACGCGGTCCCATGACAGAAGCACGGCCTGATCTCAACCACTGGATATTACGAATCGAAGCTCCCATCAACGCAAATGAGTCCGTGCTGCTCCCCAATCATCCTCTACAGTTCAATCCTCTACAGTTCAATAGAGTCAACCCATTTGACCAACGCTGCTACACAACCTTGCCTGATACCGCAATCTATTTCGATCAAGAGCATTTCGGTCAAGAGCATTTCGGTCAAGAGTATTTCGGTCAAGAGCCAGCCGTGCGGCCTTTGTGGATGTATGCCTGAGCACTAGAACAATAGGTAAGCTATCGACCGGAGTATAGGTTAACTCGAATCTGAACGCTGCACAATTAGCGCCACGAGCTGTTTGATCACCCGCTCGCCCTCCAGAGGCGAGACCTGTTTGCCGTAGAGGATTTCCTGAGCTAGCAAAAATGAAACCAACGATCCAGAAAAAATATGGGCTGCTGCTTCTGGGTCCGTGATCTTGAGTTCTGGATGAGCACGAAAATAGGCGCTGAGCATCTGGCGGCCTCGGTGAATCACGGTGCGGCTATAGAGCTGAGCCAATTCTGGAAACCGCGCTGACTCGGCAATCAGTACCCGAAATAGGTTCAGGTATTCTGGGTTGCTAAGCTTGTGCAGAAACACCGTTGCCAACTGGTACAACAGCTCTTCTGGCTCGCCGTGCAGATCCTGCATGCCCAGTTCCCGCTGCAAGCGATGGATCGTCACCCGCTCGACTAGGGCGGTAAACAGACCTTCCTTATCTTGAAAATGGCTATAAATCGTTTGTTTCGAAACGCCTGCTGCCGCCGCTACCCGATCCATGCTAGTGCCAGCATAGCCGTGGTTCAAAAACACCTGAATCGCGCCCTGGAGAATTTGCTCGCGTTTCTCAGCTAGGGGAGAATCATCCAGTCGCTTTGGTTTTACTGCTCTCACAGGCAAGCTCCTCAGATAGGGAAATCAGCATGTAAACAATTCAAACAGAATCTTGCCCTTTAGAAGGGGACGATCTAGGATTTGTCGTAACTCATCATACTGGACAGTCTAGTTTGATGACTAGCCAGGTTCACAGATCGATAAACATTAGCCCAATAACCTTGCTTCAGAACGGGGAGAAGCGCGATGGCACAAACTCTTCCAGGTCCACAAACGGGTAGCCAGCGTCAGCTAGAGCCAGCCGAGGGACGAGACCCACCCAAACGCTTAGCAAAAATCCGTCGTCTGCTGCCACTTGGATTAGCGGTTGTAGGGGCCGGAGCCGCCGCCTGGTATTTCTTTTCCCGTCCCGAATCCGACGCTTTAGAGTTCAGCGGCCGCATCGAGGGCTATGAAACCGATATAGGGGCTAAAGTGCCCGGACGAGTGATTGATGTGACGGTACGCGAAGGGGCAGAAGTACGGCAGGGGCAACTGCTCGTCAAACTCGATGATGACGAAATTCAGGCGCAGGTGGCCGGAGCCGAAGCACGAATTCGCGCCGCCAAACAGCAAGAGCAAAACGCCCGCCTCCAGCTTTCGGTGATCGAGAGCCAAATTACTGAAGCAGAGTTGCGCTGGCAGCAGTCCAAGGGCGACACCACCGGACGAATTTCCCAGGCCGAAGCCCAAGTGGCCACCGCTACTGCCCAGCTCAAACAGGCCGAGGCGCAGGCAATCGAAGCCCAAGCCCAGCTCAATCTGGCCCGAACTGACCGCGATCGCTATGCCCAACTGGTGCAGGACGGAGCCGTTACCCAGCAGCAGTACGACCAGCGGGAAACCACCTACCAGGCTGCCCAAGCCACCCTAGAGAGCCGCCAAGCCGCCGTCGCTGCAGCCCAACGTCAGGTCAATGCCGCCCAAGGCAACCTGACCCAATCCCAAACCACCAGCCTCAATCCCGACATCAACACCGCCCAGCTTAACCGCCTCACCACCCAGCTCAAGCAGGCTCAAGCTGAACTCAAAGCGGCCCAAGCCGAAGTTGCCAATGTCGAAGCCGAGCGCAACCGCATCCAGGCTCAGCTCAAAGAACTGACGATCAACAGCCCGATCAATGGCGTCGTTACCAGCCGCAGCGTTGAACCGGGCGTTGTAGTTACGGCGGGCAAAACTCTGCTGTCGGTGCTGGACTTGAACACTGTCTACATGCGTGGTTTCATTCCCCAAGGTGACATCGGCAACGTGCGCGTCGGCCAGACTGCTCACGTCTACCTCGACTCCAATCCCGATCAACCCCTAAATGCCCGCGTAGCTGCTGTCGATGCCGAAGCTTCCTTTACGCCAGAAAATATTTACTTCAAAAAAGACCGAGTCCAGCAGGTATTTGGAGTGCGCTTAGCGATTGAAGAACCGGGGGGATTTGCCAAACCAGGCATGCCGGCTGATGCGAAGATTCTAGTTGAGAGGGAGAGATGAATTGAGGTTTGAGGTTTGGTGGCGTAGCCGGTACGCAGCACGCAGTTTTGAGGTTTGAGTTAGGGGGAACGGGTAGTGGTTTTGACAAGGGCAGTGAGGATGCGGATTAGTTCTTCGGCATGAGCGAGTTCTTGATCAACTGCAAAATCGATTAGTTTGGATTGTTGTAGGAGGTCTGTTCAGAGTTTTGGGTCAATCCAGCGTTTGGCTTCGTATCAATAATTTCCAAAGCAAATGCAAGACTCTTCTGTTGAATAATACTCTCTACCATAAATTTGCTGGATTACCAAATTTCCAACTCATATCACCACTCCTATCCTTCCCATCACCAATCTTCAACCACCAAACGTCTTATTCACAAAACCTAAAACTCAAAACCTAAAACTCAAAACTGCTTGCTGCGCACAGGCTACGCCACCAAACCTCAAACCTCTCCCTTCCCATGTCCCACTCCACTGCAACTCAAACCTCAAACCTCAAACCTCAAACCTCTTTTCATGCTATCCAAGTTCGAGGGTTACAAAAACGCTATGGTCAGATTGCGGCAGTACGCGGTGTTGACTTTACGGTGCAACGAGGAGAAATTTTTGGGCTGATTGGTCCCGACGGGGCGGGCAAAACCACCACATTTCAGATTTTGGCATGCGTGATGGAAGCCAGCGCTGGCGAGGTGGAAGTCTTGGGACGGTCGCCTCGTGAGGCACGGTTGGGCATTGGTTACCTGACACAACAATTTTCGCTTTATTTGGATCTGAGCATTGACGAAAACATTCGCTACAGTGCCGGATTGCGAGAAGTACCGCCCCATCGGTTAGCTGAGCGCCGCGACCGCTATCTGAAGCTGATGAACCTGGATCGGTTTGGCGATCGATTGGCTGGGCAACTCTCAGGCGGGATGAAGCAAAAGCTGGCGCTCTGCTGTGCCCTGATTGCTCAACCGGATGTGCTGCTGCTAGACGAACCCACGACTGGCGTTGATCCAGTATCGCGACGGGAATTTTGGGATATTTTGGCAACCTTGGCGAGTCAGGGCGTAACGATAGTGGTAGCGACGCCCTACCTGGATGAAGCCGAACGCTGTAACCGGATTGCCTTGATGTACGAGGGCCAAATTCAGCAAACCGGCACCCTGAAACAACTGCGGCAAAGTTTGAGATTGCAGCGCTTGGAAGTGCGAACCAGTCAGTTGGCAGCGGTAGAGCGGGTGTTGACGGAGCAGATTCAGGAGTGGCAGGGAGGTAGAGGTAGGGGAGATGGGGGAGATGGGGGAGATGAGGGAGATGGGGAAGGTGGGAAAGGTGGGGGAGAGTTTCCGTTGGTGGATGTGCAGACGTTTGGCGATCGGTTGGATGTGTTGGTGCATTCCCATCAGGCGGGAGAGGCCGCAGTGCGGCAGATTCTTCAGCAGCACCAGCTCCCGCTGGACTCGGTAGAAGCGGTAGAAGCCACGCTGGAAAATGTGTTTGTTACCCGTTTGCGACAGCAGGGAGCCGATCCGCCTTTTATTCCCCTACCGCGCTCAGAACCACCAAAACTCAAAACTGAGCAATCAAAACTTAAAACTTCTAACACCGCCATCCAAACGCGTCACCTCTATAAGCAGTTTGGTAATTTTCAGGCGGTTAAAGATGTGACGCTGCAAGTCCGCTATGGCGAAATTTATGGATTGCTGGGGGCCAATGGTGCTGGCAAAACGACCACAATCAAAATGCTGTGCGGGCTGCTGGAACCGAGCGGTGGCGAAATTTCTTTAGCAGGCGAGCGGCGCAATCTGCGGAGTCCGGAACTACGGCGACGAATCGGCTATATGAGCCAGAAATTCACGCTCTATGATGACCTGTCGGTGGTGCAAAACCTGGAGTTTTACTGCGGTGTGTATGGAGTGCCGCGTCCTCAACGCCGTCAGAAAATTGACTGGGTGCTGGAAATCTGCGGTTTGGTGGGGCAGGAGGATATGCTCACCGGACGCTTGCCTGGAGGTTGGAAGCAACGGATCGCCTTTGGAGCCTCGGTGATGCATGAGCCGGAAATTTTGTTTTTGGATGAGCCAACATCAGGCGTGGATCCGTTGGCTCGCCGGCAGTTTTGGCGTCTGATCGAGGATTTTGCCCGTCAGGGAACGGCGGTACTGGTGACGACCCACTATCTGGAGGAAGCCGAACACTGTAATTTGATGGGCTTTATGGTAGCGGGAGCTGTGGTAGCCGAAGGTTCACCTAGCCAAATTAAAGCTGCCCAACCCGGACAGTTGATCGAAATCGTCACGAACCAAACTCAAGCCGCTTCGGATTTGCTCAAAACCCAGCTCGATCCTTGGCGCGTTTCGATTTTTGGCGACCGGCTGCATGTGGTTCTGGATCATCCTGATACCGAAATTGCTCAGATCCAAACACTATTTCAGCAGTACCAAACCGATACCTCACCCCTACATATCTATTCACTGCGTCGCGTTCCTTTTTCCCTAGAAGATGCATTCATTGGTATCGTTCAACGTGCGGAGGCTTAATTGCCATGAGAATCTGGAGTCAATGCGTGAAGGAGCTAGCCCAATTTTTGCGGGACCGCCTCACGGTGGCGTTAGCGTTTATTTTGCCGTTACTGACCCTGTTCATTTTTGGCTTTGCGATTCGACTAGAGGCTAAAAATATTCCTGTCGCCGTTCAGGATTTCGACAACAGCCCCCTCAGCCGCAGCTACATCGAACGTCTATACGCCACTAATCAACTTCAGCCGAGTCGTTGGGATGGAATCGGTTCGCCTCAAGCTGCCCTCGATCAGGGAATTGCCAAGGCTGCGGTGATTATTCCGCCTGAGTTCTCCCGACGGATCAAAGCCGGTGAAACCAGCCCGGTCCAGGTCTTAGTAGACGGTACCGATGTCAACAACGCCCGCGTCATCCGCAGCAGCATTGAAGCCACTACCCGCTTCTTTGTCCGCAATTCCCAGTTGCAAACCAACCCTTCTCTAATTCAGGTGCGCAGTCGTATATGGTTCAACCCTGGGCGGCAAGAATCCCTCTACATTGTTCCAGGTACCTGCGCCGTGATTCTGTGGATTTATCCCTCGTTGCTGTCGTCGATTGCGATGGTGCGAGAAAAAGAGCAGGGAACCATCATTCAGGTCTATGCCTCTAGCCTCAGTGCTGAAGAGTTGATTTTGGGCAAAGGTTTAGCTTATCTAATTGTCGGGCTTGGCATTGCCGCAGTGGTGGTCTCAATTAGCGTAATCATCTTTGGCTTACGCTTTGCTGGCGACCCCACTCCATTTTTGATCAGCACGCCGATCTTTGTAGCCTCTGCCACGATGTTTGGTCTGATGATAGGCACTCGTGTTCCCAACGTCACCACTGCTGTTCAAGCTGTTGCGACAACTGGATTCTTAACAGCCCTACTCCTCTCTGGCTTTATTTATCCCCTTAGCAATATTCCGTTTCCTCTTTCTCTAATTTCCAATATTATTCCAACGCGCTATTTTATCCCCATTATTCGTGACGGATTTGTACGAGGCACCGGATGGCTAGGCGTCTGGTTTTACCTGCTGATGCTAATGTTGCTTTGCCTGCTGTTATTCAGCATAGCTCGTCGTAACCTCAGCCGCATGCAGCTATCTGATTAGTTGACCTGATTAGTTGAGTGGACGGGAAGATGGGAAGATGGAGGAGGTGGGGGCTAGAGTAAAATGAAACACTGCTACTGCCTCCGGCAACGCGACGCGCAGAAGTCAGCTACAAAACTACGCGCTCTGCCTAACGGCAAGCTATCGGCAAACGCACAGGTTATGCCACCAAAACTTAAAACTCAAAACTTAAAACTCAAAACTTAAAACTCAAAACTTTATGCAAAAGCTTCTCTATCGCCTACTCAATAGCCGGATTTGGGCTTTGGCCATCAAAGAAATCAACCAGATTTTGCGCAACAAGCAGTTGATTTTTCTGCTGGTGTTTCCGCCTACGATTCAGCTTTTGGTGTTTGGCTTCGCCCTTAGTCCCGATGTGCAGTTTCTCAAGCTGGGAATCGTGGATTATGCCAATAGCCAGATGAGCCGCGAACTGGTGGCTGCCATGACCGAGAACCAGATTTTTGTGGCCCAAAACTATTTGTTTAACGAAACTGAGCTAGCTGAACAGGTGCGATTGGGACAGGTGACGGCGGGACTTGTGATTCCGCCCGATTTTGATCGCCAGTTTCAGCAGGGACAATCACCGGAAATTCAGGTGCTAATCGATGGCACCGACGCTAATACGGCTGGTATCGCCAATGGCTATATGACCCAAATCGTCAATCAGTTTAGCCGCCGCCAAGTCAACGCTAGTCCACCCTTAATTGAACCGGAAGTTATTTTTCTCTACAATGCTGGACTCAATAGCACCTGGTTTTTTGTTCCTGGCGTCTTGGGCTTGGTGCTGACCCTGACTAGCTCGCTGGTTTCCTCCTCGGCGGTAGTGCGCGAAAAGGATACCGGCACCTTAGAACAGCTGTTGATGACGCCAGCCGCCGCCTGGGAAATTCTGCTGGCAAAAATTGTGCCTTTGTTTATTCTGCTGATTGGCGATGTGTTTTTAGCGCTGGCCGTAGCCAAGATTATTTTCCAGTTGCCGTTTCGAGGCAATATGCTAGTCTTTTTGCTTGTATCTGCCGTTTATTTATTCGTTGGTATCAGCATTGGCATTCTGCTGGCTACTATTGCTAAAAATCAACAACAGGTCGTATTGACGTCGTTCTTTGTCAATTTGCCGCTGATCCAAACCTCTGGGGCAATTGCACCGATTGAAAGTATGCCTGCATTCTTCCGTTATCTGTCGCTGTTGAATCCCCTGCGGCATTATGTGGCGATTGCTCGCGGGTTTCTGCTCAAGGGCGTGGGGGTAATTGAGTTGTGGCCACATGTGTTGGCGTTAATCGGGTTTGCTATTCTGTTGCTGACAATCAGCGTCAAGAAGTTTCGCAGTCAGTTGAGCTAGGCAGCCATTAAAGTTAGATCAGTTCGGTTAAACCAGTTCAGCTCAACCAACTCGGTTCACCCAGTTCAACCAGTTTGGCAAAACAGTGAGTTGAACCAGATAGGGCGATACTGATTGACTGACAAAACTCTAGTTGCTGGCGGCTCTAGACGCGCCTACACAGACTAAACTCACCTACGCGGGATACCATTTCCCTTTGATTGAGCTACAGATCACCAAGCTCAACAGGCTACATTGTGCAGGTTCCGTAACGTAAAACTATGTGCTATGCCTAACGGCAGGCTATCGCCAAACGCACAGGCTACGCACCAAAAGCTCAGCCGAGTCGCCAACTTGGTTTGGATAGCAGCGGTTATCTACGAGAAGCCGCTCCGCGTCTAGAACCGCTGTAGTCATAAGACTTATCAGCCAACCAGGGGTGATAATAAAAGCAGCTTCGGCTATTTCCCCTCGCATTTCTGCCATGCTGCCGTTTTCTCATCCTTCGCTTCGGCGCAAGCAATCTGTCAACTGGGTCATTCTCTCAGTCACTGGTTTGCTGTTGCTGGGTTGCAGTCCTACTGCCAACACCAACGCCCAATCAGGGGCTGGTAGACCCGGAGATCCCGATGCGCCGGTCGCCGTTGAAACTGCGGTCGCTCAAACTGGCAGTCTGGAGGCGGCCATTGAGTACACAGGCACCACGGCTCCGGTGCGCGAAGTTTCGCTGCGTTCCCAAACCGAGGGGCGATTGTTGGACTTAAGCGTTGATATAGGAGATCGAGTCAGTCGGGGTCAGCCCTTAGGCCAAGTCGATAATCAGCTTTTAGTAGCACAGGTCAACCAGCAACGAGCCGAGTTAGCCGCCCTCGCGTCAGAAGTGGCCCAGGCCGAGGCCGAAGTCAGCGATGTCAAAGCCCAGGTCGAGCAGGCGCGGGTTGAATTGCAACAAGCCCAGGCGGACGCCAATCGCCTCCTTGCCCTCAGCCAGGAAGGAGCGATTACAGCCCAAGCCGCAGAACAAGCTGTCACGGCTGCCCGCACCGCAGAACAAACGTTGCGATCGGCCCAGGAGCGGGTCCGCACTCGACAGCAGGCCGTCATTGCTACCCAGGGGCGAGTGGCTGCCCAGCAAGCTACCCTAGCCGAAGTGCAAGCGCGGGAAGCTTTCTCAGCCTTAACGGCTCCAATGGCCGGTGTGGTGTTGGAGCGGGTGGCTGAACCGGGTAACTTGCTCCAACCAGGCGATCCGGTCCTGAGGCTAGGCGACTTTAGTACCGTCAAAGTGGTGGTGCAGGTGTCGGAGCTAGAGCTGGGCAACTTGCGAGTTGGACAATCGGCCCAAGTCCGGCTCGATGCTTTTGCCAACAGCGCTCCGCATCGTGCAGAGAACACAGGCAGCTTCCGAGGGACCATTGCCCGGATTTCTCCCGCGGCTGACCCCACAGCCCGATTGGTGCCCATCGAAATTACCCTACCCAACCCAGAAGGGCGGATCGGGGGTGGCCTATTAGCACGGGTGCAGTTTCAGTCTAGCCAGGGCAATCAGGTAGTTGTGACAGAAAGGGCATTCACGGTAGGGGGAGATGCAACTAAGCCAACCGTATTTGTTTTACAGGGAACAGGCGAGGAGAGGAAAGCTATTGCGCGCTCGGTACAAATTGGTGAACGTGCTAATGGACAGGTGGAGATTCGTTCTGGTCTACAGCCAGGAGATACGTTTGTGGTTCGCAGCAATCAACCGCTGAAATCAGGCCAATCTGTGCGCTTGAGTATTCTTTCAGAAACATCACCGTGAGCAATTGCTCGAGCAATCATCGAGAGGCGAAGCCGGAGGGCTATTCACCTACGAGCGACTAGCTGCAAGCGACGACACTGCCTCCTGCTCAACCATCTTGCTTAAAATCGCATCCATGTTCTTGCGGGCATCTCCGAATAGCATCCAGGTATTATCTTTATAGAATAGGGAATTCTCAATTCCTGCATAGCCGCTAGCTAGGCTGCGCTTCATCACGATCACAGTCGCGGCCTTCCAAACCTCCAAAACTGGCATACCCGCAATCGGACTGTTGGCATCTTCTAGCGCACTTGGGTTCACCGTATCGTTGGCCCCAATTACCAACACTACATCGGTTTTGGGAAAATCCGGGTTGATTTCATCCATCTCTAGGACAATGTCGTAGGGTACGTTGGCTTCTGCCAGAAGCACGTTCATGTGCCCGGGTAATCGGCCTGCTACAGGGTGAATCCCAAACCGTACCTCGACGCCACGCTCCCGCAGCAGTTTGGTAATTTCCGCCAGAGGATGTTGTGCCTGAGCCACCGCCATGCCGTATCCTGGTACCACAATCACTCGCTTAGCATTACCCAACCGATTCACCGTCTCTTCTACCGTCGTCGTCTGCACTTCACCCGTCGTTTGCTCACCCTGTGGTGTCGCAACACCAGTTCCAGACCCAAAACCGCCCAGAATCACGCTGAGGAATGAACGATTCATCGCTCGACACATGATGTAGCTGAGAATAGCACCGCTGCTGCCGACCAACGCTCCGGTGATAATCAGCAAATCATTGGAGAGCATGAATCCAGCCGCTGCGGCTGCCCAGCCTGAGTAACTATTCAGCATCGAGATGACTACCGGCATATCTGCGCCACCAATCGCCATCACGAGATGAACGCCCAGGATTGCAGCGAGAACTGTCATAAACAATAAAGATTGTAATCCAGTAGGGAATACATTAGATAATCCAGCAGATACTCCACTGCTGAAATTTGCGCTCGTAAATTGCGCGCCCAGAGCAATCGATGCTAGCACTAACCCTAGATTCAGCCAGTGACGGGCCGGTAACAGCAAAGGTTTACTGCTAATTAGTCCCTGCAACTTTCCAAAGGCAACAATTGAGCCAGTAAAAGTAACTGCACCAATAAAGACGCCAATGAAAATTTCCAGCTGATGAATCGTGGCTTCTGCTCCAGTGAGGAAATCCGGTTGCAGGTAATTAGAAATGCCAACTAAAACAGCCGCCGCTCCCACAAAGCTGTGCAAGATTGCTACCATCTGTGGCATCGCCGTCATCGCTACCCGAGAGGCCGCCAGCATGCCAACCACGGCAGCGGGCAAAACAGCTCCTACTAGAATTCCGTCACTGTCGATTCCAAGACCAATGGCGGTCGCCACAAAGGCAATTATCATTCCCACCATGCCATAGAGGTTGCCTCGACGCGCCGTTTCCTGGTTAGACAACCCTCCTAAACTAAAAATGAACAGGACGCTAGCAGCAATGTAAGCGACGGTCTGAAGATTTTCGAGCATGATTGATTCCCAAGGTTATTTCTGAATCTATTCTTAGAGCGACTTCTGAACTCGCGTCTGAAGCTATTTCTGGAATTACTTTTGAAATTATTTCTGAAACATCTTGAGCATGCGTTGCGTTACCCAGAATCCACCAACAATATTGATGGTTCCTATAAAGACTGCAATTGCCCCCAAAACAGTTGTAGCCAACGAGGCATTGGTCAATTGCAGCATGCCACCAATGATGATGATACCGCTAATTGCATTGGTAACGCTCATCAACGGTGTGTGCAAGGCAGGTTTTACATTCCAGATCACTTGCCAACCTACAAAGCATGCAAGCACAAAGACTGTGAAATGGGATAAGAACGATGACGGCACCCAGAAGGCAATCGCAAGCAATGCAACACCTGCCAGAAGCATCCAAATCCACGAGGTAGGAAGCTCTTGTTGCTGGCTGGAGTGAGGGGTCGAAGTAGACTGGGCAGAGGATGAGGCGGTTGTTCGCGGCGACAGAGCAACGGTGGTTTTTCCGTCCAGATTGTTCTGCTGAGTGGAGTTTGCAGACGCTGCCTGAACCGGCGGAGCAACAGCGTCTTTCTTGGGTAAAGGCGGCGGATAGGTAATCTCACCGTTGTAGCTGACCAGCGCGCCGCGAATCACCTCATTCTCTAGATCAATCTGGTAGTGCTCTGCTCCGCCGAGTTCTGCTAGCAAATGGCAGAGGTTGGTGCCATAGAGTTGACTAGCTTGTTGCGACATACGGCTGACCAGATCCGTCAGGCCGACAATCGTGACTCCTTGATGATGAATGATTTTGCCCGGTTGCGTAACAGCACAATTGCCTCCTTGTTCAGCTGCCATATCGACAATCACCGATCCGGGACGCATGGTTTCTACCATCTCCCGCGTGATCAGCAGCGGCGCTTTGTGACCGGGAATCAGCGCAGTAGTGATAATAATATCGACCTCTTTAGCTTGAGCCGCAAACAGCGCCATTTCAGCTTGAATAAACTCCTCGCTCATTACCTTGGCATAGCCACCTTCACCGCTGCCATCCTCGGCAAATTGCAGCTCCAAAAACTCAGCTCCTAGGCTTTGCACCTGCTCTTTTACCACTAGACGTGTATCGAAAGCACGCACAATCGCTCCCAACCCCTTTGCCGTTGCAATTGCCGCTAGACCAGCCACACCTGCTCCAATCACTAAAACCTTGGCTGGGGGAATCTTGCCAGCAGCAGTAATCTGACCGCTAAAGAACCGTCCGAAGTGGTTGGCAGCTTCAATCACAGCCCGATAGCCTGCTAAGTTGGCCATTGAGCTTAGGGCATCCATTTTTTGGGCGCGAGTAATCCGGGGTACTGCATCCATTGCCAACACCGTCGCTTGGCGAGCCGCCAGTTTAGCCAACAGGTCTGGATTTTGCGCCGGATAGATAAAACTAATCAACGTGCTACCTGCCGCCAGCATCTCGGCTTCGTGATTTCCGGTTGGCCGGACGGTTGGAGGCCGCACTTTCAGGACAATATCCGCTGACCAAACCGTTGCTGCATCGACGATTTGGCACCCCGCCTCGCAGTAGGCAGCATCTGCAAAATGAGCTGCTTCGCCAGCTCCTGATTCAATCAGAACTTCAAACCCCAGCTTCTGCAAAGTTTTCGCCGTTTCAGGTGTGGCTGCAACCCGATCTTCCTGCTCAACAATTTCCTTAGGAATGCCGACCGATTTTTTAGTTTTTTGGGCTTGGGCGGGGAACGGTTCTAATCTAGGTACAACGTCTACCATAAACTCTCCTCGATGCGGCGATTTGGACTAGAGGAAACGAGCGTTCAAGCGCTTTTCAGGCGAAGCAAAAAAGATGTTCCAAAAGCATCACGCCAGCGTAATCATTGGAACGCCCCTGTTTTTGATTCTGTTTTTGAAGGATTGCAGTTTAATCTATTGGGATCATTCTACTCTGCTCTTGTTACTTTGAATACAAAAGTAAACACTGACAGAATTCAATCCTTTACAAATCAAAATATTAAAAAACACTACAGAGAACCGAACGATGACCCAAAATCAACAGCAAGCTTGTAAACGTTTTTGAAGATGTTGAATGCAGCATCGTTTAGAAATAACTCTATCCTCATCAACCTAATTAATTAGAATTAATTAGAGCGGACAGTACCTTGAGGTAGAATCGCCCAATTCAAATTTGTCTCTTTTAAGCTGCCTAGATTCAGCTTGGCATTGCTCAGATCGGCACCCCGTAGAATGGCGAAACTTAAATCAACCTCGGTCAGCACGGTTTGGTGCAGTATGGCAGCGCTCAAGTTGGTTTCCCGTAAACTAGCCCAGCTCAGATCGGCTTCGGTCAAATTGGCCCTGGTTAATTCAGCCCAATCCAATCTAGCGCCCCGCATTTCTGCCAGCATCAGCTTGGTATCGATTAAGTTGGCGCAAGATAAATTTGCACCCGTCAAATTCACGCCGTTTAGATGGGCTTGACTGAGGTTGGCACCACCCAGATTGATGGCGCTCAGATTAGCTCGGCTCAAGTCAGCTTCCTGTAGTACGGCATTACTGAAATCGGCTCGCTCCAGATTAGTGCCGCATAAAATCGTTCGGTGCAGCTTTGCTCCAATCCCATGCACTCGGCTTAGATCGGCAGTTGATAAATCAGCCTCACTCAGATTGGCAGCATTCAGGTTGGCTCCAATCAGGTTGGCAGCGGTCAACGTGGCTCGTATCAAATTGGCCTCATGCAGGTTGGCTCGACTGAGATTAGTCTGATCCAAAATTGTCTGTCTCAAAGTGGCTCGCCACAAATTCGCTCCACTTAAATCTGCCCTGGTCAGATCCACTTCGGATAGATCAGTGCCGGATAGCTTTGCTCCACTCAGACAGGCTTCCCGCAAATTGGATTGCCGCAAGACAACCCCATTTAAGTTCACATCGATCAAATTGGCCCCGCTTAGATCCACCCCAATCAAAACGGCTTTTCTCAACGTAGCTCCCCTGAGATCGGCTTCATGCAGGTTGACCTCACTCAGGTCTACAGCCCCGAAGTCCCGCTCTCCTGTGGCATATCGCCGTAGGAGTTCTTTTGCGTCCATAGAATTTCTATGTTCTATAATCGTTGTTTTTATAAATCGTTAATTTCAATCATAGGTTGTTTTTCAAAGCCCTATCTCTTCTCTTTCCTTTGATTTCTCTTTTTAGTTATATTTATTCATGTTTATGCTTCGGCTTTACGCATGGTCGGTATGAGTACAAATAGACAGCCCGGAAGATATAAACTCGTAATGAGTACTGCTTGACTCTGGTTTTGTGTAGTATGGAAATACTGGCCATAACGTGGAGAAGCTAGGTTTATGGCTCCCAGGTTGAAGTCCTACGAAGAGTGTCTAATTTATTGTCGTCAGCAAGGAATGCGCTTAAGCAATCAACGTCAGCTCGTTCTCAAGCTTTTGTGGGATACAGATGAGCACTTGCCCGCTAGCGAAATCTACGATCGGCTGCGTCAGCGGGGTGAGGCTATCGGTCATACTTCGGTGTACCAAAACTTAGATGCGTTAGCGAAAGCTGGAGTGATTGAGCGGGTTGAACGGGCAGAAGGATGTCTCTACAGCCATCACACCTCCTCCCATTCCCATGTTCGTTGCCTGGACGATAACCGTCTGCTAGATGTTGAAGTGAAGCTGCCGCCAGAGTTGGTGAAAGCAGTCGAGCAACAGGTAGGACTTGAAGTAATTGATTACCACATTGAATTTCTCGCCTGTAAGCCGTCAGAAAACGCCGATGTTGTTGATCAGGACGTGATCTGATGCAGGGTCAACCGCTGGATAATTCTGGCAACCCGCTGCAGATTGTTCTCCCGATCGGATAGGAGCATGAAATATGAGAGAACCTCCGGGGAATTCCATCGACATAATCGTCCGCTGACTCTATGCCTCTCTTAGCCTGCGAGCCGTTTTTGTAGCATTGCCAGCCGTTTCCCCAGATCAGCCGACTTCCAGGCAAACTGAATTCTCCACTGGCTACCATACAAGCTATGGACACAACTGGACTCGAACCAGTGACCCCTACGATGTCAACGTAGTGCTCTAACCAACTGAGCTATGCGTCCGTGATGACTCACTAAAGTAGCACATTTTTGGGTCAGACGGCAAGTGCGACCAAGAAGCCGAACCGTGTCTAGAATATAGAGACACCCTTGCAACTGAGAGGATTCACTCGTGGTCACGTCTGTTTCACTGCAAGATCGGCTTTCGGATGCCATCGCACCCCATCGCAATCAGGTTGACTATCTAGAAATTCGCTTAGAGCAGAGTGAATCTACGGTGATTGCCTATCGGGGCCGCCAGTTGGATGCGGTGGATCGCAGCTTTTCTTTGGCCGGCGGCATTCGGGCCTGTCACAAGGGCGGCTGGAGCTTTGTGACATTCAACGGGTTGGCCGATCTGAACCAGCGCATCGAAGAAGCGATTGCCCAAGCTAAGCTAATCGGTAAAGAAACAACCCATCTCGCCTCAGTCGAGCCGATTCAAGACTATGTCGCAGTCGAAATTGCCAGGGACCCACGCGGTATCGCATTGGATGTGAAACGGCAGTTGGTCGAGGGCTACAATCATCTACTGCTGGAGATGGACCCGCGCATTCAAACCACCATGACCAGCTACAGCGATCGGTTTGGCGTCACTTATTTCGTCAACTCGTTGGGTAGCTGCATTGCCCAGGAACGGCTGGATGTGTCGGGACGATTTGGCGTGGTGGCTCGCGGTGAAGGCAACGTGGTACGGCAGGGATTTGAATCGGTTCATTCCCGTTCCGATTACAGCGTCTTGGAAGGAATTGAAGCTCAGGTCAAGAGTGCAGCAGAGCGGGCCGTGCGGCAGTTGGAGGCCAAGCCGGCCAAGGGTGGTCAATACACAGTGATTCTCGATCCCTATCTGGCTGGGGTGTTTATTCACGAAGCGTTTGGGCATTTGTCGGAAGCAGATTTTGTCTACGAAAATCCCAAAATGCAGGAGTTACTGGTGCTGGGCAAACCAATGGCGATTCCTCAACTAAATGTGGTGGATGATGCTACCATGCCTGGACTGCCCGGTTCGCTGAAATACGATGATGAAGGGGTTCCGGCTCAGCGCAAGTACTTAATCAAAGACGGGATCTTGACCCAGCGTTTGCATAGTTTGGAAACCGCCGGCAAGATGCAGGAACAGCCTACTGGCAACGCCAGAGCACTGAATGCCGCCTATCCGCCAATTGTGCGGATGACAAATACCGGAATTGAAAGCGGTGACCAAACCTTTGAGCAAATGCTGAGCGATATCGAAGAAGGCGTCTATGCCGTGCGGATGCTAGGCGGTCAAACCAATGGCGAGATGTTTACTTTTGCGGCGGCAGAAGGCTACATGATTCGCGATGGGCAGTTGGCTGAACCAGTCAGCGACGTCACCCTCAGTGGTAATGTCTTCCAGACGCTCAAGGACATCGAAGCGATTGGTAATGACTCGATCTACCGTAATGGCGGCTGTGGCAAAGGAGGCCAGTCTCCCTTACCGGTCAGTGTGGGTGGCCCCCATGTGCGCATCAAGAATGTGGTTATAGGCGGTCGTTAAAAGCTAGCTCTTTACTCGGACTTATGCTTACAAAGCTCGGCTTCTCACCAGCAGTCCCCAGAGATAGATGGTGATGATTGCGCCGATCGTGGCGATAAACAATCCGGGAATTGTAAAGCCTACGGATGCAAGCTGCAAAGTTCCAGTCGAAAGCAACGTATACAAACTGCCGCCCACGAATGCTCCAACGATACCAAGCAGGATAGTACCGAGAATACCACCACCTACGTAACCGGGATAAATTGCCTGGGCAATTGCGCCAGCCAAAAGTCCTAAAATAACCCACGCGATAATTCCCATCGCTGCACCTCCAGAGTATATTGAAAAAGTATTGATTGATACGATTAATCGTTACATTCAGATTACGAACTAGAGCTAGGAAACTGCTTCTATCTAGCGGGGTACCTAGGTGAACCAAAAGGAGTAAAGTGACTCTGCTAGCTCACGCGCTGGATGCGCCATGCAGTCAGGCTGTAGACCGCGAGCGCGGTCCAGATTAAGCCAAAGGTGATCGCGTGCGTCTGGGTAAAGGGTTCGTGATAGAGAAAAACGCCCAAGATCAGCTGCAGACTGGGAGCCAAATACTGAAAAAATCCTAAGGTCGAGAGCCGGAGGCGTTTAGCGGCATTGTTAAACCAGAGCAGCGGGAACGAGGTGACAATACCGCAGCCAATAAAAAGCCAATTCAATGTCCAGCTCGTATTCCAGTGGCCGGTGCCGGTACTCGCTCCATAGCCAACAATAGCTAGCGCGACGGGTGTAATTAGTAAGGTTTCCACGGCCAAACCCGCCATGGGCGCAACCGCCACCACCTTGCGTAACAGCCCATAAAAGGCGAAGGAAAAAGCCAAGCCCAGAGCAATCCAGGGCACCGCCCCAAACTGCCAAACAAAATAGGCAACTCCTAGTCCAGCCAGTAAGACAGCGATCTGTTGCCCCCGGTACAGCCGCTCTTTCAAAACCACAAATCCGAGCAGGACGTTGACGAGAGGATTGATAAAATAGCCGAGGCTAGTCTCTACTACCCGATCGGTGTTAACGCCGTAGATGTATAACCCCCAGTTAAAGGTAAGTAAGCCTGCCGTCAGCAGCAGTGCTCTGAGATATTGGGGCTGCCAGACTCGCCAAAATTCCGCCCGTCGATTTTGTAACCACAGTACCGCGATCAGCAGCACCGCCGACCAGATCATGCGATGGCTCAGCACTTCCACCGCAGGCACTTGGGCAAAAAATTTCCAGTAGATCGGCAGCAACCCCCAAGAGCCGTAAGCCAGAATTGCGTAGAGGGCACCAACGGGCATGAATGAAGTTGAATCGGACTGAAGAGAACGCGCCACAGGTCAACCAAACAACTGCAATAGAATGAGCTTGAATCAGCCGCAAAGCCCTACGCTAACGCAACCAAGCTGTAATTGACAGGTACACTTCGGCTGCAATTCCATAGGCACAGAAAGAACCTAAACTGCGCGGGGGGATAGCAATTTGAAGGGGTAGGGGGTAGGGGGTAGGGGGTAGGGGGTAGGGGGTAGGGGGTAGGGGGTAGGGGGTAGGGGTAAAGCTTGGTTACTGTGAGCATTAACAGCATCTGATGGGTTGGGGTGCTTGAGCTAATCGGCTGAGTTATTTGTCTCTGGCAATGGGGAAACTTAGAAGCATATTCCCTGCTCGATGCGGCTATGCCATTGAATGCCCCTAAACTTAATGCCAAACTGAACGCCCTGAACCATAGTGTCCTGCGCCAAAAATTCTGCTTTCCGCCACCTCTACCCCAACTGCCCTTGTTGGCTGTTCTAGTAGTACCGTTTCTGCTCCAAATCTTCACCGCGGTAGGACTGGTTGGATATTTTTCCTTTAGGAATGGACAGAAGGCGATCAATGATTTAGCTAATCAGTTGCAGCGGGAAGTCAGTGCCAGAGTCGATCAGCATCTCGATTCCTATCTAGCGTTGCCCCATCAGATTAATCAAATCAACCTAAATGCGATCAAGCAGGGAATGCTGGACCTCTATGATCTGGACAACTCGGGGCGCTACTTTTGGAAACAGGCGCAAATTTTCAAACAGTTTGGCTTTATTGGCTATGCGCTGGAAGATAATACCAATTCGGGAGCATGGCGCTGGCCGCAGGGACATAATGCGGCAATTATTTACCATCCCGGCGGTAGTTTGAAGGATTACACCTATGAGGCCGATCAGGATGGCAACCGCAAAAAGTTGCTGCATGTCACTGATTTCTATGCTCCGGCAGGCGATTCCTATGTGGAGGCAGTGAAAGCTGGCAAAGCCCTCTGGACACGCATCTACACGCTGGACGAGTTTGAAGGCTATATTGCCGCCGCTGCTAACGTGCCGATTTACGATGCCAACCAAAAACTAATCGGCGTATTGGGCATTGATTTGTTTTTGACGGAAATCAGCGCCTTTTTGCAGCAGATCCAGGTCAGTCCGACTGGGCGCGTGTTCATTATGGAGCGGGACGGCATGCTGATCGGCAATTCCAGCTCTCAACCCACCTATCGAGTCGAAAACGGCAAAACTCATCGCCTCCGGGCTACCGACAGTGATGATCCGCTGATTCGGGCTACGGCGAGCTATTTGCAGCAGCAATTCAACGGCTTTCAGCAGATTCAATCCCCTCAGCAGCTTACGTTTCAGTTCAATCAAGATCGCCAGTTTGTAGAAGTTTCACCTTGGCAAGATGAATATGGAATCGATTGGCTGGTGGCGGTAGTGGTGCCAGAGTCGGACTTTATGGCTCAGATCAATGCCAACACTCGCACTACGATTACCCTATGCTTAGTGGCGCTAGCGGTCGCAACAGTGCTAGGAATCTACACCTCACGCTGGATTACCCGAACAATTTTGCGCTTGGGAACGGCAAGTCAGGCCATCACCGCCGGGAACTTGAATCAACAAGTCCAACCGTCCGTGATTCGAGAGGTCAACAGCTTAGCGCAATCGTTCAACCAAATGGCCTCCCAGTTGCAAGCCTCATTTTTAGCGCTGGAGCAAATGAATACTGAGCTAGAGGATCGGGTAGAAGCTCGGACCGCCGCTTTGACCGTGACTCTTGAGGAATTGCGTCGCACCCAAGCCCAAATGGTGCAAAGCGAAAAAATGTCGGCTTTGGGTCAGATGGTGGCCGGCGTAGCTCACGAAATTAACAATCCGGTGAACTTCATTCACGGCAATGTGGACCATGCCCAAGCCTATGCCGAAGAGTTGATGCACTTGCTGCAGCTTTATCAGCATCACTACCCCAAACCAGTGCAAGAAATCCAAACGGCTCTCGACGCTGCCGACCTCGAGTTCATCGAGCAAGACTTTACTCAGCTCCTGCACTCGATGCAACTAGGTTCTCAACGCATTAGCGACATTGTTCAATCGCTACGCTCCTTTTCCAAGCTAGATGAGGCGGGAGTTAAAAGCATCGATCTGCATGAGGGAATCAACACGGCGCTGCTACTGCTGCAACACCGTTTGAAACCCCAGCCGGATCGATGCAAAATTCAGGTCATTCGAGACTACCAGCAGCTACCACTAGTGGAATGCTATCCTGGTCAAATCAACCAAGTATTTATGAATGTTCTGAATAATGCTATTGATGCACTAGAAGAAGCAATTTATATCGAGGGTTTAATCGAGCCAGTTATCAAAATTCGTACAGTAGCTAGCGAGAATGAATTTGTAAAGATTTATATTTCTGATAATGGAATTGGGATAAACCCAGCAATTGTTCCACGCCTATTTGATCCATTTTTTACGACTAAACCAGTTGGCAAAGGCACTGGTATCGGCTTATCCATTTCCTACCAGATTGTGACCGAAACCCATCACGGCTCGCTGGAATGCAATTCCAAGGTCGGCCAAGGTGCTGAGTTTGTGATTACGATTCCAACACATTACAACACTGCAAGAGAAGGCAGTAAGTAGGTCAACCGAATTATTTTTAGATAGTGGGGGTATCACCTTCTACCTAACTAGTTAGCTACAGCGCTCCGGTACAGCAACCTGTTATGCGGTCTCATAATCTACAGGACTATGGGTGATCTACATACTGATTGGCTGGTAAATCGCTTGCCTATAGCGGTTAATACTGCCTCTATATCTATAGACTATGGCTCTTTTAAGAAGACATCTCGTAATATTCAATACAAGATGCTTCTTTAGCTCCAAAATTCATCGAGATTCATATCTGCCATTTCCTGCTGCACTTCCTGAAAGTAGGTACTTTCGGTCAACATAGCAACTTCCTTTTCTCGTTTGTTTTGGTCAATTTCGATTCTTAATTCTTCCAATTGTCGTTTTAGTTCATCCTCGCGACGTTTACGCTCTGTAATATCTTGAACAATACCTTCGTAGTAGAGAACTTGACCACTGTTATCTTTGACGGCACGGGCATCAACCTGTGTCCAAATGATACTGCCATCTTTACAATAGCAACGGTATTCAAAATCTTTGACCGTATCTTGGGCTGCTAGCAATGCTCTGAATTCAGCCCGCTTTTCTGGATCAACATAAAGTTGCTTGCCAATATCAGTAACACTTTCGAGCATCTCACCGGGCGAATCATACCCATAAATCTTGGCCAGGGCTGGGTTCACATTCATGTACCGACCGTCGGGCGTAGATTGAAAGATCCCTTCTAAAGCATTTTCAAAGATGCTGCGATAGTTTTCTTCGGCAATCCGTAACGCTTCTTCGGCTCGTTTGCGATCGGTAATATCGCGCACCATAATCAATATTTCATTGTCTCCCAATACCAGAATTCGGACTTCTTCATCCTGGGATTGACCATCCATGGTGAGGCGTTGTTCATAGACCTGCAATTCACCCGTGGCTAACGCTTTTTGGATGTAGTGCATTCGCAGTTCCGCCAAATCAGGCGGGAGTGATTCGTGCACAGTATTTCCAGGATTAAATCGCCTGACGCCGTGAACTCCTCGTAAGCGATCGCTCCCCACAATATCCAAATAGGTGCCATCTCCTTTGGCACGAATCATTAAATCGGGAATAGCGGTGACAATGGCGCGGTTCGTTGCTTCGCTCTGGCGGAGTGCAGCAAAGGATTCCTCTAGTTGTTTCGCCATCGAGTTGAAGGAACTTGCCAGGGTATCAATTTCCGTAATCAGACCGGGTTCCACCTGCTGATTGAGTTCCCCTTGAGCCAGCTTGTCGGAGGCTTGAGAGACTCGCTGGATCGGCTTTGCAACCCAACGAGACGTGAAGATCCCAATTGCGATCGCCGCCGCTAAAGCTCCTAGGCTCAACCACAGAGCATTCCGGCGACCCGCATGGATTTGCCCCATAAAATCTGATTCGGGAATGGTAAGAACCACCAACCAATCTAAATTGCCATCCTGAAACGGAAAAACTTGAACATATTGCCGTTCTCGATTCAGGTTGAAATCGAGTTGTTGAACCGACTGAATGTCGTTGAGTTGGTGAAAATGACGATTGAGATGCTCGGCGGTTGCCCGAATCGTGGCATTCGGGCTGGCGGTGGCCAACAGTCGTTCGCTCGCTTCGCCTTCCCCAACCACCATCGCCTCTTCAGACGAAGTTGCCACTAGTCGTCCTGATCGCTCCATAATAAACGCAGTGCCGGTCTGACCAATCTTTAGGTTGCGCAAGAACAGACTCAATTCCTGGGGCAAGAAAAGGTCAGTCCCACAAACTCCTATCAGCGCATTATTGGCTGGATCATAGACCGGGAAGCTGGCCGTAATCGTAGGAAACAGGGTGGAAAAGGCAAGGTAAATGTCACTCCAAGCTTCTCCACCCGCTGTCTTTGCAGCCTGATACCAGGGACGCACCCGTGGATCAAAGGGTTTATCAAAACGGCCCCTAGGCACAGTGCGATTGCCCCGATCATCCAAGACAAAGCCCTGGCGGATAAAGTTTGTATCCGCATTGCTGAATTGCAGCACAATTTCCGTGCGGTCTTGCTCCGACAGCCGTCTGGCTCCCAAAAAACCACCCTGCTCATCCCCACAATACACAAAACTTAGGGTTTCATAGAGCTGCAACTGTTGCCAAAAGTGATAGTATCCCCTGGGATTGCTGACATCAATATCTCCCTGGGCAAAGGCGGTGGCATTCAGGCGGTTGATGGCCTTGGGAAGGCTAACGTAGGTCTCTAGCCGTTCCGTAATCCGACTGGTCAATTCGGTGCGGAGCTGGCTGGCAACCTCGTTAACGGACTGTTGCGCACTGCGGTAGACAATCCAACCCACCAGCCCAACGGCAGTAATAATCTGCAATACAAAGGGGACGACAAGGGTAGTCCGGAGGCGGAATTGACCTGAAGATTTCCTGGTAGCTTTACCAATCATTGATGCCATCTCCGCTCACAATCCAGTTCTGCAACTTGCGTTCTGGTGTAGTTACATTGAATCAGTACAATCCGAAATTCTTGGAAAGTGCGGAGGAGGAATTTGCGGGTAAGGGCAGTTTGTGTAGAGTTCATAGTACAGTTTGTATCTGGCAACTTGTCTAACGGGCGGCATGAACGCCCTGAGCGGCATGAATGGCAGATTCGATTGCTCCCTGAATCCAACGAGTCTTGAATTTGCTGCAATGATCTCCGGCAAAATACACCCGCCCTTCTGGAGCAACAATATCGTTGAAACTGGACATCGTACCGGGTTCTAATAACGCCCCGACCCCACCCGCGTAGGGATCGTTACCCCAGTGGTGATACACCGCGACTTCAAAGGTGCGATCGATTTGAGGGTGAATTTCTCGCAGATTTTCGATCGCCTGCCGGATCAGATAATCGCGGGGCAAACTGGCAAAACAGATTGCATCCCGTCCCCAGGTGTAGCTGGCAAGCAGCGCTCCTCTCCCCGTCTCCTGCCCATGTTGGGGATAGAAGATATTGCGAATCGCTAAATCAGTAACGGAGCCGCCGCCGTGGATGCCATCATCATTCTCCCAAAAGCGTGAACTGCACTGCATGAAAATCTTCGAGGAGGAGTCGTAATTGAGTTGACGAATAGCGCGGCGTTTATGCGGAGAGAAGGCGGGAGTGACTTCAATGTGCCGCATCAAACTGAAGGGAATCGTGACAATCAGATAATCTGCGGTTGCTTGAAACTGTCCCGCTAGCGTTTGATAAGTGACCGTGACTTGATTGGCGGCGTTGTCGATCGCCTCCAGGGATGCCCCAAACCGGATGTGTTTGCCTAGAATCGGCAGAAATGCATTCGGCAACGCATCTGAGCCATCCACCAGATAGACCATATTGGAAAAGGTATTGGAGTATTCATGATGCAAATAGCTGACAAAGGAGGAATTCATCCGAGACTCGACATTGCCCAAAATGCCCAGCATCTCGATTGCCCCTTCTGACCAACCCGAATGACGCAGAAACCCCCGCAGGGAAAAATGATCGTATTCTGCAATGATCTCATCCCAAACGACTTCCCCCTGCTCCAGGACGCGATCGTAAATCGGCTTGAACGTAGCTTTCAGCAGATCTTCGGGGTGTTTGCCTAACTCGTGGGGATGCACATCAAAGATAAATTTCTGGGGATCAAATTCCTTGCGCCGGACCCGCTTGCCTTGCAAATAAATGTAAGCATTGGGATTCGTCACGATAAAGGGTTCGGTTTTGAGGCGAAATCGTCTGACATACGCCATCGTCAAATCGTGACTTTGAGGAATGCGCATCGCTCCCATTTCAGCCCGCAGTCCGGGAGCCAGCCCATCTCGCACCGTGTAAATGCGTCCCCCAACCCGGTGCTGCGCCTCCAAAATCGTGATCTTGTGACCTGCCCGCTTCAGCAGATCGCCAGCCACCAGTCCTGCCATCCCTGCCCCCACAATGACAATCTTTTTGGGGCGGCTATTCCCAGGCTTCAAACCTGTTTCGATCGTGGCTAACATCTCAGTTTGGTGCATCATACCTCCTTATTCTGCTGTAGAAACGGTTGAATCCAGGAATATTGAGTGCTTTCGATCATTCCTCGGATAAACCTGCCCCTACCAATCATTGATGCCATCTCCACCCGCAATCCAGTCCTGCAACTTGCGTTCTGGTGTAGTTACATTGAATAAGTGCAGCCCAAAGTCTTTTGCAAGATCCTCACAGACCTTAATGCCGCGCACACTGTTGCCCTTTGCATCTAGGGGTGGAGAGAAGGTGCCAATGCCCAATTTCCCTGGAGCGATCGCTGTAATCCCGCCGCCCACGCCACTCTTAGCCGGTAGCCCCACCCGGTAGGCCCACTCACCGGAGGCATCATACATACCGCAGGTCAACATCACGCTAATCACGTCCTGGACATAGCGTTCATCGATCGCCCGCTCTTTCGTAACCGGATTCACGCCACCATTCGCCAGTGTAGCGGCCATCATCGCCAGATCTTTAGCGTTCACCAAAATTGAACATTGCTGGAAATAGAGATCCAATGTTTCATCAATACTGGGGCTAACCATGCCAAAGTTCAACATTAAGTAGGCCATTGCTCGGTTGCGATAGCCTGTGGCTTTCTCAGATAGAAAGACGGGCACGTTGATGTCATGCTCCCGTCCGGTGTAGCGCTTGAACATTTCCAGCAATCGTTTCAGGCGTTCGGTACCGGTTTTGCCTTTGATCAGGTCGGTCGTGGCGATCGCGCCTGCATTCACCATAGGATTATAGGGGCGATTCGTAGCCTCATCCAATACGATTGAATTAAAGGCTTCCCCGGTTGGCTCCACGCTCACCTTGCTGTTGACATACTCCCGACCATGATCTTCTAGCGCTAAGCCAAACACAAAGGCTTTGGAAATCGACTGAATCGTAAATAGCTGGTCACAATCTCCCACTTCAAAGACATGTCCATCCTGCGTCACCACGCAAATGCCAAACCACTCTGGTTTTGCCAAGGCTAATTCAGGGATGTAATCGGCCACATTTCCCTGATTGAGAGAACGATATTTCTCGTACAACTCATTCAGATAGCTACGGAAGGGAGACGTAACCGCTGTGATGGAACTGGTAAGGGATTGCAAATTTCCTAGCTCAGACACGGCGTTTATCCCTCCACAATTTGTTGGGCCACATGGCGAAATTCTTGGCTCACTGGATGTTCCGGGTATCTCACACAAAATACCCCTTCACTGGCGAGCTGGACGATATCTTCCGATAGGGGAAACACTCCCGCCACCGTTTCGCTATAAGTTTCTTCCACTTTCTGTTTCAGCGCTTCTAGATTCAGCTTGCTATGAGCTTTGTTGATGGTCAGCAGCATTCTGCGAACGTTGAGTTGCCGTGCCACATCGATTGTGACTGCTGTGCCCTGGTAATCTTGCTTGTCGGGGCGTAGAATCAGAATCAGCACATGGGAGATAGCAATCGATAAAAAGGTTTCCTTGGATAAACCGGGATGGGTATCAATAAACAAATAATCTAATTGCAGCGCTTTAACTAAACTACGGAAGCCATCATTCATCAGCTTGACATCGTAGCCATCTTTTAAAATGCGAGCAATATCATCTGCTTTTACGCTGGAAGGAACCAGATAAAGTGTACCGTTGCCA
The DNA here is from genome assembly GCA_000733415.1 of [Leptolyngbya] sp. JSC-1. GTDB lineage: Bacteria > Cyanobacteriota > Cyanobacteriia > Elainellales > Elainellaceae > Elainella. Next base: position 3,497,436 of record KL662191.1, read on the forward strand.
TTCAGCCCTACATTATTACTAACATCATAGGCAGCATCTTCGATTGCAATTTCTCCCCATAAGTAGCTATTCAGGGTTTTGCCCATCTGCTCTGGCTCTAAACAAAACAGATTATGAATTCCTGGCGAGGGAACATCCGTATCTACAACACCCACACGATTTCCCAATGCCGCAACAGTGGTGGCTAAATTGGCAGTAAAGTTGGATTTACCCGTCCCACCTCGATATGAATGGACTGAAACAACTTTCGGCATATTGATATCTAAGATGTAGAAAGGCTTGTATCCGGCAATGTACCAGATAATGTTAAATACAGCAAATGTTATGCATTTATTAATAGCTATTTTTTAAAGAAAAATGTATTATCTGAAACAGATTTATTGTTTCAGATGTGCAGTCGCAGTTAATTTAGTCCGCTTACTCGAATCACGGTTCTAGCGAGTTCTATTCAACGAAAACCCAGGCAGCTATTGCTAGCCGCAACTTCGCAATTCTCCACTGAGTTCTCAACTATAGCTCACAAAGGTCTGCCTCACCTATATTCCTGACACATAACTAATACCCTTTCCTCCTTGTAATTGGGCCACAGCTCACAAAGCTCACCAGACTGCGTTGTGCAGGTTCCGTAACTTAAAATTAAGAGGATATTGGACTGAACAGACCTGCATATCGACGCAAAAAAGGGTGGCTTTTGCCACCCCAAACTTCTGAATTCAAACTAGTCTAGATTCGGTGAACTCAGGCAATCGAAGCCACTCTCACATCGTTGGTGGCCAGTAGCTCCTGTAGCTCTTCCGCATCAACCGTTTCCCGCTCAATCAGCATCTCTGCCAACTTATCGAGTACAGCTCGGTTCTCAGTCAAGACCGACTTGGCGCGGCGATAGGCTTGATCGACTAAGTTACGAACTTCATCGTCAATCGCAGCAGCCGTTTCTTCTGAGAAATCCCGCTCGGCCATGATGTCGCGTCCGAGGAACATGCCGCCCTGAGACCGACCCAACGCCACCGGACCCAGCCGATCGCTCATGCCGAACCGCGTCACCATTTGACGAGCCACTCGCGCTACTTGCTGTAAGTCATTCGATGCGCCGGTTGTCACCTCTTCTTCGCCAAACACCAGCTCTTCAGCAATCCGTCCGCCTAGAGCGACGGCCATCTGGTTTTGCAGATAGGAGCGGGAGTACAGGCCCGAATCCATCCGGTCTTCGCTGGGCGTGAACCAGGTTAAACCACCGGCACGACCACGGGGAATGATGCTGATTTTCTGTACTGGATCGTAGTCAGGCATCAGCGCGCCCACCAGAGCGTGACCGGCCTCGTGGTAAGCCACCAGCGACTTGCGCTTCTCGCTCATCACCCGGTCCTTCTTCTCTGGACCTGCCAGTACCCGGTCGATCGCATCGTTGACTTCATCCATCGAGATCTCGGTGAGGTTGCGGCGGGCAGCCAGAATCGCGGCTTCGTTCAGTAAGTTGGCGAGATCGGCGCCAGTAAAGCCAGGAGTCCGGCGGGCAATCTTCTCCAGATCCACATCCTTAGACAGGGTTTTGCCACGAGCGTGGACATTCAGAATTTCTAGACGACCCGTGTAGTCAGGCCGATCCACCACCACCTGCCGGTCAAATCGACCGGGGCGCAGCAAGGCTGCATCCAGTACATCCGGACGGTTGGTAGCCGCGATGATGATGATGCCCGTGTTGCCCTCGAAGCCGTCCATTTCGGTCAGCAACTGGTTCAGGGTTTGTTCGCGCTCATCGTTGCCACCGCCGAGACCCGCACCCCGCTGACGACCTACGGCATCAATTTCATCGATAAAGACAATACAGGGCGCATTGGCCTTCGCCTGCTCAAATAGATCCCGGACCCGCGAAGCGCCGACGCCCACAAACATCTCTACAAACTCAGAGCCGGAAATGCTAAAGAATGGCACACCCGCCTCGCCAGCAACCGCCCGCGCCAGCAAGGTTTTACCGGTACCGGGAGGTCCGACTAGCAGTACACCTTTAGGAATTTTTGCCCCGACGGCGGTGAAGCGATCGGCGTTCTTCAAAAAATCCACCACCTCAGCCAGTTCCAGCTTCGCCTGTTCAATCCCAGCCACATCGCCAAAGGTGACCTGGGTCTGCGGCTCCATCTGCACGCGGGCGCGAGACTTACCAAAATTCATCGCTTGGCTACCCGGACCGTTTTGGGCACGACGCAGCACAAAGAACAGCACCACCAGCAGCAGGAACGGAATCAGCAAGGTACTGAGCACCCTAGCCCAGACATTATCTTCTGCTTGAGGTGAAACCGAAATATCGACCCCATTGGTCTGCAAAATGTTGAGTAGTTCTGGATCGGCAGGCAGGTTGACCGCCACGCGCTGACCGTCACTGGTCGTCACCAGCGCTCTAGAGCGATCGGCACTGATGTTGACCTTCTCGACCTGACCTGTTTCAACCCGATCAATAAATTGACTGTAGCGCCAAGAAGCTGTGCTCTGGGGCTGCCGGTCCAGCAAGGCCGTTGCCAAGAAAACGACCACCACCACCAACAAGGCATACAGTCCTGCATTTCTCCACCGCTTATTCACCGAGGCTTTTCCTCCTAAAACTTTTAGTGCGAGGACAACTCATATTCTTAATATTTATTAATGTAACCGATCCCTTGCCAAATTGCGCCGGGTTCGCTATCGCACCATAGGACCATTTTGCCATTT
>KL662191.1:3500866-3743642 GCA_000733415.1 [Leptolyngbya] sp. JSC-1
TGGAGGGTGGGGGAGATGAGTGGGGGTGGGGAAGGTGGGGAAGATGGGGGTTAGCTCATTTCCAACATGCGCTGAATTGGTTTGAGGGCGGCGAGTCGGGTAGATTCGGGTAGGGTGACTTCGGGAGCGCGGTTTTTCATGGCTAGATAGAGTTTTTCGAGGGTGTTGAGGCGCATATGGGGGCATTCGTTGCAGGCGCATTGGTTCATTGGTGGTGCCGGAATAAACTGCTTGTTGGGGGCGGCTTTCTGCATTTGATGGATGATGCCCGGTTCTGTGGCTACGATAAATGAGTGCTGGGCACTTCGCTGCACATAGTTCAATAGAGCCGTGGTGGAGCCGATGTATTGGGCGTGGCGCAGGACGGCGTCTTCACATTCGGGGTGGGCAATCACTTCTGCTTCGGGATGCTGGATCTGCAACTGCACAATCTTCTTTTCTGAGAAGGTTTCATGTACCATACAGCTCCCCTGCCACAGCACCATGTCGCGCCCGGTCTGTTCGATCACGTAGCGGCCCAGGTTGCGGTCGGGGGCAAAGATAATCGGCTGATCGGCAGGAATTTGGTTGACGATTTTGACGGCATTGGAGCTAGTGCAGATAATATCGCTCATCGCCTTGATCTCGGCGGTGCAGTTGATGTAGGAGATCACCAGATGGTTGGGATACTGGGCTTTAAAGGCGGCAAAGGCATCGGGGGGGCAGCTATCGGCCAAAGAGCAGCCCGCGTTCAGATCCGGCAACAGCACCAGTCTATCGGGATTGAGGATTTTGGCGGTTTCAGCCATGAAGTGAACGCCGGCAAACACAATCACATTGGCATCGGTCGTGGCGGCCTGTTGCGACAAGCCTAAGGAATCGCCTAAATAATCAGCCACATCCTGAATGTCGGGATCTTGGTAGTAGTGGGCCAGAATTACCGCATTCAGTTCCTGCTTAAGCGCAGCGATGGCACTGAAGTAATCGATCGGGGATGCCGTTGGTTTTTGGTAAGAAAGTGTAGTTGCAAACACAGTTATTCGTTGATTTCTGTTGATTGAGCTAGATAGATAGGGATGTTTAGTCCTCTAATTATAGTTTTTCTTACCAAAAATGACTGCGGCAGAACTGGTGAAAATTAACGGATATCAGCAAGAATTGAGCGCTACTGCGCCCTATCCCATGAACTCTGGGCATGACGGCAAAGATTGGTACGCAGTTCGCTAACGGGCTACAGGTAAACCTAAACCGTGAATCAGGATGCCGAGGATCTGATCGAGGTTCGCCCGATCTGCCTATGCGGTCCTCCTCATTTTCGTCAGCAGTACGGTTTACAAATCTTCTGGGTAGACCCACTGGGGTGGAGCCATGCGCTTTTTGCGGAGTGCTTCTTCAGCGATCTCCAGCATCCGGTCGAGCGATGTTTCCTGAATAAATTTGGCCGCTTGTTCCTGATACTCCTTGTTCGGGCACTCGTCACCCAAAACACAACCATTTACGCAGGACTCTGCGCAGTTCACCTCAGTTGGATTCATCAGTGTGCTCCTCTCTCTCGATTCAGTCAGATGTTCGGTCGGATATCTGCCGCAGATTGCGCTGCACCATTTGCCATTTTGCCATGATAGAAAGTTTACTTGTAACAGTTTGGGGCCAACCGCCCACGGCTTACTAACGAAAGCGGTTGGTTCAAAGCTATTGTTTCAAGTCATCCAGCCAGCCCAAATCCGACCTACGGCTGATCTGCGCTTAACGAGTGGACTGTACAATCCTGCGTAGTTCAATAATCATCTAAGCGCTGGAACTAATTCACACCAGCTTATAGACGGAACCTTTAAATTAACCTTTCCTTTTTCCGGGGTTAAGGCGGTTCGCTGATAATCTGACTGATTGATTCTACTTTCTGTGGAGATGAAATTATGGGATTTTTGAATAGAATTTTCGGCAAAAAGAAAGAAGAAGTTCCAGCGACTCCTCCTGCTCCTAGCGATCCAGGAATTCCGCCCGCAAAGGTAGGACTGAATGGGGAATTCGACGAAAGCGGTCTAGCCAAGCGGGTAGCTTTAGCGTTCGATAATGATGCTGAGTTAGAGCCTTTGGACAATCTCTGGGTAGCCCAGCTTAGCAGCAAAGTCGTGCTGAAAGGCAAAGTACCCAATCAGCAATTGCTTGATAAGGCTGTGAGAGTTGCCAGCGGTGTAAATGGTGCTACCGAGGTTGATACCAGCCAGGTTACGGTTGGTTAGCTCCCTAGGTTCGTAATTAGTCCATCACTGTGATAGAGACGGGAAGAGCACGCCCAGTGACCAAAGTGCCTGCTTGACCCGTCTTTTCTCTCGCCATCAAATCGATCTACTGCTCAAGTTTAGTAAATCTGGAATCATGGGACTTTTTGATCAAATCCTTAGCGCGGTCAACAATCCGAATCAACAGGCTAGCCCAGATCAGCTGGGTGCGATTCTTAACACCGTGCAGCAACTATCAAATCGACAAGGGTTGAATCCATCGACCACGCAAACGGCAATGTCGGTGGTGGGCAGCTACGTTCGCTCGGCCCTCCAGCAACAGCGCGACGCAGGCGGCAATGCCAGAGCCGAAGCGATTGTGAACCAATATGGCGGCACGAGTCCCAGCCTAGGTGCCCTAGACGCTTTGTTTTCTCCTGCCCAGCAGCGCCAAGTGGCCGATGCCGTGGCTCAGCGCACCGGCATTAGTGCCGATCAGGTGATTGCCCTGTTGCCGATTCTGGTGCCGATTGTGCTGAATCTGTTGAAGCAGGGTTCCACGACCCGGACTGCGAATGCCCCAACTGCCAACACCACAGGCAGCAATTCCGTGCTAGACAGCTTCCTCGATGCCGACGGCGATGGTGACGTAGATGTGGGCGATGCCATGTCCCTAGCAGGCCGGTTTTTGAATCAGCGCTAACGCCAGTTCCACACCGAGCCATACCCATTGCTTCACCCACCAGGACGGCTAACTCGACTCACTCGACGTTGAGGCATCTAGATTAGCGCGGGCATTGCGTCTCAGCATGGCAGGCTTAATTCGGCGCAGAGCTGAGGCAGGAAATCGGCGCTCCCACTCCTCGTCGCTGAGCTGGGCCAGTTCGTCCAGAGTAGGTGCCACATTCCAGGGATAGGGCTGAAATTCGGCCACATCGGTTTCCTGCGCAAAGCGCTGATTCCAGGGGCAGACATCCTGGCAAATATCGCAGCCCGCGACCCAGCCTTGCATTCGCTGAGCGATCTCTGGCGGCAGGGTTTCGGCTCGATTCTCGATTGTGTGATAGGCAATGCAGCGATTGGCATCTACCACAAACGGTTGGGTAATCGCCTGAGTCGGACAGGCTTCCAGACAGCGGGTGCAGGTGCCGCAGTGTTGGGTATGGGGTCGATCTGGCGTCAGCTTTAGATTGGTCAGTACTTCGCCCAAAAACACCCAAGAGCCATACTCACGGGTGATCACGTTACTGTTCTTGGCGATCCAACCAATCCCAGCCCGTTCGGCCCAAACTTTATCCTGTACCGGGCCAGTGTCCGCATAGTAGCGCGCTTCAATCGGTTCAGTGTCTGGGCCTTGCGACGTGAGCCATAGCGTCAGGGTCTTCAGTTTTTTGTGCAAAATTCGGTGATAGTCGCGGCCCCAGCCATAGCGAGAAATTTTGGCATAGGGGCTTCCTTCACGCTTCCTTTCCTCATCTGGACGCTGGTGCGGTGTGTAGTAGTTCAAGGCCACGCAAATCACCGACTGCACCGACGGCATCACGGCCCGGATATCTCGCCGCCTTGGGTTCGCCATCCAGTCCATGTCAGCGTGGTAGCCCCTGGTTAGCCAGGTTTCTAGGGGAGATGGGGGGGATGGATTGTCCAAGCCCCGTGAGTACGCTACATGCTGGTGTTCGCGAAGCAAGTACGAAGCACTTAGCGAGTCTGTTGCCGCAGTTCGTTCGTTACCGTAGTCTGCCAGAAAACCGAAGGACTTAGGATTTTCACCTCCCTCACCTTCTCCATCTCCCTCACCTCCCTCACCTCCCTCACCCCTCCACTCCTCCACCGCCGCAATTCCCACCTTATGAAAGCCCAACTCTAGCGCTTTCTGTTTGATTTGCTCTGGGCTGATGGAACGTGAAATAGACATGGTGAAACAGGATTTTGGATGAACTTTGAGCTAGATGCACTCGGATTTGCCCAACCCAACTATTCTAAAAATTGGGAGGTTGGGACAACATCTTCGTCCTGCTCAGTTGTCCATGCGGCTTTTGCAACGATTCATTCAACAACTTACATCCCCTAGCAGCAACGAATCCTTTCTGGGCCGGATCAAGAAAGTCGAAGTTCTGGTTGCCAAACTATTGTCAATCTTGATGATTGGCGTATTGCTGGTGGCCTTGGCCGATTTGGGGCTGGTTTTATTTCAGGAGCTATTTGCAGAGCCACCCTATGGGTTTTTCTCAACCACCTTGATCGAGATTTTTGGCGCGTTTCTGAATATCTTGATCGCGCTAGAGGTGTTGGAAAATATTACGGCCTATTTGCGCGGTAGCGGCATTCGGATTGAGCTGGTAATTATCACTGCCCTGACGGCAGTTGCTCGTAAGATCGTGATTTTTGATTTTGGCAAACTCTCTGGTTTGGAGTTAATTGGCCTAGCGGTAGCGATTTTTACCCTGTCGATCAGCTATTGGTTAGTACGACGCACGAATCGGATTCACAAAGACTGAAAAAGAAAAGGCTGAAAAAGAAAAGACTGAAAAGCCGGAATCCTGTTGGCCTCACTACCCACAGCAACCAAATGAATACGATAAACTAGCATTTCGGGCAATTATTCTGAGGTGACAACGCAAAGAATGGCAAAACAATCGATCGGACCCGCCATCAGGAATGGCACGGCTGCTGAACAGTCTACTGAGCAATCTACTGCATCGGTGTCCCGTTCGGATCAGGCAGCCCCGACAGCAGCGACGCGGCAGGAAACAGACCGGCAGGAAGAAAAGCGACGCTGGACGATCGAAGATAGCGAAGCGCTCTATCGAATTCAGGGCTGGGGCGAGCCGTATTTTTCGATCAACGCGGCGGGTCATATCACGGTTTCTCCACAGGGCGATCGAGGCGGTTCGGTAGATTTGTTTGAACTGGTCAACGCGCTGAAGCTGCGAAATTTGGGTTTGCCTTTACTAATTCGGTTCTCGGATATTTTGGAAGACCGCATCCAACGGTTGAATGCCTGTTTTGCCAGAGCGATCGCCCGCTACAACTACCCCGGTACCTACAAGGGCGTATTTCCAGTCAAGTGCAATCAGCAGCGCCATTTGGTAGAAGACTTGGTGCGGTTTGGTAAGCCTTATCAGTTTGGCTTAGAAGCCGGATCGAAACCAGAATTGTTGATTGCGCTGGCTACATTAGACACACCCGGAGCCTTACTGATCTGTAACGGCTACAAAGACCGCGAATATATCGAAACGGCGACATTGGCGCAGCGATTGGGCTATACGCCGATTATTGTGCTGGAACAGGTGGAAGAGGTCGATCTGGCGATCGCAGCAGCCCACAAACTGGGTGTGAAGCCGATTTTGGGGGTGCGGGCCAAGCTGAGTGCCAAAGGAATTGGCCGCTGGGGTACCTCAGCTGGCGATCGGGCCAAGTTTGGCCTCACGATTCCAGAAATTATTCAGGCGGTGGAGAAGCTAGGGGCCGCCGACATGCTCGACTGTTTACAGCTACTGCACTACCACATTGGCTCCCAGATTTCGGCAATTAACGTGATCAAAGAGGCGATCCGCGAAGCTAGCCAAATCTACGTCGAGCTGGCTCATCTGGGCGCAAACATGAAATATCTAGATGTAGGCGGCGGCCTCGCAGTCGATTACGACGGCTCCAAAACCAACTTCTATGCGTCCAAAAACTACAGCATGCAGAACTACGCCAGTGATGTAGTCGCAGAAGTCAAGGAAGCTTGCGAAGAGCGGAATATGCCGGTTCCCACACTGGTGAGTGAAAGCGGTCGGGCGATTGCTTCTCATCAGTCGGTGCTGGTGTTTGATGTGCTGGGGACAAGCGATGTGCTGCCAGAACTGCCGGAACCGCCCCACGAAAAGGATCCGCTGGTGATTCGCAACCTCTACGAAACCTACCAGTCGATTAGCGTCGAGAACTACCAGGAAGCCTATCACGATGCCACCCAATTCAAAGAAGAAGCGGTGAGTATCTTTGGCTTTGGCTACCTCAGCCTCACCGATCGCGCCCGCGCTGAACGCCTCTACTGGGCCTGCTGTGCCAAAATTCTGGAAATTGTCCGGCAGCAGGAGTATGTCCCCGATGACCTGGAAGACCTAGAAAAGATCATGGCATCGATCTACTACGTCAATCTGTCTGTATTTCAATCGGCTCCTGATAGCTGGGCAATCGATCAGCTCTTTCCAATCCTGCCGATCCATCGCCTAGACGAAGAACCAACTCGTCGCGCCACCTTAGCTGACCTTACCTGCGACAGCGACGGCAAAATCGATCAGTTCATCGATTTACGTGATGTCAAGTACGTGCTGGAACTGCATCCGCTCAAGCGCAAAGAAGGCGATGACACCCAGTCTCACGAGCCATACTACCTGGCAATGTTCCTCAACGGAGCTTATCAGGAAATCATGGGCAATTTGCACAACCTGTTTGGCGACACCAATGCGGTCCACATCACCCTGACGCCCAAAGGCTACCAGATTGAGCATGTCGTTAAGGGCGATACCATGACCGAAGTACTGGGCTATGTGCAGTACGATTCTGAAGATCTGGTGGAAAACATTCGCCGTCGTACCGAACAAGCTTTGCAGGAGAGCCGGATTACTCTGCAGGAATCCCAGCTCTTACTGCAAAACTATGAACGTAGTCTCAGTCGCTATACCTATCTGGCAATTTAAGGTCTAGGGATTTAACTCAACATTGCGTGGGTTAGCCGTCCGGGTCAAGATGCTGTAAACCTGGCTGGGAGTTAGGTTAGGGTTAGCGCTCAGCAGCAGGGCGGCTACTCCTGACACATGGGGAGCCGCCATTGATGTGCCATTAAATTCAGTAAATTGCTCCAGCGGTAGAGTAGAACGAACGGCCACCCCCGGAGCCACTACAAAATTGCCCAGAGATCGCCCAGCCGGATTGGAGAATAGTGCCATTCGCTGCTCTCGATTCACGGCCCCAACGGCAATTCCCAGATTGTTGATCATGGCGCGGAATGCTAGCTCTGAGGGTTGCACCATACCTTCGTTAATCCGGTCGTTGCCAGATGCAACCACCACCACTACCCCCGCTTGAGCGGCCCGTTGCAACGCTGCCCCCAGCTCAAAATCGTAGCGAATTGCCTTGCGCAGGCTGAGGTTGATCACTTTGGCACCATTGTTAATAGCGTAATCAATACCACGAATAACATTGAGATTTAAGGTTGGGTCGTCAATCGTTGAGTTTTCGTCAAAGACGCGCAGCGGCATGATTTTAGCATCGGGAGCTACGCCGGTGACGCCGGTACCATTGCGAGCAGCCGCGATCGTTCCGGCTACGTGGGTACCATGTCCATCGGTGGGTAAATCATTAGGATCATTATCATTGCTGAGAAAGTCCCAACCACGCACATCATCGATATAGCCGTTTTGGTCATCGTCAATTCCGTTCGCGGCAATTTCCTTTGAGTTAGTCCAGATGTTGTTCGTTAATTCAGAATGGGTGTAATCAACGCCAGAATCAAGCACCGCCACCGTGATTCCCTGTCCGGTGAACCCTTGTTCCCAAACTGCAGGAGCTTGCACCAGATCCCGTCCCCAATCATCGCCACCCAATAGGGCATTGGTGCGGAAAGCAGGACGATTAACTGCTCTAGCTACGGCTGATCCTGCATCCACTAAGCCCGATCCGTAGAAAAAGTCAAACTCGCTGGAAGATGCTGGATAGACCCGAAAATTAATGGTATAGCGTCCCGTGGCTCGCGGATTTTCGCTAGTAACCCGCAATCGATACTGCACACCTGGTTTGACAGTGAAAACCAGTCGTGAGTCGGAACTGAGAAAATCACTACCATCGGTAAAGCGCGTGTTGAAACCGCTCAAGAGGAGCCTGCCTCTGCGGCTGCGACCTCCCACCAAGTAGAGATAGGAATCGAACTTACGAGACCGCAGGCTGACTTCTACCAACTGTCCAACTCTCGCGCTCCTTGGTAGGGACCAGTCTTCGTAGTAGTAACGCTTCCTGGCATTCGGGTCGAGCCGATCTCGCCGATCCAGGCTGCCGACGCCCTGAAAGCGTTTAACCCCCGTGCTGGTCTGTGGGCCATCCTGAAGACGATAGGGTCTAAAGGCCAAGGATTTAGCAAGGCGTTGCTGGCGTTGTTTCAGGGGAGCTGAACTGGGGCTACTCCCAAACATAGGCAGCGAAGCTGGGAGTGAAGAACGAGAACCAAGACGGGAGGTGAAGTTGCTCATACTTTCTAATGTTGTCATCAACAGTTTCATCGGGAACTACTCATACCAATTCCCTGCAAAGCCGATTCTGCATCAGATGCCATCGATCGGTACAGTAATTGATGCAGCAGCTAGATTTCACAATTGCGAATTGCGAATTGCGTTTTTCTGACGGCATGTCAGTATTACTGATTGGTAACTGATTGGTACAAGACTGCTCTGATGTTATCAACAGCTTGGTTGGCAAGAGGAAAAAACTATAAAGCTCGAAGTAAGCTCTTAATCCTGCTTGGTCTAGGTTCACCCACGCGGATGCTGCTGCATCAGCACTCTCACCTGCTCAGCGTGATAGGAACTGCGCGTCAGCGGCGAAGACACCACCTGCAAAAACCCCCATGATTCACCAAACTGCCGCCAAGCGTCGAACTGTTCGGGACGAACGAATTCCTGCACGCCTAAGTGCTTGGCGCTGGGCTGGAGGTACTGGCCGATGGTTAAAATATCGCAATCCACCGTCCGCAGATCCTGGATTACCTGCCGCACTTCAGCATCGGTTTCCCCCAAACCGACCATAATTCCAGATTTGGTGTAAATCCGAGGCGCAATCTCCCGTGCCCGCCGCAATAGATCCAGTGAGCGCTGATAGTCTCCTTGCGGACGGGTGCGGCGATACAGGCGTGGTACGGTTTCGGTATTGTGGTTCAACACTTCGGGCTTGGCCTGCAAAATCATTGCCAAAGCGTCCCAATTGCCACAGAGGTCTGGAATCAATACTTCAATCGTGGTTTGGGGCGAAACCACCCGCACCGCAGCAATACATTCGACGAACTGAGATGCGCCTCCATCAGCCAAATCATCCCGATTCACCGAGGTGATCACCACATGGTTCAGGTTCATCTGCCGCACGGCTTCCGCCAGTCGAGTGGGTTCGGTTGAGTCAAGCGGCTTGGGCTTTTTCTCAAAATCAATATCGCAATAAGGACAGGCGCGGGTACAAGCCGGTCCCATGATCAGAAATGTGGCAGTTCCGGCATTGAAGCATTCACCAATATTGGGACAGGAGGCTTCTTCACAAACCGTGTTCAGCCCCAGATCGCGCAAAATGCCTTTAACGTTACCAACTCGCTCCCACTGCGGTGCTTTCACCCGCAACCACTCTGGTTTGACTGTCACGTGACTCACTCACTGAATGTTACTAAACTTCATTCTATGCCATGCGTTTCGGCGATCACTAGCTAGCGACCTGCCCCCGTGAGCCGGAAGGGATTGAAATTGGTATGGCGGTCATAGTAGTCTTCTCGCTCTTGCTGCTTCAGCCAGCCCGTGACGGCATAGGTGACTGGGGTAAACAGAATCTCGACGCCGCACTTAAACAAATAATTCGAGACAATTAAGGTCCAGAGTAGACTATTGGGCACCACGCCGGTAAAGGCAATCAGAATAAACAGAGCCGTATCGATGACCTGTCCGATTAGGGTAGAGCCAATCGTGCGCAGCCAAAGCTGTCTGCCGTTGGTGATTAGCTTCAGCTTGGCCAGGGTGAAGGAATTGGAAAACTCGCCCGCAAAGTAGGCTACGAGGCTAGCAATCACGATGCGGGGCGTCAGACCCAGAATCTTTTCATATGCCTCTTGGTTCGGCCAGTCGGGGGCAGGCGGCAAGGCCCCTACGATCATGAAGGTGAGCGACATCAGCAAAGCGGCACAAAAGCCAATCCAGATCACCTTACGGGAGCGGGCATAGCCGTAGACTTCGGTGAGAATGTCGCCAAAAATGTAGCTGAGCGGAAATAAGATAGTGCCCCCATCAAAGGTCAAGGGGCCAAATGCCACAATCTTGGTCGAGGCTACGTTGGAAATCAGCAAAACAGTGACAAACAGCGCCGTAATTGTGTCGAGGTGCCGAAAGGATTTGTTCACAGGATAGTTAACAGAGCAGCTAGGCGTAATTCACACTTACCCATTTTACGTGTCATTTCAGGTAAATTAGGCTCCACGGCTCGGCTAGTTGGGTGCTACCAGATCGCTCCGCACCCAGCCCATACCGCCGCCGACTCCAACCTGATACCAGATATGGCCATCCTCGCCCTGAGCACTGCCAAAGATTTGCACGGGTTCCCCCGGAGCCGCCATTCGTCGCACTCGCGAGTTGGGGCTAGCATATTCTCGGATGTTGATCGCAGAGCCTGGATCTCTAGCAGTTAGAACCGCGCTGCCACCCATGCCATAAGGCGGCATACCATTGTCTGGAGGTTGCTGTGGATAAGGGGGTTGGGAATAGGGGGTTGCGCGTAGGAAGGGGGGTAAGGCGGCGGCGAGTTCGGTGCTTGAGAGTAGGGCGGTTGGGTGTAGGGCGGTTGGGCAGGGGGCGACTGGGCAGGAGGTGCTTGAGAGTAGGGTGGCTGAGAATACGGAGGCTGGCTGTAGTTTGGTGAGTTGGGGGTTGGCATCGGGGCAGTTCTACGAGGAGCAGACGGATCGGGAGATTGCTGGACCGCAGGCGGTTGGGCTGCGACTAGATCCCCCCGCACCCATCCGGCAGCCCCGGACTCGGACCGCACCTCATACCAGGTGTAGCCATCGCTGCCTTGAACCTGATTCGAGATCTGAACCCGCTCTCCTACAATGCCAGTTGCCTGGATATCAGCCTCAGTACTAGCGCTACTGCGAATATTGATCGGGGCAGTGGGATCGCTGGCGCTTAGATAGGCGGTTTGTCCCACTTGAGCCGGGCTGCCTGCTTGGTGAGGCAGTGGATTTGCAGGGGGTTGCGTCCCTGGCTGAGCTGGATTGGGAGACGGCTGGGTAGTTTGCTCTACTACACCGCCAACCGCTTTGGCCAAACTCAAGGCTTTGGCATAGCTGGTAAAGCTAGCAACTTGAACCGTAGGAATGCCACTTTTGTCACGGGTGGCGCTGATGGCATCCCCGCAGTATTGGGAGCGAATTTCTTCGATGTTGCCACCATCTACAAACACGGAATACCAGGTGCCGCTCGGTTCAGAAGTGCGATCGCCGCAGGTGGGCAAGGGAAAGGCAAACTGGGAGGATTCAGCCGCAGGACTTTCCGTGCCGCTCGCCGATGGGCTAGGCTGGGGAGGGTAGGTTGCCGCATTGGGGTCAGCCGCCGCGTCTGGCTGAGACAGCATTTCATCCTCATAGAGGGGAGGCGCAACGCAAGCCGTTAACAGCCCCAAACACACCAGAGTCAGGAGCAGCTTTTCAGAACGATACCGATGAATCAGCGTGAAGGGATGGGTCGCTCTGGGTTTCATGGAAAACAGCCTTCAAAAATGTGGGTGCAGCAACTGGTTCATGAATAACGAAACTGAATCGAAAATTGCGACCAAGCATTGGAACCGGAAAATTTCCGATACCGCTAGATGGAGAGGCAATAGAAAGCCAAAATACGGTACATCTGGTGTTAAGAGCCAGTTTAGCAGTTTATTCAGATCGTCCGTATTATTCTATCTCCAACTAAATTAAATCAACTCAAATGAACCCCCAGCCCAGATGAAAAAGCTTCTTGTGACCGGAGCCAGCGGCTTTCTAGGATGGCATCTCTGCCAGCTCGCCCAATCCCAGTGGCAACTCTACGGCACCTACCACACCCATCCCAGTGAGGTTCCCGGCGTTACCCTGCTGCCGCTGGATTTGACCGACTATCAGGCCATTAAGCAGGTAATGCAAACCGTGCAGCCCGATGCAGTGCTGCACATTGCCGCTCTGTCTAGCCCTAATGCCTGTCAGTCCGATCCAGACCTGTCCTACCGCATCAATGTAGTTGCGTCTTGGGAACTGGCGGGACTCTGTGCCGAAGCTGGAATTCCCTGTGTTTTTACCTCGTCAGAGCAGGTGTTTGATGGGTTGAATCCGCCCTACCGTGAGACCGACCCAGTCTGCCCGATCAACCGGTACGGTGAGCACAAAGTGGCAGCAGAGGTAGGAATGCAGGAGCGCTGTCCTGGTGTCGTGATTTGTCGAATGCCGCTGATGTTTGGCGTTGCTCCCACGGCTAGCAGTTTCATTCAACCTTGGATCAAAATGCTGCGAGCCGGACAGTCGATTAATCTATTCACCGACGAAATTCGCAATCCAGTCAGCGGCATGGATGCAGCTCAGGGAATTTTTCTGGCGCTGGCTAACGTCAAGGGAATTATTCATCTAGGCGGCATCGAACGACTCTCGCGTTATCAGTTAGGCTGTATCCTGGCCGAGGTGTTGCGGCTCCCGATCGATCAGCTCAACCCTTGCCGACAGGCCGATGTTCAAATGGCAGCTCCCAGACCGCCCGATGCCTCACTCAATAGTGAACTGGCCTATAGTTTGGGATACCAGCCTAAGGGTTTTAAAGACGCGATCCTGGCCCTACAAGCTGAGCTGTGAGGTCCGCTGAAGTGCGAACTAATTGAAAAAGTACACTCCAGTGCACTGGAGCTTTCACCAATCTGCTACTCGGCGAGAAGGTTGCACCTAAGAGTGGCGTTTGCTTGCATGAAAGCTTCGATATCCGCTGCTGCTGCTTCTAACGCCTGCAAACTAGAGGTTTCGGTTACTGCAGCGTTAACCACAGTTGATGCAGGCTGCTCTTGGTTCAGGGTTTGGTTAGATACTGGTGCGGTGGGGTCTTCGAAGCAATCCGCAAGCTGATCCAGAGAGGCAATGAAGGCCTGAGCCGCAGCATGACGGAGTTCCTGCTGGTGGTGATCCATATAAAATGATGGCTGCCCCAATGAACAATAAGCTTTAAGGTTCCCACCATGGACCAGATTATTGCTGCCCGCGTCAAGTAAAAGCTTTTTTAATAAACTACTAAGATACTAAGAAGCGTTCTCGTTACCCAATCAACCCATGACCGCAGCGATTCCCACCCTCGCCAGCCAGTACGATCCCGCAGTGACCGAAGCCAAATGGCAACACTTTTGGGAGGACAAACAGGTCTTCAAGGCCAATCCCAACCGCGAAGGCGACCCCTACTGCATCGTGATTCCGCCGCCCAACGTCACGGGTAGCCTGCACATGGGCCATGCCTTTGAAAATGCCTTGATCGATACGCTGGTGCGCTATCACCGCATGTTGGGGCGCAATACGCTCTGGCTCCCCGGCACCGACCATGCCAGTATCGCCGTGCAGACTCTGCTAGAAAAGGAGCTGCGCCAGCAGGGAAAAACGCGCTATGACGTAGGACGGGACGCCTTTTTGAAGCGCGCCTGGGAATGGAAAGAGGAATCGGGCGGCACGATTGTGGGGCAGTTGCGTAAGCTGGGTGTCTCGGTGGACTGGTCGCGGGAGCGATTCACGATGGATGAAGGCTTGTCGCGAGCCGTGCTAACTGCCTTCAAGCAGCTTTACGACGAGGGGTTAATTTATCGCGGCAAATATATGGTCAACTGGTGTCCGGCCAGCCAGTCGGCAGTGTCGGATCTAGAGGTGGAAAATCAGGAAGTCAACGGCCATCTCTGGCATTTTCGCTATCCGCTTACCGATGGTTCCGGCTATGTAGAAGTGGCAACGACTCGACCGGAAACGATGCTAGGCGATACGGCAGTGGCGGTGAATCCCGACGATGAGCGCTACAAGGCGATTGTGGGTAAAACGGTGCTGCTGCCTATCATGAATCGGGAGATTCCAATTATCGCCGACGAGTATGTTGATGCCTCCTTTGGCACCGGCTGCGTCAAGGTGACCCCAGCTCACGATCCGAATGACTTCGAGATGGGCAAACGCCACAACCTGCCCATGATCAACATCATGAATAAAGATGGCACCCTGAACGAGAATGCTGGTGAGTTTGAAGGCCAGGATCGGTTCAAGGCCCGCAAGAACGTGGTGCAGCGCCTAGAGACGGAAGGCGTTTTGGTCAAAGTTGAAGACTACAAGCATACGGTGCCCTACAGCGATCGGGGCAAGGTGCCAGTGGAGCCGCTGCTCTCGACCCAATGGTTTGTCAAAATTCGGCCCCTGGCTGACAAAACGCTGGACTTCCTCGACAACAAAGGCGAACCCGTATTCGTGCCAGAACGCTGGACCAAGGTATACCGCGATTGGCTGGTGAGTTTGCGCGACTGGTGTATTTCCCGCCAGCTTTGGTGGGGCCATCAGATTCCTGCCTGGTATGCCGTCAGCGAATCCAACGGCGAAATCACTGACGAGACGCCCTTCTTTGTGGCCACTAGCGAAGCCGAAGCCCGCGAGCAGGCCGTGGCTCAATTTGGCAACACTGTGCAGCTTGAGCAAGACCCCGACGTACTCGACACCTGGTTTTCTTCAGGACTCTGGCCCTTCTCGACGATGGGCTGGCCGGAGCAAACCGCCGATTTGGAGCGCTACTATCCCACCACCGTGCTCGTAACTGGCTTTGACATCATCTTTTTCTGGGTGGCGCGGATGACCATGCTGGCAGCTCACTTCACTGAACAAATGCCGTTTGGCACTGTGTATATCCACGGTTTGGTTCGGGACGAAAACAACAAGAAAATGTCTAAGTCGGCCAATAATGGTATCGATCCGCTGATTTTGATCGACAGATACGGCACCGACGCGCTGCGCTATACCCTAGTCAAAGAAGTGGCCGGCGCCGGTCAGGATATCCGTTTGGAATATAACCGCAAAACTGATGAATCCGCGTCCGTCGAAGCCTCGCGCAACTTTACCAACAAGCTGTGGAACGCCTCTCGGTTTGTGATGATGAACCTGGACGGCAAAACCCCGACCCAGCTCGGCCAACCCAATCCTGCCAATCTAGAGCTGAGCGACCGTTGGATTCTATCGCGCTATCACCAGGTAGTACAGCAGACCCGCCAAGAGCTGAATAGCTACGGTTTGGGAGAAGCGGCTAAAGGACTGTACGAATTCATCTGGGGCGACTTTTGCGACTGGTATATCGAGCTGGTCAAGTCACGGCTGCAAGCGAACGCAGATCCGACCTCTAGACAGGTGGCTCAACAGACGCTGGCTTATGTGCTCGAAGGCATCCTGAAGCTGCTGCATCCGTTTATGCCCCACATTACTGAAGAGGTTTGGCATACACTGACCCAGACCGGCGAGGAGCGCTGTTTAGCTCTGGAAGCTTACCCCGAAGCAGATACGACCCTGATTGATCCCGATTTAGAGCAGCGCTTTGATCTGCTGATTGCCACGATTCGCACGATTCGCAACCTGCGGGCCGAGGCCGACATCAAACCGGGTGTGAAAATCCAAACCTTCCTAGAAACCGAAGACGAGCAGGAACGGCAAATTCTCACCGCTGGGCAGACCTACATCCAGGACCTAGCCAAGGTGGAGGACTTAACAATCAATTGTCCAACCGATGCAGAACCCGTCCCGTCTGAACCAGCAGCTAGAGCAGCAGAACCACCCATTGACGCTGCCGCTCCTGTGGAGTCCTCTAGCCAGCAGATTTTTTCTGGCACTCCGCCTGACAGCAACAAAGCCGTCTACAAACGAGCTGCCGTGACGGTGGGTTACCTTGTGCTGTTGCTGATTGGTGCCAAAATTCTGCTGGCCGTTGTGGGAGCTGTCGATGATCTGATCCTGATTTCGCCCTTGCTGAAGCTGATTGGGGCTGGCTACACTGCCTGGTTTATTTACCGGTTCCTCAGCCGAGCCGAAATGCGGCAGGAACTCCGCGAGCAAATTAATAAGGCCCGCGAGCAAATCCGAGGCAATTTCACAACCCAACCCATGCCGGTAGAGCCGCCGATCCCCACAACCGTGGTACCCGTGCCGCCGGCCGTCTCTCCGCCACCATCTCAACCATCTTCTGGTGAATCGGCTGCTGGTCAGCAAATTGCCGGCGTAGTGGGCACCGTGCAGGTGGTGATTCCGCTGGCAGGTGTGGTAGATGTGGATGCGCTGAAGGCCAAACTTCAGAAAGATCTGAGCAAGGTAGAAGCCGAAATTGCAGCATTGTCGCAGCGATTGGGTAATACTAATTTTGTGGATAAGGCTCCCGCTGAGGTGGTGCAAAATGCTAGAACTGCGTTAGCAGAAGCCGAGAAACAGGCAGAAATCCTGAGGGAGCGCTTGAAACCGTTGCAATCCTGAGGTGTCAGGCTAAGGCACAAACTTTGCGATTCGCTAGCTGATTGTTCCTGTGAAATGTCGTCACCCGATCCTGTTGCCTGTCCTCTTGATCCGAGTGATCCGAGCGAACCCCAGCCGCACAAAGCAGCAGGATCAAAGGATATACTTTTCTCAACAATCAATCCCGTTTCACGATCATGTGGCATCTGGTTCAGGTAAAAAGGAACGATCCTGAGGGCAAAGCTTATCTACAGTTACTTGCCCAGCAAAAGGCTGAACATGCCTGGACAGTAGTGTCGGATGAGGGAAATGACCTCTGTATCGACAGCTCCACCGATGGGTTTGCCGAAAATGGCTATCTTGAGGGGGCACTGCTGTTGGCGGAATTGACGACCTCACGCCAGGTGCAAAGGGTGCAGGACGCTACCCCCTGGATTTTGGAGCTGATCGAACAATACCTGGGAGCAGGTGTTAGTCCTGCCTTACTGCAAGAAGAGGTACAGCGAGCCGAACAATGGCGGCAGTCGCTCACGCTCAAGAGTCAAGAATTGCAGCGTCGTGCTTTAGAGATGGAAGCTCGTCGGGAGCAAATCCAGGAACTAGAGGAAAACCTGAAACAAGAAAAAGAGAAACTTGAAGCGCTGGCGGCTCAGTTTAAGTCCAACATTAATGGTTCGGAGGATCAATCCACCTGACTCGCTTTGATAAGGGTACTTACTAGAACACATGGTTGACCGGGGTCAGCAAGGTTGAAATTCAAATACAAGGTGTGTGACTGCACAGGCAGTGGCATTCAATTCAATTCGACGCTGTTGCCTCCATATCCAGAGTTGACAATAACTCAGATGTGGTGTTGGCTATCCTGTGATTAAATAGCCGTTTAGATAGCTATTTCTTGACCATGTCTGACCCTTTCCCTCAGTATTCCATTGCCCAAGCGCGCGACCAGCTTGCCCAGTTGATCCATCAGGCGGAGCAAGGCACTCCCGTTGAGATTACTCGCCGGGGAAAACGAGTGGCAATTATTTTGTCTGTTGAGGATTTTGATCGTCTTTCGTCTAACAAAGGCGCTTTTGGCAAGTCTCTTGCTGAGTTTCGCCGTCGGTGGGGAATTGAAATGCTGGACCTCAATCCAGATGAGGTGTTTCAGGATGGGCGCGATCGCTCGCCGGGACGTGAGGTTGCTTTATAACGATGGCTCGATTTCTTTTGGACACTAATGTTCTTTCAGAGCCACTACGTCCTCAGCCAAACTCGACTGTGATGCAGCGACTGATTGACCAAAGTGAAGAGTTATCGACTGCTTCAGTGGTGTATCACGAAATGCTCTTTGGCTATCGACGGTTACCAGAGTCAAGAAGACGACAGATAATCGCGGCGTACTTACACGAGGAGGTTGAAACTAAACTGGTGATTTTGCCCTACGACTCTGAAGCGGCTAATTGGCATGCTGTTGAACGAGCCAGACTAGTCGGTACTGGACGCACTCCATCGTTTGTGGATGGGCAAATTGCCGCGATCGCTGTTGTGAATGATTTGATTCTGGTTACAAATAACACCTCAGATTACGCAGATTTCCAAAATCTGCAACTTCAGAACCGGTTTATTCCTTAATTCACGCCCTGTTTATGCCTGCCACCAGTGATATTGTTCAAAAGCTATGGAACCTATGTAACGTCTTGCGGGACGATGGTGTTACATACTTGCAATATGTCACTGAGCTGACTTACCTGCTGTTCCTTAAGATGATGCAGGAGACTGGGAATGAGTCCCAACTGCCAAAGGGGTATCGCTGGAGCGACTTGATTGACCGGGAAGGGCAGACCGGACAATGTGCTGTTTGAGGGCAATGTAGGCAAGCAAATCCGCTGTGATCTGATGGACAAATGCAACCTGCATACGATTTTGCGGCTGCCAACGGGGATCTTTTATGCTCAGGGCGTGAAAACGAACGTTTTGTTTTTCACACAAGGCAAAAAGGAGAAGGGAAACACTCAAGAGGTTTGGGTGTATGACATGCGTGCCAATATGCCTCAGTTTGGCAAGCGCACCCAGCTCACCCGATCGCACTTTGCCGAGTTTGAAGCAGCGTTTGGCGATGATTCGCTAGGGAGTCCTGTCAGTCTTGCTAAACGCAAAGACACAAGCGAGCAGGGACGGTTTCGTCGATTCACTCGTAGTTGGATTGCCGATCGCAACGAAAACCTGGATATTGCCTGGTTGCGGCATAAGGACGAAAACGGGACTGAGGAATTGCCCGAACCCGCTGCCCTTGCCCAGGGAGCCATGATTGAACTGGAAGCGGCGATCGCAGAGCTTCATGGAATCCTGGCAGAATTGGGAGAAGAGGTCGTTGAGTTGTAGGCAAGGAGGTAAACCATGACGCTTGAGCAAGCCATTTTAGAAAAGGTGCGGTCGCTATCGCCTGACAAACAGCAGGAAATTCTGGACTTTGCTGAGTTTTTGCTCCAAAAATCCCGGACGGCTTCTCCTCAGAAATTGTCCATTCAGCCTAAGCAATCGCTAGTAGAGTTTTATGGCTATATTCAAGATGAGACTTTCATCAGACAGCCCCAAGGTACGCAACCTGACCGAGAACTTTTAGCATGAGATATTTGTTGGATACTAACACCTGCATTATTTCTTAAAGGGGAGAAATTCCAATCTGAGGCAGAGGCTGGATAATACTCCAGTTCAAGATATGGCTGCTTGCTCAGTCGTAAAGGCAGAACTGGCTTATGGAGCGATGAAAAGTGCGAACCCCCAACAAAATTTCGCATTGCAGCAAGCATTTTTGCGACAATTCACCTCCTTACCTTTCGATGATCTTTCAGCAGTGGCATTTGGAACGATTCGCGCACAGTTAGAAACCGTAGGAACCCCAATCGGCTCCTATGATCTGCAAATTGCCGCGATCGCTCTTGCAAACAACCTGACCCTGATCACGCACAACACCACCGAGTCCAGCCGTGTGGATGGTTTGGAGATCGAAGATTGGGAG
Organism: [Leptolyngbya] sp. JSC-1; assembly: GCA_000733415.1. GTDB lineage: Bacteria > Cyanobacteriota > Cyanobacteriia > Elainellales > Elainellaceae > Elainella. Next base: position 3,520,302 of record KL662191.1, read on the forward strand.
GTTGAAGTGTGAGTGAGCTACCCGAAGGTTGGATTTATACACTTCTTTCAGACGTTGCTCACTGGGGTTCAGGTGGTACACCGTCTCGTAATAATCCTGTGTATTACGGGGGTAGCATTCCGTGGAGGAAAATCCTTACTGGCAGTTCTTCTGTGGTGAAGAAACGTTTCAGCACGAGTTGCCCTGCCATCCGACGAGTTTGCCCAAATGGCGACAACGGGTCGGAGCCGACGGGGTGGAAAAACTGCTCAAGCAGGTGGTGCGGACGGCCATGCATCAGCAAGCCTCGAAAGCCTCAGAACTGGCCAGAGTGACTGTAGACACGACGGTGCAGGGAAAGGCCACTGTCTTTCCCACCGATGCCCGGTTGTACGACAAAGCACGACGGGCGTTGGTCCGTCTGGCTCGCAAGCATCAGGTCGCCTTGAGACAAAGCATCAACCAGTTCTACTAGGCAGTTCTACTGGGCAGTTCTACTGGGCAGCGCTGGTGTCTTTGTAGGCGTGCGATAATCATTTACTCCACGCAGGTCTGGATCAGTGCGCAACAACAGTTCCCGTATCAGGCGGGCGGCGGCGCGTTGGGCGAGGCCATTGACAATGTGTTGACCAAACTCATGAGTTTCTGGTTTTACCAGGATGCGCGGAATCAGCGGCACAAGCTGCATCGGATCAAAGCCAGGAGTTTCCTTTAGCAGATCGATAATCCGCATCACATGATCCAACGTGCTGGGTTCAGTAGTGGCTAATGGTGCCTGGTGCTCTAGTCCAGCCCATTCCCAGAGCTGTGCCCGCACCTGCTCGATGGCATTCCGCCCCGCCGCATCGATGCCTTTGATAATTTCTTCAGCTAGGTTGTCGCGAATGAAGGCTCCCCGCTCGGACAGCAGGAACTCCAGCGTTTGTTCCAGCACTTGATTGATGTCGTAATCCGGGCTGTTGCGGGCATTGCGCAGCAAATTCTCTAGCCGATTCCAGCGAAACCGGCCATCCTTAAACAGCAAATCTTGCAGCGAAGCGCGCAGTTCCGGCGATGAGTCGGTCAGGAGCCGTTTCGCTACATAGGGATAGGCTTTGCTCAGCACCTTGAAATTCGGGTCTACATTGATGGCAATTCCTTCTAGCGTCACCAGCGAGCGGATGATCAGCGCATAGTAAGCAGGCACCCGGAACGGAAACTCGTACATAATCTCCGAGAGCTGATCGGTGATGCTCTTGATGTTGATTTCTGCCACCGTGCCATTCAGGGCATTATCGAACACGCTAGCGAGAGCGGGTACAATCGGCGTCAGGTTGGTTTCGGGTGACAGGAATTCTAGCTTGACATAGTCCTGCGCCAGCGAATCAAAATCGCGGTTCACCAAATGCACCACGGCTTCAATCAAGCCATAGCGCTGGTAGGGCTTCACCTCGCTCATCATGCCAAAGTCGAGGTAGGCCAACTTACCGTCGGGCGTGGCCAGCAAATTGCCGGGATGGGGGTCGGCGTGAAAGAAGCCATGCTCTAGCAACTGCCGCAGCGAACACTGCACGCCCACATCCACCAAGTAGCCCGCATCAATGCCCTGAGCGCGAATTTCCTGGAGTTGGGTCAGCTTGGTGCCGGTGATCCATTCCATGGTCAGAACGCGCCGCTGGGTATATTGCCAGTAGATGCGCGGTACATACACATCCGGTAAATGACCGTAGAGTTGGGCAAATCGCTCGGCATTGCGCCCCTCTTGGGTATAGTCCATTTCTTCAAAAATGCGGGCACCAAACTCATCCATGATGCCGACCAAATCGCTGCGGATGCGCTTGAAGTTCTTGTTGGCCCACACGGCAAGCTGCCGCAGAATGTAGAGGTCCAGCGTAATCTGCTGCGCCAAACCAGGACGCTGCACTTTCACCGCTACGGTTTCGCCACTCTTGAGTTTGCCTTTGTACACCTGCCCTAATGACGCCGCTGCCAGCGGATGATCCGACAGTTCGGCATAGATCTGATCCGGCGAGTCTCCCAGCTCTTCTTCGATAAAACGAAAGGCGATTTCATTCGGGAAGGGCGGCAACTGGTCTTGTAGCTGGGCTAGTTCTTCCAAATAGGCAGGTGGCACCAAGTCGGGCCGAGTCGAAAGCGCCTGTCCCACTTTGATATAGGCCGGTCCCAGCGTCGTCAAAATTTCGCGCAGTTGAGCAGCTCGCTTCGGCTGTTTGCGTTCCACCGAGTTCGTGCGCCGGTCCCACCAGAGGGTCACCATAAACGTAGAAAAAATCCAAAACACGCTAAGAATGCGGCCGCAGACTTGCAGGAACCGCCCCCGATAATGCTGGGCAATCGCCACCGGATCGTACCGTTGTGCCACCGCCTCCGGATCCAACACATTCACCTGCACCGATTTGAGGTGTTCCTCTGGAGCGGGATGAAGTTCACTTTCAACTACAATTCCTGGAACTGGCTCGGTGCCTGGATCAGACGAAGATAGGGTTTGCATTGAGTCTCCGGTATATCGATCAAGCAGATTCCAAAAAGCGATTCTGAATAATCTATGAATAATCTAAATAAACAGTGGGGTTGCGCTCCCTCTTTTCACTCTACTCATAATCAGATTGTGTTCTGGTCGCTACGCTAGCGCAATAACCAGTCTGCCGCAGTACGGATTCCTGATAGCTTGCCGATCGGACCTCAATCGAACCTCAACCTGCCGCAGAACCGACTTAATTATATGTAAAGCATTGTAAATGTATTGTAACAGTGCAGTGGGGTCTTGTCTTGACCAGACCGGGCTAGGCTGAAGGGCAGAGGAGCGGCAGGGCTAGATCTGGTTGTCGCTTTCACCTTAGGAGTGATTGAAAAGCAAAGTCAACCACTAAACTGATAGATGAGTGTCTTGGCTCTACTACTCCGTCGTGATTGATTCATGCTGATTTCCCTTCAGATTGAAAACTTTGCCCTGGTTGACCAACTCGATTTGGAATTTGGTGCCGGACTCAATGTATTAACGGGAGAAACAGGAGCTGGAAAATCGATTATTTTAGATGCACTCGATGCAGCCTTGGGTGGAAAGGTCTCTAGCCGCGCTATTCGTACCGGAGCCGAACGTGCCCTGATTGAAGCGACCTTTGACCTCGATCCATCCCTGATTGCCTGGTTATCCGAGCAGCAAATCGAGCTGGTGGATGACATGACGCTGGTGTGCAGTCGGGAAGTGGTGGCAGGCCGAGGCAATGTGCGCAGTCGTTCCCGCGTCAATGGTGTGCTGGTGAACAAACAGCAGATGGAATTTTTGCGCGACCGGTTGCTGGAAATCACAGCTCAAGGCCAAACGCTGCAGCTCGGTCAACCCAATTTGCAGCGCGAATGGCTGGATGGCTTTGGGGGAATCGCCCTAATTCAGCAGCGGGAACAAGTGGCTGCCGCCTACCAGGTAACCCAACAAGCCCTGCAAGCCCTAGAAAAGCGACGCCAGTTTGAGCAACAGCGCCTCCAGCAGCTCGACTTATTCGAGTATCAGGCCAAAGAACTGACTGCGGCCCAGTTGACCGAACCCGACGAACTCGACCAGCTCGAACAGGAACGCCAGCGGCTCAGCCATAGCGTGGAGCTACAGCAGCAGAGCTATCAGGTCTATCAGGCGCTCTACCAAAACGACAGCGGCGACTCAGCCTGTGCCGATTTGTTGGGCGAAGCTGAGAATTTGCTGACGGATATGTTGCGCTACGACTCTCAGTTGCAGCCGATTCTGGATATGGTCAGCGAAGCGCTGGCGCAGGTCGAAGAAGCCGGACGGCAAATCAACGCCTATGGCGAAAGTTTGGAAACCGATCCAGAGCGGTTGCAGACCGTCGAGGAGCGAATCGTCCAGCTCAAGCAGATCTGCCGCAAATATGGCCCTACCCTGGCTGATGCGATTGCTTACAGTCAGCAAGTCCAGCGGGACTTGGAAGAACTGAGCGGTGGCGGCCAATCGCTGGAAGTGCTGGAGAAAAACTATCAAGAGCGTCAAGCCGCTTTGGAAGCTGCCTGTGCCCGTCTCACTGAACTGCGTCGATCGGCTGCTGATCAGCTCGAAGCTTTGCTGGTAAAAGAACTGAAGCCACTAGCAATGGACAAAGTCCAGTTCAAAGTCGAGATTACGCCCATCACCCCCAACGCGACCGGCGCGGATCGGGTGGCGTTTTTGTTTAGCCCCAACCCCGGCGAACCGCTGCAACCCCTGGCGGAAACCGCCTCTGGCGGTGAGATGAGTCGATTTCTCCTGGCACTGAAAGCCTGCTTCTCGCAGGTCGATGCCGTGGGTACGATGGTGTTTGACGAGGTGGATGTAGGGGTATCGGGTCGAGTAGCGCAGGCGATTGCCGAAAAGCTACATCAGTTGGGCCAGCAGCATCAGGTTTTGTGTGTTACCCACCAGCCGATCGTGGCGGCAATGGCCGATTCTCACTTTCGTGTCGATAAGCAGGTAATTGATCCCAACGGCAAAAAGCGCGGCAAATCCAAAAAGGCAAATGCTGCTCCAGCCACCAATGGTGCCCAGCCCGACTCCGAAGTGAGAACGGTGGTGCGCGTGATCTTGCTGAACGAACAGCAGCGGCGCGAAGAACTGGCTCAAATCGCGGGCGGCAAATCAGACCAGGAAGCAATTGCCTTTGCCGATTCTCTCCTGGCTCAGGCGGCCCAGACCCGCTCAGCCAAATCGACCAAATCGACCTCCAGTCGGGCTGCTGCTAAAACCAAACCCCTTTCCAAGGCGAAGACACTCCATCCCAATTGAGCTGGTTGCTGAGTCAGCCCTTTCTTAAGTTTGGTCAGCTAAACTGCCGCAAGCGGGTCTGGCTTTGTATCATGAACATTTAAGCAGTTGTTTTCTGGTGCAGCGGTTTGGAGAGTTGCGCCATCTGGTACCATTTCCTCCTGGGGTACCTACAGCTCTAATGAATCATGCCGACTCATACCAACAAACTCAGACTGGTTCAAGGCAGACAAAACCAGGCAGGGGAATGTGTAAGGCTTAGATGGGTAAATCAACCTGTCAATCTTAATCAGCGATCGCTTAATTTAATTCGCTCAGTTCAACATCGTTTCGGGCACATGGTGAAATTATGACGTTCTGCGAATACAGACCCGGCCTGGAGGGGATTCCGGTCACACAATCTAGCATCAGCTTTGTCGATGGGCAAAGGGGCATTTTGGAGTATCGAGGTATCAGCATCGAGGAACTGGCTCACCACAGCACATTTCTAGAGACCTCGTTTCTGCTGATTTGGGGCCATCTCCCCTCCAAGGATGAACTGGTCGAGTTTGAACATGAGATTCGCTATCATCGGCGCTTGAAGTACCGCATCCGCGACATGATGAAGTGCTTTCCCGAAAGTGGTCATCCGATGGATGCGCTGCAAGCTTGTGCCGCCGCCCTCGGTTTGTTCTACTCCCGCCGCGCGCTCGACAACCCGGTCTATATCCGCGATGCAGTGGTGCGGCTCTTGGCCAAAATTCCAACTATGGTAGCCGCCTTTCAACTGATGCGGAAGGGAAATGACCCGGTGCAACCCCGCGATGACCTGGACTATGCTGCCAACTTCCTCTACATGCTGAAGGAGCAGGAACCCGATCCGCTGGCCGCCCATATTTTTGATGTTTGTCTAACGCTACACGCGGAACATACCATCAATGCTTCGACGTTCTCCGCAATGGTGACCGCTTCCACCCTGACCGATCCCTACGGCGTGGTTGCCTCAGCCGTTGGCACCCTGGCTGGACCGCTGCATGGCGGTGCTAACGAAGAAGTGATCTGGATGCTAGAGGAAATCGGTTCGATTGATAACGTCGAGCCGTACCTGGACGATTGCTTGCAAGAAAAAAGCCAAAATCATGGGCTTTGGACACCGAGTCTATAAGGTGAAGGACCCGCGAGCGATTATTTTGCAGGAGCTAGCCGAACAGTTGTTCGAGAAGTTTGGCCGCGATGAGTACTACGACATCGCTGTAGCCCTAGAAAAAGCCGTTGAGGAGCGTCTGGGTCACAAAGGCATTTACCCCAACGTCGATTTCTATTCAGGTCTGGTGTATCGCAAGCTGGGGATTCCGACGGATTTATTCACGCCGGTGTTTGCGATTGCTCGCACCGCTGGCTGGCTGGCCCACTGGAAAGAGCAGTTGGCTGAGAACCGCATCTTCCGCCCAACTCAGATCTATACTGGCGACCGCAACATGCCCTATGTGCCGATCGAAAAGCGCCAGTCGGCTCAAGATCAAGCGCTGCTTGGTATGGTCACTGGCTAGAGAACTGGGTTACAAATTCGAGATCTGCCTGAGATAGCGGGGCTGACAGGGGCTACCCCAGCACACCTGCTGATTTGGTATGTCTCGCAAAACGGTACTGCGCGCCCCGATCACCGCATTGGCTCCGATTTGCACTCCGGGCGCAACAAAACAATCCGTCGCAATCCAAGCTCCATTGCCGATGATAATCGGAGCGGTTTTCAGTCCAAAGGCCGGGTCCTGGAGGTGGTGACTACCGGTACAGAGGTAGGTTTTCTGAGAAATGACGCAGTGCTGCCCGATCGCAATTCGGTCGAGACTGTAGAGCACCACATCATCGCCAATCCAGCTATAGTCGCCAATGCTGACGTTCCACGGATAGGTAATGCGGGCAGTGGGACGAATGCTAACACCCTCACCGATTTTGGCTCCAAACAGACGCAACACCGCTACCCGCCAACGATGAGCCGCATGGGGCGTCAAGGGAAACACAATTGCCTGCACCAGCCACCACAGTAAAATCACTGCACCGGGTCGTCCTCGGTCAAACCAGGACTGATCATAGTGCCGCAGATCGACCAAGGCCGGAGCATTAGGATCGAAGCAGAACTGAGGATGATCGCGATCGCTGAGGCAAGGCGGCTGGGAATTAGTAAATGTCATAGGTGAGTTCAATCAAGCTTCGGGCTGGGGAATGGGATCGAGCGAGGCAGGGGTTGCAGCTATCGGAGTCGGATCAGTCACTCGATCCAGATCAGCCACCTTATTCAGACGACCGCCGTATTGCAGCTCGTAGAGCTTGACGCCAATTTGATATTCGTATTGGCTCAGCAGTCGCGCGTAGATGTAGCCCGCCTTGCCGTCTAAAAAGCCTAAACGCAGCACATAGGCTAGGAAAAATCGCAGTGTTGGTTTGAAGGGGAGTCGCACCCAAATTTTCTTGAGAAAACGCTTCCGCTGCACTGAATCGCCGAACAAACTTGCGCCAATTGTGCCACCTTCTCCCATACCGGTGAGCAGATTGTAATACACTCGCGCCTCCCAATTGGAATAGCGATTGTGGCGCTCCAACCAGTGGAACATGTCGCGAAAATCGATGTGGTCCATGTCGTGTGTGAGATAGCCCACTTTTCCCTCTAGCACTACATGCTCATGCACTTCGTTATCGCCTGTGTTGCGAATCTCTTCGGTATTCAGGTTTTCGTAGCGGCCCTTGGTATGACGGAATAAGCGCAGATTCCAGTCGGGGTACTTGCCTCCATGCCGAATCCATTGCCCTAGAAAGTAAACGCGACGGTTGAGGTAGTAGCCGTCATAGTTGGGATTTTGAATCGCGATGGCAATCTCGTCCCACAGTTCCGGCGGAATCCGCTCATCGCAGTCTACGATCAGCACCCATTCATTGCGAAACGGCAAATTTTCCAACGACCAGTTCTTCTTCTTGGGCCAGCGGCCATTGAAGTGAAACTGCACCACGTTCGCGCCATACCGTTCGGCAATTTCCACGCTTTGATCGGTGCTCTGGGAATCGACGACAAACACTTCGTCCGCACGGGCAACGCTGGCCAAACAAGCCGGCAGATTCGCTTCTTCGTTCTTGGCCGGAATCAATACAGAAACAGGAATTTTGTTCATGGTTTAGGTTTGTGGAATAAAAACTTGAAACTTATTTAGCCTTCAGCATTCCTGCAACAGCCGCTTTGAGATAGCCAATTTGCCCATAGGCATAAGCCAAGTTGTCGAACCGGGCAGCAGGATCATTCAAATACTTGAGCGAACGGTAGAGACCCCTGAGTAAACGTTCACTGCCTCTTGTTAGTTGGCCTAACCCCGCTCGTCCTGCAAGCTGTTCACGGTAACATTCACTGATGCCTTGCCACCAGCCTCGATTTAGAAACCACACTTGATTCAACCGTTCGGGAGCGACATGGTGCGCCACATGGGCATCGGGTAAGTAGGCCACCTGCCAGCCCCGTTCTAGGGCCAGTTCGGTCATGTGCAGTTCTTCGTTCGAGAGCAGGCTTTTACCAACTCGACCCAGGTTGACATCAAAACCGCCGACTTGCTCTAGGAATGAGCGTCGAATCGAGTAGTTTAAACCACGCGGCGTCAGGCCAGGGCGATCGATCAAAACTGGCGATCTTCCCAAATCATAGGCACCTAAATTGCTAGCTAATCCGGTTGAGAGCCAGCGGGGCGGTTGGCAACCTTCGGGCCAGAGCAGGGTAACTCGACCACCGGCAATCGCTAGCTTTTCGTTTGCAACATAGGCGGCGTACAGGACCGATAGCCACTGGGGACTTGCTACCGCATCATCATCTAAATAGGCCAAGATCGGAGCTTGAGTGTGTTTTGCACCCGCATTGCGAGCAACAGATAACCCGGTGATCGGTTCGTAAACATAGCGCAGACGAGGATCTCCAGAACGGTCTGCAACCACCTGCTTGGTATCATCGGTTGAAGCATTGTCTACTACAATCACTTCAAATTCACCGGCGAACTCTTGCTCCAGTAAACTATCGATAGCAGCCCCTAGATAGGAGGCTCGATTGTGAGTGCAAATGATCGCAGCAATTTGGGGATGAGGCAAAGAATCAGGCAAAGGATCAGACATAAAACACAGAACCCGTGGGCGGGGTAACGTTCACCCGCTAGAGTGCCCAGACCGATGCAGCGGCTAACTGTCACTAACTGCAATAGAGCGGTCCAAATTTAACCAAGACTATTGACCAAGACCATTGACTAAGACCATTGATCAAGGCCAGCAAATCCCGAAATTGGCGGCTGTTATCGCGACTACGGTGAGGCGCAACTTCAGCTCTTCCCTAGAGTGGAATCCTGTTTCTACTAGTTTGCGGCCTGGGGCAGACGGTTTGCTGAAGAGAAATGCTTAAGATAGCCTGCAATCCTACAGATTGGTTGAAAATATGGCTACATTCGTTGAACAGGTTGATCGCTCGAAAGAGCGCCCCCGCGATCCGAGAAACCGTGAGGTTGTGCATTCCGTAGGTGACCCGCAGGTTGGTAATTTGGCGACGCCGATCAACTCGTCTGATTTAGTCAAAGCGTTTATTAATAATTTGCCAGCTTACCGGAAAGGACTGTCCCCCATCCGACGCGGCTTGGAAGTGGGTCTGGCTCACGGCTACTGGTTGGTGGGGCCGTTTGCTAAGTTCAATCCACTACGGTTCACGGAAGTGGGAACGCTAGTAGCGCTGCTCTCGGCGATTGGCTTAGTCGTGATCTCGACTCTGGCCATTTCCCTCTACGCCGCTGTAAATCCGCCTGCACCCGTGGCAACCCTAACCACCCCCAGACCGCCCGAAGCCCTGAAGCGCCAGGAAGGTTGGGATGAGTATGCTGCAGGTTTCTTCTTGGGCGGCGTCGGTGGTGCCGTCTTTGCCTATGCGATTCTGGCGAATGTGGATGTGCTGAAGAACTTCCTGAATTTAGTCGGGCTAGATTAGCGCAAGTCTGCCAAACCATTCAGTCCTGCTGCAGCTGAGATTAGCGCACAGAGCATCTAATCTCAGCTCTTACCACAAAACTCAGAGCGGAGCAGCCAAAAGCATAATTTGCTTTAGAAACAGGCGGTATTCAGCGGTACCGCCCCATGACAAACATTTTGAGCCAGCAGGTTGCTTAAACTAGCTCCGAATTCACTCAACAGCGTTGTTGAAGCCGAAGCAGTGAGAATCCAAAGCCGAGGTAGGTTAGCCTCTGAGAGCACCTCAGTCCGCCGTTGTACATCTGCCTGTAGCTACAGCAGCTTGGGCAGGCAAGATTCGAACCTCGATCAGCGTCGGCTGGTTGCGATAGGGTTCCAGCAGACAAGGGGTAGCCGCAATCCGTCCTAGCAATCCGAGGGTAGCCAACTCAGTTTGGGAATTGGGGATGAAGTAGAGATCAACCTGCTTGGGTTCACCCGGTATTTCGTAGCTGCGTTCAACCGTACCAAAGGGAGCGAGGAATTCATCGAGAAATTGTTTAGTGTATTGATCAAAGCGAAGATGAGTCACTGATTGTAAATAGTGTTGTAATTTGATTGTGTATTACTTTGCTACAGGAACGAGTAGATTTCGTTGCTTCTCTCACCAGAAAGCTTGAGAATAAGGGAAGTGAGAAAGAGCATCAAAAAAGACCAAAGCAAAAAACACGCTTGGCCTCTCTGATTCCCTACCGAAAACAGTAGGAAATTGATTTTTTCTAATCTTGATTAGGCTTTCTTCAGCCAGCTAAACATGGCGCGCAGATCCTTTCCGACTTCTTCAATTGGGTGCTCGGCTTCGCGGCGGCGCATGGCGGTAAATCCAGGTTTGCCGGCTTGGTTTTCTAGAACAAATTCTCGCGCAAACTGGCCGGTTTGGATCTCGTGCAGGATTTTCTTCATTTCGGCGCGGGTGGCGTCAGTGACAATGCGAGGGCCACGAGTCAGGTCGCCGTACTCAGCAGTGTTGGAAATACTGTCGCGCATTTTAGCCAAGCCGCCTTCTACGATCAGGTCTACGATCAGCTTCACTTCGTGCAAACACTCGAAATAGGCTAGCTCCGGCTGATAGCCTGCATCAACCAGGGTTTCAAATCCGGCTTTGATCAAGGCGCTCAAGCCACCGCACAGCACCACCTGCTCACCAAACAAATCGGTTTCGGTTTCTTCCCGGAAGGTGGTTTCCAGAATCCCAGCGCGAGTGCCACCGATTCCCTTAGCATAAGCCATTGCGCGGTCGCGAGCTTGCCCAGACGCATCCTGATAAACCGCAAACAAACAGGGGACCCCTTCGCCCTGCGTGTAGGTACGACGCACGAGATGACCCGGACCCTTGGGCGCAACCATGACGACATCGACATTGGCCGGAGGAACGATCTGAGCGAAGTGGATATTGAAGCCGTGGGCGAAGGCCAACACGTTACCTTCCTTCAGATTGGCCTCGATCTCGTTTTTGTAGACCGTTTTCATGGTCTCGTCGGGCAGCAGAATCATGATCAGATCGGCGGCGGCGGCGGCATCGGAGACGGATTTGACCGTTAGCCCTTCGGCCTCGGCCTTCGCTGCTGACTTACTGCCAGGATAGAGTCCGACAATCACATTCATGCCGCTGTCCTTTAAGTTGAGGGCATGGGCATGGCCTTGGGAGCCGTAGCCGATAATCGCAATGGTTTTTCCGGCTAATAGGTCTAAATTCGCGTCAGCATCGTAGTACATCCGAGCCATAGGGGTCTCTCCATCCGCAAGCGTGTATCTGCAAGTGTTAGATCATAACAGAAACTGATGTCACCCAGCGTTACCCCGGCTGAAACGACGCCAAACCTACTTGCTGGTGGGCAGAAACGGACGCATGATCATAAACCCGGCTCCGAAGGCCGACAAAACTACTACCAAAACGGTTAAGGTGAGCCACAAACCGCCCAAGCCTTTCGCTGCTTTCGTTTGCTCGATGCGTTGCAGCGTGGCAGCTTCTTCGGTCAACCATTCGCCCTGCGGCTCTCCAGGGGTTCTCAGCCGAGCGGCCATTGCGGAAGCGGCAGCTGTTTCTTCCCAAGTGGGGCGGTCGGCCATTGAAGGGGTGCCCTGCTGAGGAGGACGTGGCGGAACCGGATAAAGGCCATGATCGGCATTAATCCACGGCTGTAGACTCAGTACAGACTGCACGACGCGCTGCATCTCCTGCCGTAGCATCAGGTTTTCTTGACCAAGCTGCTGATTTTTGCTGTTGAGCGAATCCACCATTGCCCTTGTGGCCTGTAATTCGGCAGCCAGCTCTCGATACACCGAAATCGGCACCGAAGGGGCACCGGAACCAGAGGCAGGAGCGGCAGAACGAGCAGCGGAGTGAGATTGATTTGACTTCATGTGGCCTACGACAACCTTTGATGAGTTCCATCCAGGAAAGACATGCCCAGAATGGTAGTTGAACTTGCGGATTTTGGCATGAATTTGGAGCCAGATTTTTGTAAAGGAGAGGGGCGAAGCATTTGCTGATAGATTCTGTATGCTTGCACTCTAGACTATTTGGCAAAGGGTTTGCCCTTACTGTTGGATTGGATGTCAGAAGACAGCGATGATTTTGCCAATTACAGAAACCGAAGAACCAAGGATCAGATAGCTACGACCGATTTGAGCAGCGAATTAAGCGGCAAAGGGTTTGATCCAGCCCCGCTGCATCAGGCGATTGAGGATTAGGGCTGCAATGCCAAACAACAGCAGGCTCTCTAGCAATCCCAGGCTAAATGACCCATAATCTAACCTCGTTTCGAGCTGGGGTAAGCACCGGACTAGACTAAACGCCAGCACCGCACCAGACTTAAGCTGAAAATTTTGATCCTGCCGCACGATATAGCGATAGGTGACGCCAAACAAAAAGCCGCTGATGCTAGCCACGCCGAGATGAAGCAGGGTGGACCAATCCAGCAACTGACTCAGCCAGGTATCGTCATTGATTAGACGGTTGCGAATCCAGACATTGCTACTCACAGTTGCCAAACTCACTAACGTGGCAGCAATGGCTCCAGTCAGCGCGGCTTTGAGAGATTCAATTCGCTCAGCAGCTTGATTCATGGCGCTTGATTCGTGGTAGGTAATGAAGTGATCGGTCTAGAAGAAATACGAGCTTGATGAACGTTACCATTATCGGCTGTGGCTATGTGGGTTCGGCAGTGGCGCGATGCTGGCAGCAGCAGGGATTGACCGTAACAGCCACGACCACGACCCCTGAACGCATCCCCGAACTAGCTCAATTGGCAGATCGGGCGATTGTGGTGCAGGGAACAGATGCCTCTGGGCTTCAGGCATTGCTGCACCATCAGCAGGTGGTGTTGCTGAGCGTGGGTGCCCCCAATCGTTCGCTCTATCAAGACACCTATCTGGCAACGGCCAAAACGCTGGCCCAGCTTCTCAGCCAAAACAGCAGCGTCGAGCAGGTGATTTATACCGGCAGCTATGCCGTCTATGGGGATCATCAGGGCGCTTGGGTGACGGAGGAATCGTCGATTGCACCCGCCAACGAAAATGGCGAAATTTTGGCCGAAACCGAGCGGGTATTGCTCAGCGCCAGTAGCGATCGCCTCAAGGTTTGCGTGTTGCGCTTGGGCGGTATCTACGGTCCGGGTCGAGAGCTGGTGAAAATCTTTGGCCGGATTGCCGGCACGACGCGGGCGGGCGATGGCACTGATGCCAGCAACTGGGTGCATTTAGACGACATTGTGGGCGCGATTGAGTTTGCCAGAGTGCAGCAGCTTCAGGGTATTTATAACCTGGTGCAGGATCAGCCAATCACCACTGGCGAGCTATTTAACGCTATTTTTAGCAAGCACAACCTGCCCCCAATTCGTTGGGATCCGGCTCAGCTTAGTACTCGCCCTTACAACGCGCGGGTTTCTAATCAGAAGCTGCGGGAGGTGGGCTATCAGGTTCAACATCCGGTGATTGAACCGTAGGCAAAGACTCCTCAACTTGTTCAGCTATCAACAAACCTAGTGAATCAGTCCATGTCTACCCTAGAGTTTTTTGCGAGTCGGACTGCCGTTTTAGCCACGATGCACCGCAAAGAAGACGTAATTGCACCGCTGCTGGAGCAAGAACTAGGACTGCAAATTGTCGTGCCTCAGAATTTTAATACCGATCGGTTTGGTACCTTTAGCCGCGAGGTGAAGCGGGCGGGCAGCCAGCTAGAAGCGGCCCGGATTAAAGCCCAAGCAGCGATGCAGGCCACTGGAGCAGCGATCGCTCTGGCCAGCGAAGGTGCATTTGGTCCCCACCCGGCTATGCCCTATTTGCCCTGCAATCGAGAATTGGTGCTGCTGCTCGACTCGCAAAATCAATTGGAAATTGTCGGCGAAGCCCTTTCTACCGAAACAAACTTTAGCCAAACTCAGGTGAAAACGCTGGCCGAAGCACTTCAGTTTGCTGAACGGGTTGGGTTTCCGCAGCATGGGCTAGTGGTGATTGCCGGTGAGCATGCTGGTACGGATATGGTGACGGCAGACCAAATCACCAAAGGCATCGTTACCGAAGCGCAATTGGTTGATGCGTTGGAATGGGCCTTAACGCAGACGCAAACCGCCTGGATTGAAACCGATATGCGAGCCATGTACAACCCAACCCGGATGCAGGTGATTCGCCAAGCTACCGAGAATTTAATCGCCAAGATCAGGCAGTTCTGCCCCCGCTGCGGTCGTCCGGGGTTTGAAATTCGAGAGCGCAAAGCTGGGTTGCCCTGCGGTCTCTGTGGCTTACCAACGGCTCTGACCCGTGCAGTGATTTATCGGTGTCAAGGCTGTGGCTTTGAGCAAGCCGTCGAATTTCCTGACCAAGTCACTACAGCCGATCCCACCTACTGCTCCTACTGCAATCCCTAGCCAGTTCATCTGGTGAGTCGCCAATCTGGTTGTTGCTCAGCAAAGGGAGAAGCTACCTGAGGATCACCCTGACAGCGCAGTTGATCCGCTAGAATTTAGGTCTGTTGCCCGCTTGTGGTTCAATTACCACAAGCGATAGGTCTGTTCTCACAGTTCTGATAGGTCTTAAATCAAGCTCAGTCGATCGAAAATGAATTCGTTTGAGACTAGACTGAGGTTCGTTCGCGCAGCGTGTGCATAGCACAATCCCCCGTTTATGAGATGCCCGCAGAGCTATAATCCTCCTAAACCCTTACGGAGATGCGCCTTTGTAGATGAAGGGGGCTTCAAACCACGGTTGGCCCGGTTCTCCCGTTACGCGAGGGGGGCAGGGGGGATCTCAACAGGATTTGCGATCTGCTGAAGCTGCATTTGTAAACCGTTAGTAGCTATGCAGAATTCTCGCTGCATAACTAGGAGGCTGATAAACGATGAGCAACTTCCAGTATTCGTTTTAGCTTTCATCTTGCATTTCTAAACTGTATCGTTGGTTATTCCATCCTCTTAAAGGAAACAAAACGCTGAAATGATCGCTGAATTATCAAAAGCTCTTAACTCTCTGGAGATCGCTGCGGATTGGAGCGGGTTACGAGTCGTGAAAGAAGCTAGCACCTATCGGTCTGTGCGAGACGGACTGCCGCAGCGCAATGGCAAATCAACCACCCAAGGCGTTATGGTCGAGGTGATGGTCAACGGTCAGATTGGCTATGGTGCGACCAATTCGCTCCAGCCTGCTAACTTGCAAGCTGCTGCGGAGGTGGCCTATCAACAGGCGCTAGCGGCCAGCCGCTGGGCAATTTATCCGCTCACCCCTGCCGTGCGTCCCAAAGTCACCGGCCAGTACAGTTCCCCCTTTGTCAAACCCGTAGACGCTTTGTCGCCGCAGGAAATCAACGATCTGCTAATGCGGATCTGCCAGACCCTGAAGGTGTCGGATCGGATTGTGCAGACTACCGCCACGGCAATTACTAACGAAATCGAATCCTGGTTTGTCAGCAGCAACGGGTCTGAGGTATATCAAAAATTCCTGATGCTGGAAACCGGCTACAGCGCCACGGCTCAGGATGGGGCAATTGTGCAACAGCGCAGCAACAACGGACATCTGGCCAACTGTTATCAAGGCGGTTGGGAGCTGTTTGTTTCACCGGACCTGTGGTCGCAGGTGCAGCAAATTGGCGAGCAGGCAGTGGAACTGCTGACGGCAGAGGAATGCCCCACCACCGTTACCGATCTCGTGCTGGCTCCCGACCAAATGATGCTGCAAATTCACGAAAGCGTTGGGCATCCACTGGAGCTAGACCGGATTTTGGGCGATGAGCGCAACTATGCAGGCGGGAGTTTTGTCAAACCGACAGATTTCGGTCAGCTCTCCTACGGCTCTGAACTGATGAACATCACCTTTAATCCCACCGTGCCAGGTGAGTTTGCCAGCTACAGCTTCGACGATATTGGTGCACCAGCCACGCGAGAGTATCTGATCAAGGCCGGTACCTTGCTGCGCGGTTTGGGCAGTTTGGAGAGTCAAGCTCGCATTGGCAAACCGGGTGTCGCCTGTGCGCGGGCATCCTCCTGGAACCGGCCCCCAATTGACCGGATGGCAAATTTGAACCTAGAACCGGGCACCGACTCGTTCGAGGATTTGATCCGCGATATCGAACAGGGCGTTTACATGGAAGCCAACCGCTCCTGGTCCATCGACGATCAGCGTTACAAGTTTCAGTTCGGCTGCGAGTACGCCAAACAAATCGAGAACGGCAAACTGACCAAAACCCTGCGCAACCCCAACTACCGCGCCACCACGCCGGAATTCTGGCATCGACTGGTGCGCGTCGGCAATGAGTCTACCTGGCAAATGTACGGTACGCCCTATTGCGGTAAAGGCGAACCCAATCAGGCGATTCGGGTGGGGCATGGTTCGCCGACCTGTGTATTTGCTGGCGTGGAAGTGTTTGGAGGTGGAGCGTGAAGCTGATTGCAATCGATGGTTTAGAGCAAACCTTTGACCGAATTGCGGCAGCGCTGTTGTCCGATCTCCAGGCTGACGAGCAGTTGCGACTAACGCTGATGGGCGAACAGAGCCAGTTTATCCGGTTCAATACGGCCAAAGTCCGGCAGGCGGGCTGTATTGGAGACGGCACCCTCAGCCTCAGCCTGATGCAAGGCCAGCGCAACAGCTACCGCTCGATTCCCTTTACCGGCGATTGGGAAACCGATTGGCCGCTGGCCCAAACCGCCCTGACCGAACTGCGCCAAGAAGTACCCCAGTTGCCGGTTGATCCCTATCTGGTGCTGCCGCAGGGAAATGCCACTAGCCGTGAGATTCACCAGGGTCAGATCCTGGCTCCCGACACCGTAGTCGAAACCCTGTTGCCGCAGGTGCAGGGCCTCGATTTTACCGGCATCTATGCCGGCGGTTCGTTGGTGCGGGCCTATGCCGATTCCGCTGGGCAGAAACACTGGTTTGCCACCGACACCTTCTCGCTGGACTATTCCCTGTTCACAGCAGATGGACAAGCTGTAAAAGGCACCTTTGCTGGCAACCAATGGGATGAAGCCGCCTACATCGCTAAACTTGAGGGATCCAAACACCAGCTCGAACGCATGGCCCAACCCCCTAAATCGATTCCTCGCGGTCAGTACCGCACCTATTTGGCTCCTGCGGCCACGGCTGATTTGGTGAGCATGTTTTCCTGGGGAGCCGTCAGCGAAGCTGCCCTGCAACGCGGTGGTAGCGCCCTGGGATTGCTGCAACGGGGCGAAAAACAGCTTTCTCCTGCCTTTACCCTGACAGAAAATTTTCAGCGGGGGTTGGTGCCACGCTTCAACGAATGGGGCGAGATTGCCCCACTGGAGCTGCCGCTGATTGTGGAAGGCCGCTTCAAAAATACCTTGATCAGTTCCCGCACCGCCAAAGAGTATGGCAAAACCGCCAACGGAGCGGCAGGAGGGGAATATCTGCGCTCGCCCGAAGTCACCCCCGGCACGCTAGCCGCCGAGCAGATTCTGACTACCCTCGACACTGGCCTATATCTGTCGAACCTGCACTACCTCAACTGGAGCGACCGGCCCACTGGACGGATTACCGGCATGACGCGCTATGCCTGCTTTTGGGTCGAACGCGGCGAACTTGTAGCCCCAATCGAAAACCTGCGCTTCGACGAAAGCCTCTACCGGTTTCTCGGCGATAACCTGATCAATCTCACCGAATTCCAGGAATTCATTCCCGAAGTTGACACCTATGAGAACCGCAGTCTGGGAGGCATTTGGGTACCTGGATTATTAGTTGAACAGTTCACCTACACGCTTTAACAACTCAAATCTGATATCAGATCCGACTAAACACCCTAATTTAGACGCTGTATTGTACAGGCGTTTTGCAAAACGCCTCTACGCGAACTCTGGCTGATTAGCCTTTCCGCAGGGAATAACGCCTCTACGCGTATTGTACAGGCGTCTTGCAAGACGCCTCTACGCGAACTCTGGCTGATTAACCGGATTTGATATGACCTGCCCCTCTAGCCATCGGCAACTGAATCATAAACGTCGTGTGGCCAGAGTGACTCTCAACGTGAATTTCTCCGTTCAGCTTTTCAACTAAGCCTTTGACTAACGCTAACCCCAAGCCAGTGCCGCCATGTTTCCACGGATCGGTGCTGGGAATGCGGTAAAACTTGTCGAAAATGCGCTCCTGTTCATCTTCCGAGATTTCGGTGCCAGAGTTGGTGACGCTAATCAAAAAGGTAGGACTAGCCCCATTCGCAGGACCGGGATCAGCTTCAGGCCGTCTCGGCACCTCAGTGCTGCGGGCCGCTGGTTTGGCTGAAGCCGTTTCCACAATGCTCGCCGTAACCACAATTTGTTCGCCAGCCGGGGTATATTTGCAGGCATTATTGAGCAATTCACTGAGGATGCGCTCCAGATCCGACAAATCGGTCGTCAGGGGCGGCAATTCGGGCGCTAGCTCTAGCTGAAGCTGCTGGTGCTGTAGTTGCGCTCGCTCGACAAACGGTTCTACGACATGGGGAATCCAGGTTTTCGGGTCGATGGTGGTAGGGACATAGGGTTCGGTGCCCGCATCGAGGCGCGATAGATCCAGCAGGTTATTGATCAGCGTAATTTCTCGCTGTCCCTCATCCTTGAGGATTTGCAAATAGCGAAAGACCGATTCAGCCGTGGCCTCGGTTAGCCCGATCCGCTCCAGGCTCATCTCCAGAAGCTGGGTCGCCATTTTGATATTGGCCATTGGTGTCCGCAGCTCGTGGGAAACGGTGCTGAGGAAGTCGTCCTTGATTCGGTGCAAATGTTCTAACTCCTTGACTTGGGCCTGGGCCATTTGGTAAAGCCGCGATTGACGTAGAGCAATAGCGCACTGATTGGCCACCTGCTGTACCAAGCGAATTTCCTCTGGATTGAACCACCACTGATGGGACTTAAACAGCCATAGATCGCCTAACACTCCCTGGTCATCGGTGACCGGACAGGCCAGACAAGCAAACCGAGCATCTTCACAAACGTCCCGCAGCAGTGGCTGGGTGAGGCAAAACTGGGCGTACTGCCGTTGCAGCAACTGCTGATAAAGTTCTGGAACCCGGTCCATCGCCATTGATTTTCCCTCAGCTTTGGGATAGTCGGCGCAGAGATACTCGTAATAGACCGTTGAGGTGCGAGTTTCCAGATTGTAGAGCGCCACATCACAGCCCTGAAGGCCCAGTTCCAGCGCCAGCTCTCGCACTACGGTTTGCAAAATTTGGGCTTCGTCAAGACTGTCCCGCACTTTTTCAGTAATCCGCCGCAACAGATCTTCAAACTCCAGGGCTTGTCGCAGTTGGGCCGTCTGTTCGCGCACTTGAGTTTCTAAGGTAGTATTGGCAACCTCGATCTGCTGAAAGGAAAGACCAAGCGTTTCCACCATTTGATTAAAGGCTTGTGCCGTGATCTGGATCTCCTGAATCGGCAGCACTTCCGGTACTCGTTGGTTCCGATCTCCGTCCGCCATCGCTTGGCTGGCTTGGCTGAGTTGCTGCATAGGTTTAGCGATCCAGCTAGAAGCCAATATGCCTAGACCCAACGCGATCAAAACAGCCGTGAGACACAGCAATACGGTGACGCGACTATTGTGGTCGATCTGAGCCATGAAATCGGTTTCGGGAATCACCACTACGATCAGCCAGTCCAACCCCAACGAATCGCGATAGGGCAAGACCCGCACATATTCCCGCTGTCCGTTGTCTGAGAAAGTCAGATGCTGAGGAGTTGTGATCTGGGCAAAGTCGCCAAACTGCTGCAGGAGCTGTTGAGCTGTCTGCCGAATTAAAGGATGGGAACTATCTGATGCAGAAACTTGGCTCAGTTTCACCTTACCGTTTTGCTGTATGGTGCGATAGGGCAAGGCGTCGGTTGAGGTGCCAATCAAGTTGCCATTGCGCTCAACAATGAACACCAAACCAGTTGCACTGATCTGGAGACTATCCAGAAATTGGTCAATCACAGACACCACCACGCCCGCTGAGGCGACTCCTTCTAGCTGGCCCGTTTGCGGATCGTAGATTGGCACATTGGCGTTGAGCGACAAATCGCGGTTGTCTGGGGTTTGAAAAATCTGGCTCCAGACGGGTCGTTTGGCTTGCACCGCAGCCCGATACCAAGACATTTGCCGCACATCCGGCTTCAGGAAAGTTTCAACCAACCGAGTTTTCTCACCAGTTGAGTTGAGCTGATAGTTATGAACTTGGCCCTGGTCAGACGGATCCAGCTTCAGCAAATGCAGTCCGCCGCGTCGATTTACCGCTCGTAAATAGCCCTGCTCGGTGCCAATCAAAATGCCGCTGACCGAGTTAAACTGCTGCAACTGATGGAATAAATACTGCTCCAGAGCTGGGGGATTGTTCAAGTCCAACTGGTTGAGCTGCACCGCATTTTGATTAATTGCCGTAATGAACTGCGGCGTTGCTAAATAGGTTTCCAGCTTCAGCCTCACCCGCTCGCTAATTTCATTCTGGAGCTGCACCGCCAACCGATTCACCGTTTGTTGCCCGTGCCACCACGACAGCCAGCCGATCAAGGCCACCACCACTACAATCTGGATCAGGCTGGGAACTGTCAGCAGAATACGAATCGGAATCTTCTGGAAGCAGCCAATTCCCAAACATTTGCCAGCAGACTTTAAGGAAGGAACATCGCGACGCAGCATGAAATCAGCGAAGTTGCTCAAGAGGTTTATCACCTGCTTTCACAGCTACAGGCAACTAATCAGATGAAAATTAGATGAAATTGACAAAGCGTAGGAGTCAAAAACGAAAAACTGCCGGAGACAAACTATAGCCAATCTGAAGCCGATCTGAGCAGATTTTGTGCAGGTGAATTCGGGATTCTGCCGCTACCTAATTGTTAATTGATAGGGTGACGCTCTGCAAAACTGAGTTTGAATTCCCGCTGCTGACTTCAGCTCCCTTGACTCAGCCGAACAAGGTATCGATGGAAAGTGCAGAACTAGGGTAGAGATTAAACCAAAGCACCCTGATCTGTGAAAGATTTTCCACAATAGAGATAGTGCCCACAGAATCATTAGACAAAATCATTAGGCAAATTTTTCAGCGATAGACAAGTAGAGAGGACACGAGTGTCTGCGTAGATGCACTAAATGACTACCTTAATTAATGACTATAACCTGCAGATTTGGCTAGGAGCGAGTTTGACATGGCTCATTTAACCCAACGCCGTCCCGAAAACACGGAAGGCGATTTCTACGTCGATTCCACCTGCATTGATTGCGATACCTGCCGCTGGATGGCACCAGAAGTATTCTACGAAATTGGCGATCAGTCGGCGGTCTATCATCAGCCAACCAATGAAACTGAGCGCCTACGGGCAATGCAGGCGCTGCTATCCTGCCCAACCGCATCAATTGGCACGATCGAAAAACCGACTGATATCAAACAAGCCCAGGACAGCCTACCAATTCAGTTGGCCGAGCGAGTATACCACTGTGGCTATCACGCCGAACGCTCATTTGGAGCCGCGAGCTATCTGATTCAGCGCCCTGAAGGTAACGTGCTGGTTGACTCCCCCCGGTTTGCACCACCCCTGGTCAAACGTTTGGAACAGCTCGGAGGCGTGCGCTACCTCTACCTCACCCATCGCGACGATGTGGCCGATCACCAAAAGTTTCGTCAGCATTTTGGTTGCGAGCGGATTTTACATCAGGATGAAATCAGCAGCAGCACTCGCGATGTTGAAATTAAACTCACTGGCCTAGACCCAATTCAATTTGCTCCGGATTTGCTGATTATTCCGGTGCCCGGTCACACCAAAGGTCACACAGTTCTGCTTTACGACCAAAGGTTTCTGTTTACCGGCGATCACTTGGCCTGGTCCCCGCAGTTGAATCATCTTTACGCCTTTCGCAGTGCCTGCTGGTACTCCTGGACTGAATTAACTCACTCCATGCAACGCTTAGCCAACTACTCGTTTGAATGGGTACTTCCCGGCCACGGACGCCGCTTCCACAGCGACCGAGCCACCATGCGGCAGCAAATGCAGCAATGCCTAGCCTGGATGGAAGGGAAAGGGAAGTTTTAAACTTTAAGTTTGGGGGCAACCGCAGTTTGAGTTAGAAGACAACGAAGTCAGGTGAGGTGAACTGGTGTAGGGATGATAGGGTGAAAGGGATGTGATTGGCCCGATTGCCTCATGGATATTAGCGGCACTTGGCTTGGAACCTACTGGCAGAATGGTCTACCCACTCGCTTTGAAACCACCTTTGTGCAAAGCGGTAATTCCCTCAGTGGCAGCATGCTCGACGACAATTATTTGGGCGAAGCTCAGCTCAGCGGTGAGGTGGTTGGGCGCAGCATCCGGTTTACCAAACGCTATCTCACCAGCTCACCCAATCCGGTCAATTATTCCGGCACAATTGCCGAGGATGCCAACTCGATGTCGGGTAATTGGCGCATTGGCTGGCTGTATTCGGGCAAATGGGAAGCGCATCGCTCGAATCAGGATTTGATGGCGGATCTAAAAAATCGCCTAGAGCAGAAGGTGCCCGCAACCGCCAATACACCATAAATACACACCACAAATACATCGTGAGAGCAATACCGATGGGAATGCCCTGTCAAGTCAATAGCATTTTGAAGCTGGCTCGTGGTCAAGATTTTCCGGAACCGCTGTTGCTGAATGCGTCCCATCAGGCGATTAAGTCAGGTTATCGGATTCTTCCGCTCGATGTGCCGCTGCCCCTGGTAGATGAAGCATGGCTAGCTTACGCTGATGTGATCATTTATCAACTAGTCTGGCGAGACAACACAACTACGCTCAGCTTTACAATTAAGCGGCTTTACGAGACTCCCTTTTCGGTCAAAATTGAGGAGTAAACGGATCGGAGCGCCGCATCCCAACTCTGATTATTGCAGGGGTATCTAATCGTGCATTTGTTAATTCCAGCCGCCGGATCGGGTCGCCGTATGGGCAGTGAACGCAACAAACTGCTGCTGCCGCTATTGGGTCAACCGGTGCTAGCCTGGACGCTACAAGCCGCGAAACAGGCCGAATCAATCGAGTGGATTGGCATTATTGGGCAACCCTGTGATTGGCAAGACTTCAAAGTGATTGTGGCGCAGCTTGGGCTGGAAGATACGGTGCAGTTCATTCAGGGGGGGGCCACCCGGCAAGAATCGGTTTATTGCGGCCTCAAGGGGTTGCCCACAACGGCAGAGCGGGTTCTGATTCACGATGGGGCCCGCTGTCTGGCTACACCCAATCTATTCAATCACTGCGCTGCCGCTCTCCAGACCTGCACAGGATTGATCGCCGCTGTTCCGGTCAAAGACACAATCAAAGTAGTGGATGCTCCGACTCAACTGATCACCGCCACCCCCGACCGCAGCAACCTCTGGGCGGCCCAAACACCGCAAGGATTCGTGGTACAGGATCTCCTTCAGTGCCATGAGCAGGGCATTCGTCAGGGTTGGGAAGTCACCGATGATGCCGCCTTATTCGAGCAGTGTGGTCTACCGGTGAAAATTGTGCCTGGAGAAGAAACCAACCTGAAAGTAACTACGCCGGTGGATTTGGCAATCGCTGAGTTCATTCTGAAACAACGATCGATGCTCCCATAGGATTTCAGTGAGAAGCAGGGGCAAAAGCAGGGACGGAGTTAAATTTATCTTGTTTTTAAAGCGGTTAATGGATATAAAAGCTGGAGCAACAAACGATGATTCAAATGGTAATCAGCCCCCAATCTCTGTTGGAAACTAGGATCAAAGTTGAAAAAGTTGATAATTTACAGCTGTTCAAGTTTACCGACGAACTTCAGACTCGCCTTGAGGAATTGCTAGAAATCAACAAAACGGGTGCGCTCACTCCAGAGGAAGCAGCAGAACTTAACGCGATTGGAGAACTCGATCGCATCTCCACCTAGCTCAACTCGCTTCTGGTCGCTCAGCAATGACGCTCAGCCAATAATATCTAGCAATAATATCTAGATATCGAAAAGGGTAGTGATTTATGGTGTCTACGTGATATCATTTACAAGCAATACTGATTGAGTAACTTAAGACAACATCGATATCACCTCCTGAGTCTAAGTCAAGATGGTTTAAAATACGAAAACCCCCAAACAGGGTTTGTTTGAGGGCTGGAGTTCCTGAAAATCGTCACTGGTGATAATAATGACAATTAGATAAAAACTTTACAAGAGGGGTTTGACCCATTCAAAAAGAATGAAGCAGCGATGAAGCACTTGTAAAGCAACGATGAATCACCTTGTCCAGTAGAGCAAACGGCAGACCTAAAGGGCGTTGCAGTCTCATCCAGCTACTGCTGCAACTCCCGCCCGGTCCAGAATTTGCGGAATCAAATCTTCCCGCCTCACCGCCATAATGTGAACCCCTTGGCAAAGCTGACGCGCCAGTTTGACTTGCTCTGCCGCAATTTGTACTCCTTCGTCCAGCGGATCTGTCGCCCGTTCTAACCGATCGATCAG
The DNA here is from genome assembly GCA_000733415.1 of [Leptolyngbya] sp. JSC-1. Lineage (GTDB taxonomy): Bacteria > Cyanobacteriota > Cyanobacteriia > Elainellales > Elainellaceae > Elainella. The sequence goes on from KL662191.1 coordinate 3,544,915, forward strand.
GTCTTGCGGAATCTGTACGCCCGGAACATTGCGGTTGATAAACTGGGCATTTTTGGCTGACTTTAGCAAGAAAATTCCGGCCAGGATCGGCTTGTTGCAACTCGCAGCAATTTGATCCATGAATTTTTCCAAGCGGTCAAAGTCCGAGATCAGCTGGCTTTGAAAGAACTTTGCTCCTGCCTCTACTTTGCGTTCAAACCGGCGTTGCAGACCAGACCAGCTCGGACATTGAGGATCTACCGCGGCTCCCGCGAACAGAGCCGTGGCGCCATCCGGCAAAGGTTTGTCGTTGAAATCTACACCTCGGTTGAGCTTATCAATCAGCTTCAGAAGCCGCACCGACTCTAGCTCGAATACGCCGCGAGCAGTGGGATGGTCGCCGGCCTTGATTGGGTCGCCAGTCAGCGCCAGGATGTTCTGAATTCCCAAAGCCTGAGCACCCATCAGATCAGCTTGTAGACCAATCACATTCCGGTCGCGACAAGCCATTTGACAGACGGGTTCCAGTCCATGCTGTCGTAGCAAAACTGCCGCCGCTAGCGAAGACATCCGCAGCACTGCGCGACTGCCATCGGTAATGTTCATGGCGTGCACGCGCCCTTTCAGCAATTGGGCCATTTGCAGCATGTGAGTTGGATCGCCGCCTTTGGGGGGCATCACCTCTGCGGTGATCAAGAACTCTTTTGCCTCAACTGCTTGCTGGAAGCGGGAAATCGGAAACGCTAGTTCAGCCGGAGAAGAATTGGACATGATCATTCAGTAGAAGATTCGGAAAAGCAAAGTTGAGTAGGTATAGCCAGAAGCAGCCGACTGCAACGCTATTTATGAGTCTATAGACTCAATGTTTAAATTCCTCTGTCTGAATGTACGAATTCATTGGCTTTTTGGGATTGGCTCAGGTTTTGTGTTTTTTTAACAAATCATCGTCGTTGCAAGTTCCGCAATCTGCAGGTCTGGTTAGATTTGCTGCACACTATGGAGTGATAGATGAAATTTCACCCACTGGCAGCCGATGAAACGAATTGCTCTGAATGACTTGCCTGAAGAATCAGTGTCCCACAATCCGGCTATCAAAAAGAAGGTAATGCTGCGTTTGGGTGAACTTCCCCACCTGACCAACTTCTCCCAAGCTCGGTTTGCCCCCGGCCAGGTTGCCGCAGCCCACGCTCACACCGATATGTGCGAGGTGTTTTTTGTCGAGGCGGGCACTGGCCTGATTTGCATTGATAGCCAGGAGTATGCTCTGATGGTCGGCACCTGTGTGGCGGTGGAACCGGGTGAGCAGCATGAAGTCCGCAATACGGGTTCCGAAGAGCTAGTGCTGACCTATTTTGGCCTGCGGGTGGAGCCAAGCCAATGAACCAAATGCCTTGGCGCGTGGTAGACCTGACCCATCCCCTCACTGCTACAATGCCCCTTTGGGCAGGTGATCCGTCCATCGAAATCCAACCCTGGGCTAGCTACGGCCAGGAAGGCTACATGATCAATCGCCTGATCATCGGTGAGCATAGCGGTACCCACTGGGGCACACCCAACAGTTTCATTCCCAACGCCAGAAGCGCCGATCAGTTTACGGCGCAGGAGCTGGTGGTTCCGGCCGTGGTGTTGGATAGGCGTGAATCGGCTGCACCCAACCCCGATTACTGCCTTTCTTTGGCCGATGTCGAAGCTTGGGAGGCCAGGCATGGGCTAGTTCCGTCCGGCAGCCTCGTGATTCTGTTTACCGGCTGGCAAGATCGCTGGAGCCATTCTCCTAGCTTTTTTAACCGAGATGCGCAAGGAACCTGTCACTTTCCGGGCTTTGGGGCAGAGGCCGTGGCTTTTCTGATTGCAGAACGCCACATTGTTGGCCTGGGAACCGATACGCATGGAGTCGATCCGGGGAGTGATCCTACCTACGCCGCCAGCATGGCTATCTATGAAGCTGACGGCCTCATTCTGGAATGTTTGGCTGGACTCGATCAACTGCCTCCAACGGGTGCAACTCTGGTAATCGGAGGATTGCCGGTTCAAGACGGTTCGGGCAGCCCTGCCAGGGTATTGGCCTTGATTGCGGCAGTATAGAAGGTACTCGGCAGCTCACTGCTGCATCTTGGAGCGACTTGGGAATCTTGAGTATGGTCCTGCTCTAACCTTCCTTATGGGTAAACTACGATTGACTTCAGCCAACTTGCGGCAGCAGTTGCAGCAGCTCCGATTTCAACAGCACAGCACTCTACACCAATCCATTGCTGTGGGACAGGTCGGGTTGCTGACTTGCGGAATTTTGCTAACCCTATTGGCAGGTCATAGTACGGCCCACGAAGGCTATGCCCGTCAGCGCCTCCAATTTCAGCGAGAGCGGCTTTCTAGGCCAACGGCAGAACAACCGCCTGCATTTAAGCCAGGAACACCGGGAGTTTGCCATCTGTATCAGCTGTCAGGCTATTTAGCAATTGATCCACAGGGGCAGGTAGTGCCCTTAAGTGAGTACTGTGAGCAGCAGCGCAATTGGGCCTGGTACGAAACCGGCGATTTTTGGCACGAATTCCGTGAAGTAGCCGGTGCTGAAACGCTTAGCTATGCCCAAACCTTGGACCGCGACAAAGTCGAAGCCTACGCCCAGTCGATTTGCCCCTTTTTGGCCAACGGCGGCACAATGCAGGAATTGGCCGAGATCAGAACAGATGCTCAACTCCCGGCAGATTTTGAGCGAGCGGTGACCATAGCCGCGGTGAAGACCTTTTGTCGAGAGCATCGCCAGCAGATCAGAGAATAGGAGTTGGAGGCTGGTTTCAGCCCTTCAGACCAGGGTTCGTTCTAAGGCGGACACATCAGGAATGCAGAGAATGTCTCGGTCCCGCTGGATTAACCCTTTCTTTTCCAGCTTGCTGAGGACGCGGGTGACGGTTTCTCTAGCTAAACCACTGAGGCTACTCAACTCCCGATGGGGCAAATTGGGAATTTCGATACCTTGTTCGCCAGGCTTGCCTTGCCCATCGGCCAAAAACAATAAAATGTCTGCTACTCGCGAAACGCTATCCGACTCTCGCAGCCGCAAACGTCGGTTAACCTGCCGCAAACGACGAGCCATTAACTGTGCTAGGCGGATACCCGACTGGGGTTCATTTGACAGTAATTGTACGAAGTCCTGAGCTGGCATATTGCCAATGATGGTAGGAACCAGCGTAATCACATCCGTGGACCGGGGGACTTCGTCGAGTGCTGCCATTTCGCCAAATAGCTCACCCTTGCCTAAAATGTTGAGCGTTACCTCCTTACCATCTAAATTGTAAGTCCGAATTTTTACCCAACCGTCTAGAATAAAATATACTGAGCTGCCCCAATCGTTTTCGAGAAGCAGCACCTGGTTAGGAGGATGGTTTCGCACAACAACATGAGCCAAGGCTTGCTCAACGCTAGCCTCTGGCAAACCCTTGAAGAAAGGATTAGAACGAATTAGCGAAGCATCCCGTGTTTCGCGGGAATTGTACCGATCGTGCATGGAACCATGCCACTAACAATAGAGGGAGCAGTGAAGCAGACAGAAATCAGAAAAAACAATCAGAAACAATCAGAAACAATCAGAACTTATACACCCCGAAAACTGTACCAAGTCAGAAACTAGACAAACTAGAAGGACATTGTCAATTTGCCAACTGTCCCCATCCCAGCGTAGCCGATTTTTTCTCAGTTAGATGAATTAACTGAATTTAGTTTTAATTAAGTTTTAATAGTTGGCTTAGTTGTAACTGTTCAAGTTTAATCCCGTTAGACCAAAATAAGCCTAAGGGGCAGACTCACAGAGATCATAGCCCAGAGTCTACCCCAACTTTTGACAAAAGTTTATCAAGTTATCTATTCGCCACCAATACTGATGCTAGTACCGTAAATTTGGGCATCGGTTAAATTCAAGGCCTGCATGGTTGCGCCGGTTACATCCGCATGATAGATGACAGCACGAGTTAGATTAACGCTGGTCAGGTTGGCTTGATTGAGACTGGCATTGGTGAGATAGGCACCCGTCAGGTTAGCGCCTTCTAGATCAGCACCCGTTAGGTCTGCGCCTTCTAAATTTACACCCGTCAAGTCGGCACCGCGCAAATCGGTGCCGCGCAAATCAGCCCCAATCAAATGAGCTTGGCTGAGATCGGCATCGCGGAGGTCGCAACCCGCACAGGCTCTAGTATCAAGGAGTTGCTGCACATGGGCCGGGTTTTCCGCTTGAGCTGGGAGCGTCAGCAATAAGGTCGGCAACAAAGTCAGTGTTGCTAAAATAGAACGCTTCATAATCCGTCCTCCGTAAAATCGAGATGCTATGCGGTTGCTTCAACGCCTTCTGATTAGCTACAGAGGCAATACTGCAAATTCCGAAAGCCAAGCCAAGCCCCCAAGCCAAGCCTCGGTGCCACAAGACAACGCTAAACCCCAGTCGCCCACCGGTTCAATCAGTCGCTTAAGTACTTAAGTGCTTAAGAATGGCTGGAGGTTAACCCACGCATAGCGTTGCTACGGAATCTATGGAATATCCAGTTGGCAAGTTTCAATCAAAGCATTAACCAGAGCCGTGAAGCGATATCTCCTAACCTGCTTCTCCAACTCAAACCGATTTGACTCACACGGACAGATTCACCAACTCAAACAAGAACACGGCTCAAACTACACTCGCAATCACACCTATCAGTCACCAAAACTTAGCAGTCACCAACAAGATGGTTATTATGGGCTTTCTAGCTTTTTCTAGCCCACTTATAGCGTAGAGTGTCAGGCCCCAAATTGCCTCACCCAAATGAAGGAAATGCCGCCATCTGCATTCGTTCTGCATTCATTCTATGCGGCTAGAGGCAGAGCCTACTAAAATTGTCGTTCCGGTAACGGACAGCACTCTAAAACGGCTTGCTGCAGGCAGGGTAACAAAGCCGTCACATAGCTACGCCAGCCAATAATGATGGGCTGCTGATGGGCCAAGGACTGGGCATCAATTCCATCGGGCATGAATCGTAAGGGTTCGCCGTTTAAGTCGCAACAAACCAAGCCAGCCGCTTGGGCCAAGGCGACCGGAGCTGTGGTGTCCCATAGTTTGACGCGGCGATTCAGGTACAGGTACAGTCCAGCCTGACCGCAGATGACTTGCAGCACCTTGAGGCCAAAACTGCCAGTCGAGCTAAACTGAGCAGCAGGAATCAGATGAGCAATGGCGCTACCAAAACGTTTCTGATCTCTATATCCCAACAGAATGGGGCAGAAGTTGGCGGACGGATGGGCCGGCTCGACCGGCTGGAGTGGTTCTGCGGAGGCCATTCCTGTTGCTTGAAATAGGCCAATCTCAGAACCACCGTAATAAAGCTGATTAACCGCTGGAGCGTAGATCCAACCCGCTACCGGCTGATGCCTCACGAGCAGTCCGGCCATGACCGCATAGTGGGAGCGGCCGTGAATAAAGTCATCGGTACCATCTAATGGATCGACAAACCACTGTCGATCGGAAGGGGTAGCAAAGGCGCTCCAGGAATCTGGATTTTCTTCGCTAATGATGGGATCTGCCGGAAACAAACGCGTCAATCCTGCAGTGAGTTGCTGGTCCAAAGCACGATCCACGTCAGTGACATAATCGTGCTTGCCTTTTTCATACACCTGAAACTCGTGGGCAGCCATTTGCTGGGCGGTCTGTCCGCAGCGTTGCATCAATTGACACATGGCTTGAATTTGGGCAGCGGTAAAGGATGGCATGATCAGGGGTGGAGTGGAAGTAGTCAACTGTATTCTCGCTAAAGCATCCACTCAACGGTAGCGACTAGAAAGTATCGACAATGTATTGCAGGATTCCACGAGCAACAGCTTTGGCCAGAAGCTCACGAAAGTTGGAGTCGGCCAGTCTAGGAGCATCTTCTGCACCCGTCACAAATCCCAATTCAACCAGACTAGCTGGCATGTTAGTGCGTCGCAAAACAAAAAATCTGGCTTCTTTGACACCGCGATTGTTCATGCCAGTTGCCTCCAGCAAGCTGTCTAGCAGGTAGGCGGATAACTCTCGACCAGCAGCAGACGAGTAAAAATAGGTTTCGACCCCATTGACATCAGGGCGGCTCATGCTGATGGCATTGGCGTGGATGCTGACAAAAATATCGGCGTTGGCGCGATTAGCCAGAGCAACGCGAGGTTCAAGGCCCACTTCGCGCTCATCGGCGCGGGTCAGAATAATCTCAGCTCCATTCTGTTGCAGCAGTTCGGCTACCCGCAAACTCACCTCCAGAACAATATCGGTCTCCCGTAGCCCCCCAATGCCAATCGCCCCCGGATCGCGTCCGCCATGACCTGGATCGATCACAATCAAAACGCGCTGGTTTGCCACATTTGGCAGTTGATCTAGGGGAGGCAGGATGCGCGTCCGAGTGGTTCCACCCGGAACAAACCGCCGCTGGGGACGCCCAGCCAAGCTCAGCGCAAGCGACTGACTAACCCGGCTAATTTCACCAATTTGTACACCCGGTGCGGGTTGTAAGCCAATTACCACATCGCTTTCAGCTTGTTGGGCACGCAGGCTTAGCAATGGACTGCGGTTATCCAACGTAGGGTTCGTGAAATCTCTAGCCAAGCGAGCTTGAGGAATGCGAATTTGATAGGTGGAGGTAGCCTGGTCCCAGCCGCTGGTATAGTCGGTCAGAGGTCGATCGGCCCGAATCGTCACACCTCGACCGTTGGTAGCGACTTCAACCGTTTGAATCACAGCTGCATCAACATAGGGAATGACTTCGATCGGAATGCGGGTTTCACGGTCACGGTTAGCGCGGCGCTCAGCTCGACTGAGGCGTCTGGGAGGCGGCAGTTGCACACTCCAGCCCGTTTGGCTGGTGCCCTGTACGATTACCTGAGTGGGGTCAATCGTGTATTCGTTCTCCAATTCGATCACGATTCGGGCAGTATCATCGTCTTCGCGACGAATTTCAATCTCGTCGATGGCTCCGTCTCCATCTTCGCGGATGCGCCTGCGCTCTAACGACGTGTTGGGTAGGTCAATGACCAACCGCACCGGATCAGTCAAAAGCTGGACTCTTGGTTGAACCGGCTCATCGGTACTGAAGATAAGCTGATTCTGAGCCTGATTGAACTGCCAGGACTGTAGCCTCGCGGCTTCTGCAGATAGGGAAATTAACAAAACACTGAGGGTGCCCAGCACGCCGGACATTAACCAGGGAAGTTTCACAATTCGGATGGCTCCTCGCGATTATCGCGATTGATCACTCAAGGATTGGGAGTAAATGAGGTCGATGAAGTGAGTAAATCTGGGACTCGATTGACCCTACAGAATGGGGAGACAAACAGCAACAAAATCTATCCCAGTCAGAGCAGCAAGCCCCCTGAGGACATCATGACTTCTACCCGCATCCACGATATCAAAGAACGGCTTGTTCGGGTCGAGGGGCGAGATCTTTTTCGCTACCAATGCCCTAGCCAACTCAGTAATTGAAGCCACCCAGACCCTAATAAACGATTAGAGCAAATGTAGAGCCAGTAACAAATCCTACCTTACTCGTTACTTGCTATCCTTAAGCATGCAGCAGTTCATACAAACCAACAGCAGCAAAAATTAGGAATAGCGTACCGCCCAGCATAGTAATCGTGCGTTCAGAAATACGGCCACACACCATCCGCCCGCAAACTACTGCAATGGCGGCGCAAACAGCATGACCTAGAATAGCGCCTAACGCCACACCGACTGGATTGTTAGCGGCCGCAAGGGCAATCGTAGCGATCTGAGTGCGATCGCCCCACTCTGCTAAAAAGGTCAACCCAAAGGCTTCTGTGACAATGGCAAAGGGAGTATGCCGCTTGGGCAGCTTTTCTTCAGCCTGCTTAACCGCCATCAGTGCTTCTTGCTGCTCTTCCACGCAGGCTTGATCCGTCATCTGACTAGCGTTGTAGAGCAATTTGAAGCCAAAGCCCATAAACAAGAGTACTTTAGCCCACTGCACATAAACGGCTGGCAGTAGGGTAGCCGCCTGACCAAATAGCACTGACAAAATGGTCATCAGAGCCAAGGCTGCCACTGCCCCTACAAACACCCAACGCCGGGGATGACGCATCGCCAAAATAGCGGCAATAAAAAACGTCTTATCACCCAGTTCGGAAACGGTAATTAATAAAAGCCCTGCGGTAAAAGCAGTCAACATCCTCAAGCTCCTCTCTCAAATCGGTAGGGAATCAATGGATTTGAGTGAGCTTGATGAACCAATAAGACTCCACCAAGCTCACATCTGTGAACTCAGTGAAGGTCTCACTTACAAGCTTCTGAACACCCAGGATGAAAACACGGCTTTACCCTACCTTGCTTCATCCAGACTTTAAGCGATCAGCGCCTGTCACTTAAGCCAGGTTCATCACCAGTATGTTGACTTAAGTAGTCTAGCCTACGAGAAATTGGCTGAAAAACCTTTTTAAGAAAGGCTCAAAAGCGCCTCTATGCTAGCAGCTACTCCCCTTCGCTTCAGGATGAATTTAACGTTTGATGCTGTTCTCTGTCAATAGGTAGAGGCGAAATGGATAGTCAGGCGCTTGAGTAACCAAGTTTTAAGAAGCAGGCGCAGCCAGCACTCCATTTAGGAAAATGTCGGCCATGCCTTCAGCCATCTCCAGCATGGCTTGGGGAGACGAATCACCAGGCATAATCGTGTCTCGACTGAACCCGGCAATGGTAAACATGCCTAAAAAAACTTGAGCCACAATTCGAGGATTCATGCGGCGATAGATGCCCTGATCCATGGCCGTTTCAAAAAAAGCTTCCGCCACGTCCGTCATTTTAGTGATCACCTCAGACTGAATTTGTTCGCGTAGGTCTGGATGAAACTGCGCTTCCATGAAGCAAACCCGCAGTAGATCAGCATTTTGGTGTAGGTTCAGCATCCGTTTCCGCATCACCTGAGCGATGGCTTTGTAACTGGCCATTTCACTCAACTCGGTGAGCAAATCCGTCAGAATTTCGACCCAACCTTGAGTGGCAACCTCGATCAAAATCGCTTTTTTATTTTCGAAGTGACGGAAAATTGTTCCCTCAGCAACGCCAGCTTCCTGCGCCAAATCCCGCGTGGTCGTACCATCGTAGCCGTGGCGAGCAAACAGCTTCCTAGCGGCTTGTAAAATGCGAGTTTGGGTTTCTACCTCAGTCGGAGCATTGGAGAAAACAGGGCGCATAACAGCAAATTACCTAGGGTTATTTAGCCGATATTAGCGGTATTACCTGCTGAAGTGATGGGATAATCCTTAAAACTTTACAGATTATTACTGAATTGATCAAAAGGTTGATGCAAATCGCTGCGCAGTCCCAGAAAATTTAGTAATTCTACACACTGCGGTTGCCAAACGGCTTAAACTGGCCCTGCTCTAGTTCCTGCGTCAACAGGGTTTCGATCGCCTGCACATCTCGCGGTTGAGAAAACAAATAGCCTTGGGCGTATTCACAGCGGAGCGAGCGGAGCTGAGCTAATTGCTTGGGAGTCTCCACCCCTTCAGCCACCACCTCCATGCCCAGATTCCAGGCCAGGGTAATGATGGTTCGCACGATTGCCAATTGTTCACCATCGATATCTACCCGCTGAATAAAGGAGCGATCGACCTTGAGCGTGTCAATCGGAAACCGATGCAGATAGCTAAGAGAAGAATAGCCGGTGCCAAAATCATCAATCGCCAACTGAATGCCAAGTTGCTTCAACTGAGTCAGCGTGGTAATCGCCGATTCGGCATGGCCCATTAGGACGCTTTCGGTAATCTCCAGCTTCAGGTATTCACCAGCCAGTTCGGTTTCTTGCAGAATTTGGTGCACTTGGTCAACCAAGTAGGGCGTAAACTGCTTGCTGGAAAGATTGACATTCACCGTCAGGGGTTGCCAGTCGGGGAACTGCTTTTGCCATTGTTTTTGCCATTGGCGCATCTGACGGCAGGCTTCTCGCAACACCCATTCGCCAATTGAGTTAATCAAGCCGCTTTCTTCGGCAATCGGTACAAACTTGGCCGGTGAAATTAGCCCCTGCTGGGGGTGCTGCCAGCGAATCAGGGCTTCAAACCCCACGAGGCGATTGGTGCGCAGAGAGACTATGGGCTGGTAGTGCAAGCATAATTCTTGCCGCTCGATCGCTCGCCGCAGGTCCGTTTCCATTTGCAGCAAGGCCACTGCCGAACTGTGCATGCGGGGATGAAAAATTTGATAGCGGCCTCTCCCCTGGGTTTTGGCCCGGTACATAGCGAGATCGGCATCGCGCAGCAGATCGTCTGGACGATTAAAGCCAATGCTGCTGAAGGTAATGCCAATACTGGCGCTGGTGAAAATTTCTCGCCCTTCCAAATTGAACGGAGCGGACAGTTCCTGCAGAATTTGCTGAGCAGCCATAATCACCTGATCATGGATTTTGATATTCTCCAGCAGCACGACAAATTCATCTCCCCCCAATCGGGCAACCGTATCGTTGGGGCGCAGGCAGGTTAGAAGCCGCCGTGATATTTCACTCAGAAGCTGATCGCCAATGGCATGCCCTAGACTGTCATTGATCATCTTGAAGCGGTCTAGATCAATAAACAAAACCGCGAATAAATAGTCGGGTTTACAACGGGCCAAATCGCCAGCGGACCTTAAGCGTTCCATCAGGAAAACCCGGTTGGGTAGACCAGTCAGAGTATCGTATAACGCATCATGAACGAGCCGTTCTTCAACATGTTTGAGGCCAGTCACATCAGTTTGAATGCCTACAAACCGAATGGCTTTCCCAAGAGCGTTCCGGACCACTTGGCCGCGACTGAGCACCCAGCGATAGCTACCATCTTGATGCAAAATTCGATATTCGCTTTCAAATCGCCGGCTCAATCCTTCTAGGTGAGCAGTCAGTTCTCGCTGGACCCAATAGCGATCCTCTGGGTGAATTCGCGCCAACCAAGCGTCGGGGCAACTGTCAATCTCGGTTTCCTGGTGTCCTAGCATCCGTTTCCACTGAGGCGAAAAGAAGATGCCATTGGTTTCTAGGTTCCAATCCCAGAGGCCATCGCCGGTTCCTGCGAAAGCAAGCAAATAGCGTTCTTCGTTCTGATGTAGCTGATCCAGCGCCATACTGAGCTGCTGCTTTTCTTGCAGAGCGTGAATCACATACTCCAACAGGGAGACTGTCAAATCCGCCTTTGAGAAACAGGTGATGCCGCTCAACCGAAAAACCGCCTGTTCCTCGGGGCTGTCGGTCAAGAATAGAATTATCCCTTTATAGTGATCAAAGATTGACTCATGGACGAGTCCCAAGACACTGTGTTGCCCTAGCCGGCTGTTGAGTAGATAAACCTGGTGCTGTTGTTGCGCTAACGATTGCAGAACGGCTTCAAAGGTTTCTACCTGTTCCAGCTCATACCGTTGTTCAGGATAGGTCTGAAATTGAGCAACTAACCCAGCAATTAAGATAATATCTTCGGGATCATCTTCGGCTAAAAGGATACGGACTGATTTGCACATAGCTCATGGGATCCACCTCGATCGAGTGAAACATAAGGTCCAACCGAGAGTATTTTCAGAATTCCCACAATTTAGCTCAATGCTCAATTTGGATAAGCGGTTGGAGCAGATCCGCTTGATGCTCACATCGATGTTTACACAAACTAATTTTGCAGGGCTGCACAGTAAGCCGTGACAAGGGCGTCGATACCCGTAATTGCTGTGCCAACTACAATCGCGTAGGCCCCTAGGTCGAGCGCCTGTTGGGCCATTTTGGGTGAAGCAATGCCGCCTTCGCAAATGACGGGAACCTCTAGCTGCTCTACCATTTGGCCAAGTAGATCAAAGCCTGGTGGGGTGAGGTGCTCGGTTGCTGACGTATACCCATAAAGCGTGGTACCGACCAGATCGGCTCCAGCTGCGGCAGCTTGCAGCGCAGCATCCAGGCTGTCCACATCGGCCATCACGGGTTTGTCGAGCTGCTCGTGAATTTGTTGAATCAAGCCAGCAACCGTTTCACCGTTTGGACGTGGGCGCAAGGTAGCATCAATAGCAATAATATCGGCACCGGCAGCAGCAATAATTTGGGCGTGATCAAACTGGGGTGTAATGTAAACCTGATAGCCTGGGATCTGCTGTTTCCAGAGGCCAATGATTGGCACATCGACTCGCTGCCGCACCGCTTGAATATGAAACGGCGTGTCAATCCGGACTCCTACTGCACCGCGATTCACGGCAGCCTCCGCCATTGCAGCAATTACATTCGGATCATGCAGAGGCGATTCAATGGGCGCTTGGCAAGAAACAATCAAACCCTGGTGCAATTGCTGAATTACCGAAGAAGACTCTGGCATAAAGGGTGGAGGAATCGGAATATTGATCAAGCCCGATCAAGCCAAGCTCTGGCCTATCGTTCACCCCCAGTTAATCATAAATTGCCTCAGATTTGAAATCGCTCAAGGCGGATCTCACAGCATGGCTGAGAAACTAAGCTTGAATAGAGAAGCAAATTATTCCAGTTCACTCAAGCGTATACCATGACACAGCTACTGGCAGGAGATACAGGCGGCACAAAGACTATTCTGCGGTTAGCGGAAGCCTCTCCCAGCGAAACAGGTATCCCCAAGTTAACTACTCTATATGAGAAGCGTTTCATTAGCGCTGAATTTGTCGATCTGGTACCGCTAGTGCGCAAATTTCTGACCGAAGCGGCGGCGGAATTAGGCTACATTCCTGCTCCGGAGAAGGCCTGCTTTTCGATTGCTGGACCTGTGATTAACAATACTTGTAACCTAACCAACTTATCCTGGTTTCTAGACGGCGCCCGGCTGCAGCGCGACCTAGGAATTGCCAGAGTTGAGCTGTTGAACGATTTTGGTGCGGTCGGACACGGCATCGCTGGTCTGGAACTATCCGACCTTTACACCTTACAGGAAGGAGAACTCCAGCGTCATGCACCCATTGCTGTAATTGGTGCTGGCACCGGGTTGGGCGAAGGCTTTTTAATTCCAGTTGGTGATCAGTATCGTGTGTTTGGGACCGAAGGGGGACACACAGACTTCGCTCCCCGCTCAGAATTAGAATTTCAGCTTTTGAAATATCTGCGGGACAAACTCAGCCTCTCGCGAATTTCGGTAGAACGAGTGGTGTCGGGCATGGGCATTGTAGCCATCTACCAGTTCCTGCGCGACCGGCAGGCAATTGGCGAATCGCCCGAGGTAGCTACCGCCATTCGCACCTGGGAAGGAGAAGCCGGCCTGACCGAAAAATCAATTGACCCAGCTGCAGTCATTGCAGTGGCAGCGGCAGAGCAACAGGATCCACTCTGTAAAAAAACAATGGAGCTGTTTGCAGAACTTTATGGCGCAGAAGCTGGCAACTTAGCCTTGAAACTGTTGCCCTATGGTGGGCTTTATGTTGCGGGTGGGGTAGCGGCGAAAAACCTGCCGCTGCTAAAGTCAGGTATTTTCATCAAATCCATGAACGATAAGGGACGCATGCGGCCTCTGATGGAGCGAATCCCCGTCCACGTAATTTTGAATCAAAATGTTGGGCTAATTGGAGCTTCGCTTTATGCACTAAAGCTGTAGCAGGAACCCTATCCAGGCTAGCAGCCTAAAACTACTCGTAATGCATGGATGGATAGCTAGAAATGTAAAGCAAATGTTTGCTTGAATCAATCATCATATGTTCCCATATCATGACATTTGGTTAAACAAAGACTTACTCGCTGGCTTTTCTGCAACATAGCTGTTTGCGTAGAACTGGTATATCAGCTAATCTCAACTATTACTTACGAGTATAGTTAGCTATTGCTTAACAAAGCATTTGTCTATGGCGGTTATAGATGCGAAATCACTTCTTGCAAAGCTACCGCTGCCAGCTAAACCCGCTAGCCTTCATCAGGTCGATGGTGAGCAACTCGCGGAAGCAGGTTGCGTCTGTGTAGGCGTGACACCAGATGCTGGCAACTGGTGTCTATACAATGCTGATGTTTAATGCAAGCTGCCTCACTCTAATCACCTGCACTTTGCAACTGCCGCTTGGCAGGAAATTTGGCAAAAATAAAAATTGTATCTTTAGTTACAAAATTCTTGTTTGCAGCTGCTATTGCCCCTAGAATAGTAGCAATAGATACTGATTTTTTATATTTGGGATTGGGTCCGATGATTGATTGGGACGAAGCGTTTGAATATTTGCCGGGTTTAACAGTCGAACTGAAGTCGCGTCCTGGTGTTGTAGATACGGTGGTTGGCTACGACCTAACAATGGTGCCACCGATTTGGCTCAAGAATGACCCTTGCCCTCGCTATCCGCATGAATTGCGGGTTGTATCACGGTCGAGTGTACAAGCCTGTAGCTTAAATGCTGACATTGCAAGCAATCAGAACCAAGCGGGTTCCAATCCCGGCCTGTTGTCAATTCGCTGATCTCAATCTGTGAGTCAGGCTCAGCCAAAGAGCAACTTAGCTAGGAATCAAGGCGGTTACGCGCAGTATTGATCCGCGTATTGATTCACAACAAAACTGCTGCCTGACGATTGTGTAGCTTAATAACTAGAGAAGCTTACTCAAAAAGCTTTAACCGATCCGCCCCAGAGAGTAGCTGCTGTGAGTAAGCTTGTAAGTCAGTTACTCGACGCACCGTGCCAGTGTTGGAGCGACTCTGTTTGTCTACCTTATTCTTTGAATAAGGAAAATTCATAGGCAGATGAATTCGTCATGATGGATTTGTGATTTGACATTAGCGTCAGATTATGAAAAGCAAAGATTGATTACGAATAGTGTAAAACGGTATAAGCTGGAGCAGAAAAATAAGAGAATATCAATTCTGCGCAAATGGCGCATCCAGCTTTACAATAAGTAGACCCTCATACAATTTCAAGCTCTAGCTACAAACGGGAGGCTCAGGACGGTTTTCCCCCTCATCTCTTCCCGTTATTTTGTGGTGAGCTTTGAAAGAATTAGTAGTAGCTGCCTACTTGACCGGGTCGGGTGATTGTCAATCCCCAGGTCAGAGGATGTATCGTGCGGAGGTTTCTCTGTATGGTGACATCCGAAGGTTTTGTATGGCAGTTGATTGGCCTGCATATAAGCGGATTATCTATAGGAGACAGTTCTATGATCATTACAACTCAACGAAAACGAGCCGCCCCCAAGACTGGCAAGGTGCCCTTTACTCATAAAACCGCTCGTCGTTCTATCCCTGAACCGGAGATAACGCTTGATTCCAGCAAGGTTGATCTCAGTCAGCAGAGCGGACTCAGCACAGTTGAGCCAACTGCTGTGATCCCCGTATTGGAATCAGAGCCGGAGCTTGGGATCGATGATGGTTTGCTGGATAGCGTTGATGTGCAATTTACCGCAGCAAATAAAGCCGACTCGACCTATCTTGGGGATGCGGTCCGGCAATATTTGGTCGCGATTGGTAAATTTCCACTGCTGACGGCTGAACAGGAAATCGTCTACGGTCGGCAAATCGAGCAAGGTCAAGTCCTACTGGCTGCTCAGCAACGAGCGCAGGAGAAGTTTGGGCTAGGCGATGCCTTACCAACATTAGAACAATGGGCTGAAGCGGCTGAAGCAACGCCAGAACAGGTGCAGCGAACAATGAAAGCCTATCAACAAGCGGTGGATAAGCTGGTTGTCCACAACCTCCGCTTGGTAGTAGCTGTCGCCAAAAAATATCTCAACAAGTCGAAGCGGTTAGATTTTCTAGACTTGATCCAGGAAGGGACGGTAGGACTGCGTCGCGGGGCAGAAAAGTTTGAGATCAGCAAAGGCTATAAGTTCTCAACCTATGCCTACTGGTGGATTAGACAAGGCATCACTCGCGCCATTGCCGAACAGGACAACATGATCCGCCTGCCGATTCACATTAGCGAGAAGTACAACAAGCTGAGAAGAAGCCGCGCTATCTTAACCGGTCAGTTGGGACATGCTCCCACCCTGGCTGAGGTCGCAGAAGCATCGGGGATCGATGAGACTAAAGCTAAGAACATCATTGAATCTGTCAAGAGTAACGCCACCGCTTCGCTATCACATCGAGTCGGGAAGGACGAAGACAGAGAGTTGGGTGATCTGATCGCAGATGAGCATCATCAAAGCCCAGATAGCATGTTAGATGCCATGACTCAGCAAGAGATGGTAGCCGATCTGCTCAGCGAGCTAAAAGAAAAAGAAAGACAGGTGATCATTTTGCGATTTGGCTTGGATGACGGTACTGCCAGATCTCTACAAGAGGTTGGGAATATTTTGAACCTCTCTAGAGAACGGGTGCGCCAGATCGAGCGCAATGCGATGACTCGGTTGAAAAGTCTGACTAAGACCAAAAAAGTCAGCATTGATCTCGTGTTCTAGTTTTCCATCCATTTCGGAATTAACATCTGTGTATTCAATTCTCAGCTCCGTGGGGGTGAACAACCGTTTGTCTCCACGGAATTTTGTTTCTCGGTTTTTGCCTCTTCCTTTAAGGCAACCAAATATTGGGCAGCAGTTGACCAATCGATTTTCTAGCGCTTTGATTTAGCCAGCGCGCCAGTTGAATGTGGGCTTCATCGGGTTCTACTGGGATAATGGCCGCAGGAGTGCCCATCCTGAACTGAGCGATCACCTGGTTAGCCGCCTCTAGGCCAGTCACATAGGCTTTTTCCTGCGACCAAGATCCATGCCGGTTGATAATCCAATCGCCGCTCATCCAAACATTTTCGATGCAGGTAGTTCCTGGCAACATTGAGGCATAGCTGCCTGGCGCAAAATGGGTAACCGCTCGCGGCAGGCGAATTACGCTGCTATCTACCACCGTGGCGGTACGAAATTCTGGAACGCAGGTTGCCAGATCGCGCTGAACTTTAGCCACGATCTGCTCATCGTCCAACGGCAAAAGCTGATTGGCATGGTAGAAATCCGCCTCGATCACACTACCCGACGCATCTTGCCATTCATTGTGCAGGGCGTTTAGATCAAAAAATGTCCAGCCCGTGGTGGCATCAAACCCAAAGCAGGCGTTGGATGGTAAGGGCACCTTCACCTTGCGGTCAAACCACAGGCGAGTTGCTAACACATCCACCGCACCCAGATTCATCAAATTACAAAATTGCGGTAAGCGCCCCAAGCTAGAGCTATTACTGACTATCTTCTGCATGCCGGTCACGCCCACCGCAAAAATCACTCCATCGGCTGCAAAGCGCTCCTCGCCACAAATCACCGCTTTGGCGCTCAGGTAAGATTGGGCTGGCGCTGCTAATCGATCCCCATTTTGCTCGCTGTTTTCCAACACAATATCGGTGACACGTCGATTGGTCAGCACCCGTCCGCCTAGCTGCTCGATTCGCTGTAACCAAGGGCGAAAGATCAGTTCTCCCACCGTACCGCGACACCAAACCACATCGAAGTTGGGCTGATGGGCCAGGATGAAGTAGTAGAGCATTCCCAGGGCTGCCGCAGCAGAGCATTGTTCACCGGGTGCAAACAGTCCCACCAACAGCATTGGTTCAAACGAATCGCGATAGAGCCTTGCCGAAACTCCAAACTGCTTAAACAGTTCACGGGCCGTTACCGGATCGTAGCGCCGCCAAGCCTCGTCTGAATTGTCAAAGTTGATCAAGGCATAGAGCAGTGGCAGGGCCGAAAGACGGTCGCTGAGAGGCAATCGGCGGAAGTTGGGATACAGAAAGGTGCCGAGGGGAGTGGGCAGCCAGGGTTCAGCCTGAAAAATGGGCGATTCCACTTCTAATCCGGCAGGGGAATACTGAGCCGAGCGCGTCCAGTCGGTAAAGGGCTGCAAGCCCAACTGATCCACTAGAGAAAAAATATTGTGATAGGGGTACCAAAACCCATGAATGCCAGCCTCAACTGAGCGGCCCTGCGTCGTTTTCCAGCCGGCTACTAGCCCACCAGGATAGGCTCCTGCTTCTAGTAAGGTGACATCGTATCCTTGCTGCGCCAGGTGATAGGTGGCTCCCAGACCGGCCCACCCTGCTCCAATCACGACAATACGCGGACGCTGTGAATCCTGAGACATGATTCTTCTTTCCAACCGAAACTGCGCTTCACCGTCTAGGGAAATTTTGCACTCAGCACTGGCTCTCAAATATCCACCCCTACGATGGCTCGATCGCTGGGTCGATCCCACTGTTTCTATGCCACCGATTCGTCAAATTTTTGCTCAAAAATCCAGCTGAAATCTAATACAAATCCAGGCAAGAGATCCTCGCCAGATAAACTAATTGGGGCATCAAGCACTTCGACGGGTTGTCCTGGGCGATAAATTTCCACCTGTCGATCTTGAGGGTTAATCAGCCAACCAGCAGTACGCCACTATCAATGTACTTTCGCATTTTGGCACGGATCACTTCCAACTCATCTGATTCAGAACGCAGTTCAATCACGAAGTCTGGAGCAATGGGGGGAAAGCGACGCTTTTGTTCTGAAGTCAAAGCATCCCATCTTGCTTGCTTGACCCAGGCAGCGTCCGGAGAACAATCAGCACCATTGGGCAGCTTAAATCCAGAGGAAGAGCTGAAGACAACTCCCAAACTGTTTTGACGATTCCATAGGCCAAAATCAATAATTAGGTCAGCTTCGCGCTTACCTTCTTCTCCGCCGACCGGTGACATGACGACTAATTCTCCGTTTGATGTCCGCTCAAACTTACCATCGGGGTTGTTCCGACAGAGTTGATAGAAGGCTTCATCTGTAAGTTCAAAGGGTGGAGATAGCTTTACAGTGACAGCGACCATAGTCAATTACAAAATGTAGAGATTATTAGAGAAGGCAGCACCACTACTAGGCTAGACCAAGATGGTCCAGGTAGACTGACGCGAAACAGGCGACTATGATTAGCGAGGTTATTCTATTCATCTCACTGATCATCTCAACGATTATGGAAATTGCGTCGGTGCTGAGCATCGTTCAAGGCGAGGAACTGATTGAGGCCAATCTGAAACAGTTTTTGTTAGTTTTGTCGATTTCGTTAGGCGTAGCAACATTACCACAGGTTTTTAGTTGGTTGCGCCAAATTCCCTATACCTTGCTGTTAGTGATCGTGGGACTAGGGTTGGCCTTTATCGATGTGCGGCTAGCGGATTTGTCTCCAGAATTGATCCTGTCGATCTTCTTGCCGCCGCTGTTATTTGAGGCCGCCTGGAATCTGAAATGGTCTGAACTGAAGCGGAACCTCGTGCCGATCAGCCTTTATGCCGTGTTTGGGGTAGTGATTTCGGTGGTGGGCGTGGCGCTAGGACTGAACCAACTGGCTGGACTGACGCTAACGACGGCCCTGCTGCTGGGAGCGAGTCTTTCCGCCACCGATCCGGTTTCGGTGATTGCCTTGTTTCGCGAATTAGGGGTCGGCAGCCGCCTATCGACCATGATGGAAGGCGAAAGCTTGTTCAATGATGGGATGGCCGTAGTTGCCTTCGAATTTCTGGTAGCGTCCTCCTTGGGAACGATTGAACCGACGCTACAAACCACACTGATTCAGTTCATTCAGGTGGTTGGAGTCGGCCTTGCGGTAGGAGGATTACTGGGATTTGGCATTTCGTTTCTGACGCAACGGTTTGATTTGCCGCTGGTAGAGCAATCGCTGACGTTGGTATCAGCCTATGGGAGCTACCTACTAGCCGAAGAGTTTGGCGGCTCAGGTGTGATTAGCGCAGTGATTACGGGGTTGATTTTGGGCAACTTCGGCTCCCGGATTGGGATGAATCCCCGCACTCGGATTATTGTTACCGAGTTTTGGGAATTTCTCGCCTTTTTTGTCAATTCAATTATTTTTCTGTTGATTGGCGATCAGGTGCGCTACACCAATCTAGTGGGAAATCTTGGCATCATCGCCATTGCTATTGGCGGCATGATCGTGACGCGAGCCATTAGTGTCTATGGTCTGGGTAAATTAAGTAATGTGATCACCGAAACGGATTTATCGCTGAGCGAACAGACGGTACTATGGTGGGGCGGACTGCGGGGTTCGGTGTCGATTGCCTTAGCGTTGAGTGTGCCAACTCAACTGCCAGAGCGGGATATGATTATCTCCACTGTGTTCGGCGTAGTGTTATTTACGCTATTAGTGCAGGGACTCACAATCAAACCGTTACTGCAAAAACTGAATCTCCTAGGGGACCAGCCCTTACGACAGCAGTACTCCGAATCGGTAGCCCGACTGGCGGCGCTGCAGCGAGTTTTAGAGTATCTTCAGCAAATTGACGACCGTCCCGGTATTGAACCAGATTTCTATCGCTATCAGGAAGCTCTGCTCAAAGGCGAAATTAGCCGGTTAGAAACCGAAATCGACAAACTCCAGACTACCTATCCCAACCTGCGCGACTACATCACCGACCAACTGCGGGAAGAGCTGTTGAGCGTGGAAGCCAACACCTACGCCGAACTAGTCCAAACCGGACGACTGAATCGGGAACTAGCTCCCTTCTTGCAACAAACCGCAGAAGGCAAGGACGCTTTGCAAGCATGAGTCTAAAGCATAGAGTCTCGAGCCATACCTGAGTGTTGCGCCGCCATCCTGCTGCCACCGGTAAGATAGAGAAGCGAATCCGAGTTGTCATGGGTCATGTCTCTTTCCTTCTCTACCGAGCCAGTTCAGCCTTCCCTATCCGTCTCTCCTCTAGAGCAGCCGGGTGGACAAGCTGCCGCTAAACCGCTTCTAGGCCAATCCCTAGCTAATTTAACCGCCTGGGTTCAACAGCAGGGCCAGCCTGCCTATCGCGGCAAACAGCTACATCAGTGGATTTATCAACAAGGCGTGCGCCATCTCAGCGACATTTCCGTTTTTCCCAAGCAGTGGCGGACTGAACTGACCGATGTTCCCGTCGGGCGCTCCACTCTGCACTACCGCTCGCAGGCCCCGGACGGCACGGTCAAATTTCTGCTGCGTCTCAGCGATGGCCAAATCGTAGAAACCGTCGGCATCCCCACCTACAAACCAACCCTAACTCAAGCCTCAACCCTCAAGCCTCAACCCTCCCTAGACCGCCTCACAGTTTGTGTCTCGTCTCAAGTCGGCTGCCCAATGGCCTGCGATTTTTGCGCCACGGGTAAGGGCGGCTTTCAGCGCAACCTGGAAGTAAACGAAATCATCGATCAGGTACTGACCGTACAGGAAGATTTTGGGCAGCGGGTCAGCAATATTGTGTTCATGGGCATGGGGGAACCGCTGCTGAATAGTGAGAATGTATTGGCTGCCGTGCGCTCGCTGAATCAAGATGTAGGGATTGGGCAACGCCTGATCACGATCTCGACCGTTGGCATTCCCGGACGAATCAAACGACTGGCCCAACATCAGCTTCAGGTCACGCTGGCCGTGAGTCTGCATGCCTCTAATCAAACGCTGCGAGAACAGCTAATACCCAGCGCTCGTCAATATCCGCTAGAGGCGTTGCTAGAAGAATGCCGAGAGTATGTCAACCTGACGGGGCGGCGGGTCACCTTCGAGTATATTTTGCTGGCCGGATTAAACGACTGTCCAGAACATGCCGTAGAGCTAGCTAACCATCTGCATGGGTTTCAGAGCCACGTCAATCTGATTCCCTATAACCCAATTCAAGAAGTCGATTATCAGCGCCCCGACGAGCGACGGATTCAAGCTTTTGTCCAAGCGCTGAAGCAGAAGAAGATTGCCGTGAGCGTGCGGCGCTCTAGAGGTTTAGCAGCGGATGCGGCCTGTGGGCAGCTTCGGGCGTCCCAATCGCAGCCTTGATCACCGATTTAGCTGATTTAAAGTTAGCCGATTTACCAAAGGGAATACCGGGTGCATAGGCTTCAATCACTCTGCCAGTTTGGGAGCAGGTGGTCATCAGATAATCGCATTCGGGACACTGAGTATGAATGCGCTGATGGCTGATGGCGTGATAGCGTTCTGCTGGGCTGCCGCAATTGGGACAGCGCACCATTTCTATCACTGAATCAATCGCCAACTCCACTCTTGATTCCACGTTTGATTCCACGGATTCAACTGTTTGCACGTTCATTTGCACGTTTAATTCCCCTTTGAATACTTGCATTAAAAGATTGCCCTGAAACCACAGCAGTTTCTCCAAACTGCCGGAATCACTGTTTACAAGGCTGTTTACAAACTGTGAATACTCAAGTCAAAACAATCAACTAATCTTAAGAAGATTAACGATTGGATTTTCCTAATCCAGATCCCCTATTAAATCATGACTAGAAATCCTCAAGAAAACAAGATGAAAATCATGAAAACTCTATAGGGATCAGCAGAATAGGAGCTAGTTTTTATTTAAGGTTTTCTTAAGATAATGTTCATCTGCCCACAGATAGGTAGCCTATTTTTAGAGGAAAAGTAATTTGTGTTACGGATTTTTAAGAAATTCTTCAGATCTAGCTTGGTAAGGATGGTTTTAGTTTTCTGACTTGCTATGTTTAACCTTCATTTGAATTGGCGCTATTTACGTTGATTGAAGTAATAAATTAAGCCCACCAACAGTCCAATTCCCACCAGATATTTAATCGGGTCTGGAACCAAGGGGCTAGGTGAGAAAAATCCTTCAATGGCTCCAGCAATCACTAGCAACGGTACAATCCCAAACACAAGCTGAGCCGCCTGTTGCCCATAGAGTTTGAGTGCATCAACACGGCGATATTGACCCGGAAACAGAATTGCTCTGGCAATCAAAAAACCAGCCGCCACAGCTAAAAAAATAGCGGGGAGTTCTAGCGAACCGTGAGGAAACACAAAGGCCCAAAACGGAAAGGCCAAGTTGTTCTGCCCTACCAAAGCGCCAATTGTACCTAGCAGCACGCCGTTAATCAAAACCACATAGGTCGTCAGTAAGCCTGCCGTGATCCCACCGGCTACGGCCACAAATGAGACCCTGATATTGTTAATCATGATGCTGCTGGAGGCGAATGGCTCAATTCCCACAATCGATCCAGTCCACAGCTCCTGCCGATCCCGCACCTGGGAAATCAGCTCCGACGGCACCACCAGCGCCAAAAAGGTCGGATCGCGCCATGCTAACCACCAGCTCACCACGGCAGCTAGCCCAAACAACCCTACAGCTAAGGCAATATAGCCTCTGGAGCGCTGAACCACGGCTGGAAACCCCCAGCGGTAGAATTCGCGCACGGCATTCCATTCTTGCTGCCTTGAACCTTGATAGATCTGGGAATAAGCGCGGGTAGCCAGAGCTTGCAAATTCTGCACGATCAAGTCACCGAGCTGCTGGGTGCGAGCACGGGCGAGATCAGCAGCAACCGAACGATACAAACTCGCCAAGGTTTGAATTTCACTAGCGCTGAGGGATTTTAGACCGCGTTTTTCCACCTGATTGAGCAGCGTATCAAGCTGTTTCCAACTCTGTTCTCGACGAGCAATCCAGCGCTGAATGTTCATAAACCCTGTAGTAATCGCAGTTTAAACCGGGAAAACTGACACCAGCCTAACCGATTCCCTACGGCTGAGCACTGTTTCACTGGGTTTTCGCTGGGTTTTCGCTGGGTTTTCGCTGGGTTTTCGCTGGGTTTTCGCTAGCAGTCTGCATCTTTTATGGTTGAAGTGGAAGCAGCATACCTAAGCGATGTGGCCGAGCTATCTTCTGTAAAGAAGAACCGCAAGATTAAGGAATGCAGCTCGTGGGAAGGGTATCGTCTTGATTAGAAATGGATTTTCTAGGGCTTGTCTGTATACCAGCAATAGTGGAGCAAAAATCCGATGACTGCCAGTTCTAACCTCCAAGGTCCCCTTAGTGTCGGCAATGTGGTCAGTGCCGGGTTACGCCTATACAGCAATCATTTCAAGCAGTATTTTGGCACCGCTCTACTTGCCACCCTATGGGTGATTTTGCCAATTGTAGTGATGGCATTTATCGTTGGATTTTTTGCTGTAGCACGGAATTATTACGCCCTGCTGGGGCTGATTATTCCAGCCTGGATCGTTCTGTTGCTTTACTGTATTGGCAAATACATGGCTGGTTCTGCGGCTATTTCTCGGCTTGCCTTTGGCGAGCTAACCAGCGAGCCGGAAGCAACTCGCGATGCCAAGCGGTTTACCAACTCCCGCCTCTGGTCGTTTGTTTGGATGTCGCTGCTGCTGGGACTGCTCTACTTCAGCGTTGTGATAGCGGCCTATATTGGTATAGCAATTGTATTTGTGGCGATTTTTGCAGTTTTGGGAGTAAACCCTTTCAGTGCTCCCCAGCCTAATGTTAGCGATCCTGGTTTGCTGATTGGGATTGGCCTATTATCGATTCTGCTGATTCTACTGGTACTTGGCTTGCTGCTGTGGTTGGCAGCTCGGTTCGCGGTTCCAGAAGTGGCTTTGGCCGTAGAAACTGAGGTGGGGGCAATCGAATCCCTTGGCCGCAGTTGGCGCTTAACCCAAAAGAATGGTTGGCGAATCATCCTGATCCTCGCTGTCACCTTTCTAATCACCCTGCCCTTGGTTATTCTGATCCAGCTCTTGACCAATCTGGTGCAAGGAGGCTTTGCTACCGTTACATCGGACCAGACTGTTGACCCGGCCCCATTTTTGCTGCTAATTTCCTATGCCGTCAGCTTCTTGGGTAATGTGTTTATGCTGCCACTTTGGCAGGCGATCAAGGCTGTGATTTACTACGACCTGCGCAGCCGTCGGGAAGGATTTGGTCTGCAACTGCGCGACCGCCAGATTTAGTAACTAGCTTTGTTGATTGGATGCAACTTTTTTTGCTCCAGCTCTCCTCGCAACCGCTGTCCTGACTATGCCCTTGTTCAAACAAGTTAAACTAACGACTCCTGAAAGCGTTGAGCTAGAGTTTACGCTGGCGGGCATTGGCAGCAGAGCATTGGCTTTGCTGATCGACTATCATTTGCTGGGCGTGGGGTTAGTCGGATTTTGGATCCTTTGGATCATTTTTGCCAACCGCTTGATGACCTATCTCAGTCGGCTGGAGATTAATTACAGTCAGGTGCCGCTCTGGCTGTTGGCGATTGGTCTGCTAATTTCGTTTATTGTTTACAGCGGCTACTTTGTTTATTTTGAAGTTGTTTGGCAAGGGCAAACGCCAGGCAAACGGTTTGCAAAGATTCGGGTGATTCAAGATGACGGCAAACCCGTTGGCCTATCGCAAGCAGCACTGCGAGCACTCCTGCGGCCCATTGACGACATTCTGTTTATTGGCGTTTTCTTTATTTTCTTCGGTCGGCAAGAGAAACGAATCGGCGACTGGGTAGCAGGGACGCTGGTGATTCAAGAAGCACGCCCCCAGCTCAAGAAAACCCTGTCTATCTCAGAGACAGCCCAGCAGCTAGCAGCTCAACTGCCGGAAATAACTGACTTGACCCAACTGCTGCCGGACGACTTTGCAGTGATCAGCGAATACTTGCATCGACGCGCTGCAATGACTAGACCAGCTAGACGAGAACTGAGCCTGAAGCTAGCCCGTGAAATTCGCGCCATTATCAACCTGGAGGAAATTCCCCCGGAGCTGGACTCAGACCAGTTTTTAGAGGCCGTGTATGTCGCCTATCAGCAGCAGTTTCCGACCTACTAGCCACCCTTCTAGCCGCTATTTCTCTAGTCGCACCACAAACCACTGCAGGTAGTGAGCCGGATCGAGATTGAACTCACAGGCGGTTTCCATCAGATGGCGCGCCTGGGTATCCAGATCGGTAAACTGACTCAGATCAGGTGGGAGATCGTCTTGCTGATCCGCCAAGAGGGCCTTCAGTTTTGCTAACAGCTCATCGGCCATGAGCAACTGCTCGGGCTGATTTGGCTCCAGCACGACATAGGCATCCCCTTGGTACATGATCGGGTCAGGCATGGGCCTTACTCATCCTCTGCAAATACAAACCGGTACAGTTCGCTGGGGTCGGGTTCGGGGCTGGATTGAGCAAACTCAACTGCCTCGTCCACCTCTGCCTGAATCCGCTTCTCAATCGCCTTGAGTTCGTCTGCTTGGACCAGCTGCTGGTCGATCAGATGATTCGCCAGTTTTTTGAGCGGATCGCGGGCTAACCAGGTTTCTTTTTCAGCTTTAGAACGCAATTCATCCGGATCGGCCAGAGAGTGACCCCGGAAACGGTAGGTGAGGCATTCGATCAGGGTTGGGCCTTCTCCAGCGCGGGCGCGAGCAACTGCCTCTTGCGCTACGGTGCGAACGGCTAGCACATCCATTCCGTCTACTTCGATCCCAGGCATCCCAAACACGCTGGCTTTTTTGAAAATCTCTGGCTGGGATGTGGCCCGCTCGTGCGCCATGCCAATCGCCCACTTGTTGTTTTCCACCACAAAAATAATCGGCAGATCCCACAGAGCTGCCATGTTGAGACACTCGAAAAACTGACCGTTATTGGTGGTGCCATCACCAAAGAAAGCTGCCGTCACCTGATCGGCAGATTCATCACCCATTACCTCTCGGCGATACTTGGACTGAAAGGCTGCACCCAGTGCTACCGGAATTCCTTCTCCAATGAAGGCATAGCCACCCAATAGCCGATACTCTGCAGAAAACAGGTGCATTGAGCCACCTCGCCCTTTGCTACAGCCCGTCGCTTTGCCAAATAGCTCAGCCATGACATTACGAGCCGGAACGCCAACGCTGAGGGCGTGGACGTGGTCGCGGTAGGTGCTGCAGACGTAGTCTTCTCCTGGGCGCATTGCCTTGATTACG
Organism: [Leptolyngbya] sp. JSC-1; assembly: GCA_000733415.1. Classification (GTDB taxonomy): domain Bacteria; phylum Cyanobacteriota; class Cyanobacteriia; order Elainellales; family Elainellaceae; genus Elainella. Next base: position 3,571,482 of record KL662191.1, read on the forward strand.
CCAGTAGAGACAGCTTCTTGTCCGTTATAAAGGTGGACAAATCCAAACATTTTGCCGCGATAGTACATTTCAGCGCACTTGTCCTCAAAGAAGCGCCCGAGCACCATGTCTTCATAGAGCATCAGGCCGTCTTCACGGGAAATGGGGGCAATCGAGGGTAGCGTTGGAATTGTCCGTTCCTGAGTCATGAATTGATAGTATCCTTAACAGTAGTAAAACAACAGTAAATCTCAGATCGGTTTAGCCGACTGGTTTAACCTGGGGTTTGGGTTAATAACGCAGTTCTAGATATTATCAAGTTTCGGGGTTACGAATCTATCTAGTTCATCACCACTTCATCTCTGGACTGCATCTACTTAAATTCTGTTAAAAAGCTTAGTCTTGCCCGATTGTACGTCCCGATTGTACGTATTGAGTGTGTGCATCAAGACCAGCATTTGAAGCTTCATTTTGTACTGGCTCCACTTCTCACCAGCAGGGCATCTTGCACCATCAGGATAGGTTTTGCCACAAAGCTGTTTGCAGACAAATCCTTGCAGACAGATCCACAGATTTGCTAAACCTGCTCTAAGGAGGTGCATCGGCTAATCACGGCTAATCAATCAAGTTAATTCGATTCCAGAACTGGAAACCGGTCTGAAGTTTGTTCGCATCTTTGGTTCGCGCCTCTGATACGACTCCCTGGATATGGCCCTCCCAATATCGCTTGTCTAAACAGCTCAGTTTAGGTCGGTGACTCTACTCGGCCCTGCTAGCGCTACTCGTTGATTCCCCGACTTTTTCACCTTATAACTCTATTCTGCTCCACGATATAGCGCGATTTTCTTAGCGATTTCTTATCAGAAATCAGAAAAAGGTTTAATCCTAACACTAAGAAGCATGGAAACCATAGATTCTAAATTAGGGAAGCACTAGTCCAACTCGATTAGCTCGTCCATCGGATGGAATTTTCTCAGCAAGTCCGTGTGGTATAGATAGAGATCCGCTAAAATTGACGAGCCTTGCCTGGTATCGCAAGGAGCAAGGGAGTACATAAGTTCGCAGTGGCAGTGATGCATAGAGTTTAATCTTTTTTACTGCACGTAACGAAGGGGTTGCACTTCTCAAGAGTCCAGCGTATAAAGCAGGGTAAGTTTTTAGTAAACCCTCCGGTGACGAAACGCAAAATTGATAATGTTTTGCCCCTACCAGAGGCAAAACTATGGAGTCAGCCTTTGTAGTTGCTGAACGGTCGAGGTCTATCGTAGAACTGGGGAAAGTTTACTTTTAGTGTCAGTTGTAGATTGCAGGGGATAGGGAACGTGCGAATTCCGCTGGATTACTACCGGATTCTTGGTTTACCGATTCAGGCGACTGCCGAACAGTTGCAGCAGGCTCATCGTGATCGGATCCAGCAACTTCCCCGTCGCGAGTTCTCCGAGGCTGCCATTGTGGCTCGTAAGCAGCTGATCGATCAGGCTTATGGCATCCTTTCCGACCCGGTTCAGCGTCAAGACTACGACGCCAGCTTTTTAGCGAAATCCTATGACCTGCTCGACACTGGCAAACTAGAGGGCGAGGAAGAAGCCGCACAGCCGGAACCGCTTGATCCAGAGTGGGGAATCGATCCCTACACACCCTGCATTGAGATCGAGGAATCCCAGTTTATTGGGGCGCTGCTAATTCTGCTGGAGCTGGGCGAATATGAGCTGGTGCTGCGGTTGGGGCGTCCCTACTTGGGCAATGGCTCTCCTGGAATTGCAGATGGCAAACTGGGTGATCCGGAGATTGTGACCGCTGATATTGTGCTGACGGTTGCTCTAGCCTACTTGGAATTGGGTCGGGAGCAGTGGCAGCAAGGGCAGTATGAGAACGCTGCTGCTTCCCTAGAGAATGGGCAAGATCTGCTGTTGCAGGAAGGGCTGTTCGCCAATATTCGGGGTGAGATGCAGTCCGATCTGTTTAAGCTGCGCCCTTATCGGATTTTGGAGCTGGTATCGCTGCCGGATCAGCATGAAGAAGCTCGGCGGCAGGGCATTAGTTTGCTGGAAGATATGCTGCATGATCGGGGCGGCATTGATGGTAGCGGTGACGATCAGTCAGGGCTGGGGGTGGATGATTTTCTGCGATTTATTCAGCAGTTGCGCAGCTATCTCACCTCAGCCGAACAGCAGATGCTGTTTGAAACCGAGGCCCGTCGTCCATCTGCAGTAGCTACATACTTAGCCGTCTATGCCCTGCTGGCGCGTGGATTTGCTCAACGTCAGCCAGCCCTAATTCGTCGCGCCAAGCTGATGCTGGTGCGGTTGGGTAGTCATCAGGATGTGCACCTCGAGCAGGCAGTTTGTTCACTGCTGTTGGGCCAAACCGAAGAAGCTAGCCGTGCTCTAGAGCTGAGTCAGGAGTTTGAATCCCTGGCTTTCATTCGTGACCATTCTCAAGGATCGCCCGACCTGCTGCCAGGGTTATGCCTATATAGCGAACGCTGGTTCCAAAATGAAGTATTTCCCCACTTCCGGGATTTGCAGCGAAAGCAGGCATCTCTAACCGAGTATTTTGCCGATGAAGATGTACAGGCTTACTTAGAAGAGTTACCCACGGAACCTGCTGCTTCCACTCCACCAGCTGTGGCCTATCCAGCGCCCTCACGGCGGGAGCTAAACCTCTCTAGCGAGGCGCAAACGATTGGCCGCGATGTGAGTCCCACTTATGCCTCGATTCCAAGCGCTACGGCAACAATGGAACCTGGCTACTCCACGGCACCCAGTCCTGCTGCGACCACACCGGCACCGCAGACCGGGCAGACCGGCAACCAATCGGCCTCTCGCTTAGGCAGAAATGCCCACGAGCGCTCAACGCCCGTGCCCCAAGAAGCGATTCGTCAGCCCTCTGTCAACGGTACCCGCCCGTCCACCCGTCGTTCAGCCCGCCTAGCGGCGAATCTACCGGCTAATTTGCGCCTCGATCGGATTTTGCTGTTGGCTGCCTTGGGTCTATTAGGGCTAATGCTGCTAGGTTTTCTGGTGGGTAAGCTGCTGAATCGGCCCCAAACTAATACGGCTTCTAGCAGCAATACGGTTGGAACCAATCAGCTCACTCCGACTCAAACTGGCTTTTCTGCCTTTGTGAATGAGCAAAAAGACACGATTACAGCCAGCGCTCCCCTCAGTGAAGATAATGCACCCGAAATTGTTAAGGCGTGGCTAGATGCTAAGGCAGCCGCTATGGGTGAAAATCATGACATCGAGCAGCTTGAGCAAATTCTGATCGATCCAGCTTTAGCCCAGCAGCGGGCACGAGCCGAAGACATCAAGGCTGAAAATGCCCATTGGAAGTTTGAACACTCCAATATCGAGATTGTTTCGGTTGAAACGGACGAAGCAGCGACCTCCACAACCGACGCAGCCGAAGCTGCAACCACCGATGGAACCGATACGGCGGATGCAGACCCCACCAATGATGCCGATTTGGAACTGGACACTGCTAATAACACTAACGAGGATGGTCAGCAAGCCGCAATTGAAGCCTTGGTGAGCGAAAAGGCAGAGTTCTACACCAATAATCAAATTGATACGACTGCCTCCTACGACTCGACGGTGCGCGTCCGCTACAGCCTGGCGCGCCAAGATGGACAGTGGCGGATTCAGGAAATGCAGGTCTTGGAATAAGGCTTGAGTTTTCTAGTTTTGAGGTTGGGTGACAGAGCCTGTGTGCAGCACGCTGATTTGAGTGTTGTAGCTTGCTTCTGCGGGTCGCGTAGGCTTGCCAGGGGCAGTCGCAGTGGTTTGAGTAAATTCAGGATAGGCAAACTCAGTAATCTCTGTATTCCTGCGGGTCGCATTCCTCCGCTGGCGTCTGCAGTCAAAGTCTCCAAAATCAGAACTGCATGCTTACGGCTGCCTCAACTGCCTGATTTAATTTTGTACACTGGATCACACAACATCAGCCTCACGAGTAAATAACGCATGGTTTGGCCTTTTAAGCCTCGGTTTCGCAAACAAATTGCCCGAATTGAAGTTACAGGAGTGATTGCGGGGGCTACTCGCAAACATCTTCTTGAAGCCTTAAAAACAGTTGAAGAACGCAAATTTCCAGCTCTGCTGCTGCGGATTGACAGTCCGGGTGGGACTGTCGGTGACTCGCAAGAAATCTATAGCGCCCTGAAGCGATTACGCGACAAAGTCAAAATTGTGGCCAGCTTTGGCAATATTTCAGCCTCTGGCGGAGTCTATATCGGCATGGGAGCCGAACACATTGTCGCCAATCCCGGTACTATCACCGGCAGTATCGGCGTGATTTTGCGCGGCAACAACCTGGAACGGCTGCTCGACAAGATCGGCGTTTCCTTTAAAGTGATCAAGTCAGGCCCCTATAAAGACATTCTTGCCTTCGATCGGGACTTGACCCAGCCGGAGCAGACCATTTTGCAAGAGCTGATCGATACTAGCTATCAGCAGTTTGTCCAAACAGTGGCCGAAGCCCGCAACCTAACGGTGGACACGGTCAAGAGTTTCGCCGATGGCCGCATCTTCACGGGTCAGCAAGCACTAGAGTTGGGGATCGTGGATCGGCTTGGAAGCGAAGAAGACGCCCGCCGCTGGGCTGCCGAACTAGCCGGACTCGACCCCGATAAGACCCAGTGCTACACCCTGGAAGAGCCAAAAAGCCTTTTAAGCCGGATTCTGCCTGGTCGCAGCCAGGTTTCTCCCGCCTTTGCCGCTGGCTTAGATTGGGTCGAATTCGAATTGTCTACGAGCGGCTTACCGCTGTGGCTTTATCGCCCTTAATAGAATTGAGTTTTGAGTGTTGAGGTTTGAGTTAACTAGATCAAGCGTCTGGTTTGAGCAGTGAATTTTGAGTTGTGAATGCTGAGTTTTGAGTTAAATTGGGTCAAGCATCCAGAGTACGATTCATAGTTAGTGTGTACTAATTAACACTCATAGATGATTTGAGCACCCCATTCATACCAATTCTCTGAATGCAAAGATTAAAGCTAATTGGTTCAAAACTTGAATCACAAACAAACTTCAAGGCTCAACTCAAATCTCAAATCTCAACTCAAATCTCAAATTTCAAAACTCAGCATTTAAGGGAGGATACTTACGTGGGCTGGAAAGTCAGGGCAATTCGGGGAGCAACAACGGCGGCAGAGAATTCTAAGGCGGCGATTCGAGAGGCCGTCACAGAGTTACTCGATGAACTCGAACGCTATAACCGGCTTGACCCTGACGATATCATCAGCATTACCTTCTCGGTGACTCGCGATCTAGATGCGATTTTTCCAGCTTCCGTTGCCCGCGAACGCCCGCTGTGGCAGAATGTACCGCTGTTGGATGTGCAGCAGATGCATGTTGAAGGAAGCCTAGAACGCTGCATCCGCTGTTTAATTCACATCAATACTCCCGACCCCTATGTCAAAATTCACCACGCCTATCTAAGGCAGGCCAAACACCTGCGGCCCGATCTGAGTATGGTGGATTTAGGTATGGTAACAATACCCGAATAGCCGCAGAAGAGCGGCTAGCTAGTGTAGTCATCCCGCGTGCCTTTGGCTTCAATGGCTTCGGCCAATCGCTTTAAAGCATGGACATAGGCGGCGGTCCGCATCGAGCAGGATAGTTCGTGGGAGATCACCCAGATCAGCTCGGTTTCGCGGGTCATTTTTTCCTTCAGGCGCTGGTTCACCTCTTCCAAACTCCAGTAGTAGCCGCAGCGATTCTGCACCCACTCAAAATAGCTAACCGTGACGCCGCCTGCATTCACCAGAATATCGGGAAATACCTGAATGCCTTTTTCCTCTAGAATTTGATCGGCAGCCGAGGTAATCGGTCCATTTGCCACTTCAAAAATGAAGGGTGCGCGAATGCGAGCCGCATTTTCTCCAGTAATCTGATTTTCCAAGGCCGCTGGTACCAAGATATCGACATCCAGTTCTAGTAATTCGGCATTGGTCAATACTTCGTGATCAATACTGTTGCAAACCGTGCCTTTGCAATACACGGCCTTGATGCCTCGGGTTGACTCTTTAAACTGACGAATGCTGGGAATATCCAGCCCCTCTGAGGCATAAACTCCACCCTGGGAGTCGCTTACCGCTACGACCTTATAACCAGCCCGGAACAGCAGTTCCGCAATCACAGAACCCGCATTACCAAAGCCCTGTACCGCGACTGTAGTTTCCTCCGGACGCCGGTCATACTTCGGCATCAAGGTTTGAATCGTAAAGAAGGCCCCCATTGCTGTGGCCGTTTCGCGTCCTAGGCTGCCGCCCATTGTTAGGGGTTTGCCGGTAACTACGGCTGGAGTAATTTGTCGTCGGATTGTACTGTACTGGTCCATCATCCAACCCATAATCATCGGATTGGTATAGACATCGGGGGCCGGAATATCAATATCGGGGCCAATAAAATCGGCGATTAAGTCAATATAGCCGCGACTCAAGCGTTCCAGTTCAAACTTGGACAGTTCCTTAGGGTTGAGCGTAATGCCACCTTTGGCTCCACCAAAGGGAATGCTGAGCGCCGCACACTTAAACGTCATCCAAAACGCCAGGGATTGCACCTCATCGAGGGTGACACTGGGATGAAAGCGGACACCACCTTTGGTGGGACCCCGGCTGTCGTCGTAGCGGACGCGGTAGCCTTGAAACACCCGCAGCGAGCCGTCATCCATGCGGACTGGAATTGAAACCGTCAGGCTAGCTTTGGGAAACTTTAAGCGCTCGATCGCATCTTCGTGGATCGTGACGTATTGCAAAGCTTTTTCCAGCCGTTGATTGGCGTCTGATAAAAGAGTGGCTGTCATAATAAACATTTCCTCCTGCACAGGCGGGGTGAATGAAGAGAGCGCCTGGCACATTGCTTTATTTTCTATTAAACTGTATCAAAAAATACAAAATTGGGGGTTTGGCATGAAAGGTTAGGTTTCTTTACGGAAATTAATCTGGTTAGGAGCCAGGAAGCACGAGTCAGGAGGCAGAGTAAGCAACGGTCTGGGTTTTGACTATTGAGATTATGTTTCTAAATCAAGATTTTGCGTCCTATATACAGCGTTTTTCACTCATGTGAGGTGTAGGGGGTGTGGGGGCTTCGCCCCGACGCAGGGGCACTGCCCCTGCACCCCATTTTTCGTACTTCACTAGCCTGAAAAAGGCTGTAAAACAAGGGCTTGGATTATTTGGTTGGACTGTTTGGCTGAACTGTTTGGGAAACCGTCGCTGTTCAAACTCCCCTACCGGTGGAGGATTATAGCCTTGCAGGCATCCCAGAAAAGGGAGCGGATCCAGACGACAAAATCCTTTTCAAACAGCTGCTTAGGAAGAATTCTGGCTGTTGAAAAAAATCTAGCTCCTGACTCCTGACTTCTGACTCCCAACCGTTATAGGATCGCTATAGCCTCTAGCTTCACGGCCCTGGTTATAGTTTGGTTACGGTTTAGTTATTGTTTACATAACTCATCATGTCAGAAGTGCTAGCGCCCTAACTGCTTAAGGTTAGGATGGAGTTTTGTGATCAATTTCTGATTCTGATTGTTCTCTAGATTATTTTGATTGTCGCCGCATTGAATCCATGACCACCGAAATAAAAGCGAGCCAGCGAATGCTCTGGCACACCTCCGATGCAGATCGAGCGCTGGAACTGTTGCAGAGTAACCGTCAAACTGGCTTGACTGCTCAACAGGTGGCAGAACGGCAGCAGCAATATGGCCTGAACGAGCTGGAAGACACGGGCGGACGTAGCGCTTGGGTGATCTTGCTCGATCAGTTCAAAAACATCATGCTGATCATGCTGATTGCGGTAGCGATCATCTCAGGTTTATTGGATTTTGCTGACTGGCGAGCCGGAGAACTGCCCGCAGGCGACATTCCCTTCAAAGATACGGTCGCGATTTTGGCGATTGTGATCCTCAACGGCATTCTGGGCTACATGCAGGAGAGCCGTGCTGAGAAAGCCCTAGCCGCCTTGAAAAATCTGGCCTCGCCGCGGGTTCGCGTGGTGCGGGAAGGCCGAATTAGCGAGATTGACGCTAAGGATCTGGTACCGGGGGATGTGATGCTGATGGAGGCCGGCATGCAGGTCGCAGCGGATGGTCGCTTGCTGGAAGCGATCAACTTGCAGGTGCGAGAAGCCGCCCTCACCGGGGAAGCCCATGCCGTTAGCAAACAGGTCCACACCCAACTGCCCGAAGACACGTCCGTGGGCGACCGGACCAATATGCTGTTCCAGGGCACCGAAGTCGTTCAGGGACGCGGCACGGCACTCGTTACCAATACCGGCATGCAGACCGAGCTGGGTAAAATCGCCTCGATGTTGCAATCGGTTGAGACTGAGCCAACGCCTTTGCAGCAGCGAATGGATCAGTTGAGTCAGGTGCTGGTCTACGGCTCGCTGGCGCTGGTGGCGGTGGTGGTCATTGCGGGGTTGATCATCTCGGGCGTCGGCAAGTTCCGCGAGCTGTTGGAAGTGTCGCTGAGTATGGCGGTGGCCGTCGTTCCAGAAGGTTTACCGGCGGTCATTACCGTAACCCTCGCCTTGGGGACCCAACGAATGGTGCGTCGCCATGCCTTGATTCGCCGTTTACCTGCTGTAGAAACCCTCGGTTCCGTTACAACCATTTGTTCCGACAAAACGGGCACCCTGACGCAAAACAAAATGGTGGTGCAGATGGTTAGCTCAGGGAGTGGGGCCTTTCGTGTCACAGGCGAGGGTTACTGTCCCGAAGGCGAATTTCTGGTGGCCCATAGCCATACTCCGATTCAGGTTGCCAGCTATCCCGATCTCCATGCGCTGCTGTTGGCGGGAGTGTTGTGCAACGATGCGGCCTTGCAAAAAGAACAGGGCGAATGGGCGACTATTGGCGATCCCACCGAAGCAGCCTTGCTGGTGGTCGGCGCAAAGGCTGGGCTAAACCAGAGCGATTGGACCTATCGTTTACCCAGAGCAGACGAGATTTCCTTCACCTCGGAGCGGAAACGCATGAGCGTGATTCTGTCTCGCCAGCTCGAAACCAACGGTAAAACTACTCCTGTATCTAATGCTGAGCTGCCCTTCGTCGTGGCTGATGCCCGATGGATTCTCTGCTGCAAAGGCTCACCAGAGCTGGTGTTAGAACGCTGTCAGCAGATTCAGATCGGCAAAACCGTGCAACCCCTCACCCCTGATCTGCGGCAGCAAATTCTGGAGGAAAATAACCATTTCGCCAGTCGGGGGCTGCGCGTTTTGGGACTGGCCTATCGGCCTTTGGGTACCCGTCCGCTATCAGGGGCCGAAGAAGCCAACGAGCAGGAGATGGTGTGGCTGGGGCTAATCAGTATGCTAGATGCGCCCCGCTCTGAGGTGCGGGAGGCGGTGGCCCGCTGTCGAACTGCCGGGATTCGTCCAGTCATGATTACGGGCGATCACCAGTTGACGGCGCAGGCAATTGCGGAGGATTTAGGGATTGCCAGCCCCGGCGATGAGGTATTGACTGGGCGCGATCTAGAAAAAATGGACTTACCCGAACTACAGCAGCATGTGGATCGAGTTAGCATCTATGCTCGCGTGTCGCCCGAACATAAACTGCGAATCGTCCAGGCGCTGCAGAAACAAAACAAAATTGCGGCCATGACGGGCGATGGTGTGAATGATGCGCCAGCTTTGAAACAGGCGGATATTGGCATTGCGATGGGCATTACCGGCACCGATGTCAGCAAAGAAGCCAGCGATATGGTGCTGCTCGATGATAACTTTGCCACAATTGTCGCCGCCGTTGAAGAGGGTCGAGTTGTCTACACCAATATTCGTCGCTTTATCAAGTACATCTTAGGGTCCAATATCGGCGAAGTGCTGACGATTGCCGCCTCACCGCTAATTGTTGGAGCCGCCGGAGTGCCCTTGTCGCCGCTACAAATTCTCTGGATGAACCTAGTTACCGACGGTTTACCGGCTCTTGCCCTAGCTGTAGAACCCGCCGAACCCAACGTGATGCAGCGCCCGCCCCATGACCCCAGCGAAAGTATTTTTGCTCGCGGTTTAGGCTGGTACATGGTACGGATCGGGATCATTCTGGCAATTATCACAATTGTGCTGATGGCATGGGCCTATCCCTATACACAGGCTACTCCCGGCGATCCGCAACGCTGGAAGACGATGGTGTTTACCACCCTGTGTCTGGCGCAAATGGGACACGCGATGGCGATTCGCTCTAACACGCAGCTCACGGTAGAACTGAATCCATTCACCAATCCCTTTTTGTTGATTGCGGTTGGGTTAACCACAATTTTGCAGTTGATGCTAGTTTATGTACCACCCCTGCGCGATTTCTTTGGCACCCACTACCTGAATGCCACCGAACTTGGCATTTGTATTGGCACTAGCCTATTGATGTTTGTTTGGGTGGAGCTAGAAAAACTGTTCTGCCGCTGGTATTTTAAACGGCGACCTGGCCGCATCAATCCCGTCGATTAGGCCGCCTGATCCAATCATTGGCATGTATCTCAAAACCCTCCATCTGAAGCAGTTTCGCAACTATCACGACCAGCAGGTGGAGTTTGTTGCGCCCAAAACAATTCTGGTGGGAGATAATGCCCAGGGCAAGTCGAATCTGCTAGAGGCCGTAGAACTGTTGGCGACGCTGCGCTCCCATCGAGCTTTGCGGGATCGCGATTTGGTACTAGATGGGGAACAGGTTGGGCAGATTCAGGCGACGCTGGAACGACATGAGTCTCCCGTGGACCTGGCTTTAACCCTGCGCAGCAACGGACGCCGCACCGTCAGCCTCAATGGCGAAACCCTGCGCCGCCAGCTTGATTTTCTGGGTGTACTCAATGCCGTGCAGTTTTCCAGCCTGGATCTGGAACTGGTGCGAGGCAGTCCGGGAGAGCGACGCAACTGGCTCGATACTCTCCTGACCCAGCTCGAACCAGTGTATGCCTACATTTTGCAGCAGTACAACACCGTACTCCGGCAGCGCAATGCCCTACTGAAACAACAGCGCCTTGACGATCTGGCCCTTCCTGCCAACGCTCCGCCCCACTCAGAAGCCGACCTGACCCAACTGGCAATTTGGGACGCCCAGCTGGCCGCGATTGGCGCGCGTGTCATCCGCCGTCGCAGTCGGGTGATCGAACGCTTGGCTCCCTTAGCTCAATCCTGGCATCAGGCCATCAGCAACAGCACCGAGCAGCTAGAGATTCGCTATGCGCCGAATGTGACCATCACAGAAGATGATCCGGCATTAATTCAAGAGGCATTCCTCGATAAATTGCAGCGACGAGCCGTAGCCGAACAGCATCAGGGCACCACGCTGGTCGGCCCCCACCGAGACGAAGTGGAATTCATCATCAACCAAACCCCAGCCCGCCAGTACGGTTCCCAAGGCCAGCAGCGCACCCTTGTTTTGGCGCTGAAGCTGGCAGAACTGAAATTGATCGAAGCCGTAATCGGCGAACCTCCGCTGCTGCTGTTGGACGATGTCTTGGCAGAACTTGACCTGAACCGGCAAAATAAATTATTGGAAACGATCCAGGATCACTTTCAAACCCTGATTACCACCACCCATTTGGGAGCCTTTGACGCCCAGTGGTTAAAATCCTCGCAAATCTTGACAGTAAAAGCTGGCCAAATTCAAGTCTGAAGCAGAGTTAGAATAAAACGTGAATATGGAATTGAGCTTGAATCAAATGAAAATATGAATGAAAATATGAATACGAAATGATTGGATTTACTGAATAGATTTCCCAATCAACCCAGCCTAACTTGAGGTAATCATGCGGTTCAGAAATCGACAAGCAGATGGAGAACTACCAGAGGTCAATCTGGTGCCGATGATGGATGTATTAATGACGGTCTTGACCTTTTTCATCATCGTCTCAATGACCTTGACCGGACGGCAAATCGCCAATGTCACCTTGCCCCAAACCGATGGAGCAGGGGTCAAAACCGAGAACGAGGACAAGGCATCTCTGGTGATTGGCTTGAACTCAGAAAATCAGATTGTCCTGGAAGACAACGTGATTGATACCAATCAGCTCTCTAATGCGATGCAGACATTTTACACCGAGCATCCTGATGGAGTTGTGCTGCTGAAAGCTGATCGCAACCTAGATTACAGCAAGGTGGTGCAGTTACTCAAAACCATGCGGGACATTGGCGGCGATCGGGTTTCGTTAGCAATTGAACGCCAACCCGAATTGGATTAACCAAACCATAACCTGAACTTAACGCTTTTATCTTTCTTCATATCACCATTTCTTAATCCTCATCCGTTACGGTGTCAGTGGCGAAACGTACTTATCTGATGCACCAAGGAGTGTAACGTATGGTGGCGAACGGAGTTCGAGGCAAATTAAGCCGATTCACTCTGTTTGTGGCGGCTGGAGCGATTGCAGCAACCCTTGCTTCCGTCCCCGCAGTATTTTCTCAAGGAACTTCAACAATTAAAATCGACGGTTCGAGTACCGTCTTTCCGATTACAGAAGCGATGGCTGAAGAATTCCAGGCCGCCAATCGGGGCGTTAACGTCACCGTTGGGATTTCCGGTACGGGCGGTGGGTTTGAAAAGTTCTGCAATGGCGAAACCGATATTTCTAACGCTTCTCGCCCGATCAAATCCTCTGAAATGGAGGCGTGCAAGGCGGCTGGCATCGAGTACATGGAATTGCCCATCGCCTACGATGCTCTGACCGTGGTGGTTAATCCTCGCAATAGCTGGGCTTCTAGCTTGACGGTGGAAGAGCTAAAAGCGATGTGGGAACCGGCGGCCCAGGGCAAAATCACCAACTGGAATCAGGTGCGGTCCAGCTTCCCCGATGCCCCGCTGAAGCTGTTTGGCCCTGGCACTGACTCTGGCACATTTGACTACTTCACGGAGGCAATTGTTGGCGAATCGAAAGCCAGCCGAGCCGACTACACCGCCAGCGAAGATGACAACGTGCTGGTGCAGGGCGTGTCCCGTGATGAAAATGCGCTTGGCTATTTTGGCTTTGCCTACTACGAGCAAAACAAGCAGCGCATCAAGTCGGTTCCGATCGACAGTGGCGATGGTCCGGTAGCTCCCAGCCGCGAAACGGTAGAGGACGGTACCTATCAGCCCCTGTCGCGGCCGCTGTTTATCTATGTCAGCAAGCAGGCAGCTGAACGGCCAGAAGTGCGCAACTTTATTGATTTCTATCTCAGCAGCACCGACTTGGTCACAGAGGTGGGTTACGTCCCTCTGCCCAGCGAAGCCTATGAGCTAGCGAAGCAAAATTTCCAAGCCGGCAAGGTCGGCAGCGTTTTTGCCAATCGGGAAACCGTAGGCGTCAGAATTCCGGATCTGCTGCGGCTAGAGGGCCAGCAGTAAGCGCTGAGGCACCGCTAGTTCAGGGATGCATTAACCAGCTGACTAAATTCATCAATTGAACCAATTGAGTCAATTCCAACTCTTGGGGCAGCAATTTGTCCCAAGGGTTTTCTATGGAGGCATGTGCTATGAAATCTCTACTCACATTTGTCGCCCATCCGATGGTAGCCCTGTCTCTTCTCCTGCATGGATTGCTGCTGGCGATGCCTCTGCCACCCGCACCGGAACCAATCCCTGAAGAAGAGCCAGAACAGGAAGAAGTCCAAATTTCTAGCTTAAAGTCCCTGACCCGGCCTGCCCCCAAGCCAACGCCTACCCCAGTGGCAACACCTACCCCCCTACAGCCCAAACCGCCAGTGCAGAAACCTGTTGTGGCTCGCCCACCAGTTCCTCCTCCAGTTCCCACACCAACTCCCATAGCGCCGTCTCCCATGCCCACACCGACCGTGGCTGCCACCCCTACTCCCGTCGCGACGCCTGCTGTCGAAGCTAGCCCTTCCCCCGAAGCAGACCAGGAATTGCAGGATTTTTTAGGCCAGTTTCAAAGCAGCATCGGTGGTGTTGGAGCCGACGAAACGGCTGGACTCGGCATCCCTTATTATCTGTTTCAGCAGCCAGAGCTATTTTTTACACTAGATAGCCTAGCAGCAGCCGACAGCAATGGCACAGAACCGGTCAGGGTGGATGGAATTGACGACATTTTGTGGGCATCGCGCAAGCGACCAGATGCTGTTTACCAGGAATTGCAAATTCTATTCGAGGGCTTCAGCTTCACTGAGGCTGGTGAATATGGAGGTGGAACACTTTATCAGGTCACCAAAGGCAGCACCGTTCGCTTTATCAACCTAATTCAATCCACTGATCGGACTGCCACCTTTGTTGTGATTTGGAATCGCGATCCCAATGTTCCAGCCGCGACAGCAACCATGCCAGTCCCAGCCGCCGCTCAGTAGCTTGACACTTCTTCTGCCGCAACTAGGTGCAAAATGGCAAGAGACGCTAAATTATTACGTAGGTCGTCTTGAGCTTGGCTTGAAAATGCGGCGGTATGAGCCTTAAACTTCTCCGTTTCTTCCACCCAGCCCGACTCCGTGTAGTCTGCTTCGCATCTGTGCTGTCAATTTTGCCAGTACAGTCACTTAATGCGTCGCCACCAGATCCCAATTCGTTCCCTGCAACGCCGACGATTCAAAATTCACCGCATCTGCCCATTCATCCAATCAGCAGTACTCCAGCTTCTACTGCCAATTTTGTCCCCCAGAACGTCCTAGACGCGGCCAATCGGCTGGCAGCAACTACTGTTCCTCCCTTGCCAGGGCTGGGCTATGCCGATCGGTTTTTACCTGCGCCTGACCTGCGAGCCAATACCCGCCTGGTAATTAGGCTAAACGAGCGGCGCGTGTATGTTTATCAAAAAAATCAGGTTGCTACCAGCTTTCCGGTAGCGATTGGACGCGACGGCTGGGAAACACCCGTGGGGCAGCATCAGGTCATCCAAATGCTGCATGATCCGATTTGGGAGCATCCCTTTACCGGCGAACGGGTTCCTCCAGGCCGCAATAATCCTTTAGGGGCACGCTGGATTGGCTTCTGGACCGATGGCACTAACTATATCGGCTTTCACGGCACACCCAATGAGGAAACCGTCGGGCGGCCCGCGTCCCACGGCTGCGTTCGCATGTACAACCGAGATGTAATTAAACTATTCGAGATGGTGAAAATCGGCACTCCGGTTGAGGTCATCCCCTGATGTTCCCTACGTTTTCGTGATACAGATGACCGGAATTCTTCACCGTTCCATACCTCAGCAAATCAATTGAATCAGAGGCAACAGTCGATTCGAATGCAAGCAAGGGAGAGAAGCAATGGATCGAACCGTGATGTGGATGCAGTGGAACAACTTAGGGATGGAACAACTACATATCGAGAATAATCAGAATGGCATTACGGCTGATAGCGTAGTGGTTGGAGTAAAGGATGGTAAACCATTTAGAACACGCTATCAAATTGATACCGATCAGGATTGGCAGGTACGAAAACTGCAAATTGAATTGCTCAATACAGGTGGAACGGGGTTAACCATTCATTCAGACAAAGAAGGACAGTGGTGGCAAAACAGCGATCAGCCGATTCCACAGCTAGGCGGTTGCCTTGATGTTGATTTATCAGCAACGCCCTTTACCAATACGTTGGCTATTCGACGGTTGGCCTTGCAACCCGGAGACTCCTGCGATCTGACTGTGGTTTATGTTGCCGTTCCAGAAATGCAGGTCCGAGCTGTGCCACAACGCTACACCTGTTTGGAGATTAATTCCCAGGGTGGCATTTATCGTTATGAAGCCCTGACGCGAAACTTTTCGGTCGATCTCCTGGTTGACCGCGATGGGCTCGTGATTGAATATCCCCAAACGTTCCGTCGAATTTGGTCGGTTGAAGAACCACGTTAATCTTTAAGAAATTCGTTTTTGGATTCAGCTCTAAACTCAACTTCTAATCAAACAAACATGAATTTAACCCCAGATCTACCAGAACAGTTCGCCAGCGATAACTATTCTGGCATTTGTCCAGAAGCACTCGACTACATGCTGAAGGCCAATTACGGCAGTGCACCCGCCTATGGAGATGACTACTGGACGCAACGAGCCGCCGATCAGTTTCGAGAATTATTCCAAATCGACTGCGAAGTCTTTTTCGTGTTCAACGGTACCGCTGCTAATTCGCTCGCCTTGGCTGCCCTCTGTCAGTCCTACCACAGCGTTGTGTGTCATGAAACAGCCCATATCGAAACCGATGAATGTGGTGCACCTGAATTTGCTTCGAATGGCTCCAAGCTTCTGTTGGGCAAGGGCGAAAACGGCAAACTCACACCTGCTGCGATCGAAACTATCGTGCAAAAACGCACGGATATTCACTATCCCAAGCCCAAGGTGATCAGCCTCACCCAAGCCACCGAGCTAGGCACACTCTACACTATTGATGAACTGCTGGCGATTCGAGCCATTGCCGACCGCTATCAGCTCCGCATTCACATGGATGGTGCCCGGTTCGCCAATGCCGTAGCCGCGATGAACGTCACGCCCGCTGAACTGACCTGGAAATGTGGCGTCGATGTGCTGTGCTTTTGCGGCACCAAAAACGGCATGGCAGTTGGTGAAGCAATTATTTTTTTCGACAAAGCACTGGCCGAAGATTTTGCCTATCGCTGCAAACAGGCCGGTCAGCTTGCTTCTAAAATGCGGTTTATCTCGGCTCCCTGGGTTGGGTTGCTGGAAACTGGAGCTTGGTTGCATAACGCTGATCATGCCAATCAGTGCGCAGCTTACCTAGAGCACAAGCTGCTGCAAATTCCAGGTGTGCAGATTCTGTTTCCAAGAGAAGCTAACGCGGTTTTCGTCAAACTACCCGAAGCGGTGATTGCAGCACTGCGGGCTAAAAACTGGCTGTTTTATACCTTCATTGGCAACGAAGGGATCCGGTTCATGTGCTCTTGGGCCACGACACCAGCTCGGATTGACGAACTGGTGCAAGACTTAGAACAGACGATGTGCAATTCGTAGGTTGTAATTCATCATCAGGTTCGGGAAACGCCAATGTAGAGGTAGAGAACTCTACAACTGGCATTACGTTAATACCAGTAGGATATAGCTGTGAACTAAATTTCTGCAAATAATTTTGCAAATGATTTGTAGAATTTGCAAAATCCACCGCTGAAAACTCAATCAGGAGAGCGCTCATGCAAACTACTACCGATGTCGAAAAGCGTAAATTGCTATCATCCTTGTGCCACGGCTCTATCTTTTTTAGTGCCTTACTCGTTTCCATTGCCGTGCCGATCGGCATCTGGTTTGTTTCAGAAGATCCGGTCGTGAAGGAAAACGCCAAAGAAGCGCTCAACTTTCACTTCAACGTTTGGCTATATGGAATATTGCTAGTTCCTCTATCGTTCATCACCTTTGGTTTGGCAGGCGGCCTCTGGTGGCTCGTTCATTGGGGCTTGACCATCTGGGCGATTTATCAATGCTTGAACACTCCCGATCAGCCCGTTCACTACCCGTTTATTTTCCGTTTGCTTTAGTCAAAAGGGATGCACCACTGCTATGCCCCAACCCACTCCCCCTAGCTCACCCCCACTGCGACGCGGGCCGGGCAGTTTCTTGATGGGAGCGTCCTATCCCTTACGAGCGTTGAAGTTACTGATCGAAACGCCGCGCCTGCGCCGGGATGTGCTGCTGCCAATTTTGCTGAATCTGGTAATTGGCGTGACGCTCTATGCCGGACTGCTGTTCGCTGGACTACAGGCGATCGATACGCTGCTAGCAGCCTTGCCCACCTGGATAGCCCATACACCTCATCTAGAGGTTAGCTGGGCTGGGGATTGGTCTACTGTTTGGTCTACTTGGTGGTCTAGCTGGTGGTCTACAGCCACAGCCGCCTTACCCCATTGGAGTTGGCCTTGGCCATCCTTCCATTGGCCAACTTGGCTGCCTGCGTTGCCGGCCCTGCATCTACCATCCTTCCATTTGGCCCTGCCAGACTGGTGGCCGTCTTTACCGAAGCTCGTCGTGCCAAGCTGGGTGGCAAATCTATCGGATCTGGGTTTGACAATTCTGATCTGGATTTTGCGGCTGGTGCTGGTGGTGACGCTCTTGCTGATTACCGGGTTCATTTTGCTGCAATTTGGCGTGCTGTTGGGGTCGCCCTGGTATGGGCATCTCTCCGAAGAGTTGGAAAAGCTGCAAACCGGGCAACTTGGTCTGATTTCAGTGAATCCGGCAGTGGAGATCGGGCGGGCCGTGTTGTACGAGCTGAAAAAGCTAACCTTGACGGTTGGGATTGGCCTGCCCCTATTGCTTTGTCATTTTTTTCCAGGGCCGGGAACGCTGATTGCCACTACAGGCGGAATTACGCTGGCGGCCACCGTGGTTTGCCTTGATTTTTTGGATGCGACCCTAGAGCGACGCCGTCTCCCCTTTCGGCAAAAGCTCAACACAATTCTGCAAACCCTACCGGCGAGTGCAGGCTTTGCCCTGGCTTGTTTGACTCTAGTCAGCATTCCCTTCTTCAATTTGCTGGCAATTCCCGTCTGTGTGGCAGCGGGAACCCTGTTTGCCTGCGATTGGGTGTTGCCACAGCTACAAGAGCCGCAGGCCGCTCGGCGCAAAATGTTGTAGAGTAGGCAAGCCGCGCTGAGATTGAGCCATGCTAGAAACACCGTTGGGCTGGGGTTTGCTGTTCGTTTTGGGCAGCTTTACTGGCGTTTTGTCTGGCTTACTGGGCATTGGCGGTGGCTTGCTGATGGTACCCGCTCTGACGCTGTTTGGTGTGCCCCTGGTGCAGGCAACGGCAACTAGTTTAGTGGGAGTGTTTCTCAGTTCGATATCGGGCAGTTTGCGCAACTTCAGGGCCGGAGAACTCAACTGGCGCGTCTCGCTAGTACTGGCCGGGTTTGGCATCGTTACCGCTCAGGTAGGCGCGTGGTTGGGCGATCAATTGCCAGATGCCTTGCTCTCGATTGGGTTTGCGGTACTGCTGCTCCTGACGATCTACCTGATGAATTTGCGGCAGCGATTACAGCGCCAGCAAGCTGGCAGTCAAGATGCTGCCAAAACGGTTTCTGATTCAATTCGCTGGAAACCAACTGCAGCTATTGGCTTACTGGCAGGCGTGCTGTCAGGATTGTTTGGCGTCGGTGGCGGTGTCGTGATGGTGCCGCTGCAAATGCTGTTTTTAGGAGAATCAATTAAAGCGGCGGTGCGGACTAGTTTAGGGGCAATTGTAGCGATTGCCATTTCTGGACTGGCCCAACATGCATGGAATGGCAATGTGCTGTGGATCCCCGGGCTTTGTTTGGGAATGGGTGGTGTTTTAGGTGCTCAGTTTGGAACTCGGTTGTTGCCTCGCTTACCCGATCAAACGGTCAACTTACTGTTTCGGGTCTTTTTGATCGGTTTAGCGGTGTATATGCTCCTGAGAGGACTTTCTGTTTGGGGCTTTCTAAACTGGGTTTGAACTATAGTTGCAACAACTTCAATGAATGAATAAACGGTGTCTTCTATAAGTATTCAGCGACTGGTATCAAGCAACCGTGCGAGTCGGAACTAGACGACAGAGATACTCTTGGTCGGTAACAATGTCTCTAACGCTTTCGAGGCGATCAAGAAATACCATGCCATTCAAATGATCCAGCTCATGCTGAAAGATGCGAGCTACAAAATCGGTCAGCTCCTGACGAATTAGCCCGCCCTCGCGGCTGATATACTCCACCTCGATCCAGCGATAGCGCGGCACAAGTCCCCGGATTCCCGGCACGCTGAGGCATCCTTCCCAATCCTTCACGACTTCTCCAGAATGGCTGACTAGATGGGGATTCACCATCACCGTTGGCTCCATGATTGGCGCATGCGGATAGCGAGCATTTGGACGAGATGCCACAATCAACAACCGATAGGGAACAGCAACTTGGGGAGCCGCGATCCCAACCCCGTTCAACTCGATCAAGGTAGCGAGCAAATCATCGATCAACGCTTGAATGTTGCGGTCATGGACATTGTCAATCGGCTGAGCAATCTGGCGCAAAATTGGATTGCCCAACTGGGAGATTGCTAAGCGCTTGGGCGCAGTTTGTACAGTGGTCATAGCTTGCCTCGCTTGACGATAGACCTCCAGCCTAACTTTACCCTGATCCTTTCAGCCATGTCGTATCCCTTAAGGCTAAATTTATTGAGTCCTTGCTGAAAATTAAAGCAAAAGTTTTAAGCTTTAAACTTTGAGTTTTAAGTTTTAAGTTGTGGATTGTGAGTCTGGACAACCGGCAAACGTATCAAAAGGTTTACTTAATCATCAGCGGGCAAGTTTTGGGTTTGAAGTTGTGAAGATGGTTGAAAACTGGTGAATATAATTCCGGTAAGAACAAAGTAGGTGTAGGAATCGAATTAGATATAAGGTGACATGGCACAGACCAAGCTACAAAGAATTAATGCTATTGTGCTGGCGGGTGGACTCAGTTCCCGCATGGGGCAAGACAAAGCCTTGATTGCGATCGATGGAGTGCCGTTGCTGCAACGAGTCTGTTGGGTAGCACTGCAATGCGTCAATTCGGTTTATGTGGTGACGCCCTGGATTGATCGTTATCGTCCGCTGCTGCAAGACTTTGACCCGCCAATTCAGCTAGTACAGGAAGTGCCACTGCCGAACGAAACCATTTCTTCAACCACCACTCATGGCCCCCTGATCGGATTTTTGCAAGGGCTGTCCCAGATTCAAGCCGCTCCAAACGATTGGGTGCTGCTGTTGGCTTGCGATTTGCCCAACTTAAGTCCAGAGATTTTGCAGCAGTGGCTGAGTGAACTACCCTCTACTGCAACCACCACTATTGCCTGCTTGCCTCGGAATCCGGCGGGCTGGTGGGAACCGCTATGTGGCTTTTACCGAGTTGGGTGTAGGGCCTCGCTAGCGGCCTATGTGCAAAATGGCGGACTTTCGTTCCAGCAATGGTTAGTCAATCAAACGGTTGAAGCCTTACCCTTGACTGACTTTGAGATGCTGTTCAATTGCAATACACCAGAGGAGTTGCGGCAGGTGCAAGGCCATCTTGAGTGAGGGGTAAAAATGGGAGAGAGGCAAAAGCCAGGAGTCAGGAGCGATTTGATCTAATGACAGTCGATGGTGTAGCTTTTGATAGTAAGGTTTGTCTGTAATGCCTATGTAAGTAATGCCTATGGGTAGCCAATCAACTGTCAAAACTGTTTTTCTACTCGCCTTGATGGGGGGCTGGTTGATTGTAGGCGCATCGCTGATGTACCTGTTTCCGCTATTGGCGGATCTTTTAGTTTCCTCGGAGCGTACTCACGTGTGGATGCAAACCCTTAGCCGCAGTGGTTATAACCCTATGCTGGCTGTAGTTGCAGGAGGCATCACCCTGATTATTACCGTGATAGGTAATATCATTTGGCATCAGCGGTCTGAGGGCAAAATTTAGAGTATTTTAGAGTATCAATTTGCCTTTGCAGTAGTCTTCGATCTGAGCTGCTGACAATCCCAACAGTTGAGCAACTTGTTCCATCGCCATGCCGGGTGCAGTAATGGGTTGTTCAGAGTTATTTTTTGAGTCACTTTCTACGGGATTGGCTGCGGCTGTAGACGATGCTGGGTTTGTCACTTGAGCTGTTTGATCGTAAAAGCGTCCCAAATCTTCCATTTCCGTGCCGGGAAACAGAAACTCAATCACCACCTAGGGGTTCTTGCCTTCTTGCCAAACAACATAACTACGCCGCAGGTCTTCGCCTTCATACAAGTGCGGCACATCAACGGCTAAAAACCAGCCAGGCCGCTTATACCAAAGCGGGTGATTGACATCGTAGTACAAATTCAGGTCAGACGCTGTAAACCAATTTTCGCGGCTATATTCCCGCAAGCGAAGGGAACTGCTCAGCAACTGAGGCTGAAGATCATGAAATACATCTGCTATACCCGGCTCCTGGGGACTCTCACTCGGCAAATCGTACATGGTCGGCAGCGTTTCACGCGGTGAGCGAGGTGGATCAACCTGCTCTAGACTCGGTTTGTGAGTAATGGGAGTCATCGTCAACCTCAGCAGTTAACTACATGCTTTATCCCTAGTTTTACTCCAAGTTGGGACCTGCGGAAATTTTGACAGCACCCAAGTTGCTGATCTACGAACGCACTGCGATCAGCAAATGCCTGTTAAAGCCGAGTTGAGCGAATGGCCTGGTAGGGAAAGAGGGCCTGAAATCCCGCTTGCCGTTGTTCCGGCGGCTCTGGCGCATAATCCCACAGGCTTTCGTAGTAGAAAAAGCAGATGCCTAACCCCTGAGCGCGGGCCGACTGGGTTTGGGCTTGAATCATGGATATTGCCACCGGATTGTTGCGTAAACCAGTCAAGATACCGATACCCGTAGGAATTTTTTGCCTCGCTTCTTGAATTTCTGAACGAGTGATTTGCTCTAGAAAACTTTGCAGATTGGGACGATACACCTGCACAATCAGTTCATCCACCGCATTTTGCCGCACCCACGCCAGCCAGTCCTGAAGATGGAAGCGATAGGCGAAGTCATAATAATTAGGCGAAACCGAG
Source organism: [Leptolyngbya] sp. JSC-1 (assembly GCA_000733415.1). Classification (GTDB taxonomy): domain Bacteria; phylum Cyanobacteriota; class Cyanobacteriia; order Elainellales; family Elainellaceae; genus Elainella. The sequence continues at coordinate 3,593,875 of KL662191.1, forward strand.
AAAATGGCCTGTGGCTTAACTGCTTTGACTGCGTTGTGTAGCTGCACCATAAAGGCAGTGATTTTGTTGGCTCGCCAGCGCACCCAATCCGGATCCTTGGGGTCTGCCGGAGGGGTCTTGCCAGTTTCTTTTTGGTACAAACTAATCGTGTAGCTATCGTAGCCGAATTCGTTCGGCAAGCTCATGTGATCGTCAAACTGAATGCCGTCAGCATCGTAGCGAGTGACGATTTCGAGTACGAGGCTAGAAATAAACTGCTGCACCTCTGGACGAAACGGATTCAGCCATACCACTTCCCCAGCCGCGCTCATTGAGGTTTTGGTACCATCCTGCTTTTGCGTCAGCCAGTTGGCATACTTGGTCGCCAGTTCTGAGGTGGGTGGAGCCATAAAGCCAAATTCAAACCAGGGGACTATAAGCATGCCGCGAGCATGGCCCTGAGCAATCAGATCGGCCAGGATATCTTGACCTTGAATGCCGCGATAGACAAAGGACTGAATCCCAGCTTGCTGCACCACCGTACTAGGATACATGGCATAGCCCGCATTCCAGACCACCGGATAGATTGTATTGAAATGCAGTCGGGCCAGTTGACCAACTGCATCCTGTAGTTTGGCGTGATCTCGCAGAATATCAGTGTCGTTGGTGGTCATCCAGACGCCGCGAATCTCCTGCCGGGGATATTGGGCTACCGTTGGGACAAAGGCACTCGCCATCAGCACCGCCATCAGCGATAGCAAAAACAAGGCTGGCAGCAACCATCGGGTTGAGCATCGCCATCCTTTGGTCATGAAACGGGTCATGCTAGGCACGGTCATAGGCTAAACTGGGATGGAAGCAAGCGATTGGACAAATAACGCCCCCTCAAACCGGGAGCAAATCGACTAGCCCTATAGTCTACAAGTTTTTGGCCGGGTTAAATCACTTTTGCTGAATTTGATTTAGATAAATGGCCGGTATATTGACCTGTTGGCAATCACAGGCAGGCGCTTGAAAATTTGAATGATTTGCTGACCAAATGGTTCCTGAAGCTCAGTAGATCGAAAATGAATTCGTTTTGTTCACTCAACTTGAGTTCGTTCGCGCAGCGTGTGCATAGCACAATCCCCCTTTTCTGAGATGCCCGCAGGGCTATTATGTCGATAATAATTATCTTGAATAGTTATCTTGCGGATCGATTGAATATTCATCAGCTATTCGCATTGCTATTCGCAGTTTGGCAGAGCGAGCACGGGCATTTTGCGCGATTTCGGTCTCGCTGGGTGCAATTGGCTTTTTGGTGATCACTCGCAAAAGGTCTGAGTCCTTGAGCGCGTGTTTGACGATTCGATCTTCTAGACTATGGAAGCTAATAATGGCCAGCCGCCCGTTGGGTTTTAGCCACAGGGGTGCTTTTTGTAGCAAGGTTTGCAGTACGTCTAGTTCTTGGTTGACGGCGATGCGCAGGGCCTGAAAGGTGCGGGTAGCTGGATGAATTCTGCCATAGCGGTAGGAGCGCGGCACGGAGTGAAAAATGGTTTCTGCGAGTTCGGTGGTGGTCTGAAACGGTCGGCGTTCGACAATCCGGCGAGCAATTTGGCGTGATAGTCGCTCTTCGCCGTAGGTGTATATTAGATTTGCCAGGTCGGTTTCGTTCCAGGTGTTGACGATCTCAGCGGCGGTCAGGTTCTGGTGGGGATTCATCCGCATATCTAGCGGTGCCTCTTGCCGGAAACTGAAGCCCCGGTCGCCCCAGTCAAACTGGGCTGAGCTGACGCCTAAATCGGCCAAGATGCCGTCAAATCGCTGGTTTCCTGGCTCAAAAACGGCAAAGTTAGTGTGGTGAAACTGTACCCGATTGCCATACTCGGCTAACCGTTGCTGAGCGGCTTGCAATGCCTGTGGATCTTGATCTAACGCTGTCACTCGCACATCGGCTGCGGCTGCCAGAATCAGGGCGCTATGCCCACCGCCGCCCACAGTGGCGTCCAGATAATGCCCGCCTGCCTGAACCGCCAATCCCTCAATTACCGCTGACGCTAGGACAGGAATATGCACAAAGGCTTGATTTTCTTGGCTGACAATTGGCTCCACAGGGTTGCCCATCTCGACTGTCCTTCAGCTTACCGCATTCTAAAGTTTCGCAATATGATTACGATTCTCAACTCGATGCAGCCAGGGACTGAGCGAATTCGTCAGATTGTTTTGTCGCTACGCACCTTCTCTCGCACGGACGAAGCGGAATTCAAATCTGTAGATATCCATAGATATCCATAGATATCCATGAAAGAGATATCCATGCAAGCATCGAAAGCACCCTGCTGATTTTGCAACACCGACTCAAAGCCCAACCCCCACGACCCGCGATTGAAGTTATAAGATTACTTAAATCTACCACTAGTCGAATGCTATGCCGGACAGCTAAATCAGGTCTTTATGAATCTTCTGGCGAATATAATTGATGCCATTGAAGACAGCAGCGCAAGGCGATCTTAAGTCACCATAGACAGCCCGAATTAAATCACAATCCGAACTGCATTTGATCCAGACTGGGTAGAAGTTGCCATTGCCGATAACGGTAGCGGTATGCCCCAGAAATTCAACAGCGAATTTTTGATCCTTGCTTTACCACCAAACCACCTGGGAAAGGCACCGGAATGGGCTTATCGATCAGCTACCAAATCATTACAGAAAAATATGGTGGCAAATTAGAGTGCTTTTCCCAGGAGTGGAAAAGCACCGAGTTCATGATGCGAATTCCTTTATGTCAATCAGTTCCTTCATTCCAGGGAAGATTAGGGAAGATTTACGCCATCCACCGAAATTTCGGTCTTAATGAAGTAAAGTTTGGATGAGAGCATCTTTTGACCCGGATATGGAAGAACCTGCGGCAGAGCAATTGATTTTGATTGTGGAAGATAACCCTGACCACATTCAGACCATTCAACAGACACTAGCCCAAACAACCCTACAGCCGCAGATTATGGCCATTGGCAACGGGGAGCAGGCGATGCAATTCCTGCGACAACAGGGCGACTATGCGAGTACCCGCCGACCCGATCTGATTTTGCTGGACTTGAATTTGCCTGGAAAAGACGGCAGAGAACTGTTGGCCGAGCTGAAAGCCGATCCCCAGTTGCGGCGCATTCCGGTGGTGGTCCTAACTATGTCAACCGAGGAAACGGATATTTTGAATAGCTACACGCTTCAAGGTAATTGCTATGTGATTAAATCCTCGGATCTGGAACAGCTTGCCCAAATTGTCAAACGGATTGAAGAATTTTGGTTAGAAATTGTAACTCTTCCAGGAGAGTAAGCGTTCACATAATTAACTCTTTGTTTTAAGAAAAATGCACCTTTATTGTTTAAAACCAAGTTTTGATTGGATTTTTCTGTGATCCAAAACCAATTTTTTAATTTTTCAAAGCTTTTGATTTATTTAATAATTCTCTTTATTCAGCCCCCATGCTGAAATCCACCACTGTACAGAAATCAGGGCATTCTTGCCCGATGCTAGCGCTCTAACAGATAGCGATTCAGCCTAGTAGAATATGAGGGAAATGACGGCAATCGAGTTGATTGATTCGATAGCTAGCCGAATCGCTGCAATCTGCGTTGACCAAAAGTTGACCAAAATAGGATGTCAAATGAACTAATTCTTTTGTTGACCACCCGTCCTGATTAACTGACAAATCTTTGGTTTTGCCATTTTGTTTAGCAGGAAATCAATTTTCTGGCTCGTAACAGAAGTCCCCAAATCCGTCAAAGGAGAAGGATTTAGTCCATTTGAATGAACTTACACTACTAGCTCGGAATTTCAATTCTGAGCAGGTTTTATGTCAGACAAACAGCCATCACTTCAATGCGCGTTCTGCCCTTTGAGTGAGAAAGTATTGAAAGATTGCTACATCGCTCGCACCTTCTCAAACCTAGGTGTGGTGATTTTCTAGCTTGCTTGAGAGCGCTATCAGCTTCATTGCCCGTTTCGTTTTCATTAGCTGCAAAAAACCGTTTTACTCACCTTATTCATTACTTTGTGTGGAGGTATCCATACCCAATATGAACCTAGAGCAAACACCGAATCTGACTAGCCTGAAACAGCCTTCGATTCGTAGCTTGACGCAAATCCAACCCCACGGCGTTCTGCTGGTTTTGCAAGAGCCAGATTTAACAATTTTGCAGGCCAGCCGCAATGTTTCTACTGCCTTTGACATGTCCGTAGAACAGGTAATTGGCAAAACCTTAGATGAGATTCTCGATTCGTTTCAGGTGGATCGGTTCCGCACGGGCTTGAGCTACGAGAATCTGGATTTGATCAACCCCACGAAGGTCTGGGTACGGCGGAAAGGCGATGATTATCTGGTGTTTGATGCGGTGTTTCATCGCAGTGCCGACGGGTTCTTGGTATTGGAACTAGAGCCAGCCTTGACGCACGAAAATATTCCGTTCTTGAGTTTTTACCATCTGGCGCGGGCCTCGATTAATCAGCTAGAAGCCACCTCGAATCTGCAAGATTTCTGTCAAATTATTGTGCGGGAAGTCCGCAAGGTAACGGGGTTTGATCGGGTGATGCTCTACCGATTTGACCAAGACGGGCATGGCGAAGTGGTGGCGGAAGAAAAGCTGGCAGAAATGGAACCCTACCTGGGACTACACTATCCGGAATCGGATATTCCCCAACCCGCCCGCAAGATGTTTCTCTCCAACTGGATTCGGGTAATTCCCGATGCCAAAGCCTCGCCGGTGGAGTTGTATCCCCACCAGAATCCGATCACCAACCAATCCACCGATCTAACCCTCTCGATTTTGCGCAGTGCCTATCCCTGCCATCTGGAATACCTGCACAACATGGGCGTCGGAGCCTCGCTGACGATCTCGCTAATTAAAGATCAAACCCTCTGGGGCCTGATTGCCTGCCACCACCGCACGCCGAAACAAGTGCCCTACGAGCTGCGCAAAGCCTGCGAATTTTTGGGCCGGGTGATTTTTGCCGAGATTTCCACCCGCGAAGAAACGGCAGACCACAACTATCGAATCAAGCTGGCTCAGGTGCAATCCGCCTTGGTCGAATGGATGTCGCAAGAAGATAATTTCATCGATGGCCTCACCCAACACGAACCGAATTTACTGGAATTAGCCAACGCTAGCGGCGCGGCGATTTGCTTCAGCGGTCACTGGACAACCCTGGGCCGCACCCCACCCGAAGACGAATTGAATTACCTGGTGCAGTGGCTCGCCAAAACTGTGGATGGCGAAGTGTTCTACACCGATTCGCTGCCGCTGGTTTACTCCGACGCAGAGCGATTCAAGGATGTGGCGAGCGGTTTACTGGCGATTCCAATTTCCAAACGCAGCTATGTGCTGTGGTTCCGGCCCGAGGTGATCCAAACCGTGAACTGGGGCGGCGATCCCAACCATGCCTATGAGGTGCAGCAGAGCGGCAATGACCTGAAACTCTGTCCGCGTAAGTCGTTTGAGCTGTGGAAGGAAACGGTACGGCTGAAGTCCTTGCCCTGGAAGCCGGTCGAGATCAAGGCCACGCTAGAACTGCGCAAAGCAATTGTCAACATTGTGCTGCGGCAGGCAGAAGAACTAACTCTGCTGGCTCAGGATCTAGAGCGCTCGAACGCCGAACTGAAGAAGTTTGCCTATGTCGCGTCCCACGATTTGCAAGAGCCGCTAAATCAGGTGGCCAACTATGTGCAGCTTTTGGAGATGCGCTATAACGAAGCCCTGGATCAAGACGCTAAAGAGTTTATCGGCTTTGCGGTGGAAGGCGTCGGCCTGATGCAAACCCTGATCGACGATGTGCTGGCCTACTCCAAGGTGGATTTGAAAGGCATCGAGTGGGAGTTGACTGAAGTGGAAACGGCTCTGAATCAGGCCCGCAATAATCTACGCGGGCGAATTGCCGAAACCGGCGCGGTGATTACTTCAGATCCCATGCCCACGATTGTGGCTGACGGTACCCAACTGATGCAGTTGTTCCAGAATCTGATTGGCAACGCGATCAAGTTCCGCAAACCCGAAGAGCCACCCCGGATTCACATTGGCGTGCAGCGACAGGAAGACGCGTGGCTGTTCTCGGTGCAGGACAACGGCATTGGCATCGATCCGCAGTTTGGCCAGCGCATTTTTGTCATCTTCCAGCGGCTGCATACCCGCGATGAATATCCCGGTTCAGGCATGGGGCTGGCCATCTGCAAGAAAATTGTCGAGTGTCATCGGGGCCGCATCTGGGTGGAATCGCAACTCGGTGAAGGGGCCACTTTCTATTTCACGATTCCGGTAGGAGGGCGTGAGCGCAATGCTGGCGGACGCAAAAAGCAAAATTATCTTTCTGGTGGAAGATAATCGCGGCGATATTCGCTTAATTCAAGAAGCGCTGAAAACCACTGCCGTTCAGTGCCAGGTGATTGTGGCACGGGATGGCATGGAGGCAATGGCCTACCTGCGGCAGGATGGGGATTTTGCAGAGGCGGTACGTCCGGACCTGATTCTGCTCGACCTCAACCTGCCCAAAAAAGACGGGCGAGAGGTGCTGGCGGAAATCAAAGCCGATCCAGCCCTCAGGCACATTCCTGTCGTGGTGCTCACTACCTCGCGTAACGAAGAAGACATCTGCAAAAGTTATGATCTGCATGTCAACTGCTATATCTCCAAATCACGCAACTTGGCTCAGCTATTCAAAATTGTCCGGGGGATTCAAGAATTTTGGTTGGAAACTGCAACATTGCCACCGCCCGCTCCAGCGGTAGAATCTTGATCAAAGTGCTGTTGGTTGAAGATAATCTAGCCGAAGCTCGGTTTCTGCAAGAAGTGCTGCAGGGAACCCTCCTGAGCTATTTCCAACTCACCCATGTCAAACGCTTAGCCGAGGCAACCGAGCAACTTAAAATCACCCCCTTTGATGTGATTCTGCTCGATTTGACCCTGCCTGACAGTACCGGCATTGCCTCTCTCGATACCTTGCTGGGCCAAGCTCCCAACCTGCCGATTGTGGTACTGACCAACACCAACGACGATGAACTAGCCGTAGAAGCGGTACGGCATGGCGCACAGGATTACCTGTTTAAACGCCAAATCAACCAGGCCGTGCTGGTCCGCTCACTCCACTACGCAATTGAGCGCAAACATGGAGCCGAAGCGCTGCGCGAAGCCAACGAAGCTTTGGAGCAACGGGTACAGGAACGCACGGCAGAACTGGCCACCAGCAACGAACTACTGCGACAAGAAATCGAATGGCGGCAAGGCATTCAAGAACGTCTGGAGTTGGCTCAGCGGGCCGCCAAAATCGGCATGTTTGAATGGAACATTCAAACCCACCAAATCACCTGGACCGCAGAACTAGAAGCTCTCTACGGACTAGATCCCGGCAGTTTTGATGGCCGCTTCGATGCTTGGATACAAGCCCTCCACCCAGATGATCGCAGTCAGATCGAACAAGAACTGTGGCAGGCCGTTCGGATAGGTGAGGGCATCAATAGCGAGTTTCGCATTCTCTTACCCGCTGGAGAAATCCGCTGGATCGCCATCAAAGGTAGCCTGTTTCGAGATGCGACAGGTCACCCCCTGCGGCTGATTGGCATCCACATGGACATCACCGAAAAGAAGCAGCTCGAAGCCCAGTTTTTGCGGGCACAGCGTTTAGAGAGCTTAGGCACCCTAGCTAGCGGCATTGCCCATGACCTCAACAATATTCTGACGCCGGTTCTAGCTGTAGCTCAGTTACTGCCGTTGAAACTACCCGATGCCGATGAGCAGGTGCAGCGGATGCTGGTGATTCTAGAAAGCAGTGCCCGTCGCGGTACCGAGCTAACTCGTCAAATTCTCTCCTTTGCCCGTGGTGTCGAAGGCAAACGCGGCTGTTTGCAAATCAACCATCTGCTGTTGGAAATTCAAAAAATCATTCAGCAAACACTGCCCAAATCGATCGAAATTCTAGTCGATCTACCTGCTGATCTATGGACGATTTTAGGCGATGCCACCCAACTCCATCAGGTATTCATGAATCTCTGTGTCAACGCTAGAGATGCCATGCCAGAAGGCGGCATGCTAGAAGTTACAGCCCAAAACCAAGTCATTGATCATGAGTATGCTCGTCTTCATCTAGATGCTCAGCCAGGAGCGTATGTCGCTATAACCATTTCAGATACCGGAACTGGGATGACGCTAGATACATTACACCGAATTTTTGATCCCTTCTTTACTACCAAAGAAATTGGTAAAGGAACAGGACTAGGACTCTCGGCTGTCCTGGGAATTGTCAAAAGTCACGGTGGCTTCATCGATGTGCAAAGCCAAATTAACCAGGGCAGCCAATTTACCATCTATTTGCCCGCTAGCCAAGCCGACGACATGCCTCCTGACGAACCGTCAGAATTACCTTTCGGCCAGCAGGAATGCATTCTGGTTGTAGACGATGAAGCAATGATCTGCGAAACGACCAGAGCTACTCTGGAGGCATATAATTACCGTGTGCTGACGGCCAGTAGCGGTATTGCAGCAATCACTCTTTTAGCTGACCATCCCACTGAAGTTCACACCGTACTCGTTGATCTGATGATGCCTCAAATGGATGGGTTGGCCGTTATTTCAGTCCTACAGCGGTTTAATCCTAATCTCCGTGCAGTGGCTATGAGTGGCCTCCATTCCCCCGAAACGATTGCCCAAGCCAAGCACCTGGGCTTCCAGGACTTTCTGCTCAAACCCTTCACTACTAAAGAACTCTTGCAAGTCGTCGCAACCCAAACTCGACTACGAACGACTAATGGCCAATAGCAAACAAAAAATGGGCGATACTGGATTCGAACCAGTGACCCCTTCCGTGTGAAGGAAGTGCGCTACCACTGTGCTAATCGCCCTGGATTCCTGCCGGAGCTGAACCACTCTAAAAGTTGGGTGTAGGGTCTGCTCCGGAGTACTATATTAGCTCAAAGTTCCACCTTTTGGGAAATGCCAGCCATGAATTTCGGGCCTTGTTATAAAAGTTAGTTTGGTCGCCCCCATCCACACCTCGATCGGTGAGAATTTTATAGGTACAGCTAGGTAATTCGAGCATGGATATCAAAGACGGATTTGTAGGTGCAGTCGGCAATACCCCCCTAATTCGGCTCAACAGCTTTTCTGAAGCAACCGGATGCGAAATTCTGGGCAAGGCAGAGTTTCTCAACCCTGGTGGGTCGGTGAAAGACCGGGCAGCGCTCTACATCATTCAGGACGCTGAAGAAAAAGGGTTACTGAAACCGGGCGGCACTGTCGTAGAAGGCACGGCTGGCAATACCGGGATTGGCCTCGCCCATATCTGCAATGCCAAGGGCTACAAGTGCTTGATTATCATTCCCAACACCCAATCGCAGGAAAAGATGGACATGCTGCGGACGCTAGGAGCTGAGGTGCGGCCCGTACCGGCGGTCCCCTATCGGGATCCCAACAACTACGTCAGGCTATCTGGCAGAATTGCGGCTGAGATGGAGAATGCGATTTGGGCCAACCAGTTTGATAACCTCGCCAACCGCCGTGCCCACTACGAAACTACTGGGCCAGAGATTTGGGCGCAAACCGACGGCAAAATTGACGCTTGGGTTGCAGCAACCGGAACCGGCGGCACCTATGCAGGCGTCTCGTTATTTCTAAAAGAAAAAAATCCAGACGTGAAATGCGTTTTGGCCGATCCGATGGGTAGCGGTCTCTATAGCTATGCCAAAACCGGAACGATTACAATCGAGGGAAACTCTATCACCGAGGGGATTGGCAATAGCCGCGTTACCGCCAATATGGAAAATGTGCCGATCGATGATGCAATGCAAATCGAGGATCCAGAAGCGCTGCGGGTAATCTACCAACTGCTGCGCCAAGATGGGTTGTTTATGGGTGGTTCGGTGGGTATCAATGTCGGAGCTGCGGTTGCTCTAGCCAAACAACTCGGTCCTGGCCATACGATTGTCACCGTGCTGTGTGATGGCGGTGCCCGTTACCAGTCTCGTCTGTTTAACCGCGAGTGGCTGGCGAACAAAAATTTGCTGATCGATGGCATCTAAAACTAAGCGTGTGTCAGCTATAGTCTGTCGCTCTCACCATGTCCACTAAAACTGTTCTGATCTGCCAGAACACTACCTGTCGTAAAGCGGGAGCAGCCAAAGTGCTGGCAGCTTTTCAAACTGAATTCTCGCCCAACGCCACAATCCAGGGCTCTGCCTGTCTAGGTCAGTGTGGCAATGGGCCGATGGTGCTCGTGATGCCCGACCAGGTCTGGTATTCTCGGGTTCACCCTGATGAAGTACCGACTCTTGTGCAGCAGCATCTGCGGCGTGGTCAGCAGGTCAAGGCTTTGTTATATCCTAAATATCATCCATCCTAAGGGAATCTACAGAAGCTTTTGATAGCTTCAAGCAATGTAGTCTGTGAAACTGCGCTTGCTGCCCTCTAACGGCTCAGCTTTATTGAAGATAACCCAGAATTAGCGATACGCTTGATCTGACCCATTTCTCAGTTCGGTTCTATCTATATTTTCTACTAGAAAAAAATACAGACCTGCTGATTTTAGAGTTTCACGACTTCACCTCTTACCCACAATTTCCCTAGCTCAGGTACCTAGGCACACAGCCATGAGCCACTAGCTTGAGCAATGCTTGATTCCCAGCGATGCCGATAGTCTGTCTTCTATGCTTTCTGGTTCTGATTTGGAGTGCCTTCCCAGAATCATAAGTCGTTTCACCGAGTCCCAATCAGCCCAATTTCAACGTGAGGGGTGCAGCCGCTGATTATGACCAAGTCACCGCTGGTATTTAACCAGAATCGCTACTACAAGGGGTTTGCTCATACTGGTCTTTCCGCGAATCTACTCACGCAAACATTTCCATTCTATTTGGCCTTTCGGGCCGACGGGCAGCTCGTGCAGATTGGAGATGCCATGCAGCGGCTCTGTCCTCACCTCACCCCAGGTCAACCGATTGATTACTACTTTCAGCTTCGACAACCCAGCGTTGAGTTTCAATCCCTGACTCAGCCGCTCGATGATTTGCTGCAGTTGGAATGTCTAGCCAACCAAGTCCAGTTTGAAGGCCGCGCCATTTACGTTGAACAGCAGGAACTGATTTACTTTCTTGGCTCACCTCGCCTCGATGATGCCTACACCTTAAATTCACTGGTTGCTAAGGTGGCCAACCGCTCCAGTCGCGGTGCCGCCTCGGATATGCTGCTATTGCTTCAGGCGCGCGCCACCAGCCTATCGGATACACGCCGACTGGCTGAAAAAATTGCGGAACAGCGAGCCGAGCTGCGGCAGGCTCTACGACAGGCTGAGCTAGCTACGGCAGTATTAGAGCAAGCGGCTGACGCGATTGAAATCACCGATGCCGATGCCCATTTACTCTACGTCAATCCAGCCTTCGAACGCATTACCGGCTATCGACGCGATGAGGTGATGGGCAAAACCGTTGCCGAATTGTTTTGTCTGGGACAGCCCGACGAGACTTTGTATCAAGAGATTGCCCGAACCATTACGGCAGGAAAGGTCTGGCAAGGCTCCTGTATGGGTAGGCGCAAGGACGGCTCATCCTATCCTCAAGAAGTGACGATTTTTCCAATTCATAACAAAGCGGGACAAATTACCAATCGCGTCGCCATCAAGCGGGATGTCAGCGACCGTCAACGCACCCAAGAAAAGCTGGGCAATTCCCTTTCACTGCTGCAAGCCACATTTGAAGCCACTGCCGACGGCATTTTAGTCACGAATGGGCAGGGAAACATCCTCAATTTCAACCAAAAGTTCGCCGAACTTTGGCAAATTTCAACTAATCAGCTCATTTCTTGGGATGAGTTTCATGATCTGAAGTTCATCGCTCGCTTTCTCAAGCATCCCTACCAGTTTTCTAGCCGGATCCAAGAACTCTACACGCAGCCGCAGATTGAAAGCCACGACATTTTGGAGCTGAAAGACGGGCGCTATCTGGAAGGACGGTCCTGTCCTCAGCGCTCAGGCGATTCCGTAATTGGGCGAGTCTGGAGTTTTCGGGATGTCACTGAACGGCTGCAAACCGAAGCCAAAATTCGTTACCAAGCCTCTCACGATCTGCTCACCGGCTTGCCCAACCGCATGTTTTTCAATCAGCGGCTAGCTGACGCACTAGCTGAAGCAATTCGGCAGCAAAAGCTCTTAGCCGTGATGTTTATAGACCTGGATCGCTTCAAGCTAATCAACGACTCGTTGGGACATGCTGCTGGAGACCAGTTGCTGCAAGAAGTTGCACAGCGGTTGCGCACTTGCCTGCGGAAGCACGACCTGGTGGCGCGCTGGGCTGGCGATGAGTTTACGCTGCTCTTAACCGATATCAACTGTGTTGAAGATGCTGTCACCATTGCCCAAAAGATCCTCTGGGCGATGAAAGCTGACTTTGAGCTAGAGGGGCACAGGCTCCACATTAGCAGCAGCATTGGCATCGCAGTTTACCCCAACGATGGTGAAGACGCTGAGACTCTGCTCAAAAATGCCGATGCCGCCCTCTACCGGGCTAAAGACAGCGGACGCAATGGTTATCATCTCTATACCTCGGCAATCAACTCGGAAACCTCGGAATGGCTAGCGCTGGAAAGCCACCTGCACCGTGCTCTGGAACGCTGGGAGTTTGTGCTGTATTACCAGCCGCAGGTGAATGTGGTGACAGGGGAGATTACCCAAATGGAAGCGCTTTTACGCTGGCAACACCCAGAAATGGGGCTAGTGCCACCCGGTAAGTTCATTCCCCTAGCTGAAGAAAATGGCTTGATTGTACCAATTGGCGAATGGGTGCTGCGTACGGCGTGTGCCCAAACTTGTGCTTGGCAGGCCGCTGGTTTACCTCCAGTCCGCATTGCCGTCAATCTTTCGGCGCGTCAATTGCGGCAGCCCAATTTGGTCGAGATGGTGGCGCAGGTGCTGAGCGATACGGGATTGGCTCCCCGCTACCTGGAGCTGGAAATTACCGAAACCACCGTGATGAAAAACGTGGAGCTGACCAAAACAATTCTCTGCGAACTGCATCGCATGGGTGTTTCGATGGCAATGGATGATTTTGGCACTGGCTATTCGTCGCTCGGCTATCTGAAGAAATTTCCCTTTAATACCCTCAAAATTGATCAGTCCTTTGTGCGAGATTTGACCACCGATCCAAACGACAAGGCAATTGTGGCCGCCATTATTGCAATGGGACGAGTGCTGAATCTGAAACTAGTAGCCGAAGGCGTTGAGACCAAGGTGCAAGAACATTCGCTGCTCTCGCTCGACTGTGAAGAAATGCAGGGCTATTTGTTTAGTCCGCCGCTATCAACCGAAGAAGCGACGCTGCTGCTAGAGAGTCAGCTTTTGCACTCTTGAGATCCACTCGCGAATCCGATTGATCCGGATAGTTGCTTCGGTTTATGCCGATTTTTTGAAAATGGATGTAAATTGTGAATCTCCCTTCTGGTGGTAACCACTCAGACGCATTCACGGGTAATATGTACATTAGCAGTGCTATGCCCCTAGGCGGCACTGATGTTGAATTTAGAGTTCTTATGGACCGAAGTCCATTCCCCCACAGTACATTCCCTCTCTAGACTGGTGAGCCGTTAGTCTCCCAGCGCGTGGGAGGCTATAGGAGGTTGTCATGCTCACTACCCCAGAGAAGCACATTTCTCTAGCAGAGTTTACTGGGACAGAAGTTGCTGGCTTAAACCAAGTCAAATGGGAGTTGAATCAACTTCCGGCTGTGGATGTTGGTGATTACATTGTGGATCTCCCGTCCGAACGGCGCGCCATTGCCTTCCGACTGCTGAACAAGGACATTGCTACCGATGTATTCGAATATCTGCCGCCCGAGATTCAGGAAGAGTTGATCAGCTCCTTGCAAGCGGCGGATGTGCGGCGATTGGTGGAATCGATGCGTCCCGATGACCGGGCCGAACTGTTTGACGAACTACCCGCCCGGATTGTTAAACGCCTGCTGCAACAGCTCAGCCCAACCGAACGCCAAGCCACCGCCACGATTCTCGGCTATCCGGAAGGCACGGCAGGCCGGGTGATGACCACTGAATATGTGCAGTTGCGCGAAGGCTTGACCGTTGGTGAAGCGCTGGAAAAAATCCGCTTGACTGACCGAGACAAAGAAACCATTTACTACGCCTATGTCACTGACGATCAGCGGCGCTTGGTGCGGGTGGTATCCCTGCGGCAGTTGTTCTTCACAATTCCGACGACGCTGGTGCGAGATGTGGCTAGTACCCGCGTGATCAAAGCCTATACCCAGATGCCGCAGGAAGAAGTGGCGCAGATCATGAAGCGCTATGACCTGATTGCCTTGCCAGTGGTGGATCGGGAAGACCGGCTGGTGGGGATTGTCACCATCGATGATGTGGTGGATATTCTGGAAGAAGAAGCCACCGAAGATATCCAAAAGCTAGCGGGTGTCAGCGGCGGTGATGAATCGGCCCTAGCTTCGCCCCAAGTCACATTACGCAAACGTCTACCCTGGCTGGTGGGCAACATTGCCCTTTACATTGGTGCAGCGAGTGCAATTGCACCATTTCAGGGTGTGATTTCGCTGGTGCCAGTTCTGTCAGTCCTGATGCCGATTTTGGCCAACAGCAGTGGCAATGTGGCGTTCCAAGTTCTGTCTGTAACGGTACGGGGCTTGGGTGTAGGCGAAATTACTCCCAAAGATACGCTGCAAGTTTTGCGCAAAGAGATTTTAGCGGGAATCGGAACGGCGCTGGTGCTAGGACTTGCCCTGAGTCTGCTATCCCTCGTTTGGGCACCGCCGCACGAACGCTGGGTTGGGGCATTGGCAGGACTGGTAATGCTGACGAATGTGCTGCTTGCTGTCACGCTGGGCACCCTGTTGCCGATGGGCCTAAAGCGGCTCAACCTCGATCCAGCCCTGATCAGCGGCCCCCTGTTGACCACTACCCTGGATGCAGTTGGGTTTCTCACCTTCCTCAGTCTGATTTCAGTTGCTTTGCGGATAGTTGGATAGATTTTTATTGGAGACGTTCATTAGAGCGTCTTTTTTAATGACTTTTCATATACGACACGAGTTCACAAAAGCCTGCAACTTCAGCCTTCTGAGTCAGGTAGGCAGGCAGATGGGTGATTTGGTCTACATAGTGCCGCAGGTTCGCGACCCCGACTGAAACCGGAAAATAGTTGGGGTCGAACAAACTCTGGTCATTGGGGCTGTCACCCACGGTAATAACCTCAACTGGCGTAAGCTGCGGAAAATAACGGTTTAGAACCGTTTGCAGGCCGATTGCCTTTTCCTGCTGCAGCGGCTTGATATGACATTGCACCGTACTATAGGTAAACCCCCAGCCCTGCTGATGACAGCGGCTCTGCATGTGTTGCAACTCTCTTAAGCTCAGCCCTTGCACATCGAAGGTCCAATCTGTGATCCGAAACGGATTGTCGGTAGACTCTTGGATTTTGGGGAATTCTCGCTGTAAATCAGCGAACATCTGCGCCAGCTTTTGGCGATGCTCGACGCGATTAGAAATATCAGACAGGCCAATAGCTACTTCGTCTCTGGAGTAGTACAGACCCCCGTTTTCAGCAATTGCTCCAGCTACGGGCAGATAATGCACAATCGCGCTGACCCATCCCGCCGAACGTCCGGTGACAATCAGCACAGGAATACTAGCCTCTGCTAGCTCTGATAGGGTTTGCAGCAGTAGAGGAGTAAATTTTTCTGCCTGCGTCAGCGTACCATCCATGTCGGTGGCAATCAAACGCACTGATTGAAGCGCAGCAGAGGTAAGTGGCTGCAAGGGTTGCCAGGATTGGGTAAAGGTCATGGGCAGAATTTCAATATGACTTTCAACTATGACTTTCAACTACAGGCGGACACGAGTAAGAAGCCAAGGCATGAGCGCAAACACACCCAGCATGATGTAGTAGATTGTGCCAGAGACAGGATCAGGGTTGATCAACGATTCAGTCGGCGACAATCCGCGCAGGCCCACACCGACCGCGATCTCTGCCAGCAGCAGCAGACCTAGAGCAATCAGACCCAGACTGAGTAGACTCCAGGAATTCGTGAAATCAGCATGCTGCCTCACCCAACGCGCTGCTAGCCCAATTGCAATCAACATCAGCGGCATCTCCAGCAGCTCAGCCATTCTAGTTCCAACATGGGGCGCAACCAACAGGACACGAATAAAACCAAGCACAAATCCAGCCCCGAAAACAATAGCAAAGTAAATTACAGCTAGCTTGAACACCTGCATAGGGCAATCTGGTGGAAGATAGGAAATAACAAGGGAATAGCGACAGGGAACTCTGAGAAACTACCGGGTAGCTTATAAGTCTCTTAACCGAATAACTGCAGGGCTTACGCATTTGCCTCCTAAATCCCCCAATTCTGGGGGACTTCCAATCTGTTTCCCCCCAGATTTGGGGGCTAGGGGGGCAGAAATTGCTGAGCTGCGTAAGTCGTGAACTGGTTAGAACGCTGGTCCTACAACTATAGTGTTTGCCAGAAGAAGATAGAACATTGTTGTGGGCGCGAAGCGCCCCTACAACAAATCTCTGTCTAACTGTCGTGGCGATGGCTATAGTACCTAAAATCTTATTGGTTGTCTTACCAAAAGTCAGGGTAGGATTTGAGGCGAGGCAGGCCAGAGACGGTTAGAGAAAGCTAGAGAAGGTTAGAGAACAACAGGGAGCAAGAACATGTACCGCAATGGCAGACCGCGCTTGTTTTGGTCATTGATTTTACTATTAGCATTGGTGAGTACGCTGTGTCTGTACCAACTTGCAACTACGACACTACACAGTGCCCTACAACAGGGAGTACTATCGGCCAATGTCAATCAAGCCGCGATTTCTGGCGGACGGGCTAAAGGCGGCACCTTCAATCGGCCCTCGTCGCCAGCCCCCAGCTATAGCCCAACTCCCAGCTACAGTCGGTCTGCTCCCAGGGGTTATTCAGAAGGTTACTCTGATTATGATGAACGGCCAAGCCGCCCCTATCCCCGCTCTTACTATCCCAGCTATCCGGCTCCCGCACCGATTCTAATTCCCTTTCCCGCTGCTCCTGGTCCAACCTATGCCCCCAGCCCAACCTATGCTGAACCCGTAGACGACGGATTAGATATTGGCTTCATTTTTGTATTGCTGGTTTTAGGTTTTGCTGTTTTACCGATTGTTCTCAACTATATTCGTTTAAGTTCTACTAAATCTGAGCAAACGGGCGCTGATCAGCTAAACGAATTGGCAAACGACGTGGTAACTGTGACGCGGCTACAGGTAGCCTTACTCGCTCAGGCTCGCGAACTTCAGCGAGACTTAACGACCCTTGCCGAGCAAGCAGACCTAAGCACCAAGCAAGGTCTATCTGAACTACTGCGGGAGACGATTCTGGCCCTGTTGCGCAACCCGGAGTACTGGACCCATGCGCGCAGCAGCTCCCAAACCCTGAAAACTCGCGAAGCAGGCAGTCGCCTGTTTGAACGCCTCTCTCTGGAAGAGCGCAGTAAATTCAGCATGGAAACGCTGGTGAATGTGGGTGGCCAAGTGCGTCGCCAAACCATGCCGACCAGCGATGCCGATCCGGCGGCTTACATCGTCGTGACCCTGTTGGTAGGTACCGCCGATGATTATCCCTTGATCGGTACGGTGCGGTCCACCAGTGAACTGAAACAGGCACTGCAACGGCTGGGTGCGATTTCCCCCGACTATCTGCTGGTCTACGAACTGCTTTGGACACCACAGGATGAGCGAGACAGCCTCAGCCGCGAGGAGTTAATTGCCCAATATCCAGACCTGGTCCAGCTTTAGAGACCCATCCACTCACCCACTCCCCACTCATCCACCCATTAAACGCAATGAAGAATGGGGAGCCGGCTGACAGAACTGAACTAGCCAATCCTTAATTCGATAGGTCGCGCGGCAGTCATCTTCGTTGTAGCGCAGGATTGCGTCTAGATATCGCTGTTCGCCTGTTTCCATCCATTGGGCAAACCAGCAAATCGACTGGGCACCGCCAGCATCCGGATCGCGCCAGTTGAAGCCGAGCCAGCGGGCAATTGGCTTCAGGGCATAGCTCTCGACCGGCAGAATTGCTACACGGGTAACGCGCTCATGCAAATCGATAAAGCGGTGCATCAAGGGTTCTACCAGCTCCGGAGGCGTGTTGTAGATTTCTCCTAGCCGCCGTACTGCCTGCACCTCGTAGGGGCAAAAGTGAAAGATGGGCGCATCGGCATAGCGCCAGACAAGATCCAGAAACTGTCGCCAAATTAGTTCTTCTTCGGCAGTCGATTGGGCCAGCAGCGGGTAGAAAGTTTCGGTTTGAGTAACCCGGTTGACCACAAGTAGCCCATGCAGATAAATCAAACTTGGTTCTGGTGCAGCTTCGATGTCGAAGTAGAGTTCGATGGGCGCAGTGGGCAGTTCGTCTAGGGAGAGCAATAGCTCGGCAGGCTCTGACGCATCGGCAATTGCCTGGTTATAAAGCATAGCTTGCGCCTGTTTCACCAACCGCTGGGCGACTTGCAGGCCGAACCCAGGGAGGTTTTCCAACTGCTTGGGATTAGCTGAGGCCAGTGCTTCCAGGGTAGTTAGCTCAAGGGCGCGCAAATGCGTATAGCGACTGGGCGTTACCCCCGGCAGCAACGATAGGTGGGTATCAATTTGGGCCAGTTCGTAGCAATGGTTAAACCACTGGCAGAGGTCGCAGCGGTTATGGGCGATAAACACTTCCGGTTCTTCGGGGTGCAGCAGGGTTTGAATGCAGTCTCGCAAAATGTCCTGCATCCGGGGCACCGTTTCAGTCAGGTTCACCGCATAGGCTCCCCGCTGCCGCAGAAACAGCCAGCCAGTTTCCGGCCAGGCTCCCTGCACTGCAGTTAATACGTAGGCATGAAAGGCAACAGTAATCTGATAATCCATTTTGGGCCGTTTGCCCAGGCGAATATCGGCAGGTACATAGATCCAATCGCCAAAGATCGACTGACCGGGCTGTTTAATCAGCAAATTGGGACAGCTCACGAGCCGCAGGCCATTCTCTAGCTCGACCAGCAGCACCGCCTCAGCGATTCGCTCCACGCCCTGCTGCATCAGAGTCAATGTAGCGGCAGATCCTGCGGTCCAGTCTCGGGCTGGATATTGGGGCCGGTGGGCCGTTTCCTCCCTGAGGACGGTTTGCCGATGGGCTAAACTATCTTGCCGCAGCTTGGCGACATAATCGCTCGGCGGGTCTCGCTGCTCTGGATCGCCATATAGCTCTAGAAAGGCTCGTCGCTGACAGCGCTGATATTGAAACAGCAAATCGTCTGTTAACCAAATGCCCTCCGGACTCGACTGAACGGGCACAGAGGGCAGGGGCAACAAGTTTTTAGACACTAGAACCGAGAAGGCTGGTTGGCATCCCTCAGCCTCCTGGAAGTTAGGTCGGTGAGGGCTAACGGACAAGAGCCTCCTGCTTAGACAGGGCAAAACTGCCAGAGGCATGAAGAGCGAGGCGTCTCAGTGGCGATTCTGCTATCGGCCAACCGCAGGACTGAGTAAGGCTGCACAAACTTCGACTCAGGTGCGTTCGGCTCAAAGGGGTTCGGCTAGCGGCCTGTCGGCAATGGCTCATACCGGCTGGGATCTCACAGAGAGGTTGGATCTTTGTTGAACCAATTCCCTATGAATGTAACTTGATTTCGACCTGTTTGGCTATGGGGGCAGAGATTTTTATACTGGCAAGGCTGGCAAAACACTAACCAACTAGCAACAACTGCACAGAAACCTAACCGCCATACTCCGCTTCTGTCACCATCCGCGAGGTTGTAGCCTGCGGCTTCAGCCAGGGAATTTTGGCATCCTGAGCTAGCTTCAGCGCCACCGCATGAGCACCATAGCGATTCAAGTGGCTGGGGTCGGAAAAGTAGCTGTATTGCGTGGTCCATTGTTCGCTCAGATCGCGGAAGACAAAGTTGCGCTGCTGCAAACTGAGCTGCACCATATAGTCGCGAAATTCCTGCTCGTATTCCAACCGCACTGGATCAAGGTAATCCTCAGTCAGGGGCAGATTAACAAACACCACCGGAATCTGGCTAGCTGCGGTGAACTTTAACAATGCCTGCAGCGCCGCTTCTTGGCTGCCGGAAATGCGGAAGTTTTCGTAGTCACTATCGTATGCGCCTAATACTCTGGCGTATTTCTGGTAGTAGGTGGCCGGATTAAACTGGGTTGCCAGCGACAAAAAGCCGGTTTCATCCGGTAGGGATTGGCCCGTTTTGAGAATTTCGCTCACCCGTGAATCCGCATCATCCGCCACGGATGCCACATCCGCTGCATCACCGGGCAACAGGCGAACCATTTGCTGCTGTAGCCAATGTTTCAACTGGTCTCGATCGGTTTGCCTGCCGGTGAGTTGACCCACTTGCTGACTCAACCAACGGTCGATCGACTGGTAGCTATCAGTCAAGCTGGTGTTGATACTGGGCTGGGCGGCTGGAGCGGCGGTCTCTGTTGAGCTGTGGGGAATGGCGAGCGTTCCGGCCAACAGTTCGCGATAGGCGGGCGACGCTACCATGCCGTTGTAGGTGACATCGACTGTACCGCTGTTAAAGGCCCGTGCGCCATCGGCCCAAACGATCATACGGGGAAGCTGTTCGGGGGTAAGAATATGCTGCACCAATAGGTTCACCACCTGAGCGGTTGCGCCATTAATGCCAAAGTTGAACACCTTAGCATCGTCATAGCCTAGATCAGCCAGGGCATTTTGCAGCGCCAGTGGATCAACCCCTCGCAGCGCTCTGGAACTGCCGACAATCAGCACATCCGGCGGACCAAACTTCTCCACAAATCGATAATAGAGCTGAAGTTTTTCATCCAGCAGCGGGCTGTTGAAGCTGGGCAAGGACGGGGCTTCAGCTAAAATTTCTGCCGTGATCAACGGAGCCGTTTGGCTGCGGGGCGTGTAGGCCAATCGGGTCGGCTTGGTGGATGCATCGTTTAGCGGAGTTGGCTCAGAGCGAGTAAAGCTACTGCTGTTAAAGGTATCGTCTTGCGGCGATTGGGCTGCCTGTGGCAACTGGGGCATTGGCGAAGCAGTCTCGGTTTGAGCCGTCGTAGGTTTAGAGGCAGCAGAGATGGTTGCTGATCCATTACGAGGTTTGGCTTGAGCCAGCTTTTGAGACACCTGCCCCAGAATCCAGTTGGTTTGCAGCAGCAGTAACAGGCCCGCTGCGCCCCAGATCCAGACAATTTTTTGACCCTGCGGGCTGCTCTGACCGGGTAGAGCATTCACACCTGTGGCGGCATGGGGCATAAATAGCTGGGAGCGTAATAGGAACTGCTGAGTGCTCTGAAGCAAACGCCGCTGCCAATTCGTCCAGACGTTCTGAATATCTTCAGGCGTCAGATCGGGACGAATAACAGCTTCACCAGGCTGGGGCAATAGGTCAGCCACATAGGCGTCGGTAGCGGCAAATTCGGGCGCGACTTCGGGCACCAAGCGGGAACGTACCACAAAGTCGATGCCATAGCTCCAGAGCGGTTTCTTTTGTCCGGCGCGGCGGCCATAGATGCGCACTCCGGCAATCCCAGGGAGATCGAGCTGGCGCAAAAAGCGAATTACCGTTGGAGTGACCTGCTTGCGGTCTGGGCAGCGAAATGCCTCGCTCATCACATGCAGCAAATCTTGCTTGGGCAATAGCCGCAGCCGAATCCCGCCGGTCGCGAGATAGGCATCCAAATCCGAGTTAAGCAGGCGGTGCAGCAAAAAGGCGATTGCTTCCCAGTCGCCCTGTTTGGCTAGGGTTAGGGCCGATTCGGCCAAAGCAGAATGCTGAGCGGCTGGCAAATCCAACCATTCCACCCAGACGGGTGTGTCCGATTCGGGCACCTGACCATAGAGTGTAGCCGCATGAATTCCCTGGGGCGCAATCGCTTCTAGTAGCAGAGCCAAATCGGCTTTCAGGCGCTTGTGCTGGTCGATAATCAGGCTGGGCAGTTCGGACGGGAGGGCGGCACAGCAGAGGTGTAGCGTTGTAGCGTTCAGCGTCGCAGTAGTGATCTGCAAATGCAGCGAGCGAATGTCCTGATTCAGCAAGCGTTGAATCGCCATCACATCACCCCAGCGTGCCCAGTCGCGCAGCATCGCTTCTGGCGGCGTCAGGTCTACACGCAGGGTCCAGTCGGGCCGGGTTTCTCCGGCCACCTGAAACAAAATTACCGCGTCGTGAAACCCTTCGATTTCGAGCTGGCGCAACTTTTGCGTAATCGGCTCACTCAGCAAGGTCGGGTCGGGGCTATAGGCAGCTTCGCAGGACACCCAGAGGCGTTTGCTGGTTAGCGCCAGAGGCAAGTCTTGTGGCAAATCTTGCGGCAAGTCTTGCTGTACCGTAGCTGGCGGCACGTAGGGAATTGCTTTCACACTTACCCGCACGCCCACACCCAGTTCATTCAGGGTTTCACTCAGGTAGCAGGCAATTGCTATCTCCTCTCCCCGTTTGGCGAGGACGGTGTTGGAGAGGGTGAGGGCAGCCAGATCGGGTGGAGGGCTGACGGGCTGACGGGCTGATGGAGTCGGGGCAACAGTGGCTAGGGCTGGGGTGCGGAGTTGGGCGAGGTGGTGATCTAGTTGATTTAGATAAATGGGGGCGACCCAGGCAGAGCGTTTTTCGTCGGGTTGGCAGCCGTATAGCCGCACTTGATAGAGCAGTGGTTCGCCAGCGGGCAGCAGCTTAGTAAAGTCTGTGTCTTTCAGAATCGGCAGCAGCCATTGCAGCAGTTCGGTCTGATCTGGGCAGGGCGTTTGGCGACAAAGCAGGTGCAGGGTATTACCGCGCAACCGATATTGAATCTTGAACCCTCGACGAGCAAACGTGTAATGCAGCCACTGCTCTAATCGGGAGGTGGTGCGCTTAAAAGCGTGATTTTGACCTGGTTTAGCAGACTGGTTCGCAGACTTAGACATGCAACTCTAAACGCTTGGCTGGCTAGACGAGTGGGTAGACACAGGCGACGCCCTGATCGGGTATTTGCCGGGCATCTATCAGGCATATAGAATACTCGCTCTTTTGCAGATCGCTCACGCTATGTTAACGATGTTAGTAACTGGATAAATGGCCGGTCAATTGAAAAGCACCCAGATTCAGGCAAGCTAAATCTCTAGGCTGGCGCTACAATTCTTTGCCAGAACAGCATTGTAGCCGTTTGAGTGAGCTTGGGCAGACGCTCTGACCTCGACCCCAAATCAAAGGCTTTCGGCAATAATTCTTTATTTTACTTAACAATTCGACCAAGCTAATTGTGGCCGTGATGTCAAAATCTTTATTAAGCGTGGCAATTGCCGCTCGTCATTGTTGAGATCAGCTCGCTGTTGGTCGGCGTAGCTCCGGAACGCATAAATTCCTATTCATAAATTCCTATTAAGTACCCTTTCAATCTTCTTTAAGCGCAAGAGGAAGAGAGAGGCTTCCATCCGATCTTTAGGAGCTAATTGTCAGATATTTTCCTACTCCTGTCTCGACAGGGGATTAATCAACTCGTTTAACCCTTCTCCAATCAACGACAGCCCCACCACAAGCAATGTCAGTGCCAGCCCAGGAAACAGGGCCGTCCACCAAATCCCTGTCGGCAAGGCATCCAATGCCTGCTGCAAATCACGACCCCATTCCGGTGTTTCTTCTGGTAAGCCCAAGCCGAGAAAGCCCAGTCCCCCCAACACGAGTACGGCATCAGCAGCATTCAGAGTAAAGAGAACTGGAACACTCTGAATGACATTAAAAAACAGATAGCGAAACAACACATGCCAGGTTGAAGCACCCATTGAGCGAGCAGCTTCGATGAATAGTTCTGTCTTAACGCTGACCGTATGGTTGCGCACAACCCGATAATACTGTGGAATATAGGCAATGCTGAGGGCAATCGCCGCATTCCAGATGCCTCTGCCTACCACAAACGCCAGCGTCACCGACAGCAGCAGCCCCGGCAGCGTGTAGATGGTGTCCATTAAGAACAGCAGTGCCCGATCCAACCTGCCGCCCAAGTAGCCGCTGACCATGCCCAAGGGCACTCCAACCACCAAGCTCAACACCGTTGCTGCCACCACTACCTGCAATGCTGCCTGCGTGCCAAACAATGTGCGCGAAAACACGTCGTACCCTTGCCGAGAGGTGCCAAACCAGTGGGCCAGCGAGGGCGGTTCGTGAATTGGGTTTGCTAAGGCTTCCATCGGATCCTGAATCCAACCCCAAGACTGAAGCAAGGGTGCGAACACAGCGATTAGCACAAATAGCAGGGTGATCACAATTCCAGCCACCATCATTTGGATCGAAAGGCGCGGGTACTGGGAAAGGCGACGCAAACCGGGAAGACGAAATTGACTGACAGCCATGCGTGCAATTGGAAAAGAATCTGTTTCATCTTACCGTTTACGTGTAGTGCAGTTAAAACATGCTATATAAACTTCCTCTACCGTCCAACTCTACCGTCCAAAGTTGATTGAAGCCAGAATGACGAATTTTCAACCTTCAGTTACGCTCAATACCTCACTCACTCTCAGAAACCAAACCTTTGAGTGGGGCAGCCAAACCTATCTGATGGGCATTTTGAATGTAACTCCCGACAGCTTTAGCGATGGCGGCCAGTTCAATACTCTGGACTCAGCCCTAAAGCAGGCTCAGCACATGGCGACTAGCGGAGCGCATATCCTCGATGTTGGTGGCCAGTCTACTCGGCCTCAGGCAGAAGATATATCGCTAGAGACCGAGCTACAGCGGGTTGTGCCGGTGATTGAAGCCATACGCTACAGCTCCGACCCTGTTCTCCAGGCAATTCCCATTTCCGTTGATACCACTAAGGCCGAAGTTGCCAAAGCCGCCGTGCTGGCCGGAGCCGATTTGGTCAATGACATCTCGGGAGCTACGTTTGATCCAGCTATGCTGCCAACAGTGGCGGAATTGGGCGTGCCTATCGTCCTGATGCATATTCGCGGTACGCCCAAAACCATGCAGCAACACACTAATTACCAAGACCTGATCGGTGAACTCGTCCATTTTCTGGCCCAACGAGTTGAGGCCGCCATCGCTGCTGGCATTGCTCCTAACCAGATTCTGCTCGATCCCGGCATCGGCTTTGCTAAAACCTCCACCCAAAATCTAGAGATTCTCCAACAGCTTCCTCAACTGCGGAGTCTCGGCTTTCCATTGCTAGTTGGCACCTCTCGTAAAAGCTTTATCGGCCACATTCTCAACCAGCCCGATCCAAAACAGCGCGTTTGGGGAACAGCAGCCACCTGCTGTGCCGCGATTGCCGGCGGTGCGGATGTACTGCGAGTACATGATGTGCCAGAAATGCGAGATGTGTGTCGAGTTACAGATGCCATCTGTCGATCGCATGGCCCTAGCATTGCTCCTTAAGCCCTTAATGTTGCATCTCTATTGATTGAGTGGTTCACTTTGGGATGGCTTTTGAATCTGCTCAGTTTGCTGTTGCACTAACTGATTAACAATTTTTAGAATTAGAATTCGTGGCGTAAACACCTCGTTGCTAAGCTGAATGGATGTTTGGAGAAGCTGGGGTGTAACCATAACTAACTTTTCACCCGTTGGGGTTTGATAACGGTGCTAAGTAAACTCAAACTTATCCATTCTGTGTGCTTTAATATAGCTTTAATATAGCTTTAACATAGTTGTAGAAATTGAATCTCTACATTAACAACTTTACACGTTTCAAATTATTCAACGCCATCAAATAATTCAACGCCATCAAATAATAGATTGAGTGCTTTCAGCCACCTGTGTAAACACAACCAGTTTTTCATATCACCAGCAAGACATTCGAGCGGGTTGAGGCATTTAACCCGCTGTCAACAAAACATCTTCGAGCCAGGGCAATGGTCTCTTCATATCGAGTCATATCGAGAATTAATTCTTGCCAGCGCAAAATTTTAAAACTCTTCCATCGTTCCCATCCTCCCCCCTCCACCCCCTCAGGTACGATAAAAATAACGCACAGGGGAAACAAAATCATGGGACAAGAAATTCTCGATATTGGCTATCTAGCACTGCCAGAGAACCCCAACGGTCTGGGAGTAATTGTGATTCAAGAATGGTGGGGGTTAGTGCCACACATCAAGTCGGTGGCGGATCGGTTTGCGGCTGCCGGATTTGTCACCCTAGCGCCTGACCTCTACAAAGGCAAAACAACCACCTCCCCAGACGAAGCAGGCCGGATGTTGATGGCATTGAACATTGAGCAGGCTGCCAAGGATCTGGAGTCAGCCATCGATTGCGTTTTGAAGCACCCGGATGTGAAGCAGAAAAAGCTGGGCGTGGTTGGCTTCTGCATGGGCGGACAGTTGGCGCTGCTGGCGGGCACTGTGAGTGACCATGTGGGAGCGATTGTAGACTTCTACGGCATTCATCCCAAGGTGAGGCCCGATTTCTCAAAGCTTTCGGCTCCCGTCCTGGGAATTTTTGGCGAGCAGGACCCGTCCGTGCCACCCGCAGCGGTCTATCAGTTGGAGTCTGACATTCAGCAAGCCGGAGGCACCATCGAAGTGTGCATGTATGGCAACGCGGGCCACGCCTTTTTCAACGACTCGCGCCCAGAAGCCTATAACCCAGAAGCCGCCGCCGATGCTTGGCAACGCACGCTAGCTTTCTTACAGCAGCAGCTAACCGCTCGGTCTTGACTCATCGGTCGGGAGGTCCTCATGAACCCAATTTCAATTGCAGATATTCCTCCATTGGAAAGCGGTGATCACCTCACGAGTGAGGAGTTTGAGCGGCGCTATCAAGCTATGCCTCATCTCAAAAAAGCCGAACTGATCGAAGGAGTTGTCTACGTGCCAGCCGCCCTCCGCTTTAGAAGGCATGGCAAACCGCATGGTCACATCATGACCTGGCTCGGTACCTATGAAGCCGTGACACCCGGTGTAGAGATAGGCGATAATCCCACAGTTCGGCTAGATCTATTCAATACACCTCAACCTGATGCAGTACTGTTAATTAGCGAAAATGCGGGTGGACAGGCCCGAATCAGCGCAGATGACTATATTGAGGGCGCACCCGAACTAGTGATAGAGGTTGCAGCTAGCAGCAGTGCGATTGACTTGTATGAAAAGAAACGAGCTTATTGCCGGAATCATGTGCAGGAATATTTGGTTTGGCAGGTGCTTGATCAAAAATTTGACTGGTTTTTACTGCGAGGAGATGACTACGTATCGTTGGAGCCAGATGCTGATGGAATTCTAAAGAGCGCTACCTTTCCAGGTCTGTGGTTAGCCAGTGCAGCCTTACTGAGCGGTGATATGGCGCATGTGCTGGCTGTTCTACAGCAGGGTCTTAATTCACCAGAGCATACCGACTTTGTAAAGCGGCTCCAGCAAATATGATGTCCTCTCCGCAGAAGATAGAAGTATGAAATGATACGCCTGACTCCAGACCACCTGAAAACGCTGCACCACCACGCCGAACGCACCTATCCAGAAGAGTGCTGTGGGATTCTCTTGGGTAGAATTCAGCCTCAGGCAGACCAACCTCACAAAACGCTGGTGGACCTAATCGAAACCGAAAACGCCTGGAGTGAAGCAGTCGCGGCTGAGCTTGAGTCAGTGGGCATTGCATCGTCTCGTCATGCGTCAACAGCAGCGCGCCGGGATCGATACTGGATTGATCCGCCCATGCTGCTTCAGGCCCAAAAACAAGCTCGTGATCGCGGCTTACAGATTATCGGCATCTATCATTCTCATCCGGATCATCCAGCCATGCCGTCTGAAACCGACCGCCTGCTGGCCTGGGCCGAATACTCTTACATCATTCTTTCAGTACAGCAAGGCAAGGTGGCCGAGACTCGCAGTTGGTCACTGGATGAACATCATCAGTTTCGGGAAGAAAAGTTAGTGGTGCGCTAGCGGCTTTCCTGCGGCTTTCCTGTGGTCTGCATGTTGTGAAAAACCTGGCATAGTTAAGTTAGCAAGAAATTCGGGCAAGTTGGAGTAGAAAGATGCGACGCAGAACACCAGACCGCGACATGGGAAGAATTTTAACTACTTTGACTGTAATCAATCGAGCTGATGAAGCGGCAGCGACACGAGGCTATATTCCACCCGATGCGGTTCGCTCTGTCACGCTAAAAAACGTGCTAGTCGATACCGGAGCCACAACCCTCTGCCTACCTGCCGAAACGATTGCCCAACTTGGACTGGAGCTGCTGAGGGAGGTTGATGTTGCTACCGCTACCGGAATTGGCAAAGCCAGAATCTTCCAAGATGCCAAAATTTCCCTGCTCGGACGCGAAGGCACGTTTGAATGTCTCGAACTCCCCGGCGGTCAAAACCCACTGCTGGGTGTGATTCCCCTGGAAGCGCTTGGGATTGAGCTAGATCTACAAAACCAGCAGCTCGTTCTGTTGCCAATCAGCCCAACGCAAACCTACTTAACCATCCTCTCAGTCGCTTAGAGACTGGAAAAATAACATTGAACACCTGCTGTTGCATCATTTCCAGCATCTCTCGCCGCCACAGCAAATCTAAAATCTAACCAGCAAAATCCAAAATCGCGCATCTCTGCTGCTTCAATAGAAAGACAGCCACATTTTCAAATACCCCTCAAACACCCCTCAAACAGTTCAACCCTTTCATGATCTTGCAAATTTGCCATGCTCAATCCCAATCTGGATGAAGTCCAGTTAAGTAAAGACGACTACGAACGCTATTCTCGTCACCTGATCCTGCCAGAGGTCGGGGTAGATGGACAAAAACGCTTGAAAGCGGCCAGTGTGCTCTGTATCGGCACCGGGGGATTAGGTTCGCCCTTGTTGCTCTATCTAGCAGCGGCTGGAATCGGACGGATCGGCATCGTTGATTTTGATGTAGTGGATACGTCTAACCTGCAACGGCAGGTGATTCACGGCACCTCCTGGGTGGGGAAACCCAAGATTCAGTCTGCCAAAGATCGCATCTTGGAAATCAACCCCTATTGTCAGATAGACCTCTACGAAACGCGCCTGAGTTCGGAAAACGCACTGAGTATCGTCGAACCCTACGACATTGTGGTAGACGGCACCGACAATTTCCCCACCCGCTATCTGGTCAACGATGCCTGCGTGCTGCTGAACAAGCCGAACGTCTACGGCTCAATCTTCCGGTTTGAGGGGCAGGCCACAGTGTTCAACTACGAAGGCGGCCCCAACTACCGCGACTTGTATCCCGAACCGCCCCCGCCGGGACTGGTGCCCTCCTGTGCTGAAGGCGGCGTGCTGGGGATTCTACCGGGGATCATCGGCGTGATTCAGGCTACCGAAACCGTAAAGATTATTCTGGGCACCGGGCAAACCCTGAGCGGACGCCTGCTGCTCTATAATGCGCTTAACATGAGCTTCCGGGAGCTAAAACTGCGCCCGAATCCGGAACGTCCGGTGATCGACAAGCTGATTGACTACGAAGAATTCTGCGGGATTCCGCAAGCCAAAGCAGCCGAGGCCCAACAGCAGTTCAATATGGAAGAAATCACAGTTCAACAGCTCAAACAAATCCTCGACAACGGCGCAGACGACTACGTACTGCTCGATGTCCGCAATCCAAACGAATACGAGATCGCCAAAATTCCCGGCTCGGTGCTGGTGCCCCTGCCCGATATCGAAAACGGCGATGGGGTTGCCAAAGTACAGGAGCTGCTCAACGGCCACAAACTGATTGTCCACTGCAAAATGGGTGGACGCTCGGCTAAGGCGATCGGCATCCTGAAGGAAAAGGCGGGCATCGACGGCATCAACGTCAAAGGCGGCATCAACGCCTGGAGCCAGGAAGTCGATCCGTCGGTACCGCAGTACTAGGCACGGCAACTAGGTGGTAGCCCCCTCAATCCCCCTTTCTGGGATGCCCGTTAGGGCTATATCATGGGGGACTTTGAAAGTCCGGTTCCACCCAGAATTGGCTACGGTATACACACCAGTCGAAGATCCCCCCTACTCCCCTTACCCAAAGGGAGGAACCGTAGGCGAAGCCCATACCAAACCGGGATTGAAGTCCCCCTTATCAAGGGGGATTATAACCCTGCGGGCATCTCAGAAAAGGGGGATCAAACCCTTACATTGAGTCGCAATCGAGATCTGTGTACACGGTAGGAATTGGAGGGAGCAGTTATCCGCCTATTCAGCAACGCCTAGGATCGGTTCAATCTGCCCCGATTCACAGTCAAGCAGGTGTAGTCTCTGAACGCACCTGCTTTTGTGTCAGCGAGTATAGCCCAGCTAATACAACCCAGTTAGTGGCGTTAATCCGGGCATCGTAGAAAGTGACATCGAACAACGCAAAGGCAACACAGCTGGCAAACGAGAGTAGATAGGCGAGGAGAATCGCTCGGTTCGTGGGGTCGTCTGACCAAGCTCCAAGCTGCCGCACGGCTCGATAGCAAATTCTGCCGACGAACAGCGTGACCAACAGCATTACCGGAATGCCAGCCTCAACCGCTAGCAGCAGCCAAAAATTGTGGGGATGGGCCACAAAGTCATAGTCTGGAATCAAACCGGGCGGGTATTCCAGCTTATAGTTACCCAACCCCCAGCCGAGAAGAGGACGCTGTCTCAGCAAGCCCAGAGCAAACCGCCAAACCCCAACCCGCGGATCGTCCGCCCAATCGGCCACAGCCAGCGAGCGTCCGCCAATCCCAAACCAGGCTGCTCCCGCCACCAGAGCCGCGACTCCTACCAATCCGGCAATCAAAATCACACGACTCGCTTGGGTAAACAGGCTAAACACCAGCAGCTGACCGACTGCCACCAGTAACCCATTGCGCGAGCCAGAGGCAAAGATCCCCAGCAAACATGAGAAAGTGCCAATGTAGAGCAGAACCATTTGCCATTTCGGCAGTAGAGGCGGCTGTTTTGCCAGCGAACCTTCTAACATCGAACTTTGGCGGCGCTGCCAGGAGTAATAGAGAATCAGCCCCAGCCCCAAGCCCAGCACCAGCACCAGATAGCTGGCCAGCGCATTCGGATGACCAAACATCACCATGGCTCGACCGGCATGGGGACGCGCTCGATACCAACGCGATAAGGCAGTCCGCCGCAGCCAGCGAGGAATTCCTTCCGCCCGCAGCACATATTCCAGCATGGCCAGCAGGTTGATCGGAATCGTAGCAATCACCATATCAGTGGCGAGTCGGGCTAGTGGCTCAACTCCCTTCAGCAGATAGGGCAACACCGAAAACAGCAGCAGATAGGGCAGAAAGTTAGCTAATTGCAAAAACGCTTCGGCCCGATTCGCGGCAAACAAACAGCTCAGCAGCAGTAGTCCCGTGATCAGCAGCAGCAAATTGCGAGTTGGGCGGTCCAATGCTGACTGGCGAAACTTGGCATAGAGCAACCCGATTACCGCAATCAATCCGGGAAAGACGGCAAAGTAGAAGTAGGGCAAGCTGACAAAACTGAAGCGAAACAATCGCCAGATAAAAGAGAGGGAGCGAAGCGTTTGCATGATGGAGATTCGGAGGACTGCTTCAGTGTAAAAGAAACCTGGTAAAAGAAACCTGGCCAATGGTGTTATGCGGCGTCACTCAGGCACCTCTACTCGGTCTCCCTGCGCTTTAGGAGCAGAGATTACCAAAAACATAACACTTGAGTCAGAACAGTTACGGAACTGGTGTAGTACTCCCGGTGGAATTTCGATTCCTTGTCGCGCTTGCAGTGTTATGGTAGCGCCATCCACTTCCATGACGGCTTCCCCCTGCAAGATGTAAAAGAACTGACGCGAGCGCTGATGATAGTGACGCTGTTCCTGCTCTCCGGGGAGAACCCTTTCTTCAATCACGCTCAAATCTTCACGGTTCAGCAAGTGCCATCCGTCGCAGCCCTGTCCCCATACATAATGTTCAGCTGTTATTGTATCGATCTTTTGCATTTTGGTTCAGCAATTTCTACTCAAGATTGCTAAGGCGTTGCCGAGCTGCCCATATTTCGACTACTACTCTCCTGTTCATTCTAAGATGATGAAATGATTATTGATTTAACCGCTGTATGAATGCAGTATGTTCAGATGATTGCAATCCTGCTTGCAAAACTTCCAGTACCTGTTGCATGTTGCCAGTTAATAACTCTGTACTCGCTAACCGTAGCCCTGGAAATACCCGGCTGCATAAGATTCCTGTCGCATCTATCGGTAATTCTACATATTCTCCTTGCTCCAGAACAAACCAACTTAGTGTTTGGTCGAGCACTTGCCAAACGATATACTCCTGCACACCATTACGACGGTACACCTGTTTTTTAGCATGTAGGTCAATCGCTGCACTGCTAGCGGCAATTTCCACAATTAGCTCAGGTGCCCCTTCAATGTAGTCATCATCGCTCAATCGGGCTTGACCTCCGACTGCTGGGTCGATCAGCAAAACAGCATCAGGCTGTGGTTCGTTGTCTAGGTCAAGCCGCACGGTTGGATTGTCGCCCAATAACACGCTAGGAGTCGCCGTTGCGTAGGTAAATAACCAGCCAATCATCCAACCATGCGGTTGACCGTGGCTTCTAAACCGCAGCGCAGCAGGCATGTAGACAATTCCTTCAATCAATTCGGCTTTTTTGAGGTTGGGCATTGCGGCATAGCGTCGCTCGAATTCATAGCGGTTCAACCGATCGCCATTTTCGAGCGGAGGAATGGTCAAGCGTTGGACCGGAGGTTTAACCATAGCTAGCTGAGAATAGACCTATGCTCATTCTATTGAAGCGATTGGTATTTGGAGCAACGGCGATCTGAGTGCACCGTTATATCAACCGTTATGATGATTGATTTGCTTCAGCTTACGTTGGAAAGTCGAGGACTGCAGCTAGAGCAATCGGTACTTTTAGAGTTGCTCACGAAAGGGAAATTTTTACTGCTGTTTGATGGCGTGAATGA
The DNA here is from genome assembly GCA_000733415.1 of [Leptolyngbya] sp. JSC-1. Lineage (GTDB taxonomy): Bacteria > Cyanobacteriota > Cyanobacteriia > Elainellales > Elainellaceae > Elainella. The sequence continues at coordinate 3,626,697 of KL662191.1, forward strand.
GTTGCCAAATGATGCGGCCCTGAAAGAGCTAACCGAACTGCAACAGCGCTATCGCCAAACCTCAATGATTTTCACAACCCGCACCCTCAGCGTGGGCAGCGATTTGGGCATTGAGAATACGAGATCGAGCAAACGCTTTTACCATCTCAGCCTGTTGCGGACGGTCGTACTTCTGTCACCAACATCAATATTAGCGGTGGACAGTTTCGTGATTTCGTTGCTGGGGATAAAAGCGTAAAGGTTAAAGGTGATTATGTTGAGAACCAGGAGAATTCGATTGATCCACCATCTACCTAATCCTACAGTCATAATCTCAAGCCGCTATGAGTGGCATTAATCGCCAAATCACCCTCGATTCCAGACATATTGCCAAACATTTACCCGACAGTCCACAAGTTCAACGATTGCTAAGGCGAGGCAGAGCTGCCCATGTTTTCAACGATCAAGCCACAATGGAGAGAGTGACGCAGGCAATTATTGAGCGAGGAGAATTCACTGGCATCATTAGAGGATATGAACGCTATGGACTATTTTTCACGGACCCAATCGGCTATAGAATCGCCCCCGCTGATGGACGTAGAACACCGCTATTTTACGGGGAGGTAAAAATCGATGCAGAAAACCGATACCACACCATCTCCCGCACCCAACCCGGCTAGCCCTAACTGGAGCTTTGCCGAAGTCTGGATCGATCCAATGCTTTCACCTCCTTACGTTTTGCTCCTGCTCAACGCACCATCCGGCAATTGCTCAATCTACGATCCGGCTGAGGGATATCAAATTATTTACACCAGCGCCAGCTACGATGAAGCTCAGAATTGGTTGCTCGAAGATGAGTATGAGCCAATCACAGGGCGGTTTTCATCAACAGAGTTGTAATGCTTCGCCGCAAGAACCATTCAGTGAAATCGACGCAGAAAACCGATAGCACCTTATCCCCCTAGCTCTATGCCCAACGATTCTAGACCCAACATCAACATCACAGGCGGTCACTTCAAAGACTTTGTGGCAGGCAACAAACAAATTAAAGCCGAACGCGACTACATTGACACCCAAAACAACTACTATGGCGAGACGCCCGATGCCGCTCAGTTAGCTCAAGAACTTGACGAGCTACTGCACAGCCTTGAGTCTACCGTAGCCGATGTCAATAGCGAAACTGGCAAAACTGCTGTAAAAGACAAAGCCCTTCAGGAAATTGAAAAGAAACCCGTGCTGAAACAACGCCTCCTCGCTGCCCTCAAAGCCGGATCGATCAAAGCCGTTGAAGAATTCTGCAAGCATCCGGTGGCTAGCGTGTTGCTAGAGGCATTCAAAGCCGCATTTCCAAACGAGAAGCAAAGCTAAAGACAGGTACGAGCGACTATGGGGTTCTGCTCTGGCTCGCATCGGCGGCTTTGTCCATTCTCGTTTTCTTACCCTTGTCTTCACTCGCACCCTTCACCTACGTTCAGTCCCCATCTCAAGTTAATCCAACGGTATGAACTGAAGTTCAAGCCTGAATCTTTGACAATCAAGCGTCATGTGTTGAAGTTCGCTATCGTATCTCTACCATTCAACCGCAATGGGCTGAAGTACAACCGTGAATCTCAGAGCTTAAAAGGCGATTCTGCCAGCTACAACTCTGAACTGCTGAAGTTCAAGCCTGATTCTCCAAGATACGTGCGGCATCCTCAGCCCATCGACCGCCTAACTTGCCTGTTTAAGCGGCGTATTAGCAGGTTCAGCGGCAGACTTCGCAGGTTTGGTCTTGATCGCTTTGAATAAACTGCCAAGCTGTTCGGCAATCGCTTTTAGGCCCGGAGTCTTTTTAGCGGCGGTTTTCACATAGTCATAGACCGTGAGGCTGCTGCTCATCGCTTCACTGCTAACGGCCATCAGTGTATCATCCACCTGTTCGGTGAGTTGGCGTAACAGCATCAGCAATTCACTCAGGTTGCTGGCAAGCCGGTAGTCGTTGGCAAAACCTTCTAGATCAAAGCTGGCGGGCAGAATATTGCGATTGCTTTGGGCAGCACTGAGGCTGTTTTGCACAAAGGCGAGGCGTTTGTCGCCCATTTTGTAGAGCCGCTTGCGTTCCTCGGCGCTGAGGGTAATCAGGAAGGGTAGCTTTTGCTGAATTGTGGCGATCGCCTGTTTGATTTCTTGCAGCTCAGCATCGGTGAGGGTGGTGTTGATGTCTGTGTAAGGCATAGTCAGAGTTTCCGAATCGTTTGTCTGTAGAGTTCCCTCACGACAGCAATTCGCAACGCCGTTTTTCTATGTCTTACCTTCGTCTGCCTTTCCCTAATAGGACAACTTCTTGTCCTCTATACACATCTAGCATCAGAAAACAGGCTTCTGTAATGACTGACTCGCAGGTGAGCAAAGGCGGTTTAATGTTTGCCCATTCCGCTTTTGCCCACTCATGATAATGATCTTGTTGCTTCAACAACGCTACGAGAGGACCTGTATCGAGTAAAACGGATTGCCTCATTCCTCGCCAAAGCCTTCCATGTATTTCTTATTTGTGGATAGATCCGATGGACCTCCCTCTAGGCAGCCAACGAGATCACCTGCCAACTCTAGAGCCGACAGTTGCTGTTTGGGTTCTGGCTGAGACTCTCGCCGCTTACTTCTGAGGAATTTGGCGAAGTCCAAAACTTCTTGTTGTTCGGTTGAAGAGAGCGTCTGTAAAGTTTCCAGGATCTGCTGTTGAATCGGTTGCATAAGGGTCCTGCCGATTTTCTCCATTGCTTTAACTACTCTAAGTCTTCAGCGAGGCTTGCTGCCCTTACAGACTTAATCCAAGCGCTCAATACGCGCCCTCACCCGACAGCACCACCCAAACCGTGCGTAGCAGAATATAGACATCCAGCCAGACCGACCAGTTGCGGACATAGTAGGCATCGAGGCTGACCCGCTCCTCGTAGGTGATGTTGTTGCGGCCAGAAACCTGCCAGAGGCCGGTGAGACCCGGAATCACCTTGGTATAGAGCGGAAACTTGTCACCATAGCGGGGAATCTCCTCATCGATGATTGGGCGCGGCCCCACCAGGCTCATTTCGCCTCGCAGAATATTCCAGAGCTGGGGCAGTTCATCCAGGCTAGTGCGGCGCAGAAACCGACCGATGCGAGTCACACGCGGGTCATAGCGCAGCTTCTGGTCGCGTTCCCAGGCTTCCCGCAGTTCAGGGTGCTGTTCAAAATAGGTTTTCAGCGCATAATCCGCGTTTTGGACCATGGTGCGAAACTTCCAGGCTTTAAAAGGCTGCCCGCCTTGCCCGATCCGGATCTGGCTATAGAAAATGGGTCCAGGCGAGTCGAGTTTAATCAACAGCGCAATCAGCAGAAACAACGGCAGCACCAACAAACCGCCAATCAATGTAGCGGCTAGATCGATCAAAAACTTGGTCAGACGCGGACCGGGTAGCAACAGGCGCTGCCGCACTTCTAGACCCAGGACACCGCCCATATCCTTGGCTTCCACCCAGAGGCTCGAAAACTCAAACAAATCGGGGATCACCAGCAAGTGGGCAAAACTACTGCCATAGCGCTCCAGCAGACTCAGCAACCGATCGCGGGGCACTCCTGGCATTGCCACAATCGCGTAGGGAATTTTGCGCGTCCGGGCCAGGGCAGGCGCTAGCTCTACACCGCCCACCACCGGCACACCATGCAGCGAACCATGCTTTTTGGGGTCATCATCCAGCACCAGCACTGGCTTGAGGCCAATTCCGGGGCGACGCTTGAGCGTGCGAATCACCATACTGCCGGTTTTGCCTGCACCCAACACCATCGTCGGGTAGCCCCACCAGCGCTTGCGGGCAAACAGCAATCGTGCCACGGCTCGACAGACAATCACCAGCAGCAGCGACAGCGCCCAGGCCATCACAAACACACCCCGCGAGTAGATCTCACCTTCCCGCTGCATAAATACCATCGCCGCCAGGGCCAGGTACATCAGAGTCGTGGCCAGACAAAGCCAGCGCATCTCATCCACCGGGCTGATGGCAACGCCGGGATACAGGCCCACAATCGCATAGGCGGCAATAAACAGACCCAGGACAGGCCAAAGCTGCCAGTACAGCGAGGGAGCAAACTGTCCTTCTAACGCCAGCCTGGTATAGACGCTGATGATGCTCGCCAACACGATCGCCAATAGGTCGGCCCCGATCATCACGGCGTAGGTCGGCCAGGATCGCGTCGAGATAGTCAACGCCACGAGCGCAGGGGGTAACGTGCGGTTAAGTTGCATTGCAATTTATTACTCCTCACGCTAATACTGTAGGGCATCCTTCCGCTGAAATTCTGTCCATTTTTGATCGATATAGGCAGAAAGTTCTTGGCGGAACCGCTCTGGCCTAAATTTTTCGGCATTTTGGCGCAATTGGTCGGGATCAAATGCGATTTGCCCAGTTTCAAAGGCTTTGACCGCATCGATCAAGCTGGCCACCGTTTGTTCGGGAAATAACAGGCCGGTTTTGCCTGGAATCACCGTCTCGGCAGCTCCACCCTTGCCGTAGGCGATCACGGGTGCTCCGGCGGCCTGCGCCTCGACCAGCGTAATGCCGAAATCTTCAGCGGCGGCATAGACAAATGCCTTACAGCGCTGCATCAAATCGACGATTACAGCCTCAGATTGGTGTCCCAAAATCGTCACGTTGGGGCGAGCCAACGACTGGAGAAACTTGCGCTCGGCTCCATTCCCAACCACGACTAAGGGCAGTTGGAGCTGGTTAAAGGCTTCTACAATTAGACCAACCCGCTTATAGGGCACAAACCGGGACAACACAAAGTAAAACTCCTCGCGCTGCCGCTGAGGCACAAACTGCTCGACCGCCACGGGCGGATAGATGACGCGAGCCGGACGCCGATAGGTTTTGCGAATTCGCTGCGCCACAAACCACGAGTTGGCAATAAAGTGATCCACCCGATTGGCGCTCGCCACATCCCATAGCCGCAGATAGTGCAACACCAACTGGGTCAACCCTGCCTTGAGGCCGCGCGTCAGCTTAGCTCCCTGTAAGTACTGCTGCTGCAAGTCCCAGGCATAGCGGATGGGGGTGTGCATGTAGCAAATATGGAGCTGATCGGCGCGGGTCGTGACGCCCTTGGCAACGGCATGGTTGCTCGACAAAATCAGATCGTAGTCCGACAGGTCAAACTGCTCGATTGCCAGCGGCATCAGCGGCAAATAGTTGCGAAAGCGCGGATTGGCAAAGGGCAGCTTTTGCAGAAACGAAGTTGTAACTGACTTGTGCTGAATAAAAAACTTTAGCTCCTCAGGCAAAAACTCCACCAAACTAAACAGATCAGCCTCTGGATAAAGCCGCAGCATTTGCTCCACAACCCGCTCTGACCCGGCATAGGTGACGAGCCATTCGTGCACAATGGCAGTTTTCATGGGCGTTTCACTCTCACACTTCTCGTGATTGTCCCAGAGAAGGGGACTCGATTCATCTGTTGATAAAGCTAGTTGATAAAGCTAGTTGATAAAGCTAAAGGAACTTGTTAATGTCTGAACACCTCACCTCAGCCAACCAAAACGCCCAGGAGACCCACTAACGACAATTCCAGCTTCTCTCTGTTGATTAGTCATTCAAAGAGCAAACAATCTTCTAAGCAGATCAACATCATTAATTTGCAGATCCGTAGTGCCAACGTCTCGCTGGCGCGGGCAGGACCCCGCACTGCATCTACTGTATTAATTAATTAGGTCAACCAAATTAAGTTGACCTAACTAATGTTGATGATGTTAATGAAGTAATTTGAGACAACATACCCTGTGCAATCTCCAAAACTCAGAGCAATCGGTATTTTATGACCCCCAACCCCCAACCCCCAACCCCCAACCCCCAACCCTCAACCCCAACCCCTTAATTGTTCTGATAAGTACGCTGATTCATCACGATCATTTCTCGATGCCGCAGGGTAGTCATGGCCACCTCCCAGGGAAACACAAACGATTGGAAGGATTCGGGCGAAATTTTGTCAATGTCGAGATCGATGACAACGCGCCGCAGAATCTCGAAGAGCTGAGTGCGGATAGCTTCTAACTCGTCTAGATCTTCTGTTTGCTGCATCTGCTCAATCAGGGCCAGAATTTTTTGGTTGTACAGGTCAGCCCGATTTTTTTGTCGGCCTTGGAGCCAGAGGCGCAACTGCCACAGACCAGATACAGCCAAAACGCCCACCGAGAACATCAGGCCAATCGGTTCAGCATACTCCACCAAAAAGATGGGCCGGTCCTTGTCGTAAAACGCCTGTGCTCCTGGATGTAGCGGCAGTCCCAAATTCTCGCCCGATTCTGGCAACCGCATAGTGGCCGCCCGTGGATAAATGGCCACAATTTCATTGCGAAAATCAAACAAGGTGCGGGTAATCTCCTGAATTACCTCGGTGTTAGCATCTTCGCCAGTAATCAGCACGGCTCGCACGCCCACCACTGGAAGCGTTTCGGGCGGAATCGGACCTGCACCATCGTAGGTCCCTTTGGGAATGGTCGAGGCTTCCAGGTAGGGCAATGACAACCGCAGTGAATCGACTTGATCGATGGCAACAAGCTGGGAACGACTAGTTTTCAGCAGCTCACTCATGGCTGGGTTACCCAGGGCCATGACTCGAAACAGGGCATCTACGTCTCCCTGTTGCAGGGCAGCATAGGCTTGTTGGGGTGGCAGGGGCAGGGGGGTAAAACCAGGCTGGGCCTGTGAGCCTAACCCATAGTGCTGACTCAGCAGCCAAAACAAATTGTAGGAGCCGCTGCCTTGTGGCATCAAAGCAACTCGTTTGCCTCGCAAATCCTGGACAGACTGAATTTGCGAATTGGCGCGTGCCACAAGATGAAACACTTCTGGGAACAAATAGGCAACCGCTCTAGCCGTAGACCGACTAGGGGTGTCGCTTTGCACAATTGCTAACTGGGCTGCTTTTTGGTCCAATAGCTCCAGATTTTCCTGGGCTCCGGCGGTTTCCTTGACCGTAATCTTGATTTTGGGATGGTGGCGGCTCACTACTGTGGCCAAGGCTTCGGCAAACGCATAGTACTCTCCCTCCTTGCTGCCCGTGGCAATCACGAGCTGATGGACTCGATTTTGGCTGTGCACCCACTGCACGGTGAATCCAATTGCGGCCAGTACGCTCAACAACACGAAGGGCAGCGTAAATTTAGGTTGCATTTCGCCTCTGTTTTTGGGAATTTGATTTATTTTAGATGGCTTTCCAGCAGACACTAGGCTGGATTGGGCTACAGTTTTGGACTACAGTTCTGATTTTAGAAAAGTAAAGGTTTGGCAAAAGGTTTGGCAAAAATCACCAAGGCAGCAATGGATACAAAACAAGGAGTTTTTCGCTGAAATAGGTTAATTTCCAGAGGGGAATCCTCCTCAGGAGCCTTGTCCGATGGAAACGCCTGTGCTTAACTACATAGCTGAAGAAAACCTACAGACAATTGGAACTCTTCAGTTCGACTCAGCCGTCTCTAGAGAAAAGCTGACTAGCGAGTAGGGGCGTAACGGTTAAGGTAATACGGACTTTTCAGGGTATCCTAGCCTAGTCCTTCACCGTTGCAATGACTTCAGTTTTGGGCAAGAGTTTCTGTAAAAAACCTTGGCTAGGTTTTCCGGTTTGATGTTCTTTGCTTGTTGACTCACACTTTCCATTAGGTACAACCATGAGCATGGCGTTTTGGCAGCGTTTGGCAGTTCTGGCAATTTTGGGGCTTGGCAGCGTCAGTCCGGCGGCAATGGCAGCCCAATTTGAGCAGCAAGAAGTGGAGCAAGATCGCTTCATCGTGGTGGCTGCGCCGGGCGGAGAAATTGGCTACAAGCTGCTGATTTTGGAGCAACTGAACGATAAACGTCCCTGCTGGAGCGAAACGGGCAGTAACCCGTCTCAGGTCGAACCGCTGCTGCTCAGCTTTGACTTTACCGGGATTTGCAACCGGATTGTGGACAGCAATGGCTTCTCGGTCCGCACCGCTGGGCAGGATCAGGCGTTGCACTATAGCCTGCGCATCGTTCGAGACGGTAATGACCTGGTGCTGGTAGCCGATGCCAATGCCGATCGGGATACATTGATTGAGATTGGCCGCACCTACGGGATGCCAAATGGCTTTAGCCGAATTGTTTTGAATCCCGGCTGGCGGTTAACCCGTCGCGCCTTTAACGGTCGGCCTGTGGGCCATATTTACCTCACCTACGACCAGCCGATCGAAACGCTGATTGCTAGCTCGCGTCGCAATTTGGGTATGGGTGGCCCAGCCCCCGCTCCAACTCTGCCGAATCCTGCGCCAGAGCAGTTCCCGGCTGAAGCGGAAAGTATCATTCCTGTGCCTTCTTTGCCGCCTGGGGATGCTCCTGTTCCCCCACCCCTACCGCCTTTGAATCCCAGACCTGTACCCACGCCTCCAACCGGGTCACCCAATAGCACAGCTCCGAGTAACCCAGCGCCCAGCCTCAGCAGTATTCTGCCACCGCCGCCGCCCGCCAACCCAACGGATAACCCAACGGATAACCCAACCGATGCGGCTCCGGAATCTCCTACCACAATTGCCAATCCACCTGCAGATAGGGAAACACCATCTGCTGAAGCAACCCAACCCAATCGCCCAGTCCCCCAACGCACCAGTTCGGCCCCTAGCCGGGTCAGTCCCCCTGCAGTGGGAGTTCCGGCCACGTCCAATTCGGGAGGAGCGGCACTGCGGCCCCGGTCCCAGCGGCGAGTCACAGGCTCTTCTGAATCAACGACCGAACAGACCACAACTGCTCGTAACGCTAACCGAAATACCACCCAAGCGGCCAACCGTTCAGCACCTGAAGCGGATTCATCGGATGATCAGACGCTAGCCGAAACCTATCAGGTAATTGTCGTAGCCGACGATGCCGAACTGCAAGACAAGGTGCGGGCTATTTCTCCCAGCGCCATTCTGACGACGATCAACGGCCAGGTAGTGATGCAGGTAGGACTATTTCGGAACCGGGAAGAAGCCGACCGGCTGCAACAAAGATTAAGTTTGGAGGGGTTGCCAACTGCTGTAATTCCCGTAAGATAGCCAGTAGAGAAAATTCTTGAGGTGCATTGCCATGGCTGGTCAGCCCCCTTCTCCTGGCTCCGATCGCAGAGATCCGCTCAGCTTCGATGAGCTAGTTGCCCTGATTGTAGCTTTTCTCGTGATTGGAGCTGTACTGTGGTGGAGTTTGGGGCGTCGAGCCGAAACCTGGTTGGGGCAGCTCTCTCCTGGTCTAACTCGCAGTGAAGCAGAGCCATCGCCTCTAGATCCGGCTCAGCGTGACACCGTCGAAGTTGCACCGGTTGGCCCCACTGCTGGCCCCACAACTTCTCCTTCACCCCTGCCTCCCGGCACAGTAGGGGGAACGGTGGATCGGACTACGGTTGGAGTGTCGCCTGCACCTCGTGGTCCGCGCACGGTAATTATTCCCGCAGTTCCTGGTTTGCCCAGGGCGGCTGAGCCTGAAGCCTCGCCTGCTGTTCCATCCCCATCGCCTCGGGTTGCTCCTCAAGTGGTTGTTCCCAGCCCGTCGCCTGAAGCAGCAGTCAACTTCCCTGACCTTTCACCTAATTACTGGGCCTATCCTTTCATTGCAGAGCTAGCCAGACGCGGCATGATCTCTGGATTTGAAGACGGTAGTTTTCGCCCGGACCAGCCGGTCACTCGCACTCAGTACGCCACTCTGGTTAGCGAGGTGTTGCCTGATGTCCGGCAGGAGTCCCAGGCTTTTCCCGATGTGCCGGTTAACTTTTGGGGCAAGCCGGCGATTGACGAAGCTGTGAAGTCTGGGTTTCTGAGGGGTTATCCTGACACCAGCTTTCAGCCAAATCAGCCCATTTCTCGGATGGAAGTGTTGCTGTCGCTCGTGAACGGCTTTCAGTTGCCCAAACCTGCTGATCCAGCTGCACCGCTGCAAGTTTTTCAAGACCGCGATCAGATTCCGGAATGGGCCAGACCCGCTGTAGCCGCCGCCACTCAGGCCAATGTGATCGTCAGCCATCCCAACGTCAATCAGTTTAACCCCAACCAACCTGCAACACGGGCCGAGGTAGCTGCTATGCTGTATCAGGCGTTGACCACCACCGGGCAACTGCCGCCGATCCAGTCTAACTACATTGTTCGACCCTGATGCTTGATTTTGAGGATTATTCCCTAACCCAGCCCGCCGTCCTGGTGACGATCTTGGCAGAGGCGATTTTGCGCAGCAGCATCGAAAAACTGTTGAAGAACCTGAAGGTCTACGGCTATTCTGTCAGCGAGGTAGACGGAGTAGCGAAGCGAGTACAGCGGTTTGGTACAGTTCCCTCCGAAGCAGTTCCGACCGAAATCGAAAACTATACTACTGTCAGCATCGAGATTCGGGCAGTGGTCTCAGCCGAGCTATCGAATGTAATTCTCTATGCCCTGAAGGAACAGCAGCGGGAGTTTGCGATTGTCGTGTATCGCCAAAAGATCGAGGCGCTGCTAGAGTAAGCGCTTAGAACTAGGACCAAGCTTAGGCACTGAATGACCTTCAGGCTTAACTTAAGTCTTGATCAGAATGGCGACGAAGGCAAAGATGCCAATCAGCAGCAGAGAAGTAGCCACCACGATCCCGTGGGAGCGCCGTGAGATGTAGAGATAGTCATCGCGCTGAATTCGCTTCAGTTCCTGTCGGTGCTCCAGGATGGCAATAGTAATGGCATAGACGCCAACGGCAATAAACATTAACCCCACCAACCGCGACAACCGGACCACATCTGGATCTGTTGTGACTCGGTTAATTGCCGCCACAATCTGATCAATCCCAAACCCAAAGCTAATCAGTGAGAGCGAGGTGCGAATCCAGGCCATGAGGGTGCGTTCTGCGGCGGCGCGGTTGCGCTCCTTTGCTAGCTCGTTGGTCAGATTTCTGGGAGGCGGTTGGTTCATAGATCGAGCTTACCGAGACCAACCTATGGCTGCTTTTGGGCAGAGATAGCTAATTTCTGGCGGCGAGTCCGCTGGTGCCGCAGTAGATAGCCGAACACTAACAGGTTGAGCATCAGAATTCCACCTCGGCTCCAAACTGGATGAGTTATTAACTCGTAGGCTTCGACCGGCAGCGGCAGCCCCACAAACAGCAGCATCAACAGGTGCGCCCATTGCTTGTGGTACCACAGCCCCACCGTGACAATGCCCAGCACAATTGCATAAACGCTAGTCAACTGAGCTGCTAGTTGCAAATGCTGGGGCTGGATGTGCAAAACCGTGTCCAGCAGCCACTGACTGAGGACCGATTCCTGATCCAGCTGGTCTTGAATAAAGGATCGGACAAAAACAATCAACGCATCGTAATTTCTCCAGCTAAAGGCACAAATCAAGCTAATGGCGATCAGGCTAAAAACAACGAACCCTTTGTAGGCAACGATAGCCTTTAAGCTGATTGAGCGTTGAATCTGGCTGGTCATAGATTTGATTGAGGAGTCATTTTGAAAGCATAACAGACAAAATGGCACAGTTGCGCTTGGTAGGGCAGCCGTGTTCATTTGACAGATTCGTTTGGCAAGTTACTTCTACCAAAACAAGACCAAACGATCTCCCTTTCTGGAGAAGAATGAAGGGAAGATCGTTACCAAATCCTGGCGTTATACCAAATACTTCGATGAATGATACATATGCCGAACCGCCCCCCAACCCCCAATTCTGGGAAAGTCGAGCCGCTCAAAGTCCCCCAATTCTGAGGGACTTAGGGGGCAAGGATTTGCATCATTCACAAACAGATTTGGTATTAGTCAATCATCGCGATCCCAAACGGTGAAACCAGTTCCGACAGCAGAGACTGCAACGTTTGTTGTTCCACCCAGACGGAAACCGATCCTCCGTTACAGCGAAACTCGCCCCAGCCGTGCTGATTGGTTTGAATTGGCTGTTTAATGTGCTCCGTCAGGTCGTAGAAGGTGGCATTGGGTTTACCTACTTCCATCCATTTGCTGCCTCCCGGTCCGTCGCTCATAATCACCGCCATTGCTCTGGGATGCTGTTCGGAACCCAGGCGCGTCCAGCCAATTACATCGGGATGGTCGAAGTAGTCGTATTGGGGACCATAGGCAAAATGCTTACGGGCAAACAGCAGCCGGTCGATGATCCACTTGTGCGAGTCCATCCAAATTTCATATTCGTTGCCATCCCGTCCCTTATCTCGGTAATGAGCACCGTAATAATCTGCGTAGAATACACAGGGATAGCCTTCAGCCCGCAGCAGAATGATCGCATAGGCCAGCGGCTTAAACCAAGATTCCACCATTGATTCCAGAGCTTGCAGCGGCTGGGTATCGTGGTTGTCCACCAGCGTCACGGCAAATAGGGGCAGGTGTTTCATCAAGGTGTTATCTAAAATGCTGCGCATATCATAGTAGCCGCCGGCCTTACTGGCTCGATGGAAATTGTAGTGCAGCGGCACGTCAAATAGATTGAGCTGACCGCCAGCATTGCCAATGTACCAGCTCAAAGTACCAAAATCTTCCGTCCAATATTCGCCCACACAGAACAGATCGCGTTGTGCTCTATGTTCCAGATGACCCAGCCAGTCGGTAAAGAAATCACCCTGAATATGCTTGATCGCATCTAGGCGGAATCCATCCACTCCGATTGTATCCATCAGCCACTCGCCCCAATATTTCAGCTCGCCACGCACTTCTGGGTGGTTGACATCGAGGTCGCAGCCCATCAGGTAGTCATAGTTACCCAACCGCAGATCGACTTTATCCTCAAAGTTTTTATCCTTCATGCGGTAAACAGCTCGGTAGCCTGGATCGTAGCTATTGTAATCGACCGAATCGAAGTGCCACCAGCGCCATTTCATGCTGGAATATTTATCACCGCGTCCAGGAAAGTCAAACCGAGTCCAGGATTTGATATTGCGCGGTTCACCCAAAGGACGATTGCGGTCATTCGGATCAAATGGAATTGCTGCAAATTCTTCCTCAGCATCGCCGCCCATCTTGTGATTGAAAACAACATCGGCGTAGATCTGCAACCCAGCCTGACGCGCTGCTTGAACTGCGGCTGCATACTCCGCTTTTGTACCATACTTTGTCCGCACCGTTCCCTTTTGATCAAACTCGCCCAGATCGAATAAATCATAGATACCGTAACCAACATCATACCCACCACCATTCGCTTTGCAGGCAGGCGGTAACCAGAGAGCCGTAAATCCAGCCTTCGCCAGATCCTTTGTCGTTTGTTTTAATTCATTCCAGTGATTGCCATCAGGTGCAATATACCAGTGAAACCACTGCATCATGGTGCCATTAAATTCAGCAGAGGCTTTGCGCGCGACTAGGTCTGGGTAGTTCTCGTCCAGCCAAGTTTGCAAAGACGTTTTGGCGGCTTCTAGCACTTGGGGGCTCAGCTCTTTCCCCAAGGATTGAAACCGCTGCTGTAACTGTTGAAATACATTAGCCATAGGTTTAGGGAATCATACATTGCACTAAAGACTTTACACCAGAGTAGCTGATGGCTGGAGTTCGCAGGGTAACGTTATGCCGAAGTAGGGGTCAGCCATTCCCGCAACTGATATAGGATCGCTATAGTCGTGCTCTAGAGACCAGCAGCAGCGAATAGGGGGAAATGATGGATACTACAATGCCGTGGGAGCTATTCGGCGGAGTCTTTGGGCTGAACGCAGAGGTGTTTCAGGAAACGGATGCCATCCCCCACGGTCTTACCGGAGCGCTGCTGACTGTGCTGCTGGCCCAACTATCTTTGGCAATTGGCCAAATTATTGTTCTGTTTGTCAACCGGGTTAAGCCCATCCGGTTTGTCTTCAGCTTGCTGATTAGCGCGGTTTTATATACATTTGGCTTTTTGTTTCTTGTCTTCAGCACTTGGCTGATCTGCCAGTTACCGTGGTCGGTGTCGGTGTCGTTTCTGACGCTAGTGAAGGTGCTGGGATTGAGCTATGCGCCGCTGCTGTTTGGCTTTTTGGGAGCTTTGCCCTATCTAGGTGAGCCGATTTTGTCACTGCTGTCGGTCTGGCATTTGCTGGCGATGGTGGTGGGGTTGAGCGCAGTAACCCAGATGGGCATTGCAGAGGCAGTTGGCTATGTGGCCTTTGGTTGGGCAGTCAAGCAGGTGCTGGAACACACGATCGGTCAGCCGATTGCTAAGTTCGGTAAATCGGTGGCTGATTGGGTGGCTGGCGTCAAACTGGTCCAAAGTCGAGAAGAACTGGTGCAACTGATCAAAGTGGGGTTGGGGCCGTCTTCGCCAATTCTGGCCGCAGAACAGCTTCGATCGGCTCGGCAAGCATTTGAGCAATCTGCTGAACTGTGGTTACGAACAGCCCTACGCCAGCGAGTTCCCACTCCCGCCACGCCAACGGGAACCGCGCCTCGACCCGAATCTGCTAAACCTGCATCAACAAGACCGCAATCCGCTAAACCCGAATCTTCTCAGTCGGTTCCTTCTGCAACTCAGTCGGTTCCTGCAACCGCATTCCCTAGCACTAGTTCGGGCCCCAATTTGGGGGTTAACACCTCCCCAAAATCACACTCCCCTAGCCCAACCGCTCAAGCGCTAGGACTAATTGCAGCTTTGCTGGGCATGATTCTGCTGTTTGTGCTGGTAGCTTTGTCACTACGGCCCATTCAGTTAGCAGTGCTGGGCTGGCACAACCATTTGCCGGAGTTGCTGCGAGTGCTGTTGGATTTGGCTTGGCTGGGAGTGATTGCCCTTGTATTTGCCGGTTTGCTCGCACCTTTGGAAACATTGGGCTGGTGGGCGGGCTGGTACGACGATGATGTGGCCACCGCTGCGGAAACCCAGAGTCGGGCTACTGCAAAGCCAACCAGCGACAGCTTGTTCCCAACCACACCCGCTCCTGCCGCTCAGCCTGCCCCTCCTACTTTTCTGCCTCCGGCTCAAACCGATGCGCCCAGCCGCTATGTAATTTACCTCGATGGGATTGGCCAATCCGGTGAGGAATATACTCCTGATGTGGAAGACTTCTTGGCGGCGCTACTGCCAACTTTGCCCAAGGAGGTGGCCTTTATCCGCGGCTTAATGATGTACTCGGTGCTGAACAAGCCGTTAGATCAAGATCGACCGCTGGCGTTTCTGTGGCGCATGGCTGATAAAATGCGGTGGAGCAATCCGGCGGCTCTGTTGGGCGTTTTGCTGAATCTGCGCAATCTAATTATCGTGGCGGTGTCAGCCGATAAGCGCTATGGCCCCATCTACAACCAGGGCATTGCTCAGGTACTCTACAACGGATTAATTGAGCGTAACTATCAGCCTGGCAGTGGAGTGCCCGTGACGTTGGTTGGCTTTAGCGGCGGAGCACAGATGTCAGTAGCCGCAGCTCCCTATCTACGGCGAGCGATTGAAGCCCCGATTGAGGTGATCTCGCTGGGTGGCGTAATGAGCGCCAACAATAATTTTTTGAAGCTGGATCACCTCTACCATTTAGTGGGCGACCGGGATATTGTCGAGCGCTGCGGCCCGATTTTCTTTCCCGGACGCTGGAAACTGTTTCCCCTGTCCTACTGGAACCGGGCCAAGCGCCAAGGCAAAATCAGCATCACTTCGCTAGGACCAGTCGGGCATCAAGTTCCAGGCGGCATCATGGATCCCGATCCAATTTTGCCCGATGGCCGCAGTCCGCTTCAGCAAACGGTTGACCTGATTCAGCAAATCCTCACCGACCAGTTCTTAGCTCCTCAGCCAGCCAAGCCAAAAGCGCTCAGCAACTATGACCTCTACAAACGGGCGGCTTTCAACGATCCGGCTTACTACCCGCTTGAGCAAACGGTTGACCCAAACTGGTATCACCCAATTGGCACCTGGATGGGGCGGCTGATTTTGCCACAGCTCCATGAACGGCAGGCCATTCGAGGTGTGTTGTTTGAAGTGCACCATGCGGATAGGGGTTATGAGCATCTGGTGGGACAAATCGTCAAATTGCGCTGGATTGATACGCCGTTGATCAAAAGTTTTGTTCAGGCGGCTCGGCATGACGTTCACTTTAGCGCTGCGGCAGACTATTCCAGCGAGTATGGCGGCTTAGTTCATCCCGAACGGTTGAACCATTGGCGACAGGTGGGGCCACTGGAATCGTTGGCCGGTGCCCATCCCACCGATGACCTGATCGTGATGCTGGACGGTGAGGTGCAGGTCGAAGATAACACCACCCTGCGGATCGTCAATCAACCCGTACAAATTACCGGACGCTACTATGGCTTAGTACGATTCCTCCAGCCAATTGCGGGTAGTGACCAGTTTCGCGTCGAGCATTTTAATCCCACCACGGGTCAGTTCAACGGTGGAACAGAAATCGTCCACCTGCCGCCCGTGATCGCCGATCAAAACGGCTGTTTTCCCTCTACCACTCGCGCTCTGGAGCAGTCTCCCCTCAACGAAATGGGCTGGTACATCTATGGGGCCAAGGATGGGGCGGGTCTGTTTGTAGTTCAGTCCTACGCACCCCGGTCGCTGCTGCAGCTCCAGCCCGATCAGGTGATTTTCGGCTACAAGCCAGCCTACCGCTATATTCGCAAACAAACCTGGGCCAACATCAAGGCCAAGAAAGGCCAGATCAGTTCGGTGCTCTTGAGTCCAGAGCTGAGCCTGCAGAAACCAAATGCACCAGAGCTAAATGCACCAGAGCTGGATGCGCAAGAGTTGCAAGAGTTGAAACACCAACAAGCCATTGACGCTTGGCCAGAGGGTACCCGCGCCTTGGTGCTACATACCTATGGTGGCATTGGCGGCCAGAAACGGGAACCTGCAGCGGCGACGCCTTTGTTTTTTGGCCATTTTGCCTATGGCTTAGCCATCGTGGTGCGCGATCCGCTCACGCACGAACTGCGGTTTGAAATTCAGTACTACCAGGTCTACACCCACAACACCGATGGCATCGTTGCGGGAACACTGCACTGGTCGCGCTATATGGGCGATCGGCAGTTTGGTTGGGCAGGGGTGCGTCCGGTCTGTGACTTGCTGGTGAAGCTGGACGCCTTTACCGAGGATTTTGAGATCTACGGCTACAAAAGCTCGCCCCTGAATCTGATGCTGCGTCACTTGCAGGTGATGACGGCCCGCTACCGGATCGGCGATGGCACCGGCGGCACCTATGTTGGACTGGCGAATAACTGCTCGCAGGATTCTAACCAAGCGCTGTTTGCCAGCCTCAACAGTTTGGAGCGGGCGATCGAGGCCGATGCGGTGTCGCTGCAAAATTGGTTGTCGAGTTCGCAACAGGCAAGCCGCTATCAGCGGTTGGTGGAGTTGATCAATGTCCTACAGCGGGAACTGCAACCCTTGGGCGCTCCCCGTTCCGACTGGCAGAAAAACGAATACAACCTAGGCTGCACCCTAGAAGATAGCCCCTTGCGCAACCTCAAAGCGGGGTTAGGAAGCTGGCGCACTCTCCTGCCCCGGTTAGCTAGCGATACGGTCGTGCGCATCTTTTTGCAGTTCGATGCCTCAGTTTGGGTGCTGCGGACTAACCAAATTGGTGGCTATGACCCAGACATAGAACCAATTGCCCCGATGACGCTTTGAAGTTTGTTTAGTATCCCTGGTAGCAATTTGCAAATGCTGGGAACCCTGGAACAGGTCTGCGCTGGATTTGTATTCTGTGGTGTTACGCCTACAAGCTGAGCACTATAGCCTGCACTTAGTTGAATGACTTCACTCCATCCAGGCTGTTTTTGCCATCGTCTACTCCTAAGACGAGCAGTAGCCGTTGCAGACCTAAATTTTATCGGATTGGTTTTGCTAGAGCAGCTTAGGAAAGCTGGCTGCTCTGGTTTTCTCTGCTGATTCGCGCTATCAACTCAACAACAGAGGAGCTTTAATGGTTACTTCCCTCATCAACCTATCTGGCCTCAATGGTACAAATGGTACGACGCTGTTTACTGATACCAATAGAGCGTTAGGACCATTCGGTGACATCAATGGCGATCAGATCAGCGATTTTCTCGTCAGGGATACCAACAATCCTCCGGGTCAGACCGGTAAGGCTTATATTCTATTTGGCACGCCCACCTATCCCGCCTCGTCTACTTTCAATCCCGCCAACCTGAATGGGGCCAATGGCTTTGCGATCAATCTGCCCAGAACGCCAGATCCAAACAATCAAGTTACCCCCTTTATCGAAGCGGCAGTGAATTCACCCGGCGACGTTAATGGCGACGGCATCAATGATTTGATCATCAGCTACTCCCCTGCCAACGCTCAAGTTCCCGGATCCGGTGAAGTCTCAGCTCCGGCGGTGGTGCAGGTTATCTTTGGACGCAAAACTGGCTACACGCCTACTCTGGATACGAGCAATCTGAACGGCACCAACGGCTTCACAATTACCGGCGGCTACTTCTACAGCAGTAGCGATCTCAACAATGATGGCGTCAGCGATATTGTGCTGGCCAATCCCATTGCCTCACCCAATGGTCAAGCCCAAGCCGGACAACTCTATGTGCTCTATGGTAAGCGCGACGGCTTTGCAGCCACAGTTGATATCGGAGCGATTAACAGCACCAACGGTTTGGTGATCAACGGTACCGGAGTGAATACCCGTTTGGGCGCATCTGACTTTGAATCGAGTGGTGATTACAACGGAGATGGTATTTCCGATTTAGGCATTTTTCGCAGTGGCTTCGGTCCTGGAGAAACCGTTACAGCTCAACTGCCCAACTACATCATCTACGGTTTCAATGGTGCTGTAGCTGGATTAACCACAACCGCGCCCAACATCGATGCGGCTGGAGTCAATGCCCCGCTAGCAGTCGATTTGGCAGAAAACACCCTTGGCATTGATTTTCCCGGCAGCCCCCTGATCCGAACATTGCCGGCTGGATTCCTCAATGTTAGCGGCACAGCACTCGACGATGTCTTACTTGGCGACGATGCCAATAACTCGCTGGCCGGAAATGCCGGCAACGATGTGATCGAAGGTCTAGACGGTGATGACATCCTGGTGGGTGGTGCTGGCTTCGATACGCTCACCGGCGGTGGTGGCAAAGATACCTTTGGCTTCGGCATCGGACAGGCTTTCAACCGTGCTTTGATCGGTGTGGATCAAGTCACCGACTTTGGTGTCAGGGAAGACAAAATCCAAATTGATCGCACCACCTTCACAAAAGTCAAGAATCTCTCGTTCGAATCGGTGGAAAATCTGAGGCAGGCTCGCCGCAGCGATGCGCTAATTGTCTACAACGAAAGATCTGGCGCGTTGATCTACAACGAGAACGGTGCGAGAAACGGATTTGGCAATGGAGGTCAGTTTGCGTTGCTGACAGACGGACTGAATTTGACAGCCAGGAATTTCTCTGTGGTAGCCTGATTTGTCGCTACCTAAAACCTGATAAAACGATGCTTATCCCCCAAGCCTGAGTCAGGTGTTGGGGGTGAGTATCTGCTTCTGATTGTCTGAAAGTTTGCCCTATTTGATTGGGTTAGTGCCATTATCCAAAAGTTCGGCAGCCTCAGCGTAGGAACGGGTGGTTTCAGGAATGGATTTCAGGATGGCTTTAGCTTCGGAGATTTTGCCCTGTTTGAGCTTGGCCTGCCCCAGAGTCAAAATGGTTTCTGCCCACAGATCTTGTAGTTGATTCGCTCTGAGGAAATTCTCGTCTTCGACGGGAATTGTTTGCAGCAGGGCAATCGCATCTACATAGCGGGAACGACTAGCCAGGGAAAATGCCATTTCAATCACATTGTCGGACAGGTCGGCCTTTGGATTGACGTTAGATTCGGAGGTGGTGTCTGGCAGATCTGCCGTAGCGTCAGCCGAGGCCTCAGCGGGTGAATTTAAACTCGGTAGGTCATGTCCCCAATAGCCCCACAGACCGAAAAAGATCAGTGAGCCTAAAAATGCTAGCCTCAGCCTCATGGGTTAACCTCCTGAACAGTTGTTTTTTCAGGTTTAGTCGCGGCAATTAGCTTGATCGGTAGAATCGCAGCCGTCATCAAAGCCAACGGCAAGTAAACCACCATGTTTTCTTCAGCTCGATGCATAAATTCCTGCAGGAAGAAGTACCAGAAAAACAGCATTCCAGTGCCATGGAGACTGTTCCAAAGCCAAGGTGAAATTTGGCGGCGGATGTTTCGAAAAGAGGTTACGGTCATCGCCACCAAGAAGCCGTAGCAAATAATCGATAGAATCAGCTCCAACCCCTCGATATGCGGTTCTTGTGTCATGATGATCAAGGTTGTGAAACCAAGGGCATGGTAAAGATAGACAATGGCAAACGCCAAACCCAGGTATTTTCGATTGGCCAACAGCCAGTAAGCTTTGCGTGACGGAATCAGCTTATACAAGCTACCGCTCAAACTCAGCATGAAAAACAACGGAAAAGAAACGCGGCCCGTGGCTCGAATGGTCAGCAAAACGCCAGTTTCTGTGAGACCATGAGCAAATAGCAGTAATAGCATCATTGTTGTAACGCTAATTGACGTTAGCGTTACAATCTCCCAGGTTCTGAACCGACCCCAACGCATAAGTTGTAGCATAACTTCCACTTGGCACTCATTATTTACTTCTGGTTTTATCCAGTGTTCGATCTCTCGTCATGATAGATGCACTGATAAGACTATCCAGCGAGTTGATTAAATAACCAGAACATCATACATTTCTGCTAAATTATATGGGCCTGCCTTACATTCTAGGCTCTTTTTTCCATCTATAAAATCTTTAAAGCCAGCTCACATAGAATACCGCTAATATATTTCGGAGACCGACTATCGCAGTTGCAAATGAATATCCTTATCCATTCCAATAGACATTCAACTTCTAGCTGCGCTTGAAATCTTGCAATAAAATTCTGCAATCCTGGCTCAGAAGCTGATCAAATTCAGGAGAACTGCACCCGCCTTACAACTCCAATGAAGGCTTCTGTCAAAGCATAAGCAATATCCTATAGTTTTACAATGAAGAAGCCGCAGAGTTCGATAGAACTTTACAGAACACCTGTGGTTACTGCTGTTCTTGTTAAAAAGACATAAACTCGCTAGCTCACCTGTAAAGCCCTTGAGAAAATAGCGGCTTACACCACAGCGACTACCGACGCTACTTGAAAGCTGAGTCTAAAATTAATTCACAACGGCAGCCCATCCGCTGAACCTAGCTATTTGCACATCTTCCCTAAGCAGGAGGGCGAACAGAAATCACTCTTTTGTGAGAGACAGCCCAACCCCCTCAGCGAAGACAATAATCTTATCTCTACCTGCACAGTATGTTGCCAAATACACAGTTCTAATGAATGTTTTGCGTTCTAAGCCAGTTTCTGAAGCCAGCCGCATCCTGGTGATCGATGATATTGAAGATAACGCTTTTTTACTACAAACGCTTCTAGAGAGTGAGGGCTATCGGGTTGAAGTAGCTAGCAGTGGGCCAGTTGGGCTGAACTTAATCGAAACGACCCCGCCGGATTTGGTGCTGCTCGATGTGATGATGCCAGAGATGAATGGCTTTGAAGTGGTGCAGCGAATTCGCCAGAACTCCACTCTTCCGTCCATTCCAATTTTGTTGATCAGTGGCCATGCTGAAGCTGCATCAGCCCAAATAGCGGGGATTCGTGTAGACGGATTTGTTAGTAAACCAATTGATTTTGAGGAACTATTGAGTCGAGTTCGGGCAATTTTGCAGTCCAAGCCTGTCCTGAGTTAGCCTGTCCTGAGTTAGATAGAGCCAAAGCGAAGTCTGCTTTCTTTGGAAACAACCTTTGGAACCTACTTGTTGCATAACGCCAAGGTTGTTCTGATTCGTTACAGTCGATAAGCAGGCGTTTGAGCTTAGAATACTGCGCCGCCCGTGAAGCTAAAACCACTTCATGAATTCGGATGCTGCGCCCTCGGTTGCTGCAAGAACGCCTTTGGTCAATCTGGCCTAGAGGCACTGTAGAATCTACTGGTATCGAAAAAAAGCTATAAGTTTCTTAGGAAACATCTAAATTAAGCAGGATTTAACTCTATCTAAGGGTAGTTCAGCCTTTGCCCCTTTTGGGGGAGGATAGAAAAATTGACTCATCGAGTAGCATAGATGGCCTGTGTATTGCTCGCTTCGTTCTCTGTTGATTTTATTGATTGATACCTAATGTTGACTGCTGTTGACTGCTGAATTGGGTTTAGATCAGCCAAGTTTTAGGTGAGATAGGGGTGCATTAGCAGGAGAACGAAATCCATGAGTCAGTTCAGGCAGGCAGACGATGAGTCTTTCAATCT
This sequence comes from [Leptolyngbya] sp. JSC-1, assembly GCA_000733415.1. Classification (GTDB taxonomy): domain Bacteria; phylum Cyanobacteriota; class Cyanobacteriia; order Elainellales; family Elainellaceae; genus Elainella. The sequence continues at coordinate 3,648,871 of KL662191.1, forward strand.
AGATTGCACTTCAGCTCCAATGCGAGAACCGACAACAAATCAGTTTAGTGAAGCAACCTATCACACCATTGTTGAAACCCAAACCGAGCTGATCTGTCGCTTTTTGCCTGACGGTACCCTCACCTTTGTCAATGCAGCCTATTGTCGCCATTTTGGAGCTTCTGCCGAGCAATTGATTGGTCAGAATTTTCTAGATCTGCTGCCCAACGGTGAAGAATTGCTGGTGCAACGCTACCTAGAACAACTGGCAGCCCTGACACCTGAGCAGCCCATTCTGATGCAGGAACATCGGGTCAAAACAGCGGAGGGAGAGATTCGCTGGCAGCAATGGAGCAATCGCGCCATCTTTGCGGCAGATGGTCAGTTGGTGGAATTGCAGGCAGTGGGGCGAGATATTACCACCCGCAAACGGTTAGAAATTGAACTATCGCGCTCAAATGAACGGTTCGAACTGGCGGCAGCGGCTGTGAATTGCCTGATCTACGATTGGGATTTAGAGCGTGGTACGGTGGAACGCACGCGGGGGCTGCTATCGCTGATAGGCTATACGCCAGAAGAAGCCGGGACAGAGCTGAATTGGTGGAGTGCGCAAATCCATCCGGATGATTTACAGTCAATTGAAGCCTCATTTCAGACCAACCTGGCAACAGCCGAGCGGTTTTGCTACCAATATCGAGTCCGCCACAAACAGGGGCACTACATTTGGGTGGAAGATCAGGGCCGGATCATGCGAAACGCTGCCGGAGATCCAATCCGCGTGGTGGGCAGCACGATGGATATTACCCATCGCAAAGAGACCGAAGAAACGCTACAACTGCAAGCCCGCGTGCTGGAAAGTATGGGGGAAGGCGTGGTGATGTCGAATGAGATTGGCCGAATTGTCTTCACGAACCCCACCTTTGACCGGATGTTTGGCTATGAACGCGGCGAACTGTTGGGGCAGCCGGTGACGGTCCTCAGCGATTTGCCGCCAGACGACGCCAACCAGCTGGTGAATGACTGCATTAAAACCCTGCGGACACAAGGCGTTTGGGCTGGAGAGGTACGCAACCGCCGAAAGGACGGAACTAGCTTCATTGCTGGAGTTTACATCTCTGCCCTCTATGTAGCTGGTCGCCCCTATTGGGTAGCAGTGCAGCAGGACATCACCCAGCGAAAACAGGCAGAGACAGCGCTGCGCCAAAGTGAGGAACGGTATCGCTTTCTGGCCGAGTCGAGTTCAACGCTGGTTGCTTCATTGGATTACTCCACAACCCTGACCAACTTGGCGCGCTTAGCCGTGCCGTTTCTGGCAGATTTTTGCTTTTTCGATCGAGTGGCGACTGAGGGCAACCTACAGCGCGTCGCCTGGCACCATCGCGATCCGGCAGAGCAGGCTTGGTTTGCTCAAATTCAACAGTTTGTTCCCTCACTCGATTGGCAAAACTATCCTGTAGTTCAAGCATTACGCAGCGGCAAGGCTAGCTTTGTGCCCCATGTCACCGAGTCGTGGCTAGAGGCCATTACCACCAGTCGCGAACATCTGCAATTTATGCAAAGATGTCGTCCCCAATCCTGGATCACCGTACCGTTATTAGCACAACAGCGCAAACTAGGAACGCTCACCTTTTGCCGCACCGACTGCCACTACTGCGAGAGCGATCTGCGCTTAGCTGAAGAATTAGCTCGCCGGGCTGCCCTCGCCCTCGACAATGCCCAGCTTTATCACCAGGCACAGGACGCCAACCGGATCAAAGACGAATTTTTGGCTGTACTATCCCACGAATTGCGTTCTCCGCTTAATCCCATCCTGGGCTGGTCGAAGCTCCTCCAGCTCAAGCATCAGGACACCAACCTATTGATGCGCGGCCTAGAAACAATCGAACGCAACGCCAAACTGCAAACCCAGCTGATCGAAGATCTACTAGATGTTGCCCGGATTTTGCGAGGCAAGCTCAGCCTCAATATTCACCCAGTCGATCTGAAATCGACGATTGAAGCGGCGATAGAAACCGTGCAGCTTGCGGCAGAGGCCAAATCAATTCAAATTAGTACTCGCTTTGAACCTGCAATAGGTTTAGTTTCCGGTGACTCTAGCCGTTTACAGCAAGTGGTTTGGAACCTCCTCTCCAATGCTGTCAAATTTACTCCAACCGGCGGGCGGATCGAAGTGCGTTTAGAAAGGTATGAGTGCAGCTTGAGGGAAGCGCAAAGCTCTACAGTTCTCGAAGAGTTAAAGGATCCCGCTAGCAACTTCCAACTAAACACTCAGAACTTACAAAATTACGCTCAAATTACCGTCACTGATACCGGTAAAGGGATCAATCCAGAGTTTTTGCCCTATATTTTTGACTATTTTCGACAGGCGGATAGCTCAACCACGCGCAATTTTGGGGGACTGGGCTTGGGGTTAGCGATTGTGCGGCATATTGTGGAGCTGCATGGGGGGACAGTGCAAGCAGCCAGTCGGGGCGAGGACCAGGGCGCTACGTTTATCGTTAAACTACCGCTATCGCAATCCAGTCAGGGATTGAAGCATAGGTCCGCTACGCCTATGACGACGTTGGATCACCAACCGTTGCAGGATGTCTCGATCCTGGTTGTAGATGATGAAATTGATTCACAGGAGTTAACAACACTGGTATTGCAGCAGGCAGGAGCTGTGGTATTAACGGCTTATTCAGCTGATCAGGCTCTAGATATCCTATCGCAATCAGCAATTGACATATTAGTCAGCGACATTGGTATGCCAGAAGTGGATGGCTACATGATGATGCGCCAAATTCGGGCGTTGCCAGAAACGACAGGCATACCGGCAATTGCTCTGACAGCCTATGCTGGCGAGTTTAATCGCCAAAAAGCATTAGCCGCAGGATTTCAGCGCCACTTGGCAAAGCCAGTCGATCCCGATGCCCTGATTGCCGCTATCACGACGCTAATCAAAGAGTTTGGCAGCGTATGCTAGTCCTTCACCGCGACTACAGCCGTGATTCAGTCATGCTGGGAAAACCAAGCTGTGTAAAAACAAGCTACCGCGATTTGAGTTACCAATAAGCATCCTGCCCCAGGATTGGTGTTTGGTTTTGCCTATCTGCTTATAAACTTCTTCTGATCGAATCCTTCAGCGATCGAAATCTTTCGGCTCAATTATAGTACATTTGCACGTAGTGACTCGACATACCCCTTGTTTGACCCAGACGGATTGCTGCTATGACTGCTATTCGCAAAGTCATTCACATTGATATGGATGCCTTCTATGCCTCGGTCGAGCAGCGAGATCAGCCGAGCTATCGAGGCAAGCCGCTGGTGGTGGGTGGCTCTCCGTCCCAGCGGGGCGCAGTGGCGGCGGCTAGCTATGAGGCACGTCAGTTTGGCATCCACTCGGCAATGCCCTCGCGCACTGCCTATCAAAAGTGTCCTCAGCTGATCTTCGTTAAGCCCCGCTTTGAAGTCTACCGAGCTGTATCCGATCAAATCCGCGCTATCTTCTACCGCTATACGGACCTGGTTGAACCGCTGTCGCTTGATGAAGCCTACCTGGATGTAACCGAGAATAAGCTCGGCCTGCCTTCTGCTACCTTAATTGCCCAGGAAATTAAACGGTGTATTTATCAAGAAACTGATTTGACGGCTTCCGCAGGCGTATCAATCAACAAGTTTCTGGCCAAGATAGCATCTGGCATGAACAAACCGAATGGCCTATTTCTGATTCCGCCAGAACAGGCTAAAGCCTTTATTGAGCAACTGCCAATCGAGAAGTTTCATGGCATCGGTCCGGTAACAGCAGCAAAAATGCACCAACTCGGTATCTGCAACGGGAAGGATCTGAAGCAGTGGTCCCAATCTGAGTTGGTTCAGCGCTTTGGCAAAGTCGGAGCATTCTATTTCCACATCGCCAGAGCCGAGGATAATCGCCCCGTGCAGCCCCATCGCATCCGCAAGTCGATTGGAGCAGAAACCAGCTTTGAAGCCGACCTAGACGGACGTGCCGCCCTGCTGAGTGCCATGAGCGAAATCGCTGACCTTCTGCAACAACGGCTTGCCAGCAGGCAGACCCGTGGCCGCACACTAACGCTGAAGGTCAAATACGCCGACTATCAGCAAGTCACCCGTAGCAAAACGCTGCCCCATGCCACAGCCGATGGCAAGCTTCTGCTGACCTTAGCCCAAGAGCTACTGGACGCCACCGAAATAGATCACAAGCCAGTACGATTGCTGGGGCTGACCCTCTCTAACCTGGACGGTGACACATCTGGGGAGGCAGACTATGTGCAGCTCTGTTTGTGGAACGAGCATACCTATTGAGGCTGATGAGACGGATTGGGAAGCATTCAGCTACCAACTCAACCTGGCCAACATTCAACCTGGCCAACATTCGGTTGGTCACACTACTCTCCTTGGAGGATTAAGCCAGGTTGGAACTCTGGCCAGCGGCGCAACACCTGTTCGCAGCAGTCTACAGGAGAAATCTTCAGATTTTGCAGCAGACTGCAATCTACTTCACCGTTACCTTTAACCAGAGCCACAATTGCTCGCATGGGATCATAGGTTTCGATTGTCTCCAGCAGAGCATCAACCACGTCTTCCTCCAGATCCAGTCTTCGTAAGTAGTTTGCAGCTCGGCACCGAGGAATAAAAGCCAGTCTAAACGCTACCAGATCAAGGCTCCAGTCAATAGCTGGATGAAGAGCGTCTATGATCTCACAGACCACCATACCCCGTCCAGCATTCAAGTAGTCATTCCAAGCTATATATCCAATGATTAAAATATTTTGTCGAATAAACGAACTTTGCCAGTGACTGACATACCCAGGCCAGACACTATTGCTGTATTGCATGCTTGCTCTCCCATGCCAGATTTTCTGCGTTCACTCTATCTCTAAAGAACGAGAATTCCTGTCTCTCGTATCGTTCGTTGCACATAAAATGCATCGCGCCTCGCACGTTCTTTCGCGAGTTTCTCCGCGCGTTCAAGCCCTGATTCTAGTCACATGATCCAGCAGATGCCTCAATTTCTATACCACGCCCTAATTATAATTCTATGCTGCTTATCAACAGGGCTAGAAGCTGATGCAGATATAAATTAGAGCGTTTACAACTAATTAATTCTAGGAGAGCCAAGTTCACCATCATCCGTACCTCGCAGATGAAAAACAACAGGAAACGAACCACTTGACGCATTGAATCAATGCATTAGATCAATACATCGAAGTGCGCTGGCGCTATTGGCGGGCATCCTGACTTACGATTTCAAATCGAGAATAGACTTTGGATCGCGCTGATACCGCTAATCGAAAATCATCCATCTCATATCGCTTACAGTTGCGGGACAGTGTCGGATTTGCACCGAGCTTTCCCCCTTGCGTCTGGTGACTGCTCCCCACCAGAACCAATAGGCTATTTGCAGATTAACATACCCAACGCTCAACAGCCCACTATCTTAGATTAATGAGACTGATATTAGATAGATGGGTAGATGGGTCAACTCAACATGGCATATCAGCCAGCTTTGGGAGCTAACTTTGGAACCAAGCTGCCAGCGCTAGGGCTAACCCATCAGCCGCATCATCGGGACGGGGGATTTTATCAAGATTCAACTCTCGGGCTACGGCTTGCTGCACCTCCTGCTTGCCAGCATTGCCATACCCGGTCAGGGCCTGTTTCACCTGAGCTGGAGTAAATTCTACAAACGGCAACCGGCACTGAGCCAAAACTAGCATGACTACACCTCGCGCCTGAGCTACGGCAATTGTGTTACCCATTTTGTAAAAAAACAGTTTTTCAATTGCGACTAGATCGGGTTGCATGTAGTTCAATAAATGATGCAAGTCGTCGTAGATAATGCAAAGCCGATCCCCGATCGCCTGGTGGGCCGGAGTTTGAATAATGCCGAAGTCCAGAATCGAAACCTGTCCTGTACCGTTGCCCGTGCTGCACACAATCGCGCCAAACCCCAGCGTTGCCAATCCTGGATCGATGCCTAGAATGCGTTTCTCCATGCCACCAGCAAACCGCGAAAAGAGATTCTTCAAACGATACCGCAAAATTGGGAAGGTAGGGGAATTGGGGTAGGAGTCAGGAGGCAGAAGGCAGAAGGCAGGCAGGAGAAATTCTGAATTTGGCAGGCTTAATTCTGGTCTGCCGATCAGCAAAAGGCAGGACTAGAAGAAATTATGTAAAGTTCATCGACCTATCGTGTTTCTGCTATAGGATGATGCTTGCATTGAGATATTCACAAAAACTTTATACTTGTTCATCAATTCTTTAACTAATTTATTTTTCTATATACTGAGTCGTCTACGGCAATCCTATATCTCCTATCTACGTGACTGCATGCATAATTGCTACTGATCGCTAGTGATCGCGTCAAAAAATTGGCTTCCCCGAGCCTCTATCCTTGCTCCTTATTGGACAAGGTGTAGTCAGATGATTGCTAACTTCCGATCAAGAATTTGAAACTTGCCTCCTGACTCCTGACTCCTGACTTCCAACGTATATGATCCACATCGCTTTGGCTGATTCTCAACTAGAATTAGAACACTGTTTCCCCATCATGCAAGGCTTGCGTCCTCACGTAATTAGTGTCGAAGAGTTTATTAAGCGGGTGCAGCGGCAGCAGCAGGAGTATGACTACCGTCTGGCCTATCTAAAGGTTGAGGATTCGAAGCTTAACGACCAAGCTGACGGGCTAGACCCTGATACCATCAAAGCTGTGGCGGGATTCCGAATTTCCGAAAATTTAGCGTGGGGAAAATTTCTCTACATTGACGATCTAGTCACTGCCGCCACAGAGCGCTCCAAAGGTCATGGGGAACAGCTCATTCATTGGTTAATCGACTATGCCCGCCAGCACCAATGCCAATCCTTCCAACTCGATTCTGGCGTCCAGCGCTTTGCCGCCCACCGCTTCTACTTCCGTCACCGCCTAGAAATCACCAGCTACCATTTCACCCTCAACCTCTAACGCCCCCACCCCCACCCCCCACTCCCCACTCCCCACTCCCCACTCCCCACTCCCCACCTCCTCGCCAACCCCCCTGCCATCACGCCACAATAGTGGATAGTGAAATCACCGAAGAATTATGCCAGCAGAACAAACGGATGGGTTTGCTGACAATTGGGCCTATTTGAGAACCGAGCTGCATTGGTTGGAGCGGCTGCTGATGGCGGCGGTAGCCAAACAACGCAAGGAAGCCAAAGAGATTGATCGGGTAGCGCAATCGAAGGCAGATCGGGCGACGAGCCATTGGTGGAAGGGGATCATTACGGCAGAAGGCAACATCGCCTATGACGAATATCGTCAGCCGGCAGGCGTAAAAACTAGCTATAGCAGCCAGATCGAGGCCCAAATTCAGGCTAGCCAGCGGCAGGGGATTGTGCTTGCCTTACCGGCCCTGCGGGATCGGTTGGGATTGAATCTGTTTGAGAAAAATCTGGTGTTAATGAGCTTAGCACCTGAGGTCAACCGCCGCTATTCCAAGCTGTACCACTATTTGCAGGGCGAGGATAGCCCAGCCAAAACCGATTTGCCGACGCTGGATCTAGTGCTGCGGCTGCTGTGTAAAAACGACCAGGAATGGCGAGTGGCTCGCAACCATCTGATGGGCAGTTCGCGGCTGATTCGCCACAAGTTGCTCAACTTTTTGCCTGCGGCTGAAAACACGCTGCTGAATGCGCCCCTGAAACTGTCAGTACCGCTAATTAACTACCTGCTGGCCGATCATCCCACCCTACAAACCCTCGATGAATTGCTAACTCCAGCCGATGCCACCAAACCGACCGAACCTGCAACTCCCGCTTTGATTCGGAAAGTGCCCCGCGTCGCTACGCCTGTGCTGTTGCAGCACATCACCCTAACCCAAATCTGGTCTGATCTAGTTCTGCCGACCTCCACTATTGAGCAATTGCAGCAGATGGCTAAGCGGATTCAGGGTTACAGCGCTGCCATCGAGAATTGGAATTTAGCTTCCGAGGCGATGGTTCCACCAGGATTGGTCGCTCTACTGACTGGCGAACCAGGAACGGGCAAAACGGCGGCGGCCTTGGCTCTGGCAACTGAACTGCAAACTCCGCTTTGGCAGGTAGATTTAGCCGCAATTGACCCGATTGACTACACCGATCTGCTGAGTGAAATTCGCACTACGGCTCCTACGGTGCTGCTGATTGACTCGGCCCAGGTCTGGCTGAAGCGGACGGCTTTAGTGTCGGCAGTGCAACTCCAGCAGTTTTGGACGGAGCGGCGGCAGCAGGCAGCGATCACGCTGTTCAGTCTGACCCACTCGGCAGCCGTACAGGTGCGTTGGCAACGGCAACTCGATCAGCAGATCCAGTTTGTGCCACCGGGAGCAATTGAGCGTTTGTTGCTGTGGCAAAATGCCTTTCCAGCCAAGGTGCCCCTAGAATCGGACATCAATTGGACTGCGCTGGCCGAATTGCCCCTGAACCGCCGTGAGATTCAAACCCTTGGGCAGGAGGCTATCTGCTATGCCGCAGCTGAATCTGCGAGCGCGGTTAGCCTATCCCACATTCTGCAAGCCTTGGTTCAGTACGGTTGGCGGGTTGAAATTCAGCCACTGCGCCCCAAACGCCGCTCTAAGAAGAAAACAGAAGCCTGACCTGCCTTTGATTGGCCTACAGCAAGCCGCGATAGCGGATAAAAATCAAAATTGCCGCCCAAGACCCCAAGGCTACTTTTACGGCCACCAGAATATTCAGCAAAGGAACCACCCCACCGCTGACCAACGCACCCAACTCGCCATGCGGCAATTCCAATCCCGCCAGTGTAATTACCGACAGGACAATAAACACCAGCACCGACAATTTCTCCCAGGTCGCGGCCCGCCAGCGCTGGTAGATAGATTGCATCCATTCGGTAGACGAGGTAATGGCAATCAAACCAATTGCGGTGCCGCCCGCCACGCCCGCCGCAAAGCCACCTCCCGGACTCAAATGGCCCCGGATCGCTAGCTCAATCCCTACCAAGGCGGCAATCGTAGCCCCCAGCCGGGCCAGCACAATCGAAGGTTGATCGGTAAACCGATACACAATACTGGACGGCTTTTCGTTGGCCAACAGGAAGTTAGCCCCCATAATTGCAATTGTGAAGACCACCACTTCATAGATCGTGTCATAGAGGCGATTGCGAAAGATGATGCCCGAAACCGCATTCGGAACGCCACTATCCTGCACCACTGCATCGACAATCGAGAGGGAGAACTCCGGAGCCGGATTCGGCATAATCATGATTTTGATGTACAGCAGAATTCCCGCCAAAATATAAATCCATTTCATGGCTGCTGCTCTCCTACAGATGCTAAAACTGGACCGACTTCTGGTGAAGTGGCTAGATCAACATAGGTGAGGCTAGCAGCAGGAGACGTGAGTTCAGCTTGCAGAATATCATAGAGACGACGAATTCGAATGCACAGGGAACAGAACGACTCACTGTGTAAATTTATGCGTTCCGAGTTAGGTTCAAAACCAGATTCAGAGAAATATCTATCTTTATGTTCTACTCGAAGGGCAGCGTGAATTTCTTTGTCCACTAACGCTTGCTGCAAGGCTTGGGAATCCGGATAGGAGACTAGCTCAAGTCGCAGATGGTGTTTACCGCAAACAGTGCGCAGATCACTTAAAAGTGGCGCAAAACTCGGCTGCTCAGCATTAGCCTGATCAGCCTGCTGCAAGGCAACCAGCGCGTCATCTGATTTTGATGCAGCTCTCCAATCTGGTATTGCTTCCTTCAGTACACCCAGCCGCATCACCAGCGACGAACGCACCGCCACTGCATACAGTGTAATTGCCAGCATGGTGCCTACCAACGCTTCGGTCAGGGCCACATCTGCCGCGCCTAAAACTGTATAAACTAAGGCGGCCACCGCGCCTAAAATCCCCCGCAGTACCAGCGCATGATAGGGGTTGGCCTGAGTCACCAGTATGGAGGCCGTCAACGGTAACAGGGCCGTCAGCACATATACATAACTATCAGTCACGGCTACCTCCGTTACTAGCACTAGAACAATAGGCCAACACATATCCCAGCATGGTATTCCAAAGGGCGAGGCAAATAATCGCCAGCAACAGCAGCGGCCATTCTCTGGGAATTTTCAGCAGCAAGCCTACTACAATTGCAATTGAGCCAAGGGTATCGGCAACCGATAGGCTGTGCAGCTTGAATAATACCGAGCGCTTACTGAGCAGATCCGCTGTGCCCCAAAACCAAAAGACAATGCCAGTAGCAATACAAAAATAGCTCAACAGATTGATCATAGTTGCTATAGACAAGTTCTATACGTACTTCATGCACTTCATGTACTTCATGTACTTCATAAAATCCACTAGCTTTCAATCATTCATGTGCTCGCTAAATCATTCATGCGCTTGATAATGTGGGCCAGCAGCATCAACCCAGCATTACCAACGCTGAGGATAATCACCCCGACCACGCCAATCATCCAGTCATCTCGCAGCACCGAAATCACCAGAATTAGAATCGCTGCCTTAGATGCCACACTGGCAAAGGCTAACATTCGCTGCCAAATATCTTGATCCTTACAAACCGTGTAAATTGGAATCAGTAGGGCCAGAATCATGGCAATCAACGCCAGGTTCAGGATCATCGTCTCTTCCTCCTGCGCACATAGTGAACTTCGTACCAACCCTCTTCGTGGTATTTCACAACAATCGTTTTGGGTGTGAAGGTAATCAGAAACACATCTAAGAAGATCAATCGCGACGAGCGGGGTGCTGGCACCCGTTCCATGACGATCTCTTCTTCAAGATGCGGATTCAGAATCATGTCGAATGATTCAACATAGGCTTGGGGAATCGCCACGATGATTTTCCAAAACGATTGCAGCCAATCCCTGAACCGCTCAGACCCCGGGAAGCCTCTGGGTAATATCAGAGCAATGATTACGCCAATGATGATATTAGCCAAACTGAAATTGGCCGTGAGCAGAAACCAAATAGTCAATCGCAGAATCAGATGTCCGATCATGCCCACACCATCCAAAACAGTAGGATCAACATCAAGCTCATCACTCCGATTAGATGATCAAATTCCTCCAGCACCCGCGGCAATTTGACAGTGGTGCGGCGAAAGATAGCAAAATAAGCCACCCAGCCCAATCCTATAATCGCTAACGGTTTGGCAATATTTGCCAGGGTATATGCCTCGAAATACACCACATTAGCAATCAGCAGCCCACCGATCAGCAAAATCACCGCTGCCCAAAAACCGGGTTTGACGCTAGCTGACTCTTGGGACTTGTGGGGCAAAAAGATAAATTTGGCAAACGAGATGGCCGTTCCCAATGCCGCTAAATTCATCGCCATTGGCTGCCAAGGCGCTAAGCTTTTCATGGTCAGCACCTTTGCCCCAAAGCCCGACAGCATTGGAAAGCCAGAAATCGAGAAACTTGCCATCACCAAGGCAATCCAGATCGGGGTGTGAATTGGCCTGTGCTGCAATTCCTTGAAATTGCGGCTCGGCAAGGCACCGGCAATCAAGAACAGCGCTGATTTGACCAGACCGTGAGTCAGGGCATAAAAGCCGCCCACAACAGGAGCTGCCAGAATAAATCCCAGCTGGGAAACCGTGTGAAAGGCCAGCATACGCTTTGTATCTTTCTCAAATACGGCATAGCCCACTCCCAGCAGCGCCGTTCCAACCCCAAACAGCCGTACAATCGGGTCGAATTCTTCTAATACCAAAGCACACCGCAGCAGCGGGTATACGCCTGCCTTTACCACCACCCCCGACAGCAAAGCCGATACCGGCGTCTCCGATTCGGAGTGGGTCAAGGGCAGCCACAAGCCCGATACAAAAATTCCACCTTTCACCAACAGCCCCAGAAACAGCAGCGCCACTGCCTCAATTGGAGCATCCTGCAATCCGGCAAAACTAAACGAATGATGGGTTTGGTACACCAGCACTGCGCCCACCAGATAGAACAGCATCGCCGTATTGCTGACAAACAAATAGCGCAGCGCCACCCAAATCGAGCGATCGGTGCGGGGATAGGCAATTAGTAGAAATGCTGCAATGCTCAGAACTTCCAGCGCCACATACAAGCTAATAAAGTCGGAACAAACAAAAGCAGCATTGACACTACCATGCAAAATAGTCGCCTGAGCATAAAAAAAGGCGCTTTTACCGCTCTGCCAGCAGTAGAACAGCACCGCCATCGTCACCAGCGCGTTCGTCAAAATGAAGAAGCCACTGAGCGAATCGGCTATCAGGGTGACGCCAAAATGATCGAGCAACTGCAATGCGACCGGTATGGGCTGAGTGAACAACAGCACCGCATAGGCCGCCGATGCTAAAGAGGTTACTAGGGCCAGAGACCGATCAAATCGGGGACAGAGGTAAATTACAAACCCCAGGAAAAAGGGCAGGACAATCCAGGCAATCGTGATTATATTCATGGCGTGTTACCCTTCTCGATCTCACTGCTTTCCAGCGTCGGGTTATCCCGTGCCAGCTTCATCACCCCAACCAGCATCAAGGCTTGGATCGAAAAGCCAATCACGATCGCGGTCAAAATCACCGCCTGAGGGACCGGATCCGCATAAGCGCCACGGTTGACGTCCGAAAGAATTGGTGTGAACAAGCCATTGCGGGATGCAATCAGCACATAATAGGCGACGACCCCAGTGCTCATCACATCCATCGAAATAATCTTCATCACCAGATTCTGTTTTAGGACAATGCCAAAGAATCCGCACAATATCGTTGCAAATACACAAGCTTCTAACACAGTTCCCCTTCCCTAACCGCGTCTCATGATTATCTCAATCGAAAAACCAACCGAAAATCGCAGCCCACAATACGCTGATTCCAGCCATTAGCTTCAGCCGTTGACTCAATAGCTTGACTCAACTCTGGCTGCAACTCTGGACCCGGCAATCAATTGCCAGCCGAAATTGCAACCGTCGCTAACCGAAATTGCCGACCCTGGTGCCTTACACTCCTCCTACCCACCGAAATTGCATAGTGAGCATAGACTAATAACAATGATTAAGCATTTATCGATAGTAATTTGATGATACTTGATTCGGTTGCTTCTGACGAGACCTGCCGACGATGATTAAATATGCCTATCAGATTCGGCAATTGAATAAACAATCTGCAAGCCGAAGCAGCGGTAGTCTGTCACCACTCAAACCTGAAGCACCCCATTCTCCGCTGTGGATTCGGCCTCTCCCCTTCCAAGCAAGCTAAGCCTCCAGGATCAGTTGTGAACCCTGATTGATTCCTCTAGCTAACCGAAGAGTTGCCCAATCGTCAGGTTAAAGAACTCAGCAGCAGAGACAGGAATGCGATACGTTTGGCGCTGCACATACAGCTAGGGTGCGGTCAGCGAATAATTTGACCGCCGATGAATGCACTAGCGGGTTTGGTTTCCGGCAGCTTAAGAAATTCATCGAACGTCAGCGGTTTGGAAGAAGCTTGACCCACTGCCATGTCTGGAAGCGCGATGGGTTTATTATATCGAAGACGTGCCCAGTTCATGCACGGGAATACTAAACTACGTCAATTCAAGGCTTGGGAAAAATGCTGGTATTTTTCTTACATGGAGTAGCAACCAAAAATGCTGACTATGCCAAACCGCTACAGAAGCTGCTCCGCAATGAATTTAATCGCCGCAAACAGCCGTTACCTCATTTTTATGCTGGTTTTTGGGGCAATGTATTTAAGCAAACCGGACAGATGTGGAACTGGATTCATCACGATCTGCAAGCTCTCAAAGCCAGCAATCCTCAAGCTGATACTCACGATGTCTTTCGCTATCAAGAAATGCGAGAAGATTTCATTTCTCAATTCTTTGGAGATGCACTGACCTACTTTAATCCAGAACGGGGCTTTGATATTCGAGATACCATTGCTGACCAACTCTACAAATTTTTGAAACACCATTCTCAAGAAACAGAGCTGCATATTGTCAGCCATTCTTTGGGAACGGTAATTTTGTGGGATGCGCTGTTTTCAGATCGATTCGCAGATGATGATCCAGCCTATACGATTCGGTCCTTGATCGCTCCGTCTACTCAAAGCCTGCCTAGAAAGGCGCAACTAAAAAGCATAACTACAATGGGATCACCCATTTTGTTCTTTAATATGATGCTGGATGTTACGCCTAAGCAGATTAGAACATTTCTAGCTCGCTACAACACTGAGTCATTCAAATGGCTGAACATCCTGCATGCATCGGATATAATTGCTTATCCACTTCAGTCCAGCTTGAATACAGAAAGCATCCCAAATCTGTTCTTTCGCGATCGATACATTTGGGCAGATACCAATATTGCTGAGAAGACTGCAAGAACCTTTGGTCAAACCCACGCAGCAATGGCCGTAGGAGTCAGCGATGCTCATGGCTCTTATTGGCAAAGTCGCGGCACCGCAAGGTTTATAGCAAGCAATCTTGTAGGTGATACAAATTCAATTGATGCCCTGAAGATTGACCCAGATACAGATACTCTAGCCGCTACTGATTACGTTGGCAACCTTTTGAATTTATCCGGTCAGTTCATGAGCCAGAAATTCAAAGACTTTAGTAGCACTTAATCATGAGCCACCTGAGCTGACCTCCCCCATGTTATCTCACCTAATTTGCCTACAATATATCGACTCAGTTCGAGTAACTCTCCCCTGCTGAAGTCAGTTCAGTAAAGATCGCAACGCTTCTCCCAGAGTCGCCATTCTTGACGGTCACTGAAAACGACAACCCCTGCTGCGCATCTGCTCCTCGTAATCAGGGTCATGAGTGCCTAGCAGCTTATCCCAGAAGGTAAAATACAGACCATAGTGCACTCTGTATTTGAGGTGGTGAATCGAATGATGGGCCGGGCCAATGAACCATCTGCCTAGCCAATCATGGGGAAACGACAGAGGTAGCCGATCGATCCCCAGGTGGTTTACCACTGCCCATACTGTCATCGTAACAAGTACGGCAATTAAAGTAATCAGATGAAGTGGAATAATAAAGACAATTCCAATCAGAAATAGAGATTGAACAACAGCCTCTAAAGGGTCAAACGCAAACGAAGTCCACGGGGTAGGATGACGTGAACAATGATGACCTCGATGCAACCAAGAAAATAGCAAGCGATGGTGAAATAATCGATGGGTAAAATAGAAATAAGTATCTTGAAGTATTAATACAGCCACATAACTAATTCCTGAATACCACAATCCATATTGTTGAGGATAACTATATAATCGAGTAATGCCCCAACTATATCCTGACATGATAAACGCTGCCCCTAATGCAAATATCCCAGCTGATAGAACAGAAAGTTTAATATCATGCCAGATTGACTGCCAGGTTGGAGATTGATACTGCAAAGGATGATTAATAAAAACTTGGCTGAATGGTGAATAAAAAAATAAATATGTTCCTCCTGCTATTAGGAAATAGCGCAATAAAATAATTGCAAAAAAAGCAATGCCATAGAACCCAAATGAGTGATCTATCATTCAATCTCCTTGCTACTCCTGATCTGCTAGTTCCTTCGACGTAAGGAACAAGACTTAACATGACAAGTTGATCCATCAGGGTCTCACCTTATGTTAAACCCTTTTACCTTAGTAGAAGGATACAAAAATTTAAAGGAATTTTTGACCACCTACAGGGTGATGTTAATCCAGCCCAAAGTTGAAGATCACTTAAAACCCAATGCTCTCGACGTTACGGGTAAGCGTCTTCCCTACGTAAGGATTGCAAGAATTTACAGAGTTGATGGGTCAACTCCTAGTTCCTCTAACTTTGTAGCTAAGCGCTCAGCCCGCTGTTTTTCTTGCTCAGCCCGCTGTTTCTCCTGTTCAGCCCGCTGTTTCTCCTGTTCAGCCCGCTGCTTTTCTTGCTCAGCCCGCTGTTTTTCCTGTTCAGCCCGCTGTTTTTCCTGTTCAGCCCACTGCTGAGCAGCTTCCTCTGGGAGTAGCACTAGCTCTCCCTCAGGAGTGTAAAACCGCAGCCATAGACAACTCCCAGATGCCGGTTCTCGATCAATTGCCCCTTCCCAAGTGCCCAGCCATAGACCTAGGGTTTCGCACCAGAGCCAACCGCGATGGTTGGGGGCTAGGGGTTGATAGCCTCTAGCTAAATCGAGTCGCCAGCCTGCCAAGGAAGTAGGAGCGAAGGGATCAAAAACAAAATAGTCAGGCGTGCGGAAAACTTGCTCGTAGAGGTCTTTTTTGACTCCCCGGTCAACGGCAGCAGTGCTAGGAGAAAGCAGTTCGATAATCACATCGGGATAGCGACCGGCTTCTTCCCAAACGACCCAACCTTGTCGCTCTCGATTCGCTTCTACCCCTAATACGGCAAAAAAGTCGGGGCCTCTAAAGTCGCGGTTCATAGCTTGGTTGCGGCTGTAGTAGACAAACATATTGCCGCCTACAAAACTATCGGGTCGGGATAAAAGTGCTTGCTGTGCTGAGCGGATCAGCACATTCATGGCAATGCGATGTCGATTACTTTCCAAGGGTTCTCCATCATCAAAAATCAAATCAGTTGGAGGGGATGGGGCTTCCCAGTCCAATGACTCGTCAGTCTGAAGATCCAAGGTGGTCTCCGGAAGCATGGCTCGTACCTCCAGCAAGTTTTTTCAATTATATAGACGGAAAACCCTCCAGAGAAGTCTTGCCCAGTGCATACTGCTTGCACATGATGTTAAATTTACGCAAGCAGTAGCAAAATCTCCCTGAGTCGCTGCGCTGTGATCTTACTCAACCATTGCCCTAGCTTGAGGCGCGTATACAGTTTTCCAGGCTTCGACTGTTCCTTGGCCAATTTCACTGTCAATCGTTTCACCGCTTTCTGTAATCAGGCGAATACTGATATTGCCCTCTGGTGCATTTTGTAACGCCTCAGCCAACTCCTCGCTGATTGGGAAGGTGCTATTCTGCCCAGAAACTTGAAACACCTGATCGTTAATTTTAATGAACAGACTAGTGAGAGTGCGAGCATGATTAAACTCGGAACAACCTAAATCAAAAGAGAAGCCAGAATGAAGAGGCCGACTCAAGCAATCTTGATCACGAGCGACTAACAAAAACCGTACCGATTGCGGACTCCAAAGGCTCTGGACCTCGATACGAGCGGTGGTGTTGAGAAAACGATCGTAAAAGTAGTTACGGTCAAATACACCGACAAAGCTGCCTTCAAACGGGTCGTCAATTTGAACCGGCTCTGACCAAGGCAGATTTCTGCTAGTTCCTAGAGCAGCAGAATCAACATTGGGCAGTTCAGCACTAGGCAACTCAGCCGCCTTTCCCGACAGGGCACCGATTGCCACAATGCCCAGCATTCCCAAGCAAATTACTCCCCGCCTAACCATAGCTTCCTCGGATTGACGAGACTCTATTTTGACAATAGCACAAGGGCTTAGAGTCGGTGGGCGATTAGATTTGGCTAGATCTGGGCGAGATGATGACTGCTTAAACCATATCGTGATCGGGCAGGTGATACTCAATGTTTCGCAGACTAGACAATGTATAGCTGATCACCTCTTGCTTCGTCTGCTACTCTGCGAGAAGGCTGCACCTACAGCAGACTTCCCGATTAGCCCGCAATTGGTTTGTAGGTGAGAGAAGTGCGAAGTCAAACGCTGGATTGACACAAAATTCTGAGCAGACCCCTACATTTTGTGAAGCAATGGTTTGAGCTAAGCGAGTGGTTCCATTGTAGGCAACGTTCAGCAACCGTTAACAATTGCACTCACACGCTTGTGTTTCTCGATGCTTTAGTTTATGCTTTGCGTTACTAGTGCTTTTCGGTCCCGAAGAGGGCTAGTATACCCGCTCAAGGTAGACTACTCGGGCGCTGATCCAAAAGTGTTCCTACCACTTAAGGACCAGCTCACCTGACTTCCTGGAATGAGCAGGAAGCAAGGCTGTGTTGATTGTACTGTGCAACGGCACTGTCTAGGCAGCCTCGTTTGATGCGTCTCTGAAGTCAGGCATGCGCCTTGAGCGATTTCTTGACTGAAATCAACACAAGCAAGGCTACACAATATGACTACTGAATTTAACGAACTGCTAGATGCAGGCGATCATGCTAGCGTGCAAATCTGGATTATCTCTTTGGCCGAGACAAATACATGACGATGTTGATCCGATAAGATCCGATCAGGAAGAGGAGTCAGGAGTCAGGAGTTAGGGTCGCAGACGAGAAGAGCGTTAGCACACTACCCTGCGGGAACGCAAGCGCATGAGTGTACTTGCTTGACTAGTCCGTGCTTCGGCAACGGATGGGCGATGCCACAAACGAACACAAAAACTCCCAGGCTTAAGGCAAACTCTCTTGCCGTTCAGATGCTTTAGAGAACATGACTTTGAATAACTTCTGAATCAGTAAGGAGATAAGATTCAAAGTCCTAAACCTCTTCTGATTGCTGCATGAGCATGGTTCAGATTTGTCTTCATTCTGGCTCCTAGCTCCCGACGCCTGACTCCTGACTCCTGACTCCTGACTCCCCAACAACCTCTAACTTCATCGTCCCATTTACAACCCTATGCACAGCTTTATTCCACCTCAGCGTTTCTTCCCCTACCTCACCTGGACCGACATTGATCAAATGCCCGACCGCGAGAATGTGGTGATTTTGCAGCCGGTGGGTGCGATTGAGCAGCATGGTCCTCATTTACCGCTGATTGTGGATGCGGCAATTAGTGTGGCTGTTTTAGGAAACGCCCTCGAACAATTAGAAGCCGACGTGCCGGCCTATGCGCTGCCGCCGCTCTACTATGGCAAATCCAACGAGCACTGGCACTTTCCGGGTACAATTACCCTAACTGCCGCCACCCTGACAGCAACACTGATGGAAGTAGGACAGAGCCTGTATCGGGCGGGATTTCGCAAGTTTGCTTTAGTAAATGGACATGGCGGCCAGCCGCAGATTATGGAGATTGTGGCGCGGGATTTGCATCAGCAGCACGAAGATTTGATGGTGTTTCCTTTATTTGTGTGGCGCGTGCCAAATGTGGCTGCTGAGTTACTGACAGAACAGGAGTTGGAGTTGGGCATTCACGCTGGCGATGCAGAAACCAGCCTGTTGCTGTCGATTTTGCCAGAGCAGGTCAACATGGCGGCGGCTGTGCGCGAATATCCGCAGGATTTACCCTCCCAAAGTTTACTCAGCATGGAAGGCCAGTTACCCTTTGCCTGGACCACCCGCGATCTGAGCCGCAGCGGGGTACTGGGCGATCCAACTGTGGCCACCAAAGCCAAAGGCGATCAGATTCTGGCTTCTTTAGGAGCGAGTTGGGCACAGGTGATCCGCGATATTTACCAGTTTCAGCAACCCAAGGCGTGGAAGACTGCTCAGGTGTTGCAATGAAAAGTTGTAGTGCAGCTATCCAGTTTGTGAATCCAGTGGAGCCTGTTTTGCGTATATCAGAGAGTTAAGCGAGATCGGGTAGCCCGCAGATGATCATGCAAATCCTTTTTAAAATCATGGCAGATGATCATGAATTATCTGTTCCCCGCCCAATCTCGGAGCTGTTCTAGGAAAGCACATGAATCCAGATTCCTCTGCGCTTAGACCCACAGCCGCTTCAATCTCATCCGAATCATCTGACCTGGAATTGCTGACTGCTTTGGCAGCAGGGCAAGTGCATGCCCTCGGCATCCTCTATGACCGCTATGCCAAATTGGTCTACAGCCTTGCGTTCAAGATTCTGGAAAACTCTGAAGAGGCGGAGGACATTACTCAGGACGTGTTTCTGACGCTTTGGCGGCGCAACACCTACAATCCCAGCCGCGGATCGTTAAGTAGCTTCCTCACCACCATGACCCGCTCTCGCGCCATTGACAAACTGCGGTCTAAAGGTGCTCGACTGCGGGTAATTCAGCGGCTGCAAGGCATTGTCCGCACCGAACCTAGCTCCACTACGCCCCTAGAGCAGGCATCCGTCGGAGAGCGCGCCCAGTTGATTCGGGATGCCCTAGCCCAACTTTCAGAAACCGAACGTCAAGTGCTGGAAATTGCCTACTACGAAGGGCTGAGCCAGTCGGAAATCGCCAAGCGGCTGAACATTCCCCTGGGAACTGTCAAAACCCGCTCTCGGCAAGGATTACTCAAACTTCGACAAACTTTACAAGACTATATCTAACGTCTGTGCTATGACCCGTTCTGCGCGACCCGACAATTGGCAAGACTTAATTGCAGGCTACGCGCTTGGCAACCTCAGTCCAGAGGAAGCTGAGGCGTTGCAGCAGTTGTTGTCTGAGCATCCCGAATTGACCGAGGAGGTCAATCGCCTTCAGGAGGTATTGGCTTTGATTCCCTACGATGTACCGGAACATGACCCCCCCGCTCATTTACGGGAGGCAATTCTGGCCGCTGCTCAAGCCGACGAACCACTGCCGCGCCTGTTTGACCCCACCCATGCTGGACTGCGACCAGACAAATCAGAGCCTCCCCAGCCGATCAAACCCCGCCCTGCTATCCACTGGTGGGGACTAGGTGGAGCCGTTGCCGCGGCGGCCTTGCTGGCTCTGGGATTAGAAAACCAGCGTTTGCGTCAAGAAGTCGAAACCAATCGTCCGATTGTTGCAGCTCTGCAACAGCCCGATGCTCGCATCTATGCCCTGGAAGGAACAGAAAACGCAGTCGGAGCCTCTGGCAGCATCGTGATTACTCCCCAACAGCAGCAGGTGCTCGTCGTGGCGCAAAATCTCCCACAACTGCCGCAAGGACAAGCCTATCGCCTCTGGGCCATGCCCAAAAATTCCAAAAATCCTGCCTACTGCGGCCAGTTCAACACAGGGACCAACGGCACAGTCTCAACTCTCTGGTCCATCTCGGAAGCTCGATGCCAAACGGCTCCCAGTCAGCTCCTAATCACTGCCGAATCGGCCACGGCTCCACCTGTACCGCAGGGCGAGTTGGTGATGAAGAGTCGAGGGTAGAGAATCAGGACTTGCGGGTCACCCATCGCCAAATCCGAGCAATCCATTTCTCGATCCAAGCCATGCCTTTGTCGCTCCATTCCAGCAGGCGCTCTAGGGGATGCTTGACATAGCCAACAACCTCAGCCTCAGCCTCAATCCAGCTTGGCGGCATCATAGCGGCTTCTTCTTCGTTGGCTGTATCCAGCGAGGACAAAGGTGGCTGGAGGGGATGGCGTGCCCAGGCAGACGCTGGAGCCTGATGCAGGTCGGAGTCCCATTCCTCGGCAGATGGCGCTGGCAAATTAGTTGAGGACGATTGCACTAGCGCTGTATTGTTGGGGGACTTGGATTGACTTAAATTTGCCAATCTAGATTTGACCGCTTTTTCTAGCGCAGCGGTATCGATCAGTTCCCAATTGGTCTGATCAACCGGGCGGAGGGCTGAGCTCTGTGGCAAAATTCGGCGCAGCGAATGTTTGAGCCAGTTGCGGTTGTTGTTGATTATGGGATCACTTGCGGCAGCATTACTGGTTGGGGCAGGCGGAGTGATGGTACGAGTGCCCTGAGCGGCATTGGGCAGCTCAAACAGATCGTCCATCGTCAACCAGGGAGGGGCCGTGGTCTGGGTTGGCAGGGCTGGTGGCTGTTCTCTCAGGCCGGGAAGTTGACTCAGCCAGTGGTCGATCAGGGCGAACCAATCGTTTGCCAGATCTTTGGGCAGAGCGGAGATGGAATCGGCCGGCTGTCCAAGCGGCGCAGGGGTGAACTCAGCGGGTTGAAGCTGTCCCCCGTTGCGTTGGAAGCTGGTCTGTTTGAAGGCATCGAGTCCGGCGGAGAGTCCGGCAATCAGCAGAGCGCTGGCGGTTTCTCCGGCCCGTTCTAGCCAGTCATAAAACTGAGCTTCGACGGCGACCCAAGCGGGCTGGGCCGATTTCATCCCTGCACCAACCGAACTGCTTGGCAACAAGAGGCCACCTGTTTCATAGACAAGACGCGACTCCTGAAACAAATTCAGAGCTACCGCTACCGAACCCCGCTGCATCCAAGCCATGATTGCCTGCAACAAACGAATCGGCGGTAGGGCATTGGGTTGGACCTTAGCCAGCGGTAAATAGTTGGATAGGAGCGGCGGCTGGGAGGGGGTGGTGAGTCGTCGCCGTCGCCAATAGCTGGCTAGCTCCCAGACCATGCGGCGCGTTAATTCGGCCTGCTGATCGCTAGTCAGGATATCTAAAATCTGGTTGCGCGTCGTCACGAGAACCAGACTGCCGGTTTCCAATAGGGAGGCAATCCCCTGAATTCGGACTGCCGATACATCCGGTACCGAAGCAGCGCTCGCATCAATCGCAACGGCGGCTGAGCTAACTGGCTTCATCTGAATCGTCGTGGGCTGATCGGGATGCTGCCGCGCATAGAGGGCCAGCTCCCGCTCCAGATTCGACTCGGATTCCGCCGGAAGCAACAGAATGTCTTGACTGCCGGGTAAATTCACCTGCACCGAAGTTAGGGAAGCCAAGGTCTTGCGGATCGGGGTATCGGCAGATAGGGAACCCGATGACCCAATCGCCTGGGTTGCGGCCCGCAGGCGTGGTACGGTTTGACGAGCGGCCTGCTGAAGCTGTCTACCAATCAATCGTGTCGTCTGAAATCCCAGATAGATTGGGTACAGCAAAATTTGCACACCCCAGACCGTTGCCACCTTTAAGTGTCGCCAAGTTTGTGCTGTTTGCGTTTGCAGCCGCAGCGATTGCCGCAGCAGAAAATTAAAAACTTTGCTTTGGTAGTGTCCGGACATGGTTGACACCGAGAAACGAGAGCAGCCAGGCTGGAGTAGCAATTGAGGCGAACCAGGGGGAGCAACCCGGTGGCAGAACTGTTAGCCAATCATTAGACTTAGTTTTCCAGTACCCGTTTTTCAACCCTAGTTTTCCAGCAGCACTGCCCTGATCTTAACCGGAAATATGACCTACTCAGCCATTCCTTCTGCTGTGCAGAATTCCGCGACCAATAGCCAAATTACCGACACGATTCGTCGATTGCGGCAACTCAACCAGCGCGATGTTCAGGTCAACTGGCGCAGCCACTCTGGCGATCTGTCCTTGGCACAAGCGCTATCGGCTTGGCAAACCTGGGCGCAGGTGGCTCCGACGGCAAACAATCAGATTACCTGGCCGAAGGGACGGCGGGTGCTGTGGCTGGGGCAACGGATCGGGGTGCCGCACAATTTGCAGGGCTATTATCTCCAGGGGCTAAGCTTGCGGCTGGCCTTGCTGTGGTGGGCAGAGCGGGCACAGATCTATGTCAACGGCAAACTGGTGCAGGAGGGCGATCTGTTCGATAGCTCCACCCGAATTCTGCTGAGTCGAGCCGTCAAAATCGGGGATACGGTAGATGTGTTGCTGCGGCTGGAAAGTCCCGGTCATGACAATGGAGCCTTGGTGCGGGCCACCTGCCTCTATGAGCTGGCCTCGCAGGCCGTCAATCCCACCGCCGAACCCGCCTTTGTCGCTGACGAACTGGCCGTTTTACAGGAATTCCTCAATGCCTTCGCGCCGGAAAAACTAGCGAATCTGGCCGCGGCTCTGGTCCAACTGCCCTGGTCTGTTTTAAGCGTCACCGACCGTCAGAGTTTTGATGCTGGGCTGGCAAAACTGCGCGAACAGCTCAAACCCCTCAGCGATCTAGTCAAACAGCGGCGATTGCAGCTCGTAGGCCATGCTCACCTGGATATGGCATGGTTGTGGCCGGTGAACGAGACCTGGCAGGTGGCGGAAAACACCTTTCGGTCGGTGCTCAACTTGCAGCAAGACTTCCCCGAACTCATCTTTTGTCATACAACTCCAGCTCTCTACGCTTGGCTAGAGCAGAACCGCCCCGCTCTGTTTGCCGCGATTCAGGCCAAGGTGAAAGCCGGTACCTGGGATGTTTCCATAGCACCCATGTGGATCGAGCCAGAACTGAATATTGCCAACGGCGAATCGATTGCTCGCCAGCTCCTCTACGGCCAGCGTTACCTCCAGCAGAAATTCGGTCAACAGGGCACCATTGCTTGGCTGCCTGATACCTTTGGCTTCAACTGGCAACTGCCCCAACTCCTCCAACAGGGCGGTGTGGACTCCTTTGTCACCCAAAAGCTGCGCTGGAACGATACCACCCAGTTTCCCTACCAACTCCACCAGTGGCAATCGCCTGACGGCACTCAGGTACTCAGCCTCCATTCCGCTCCCATCGGCGAAGGCATCGACCCAGTCAAAATGGCCCGCTATAGCTGCTTCTGGGAACAACAAACCGGCCTCTCCACGGCCCTCTGGCTGCTTGGCGTTGGCGATCACGGCGGTGGCCCCACCCGCGACATGCTAGAACTGACCCGCCGCTGGCAGCAATCCCCCTTCTTCCCCCAACTCGAATTCACCACCGCCCAAGCCTATCTCAACACTCTGCGCCAACAAACCGCTCCTGCCTCGTCCCCCACCCGCCCCCTGCCCGTCTGGAACTCCGAACTCTACCTAGAGCTTCATCGCGGCTGCTACATCAACCATGCCGACCAAAAGCGCTTCAACCGCCGCTGCGAAGACACGCTACACGAAGCAGAGCTGTTTGCCTCTCTGAGCATGCTGCTGACAGGGGCTGCTTATCCCAAAGCCGAGCTAGAGGCCGCTTGGAAAAAAGTTTTGTTTAACCACTTTCACGATATTCTGCCCGGTACATCCATTCCGCAAGTGTTTGTCGATGCCAATCGAGACTGGCAGGCGGCCCTAGATACCGGATGGAATGTTCGGCAACAGGCGATGCAGGCCATTGCAGCCCAGATCAACCCCTCAGCTCCACCCCATCCGCAGGCCCGCTTAGTTGTGGTGTTTAACCCACTGAGCTGGACTCGCTCCGAACTCGTGACGGTTTCGATGCAGCAAACCCAGGATGAGCGCGCCTGTTTCTGGCAAATTTGGAACCTGAACGGACGGGAAATCCCCTCCCAGCCCCACTGTTGGCGAGAAGGCAGCCAAACCTACTGTCAAATTTTCTTTCAGGCAGAAGCTGTGCCAGCGATCGGCTACCGCTGCTTCTGGGTGCTGCCCCGCAGTACGGGCAATCCGGTGCCGCCGGTAAACAATACCAACTTCGTCCTGGAAAACGATCGGTTGCGCGTCGCGGTGGATCGAGCTACGGGCAACCTGTCCCAGCTCTTTGATAAAACCTACCAACGCGATTTGCTCAGCCGAGGCGGCAACGAGCTGCAAGCCTTCCGCGATCAGGGCCAATACTGGGATGCCTGGGATATTGCTCCCAACTACGCCCAATATCCGCTGCCGCCAGCTCAATTGCAGCAAATTGTCTACGCAGATCAGGGCAGTCTCACCACCCGAATCCAGGTGATTCGTCGCATCGGTCGCTCCACCTTCACTCAGGTTTACATCCTGGACAAAGGCTCGTCTGTACTCAAGATCAACACCCAGGTCGATTGGCAGGAACGCCATGTCCTGGTCAAAGCAGCGTTTCCGTTCAACATGAATGCGGCTCGTGCCACCTACGAGATTCCCTGCGGGGTAATCCAGCGGACCACCCGACCCCAAACCCCGGCGGAACGAGCCAAATGGGAAGTGCCCGCCCTGCGCTGGGCTGACCTCAGCGATACCGCCAGCAGCGACTCCTACGGCGTCAGCATTTTAAGCGACTGCAAACATGGCTACGACGCCACCCCCAACCAGCTCAGACTATCCCTCCTGCGCGGCTCCCAGTGGCCCGACCCCAACTCCGATCTGGGTCAGCACCAGTTCACCTATGCCGTTTACCCCCACGACCGCGACTGGAAAACCGCCCAAACTGTGCGACGCGGCTATGAGCTGAATCAGCCGTTGCGGGTACTGGTAGTAGCACCCAACTCCCTACAGCGCCGGGGCGGAATCACCCTGCCGCCCATCGGCGACTTCTTGTCGCTGCCCAGCAATTTCCTGCTTTCGGCCTTCAAGCCAGCAGAGGACAATCCCAATCACTTGATTCTGCGCGGCTACGAAGCGCACGGCATGACCACCACCCTCAACTGGCAGAATGGTTTGGGCGCAACCCTGCGACAAGTGATCAACCCTAACGGCACGCGAGTTGATCTGCTAGAGCAACCGACTTCAGCTTCTGGTCCGATTAACCCCTGGCAAATCGCCACCTACCGATTCGAGCGAATTTAGGGTGATGGATTTGATAGCAACAATATGACAGCAATAGGGCAACAATACAGGCGACCCAATGGATCGCCTTCTAAACATTCTATAGATCTGAATCAAACCATTTAAGCAGCAGCCAGTCCGTGGGCCGACATCCGCATGATGTCACGCGGACCAAAGCCGATATTGCTCAGGGCTTCACCGTAGCTGATCATAAAGTCCTCTACTAGAGCCTCTTTCTCCATACCCAGGACGCGGGCATCGGTCTCTACCTGGTTGAGCATCCGCCAAACAATCGGCAGGTTTTGACGGTTGGCTTCTTCTAGCTCGGCCTTAGAAGACTCAAAGTTAGCCTTTAACCACTCTTCGCCAAAATTCAGGTGCAAATACTCGTCTTTGACCACCCCTTCCGTGATCTTGCGCGCGAAGTCATCGGCAACTGGAATGTAGATGTTGTAGGCCGAGATCGCGAAGCACTCAATAATCAACGACTGAATCAACAAACAGGTGACAATTCGGCCCTCAGCGGCGGCAATTTGGAAATTTTGGTGCAGCTCCGCAAAAAACTGCTTGGCAAACTCCATATCGGGAGTTACTTGAAGATTGCGTCCACAGGCTTGAAACCCTTTCATGTGGCGGCTTTCCATTTTTGCTAAGCCAAGCAGATCATCTTTTGATTCTGGCAGTAGCTCAGCGAGCCGTTGATAATTGGCGTTGGCTTCCAACTCGCCTTCAATCACAATGGCATTGATGCGGCTGTAGGCGTCTTTGTAAGTTTCGCTATGAAAATCAATGTCAGGGCTGATCTCAAGCTGCTGCATAAAGTCCCTCGTTTCTTCGGTAGAAATGTGCCGATTTCTATGGATACTATCAACTTAGTTAAAGCATTCAAACTAGGCGTCTGGGTTCAAATACTTAGATGATTCCAGATTACACCTTACCGGGTCAAAACAAATATTCACAAGCCTGTCCTGTCCATCGAATCAAACTCTAGTTAATGAAGCGACCCATAAGCTTCAATGATGAATTAAGCCCTACCCGTTCGGATCTCTAGAAAGACAGAGATGCAGTTTGATCATTTTTTGACTCGTTTTTTGACTCGTTTTCTGAAGGCGCTGAATCTGGTGCTCCTGCTAGTGGGCGCAGCCCTAGTTTTGTTGCCCCTAGTTGTGGTGCTGAGAGCCGCCTTTAGTGCTACCCCATTGCTCGAAGGCTGGACCTTGGCCAATCTACAAACCGCATGGCAGCGGGGCCATTTTCTCTTAGCCTTTGCCAACTCAACGCTGGTGGCGCTGGCCGTGACCGGCTTCCAGATTCTGACTTCCACCCTAGCGGGATATGCCTTGGCTCGCCTCAAGTTTTGGGGACAGCAAACCGTTTTGCTGGTGATTTTGGCTACCCTGGTGATTCCGTTTCAGCTCCTAGTAATTCCAATTTTCTTGATCCTGAAAACGGGCCATTTAATCAACACCTACGGCGCGCTAATTCTGCCTACTGCGGCTAATGGCTTTGGCATTTTTTTGCTCAAACAGTTTTTTCAGACCATTCCTGTGGAGCTAGAGGAAGCTGCCGCTCTGGATGGGGCAACTCGGCTGCAAATCTTGGTTCGAGTAATTCTGCCGTTGGCTCGTCCCGCCATGCTGACCCTATTTCTCTTCACCTTCATTGGAGAGTGGAACGATTTGTTTAAGCCGCTGGTATTCACTACCAGGCCGGAGTTGCGGACCGTTCAGCTTGCCTTAGCCGAATTTCAGGAGCAGTTTACCAACAATTGGTCGTTGCTGATGGCAGCAGTTGTAATTTCGACTCTACCGATCGTACTGCTGTTCATAGCCTGCCAGCGCCAATTCACTCGCGGAATTGCCGCATCCGGAATCAAGAGCTGATCCTATGAAGCTAGTAGAGGCCATTAGAGCCTATCCAAAAACCCTTCGGAGTTTTGAAATTCAAAAACTCTGACGAGTTTACTGATTTGTAGGTAGTCAGAGAAATCGGATAGGTAGTAACAGAGCTTCATAAAAGCAGCCCACTGACATTTGATACCTTAAGAAATGTTACTGTCCCCCAACTTAGCGGCGAAATTACGGCAAACATGGCAAGATCTAAGTACTTTAGATCAGGGCAATCTGAGTCACACCAGCCGGTATGCCTCTTTAGAGAGGGCTGACTGTGGTTCGGTTGCAGGATTGCTGATGTAAGCGGTACCTGCCATCGCTACTTTGTTCTGGCAGTCTAGCTGCTTCGCTTTAACCTTAAAAGAATAATTTGGACCTAAACTGTAAAAATGACTACTCCAAATGAGTTTACTCAGTGTTTGAACCTAGCTGGAGCACTTGATTTGATTACCTCTAGCCGCACCGTTGGGGGAGTCCTCTACGTCTACAACGCTGCAGGCTATGCAAAATCCTGGGAGAGCTTCATTGCCGAATATCCCTTGGAGCGGTTGCAGGCAATGGTCAAAAATCAACGGCAGCTACCTAAGTTTAGATCCACTTAAGCATCCACTTAAGCATCCACTTAAGCAAATGAATGGCTCAGGCTTTTTTGACCCCCTTAACCCTTGGAGTCTTTGGGTCCCCCTCTGTTTGCTGGGGCTAATTTTTCTGGCGGCAATTTACTTTGTTCGCGTTAGTATCAGGTAGTAGCCGTTATGCCAACTTGCCATGACTCTTTCCCTGGCTCAGAACGCCATTGCTCTACTGATCGATCTGGCAGAGCGGGGAGAGATTGACCCTTGGGATGTGCAGGTGATCGAGGTGATCGATCGCTTCTTGAGTAAGTTAAAGCCGACGGAAGCCACAGAAGCAGGTTCAACAGGGCGGCCACCCTATGAGGCAGATTTGTTTGAATCTGGACAAGCATTTCTCTATGCTTCGATTTTGCTGTTGTTGAAGGCGGATAGTTTAGCTCGTTTGGAGTCTGACAATACCAACGAGGCAGAACCGGCTGAGTTTTTAGAAGATGTCATCCTGGACCGTCCGCTTCTAATGCGATTGGAGCAGCAAATTCGGCGTCGAGCGACAGCCCCACCAGTGCAGAAGCGGCAAGTCACCTTGCAGGAGTTGATTGCTCAGCTCAATCTGATCGCGACAGCGATGGCGGATCCCAAACCCCGGCGATCGGTGCGGCGGCCCCGACCTCAATCGCGCACCCAAGCGATGCGAGCCATTGCCCAACTGGCCCATGAAGAAAATCTGTCGGAAATTGCGGCGGTGTTAGAGACATTTTTGGCTGAGCATTGGCAACAGTTCAATCAGGTCAATCAGGAACAAGACTGGCTAGATTTTGAATCACTGCTGCAATTTTGGTCAGCTGCTCAGATCGAAACGCCATCCCCTAGCTCAGCAAAAGCCAAATCTAGCGAACCGTCTGCTTCCACAGTTCATGCCCCCACCCATGCCCCAACCATTCACGATAGGGTGGGCGTGTTTTGGGCACTATTATTCTTGTCAGCCCAATCTAAAGTGGAGCTGGCACAGCAAGAGTTTTACCAAGATCTGCGCATTCGCAGTCTGGTGCCTCCCTCGAAAGATACCGATGCCCCGGATGCAGCTCTACCACCGTTAGATTGATTGAAATCTTGCGAAATTCATCATCATGATTTCGTTGAGTTTTGCTTGTAGTGTGAATTGGATGTGAATTCTACAAAATTGTCGTAGCCGATCTGATCTTTTTCAAAGATTATGAAAAACTGGAGAGAGCTAACTGCGTTGTTATCGTGCATCCAGCATTGCGCATCCAGTATTGTGCATCCAGTGTCAACAGCTCAGGTTGAAGAGGACTAGAAGTTTATGAAAGCCATGATTTTGGCAGCCGGTAAGGGGACGCGGGTTCGTCCAATCACCTATACCACCCCTAAGCCAATGATTCAGATCCTGCAAAAGCCCGTAATGGAGTTTCTGGTCGAACTCTTGAGGCAGCATGGCTTCAACGAGATCATGGTCAATGTCAGCCATTTGGCGCACGAAATTGAAAATTACTTCCGGGATGGTCAACGCTTTGGCGTGCAAATTGCCTATTCGTTCGAGGGCCGGATTGTTGATGGCGAGCTAATTGGAGAAGCATTAGGCTCAGCCGGAGGCATGCGACGTATCCAGGATTTCAACCCCTTCTTTAACGATACGTTTGTGGTTCTCTGTGGTGATGCGCTGATCGATCTCGATCTCACCGAAGCAGTGCGTCAACATCGGGAGAAGGGAGCCATCGCTACTGTTGTGACCAAAACCGTGCCGCGAGAAGAAGTCTCTAGCTATGGTGTGGTGGTGACCGACGAGCAGGGGCGGATCAAAGCTTTCCAGGAAAAACCCTCAGTGGCCGAGGCATTGAGCACCAACATCAATACCGGGATTTACATTTTTGAACCAGAGATTTTCAAATACATTCCCTCGGGTGTGGAATATGACATTGGTGGCCAGCTTTTTCCTAAGCTCGTGCAGGCAGGTGCTCCCTTCTATGCCATTGCCATGAACTTTGAATGGGTGGATATTGGCAAAGTGCCCGACTACTGGCAAGCCATTCGAGATGTGTTGCGCGGCAAAATCAAAAATGTGCAAATCCCAGGACAGGAAGTTGCGCCGGGAATTTACACTGGCCTGAACGTAGCCGTGAATTGGGACAAGGTAGACATTCGAGGCCCAGTTTACATCGGCGGCATGACCCGGATTGAAGATGGTGCCACCATTATTGGTCCGGCGATGATTGGCCCAAGCTGCCATATTTGTAGCAATGCCACAGTAGATAATAGCGTGATCTTTGAATACTCTCGCTTGGGGCCGGGGGTGCGCTTGGTGGATAAGCTAGTGTACGGTCGTTACTGCGTCGATAAAACGGGAGCCGCGATCGATGTACAGGCTGCTGCCCTCGATTGGTTGATTACGGATACTCGTCAAATCATGCCGGCTAGTCCACCCGAAGAGCACCGGGCGATTGTGGAACTGCTGAGTATCGACAGCAAATAGGTGGAAATTAAAGAACGAGGACAAATGGGCTGGTGGGCTGCTAGCGGTTTCCTCCAACCCGGCAGGCCAATCTCTGCCCGACCTGGCGAGTCCGTGTTGCATCCAAGGCCAAGCGGCTCCTGCCCCTCGCTTCTTGTCAGCCTTACCCCTCTGCTGATCGCAGCACACTCAAAACTCAAGATTCCGTCTTTCACTACTGCTCTCTGCTGCGCTCTCTGCTTCACAGTATCCTAGGGAATGAAGGACTCAAGGTGATGCATATGAGTGCAGCGACGGAATCGATAGAACTTGTAGTCTACCAGGGGCAATTTGGCGAATTTACAATTACCGCTGCGGATCGACGAGGAGTGGTAATTTATCGAGCCGGACTGATGGTAGCCGCCCTGTGTTTTGCCATTGGGGCAACACTGGTGCTCTGGCGAGCTAATGATCCAGCCGTGCAGATGGCGGTGACTCCGCTCTACACCCTATTTACGGTTGCTCTAGGGGTGGGTTTAGCAACCATCCATATCTATCTGGCCGCATTGCATCGAGCACTCCAGATCTTTTGGTTGATTGGTACAGTAGCATCCTTGTCGGTGGCCCACTTCTACTCCGAACCGTTTGCTGTCACGGTGTATCAGCATCCAGAGACCATTTTGGGCGTTGGCTTCACCTTCGCTGCTTTGACGGGCATTTTTTTCAAAGAAGCATTTTGTTTTAATCGGTTAGAAACCAAACTCTTAACGCTGATTGTGCCGCTGCTGCTGCTTGGCCATTGGTTGGGCGTTCTGCCCCTCATCGCAGAAAAAATCCTGCTGGCTGCTTGGGCCGTGCTATTCGTAATTTTTGCTCTCCGAAAAGCCTTTCAGCCCATTCCTCCCGATATTGGAGACAAGAGCGTGTTCGAGTATCTAAAACAACAGTCAAAGCAGCAATCCAAGCAGCAGACAGTGGTCTAGATCCTCCTGTAGCTCGTCAATGCTTTTGGGCATACTGAAGCTGACACAGGCTCAAGCACACGAGTTCCGGCTGAATGGCTGATAGGGGCGACGGCAGATTTAACTGGGCGTTGGCTGCTGAATCGGCCTGACCAACAGATGCTCTGAGCGGTGGTTAGGGTGGTTTACAGACGCAGAAGGAGCATTCAGTGACAGCACGCGCATACTGGTTAGCATGGTCGCAAATTCCAGGAGTTGGTACCATTTTGCTCAAGCGTCTGCACGAACAGTTTGGCTGTGTTTCAGTGGCGTGGGAAGCGGATGCTGTCGATCTAGAAACTGTGGAGGGAATTGGCTGGCAGACCGTTGAAGTGATTTTGAAAGAACGACAAAAGCTGGATCCAGAGCTGCTGCTAGAACAGCACGAACAAGCCAATCCCTACTTTTGGACTCCTGCCGATCCGGACTATCCTCGCTGGCTGTTTGAAATTCCCGATCCGCCATCTGTGCTTTACTACCGGGGCCAGGTTGAGCGGCTAGAAAATCAGGGTATGACACCCACCGTCGCGATTGTCGGCACTCGCAGCCCGACTGACTATGGTAGACGCTGGACTCGTCGCTTAAGCTCCACCTTGGCGCAGGTCGGATTCACGATCGTGTCTGGCTTGGCAGAAGGCATTGACACCGAAGCCCATCAAAGTTGTCTGGCGGTCGGCGGACGCACGATTGCTGTGTTGGGAACCGGTGTGGATGTGGTTTATCCCTACTTCAATCGCGGCCTCAGCAAACAAATTGCCAAACAAGGATTATTAGTGAGCGAGTATCCGGCTGGCACTCAGCCCGATCGGGTTCATTTTCCCCGCCGCAATCGCATCATTGCTGGCTTGTGTCAGGCCACACTGGTGATCGAAGCACCGCAAAAATCGGGTTCTTTGATTACGGCCAGACTGGCCAACGAATACGGACGAGACGTTTATGTCCTACCCGGCACTTTAGACAACCCCAAGGCAAGAGGTTGTTTGCAGATGCTCAGCCAAGGTGCTCAGCTGATTTTGGGAGAATCCCAATTGCTAGAAATGCTAAATACTCTGCCTCGCCTTGAGCAATCAACACTCCAACAACCTACAACAGAGCAGCTTTCGCTCTTATCCAGTCCTGGCCGGTCGCATCCTGCACCGGTGGCAGAACCCGCCAACCTAGAGCCTGAATTGCAACAAGTCTTACAGGCCGTTGCCGCAGAACCAGTTTCTCTAGATTTAATTGTGCAAAACGCTGGGCTAGCAACCAGTGCGGTATTGAGTGCTTTGACTCGGCTAGAGCTAATGGGGTTGGTCTCGGAACTACCCGGAATGCGATACCAGCGTGGATAAGCATCGAGTAACCCGTTCAGCAAAAATCGCTTGACCAACTCACGGTTCTCTAGTGCTATTTTCTAGTGCCATAAGCTATTACCCTACAAATGCTCGGAGGCTCTGATGCTGCAAGGCAAAACTCTGCGGGTTGCCCGCCCAACGGATCGGCTCAACGCAGTAGTTCGGTTCTACACAGACGGACTAGGGCTACAGATTATTGACCACTTCGAAAACCATGAAGGCTTTGATGGGGTAATGGTTGGGATGGCAGGGGGACCTTATCACTTCGAGTTCACCCATCATCGCGGACATTCAGTCGGTCGTGCACCAACGCACGATCATCTGATTGTGTTTTATTTGCCTGATCGCCAGGAGTGGCAGCAGATCGTTGACCACATGAAAGCATCTGGCTACGAGCCGGTCGCATCCTATAACCCCTATTGGGATCGGTGTGGAGTAACGTTTGAAGATCCGGATGGGTATCGCGTGGTTCTCCAGAATGCAGCTTGGGAGCTATAAGGGTAGAACCGCAGTTGCATCTTTGAGGATTTATGAGCCTACGCGCTTATCCCACCCTAACCGGTCAACCGCCGACTGTGATTGCCCATCGAGGCGCAAGCGGTTATTTGCCTGAGCACACCCTAGCCGCCTACCAACTAGCCATCGAGCAAGGCACAGACTTCATTGAACCCGATTTAGTTGCGACGCTGGATGGTGTATTGATTGCCCGTCACGAACCCAATTTGCTGCACACAACAAATGTAGCTGAGCTGACTAACTTTGCCGATCGTAGAACGCAGGTAGTAATCGATGGTATTGAGCAGGAAGGCTTTTTCTGTCATCACTTCACGCTGGCGGAAATCAAGCAGCTACGGGCTAGGCAACCGCATCCGTATCGCGATCAGTCCTATAACGATCGGTTCGAGATTCCAACCTTATCGGAAATTATTGACTTGGTGCAGCAAGTTGAAGCCACCACTGGACGCAAAATTGGTATCTACCCCGAAACTAAGCATCCAACCTACTTTGCCCAGCTTGGCTTGGCGTTAGAACAGCGGTTGATTACAACGCTAGTGGCTCAGCGTTTCACCGCACCCGATCGCGTTTGGATTCAATCCTTTGAGGTAACAAACTTAAAAGATACGCTGCCCAGCTTGATGCGTGTCGCCGGAATTCAGCTACCGCTGGTGCAGTTGTTTGGGCCAGGATCCCAGCAGCCCTATGATTTTGTCGTCAACCATGACCCACGTACCTACGCAGACCTGCTCATGCCGGACCGTCTCGACATGTTCGTTTCCTCCTATGCCAGCGCGATTGGGGTTTGGAAACGCAATTTTGTGTTAGCTGAAGCTACAGTGAATGGCAGCGAACACCTCACTGGTGAAATTTTGCCATTGGTGAGCAATGCCCACACCGCCGGCTTACAGACGCATGTCTACACATTTCGCAACGAAGCTATTTTTTTAGCAACGACCTATGCCGGCGATCCCATCGCGGAATACCAACAGTTCTATACGCTTGGTGTAGATGGCGTATTTTCCGATTTTCCCGATACAGCTCGACAGGCAATGGCTGCCAACTAGCCGCTCAACTAGCCACAACTCAGGCAAATTTTGCTCTAGCCAACTCGACTCAATCTGACGAAACGGAAGCGAGTGCGATACCATCCTTATAATTATGTAAGCCGCAACACAGTTGCTTATGGAGCCAGACTCATTACCAACAGAGGTGATTCTGAATCACCCGCAGCGAACCCTCGGCAATATTCGCCTCGATTGGAATCCCCAACCAGGAGCCTATCTCGACCTAGAAGGCAAAACCTACACCGTACTAGAGCGGCGGCATCGGTATCAGTTTAAGTCCGGAAAATATCGCTTGCAGAAAATAGCGCTCTACGTTCAATCCGCCAAACGCCCAGAAGAAATGAGCTGGGTGGATGGCCATTGGGTGATTGGCGATGCCACCTGTCGGTTTAACGCCCACTCTGAACTCGTCCGCTGTGCCGTCAACCCCTCTGGCCCCTGCCAGACCTGCCGCTTTTACGAATGCGAACCCGCAAGCTGAAGCGGTTCTTCAATTCTTTAGTTGATTGAATGCTTAAATCCTGATCGATCCATCACGATTGGCTCTGCTTAGTCGTTTGAGAGGATGTTTGCAAGTAACATCCTCCCAGCAAGATTTCCCTAAACGGTCAAGCTGAGCGAATAATTGGTTGGAGCACTGCTATTTCTGGGACTCACCCCAATTAAGTAAGTACCAGCCTGCAAATCTCTGGTGATCTGGGACAGGAACGTAGAGTTAAAGTTGGTATCTGACACCAAAATTTCTCCATTGTCGATCAGGCCATTGCTGTTAGTGTCACGGATCAGTTGAATTCGCGTGTTTGCAGATGAGCCTGTGACCCTCACCTGAAGATTGGCAGGGTTGGCTACAGTGAATCGATAAAAATCAACCGAGTCCAGCAGCCCGACATGCTCTTTGGCGGAGAAGGTTCCGGAAAATACACCCAAATCGAAAGCAGTAGGCAAGGTGTTTCCTGGATCAGACGACAACGTTCCCCCAAACGGAGTTGCCACCAGATTCAGAGTGTACAGTGTAGAACTACTGGCATTTCTGGGTTCCACGCTGACAAAGTAGGCACCTGCCGGCAGGTCTTGGGTAATGCTAGATAGGAAAGCGGAGCTGAAACTGGTATCAGAGGCCAAAGTTTCTTCGTTGTCAATCAAGCCATTCCCGTTAATATCTCGAATTAACCGAATCTGCGTATTGGCCGATGTTCCACTCACACTAATCTGAAGATTAGAAATGTCGTTCAACGTGAATCGATAGAGGTCGGTTGAATCTAGTTTGCCAACATATTCTTTGGCAGAAACAGTACCAGACAGGGAACCTAGATCTCGTGCAACCGGCAACGTATTTCCTGGCTCTGGTAAGGGACTACCCCCAAACGGCGTGGCAACAAGACTGAGTTGATAGGGGGTCGATGTGCTGCTGCTAAGAGGTGTAACTCGCGCAAAGTAGGTGCCCGACGGCAAGTCTTCCGTCAGGCTGGCCAGATAGGGCGCTGAGAAATCACTGCCAGAGGCCAAAATTTCGCCGTTGTCGATTAGCCCGTTGTTATTCCCATCCCAAATCAGTTCAACCTTTGTACCTGCAACAGAACTATCGACCCTAGCCTGGAGGTTGGCAATATCGGTCAGGGTGAACTTGTAGAGATCTCCTGTATTGGTTGCACCGACAAGATCTTGATTGATATAGGTTCCAGTCAAGACGCCAATATCGCGAGCCGTGCTCAAGAGTTCGCCAGATTCGGCGGTTGTGGCTGAGGCAGTCAGCTTATAATTGACGGTTCCACGTAGGCGTTGAATGCCAATAAAGTAAGTACCCTCGGCCAGCTTCCCGTTAAATGTCCTGGCTTGGGGGCCACTCTTGAAACTCTGTAGAACAGAACCTTGGCTATTCCGCAGGGTAATTCTTGCACTTGATCGGCCTCTGATCCGACCCAGTGTTAGCCCAAAGTCACTGACCTCAGATAGGCTAAACCTCACGAAGTCCACTTTGTCTTTTTGGCTGACAAGACCGTTGATGCGCTTGTTACCGCTTAGAATTCCAACATTACGAGCGCCTCTAAGCGTATTGTCTTTTTTGCTAATTGACATGAGTTCCAACAACAAATTGACAAATTTAATACCTCGACCATTCTAATCAAGTTCTCGACCAGTGGGTAGAGTTAGCCAGCACCAAAGGCTAGCTTCACCAGCCTACTGTAGTAAACTCGGTTAGGTACAATTGTCAACAGACACATTAAAACTTAGAGAATACGTAAAATTATGGAAAAGTTGGCACGTTCAGATCAGGCTGTATTGCATTAGTTGAAGGGTGGCGACTCAGATTGTTCAAGCGTGAGTTCGCTCGGATAGGCTAAAGCTTTAGTTTCTAGAAGAACCAGTTGGATTTTGATTCAGCCAATAAAAAGCTCCAACACAGTCACTGCTGGAGCCAACCATAAACTTTGTAGATTTGTTGTAGACTTGGTAGCTTTGTAACGCTTTGTAGACTCGATGTTGGTGCGGGTTTTATTTCAATAACCGAGTGACACGAACATCATACTCAGTGCATTTGGGATGCTCGCTTCTAGCTTGCATGCGTGCCATACCGGTGGCAAGCTCTTTGGATTCTGCATCGATCTCGTACCGGCTCGTTTCGCTGTGGAAGACATTGCTGGTCATATCTGGATATTCCCGAATGTCTACCAACACCTCATAGGTATGAACCATACTGGCACCTCCCTTTGCAGGGTGTAATGAAGAGATTAATGGGATCAGTATAGAAATAGAACTAGGTGCCTATCCCGCGACGAATACAATTCTTTAGTTTTTGTTAAATTAAGTTAGAAGTTGGCTGAGATTAGTTTGTACAAGTTGAACTCACAGTTCACCCAGAATTTCTCCTACCTGCAGCCGCGTGCCGTTAACAAAATCCCAGCCGGCCTGTGCCCGCTTTCCAGCCATTTGCACTTCCCGCAGCAGCAACAGCCCTGCTCCGGTTTGCACCACAGCACCCTGATTTTTTAGTAGACCTATCACGGTTCCGGGCTTTGCGGCCATGTTGCTCCAGGTGGACCATTCCGATTCAGTCGCTTGCACTTCGGTCGGTAGCAGGGTTTGATCCACTCCACCCAGCGGTGCGGTTGCCACTAGCTTCAGAGAACCACTTCTGAACGTTGTAACGCAGTTAGGATAGAAGCCGCGAATTTGATTGTGCAACGCCAGTGCAGATCTGGTCCAATCGAGCTGATAGTCCTGCTTCTGAATCAGGGGCGCATAGGTGGCTTGGGCATCGTCTTGCGGAATCGGCTGAATTGTACCGGCCTCTAGTCCTAGCAGCGTCTCTACTAGCAGGTCTGCCGTTAGCTGCGAGAGCGTTTTTGCCAAACCTAGCGCGTTGTCAAACAGGCCGATAGGTGTAGTGGCCTTCAATAGCATTGGTCCCGTATCCATGCCGGCATCCATTTGCATGGTTGTGATCCCCGTTTCGGTTTCGCCGTGATAAAGGCACCACTGAATCGGCGCAGCTCCGCGGTATTTGGGCAAAATCGAGCCATGACCGTTGATACAGCCCAACCGGGGCATATCGAGAATCTCTTGGGACAAAATTTGCCCATAGGCAACGACCACGAATGCATCGGCCCCAGCCTGACGCAAACTCTCTAGTGTTTCCGCATCCTTCTTGACACGACGCGGCTGCCAAACCGGAATCTGATGCTCAACCGCAACTGCCTTGATTGGGGATGCCGACAGCTCATTGCCCCGGCCTCGGCGTTTATCAGGCTGGGTGACTACGGCCAAAACCTCGAAGGACTCATGCGCGAGGAGCCGTTCTAGACTAGGCACCGCAAATTGAGGCGTTCCCAAAAAAATCAGTTTCATCAGCAGCAACCGGCAGACAGTTTCCCATTCTTGCTTGGCGATTCAGTTTGAATTAATTGGCTTAATTGGGGTTGATCACGATTTCAATCCGACGGTTGCGCTGACGGTTTTCTGGCGAATCATCAGGTACCAAAGGGCGATTGTGGCCATAGCCGATTGTCACCCAATGGTAACCATCCAATTGGGTAGACAGATATTGCTGAACGGCTTTAGCTTGCTCTAGTGTTCGCTGCCGATCTATCTCAGCCGACCCCTGATTATCGCTATGGGCACCGACCTGAATCGCAGCCTTGGGATAGCGCTGCAAATCGGCCAGAATGCTGTTCAAAATTGTTTCTGTCCCTGGACCCAGCGTGGTTTCCTTGTTGGCAAACAACGCATCGCTGGGTAACGTCACCATCAATTGTGGCTCACCGTTGACGGTGCTACTCGTGGCTGGGGCAACAAACGTTTGGCTGGTTGGAGCCGTGGTAAGACTGCTGAGTCGCTCCTGAATCGCCTGAATCTGTTTTTGAATTTCCTGCACCCGGTCGGCTAGGGGTTCGCTAGAGGTGCTCGTCAAGGTTTGGAGTTCTGCCTGAAGCTGAGTTAACTCAGTCTGAAGCTGCTGCCGTTCTGCATCCGTCATTGGCGAGACTGAAGGTAATGGGGAGGCAGGAACCGACGGAGCTACTTCCGAATTGGGTTCTGGGGATTGACCACGCCAAGTTTGCGGTAGCTCTTTCAAGTTTCCTACAAACGATTCTGAACTGCGCAACAGCCTCTCGGCCAGCGGCGGCTCTTGAATTTGGGCTGGATACAGTTGAGCAATCGCAATGCCAACCGCGGCAGCTAAACCGCCACCCACGCCCAGCAGCAACAACCGCCAGACTAGGGTGAATATTGCCCGTCCCCAACTGAAGCCAACAGGTGCAGGAGCAACCCGCTTGGTCGGTTCGGGAGTTTGGGTCGTCGGGGAATTAGTCATGCTTACCTCAGGCACAATGGGCACAATTTTATTTAGGCACAATTCTGTTTTGGGGATGCTTACTCAACTCGCCGCACCATCAGTCTATCAATCTGGACTCTGAACCTGATTCGTGAACCCTAGTCGGCTTACTAGTTGACAAGAATTAAGCAAATTTGTCAAGTCCTGTTTATTACAAAATTCGGCTGAATGAAAACTTTCGTGAGGGGGTGTGCTGAAAGCAGTTCAAGTTGCTATACAAGAGATAGCAGCGAATTCATGAATTTTTAAGTACGCTCAGGTGGGTCTGCAACAGCATATTCCTTGCTTGCTGCAATTTTCGATTCTGGGCGAAATCATCGATTGAATGGTGTGTTGGGTGATTGCTGAAACCAGGATTGCTGGGTCTTGTGGCAGCTAGTCATGCAATTGCTACAGGCTGTAGCCAATGGTTTTAGTACATGTCCGGTGGCCGTAGCGGTGTAGCCCTATAGCCTATTGCTAGCCATTAAGCGTTTGCTACTTCCCGATTAGGCTAAAAATTAGGTTTTTCTTCAACTTAATTCTTTTTCATAGAGTTCTTGTCCGTCCGGCTGCTGGTTTGCGGTCAGTTTTGTTTACGCTTTTTTACGCCTTTTACTTTTACACCTGCTTTTACACCTCGCTAGCCCTCTCTCGCCAACCGCCTATGACGTCATCGTCCCATTCCCATCCCTTCGATCCGCTAAATAGCCCCTATCCCGTTCCTTGGAATTGGGTGACAGCAATGATGGCTGAAACGGTGGCTTCCTCTACTCCGGTATTTCGCTATTACCGCAGCCAATCGTTGATTTCTCCCAATGGGGACTATGCCGCCTACAGCCGCATTCAACTTCAACTTTCAAACAGCTTTACTCAGAACCGGATTGCCAGTATTCTTTTTGTCGAAGATTTACAGACGGGAGAGCTGCAAACCATTACTCCGGCGGCTCCATTTGCAGATAATCCCTTTGTTGCCGATGCTGTTTTAAATCAACCGGGAACCATTGCCATGCTCATACCTGTGGCTTGGTCGGAGGGGGGCGAACGTCTGCTGGCCCGCGAGTTTGAGTCTATGTTTGGCAGCAGCTTGGCTTCAGATTTTGCCGTGATTTGGGAGCGGCACTCCAACCGCACCTATACGCTGGCCCCGACTCAAATCCAATACAGTAATGCAGTGCTCTTGGGCTGGAGCCAAACCTACCCCAGTCGCGTGCTGTTTCGGGCTGGCAATATGGGTGATGAGGACTGGCCGCTTTATGCAGTAGATACTAGCGGTCAAACTACCTATGCTGCCGAAGACGAACCCATCACCTTTGGTCAAGTCACTAGCAGCAACTGGGCTGGCCCTCAGGGCTACTCTTGCGCCTAATCATCTCGCCTAAAAACAGAAGTTTGAGTCCGGTTTGTCGCTCTTTCAGGGTTTAAGCGGCAAGGCTTTAAGGTGACGGCGTAGGCGAGGCTTCCACTTCGGGGTCTGTCGGTTGACCGTCCCAGGGGCTAACCTCTAAAACGCCATCCGATTTGAACACGACGCGAAACTGGGCGATTGGCTGCTTAGGAGCAGTTTCTGCTGCATCTGGACTTGCATCTGTGGAACTGCCGTCACTAGGAGGAGCCGTTGAGCCGAACTGAACATCCGCCAAGGGAACATCGGATAGGTAGGTCAATGCGGCATCGTTAGCAAACTTGTAGCCAACAATTTCACCGCTTTGGTTGACACCGACTCGGTAAACTAGTTCTCCATCAAAGGTCGGGTTTTTCTTCCAGTCCAGATCTAACCGGTCATAGAGCTGGACAGTAAGGCGATCCAACTCAGCTGGATCGGTAATTTCGGGAGCATTGTCCAAACTCAAACCCGTACCTTGAACCGCCGCTGTCGAGGGTGGAACAGGTGAGCCAGTGGCTTCCGGACTGGCTTCTGGAGTGGGTGACTCCGTTGGAGGACTCGCTGGAGGCGAAGTTGTTGCCTCACCGGCTGGAGAGGCCGTAGGAGACGATTGCTCTGTCGAAGCCTCTTCTGAGATGGATTGGGGACGACGAGCTTCAGGCACAGGCAGCATGAACAGCAGGGCCGCGGCAGCCGCCAAGCCAGTTATCCCAATGGCTGCCGGAGCAGCTCGTTTGGCAATTGGTTCCTGTGAAACAACATAGCGTCTAGACAGCGGCTCTAACTTGGGAGCAAGGTCAGGTAAGGTTTGGGCATCGGCAACCATCTGGTCGATCGCTTCTACCAAGTCAAAGAACTGCACAGTGGTTAGATCGATTGCTTGAACCTCTGCTGGCTCTGCTTCTGGCTGCACGGTGAGACGGTGCAGATTATCGCCTACCTGCTCAATCTGCACCAATCCGGTCTGCTGGCGGCGATCGCGGTGGATCAGGTGGCGAATGCCGCTCAGATAGCCTTGGGCATAGTCACTCACCGCTAGCACCAAGCTGTCTAAAAACGCTCGGCCTCCAGTCAGGGGCACTTTCTGCCCAGCCAAATGACATTCCACGTTCGTCACCATCGACAGCAGCGGGCGTCCGCTTGTGGTCGTAGCCGTCTCGCTGCTCAACCCCTGCAAAACCAGCTTACAGTTTGGCAAGCTGTACTGGCGCTGTATCGTCATTCCACTTCTCCATCAAACAAACTGCTCCAGAGCCGCTGCACACCCGCTGTGCCAGTACAAAACAAGAGCTGACTCAGCAGTTCTAACGCTAACTCGTTCAATTTTTCATCACTGCTGTAGGCAATCACACCGGCTCGTTTAGGATTCATTCTGGCCCGAAAGTGAGCACGGAACCGCTCCAGGTAATTCGATAGTCGCAGGTGATGGTCAGGAGAAAGCTGCTTTTCCAGTAACTGGTCGTAAACCATTAGCAATTGACGAATCAGCACCGTCAGCCGTCTGGCCCGATGACAGATGATCACGACCAGCGCCTTAGCTTCTTTAAAACTGAGCGGACGCCGCTGATTATTACGCCGCAGGGAATTGGTGGCTCGAATCCGCCAGAGTGTAACTCGATTATCGACAACATCTTGCAGCCCCAATTCTTTGACATCTGCGAGAAATGCTTCGGAACCGCCCAACTCCAGCGCTTCGATGGCCAGCAATAAAAAATCGATTTGCTGACGAGTGCGGCGCGGACAGACGCCTTCTGACACTTTTGGATCGGGAAGGGTATCGAGCAAAATAGACACAGACTGAGTGGGCGGATGACTTACTTGCATGTCCCTCACAGGAAAAATCAGCAGCATTTTATCAAACTAACGACCTGTTGCGAGTGAAGCGCAAGGAGGGATCAGCCTGACCAGTCTCACATCCTAGCACTTCTCCGCCAAAACAAGCCGTGAGCGCCTGTTGCCGGTTTAGTATGCCCGCTTCTAGGCTAGCAAACTCATGCGTTGGTGCCTGCTGTCAGAATCCAGGAGTCAGGATTCTGGAGT
Organism: [Leptolyngbya] sp. JSC-1; assembly: GCA_000733415.1. Classification (GTDB taxonomy): domain Bacteria; phylum Cyanobacteriota; class Cyanobacteriia; order Elainellales; family Elainellaceae; genus Elainella. The sequence continues at coordinate 3,691,959 of KL662191.1, forward strand.
TAGGATTCTGGAGTCAGGATTCTGTCTCCTGATTAAGAGATATTCACGCTTCTACCTTGACGCCGCGCCAGAAAGCTACATAGCCTTCAATGTTTTTAGCCGCGTCTTTGGTCTGGGGATAGTACCAAGCCGCGTCTTGATTTACCTGGCCGTCTACCTCAATCGTGTAGTAGCTGGCAATCCCTTTCCAGGGACAGGTGGTGTGCGTATCGCTAGGTTTGAAATACTCAGCGTAAATTGCATCGGGTGGAAAATAATAGTTGCCCTCCACAACTTCACAGCGGTCACTTTCAGCCAATACGGCTCCATTCCAAACAGCTCTGGGCATGATGGTCTCCCTTATAGACATGACTTCATGAACATTACAAAGCTACAACCATAATCTTTACAAAAGCAGCTTTGTAAAGATTATGGTTGAAACCAAGCAAATCAAACCAGACTCAGACAGGATAGATCATTTTCTGTCTCTAACCACTGATATTTTAAGCATCGACAGGCAAGGCTAAAAATAAAGAGAATTTATGCTTTTGGGGCGCTTCGATGTTAATTTTGCAGTAGTAGCTCAATCAAGAGCCTTGGGCAGCAGCCATTGTCACTTGCCTTCATCGCCTGTATCGTTCATACCGCACCGGACGGTTAACTGGACAAACGATTGCCAGACAAACGGTTACTGGACGAACAGTAACTAGAAGAACTTTGATTTTTTGATTTAACGATCAGCGGTTATCATTTCAAGCTTTATCATTGCAGTCATTTCAAACAAAGCATTCAGGACATATCCTATGACTCTCACACGCGATCAGGCTTCTGGCACAACTCGACCCGACAGCAGAACTTATAGCCAGATTCAAGCCCTACCAGAAATTTGGGGAATCGTGGCCCAGCGTCCGGAGGTGGCTAATTTGGTGGCGCTATACGACCCCCACAGTCAGCCAGCGGTAAAGATCACCTTTGCCCAGCTCTACGAAACTATTCGCCAGTTTGCTGCGGGGTTACAGGCGCTGGGAGTCCAACCAGGAGAGCATATCGCCCAGTTTTCGGACAACAGCCCCCGTTGGCTAATTGCCGATCAGGGAATTATGACCATTGGTGCGATCAACGCCGTGCGCGGCTCCCAGGCTGATCGAGAAGAGTTGCAGTTCATCCTGGAGCACAGTGACAGTATTGGTTTGGTGATTCAAGACCTAGAGACCCTGAACAAAGTGCGCGAGTATTTGCCGCCGCTGCCAATTCGGTTTGTGATTTTGCTCACCGATGAGACCCCCCCGGATCTAGGCGAAATCACGACCTTCAACTTTAGCCAATTGCTCGATCTGGGAGCCAATCACACACTTCAGCCCGTGCGCCCCAGCCGCGACAGTTTGGCAACCCTGATGTATACGTCCGGTACGTCGGGTCAACCCAAGGGGGTAATGCTAAGCCACCACAACCTGATCTCGCAAATTCTGGGTGCCTATGAAGTGGCCCAACCCCAGCCCGGAGAGCGGGTTCTCAGTATTTTGCCGATCTGGCACTGCTACGAGCGCACCTTCGAATATTTTGTGCTGGCCTTTGGCTGCACTCAGGCTTATACCAACATCCGCTTTGTCAAAAAAGATATTAAAGACTTTAAGCCTCACTATATGGTAGGCGTGCCACGCCTCTGGGAGTCGATTTATGACGGCATTCAAAAACAGCTCCGCGAACAGCCTGCCAGCAAACAGCGGTTGGCCCACTTTTTCCTAACTCAGAGCGACCGCTACATCAAAGCCCGACGCATTGTTCAGGGGCTGAGCCTAGATAATCTGCATCCATCTCCAGCAGAACGAGTTGTGGCTGCCTTGCAGTCGCTGGTGTTAGCTCCGCTGCATTGGGTCGGAGATCGGTTGGTTTACCAGAAGATTCGAGCCGGCGTGGGTGGCGCAGTTAAATTTCTGGTTAGCGGCGGTGGTTCGATTGCCGAACATCTAGAAGATTTCTTTGAAGTCGTAGGCATCACTATTTTGGGTGGCTATGGTTTGACCGAGACCTCACCGATTACCCATGTTCGCCGTCCCTGGCGCAACATTCGCGGTGCAGATGGACAACCCCTGCGCAATACCGAAACCCAGATTGTTGATCTAGAAACCCGCAGGCCCCTACCACCCGAAAAGCAGGGTTTAGTGATGATTCGAGGCGATCAGGTGATGCTGGGCTACTACAAAAATCCGGAAGCCACGAAAAAAGCAATTAGTCCAGAAGGCTGGTTTGATACTGGCGATTTGGGCTGGGTATCGAACCAGGACGATCTGGTGATTACGGGTCGGGCCAAAGATACGATTGTGCTGACAAACGGCGAAAACATTGAACCCCAGCCGATCGAAGATGCCTGTTTACGCAGCCCCTACGTCGATCAAATCATGCTGGTCGGTCAAGATCAGAAAGTACTGGGAGCGCTAATTGTGCCGAACCTGGAAATGGTGCAACAGTGGGCCGCCAGCCAAAATCTCTACATCCAGCTTCCTGATGACCCCCACTCCGCTCCCGTCGGTGCTCAAATCATTGGCTTAGAAGATAAACCAGTCCAAGACCTGTTTCGGCAAGAGCTGAACCGAGAAGTGAAAAACCGTCCCGGCTACCGAGCAGACGATCGAATCGGTCCGTTCCGCTTACTGTCAGAACCCTTTTCGATCCAAAATGGACTGTTGACGCAGACCTTGAAGATTCGCCGAGCCGTCGTGACCGATCGCTATCGCGGTATGATTGACGAGATGTTCGATTGATTAAAGAACCGTTAGAAAATCAGAAACTGGAAATTGGAGGGCATGTTCTGACGTTTCCAGCTTTGGTTTTTGCTTCTTCTTTTTGCTAACCCGTAGTTCCTTAGCCTCCATTCATGGAAATCTCGAAGCCTCATCTGCTTTTAAAGCGAGCCATTAACGTTAAAGTCGTTGTCACTCCTCGCTGGAAAGAGGAGGTACAGCAGCAATTGCAAGCCCAGATCAACCAGCTTGACGGCCAATTGCAACAGCTAGAAACTCAAGGACAACGTATGATCGCGGAGGTGCAAAAGCAAAGTCCGCAACCCACGGATCCAACCGTGTCTCAGCAAATTTCCAATATTCAAGTGCAGGTCAACCAGCGAAAAAGCGAAATTCTGGAAAAGAAAAACCAGATCTTGCAGCAGCTTCAGCAGGTGCAGCTCTTGGAAATGGAACAAGAAGTGAATCAGGGGCAGATCGAAGGGTTTTTCCGCGTAGAAACCGGGGATAATCTGATTCGGAAAATGCAGGTCGAAGTCCTGTTGCGGGACGGCATCATAGAAGAAATTCGTGGAGATGTGTAGCTGTGATTAGAGAGATTTTCATGCCTGCTCTCAGCTCTACCATGACTGAGGGCAAGATTGTGTCTTGGGTCAAACAGGCCGGCGACAAAATCGAAAAGGGCGAAACCGTTGTGATCGTCGAGTCGGACAAAGCCGACATGGATGTGGAGTCCTTCTATGAAGGCTATTTAGCAACGATTGTTGTGCCCGCTGGTGAAACCGTGGCCGTGGGAGCCGCTATTGCCCTCGTCGCAGAAACCGAGGCCGAAATTGAACAGGCCAAGCAACGCGCCACTCAGGCTCCTGCCGCACCGGAAGCAGCACCCGTGGCTTCTGTTCCTGCCGCTGCTGAACCGGTTGGGGTCTCCGCTGGCGCTCTTGAGAGCAATGGCAGTAATGGTAGTACCTCGGTCCCCAGTGGCCGTCTGATTGTGTCTCCCCGCGCTCGAAAACTGGCTAAAGAACTCAAGGTTGATCTGAATACCCTTCAGGGTAGTGGGCCGCATGGACGAATTGTGGCCGAAGATGTCGAAGCCGCTGCGGGTAAAGTTAGCGCAGCTCCTGTCTCCAGCGTTGCTCCGGTTGCCCCAGCTCCAGTTCCTGCCGTCTCTGCCCCCACTCAAGCCCCAGCCCCCAGCTTTACTCCGGCTGCGGTTCAGCCTGGACAAGTAGTGGCTCTCAACACCTTGCAGCAGGCGGTTGTGCGCAACATGAACGCCAGCTTGCAAGTGCCAGTCTTCCGCGTCGGCTACACGATCACCACCGATAGTCTGGACAAGCTATACAAGCAGATCAAGCCCAAGGGTGTGACAATGACAGCTCTATTGGCAAAGGCAGTAGCCATGACGCTGCAAAAACATCCCGTGGTGAATGCGTTTTATACCGAACAGGGAATCAACTACCGCTCTGGTATCAATGTGGCCGTGGCCGTGGCGATGGAAGATGGCGGGCTGATTACCCCCGTACTGCAAAACGCCGACCAAATGGACATCTACTCGCTATCTCGCCGTTGGAAGGATCTGGTGGATCGCGCTCGTGCCAAGCAACTCCAGCCCGATGAATACAGCACTGGTGGCTTCACAATTTCTAACCTGGGCATGTTTGGCGTCGATCGGTTTGATGCGATTTTGCCACCTGGCCAAGGAGCGATTCTAGCAGTGGGTGCGTCTCGCCCGCAGATTGTGGTTGGAGCCGACGGCATGTTTGGTGTGCGAAACCAAATGCAGGTTAACCTCACCTGCGACCACCGGATTATCTATGGTGCTCACGCCGCTGCCTTCCTGCAAGACCTGGCTAAATTGATCGAGACCAACGCTCAGTCGTTGACGCTGTAGCTAGTCAGAGCAATAGGCTGGCGATTCACGGCTCTGAAAAATAGGCACACGAAAATAGGAACATTGGGGTGGGTAATTGCTCACCCTCTTTTGTATTGTTCAACATGATTCGACAGAACAAAATCAGAGCAAACAAAAAAGGGCACATCAAGTGCGCCCTCTGAATAGACAAATCATCTCGTGAATCCTATCTGGTGAATTCAGCAATTACTTCATTCCGCCCTACTCAAATCGCAGTGTTGTGAAGATAAAGCGAGCAATAAAAATAGCAGCCAAGATCCAGGTGATGAGCGGCACTTCATTAGCCCGTCCCTTCACCAGCTTGGCAAACGGATAAAGGATCAATCCAGCTGACAAACCAGCCGCAATCGAAAAACCAAAGGGAATGAAGAAAATCGTAGCAAAGGCTGGCAGTGCTTCCGTAAAGTCATCCCAGCGGATGCTCGTCACCGCACTCATCATTAGCACGCCCACGATCAACAGAGCTGGAGCAGTTGCAAAGGCCGGAACGGCCTCAAAAATCGGCACAAACAGCAGCGCCACCAGAAACATGATGGCTGTGACAATCGCGGTAAATCCGGTTCGACCGCCTTCTGCAACGCCCGCTGCCGATTCAGCAAAAGTTGTAACCGTTGATGTTCCTAAAACCGCACCAGCAGTTGTAGCAATGGCATCAGCAAATAGGGCTTGGTTAGCACGCGGCAATTCACCATTCTCGTCAATGTAGCCAGCTTGGGTGCCTACGCCCGCTAAGGTGCCGATTGTGTCAAACATGTCAACAAACAGAAACACCAGCATCACGGCTACAAAGTCGATGAAATTACCAGCATTAATGCCACCCAAGCCGACAAAAGCTTGACCAAATAGGTGCGAAGGAAACGCCGGAACCTCGGCAATGCCCTTGGGCGGAGCCGCAACTCCAAAGATCCAGCCCAACAGTGCCGTGCCTCCAATGCCCCAAAGCAAAGCTCCCTTGACGCGACGAATCATCAAAAATGCCGTCAGAAAAATACCGACCGTAGCCAGGACAGTCGCGGGTTGACGAAAGCTACCAAAATCGGTTTTCGTCACTTCGTTAGCAATAATTAATCCCGCTCCTCCGGTTTCAGTTGACCCCGACAGCCCAATATAGGCTAGAAACAAACCGATACCGACGGTAGTGGCCGCCTTAATGGCAGTAGGAACTGCCGTGAGCAGATGGCGACGAATATCAGTCACCGTCAGAGCAATAAAAATCAATCCTTCGATTAAAACAGCGGCCAAGGCGACCCGCCAGTCGATTCCTAACCCCAGCACCACCGAATAGGCAAAAAACGCATTCATCCCCATGCCAGGAGCTAGCGCAAACGGATATTTAGCCAGTAAACCCATTGTGAGGGTGCCAATTGCCGAGGCCACACCAGTCACAATCACTAGCTCTCGAAACAGATCTCTAGGGGCATTGAGAAAAACCGCATCAGACATGATCAACGGATGCACTACTAAAATGTAGGCCATCGTCATAAACGTAGTTACACCCGCTAGAATTTCAGTACGGAAATTCGTTCGGTAAGAATCAAATCGAAAGTAGCGGGCGACTGCCGCTTGCCAGCCTGTGTAAGACGGAGGTGGATCCGAGCCAGGACGTTCGAGATCTAGGTCATTCATCCCATGTTCAGTGCTTTCACTCATTCCCCAACGGTCTCCAAAAGAAAATTAAAAATAACAGTTTGGTAAGCCATTCCAGAAATGTGACAAGATATCGTGGCTTAGATAGGTGAGCTGATTCAGTACTCTATATAACATTTCTGTCCTAACCAGGTCTGTACCAGTCTGGGTAGCTCGATTATCCTTAGACAAGCAGAGATTTTGCTGGATAGGTGGCTGAAATACGAGCTTGCTTCTAGAGCGCAATTAGAGCAATTAGCTGAGCAATTGAACCGCTATAGAGCACGCCAATCGACGATAACGAAATCAATATATTGCAATTAATTGCAACTTAATTTGAAATTTGGCTTGACTTGCAGTTTAGAATGGTTTTGTAAGCGTTTTATGTAATTGAAAAATTATTTTGAATTTATTATTTCATATAAATTTGTTGGCCAATCTATAAATTTAATTTTAGCTGTACTGAACGAGAGGACGAACAGGAAAATGGCTATCTGGGAAAGCATCAGGACTTTGATCAAAGGCAGAGATATTGGCAATATCAAGTCCATCAATGATAGTCTTATAGCCAGTTTGGCAGCCACTACAGATAAAACCGCTGAGCTGGCATCTCTGTCTCCCATAAATGAGTCTATTCCCACCGCTAGTTTGGTGATTGAGCACATTGTTCCCAAGGGCAAGGGATTGGAGTTTCGCTGGTGGCATAGCAAGCTGACCCGAGCTGCAAGTCGGCATCAAGGCTATCTCCGCACCGACCTATGCGCGCCTATCAAGGGTTCACAGCTCAAGTGGTACTCAATTCTTCATTTTGACTCGCCAGAAAATCTGAACCGCTGGTTGAAGTCGCAAGAGCGCGACAAGCTGATCGAATCAGGACGCAAGATCTTTAAAACCTATCAGTTCAAGTCCTTTAGTACTGGTCTGGAAGGATGGTTTTCCCACCAAACGGGTTCAGAGCAGTTCGGGTTGGGTCCACCTGCTTGGAAACAAAACTTGGCGGTGATTTTGGCGCTTTATCCGGTGGTGATGCTGCAAGGGTTGCTGTTTAGCGAACTAGGAATAATGCAGGATTGGCATCCAGCCAGTTCTATGTTGGTCAATAATTTGATCACCTCATCGATCCTGACTTGGATAGTCATGCCATTTGTGACGCGATTGATGAATTTCTGGTTGCAGCCTGCTCATCAACCCATGCCTACTAAAACTAATCTCTTGGGGACAGCAATTATTGCGGGTTCTCTGGGGGTGGCACTGGTATTGTTTAATGTGATGTGAGGTGCTCAGAGCAGAATAGCACTAGGGCGTGTTTTAAAACCCTGGTCTGATCCCCCCTAGCCCCCTTGAAAAAAGGGAGGAACCGTGGGCGAAACCTGTGGGTCGCACCTACCAAACACGGCTTGAAGTTCCCTCTTTGTTTTGTCAACCCAGAGGTTTTACCAACCCAAGGCAACTCCGGAGGCTAAACCAGTAAAACTTAAGCTAAAAAACGGAGAGGGAGGGATTCGAACCCTCGGTACGGACTTTCGAACCGTACAACAGATTAGCAATCTGCCGCTTTCGACCACTCAGCCACCTCTCCAGGTGGTAAGGCTTCACCATGATAGCAGATCCTTCCCCCTAGGTCGCAACCCCTTAGCTGCAAGTGTTGTTGCAAGTTGTGAACTACTTTGGTCAATCCTGCCGAGTTTGAGCATTTGATTATTAATCCTATTGCCCCAGTGCCCTAAGTTGATTAAGGGCTTGCTGAAGCTGAGATTCACACTCTTCTAGCTGTTGACGTAATTGGTAAATGGTTAGCTGCGTTTTTACCTTGATGAGAACCTCGTCCAAATGGAAAGGTTTGGGAATGTAATCGATTCCCCCAACTTGGAAAGCTTTGACTTTGTCGGCTAGTTCGTCTGCGGCGCTGAGAAAAATCACCGGGATCGCACAGGTAGATGGATTCGCTTTCAAACTGCTACAAATCTCATAGCCATTCATGTCAGCCATTTTGATGTCCAGCAGAATCAGATCGGGTGCTAGTGCCTCAATTGCCCGTAGCGCCATTCCGCCCGTGGTAGCTTTGCGAACGTTATAGCCCTGTTTAACCAACAGATCCGACAGCAAACGGATGTTATCTCGAACGTCATCGACAATCAAAATATCAAATTTCTGGTTTTCCTCTAGTGCAGCGTCCATAGGGCACGGTTGATGGGGCGATTAATTTTGTTGCTCGCATGATTCATTCAGTTGATTGAGGAGCCATCAGATTCTAGCCGTGGTTTTGCCCAAGCTGAGCTACGGCGGCAGCAATTTTGTCGAATTCAAACTCGTCTGTCAAAGTCTTGAGCATTTTAGCTAAAGTATCGTGGGGCTTCGGAATTTCCTGAATCAATTTGGTGATCCACGAGTCATTGCCTTGGAGAGCTGCCTGATGTAGCTGATGAATCCAAGGCTCTGGCATGAAGCGCAGCATTGTCGGCTCCAGCTGATTAGAATAGGAACTTGAGATGCAGGCATCCAATGTTTCGGAACCTTCAGCATAGAGATAATCCACACCAAGCTGTTGGGCGAGTTTTTCAAACACCTCCTCGGACTGAAAGGGCTTACTAATAAAGTCGTCGCACCCCGCGGCTAAAATGTTCTGGCGCTGCTCTTCAAAGGCATTTGCTGTCAGAGCAATAATTTTGGTTGGCGCTAAAATGCTGCCGTTGCCGCTCAATTGCTGCTCTTGGTCTCGAATTCGCCGGACCGCATCACAGCCATTCAGCACCGGCATCCGCATGTCCATAAAGATGAGATGGGGCTGCCAAGCTTGCCACTGCGTCAGAGCCTCTTGTCCATTTTCGGCAGACCGCAGTTCCAGACCCGGCAGGTTGAGCAGCTTCAGCAGCAGTAAGCGACTGGCCAGATGATCTTCTACAATCAAAATCCGACGGGTGGGTTGATGGGAAGCAAGACCAACGATAGTTCCTTTATAATCCACTGGCTGCTCCCCTGGCGAACGTTGAACGGACTGGATTTCCGTCAAATCCGCCTGAATACAGAACGAGAACTGGCTGCCTTGGTTGAGCTGACTTTGAACCAAGATTTCTCCCCCTAATGCCTGAATGTATTTCCGACTAATCGCCAATCCTAGACCCGTACCTTCCAGCGATTGCAGCCCGGTTTGGGTTTGGTGAAAGGGTTGAAACAACCGTGCCAATTCCTCAACGGCCATACCCGGCCCTGTGTCTACAACATCAAACTGGATCTGGCAAGCCGGTTTGGTAGGTAACTGATCTGAGATTGCCTGCACTCGTAACGTCACCCTGCCCTGCCGCGTGAACTTAATGGCGTTGTTCAGGAGATTGATCAAGACCTGCCGCAGTTTACCTTGATCGGTTCTGATAATTTGCGGCAAGTCTGGGCCGTATTCAAACACAAGCTGAAGTCCTTTCGCTCCAGCTTTGAAGCGAAACATGTCCTCCAAACCATCCAGCAGGTGATGTAAATTGAAGATCTCGGTATGGCGACTGAGCCGTCCGGCCTCAATCTTAGACATTTCTAGAACATCGTTGATCAGGGTCAATAAGTGCTCTCCGCTGCTGCCGATAGTTTGCAAATCGCGCTGATGTTCGACGGTCAGGGTTTTATCGCGGCTGAGGAGCTGGGTCAATCCTAAAATCACATTCAGAGGAGTGCGCAGCTCATGACTCATATTGGCTAGAAATTCGCTCTTGGCTTGATTCGCAGCATCCGCCGCTTTTTTGGCTGCTTCCAAGGCGGCATTGGCCTGCATCAGTTCAGCTGTACGTTCCTCTACTCGAATTTCCAGCATGGCTTCGGCCTGTTTACGTTGGGCAATCTGCTGCTGCAATTCCTGGTTCACAAGCTCTAACTGCATCGGGCTTTTGAGCGACAGAAATTGGGGCAAGAGTTCCACCAACCGCAAAGCAGTGTAGCAGGAGACTAAAGCCGTCATCGCTCGTTCTACGCCAGAAACCCAATAGGCCGGATACCAAAGTGTCCAAATATCAAGCAAATGCCCGGTGCCGCAAAGCACAATGAACGCGCCAAACAAGAAAAACACGGTTGGGAAGGGCATATCTTCCCGCTTGCGGACAAAATAGATCAAAATGGCCGGAATCGAGAAGTAGGCAACTGCTGTCAAGGCATCACTGAGTACATGCAGCCAGACGAGGGGTGTTTGCCACAGATAGCAATGGCCATGAGGAATATACTGGCTGGGAGACAATAAATTCTTGAGCAGTTCTAGCATCCCTAAAGAAACTCCAACGATCTGAATCGAGACGTGCTGTTCTGCAGTTAGCCATCAGATGCAATTCGGCTATTCTGAAGTTGGAACGGGACGGGTACCTCCTTACTCAAGCTGTGTACATTGGCCTTGAGACAGCTAGTAGGCTGAAACAAGTAGATTGAAATAGATAGACAATAAGGCTGAAACTCGCCTAATTTCTCTGGCTGTAGGATAGTTTGCTATATCCATTGCCTCAAGTGGCGCTCTGAGACTCACTGGTCACAAACATTTACCATAAAACATTTGCTGTAAAACTCAGGGTACAAGTATCCTGCCCCTCACCAACCTGGAGGCCACAAGACACTTACACCTTGACCAGCGAGCGACGACTTTCAAACTCTTGACAAACTTTGCCGTTACCTAACTCCGGCAGGAAGTGAAAGCAGCAAAACGCATCTTTAACCTCCTTCTATTTGTACCAGACCCATTTTAGGAAGGCTACCCTAAGCGCTGAAATATTTTGCCACAGGATGATAAACGATGATAGCCGTAGTAGACTGCTCTGGATAAAGCTGTTCACTTTCGTCCATCGCCATGTCGATGCGCTCTGCGCCCAGCAGCTCTAACTGGCGGTACTGGTCCTGAATATTGGGGCAAGCCGGGTAGCCGAAGCTATAGCGAGACCCCTGATAGCGCTGGGCCAACATGTCGCGGATGTTGTCTGGTTCCTGATCGCCATAGCCCAACTCGCGGCGAATCCGAGCGTGCGCCCATTCGGCTAGGGCTTCTGCCATTTGCACCGCCATTCCGTGGAAGTAGAGGTAGTCGGTGTAGTTGTTGGCTTTGAATAGCTCTTGCGCTTTTTCGGTCGCAATATGGCCCATCGTCACGGCCTGCATCGGAAACACATCAAACCGGTTCGCCTCTAGGGGCAAGAAAAAGTCGGCAATGCAGAGCCGGCGCATGGATTTCTGGCGCGGGAAGGTCCAGGTGACTAAAGGAGTTGCCGTTTGGGGCGTCAAGCCTTGTTCGATCACACTGGGATCGTAGATCTTTACCGAGTTGCCCTCTGCTGCACAGGGAAAATAGCCATAGACGAGCTGAGGATGCAGCCACTCTTCGCTCTTTAGCCGCTGTTGCCATTGCTCCAGAATTGGATAAACCTTTTCGGCTAGAAAAGCATCGTACTCTTCGCGGGATTGGTCTTTGGGTTTGCGGAACTGCCACTGTCCGGCAATTAGAGCTTGCAAATCCAGATGCCAGAACAACTCGTCGAGCGGAATATCCTCTGGATTAAGAATTTGGGTGCCCCAGAAGGGAGGTGTGGGCCGGGGAATGTCAATCTCGACTGCTTCCGAGCGGCGGGTATCGATCACCTCTGGCTCAGCAGGTTTTTTGGTCTTGGCAGCACCGTTTAGCTCCTGTTCGGCAGCTTCTACGGCTTGGCGTCCCTTTTGGTTGTACTGGGCATAATCTTCGGTAAAACCTTCTAGGTCATCCCACTTGCCTTGCCGTTTAGCAGGCATCAGCCGATCCATAAAGGTGAGGTCGGCAAAGGCATCCTTGCCGTAGATCACCTGACCACTGTAGGTGTTCTGGCAATCTTCGTAGACGAACTTGGGCGTCAGGGCCGCTCCACCCAAAATAACTGGCACCGTAATGCCGCGCTGGTTAAATACCTCCAGGTTTTCTTTCATAAAGGCCGTGGATTTGACCAGCAGGCCACTCATGGCAATACAGTCTGCCTTGTGCTCGTGATAGGCGTCAATAATGTTCTCTACCGGCTGCTTGATGCCGAGGTTAATCACCTTGTAGCCGTTGTTGGTCAGGATAATATCCACCAAGTTTTTGCCGATGTCATGCACATCTCCTTTAACCGTGGCGATCACAAATACGCCTTTTCCATCGCTGGTATCGGTCTTCTCCATCAGCGGTTCCAGGAAGGCCACAGCTGCTTTCATCGTTTCTGCCGATTGCAGCACAAAGGGCAACTGCATTTGTCCAGAACCGAACAGTTCACCCACTACCTTCATGCCATCCAGCAGGAATGTGTTGATGATTTCCAGCGGCTGGTACTGCTCCAGGGCAATCTTCAGCGCCTCTTCTAGGCCAATCCGTTCACCGTCGATGATGTGCTGCTTCAGACGTTCTTCAATCGGCAGGTCGGCCAGCGACGATCCAGACCGAGCATCCTTGGCGCTGACGCCTTCAAACATCGTGGTCAAAGCAGTTAAGGGATCGTAGACGCAAATATCACCCTCGAACCGGCGGCGGTCGTAGATCAGATCGCGACAGACCTGCTGTTGCTCAGGGGTAATTTTGGCCAGGGGCAAGATCTTGGCGGCTGAGACAATGGCTCCATCCATGCCGGCCTGCATCGCCTCATGCAGAAACGTGGAGTTGAGGGTAATCCGGGCTGCCGGACTGAGGCCAAAGGAAATGTTGGACACGCCCAGCATGAAGTGCACCCCAGGCAACTGCTCGCGGATCATCTGGATTGCTTCGATCGTGGCTTTACCATTTTCCCGGTCCTCCTCGATCCCAGTTGAAATGGGCAGCGCCAGAGTATCAAAGAAAATCTCGTGGGGCGGAATACCAAACTCTACGGCATCTCGGTACGCTCGTTGAGCAATCTGGAATTTCTTGGCGGCAGTGCGAGCCATACCGTCTTCGTCGATTGTGCCGACAACCACCCCAGCTCCGTATTTCTTAGCTAGCTCCAACACTTTAAAGAAGCGCTCTGGTCCATCCTCGTAGTTGGTGGAGTTGAGGATACATTTGCCGCCTGCCACCTTTAGACCAGCTTCCATTTTGGTCCATTCAGTCGAGTCGAGCATTAGCGGAATCGTAACGTTCGTGACCAGCCGCGAAACCAACTCTTGCATGTCCCGCTCACCGTCCCGGCCCACGTAGTCTACGTTCACGTCCAAGACATGGGCACCTTCCTTTACCTGGGATTTGGCAATCGCAATCAGGCCATCCCAGTCGTCGGCATTGAGTAGCTCGCGCACTTTTTTGGAACCACTAGCATTGAGACGTTCTCCCACAATCAGGAAGGAATTGTCCTGCTGGTAGGGTTGGGCCGTGTAGATTGAGGCCGCCGCCGGACTGTAGTTCAACGCCGGACGAGGTGTCTCCGAGGCATAGACTTGGCCGTTCATCCAGGCGCGCTCATTGATCCGCACTGCCCGTTCCTTGGGTTTCAGGGTTTTGGCAATTTCGGCCAGCTCCTTGATGTGCTCAGGTCGGGTACCGCAACAGCCACCAATTACCTGCACGCCCCAATCTTCAACAAACTTATGCAGCGCCAGCCGCAGTTCGGTCGGCGTCAGCCGGTAGTGGGCATGGCCACCGACGTTCTCTGGCAAACCAGCATTGGGGATACAGGACACGACGAACGGTGCGTTTTCAGTCAAATATTTGATGTGGTCAGCCATGCGGTCAGGGCCTGTGGCGCAGTTCAGCCCCAGAATATCAATCGGATAGGGTTCCAGAATTGCCAATACGCCGCTGATGTCGGTACCCACCAGCATCGTGCCCTGAACTTCCATCGTCACCGAAACCATCAGGGGACGGCGCTCTCCCTTCTGCTGAAACACCTCTTCGACCGCATTCAGAGCAGCCTTGATTTGCAGCACATCCTGACAGGTTTCCACAATGAATAGGTCAACGCCGCCGTCAAACAAGCCCTCAGCCTGAACCATGAACCCTGCCTTTAGTTCGTCGTAGCTAATGTGGCCCAGGGTGGGTAGTTTGGTTCCCGGCCCAATCGAGCCTGCCACAAAGCGCGGTTTCTCAGGGGTAGAAAACTCAGTTGTGCATTGTTTGGCCAATTCAGCCGCTGTTTTGCTGATTGTGTAGGCCTGATCCGCCAGATTGTACTCAGCTAGAACCAAGGGACTGCTGCCGAAGGTGTCAGTCTCAATCACATCAGCTCCAGCCGCCAAGAAATCTCGGTGAACTTTGGCAATGGCCTCTGGTTTGGTTATGACTAGGTATTCGTTACACCCTTCGTACTCTGCTCCGCCAAAGTCTGTTGTCGTCAGGTTTTGCGCCTGAATATTGGTTCCCATTGCTCCATCAAAAACAATCAATGGGCGATCGGGGTGATGAAGACGAGTCAGAAAAGGGTTACTCATGGGCGTTGCTCAAATCTGTCCGAAGTGATAAAGCTAACTCTAGATTATCAAGCCCTCCAGGCGATGCGAAGTTGCTCAGCGATGAGGTTTTTGTAAAGCCATGTAAAGCCGGATCAAAACAATAGCTAACTCATTCATCGCAGACTGCCGCGTTTGATTTGTTCTCGTTCAATTGCCTCGAAGAGCGCCCGAAAATTACCTTCTCCGAAGCCGTCGGCGGTACGCATCGGTTGATGGTTCTGACCGTAGGGCATTTCGAGCCGGTAGGTGCGGCGCTCAATTAGCTCAAAGAAAAACGTGGGCTGGTCAAAAATAGGCTGAGTAAAGGCTTGTAGCAGTAAGGCCTGTGGGTTATCAGGTGGCCAATCTGCCAATACTTCTTGCTGAGCCATCGCCTGCCATTCCTGAAGGCTGAGCTGAAACCCTGGACGCTGCCCCAGTTGCTCATAGTAGGTCATCGGTACCGACAGAAATGCCAGACCTCGTTGGCGTAATTGGGCGATCAGCGGCAAGATTTGATCAGTGCGGAGAGCGAGGTGCTGAATGCCAGGACCACGATTCCAATCCAGAAATTCCTGAATTTGAGACGTGGAAGAGGCTGGTTCGTTAATTGGGAATTGTACTGATCCGCCTGGGTGACATAAAACCTGGCTACAGAGACCAGAGCGCTCGGTTTGAATCGCAAAGTTCTGACGGCGCTGGAGGCCGAAGACAGCCTCATACCAGCCAATTGCTCGTTCCAGATCGCCCTGCTCTACATTCAGGACCACATGGTCGATACCAATGAACTCAGAACCAGTTCTGTCAGATGTGAATCGGTCAGGATTGGCTGGTGAGCTAGCGTGGGTTGGTTCGATCAGCGTGTGCTGCAAATCCCCCCAGCCTCGGATCTGAGCAGTTTTCTGCTGACGGCTCTGGCTATACTGAATCGGTTGCAGGACCGTTGTGCCCGCTTCTACCGCCCGCTGCAAGACGGTTTCTAGACTAGCAACTTGAAAGGCCAGATCTGCAACTCCTGCGGGATGCCGTTGCAAGTAGGCTGCAATCGGGCTGGCTTGGGAACAGGGTGAAGAAACCCAGAACCGAATTGCGGAGTTGCCGAGTTCTACCGTTATGCTGTGGGCTGTCCTGTGGGTAGCGATTTGCTGAAAGCCAAACGTTTGAGTGAACCATTTCTGCCAGCGTGAGGCATCTTCGACATAGAAGTGAATGTGGTCAATGTTCATCACTGCTCCAGTCGATTCAAATCCGACCCGGTCAGGCAAAATTGTGTCAGGCAAAATCTTGCTAGGCAAGGTTGCAGCAAGACAGACAACGCAGGTTTAATAACGTCCACTCCTACCTCCTTTGCAACACGCTAAAGTTTGCCAGCAGTTTAGCCTATTCTGCTGTAAAGCCGAGAGTCACTCTGGATAGAAACTTGACATTAGAGAAAAACATGGCTTTCCGGTTGGAGATTGATTTCCAGCGGAATGGCTTGGGGTTCTAGCGTCAGGGTAAAGGCAATTGTCGCTGCGGCTGTTTCGGGACGCAACATTTTGCTGCGGTCTACTTTTAAGCTGACATTGTCCCAAAATGGCGAATCAATGCCGCCAAAGTAGAACAGCGTAAATTTGACACCGAAGCGCTTAAGTTCATCGGCCATTGCCTTACTGAAGCCAACAACACCAAATTTAGAGGCGCAATAGGCAGCAGCCATCGCCATTGGATGCTTGCCCAAAATCCCAACCAAATTGCAGATATGTCCAGACTTCTGCTCCTTCATCAGGTTGGCCGCGGCCTGACTGGTGTAAAAGCTGCCCTTCAGGTTCAGATCCAACATGTACTCTAAATCAGCAGGTTCTAATTTGTTGTACTGCTTCAGCAGACCGGCTCCAGCTGCATTCACCAGCACGTCAATTTTGCCGAACTGGGCCACGGCCTTTTGCATCAAAGCCTCTGCTTGACCTGAATCGGTAATGTCGGTTGGAACCACAAGCGTCGGGGTGTCAGACACGGAGGCGGCCAAATCAGTGAGTTGTGTTTGATCTCTGGCCGCTAGCACCAAACTCGCGCCTTGCGCTGCCAACAAAGGAACCAGGGCACGACCGATGCCGCCTGTTGCGCCCACAACGACCACGACTTTAGATTGCATGTTTACATTTCTTAAGATTTCTTTCTTATCATACTGAGCCGCTCAGGTTCGCTCAAGGGCAGGCGGTTCCTGCTCAGCATGCTTCCAATTCAGCGTTGGGGCGTTGCTAAGGCTTTGTCGATGCATTTTGGCTTGTACTGATTCACCGGATACTGATCCAAATGGCGATAGAGCGCAATCCCAGCACTAATGCGGCAGGTAAAAAATTCGACTACAGCCTGTCCGTCGGGTAAAACCTTTACCTTGGGAGCCAAATCCTTGGGAGGCTCGGTTTGCCAGTGCCACTTCGCCTGCTGAGGAATCGCATCGATTGGGCGGTGGTGCGTCCAGTTCCGATAGGCTCCAAGTGCCCCAAATTCTCGCAGTTCGCGACAGAGCAGCGATGCGACTAGGAATGAAACGGCTGATCGATCGCCATCAATTGCCTCCATGAAATCCATCAATGCGCCTTCGGGTTTCGGTGGCTGCTTAAAATTGCCGCTGGCTGATAGTGCTTTCTCTAAATGGGCAGTAGTTGCTAGTTCTTCGGGCAGAGCCAATACCAATCCAGCTCCATTGTCTCCATCCCGGTATAAGTAACTGACTAGCCGCCAGGTAGGCTTCAAGTCTAGCCCTGGCAGTTTCAGCAACGCTGCGCCTGGGTTAACCATGCTGACTGACCAACGTCGCAGGGATTGAGGGGCTGTAATTTCTTCTGGCGTCAGCCCACCGAAAGCAAACACGCTGCTCAGATCGTCTAGCGATTTTGGTTCTGGAATGTCATCAATGTCATCAATTCCAGTCCAAGTCTGAACTTGCTTGTCCGCATCAATGACAATCGCATTCTGAATGTACTGTCTGACTTGCTGAACTGCTGCTAACGGAAACCTTTGGATTGACATGTATAACGCAAGAGCATAGAGGCTAGCAGCCCTGCTGACCGGGCATGATTTACTTCATCGCAAATTGAGGCCATGAAACTTGCTTATCAAACAGCGGCACTTCTGACAAGCCGGCTGTCAGCTCTGCGCTTCTAGTGTCCAGAAAAGAACTATCGGTGCAGAGTATAGCAACTCAACATCGTATCAGTATTCAAGGTTCCCGTATTTTCTAGGCTAACCACCAAATCACCCTGAAGGATAGACCATCCAGGGTAATAAGGATCCAATGTGAAATTTCTATGTCTCTACAGCGGTTTCTAAATCAGCAAACTATCACATTTGACCGGGCTACTCGACTTTTGCTCTTGTGGCTTGGCATCAGCAAAGGGTTCAACGTAGAGATCAAGCAGTTGCAGCAGGGCATACCAAAAAAAAGACGGTCCTTCGATCAAATAGCGCTTCCAGAGGCGACGCGGCTCTGAAAGCAGCCGATGTAGCCATTCCAGCCCCATCTCGCTGATCCATCGGGGCGCACGACTAACGTTGCCAGCCTCAAAATCGATGGTTGCGCCGATAGCCATAAAGATTTTGATGTTTTTGAATTGGTCGCGATACTTGTAGATAAACTTCTCTTGCTTTGGAGAACCAACCCCAATCGCCAGTACGGTTGCTTCAGACTGGTTGACCAAGTCAATCAGTTTCTGACATTCAGCCTCATTGTTCTCAAAACCATAGGAAGGGGAATGGGCACCGACAACGATTTCTCGCCCAACTTTGGCGTTGATGCGTCGTTGGGCTTCAGCCGCTACCCCTTCAGCCGCTCCCAACAGGAAGATTTTGATATCCCTATTGCTGCGGTGGTACCAGTAGAAGGCTGGGAACAAATCAGAGCCAGAAATTTTTTCGCAAATTGGTGAGCCAAGCAGTCGCGAAATGTAATAAAGAATTTTGCTATCACAAGTGCGAAAATCTGCCATGCTGTAAGCTTCAAAGAACTCCCGATCTTTTTGCAGCCTGACCAAATGATCAACGTTAGGGGTAAACACAACTCCTTGATTAAGTTTCAGCAGCAGCTCTGCCATTGTTAGGTTGTCAATTGCCGTATTCAGTAGTTTGACGCTGCTCATCTAAAACACTCCTCTCAACCTGTTTCTATCAGTTTCGTTAACCGCTACTGAATTCAATCAGTGACCTTACAGAGGCTGCCTTCTGCTCGAATCAAGCCCATCAGGAGCAGTATGTCTGCATTTTTAATTACAATAAAGCTCTACAACAATCACCGCAGAATTACTGAAACCGATGTTTGAAACCAAGCATTAAATATCAAACATTACCAAGTTACTAAAATTTAAGTTAGATACCGCTGAACTGCTTGCGCTGTGTCCTCTAGAGTTACATTTCTGCTGCAAAAATGCCAGCTTCCAGCGGCAAGTTTACTGAAACCTCACAACTCAATGCTGCCAACAGCTAGCTGCCTGATGAATTCAATCCGTATCTTCTCGAGTTAGGGCTTCAATTCACGGAGGAGCAACCCTCGCCTCTTCACAGAAAATTTACACTTCCTGCTGCTAGCCAACTTCTAACTCTATGCTCGCCTCTAGCCTAGGAAGGCAGCAATTGGCCCAGGAAACTACAGAGTAATAAACTGGAGAGATAAATTTGTAACACAGACGGAACAAACTGTACTGTAGCTGTTACCTGCTGTAGTGATGGGGATTCACCTTGATAGGTTTATCCACAAACTAGCCGCAGTGTCAATAGTAGGTTAGTAGTACAGATGTCGGTCCTACGGAGGCCGAATCATAGTCCGAAGACGCCTTTGGCAATATGTTACTATGGGGGTATCCCAGTGGGTGGAGCCTCAAAACTCGCCTCACTTCAGGATTTGCACTGTTACAAATCGAAATGAGGCGTAATGGCAAATTCATTTAAGTTTACGGGGAATTTCCCTGATCGGCAGGGGCAGTTTAATCCTTGCACTGAGCAATTAATCCACTTGAAGGCTTTGAGGTTGTCTGAGTGATTGCTATTTCACTACGCCCAACTAGTCGTAAGTGGGGCACAGTTAGTTTCGCCTCTACCCTGCACTTATGTCCGGTTCTAGATCTGTTGGTTGCTGATGTGCCGCCCAAATGGCAGCCTGACGTGCGCTTAGGTTTACAAGAGGCGCTTGTGAATGCGGCCAAGCATGGCAACAATCTGGATCCTAGTAAAACTATTCTTGTCGAATTCTTTGTCCTAGAGGATCAGCACTGGTGGGTAATTTCGGATCAGGGAAATGGATTTGTTCCCAGTTGCTCTACCAACCTCGACGACAGCAAGACGGATATTAACGATATTGATGAATGCGGGCGAGGGTTATACATCCTTCACCAAATTTTTGACCAAGTCCACTGGAATGGTGCGGGAACCGAACTCCGCCTCTGTAAGCAGGTTAGGAGCCGCACAAGGCAGCCCTTAGTTCGTTGAATTGTTGAATCGATTACACTTACGTGAGCATCAATCTGCCTGAGTTGGCACTTTAGCACTCCTCTGACTGTACCAGGTTTGTAGCGCTAATTGGTGCACTTCACGCCAAGGCAAGTTATGCTGCTGAGCGAGCTGGGCACAATCTTCATATTCGGGTTGCACGTTCGTAATCGTACCGTTGTGGTGGGCTATTTTGAGCCGAACTCGACCATAAGGAATTGTCACAGTTTCAATTGCACGTTCTAATACCGATCGCTGCTGAATAGAATGCCGAATTCCCAAGGTAGTGGTTTCCCGAAATAGAATAGCCTCGCAGGTAGCTACCTGTGCTGGATCGCAAATGACTGTCAGCAACACGCCAGGACGAGATTTTTTCATGCCGATGCTTTGGGTAAACACATCCAGTGCTCCTGCTGCCAATAAGGCTGTCATGACATAGCCAATTGCCTGAGGATTCAGATCATCGATTTGAGTTTCTAGAACTGCAACCGTATCCAATCCAGCCTCTAGTGTTGCCGAAGCGAGAACTCTCTCGCTTGCTGTGCCTGGATTAGCAGCAGGATGGGACAAGGATTGATGGGGATGGTTAGCGACTGCCTCAGCCTTGCTGTCTGCCTCGCCAATCCACAGCCGCAAAATATTGGGAATGGCAAGATTGGTTGAACCCGCGCCCAAACCAACCTGTTGTAGCAGCAGCGGTGGTGGTGCCCCAAACCCAGTGGCTAATGTGGTGACAATCGCAGCCCCTGTTGGTGTCACTAACTCTTTCTCAATCCCATTGCTGTAAATAGGAACTTGCCGCATCTCCCAAAGCTTGAGGACTGCTGGTGCCGGAACTGGAAGGCGACCATGAGCCGCCCAAACTGTGCCACCTCCAATCGGCAATGCTGAACAGTAGAGCTGTTCAATGCCCAGCCAGTCCAATCCTAGACAGGTGCCTACAATATCGACGATGGCGTCCGTAGCACCCACTTCATGGAAATGAACTTGTTCCGGAGGAATGCCATGAACGGCAGCCTCAGCCTCGGCTAAGCGACGAAAAACGGCCAAACTCCAGTCCGTGACCCGAACCGGCAGATGGGCTAAGCGAATTAGCTGTTCGATCTCAGGCAGATGACGAGAATGGGAGTGGGTTACAGTGGGTGATTCTTGATGGCTGTGGTCGGGATCGGAATGGGCGTGGGCATGAGCATGAGCAGTGGAGACAGCAGCCTGTAAACCGGTGGGTGAATCGACTGTATGCCCATTGGAGCTAGTCTGGGAGCACAAATGAACATAAACTTTGGTAGCCTGCTGACCGTTGCGATGGACCAACTCTGCCTGCAAGCCATATTCACGGTTCAGTCCCAATCGTTCTAGTTGCTCAGCTAGATAGGCAAGTGGTACTCCCGCATGAACCAGGGCACCCAGGCACATATCGCCCGAAACTCCAGTCGGACAGTCTAGGTAGGCTACTTTTGTCATAATTGCAGCGTCAGGTAGTTGAAGCAGGGGGTAGTATGGCCGTCATTTATAAGCTCCATCCAGAATCTCCCCAGGCCCATCGCGTGGCCAAAATTCGAGAGGCCCTGCGGGAGGGAGCTGTGATTCTTTATCCCACAGACACAGTCTACGCGATTGGTTGCGATCTAAATGCAAAATCAGCTGTAGAGCGGGTCCGACACATCAAGCGAATGTCAAATGATAAGCCACTGACGTTTCTGTGCTCCTCCTTATCTAATATTGCGGCCTATGCGCAGGTTAGCGATGCGGCCTATCGGTTGATCAAGCGACTGATTCCGGGTCCCTACACGTTTTTGTTACCTGCCACCAAACTTGTGCCTCGGTTAGTGATGAGTCCAAAACGGAAAACAACCGGCATCCGCGTTCCTAATCACACCATCTGCCAAGCCTTGCTGCAAGAGTTGGGGAATCCCATCATTTCTACGTCGGCTCCCAGCGTTATTCATCTGGAGGATCAGCCGATTACGCCAACAGAGTTATTCGACCGGCTGGATAAGGTTGTAGATGTGGTGATTGATGATGGTTCAATGGTGGGCTACCGTGTCTCCACAATTCTGGATTTAACCACAGACGAACCCGTGGTGATTCGCAAGGGCTTGGGTTGGGAAGCCGTGGCCGATCTAGAGCTAGCAGAAGCGCATGAGGGTTAGCAAACCCAGAATCAACAAGCTGAGGGCTAGCAAGTGACGGGTGAGAACCAGTTGAGAAACTGGCCGATTTACAACACAATGCAGACAAATCACCGATCTAGGGCAAGAATTGCTCAAGTCGTTACACGAAGTGTGTTTTAGCTTACAGAGACTTGACAATTACTCCTAGCCGATTACGTCAAAATAGAGGATCAGGAAACCAGTTAAAAAAGTGACAGTGTTTTTTCCGAAAAATTCGCAGTCCCTCTGAGCCATGTTGTAGACACAGGAAGTGGAGCAGAAACAACTTCGCTCGTTTTGGACTCCTAATTCTTAAACCCAGTATTTCTTGAATTTAGGAAGATCCACAACTTGCACCCGGTGTGATTCTGCCTGCTGTTGTGCATCACCGGAAACAGCCATGAATGTTGAACCTGTAAACTCTGCTAGTTCCCCCAACTCAAATGATCATCCATCTCAACCAACTGAGATTGCTTCGACCGGGGTGCCATCATCTGAATCGCTGAAACAGCCGGAATCGCTGAAACAGCCGGAACAGCCTGAACGGTCCGAACGGTCCGAACAGCCTAGCCAGCCGACTGTCCTGCGACCAGAAACACTGGCTACTTCTTCTAACCACGCTCCCGACCCACTTCAGGACGAAAATCAAACTTTGACGCTAGTTCAGCAGATCTTAACGGAGTACCAAGCCGAGTTACCGGCTCTGTCAGCTTCGGTGCGGGCAGTTGTGACTCGAATCGCCGTTGAAGTTGTACGCATTTGTAGTAAGAGCGACCGGATTTACAATTCCGGTGAGGTGCAATTCTGGCAGATGAAACTAGCTCGTCTGCGCATGCAAAAATGCCTCAACTACTATCGGCTTGGCTCTCGACAAGGTCGCGTCGAGTTGATGAGCCACTTGAGTACGATGGTCTATCGCCACATTGCCCCCCATCAGTCACAGCTCGGCTTTTCAGCCCGCTACAACGCAATTGAAGATTTCTTGCAAGGGTTCAACGTTGAAGTGCTCAAAGCCTTTCGGCGTGAGAATGGACTCGATGCCAACTACTGCCCCAAAACTCGCCTAGAGCTTGCCGAGTACATGGCCTTTACCGAGCAGTATGCCAAGCGGCACATCCTGCTGCCAGGACAGCGCAAACAGCAGTTAATTGTTTTGCGTGCTCAAGGGTATGCTCAACGTCAACCTCCCGAAGCCGTGCTCGACCTGGAACTAGCGATGGACTCAGCCAAGGGAGAAGAAGCGGAAATGCACAGCCGCTCAGCCATGATGCAGCAGGTGCGTGAACAGATGGTTGCCGAAACCGTTGATCCTGCCGACTCGGTGATCCGTGACCGGGTAATTACGGAATTGATTGAGTATCTGGAGGAACAGGGGCAGCCTGATTGCGTTGAGTATCTGATCCTGAAGCTGAAGGATCTGTCTGCACCCGAAATTGATGACCTGCTCGGTCTCTCTCCCCGTCAGCGTGACTATTTGCAGCAGCGCTTTAAGTACCATGTCGAGAAGTTTGCCCGCTCCCATCGCTGGCAGTTGGTACACCAATGGCTAGGAGCAGACCTCGACCAAAATCTGGGCATGACTCAGCAGCAGTGGGATCTATTTCTTAGCCGCTTGACGCCTGATCTACAGCAGCTCCTGCAGCTCAAGAGTAAACAACTTGAGGATCAAGAAATTGCTAAAATTCTGAAATGCACACCTGTGCAGGTGAGAAAACGCTGGGTGAAGCTACTGAATTTGGCTTGGGAAGCTCGCAATAGTTCAACCGTGTAGTCGTTGACCTACTGCATCGATGCCAATCGATGTTAAGATTTGCACCAAAGCAGCTATGCAAACAACAATTGAACCACTTCAGTCGATGGATTTCTTCAGCTGAATCGATTTTTCGCCGCTCTACTTGATTTGTGCATTCCAAGTTCGTGCTGCGGTGACGGGGGCAACCACCATATTCAAAATCTAAAAGAAATGAGATGATGTCATGGTTCTAAAACTTTGTTGTTGTAACTGATATCATTACGCTGTTGCTTGATCAGGGTGATTTCTGCGTTCTCGACCGCTCCGCTTAGTCGTTAGGCTACGGATGCAGGTTGATGAGTTGACTGCTAGAACAGCGTTGAGCGAGAAGGAGCCGCATAGTGACAGCAGGATCAGAGTTAACCCCTGGAACCTTAGTGGATCGCCGCTACCGAATTCAATGCACCCTAGGACGGGGCGGATTCGGACGGACATATTTAGCAGCCGATGAACGGCGCTTCAACGAACTCTGCGTGCTGAAAGAATTTGTACCCAACAGTCAGGCCGATCCGGTCGTGGCTCAAAAGCTGCGCGAGCTATTTCAACGGGAAGCCGCGATTTTGCACCAGCTCAATCATCCGCAGATTCCAAAGTTCTTCGCTGGATTTGAGGAAGATGAGCGTCTGTTCATTGCTCAGGAATACATCGACGGCAAAACCTATTGGCGATTGTTGCAAGAACGGCAGCGACAAGGCTGTTCCTTCAATCAGCGGGAAATTGTAGCCTGGCTGTGGAGTTTGCTGCGGGTGCTAGATTATTTGCATTCGCAAAATATCGTGCATCGAGATATTTCTCCCGACAACATCATGCTGCCAAAGGGGAAAACCACGCCGGTTTTGATCGATTTTGGCGTTGTGAAGCAGGTGATCCCGCATTTGCATGTGGCCAATCCCAGCGATCCAGACGATTTAATTCAAGCGTCTGTTTCGGTAGGTAAATTTGGCTATGCACCTTATGAGCAAATTCGCATGGGGCAGTGTTCACCTCGCAGTGACCTCTATGCATTGGCGGTGACGGCTGTAGTGCTACTGACCGGAAAGCCGCCCAATCACTTGCTTGATTCCAAGTCTCTGGAATGGAAGTGGAAGCGCTTGGTCCGGCTAGATGCTCGACTATTGCGGATTCTGGAGATGATGATGGCCGACAAGCCCCAAGACCGCTATGCGACCGCTCAAGCCGTTTTGCAGGCGTTACAGCCGCTTTATGAGGCGCTAGATTCCCTCGAGTTATGGTCAGTTTCTCCGGCAAAGCGGACTAATCGGGCAAAGCAGACGGCCACAGGCAGGCGCACTGCAAACCAAGCTCACCCACCCACTCAGCTAGAATTGGTAAAAGCAGATGCAGTTGTTCAAAAGCAGGCTCGTGATGTAGCCGCTGATTTGAATTCAGCGAATTTGTCCCAGCTCAATCGAGAAGCAACGGCTGATTGGGTTACGCAAGCCACAGCAGTGACCGGCCACCTACTCACGACCCAGCTCGATCCTCAGCCTGATTCGCCCGTTACACCACTCTTAGCGGAACAGGTAACGATCTCACAGACAATTTCTCCAACGATTTCACATCAGGGAGACGCCACGCTAGCGAATCAAGCTTTATCCGCTCAGCTCGCGGCTCAACCGACTCAGATCGAAGCGGCAATTGTCTCTGCTCCTAAGCAAACGTTGGCTTGGTCGAGGATGGGGACCGATATTGCCGGAACCAATGTTGCCGAGACCAATATTGCTGAGACCAATATTGCCGACAACCTGCGTCCGCTATCGTTTGTCGGCCGACTACAGCAGATTCGGGCGGCGATTCTGCACCTCCCCCAAGATCAGCGAGGCAATGCCAGACGCCCGTTACGGATGTCTCTGCGGCAGGCAGTGGTTTTAGGGGCACTAGCGTTGCTACCTGTTGGTGGGGTGTTAGTTGGCATCCGGTCGCCCTATCTTGTTCCGCTTTGCTGGGCCTTAGAGAATTGTGTTGGAGAGCAATCGGCCGAGGAGCGCTATCGTCAAGCGCTTGAGCAGGCCAGCAGTGCCAGCATCCTGATCGAGCAGGCTCGCGACTTGCAGGATTTGCAAAATGCTCGCCCGCGACTTGCTGATTCCATTGCTCAATTGAATACGGTTTCTGGTAGCTCCAAGGTTTATAGAGCAGCTAGCGCAGTCCTGCCTCGATACCAAGCCCTGTTGGAAACGCTGGATTATACGCTGGAAAAAGAAACCAGAGCAGCGCAGTTGTTGCACCGGGCGGAGGCAGAAGCTCAAAAAGCGGCTGAACAAACCAAAATTGCCACAACTCTTCAGCAGTTTCAAGCGGCCCAATTACAGTGGCGACGAGCTTTGGCAACGCTAGGAGCTATTCCTGACGGCAGTTTTGTCCGCAATCCGGCCAGTGCTCGCACCCAGGAATATCAAGCCAGATTAGATGCTGTGAATCTCAAGGTAGCTGCTGCTACTCCCAAATCACCCCAGCCATCCACTGCCACTCAACCGACGCCCCAGCCCAACCTAGTTGGACAATCCACCCAACGCCCCAGCCCGATGGTCTCAGTAGCAGCAGCTATTCCAGCTCCGGCCCAACCAGCCCCAGCCCAAAGCACTTCCCAACCGGCAACTGCACCGGCGCAGAAACCCCAGCCCCCAGCTCGGCCTGCCAGTCAGCCCACCAATCGCTCCACCAGTCGCTCCAACCGACCTGCTGCTCGTCCAACCCAGAGTACTCCACCCCGCAGTGCTGCGACTACCGTGGCCCAGCAAACGCCCCACACTAGTCCGCTAGAGATTGCAAACCGTTGGGTAGCAGGTAGCTTCTTGACCTCAGCGACCCAAACTCTCAACGATGTCTCCGTCTGGATCGACGGCAAACGCACCGAGGCAGACGGTAAATTTATCGCCAATCTCTGGATCCAGAACCGCAGCGGACGTGGATTTAGCTTTGTGCCGCTCTATGCCGAATCGAGAGATAGCAACGGCAATACCGTGCGTTCGCGTGTTTTGTTTACTGGCACTGGCGATACCATGCTGGAACCAGGTGAATTGCTGAATGGGCAAATTTACCTGTTAGATCAGCCCGCAAATCGCAGGCTGACCCTAGTAATTCAAGAGAGCACGAGCGGCGATCGCACCTTCCGGATTCCCTTGTAAGGTATAGATCGTCAAGGTGTAGGCTGGCCTCTAACCGTTAGTCAACCAAGCCTGTAATTCTGTAGGGGCTTGCACCTGAGCCAAAATTGCCTGGAGCGGCTCGCCTTCCAGCACCTCTTGCTTCAGGAGGACTTGGGTGGCCGATTCCAACAGGTTTCGATTTAGCCGCAGAATCGCCAGCGCCATTGCGTAGGCTTGGTCAATGCTGTGCTTGACTTGGCGATCGATCTCTGCCGTCACCTCGGCACTGATGGTACGGCGGGTACTGCTGCCGTCTAGAAACTGGGCGGCGTTTTTTTCAAAGGCAACCGGACCCAGGTGACTCATACCGTACTGCGTCACGGCTCGCTCGGCCAAATCGGTAGCTTTTTGGATGTCATCACTGGCACCAGACGAGATCTTGCCCAGGCTAATTTCCTCAGCAGCCCGTCCGCCTAGCAGAGTGGCGAGTTGGCCCCGCAGTTCATCTTCTAGCAGCAAAAAGCGATCGGTTTCTGGCATTTGCAGCGTATAGCCCAAAGCTGCCAATCCGCGTGGCACGATCGAAATCTTGGTCACTTTGTGGTGACCCGGCATCAAGGCACCCACCAGCGCATGCCCAATTTCGTGATAGGCCACGGTTTGGCGCTCCAGCGGAGTGAGAATTCGCGACCGCTTCTCCAGCCCAGCTACGACCCGTTCGATTGCCTCTTTGAAGTCAGCCATCAGTACGGCTTGACGATTGTTGCGAGCTGCCATTAGCGCAGCCTCATTCACCAGGTTGGCCAAATCAGCACCGGCAAAACCAGCGGTTTGGCTAGCAATGGCATCCAAATCCACATCCTCACCCAGAATTACGCCCTGTGCATGCACCCGCAGGATCTCGGCTCTCCCACTCTTGTCAGGTCGATCGACCAAGACTTGCCGATCAAAGCGACCGGGACGCCGCAGAGCCGGATCGAGGATTTCGGGCCGATTGGTAGCCGCCAACAGAATCACGCCCTCGTTACCGTCAAAGCCATCCATTTCGGTCAGCAGTTGGTTCAGCGTTTGTTCCCGTTCATCATTACCGCCGTTAGGAATACCGCCGCCGCGAGTTTTGCCAATGGCATCCAGTTCATCGATGAAGATAATACAAGGCGCTTGCCGTTTGGCGCGGCTGAACAAATCCCGCACACGGGCCGCCCCTACGCCGACAAACAGCTCGACAAATTCCGAACCGGACATGCTCAAGAAAGGGACTCCTGCCTCGCCTGCAACGGCCTTAGCCAATAAGGTCTTACCGGTGCCCGGAGGCCCAACCAGCAGCACGCCCTTAGGAATTTTGGCACCGATTTTGCGGTATTTGTCGCCGTTGGCGAGAAAATCGACCACTTCTTGCAGTTCCTGCTTGGCTTCATCCACACCCGCTACGTCAGCAAAGGTCACTCCAGTTTTGCCCTGGCTATAGGTTCGGGCATTGCTTCTGCCTACCCCCAGCCCCACACCAAGACCGCTGCCCATGCCACTGCCGACTCCACCGCCTGCCTTATTCAGTTTGAGCAGCCAAGCAAACGCACCCAGCATCATCCCCAGCGAAAGCAGCAACCCCAGAATGCCGGCATTAGTGTCGTTTGTATCGGTGTTTGTATCGGTGTTTGTATCGGTGTTTGTATTGGTGAGAGTAGTGAATTCGACGCTGTGACTTTGCAACAAACTAAGGAGGTCATCGCGGCGGTCGGTGGGTTGGGTGTAGTAGGACTGACCGCCAAATTCGGGTTTGAGGGTGTATTCGATCTGGTTAGGTCGAATCATCACCCGTTGCACCTGGGAGGCTTGGACCTGCTGCACAAATTTGCTGTATACCTGTGGGCGGGCTGCCGTTTTCATAGCACTGATTCCTGTAGAGATAGGGAGAAACCGCAAAAAGCCAAACGAGTTATCAGAAGTCAGGGATCAAGCTGCTTCACTCCTGTGGACCTCTTACAGTGTTGATTTTGCCGCAACGGCCGTGTAAGCAACGGGATGGAATCACGACTCAAGCATTAGGGGCTTCCGAAGAGCACTCATCTCACTTACGGTTGTTACCACCCGCTGATTGGGGTTTCCTCTACTGCATCAGGCTGAAGCGCCTGTGGTGGCTCAATGTGTCTTGGCTCAATGTGTCTTGGCTCAATGGCAAGTATGGGAGGTTTCCCCGGAACTGGATTGATTGATGTCTGCCTGCAGCGGCACATCCAGAGCCGGATTGGCATCAAAGAAACCAACGGGTTTAAGCAGGAAGCCCGCATAGGCCACTGGCATGATTGGAAAATCTTCTGGTCGGGGAATATGGTGATGGCCAAACATGTACCACACCACCAAGTCTGTGTTTTCAATCGAGCGGTTGGCCTGGGTCCATTGCGGTAAGCCTTCGCCGCCAGGATGCTGATTGGGGTAGTTGCCGGTTGGATAGCGCTCTGAGGGACTGTAGGGTGTCACCCAGAGATGTTTGGTCATGAACCCAGCCCGTTTCAGAATTGGGGCGTCGGGATGGGCAAAGGGCAACACATTTTCTCCCGGCACCAGCTTGAAGCCAACGGGTTGCCCCAAGCGGTTATGTTGATTGGGATTCACCACTTTCCAGTAGCGCGCCTTCAGAGGATCAACGATTCGCTGCGCTGCCTGCTCGGTTTTCAGCAGGGTGGATTCGGCGTAGAAGGCATTGCCATAGGGATTATCGGGTCCTGGCGGTTCGGCAGCTGTATTCACTTCGTAGACCGAGTTTGCTGTGCCATCCAGGTCAAAGTCGAGGCGCATACAGAAGAAGTGCTGATGGTTGAGGGCATTTAGCTCCGGGGCGACGACGGTACCGTATTTGGGATAATCGACCAAGGCAGCGCAGAGGAGAATGCCGGTCAGTTTCACCTCGTATTGGATTGTGCCGTCCTGATAGAAATACCAGAAGAAGCCATATTCGTAGTTGTCCACCGTGGCAATAAACGACACCACCAAACGCCGCGAGCGTCGCACTTCTACCTCATCTAGCCGCCAATCGGTGTGCTTCCAGAGAATGCCATAGTCTTCTTCATGCATACAAACAGCATTTTCGGTGATAGCAACCTCGCCCCGGCTGTTGGTCAGCACCGCATCAAAGTAGCGAATTTCCCCCAAGCAGTCGCAGCCCAGCTTCAGGGAGTTA
Organism: [Leptolyngbya] sp. JSC-1; assembly: GCA_000733415.1. Lineage (GTDB taxonomy): Bacteria > Cyanobacteriota > Cyanobacteriia > Elainellales > Elainellaceae > Elainella. The sequence goes on from KL662191.1 coordinate 3,722,256, forward strand.
GCCAGCATGCCGACACCATGCTCTCCCAAGTCAAAGGCGTTTTTGCGGAAATGCTGCGGACGCGGATCCCCATAGGGCACCACCATTTCGGCCATCGAGGCTCGGTAGAGAATCGGCCGGACCCGACCCTGATCTTCGTAGCCTACGGTATAGAGGACCAAGCCTTCGCGGGGCGTAAACCCAATCCGAAACTGCCACTTCTGCCAGCGTACAAAGTGCCCTTCCACTTCAAAACTGGGGCCTTGGGGTTGGGTAATATGCAGCGGCTTAATATCTGGGCGCAGGGAGGGCATAAAGCGGGCCGCATATTCGCTCGCTTCGGGCGGTACTGGCACCACTCCCATATCCTCAATCCGCACTACCTGCATTTGATTGAGGTCAACCACGGGCACCACTCCATCGATTGGACGAGCATAGAAGTTACCGTCGGGGCGGCTACGCAAATAACACAAACAGCGCGATAGCCTCATCCCCACTTCGTCGGCAAAGCCAAAGTTGCCAATCGCCCACGGGTCTACCACGACCAGATCCAGATCGGTAATGCCACGCTTTGCTAACACGGCCTGAAATTCCGGATGAGCCTTTACCGCCGCCTCGCACTCAGCCAGTTCATCAGCCATGATGTTAGGCTGTACGCCCGGAATGTGTTGCCAAGACAAAACTTTGGTTTGAGTCAAGGAGACGATTGCCTCGTAGGTCGCCCCTGTCGTATTATCCAGCAGAATCAAAAAGGCTTCCCGCTCGAAGGCATCACCAGGCTGAAAATTCAGCACCATTGCCTTGGGTGGCTCATGCAGCGTGACACAGGGAAACCGAAACTGCTCGCCTACCGGGTATTCACTTCGCACAATCGCAACGGCGGCCTGCACTTCTACGGCGGTTAATGGCTCTAGAGGATGCTGAACCTGATGGAGAGGGGCGGAGTTAGAGAGGTTTTGGATTGTGGTCATGGGGGGTGAGGGGGTGAGGGGTGAGGAGTGAGGGGTGAGGAGTGGGGGGTGAGGGGTGGGGGCAATGGCAAAATTAAACCAAACATAGGGCAGGCATCCTTCCTGCTGACGGGTCAGATGTCTGCACTACAGGTTTACCGAATCGTTCGGGTGACCTACTTAGATATAGTAAACTCACCCCTCACTCCCCACTCCCCACCCCCTCACCCCCCACCCCTCACCCCCTCACTCCCCACTCCCCACCCCCTCACCCCTCACCAAATCGCATGGGCTAGCCTGATCTCATGCAGGGCCTGCTGTAGATCCTGGGCATGCACCCAGCCGACAAAACCGGCATAGAGACACTGCCCGTCCGGGGATGCCACAAATACATGATCTACCCCAAACGGATTGACCCAAGTGCGGATTGAGCTGCCGTCCTTGAGGTACATCAACACTTCGGCTCGCTTAAAGTCGCGGGGGTGTCCGTCGGTCATGCCCGGTACAGCAGAGAGTTTGTGAATGATCTCATTGACTTCAATCGACTCACCGATGGTGAAATCATCCCAAAAATTGCGAATCAGGGCGGCCACTGCCGGGTGGTCTCTCAGCGCCGCATGGGATTCGGGAATGGAAACGTAATGGACGTAGGCGAAGCGAGTGCAGTTGACTGTAACCGTGCCGTCACTGCCTCCGTCGATGTCACCGGCAATTGCTAAAGTGGGAATCACTGCCGCGATTTCGGTAGCCATTGGTTTGCGATTACAGCCCAAATCCGCTGCGATTCCTAGGCCGATACCAAATGGATCCAAAATTCGGCCTAAATCGGCTCCACCCACAGGCGACCCAACCAAAACTAGCGAATGCACTCGTGGCCACCAGTTTCGATGCCGATGCAGCAGTTCGATCCAAATCAACCCGCCCATAGAGTGGCCGACGATCCGCAGGGGTGCCTCTGGATAGGTCTGAAGTTGCTGAAAGGCAACTTTTTCCACCATTTGGATCAACGGTTCAATCCGCAGCCAGGTTTGAACAAATCCCAGATCTGGGGCAACAATTAAAGCATTATCGGCGGCCAATTGGCTAGCGAGATTGAGCATTGCTCGATTATCATCCGCCCAGCCATGCTGCACAAACAAAATAAACTCTGGCGCTTGGGACGACATAGACCTGTGGATCGCAATTAGGGGACCGATTGAGTTAAATAGCTGCTCTCAATAGTAATCCAACAGGAGCTGAGTCGTTTTGAAGATTAGCGGAAGATAACGTTTAGATTATTGAATCTGGTTGAAGACCATCATCATTACTATTAGCGATAGTGTAATCGCACCTGTAACCATGAGGTCGCTTCGACTTGAGGTTGGCTGAGGAGCGGGCTGGAGCCAGAACTGGATCGTTTTTGTGACAAACGGCATTACGGTCCAGGTGAGAATCGAACTGGAGATAACATTGTTGACGAGCATCGCGCTAGCCAGGGACCAATCCTGCATGATGCCCAGCTTGGCAAATAGCAGCGTTTGCACCATTACCGTTGGGTATAGGCCGAGAATTACTGCCAAATTTTGCTTCCAGGCCGGTGCTCCCAACCCCACCTGATCGGAGTTTTTTTGGCGCGAAAACCAACCTTCCAGTCCGGTTTCAAACGATTTGAATTGGTAGGTTTCAAAAAACTGCTGACCTTCTAGCAGCAGCGCTTCTCGCGTATCCGACTTCAGCCATTCCTGCAACTGCTCAGGAGACTCAAAGTGCATAATTGAATACCACTTCAGCTGATGGGCATTGACGGGCGGGCAGAGATCAGTGCGAATATAGCCTCGAAACTGGCGGGCAGTTCGTCTTAGTCTGGAATGCCAGGATTGGAATGCCGCAGCCTTGTCCTTCGGCACAATCGACTCAAAAATCAGGCTGGCATGGTGGGATCGATTAGACTGTAAACTTAGCATTGGTAGAAACTCGAAAATATAAAAACTAACAATTCAACGGCTTTTGCTTTACTTAAAAGATAAAAAAGCAAAATGCATCATTTGCTACATTTTTATATTTTTCTTTTATTTCCCCAATCACATCGCGCCTTGGGCGGAACTTCTGTTAGCCAATACATCTACCCTAATGTAGAGTAGAACATAGATTGGACGTAGAATTAAATAACAGGCGGTGCACAGTCCTTCTCCCTTAGATATATTCTTATAGATACACAAACTGGGCAGTAAAAACAATTCAAGAAGCATAGTCTAAGAAGCGTATCGGTCTCTAGAAAACAGCCCAAATAGTGGAGCCAGCAACATGCCAAACACAAATCCACCGGCGTGTGCCCAATAGGCGACCCCTCCTCCTTCCGCATTCATATTAGTAGGCACGTTCAGACTAGCAACGCTAAAAAGCGCCTGCTGAAAAAACCAGAAGCCCAAAAAGAAAATGGCCGGTATGCGGACGGTAAAGAAGAAGAAGCCCAAGGGCACTAAGGTGGTAATTTTTGCCTTTGGAAATCGCAAAATGTATGCTCCCAAAACACCAGCAATCGCGCCACTCGCTCCTAGTGAAGGAATTGTTGAATCCATTGAAAAGAACCAGTGGGATAATGCTGCCAGAGCGCCGCAGATGAGATAAAAGAGCAAGAATCTGAAGTGGCCCATCTTATCTTCGATGTTGTTGCCAAATATGGCCAGGAACAGCATGTTGCCTGCAATATGCAAAATACCGCCATGTAAAAACTGTGAGGTAAACAAGGTCATTAGCTCTGGCAACAGCAAGCTTGTGTCTCCGCTGTTGAAGGCAACCGTTAAATCCTTAGGGACTACAGCATAGCGGAAAAAGAACTGTTCCAACTCCGCTACCGGCAGACTAAGTTGGTACAAAAACACTAAAACGTTGGCCAGAATCAGCAGATAAACTACATAGGGAGTAGTTTGGGTGGGATTGTTATCGGTAAGAGGAACCACAATAATCCTTCCTTGTTCGCAACGGAGACTCGTTTACCTTCGGCTATTAGAAGCTGTTTGAAAAGAATCTTGTCGTCTGGATTCGCCCCCCAAGTCTCCCACTAGTAGGGGACTTTGAACAGCGACGGTTCGGGAAAGTCCCCCAGAATGGGGGATGTAGGGGGCTTTCCAAACGGATTCTTAGAGCGGGTGACCGCTGATTTGAACCCAAATCTATCAGTCTCTTGCCATTGTAATTGCCTAATTCTATACTGGCAGGTTTTTCCATAACAGCCTGTAGTCTAGGTGGATAGGCTGATGAGGAAGATGGGTCACCGAGGAATGTTGTCTATAAGCTGCGCTGGCTAGTAAATTCTGCTCAGTTTAGCCTCTGTAGCAAGAGAGATATTGGTTCAAATGGATTTGCGCCCTTGCTGAATTGGTTCCTAAACGGCGGTTAGGCTGGGAGAAGTCGCTGCCCATCTGCAACGGCTGAAGGTAAACAGTTGGTTAGCCAATCAACTTTGATTAGCATGATCCTAGGCCAAGAAACAAATCAATCGAGGACCTAATCAAGATAAACAAATTAGCACTTTCAGTGCCTTGAAAGGCGACTAATCCCAATTCTCTAAAGATCGGATAACTTTGAGCTGAATCAATTTCTTAAATTATTATCCACAGAATCTCAACGTAGGAGGGAAACAGTTAGTGAATAATATTCGAGATCGATTTCGTCACTTCAGGCAAAGAACAGCAACACCCGTCCAACTAGAAAAGCTTCAGACCGAGCTGCTAGCTGAATCAACGCTAGACTCCTCCTACATTGTGCTAATTGTGGCCTCCTGTGCTATCGCTACCTTTGGCCTCCTGGCTAACAGTACGGCTGTGATTATTGGAGCGATGATTATTGCACCGTTGATGCTGCCGATTCGCGGTTTAGCCTTTGGTGCCTTGGCGGGCAATGTTGATCTGTTTCGGCGGGGCTGGGTGGCTGTGGCAGTAGGCACCTTGTTGGCAGTGGCAATTTCTTACAGTTTGGGGCTACTGGTCGGGTTGCCTAGCTATGGGAGTGAAGTGCTGTCACGCTCAGAGCCAACCCTGCTGGATTTGGGAATTGCGGTCACTGCTGGTGGGGTGAGTGGCTACGCCAAGGTGCAGCCTAAGATCTCTGGCAGCTTAGCCGGAACTGCAATTGCTGTAGCCTTAATGCCGCCGGTCTGTGTGATCGGCTTGGGGTTAGCGCAGGCCAACGGAGCGCTCAGTTTAGGGGCGTCTATTCTCTATTTGACGAATTTGCTGGGCATCACCCTGTCCTGCATGTTCACCTTCCTCTTATCGGGCTGTACCCCCTTGCACCGGGCACGCAAAGCCTTGAGTTGGACGCTGATTTTAACTGGAATTCTGCTGATTCCGTTGGGGATTAGTTTTGTGCGTCTAGCCCGACAAGTTCATCTAGAGGCCAACCTAAGACGGGCGCTGCTGAACCGAACCATCACCTTTCAGCGAGTGCAGTTACTAGACAGTCGAGTCAACTGGGTGGCTCACCCCCCCGAAGTGCGGCTGAGTGTCCGTGTTAAAGAAGCGATTACCCCTAGACAGGTTGTACTCCTAGAGAAGTTCCTGGAATCAGAAATGGGGCAACCCTTTAGATTGATTTTTGAAGTGGGAGAAATTATAGAAGTCACCAGAGAAACTGAAACTGGAGAAATAGAATAAAGCAGTGAGCCGCTGCTACTGGAAAGCTCAAGATCATTTCTGCAGTCTCATCATTCTGTTCAACTATCATGCAATTTTTGTAAATAAATGGGCTTTCTACATTGGCGCAACTTTTATACCAATCTCAATTAATGATCAATTGGTATATCGATCAGTGAGGATAGTAGGAATGCAACTAGATACGCTATACAAGCAATCTGAGCCAATTCAGCAATTATATGATAATCATTGACTATCGCTGCTCAGAATAATACACTTACTTTCACGCAACACTTTCACATACAACACTTTCACATACAACACTTTCACATACAACATGGCCTGCAGACTTTCCCAGCAGGGCAAGATGTCCGCACTACGTCTACTGTTTAATCTAGTTTGTTTAATCTACAGCCTTCAGGCTAGTGAAGTACGAAAAACGGGGGGCAGGGGCAGTGCCCCTGCGTGGAGGCGAAACCCCCACACCCCCTATACCTCACATGAGTGAAAAACGCTGTAGTTGACCTACTTAGTTCAAGTTACTAAGGAGAGCAGTAAATGGTGAATAGTGTTTCGGTGGGGGGTGGGGGGTGGGGGGTGGAGGGTGTGAGGGGTGTGAGGGGTGGGGGTTGACTATAAAGCGCTCGGGTTAGTAACGAGAATGGTGCTTCAAAACTGGCTGAAAAGCAATCACCATTCAGAACAGTTGCGCTATCTCTATTCCTCGTTCACCAGCCCAGAATAATTTAGCTGGGAAGATAGGGTAGAGGGCTGACTGCGCCAAAGCAATTCTAGCTGAGTCGCTGGTATGGTTAGGTACAGCACATCTCCTGGATTCAATTCCAGGTCGAGGATGTTCCAACCGTGGGTGGTTTGATGTTTGGTTTCGATGTAAAGGGGAACAAAATCCACCTCCATCGCCGCATCTTTGACGCGCTTACCGCAAAACGGATGGGCTGGAGTAATGATGGTGGCTAGGGCGACCCAGAGAATATCTGCCGTCATGCCGTTACCGAGGATCCGTCCGCCCAGTGCTGCAGCTGCAAACGAGGGGGCTGCCAATTCGGCAGGGCTAAACACGGCCTCAAAGTCAAACACGCGCTGGGCCAGGGGCGCAAATTGGGGATTTTGGTTGCGCACAATCACCGGCAGCTTGGCCGATAGTCCCTTCGCAGTCAGGGCGATTTCTAGATTTGCTACATCATTGCTCGTGACGGCTAACAGAGCTGCGGCCCCTGCTGCATGGGCCGTTTGTAGCGTGGCAGCCAAGTTGGCATCTCCCTGAATCACAGGTACTTTGAGGGCACGGGCCACATTCAGAAACCGATTGTTTGGATCGCGTTCAATAGCTACAACTTCACAGCCGCTGGCATGCAGCTGACTGACAATCTGAATTCCAACCCCGCCCAAACCACAGACGATGTAATGATGGCGATGGGGTACGCGGGCCGTATTCCAGAACTGTTGTAGTCTTGTGCCTAGGACAAAGTCATTCAGCAATGCGTAGAAAATACCGACGACTGCCGCACCTACCAGCATCAGCATCACGGTGAACAGTTTAATATCTGCTGGAGCTGTTTCGACCACATCTTCATTACCGCCAGCACCGGTGATCAACCCAACTGAGAAGTAGAGCGCATCGACTAGCGAAGTGTGCATGCTAGCTGCTGTGTAAATCAGGGTTGAGCCAATAATCGTGGTTAGCAGGACCAGCGAGATCCAAATCGTCGGCCGAATATGCTGCTGAAAATAGCGAATGCCTGTAAACAAACCAATCAGTTTTTGCCGGAGGTTGCGCTGGCTAGTATGGACCTGGGGCTGGGTGGCAATAATCAACCGATCGCCGGGTTGCAAATGTTTGCCGCACACAACTGCCGAAACCAAATCCATCCGGTTGCGAGCGGGTAGATAATAGATCAGCATGCGGGAGCGCTCTTCCCACAGATCGCTGAGTTTGCGCCCTCGCCAGGGGTGGCTGTCGTCAATGTACTCTTCCCGAATCGGCCAGGTTTGGTTAAACAAGCGCAACTGCCCAATTGCCCGACTGCCCAATGCGGCAAAGGCAAACACTGGAGCCGCCAAGGCCGCCACGCTCATGGAAAAATGGTCCGGCAGGGTGTGATCTAACCGATCGCCCAAACTGGCATTAAACAAGCGATTGACAATCCGAATTCGGGGATTCAGGACTCGCGCCTGTGTCAGCACCGCCAAGTTCAAGGCATCGTCACTGGTGGCCAGCACCAGCGTATGGGCCTCGCGGATGCCAGCAGCCAAAAGCGTGGAAGCAGCCCACAAATCCCCAATCACAATCTCGTCTCCGGTCTCTACCTCGTGATCGGCTAGGGGACGATTGTTGATGCCCACCACAATTGCGCCCTGCTGCTTCAGTAATCGAAACACTTGGTAGCCCGCGCGACCAAGCCCACAAACGATAATGCGGGTTTTCATAACCTCTGGAACATCAGCATCAGGCATAGCGCCCATTACTCCTTCATTGTTGGTGAGACGGTAATTTGGGAATGTAGCCAATCAGACGGAGTGACAACATTTTTTGGAAAACTGGCGATCTATTGCCCAGCCTATTTCACCGAACCTGGATTTTGCGGGAACAATAGGGAAGATTTAACCCTTTCCCATGCTTTCCTAGATCTATGGCTCGTAAATTTGCGCGTATCTCTGCCAAAATTAGCACCATGCCTCGGCTCAAATCTGAGGCCACTACCCATTTGGAGCTGTACAAACTTCAGATTGAAAGGCAGCGCCTTCAGCAAGAAATGGAAACCATCGAACAGCGTCGGCAACAAATTCTCGATCGGCTGTCGGTCCTCGATATGCAAGTTGCCCAGTTGGATAAGCAGTCGGATAAACGGTTAGGTAAGACAACACTAAACCACGCTTCTGAACAGAACCCTGCTGCAGCGGCTAATCCATTTGGCTCAAGTGAGGCATTCAACACGCTGTTTTTGGAATACTAACCTGATCGGCTTTTGGAATACTGAGCTGATCAGCCTGAGCTGTGCCAAGCTAACCGCTAATGGAAGCGCTACAGCCCTAACAAAATTGCTGCATAGCTACCTGCACCTAAGGCAAAGGCCCAGAATCGGCTTTCCCGCTCTTCGGGCAGTTCTTCTTTCAAGACGTTAAGCACAACGCCGCCAGCCAGAAACGCAAACAGAACGGCAATGGCCGCTTCCGAAAGCTTTGTGCGGTTACCGATAGCCCATCCGGCAATGATGGCTGCGGCCAGAATCCACCGACCGAGTTGGTCGTATATCTTTTTGTGGTGTTCGCGGAGGCCATAATCATTCACGACAAAATGCAGCGCCATCGCGATGGTGAAAAATAGTAGGCTGGTTAATCCCGGCACTTCCCGATGCAGCAACAGATAGCCAATCAAGGCGTTGTAGAGCGCAAATGAAACTATGTGCAGCCAAAATACCCCTGTGCTGGTGACATCGCCACTTCCATTGGTTTGGTTGCGCTGTCGAGACACTTTGGCTACTCGCTCTAGTCCATAAAATAGGGCCAGCCCCACTAAGGCCACTAGATAGACATGGTGTTCTAGGAATGCTAGCTCTGGATTTGTATCTCGCTGGAGCGTTTCCTGGATCGTGCGCTGAGCCTCACTCAAGTCGGGCAAAATATGCACAAACACATAGGCAACTGAAACACCGCTACTGAAGGAAAGCCAACGGCTGCGAGGGGCGGATTGCAAAAATCGCAAGCGTCCGGCAAACAGATGAATCAGCCCCAGCCCCGCGGCTAAACAGCCGGTCAGTATAACTAGTTCAACCGAGGGAGTAGGGGTTTCCGAGATCTCGGTCAGCATAGATTTGTACAGTTGATGCCTTTCACTTCTAGCGTGCTGGAATTTGAACTGAGGCGAGTCTGCCTGTGAGTTGATTTTTGGTTCCGCTCTTGTTCATGGTTCTGCAATGCCGCGCGCGACCGGGAAGACAATCTCTATCGAGCTGGATATGGTTGCACGAACGAGGTACGCATCAAGGTTGAGTGTGCTCGCATAGCCTGTACGTGGAAGCGAGCAGGCATCCGGCCCTGACTACTACGGTAATAGCCGGCTTGGGTGTCGTGGTTTGGTTATTGACCACTTCTGTGAGCCGTGGCTATTAGATTCGGTTGGTTTGGTTGAATGCCTGAGCACCCCTTTTCCTTCGCAAGGACGAGGATGATCTGGATGGGTTTTGACTACAGTGCAATTAATTACAGCAATTCGTTGCACTAAACCAGTACTTGACACCTATGGGGCGCGCAGGTCAACAGCGAACAGGTCAGCAGGGAACCGGTCGAAAGCGAACCGTTCACAAGCGAAACATCCACCGACAAATTCAGTCTATTGTCAGCTCCGATCCGATCGAGTCGGCTGAAGCCGTAGGGTTGCAATATGTGACCGATGCGTCTCCGGGGATTCGGCGGCAGCGCAAGGGAAAAAATAAGTTTGTCTACATCGGGGTAGATGGTCAGCCGATTCGCGATCCAGATGAGATTCGCCGGATTGAATCCTTGGCGATTCCGCCGGCCTACGAAGATGTGTGGATTTGTCCCTTACCTAACGGGCATCTGCAAGCTACTGGGCGAGATGCAAAAGGCCGCAAACAGTACCGTTACCATGCCCTCTGGCGCACAATTCGCGATCAGACCAAGTTTACGCGCATGATTGTATTTAGCCAGTCGTTGCCAACGATTCGGCAGCGGATTGAGCAGAATTTATCGCTTCCCGGTTTACCGAAGCAGAAGGTGCTGGCGGCAGTAGTGCGATTAATGGAACTGACCCGGATTCGAGTCGGAAATGAAGAATATGCTCGTGCAAACCAATCCTATGGTCTAACTACGATGCAGGACGAGCATGTGGATATCAAGGGCGCTAAAATTCGCTTTTGCTTTCGCGGTAAAAGCGGCGTAGAACATGACATTGAACTCAACGACCGTCGCTTAGCAAAAATTGTTAAACGCTGTCAGGATATTCCAGGCCAGGATTTGTTCCAGTATATCGATGAAGCAGGTGAATACCAGACTATTAGCTCTGGAGAGGTTAACGATTATCTGCGAGAGATTTCCAGTCAGGATTTTACAGCGAAAGATTTTAGAACCTGGGCCGGAACGGTATTAGCCGCTTCTCATTTGGCTGAAACCGAACTGTGCACTTCCGAAACCGCAGCAAAGAAACAAATCACCGAAGTGGTCAAAATTGTGGCGACCCATTTGGGCAATCGGCCTGCTACCTGCCGGAAATACTATGTCCATCCCGCTGTTTTTGAGGCTTATTTGGATCAGACCCTGTATGAGGTGATGCAGCAACACGCAGACCAAGTGATCGAGGATCAACATGCCCTGCGGGCTGAAGAACTGGCGGTAGTGAAGCTGATCGAGCAGCAGCTTGTGCGGGAGCTGGAGCAAAAACTAGCGAGCTAGCAGCCTACAGGGAGTAAGGCATTAGAGCAGACAATTTGCACGATCGGGAACCTTAGCGTAGCTGCGATCGTATAATCATTCAGCTCAAGCGAGTTCAGTTCGTGGTTGAATGAGGAGTGCAGTATGGTCAAGCTAGAGCGAATGGTGCAGCAAATTATCCCGAAACCAGTGAAAATCCGTCTTGGCAAGGGGCATTTAGGAAGCTCAAGCCGCGATCGGCTCCTGACTCAAAAATCCCTATCCAAAGCAGCCCAAAGTTGGCAGACCAGAGAAAAAATTCCTCTCCTGCTCCTGCTGGCTGCAATTGGATGCGGCAGTAGTCCGGTTCTCGCTCAAACCGAAGCTAATAGCTTTACTGATCTGTGCAGCCGCCGCGATGAGTTACCTCGCAGTGCTCGCCGCACGATCAACACCCTGCTGGACAAAGCCAAAACCGAAGATTGCGCTGAAGCTCAGCAAACCCTGACTAGCCGCAGCATTCTGGATTTAAGCAGCAGTGATGTGGAAGATCTGACGCCACTGCAATCCCTGCCTCACTTGCGCCAACTCAACCTCTACGACAATCGAGTCGAAGACCTGACGCCCTTGCAGTCCTTACCTAATCTGACTATCCTTAGCCTCACCCAAAACCGAATTCGTGACATCACACCGCTGCAGTCTCTGACCAAACTGACCAGTCTCAACCTAGACGGCAACCGCATTTCTGACATCAGCTCCCTGTCAACGCTGACCAACCTGACCGCCCTTGACCTCAGCAGTAACGAAATTAGCGACCTGACTGCCCTTAGCCCGTTGACCAAGCTGGATTTGCTGGGATTAAACGCAAATCGCATTTCTGTCTTAACGCCGCTGCAACCTCTGACCAACCTATCGCTCTTGGGGCTGGCCGACAACCAAATTACCGATTTAACGCCGCTGCAATCTCTGACTAATCTGGCGGCCCTCAGCCTCAACAACAATCAGATTACTGATCTGACGCCGCTGCAATCCCTGACGCGCCTGACGATTTTGGGACTGGACGGGAATCAAATCACTAATCTCAACGGGCTTCAGGCATTAACCAATATCGACACGCTGGGCCTCAGCAACAACCAAATTACCGACTTAACGCCCCTGCAACCGCTCACTAACCTGACCGCCCTCGACCTCAGCAACAACGAGATCACGGACCTTGCGCCCCTGCAAGGGTTGACCAACCTGCAACTGCTGAACCTGCAAAACAACAATATCAATAACAGGACTTGTCCTGTTAGTTCAGAGATCTGTGAGTTTTGAGTAGGGCCGTTAGGTCTACTCCAGATACGGCCATCAATTAATAAATCCTAATAAATGCCACAATCCAGCTTGGTTTGGGTTACGATTTGTAATCAATTCAGACAGCGTACAGATTAGCTCTGGATTTGGCTGAATAGGGGTTTAGGGGCATCGTCTAGTCCAATCTCACTCTAAGTTCAATCGGATAATAACGTTTAAGTTCAGGACGGTTTTTAGCTGGACATTCTCTAGGTTGAAAAATTTTGTTCGCTTATAACATACTCAATCTAATTAAACTCTTATAAACCTATGGCTCTACCCTTTGCATCCTCGTTTAGAGATCTGGATTTAGCTCGTAAATTTAGCCTACTGCTGTTCTTAGTGTTTTTGGGTGGCATTATTGTGAGCGGTGTTGCCCTGTCCACTATCCTCAATCGCAATGCTCAAGACGTGATTTCGTCGAAAGCGCTGATGATGATGGAGACGATGAACTCGGTGCGACACTACACCAACAACCAAGTCAGGCCCGAACTAGAAGGCCGCTTGGTAAGCGAATTCTTGCCTGAAACGGTTCCAGCCTATTCAGCTCGCGAAGTGTTCGAAAAACTGCGGGAAAGCCGCACCTATAGCGATTTCTTCTACAAAGAAGCGACGCTGAATCCCACCAATTTACGTGACAAGGCCGACGGATTTGAAGCCCAGATCGTTGACCGGTTTCGCCAAGATGCCAATCTACCAGAGGTGCGCGGCTTTCGGGATACTCCCAGCGGCGAGTTGTTCTATATTGCTCGCCCGATTGCGATTACGGCAGCGAGCTGTTTGCAATGCCACAGTACGCCCGATGTGGCCCCAGTCAGTATGATCGAGCGCTATGGTACGGCAAACGGGTTTGGCTGGAAGCTCAACGAAATTGTGGGAGCGCAGATCATTTCGGTTCCGGCGCAGCAGGTGTTGAGAAACAGTCGGCAGGCATTCTTACTGATCATGGGTACGATTACCGGCATTTTTGCCCTGGCGACCCTGCTGGTCAACCTCTGGCTGCGACGCTATGTGGCTCGTCCCCTGAAGCGAATGGCGCAAGCGGCTGAAGCCGTGAGTACGGGCGACCTCGATGCCGAATTTGAATGGAACTCGAAAGATGAAGTTGGCAGCTTGGCCGAGGCGTTTCGCCGCATGAAAACCAGTCTGGTAATGGCGATGAAGCGGCTGGATCGCTATCGTATCAGTAAACGCACGATGAATACGGAAGGAAGAAGTTCAGAGTTTTGACGCTTATTTCCCCATCTGTCGAAGCATCTGCTGCCGAAAGGCGTCTGCCTGTTTAGCATTGGGAATTTCTGCGGCGATGGTTTGGATCAGCTGCTGGCGGCTGAGCTGGGGCGACTGGGCCAAAATCTCATCGAGAATGCAATCGGCCATCGGGCCAATCTGCCGCGCTAGTTCTCGCCGACAAGTTGTCAAGAAGTCGGGCGTGAGGGGCAAGAAGGCCGGCCTAGCAGGAGGTGGATTCGTCGTTGTTGCATCGAGTTGGGGTTGAGGCTGCTGGGGTGGAGCAGGCGGAGCAGGACTGACCGGAGGAACCTGTTGCAGCAATGCTCTGGCTCTGGTTCGAAACTGGTTGGCCTGTTTTAGATCGGGAATTTCCGCCGCGAGGGATTCAATCAGGGCGATGGCAGTGATCTGGGGCTGCTGGGTCAGAATGTCGTCCAGGATATAGGCAGCCATTGGTCCAATGCAGTGGGTGAGTTCGCGCTGGCAGTGGTGCAAAAAGGTAGGTGATAGAGCAGGAGCCGCCGCTGGCTGAGGCGCGAGGGTAACTGCATCTGGCCGGGGTTGGGCCGTGGTCTGTTCTGGAGACGGCTGAAAGGACAACAGCACCTGTAGATCGGCAAGGGCGGCTTGGGCTGTGGGATAGCGATGACGCGGATTTTCAGCCAGCAGTTTGGCGAAAAGGGGACACAGTTTAGTGCTGACCTGCGAGTGCCAACGCGGTTCTGAGTGGGTTTGTTCTAGCAGCCACAGTGGATTGCGTCCGGTCAGCAGCACCAGGGCCGTCATCCCCAAGCTATACAGGTCACTCGATGGAAAGCACTGCCCAAGCTGCATTTGCTCTGGCGGCGCATAGCCCGGTTTACCGATACGAGAAGCCTGATGCAGCGATTGCAAACTGCCAAGTTGCCGCGCCCAGATCTGGCTAGCTACCTCCTTGACAATGCCAAAATCAATCAGCACTGGAGGCGAACGCCGCTGCGGCAAAATTACGTTTCCGGGCGAAATATCGCGGTGGATAATATTCATGCCATGCAGATACTGCAACACCGGTAGCAAATCCTGCAGCCACTGAATCACCTCGATTTCCGAAAAAGTTTCGCCTCGCTGCTGCCGCTCTTCGAGCAGCTCTAGGTATGTTTTACCGTCGATGTACTCTTCCACAATAAACAGCCGATCCTCCTGGGTGAACCAGGCCAGAAATTTGGGAATCTGGGGATGGCTGACCTGATAGAGCACTTTGGCTTCGCGTTCAAATAACTGACGCGAGCGCTGCAACACCGTCGGACTGCGATTCGCGGGCGCAAATTCCTTCAACACGCACAAATCGCCAAACCGATAGGTATCGGCAGCTAGATAGGTGCGGCCAAACCCTCCCTGCCCGATCTGGCGCTGAATCTGGTAGCGGTCGTTGATTAGGATTGGCTCTGGGGCGAGCGGCAATGGCTGAAGAGGGCCTTCCTCTAGCAAGGGTTGAGTTGGAACTGCTAGGTTGCGCAGACGGCCCCCCAGCCCCTGCCAAGTCGGTGGAATCACGGCTGGATTCTGGCAGATCACCGGCAGCCAAGTAGCGCAAGGATACTCGTCTTCGATGCCCTGGAGAATTTCTCGCGCTTCCCGCACCGCCAAATAGAAGGATTCCCCTTGGGCAAAGGCGGTCAGAAACGACTTGAGGAATTCCTGCGCCACCTGATCCGGCACGGGTTCCCGCATCACAATGATCTGAGGGATATGCAGATCTTCTAGTTCGCGAGCCAGCCCCAAGCCATCGCACGAGTTAAAGATTGCTACCTGCAGCCCCCGTTCGACCACGCGCCGCAGGGCATATTTGAGCTGATCCAGGGTAAGGCTGTCAGTTTGGTTGAGGGCAATTTGCCCCCGATTGCCGTCAGTATAGCTGTGGCCGGCGAAGAACAGAATATCCCAGTTTTGTCGCCATAATTCTTGGGTCAGAGCCTGGCGAGTTGGTTCTACTAAAAAGCTGACGTTTGCGCCTGAGAGCTGTTCTAATAACCGCCGGTCGGTTTGGGTATCGATGCCGTTGCTGTTGCCCAAAATCGCCAGCACATTCACGCCCAGTTTGTCGGGCCGGATCGCTGCCACCCGTTCGTAGATCGAAGCCCCCAAAGCAATTTCGCTTTTGGGATAGCGATCGCAAAAATCCCATAGATGCCAGGGCAGCCGTCGCACATCCAGGTTGGGAGTTTGTACAATCACCCGCACCTGATCGGAGGGCATGAGCTGCTCCAGCAGTTTTTCCCGAATTGGGCGAAACGAGGCGGCATAGAGCCAGCCATTCAAACTGTCGATGAGGGTATGAGCGGCACTCTGGCAGGCTTCGCGCTTAGAGACATTCAGATGCTGGATGGTTTCCGCATCGAGCCGGAGCCGCTGGTTCAAGCTACGGTAAGCCCCAGCCCAGTCCTGATAGGCTTGATACAGCTCTGGTGCTGCCGGCAGCCGACCAATCGTTTCCACACTGGGATGCTGCCCCTCTTCACCAAACTGGAGCGCCACTGGAAATCCGTGCTCAAGACTGCCATCGCCTAACTTTAACAGGACGAGCTTACCCACGATTGCTTTGTTCTAACCATCCTTTTGCTGTATGTACTTGTTGTATGTACTTGTTGTATCTACCTTTTGTATCTACCTTAGCGGAGATCAAATCACAAAAATCACACCACAAAATGCTCGCTCAGCACCGTATCTTGCAGCTCAATTTCTAGCCTCAGTAATTCTCCTGGTCTGCCTCTAAACCGCAGTTGGATGTAATCATCCGCTTGGCGTGTCCTGGTTTCTAACACAACCGAGCCAGCTTGATCCAGTCCGACCAGTCGCAGCCCTGCCGGTAAACCTGTCCCTGCTTCAATGGGGTGGATCTGCACATAGACACTGCGCTGTTGCTCAGAGCGGGGCCGCACCTCGACGACCAGAACCAAGGGGTAATCAACCGTGGCGGTACTGAGGTGAATCAGCTTGGCCCGTCGCAGAGCCTCGGACTCAGATGGAATGTCTTCTGAGGTGGTTTCCGCAGCACTGCGAAAGGCAAAGGCCGGTTCTGTGTGGAGCGAATCCAGTAGGGATTCAATCGTCTGCCAGCCGGCGGTCGCCTGTCCGACTAGCCACTGACCTAAATCGGTCGCCATGCGGCTGATGCTGGGGGCTGCTTGTTGCTCCATATGAACTCGGTCAATCAAGGCGTCGAGTGAATCGAATTGATCCAGCGGCAAATGTTCAGTCGTGACAGTGGGCACAAACCCCAGCAAGGTGGCTTCTAGATTCACCAAATCCAGCTGCACAGCCACATATCCAATCCGATCGGCCCACACCTCTGGCGGAATCAGACATACCGATGCGTTTGGCTCCACAGGGCGGCATTCTAAGCGACCGACACCGACCAATTCCAGATCAGCCACATTAGCGGCCAACCGTTTGAGTGGCTGCCAACTGTCACCTGCATTCAGGTCCGTAGCGATGCCCAGCATCTGGCAATAATCCTGCAGCGCATACACCGCGAGCGTATTTTGCCGTACCTGTTCGGCTTTGGCAGGAGTGGGTTGCTGCTGCGCAAACTGATCTGCCGTTTCTCGCGCCAATCGCGTCATGGGCAGCGTAACCGTGAGCTGTTGGGGAAAAGTAGTAGTCATGGCTCTAGATATCCTTCGGCTTTGCCAAATTGACACAAACGCGGCAAACACTGACGCTGATAAAAATTGCTGAGGGTTGAGATCGGTAGCTTGAATTCTGCCGAGAGGTCTTTCCAGCTTACTTCAGGCGGCAGCCGACGCAACAGCAAAACCTGACAGTTCACTGCAGGATGATTCGCAATGTGGGTACGACGCAACTCTCTGGTAACATCCCGTTCTATCCATTCTCGCACGTCTTCCAGTAATGGAGGTAAATCTGCCGGAGATGCTAGCCGATCAATCGGATCAGTGGCATCGCCGGCATCTCCAACCGGAACTGAACTGGCGCTAATGGTTCTGGTCTGCTGTTTTTGCACCTCCAGATAAAACTGCTGCAGCTGACGTTTCAGATAAAAATTCAACCAGGTGATCAGGCTGCTGCGCTCTGGGTCATAGGCTTCGCCTGTATTTGCTTCACAGATGTTCTGACAAAAATACATCCAGGTTTGCTGCAACGCATCTGGATAGTAAGCAGTTGTATCTCGCCAGAGTTTGGGCTGCACTAAATTGACAATTCGGGTGAGATATTTTTGCCGCGCTGGACTGCCCGGTGGATGCTGACAAGCCTGGATCACGAGCTGGTGGAGCTGTGCTCGCAACCCTTCGCTTCCCTTGCTTCCACTATTTTCTAGGGGGCTATCAGATGAACTATCGGACCTAATTTGGCAACTCATAATTTCGCAACCCGTATCAGTAATTCAGCCATTGCTCACTCAAACAGCGGCCTATTCTGCATCATTCAGCGACTGCAATCGCAATTAAGGCCGTCTTTCGTAAAGTTTTGTGAACAACCAGGTAAAACCCCTGCTTGCCGCTAATAGCTCTATAGCGGTGAACGAACTCTCTCTGAAATGTAAACCGACTCTCACAAGTGACATCCTATAAATCTTAAGGAGAACAACCAATGAAACCGAATCGAATCGCTCGCGTGACTGCTACTGTAATCGGATTTGCTCTGTTAACCGTAATGGCTGCCGATCCTGCCTTCGCTTCCCACAGACGCCATCACGGTCATCACGGTCATCACGGTCATCATGGTCATCATGGTCATCATGGTCACCACGGCCATCATGGCTGCTACAGATACCGCTAATTCGCCAATCCATGAACGCAAAGATGAATAGGGTTGTCAGACGTCATTGGTCTCTATCAGGTCTAGCTATACCCGCAAGTTCAGTGCCCGTAGCCACCCATAACACCTGTAACCACAGTCAACGACTCGTGATAGCCCTGATTCTCTCGCTTATGCAATCCCTTTCGACTATGAGTTTTTAGCTCAAGAACGTCTACTTTTCTACTACAAGGAGAACAACAATGGGAACTTATGTTGGCAATGACTCAAATAATGCAAAAACTGCCGCAATGGAATGGAACGATGGAGATTGGTGGAATCCGTTTGATGGCTATTATGAATGGCGTTCCTGGACCATGACCGGCAAAGGTGGTAGCGATCAGCTAACCGGTGGAGCAAAAAATGATTACATCTACGGTGATTATAAACTAGGCGCGTACTCGGTGACAGGAATTCCAGGCAATGATGTATTGACAGGGCGCGGGGGCGATGATTATCTCTATGGTGAAGAGGGCAACGATACCCTCTACGGCGATTTCGCTTTCGGTAGCGGTACTGGTGCTGGCAACGATTATCTCAACGGCGGCAGTGGGAATGATATTCTTTACGGTGAAGCTGGCAACGACACACTTGTAGGTGGCTTCGGCGATGATTACCAAGATGGAGGAACTGGCAACGACGCACTTTACGGTGAATCGGGAAATGACAGCTTAGTAGGCGGCTCCGGCAACGATTACATCAACGGCGGCGATAGTAATGATAACCTTTTTGGTGGATCGGGAAATGACACACTAGTAGGTGGCTATGGCAACGATTATCTAGACGGCTATGGCAACACGCTATACGAGAAAGATCAACTTATAGGCGGGTATGGAGCTGATCGATTTGCGCTTGGCTCTAGCACCAACGTGTATTACAAAGGGGATGGCACCAATGGCTACGCTACGATTCAAGACTTTGTATTTGGCGATAAAATTCAGGTTAAAGGTGCACTGAATGGTTACACCCTAGAGAAGAACTACGACTGGGGTGTTGGCACTTCGGCTAAAGATACGGCCATCTTCCACAGCGGCGACCTGATTGGCGTGGTGCAAGACAATATCAGCATTCAGCTCAATTCGTCCTATTTCACGACGCTTTAATTTCACTGCTACAAAAGCAGATAGAGCCAAGAACACCCAAAAACATAAAGCGGTAACGGGTCAGGACTAGTCTGGCCCTTTTCTGCTGATCTCACTCCACAAGCTGGATTATGCGACTTCTTCTACCCGATCCAAATGCGCCACCACGGGCGTCAAATGGCCTTCCTGCACCCGCAGCACCCGATCGGCAGAGCGAGCAATATCTGGATTGTGAGTCGCCATCACCAGCGTTCGACCGGCTTGACGAGTCAGGTTGAGCAATAGTTCTAAAACACGCTGTCCGGTTTCTTCATCCAGGTTGCCGGTCGGCTCATCGGCCAAAATTAGAGACGGATCGTGAGCCAAAGCCCGCGCAATCGCCACGCGCTGCTGCTGACCGCCGGAGAGTTTATCGGGATAGGTATTGAGCCGATCCGCCAGCCCCACCTGCTGAAGTAACTGGGTTGCGCGCTGCTGGGCTTGCCGAAACGAGTGTCCGGCTAACTCCTGTGGCAGCGTCACATTTTCTAACACGGTCAGAGTGGGAATCAAATTGAAAAACTGAAACACAAACCCAATCTGGTCGCGTCGAATCAAGGTGCGCGAACGTTCGTCTAGGTCGGTGATCGCCTGCCCATTGATCCGAATCGTGCCAGAACTGGGCTGATCGATGCCGCTAATCAAGTTGAGCAGTGTACTCTTACCGCTGCCGCTATGCCCCAACAGCACCACAAATTCTCCGGGTGCAAAGGTCAAATTCACCTGATCCAGCACAGTCCGCTGCATGTCACCTTCTTGGTACTGCTTCGACAAATTCTCGATTTCCACTAAAGCTCCAACCGATGTGGAAGCGGCTGAGGAACTGTTGATCGGACTGGACTGGGCTGTCATAGTGGCTGCTGGGAGTAAAGATTCTGTTACAGATCTTAAACTCAATTGGCCTGGAGCGCTAAGAAGTGAGTGCTTTCTGCCGTCTGAAATTGACCAACCCCAATTGACCAACCCCAATTGACCAACCCGAAATTGACTGAGCCAGGATTGTCGCAACGGTGGCAGTTTTTCGTATTGCCGAAAAGTATTGACGGTAACTCACGGTAACTATGAGAGAATACTGTTTTGCAGGAGACCTCATGGCTGCCCCTTATATTCAAGATGAAAGCGAGTTTGATGCACTCTTGACAACCGAACCGCTGTTTGTCGTAGACTGTACCGCGACTTGGTGCGGTCCTTGTAAACTGATTGCTCCGTTGATTGACCAACTAGCTGAGGAGTATAGCGGTCGCGCCAAGGTTTTTAAGCTCGATATGGATGCCAACAAATTTGTTGCCAAGCGATATGGCATTCGCAGTATTCCGGCTGTCATGTTCTTTCAACAGGGGGAGTTGGCAGAGACGCTGATTGGAGCTAAACCCTACGAAGAATTTAGTAACACCCTGACTCAATACCTGGCATAGCACAACATAGTACCCCTGCCGATTTTCTAAACTGCTCAGCTTCTAAACTCTCGGCAATTAACCTGACGCGCAAGTTTCGCTGCAAATCTGCGCCTCTTCTTGGCTGCTTCGGCAAAATCGTAGGGCATTAGATGTTGCCATTCAAATAGCTCATTACAGCTCATTACAAATGATCTCAGTAGATCGCAAATCATGTTGAGATCTCCCCCTAGCCTCCCTACCCTGCGGGAAGGCTACGCCTAACGAAAGGGGGCGGACCAACCGTGGTTTGAAGTCCCTCTTATCCTACGCCGAAGGCGCAGGGTGCATCCCAGTTATGTAATAAGTAGAAATGCTTAACAGGTCAGTTCAGAGCATCTCCATTATGCTTAAGGAATTAATTGCTGACCTCTGAGGTGCAACGAATGGACGCCGATAAATTGCAACAAATCCAAGACCATGCTCGTGCCATTGCCGCCTTGCTATATGAGGAAACAGCACCGGAACAATTGACGACGCTAGAAGGAATCGAGTCAGCCGTGCGAGGACATATCCTGGAGTATGTCAGTCCCCAAATCGG
>KL662191.1:3745713-3844979 GCA_000733415.1 [Leptolyngbya] sp. JSC-1
GCATGAACACGTAGACAACTTCATTGCCTATCTCAACAAGCACCGTCATCGCATCGTCAATTACAGTTACTTCCAAGCCGAAGGGATTTCCATTGGTTCAGGCATGATTGAATCGACTGTCAAACAGATTGGAGCGCGCATCAAACTATCTGGAGCACAGTGGAAAGCGCAAAACGTTCCTCAAGTCTTGCTCCATCGTTGTGCTTATCTCAATGGGCAGTTCTCAAATTGAGACTCGCAAGACTGGGATGCACCCGAAGGCGCATCCCCGTAGCAGTTTAGGGGGATTGTGCGATGCATACGCTGCGCGAACAAACCCAAGTCTAGTGATCCAAACAAATTCACTTTTGATCTACTGAATCTCGTTACATAGCTCGCCTTCGATTGTAGTCTCCCAATCGTTGCTGTGACAGGTAACAGCAGATGGCTATTAGCATAACCATTTATTTCGAATCGTGAATTTGCGTTTCGAATCATAACGTTGTTTATATTTTCGGCCAATTATATTTCCCGTCGATTATTCCAATAATTATCAGTGTGCTATTTATTTGCAGTACCTGTTATTTGCAGTACCGGCAGTACATCAAAAAACACACTCCGACACTCGACAGGGAAAGACTATGAGCGGCGAAAGCGGATACCCGCTTACGGGCAGCGGTCAGAAACTTAAAGCTCGTCATGTGCTAACCGAGACTGGCGGCAGCATGACTTGAACCTGAGCATCCTCTACCAGCATTCCCCTCTGAATGTAATCGGGAAGTGCGTTGGATTTGCTGCCTCAACCCAACTGACACAGCGGAAAATCGCACTATAGGAGATTCAGCAATCGCACTTATTACAATAGCTTAAGAGCATCCCTAAAACGAACTCATACCGATTATGATTAAATCCATGACTATTTCGGGTCATTTAAATTGCTATTCTTGGTCGCTCTCACTTGCAACCGTAGATTAGCGTTTTTTCAAAGACAGGAGACATTATGAGCAGCGGAAGCGGATGCCCATTTACGGGCGGCGGGCAAAAACACCAGCCTCGTCATGTGCCGACGAACCGAGAGTGGTGGCCGCATTATTTGAATCTGAGCATCCTTCATCAGCACTCACCCCAAGGCAATCCAATGGGTGAGGACTTCAACTATGCTGAGGAGTTCAAGACTCTCGACTTAGCTGCCTTGAGGGCAGATATCTATGAGCTGATGACCACCTCTCAGGATTGGTGGCCAGCCGATTACGGTCATTACGGGCCGCTCTTCATTCGGATGGCGTGGCACAGCGCTGGCACCTATCGGATTGGCGACGGTCGCGGCGGCGCAGGGTCGGGTAGCCAGCGGTTTGAACCGCTCAATAGCTGGCCCGACAATGCCAACCTCGATAAGGCGCGCATGTTGCTGTGGCCCATCAAGCAGAAATACGGCAAGAAAATCTCGTGGGCCGACCTGATGATCTTCGCGGGCAACTGCGCCCTGGAGTCGATGGGCTTCAAGACGATCGGCTTTGCCGGCGGGCGCGTGGATGTCTGGCAGCCAGAGGAAGACATCTACTGGGGATCGGAGAAAGCCTGGCTTGGTAACGAGCGTTACGAAGGCGATCGGGTGCTGCTGAATCCCCTTGCCGCCGTTCAGATGGGACTGATCTACGTCAACCCGGAAGGGCCAGATGGCGAACCTGATCCAATCGGTTCAGGCCGAGACATTCGCGAGACCTTTGGTCGGATGGCGATGAACGATGCCGAAACGGTCGCGCTCACGGCTGGTGGGCATACCTTCGGCAAATGTCATGGTGCGGGCGAAGCGACGCATGTCGGTCCTGAGCCTGGAGGTGCCACCATCATCGATCAGGGGCTTGGCTGGAAGAGCACCTACAACACGGGAGTTGGCGCTGATGCGATCACCAGCGGCATCGAAGGCGCATGGACTCCCACGCCAACCCAGTGGGACAACAGCTATCTCGAAACCTTGTTCAAATATGACTGGGAGCTAACCAAGAGTCCGGCTGGCGCGTGGCAGTGGAGACCCAAGGACGGCGCTGGCGCAGGTACGGTACCCGATGCCCACGATCCGTCGAAACGGCACGCCCCGATGATGACCACGGCGGATATGGCGATGAAGATGGATCCCATCTACAACCAGATTGCACGGCATTACCTTGAGCACCCGGACGAGTTTGCTGACGCGTTTGCTAAGGCGTGGTTCAAGCTAACCCACCGCGACATGGGACCGCGATCGCGCTATCTTGGCCCAGAGGTTCCTGAGGAAGAGTTCCTGTGGCAAGATCCCATTCCCGCTGTCGATCATGAACTGATTGATGAGCAGGACATTGCTGCGCTCAAAGCCAAGATTCTGGCTTCGGGATTATCCGTCTCCCAACTGGTTTCGACCGCTTGGGCCTCGGCGTCCACGTTCCGCTGCTCTGACATGCGCGGTGGAGCCAACGGAGCGCGGATTCGGCTGGCACCGCAGAAGGATTGGGAAGTCAACCAGCCGGAGCAGTTGGCAACCGTGCTGCAAACCCTGGAGAGAATCCAACAGGAGTTCAACAGCTCGCAGTCTGGCGGCAAGCGGGTTTCGATCGCTGACCTGATCGTTCTAGGTGGATGCGCAGGCATTGAAGAGGCGGCAAGGAGGGCTGGCCACGAGGTGACAGTTCCCTTCAAACCAGGACGTACCGATGCGTTGCAAGAGAAAACGGATGTCGAGTCCTTTGCCGTGCTGGAGCCAACCGCAGACGGATTCCGTAACTACACCAGCGGCAGACACAGCGAATCGCTTGAGGAACTGCTGGTCGATCGGGCGCAATTGCTGTCCCTATCAGCCCCTCAGATGACGGTTCTGCTAGGCGGCTTGCGCGTTCTAGGTGCCAACTATGGCGGATCTAAGCATGGCGTCTTCACTCATCGGCCTGAAACCTTGACCAATGACTTCTTCGTCAACCTGCTTGACCTGGGTACGACCTGGAAGGCAACCTCGGAAGATGAGTATGAGTTCGAAGGAAGCAGTCGCAAAACCGGCGAACTCAAGTGGACTGCGACCCGTGTTGACCTGATCTTCGGCTCGAACTCCCAGCTCCGCGCTCTGGCGGAAGTTTACGGCTCTGTGGACTCGCAGCCAAAATTTGTGAATGACTTTGTGGCAGCATGGGACAAGGTGATGAACCTCGATCGCTATGACCTTCGCACAGTCCAAGCGAAAAGCGCTGCAAGGGGTTTCTAAGCTGCGGGAGTTCTGAACGCGGATAGAAGCTAGAGACAAAAATTAGAGCGGTGTTTCACTTGTTGAAATGCCGCTCTAGCTCTAGGCCCTTACGTTAAAGCTGTTGATAGTCCCCATTACTAACGACCGAGGAACTTTACCTTTACAAAGAGACTGTTAGACTTCAACGCAAACGCATACTGTTCTTAAGAATGAAAGCCGCGAACTCTAATATACAATCTGGTGAATACTTCGGTCCTAGTGAAAGCAATTAGGCTGCTACCACTTCAGGTACAAGGATGCAAACTACTTGAGGAGTCTCTGCGGATTGGAAGACAGGCGGAGATAGCTGGGACCAATCCTGAAAACTCAGTCCGAGTTGTTGCATGACCTGAACTTCTTCTCCGTATGCTTCTAATCGGTGGAACGTTTCAATCATCGTTTCCATTTGGCTCACGAACTGGGGGAGTTGTTTGAACGTCGCAGGATAGCCTTTGAATTCAAGATGAGCTTTGACGGCATCCGGCAGCGATTCTTTCCAATTGTCAAACTCGCGAGAAAGGGTAAAGATATCTCTGCGAGTCCTTTGGAATACTGCATTCTCATCGATTGCTTCATCTTGCTCCAGCCAGCGGATGATATTCGTTAACCGACTCAGGCTGATCTCGTCTTGTATCTCTGAATGCAGGTACACACAAAGCTTTTTTGTCAGCAAAGTAGTGACATAGGTTTCAACTAATGAGCGGAAGATAATTACAGCTTCTCGCAATCGGAATTGAGCCGATTCTATTTCGCCCAGTTCCAGATAGCAACGAAACTCAGAAACATAAGCAAGCGCCAACGTCAGCAGGTATTGCTCTGCTCCTCGCACACCGCTATCCAGTACTCCCCGTGCATAGCTGTAGTAGACTTCCTCGGCTTCCAGAAACCTGTTGATTGCCTGGAACGCGCTTTCTCTCCTATTCTCGGGGTTAGACATGGTAAACGCGGCTTGGGCGAGCTTCAGAGCAGCACCGAAGTTGGCATAAAAGGAAAGGTCAATCTTGCGCGAGAGATCCTGGTTTGATTTGAGTAGCATCTCCTTGGCAGCCTGTAGTTCTTGTTCTAAGCGGTTTAATCGATGACTAACGACCGCAAATCCAATGACTGAGACACCGAGGCTCAAGACGGAAACCCCCAGGTTCATTATCCCTGCTGCTGGCAGCAAATCTAACGTAGGAGCTGCATCTCTTAAGAGTGCGACAATGCTGCCAGTTTGAGCATTTCGGACTGTTCCTCCGATGCGAGTGTAGATCCCTTCTGCTAAACCTTGAGCAATTTCAGGGGGAACATTAAGGACGGTTTGCATAGTTTGAGAATGAATCAAAGAGTATATCGTGAGCAGTTTTACTTACTTTCGTCTTGGCCACACTGATCGAGTGCTGATGTGAGGCAACGTTTTAAGTCAGTGGAGATTGGTAGCCAATTCACCTCGTCGATTAGAGCACTTCATTGCAGCAGCCCCAGACAGACCAGTTGCCGTCATTGCAATCAGTAGGACAACCATAGGCAAACCCAGTCCGGCTGCCTTTCGGACAAACTCATCCATATCTTCTTCCCTTACTGAATCCAGAAACGCTTCAACTGCCTTGTATCGATAGCAGCGTTAGGGATGGCTGGTGGCTTCCTAAAACAAGTCAGGTGCGATCATTCCACAACACCGCTCGACAATTCATACAGCACCCATATTGAACTTAACCACAATACTGGATCTAAAGCTACTGGACATCAGCAGGTTTTACAAAGGCAACACAGAAACAAACAAACCGTGAAAAATTGAAGAAATGTATTTGAGGCGTTGCCCCTAAAGCCTAGAGTATGTGCCGAATCTATGCCTTGGGGTATGGGGTGTGTGGGGGCTTCGCCTCCACACAGGGGCACTGCCCCTGCACCCCGTTTTTCCTACTTCACTGGCTTGAAAAAGGCTGTAAGTAAGTCAATTTAATAATTTATTTAATAATTTAAACGATATGTAGTGCAAGCGTCTCGCTTGCGATGAGCAAGATACCCACACTCCCTTGCTTGTTTTATTGGGTTAAATGACTTAATTCGCACACTGCTGGTCATTAGCTGGACGTAAGCAATCAATCTGCAATGTCGCTTTAATGTCGCTTTAATGTCGCTTTAATGTCGCTTTTCATCTAAGACCAGATTCTCACATCTCTTGGACCACTGGTTTTCTCGCGAGCAATCGGTAAGGAAAAGCGGAAGGTACTGCCTCTACCCAGTTGGCTCTGAACTTCAATTGTTCCTCCATGCAGTTCTACCAAGCGCTGACAGATGGCCAGTCCGATACCAGTGCCACCCGAACTCCGATCCCGTGAGCGATCAGCTCGCCAAAATCGCTCAAACACATGGGGCAGATCTTCAGCCGCGATGCCCTGGCCAGTATCAATCACCGCAATCCAAACCTTATCAGCCTCTGGATAAACTTTGACAACGACAGAGCCTTTTGGAGTGTAGCGCAAGGCATTGCTGATCAGATTGACCACAATTTGTTCAACTCGTTCCGGATCAGCCAGGGCACGGGGTACTTCCGGCGGGCAGTCTAGCAGCATTTTGGGGCTATTTTCGGTCAACAGCTGGTCAGCGAAGCGTCGCACGATCGAGGCTAGCAGGGGATGGAGGTCGATGGGTTTGGCATCGATGGGCAGATAGCCCGCCTCCATTTTGGAGAGTTCTTGTAAATCGTTGACCAGCCGCTGCATACGAGTCGTTTCCCGTGAGAGGCGCTGGTAGATGTCGCCAGAGGGTTCAATCGTGCCGTCAGCGAGTCCTTCCAGGTAGCCCTTCAGCACAGTCAAGGGAGTACGCAATTCATGGGTCAGGTCGCTGACTAGTTCGCGGCGACGCTGCTCGACTCCTTCCAACGTGGCAGCCATCCGGTTGAAGCTAGTGGCAAGCTGATCGACTTCGGGAATTTCGTTGGGCGGCAGACGTTCTTCGAGATGACCAGAGGCAAATTTCTTGGTGATTTCCTCCATTTGAATCAGCGGCTGCACAATTCGCTTCGAGATCAAATAGCTCAGGGCACCGGCAGTAGAGGCTCCGATCACAACAGACCAAAAGGCTCCTTTGCTCCAAGCATCATCAAAACTGCGAATCAATTGGGTCCGAACCTGCCGCACACCTAGGCCGCCTACCTCGATCTGCCGTAGATAAAAGGCAAAGAACCGGGGCGAGGAAATTTTACCAATCGTCAGCAGGGTCAGCAGTCCCACTACCATGACAATGACGTGGGAAAAAAACAAGCGCGAGCGCAGTCCAACTTTTGTTTTATCCATAGACTAAGATTGGCGTTTATACCGTCCCATCAGTTCCGCTTCAGCTAGGATATGGTTTTTCAAGGCGGTTCGGACTTCGGTTGAGGTTACACCGGGCGGCAAATCCAGAACGGTATCCAGGGCATACAGCCGAAAAAAATAGCGATGCGTGCTGTTCGTTGGATTTGCTTGATTGCCTTGGTTCTCCTCAGGGATATTTTCAAGGCTACTGGACCTGGGTGGACAAGGGCCTCGATATCCATATTGACCGAAATCGTTTTTACCTTGCACACCGCCTGTGGTTAGAAACGGCTGAGCTGGGATGGCGGTTGGTAAGGATTGCGAGTCAGGCGGCAGGTCATACAGAACCCAATGGGTAAAAGTACCGTTTGGCGCATCTGGATCGTCCAAAATCAGCGTAAAGCTCTGGGTTCCTTCGGGTGGAGCGCTCCAGCTTAAAGCAGGTGAATGATCGGCGCCATCGCAGGTGAATTCGGCTGGGATGAATGCTGCTGGCTCAAACGCGGGACTGGATAAGTCTAGGGTTTGAGATCTTTTAGTTCTATTATCCGCTGATCGGCTGCCTTGATCGCAAGCGACTAGCCATCCTGCTAGGACTACGCTAGTCCATTCCAACAAGCGTCTTCGAGTCAGCGAGTTTGCCATGCCTAAGCTTATTTTATCGTTGAAGTAAATTGTAGCGAGGATTAGGAGCAGTCTACTCCTCTAAAAGTTTTCTACAGTTTTCTATAGAGCTGCACAAATGGGAACCGCACAAATAAGAACCGCACAAATAAGAACCGCACGAATGCAATCTGATGGATTTTGCAGAATCAGATGCTTGAATCGGAGGGTCATAAGTAAAGAAGGCACGCTATTGGTGCCTTCTAAGGAGCTGAGTGATTGAGGAGCATTTCACTCGGAGCAAATCAGGATCAGCGATTAGCCGATTAACTCAAATGCACTATCAACCGTGATAGTAGGTGCACCTTGCAGCTTGGCAAATTGTCCGCCAGTGCCATAGCCAGCCGCCGTGCCGTTGGGATTGAAGAAGATATTACCCGTGGCGCGGCTATAGAGCACGAGTTTGCTGCTGGTTGCAGCGGCAGCATCCGTGGCCACAATACCAATCTCAGAGAGATCATTGATGCCAAAGGTCGTTTTATCCAGCGTGACCCGATCGAAATCGTTGACAAAGTCAGTGATGGTGTCGATGCCAAAGTTGGCTCGCGTAAAGACTGTATTGGACTCGAACTGAAACTTATCGGCATCAGCACCGCCCGTTAGGGTATCGTTGCCTGCACCACCCACTAGAATGTCATTACCGTTGCCGCCATTCAGGGTATCGGCAGCCGCTCCACCGTCTAGGAAGTCATTTTCACTGCCACCGCTGAGGATGTCGCCACCCGCTTCACCATAGAGGAAATCGTCGTCCTCAGCGCCGTTGAGTCGGTCTGCACCCAGGCCACCGTAGAGGGTGTCATTGCCGATTGACCCTTCCAGAATGTCGTTGCCGTCGTTGCCGAACAGCGTGTCATCACCCTCTTCACCAAACAGTCGGTCGCCACCCGTGCCGCCGTTTGCAATGTCATTGCCGTTTCCGCCAGACAAGCGATCACTGCCATCACCGCCATTGAGTGTATCGTCGCCTTCACCACCGTTCAAAGTGTCGTTATCAATACCGCCATTCAGCGTGTCATCACCTTCCCCCCCGTTGAGGACATCAATTCCAGCTGCTCCATCGAGCAGGTCATTGCCTCCCAGTCCATTCAACGTATCGTTGCCTTCAAACCCATTGATCACATCGTCGGAGCTAGTACCGAACAGGATGTCATTGCCAATCGTGCCGTTAATTGTCGTCATAGTTTTCTTTCTTGCTTATGAGATAGAAGTGATTGGTAGATTGGCTTCCCCTATGTAGCAAGAATGACATTGGCAAACAAACTGTTCATGAAGAACATGTGAGAAGTTTTTCATGAAAAATTTTCATGAAAATTCTTCATCTGACTCTAAATGCCGTCAGCCGGCATAGCACGAGCACAAGGGGATCTTGTGCCCCCAAGTTGCTGTCAGCCTCGATGCTTGTCAAGATGACCGGCAAGACTTTATCTAAACGGGTAATCTAAACGGGTAAATTGGCCCGGGGATTAAAGGTTTCGAGTTGGCGCAGCTTTTCGTAGAGATCGCGTTCCTGGGAAGACAAATCCCGCGGAGCAACAATTTGGATTTCCACAATTTGGTCGCCGCGCTCATCATCGATCGGATAGCCTTTACCACCTAAACGCAGCTTTTGTCCAGATCGCACTCCCGGCGGAATCATCATTTTCACCAGTCCATCCAGGGTGGGTACCTCAATCGGACCGCCTAAAACCGCTTCGGCAGGGGTAATCGGCAGTTGGCAATAAATATCAGCACCATCGAGCTGGAAGAAGGGATGGGGAGGCACCTCGATGTTCAAGAACAGGTCACCACCGGCTACCCCCTGTCCGCGCAAGCGAATCTTTTGCCCTGTCACCATTCCAGGAGGCATGTTGACCTCTAGGGACCGTCCATCTTCCAGGCGAATCCGTTCGCGTCCGCCGGTGTAGGCTCGTTCCAACGGAACGGTGAGGTTAGCTTCGGCATTGCGGGGGTTGCGGGAAACGGTGTAGGCCGTTTTTTTGGTGCCGGGACGATAGGGATCACGTTCGCTGCTGGGGGCGGTTTCAGTGCGGCGGTTGAGCAATTCATCGACAAAGGAGTTGAAGTCGCCAAACTGGCTGAAGTCCATGTCTTCGGCTGCCGTTCGGCCAGGGGAACGGTTGCCCCAGGCGGTTTTGGCCCAGTTGGCGGCATCTTGGAAGCCGCTTTGTTTCCAGAAGCTGCTGTATTTGTCGTACTGTGCCCGCTTATGGGGATCGGACAGAACTTCGTAAGCCTCCCCCAGATCCTTAAATTTCTCCTCTGCGGTTTTATCGCCCGGATTCATGTCCGGATGGTACTGGCGAGCCAGCTTGCGAAAGGATTTTTTGATCTCGTCGATGGTGGCGTCTCTAGAAACTCCTAATATGGCGTAGTAGTTCCGAAAGTTTTGCATGGAAGCAGAGAATTAAGAATTAGGGGATTGAGTTGTAAGTTTTGAGGTTTAGTCGCTATAGCCATTCATCTTCGTCGCCCCATTCGTCGTCTAAGGCATCGTTGTAGCGATTCGGCTGAGCTGGGCGGCGGTCAGCCGCGGGAGTGCGACGGTTAGGTTGGGAATAGGGATCGCGATTGGCGGTATCTCTGGTCGTGTCTTTAGTTGTGTCTCTGGGCTGGCGTGAGCGTTCTGCGTTGGGTTCGCGACTATAGGAATCACTATAAGAATCACCGTAGGAATCAGCATAGGAGTCGCGATAGGGATCCCGTTCTTGTCGTTCCTGGGAGTAGCTCTCACGAGAATTTCCTCTCGTGTAGGTGTCCCTGGTGTAGCTATCGCGGTTGGTACTGCCTTTGGTGTAGGTTTCGCGGGAATCGTCGTGGTCATCGCGGTAGTCATCACGGTAGTCATCGCGGACAGAATCGTCACGCTTGCTGCGGCTATACTTATCCCGGCTGTCCCGGCTGTAGCTATCGCGATTAGAGCTATTGCGGGGAGGCTCGTTGCGCTCGTAATTATCGCGCTCGTAATTATCGCGCTCGTAATTATCGCGCTCATAGTCACTGCGGCTGTAATCGTCTCTTGAGCGCGAGCGCTCTGAGGTTGATTCACCACGGCTAACACTCCAGTCGTCCTGGCTGTAGCTTTCCCGATCGTAGCTGCGATCGGCGTTGCGCCCGTAGTCTGAGTTATAGTCCCGATCGCGTCCATAATCTTCGCGCCGGTAATTATCGCGCCCATAGCTATTGCCAGTATTGCCAGTATTGCCAGTATTGCCGCTATTGCCATAATTATTGGAGCCGTAGCTACTGCCATAACCGCCGCCGTAGTTGCCATAGCTGGAGCCGTAGCCGCTGTTATAGCCCCCGTAGCCGCTGCGCCCTCCATAGGCATCACGACCAAAGTCGCGCCGGTCATCGTAGAAATCATCGTCATCACCAAAGAATTCTTCACCCAAATTGGAGAGGGTGCGGCGAATCGAACCGAAAAAGTCGCCTTCTTCTTCGTCTTCTTTGGTGATTTGGTAGACCTCTCGCTGCAATTCATAGATGGCATCGCGCAGATCGGCTTGAGTAGTGTCGATGCCGCGATCATCATCTCGCTTCAGATAGTCACGCAATTCCTGCACCAGGTTTTCGATGCGGCGACGGTAGGAGCTGGCAAACTGCATGCCAAAATCAAGCGCCACTTCCCGGAGCTGGCGTTCGGCCTCAAAGGTGAGGGCTTCGGCCTTGGTGCGTTTTTCGATCCGATCGCGCTTCTGGCGGTCTTCGTCAGCAAATCGCTCCGCTTCTTCGATCATCCGGTCAATCTCGGCATCGCTGAGGTTAGAGGCTCCCTGAATCGTGATGCCTTGCTCGCGTCCAGTAGTGCGGTCTAGGGCAGTAACTTGCAGAATGCCGTTAGCATCGATGTCGAAGGAAACGGTGATCTGGGGAATACCCCTGGGGGCGGGCGGAATCCCCATCAGCTTGAAGCGGCCCAGGGATTTGTTATCCGATGCCATTTCCCGCTCGCCTTGCACCACGTGAATTTCTACCATTGTCTGGTTGTTTTCCGAGGTCGAAAACACATCGGAGCGCCGCACTGGAATCGTAGTGTTACGCGGAATCAGCTTCTTCATCACGCCGCCAATCGTCTCCAATCCCAGCGATAGGGGTGTGACATCCAGCAGCAGAATGTCCTGCACTTCTTGGGTCAAAATGCCAGCCTGAATTGCGGCTCCAATCGCCACGACTTCATCCGGATTGACGTTTTCGTTCGGTTCCCGGTCAATCAGCGAACGCACCAACTGGCGCACCATCGGCATGCGGCTACCGCCTCCCACCAGCACCACTTCATCAATTCGGTTGGGAGACAATCCAGCATCGCTAAGGGCCTGCTTCACGGGCTGGCGTAAGCGATTCACCAGATCGACACAGAGATCTTCAAACTGGGTGCGAGTCAGGCGCGTTTCCAAGTGCAGGGGACCATCGGCACTGGCGGCAATAAACGGCAGGTTAATTTCCGTGGAGCCGACGCCCGACAGCTCAATTTTTGCTTTTTCGGCAGCTTCAATCAGGCGCTGCAAAGCTTGCCGGTCGGTACGCAGATCAATCCCTTCTTTTTCCTGGAACTGATCGGCCAGCCAGTCCACAATCCGCTTATCAAAATCCGCGCCGCCAAGTTGAGTATCACCGCTAGTGGCCTTGACTTCAAACACACCATCCCCAATGTCGAGAATCGTGACATCGAAGGTGCCGCCGCCTAAGTCAAACACCAGAATCGTCTGATTGTCACGTCGATCCAGCCCATAGGCGAGGGAAGCAGCGGTGGGTTCGTTCAAGATCCGCAGCACTTCTAAGCCAGCAATCCGGCCTGCATCGCGGGTGGCCTGTCGCTGAGCATCATTAAAGTAGGCGGGAACAGTAATCACAGCGGCGGTAACAGGTTCGCCTAAATAGCGGCCCGCTTCTTCAGCTAGCTTGCGCAACACCATCGCCGAGATTTCTTCAGGCGCAAAATCTTTCTGCATCCGGGGGCATTTGATCTTGACGTTGCCTGTTACCTCGTCTCGTCGAATTGTGTACGGCACTCGCTTCGACTCTGGGTTGAGTTCGGCATACTTGCGACCCAAAAAGCGTTTGATGCCATAGAAGGTATTTTGCGGATTTAGCACCGATTGCCGCCGCGCCATCTGTCCTACCAATCGCTCACCGTCCTTGGTAAAGGCTACGACAGAGGGGGTTGTCCGCATTCCCTCAGCGTTAGCAATGACAATGGGTTTGCCGCCTTCCATCACAGCAACGACCGAATTGGTTGTTCCTAAGTCAATGCCAACTACTTTTCCCATTCGCTGCGGCTCTCCTCGCTGATTGCTGACTAACTGCTGCCTAACTGCTGCCTAATGCGATCTAAACTGGCTGCCTAAACTGTAATACGGCAAAGTGACTGCCTTCATTGTATCTTGCTACCCATAATGGATAGGGTGGGGTTTTCCGTCAAGCCAGAGAACCGTCAAGTGCAGGGTTGATGTCTTAACTTTGGGATCGGTTTCTTGCTGACTGGGGATTTTGGAGATTCCTCACTTTTGGGGTTTTAGCAGCGGCAGCAGCGACAGTAAGGCCAAGCAGGCCAGTGCGGCCATTAATTGGGTCAACCCCTCGCCACGAAAGGCTTTTAGGCCAGACTCACCCAACCAGGTATAGGCCGCCGTACCGGGAATAATGCCCAAAAATGTACCCAGCGCGTAGGGCCGCAGATGAATCGGGGTTAACCCAAACAAGAAGTTGACCAGGTTAAAAGGCGAGATCGGAGCCACGCGAATCGCTAAAACACAGCGTAACTGATGGCAGCTTACCATCTGATTCAGTTTTTGCATGATTTTGTGTTGACTGAATCGGTGCTCGATCCGGTGTCGCAGCAGCAAGCGAGCCAGATAAAACGCTGCAATCGCTCCCAGGGTTGCGCCAATGGTTGATAAAATTGTGCCCCAAACCAGCCCAAACACGGCTCCGCCACTCACGACCAGCCAAGTTCCCGGTAAGCCAACGGCAGTCGCCATCACATGGGCAATCAGAAACAGCACCATCGCTTTTCGACCTGCCATGTGGAGATAGTTGATTAAAGCAGGCTGATCAACCAACAACTGACAGGGCAAATAATGGCACAGAACGGCTGCCCCTAATCCAAACAGCAGCAAGAGGAGATGAGTGGGCATTCGTTGCCAGCGGCCTATCATCAGCGATTGTCCTTCGACGGTCGCTTTAATTGAACTCTGCTTGGCTGAAATTTTGCTGAATCCAACCTGAGAAGCGATTAAAGAATTCTGAGCGTGACCGAGGTGATGCTCCTACCGATTCTGACTCCTACCGGTTCTGACAAAGCGAGGGGTTTCGATTACCCGCCGTGTCTTGAAGGGCCGTGTCTTGAAGGGCCGTGTCTTGAAGCTGTAAGTAATCCTGTATCCACTCGCATCCATGTCTTTGGAGAGCGCCCGTATCCAGGACAAGCTGTAAATCCCAAAGGAGTCCTGTGCGGTCGTCACTGACGGAAACGAGGATGCGGCTATCGGGACTGAAGGCAACGGCTCGGACAGGAGCTGTATGGCTATCGAGCGTGGTTAGCTCTTCGCCATTCTGGTTCCAAAGTTTGACCGTGTTATCTTCGCTGGCAGAGGCAAACAATTGCCCATCAGGGCTAAAAGCGACATGATTGACCTTGGCTTGATGGCCGCGTAGGGTTTTGAGTAAGGTGCCATTGGTGTTCCAGATCTTGATGGTTTTGTTCCAGGTTGTGGCTAACTCGGAACGCCTGGGGTCAAAAGCAACCGCTCTGATCTCCACATCGTAGTCGCCGAAACTAGTCAGCAACTCGCCCTCGCCACGCCATTCTGTGCGGCTAACTGAGTCTATCGGGCTGGGGGAACTGGGGTTACTCCTCCATAGCCGGATGCCTCCATCGCGGCTCACTGAAGCCAGTAAGGGATCAATTGGGCTAAAAGCCAAATCATTAACCGATCCCACATGGCCAACCAGGGTACGCACCAAACGACTGTCTTGTTGCCAGAGCTTGATCAGGGAGTTTTCACTGCTAGAGGCGATCGCCTGACTCGTGGAGCTGAAGTCGATAGCCAAGATTGGCGACTGGTGTTCGCTAAAGGTCTGCAGCAACTGCCCCTCTGCGTTCCACAGCTTGATGGTTTTGTCGTGGCTAGCTGACGCCAGAATTCGCCCATTGGGGTTAATAGCCAGGTCAGCGATACCGGCTTCGTGCCCGTTGATCAGACGCAACTGTGCACCTTTGCGATTCCAAATTCGTAGAGTCCGGTCTTCGCCTGCGGTAACGACGGTTCGATTGGTTGGATTAAAGGCAACAGCAGTCACGGCGGCTTCGTGCCCAACCAAGGGAGTCCGAAACGTGTTGTTTACATTCCAGAAACGGATCGTTTCATCATCGCTAGCTGAGGCAAGAGTGCGTCCATTACGGCTAAACGTCAAGCCCCGAACAGGTTTAATATGTCCCTTGAGAGTTGCGAGCAGCACACCCTCGCGATTCCATAGCTTGATCGTATTGTCTCGGCTGGCAGAGGCAACGATTTGCCCATAGGAACTGAAGGCCAGATCGTAAACGCTAGCCCGGTGATCTTTGAGGGTGCGCAACAGATTGCCGTTGAAGTCCCAAATTTTGAGCGTATTGTCTTCGCTGCCAGAAATGAGCACCGGGCTGTTGGGGCTAAAGGCAACGGTGTTGACTCGATCCCGATGGCCGCTGAGAGTGGCTACCAATTTGCCGCTGCGTTCCCATAACTTTACGGTGCGATCTTCACTGGCCGTTGCGAGCAATTTCCCGTCTCGACTGAAGGCCACGTCCTGCACTGCCTCTTGATGCCCTTTAAAGCTGGCGAGCAAGTTGCCATCGGCGGCCCAGAGCTTGATCGCGCCATCTTGACTTGCGGAAGCCAGCGTCTGCCCTTCGGGACTGAAAGCAACGGATAGAACCCTGCCAGCATGGCCAATCAGACGATGCAGTTTTGCGCCGTCCTGGTTCCACAAAATCAATGTCCGATCATCGCTAGCAGAGACGAGCAAGCGACTATCCGGACTAAAGGCAACTGCTCCAACCCGATCGCTATGGCCATACAGCGTTTTAATGAATCTGCCGTCACGCTGCCAGAGGCGGATGGTGCGATCTTCACTGCCCGAAGCAAAGCGTTGATCATCCGGGCTAACGGCAATGGCTAGAACGGCGCTCTGATGCCCTGTGAGGCGATTGGTTTCACTGGTATTGTAAACGGCCTGTCGCAGCACTTTGGCTACTTGGCTGGCGACCCGGTTGGTGGTGGCCACATCGGCAAACCGGACTGCCCGCAGCTTTTGCGTGGCTTCTAGAGCCGTAGTCAGGGCATCGAGTCCCTGATTGGCAGCATAGAAAGTTTCGGATGCGGTTGCCAGCGCCTTGACCTCTTTGATAGCAGCCTGCTGATACTGGCTAAAACTCACAACCCCCAGAACGCTAACCAGCATGAGCTTAAAGCTGACCACTCCCAGCCATAGCCGCTGTCGTCTAACACTGCGTTTCTCGACTGCTAGACGGGTTTCGACTTCCTGCAGCCGGGCAGCTTCTAGGGCCTGCTGTATTTCCTGTTGCGCTTGCGTTTGACTGGCGGCCAAAAACTGGTAATCCAAATCGCTGAGGCTTTTTCCCTCTGCCCAACCCTGAGCATCGAGTAGGGCCTGCCCCCGGAGCAGGCGGGATCGATCTTGGCGGTCTGACCTGACCCAGGCATCGAGTGCATGAGCATAGGGGCGAAGGGTAGCCAACTGGTGATTCGTCCAGGTGAGATCAAAAACCTGCTGGTAGATGCGATTTTTGATGAAAAGGGTGCCCTGCTGCCGAATCACCAGGCCGGATAACAGGAGTTCGATTTGCTCGCGGCTGTCGTCTGTAGAGATGGGGAAGGTAGGGGAGTGAGGATGTTCTGGGGTATTCGCTAGCAGAATTCGTTGGTAGAGATTGAGCAAACGTCCGGCCCGCTGTTCGTTGTAAAGTAACCGAGCGCGAATGGTCCGCAGATGTTCGGGTTCATCTTGTGCCTCCCACTGCTGCAAAATGCTGGTTTGCACCAAATTTTCGATCCAAAAGGCTTCTGTGCCGGGTGGAATGATCAGCAGAGGGCTGCCGCTGGCTTCAATGGCGCGGAGCACGAGTTGACAGAGCTTTTGCGTCAGAAATGGCTGGCCGCCAGTCCAATTGAGAATTTCGCGCAGCAGCGTTTGGGGGTTGCTAATTTTGCCCTCTAAGGTTTGGGCTAACGGCTGGGCCTCATGTAGCTGAAATCCTTGTAAATCGATGGCTCTACCGATATTGAATGGAGTTTTGGTTTTATCGCGCACTAAATCTGATGGGGTAGCGACGCCAAAGAGGGCAAAGCTAATGCGCCTATAGGCTGGATTGAGCGAGCGTTGGTTATAGCAAAAACGAATCAGAGCAAAAAAATCATCAACCGCAAAGGGCAAGCTGAGGATACTATCAATTTCGTCGATAAAAATCAGCAGGGGATCGGTGGGATAGTGGGGCAACAACACCTCACTAATAAACCAACTCAGCCGCTGAAACGGCCCCAGGTCTTGCTGTTGCCACCATTGTTTGAGATTAAATTGTTCGGTAAGGTCAAATCCCATCCAGAGGGCATAGGCAATGCCCTTGTACCATTGCTCCGGCGTCACAAGCTCGCTGCCGATACAAGTCATGTCAATCACCGCACAACACCAGCCCAGTTGCTCTAGCCGATGTTTAGTGCGCACCAGTAGAGAGGATTTACCCATTTGGCGAGCGTTGAAGGCATAACAAAACTCACCCTGCTGCAAGGCTTCATAGATCTCGACATCCGCCTGCCGCATCACATAGGTTGGGTGATCGACCTGGAGGCTACCTCCCACTTGATATTCAGGATTTGTCATCAACGTTGATGCTGTATCAATTGTTTAAGCTATGTAGATCACATCATTAGTTTGAAGATCCATAGTGCCAGCGTCTCGCTGGCGCGGGCAAGATGCCAATTTGAAGATCCGCAGTGCAAGGTCTCGCTGGCGCGAGGGCGCGAGCAAGATACCCACACTCCATCTACCGTTTAATCAGGTTGCGTTTAATCAGGTTGCGTTTAATCAGGTTGACCTACTTATGAGTTTGACAGCGACTTGCCCTGGCTTGCACTCCCCCCCGCCCCGATTCCTGTCTCCTGCCTAAATCTCCACCGAAGTCACCTGATTGCGCCCTCGCCGTTTTGATTGATAGAGCGCTTGGCTCACTGCCGTTAACAGCAAATTGATAGAACTGCCTGCACTGGGCAGGGTTGAGGCAACTCCGGCACTAACCGTCAAGACCGAACTGGGCAGGCCATCAACCATCGAATAGTTGCAGGCTATCTCTAGGGCTGCGACCTGGAGGCGAATCGTTTCGGCCAAAAAGGCGGCGCCATTCAGATCGGTTTGGGGCAGCAGCAAGATAAACTCTTCCCCGCCATAGCGAGCCACCAGATCGGCAGGGCGTTGCACCAGCTCGCGCAAATTAGCTGCAATTCGCTGGAGACATTGATCGCCTGCCGGTTGGCCGTAGGTTTCGTTGTAGACCTTGAAATAGTCAATGTCAATCAAGATTACCGACAGCGGAGCCTGCTCGCGGATGGCCCGCTTCCATTCCGCCTGAAGATGGACTTCAAACTGATGGCGGTTGGCGAGCTGCGTGAGTTCATCAGGCTGAGTAGGCTGAATAGGCTGAATAGGCTGAATAGGCTGAGGACCTGGAGGGTCTGGAACCGTGAGGGGAGATACGAGCGAAGAAACTAACTGATCGAATCGAAACCGCGACCGACCCAAGTGCTCTAGTTTCAACAAAACTTCTCGATAGGAAAATAGCTTTTCTTTAAAGTACATCTGGTAAAGTGTGCAGCTCGGCGTCACCCGGTCTCCGTCTAGGAGAATCAGTCCCAAGCCATCTAGTTTATAGGCCAAAGCAGGTTCCACTTTGATTGCCGCATCTGCCGAAATGATTTGTTTAAAGGCATCTTCTAGGTTGGGTTCTGCTTGCAGTACATTCAGCAAACGCCGCAGGTGATCGCCAAAAATCCCGGCTTCAGTGGCGGCATGGTTCAACAGCTCCTCTGGAGGCAGCTCGGCTCGACAAAAATGATAGAGCGCCAGGTTCACTAAATAGGGATGCCCCCCGGTCAATTCCTGTAGAGCTGCTAACCGAAACAGTCCGACTTCAGTATCTACCCAATCGAAGCCATAGCGCCGTGCCAGATCCTTGACCTGTTCCAGGGTAAACCGAGGCAATTTGAGCGGCAGCCCTACGTTGAAGGGAGATTGGTTGATATCGAGCGGCACATAGGCATCAGTGGAATACACCACAACACAACGCAGCTTTCGCCAGTTTTCAGCCTGCTTTGCTTTTTCATACCAGGAGCGCAGTAGTGATAAAAACTCACGGGCTAAGCGCGGGTATTCAAACAGTTCGTCTACATTACTCAAAGCCAAGACAATGGGCCGATCCAGCGAGGTGAGCAGATAACTTTGCCAATACAAACTACAACTCATTTTGCTGCCGACTTCCTCATCCCAGTACTGATCTAAATCAGGCTTCAGCTGCAACTGACGGCTGGCATTGGCTGAAAACCAGCGCAGTAGGGAATTGATTGACTCTAAGCTCAATTCATCGACTTCGCGAAAGTCGAGCTGAATGATGTGGCACCCGTGAGCAGAGGCATGGGCCAACACTCGGTTTAACAGCGAACTCTTCCCCATGCATTGGGGCGCTTTGACCCGCAATAGACTACCCGGCTTTTCAATTTCAGCATAGGCGAGCTGCTCGACTGGCGGGCGCTCGATATACAACGGAGAAGTCAACGGAATCGGTCCGCTCGGAAACTCCACAGAACTGCTTTGAAGATCGGGCTGCATCAGAACTACCTTATAAACTCCTTTAACTAGCTAAATCGAAGTCAATCAGGAAACTCCATTCTTCCGATAGACAAGAGAAAGCCCCCGCTAGTAGGTGCATCAATCATCAATACAGGGCGAATCTTCGGGCGAGGCGCAGGGCTACTTCTAAACAGGTAAAAAGGCGATCGTAAACTGGGGACCGCCAACCTCACCTGGCAATGACAACGGTAGGAGGGCGATCAGATAGCAAACTTCTCTGATGCCTGAGTTCAATCGCAATTTGCTCAGCGTGTCTTGAAAAATAATAGAATAGCCCTACACTAACTCCGCATTTACTTGCTGCATTTACTAACTCTACATCGATAGCTAAAGAGCAAACAGTGCCTCACGTTAACATCGCTTACCCATTTGCCTATATTTGCGAATGATAGGATAATTTCAGCAATTTCTGTACAGCGCCAATCCAAGCCCCAATTGCTTTAGCCTAGGTAGAGATATCCGATCCTGAGGTGTTGGACAGACTGGACTAGAATTAAGTTGATTTACATATTGCTGCTAATGGTGTTTGTCAGTTGAAACTTGCTTATTCGCACCCTTTAGTGAATGATTTGACAGCTTAATAATTGTGGTGGTGATTGCTATCTGGTTGACTCCCACATTAAATTACACGTTAAATTATGGTGGCAGGAAAATTAAGCATTTCAATTGGCAGAATCTCCACTTAGTGGATTAGGGACACGCATAGAAGATGCACTAGGAAATCCATAGTATAGAACGATGGGATTTTTCGATTCTGAAATTGTTCAACAGGAAGCAAAGCAGCTATTTGAGGATTACCAATCCTTGATGCGTTTGGGTTCAGACTACGGCAAATTTGACCGGGAAGGCAAAAAAATCTTCATTGAACAAATGGAAGCGATGATGGAGCGCTATCGGGTGTTTATGAAGCGCTTTGAACTTTCAGAAGATTTTATGGCTCAAATGACTGTAGAGCAGCTCAAAACCCAGCTCGGCCAATTTGGCGTCACACCTCAGCAAATGTTTGACCAAATGCACCTGACGCTAGAACGGATGAAGGCCGAACTGGAAAGAATGCCATAGGAAAAGTAGAAGAAGAACTAAGGTTTAACAAAATTCGACATCGGCTTAAAGGTCTCAACCGGGACGCCTTCTAGCGCTTTGTACATGAAGCTGCGCCAGACCGGGGCAACATAGCCACCACCCGTTGCTCCTGTGCCGATAGGGCTATAGTCGTCGTTGCCAACCCAAACTGCTACCGCCAGTTGCGGTACATAACCGACAAACCAGATGTCCCGTTCTGCCGAGGTGGTTCCCGTTTTACCTGCAGCAGGGCGGTCGATCCGAGCCGCTGTCCCTGTGCCGCGCGTGATCACGTCCTGTAGGGTGGAGTTGAGAGCTGCCACCGCCCACGGATCTAGTACGAGCTGAGGACGGGGAGTATTGTCAAGCAAAACGTTGCCCTTACTGTCGGTCACTTGCACAATAGTTGTCGTTTCCGAATGCCAGCCGCCATTGGCAAAGGTAGCATAGGCTCCGGCCATCTCGTAAGGTGTTAGATCCACCGCTCCTAACGGTAAAGATGTGACCGGTTCCATCGGACTTTTGATGCCCAAAGTGCGGCAAACTTCAATCACTCGGTTGATCCCGACCTCTTGCCCCAGGCGAATCGCTGGAATATTGCGAGACTGAGCTAGGGCCTGCCGAATTGACATGGCACCATAGAAACTACCGTCATAGTTTTGGGGCGTGTAGTAGCCATCGCCATCGGGATAGGTGACGGGTGTATCCATCACCACCGAATCGGGAGCGTAGTTGCCTGTGGCAAAGGCCGCA
This sequence comes from [Leptolyngbya] sp. JSC-1, assembly GCA_000733415.1. Lineage (GTDB taxonomy): Bacteria > Cyanobacteriota > Cyanobacteriia > Elainellales > Elainellaceae > Elainella. The sequence continues at coordinate 3,766,597 of KL662191.1, forward strand.
TAGTAGACAAAAGGCTTGAAGGCAGAACCGGGTTGCCGCAGTGCTTGTACTGCCCGGTTATACTGGCTCTTGCTGTAATCCACCCCGCCTACCATTGCTTTCACAAAGTGGGTTCTGGGGTCCACTGCCACCAGCGCCATTTGGTCGGCATAAATGCCTTGCCGCTGAATCGATGCCAGCCCATTACGCACTGTTTCTTCTGCTTTGCGTTGCAGATTCAGGTCAATCGTAGTTTGAACCCGCATGCCGCCTTGCAGTACGGCTTCTCGCCCAAACCGGCTGGTCAGTTCAGCCACCACGGCATCCGTAATGTAGGGAGCCTGACTGGCGCGGAAGGAGGTAATCTCGCCCAGTTTGAGGGGAGTAGCCTTGGCTTGAGCCACTTCCGCATCGGTAGCCCAACCAATTTGCCGCATTCGTTGCAGCACAATCGCCTGTCGCTCCTTCGCCTTTTGGTAGTCCACAAAGGGGCTAAACACCTCCGGGGCCTGAATTAATCCCGCCATCATACTAGCCTCGGCCAAATTCAGCTCGGAGGCTGGTTTATTGAAATAGCTTTTGGCCGCTGTTTCCACTCCGTAGGTATTGTGACCCCAGTACACCTGATTCAGATACATCTCCAGAATCTGGTCTTTTGTGAATACCTGCTCTAGACGGAGGGAAAGTACGGCTTCTGCTACTTTGCGGCTCATCGTCCGCTCAGGGGTCAAAAACAGGTTTTTCACCAACTGCATTGTAATTGTGGAGCCACCTTCAACGGTCTCCCCTTCTTCCATGTTGGCGAGAAAGGCACGGGCAATCCCAGATGGATTAATTCCATGATGCGAGAAAAAGTAGCTGTCTTCGATTGCCAGTACCGCCCGCTTCAGATCGGGTGAAATTTGATTCAGGTTGACGACCTCTCGATTTGCCTCATCATGGATGCTGTCGAGCAGGGTGCCGTTCATGTCGTAGACGTAGCTAGTTTCGGATGGAATATAGTTTCGCAGCACCCGCACATCGGGTAGGTTGCGAAAACTCAGCGCCAAGCCGACCAAGCCACCTGCCACAATCGAACTTGCCAGCATTGTGATGCCCAAGATTGTTCCGGCTGACACCTGCGCCACGGATTGGGCATACTCCAGAGCCGGATGCAGGTTACCCGTAGATTTAGGCTTTTTCACTGGGGGCTTTTTCGGTTTCACCGGGTTCGGTTTCGCTGAATTGGTTCTGGCAGTATTAGAAGACACAGCCGTGATAATTCCCTAAAGTTTTGCAATTATAGTAGTCTGGTTGCCCGGAATTTGCCCAGACTTGTCCAGGATTTATCTGGTTGAGACTGGATTGGTCCCGGTACGTTCAGAAGAGTTTAACGGATCTAATTGGAAATCTGCCAAATATGGCTCTTGAAACATCACAAAATGTAGCGCATCCTTTTGCCTGGTTGGAACGGGGAACGGTTGAAATTTTTCCGCAGCAGCCGGATTCACAAGACCCTGACGAGAATTTGATTGCCCGCCTCAACCAAACCGACCGACCGCTCAGGATTAAGTTTGGAATCGACCCGACAGGATCGGAAATTCATCTGGGTCATAGTATTGTTTACCGCAAACTGCGAGCATTTCAGGACGCTGGCCACACGGCAGTTTTGCTGATTGGCGACTTCACAGCTCGGATTGGCGACCCTACGGGCAAATCAGAAGTGCGGAAGCAGCTCACCGAAGCGGAAGTACGACAAAATGCCCAGACCTATCTCGACCAACTGCGCCCCATTTTGGATTTTGAGACCCCCGGACGGCTAGAGATCCGCTACAACTCTGAGTGGTTGGCTAAACTCGACCTGTCCAAAATTCTGGAATTGCTCGGCACCATGACGGTGGGGCAAATGCTAGCCAAAGAAGGCTTTGCCGAACGCTACAAAAAGGAAACCCCGATCTACCTGCACGAATTTCTCTATCCCTTGATGCAGGGCTACGACTCGGTGGCGCTAGCGGCGGATGTAGAGTTGGGCGGCACCGATCAAAAATTCAATCTGGCAGTAGGTCGGGATCTGCAGCGCCATTTTGGTCAGCGTCCCCAGTTTTGCCTGCTCATGCCAATTCTGGTCGGGTTAGACGGGGTACAAAAAATGTCCAAATCGCTGGGCAACTACGTCGGTCTAGCCGAAAGTGCCGAGTCGATGTATGCCAAACTGCGCAAAACGCCCGATAGTTTGCTCGAAAGCTATTTCACGCTGCTGACCAATTTGCCGCTCGAAGAGTTGCCTGCTGACCCACGGGAGCAACAAATTTTGCTGGCGCTGGAGGTGGTCAGCCAGTACCACGGACGCGAGGCAGCCCTGAAAGCCAAAGCGGCTGCCGAAGCGGTGGCCGGCGGCAAAGGGGGAGAAGCGGCTGTCGAAGCTGAGTTTTCCCTCAGTCAGGTAGAGTTTCCGGCCAAGCTGTTTTATATTCTCAACGCTAGCGGCCTGTGTAGCAGCAGCTCAGAGGCGCGTCGCCAAATTCAGGGTGGAGCGGTGCGCTTAGATGGCGAGCGAATCGATGATACGGATCTTACCTTCGAGGACAAAGCCGCCCTGCTCGGCAAGGTGCTACAGGTTGGCAAGCGCAAATTTCTGCGGCTAGTAGTTTAAGGGAATGTAGCTTAAGGGAATGTAGCTTAAGGGAATTCAGATTAGGGAATTAGGGTTCGTTCGAGTTGGATGGATTGGCATCAGGTGGCAGGCCATCACCGTTTGTAGGGGTTGGGCTGAGCGGATCAGGGTCTGCTGTGTCTGTCGAGGGAGTGTCTGTTGAGGAGGCATCTATGGAACCCCCACCTACAAGAGGCTCCGGGCCGCTGATAGCGGTCTCAAGAGGTGCCGTAGCTGGTTCGGCCCTGGATTCAGGCGGGGCGGTATACGGCTCGATCGGTGAATTCAAATTGCTGGTAGAAACATCTAGTTCCTCAGTCGGTAGTTCCGCCGAGTCGAGTTCCAAAACCTCTTCGGTTGCAGCTACGGGTGGCAAGGTCTCGACATCTACCGTCACCTCCTTTCCCTCTTTGACTTTGCGGATCGGTAAATTAGCAATCAGAGCGGTGGTTCGCTGGTCGCTTTCGAGGGAAAACTCCGATTCTTCGGTATCAATCTCCACATAGCGAGACACTACTTCTAGAATTTCTTGCCGCATCTTTTCCACAGTGGCGGGGGACAGATCCGTTCGATCGTGGGCTAGCACAATCTGTAAGCGGCGTTTGGCAGAAGCGCGACTATTCTCTTTCTTGTTACGAGAGAAAATTCGGTCAAGTAGTTCGGTTAACATGGAGCATTGTTGAAGAAAAGGCATGAGGCTGAGATCAATTTACCCTGACAGATGATAAATCCCCGACAAAAGAATTATGGCTTGTGGCCTTGAAAAAAACGACGAATCCGCGAGAAAAAGTCGTCAGGAGGCGCGGATAAATCCATAAAAGGCACTTTTTCTCCCTCTAAGCGACGCACAATGTTGCTAAAGGCAGTGGCAGCCGAGGATGGATTTTCGGCCAAAACCAGCGGCTCACCTCGGTTCGTCGATACAATGACTCGCTCATCGTCAGGAACCACACCCAAGAGCGGAATGGCCAAAATATCCTGCACATCCTTCACCGACATCATCATGTCCTGTTCAACCATGGCAGGTCTGAGCCGGTTAATGATCAAATACATCCGTTTCACATCGTTGGCTTCTAGCAGTCCTACAACCCGGTCTGCATCGCGCACGGCAGCCACTTCAGGAGTGGTGACAATAATTGCTTCACGGGCCGAGGCAATCGCGTTTTGAAAACCCATTTCGATGCCAGCGGGACAGTCAATCAAGATGTAGTGAAAGGCTTTAGTTAGGGCAGCAACCAAGCGCTTCATCTGATCAGGAGTAACGGCATCTTTGGTGCGATTTTGGGCTGCGGGCAGCAGGGCCAGGTTGGGCTGGCGTTTATCACGCACGAGAGCTTGATCCAAACGGCACTCGCCGGCCAGCACTTCAACGGCAGTGTAAACAATGCGGTTTTCTAAGCCGAGCAGCAGATCGAGGTTGCGTAAGCCAAAGTCAGCATCCACGACTGCAACCTTATGGCCACGCTGAGCTAATGCCATACCCAGATTTGCAGTTGTCGTGGTTTTACCCACGCCTCCCTTACCCGATGTAACAACAATAATGCGACTCATGAGGCTGAAAAAATGAGAACAAATGAATTTTAAGGCTTAAGTGTAGAAGACGGTTGACTGCATCAGACAAGCCAAAGTTATTTGGTTTTGCTGCTAGACCAGTCTAGTTGCCAGATGGCTCGGTTTGACAAGATGGGTGATAGAGATAGGACTCACTTGAATCTCACTTGAATCTCAACTGAATTGCACAACCCAACCGTTACTCCAGGGCAAAGAGACGCCTATTCTGGACACCTATTCTAAAAGCGCCTCACGTGAAAAGTCAGAGGCTTTGGCAATGCGGATACCATCGCCAGTTACATAGGCAACTTCAGGCCAATACTGGTCCGGTGGAGTTTGAGGGGCACGCGCCACAAAGTCAGCAATCCGGATCTGGGTTGGCTCCATGCGCAAAGCCAGGATTAAACAGCGGCTATTCCCGGCTGCACCCGCCTGTGCCACGCCCCGTAATGCACCCCAGACCAACACATCTCCGTCTGCCACAATCGAGCTGCCCGGATTCACATCGCCTAGCACAATCACGGTACCAGGATGGCGAATTTCCACCCCAGACCGCACCGTCGTTTCAATGTAGAGCGGTTCGGCCAGAGCCTGACCAGACTCCTCTTGGTTTAGATGCACAATCGGCGGTTGCTGCTCCACAGAAAAACCAGCTGTAGCGGCGGCCACAGCTGTTTGGCGACGAGTGGTATGGACCCGCTTGAGCTGAAGCTGGGCATCCGTCAGGGCATCTGCTATAGCCTGGAGCTGACGCGCATCCAACAACCGATCGCGAGCAATTAAGTGCACAGGCGTGTTTGCCTGCCAAAAGCGCTCGGCGGCATTCAGGCGCTGCTTCAACTGTTGCCAAAGATCAGTCCAAGCGGCAGTGGGAGTAGCCGTCTCGCGCTCGGGCGGTAGCAGCAGCAACAGCTTGCCTCCCTCTCCTCTAAAACGCACCTGAGGCACAGAAACAGACTCTGTAGCATGGGGAATTGAGGTTACGGGAGTTGGTACAGAAGGATCAGTCATGTAGGAGCTGAAGCGATGGGAAAGATGGAAAAAACCAGTAACTGAATTAACTCTCCATCTTAATCATTGGGTTGGAGTTGAGCACAAATTCTGTAAAAACTTCCCTACCTTACCCCTAACTCAAGTGCCAGTACCAGGAATAAACCCCATGTAGAGTGATCAGGATCACAAGAAGACCGTGATTTAAATCGCCATCTTCAACCTAGTGACCTAGCATACTTAAGAAGACTCAACTCTAGCCGAGTCATCAACAGGGAACACACGACTTGCCGACAGGGTCCTTTTTGGAAACTGTCGGTTTTTTGTTGCAAGCATCATAAATCACCCACATGGGCGGAACATCCGAGACAACACCGAACCTCACCTTTTCTATTTATAGCTATAAAGAGATTGAGTGATATTCAAATTATTCTTGAGGTTTGGCTCTGTTTGGTTCTGTTTGGTTCTGTCTTGAAGTAGTTGGCACAGATTTTGTTGAAATAGTCTAATATACATGCCTTAATGGCGATGCCGCGCTGGACCGCAAAGATCTAGATTGTGGTAGCCGTTTATTTCCTTACCCTTAACCTGTAACTGCAAACTAACTGCACATTAACTGCACACTGTAATTGCTTGCCCAGAACGACTCATGGCTACAGAAGACGACCAAATGGAGCTGTTCAGCGCGATTGCTGCCAATCCGAAACCTGCCGCAGCCCTTGATCCAAATTTCGATCCAGAGTTAATTCCCACCAGTGCCAAAGTGCCTGTTCTCCCTGGAACCTATGGATCAATGGAAGAAATGTCGCTGCATTGCAACCGCTGCCACCGCTGCGACCTAGGGGCCACCCGCACTTATGCCGTAGTGGGGCGAGGCAACCCTCAAGCACCGATTTTGATCGTGGGAGAAGGACCAGGCCAGAACGAGGATGAAACTGGATTACCCTTTGTCGGCAAAGCCGGACAGTTGCTCGACAAGATTTTAGAGTCAGTAAAGCTGACCGAGGCGGACGTTTTTATCTGCAACATTGTAAAATGTCGCCCTCCTGGTAACCGTACTCCTACGCAGGATGAGATGGATGCTTGCCGTCCCTATTTGTTGGAGCAGATTCGCATGGTTGATCCACAGATCATCCTGCTATCAGGGGCATCGGCGGTCCGAGGGTTGATCGGCGACAAACGCGGCATTACCAAAATCCGAGGTGAGTGGATCGAGTGGGAAGGACGGCTCTGTATGCCGGTGTTCCACCCAGCCTATTTGCTGCGGAACCCTTCGCGAGAGAAGGGCAGTCCCAAGTGGTTAATGTGGCAGGATATTCAGGCAGTGCGCACCAAGTTGGATCAACTTCAGCAAGCCAGCGCAAATGCAGATTAGGCCCTAAAGCCATCTAGAATTTCTCCCCGGCAGTCAGTACGACCTGACTGGCTCCATCATCGTTGATGCTGAATTCGAGCCGGAATAAGCCCAAATCAGTGTCAGCTCGTAATCCCAGACCAAAGACAAAGCCGTCTTCTGGTTTGCGCCGACTCACGGAAGGCTCGCCAATCACGTCATCGGCAGACCCCAACGTAGAAGCAAAACCGCTAAAAATAGCGCCACCCAAATTCACATCGCGCCGCAGTAGCTCGAAGTTGATAATTGGGAAGCGGTATTCGGCTGCCACAAGGGCAAATCGACTGCCCGAAGCCAGACCATCTCCGGCATAGCTACCCAGCGGCCCCGCCTCAATACTGAAGGCATCGTAGGGCGGCACATCGCCAAACATAGCCCCCGCTTGGGCATTGAACACGAGTGTCCGCGGTCCTTCTGCAAAACCGAATAGATCGAGGGGGAGGAAGTGGGTGTAGTTGGCGCTAAGGCGCGTGTAGGTGATACTGGCAGCCCCAATTGGTATGGCTTGGTCAATTCCGAACCGAAGCCGGTCGCCATCAAGCGGTCGATCGAGGTTGTCCAGCCGATTCAGTTCGCCGGAAAACTGAACGGTTAGTAGCTCGTCAAAATCAGAGCCGACAATCAGCCGTTCGCCCAGTTGATCCCGGTCAAAGGTGTCACGTTCAAAGGCGGAATTATGGATCGACACCTGCTGATAGTTGACTCCAAGTGCCAGAGTTAGGTCAGTAGCCACTGGCCGAAACACCTCTACGCCGCCGCCAAACCGGTGGACCCAAGGCGTGTTGCGGTTCGGCAAATCCACATCGCGAGCACCACCTGCAAAGACTCGCTGCACCGAGCGCTGGTTGAAGATGTTAAAGGAAATGCCGGTAGGATCGTTGCCAATCCACGGATCCCGAAATACCAACTCGGTGTCAAATACCTGCACCCCTCCTCGGATTTGCAAGGTTAGCTCTTGATCATTGCCGCCCAAATTTAAAAATCTGACGCTACCGTCGGCAGATAGCCCTGTGTTTTCGTCAGGGCCTTGGCCTAAAGCTGGATTCTGCTGAAACGGGCCTTCCAGCGCCGAGGGAGAGGGGTTGACCGAATACAGCCCTAACACGATAGGGCTTCGCTCTTCCACCAAAATCACCATGATCGCTTCATCAGGATTGGCGGTAGGTTCCAGTTCAATCCCAGCAGAGCGGACGACTGCCATCCGTGAAAGCCGATCTAACCCTTGTTGCGCTAATACTTCGTCATACGGTGTGCCTGCTTCCAGATCAAATTCCCGTAAAAATACGGAAGGGCGGGTATGACCCTCAAAAATTTCACCATCTCTTCTGAAAAATCTGACTTCAATATCGGTGATTGTCTGTCCAGATCCGGCAGGAGCAATGCCATCAAAAAGTAGACTTGGGCCAGCAGGAGTAAATTCTACTTGCAGAGGCTCGGCTGTTTCTGGTTCAGAATCTTCCTCAGATTGGGACGCGGGCGGGGTTTGAGAGGTAGTCTCAGGAGCGGTTAGATCAGCAGCTGAATTGGAAGAGGCATCTGGTAAGGGTGCGTCTGATAACGGTACATCTGGTAGGGGCGCATCTGGTAAAGGTGCGTCTGTGGAAAAATCAATGGACACTGGTTCGCGAATCGTTGAATCTGTCTCAGAGGCAGTTTCAGCCGGCGCTAATTCAGGGGCAACATCAAGTTCAGCCGGAGTGTCAGCCAGAATCAGATCAGTTGAGGTTGCATCTGATGGCGCTGTTTCCCAGCTATAGTACAAAACGCTTGGCTTTGGAATGGGCAGTTCAGCGTTGCTCTTGTCTACGAAAACTAAGGGCAGTCCAACTCCTAACAAAGCCGTTAAAACAGGCGTCCAACCAGGTGGAATAGCCAGGGATAAGGCACACGATCGGGTTTGTTTAGTACTCACACCACTGTCTCCAAAAAACCGAGTACCAAAATCAAATCAGATCTTGCTGAAGCGGGCAATGATGTTGCACCACTTCTAGTCTGGAAATTAATCAAAATCAATCTTTAAATTTATGAATCAATGCTGCCGGCCTGGCAATCTCTCAACCAGAGGCGAATCGCTTGGGCAATCACGCCTTGGCTGCTGTCGCGGGGTGGGGTCGGAGGTTCGTCACCAGGGTAATTGCCTACTGTCGAAAGCATGAGCACAAACCGCCAACTATTTTCGGTTTGAGCCAGAAAGAGCCAATGGTAGTGCTGTAACTGAAAGGCTTCTCCCGAAAAGTATTGTCGCTCTAGCGTGGTGAAGAAAACCTGCGGCACTTCGCTCTCGGTGGCCGATTGATATTCTCCAGCCTTGAGGGTGAGTGGCTCGTATTCTGGATTGCCCGCTAGCAGAACGTAGCCGGGGCGTTCACGGGTGCGATGCTCAGTATAGGCCCGTTGGCTAACTCGATTGGCATAGCTAGGCAAATCGCGCAGCAGCAGCGGTATCAAGGCTTCGAGCCGGTTGGGACACTCTATCTTAGGGCGGATGGGGGTGGAAGCAGGAGTGGAGGAAGTAAATTGCGTTTGAGCGGCAGCCGATGCAGGCCCCCAGGCACTGACTAAGGCTAGGAGGATTAGAGTGAAGCGATATGCTGGGTTGCTGGTATGCATGCTGGGGTTGCTTAAGCGAGGCGCAGATCGCATTCCCCTAGAGAAAGGCGATTGATGACCGTGCAATTCCGTCCTCTTGATTTTGCCCGATAAAGGGCGCTATCGGCACTCTGGATCAGCTGGTTCAGGGAACTGCTGGAGTGAGGTACGGTACTAGCAATGCCAACACTCAGCGTCACGTAGGGACTGACCGCTGAACCCTGATGGGAAATCTGGAGCTGTCTAATCACAGTCTGAATTTTGCGGGCAACTTGAATTGCTCCTAGGGCTGGCGTATCGGGCAGAATCAGAGCAAACTCTTCACCGCCATAGCGGGCTACTAGATCCGCCGGGCGTGCAGCCGCTTTGATCAAAGCATTTGCGACTCGACGCAGACATTCATCTCCGGCTTGATGCCCATAGGTGTCGTTGTATTGCTTAAAGAAATCGATGTCGCAAAGAATAATAGAAAGGGGAGCCTGTTTGCGTTTGAGCCGCCACCATTCTTGATTTAACCGGTCATCAAAATGACGACGATTGGCAACCTGAGTCAGCCCATCCATAAACGCCAACCGCTCTAATTCCTGATTAGCCTCGTGCAGTACAACTTCAATCGCAGTGCATCGCTGAATTTCTTGCTCTAGTGCCTCGGTTCGTTCTCGCACTTTCTGCTCTAAAGACTGAGAGTAGTCCTCTAGCTTGCGGCGTGACTGCTGAATTTCCTGAGACATTTGGTTAAAGGACTTTGCCAAAACCGCCAATTCTTCTACCCGCCCCACATCAACCAGTTGACATTCACCTTGGGCAATTCTGCGGCTGGCTTCGCTTAAACGCAAAATCGGCTGAGCCAACTTACGGCTGAGGTAAAGCACCATAGCCAGAGTGACGCTCACCGAGAGCAGGCACAGCATTAAAGTGATCAGTGTATGATCCAGATCATTCGTTTGCTGATTTTGCAATGACAGCAGCCCAATCACTCCCACCGTGGTCAACATCTGTAACAGGCAGGGGAACACCAGGATCAGCAACAGCGGGATACTTTTAGACGGTTTTGGATTAAGCGCCGTATCAGGCATCAGAGCAGCGAGTCGAATTGGCAGGTGCATAGGGACGGGGAGAATAGCAATGGGTTTCGCGCAGCGCAAGCGCTAGATGACCTACACCATAAAGCTAGATCTAGAACAGAGACGTGAAAATTAACCTAAAATTAAGGCGAGTGATGAGCTTAAGGTGAATAATGCGAAGAGGTAGATGCGGGCTTCACGGCAAATCCGTTGAGAGACCCAGGTGAGTTCTTCCTAAACCCTGCCTGAGCTTGCTGGACGGTGCACCTAACCTAAGAGTATTTGAGGCGACTAAGCATAGATAAACGCTTCCCTGAATTACGGCTCTATAAATTTGACCGCAACTGGAATCGGGGAAGTAAAAAGTCAGCATTAAGTCAGTTAATTTAAGTCAGCTAATTAAAACGGCAAGTAGCGCCTTTTAAGCTCTATACAAACTCTATACAAGAGAATCAACACGCTACTGGTGATTTCCGAAAGTAATCCCAAAATAAGGACGCTGCACGGAAAAGTAATAGTTGATATCTCTAGATCTTATGAAAATCTTTTGATATCGCTCTCCGTACTTTCTCTACAGATCACCTAGGTGAATGACTGTAATCACAGCAATTCTGCTGAGATGCGCTCGAATGCTGCCGCTGGGTCAGCTGCTGTAGTGATAGGGCGACCAATCACCAGGTAATTAGCTCCTGCTTTTAGAGCGGCGGCTGGGGTCATGGCCCGCTGTTGGTCGCCTTTCTCAGCCCAAGTGGGACGCACACCTGGACAGACTAACAAAAATTCCTCGCCACAGATACTACGAAGCTGTGCCACTTCTTGAGGCGAGCAGACAGCACCTGCTAAACCGCTGGCCTGAGCCAATAGAGCCATTTGTAGGGCATAATCGTTCAGCTCTAGGGGAATCTTCAGCTCCAAGGCTAAAGTGCGGGCCGTTAGGCTAGTCAATACGGTAATTGCAATCAGATTGGGCGGCTCTACGTTACTAGCCATTGCCCCTGCGACCGCAGCAGCTTGGGCTGCCTGTAAAGCTGTTTGGCCGGCAGCAGCATGCACCGTGAGTAGTTCGACACCATACTGAGCGGCAGAACGGCAAGCTCCGGCCATGGTGTTGGGAATATCGTGAAACTTAAGGTCGAGGAAGACTTTTTTTTGCCGTTCTTTGAGAATCGCTAAAATTCTGGCTCCGCTACCGACAAATAGCTCTAGTCCCACCTTCCAAAACGTCACCTGAGGCAGTTGGTCGAGGAGGGCTAGGGCAGCAGCTTCCGTAGGAACATCTAAAGGCACAATAATCTGATCGGCTGGTGACATATCGACTGAGGTACAGGAGAGCTGAGGTGCAGGAGAAATGATGGACACTCGTTAAAAACTAGCAGTAAATTTGTGTTGTTTTAGTAAAGTCGAATAATTCCCCCTTGTTTCTACGGATGCAGCTACCTATGATGTGATCAATCTAACTTTCATCCTTGGTTGGCAGTTAAAACGTATAAATCATTGGTTTAGGATCATAGGTCAGAATTAGGGCATCAAGCGTGGATGCCCTTTTTTCTTTGGGAACTGCTAGTTGTCTTGCTAATTGTTTTGCTAGTTGTCTTCATCGTCAATCACCGCAGCGCGGTCCAGTAGCAGCAAGTTACGCAGGGCATCGGTATCCAGTTCGGTAAGCCAGGTTTCGCCCGCGCCCACTACTTGTTCTGATAAGGCTTTTTTGCTCTCGATTAGCTCGTGGATTTTTTCTTCTAAAGTGCCGGTGCAGACAAATTTGTGCACCTGGACATTGCGAGTTTGGCCGATGCGGAAGACACGGTCGGTGGCCTGATTCTCAACAGCCGGGTTCCACCAGCGATCAAAGTGAAAGACGTGATTTGCTCGCGTTAGGTTTAGGCCCACACCACCCGCCTTTAGGGACAGGATAAAAATGCGGGGTCCCTGCGGATCATTCTGGAAGCGGTCGATCATCTCTTCGCGCTGCTTTTTCGAGGTGCTGCCGTAGAGGAAGATCACCTCCCGGTTAAAGGTGCGTTCTAGGTGGGGTTGCAACAGCTTACCCCACTCGGCAAATTGGGTAAAGATCAGACAGCGGTCACCTTCTAGCAGTAGCTCTTCCAGCATTTCTTCGAGCCGTTGCAGTTTGCCGGAAGCCAGCCGAAAGTCGGAGAGGTTGGTCTGCTCCAAGGACGTGTCTTCCTGGAACAGCAATGGATGGTTGCAAACTTGTTTGAGGCGAGTCAAGAGAGCCAAAATCATGCCCCGCCGCTGGATACCTTCAGCCGATTCGATCTCAACGAGAGATTGATCGACCAACTGCTGATAGAGTGTTCCTTGCTCGGCAGACAGACCACAGAAGACGGTCATCTCCTGCTTCTCTGGCAGATCCTGAATAATTGTCCGGTCGGTTTTGAGTCGGCGTAGAATAAAGGGCTGCACCAGAGAGCGCAGGGTCTTGAGGGAAGCGGTATCGCCGTAGCGTTCAATTGGGATGGCAAAGCGGCGCTGAAAAAAATTCTTGGGTCCTAAATAGCCCGGATTCAGGAAGTCCATAATCGACCAAAGCTCGCTCAGCCGGTTTTCAACCGGGGTACCGGTAAGGGCAATGCGAAACTGGGCATCGAGCTGCCGCACCGCCTGGGACTGCTTCGCGTCGGCGTTTTTGATGTTTTGGGCTTCATCAAGCACAATTCCTTGCCAACTCACAGTTTGCAGCGCTTTCAGGTCCCGGTGAACGAGGGAATAGCTGGTAATCACCAGGTGCTGCTTTTGCACAGCTTTGGCCAACGCTTTGCCCTGGGGGCGGCGGTCGCCGTGGTGCACAATGGCTTTGATGCTGGGACCAAATCGCCTGATCTCTCGTTCCCAGTTGCCCAGCACCGAGGTGGGGCAAACCAGCAGCGTTGGTTTGCCCAGCAGGTCTTGGGCCTGCAAATGCAGCATAAAAGCAATGAGCTGAATGGTTTTGCCTAGCCCCATATCGTCGGCTAAACATGCTCCCAATCCCCAGCGTTCCAAAAAAGCTAGCCAGGAAGCTCCGCGTACCTGATAAGGCCGCAGCTCGCCCCGAAACGATTGGGGCACTTCGATCGGCTCGACGCTCTGGTTGCCGGAAGTGAGGGTGTTGATCAGCTCTTGCAAGGCACCGGACGCCTCAAACCCCAAAACCGGCAGCTTTTCTATCATCTGGGTGTCGCCGGTACTAATGCGCAGGGCATCTTCCAGCGACAGGGAGGTCTGGTCTTTGCGGCTCTCAAAAAAAGCTTGAGCGGCGCGGATATCTTGCGGGCGTAGCTCCACCCATTCGCCGTTGATTTCCACTAGAGGCGTTTTCAGGGCAACTAGCCGATCAAACTCGCTGCGAGACAACCGCTGGCCGCCAATCGTTAGCTCCCATTTGAAGTTGAGCAAACTCTGTAAACCGAGCCGTTGATTTTTGCCCAGCTTGGGTGTCTCGGCCTGGACTCGCAGGCCCAATCGATTGGCCCAGCCTTCCTGATTGGCTAAGTTCGGCGGTAGGATGACGCCAAACCCACTGTCCTGTAAACGCCAAGCCGTGGCTTTAATGAATTCGTATACTTGCAGCGGATTCAGCTGGCAGGACTGGGGTTGGGCCGTTTGTAAACTTGGCTCCAGTACTGGATAAAGCCGTGATGCTAGGCCCAAGCCGGCCAACAGGGTTTCCTGTGGAGCTTCAATCGTGCGGCCCATATACTCCAGTCGATCCACCGGATTATTCCAGACCACTCTGGCACTAACCAAGAAATCTGGGTCATGCACCGATTGCAGGAAGTACTCCAGGGTCCAGTCCTGCCCACTGGTGGGGGGATGAAGGTAGAAGCAAGTCCGAAACGCAATCTGCCGCTGGGACTGGCGCTGCACGGGTGCAGTCCATTGCTGCAGCGCTGCTTCTAGACGCTCTAGACGGGGTGCTTCGCCTTTGAAGTTTTTTCGTGTCCTAATGCCTGAAGCCATTCGCGTAGGGCAATGTCTTTTGGGAGGGGTGCAGTGGGCAGCGGTTGGGCGGCAGCGGCTGCTCGTACTTCTGCTTCGATGGTGCTGTTGAGGAAGCCGAGAATGATTGACGCTGGATCAGCAACCATCAAAGAGCGGTCTGGGTTAAACGGGTCGCTGAACCAATCAGTTCGGCAGATTCCCGGCATGTGGTGGACTAGATTCTCCAACCGGGATTGATCCACCGCACTGTCTAGTAAAACCTGCCAGTGGGCTGTGTAACCACCGTTGGATTGATGCGTTAACTGAGGTAAAAACTTACCCCGCGTCAGTAAATCTAAGCGCCAGCGAGCTACATGGGACCAAAAGCGCAAATCTGCTCCCAGCCAAGAGAGCCGTTCATCCTGAACCGAAGTTAACGGCAGGGACTGTAATAGCTCGATCGCTTCTTGAGCGGTTAACCGCAACCCCTGCACCTGCCACGGCTGCAATTCTAAAGTTGCTTGGGCAATTTGGTCGTCTTCCAGGTCAGACAAAACTTCAGCACTAGAATGCTGCGGCAAGAAAATGGCACCAGCAGAGGTCTCCAAGTGATGTGTGGGTAAGGCGCAGGTTACCGTCTGCCAGCGTAGCGAGGCCAGATCCAGAGCTGGCTCCAGCATTTGGGTCTGCTGGCGCTTGCGAGCACGGCCCAGCGGCACGGGAGGATCTAAGGAAAAATCAGCCACCGTCCAATTGATCTGATGCGACCGATGCAGCGTGCGGAGAAACTTTCTGATCTCAGCCACACTCATGACGAACGGATGGCTGAGCGGATTCGCGTCGGTCAAATGCCAGCGTTGCTCATCTTGCAAACTTTCTGCTTGTAAACTTTTTGCTTGTGAACTTGCTGACTGTGGCAGATTGGTAGACGCAGCTGAATCTGAATCCGCATCTTGCGGATTGGGTTGGGAACCAGACCGTTGCGCACTCGGTTGGCTAGGCAATGCCACTGGCTCAATTCTGCGCCAAGTCTCACCCCAAAGAAAAAAGCAACCAGCCCAAGGATCCGTATCTGCCTCTGGTTGACCTGCTGATGAGCTTTGAATTTGGGGAATCCAGCTACCGTGTAAAATTGCCATGCGCGCGCTCTGGATGGCATAGAGAATGGCATATAAGACAAATCCCGCAGAAGCCTAGCCCGTTTCAGTTCAGGCACAACTTCCTAGGCGATGCAGTAGACCTGCAGGGATTGACCTATTGTACATCTCGAATGCAGAGATAGGGGAGATGGGGGAGATGGGGCAGCAATATTTGCCGAGCTTTGGGGGCAGACTACGCGAACACCTTCCCCATCTTCCTCATCTCCCCCACCCCAGCTTTTCGACAAATGCCACCCGCAGGACTGGCACTTATTGGGTTGCAGCCTCACGGGCCGCAGCAGCTTCATCGGGATGAATGCCGAGACGGGTGAGGTTGATGCGTCCGCGGTTATCGATTTCTCGCACTTTGACAATTACTTCGTCACCAATTGCAACTTCGTCTTCTACCTTACCGACGCGGTAGTCGGCGAGTTGCGAGATGTGGATCATGCCTTCCTTACCAGGGAGGAATTCCACAAAAGCTCCGATGGGGATGATCCGGGTGACTTTGCCAACATAGACATCGCCAGCGCTAAGTTTGCGGGTCATGCCTTCGATGATGGCGCGGGCCTGTTTGGCTTTGCTGCCATCTACCGCTGAAATGGTGACGGTACCATCGTCCTCGATGTCGATTTTGGCTCCGGTTTGCTCGGTGATGCCTTTGATGGTTTTACCACCGGGGCCAATGATCATGCCGATCAGGTCTGGCTCGATCTTGATGGTTAGCAGACGCGGCGCAAACGGAGACAAACTAGCTCTGGGCTTGTCGATGGCGGCCAGCATTTTTTCCAGAATATGCATGCGGGCAGGACGGGCTTGGTTAATGGCATCGGCCACCACCTGGATTGCTAGGCCGGTGATTTTCATGTCCATTTGCAAGGCGGTGATGCCTTTGTCGGTCCCGGCTACTTTGAAGTCCATGTCGCCCAGGAAGTCTTCGATGCCTTGAATGTCAGTGAGGATGCGGACTTCTTCACCTTCCTTGATCAGTCCCATGGCCGCGCCGCTGACGGGTTTGGCAATCGGGACACCGGCATCCATCAGCGCCAGAGTCGAGCCGCAGACTGATCCCATGGAAGTCGAACCATTCGACGACAGCACCTCCGAGACGACCCGGATCACGTAGGGAAAGGCTTCCCTCGGCGGAATCACCGGCATCAAGGCGCGTTCGGCTAGGGCACCATGCCCGACTTCTCGGCGTCCAGGAGAACGCATAGGTTTGGTTTCACCCACCGAGTAGGGCGGCATGTTGTAGTGATGCATGTAGCGCTTTTCGACATCGGGATGCAGATCGTCTAGCTCTTGGGCTTCTCCTGGCGTGCCCAGCGTCACCACAGACATGACCTGCGTCAACCCCCGCTGAAATAGGGCGCTGCCATGCACACGCGACGGCAGCAAACCAGTCTGGCAGGAGATAGGCCGCACTTCGTCGAGTTTCCGGCCATCTACGCGCACCCCATCCTCCACGATCTGACGGCGCATCAGCTTTTTAGTGATGTCTTTGTAGGTGTTGCTGAGGGCTTTCGGGTCGCTAGAGGCAGCTAGCCGCACCGGATCCTCTTCGGGTAGGGATTCAATCGCTTCACTCACCTGTTCTTTGATTTGATCGAGGGCGGCATCCCGCTCTGGCTTAGCCAGCTCAAACTGGCGCAGGATCTGCTGGACTGGTTCCGTGACCCGTTCAGTGATAAAGGTTTCCAGGGTTAGGTCCACTTCTGGCTCTGGCTCTTTCACCAGTTCAAGTCCGAGTTCGGCAATCAGATCGCGCTGAGCCTGGATCAAGTCGCGCACTACTTCGTAGCCAAAATCGATCGCTTCGAGAATATCCTGTTCGGGCAACTGATTGGCCCCGGCCTCGATCATAATCACGCCATCGGGAGAACCCGCCACGACCAAATCCAGATCGCCCGCTTCAATCTCTTGATAGGTGGGATTGATAATAAAATCATCGCCAATCAAGCCGACGCGCACGGCTGCCATCGGGCCATTAAACGGGATCTCAGCCAGTAAGGTAGCAATCGAAGCGCCAGTCACAGCTAAAACATCGGGGGGCACTCGCTCATCGAGCGATAGGGTGGTCGCCACAACCTGAATATCATCCCGCAGCCAGTTGGGGAATAGCGGACGCAAAGGCCGGTCAATCAGACGGCTAATCAGCGTGGCCCGCTCTGGAGGGCGACCTTCTCGACGCAGAAACCCGCCCGGAATTCGTCCTGCCGCATATAGCCTTTCTTCGTAGTCCACCAACAAAGGCAAAAAATCAATTCCTTCGCGTGCGGCTGCTCTTGTAGCTGTGACCAGAACCGCTGTATCTTCTGACTGGATTAAAACTGAACCACCGGCCTGAGGCGCTAACAAACCTACTTTCAGTCGAATATCCCTTCCATCTACGGATATTGACTTGTCTACTTCTTGCAACATGAAGCGCTAATCCTTCTCTTATTCTTCTCTTGAGGCAATCGTAACATTGATATCCCTGTACTGATGCGAAACGGATACCACTTTTGCTAAACACGGCTGCATTTTATCTGAACGTTAATCGAGTCAATTCGAGCAGTGGCATTGGGTCGAGCCATTTCGGTGCTTAAGAGTAGATGCTTAGTAGATGCTTAGGAGTCAGAACAAGCAGCAGTCAAAACATCAAAGACTCAAGCAGCACGAGCCTAAATGTTCCACGCCGGACGAATTGCTGTTTCAGTGATCCGGCTGTTTCATGGCTTCTAAGAATCGTTTGAAAAGCCCCCTACATCCCCCATTCTAGGAGCCTTGCCCGAACCGTCGCTGTTCAAAGTTTCCACAGGCTAGGGGATTATAGCCCTGCGGGCACCCCAGAAAAGGGGGCGGCTCCAGCGCAAGTCCTGTTCAAACAGCTTCTAACGGCTGTTTGAAGCCAATCGAAGCGAGAAGCACATCCAAATTCATGGGCAGCTAAGTGAAGCATGGAGTAGGTTCAGACTTAATCAACTTTTCCTATTTCAATTCGCAATCGATTATCAAAAAGCTCTAGACTCAGTTAAGAATCGTTTGCAACTACCAGCGGTTCGTTCGATTCTCTGGGGTGTTCAGCTTGGATTGCTGATGGGCAGCAAAGCCAATAGCGCATAGATTTGACGGTTGGTGAGTACGGTTGTGGGTAATGTGGGTAACGTAGGTAAACCAATTCTGAAATCGCTTCCCAGGCCACTGCGCTGGCTGATTCGACCTGCTCTTCTGGGGTCAATCGGTCTGCATGTGCTGGTATTGCTGCTGCCACTTCCAGAGCAGGCCAGCCTGGATGCAGCCCGCCGCCAAGACGTAGAAGTCAACGTGACTCGCTTACCCGAACAAACGCCAGTCCCCAAGCCAACCGCAACCCCCAAACCGACGCCCACCCCTTCACCGCAGGCAGTTCGTCCCTCACCGCCGCCTCAGCCAGTCGCTCAACCTCTTCAACCTGCACCCCGCCCACCTGCTGTCACCCAGAAGCCGCCTGTCGCTCAGCCCAGCCCCTCACCCGTTGCTTCTCCTACCCCAACGCCTGAACCGAGTCCCGATCCGGTGCCACCACCGGCGGTGCCATTTGCCGATCTACCTCTATTAACTGGCAGTCAGACTGGCTGCTTTGGCTTGGGCACCTGTCATGAAATCACTGATGGCACTAACTTCCGCACAGCTGGACAAACCCTAGAGCAGGCGCTGCAAGCTCAAGGCTATACGGTGAAGCCGCGCGAAGATTTGGAGGAGACCGGGCGTAAGGTCTATGAGCTGACGAAGGGCAATAAAACTCGCTATCTCAATGTTTTGTCTTCGGATGTGGGCAGTACGATTTATCTGGTGACGCCCCAGCCTGTCAGCCTGGATCAACTCCAAACCAGCGAAACTCACAAGGCTGAACTAGAAGCCATTCTGGATAGCATCAGCAGCGGCTCTGTCAACCCTACCCAGTTGACCCAGCCTGAAGCGTTTTTTGCCGGAACCACGCCTCGTCCTGAAACCGGCAGTAAGCTGCGATTGGTTGCAGGCCGTTCGCCGCAAGAGCTGCTGAATGGGTTGACTGGTTCGTTGCAAGCTCAGAATTTTACTCTAACGGAAGCGGGCGGCTACGGTAACGGTTTGCTCTACGAAGTGACCAAGGGAGCCTACACCGGCTATCTCAATCTCGTGCCCACGGTGGACCGCAGCGGTACCATCGTGGTTTTGTGGACAAATTTACCGAGCTAAGCGGCGAATACTCGCAGCACGGCAGTTTCGGCAATCTGGGGGCGCACCGCCGCACCGACTGGCAAGCGCTGGTCTACCGGAGTTCTGGCGATCAGATCCTGTCCAGAGGCGAGGCGAATGCTGTAGCGGTATTCACGGCCCAAAAATTGCCGGTCCTGGATTGTGGCAGTGCCGGTCTGTTCATCCGGATGTAAGCGCAGATCCTCTTGTCGCAGCATCAGGTTAATCACCTGGCTGATAGCCGACTCTGCGCCTCCAGCCCTCACAACCCGATCCGGTGGCACACAGCCAATTGGGGTTTCAAACACAGGTCCCTTGGGCGTCGCGGGTAGAAAGTTGGCCTGGGTGACAAACTCGGCCACAAACCGAGAGGCCGGCTCGCGATAAAGGGTTTCCGGTGTGCCAATTTGCTCCAGACAGCCCTGCCGCATCACCGCTACCCGGTCAGAAATCGAGAGGGCTTCTTCTTGGTCATGGGTCACAAACACAGCCGAGGTGCGAGCCGCCTTGAGGATATCCCGCAACTCTTGTCGCAACCGTAGACGCACCTGCACATCCAAATTGCTGAGCGGCTCGTCTAGAAGCACCAGAAACGGATGGGGAGCCAAGGCCCGCGCCAGAGCCACGCGCTGCTGCTGTCCTCCCGAAAGCTGATGGGGATAGCGGTTGTCCATGCCTTCGAGTCCAACTAGGGCAATAGTCTCCTGGACGCGCTGCTGCACGATCCCGTTCGGTTTTTGGCTCAGGCCAAAGGCAATATTCTGGCTGACGGTGAGGTGGGGAAACAGGGCATAATCCTGAAACACCATGCCGACTCCACGTTTTTCTGGTGGAATCCACTGCCCAGAACCGGCCACACACTGCTGACCAATCTCGATCGTGCCGCGCTGGGGTTGCTCAAATCCGGCAATTAGGCGCAGCAGCGTAGTTTTACCACAGCCAGAGGGACCCAGCAAACTCAGAAATTCGCCTGACTGCAGCGTCAAGCTCACTTCCCGAACGGCAGGCGGATTTTGGTTCGAGAATTGGCGCGTCACGCCATCGAGGCGCAGAATTGGCTCGGACGGAACCTCGGATGTAGTCAATGAGACAGAAGCAGGATAGACCATCGCAGCAAGAGAATCTACAGCGTCTAGGTTTATAGTAAGAGACGGCTGCAAGATATTCTCATTAACATTTTTTTTGGGAGTTTTGTCGAGTGGTTTTCTCGTCTCTCACCACAATCCCGCGCAAAGCACTCCAATCGCTAGGGCTGCAAGGATGGACGCTTGGCGTGGCGCTGATTGCCCTGTTAATTGCGATGCCGCTGCTGGTGGTATTGAGCAGTATCTTTGCCGATACAGGTGCGGTCTGGCAACATCTTACTTCTACGGTTTTACCACGTTACATCGGCAATTCGCTGCTGTTGGTGCTGGGCGTCAGTTTGGGAACCGGCCTGATTGGCGTCAGTACAGCGTGGTTGGTGACGATGTGCCGCTTTCCGGGTAGTCGGATGATGCAATGGGCTTTGCTGTTGCCGTTGGCTGTACCAGCTTACATTTTGGCCTATGTCTACACCGAACTACTGGAATTCTATGGTCCGGTGCAGACCAGCCTGCGGGCCATCTTCGGCTGGACAAGCGTGCAGGACTACTGGTTTCCGTCGATTCGTTCGATGGGAGGTGCGATCGCCATGCTGAGCCTGGTGCTCTATCCCTATGTGTATCTATTGGTGCGGGTGGCGTTTCTCGAACAGTCGATCTGTACGCTAGAGGCGAGTCGTTCTTTGGGCTGTGGGCCTTGGCGCAGTTTTTTCCGGGTGGCTCTGCCGCTAGCTCGACCGGCTGCCGTAGCAGGACTGGCCCTGGTGATGATGGAAACCCTGAACGACTACGGCACAGTTCAGTTTTTTGCGGTGGATACCTTCAGTGTCGGGATTTATCGCACCTGGTTCAATATGGGCGAACGGGTTGCGGCCTCGCAATTGGCAGCCTGTCTGTTGGTTTTTGTGCTGTTGGTGCTGCTGCTCGAGCAATGGTCACGGCAGCAAACTCGCTACTATCAGAGCACGAGTCGCTATCAGGCGGCATCTCCCTACCAATTGCAGGGCGGACGGGCCATACTGGCGATGCTGGCCTGCGGCTTACCGATGCTGCTGGGCTTTCTGGTACCGGCCCTGGTGCTGCTGCAAATGGCCACCACTAGAATAACCGAGCGATTCGGGGAACGGTTTTGGATTCTGGCTCGCAACAGCCTCACCCTGGCATTGCTGACGGCGGCAATTGGACTGGTACTATCGCTGATTCTGGCCTACGGGTTGCGCCTACGTCCAAGTAACTTGATGACCCTATCGGTGCGAACGGCGGCGATCGGTTATGCAGTGCCCGGTTCGGTGATTGCCGTGGGCGTGCTGATTCCGATTGGCCTGCTCGATAACGCCATTGACGCCTGGATGCGCTCGACATTTGGGATCTCTACCGGATTGCTGCTCAGCGGTACGATTGCAGCGCTAGTGTTTGCCTATCTAGTGCGGTTTCTGGCTGTCGCGTTTAGCACTGTGGAATCCAGCCTGATCCGGATTAAGCCTAACCTTGACGATGCAGCTCGCTCCCTGGGACATGGCTCCACTCAAACGCTGTTGCGGATTCATGTGCCCCTGATGACTGGCGGTCTGCTGACGGCGATGATTTTGGTGTTTGTGGATGTGATGAAAGAACTGCCCGCCACGCTGATCGTCCGTCCCTTTAACTTCGATACTCTAGCCGTGGAGGTGTATCGTCTGGCGGCAGATGAACGCTTGGCCGAAGCCGCAGCCCCCGCTTTGGCCATTGTAGGGGTGGGAATTTTGCCGGTGATTCTGCTAAGCTGGCAGATCGCCCGGTCGCGGGAAACCGATAACCCGTCAAGAATCGGCCAGGGGTGAATAAACAGGCAAATAAACAGGTGAAAAATAAGTGAATAAAGACGTGAAAAAGAGGTGAGAACGTGAAATCAAATCAGAACATTATCAAACAACATTTTCTCCTGTTATTAAGCGGCTTAACTGCCCTGAGTATCGCGTCTTGCGCCCAACCCAAACCCCAGGAGCGGCTGCTGTCTGAAAAGAAATGCCCCAAATGCGATCTGCAAGGCATGGATTTGAGCCAAGCGCAGCTCGAAAAAGCCGAACTCAACAATGCCAACTTGAGCGGAGCTAATCTAACCGGAGCCAATCTCAACGGCGGCCTGCTGGATAGCGCCAATTTACAATCTGCTGACCTGAGTGGAGCCAACCTCAGCAGTGCGGGCATGGGCATGGCCGATTTAAGCCAAGCCAACCTGACCAACGCCAATTTGCAAAACGCCTACCTACGTGGAGCCAACCTGACGGCAGCAGACCTGACCGGCGCTAACTTAGAAAACGCCGACTTGAGTGCTGCCAAGCTAGATCAAGCCAAGCTCGACGGAGCCAACCTGAAGGGTGCCATCCTACCAGACGGCCAAATTCAAAAGTAATTGCTGTAGGGATTTCACCAAAAGCATTAGATTGGTTGAAGGAACGGTTTGGGGAGTCAGGTGTCAGGTGTCAGGTGTGATTGGTGAGGTGACTCTGAATGCCGTAGGATTCCGTAGAAATGGATTAACCCATGACAGCCGAAGCATTCACCACAAAACTCATGCGCCCAACCCCAAACTGGCCAACGAAAACACTTCCAACCTTTACCAACAAACTTCATAACCAACTCAAAACTTAAAACTTAAAACTCAAAACTACTCCTATGGCTATCGGTGATTCTTCTACCCCAAACGCCTCCAACCCGCGTCGCCCCACGCTGAGCCTGTTGACCATGTTTCGGTTAGGGCTATTTCAAATGGGGCTGGGCATCATGTCGATTCTTACCCTGGGCGTGTTGAATCGGGTCATGATCAAAGAACTGGCTATTCCCGCTACGATTGCTGCTGGGACAATTGCCATGCACCAGTTTGTGGCTCCGGCGCGCCTCTGGTTCGGGCAATTGTCGGATGCGAGGCCGATTCAGGGCCATCACCGGACAGGCTACGTGTGGCTCGGCTCGATTTTGTTTTCGCTGGCCGCCTTTTTGGCGGTGCAGGTGATGTGGCAGCTCGGCACGAGCATCCAGAGTGGGTTGACCGGACAGGCATCAATGTGGACAGCAGTGTTGGCTCTGGTGTTTGCCCTCTATGGGATTGCCCTCAGCGCTAGCTCAACTCCGTTTGCCGCTCTGCTGGTGGATGTTTCTGATGAAGATAATCGCTCCAAGCTGGTGGGCGTGGTCTGGTCGATGCTGATGGTGGGCATTGTGGTAGGCGCGATCCTGAGTTCAAGACTGCTGCCCCAGCCGGTGAGCTGTCAGGAGTTGGGCACAGCCAATCTGGAGGTGCTGAGGACGGGCATTGATCGCTTGTTTCTGATTGTGCCGGCGATTGTGATGGGTCTGACAGTGTTAGCCACCTTTGGCGTCGAGAGAAAATACTCCCGCTTCGCCGAGCGCTCTAGCTTAGTGGAACGGGAAGATCAGATTACGCTGAGTCGGGCACTGCGGGTGCTGACGGCCTCTCCCCAAACCGGGCTGTTTTTCACCTTTCTGCTGTTTATGACCATCAGTCTGTTCATGCAGGATGCGGTGATGGAATCCTATGGTGGTCAAGTATTCGGGATGTGCATTGGCGAAACGACTCGATTGAATGCCTTTTTTGGCACCGGCACGCTGGTGGGGATTGGCTTGAGTGGCTTCGCGGTAGTGCCTCGCATCGGCAAAAAGCAAACGGCGCGGCTGGGCTGCTTGATGGTGGCCTTTTGCTTACTGCTGATTATCATCACCGGCTTTAGCGGCAATTCCAAGCTGTTGCAGTATGGGCTGCTGCTGTTTGGCTTTGCCTCTGGCGTCACTACCACTGGAGCAATCAGCCTGATGCTGGATCTGACCGCGGCTGAAACGGCTGGCACCTTCATTGGCGCATGGGGATTAGCGCAGGCGTTGGCCCGAGCACTGGCAACGGTACTGGGCGGTGCGGTGCTGGATGTGGGCAAACTCCTATTCACCAACCTGACGCTGGCCTACGGGCTGGTATTTGGCCTGCAAGCTGTGGGTATGGTAACGGCGGTTTGGCTGCTGAGCCGGGTGAACGTGGCCGAATTCCGTAGCAACACGAAAGCAGCGATTGCTTCGGTACTGGAGGCAGAATTGGATTAGGTGACCTGAATCGCTTGGATCTCGTGGTCCGGGAAACGCCATTAGACCATCCCGACCTGCCGTCTCCCTGTGCTTACGTGCTGAACCAAATTCTCGACCCGACCTTCTTTCCCGGACACTCGGTCCCGGACGCTTGGCCCTTGACGGTTGTCTGACGAATGTCTGACGAATGTCTGACGAAACCGAACCAACCGCAATCTCAGCAATTAGCGCTACAGTAGTGCCACAGCCTTCACAATCACTCCCGCAATGACAGATTTTTGGCAGCAGATTCTCAGTTTCGCCGAAGCCACAACCGCCCGTGTAGGAACCCAATTACTGCAAGCCGTGGAACCGTCCCGAGCCGAAGAGAAACCTGACGGCAGTTTGGTGACGCAATTTGACCAATGGGCCGATGCCGAGCTACGCCGATCGATTCAGGCCGCGTTTCCAGAGCACGGCGTCTTGAGCGAAGAAGTCGAACATATTTTCCCAGATCGCGACTGGTGCTGGATTATTGACCCAATCGACGGCACCACCAACTTTGCCCGGGGAATTCCGCTCTGGGCTATTTCTCTGGGGCTGCTCTATCGCGGCACGCCGGTATTTGGCCATGTCTATGTGCCGCCCTTGGGTCACTCGTTTCACGGATTCTGGTACGGTAACTCTGGCTTAACCGGGCCGACCGGTGCCTGCTTGAACCACCAGCCGATTCACACCAGCTCAGATGCCCCCTCGGGCAATCAGTTTTTTAGCCTCTGTGCCCGCAGCACTCAAGTGTTGCAGCACCCGGTACCCTGCAAAATCCGCATGTTGGGTGTAGCCACCTATAACTTGCTGACGATTGCCACGGGAGCCGCCCTAGGTGGAGTAGAAGCCACTCCCAAAATCTGGGACATTGCAGCAGTTTGGCCGATTGTGCAGGCAGCAGGCGGCGTTTGGTTCCCGCTAGGGCCAGAGCCATTTCCCCTCCAACCCGGACAGGATTATGGCCGTCCAGCCTATCCCACTCTGGTAGTCAGTCGTCCGGAACTGCTAGATACCTTTCTGCCGCTAGTCGAGTTTTTGAAGCGCTAGATGTTTGGCCTATTAGAACTTTTGGCCCACATAAATCGAGCGCACCTCACCATTGCGCCGCACAATCGCTTCTTGATTGCTAATCGAAACAAGCGTCCAGCCACTGGAGCCAATTGGCTCACCAATGTTGACGCGTTGAGGGGTGCCACTTACATCAAATAGAGCTGCCGAGCGGTCGCCTAGCTCCAAAACGCCAATCAGCGTGTGGTTGCTCGCCGCCGCAATATTGGGCACCGGACTGGAGCGGGCCGCAGGCGCTGGACTAGGAGTAGAGGCCCGCGGCGCAGCGGGGTTAGCAGTGGCTGTCGGGGGTGCTGCAGGAATTGTACCGGGCGCAGATGCAGGCGTTTGAGCTGAGGGGTAGATGGGCACATAGACCCGTTCAATCACACTAGGAGATGCTGCCGGACTAGGAGATGGACTAGGAGGCACTGGCGATACAGCCACCTCCGCTTCTTTCTTGGCTAAACGGTCGAGGGCGCGACCAACATACTGGAGAAAGTCCTGCTTCTCCTGTACTTTGGGATCGGTGGGGGACGCGGCCCCACTGGGAGTCGGTTCCTCAGCTTGTTGCTGCAATACCATCAGCCATACCTGCGTCAACTGGTCTCGAAACAGATAGGAAAGTATCCCAGCACTCAAGAGCAGCGAACTGCACAACACCGCCACCCAAAAGGAATTCCAGCGCGGTTTGCTGGGGGTTGGCTCTGCTGTTGGCTCTACTGCTGGGGCTGGCTCAGATTCCTTCAGCTCCGGTGGTTGGGGAATTAGATCGCGGGGAGATAGTTTGGGCGGCAGAATGGTTTCTAACGGCAAAACAATCTGCGGTGCAGCTGGCTCAGCGACTGGTTCAACGGCGGCCTGAGCAGAGGAGTCAGCGGCTTCTTCCACCGGCAGCGGTACGCCTCGTTCTAACATACGCTCTACATCTGCAAACAGCATGCCAATCAGGGTATCAGCATTGGTTTCCATGTCATTGGCAGTCACCGCTTGGCTGAGGTCAAAGCGCAGGGCAGCCAGCTCTTCGGCAGCAGTATCTAGAGAGGCAGGAACAGTTTGAGAATCGCTGACGGGTTGAGTCATAACAAATAGTGATAGACACGAGCGAGTGAATGATAGCGCAGGCCGGTGAATTTGATGCGGCCCCAAGCACTAGAACCTGAAATTTAGCAGATCCGAATCTAACTGTCACCCATCGATCTGCTATCAATAGCGTTTTCTACAGCGAGATCGTTAAAAAAGGCGCTACAGGTGAGCCTGATCGGATTGCTAAGATTTTTGATTTGTTCAGAGCATGTCGGTTTCGGCTTACCTCGCATTAGGGCTGCAAGTAAGGATAAGGACTTACGCATTCGCCCCCTTTTCTAGGATGCCCGCAGGGCTATAGTCCCCCAAATCTGGGAGACTTCCAATCTGTTCCCTGGGTGCCACGAAGTTTTACCAGTAATATTCGCTACGCCAAGCGCGATGAACTCAATACATTGCAAGCAATCCAGCCAGAACTAAATCGTGCGGAAGCAGTCTGTGCCGTGCTGATTCCTATTAAAAAATCAGCTCAGTGGTGGGAAATGGCACAAGATGAGCGACGAGCTATTTTTGAAGAAGAGTCTCATCATACAGCAACTGGTTTGGAATATCTTCCAGGGGTTGCCCGTCGGCTACTGCATTGTTGGGATCTCGGCGAACCCTCTGATTTTCTCACCTGGTCTGAATTTGCACCGGAATATACCCAGGTTTTTGATGAATTACTGTTGCGGATGCGTGCCAGTAAAGAATGGCAATATGTTTGGGCATGAATCTAGTGCGATCGGATGAGGTGAAATTTAGAGGTGAATTGTGTATTGAGCAAATATTTGAGCTAGAAAAAGAGGATTGGGCACTTCGTACTGGCTAACATGGCCCCTTGTATGTTGGAGCAATCAGCGGAAGCTAGTGAGCAAGGCAGCTCAGTGAATCTAGATAGTAGGGTATTTGAAACGTTGATATCCTTTGGCAGTTCGACCGTTGCCAAAATCAGCCAGCTCTAACTTCATCGCCGCCGATTTCGCTGGGATGACACTGATTGTGAAAGGATCGCCTAAACCTTATTTGTGTTCGATTGCATTGAGATAATTGGTTTTTCCCATCTTAGCTTCTCGACTGCTTTGTCTAGAGGCGTACCTGCAATCGAGTTCGTATAGTTGCTCATTGTCTTAACTGCAATTCCTAAAATCACCTCAAGGGCTTGCTGAGCAGAATAACCGACAGCCAAAAATGCCTTTAATTCAACTTCTACAATCTTTCCTCGATTTAAGATCAAGGACTTGGTAAATTGCCGCAGTGATTCAAGCCTTGGATCTTCCAATTCTGCTCCCTGTCTGAGTGCCTCGATCTCGCTCGGAGCCATACCCGCCATTTGTGCTAGCTTAGTATGCCAGGGAACACAGTATTCACATTGATTTTCAAAGTTAGCTGTTTGATAAACAACCTGGCGCTCGATCGGTGATAATGACGTGGTACCGAACAGTTCCCAAAGGTGAACATATCCTTCAAGTAAAGCGGGTGACTCCGCCATGACCCTTTCTAGATTCGGAATCATACCCAGGCTCTTCTTGGCTTGCTCAAGGAGTGGCTTGGAAGCTGCTGGTGCAGTCATTTCGGTGTGAATTTGAAACATTGTCATCTTGTAGTAATTCCAATTGTTGTGTTTCGTCAGTCAAGATAAACGACTGCTAGCTAAACTTCAAGTAGATCCTTTTTAGTAGGGTAGATACTTTTTAGTTACAAACATGGAATCATCAGCGAAGGTAGACTCAGGAAATTTTTCCAATCCAACAATTAACTTAATTGCAATGTTCGAGGATTGCCTTGGATGTAAATGGACAATTCATCTTCTAACGCAAATTCGCTGTGGGACCAATCGCCCTGGTGCATTGGTAAAAACTAAAAAGGGATTGACAACTAAGGTACTCAATGAATGTTTGACAAGATTGGTTCAATTTGGCATTGTCGAGAAGTTCACTTATTCAGAACTTCCTCCTCGCGTTGAGTATCATCTAACTTCCTTTGGGCAGGAGTTTGCTGAGATTCTTGATCAAATTGAAGCCTTACAGCGTAAATTCAAGATGGACAGCGATCGCTCTACCGAAAAGCGAATTTAATTTCTTTCATCCTGTTGATAACTGTAGAAAGCAACATCATTGATAGAAAAAGTCCAAAAATGAAATTCTCTTACAATGAAGATGAAATAAACTTAATAAGAATGAAACTGATATCGTTTCCCAACCAGTTCTCTTGACTTCGTCGGACTCAGAGATGATTATGTATCCCCATCGCTGACCGCAACAGCAATATCGAAATGAAGCACATCTTCGCGTACTCCAAACTTCGTATAGAGCGCAATCGCAGGGTCATCCCCAACAACCGCCTGTACAAAAATAATATAGGCTGCTCGCGCTACAGCGATCTTCTTTAATTCCTGGATTAGTGCGGTGGCGATGCCTTCGCGTCGATGCGCTGCTGCAACAGCCAGATCGTAAATATAGATTTCACTTCGCTCCTGCTCAAACTTCCGGAGTTCGTAAGCGGCAATACCTCCGACTACTGATCCATTTTTTAACGCTGCGAGCGCGATGAAATAATCGCTGCTTAACAACCGCTTGAGATAGGCAGCGCTTGGGCGAAACGAGGTATAGGTATCAACTTCGTTGAAAGCCTCACCAAAGGTAGTTAATAAGCCCTCCATAAGTGGCAGGTCGCTTGCGGAAAGCTGGCGAATGCTAATTGGCTCAGAGGATGACATTTTCCACCTATTGATTGGGGTGACTTTGAACGTTCAACACCGTGCAAGTTTAAGGAACTCTAGCCTTCAAACCATCGCAGTAACGCTGCCACCAACGATTTGCCAACCGCTTTTGCCTCTACGCCAAACTCTCATGTAGCGGTAATCCCCTGCGAAGGCATTTCCTAAATATGTCCCGCTCAAGAAAATTTGAGCCAACGCAAGAACAAAGTGTTCGCTCCAAACTCGTATTTCTAGCTCTTTGGGCACAAACTCGTGAAACTGAGTACCGCCAGTACGGTGCAAGTCTAAATCCATCGCCTTAGTTGCCAGTTCACCAGTTGGCCCAGCGAAAAGCAGATCATCGGCAATGAGCACGTCTAATTCAGATACGTCGGAGGTTGACATTGCGGTGTAAAGTCGCGCCTCACACTCGCGAATTTGGGTTTCAATTTCTGAATCCATATTTCCCACTACAGTTCTAACAACACTTAACAATTCCTCATTATTACCCATCGCCTCATCAAGGTGCCTCCACCGATTGCCTCTGGGACTTCCCGGTTCAAGTCGATCGCCTCCATCCACAAGTACGAGAGATGTGTGCTGAACCAGCTCCTGAGCAATTAGATTTTCAGCAAGCATAAGTACCCATCAAGTAAATCTAATTTCTTTCACCCTGATGGTGCTTCAGCGCATGGAGTACCAACATGCTGTTGAGCGGCTATGAGTAACCTTTGCAATACCACCAAGATCTCTCAACGGTCCGCTCCGACGGGAACGTTAGGCTTCATTCCTTTCTTATTAATGGCACCAAGTGCATCATGTAATCTCGTTTTCCAATTGGTACACCAGCCATGCGAAGAATGTCATAAGCCGTAACCATGTGGAAGTAAAAGTTTGGAATTAGAAATTCATTGACATAGGCATTACCAGACAACTCGACGTAGAGACTCTGTCCCAAGTCAATGCGCGTCACCTCAGCTAGCTTTGCATCTTCAACATTGATACCCAAAAGGAGTTCCCTAGTGTTTACTATGTGCCCGTATGCCTGTGCGAGAGATGTGACATCTGGATCTAGATTATCCGCAGGTTTACCATCACACCAGAGAGCAAAGTTGCGTGGTTGATTGCAGGTGAAAGCAATCTGTGTACCGAAGGGAAACATATCAGCCGCGATGCGCTTTTGAAGAAACGACTCATCATCACAGAAATGAGTTTGAGCTGACTTCAAGAGATGTTCAAGAGTCGCTAAGCGGCTGTGGAAAACGATTCGGATTGAATCTACATTCTGACTTTGCATTTTGCGATCCCTCAAAACTTACTCTATGAATCCTAGCTGTATCTAGAACGAATTTCAGCCTAAATCAAGTACAGATTGGTTCAAATCAAGTAATGCAAGATTGCGAATAATTTCGAGTCGCTGAGATGCCATTTGGGCATCTCCTTGGGAGGTTCTTTCACAACTGCTTGGGAGGCGTAGAGTTGGAAGTAACTGCGGCGCGTATCCCACCACTCCCTTGTTATCTCAATATTGGCAGCCACAACAAGATCTCTGCTAGGTCGAGCAGTGAGATAGCCTAAGATACTCGTTTTGATGTAAACAGTTTCACTCATGCAGGAGAATGGACAGCAGCTTTTTCTATTTTAGCCCACGCTCCTGCTCGTCCGGGCAGGGCATATCGTTACCCCACGCCAACTGATGTAGGCACCCTGCCTTACCTCTCATACTTCTGTTTGTAATCCTGTAATTTTTTTCGGATAGCTGTAATTGTGCTTTCTCCATCAATTTTAGCTAATTCCCCCTTAGAGTCTGCATCTCGCGCGAACTGATAGGCTACTCTAATGATATTCGCTCCACTTGTTTCAAGAGTAAATTCCTGCATAAGTAGTTAGCTTGTTTAGTGCCTCTAGAGAACCTTGTTCTTGAATTGCAACAATTGCCTTTTCTGCTTTTACGTCTTGTTTATTTTGAAACCATGACACAACTTTCTGTCGAAGTTCCCCTGCAACACCCATGGACCAGCTAACCTAACTTTCTGTAACAGGCAGGAGGTGAGGCTGTGTTGATTGTACAAGATCAATGAGCAGCCTCGCTGATGTCCCCAGTAGTTAGGGCAATCTGCCTTAAGCCTTTCCTCTCAAATTCATCAGCGAGGCTACATTACTATGACTACTGAGTTCAACGAACTGTTGAAGACTGCTTGTGACGACCGAGTGCAGATCTGGATTATCGGCACACGGGACCAGGTGATTCACCAGATGAACGAGTTTACCGTCAAGCAGATTGCCAGTGACCGTGCCCGATTTACACCTCTGATTCCTGCTCCTTTTGAAGGCAAATACATGACTGTGTTAGTGAGGTAGGAAACAGTCCAGTGCAGCCCTATACAGTCATTCACTCAGAAGATGGCTGCAAGCAAACAAAGTTCCCCAGCCCTGGGGGATTGTAGCTCTATTCGTATCCTGACTATATACTCAGCTATTATCGAGGACAATCACCATCGCTTGTTGAGGTTGTTACAGACTAAACGGCGATGGAAAAATATTGACAGTTATTTCGCCCCAATTTTTTGGCCTGATATAGCGCTGTATCGGCCTTTTGGAGTAATGTGGTCGCATCCAGGCCATCGTCAGGATAGATGGCAATCCCTACACTGGTAGTGACGTGCAAGGAATGACCTTCCAATACAAAAGCAGGCTGGAGAGCCGCAATTAGTCTGTCAGCCACCGCGCTTGCATCGTTTCGACTATTGATGTGAGACAAAAGCAGCACAAATTCATCTCCCCCCCAGCGGGCCAACAGATCGATCTCTCGGAGACAGGCACTGAGGCGTTGCACCACCTGTTGCAGCAAACCATCCCCGATCGCATGGCCCAGGGTGTCGTTGACTTGCTTAAATCGGTCCAGGTCGAGAAACATGACGGCTAGCAGGTCTCGTTGCCCGTCTGAGGCATCCGTTACTTGAGCTAGTGCTTCAGCAAATTTTTGGTTGAATAGAATTCGATTCGGCAAATTGGTAAGCGGGTCATGAAACGCCTGGTGTTTGACGATGGCTTCGGCCTGTTTCGCTTGGGTGACATCGCGGAAACTCCAGACCCGACCGACGATCTGACCGTTTAGGTACTGGGGGCGTAGGTAATATTCAATTACTCTGTCATTTTTGAGTTGGAAGAAGTTATGTGCTTCTGTGTGAATTTGAGTCAGTAGATCCTGGAAATAAGCTACATCCGGCGCGAACAAAGCATCCAGGATAGAGTCGAGCGATTGCTGCGGGCAATCCCCTAATACTTGATCTGACAGGTGCCAAATCCTAGCAAACCGTTGATTAAAGCTGACAACGTTCCCTTCGTTATCCAGCACCAGAATTCCGTCTGCGGTTGCTTCTAGAGTTGCCAATAGCAATGCCAACGAGCTTTCTAACCGGGCATTGATCTGCTTGAGCGATGCATTCTGTTCGGCTATCTGCTGCTCTTGCTGGAAGCGGCGTAAGGCTTCCGTCACGGTCAAGATGAGATCCGTTTCATCCCAGGGTTTACGGATGTAGCGATACAGAGCCGCCGCATTCACCACATTCCCTACAGAATCGGCATCAGCCTGACCGGTTAGCATGATCTTTAAGGTTTTGGGATAGAGGGAGTGAAGCTGAATCAATAAAGCATCGCCCTCCATGCCGCGCATTTTTTGATCCGAAATGATCAGAGGAATTTGTTTGCCTTCCGCAACTAGTTCTGCACAGAGTAACAGTGCATCTTCACCGCTACTGATCAGCTCAATATCATAATATTTGCCGAAATTGCGCTTGAGCTGTTGCCCTAAACTTCTGAGAATGGTCCATTCATCATCTACACAAACAATTGCCGCTCGTATCATTGATATCAATCCAGTGCCGTACTAATCACCTGTTGTAGCTCTGCCTCAGTCCAGGGTTTGTGGAGGCAGGCATAGAGATTTGCTTCTCGTCTCGCTCGCTCAATTGCGGCTTCGTCAGCTTGCCCCGTCAACATCACGGTAACAATTTTAGGAAAGCGCTGATGCACTTGAGTCAAAAATTCATCGCCTTTGATCCCAGGCATTAACCAATCCGAGACAATGATCAAAATTTTGATCTCTTCGCTGATTAGTTCATCGATCACGATCCAGGCTTCTTCAGCATTTTGAGCAACCTCATAAATATAGCGATTGCCAAAGCAGCGTTTTAGCTGTTCTTTCAGGCATTTCAAAATAGTGACTTCGTCGTCTACACAAAGAATTGCTGCATCGGACATGATTCAGTATCTCCTAATTCATTCCTTAGTTTTTTCCACGTTAAACCGCTCCAATCGGCAGCCAAACCTTGAATTGAGTGCATCCAGGCTGGCTCTCTACCGCAATATAGCCCTGGTGTTTCTCAACAATCTTTTGACTGATATACAGTCCTAGCCCGCTGCCTTCTCCTGCGGCCTTGGTGGTAAAAAAGGCGTCAAACATCCTCTGCTGCACTTCTGGAGAGATTCCAGAACCTGTGTCTGTAATGCTGACTTCCACTCCGTCATCCTGTTGGCGAGTTGTCAGCATCAGCTTTCCCTTTGACTGCATCGCCTGAATAGCATTATGAATCAGGTTAGTCCAGACCTGAATCAGCTCATCTGGATAGCCCCAGATTGCAGGAATGGGTTGATAGTCGCGAATTAGTTCGATATTGCGCTTCAGCTGGTTGTGATAGATCTCGATTACCGTTTCTAATCCATCTGTGACTTCCACACGCTGCTTTTTCCCAGTTTGGTCAAACCGAGCATAGCTCTTCAAGGCAAAAACGATTTTGGCAGAACGATCAACAGCTCGTAGAATCATTTGGTTGTTAATAAACGAACAGGTCAGGTTATAGGCAAACTGCACCGCCCATTCACCCTGATCACCTTTTAAGAGAGGTGCTAAAAACTCAGTTTGTTCATGGATGCCCATGTCCATGAGCAGATCAGCAGTGTCTCTGGCATTTTCAAGTCCATACTCTTGAAGCTGAGTCGTGAGTTTGCGCTTCAGCGCCCGGTTTTCAGTGGATGCAATCAGGGGTTGACTATTGAGTGCTCGCTGGACCAACTCAAAGAAGCTCGCCTGTTCTGCATCGTTTAGCCGTTGGTGTAGATAAGGCAGTTCGACCAACGCTTCCTGTAGTGCTTTATGAGTGTTGTCAGCAGACGCTTTGATAGTACCCAAAGGATTATTGATCTCGTGCGCCACTCCAGCAATTAACTGCCCCAAGGCTGCCATCTTTTCTTGCTGAATCAGCTGGCTTTGCGTTTGCTGCAGATCCTGCAAGGCAGTTTCGAGAGCTTGATTTTTGGCCCACAACTTGTTGCTGAATCGGTGAAACAAACTTCCAATAATTGCAGCAGACAAAATCAACGATGCACTGGTGCCAAAATCGGCAATCCTACGTGTCTGTTCCTTTTGTTCTATAAATCTTTTTTCTAGAATTGCAACTTCAGCGTATAGATCATCGTAGATTTCATCAATGCCGTCTGCATCAATATCGATTGCCTCTTTGATCTTGCCTTGAGCAATTAGCCCCATAGCGTCATCAATCTCGGTCCTGTAGAGCATATAGAGCGAAAACAGGTTGCTGAGGCTGTCTTGTTGATCAATTTGTTGCAGCTCATTCAGAATGATATCAGTACTCTGGCGATTTTCAGCTAGCTCCTCAGTCAGATTCTCATCGATCTCACCTTTCGCAATCCCTTCCCACTCCAAAGCATTGAGTCTGCTTACTTGCTCTTTTACGCGGGTTAGAAGCAGTCTGGTGTTATTACTGCGCTCTGCAATTTGATTGAACTGATAAATGGCAGTAGCACTCATGATTGCAGCAATCAGTGCTGTCAATAGCACAGACCACGTTGACAATTTGGGCTTGAGCTTGGGAATCGGAGCAGACGAAATAGATCCTATCGGTTTAGGGGTACTAAGCATGGAATCAAAACGTAAAAAATAAAGTGAAATTGGTATCGGGTTGGGGTTTTGCAAGCCGGCCAAAGTGGTGTCAGCAGTGTTAGATGAAGTCAAATGAAGTCAATGAAGTCAGCAGTTTTCCGTAAGCTATTGCCGTTCTAGAGGATATTACTGAGGCTAGTTCTGCAATAATTGGCCGCAATAGGATCATTTTTCCCGGAATTTCCCTAAAAATTCACATGCTTGCTACCGTTTGCCCGGAATGCGCCTCACGTTCAATTATTCTCTGTAGTAATACGGTGAAGCTAGTCAACATTACTGCTGACTAATTCGTCCTTGGCCGCTTTAAATTAAAAACTCTCAGGAATAGATAATTCAACGAGTAAAAAATCATGCCCAAACTTAGCATCACGCTACTTAATCAGCACATTAGTCAAGTTAAAGATGGATTGGCTGCATCAAGGCAGAAACTTTAAGTGAAAGCATGCTGATTGACTACCTGCTCCTGACCTACGGCAGATCGCTGATTGTCAGTATTAATACCTCAGAAATTGATATACTAATCCTTAAATTGAACATGATATTCGCGTGTTCCTGGCGGGGTCATCCACTGCTTTGCTGTTGCTGTTGCCTGAGTGAATGGTGAAGTGAATCTAGCAATTCGCCGATCCATACTCATTCTTCTATATGTGGAGTTCGCACCATAGAGTCGCGACTCGCTTGACTTACTCTTGACTGACTGAGCAATTGCGTGTCAAGGCACTGTTCTACAGTTGGAAAACGGCGCGATTTGTGTCGTTTGTGTTGATGTTCGCATCGATGTTATTGATTCTGCTACAGCTTGGGGTGTTCAGATTGGATATCTCTTTAATGCAGGCGTACTTTGAGTCTTCTGCATTTGTTAGTTACAGCTTTTTCCAGGCTAGTGAAGTACGAAAAACGGGGTGCAGGGGCAGTGCCCCTGCGTGGGGGCTTCGCCCCCACACCCCCCATACCTCCCATGAGTGAAAAACGCTGTAAATTGGCTAGTTAAATCGACTAACTTGCATCTATCGTGGACCATGCGACTTTCTTGCTACACGCAGTACTACTTGCGCTAGTTTTTATACCAATACGCCTGCTGCTGGCATTACCCTGTTTTTGGTGTTGGGCTACAGTCCTATCTGCAAGAAGACATCAATTTGCGTTTGCAGCAACTCTATCCTAATCATAGAGAGCTTCAGGGCAGGTTGCAGGAGCTAGAAAAACTGATCGAGTTACATCGAAAAGTGGACACAACTGCATTTTGCGCCTGTCAAAACATTAGTCAACTTGAGCAGAGAATTCTTTGGCTACTGGGCTTGAAGTTTCTAGCTCTCCTACCAATGCTCGCCGTGACCCTCATTCCAGACCATGCCGCATTCCGCTTTCGCTTTATCCTCACCCACAACCTGTATCAGGGCATTCGATATACCGATCAGCTCTACGGTAGAGTTATAGAATTTGGGGCAGACTATAATCTGCCTGCTTGTCACGTTCTATTTAGCTTGAGTGGGCACCATACTGACGTTGTGCTGACGGTCTCTAAATCATGTCACGAAATTTGGCTGAATCTGCGAACTCCAATGTATCAGGAGATATATAAACCGAAATACGGCATAGTACAAAACGCTGCTTAGAGGACAATCTAGAAGAATTGAGGTGAGAAACATCAACGGCAAGACAACCAGCAGCATTGCAGCATTCAGGAGCAAAAGTGATGATAGCTTGGGAACTAAGTCAGAAAAATCATGTACAACCAACAGGTCCAATAAAGAGGATCAGTAGATCGCAAATCCTGTTGAGATCCCCCCTACCCCTCCTCACAAAAGGCTACCGTGTACACAGATCTCGATGGTGCTCCGCACCGCCCGGAGGGCGATCGCGACTCAATGCAAGGGGTCGATTCCCCTTTTCTGAGATGCCCTGCGGGCATCCCAGAAAAGGGGAATTGTGCTATCACACACTGCGCGAACAAACCCAAGTCTAGTGGGCAAAATGACTTCATTTTCGATCGACTGAGGATAGGGTTATGCGCTCCGATTTGCCTGATTCAGAGGTTGCTCTTGGACAAGCCGATTTGCTGTTTCGAACCTTGTTTGAGCAGTCTGGTGTGGGGATTGCTTTCCTGGACTCAGATCGGCGTGTCATCAAGGCGAACCAGAAGTTTTGTGACCTGTTGACCTATCGTACAACCGACCTGCCGCTACCCTTGTCAGACCTGATTCATCCTGAGGATTGGCAGCTGCTCTGCATTGGTATTCACACCTTAGACAGCGGCATTCAGTCCAATTTTTCGCTTGAGAAACGCTACATCTGTAAAAACGGTGTTTTCCTGTGGGCCAACACCACCGTGGCTCGTGTGGGTGAGGTCAGTAGCGCTCCCCGGCTCTATACATTGATGGTGCAGGATATTAGCACCTGCAAGCAAACCGAAGCCGCCTATCAGCAGCGAGAGGCCCAACTCAGCAGTATTCTCAACTGTACGAATGCAGCGATTGCCCGCCTGCGTCGCCTTTCCGATCAAGAGTTTGAGTATGACTACATGTCGGCTGGCTGTCAGCAGGTGTTTGGTTTCAGTGCTGAAGAGTTTCTCGCCGACAAACACCTATGGCGCTCGCATGTGTTTCCAGATGATTTGGCCAAACTGCTGCTGCCTGAGCAGTTAACCCAGCCCAGGGTGTTAACGGCAGAGTACCGCTTTTATCACAAAGATGGTAGCCTGCGCTGGATTGCTGGTTTTGTCACAGCTGAGTGGGACGTTGCCTCGAATAGCTGGGTGTTGACAGCCATTGACGTAGACATCACCGAGCGCAAACGCACCGAGGCTGAACTGCGGGAAAAAGAAGCCTTTCTACGCAGTATTTATGAAGGCGTGAGAACTAGCATCTTTGTCGTTGATATCACGGCAGATGGCGATTTTCACTATGCGGGATTCAATCCGGTCCACGTTAAGATGACTGGCATCACTAACGAAGCACTGCGCGGTAAAACGCCAGAACAGGTGCTACCGCCCACAACCGCCGCTGAAGTGCGCAGAAATTATCAACGCTGTGTTGAAGAGGGGGGAATCCTCTTTGAGGAGAGACTCTCCTTCCAAGGCCAAGACCTGTGGTGGCAGACGCGCCTGACACCTTTACAAGATGAGCAGGGGCGCATCTACCGTATTGTCGGCACCAGCAATAACATCACCAAACGCAAACAGGCCCAAATGGCCCTACAAGCAAGCCAGGAGCGACTGAACTTTCTACTCACCTCCTCGCCTGCTGTGATCTACACTGCCAAGCCAGAGTCTCCCTATACTGCCACCTTCGTGAGCCAGAACATCGAAACATTGACAGGATACAAGGTTGAGCAATTTTACCAGGAGTCCGGCTTTTGGCTACAGTGCCTCCATCCTGACGATGTTTCCGTCGTGCATCAGGCGATCACTCAGCTGATTAAAAACGGACATGTCAGCTATGAATACCGGTTTTTGCATCCATCTGGCAATTATTGCTGGCTCCAAGATGAGGCTAAACTGATCCGAGATGCAGCGGGTGCTCCAGTAGAAATTATTGGCTACTGCATCGACATTACTAGCCGCAAAACCGCAGAATTAGCGCTACAGCAGTTAAATACGGAGTTAGAGCAACGGATTCAGTCCCGCACTGCCGCCCTGCAAGAAAGTGAGGAACTGTTTCGCCAATTCACCGAAAATATTCCCAAGGTGTTTTGGATGGAAGACTTGGAGGGAAATTTACTCTACGTGAGTCCCAGTTTTGCCGAAGTCTGGGGCATTCCAACCGCGATCCTCTACCAGAACCCGCAAGCATGGCTGGATGCGGTGCATCCGGAGGACCGCATCTGGATGGCGATTGTGGCAATTAATCGATTGGAATATCACGAAGAAGATATCGAGTACCGGATTCTGCAATCGGACACAGACATTTGCTGGATTCGGGAGCGAGCTTTCCCTATTTATAATTCTCAAGGAGCAGCCTACCGAGTAGCCCGCATCGCCGAAGACATCACGGCGCAAAAGCAGGCAGAAGCTGAAATTCACCGCAGCCGCGATTTATTTGAAGCTGTCTTTCAAGAATCGGCTGACGCAGTTTTTCTGGTGGATCCAGTCACATTGTTGATCCTCAACTGCAATCAGCGAGCCGTTGATCTGTTTGAAGCCAACCACACCGATGAGTTGATCGGCATTCAGGGGCACACACTGCATCGCTATCCATTTTGGGGGAACGATGTGCTAGTCGCGCAGCAACAGCTCGCGGCAAACGGCGTCTGGAGTGGTGAAATCGAATACTGCACGCTGAGGGGACATTTTTTTGGGGTAGCATTGCCGCCAAGACAATTCATGTCGCTGGGCGAAAAATGACGCTCGTTCGAGTGTCTGACATCAGCCAACGCAAGCAATCTGAACAACTCTTGCAGCAACAGGCAAATCGGGAAGCTTTGCTGCGCCAGGTGGCTTTTCGGACGCGCGAATCCCTCAGTCTCAACTATATTCTCACTACCAGCGTCAATCAGGTACAAGCGTTTTTACAAACCGATCGGGTGTTGATCTTTCAGTTTGAGCCAGAGGGCAGCGGCTATATTGCGGTGGAGGCGGTTTCTGACCCTCAGTTCTCCATTCTGGGAGCACACTTCCACGATCCTTGCTTTTCGATGCAGGTGGCCGAACGCTATCAGCAAGGACACACGAGCGCCATCAGCGATATTTACAGCGCAGATCTAACCCCTTGCTATGTAGACTTTTTGGCCCAGTCCCAGGTGCGCGCGAATTTAGTGGTGCCAATTCTACAAGATGAGCAGCTCTGGGGCTTGCTGCTGGCTCACCACTGTACGGCTCCGCGTCACTGGCAGTCGTTTGAACTCGATCTCCTGACTCAATTTGCCGATCAGGTCGGGATTGCGATTCGCCAAACTAACCTCTACGACACCCTCAAAACTCAGTTATCAGAACGCCGACGGGCGGAACAAGCCCTGGCGCAACAAGTGCAGTATGAGCAACTGCTGCAAACCATTTCTCAGCAAATTCGCAGCTCTCTTCGGTTAGAAGAGATCCTGGCCGCTGCCGTAACTCAGGTGCAGCAGGTCTTGCAGGTGGATCGCGCCCTTGTCTTTCGCCTATACGCCAACGGAACTGGCTGTGTGATCAAAGAAGCTACATTGCCCCAGTACCCGGTTACAGCCGAGATGCGGTTTCCAGAAGAGCAGTTTCCGCTGGAATGCCGCACCCTGTATCAGCGTGGGCAAGCTCGTGCAATCACGAATGTAGACAATGACATTCTGGCAGACTGCTTAGTAAAGTTCATGCACCAGATTCAGGTGAAGTCTAAACTGGTGGTGCCAATTGTGCAGAGCGATGAGGAAACTGGCTCAACGGTTTGGGGCTTACTGATTCTCCACTCCTGTGCTGTCTATCGCCAATGGCAACCAGCGGAAGTGGAGCTGATGCAAAAGGTGGCGGTGCAAATGGGAATTGCGATTCAGCAATCGGAGCTGTATGTGCAGCTAGAAACTCAGCTCAAGCAAAAAGAGATTTTGATTAAAGAAATTCACCATCGGGTCAAAAATAACCTGCAGGTGATTTCTGCCATGCTAAAGCTGCAAGCTCGCGCGACTCAAGATACAGCCGTCCTCGATGTTTTAGAAGATAGCCGTAATCGCCTCCGCGCTATTGGGTTGATCCATGAAATTCTCTACCGCTCGAACGATCTAGAGCAGCTCAACTTCGACGAATATATTCAGAAATTAGCAAACACGATTCTGGCAACACATAGCAGTGCGAACCAAGTGCGTCTGGTTTACCAACTGCAACCCGTTTGCCTCAATCTCGATACGGCAATTCCCTGTGGGCTGTTGCTGAATGAACTAATCACGAACGCTATTAAACATGCTTTTCCGAATGGACGTAGGGGCGAAATATGTGTTGGTTTAGAGGCAATGGGAAATACATATTCGCCTATGCCATCTCTGCATACATATCCGCCTATAGCAGAACGAGATGAAATGATTGCTTCTCAATCGCAAACACACTATATTTTATCCGTTCACGATAATGGAATTTGTATGTCTGCTGATTTTGATCTGAATCATCTCCAATCGCTAGGACTCAAAATTGCCTATGATTTAGCTTTGCAATTGCAGGGAACTCTAACATTAGAACGAACACAAGGCACCCGTTTTCAACTGATCTTTTCTGAATTGAAATACCGCAAACGACTCTAGCCCCCACCATCATGGAACTTGCCAGAATATTAATTACTGAAGATGAAGTCCTAATTGCTAGAGAAATTGAAATGACTCTACAAGAATTGGGCTATACTGTCACGGGCATCGCCGCCAACGGGCAAGCCGCCCTCGACCAAATTGCCGCCACTCAACCTGATGTGGTGCTGATGGATATTGTCATGCCTGGCGATGCAGACGGGATTGAAACAGCCAATCGGATTCGCACCCAATTTCGTCTGCCAGTTGTTTTTCTCACCGCCTATGCCGATGCCGATACCTTACAACGAGCTAAAATTACTGAACCCTTTGGCTATGTGTTGAAGCCATTTCAACCCCAAGAATTAAATATTGCAATTCAGATTGCGCTAGTGCGTCATCGAGCTGAGCAATTCCATCTAGAAACCTTACGCAGCAACATTAGTGCAGTCCTGCCGCATGAGATCAACACGCCATTGCACAGCATCCTTGGATTCATCGATGTATTGTTGCGTTATCACAATACGATGTCTGCCACCGAAATTTTGGAAACCCTGCAATGTATGCGTGAAGTTGCTCAAAAGCTGGAAAGAGGCTGCCAAAATGCGTTGCTTTACACGAAGCTAGAAGTGATAGCTACTGACCCGGTACGAATTGGACAATTGCAACAGCAAGAAACCCCCTTTACACCCGATCCAATCGAGAACACAGCTGAGAAGACCGCTAGAGACTTTAACCGTATTGCCGATCTGAGGCTGGACTTGCAGGATGTACCAGTGCGAATGGCTGAGGTTTACCTGAGAAAGATTGTGGCAGAACTGGTTAATAATGCACTTCAGTTTTCTGAACCGGGCACGCTGATTTGGGTGAGAAGCTATTTAGAGGAGCAAAAGTTCTGTTTGGCGATTGGCGATCACGGTAGAGGCATGACCGCAGATCAGATTACTCGAGTTGGAGCCTATATGCAGTTTGAGCGCCAGATCTTCGAGCAACCGGGGTTGGGGTTGGGGCTTTCCCTAGTGCAACAGCTTGTCAGGTTACATGGTGGCGATGTGGCGATTCATAGTCAAATCAATCAAGGTACAACAGCAACTGTACGTCTGCCGATGCCGATTATTTGATGGTTTTGGCTCTTGAGGAAGAGGTGGGGGTGATGGGGTGATGGGGAAGTTGCATCAAATTCAACAGCTTTTATATTAGGATCAGCACAAAGCTCTGGGAGGAAACTTCAGATCCTACAGCGCTAAGCAATCGTTGAACAGCTAATCTAACCATGAACGACAAACCATCGTTGATTCTCCGGGCTGAGCAAATTACTAACAGTATGCAAACTTTCTCGCATCCCTGGAACCCCCAATCAGAAATTTCGGGCACCTATTTGGGACGAACGGTAGGGCTGAAGCGTACTGGCGTCAACTTTGCGAAGCTGGCTCCTGGTAAGGAATCGTTTATTTACCATTCGCATTACTGCGAAGAAGAATGGATCTATATATTATCGGGACAAGGTACGGCAGAAATTAACGGAGAGGAATTTGTAGTGGGCACAGGAGATTTTATCGGATTTCCCACGCCTTCAGTAGCTCACCATCTCAGGAATACAGGTGATAAAGAGCTGGTATATCTCATGGGCGGAGAGAATCTAGATGTCGAAATTGCCGACTTTCCGCGCTTAGGCAAGCGAATGCTGCGACGGAAAGATAGCGTGGAAATCTATGATGTGGCTGATGCCAAACCGTTTGGTCCGTTAGATGCATCACAGGGTCAACCCTAATCAACTGCTCCCAGCAGTTTCAGGTTAAGCTGTTGCGCCACGGTGAGGCCAGTTGCGTTGGTAATATTCATACCTTCATAAGGGCGGGGAATGCGGAATGTTGTGCTGAGCTGGTCTTGCTTCCACAGTTTGATGGTTTCATCCTGGCTACAGCTCGCTAGCTTGGTGCCGTCTGGGCTGTAGGTGAGGCATTTGACCCAGCGATCGTGAGCTGCAATGCTGTGATGGCAAATTCCGTCTAAAGTCCAGAGTTTGATTGTGGTATCGGTACTGCTGCTGGCAACAGTTTGGCCATCGGGGTGAAACGCCAAGGAGAGCACCGGGCCTTGATGAGCCGCAATCGTTTGTTCGCAAACAGCCTGCTTCAGGTTCCAGAGTTTGATCACCCCGTCCGCACTGCCGCTGACCAGCGTGGAACCATTGGGACTCAGGGCAACGCTGCGGATCCAGCCCTGATGGCCGATTAACGTTTGCCGCAACTGACCGCTGGCCGCATCCCAGAGCTTCACGGTCTGATCCTGGCTGCCGCTGACCAACAGGGTTCCGTCCAAACTGAGGGCCGCACACCAGACGCCGCCGGCATGACCCTGGAGGGTTTGGTAACATTCGCCGGTTTGACTGTCCCATTGTTTGAGGCTGCCGTCCAAGCTGGCACTCCAGAGCGTAGTGCCGTCGGGACTGTAGAGCACGGCAAGAATC
This sequence comes from [Leptolyngbya] sp. JSC-1, assembly GCA_000733415.1. GTDB lineage: Bacteria > Cyanobacteriota > Cyanobacteriia > Elainellales > Elainellaceae > Elainella. Next base: position 3,810,660 of record KL662191.1, read on the forward strand.
GCATCCTGGTGGCCGATTAACCGGCGCAACAACTGCTGGGTACGCCGATCCCAGATGCAGATGGTTTGATCTTCACTGGCACTGGCGAGCCGCGTTTGGGTCGGACAAAAGGCCACCGACCAGATCCAGCTTGTATGCCCTGCTAGGCTTCCCAACAGCGCTCCGGTCTGGGCATTCCACAAGCGAATTTGCCGGTCCTGACTGCCGCTGGCGAGAGTTGTTCCATCTGGAGCAAAGGCCACCGACCACACGCCGTTGCTGTAGCCCTGAAGTGTGCGCAAACAAAGGCCCGTCTGGCTGTCCCATAGCCGCACTGACTGATCCTCACTGCCGCTGGCGAGCCAATCGTTTTCTGGACTAAAGGCCACTGCCGCCACCCAACTGCTATGCCCGGATAAAAGGCGCAAACTATCTCCAGTGCGATAGTTCCAGAGGCGAACCGTGCGATCCTCACTGCCACTGGCTAGAGTGCGGCCATCGCGGCTAAAGGCAATCGTGCGGATTGGTTGATTGTGGCCCTCTAGTGAACGTAGACACCGACCTGTTTTGGGATTCCACAGTTTCAGATCGCCGTCGGCTCCTCCACTGGCCAAGATCTGCCCATCGGGGCTAAAGGCAACGGCCCGCACCCAGTGCGAGTGCCCACTGAGAACGCGCAAACACCGACCGCTGACCGCATCCCAGAGGCGAATCGTGCCATCGTAGCTGGCGCTGGCTATTAGGTTAGAGACACTCGCCCCTGCGATGGTAATTCCCACCGGACTAAAGGCCACCGACCGCACTTCATCGCTGTGGCCACTGAGCGTATGCAGCAATTGGCCCGTGCGCACCTGCCAGATCCGAATCAGGTGATCTTCACTGCCGGTCGCCAGCAACTGCCCATCCGGACTAAAGGCCACCGAAAACACCCGATCGCTATAGCCGCGTAGCGTCCGCACACAGGTGCCCGTCTGCACATCCCAGAGATGCACGGCCCGATTGGCACTGCTAGCCAACCACTTGCCGTCCGGACTAAAGGCCACCGACCAGATCCAGCCTTCATGGATGCGGCAGCTCAGCAGCGGTTTACCTTCCACCACCTGCCAGATCCGCACTTCGTGATTCACATCACCCGTCGCCAACAGTTGGCCATCCGGACTAAAGGCCACCGCCAAAACCTGACTGAAGGTTTCTGTAAACACCGACCGCGATAGGTCCGCCCCCGCCAAGTTGACCTGATGCAAATTCACGCCCCGCAAATAGGCATTCCAGACCGTTAACCCAGAAAAGTCCCAGCCGGTCAGGTCTACCCCCATCTGGCAGAGCAAATTGAGCAAATTACCTCCGACATAGCCCATCTGCTGTACGGGCAACTGCCGGAGTTGCGCTAGCATTTGTCGCACCGCTCGCGTCAGTTCGGTCAGAGAATGAGTCGCCAACAGCCGTTCCACGATTGGCTTCAAGATCAGCCGCGTTTGGGTTTCGCGAATGTAGTCTTTTACTTGAGTTTGGATCAGGGCATGCACTTGAAGCGGCGAAAAAGATTGCGGCTTATCCTGTGTGTTTACGGAACTATGACTCAAAGCTTGACCAGAGCTATTCAACTTAAAATCCAAGCCTGAGCACTGAGCGCTAATTTCTTCAGCAACTTGGGTGATCAACCGTTCGGTCATATATTCCATCACCACAGCTTGCAGGGTGAAGCGGGGCTGGGTTTTGCCAGCAGCTTTGTCGATTAAACAGCGGCGTTCCAAGGAGGCTAAGGCTTCCAGCAACTGCCCCAGGGCAATCGGCGGCGTGAAGTTGGCCCGCAGTTGGGACAGGGTAATCGGCTTGCGGGCAATCGCCAACCAGTTCATCACCTGTTGCTCTAGCGGCGAAAGCCGGTCGATCTGCTGGGCTAGCAGATCTTGGATGTCGCCAAACACCGAGGTACCTTCTTGCAAACAGTCAAGAAAACTGGCCACCTGCCCATCAAATAAATCTTGAATCACCGGGGCCACCATCTTCAGCGCCAGCGGATTGCCAGAATAGTGCTCGATCAGGCGCTGCCATTCGCCGGAAGTGGCTGTAAAGTCGCCTTTGAGGTTGAACAGCGCTTGGCCAATCTGCGGCGATAGCCCAGCCAACCGCAGCGAACGAATCGGTAATGCTTTGCCCTCCAGCGCAGCGATGCCTTTGGGTTTTTCCCGACTGGTCAGCACCACTGTACTCTGATGCTCGGTTTGCCCCAGTCGTTGCCACAGCCCATCGTAGGCTTCGTAGCCAGGTAGATAGCCGCCGCCAAAATCCCCCTGACGCATCACCGTTTCGCCGTTGTCTAAAACAATCAAGCAACGATGCTGTCGTAGGTAGTGTAACAAGCGAGAAATTTGCTGGTCGCTACTTTCGGGCAGTTCGGTTTCGCGCTGATTGGAGAGAATCTGGATCAATTCAGTTAATAAATCAGACAAAGGCGGGGCATTTCGCAGTGAACGCCAAATCACATACTGAAAGGATGGGGCAGAGCGACGCGCCAATTGAATCGATAACGAAGTTTTGCCAATTCCACCCATGCCAAAGATACCAACCAAGCGGCAGCGGTCTGACCCAATCCACTGCTCCAGAATTGCCAGTTCTGCATCCCGACCATAAAAGCCTGCCGGATCGACGGCATCACCCCAGTCGTAATGCGGTGCAGTCAATACAGAGTCCTGCCAACGCGGCGCAAACGCTACGCTGGCAGTTTCTATGTCGGCAATGGTCAATCCCTCGCTGGTCGCCTCGATTGGAAGAACCGCGGTCTTGGGCCAGTTGAGCGTGGATATTGGATTAGCGGGATTGAGGGCGGGATGGGGAGAGGGGGAAGGTAGGGGAGAGGGGGATGAAGCGGTGAATTCCGATTGCTGGAAGTCGGCCTTTATAACATTTCCATTAACTCTGCGCCGCACAACGAGCTGTAGATTATGCTTGGTGACTTTTTCATCCAACACCTGCGAAAGCAGTTGCCAGAGCTGGGAGCCGGTTTGCTTGACATAGCTGAGTTCATAGCCCGACTGTCGGGCAATTTCGCCATAGGAGCGGTCTTCCCAGGCAGAACGAAACACCGTCCGTTGCAGCGAGTTCAGACGATTGTGGCATACCGACTCAACAACAGCTAAAGCTTCTTCAGGGGTCATACTTCAACAACGCCGCTAGGGCACTCAGAACTAGAAATTCACGAACCAAGCAACTGCTTGATCCGGCGATTGAAATCACGGCTACACAAACAATGTCCGCCTCTGCGGATTGGGTCTAATCGTTGTATATTTCAACCTGCGCCGGCAGGTTTTGTCTGTGTAGCTGCGACTTTAGCCGCCCAGATCGAGGAGTTGCACATCGCGTCAATACCCAATCACCCAATCACACCCACCGGCATCCTATAAACTTACTTGCTTGCCCTTTGTTACATAGCTAACAATTCCACCCTGCTGCTGCCTAACTTTTTACGTACTTTTTGCCTACTTTCTTCGCACCTTTTCGCCCCCGCAAGCCAAACCAGCTCTGATACACTTTGCTCAATCTTCGCGGTAAGGGAGCGACGAACGTGAGTCAGCATCGGGTTTTCGGTTTATCTCGCCGTCAGGTCATGCGTGGGTTACTGGCGACTGCGGCCTTTGGGGCAACTGCAAAACTCAGCGGTTGTACCTCTTCGGCCACTCAGGGCACTGCTAGCGCTGAAGGGGAACCTCTCACCGTTGGGTTTATCTATGTCGGTCCTAAGGATGACTATGGCTACAATCAGGCTCATGCCGAAGGCGCGGCTGCCGTGGCTAAAACATTTAGTTGGATGAAGCTGGTGGAAGAAGCCAACGTTCCCGAAACCACTGCCGTGGCCGAGTCGATGCGCAGCATGATCGATATCGACGGAGCAAAAGTGCTCTTTCCCACCTCCTTTGGCTACTTCGATCCCCACATCCTGAAGCTAGCTGAGGAGTATCCCGATGTGCAGTTTTTCCATGCAGGTGGGTTGTATCAGGAGGGCAAAACTCCCAAAAATGTGGGCAGCTATTTCGGCTACATCGATGAGGCGCAGTACGTTGCTGGAGTCGTGGCTGCCCTTACCTCCAAAACTGGCAAACTCGGCTTTGTGGGTGCTAAACCGATTCCGCAGGTGCTTCGCAACATCAATAGCTTTACTCTGGGAGCACGCAGCGCCAAGCCCAATGTCACCACGCAGGTCGTCTTTACTGGCAACTGGGCCGAACCGATCAAAGAAGCCGAGGCCACCAACAGCATGGCGGATCAGGGCATCGATGTCGTTACCTGCCACGTAGACAGCCCCAAGGTCGTAATGGAGACTGCAGAAAAGCGAGGCATCTTTAGCTCTGGCTATCACGCTGACCAAACGGCTCTCGCCCCCAAAGGCTACCTCACCGGAGCCGAGTGGGATTGGAGCAACATCTACAGCAAAATCGTCGAAGATGTTTACGCCGGTAAAACGCTGATGGATGGCGGCATCGATCATATTTTGCGCGGTGGCCTCAAGGAAGGCTTCTGTAAACTATCTCCCTACGGTCCAGCCGTCAGCGCCGATACCAAAACCAAAGCCGACGCGGTCAAAGCCCAGTTTATGGATGGCAGCATGGTGATCTACAAAGGCGAAATCAAAGACAACAAAGGCAACGTCGTGATTGCCGCCAACGAAACCCTGAAACAGCAAGACCCCAAACTGGAGCAAATGAATTACCTGGTTGAAGGGGTGATTGGTTCGATCGGTAGTTGAGAGGGGTAATATGCAATCTTGGCGTCGCACATTAGAATCGCTCTGTCTCTCCTTTGGGGCAATTTTGGTTGGGTTGCTGCTGTTTGGCATCTTCTGCGCGGCAGTGGGTGCAAATCCGTTTGCGGTCTATGGCTCGATTTGGAAGGCGGCATTTGGCAGTTGGAGTACGTTCCAAAATACATTGATTCGCGCGTCTCCGCTGATGTTGAGTTCGCTCTGTACGGCGTTACCCGCCCGCTTGGGACTGGTGATTATTGGCAACGAGGGAGCGCTGATCATGGGAGGATTGCTGGCCGTTTCGGTGGGGTTGACCCTAGGAACTGCTGTGCCGCCCATCATTGTGCAAATGGCAATGGCCTTGGCTGGTATCTTGGCGGGTGGGCTGTGGATTGCGGCAGCCGGAGCCTTACGCCATTACCGAGCCGTCAACGAAACCATTAGCAGCCTGCTGCTCAACTACGTTGCAATTGCCTTGCTGAATCACCTTGTCGGTGGGCCAATGCGGGATCCCAGCTCGCTGAACAAGCCTTCGACCTATCCCCTAGCCGAGGTGAATATGCTGGGGGTGATTCCTGGGACGCGGGTGCATTGGGGCTTGGTGTATGGTCTGATCGCCTGTTTAGTCACCTATGTCCTGATGCAGCGCACCACGTTTGGCTTTGCCGCCCGCACCGCTGGAGGAAATGTACGCGCCGCTCGAATTGCCGGATTGCCAGTCGGAAAGCTGACGGTGATCACCTGTTTTCTGGCGGGTTCCTGTGCCGGATTAGCCGGGATGGTCGAAGTAGCGGCAGTGCAGGGGGCAGCGAACGAATCGCTGAATGTGGGCTATGGCTATGGCGGCATTCTGGTGGCCTTTGCTGCTCGACATAACCCGTTGGCAGCCGTATTAATTTCCCTGTTGGTGGGTGGCATTTTAGCCAGTGGCGGCATCTTGCAACGCGCTCACAACCTGCCTGACGCAACGGTGCTCGTGTTTCAGGGCTTGGTGTTCCTGGTTGTGCTCTACAGCGATTCGCTCTACGGCAAAATTCCCTTCTTCAAGGAAAAGCCGATCATGGTCACACCTCCCTCGCCACCGCCCAGCCCAGGAGAAGAACCCGTCGTCACGGTATAGGGAGCTATAGGTTTTAAGTTTTGAGGGGTTTTGTCATGACAGCAGAAACAACAGCATTGGGATGGTGGGGAGTACCCCTGGCGATCATTGCCGGAACCATGCGGGGCGGAACGCCGTTCCTGTTCGTGAGTTTGGGTGAATGTCTGACCGAAAAGAGCGGCAAAATCAACCTCGGTCTAGAGGGCACACTCCTCACCGGAGCCATGAGCGCCTACGGCATTTCCTACCTAACGGGTTCACCCTGGCTGGGCGTCATAGTGGCCGGAGTAGCCGGATTGGTGTTGGGAGCGATTCATGGCTGGTTGTCGCAGCAGCCCCGTGTCAATGATGTGGCCGTCGGCATCGCCATGATCATCTTTGGCAGCGGTGTGGCCTTTTTCTTTGGCAAACCGTTTATTCAACCCTCTGCACCTCAGTTGCCGACGTTTAACCTGGCGGGAGGCAATGTTCCGCCAGCGGTGGAGGCCGCCTTGCAAATCAGCCCCCTGTTTCTGCTGGGTTTGGCAATTGCGCCGATCATGAAATGGTTCTTTCAGTCCACCCGCTGGGGGTTGTACATCCGAGCCGTGGGAGATAGCCCCGATGCAGCCAGAGCCATGGGCGTCTCCATCTTTAAAGTGCGGATGCTGAGCGTCATGGCCGGAAGTTTTCTAGCCGGAATTGGCGGCGCGGCGCTGTCCCTCTACTATCCCGGCGTCTGGACCGAGCGCATTTCCAGCGGGCAGGGACTAATGGCAGTGGCGTTGGTAATCTTCGCCCGCTGGAATCCGATGCTTTGTCTCTGGGCCTCGCTGCTGTTTGGCGGTGCCCAAGCCCTCGGTCCCGCCCTGCAATCGGTGGGCATCAAGGAAGGCTACTACCTCTTCAATGCCGCTCCCTACGTATTGACGCTGCTGATTATGATCTTCACCTGCTCTCCGAAACGCACGCTAGCAGGTGCACCGGGAGCGTTGGGCACGGACAGTTAATCGTTATTGGATCAAACCTATGGGACGTTTTGTAGAAGCTGACCCCTACCCCTATCCCTACAACGGCGATTTGCGCCCCCAGAACACCGTCATGCTGGTGATCGATATGCAGATCGATTTTTGCGGCAAAGGCGGCTATGTCGATCAGATGGGCTACGACCTATCCTTGACCCGCGCTCCAATCGAACCGATTGCCAGAGTTTTAGCAGCGGCCCGCGCTGAAGGCTATCACATCATGCACACCCGCGAAGGCCATCGTCCCGACCTAGCCGATCTGCCCACCAACAAACGCTGGCGCTCCCAACAAATTGGAGCCAGCATCGGCGATCCTGGCCCATGCGGCAAAATCCTAGTCCGCGGTGAACCCGGCTGGGAAATCATCCCCGAATTAGCCCCCCTACCCGGCGAAGTCATCATCGACAAACCCGGCAAAGGTTCCTTCTACGCCACCGATCTAGATCTAATTCTGCGCCAAAAAGGCATTCAGAACATCGTTCTCACCGGCATCACCACCGATGTCTGCGTCCATACCACCATGCGCGACGCCAACGACCGCGGCTACGAATGCCTGATGCTCTCCGACTGCACCGGAGCCACCGACTACGGCAACCATCTAGCCGCCCTCAAAATGATCAAAATGCAAGGCGGCGTCTTCGGCGCAGTAGCCGACTCCCAAGCCTTCATCGAAGCCATCACCAGTTAGATGAATTTCGAGTTTCCAGTTTTGGTAGCGAAACCCGCATGCAGCACATACTTTTAAGTTTTGGCAGCCCAGCCAGCCCAGCGCACCCAACCTCCAATTCCTGATCCCATCTCCCCCACCCCCTACCCCCTACCCCCTACCCCCTACCCCCTACCCCCCACCCCCATGACCACCCTCCCCGCACCCACAACCACAACGACCCTCGAACGTCCGCCCGATCTGCAAGCCAACGGTATGACCAAGCAGTTTGGCAGTCTGGTAGCGCTCGACAATGTGTCGCTGCATCTGAAGCCGGGAACCTTTCATGCCCTACTGGGCGAAAATGGCGCAGGCAAAAGTACGCTCGTCAAATGCGTGATGGGCTTTTATACTCCCACGGCGGGCGAGGTGCTGCTAGACGGCCAGAAGGTGCAGATCGATAATCCTCGCAATGCGCATCAGTACAGCATCGGCATGGTGTATCAGCACTTTACGTCGGTTCCGGCGATGACGGTGGCAGAAAACCTGGTGCTGTCGCGGCTGGATAGTCCGGCTGTGATCAACTGGGCTGCCGAGATGGAAAAGCTACAGGCGTTTATGGCAACCTCGCCGTTTCAGGTGCCGTTGGATTTGCCGGTGGGTCAACTGGCTGCCGGACAAAAGCAAAAGCTGGAAATCCTCAAGCAAATCTATCTGCACAGCCGCATTTTGATTCTGGATGAGCCAACCTCGGTGTTGACACCCGCCGAGGCCGATGAGGTGCTGGGCCTGTTGCGTGAGCAGGTGACAGCTGGTGAACTGAGTGTGCTGATCATCTCCCACAAGTTCCGGGAAGTGATGGCCTTTTGTGACGAAATTACCGTGCTGCGCAAGGGGCGATTTGCAGGCAGTGGCTTGGTCAAGGATCTGACGGTGGCAGACATGGCCGAAATGATGATGGGCGAAAAGAAAGAGCCAACGCCCGTCGCTAAAGCGACCCACCACGATTCGCTGCCGGTGCTGGAGGTGCACCAACTCTGCGCCAACAAGGACAACGGCGTTGAGGCTATTTCCAACCTGGACCTAACCGTGTACAGCGGCGAAATTGTTGGCATTGCTGGCATTTCCGGCAACGGTCAGCGCGAATTGGTGGAGGTGCTGGCAGGTCAGCGACCGGCCACCTCTGGTGAAATTCGAGTCAACGGTGAGCCATACTTTGCAACGCGGGCAGAAATGAATCGCCATAAGGTGTTTGCCCTACCCGAAGAACCGCTGCGCAATGCTTGCGTGCCCCACATGAGCGTGGCCGAAAATATGGCCCTGCGCACCTTCGACCGACCTCCCCAAGCCAAGGGCTTCCTGCTGCTGGTAAAAGCAATCCGCCAGATGGCGCTGGGTCTGATCCACCAGTTCTCGGTCAAAACCCCTTCCCCGGAAACCCCCGTCAGTAACCTCTCAGGCGGCAACATACAGCGCACCGTTCTGGCTCGCGAGCTTTCGGCAGACCATATCAAGTTACTGATTGCCGCCAACCCCTGCTTCGGCCTCGATTTTGCTGCGGTCGATTTCATCCACACCCAAATTGTCGATGCCCGCAACCGGGGGGTGGCCGTCCTGTTGGTCAGCGAAGATCTGGACGAACTATTGAAGCTCTCAGACCGGATCTTGGTGATTAGCGGCGGCCAGTTCACCTACGAAAGCTCGATTGATACGGCTGATTACACCGCGATTGGTCAAGCGATGGCAGGGCATTGAGAAACTAAGTTCCATCCCTGAATAAACCGCCAAATCCATTCCTACTGAATCTACAGAGGGGCACAAAGCGTTGGTCTAGCCCCCAGCACACTAGATTCAGGAGAAATAGAAATGGCTACTATCAAAGGCACACCGCTCGATGACATTCTGTTTGGCACAGCGGGCGATGACTTGATCCGAGGGTTGGCGGGCGACGATGAACTCAGAGGCAAGCAGGGCAACGACAAGCTCGTGGGCGGCGCAGGCGACGACAAACTCGTGGGCGGTGGTGGGAATGACATCCTGCAAGGTGGAGGCGGTGACGATGAACTGCTGGGCGGTGGTGGCAACGATACACTCAAAGGTGGCGCAGGCGAAGATGAGCTGAAAGGCGGCGGCGGCGACGATCTCCTCAGCGGTGGGGCAGACGATGACATCCTCGATGGTGGATCGGGCAATGATGTTCTGGATGGCGGCTCTGGCGATGACCAGATGGCAGGCGGCAGCGGCGATGATACTTACATCGTAGACAGCGCAACCGATCAGGTGACTGAAACTGCTGGGGCCGGGAATGACACGGTGAAAGCCTCGATCAACTATGCGCTCACTGCCCATGTAGAAAACCTGACTCTGACTGGATTTGCTGCCATCAACGGGACGGGCAACGGCCTCAACAATACCATTATCGGCAACGATGCGGACAACGTTCTAAATGGCGGTGTAGGTAATGATACGTTGATAGGCGGCGGTGGCAATGACACCTATATCGTAGACAGTAGCGATGATGTAGTAGTGGAAGCTGCCGGTGCCGGAACGGATGTCGTCCAGGCTTCGGTGAGCTACACCCTGTCTAGCCATGTGGAAAACCTGACTCTGACTGGATCTGCCGCCATCAACGGTACAGGCAACGGCTTGAATAACATTATTATTGGAAACGATTCTGACAATAACCTGAGTGGCGCTGCTGGAAATGATTCCCTGACGGGTGGTGCGGGCAATGATACCCTCGACGGCGGTACCGGCGATGATGCGATGGCAGGTGGGACCGGCAATGATACGTACATTGTAGATAGCGTCGGAGATACAATCACCGAAGCCGCTGCTGCCGGAATCGATACGGTACAGTCAGGGATTACCTATACTCTGGGCGCAGAACTGGAAAACCTCACCTTGACTGGGAACAGCGCTATCGACGGCACCGGCAACAATCTTGATAACGTGATCACTGGTAACAGCGCCAACAACGTCCTCACCGGCAATGCGGGTGACGATACCCTAGACGGTGGCTTGGGAGCCGACACGATGATTGGCGGCAGCGGCAATGACACCTATGTGGTGAATGAAGCAGGGGATGTGGTGACAGAAGCTTCCCCGTTTGGCGGTACCGAAGATACTGTTCTGTCATCGATTAGCTACACACTGGGAGCCAACCTAGAAAACCTCACTCTGACCGGAACCGATCCAATCAATGGCTTTGGCAATACGCTAGACAACACCATCATCGGCAATGATGTCAACAATTATCTACGCGGCGAGGACGGCAACGATGAACTGTTTGGACGGGGCGGTGATGATGAACTGCGCGGCAATTCGGGCGACGATACCCTCCACGGTGAAGACGGCAACGACCTGCTGCGCGGCGGCAACCAGAATGACACCCTGCTGGGCGGTAACGGCAATGACACTTTAGTTGGAGTGAACTTCCTCTCGGCTACACCGGGTCGTGGCGAAATTGATACCCTCACCGGCGGTGCAGGCAATGACACATTTGTCCTCGGCACCTCCAGCGATGTCTACTACGACGATGGTGTATCCACTCCCGGATTTGGCGGCAACAGCGACTATGCACTGATCACTGACTTTGTCGATGGTCAAGATACGATTCAGCTCAGAGACATATTTACCCCCATCTTCTCCAACTACACCATCCAAAATGCCACAATTAACGGCGTCAGCGGAGCCGCCATCTACCGGACAAACACGACCATCTCTGGATTCCCACCTGCTTTCGTCAGCCGCCACGAGCTAATTGGCCTAGTGCAGGGAGTAGATGCGAGCGCCCTCACATTTGGCACAGCCAGCGGTGGCATTGTTAACCTGAGCTAGGTCTGAAGCGCAACTGATCCGTCAAACCAATGCGCGAGTGAATAGGACATCTACCAAATTCTTCTGCAACAATGCTACGAGCATTTGTAGGGTGATGAACTGAATCGAGGACAGTTGAGCTTGTAGATAAGCTTGGTAGAAAAGGCAACATTTTTGATAGTAAGGGGTGAATTTGCTAAATTCACCCCTATTTTTTCGGCTTTCGGTTTTCGGTTTTCGGTTTTCGGTTTTCGGTTGCCCATGTCCACTGCCATGCCTGTTCAACTTCACTATCATGTCTTGACTCAACCATAGTTCCAAGCATATACAGCCTTTTTCAGGCTAGTGAAGTACGAAAAACGGGGTGCAGGGGCAGTGCCCCTGCGTGGAGGCTTCGCCCCACACCCCCTATACCTCACATGCATGAGTGAAAAACGCTGTATACCCCGTTCCTAATGAAAGGCAGCGGCATTAATCAAGCTATCATTATTGCACTGTTCTAAAGCTATTCCTGCGTGCAAACATAGCGGATGACATTAGCAGCACTGCTCTCTGTCATGGGTTGAGTAAGAGGGCCATTATTGCCATAATCAACTCGCTCAATCACTTGCCGATTCTGATCAAAAATCACTAAGCGGCGGGTGCGTTCTACCCCAGAAGTGCAATCTGCCGAGCGATAAATCATTACTCCATAAACGGGTTGCTCTACTTCAAAGTCTAGAAACGCATTGTTGGCCTGTTTAAACTCTCGATATTCCCAATAGCGAACGATGTTCTCGGATCGCTGAATCGAATTCTGATCTACTAGAAAGCGATCTCCTACTGCATTCACAGTCACCTCAACCCATGCTTCAGCGGCCTTTACGTTAGAACTCCACCCAGCTGTAACAGCCATTGTGGTCATCGCCATCAGGTGCAGCCCCTGCTTGATCCATCCCTTCATCGCGTTACTGCGCTCCTGCTTGACCAGACTGATTACGGTAGCGTTCCACATTTTGAATAGCCCGTTGAGCATAGGCGTCATTCGGACGTTCATCTAAGGCTCGCTGAAAGTGTAGCAATGCAGCTTCGTAATCCTTCTGTTCCACGGCAGCATATCCTGCTTGCATATACCGATCATAGGGGGTACTTTGGGGCTGATTCGAAGCCGGTGGAGCTGAATTTGGTGGAGCAGCTGCCGCAGGGGTTCCAGACTGCTGCCGGTAGAAGCTGAGCACTTTTTGAGTATAGGCCGCTGTCTCACCGCTATTGTAGCGAGATGGATCACCTGTCATCCACCAAGCAGCGGCACGGCGGACCGCAGTTGCTTCATCATTGCCACTGTTGCGATACTCTTGTTGCAAAACATCCCGCATCACACAAACCAAAATGGTGCGTGCAGTCGCTAAATCGGCCTCAAATTCCTGGGGAGAGAGCGATCTGCCAATACAAGCCTCGGACCAGCGCGGAATGTTTGGTGCTTGAATCTGCCAGTCGCTGTATAGCCCATCATTGGGATTGCCGGTCTGAGGAGCCGCTTCGCGCAACGCCTCCACCAGTGAGCGCACCTGTTGATCGGATTGCGCCTGAGCAGGCAGGATGCCTGAGCTAACGCCGATTGCTATTGCAATAATTGTTCCTTCAATCCATCGTTTGATTCGTAATCGCATGATTGAAATCTGGCAACTTTCGGGCAACAACTACAGCAATTCTATGCGAAAAGTAACCGATTTATTTTACTTCTCTTGACAGGTTTTTCGACACAACAGATATCACATGCCGTTCACCCAACCATACTTAATAGTAATCAACTCGAAGGAACATATCGCTCCCGTTGATAGCGGTAGGCGAGCATTAACCTCACCAATTTCCTATTCAAGAGAGGATCGAAGAACCGTGCTTTGCCAAGCTTAGACTCCAGGGAGAGAATCGTTCGCGTAGCGTCTCCTTCGGAGAACCTCTCGCTTGTCGGTTTTGCGGACCGATGCCTTTCCATTTGGCGACCTAGAGATTATGGCGCTTATATTACTTTTATGCTACAAAAACACTGCAAATTGTCAAGAGGGTACTACAACTTTTTGGGCGGAGGGGAGAGCGATTGCAAAGAAAAAATTGGATCGCCCTCTCCCACTAGGTTTGTCTCCTCACGCTAGGGAGGAAATGTGAGCCGCGCTGATCTGCCACAGCCTGTAGATCAGGAATTCAGTTCGGTCACTCATTAAGGTCAAAAACATGCCTTCATGAGCGTCTCTGTCTTCGGCAATCCAGCTTCCAGTCAGACTGACTTCTACAAACTCGCGATCTACAGGCAGCAGAGTGACGGTTGAGCTAAGCTCCCGTTGTAATGATGTTTCTAGCACTTTTAGTTCACGAAGATCAGCCGGCAGCAGAAAGCAAGCACAACCCGGTTCGACATGAAACGATTGCCCCAACCGCATGGCCAAAACAACCCGCTGGGCGATGAGCAGTTCGGGCGTTGTCAGAGTGCGTTCCATGTACAGCCCAACTTCGGTGTAGTTCAGCTTCAACATTGGTCTTGTCTCCTTTCAGGTTTGTGTCAGGTGTCAACAGGCGGCTGTTCTTTCCAAAACTGTTCGGCAAAAGCAATGGCTGGGTGAATCGGCGCTTTCGGTTTCGTTCTCAGCACCATTCTCGTTTCATGTAAGAGGCGGTCAGCTTTCGTGGCATTGCAGGTCTGGCATGCGGTCACCACGTTGTCCCAGGTATGGCCGCCCCCTTTGGAGCGGGGAATCACGTGATCGAGGGTCAGATGCTTGGTGCTGCCGCAGTACTGGCAGGTATGGTTGTCACGGCGAAAGACTTCTCGACGGCTCACGGGTGGCACTTTCCAGTGCCGCTCTGGATTGACACTGGTCAAACGAATGTGTTCGGGAATATGGAGGATAACGCTGGGAGAACGTACTTCCCATTGTTGGGTGCTGCTAAATAGAGACTCAGCCTGACCCGTGACCAGCAGCACAATTGCTCGTTTGAGGTTAACCCGCGCTAAGGGCAGGTAGTTCTTGGAGAACACCACGACCTGGTTTTGAAGTATGGATGGTTGCCCATTCTGCTGTTGAGCCTGCATTGGTTTCACTCCTCAAAAAACAACCCCCACCTCTGACTGTCAGGAGCGGGGGTTGAGGAAATTGATATAGGTTTCCTTATGTTGGTGTCAGGGTTGCCCTGCACCTCCCGCTCTTAGTCAATTGGTCTGGATTGAGCCATCCAGCAATGGCTGTAAAAATACCTGCATCGGCGGATCTACCGCCACTACACCGACCCCTTGCTCCAAACGCAGGTAGCACCGATGCTCTGCCCAGACCGTAATCAGGTCGGCAGTGCGTGGCGCTACGTAAGGTGACAAGAAGGATGGGTATCATGGAAGGTTGCAGTACTCGTATTACAAAACTCGCTGTTTACATACTACACTTGTAGTATTACAGTGTCCACCCTTTGATTGGAATTGAGGATGTCCGGTTATGGATACATGGAGGCGAGGTGTGATTACGGGAACGGGAATAACCGATTACAGAATTTGATTGCAGAATTTGATTACAGAATTTATGAATTGATAGCTACAGTCATCCCAGCCCGACGTAACCTTTCTGCCAGAACCTCGCCCAACCCGGTTGCTGGCGTAAGAATGCCGCCTCGCATCGGACCTCCCGGCAGCTGATCTGTTTGAAGTGCCAGACTCAAAGCCGATTCACAGACAAATTTAACCGTGGCTCGATTGCCAGGATCGCCCTGATCCCGAATCAGCCCCCGCAGCTTGCGGCCATCAACGGCGGTGCCCACCAGTTCGCAGGAAAACCAGCCTTGATTCATTGTTTGCTCCGAAGGACCGTTACCGGGTTGGGGCAGGATAGGTTGCAGTAGCGATCGCAATTGGGATTGTTGCAGAACTCCGGTAAACAGGGCAAGTCCAGCAGTCACACCTGTTGCCTTCAACCAGGCCAATGGCTCATCAAACTTGAAATACTCCTGATAGGCAAAGTCGGGTCCGTAGGGTTGTTGCCATTCCTCGTATAGGGCAGAACTGCGGCGGACAATGCGGGTGTTCACGAGACCCATAAAGAAGGGACCAACCCAGGTGTTGAGGTCGGCATCGAAGCTTGGCGTTTGGGGGTCACGGTTGCCTTCGGCTACTTGAGTATCAGGTGGGGATGGATTGAGCAGAAAGGGTTGATCCATCTGAGCTGCTGCGTCTGAATCGTAGAGGTTAAATGCAGATGCCAGGGTGCCACCATTAAACCCACCAAACGCCTGAAAATAGGCATGCACCTGCTGACAAGGCACACCCCATTCTCGTTGTATGTGACGAACCACCAGATAAGTGCCGAGATCGGATGGGACAGAATCAAAGCCACAACAGGGAATGATACGGGTGCCATTGGCGGCGGCTTCGCCATGGTGGCAATCGATCAGAGTTCTGACCCAGGGGGTTTCTCCCGTGATATCGACGTAATGAGTTCTAAAGCGAACGCAGGCATCGACAAGAGCAGTGCCGTAGAGGGCAAAGGGGCCGGCAGTGGTCAGCAACACTCGCGTCTGAGCAACGATTGCATCGATCGCCGGCTGATCTTGACTGTCGGCCACTAGCACATCTACTTTGACACCCATCCGATCGCGAACTGCCTCTAATTTCTGCCGGTTTCGTCCGGCGATTGCCCACCGCACCTGTTCTGGAGACGCATGGTTAGCAAAGTACTGCACGGTCTGTTGGCCCACGAAACCGCTAGCCCCGTAGAGGACAACATCATAGGGGCGCTCAGAAGTTAAACGTTCGGACATTGCAGCATTCCTCACTGGGTTTCCACTGGCAACTTTAACGCTCCATCGCAGCTTAGCAGATTCCTCATTAGGAGCAATTCGTTCTTAATCCCTTCTCCTAATTTCAGCTAGGCTATGAGTGGGTTTTAGCAACGCTGCTCTGATACAGCCGTTGGAGTTTATATGGCAACTTATCTGATTACAGGTGCAAATCGAGGCATTGGGTACGAGTACTGCCGTCAACTGCAAGCACGAGGAGAAACGGTAATTGCGGTCTGCCGCACGGCTTCTGAAGAATTAAAACAGCTTGGGATACAGATCGAGGAAGGCATTGATATTACCTCAGATGCTTCAGTGGCGGGCTTGCAGAAACGCCTGGGAGATACTGCAATCAATGTCTTGATCAACAACGCTGGCATTCTCAAGCGCGTAACGCTGGAAAATTTGGATTTTGACAGCATTCGAGAACAGTTTGAGGTAAACGCACTGGGTGCTTTACGGGTCACGCATGCGCTCCTGCCCAATCTTAAACCTGGCTCCAAGCTTGTGTTGATGACCAGCCGCATGGGGTCGATTGGAGACAACACCTCTGGCAGTTCCTATGGCTACCGCATGTCCAAGGTGGCCTTGTCGATGGCAGGAAAATCGTTGGCGCACGACCTGCAACCGCGTGGGATTGCAGTGGCGATTCTGCATCCTGGTTTAGTGCAAACCCGCATGACCAACTTTACAACAGGCGGCATTACACCAGAAGCATCGGTAAAGGGATTATTGGCTCGAATTGATGAATTGTCGCTAGAGAATACAGGTACGTTTTGGCACGCGAATGGTGAGGTGTTGCCGTGGTAACTACAGCCTAATGATCAGGGCAGGACCTGACAGAACTGACCCACTAGGTTTGAAAAACTGTCTTAAATGTCAGTATTTCAGCGCTATTAAAGCAGCCGCATTATTTTTCATCTCGACTGTATATTGAGATATTGCTTAATTTCCACAATCCTGTACTCTTTAAGTAGTTCCTACAGCTTCCTTGGATTCCCTGTAATCCATATTGGATTATTGTATTCAACTTTCAGGAGGTGCTCTTGGATAGTGTGACTTCTATCTTCTCTAACCTCGATTGGGAAATTCTGCTCGATTTGCTGCTCGGAATCAGCTTAAGCGCGGCTTCTGGCTTCCGGGTCTTTATCCCGCTTCTAGTGATGAGCGTCGCGGCTGTCATTGGCCATATTGATTTGCCTCCAGATTTTGACTGGATTGAGACCAATCAAGCCTTGCTTGTATTTGCGATCGCCAGCGCAGCAGAGATTGCGGGCTACTATATTCCCTTTGTTGACCACTTTTTGGATATTATCCTAACGCCAGCCGCAATCGTAGCGGGCACCTTGATCACAGCTTCGATTCTCCCTGACACAAACCCCTTGTTGCAATGGACAATCGCGGTGATTGCAGGCGGAGGAACCGCAGGATTGACCAAAGGCATGACAAATATTGTTCGTGCTATTTCTCTAGCTATTTCAGCGGGACTGACCAATCCCGTTGTCGCAACGATCGAGTTAGTGCTTGCGATTACAATTGCTGTATTGGCCATTACAGTACCTTTGCTGGCAGGTATCTTGGTGATTGTTGGATTGCTACTAGCGGCACGGAGAATTCGCAAGTTTCTGGTCCAAAACCCATCTTTGGCTAATGCTCCCGTAACTGATACTCCCGTAACTGATACTCCCGTAGGTCATGCTCCCGATGAAGTCCCCCAATAGGAAAGACTATTGGTTTGGAGCATAAATTCGGCTGTGGCCTGATGGCAACTAGGTTCCGGCGATGTTCAATGAATGGGCGTAGATGGCAAGCTGTGCCCGGTTGCGCAAATTGAGGCGATTGAGTAGGTGAGTGACGTGAGTTTTGACGGTTCCTTCTGAAATGTAGAGCTGCTGGGCAATATCGCGATTGGTTAAGCCTGCACCAATTAGATGCAGCACTTCCTCTTCTCTGGGAGTGAGCGGAATCGGGGGTGGTTTGGGGGCTGGAGCCACATTGGTGGACGGTAAGCCAGCTATGAGTTTTTCCATCAGTCCGGGAGCGAGTTGGGTATAGCCTAGCTGCACAAACCGAATCGCCTGCGCTAGCTCCTCCGACGGCATATCTTTGAGTAAATATCCCTTCGCACCGGCCCGCATGGCGTCTGTAATGTACTGATCATCATCAAACGTACTCAGCACAAGCACTTTCACCTGCGGATAGTTTTGCGTAATCGCGCGAGTTGCCTCTCGCCCATCCATCACTGGCATCCGCACATCCATCAGCACCACATCAGGCAGCAGCTTTGCCACTTGTTCAAGGGCAACCTCACCGTTATTGGCAATGCCCACTACTTCTAAATCCGGTTCCAGGGAGAGCATCGCTTTTAAGCCCTGGCAAATCAGGTTTTGGTCATCGACGAGTAGCAGGCGAATCATGATTGGGTGAGGGGTGGGGGGTAGGGGGTGAGGGGTGAGGGGTGGGGGGTGAGGGGTGAGGGGTGGGGGGTGGGGGCGTTCGGCGAAACTCACGAGGCATGGATGAGTAATAGTCACTTTTTACTTGACTAGACTCCTTCGAGCGGTAACTCAACGGTGATGCGACAGCCGGAGCCGGGTTCGGTGTCGATTCGCAATGTGCCGTTCAGCATGGCAACTCGTTCGTGCATTCCGTGCAGTCCAAATCCACTTCGATGGGTTTGGAACCGAAATCCGCGACCGTTGTCGGCAATAATCAGACGCACCTTGTCTGCAGTTTGCTGGAGCCGCACTTGGACTGCTGTCGCCTCGGCATGCTTACAAATGTTGGTTAACGATTCTTGGATGACTCGGTAGATGGTTTTTGAGACTTGGGCGGGTAGGATGGCTGGTAAATCAATTTCAGTGTTTACGGTAACTCCAGTGCTCTGACAAAACTCTTGAATCAGCGCTGCAATGGCTTGCTCTAGCGGTTCTTCCCGGTCGGCATCAGCTCGCAAGGTGTGGACCGACTGCCGGACTTCTTTCATAGCAACGGTACCCAAGCGCTGGGCTTGTTCCAAAAAGGGTTTGGCCTCGGATGGGTTGCGCTGCCATAGCTTGACTGCGGTTTGGAGCTGCACATTCAGCGTGGTTAACGCATGACCAAGCGAGTCGTGAATTTCGCGGGCGATGCGGTTGCGCTCCTGTACAGCGGCTAGATCCTCAACTTGAATCGCGTACTGCCGGAGCTGCTCATGGGCCAACGCTAATTGCTCTTGCGTTCGCCGTTCCGTTAACAGCACATTCACCAATTGGCCGACGAAGAATAGACCCAAGCCAAACATTAAAACTTCCGCAACCTGGTGCATCCAAATTCGCTGTTGCTCAACGTTCGGCAGCATCAAGGGCGTCAGAGTATTAATGTATTGCACCTGATGCACCAGAAACAACATCAGCGATAGACCGGCTACAATCCAGCGTCCAGGCGGGTCGAACAGGAAGCAGCTCCGGATCATTACAATCAGGTACAGCGTTGGCAGGATATGCAGATAGCCCAGGGTGGTGCCATAGAAGATCAGGCCGATTTCGATTGCGGTGTAGAGGTAGCGAATCGGCGTCTTGCCGCTGGGCAGTAACCACCCCATGACACCCAGCGATACCAAGATCAAAATATGCTGTATGGGTAAGCTTTGCCGCTGCCATGCTTCGATTGCCGCCATTGCCCCACAGCTTGCGAGCATCAGCCATTCGGTGTAGAGCAGGAACCGAAACGGTTGGGGTTGGGTTTTGAAGAGAGCAATCATAGGAGTGAACCGCAGAAGGTGATTCTCTAATAGATACTGCGAATTGGGCAGCAATTCCAGAGTTTGGTCGAATTTTCTAACTTTCGTTGATGCTCACCCGCCGGGGGTATGACGAAGGATAGAGCCAAATGGCTGAGATTGGCAGTGAATTGGCAGGCTGAAAATGTCTATTTCGTTGAGTTGGTCTCAAGACCTTCTTCAGATGGTTTCAACAGAGGGATTGCCTACGATACAGGTATAGCGAACGCCAGAAAAACCGAAACCAAGCAACGAGCTGATTCGCTAGATGCCCCCATTAACTAAGGAACGTCACGACAATGGCTAAGATACGCGGTACAAACGGCAACGATACGCTGCAAGGCGGTGCAGAAAACGACTCAATTGTGGGTCTAGGTGGCAACGATTTTCTCTCAGGCGGAGCCGGTAACGACACAATTCGAGGGGATAGCGGCGACGATACGCTGATTGGCGAAGCAGGTGATGACACGCTGATTGGCGGTGATGGTAGCGACCTATTGAGCGGACGTGAAGGCAACGACCGCATGACAGGTGGACGAGGCGATGATCGCTATGTAGTAGATGCGATTGGTGATGTAGTTCAGGAAGCGACAGGAGAAGGTGTAGATACTGTTATTTCTTTTATTGAGAACTACGCTTTAACCGCAAATGTAGAAAACCTCATATTAGTTGGAAACAGTCTCAGAGGATTTGGTAATAGTCTCAACAATGAAATAAGAGGAAATAATAACAATAACACCTTGTTTGGCGGTGCTGGAAACGATGTTTTGATTGGGTTTGATGGCGATGATTTCCTCAGCGGTGATGCTGGAAACGACATATTAACCGGTGGTGCAGGTAAAGATACATTTCGCTATCGATTGGATGTGATTTCTACGAGCAATGGCAGCGATGTTGATTTGATTACCGACTTTCTTAGCGGTACAGACAAAATTGTGCTTGGTGGCATCGCTCCTGCAAGTTTCTCGGAAGCACAGGTGACAATTGTGGCCGATGACGCAGCAGCAGCAACGAGCGAAGCTCAACTCATCTATAGCAAAGCGAGCGGCAGTGTGTTCTTCAACGAAAACCGAGGAGCCGCAGGTTTTGGCACTGGTGGTGAATTCGTTAAGGTTCAAGGTTCGGTGTTAACTAGCAATGATTTTTCGATTCTGCCGGAAGGAGCTGTAGCTTCTCCAGCTCGATAATTTGTATTGCTTGAGATTTGACCGTTAGATTCATTTGAAAATTAGGAGAAAATTGATCATGAAGTACACAGCATTATTCACACTGGGTCTATCGACTGTGCTTAGCGGCTATGCAATTGCTCAAGCGGTTTCACCTTCGGCCTCCTCCTTGGCTCTATTGCCAAGCGAAATTCAGGCTCCAGCAGACCAGCAGCTTTTACTAACCGTTAGAGCTGAGGGCGACCAGATTTACACCTGCCAAGCCAAAGCAGATGCGCCCAATCAGTTTGAGTGGACCTTGAAAGCCCCGGAGGCATTACTTTATGACGAGCGTGGTCAAGAAGTCGGTCTTCACTATGGCGGTCCAAGCTGGGAGATGAAGGACGGCAGCAAAATCGTTGGTCAACTTCAAAGTAAAGTCGATGCGCCTGAAGCGAGTGCCATTCCCTGGCTGTTGCTGCAAGTCAAATCCCATGAAGGCGATGGAGTTTTGAGTCAAGTTAATTGGATTCAGCGCGTCAATACAGTCGGTGGTAAAGCGCCGCAAACAGGCTGCAATTCAACACATCAAAATCAAGAAATTCGCGTCAATTATGCGGCAGACTACTACTTTTTTGGATAAGAATAGTAGAGATTAATCAAAAGATGATTTTGCCTCTTGTCCATTTGTGAATTCTAAGTTTCTTTAGCCTCCAAAAGCAATTATGAATATCTAATTGGTAACAGAAGCATCTTTTCATTCCGTAGGCTATTTAGGCAGTAAACTTTACATTCTAGGATGGCAGAATCGTCTGCATAAATGTCTACCAAAATTCCACCATCTGCTGCTTAGCAGCTTCTTCTATTACCGCAAAGGCTTCTTGGCTGCATCAATTTGGCTTGAGGAGAAAACAAATTGAGAAGCGGCTTCTGAAACTAGCTCTGCTGTTGCGGATGGGTTTAGCCTGAAGCTCTTCGCAGCAAATCAAAAATTAAATTCTCCTTGTATATACTCTGTTCTTGTTAGGAAATGCTGCAAGAACAGAGTTTTTGTTTGTGCTAATTACTGGGTTTTATCTAATAAAAACTTTTGAAATTTGTTCATTTATATACTGACTTATTCTGACCTTTTCGCACCGACAGTAAAAACGAATTATTTTAGAGTAAATACAGAGCTAAGAAAAGGCTTGATTCGCAAAACGAATACTCAAGTTTACAGCTTGGTTCTCAGCAAAAATACAAAATTTGCTGGCTGTTATGAACTCACTTATCTAGTTCAATCCCCCACTTACAGCGTTTTTCACTCATGTGAGGTATGGGGGGTGTGGGGGTTTCGCCCCTACGCAGGGGCACTGCACCCCGTTTTTCGTACTTCACTAGCCTGAAAAAGGCTGTATCTACTCCAAAAAGGACAAACAAATCATGGCAGTTTTTACCGGCGACAACAACGATAACGTTCTGATTGGCTCCACCGACAACGATCGGCTCTTCGGACTGGGCGGTAATGATTTTCTCGATGGTGGCCTTGGTTTCGATCAATTTGACGGTGGCGAAGGCAACGACACAGTCACTTACAGTTTCTTCAATGGCGGCATCACTGCCAATCTGCAATCTCTTGGGCAAAATGGTTTGGTTAGCTTTCCCAGCCTCGGTAATCAGAGTGAAATCTTGATTAGCATCGAAAATCTGATCGGCAGTCAGGGCAACGATTCCATTACTGGCAGCGCTGGTAATAACACTCTTTCCGGTGGTGCAGGCAACGACACTCTAAACGGGCGTGACGGAGTCGATGTGCTTGATGGCGGCGACGGTGATGATGTAGTGTCGGGTGACAAGAATGACGACACGATGCTCGGCGGTGCAGGCGACGACCGACTGTTGTGGATCGATGGGGATGGCAGCGACATCATTTCTGGCGGTACGGGAAACGATACTGTCCAGTTCACAGGCGCTACCACATTCGCCCCCAATGGCGGCACTAAACCCGGCGACGACATTCTCACGCTGGGTCTCGACTTTAATACCAGTAAGGTTCTCCTCAAGCGCACCAGTTTGGGTCCGGTGACGCTAACGCTTGATAGTGTTGAAACTGTTTTTGTGGCTGGTGTTGAAGGCAATGACAGACTTACGGTTGGCGAATTATCTGCAACTGCTGTCCGCCTGATCCAATTTAGTGGCTTGAGCGGTAATGATTTCATCAATGCTGACAACTCTGTTGCAACGATTGATGCCAACGGTGGTGACGGCAATGACTCTCTCTTTGGCGGTAACCGGGATGATCTCTTGGAAGGTGGGTCAGGGAATGACTTTCTAGTGGGTCGTCTTGGCAGTGATCGACTGGTAGGTGTAAATCTTGGTGGTGGTTCTACTCCGGGACGGGGTGAGCAGGATACTCTGTTTGGAGGAGCAGGGCCAGACCGATTCATCCTGGGCGATCGAGGGGGCACGAGTGGTCCGGGTCGTGATCCGCGTCGAGTTTTCTACGATGATGGCAACAGTAGCTCTAATGGCGTCAGCGACTTTGCTGTGATTGGCGATTTCGCCGCAGGAGACACCATTCAGCTTGTTGGATCAGCCAGCGACTATGCAATCCAAAACGTGGGGGGATCTCTCAGTCGCGGTTCGGCGACTCAAGATGTGGGGATTTTCCGCAAGAACGGCCCTACTCTGTTTCAACCGGATGAGTTGATCGCAGTTGTGCAAGACGTGGGCAGCGGCACGCTCAATCTCAACAACAGAAGTCAGTTTGTCTTTGTTTAGATGCAGGTTTAGATGCAGATAGCAACATAATCTGAGCGCTCTCTAAAAAACTTCGATTTATGTCTCCTTGACTGCAACTCTGATCTTGTCAGAACTCTATCTGCAAGGTCAGAGTTTTTTGTTTTTGAGGTGTAAGCGTACTCAAAGGGGGTATATCTTTCTGTATTCAAAATATCCTAACCTTTTCTGACTTTCGCTGACTGACACTTATACTTTAACTTTCTAGATTAGATTCATGGATGAGTGAGAATTTGATTCTGAGTAGAAACAAGAAGTAAGGAATTTTTGACTTAATGTTCTCGAAACTGAAACAAAGCTATTCATCCAATCGCACTTAACTCACTTATCAAACAAAAGGACAAACGAACAATGGCACGTATTGATGGAAACAACAACAACAATCAGCTCTTCGGCACTTCTGATGCTGATCAAATCAACGGTTTTGGCGGTAATGATATCCTCGTTGGCGATGCGGGTAATGATATCCTTGATGGCGGATCGGGAGTCGATACAATGCGGGGCGGCAGTGGTGATGATTTCTACCTCGTCGATAATTCTGCCGATGTCGTGATTGAGAACGCCAATGACGGAGTTGATACCGTTTCATCTAGCGCTAACTTTACTCTCAGCGCCAACGTTGAGAACTTGTTTCTCAGAGATAATGCCAGGATTGGAACTGGAAACGACCTGAATAATATCATTCAACTGCCTGCGGCCACATTGACTTCTGCCCCTTCGGTCACCCTCACTGGTCTGGGCGGCAACGATACGCTAATTAGCGGTGTTGGTAATGACGCGCTCGATGGCGGTACCGGCAACGATACAATGAACGGTGGTGGTGGCAACGATACTTATGCAGTTGATAGTGCAGGTGACGTTATTCAGGAAGCTGTAAACGGTGGGATTGATACGGTAATATCTACTGTTGATCACACACTAGCAGCTAACGTCGAGAACCTGACGCTATTCAACGTGGTCACTCAAAGCACGGCGTTTAACGGCACAGGCAACGAACTCAACAACACAATTTTGGGCAATGCCTTTAACAACACGCTGCGAGGCTTGGCAGGTAACGACAGCATTGATGGCGGTTTTGGTAATGACACGCTCGATGGCGGCGATGGCAACGATATCTTAATCGGCAATTCTGGCAATGACACATTGAACGGCGGTGCTGGTAATGACACCATGCTTGGCGGAACTGGTAACGATGTTTATTTGGTCACAGATGCAGGCGATATTGTCGATGAAGGAACGGGCACTGCGGCTGGAATTCCTTCGCTGGGCGGTGTCGATCTGGTACGCTCTACCGTTGACTTCACGCTGGGTCGCAATGTCGAAAACCTGACGCTGGAAGGCACTGCCACCAACGGGACCGGCAACGAGCTGAACAACGAGATTCTTGGCAACGGTGTGGCGAACGTGCTGGAAGGTTTAGCCGGCAATGACCGCATCCTCGGTGGAAACGGTAACGACATCCTGCGAGGTGGGCTGGGCAACGACAACCTGCAAGGCGACCGAGGCAGAGATGTGATGACCGGCGGTGAAGGGGCAGATGGCTTCTTCTTCGATCTGAATTCACCGTTCAATCTGGGAGCAATTGGTCAAGACACAATCAGAGACTTTACATCTGGTGTAGACCGCATCGTATTAGATGAGACGACCTTCGGACCACTGTCCAGAAACGATATTGCCCTGGTAGCTAACGATAGAGATGCTGCGATTAGCAACAAACGCATTGTCTTCAGCGAAGCAACCGGCAAACTGTTCTTCAACGCGAATGGTAGCGCTAGAGGATTCGGCAACAACGGCAGCGGCGGCCTCTTTGTCACCCTGCAAGGTACGCCTGATTTTGCGGTTAGCGATATCGTGATTCAACCCTAGTAGATTCAATTCTGGAGATTCAACCGCAATTCTGAGCCAAGGCATCATAGAGCACTATCAATAGAGGAACTGTACCATCTGCATCTACTATCATCTAGCCGCTCTCTAGCCGCTCTCTAGCTGCACTAACCAAACATTTGGATAGAACGAAGGCTCTGAGCATACTTAATCAAAAATTCAGGATTGCTCTGTATTATTCCAGCTCCGAGTGCTTGAAGTAGCCGCTCCCATGTTCCCACCGGGCATGGGATTTCTGCTTATCTATGTGAATCCATACCGAGGATCTGGACGGCATCCCGGTGATTAGGCATCTGTTGAGGCAGTTGTCTGCAAGGATTCTTGACAAAACTGGGTATTTGGTTACTGTAGTTTAATTACAGTTTAATGAAATCTATACGCTTGGTTTAGTCTGAGTCGGCACCTCAATCTTAATATCGATATCGATAGCAGTGTATTTCCGTACCATAAAGTGCTCTATGCACTACGGGCTGCTAATCCGAATCTGATATTCTGACTCTGCAAATGTTGAATAATCAAGAGGTTGTTAAAAATGGAAGGGTGTGCAGTTACAGATCTGAAAGTTGACAGCAAGCGCAACTGTTTCTTCCTCGATGCCGGATTACTGCAACGAATTCAGCAGGAGACCGCCGTTTCAACCCGACTGGAGCCGGGAACCAATGTGGTCAAGATTCGCGCTGGTGCATTCAATTACCAATCAAATTCTGGTCATCAAGGCGAGCCAATGGTGCTGCTTTGGATCTATGGCGGCAAGGTAATCAACAAAAAAACAGGTATTCCAGTCGGAGCAACCTGGTCAACTCTAAACGGTTATGACGATACCTTGACGCTCGAAGTCGTGGAACCTGCTACCTTATGTGCCTTTTTCTTTGACACCTATCTAGAAGACAACGACGGAGAAGTGCATCTCTCAGTTGTTCGAATTTAGCCTCTGATGCCCTGAATGGTTTCGCGATATTGATAATCAAGGCTGAGGTATAACAGTACCTCTAGCGTACAGATAAGCATTCAGAATACCCATTCAGATGAGCGTAATGGCGTTGGTCTGTTCCTGAATCGCGCTTCACTGATGACTATTATTTTGGGTGTCAACCATGCATTCCAGAAATATTCTTTTTTTCTAAGCTTTTCGTTGCGGCGTTGGCTCTCACAGCGACTCCCAAGCTGCTGGCCGAGACCTTCGCCATACCGTCTGTTTTGGCGCAATCTCCTTCGCCGACCTCGTTTCCCTTACCTGAGTCCCTGCCGGAAGGCGCAACTGTCAAGGTCGATGGCTCGACCAGCATGACCGTAGTGAACGAAGCGCTCAAGGATCGGTTTCAGCAGAGATACTCTGGCTCTACGGTTGAGCTAGCAGCTAACGGTACAGACCAAGCGCTGCAAGCCTTACAAAATGGTGACATTACTGTGGCTGCCGTGGGCCGTCCGTTGACCGATGCTGAAAAGGCACAAGGGTTGGTGGAAGTGCCGATCAATCGCGGCAAAATTGCCATTATCGTCGGTCCAGAGAATCTGTTCCAAGGCGACATTACCTTCGACCAATTCGCCAGGATCTTCCGAGGCGAAATTACCGATTGGTCGCAATTGGGCGGCCAGCCCGGTCCAATTCGCTTTGTGGATCGGCCTGATTTTAGCGATACTCGGAAATCGCTGAGTAACTATGCTGTGTTCCAATCAGCTCCGTTTGAAACTGGTCCCAACACTACCCAGGTTGCTACCGATGAAACGGCTGCTGTAATTCAAGAACTAGGCCGGGATGGAATCAGCTATGCGATTGCCGATCAGGTGCTGAACCAGAGCAATGTCAAGATCATCCCGATGCACCAAACGCTGCCCGATGACCCCCGCTATCCCTTCTCGCAGCCGCGTGGCTATGTCTATAAGGAAACCCCAGATTCAGTTGGGCAGGCATTTCTAGGTTTTGCTACCTCGGCACCGGGTCAGGAAGTAGTGGCAGCAGTTGCCGCCGGAGCGGTAGCAGGAGCAGCCTCTGGAGCCGCAGGGACTGCCTCACCTGAAGCAGCTAGTCCGTCTCCGGCAACGGCGATTAGTCCATCTCCAGAAGCGGCAGTCAGCCCATCTCCAGAGGCCGTTGCCCAAGCTCCAGCAGCCGAGGGCACAACCGAAGCCGGAGGATTTCCCTGGTGGTTATTAGCAATTCCGATTTTGGGTGGTTTGCTGTGGTGGCTATTGCGGGGTCGGGGTGGCCCAGTCCCCACGGCAGCCTCGGGTCCAGCAGCCGTGCCAGCTCCGGTTGCAGCAGTTCCTCCTCCCGTACGAGTTCCCGATGGCCGCATTATTCTCACTCCGCGCGATTGTCGCCATGCCTATGCCTACTGGGAAGTGCCCGAAGAGCGCAAGGCCCAATTCCGGGAGCAGGGTGGCCGCAAGCTGGCACTTCGACTGTACGATGTCACCGATATTGATATGGACCGTCAGGTGCCGCACAGCGTCAAGCAGTTTGACTGCCGCGAGGCAGATCCCGATCTGCATGTGCCAATTGCCGTAGACAACCGGGACTATATTGCCGAGCTGGGCTATGTCAGCGAAAACGACCGCTGGATGAAAATCGCACGTTCCGAGCCGGTGCGGGTACCAGCCTGTCCGACTCCTGAACCAAGACCAGCCGCCGTTGCTCCTGCCATCGCAGAACCCAAGCCGGTAGCGCCGAAAGTACCCGAACCAACAGCCAAAGTAGGAGACACAGCGCTAGCCACCGGGGCAGCCATCGCGGGAGGAGCGGCCTTGGCGGGAGCAGCCATCGCGGGAGCGGCTAGACCCACACCGCCAGCTGTTGCCCCGGTTGCCGCGCCCCCTTTACCGACAACTCCATCTCGCCTGATTCTGACAGCCCGCGATTCGCAGGATGTCTATGCCTACTGGGAAGCACCAGAAGCGGAAAAGATGGCGTTGAAGCAACAGGGCGGCGAACAATTCGGTCTGCGGCTGTACGACGTAACAGATCACGACCCAGCCCGGCCCTTGCCTCCAGTGCTTCAGCAGTTCACTTGCGATGAGACCGACCAGGATCGGCATATCCTGGTGCCTGCAACCAACCGTGACTACCTAGCCGAAGTTGGTTACACAGCCAGAGATGGCCGCTGGTTAAAGCTAGCTAGCTCGAATACACTACATGTCCCTGCCAGTGCAGTAGGGGCTGCCCTAGCTGGAGGAGCCGCCGCTGCGACTGCTGCCATTGCCACCCCTGGAGCCGTGCGCTCAATTGCCAGTGAGCCAAGACCAGCCGAAACCGATCGACTGCAGCCTCCCCATGCTGCACCTGTAGCCCAAGCTGCTGCACCGCTGGAAACCGGTCGCTGTTCAATCAAGAACATCACCGTCCATAGCCGTCACAATTGCTATTTGCTAAGTCAGGAGCAAATGCGGCAGTTGGAAACCCAGACGGCGGTGACTAAGGTACTGTCGCCAGGAACCCACCTGGTGCGGATCAAGAGCGGTGCCTTTGGCTATGAGGCTGGGCAGGGCGAGCCAATCGTGTTGCTCTGGCTCAATGGTGGCACGGTGGTCAACAAAAAGACGGATATTCCCGTCAACGCGACCTGGTCTACGCTGAATGGTTACGATGAAACCCTGACGCTGGAGGTACTGGAAACCACAACGCTCCATGCCTTCTTCTTCGATACTCATCTCGATGACAACGAGGGAGAAGTCACGCTGTCGGTGGTCAGCTTACCAGTGCTCTAATCCAGCCCTCTATTCCTTTCGAAGCAGTTAGTTTCAGTTAGGCTCGGGAGGGGACCAGAGGTAGAAGCAGAGGTAGGAGCAGAGGTAGGAGCAGGAAGGATTTCTAGCTCCTACCTGATTTTCGTCAGCCTTAAAACCTAGACTGAGCCGGTAATTTCCGCCAAACAGCCTGCTGCGAAATTGGCTGGATGCCGTATGATCTGGCAACAGGGTTTCTACTAGAGAAAAATCCGGCGATCCGGCTATCGGATAAATTCTATTGAGTCTATTGAGACGAATGCTACCTGGTGAATGAGGAGTAGAAATAATGGCAAGACGTAGAGCAACAGGATTCCTGAAAGATTTTCAAGACTTTATTAATCGCGGCAACGTGGTTGAGTTAGCTGTTGCGGTGGTAGTAGGTGGCGCTTTCGGCCAAATTGTAGATACTGTCGTCACTTTGGTTACAGGAGCAATCCTCAATCCCACGCTCCAAACCTTGGGAATTGATCGGATCAGAGACTGGCCTGCTGGTGAACTGCTGATCGCAATCATCAACTTCCTGGTGATTGCCTTTGTCGTGTTTTTAGTTGTGCGAGCACTAGAGCGATTTAAGCGGAAAGAAGCAGAAGTAGCCCCCGATCCTCAACAGCAGCTTGCAGACGCCGCGAACCGATTAGCCACAGCGCTTGAATCTCGGCAGCTTTAATCTTCATTAAACAGCACTAACAAAGGCAGGGCGTTCCTCAAAGTAAACGCTCTGCTTTTGTTTGTTCACGCCAGTTTTCTTCGTAGCAGTTCTCTTCATACCAGTAGTCGTAGCAACCACACGCTTGCGACACTCGACCTCAACAAGCCTCAACAATTGAGTTAAACAAGACTCATGGGCAACCAAATTCCCAAAAGCCATAGCACAGGAGGGCCAGGAAAGACCAGCCCCCATCCCCTGCCACCTGATCCAGAGCCGTCAGAATAACCAGAATCAGCGGTCATCTGCTGACTCCTGACTCCTGACTCCTTAGAGCCACCCCCTCTAAGTCAAAATAATTCCCGTCTGAGGCGGCAGAGCCAGAAACAGATTACCGGCAGTCCAGACCACCTCTATCGTGTCCTTCGGTCTAGTTTCCGCAGTAGAAGCTGCTTCTGCTGATGCTTCTGCTGATGCTTCTGCTGATGCTTCTGCCCGCTCTGGTGTTTCCCTCGTGTTAAAGAGGATATAGCTCGGCTGGGCACCCAATCGCGTTCCAACTGACTCCAGGTCAATTTTGCCGTAGGTATCCGCCGCATTGACGGCAATAATCAGCACATCTCCCTCAAAGATGCGAGCAAACACATAGGTTTTGTGATCTTCGCCCAGGAATCGGTATTCCCCAACCCGAAGGGACATGCGGGCATGACGCAAGCTAATTAACTTCCGGTGACACTGCAATAGATCGTCGTTCCACTCCTCTTCGGGTGGAAAGCCACGACGGGCATCTGGATCGAGGCCACCCGGTAAACCAACTTCATCACCGTAATAGATGCTGGGAGCACCCGGAAAAGTCAGCAGCAGCAGTGTCGCCAGCTTGACAGCGTTAATATCGCCATTCGTCATCGTCAACAAACGGGCCGTATCGTGGCTGGCTAGTACATTCAACTGGGCTAATTGAATTTCCCAGGGATGGGCATGTAGCAACAGCTGGATCTTCTCGGCGTAGGTGAGGGCGTCAATTCCCGGATAGGGTTCATAGTCGCGGTCCTGCACATGTACCGGATCAATGCGGTCACCGGCCACAAAGGCAATCGTGGCTCCGGCAAAGATGTAGTTCAGCACGCCATCAAACTGGGTGCCATCTAGCCACTGACGGGTATTAGTCCAGACCTCGCCAACCAGATAGGCGTCGGGGTTGATCGCCTTAACACGGGTGCGAAACTCCTGCCAAAAGCCGGGTTCAGTGATGCAAAACGGCACGTCCAAGCGCCAGCCATCCACGCCGCAGCGAATCCAGTGCTCGGCAATTCGCATAATGTACTCGCGCACGGCAGGATTAGCGTGGTTGAATTCAGGTAAGGCACGGTTGCCAAACCAGCAGCCGTAGTTGGGCGGACGTTCTGATTCGTAGGGAGCAATCGGCCAGCCTTCGATCTTGAACCAATCGACCCAGGGCGAATAGGGGCCATTCTCGACAATGTCGTTAAAGAAGAAAAAGCCCCGCCCCACATGGTTAAATACCCCATCGAGCACAACCTTCATGCCCCGCGCATGGGCTGCATAGAGAAGTTGGAAAAAGGCTTCATTTCCGCCCAAAAGGGGGTCAATCTGATAGTAGTCGTGGGTGTGGTAGCGGTGATTCGAGGTGGATTGAAAAATCGGCGTGAAATAGATGGCCGTGATGCCCAATCCCTGGAGATAGTCCAGCTTCTCGATCACGCCCCAGAGATTGCCGCCTTTGTAGCCCTGGAGGGTTGGTGTCGCCTCCCACGGTTCCAGCAGCATCGGTGCAAGCTGATAGGGCGGCGTCAGTGATCCCTGAGCGAACCGATCTGGAAAGATTTGATAAAAAACGGCATGTTTAACCCAATCTGGTGTATGTATCTGCATGAATGTCACGACTTTATCTGATACCCCACTGCTAAGCTACAGGTCAAACCGCAGTCTTCGCTGTAGCCCTCTAAACTCATACCATAAGCTTTTAGGATTGGGTATGGCAGAGGGGTAGATCTGGAGACTGGGGGAAGTCAGGAGTCAGGAGTCGGAAGCAGTCAAATCCGGTTGATGGGCCGTTGGTTGGGTAAGGGCAAAGCATTTGCTGATAGATCTGTTTCAGTGCCTCTAAACTGTTTGGCAAATGCTTTGCCCTTACACGAGCGTGTCGATGAGCTATCGGTTTAGTAGGGGTAGGACATTCGTGCAACGCCCATACTACGCGAACGCACTGCGATAATCGCTCGCTGGCTCGGCTGTAGATGTCCGACGCACTGCACCACTTGCCAAGGTGGTTTTATCGTTGAAATCTAGGTAGATCAGTGACACTGGTTGTGGATCGTCAGGCGAGTATTTAAACGGTTGAATATCCGCTTGTTTTGAGCCAATTTTGAGATACAAATTACCTGGTTCAGGAAAGGCGACTGCTGCAAACGCATAGTCAAATGTTTGGTGGAGTTGCTGATAAGTTTGTCGCACTAAATTAAACAAAACGCTAGACCGATTTCGATAGCCAGGATGAATCACTAACCGGTTTACTTCTAAACTTTTAGTCGTTTTGAGAAACGTAGGAATAGGATGGTAAAGTTCTAACTCAAAGCTTACATTGAGAGGACGGCAAAAGCGGCAGCAGGCAACGAGTTTTTCTTGATCAAAGGTGCCAAACCAGGTTGCAACGTCATCGAAATTATCAACAAATCGCGGAGTTGCTTCATCGGCTAAGACTCGAATTCCAGACGGATTATCTGAATTCGGCAACCATTTCATTTCCTCTACAAAGACTTGATAAATCAATCTCTGAGCTAATTTAATTTCAGCTTCACTTAGCTGCTTGCTCACATACCGTCTTTGCCTAGATTGCTCTAGTGCTCGTGCTTCAACCATATTAATTGCGTGCTTCAAGATGAACCTAATCTAGTCGATGTAGGCTATTCAAAAGGTCAGTTGAAGTCAGAATATGGTCAGAAATATGGTCAGAAATATGGTCAGAAATTAAGTCATCATTTCCTAGCTGGCGCAGGCCGATTTTGTTCGTATAGCCGCAACTTTAGTCACCAACGTTGAACCAATTCCCATCAAATTCAAGGATTATTTTCAACAAAAAGACCGAGTAGGAATCCCCACCCGGTCCTCACAATCAAGCATTAAAGCTCAAAGATCAAAGATTTAACTTCACACCCTACAGCTTAGGCACATACTGTTCCTTTTCTGGAACAGGAGTATACTCAGCCACGATCTGGCGGAATTCTTCACCGTCGATAGTTTCCTTTTCGATCAGCAAATCCACTAGTCGGTCAATCACCACCCGATTGTCCCGGATGAGCTTGCAGGCGACATCGTAGCAGTGCTCCACAATTGTGCGTACCTGAGCATCAATTCGGGCCGCAATTTCCTCGGAATAGTCGGAGCGGGTCATCCAGTCCCGTCCCAAGAAAACTTCGCCCTGCTGACTTTCCAGCGACAGTGGACCCAGATCCGACATACCGAAGCGCGTCACCATCTGGCGAGCCATGTTGGAGACTTGCTGCAAATCGCCACCCGCACCCGTTGTCACCTCGGCATCACCAAAGATTACCTGCTCAGCGGCGCGACCGCCTAGCGCCCCGGAAATCCGAGCCATGATTTGAGCGCGAGAAATCAAGCCTTGCTCTTCGCTAGGAGTAAACCAGGTCAGACCTTGCGCCTGTCCCCGCGGAATCAGCGTCACCTTCTGCACCGGATCATGAGCTTGCAGCAATGTTCCCACAATCGCATGGCCGATTTCATGATAGGCAATCAAGCGCTTGCTCTTGCTGTCTACCAGAGGTGTACCTTCCATGCCGGCGACTACCCGGTCCACCGCATCGTCGATTTCCAGCATGGTGATGGCGTCTTTGCGACGGCGAGCTGTCAGAATTGCCGCTTCGTTCAGTAGGTTTGCCAGATCTGCGCCGGTAAAGCCAGGAGTGCGGCGGGCGATTGCTTCTAGCGACACTTCCGGAGCCAGCTTTTTGTTGCGGGCATGGACTTGCAGCACTTCCAAGCGGCCTTTGATATCGGGTGCGTCTACCGTAACTTGACGGTCAAAGCGGCCCGGTCGCAGCAGCGCTGAGTCCAACACATCCGGCCGGTTCGTCGCTGCAATGATGATGATGCCCGTGTTCCCCTCAAACCCGTCCATCTCGGTCAGCAACTGGTTCAGCGTCTGCTCTCGCTCATCGTTGCCTCCACCAATCCCAGCTCCTCGCTGCCGCCCCACCGCGTCAATCTCATCGATGAAGATGATGCAGGGCGCATTCTCCTTCGCCTTCTTGAACAAGTCCC
>KL662191.1:3846515-3891585 GCA_000733415.1 [Leptolyngbya] sp. JSC-1
TCCCGCACCCGCGAGGCTCCTACTCCCACAAACATCTCGACAAACTCGGAGCCAGAGATGCTGAAGAAGGGCACACCCGCTTCGCCAGCAATGGCTTTAGCCAGCAGGGTTTTGCCAGTACCGGGAGGACCGACCAGGAGGACGCCTTTGGGGATTTTGGCTCCCACGGCGGTGAAGCGTTCGGGCTTCTTCAGGAAGGAGACAACTTCTTGCAGTTCTTCTTTGGCTTCTTCGATGCCCGCCACATCGTCGAACATAACACCAGTCTTGGCTTCCATCATGAAGCGCGCTCGCGATTTGCCAAAGTTCATCGCCTGTCCGGGACCACCAGGTACGTTGCTAGAGCGGCGGAACAAAAAGAACAAGCCACCAATCAACAAAATCGGGAAAATCAGATTCCCCAACAGGCCCCAAATGGCCCCATCATTGCGAGGCGGATGGACATCAAAGCTGATATGGTTTTCCCGCAGTTTAGAGATCAACTCTGGAGCATTGCCAGGAAGATCGACCCGCAGGCGCTGAATCCGTCCGTCGAGTTCGGGATCGGTTGCTTCAACAATTGCCGTTCGTCCGCTTTCATAGAAATCAACGCTGACAATCCGGTCTTGCGCCAAATAGTCCAAAAAGCGGCCATAGGTCATGCGGGTGCTAGCCGTGTTGCTACCCATATTCATTGGCGACGCAGAAAATGCACCTTGCCAAAGAAAAAAGCCGATTACCAAGAGCGGCAATGTCCAGAGGAGAACAATTCTCCAGGAAAGTTTCATAGTTTAAGCTGCCTCTATTCGTTAGGTCTGCGAAGCCAAAGGATGAACTGCGATTGCCCTGATCATAGCTAGCCGCTTCACCCTCTGGACATCAGATTGAATAACCGTAACTAGCCCCCTGCCCCACTGCCCAATTACAGCAACAGCAGTCAAAGCTCTATACCGATTTTCTTAACTGAGAGCGAATCTTAACTAAATTTAACCTAATTTACGAAGACTGAGCAACCGCGCTGGGTAGGCAATTGACTCAAAGCCTTGAATTTTCAGGTTTAATCCAGCAAGGCGAGTGGGTTGTCCTTGGCTAGTTGTGCTCCATGTCATCTAGCTAACTGTTGCGATCCTGAGAGACCAACCGCTCTTGAACCAGACTCTGACGGACAAAATACAGAAAAAATTCCGAATGTTCAGTCAAGCAACAGTTAAAGGTTGCTTTAGCTTGTATCCTTTCAAATCGTTTCTAAGTTTTGTAGAGTATCCAGACAGTTAGCTCAATCTAACTAGAACAGATGTATTATTTAGGCAAGACTCGTTTAGACCCAATGTGCTTAGACCCAATGTGAGATCTCTGTGAGATCTCAATGCCAGGAGAAATGGGCAGGAGAAATGGGCAGGAGAAATGGGCGCTTTTGCGCTAACTTCTACTCCTTTTAGGGCAAACCAACTCGGATTGCAGGTTTGACACAAAATTGCTGTATTCAGCTCGGCTTGACAATTCGTGGGTTTTCCAACACGCTCTTACCATACTGTTCGTCTTGGTATCCCAATTGTTTATTTGTCTATAAATAGAGGTAATTTAGCTTCATGGCAGGCAAACAACCGTCTCCTTCTCTCGGAACCGTACTCAGCGTCGATCTAGGCAGAACCTCTACAAAAGCTTGTATTAGCCGGAATCCAGATCAAGTCGTGTTGATTCCCGCCAATGTTGCCCACCTCACGGTTGATCAGGTGCGACGAGGCAGCTTTGAATCTCAGCCCACTGACCCGCTGCTAGACATGTGGTTAGAGTTTCAGGGGCGTGGCTTTGCGATTGGGCAGCTTGGAGCCGACTTTGGCGCTAATTTAGGCGTAGGTCAATCCAAAGTCGAAGATGCATTGGTCAAGGTGCTGGCCTGTGTCGGCTACTTTAATTTGAAAGATAAGCTGTCGGTTGTGCTCGGCCTGCCCTACTATTCGCAAGAGCAGTTCGACCGCGAAAAAGAGCAAATCACCAGCCTGCTGCGTTCGCCCCATGTGATGAGCTACCGGGGTGAGCTGACCACGATTGATATCGAGCGGGTTTGGGTGATGCCAGAAGGTTACGGCAGCCTGATCTGGTGTGAAGCGCAGGAGAAGAAAGCCTCTAGTCCCGATTTTCCCCAGCTCTCAGTGGCGGTAGTAGATATTGGGCACCAAACCACCGACTTTCTGATGGTGGATCGCTTCCGGTTTGCCAGAGGAGCCTCCAAGAGTGAACCGTTTGCCATGAGCCAGTTCTATGAGCAGGTGGCCGCCCAAATCCAAGGGGCTGACAGCCAGTCGCTGTCTCTAATCGAAGCGGTGAACCGACCCGAAGGCGAACGTTTTTTCCGCCCCAGAGGCGCGACCAAACCCACCAACCTCGACGATATTCTGCCCAGCCTACGCAAGAGCTTTGCGCGAGAGCTATCTTCGCGACTGATGGATTGGCTGCCCGAGCGGGTCACGGATGTTGTCGTGAGCGGTGGTGGCGGCGAGTTTTTTTGGAATGAGTTTCGTCCGCTGTTGCGCGATGCTCAGCTTAAGGGCCATCTAGCGAAACCATCCCGTCGAGCCAATGCGCTAGGACAATACATCTACGGCGAAACCCAGCTTGTGGTTCTGGGTAACAAAATGGCGATGGCAAAAACCTAGCTTTTAGGCAGCTTCTGAGAAATAAAACTATCTGTAATACCAGGTTGCTTTAAAGTCAGGCAATCAACTCCTGCTGATATCAAATCCAACTCAATCCCCCAATTCAACTGCTGTAGTGTACAGGCGTTTTGCAAAACGCCTCTACGTCCTGCCTCCCAACTTCCCTATTTCACAACCCATAGAGACAGGCCATCAATCTCTAAGTCTTTCTAAGATTAAATAGCAGGGCACATCTGAAGGTGGATAATCGACCATAGCGTATGCCATTGGGTGCGTCCAATTTGTCTTATTGGATTGACCTACCTATGCGATTGCTGTGACTGCAAGTCAGTAAACTCGTCAGAGTTTTTGAATTTCAAAACCCCGTTGGGGTTTTCGGGTAGGCTCTTGTAGCTTATCGGCCTTATCGGATTTCTCATGCTGAAATGAGAGTTTAGGAAGCAGGGCATGACTGATGCAACCGCTAATTCGACCCATTTAACCCATTACGACCAGGAAGCGATCCACGCTCCAGGTCAGATCCAGCCTCATGGCGTTCTACTGGTGTTGCAACCAAACCTGGAGATAATTCAGGTCAGCCGTAACACCCAAGAAATTATTGGCCGTCAACCAGAAGAATTACTGGGCCAGCCCCTGTCCAACCTGCTGAGCGCCAAACAGATTCAACTGATTCAACAGTGTTTGGTAGGAAATTTTGCCAGTATTAATCCCCTCGATCTAGCCATCAAGTGCCAGAATCGCTCGGTTTACTTTGACGGAATTGTGCATCGTTCCGACTCAGCCACTATTTTGGAACTGGAGCCAAAACGGGACCGCAGCAAAGTCAACTTCTTTGATTTTTATCATCAGGTTAAAGGCACTATCACCTACATTCAGCAAGCAGCCACACTGGTTGAAATGTGTCAGCTTGTGGCAAAAGAAATCCGCCGCATCACAGGCTTTAACCGGGTGATGGTCTATCGCTTTGACCAGGAAGAGTCTGGCAGCGTCATCGCCGAAGATACCGATCAGGAAACGCCCTATCTAGGCTTGCACTACCCAGCCTCAGACATTCCCCCAGCCGCCCGCCACCTCTATACCCGCAACTGGTTACGGCTGGTGCCAGATGCGAGTTACCAACCCGTACCCCTAATTCCGGCTCACAATCCTGTCACTCACCAACCGTTGGATCTGAGCCTCTCGGTATTGCGCAGCGTTTCGCCTTGCCATCTAGAGTATCTGCACAATATGGGCGTGACAGCCTCGATGTCGATCTCCCTGATTCAAGACCAAAAACTCTGGGGGTTGATCGCCTGTCACCACACCTCAGCCAAACATGTTCCTTACCGCATCCGCACAGCTTGCGAGTTTATCGGGCAGGTGATGTCTGTCGAGTTAGCTAATAAAGCTGTCACGGAAGACCTTGACTATAAACACCGCTTGAAATCATTGCAGACCCAATTTGTGGGAGCGTTGTCTCAGGCTGAGCATTTGCTGGATGGCATGGTGCAACTGCAAGCCCAATTGCTTGAGCTGGTCAACGCCACCGGAGCGGTGATCTGTAGCGGTAAACGCTACGTTCGAGTTGGTCAAACTCCATCCGAGGACGAGATCCATGCTCTGCTCGATTGGATCAAACCGCAGCTACAGCAAAATCTGTTCGAGACCCAATCGCTTTCCAAACACTACCCAGCTGCCCAATCGTTTCAAGCTGTTGCCAGCGGCGTCTTAGCTTTAGAAATTTCGCAGGTGCACCACAATTACATTCTCTGGTTTCGTCCGGAGGTGATTCAAACCGTAAACTGGGGCGGCAACCCAAATGAGTCAGTAACAGGTGGAACCAATGGCAGTCGGCATCTGTCTCCGCGCCAATCCTTTGATTTGTGGCAGGAAACCGTGCGGGGCTGTTCCTTGTCCTGGGAAGCTGCCGAGATTGAAGCCGTAGCCGAACTGCGCAGCCTGATTGTCGGGATTGTGCTGCGGCAGGCTGATGAACTGGCCTCGATGAATTTTGAACTCCAGCGGAGCAATGAAGAACTCGATTCTTTCGCCTATATTGCCTCCCACGACCTGAAGGAACCGCTACGCGGCATCCACAACTACGCTCACTTCTTAATGGAAGACTATGGCGAAGCCCTAACCGAGGATGGCGTTGCCAAACTGCAAACCCTGGTCAAACTGACCCAGCGGATGGAAAACCTGATCAACTCCCTGCTGCACTTCTCTCGCCTAGGACGCGCCGAACTAATTCGACAAACGGTGAATCTGGACGAACTGGTGCATCAGGTGATTGCCACCCTCATGATTGCCCGCCCCCAAACTGAAGTCGAGTTCCGCATCCCGCGCCCCCTGCCTTCTATTCAATGCGACCGCGCTCAAGTCAACGAACTCTTCACTAACCTGATCAGCAATGCCATCAAATACAACGACAAACCCGAAAAATGGGTCGAGATCGGCTGCCTTGAGGCCCACCCAAGCGCTCCAGGTTTTTCTTCCCCGTCTTCTCCATCTTCCCCATCTCCCTTATCCCCCTACATCTTCTACATCCGCGACAACGGCATCGGCATCGCCCCAGAGCACCTCGACCAAATCTTTCAGATCTTTCGTCGTTTGCATGAACGGGATGAATTCGGCGGCGGCACAGGCGCAGGCTTAACGATTGCTCGCAAAATTGTGGAACGGCATGGCGGCAGAATTTGGGTCGATTCGACCCCTAATCAAGGCAGTACGTTTTATTTCACCCTGGCAGCGGAGGCTGATACATGATTCGCACTTCAACGTCCCCAGTTCGACAATTGCCCCCAATGTTGATTGTGGAAGACAGCAACGAAGACTTTGAAGCGCTTCAGCGGTTTCTGCGACGCTCGCCGCTAGCAGTTCCAATCCAGCGATGCACTAATGGCGAACAGGCCCTGGCATTTCTCTATCGCACTGGCAAGTATGTGGATCGCGAAAGCGCCCCCCGCCCCGGCCTGATTGTGCTTGACTTGAATCTGCCCAGAACCGACGGACGCGAAGTGTTGCGCCGGATTAAACAGGATGAGGGGTTGAAAACCATCCCAGTGGTGGTATTTACGACCTCCGACAACCCCAAGGATATCGAAGACTGCTATCGCTACGGGGTCAATAGCTATATCGTCAAACCAATCGATTTCACTCAGCTCAAACGCGATATTCAGATGCTCGTGGATTACTGGTTTGAAATAACGACGCTGCCCGACCGGCTGGAGGATTGATCATGCCTCAAACGTCCCGTGTCCTGTTAATTATCGATGATTCACCTGAAGACCGGGAACTCTACCGCCGCTACCTGCTACGCGATCGGGATCATTCCTATACGGTTCTAGAAGCAGGTCTGGGACGACGCGGGCTGGAACTGTGGCAGCAGCACCATCCCGATGCCGTCTTGCTCGATTATCGGTTGCCCGACCTAGATGGCTTGGAGTTTCTCGCCAAACTACAGCCTCCTCCTCAGCAGCCCTATTTACCCGTGATCATGATCACCGGACAGGGCAATGAGGCGATTGCAGTCCAGGCTATGAAAGCCGGTGCTCAGGATTACCTGGTCAAGGAACAAATCACGCCAGAAGAACTACATTTAGCGGTAAATGGGGCGATTGAGACTGTGCATCTCCGCACCCAACTGCATCAACGCATCGAACGAGAGCGGGTCGTTTCGCAAATTACGCAGAAAATCCATCAAACGTTGGACTTAGAAGAAATTCTGCAAACTACTGTAACCGAGGTGCGGCAGTTTCTCCAGGCTGATCGGGTCTTTGTCTATCGATTCCAGCCCGACTTTAGCGGCATCGTGGTGCTGGAATCTGTGGGTGATAACTGCGTACCCGTTATAGATGCCCAGGTGGAAGACCAGTACTTCGTAGAAACGCGGGGAGAAGACTATCGGCAGGGGCGCATCCAGGCGGTTGCAGACATCTACACGGCGGGTTTGACCGAGTGCCACGTCAATTTGCTGGCGCAATTTCACATTCGGGCCAATCTGGTCGTACCGATTCTGCACGCAGATGCCCTCTGGGGTCTCCTCGTTGTCAACCAATGCTCTGCACCCCGCCAATGGCAACCGCTGGAGATTGACCTGCTCAAAGAGCTGGCGACTCAGTTGGGAATTGCGCTGCAGCAGGCAGAACTCTACCAACAGGCCCAAACTGAACTGACAGAACGCAGGCGAGTTGAAGCCGAACTACGGGAAAGCGAAGCCCGCTTGAAGCTAGCCTACAAAGCCACCCGCTCCGGGCTGTGGGACTGGAACATTATCCACAACAGTATCTATGTGTCCGAAGAATACTGCGCTCTGTTTGGGCTGGACCTGACCCGGCAAGAACTCAGCTACGAACAATGGTTAAGCTGCCTGTACCCAGATGACCGCCCCGCCGCCAGCGCTGCCATCAGCCATGCTATTCAGCATCAGCAGGACTACTACGAGGCCGATTACCGCATCCTCTCTCCCGTTGGTGCAGCAGATCACAGCTCTGGGGTTCGCTGGATTGCCTCTAGAGGGCAAATTTTCTACGATGTCAGCGGTCATGCCGTTCGGATGCTGGGCAACGTTCAGGACATTACCGAACGCAAGCGGGTCGAAGCAGAACGCCAGCAGGCTGAACTTGAACGCGATCGCCTCCTGGAACAGGAGCAGGCCGCCAGAGCCGAAGCCGAACGGGCCAACCGGGTCAAGGATGAGTTCCTCGCCATTCTTTCCCACGAGCTACGAGCACCACTCACCCCAATTATGGGCTGGGCGCAACTGCTGCAAACAGGCCGATGCGACGCCACCAAAACGGCGAACGGCCTTGCCATGATCGAGCGATACGCCAAAATCCAAGCTCAGTTAATCAATGACCTGCTGGATGTCGCCAAAATTTTGCACGGCAAACTCAGTGTCAATGCCGGTCCCGTCAACCTGGTGCTCATGATCAAGTCGGCAATTGATACCGTCAGAATCGCGGCAGCTGATAAATCAATCCTTTTGCATGCAGCCCTTGACCCAGTTGGGCAGGTGTGGGGCGATGCGGCTCGCCTCCAGCAAATTGTCTGGAACCTACTCTCTAACGCAATTAAATTTACCCCCGAGGGAGGGAGAGTTGAGATTCGGTTAGAGCGGGTGCAGGATGGAGGAGATGAAGGAGTATTATCTTCCTCATCTTCCCCACCCTCCTCATCTTCCCCACCTCCTACCTTCCACGCTCAAATCACCGTTACCGACACGGGCAAGGGAATTAGTCCCGATTTTCTGCCTCATATTTTTGAATCGTTCCGGCAGGAGGATGCATCGACTACGCGCAAATATGGCGGCTTGGGGTTGGGATTGGCCATAGTTCGGCATTTGGTAGAAGCGCATGGAGGCACCATCTCTGCCGACAGTAAGGGAGAGGGACAGGGAGCAGCGTTTACCGTGCGATTGCCGTTGCTCGATCCAGAACTACAGCAGAATCAGCCGGAAGACTCACCGACCCAAGAACTGGATCTGACTGGGGTGCGAGTTCTGGTAGTTGATGATGACCTAGATGTGCGGGAATTGCTCGCCGCATTACTGAACCAATTTGGGGCAGAGGTTTTGACGATTGCTTCGGCAGCTGAAGCATTAGCTAGTTTGGAATCATTCCGGCCCAATGTGCTGATTAGCGATATTGGTATGCCCGTCATGGATGGTTATGCTCTGCTGCAACAGGTGCGTTCCCTGCCGCCGAATCGAGGTGGAGAAACACCAGCCATTGCGCTGACGGCTTATGCGAGGGCAGAAGATCAGCAACGCGCTCTAGCCTGCGGTTTCCAGCGCCATATTCCCAAACCCCTGGATTTGAAGAAATTGATCCAGACTGTCTCTGAGCTAGCTCGGCGGCCTCAGCACTCACCTTAGCCAAAACTAAGGGCTTCATCTCTCTAACCGCAAAATTGGGCACTGGGAATGAGAAATAAACATGAAACAATAAGCATGAAATAAAAACCAACTCAGCGTTTGCCAATCAAGATGGGTCCTGCTGCTATCTAGGCAAGACGGCAAATCTGACAAATCTGGCAAAGCATCGCACCAACCATATCCAGCGTTATCCAGCGTTATCCAGCGTTTGATTCTAGCCCCAATGACGTCTAGCAAACCGAAATCGAGCTATGTGGTCAAGTTTGCCTCCACTGAGGCAGACCAAGATTTGTTGCAGGCGGTTGAACAAGCGCTCGCAGATCAGACCTACAAAAGCTTCAGTGATCTGTGCAAGCAAGCACTGCGACTGATGCTGATACCAACCGAAACAACTGTCGCCCTGCCCCTGCTGACGGTGCTAGAGCAACAGGTGATGACGCTGCAACTTCAGCTCATGCAGCTAGAACAGCGCTCCAAAGAAGCCCAAGCTGCACATGCCCCAGCGCAAAACTATACCGAATTACAGCAGCAGGTTGAGC
The DNA here is from genome assembly GCA_000733415.1 of [Leptolyngbya] sp. JSC-1. Taxonomy (GTDB): domain Bacteria; phylum Cyanobacteriota; class Cyanobacteriia; order Elainellales; family Elainellaceae; genus Elainella. The sequence continues at coordinate 3,855,545 of KL662191.1, forward strand.
AGTTGACGGAACGAGTCAGTTGGTTAGAGCAAAAGTGCGCAACGCTGGAAGAGCCACCCACCCCTTCGTCTGACGCTTCCGATCCACTGTTGTCTCGCCTCGCGCCCTTATTAGAGGATTTTTAGTTGGAAAATTTTTGAATCAGTCCAACTGACCTCAGTTGCCCTCAGCTTTTAACATTTGGAATCGAGACATCAATTTTTGTGACTTTGGCATCGGGAGTCAAATCGCTGAGGGGCGGTTTAATTGCCGATGCATTTCCCACTACCAGCGTCACCAGCTTCTCAGGCTGTAAATAGGTTTGGGCAACTCGCTGGACATCAGCAACTGTGGTAGCTTCCAAGCGTTTTTGATATTGGAAGATAAAGTCCTGGGGATAGCCATAGTAGTCGTAGCGCATCACTCGCGACAAGGTTTGGAACGGCGTCGCAAAGTTGAAGATAAAGGCATTCAGCACCGAATCTTTGGCGCGAGCTAACTCAGCTTCTGTAATCGGGGCAGTGCGAATTTTTTCGAGTTCGGTCAGAGTAGCCTGAATCAGCGGCACCGTCGCATCCGAGCGAGTTTGCCCACCTGCCACAAACACTCCTGGATAGTCAAACTGGGGTGCCCAGAGGGCATAGACCGAGTAGGCCAAGCCTTGCCGCGACCGCACTTCGTTCACTAGCCGTCCGCCCAAGCCGTTCAGCACCTCGTTCATAATCGAGAGGGCAGCGTTGTCTGGATGGTCTAGCTTGCCGCCCAAGTGCCCTAGCTGGACGGTACTCTGGCTCAACTGCGGCTGATCGACTAGGAAAACCCCGCCCGTTTTTGCTTGCTGGACTGACGGCAGCGACTTCCATAAGTCTCGCCCAACCGGACTAGTAGTCGGCTGCCAATCACCGAACAGGTCTTCGATCAGAGCACGCATCGCCTGGGTATCAAAATCGCCCAAGATTCCCAACTGCATGTTGTTGGGGTAAAAGTACTGCCGGTAGAAGTTCACCACATCGGTACGGGAAATGTTGTCTAGCGTTGTGTATTCAACCGTGCGGGCATAGGGACTATCGGCTCCGTAAATCAGCTTTTGAAATTCCCGACTGGCAATTCCATCAGGGCTATCGTTGCGGCGAGCAATCGAACCGCGCCACTGGTTTTTAGAAAACTCGAGCCACTCTTCGGGAAAGGCAGGTTGACGCAGCACTTCGGCAAACAGGCCCATCACCTCTTCGGCATCTTCGGTCAACGCACTGAAGCCTCCGCTGCCCGCCGTAGTGTTAATTCCAATTTCGATCGAGGCTGCCCGCTGTTCTAGAAACTGATTCATCACCTCTGCCGGATGCTGAGTCGTGCCACCAATCCGCATCACCTGTCCGACAATGCTAGCCAAACCGACCTTATCAGCCGGCTCCAGCCGATCTCCGGTGTAAACGGTTGCCACACCACTCACCAAAGGCAACTCGTGATCTTCAACTAAATACACCTTGAGGCCATTACTCAACTCAAACCGGGTATAGGGCGGAATCTTCACCTCTGGCGCGGGTGGGAATTGCAGCTCAGTATAGTGACGGGGGGTAACGGCCAAGGCAGGGGCACGACCAAAGCCGATCACAATCAGCAGCGACATCAAAATCGCCATGACGCTATAGCGCAACCATTTCTGCGGTTGACCCTGACGCCAGCAGTGTATCCGTGCCATTGAGTAAGCTCCTGAGGGGAAGTGGGGTGGTGGGGAAAAGGAAAGAGATGGGAGAGATGCGGCTCGTGAGCGTCGCCGAACGAGGGGAGATGGGGAAGTAACCGTTGAGATTTTCAGCTGTCAGCGGCCATCAGTTTGCCAACTGTGAGGTTTTGCGGCTGGAAGAGCTGGTTGGCAACGCGCTGCACATCGGCGGCGGTGACGGCCTCGATAGCGTTGAGTTCTGCAAATAGATTGCGCCAACTGCCGGTTTTGGCTTCGTATTCAGGCAGCAGGCCGGCCATACCCTGGTTAGAAGCAAGAGTTTGCAATAGGCTGGCTCGGGCTTGGGTCTTGACCTGATCTAGCTCAGTGGCAGAGACGGGTTCAGTTTTCAAGCGGTTGAGTTCACTAGCCACAACGGTTGCCACTGCTTCAATGGTCTGACCGGGAGCGGTTTGGGCATAGAGCAACACCAGATTAGAAAACTGATCGCCTGGGAAGGAGGAAGAAACATTCACATTCAACGCCAACTGCTGCTGTACTAAGGCGCGATAGAGGCGGGAGGTGCGTCCGCCGGTCAGCAAGCTAGCGATCATTTGGTAAACCGCATGATCTGGATCGGTGAGATCCGGGCGCTGATAGCCCTCCATGTACCAGGGTTCGGTGGGCATATTGACGGTGACAGAACGCGGTTCCGTCTGGGCAGGTGCAGTCACCACCATATTGGGTGCGCCTGATTTCGCTTGATAGCGGCCAAAGTAAGCTTCAGCCATTTGCTTCACTTGCTTGGCATTCACATCGCCCACAATCCCGATCGTAATTCGGTCAGGCGTGTAGTAGGTGTCGAACAAGTCCTGAATATCGGCGCGGGTTAGGCTACGGATGTCCGCTTCGTAGCCAATTACCGGGCGTCCGTAGGGGTGATCGGGCAGAGCAGTTTCTAAAAACGCCTCAACTAGCTTGCCGATGGGAGAGTTGTCGGTCCGCATGCGGCGCTCTTCCAAAATCACGTCCTGCTCTTCAAAAAACTCGCGAAACACGGGTTCCGTAAACCGCTCTGACTCTAGCGACATCCACAGCTCTAGCTTGTTAGCCGGAAAACTGTAGAAGTAGCGTGTGGCATCGGCTGATGTAGTGGCATTGAGGCCAACCCCGCCTGCCTGTTGGACAATTTGACCATACTGATTCTGTTTGACCAAGGCGGCAGCAGCAGCTCTAGTCTGAGCAAATTCTTGCTTGAGTTGGGCAACTTGCTGAGTCTGACCGGCAGCCTCTGCCGTTTTGATCTGCTCAAATAACTGATCGAGGCGATCGAGCAAGGGCTTTTCGGCAGCATAATCTTGAGTGCCAATCCGGGTGGTGCCCTTAAAAGCCAAGTGCTCCAGGAAGTGGGCCGCTCCCGTTTTACCGGGCTGTTCATAGGCCGACCCAACATCCACATAGGTCATGAAGGACACCGTCGGCGACTGATGCCGCTCCATGACAATAAACTTCATGCCGTTTGCCAGGGTAAATTCGCTAATCTGACGCGCCACCCGCTCGATATAGGGCTGGATGTTGCTGCCAGTCGTTTGGGCAATTGCCGTAGCTGGAGCACAAGTCCAAATTACGACCAACAGCAGGCCCAGGGCCAGCATTGAGCACCACCGCAACGGTCGGCTGAAGCGGAAACAGGAAAAAAAATGCATGAAAGGGGATCCGAGCAATACCAATAAACCAGGATAGTTGATCCAGGATAGTTACGTTCTGGCCCGACAAGTGATTTAGGTGAGCAATTTAAAATTAAGCGGTTTACTGGTGATGATTGCGCAGATTCTGGAAGCGGTAAAACGTGTAGGTATCAAACAAAACGCCAGCCAAACTGCCGACCGAACCAATCACGATGATGCCACGCCAAACACTGCCGCTACCAAAGACTTTCAGAAAACTCGCAATTTGCTCTAGGCTACCGGTACCAAATGCTTCTAGATGGGGAAGATAGCTAATTACGGCTGAGCCAGCTAACAGAATGCTGATCAGCAGAACGGGAGCGAGAAACGTAAAAATGCTGGTTAGCAGTAAAGACCGCAGCAAATTGGTTAAAGTGCTCATATTCAGGAATCAACACTCCATGCGACTAATGAGACAGGATTTAACTGCCCAATCCATCTGATTCCATTTCCACCATAGGAGGGGATTGGCATAATTCAACCCAACTGTGAAAAATCTTAAGTAAACCTTAAAAAGCTTTTTGAAGAGCCGTAAATCAGCTTCTCAGAAAAGATTGTCCTTCTCGGATGCAAAATACCGCTAGGGTAGGTAGAGCAGGATTTATGTTGTCTCAGGCTGATTAGAAGCCGATTAGGACCAGAGTGGATTTGCCCAGCCAGTCGGTTCACTCATGTTGCAAAAATTCGCTATGGTTTACATGACATCGCTAACGGTGCTGCCCCCAACGGCGCTAGAAAGTTGAAGGACTGTAGGTTTGACTAAACCGATTCGTCACTCTCCGCTCAGACTCTGGAGTCAGCGTGCGCTGGCCGCCATCTTTTTGGCTGGACAGGTGATCGTTCATTTATTAAAGGGAAAAATTCACCGTCGCAATACGCTGGAGCAGCTCAGAATCGTGGGGCCTGACTCGCTGGGAATCATGCTGCTGACAGCAACCACGATTGGCATGGTATTCACCGTTGAAGTGGCCGCCGAATTTCTGCGGTTTGGGGTAGGGTCAGCGGTGGGTGGTGTTTTGGCGATTGCTCTAGGGCGCGAAATGGCTCCTTTAATCACAGCCGTGGTGCTGGCCGGACGGGTTGGCTCTGCCTTCGCAGCAGAAATTGGCACCATGCAGGTGACTGAGCAAATTGACGCCCTCTACATGCTTAAGACTGATCCAATTGATTATCTGGTGACTCCCCGAGTGCTGGCCTGCTGCATCATGACCCCCATTTTGACGATTCTTTCATTCGTCACGGGCATGATTGGCGGCATGATCCTGGCCGATACGATCTACAACATTTCCAACAGTGTTTTCCTAGATTCGGTGCAGCTTTTGTTGAAACCACGAGATCTCGTCTGCGGCATGATTAAGGGCTTGGTATTTGGTTGGCTGATTGCCGTGATTGGTTCCAGTTGGGGTTTGACCACCAGCGGCGGCGCTAAAGGGGTAGGACAATCTACAACTACAGCAGTTGTCACAGCCCTACTGATGATCTTTATTAGTAACTTTTTCCTGTCGTGGCTGATGTTTTCGGTCCTGAAATAATTCTCAAAAGCATTCTCATTCATCTCATCTACTTCCGGGTTCCCCCTCCTTCATCTCCGCGTAGCCTTAAAATAGGGGTAAGCCAAATCTCAACTTTTATTAAGAAAACTTGCAAGTGACAACCACATCAGATGCTTCTAATCTGCCTACCGCAACCGAAACGGTGGAGTTGGCTCCCAGCTACGCCCTGCCGATTGGGCTGGTACTATTGGCGTTACTCTTGTTTTGGGTTCAGCCCTGGTTTAGTGGTGTAATTGCCCTGTTGGCAGTATTTCTGCTGTTTCAAACGGCTACTATTCGCCTGCGCTTCACAGAAACAGCCCTCGATGTTTGTCGGGGCGAAAAGTGCCTGCGTCACTTTCCCTATCAAGATTGGCAAAACTGGCGAATTTTCTGGCCCCGTCTGCCGATTTTGTTTTACTTCCGAGAGGTAAAGAGTATTCACTTGTTGCCGATTTTGTTTGATCCAAAAGGATTGAAAATTTGCCTGGAGCAGCGTTGTCCTACAATTTCCTAATTAGCAATTTGTAAATTGGCTGTATTGGCTGGCTGTCATATAGACTGCTCCCTGGTTATCCCTGAATTAAATTCAGCCCTTCCTGGCATCATGCCACCGTTGTTATTCACCGATTTCCGCTATGAATCCAGACGAGTCCCAAACACCAGAGTCACTCAACTTATCCCGTCCTGATGGGACTGAGTCGTCTGCTGAGTCAGGCACGCCCAGCTCTCAACCGTTGCGTGAGCCATTAAATTTGTCCTCCCTGGGAAATCCCACTCGTACTGAAGCGGACGATTTGGCCCGTCGAGTGGCTGAATTGCAGCAGCAGGAGAAGGCCCTGCGACAAGAAATTGCGTCGCTGCAAACTTCCTACAATGCCATGCTGCAAAAGCAGATCACTGACGCCCAAATGGCCCTAGGCCGGGTAGTAAAGGAAAGCGTCACCGAGCTAGAACAGCGCCGCCAAACCCTCCAACTTGCGGTTGAACAGCTAGAACGCCGCCAGGAGCGGATCAAAAACGAAATGCGAACCACCTTTGCCGGAGCCTCTCAGGATCTAGCCATTCGGGTTCAGGGCTTTAAGGATTACCTAGTTGGCAGTTTGCAGGATCTCGCCACGGCAGCCGAACAGTTGCAGCTTGTGCCGGTGCCCGAAGAAGCCAGACGGCCATCGGTGATCAAACCAGAAGCTGTCATGGAGGTGAGAGACGCCAGAGACAGTAGAGCCAGAGAATCTAGAGAATCTAGAGAACCTAGAGAACCTAGAGAACCTAGAGAACCTAGAGAAGCGAAAGAGCCACGCGAGGCTACCAGACGCGACGCTGCAGACGCAGAAGTGATCACCACGCCTAAGTTTGCCGAACAGGGCCTTCAAGAACAGGCTAAGCGGATTCGCAAACTGCTGGATCAGTACCGCTCCGCCCCTGACTACTATGGCCCCCCTTGGCAACTTCGCCGTACCTTTGAGCCAGTTCATGCCGAGCGCGTTTCTAACTGGTTTTTCACCCAGGGTGGACGAGGGGCAATTCGCACAATGGGATCCCGTTTGCAGAACATTTTGATCGCCTCTGCGGTAATTTCGGTCCTCAACGAACTCTATGGCGAACGCCTGCGCCCCTTAATTTTGGGTAATTCTCCCGAACGCTTGGGCGAATGGCGGCGCGGCTTACAAGACTGCTTGGGCGTTTCGCGGGCCGATTTTGGTATCGATGAAGGAATTGTCCTGTTTGAAGCCCCGGAACCCATGGCCCAGCGGGCCGAGCGGCTAGTCAAACAAAAGCAGTTGCCTCTGATCATTCTGGATGAGACCGAGGAGTTTATTAGCGTTTCGCTGCTGCAATTCCCACTTTGGCTAGCCTATGCACCCGATCCCAATGCACCTGGTCCGATGATGTATTAACAATGGATCCGATTTTTGTGACTGCAAATCAGCCAACCTGTCAGAGTTTTTGAATTTCAAATCTCCGGAGGTTGCGGATCGGCTCTAAGGATAGAGCAGACCTGATAGACTGATACTGCTTGGCATCAAGGGCAGATCACGAGGGCAAAATCAATGATTTGGGTGGCTTATGCGGCATTCGTTGCGGTCGTTGCCTATTTGTTTGGCTCTATTCCGACCGGCTACTGGGCCGGACTGCTGCTAAAAGGCATCGATATTCGCGAGCATGGCTCAAAATCAACTGGGGCCACTAATGTGCTGCGGACTTTGGGCAAGGGGCCAGCGATTGTGGTGCTGTTAATAGATGTGCTCAAGGGAGTTGCGGCGGTTGGATTTGCCCGTTGGCTCTACTCGCTACCAGCAGCGGTTACGGCAATTCCAGCAGGCTGGAGTCTAGAAGGCTGGCAGCCCTGGATAATTACCCTGGCAGCCCTGATGGCTGTTCTGGGACACAGTCGCTCGATCTGGATTCGCTTTACCGGCGGTAAGTCGGCTGCTACCGGCTTGGGAGTGCTGTTGGCAATGGCATGGCCAGTTGGAGTAGGGATTCTGATCGTATTTGCGTTGGTGCTGGCAATTTCTCGGATTGTGTCCTTAGGGTCAATTGCGGCAGCGGTAGCAGCCATAGTGCTAATGGGGGCTTTTCAGCAGCCCCTGGCCTATCAACTGGTGGCGTTGGTGGGCGGGCTGTTTGTGATCTGGCGGCATCAGGCCAATATTCAGCGGCTGCTGGCCGGAACTGAACCTCGCTTAGGTCAACGCTCTGATGCTCAGTAGAAGACAGTATGACCAGTATGACAATTACGGCGGTTCTGGCATACTTTTCCCCGCTTCTCCTCTGTACCAGTCAGCCACTTTACCTGCACTGCAAGGAATGGTAGCCGGATCCTGCTGATGTTCTAGAATGCGTGATCTCCACAAACTCAATGTAAAGAACTTGTCCGCTTCAGGAATTTCTCGCAGTTCTGCTGTAGAGATGTTGTACACAATACTTGACTGTACTTATCTGAAGCAAACGGTATGTCCCAGCATCCCATTCTCTCCACGGCCCTCACCCTGGCTGCTGTTGTTACAAGTGTTACGAGCGGGCTAATCGGCATCCCTCAAGTTGCCCAGGCCGAAACGCTGCCTTCATCCACCGAGAGGCTGATGGCCCAAGCAGAAACTGATACGCACGATGGTAGCCTATCTGTTATCGGTGTCAGCCAACTCGCAGCTTCGGCAGATCAGGCCGTGATTGTGTTGTCCTACTATCCCAACAGCTATTACTCGGCAGACTATTCAGATCCCGACACGACACCGCAAATCCCCCAGGTGCTGCCTTCAGATATCCAGAACGTAGTCGATGCGCTGACTACAGCAGGCGTACCTGCAAGTAACGTTAAAGCATTCCCTGATTACACCTCTGCCGGATCGATGCGAGTCCGACTAACGCTTGCGCAACCCACTCAAGCCAGAATCGAGCAAATGATTGACGCAGCTAATACGGCAGTGATCAAAACCAATCGCTATACGGCTAGCGGCGCGGTTGTGGGCTACACCCTCAATAATTGTCAAGCGGTTGAAAACCAAGCTCGCCAAGCCGCTATGGCCGATGCTCAAAATCGGGCTACAGCTCTGGCTAGTGTGGCGGGTGCCCAAGTGGGTCGGGTTTACTCGCTATCGGAGACAGTGAGTTGGGGCAACAACTACAGCACCGTTTGTCCAGCCAGCTCTGATCCAGCCGCTTATACCGACTACTATTCGTTGCCGATGTACGATCCGTCTCTGCCGCCTACGGTGCGAATCGTTTATTCGCTGAATGTCACCTATGAGATGAAGTAGCAAGCGAATCGAAATTGAATAGATCTAGTTCGACTGAAGCAGGGTGGGAGCGTCTCACCCTAATTTTTATTCGATGCTTTTTATTCGATACTGTTCTTATTTAATACCGTTGCAGCACGAAACTGTTCTACGACCTGATCCAAACCAACCGCTCGTGACGCCTTAAACAGGAGCCGATCGCCCGGTTGAACTAGCATCTGTAAACGTTCTACAACCGCCGCTTGGCTGGAAAACTGCTCAGCAACCAGCGGCAACGCTCCTTCCGCCATCGCTTCACTTTCGATCGGATCGGCCAAAATCAGCAGCGCATCGAGCCGCAGTTTTTGCACCGCCTGACCAACTCGGTAATGAAACTCAGCTGAGCGGTCTCCCAGTTCTTTCATCGTGCCTAATACAGCAATGCGACGCTGACCTGCTGTATCGGCTAGCAACTGCAACGCGGCCAGCATCGACTCTAGACCGGCGTTATAGGTCTCATCTAAAATCACAATGTCATTAGGCAACAGATAGCGACGAGCACGACCCTGCGGCAGTTCTACTGTTAGTCCCTGTTGGAGTGGGGTCCAGTCAATTTGCAGGACGTTGGCAACTGCGAGGGCAGCCAGATAATTAAGGGCATTGTGTTGACCGGGTAAGGGCAGCGGCAGTTTCCTTCCTGCCACCCGCAGTGTATTGGCATCGAGTAGCTCACCCTGCAAGTCACCACCTGTCAAACCATAAGATACTACGTTGCCGTGCCAAAGCTGGGCTGCGGTTTCCATCAAGCGCAAATTGTCGTAGTTGAGAATGGCCACCCCTGAGGCAGACATCTCTTGCAACAGTTCACACTTGGCGTTAGCAATCGCCTGTTCTGACCCCAATCGCCCGATATGGGCCGTCCCCACATTGGTAATCACCGCGATATCAGGAGCAGCAATTTGGCTCAGCAGCGCAATCTCGCCCGCCGCCCGCATCCCCATTTCAATCACGGCAAAATTGTGCGCATCGGTTAATTCCAACAGGGTTTTGGGCACACCAATTTCGTTGTTGTAGTTTGCTTGAGTTTTTAACACTCGGCCCTGAGTCCCGAGTACCGCGGCAATTAACTCTTTCGTGGTGGTTTTCCCTACCGACCCCGTAACGGCAATCACTGGAATCGAAAACTGCATCCGCCACCAGTGCCCCAACTTTTGATAGGCCGCCAGCGTGTCTTCCACCGGCAGCAAGGAAAAATTGTTGGCTGTAAGATACTCAGCGGCAGAGTGTTGCTCCATGAAATAGCGATCCACAATGGCTGCGATCGCTCCCTGCTGCTGAGCAGTTTGAATAAATTCATGCCCATCAAATCGCTCGCCTCGCAAGGCCACAAATGCAGCTCCTGGAACTATACTGCGGCTGTCAGTGCTGATCTGAGTCACGGCTGCATCAAGAGATGTTTCTGGAGCGGGGCAGGGAGAGACGGCCAGAACCTGAGCCAGTTGACGCAATCTAAGAGAAACCATGATGGATGCGATGACGGATGCAATGCTAAACAATTCGACGCGAACCGAGATGCCAAATCTCGAGATGCAAAACGAATAGCAGTCATCATACTGCCATCGTGAGATTTCCTCATAGTTTTTATTAACGAATCCAAGCGAACCAAGGCTTGAGTCTAGCCAAGAGACTGAGTTATTGTAGGATTTGGGTTTTTACCCAAAGGCAATTGAATCGCCATTTACCTACGACAAGCAAATCGCAGACATTGGCACAGGCTGCGCCATGCAGCGTCCGGTCAGATTTGTAGCTCAGCAGGGTGACTGGTTAGTTTGAAGGCTACCTGCATCAGTCCTTCAAGGATTTCTTAATGGTGATTTTTCGTTGCTATTGAGAGCTTAAAATTTTTAAAATGTCTACAATTGCCCATTTTTTAAACCCGTCCTCTAGTCCATCGAAAAAGGAGAGAAAAGCATGACCCAAGTGGTCTTAGGAGAAAATGAAGGAATAGAATCAGCACTGCGGCGATTTAAGCGCCAGGTTTCTAAAGCAGGTATCTTGGCTGATGTAAAGAGCCATCGCCACTTTGAAACACCGCTCGAAAAGCGGAAGCGCAAAGCAATTATGGCAAGACGGAAGCGTAGATTTCGTTAATCAGCGCGATTGATTGACTTACTGAGTTTCAGTAGCTGTAAGTCTGGTGGGGAGGCATAGGCGTGTTATGCCTCCTTTGCATTTCGGTTATTGCTGTACTCTGACTGTTGCTTTACTTCAACTTTCGATTTCTCAGCTGTTTAGTTCAGTTCCGGTTTAGTGATGCTCCAGTTTACTTACGTTTCGGTAGGTTATGGCTTGGTTTAGCAGTTGGCTTAATTATAAGTGTTCCTTAAGGGTCTCTAACTCTATAGACTTGATATACAGACAGACTTTGAGCCGTAGACGCTTCCTACCCAATGCCTGAGTCTGTTGGTTACTCCTTTCGTCATAACTATTATGAAATCTTATCTCGCTGCTGCGGTTCAAATGAATAGCCTGCCGGACCTGCATGAAAATTTGGCTCAGGCCGAAGACCTGATCGATCTGGCGGTGCGGCAAGGGGCTGAACTCGTTTGCCTACCAGAAAATTTTTCCTTCCTAGGTGATGAAGCAGCCAAGATCGCTGAAGCAAAAACCATTGCTCAAAGTAGTGAAAAGTTTCTCAAAACGATGGCTCAACGCTATCAGATTACTCTCCTTGGCGGTGGTTTTCCGGTTCCGACCGCAGCAGGTAAAGTCCATAACACCGCTCTGTTAGTGGGAGCCAATGGCGAAGAGTTAGCCCGCTATGAGAAGGTACATTTGTTTGATGTCAACTTACCCGATGGCAACACCTATCAAGAGTCCCAAACTGTTCTGGCCGGTACGAATTTGCCGCCTGTTCACCCCTCTAAGGAATTGGGTCATCTTGGTCTGTCAGTCTGCTATGACGTGCGCTTCCCCGAGCTTTACCGTTATCTATCGCAAATGGGTGCCCATGTGCTGTTTGTGCCCGCTGCCTTCACAGCCTACACCGGCAAAGACCATTGGCAAGTGTTGCTCCAGGCTAGAGCTATCGAAAACACCTGCTACGTAATTGCCCCAGCCCAAACTGGACGCCACAATTCCCTGCGGCAGTCCCACGGCCATGCCATGATTGTTGATCCTTGGGGCATCATTCTGGCCGATGCGGGCGACAAACCCGGCGTAGCAATTGCGTCAATTGAGCCGTCCCGCCTGGAGCAGGTGCGCCGTCAGATGCCCAGCCTCCAGCACCGAGTTTTTTCCTAGATCTTTGGCTAACAGTTGTTGCTGAGGCTCTTGCTTTGAGCAACCAAAATCTGCGGAATTGCTTACCAAGCTACTCCTCATCTTGTTAAGAACCATGTACAGTAGACTGAATGAGTTTCGCTGTATACATGGTCAATGTGAGCACTGGCATGGCTTTCTTTCTATCGATTCCATCATTGCTTTCGCCCTTACTTCCGACCTCTCTACTAGCACAAGTCGCAGAAGCCGCAGAAGTGACAAACGCGCAGCTTGGCCCACTTGTGTTAGCGGGGGGGCTACTCAGCTTGGTAATTATTTACCTAGCCTCCAAACTAGTTGGAGAACTTTGCGCTCGCGTTAATCTACCGCCTGTTTTGGGTGAGTTGATTGGGGGCGTAGTGGTCGGTGTTTCGGCCCTCAACCTGCTAGTTTTTCCAGAAGGCGCAAGTCACGGTACAGATGCATTTGTAATTAAATTTCTGGAATCAACCGCGGGTTTAGCTCCAGAAGCGGTTCCTAAAGTAGCGGAATCGATCGGGGAAGTCATCTCGGTGTTGTCAGAAATTGGCGTCATCATCCTGCTGTTTGAGATTGGCCTAGAGTCGGATCTAAAAGAGTTGATTCGCGTTGGTCCACAAGCGGCAGTGGTAGCTGTAGTTGGGGTGGTGGTACCATTTGTTGCCGGTACAGCAGGGCTAGTGGCGCTGTTCAATGTGCCGACGGTGCCTGCCATCTTTGCTGGAGCAGCTCTAACCGCCACGAGTATTGGCATCACGGCCAAAGTTCTAGCAGAAATCCAGCAGCTCAGCTCTCGGGAAGGGCAGATCATCATTGGCGCAGCAGTGCTAGATGACATTCTGGGGATTATCGTGCTGGCGGTGGTGGCAAGCCTAGCTAAAACCGGAGAAATTCAGATCGGCAATATCATTTATCTGATTGTAGGCGCTGGCGTTTTCCTAATTGGGTCAATTCTGCTGGGTCGATTCCTCGGCCCTTACTTCGTAGCCCTGGTAGATCGCATGCAGACCCGTGGACAGTTGCTGATCTCATCGCTGATTTTTGCCTTTATTCTGTCTTATATTGGCGCAGCGATTCAGCTTGAGGCAATTTTGGGTGCATTCGCGGCTGGACTAGTGCTGGCCGAAACCGAGAAGCAGAAAGAGCTGGAAGAGCAGGTGGTACCCATTGCCGACATGTTAGTTCCCATCTTTTTCGTCACAGTGGGGGCCAAAACGGACGTGAGTGTTCTCAATCCCCTCAACCCAGCGAATCGAGAAGGCTTGATCATGGCCGCCTTTTTAGTAGTTGTTGCCATTATTGGTAAAACGGTGACTGGACTGGCGGTGTTCGGGCAACCAGGCATCAACCGACTGGCAATTGGAATCGGTATGGTACCACGGGGCGAAGTGGGATTGGTGTTCGCTGGCGTTGGCTCTGGCATCGGGATTCTATCTAAACCGCTGGAAGCCGCGATTATCGTCATGGTGATTCTGACTACGTTTTTGGCTCCTCCCCTATTGCGATTAGTGTTTCAGGAAGGTGAACCGGAGCTTATTCAAGAAGGAGTTGCTCAGCCAGCCCCGGAAGTCGCCGAATCAGTGCAGGAATCCAATTAGTGTGCTCTTGATCAGTGTCAAGTTTAGTCGTTTGGCACTGAATGCCTGTGCTAAACTCTTCCGTCAACAGCACCTCTGGCAGTTTGTTAACCCTATCGCTTTTGCCTGGGCTGTAGCTTGGACTAACATGCAAAAATGGAGTCCAGCCTTTGACCTATTGCTGATTTGTCTGTTTGCCCCCATCCTGCTTTGGCAGGAAATTACAGCAACAAAATGCTACAAAGGCAACTAGCAAGAATTGCAATTAGGCAGTACGATAAGCAAACTTTTATCGGTTGAGGAGTGTAACGATGATTGTCTGGATCAACTGCGCCCTACGCTGCGAGTTCTTAGGTATCGCAGTCAGCCCGTTTAATCAGCGGATGTCCCTCTGTATGAATGGGCTGTTGAATGGGCTTAAGTGAGCTGCAATCGCAACACCACCGATGACACGACGCTGTCTTTATCATCATCGTATTGATCATTGGCTGGGGTTAGTTGGCTGAGGTTAAAGGTGCTCAGCAACATTAGCAGTCCATTTCGAAATCCTTTGATACCGATGTGATGCCCCGTTTTCCCGCTGTCCTGTATTTTCTTCGGTGAAGGGGTCGGGTGCTGTTATTGATATCCAGGCAATTTGCTTCGAATCTTATGAATCCATCTCTTTCTGATCAATCCTTTCAATTCACAGCTTCGGCTGCCCGTGATCTCCAACGAGCTAAGATTGGCATCTTCGACAGTGGAGCAGGCGGTCTGACAGTTTTGCGAGAACTGTATCGCCAATTGCCTAACGAATCGATCCTTTACTTTGGAGACACAGCCCGCCTACCCTACGGAATCCGTTCTCAAGCAGAGATTCTACAGTACGTGCGAGAAATCCTGGTTTGGATGCTGCAACAGAACGTCAAGATGGTGGTGATGGCCTGTAATACAAGTTCTGCTCTAGCCTTAGAGACAGTGCGTTCAGAATTTGGTATTCCAATTTTGGGCATTATCCTGCCAGGGGCGCGAGCTGCTGTCCAGATGGGCAAACGCATTGGTGTTATTGCTACTCCTGCAACGGCTAACAGCAACGCCTATCGACAGGCGATTCAAGAAATTGATGCGACGGCCCAAGTATGGCAAGTTGGCTGTCCAGAATTTGTGCCTCTTGTAGAAAACAATCGCATCCACGACCCCTACACCCGCCAAATTGCGCAGGAATATCTTGCTCCTTTGCTGGAACGACGGATTGATACGCTGATCTATGGTTGCACCCACTACCCCCACTTGGCTCCAGTGATCAAATCGATCGTGCCGCGCTCGGTGAAGTTGATTGATCCAGCAGTGCATGTGGTGCAAGCCGCGGCGCAAGAGCTAGAAATGTTGGGGTTGAGAAGTATACGTCCAGCCGTGCCAACGCAGTTCTATGTCAGCGGTTGCCCTCAAACATTCACTCAACTATCGGTGCAGTGGTTGGGCTGTGCTCCGTTGGTACAACAAGTCAATGTAGCTCGGTTTGCTGCACCTTACTTGAGTACCAAAAGTCGGGATGGTGTTAAAAGCCAAAGCTAGAAGAGGGGCATGAGATTCAGATTTGAATTTTGGGTATGAGGTAGTAGAGCAACTGCTAGCAATACAAGATGATAAACTGCGGTCTCACGCTGTTGAAGTTGATTGTCATACAAATTGTATATCTCAATACACAATTCAGCTTAAAAGCCTATCCTCTGCCAGATCTCCTTTTCTGAAGTTCTGAAGGCCAGTAGAAACAAATGCAGATACAAGGATTTGGTCGAAACCGTTTCCAGGTACCTGCATCTTGCTAACTGATCAATTGCGATAGAAACAGAAATAAAAACAAGGTAGATGCAGCCTTAGCTCGCTTGTGTTAGGTCACAAGCCACTAGCGGCTGAACAAGTTAGCTCTGAATAGTCAGTCAATCGTATCAATCGTTTAGAATCAATCGTGTAGGATGGCCTACCTAGAACTATTTATAGAAATGGGACTAAGCGCGTGATCGTTCGGCTAGTTTTAGCAACACGTAAACAGTTAAAACATAGCCAGTAGCCAGTATAGGAATAATTAGAGGAATTGCGTCATAAGCCATAAGTCAACTCAACAATCAGATGCAAGGACGACAAAGTAAGGCGGAGCATCAAGACTCGCACAAATACAGAGTCGCGGGGTTGTGAGAATATGCTAAGAGTCGCCGACATCACAAGGATATCGACCAATCGAACATACATGCCCTCTAACCCACTGACACTGAATGGATCTTCTAAAACAAAGCAAAAAATTGCCTCATCCCAGAGGAACAACCCTGAAATCAGGAACTCCATTCAGCCACTAGAACCAATAAGCCAAAAATCGATCGCAGACCGAAAAATAGACTGGGTTCTGACACTAGCATCAGTAGGCTGAAATAAATCTGCCCGCTCGCACTGAATTTATGAAATTTTGAAATTCCTATCTATCAGACTAGCATAGGATTCTAGTGTTGTTGGGGCAATTTTTCAACTAAGTTCATACATTTTTTGCCCTTGCTTTTGGGCTTGCAGAACTCCACCAAACACGGGTTTTCACAAAGCCCACAGAAATGGTTCAAAACCTATATATAGCGTTTGACCCAACTAACCCCAGCCTATCTATGCCAGACCAACCCTAGATTGAATTGACAATCGTTTGCTATGGCCCTGATAGACGTGAGTGGCTCCTCTGTACAACCCCTCCAACTTCGATTGTCTTATAGGTCCGAGTAGACCAGAAGCGGGTTTTGCCTCCATGAGTCCGGCTTTAACCACTAGCGGTCCGTCAATTGATTCGTCAAATTGCTTCTTTAGTTGCGCTAACTAATTGCGCTAATCAGTTGTACTAACTATCTATCCAATTGCTCTGACTGCTTCCTCTGACTACAAGTCAGTCAACTCGTCAGAGTTTTTGAATTCCAAAATTGCTTCGGGGTTTTCGAATCGGCTCTAATCAAGGGAGGCGCTAGGAATCTTTCAGAAAATCTTGTCGATCCACGCCTTTCCCCGGAGGCTTAGCTTAAAATAAAGGTAAGATATGTAAAATTTCGTAACCTAACGCCAGCGTCAGCTTATCCATGACCTCAGCTACCTCCCTCTTTTCTCCCGTTGAAGCGGATCTGCGCCTTCTAACTGAAAACCTGAAGCAATTGGTCGGAGCACGGCATCCCATCCTCTATGCAGCTGCCGAGCATTTATTTGGGGCAGGTGGAAAACGGCTGAGGCCAGCAATTGTGTTTTTGCTCTCGCGAGCTACAATGCCAAATCAGGAAATTACTGCCAAACATCGTCGCCTAGCCGAAATTACAGAGATGATCCATACGGCTAGCTTGGTTCATGATGATGTGATTGATGAAGCAGAGTTACGGCGGGGAGTACCAACGGTTCACAGCAGCTTTGGGAACCGGGTTGCGGTTCTGGCAGGTGATTTTCTGTTTGCCCAATCGTCCTGGTATCTGGCTAACCTTGATAACTTGGCTGTAGTCAAGCTGCTGTCTGAGGTGATCATGGATCTGGCAGAAGGCGAAATTCAGCAGGGCCTAAATCGATTTGATGCTAGTTTATCAATCGAGGCGTATTTAGAAAAAAGCTATTACAAAACCGCTTCTTTAATTGCTAACAGCTCTAAAGCAGCAGGATTGCTGAGCGGCGTCTCGGCAGAGCAGGCCCAGCACCTCTACAGCTATGGTCGCCATATCGGGCTAGCATTTCAGATAGTGGATGACATTTTAGATTTCACTGGCTCTAGTGAGGCACTCGGCAAACCTGCCGGTTCAGATTTAAAAAGCGGCAATCTAACTGCTCCGGCCCTATACGCTTTAGAAGAAAAACCCTACCTCGAAAAGCTGATCGAGCGTGAATTTGCCCACGAAGGAGATTTGGAACAGGCTCTTGCTTTGATTGAAGACAGTCGGGGCATTGAACGTTCCCGTGAGTTAGCTGCCCATCATGCTCAGCAGGCAGTTCAACACCTATCTGATCTGTCACCATCGGAATCACGACAAGCCTTGATTGAGTTAGCTGACTACGTATTGAGCCGACTGTATTAAATTGCTCATATCAGCTCATACTAGTTACCTATCCGATTTCTCTGACTGCAAATCAGTCAACTCATCAGAGTTTTCGAAGTTCAAACCCTCTTCGAGGTTTTCGGATAGGCTCTAATTAAGCAATACCTGGTGGCAAACTAGACTGACCGCGTAGAGATTGAACATACTGTTCGATGGACTGGCGCAACCCTTGCCGGCTCACCTCAGTGCCCGTTTGATCGACAACTGGGCCAAAGAAAATAACGCTATCAACAGGTTCCATTGCCAGCAGCTGAAACAAAATCTGAATCACCGGAACCGGCAGTGCCATAATTTGTGGATCCTCGGTGGCAACACTGGTTTTGACGGCATTCAGCGATGGATAGGCATAGACCACATTTTTGGTGACATTCGGTTGGGTCCGGTGCTTTAGGGTTGTCATCACCCAGTTCTGCTCTAGATTCTGCAAAATGTAGTACTGCGAATACTGAAGCTGATTAGCAACCGCTTTGAATACAGGAGCAATCAATTGGATCTCATCCGTTTTAGCTCCATAGAGAGGGGCTTGCTCAATCAGTTGCTGGATTTGCTCGTCGATAGTCATCAGTCATCCAATGGGCAGTTAATAAACAAGTTGATAAACAATTGTTGAATGGTTCAAGTGAAATTCAGGAAAACGGCAAACCGGCTCATTCACCTTGGGAATTACCTATGGTTGACCTGCGGCCTTCTTAAACAGCTCACTTACCAGTCTAATCGGTTGATTTCTTGTTAGATTTACTCCAATTTTGGGCATCTTAAACAGGGATCACCCGTAAGTCAACCAAACTTTAGGTAAATAGAGTGCGGGCATCTAGCTCACCGTCGGCAAGGCACTAGCACTGTAGAACCTGAAATAACCTGGTTGGCCTGCTTACTACCTACCCGATTTCTCTGGCTGCAAGTCAGTAAACCCGTCAGAGTTTTTGAATTTCAAAATCCTTTCGGGGTTTTCGGATAGGTCCTTAATCGTTGAGCGCGATTGACTTCAGCTAACTTCAGCTAATCAGAAGGCTCTAGCCGTTCAACGCCGACAAAAGCAACACTCTGGCAATTCTGCCATTGCGGCTCAATCTGATATCAAGTTCCCGATCAAATGCAAATTTTTGGTCAATTTTTCTGCGCCAAACTCCGGGAAATTACGAGGGTTTGATGAATGATGTATTCATTAAGCGTCGGTCACTGTCAGGTATGCTAGGTTTGTAGCCAACACGACCATCAGGGGGAGGCAAGCGAAAGAAGCGTGGAGGCGGTTTTTCAGCTCATATTGGGCGAGCTTAAGCAGTCTACTCACTCTTCTGAGCAGAAATGTCGGGAAGTCGCTACTCGCATTACCGAGGAAGTGGACCGCATTTGCTCGGAAAGTCAGCGTATTCAAGCCTCAGGAGATATTGAAGCTTGGTCTATCAGCTTAGCGCGTCATCGGTTAAAGCAGTGCTTGAAGTATCATCAGCTCGGCTCCCATCGCGGACGGGTGGAATTGCATAGTGGTCTCAGTGCGGTGGTTTATCGCTACATTACGCCGCCCCAAGTGCAGTCCAGCTATCAGGCTCGCCTAACGCTGATTGAAGATTTTTTACAAGGATTTTATATCGAATCTTTGAACGCCTTCCGGCGGGAAAATCAGTTGCCACCCACCTATCGGCCCCGCACCCTGCTGGAGCTGGCGGAGTACATGGCATTTACCGAACGCTACGGCAAACGTCGCATTCCTCTACCGGGTCGCCGCAGCCAGCAGTTGATTATTCTACGAGCACAGACGTTTTCGCAGCAGCAACCTCCTGAAACAATGGTGGATATTGAGCAAGCTGCCGAAGGGGGTGGAGAAGGGGAGAACCGGAGTGCGGTTTCGCTACCGCAAGTGCGGGAACAAATGATGGCTCAAGAGCCAGAGCTACCCGAAGACACCCTGCGCAAGAAGGTGATCAAGGAACTGATGCGCTATCTGGAGGAACGACAGCAGCAGGACTGTGCGGACTACTTTGCCCTGCGGCTCCAGGATCTACCCGCGAATGAGATTGAAGCGATTCTGGGTCTAACGCCCCGCCAGCGCGACTATTTACAGCAGCGGTTCAAGTATCATCTGATTCGATTTGCACTATCCCATAACTGGGAACTGGTCCATCAGTGGTTAGAAGCGGATTTGGAGCGCAACCTGGGCTTAACACCGCAAGAATGGCAAATGTTCCAAACCAACATTACGCCTCAGCAGCAGGAACTGCTCCAACTTAAGCAAAAAGGAATGGATGACAAGGCGATTGCTCAGATTTTAAGCTGTACTCCTACCCAAATTCAAAAACAATGGACCAAATTACTTGAACAAGCTTGGGAAATTCGCAACAATTTAATATCCGGAGCAGGTGCATTAACTGATGAATAAAGACGCAGAAGCCATAAATCAGTTTTTGGCTTGGCTATTGCAAGAACCAGACCCGGCTACAGCGCCATCAGGGAAAGACTCCAGCCCAACTGCGGGTTCGGAAGAGTCCGGGACAGTGGATTTGCAGCCTCACACTGATCCACTGGATTCAGAAGTGGAGGCCATAAGGGCTGACCAGCCTGAATCGAGTGCCGTTTTTACTGAGGACATTTCATCATTAGAACTCGGAGAAATACCTGCTGTGCAAGATCGTTTTTATGCCATTATTAAGCGCCGCCTGCGAGCGGAAATTGAGCGCAACCCACCCTTATTTCCCTGGGAATCCAGACTCTGGGACTACGAGTCTGAACAGCCCGACCTGATGGGTGCTGAAGCCATGTCCACCTCGTTCTGGGCTACGCAATTGCAAGCGCTCAGGCTACCCATTGCCCTGCCAGAACCCATCCTCGAGCAAATCTTTGCCGAATGTCGTAAGCTGGCTACTGCTTCGCTACGCGAGGGAGTGAAGCTCGTCCGGGCTGTAGAGAACCTCTTTCCTGAAGATTTACCCACTCTCAATTATTGGGCGGGACAGGTTTTGGCAGAACCCGTTCGCAGTCCCAGTCAAACCCTTCCGGCTAACACGCTGCCGCAAAGCTACGAACTCGCCAATCCAACTCAGCAAATGGTGCTCTCCTTACTGGCAGCACGGCAGGTTCTAGATGCCATGACAATTCAGGTATCGGCGGACTATCCACACGCTCAGCGGCAGTGGTTGACAGCAGCCGGTGAACTGGTATTGAACGTTGAGTATCAGCCGGAAGCAGCACGGATTCGCATTCAAGCCTGGCTGCCTGCACCGGGTCGGCTAACCATGAAAGGACAGTCCCAAGAGGTGACAGAAACTTGCTCTCAGTCAGAAACACTGAGTTTGGAGTTGAGCTATGCAAGCGCAGGTGAAACCTATGGGCTAGAGGTCGAACTAGAGGCCGCTCATCAATCGCCATTTGTGTTTGCCGTTCACCTTACTCCAGAACTAGCTTGAGTAGGTTTGGGTCAGCAAATATAAGTTGGGCTAGAGCATTGCTCATCGTTTACTAGTTGCTGATGCAAGAAATTGGCCTGTTCGGTGGTGGGGTGCTTGTGTAATATTGCCTTTTTCAGCGGCTGGTCTCCCACTCTCCTATAGGGTTTGGTTACAGTAGGGGTTAGAAATGATACTCCTACTGTTTTGCTGTTGCTCGATGTCTAGCCCTTTGCACCAACGTCAGTCCTCTACTCCAGCCTTACTGAATCTTCCTGTTCTAAAACAAATTTGGCTGCGGCTTGAGGAGCAACCGCGCCCAGAGCCAGAAGACTCACTTCTGTTGCGCATTCTAGTACAAGCCTTGGTGACGGTTGGAATTTTAGCCACAGACTTGGCTGCCGCCGACAGTGCCGATACGCTCAGAATTAGTCTGTGGGCAGTTCCTGTCAGTGCGCTCGGGGCTACCTGGAGCTGGTACCAACGCCGCAAACGTAATATTCCAGTCAAATTTTGTATTGCCATCGCCATGCTGATTGCGCTGGGCGTCTTTTTTGTGCGCCTATGGGGAGAGCGCAACGATACGCGACTCGCTCTAGCAACGCTGCTGATTCATCTCCAGGTGTTTCATAGCTTCGATCTGCCACGCCGGAAAGATTTGGGCTACTCGGTGGTGATTGGTTTAATTTTGCTGGGTGTGGCGGCCACTCTTAGCCAAACCCTAACTTTTGCTCCCCTGCTGCTGCTGTTTTTGGCGATTGCCATTCCCGTGCTGGTGCTCGACTACCGTTCGCGGTTGGGATTGCCAACTCAAGGTGTTCATCTAGGTTTAGGGTTGACGTTGAAGCGCTTCGGGCAATTTTTGGCCATTGTGCTGAGCTTGGGGCTGGTCATTTTTCTAATAATGCCGCGTTTACCAGGCTATCAGTTGCGATCCTTTCCAGTGAGTGCGCCGATTCCGTTGCCACAGCAGTACAACAGTAGCACCATTATCAATCCAGGCTATGTCCAGGAAGGAAATAATGGTACAGGCAGCGGTGGGAGTTCCCCAGGTCTGAATTCAGCGACGGGGCCAGGTGAACTCAACAAAGACTTCTATTACGGCTTCAACAGCAAAATCAATCAAAATCTGCGGGGCACGATGACGCCGCGAGTAGTGATGCGGGTTCGCTCTCAGGCACCAGGCTTTTGGCGCGTGTTGGCGTTTGATCGCTACACCGGCCAGGGATGGGAAATTTCACGCAACGCAGAAGAGCAGGTGGAAAAACTGGAGCGGCCAGAGTGGTCATTTCGGTTTAGCCTGCCGTGGTCGGTAACGTTAAACCGCACAAAAGAAGTGATTCAAACCTACACGGTTGTTTCAGATTTGCCGAATTTGATTCCCGTCTTGTACGAACCGAAGGAACTTTACTTCCCAACCAATGTAGTGGCAATAGACAAGGAAAGCGGATTGCGGTCGCCCGTTTCTCTGTCGGAAGGCTTGACCTATACCGTCGTTTCGGAAGTCCCCTATCGGGACCGGACACGGCTGAACCAAGCGCCTGTCCGTCCACCCGCCTCAATCGGCACTTATTATTTGCAGCTGCCATCGAGGGTGACAGAACCGTTGCGGCAGCAAACCGAAGCCATTCTGGCCCGCGCTCCTAAACCTTTAACTACGCCCTACGAAAAAGCACTCTATCTGGCTCAGTACTTAAAGCAAAACTACAAAATTCAGCCCGATTTACCTTTTTTTGAACCAAATGAGGATTTGGCGCTGGCCTTTCTAACTCAGTACAACGGCGGCTACCCGGATCATTTCGCGACGACGCTAACGGTAATGCTGCGCTCGATTGGCATCCCAGCTCGGCTAGTGATGGGATTTGGCGCTGGCCGATTCAATCCCTTCACCGGATTCTACGTAGTCCGCAATGTGGACGCCCATGCCATGACGGAAGTTTATTTCCATAAGTACGGCTGGTTCGCTTTCGATCCAATTCCCGGCCACGAACTTTTGCCGGCTTCGATCGAAGAATCCAGCAGCTTTGGCGTTTTGCAGCAATTTTGGAACTGGGTGGCTGGCTGGTTACCTTCGCCACTGACCGGCTGGCTGAATCAACTGTTCGAGCAAATAGCGGCTGGACTGGGCTGGGGGTTAATGGCCCTAACGACTTTGTTTTCCCAAGGTTGGGTAGGAATGCTCTTCGGGATTGGCCTGATTACTGGTCTGGCGTTTTTGGGCTGGCTGGGATGGAGTGCTTGGCAGGCATGGCGCTATCGTCGCAGGTTGGCCAAACTGCCGCCGATGGAGGCCATCTACCAACAGATGCTGCAATATCTGGCACGGCAGGGACTCCAGAAACAGGCTGCCCAAACTCCTCTAGAATATGCGGCTGACTGTCGGACCCGTTACCCCAACGAACAGGCAAAGGCGATTAACGAAATCTCCCAAGCCTATGTGCACTGGCGCTATGGAGGCCAACGACCTAACTTGACTGAGTTGAAGGAACTGCTGGGGCGGTTGCAGCCGCGTAAGAGCGGGAAGCCATAACAGGCTGGCGAAATTCCATCCGATAGCGATACAGAGCCACCGGACGAGGCGACGAAAAGGGATTGTCGCTGGCAAGGGTTTTGAAATAGTCGGGATCCTGAGGCGACAGGTAGATAGCCGTAAACTGATCGGCAACAATGAGCGGTTGGTCAGTCTGATCAGGATTGGGTTGATAGCTGTAAGCCGTGGTGTTTTCGACTTCGTTGAAGTAAAGTTGGGGCGCACCGCGAAACTCCTGCCGGAAAAACTCAGTTGTGATAAATTCATGCAGCGTAGGTGTTTCAGTGGCCCGCTCAGTGACAGTAGAAACTAACTGCCGATCCCCCTTGAGTAGCGTAATCTGGCGGTTTGGATTAGCGGGATCAACTTTGACGGCCTGCACCGCTCGCTCACCCAAATAGGCTTTCGCCAACTGCATGCCGTTGTATGCCCGATCGGATACCCAATGCTTTGATTGAAGCTTCGATTGAGCGGAGACGCGCATCAATCCAGACGGCTGAGGTTCAACGAACCGCACCTGAAAGTGAATCGGCTGGTTGAGGAACTGCCGGTTACTCTCAAATCCGGGTGTCACGATCTCTGGCGCGAGCGGTGCGGTCATGTCTACCAGTGTGGTTGTAACTATCCATTCGCCAGCAAACCAGTCCGGATAGATCAGATCGCCTTGAGCAGGTTGGACCGGAGGCTTACCTTGCCAGTTGGGATACTGTTCAATTCGTGTGGCCAACGGTGATTGGCTCGATGCCGCCAACGCAATCCCGCTACAGAGCAGCCATAGCAGCAACAGCCCGCCCAACCAAACCAAACGCCATTTCCATTTCATAGTTTCATCTCACAGGGCCTCTACCGGGGCCGGCTGCCAGATTTCGCCGTACTGTTCCTTCAAGGCATGCCATGCTTCCACCTGACCAGGCGCATATTCTCCCGGTTTACCCCATTGTAGAAACAGGCTCAGAGCGGGTTCCATTTGCTCATCTAGAAGGCGAATCGCGTAGGTCGTAAAGTTGCCGCGCTTGGCTTCGCCGGTTTCAAACTTCACCTGAGTGATTTTGTCCATATTCAGGTGAAATTCATAGCCTTCCTGATGCATGTTGGCGTATTTGCCCTTGGGCAGCTCAGCATAAAACAGTTTGCTGATGGTACCCCGCACTTCTAAAACTGCCGCACTGCTAGTCACAATCATCCGCAGGAGGCCCAGCGATTCACAAGCTTCTAAAAATTCCTTCAGCGTTGCAGCCATGATCAGTATTCGGAGAAAGACTCAACGGCATCCTATCACTGGCATGACGTGTTTTAAAGGCCAGAGTTGCCAGCAAAACTGGAAGATTCACTAGAACGTTGGCTGAATAGTTCGCTATGCTAGCATGACCGACCATTGACCGCATTGGCTTCAAGCGTATGCAGCCTAAAACAAACAAGCAGTTTGACTGGTTTGGCCTGTTGATGATAGCCGTTATCAGTGGATTGATCGTCAGAGTTGTGGGCGATCCCCTGGTTGAAATGTTCAGCCCCAAAATCGCAGATTTGACCGAAGAGGCCGGGGAGTGGCTGGAAGATTGGTTCGAGGATAGGGAATGGCGTGAGAAACTGCAAGACTGGCTGGATTCAGATCCTCAGCCTAACCGAAATCGCTCATTCTGGCATTGAAGTCATGCACTACCCCCAAGAGAGACAGGCAGATCATGAGCCCCCACATCTGCCTGTCTCGTTACCTGGGTAGGATCCGGTAAAGAATCCTTCTCTTCAGGCTATCCTGATTATCTGAATGGATGGCTAATTTGCGATGAAGTAACCGCGAGAATTTCGTAAATATCCAGTTGACAGGCAAGTTGTATTAGTTTGATTGATTACCTCGCCTGCGCAGATTTTGTCTGGATAGACGCAGCCTTAGCAGGCCAGCATCAGAAGTTTTCTCAATCAATCAGCCTAGTCAGTCAATGAACGGAGCAATAAAGCATGGATCGGATTGCCTCACTTCCTTTCCATAAAGTCCTTTCCATAAAGTCCTTAATAAAGTCAAACCACGCCCTACCGAAAATCGATCAGCACTAAGCTAAGCATAATGGGGCACAAAATCAAATGAACCAAATGTAAACTTATGTAAAGTATCGGCTTTTTCGTTAAGAAATATTGCAGGATTTTGATCCCCTTGCTAGCGTTGGAGAGTCCTGGTGATTCCAAATAGGTACGCCAAATAGGTACGCCAAATAGGTACGACTGTTGTAGGAATATAGGAGGTCAACTTATGGATCCCATCCAAAACTGGCTTCAAGTCCAAAACCTTACCTATCAAGTGCAGTTTGTTCTGTAGAAACCAGTACTGTTTAGCTGCTAGAAGCAATGGTTTAGCTTTTTGCAGCTCATGAATCTAGCTCATATTTATTGGGGGTTAAGAAGATCAGCGCTGGGTTCACAAGTGCACACTAGTATTGTTTTCAGTGTTATTGCTTTGTTCTACTCTAATGCAACCGTGACTACAGCTGTAGCGTAGAGACAGCAATACAAGATATAGCAGCACATTCCCGTAAGAATATCGCCCTAATACTGAGTAGCGGTATCAAGCTCATATCGTCGAAATGTCACTGAAGTATTACTGAAGTTGTTCTCAGTTGTTCTGCATTTTTGTTGAGTGCAGAATCGACACCATTCTGGAGGTTCTTGAGATGAATATTCAAGGAAAAACGGTGCTCGTGACCGGAGCTTCTCGTGGCATTGGACGTGCAATTGCGCTGGAACTGGCCAAACATGGAGCCAAACGGTTGCTGCTGCTGGCCCGAGATCATCAACGCCTTGTCGCTGTCGCCAAGGAGGTTGAAGCATTGGGTGCAGAATCGATCATCTTGCCATTAGATTTGTCCCAACCGGTTGAAGTGAATATTGCAATTGCCCAAACCTGGCGGGATTATGGCCCGATTCATTTGCTGGTCAACTGTGCTGGGATTGCTCATCAGACTCCCTTCTTGCAATCAAGATTGGCCCATGTGCAGGAGGAAATTGGAGTTAATTTGGTAGGAATGTATACCCTAACCCATTTGATCGCCCGCCGGATGGTAGCGCAACGACAGGGCACAATCGTGAATGTTTCTAGCCTCATGGGTAAGGTAGCCGCTCCGACTATGGCGACCTACTCGGCAACGAAGTTTGCTATTGTGGGCTTCACGCAAGCATTGCGCAGTGAACTAGCAGGTCACAATATTCGGGTCGTTGCCTTGTTGCCGTCTCTTACCGATACCGATATGACCCGCAATTTAATCTGGTTTCGTTGGGTGATTCCTACAACACCGCAGCGAGTGGCGCAAGCCCTGATCGCTGGCCTGCAGAAGGACTCCCCCGAAATTCTGGTGGGATGGCAGAGCCATTTAGCAGTATGGGCTAACCGAATCGCGCCGCGACTGCTGGAAAAGGTGTTGCGGCTGGCCGCCCCTCTACCCGAAACACGCCTGAGATTCTATCCCAAATTCAGGTAAATTGCCCAATCGCATGCTTGGTCAGATCCTACAGTCCTAGCATTACAGATGGCAGGAGACTTCCTTACCCTTTCACTCGGTGAATGCTTTTAGCTGCTGGATGTGCGGGGAGTTCTTCAGCTCCCCCTTTCGCCTAGGGGCTAACATATTACTTTTGCGGAATTTCTATTCATTGAACTTAATGATGGGTTTATAGGTTTAAAGATAAGATCAAATTAACTCAAAGGAATCAAATGGTAACTTCTTTTTATGTAGTTTGATAAACCTTTGAAGATAGTTTTTCGTACAGATCTTTACATGGGGGAGTAACGATCATGATTACGACAGACAAATGTGATGTTGAAGTAGCGTTTGAAACGCGCAACCATAAAGGCCACTTTATTCAAGAAAGGATTTACAAGTTTCTTGGGATCGACCAGTCGGGCTGGGCGTTGATCTGCCAAGATGAAGCGACTTGCCATTATGTGGATCCGGATTGTTTGAAGGAGATTGAAGAATAGGGGCATATATTGTGACAGCTGAGTTGCTTAATTTGAGGATTCAGTAATTTCCAGAACTCGTGCTTGAGCCGGATTGGGAAAATTACGAATGACTAATTAAAAGAGATAATCTACGTTCTGGTGCAATTAGTAATAGCACGGAGAGACAGGCTAAAACAGGTAGGATCAGAGGCTGGTCCTACCGCTAATAGAGGCTAGAACTTCAAGTGAGCAAGGGTTATATCAAATCAACATGAACCTTGAGCGAAAACTGAGCGTTTAGCGAAAAAGAATTGAACTCTAAAGGTGTTGTATCTGCTGCGTTCGCAATTGGCAAGACCGCACGCAAGATATGGTTGAACCCTTTGGAGGATCAATATCAAAATGAATTTTCGTCGCTCACTCCTTGCACTTTCACTGAGTACTCTGGGTCTGTTCGCAGTTTCCAGTCCAGTTAAAGCCTTTAGTTTTGCATCTCCTGCCGATCTGACTGGAGATGGAATTTTTGATGACATCGATTACAATCAGAAATACGCTAAAGGTGATCAGAAAACATTCACCGCTAAGTACGTGGTTGAGAGTCGTGCTGGTAATAGCAATCCAGAAGCTGGGGTTTGGGAATCGGGTGCCTTCAGCAGCAACTACAACTCGGCAGGAACCGATTATTCCAATAGCTTTATTGCTGGCAGCGGTAGAGGTCATACCTGGACGAAAAATACCTTCGTAGACTTTTTGCTGCAATACACGGGCACCCAGCTGATCTACCAAATCGGCAGTCAGAAAATTACACTCAATGTGGACGCGGCAAAAGGTCCGATTACTGACTTGATGATTCGTACAGCCGCTGGACTGCGGACCAATGCTCAACAGCCGAATAACCCCAACCAAAACACGAGTTTCAGTAAGGTGGTGCTGAGTGATTTGAGTTTGGGTGGGGCAAATACAGCTTCGCTTCAGTCTGCGTTTAGTCGAGGCGAGATAACAGCCCAGAAAACTAGAGATGTGGACTATTTGCGCGTTAAAGGTTTAAACAACCAGGCGTTTACCTTAACCGGTAAGGCAATGCTAGATTGGGGGGATGCTATGCCTCAAAACTCGAATCTAGGATTTCAAATTAAAATCGGCTCAACGCCAACTGAGGTACCTGAACCTGGAACAATGGCTGCACTGGCTCTAGCGGGAGCAGCAATGGTAAAATTTGGCAAACGCAAGCAGCACGCTGACAGTTGAGCTAAATTGAACGAATTAGTAAATGAACTGCTAAGCCGCCGAAGCTCAATAGAACTAGATTGAGCCGGTTGAATTGAACCCATGAAATGAACCAACTGATTGGGTGGGCAAGTCCCACCCTTTTTTGATTTTTGGTCATTACGTTTTGCTAGTTGCTGTCTGGATTGTTATTTGAACCATTGCATCCTCTAGCGCAAGATTTTGACAAAATACCGCAAGAATCGGGCGTGACCTGCGGGGTGATTCTCCCTACAGTAAAAGCATTCACTTAATGAAGGAAAACGGTGATGAAAGCTATTTCAGCTCTGGTTTCAATGTCTGCTCGCTAGGATGCGCTGATTCCGTTTTGCTGCCAGCTTTTGAATTACAAGGTTTTGCATCCCAAGTGTCTGCATCAACACCCAGTGTCCCAGGTATTGAAGGAGAGGCAATCGTAATGGAAACGAGTGTTTTACAGCCCAGTGCTAATCGAGTCACATTTCAGTTAATCAAGCTGTACAAACAGCTGTTGAGCATCTGAAACAAACGCTCTAAATAGTTTTCAATCGATCTGTGAACAGAATAGATGACAGCATAGTAAATGTTAAGACCTATGATATCTAATCATCTCACCTGCAATCGTCGTCACATTCTCGTTACCAGTCTGACTGGCAGTACTGGTTTCTTAGCTGCTGCAACGGCCTCCTCAAAACCCACGGTCTTCAGGAGAACACGCGATGAATGGTTTGGAAATCACCAACGCCGTGAACCGGATTGCCATCTTATCAGACCTGCGCAATTGGGACGCGGTAAAAGCTTGCTTCACTGAACAGATCCACGTTGATTACACGTCTCTAACTGGTGGAGAACCAGAGACAATCGCAGCAGATGCCTTAGTAGAACAGTGGAAATCAGTTTTTGAAAGCACCTTCAAAACAACACAGCACCTACTCGGCAGTCACTCGATTACCATCACTGGAGACAGCGCCACCTGTCTTTGCCATTTTCAAGCCCGCCATGTTCCGCTTGATCCAACAAAATCAGTGTGGACCCTGGGCGGTTACTATACCCACGAACTGGTGAAACAGAACAATCAGTGGTTGGTCGAGACCATGACAATGGTTTGGACTTGGGAAGAGGGCGAGCGACCTTTTGCGTGAGAGAAGCAGAGCAGCCGTTCAGAGCAGGTGCTTCCTCCCGAACCGGCTTGAAAATGCGTCTTTAAAATGAGAGGCAGAAGCATTCTCAAGAGGACAGCAAGCATGGTTAATGATGTAGGCTGGATGACTCAAGAAGACTGGTTTAACGTGGGTAAGGAAGACGCTTGGTTTAAGCGGCCCAAACATCCGCCAGAGCAAGACCCGCAAGCCGCAAGCCTCTACGATCTGGGCTACAGTGAGGGAGTGATTGAGCGCCCGCCCACTGCATCCAACCCGATTGAAACCAGGTTTTCAACTGAGGATCACTAAAACCAGGAAATCTCTCCCAATCCATTCGGGCGTCCGTCACTGCGCGAGTAAAGCAACAGTAAAGCAACAGTAAAGCAACACAGTATGCTAGAAAGTAGCTACCAAAAGCCGGATAGGACGCCCTGCCCCTATGACCGCTCCCACCAAGCTGATCCCCCTGATCAAAGACCCCGATCGCCTCGAAGCTCGCTTGAAGGAAATTCCGCCAGAACCGGGCGTTTACTTCATGCGCGACACCACCGATCAGATTCTCTACATCGGCAAATCCAAGAAGCTGCGGGCACGGGTACGCTCCTACTTCCGGGACAATCACGAGCACAATCCGCGCATTGCCCTGATGGTGATGCAGGTGGCTGAAATCGAGTTTATCGTCACCGATACCGAAGCCGAAGCGCTGGCCCTGGAAGCCAACCTGATTAAGCAGCACCAGCCCCACTTCAACGTCCTGCTCAAGGATGACAAAAAATATCCCTATCTCTGCATTACTTGGAGCGAAGAGTATCCGCGCATTTTTATCACCCGCAAACGCCATTTGGGCAACGCTAAGGACCGCTACTATGGCCCCTATGTCGATGTGTTTGCCCTCCGCAGTACACTTCGATTGATCAAGCGAATTTTTCCGTTGCGCCAGCGGCCCCAGCCTCTGTTCAAAGATCGGCCCTGCCTCAATTACGATATTGGTCGCTGTATGGGCGTTTGCCAAAAGCTCGTCTCTGCCGAAGAGTACCGGAAAATTATGCAAAAAGTGGCGATGATTTTCCAGGGACGCACCAAAGAGCTAGAAGAAGTCTTAACAACCCAGATGGAGAAGGCTGCTGAAGAGCTGAACTTTGAATATGCGGCTCGACTGCGCGATCAAATCAAAGCGATTCAGTCCCTCAATGCGGATCAAAAGGTGGCGCTGCCGGATGATACGGTTTCCCGCGATGCCATTGCCCTGATGGCGGATGATCATCATGCTTGTGTGCAGCTCTTTCAGGTGCGAGCCGGACGGTTAGTAGGACGATTGGGCTTTGTGGCCGATGCCCAGTCCGGTACGCCGGGTGCGATTTTGCAGCGCGTTTTGGAAGAGCACTTTGCCACAGTTGATCCGGTGGAAATTCCAGCAGAAATTCTCACTCAGCACGAATTGCCCGAAGGCGAAATGCTAGCCGAGTTTTTGTCTACCCGAAAAGGGCGTAAGGTAAGTATTTACGTGCCGCAGCGCCAATCGAAAGCTGACCTGATCGAAATGGTAGAGCGCAACGCTGGCTATGAACTGGCCCGCACACAGCGTTTTGCCGACCGCAACAATCAAGCCATGCTCGATTTGGCTGATATTCTGGATCTGCCCGATTTACCGCACCGGATCGAAGGGTACGATATTTCCCACATTCAAGGCTCGGATGCGGTAGCTTCCCAGGTGGTGTTCATCGATGGATTGCCTGCCAAACAGCATTACCGCCACTACAAAATCAAAAACCCCACAGTGCGAGCCGGTCACTCTGACGATTTTGCCAGCATGGCGGAGGTGATTCGGCGGCGCTTTCGCAAGTATGACAAAAGCAAGGAAATCAATAACTCGTCTTCTAAGCCAATTGCTGCGGCAAATTCGAGCAGCGTACTCTCTCCTAAGCCAGATGCGGATTTTCCTGATTTAATCATGATTGACGGCGGCAAAGGTCAGCTTTCGGCGGTGGTAGAAGTGCTGCGCGAAATGAACCTGTTAGAAGAGGTGAAAGTGGTTAGTTTGGCCAAACAGCGGGAAGAAATCTTTCTGCCGGGAGAGTCGTTGCCGTTGAAAACCGATGCCGAGCAACCCGGAGTTCAGCTTTTGCGACGCCTACGAGACGAGGCTCACCGTTTTGCCGTCAGTTTCCATCGTCAGCAGCGCAGCGACCGGATGCGGCGTTCTCGTTTAGATGAAATCCCTGGGCTGGGCCATCATCGCCAGAAACAGCTCTTGGCCCACTTTCGGTCCATTGATTATCTACGCGAAGCGACACCGCAGCAAATTGCCGAAGTACCTGGCATTGGACCGAAAATGGCACAGCAAATTTATGATTATTTTCATCCTCAAACTCCTACAGAAGATACAGCTTTTGTATAGCTTTAGTAGTAGATGAGAAAAATTTAGCGAGAATTCCAGATATCAAGCAGCGAGTGAAGTGTTTCTTTAGGCAAAGGTAATCAATGAAATAACTTGTTCTTTGGGCAGAGGCTTGTCACGATCGCAATCTTTAAGCTGCATAAGAGTACGTGAAAGCCAATTATCAAACGAGCAAAATCATGAATATTCGCCATAATTCATTGAGCACAAAAGCGATCAGCTTTGTTAGTGCAAGTGCAGTTGCAGCATTGGTTGGCCTGCCTGCTCTAGCCCAATCCACGATTCGCTACGATGTCCGACCCGGAGCTGAGGCTGAATCTCCTTCATCACCCGCTCCTAGCGCTGGTACCGCCACCACCGATCCAGCCTACGGCAATCCTAGCGTGGATCAGAGCAACAGGCCGATGCAGCGCGGTTCTGATATGAATTCCTCTGAATCTTCTGAGAGAGGACCCAGCACCGTCGGCGAAGGTGTTCCCGGTCCGAGTGAAACTCCTTCTGGCAGCCCCAGCGTTCCTGGCACATCCACCTATGACGACCCTAACGAAGCCACTGAAACCGATGCGTCTGAACCTAGCAATCCGGTCCGTCGCGAAGCCTCGAACGAATCGAATCGGACAGGTGGTTCTACCCAAGGACCAAGCGTCGTTCCGGGTGAAGCCTACCCCGGCCCCAGCGAAACTCCTTCCGGCAGCCCCAGCGTTCCGGGTAATTCTAATGTTGATGATCCAGGCAATCGGCGTCTCTCTCCCACTCCTGAGCGAGATGCGCTAAATGACACCAGCGATACGGATGAAATGGATCAGAATGATGACATGAACCAAACTGGACCAAGCATTGTCCCTGGCGAAACCTATCCCGGTCCCAGCGAAACACCCTCTGGTAGCCCTAACGTTCCAGGCAACTCTGAGGTTGACGACCCAGGCAGAAACCGATAGGCCAATGACCGTGAAAAATCTAGTCTGATCCTAGTCTGATATCTGAGAGGGGGATGGATGCGATCCTACCCCTTCGCATTTTCAGCTTTTAACGTCGTTCGTGTCAGTTGCTTGGTGCTGCTCAATCAGTTGCTTGCAGGCTTCAACCGGCACTCGCTGAGCCATCGCTGTAACCAGCGCATCATAGGCAACTCGATTGGATTCCAGCAGCGTCTTGGCTTGCAGTAAAGCCCACCGCTCCTTTAGGGCACCTTCACTGTCGGGTCGTTTGAGCTGAGACCATAGCAACCGCAGTTTCAGTCGGTCATCCCCACCGCCTTCGGCATTACCGTAGGTGAGCTGCTCAGCGGCAATCCCGGCCATCCAAACAGTACAAAAGCGATCCAGTAATTGAGTAGACAACTGGGTAGACTGCCCCTGTTGCAGTTGGAATTCCAAAGGTTCTAAAGCAAAACTCACCCCACCCCGTCCGGGTTGCCCTTGGCGAAACGACTCCCAAGCGCTGAGAGTGTAGCCTGTAACTGGAATCTCTAGCAAATGTGCGGCCAAAAAGTGACCGGCTTCGTGCTGCACAACTCGCGCCCGATGCTCAGCCGAAAAACTAGCGAACCAATCCACAACTAGATTGCCAACCTGTCCGCGCCAGCTCAGGGTATCCAGCGTTGCTACGCTCAAAATTCCAAAGGTGACTACGGCTGGAACAAATGGAGAAAGGTGCAATAGTGGTCCCAGCAGGCTGGTCATCACCAGCGTGAAGATGGTAATTGCAACGAGGTTGAGGGTCGTCTGACTCATGGGCTACTTGATAATAAGGACGAATGACAGGACGCTAAAGCATGCCTTCTTTTACTCTACCCTTACTTCTACCCTTACCTGGTCGATTCTGAGGTTGAGCCTTTGGCCGCTTCTGAACTACTTTTTTCTGAGCTTCCAGGCTGCTGATTTGGATTTGCTGGAGCAGGGGCTGAGGCTTCTTCGCCTACGGCCCTGCTGCCTTCGGTTCTAGCTCGATAAAACGTCTCAAGGCTTTGCCGGTCACCAACAAACCGCCAGTGCCAAGGCTCATAACTGACGCCATCCTGGTTATTTTTGGGGAAGGACAATTCAAAGCTGTAGTAGGCCGCATTCTTTTGTAGCCACTTGAAGGCTTCGGTATTCTCAAACTCAACTTGCAAATCGGTACTGGGCCGGTCTGCATCGCCGATATCAATCGCATAGCCTGTGTGGTGTTCGCTATGCCCTGGAGGCGCACTCACTGCCGCTCGCGTTGCTGCCACTTCGCCTCGTTCGGCCTTGACATCGAAAAACAGCGATTCCTGCTCGGCTATTGAGCGAAAACCAGATAACGGTACAAGCACAATCCCATCTGCTGCTGCTGCTGCTGCCATCTGATTGAATTTTTTAGCTGCCGGTTGCCGAAGTTTGATGGATTTGTCAAGAGCCAGCGGCTCCAGTTCAGCAGCAGGAGCTTCCTCGTAAGGCAAATGCCCCAATAGGGGAGCCGATTCAGCAGCGGTAGATGCATTCACCTCCGGCGGCGAAGAAGCGGGTGAAGCTGAGGTGGACTCAGTCCTGGAAACCGAATTGGTCACTTCACCCGACGTGGCAGAAGGCTGGGAGCGCAACGTTAAAGCGAGAGGGACGGCAATCAGCACTGCAAGGCCCAAGCCACCAATGCCCCAGAGCCAGGAACTGCGTTTTGCAGTCTGCTGCGACATTCCGGTACCTTCTCGCACTGCCTCAGGAATATCCTGGGCTGGGAGTTCTGACAGTTCAGGCAGTTCATCTGAGATCTGCGGTAGACCTGTATCGTCCACAAGTCAATCCTCCTGCGTTAGGTTCTGTCACAAATCTAGTCAATTCTAGACCAGGGCAATTGCCTTCCCTATGTTAGCGAGCCAACCGCAAAACGAAATTCTTTCTATACTGCATCAAGCCGTGGTTGGCCTAATTCCTAATTGATAAACCGTTAGATAAACCGTTAGACAGCGAAATAGTAACACCCTATCCCGTTTCTGTAAAAACATGACTGGACTCGAAAATCTGTGGAAACTGTACCTACCGCTGGTGGGATGGGTGGTTTTTGGGTTGATCTTGGGCTACAAACTGCCACAATCGATTCCACTGGTCCTAGGCAAGTTCTTGTTTTGGATTGGGGTGCCTCTTAGCATCCTGACCTTTTTGCAACAAGCAGATCTTTCTGCCTCAGTTTGGATTGCACCGATGGCAGCCTGGGCCGCCATGCTGTTAGGAGCAGGCTTGGCTTGGCTATGGGTCCAACTCCACCTGCGTCTGCCGTTTTTCCG
The DNA here is from genome assembly GCA_000733415.1 of [Leptolyngbya] sp. JSC-1. Lineage (GTDB taxonomy): Bacteria > Cyanobacteriota > Cyanobacteriia > Elainellales > Elainellaceae > Elainella. The sequence continues at coordinate 3,890,991 of KL662191.1, forward strand.
CTCTCCATCAGATCGCCATCACCCCACTCAGCGGCACTACCCGCTACAGCACCCTCCCTCTCAGGGCAGCTTTTTACTGGCCGCAATGGTTGGAAACACGGGCTACCTGGGCTATCCGGTTGCGTTGGCCCTGGTTGGTCCCCAATACTTCGGCTGGGCTGTATTTTATGACACCCTAGGAAGCACCCTGGGAGCCTATGGCCTCGGTGTTCTTTTAGCAGCCCATTATGGCAAGACTGCAACGAACCAAACTCAATTTCTGCTAGCGCTAATCCGCAATCCGGCCCTATGGAGCTTCTGGATCGGCCTCGGATTGAATCAATTGACCCTTCCTGTAGCAGTAGAACGAGGGATGCAAGGCATTGGCTGGACGATGGTTGCCCTATCGCTGTTGCTATTGGGAATGCGGCTCAGTCAAATTCGCTCTTGGGGAAGTGTGCAGCAGGCAAGCATCAGCCTGGGCATTAAAATGCTGCTGGTTCCCCTAGTGCTAGGCTTAAGCCTGTCTCAATTTGGCATTCATGGACTGGCCCAGTTAGTAATTGTGCTGCAAATGGCAATGCCGCCTGCTTTCGCTACGCTGATCATTGCTGAA